>NZ_SEWZ01000001.1:1661-620688 GCF_004307425.1 Aquirufa antheringensis
CACACAAGGTTCTTTGACATATTGTGAGAATAAAGTAAAGAGTAAGAGCAAATTAGAATTTGAATCCTTCGGGATGAAGATATTTTAAAAGAGTAAGTGAATTAAGGGCGTATGGGGGATGCCTAGGCTCTTGGAGGCGATGAAGGACGTGTTAAGCTGCGATAAGCTTCGGGGAGGTGCACAAGACCTTCGATCCGAAGATTTCCGAATGGGGCAACCCAGTAGATTGAAGATCTATTATCCTATTTAAGATAGGAGGCGAACCTGCTGAACTGAAACATCTAAGTAAGCAGAGGAAGAGAAAACAAAAGTGATTCCGTAAGTAGTGGCGAGCGAACGCGGATTAGCCCAAACCAGTGTTGTTGCGGCAAGACTGGGGTTGTAGGACCACGCCATCGATTATGTAAATCAACGAGAACTGTTTGGGAAAGCAGGCCATAGAAGGTGAGAGCCCTGTATTGGTAAGTTTATGTAATTGTAGTGGTATCCTGAGTAGGGGGGGACTGGAGAAATCCCCTTTGAATCTGCCGGCACCATCCGGTAAGGCTAAATACTACCAAGAGACCGATAGTGAACGAGTACTGTGAAGGAAAGGTGAAAAGTACCCTGAGTAAGGGGGTGAAAAGACCCTGAAACCATACGCTTACAAGCGGTCGGAGCCCTTTCGTGGGGTGACGGCGTGCCTTTTGCATAATGAGCCTACGAGTTACTTTCACTGGCGAGGTTAATCACGTTGACGTGAGCAGCCGGAGCGAAAGCGAGTCTGAATAGGGCGCTTAGTCAGTGGGAGTAGACGCGAAACTTTGTGATCTACCCATGAGCAGGTTGAAGCTCCGATAACACGGAGTGGAGGACCGAACCAGTTTACGTTGAAAAGTATTTGGATGACTTGTGGGTAGGGGTGAAAGGCCAATCAAACTGAGAAATAGCTCGTACTCCCCGAAATGTTTTTAGGAACAGCCTCGGGGTTAAGTTTTAAGCAGGTAAAGCTACCGATAGGACTAGGGGGAGTCAAATCCTACCAAATCCTGACGAACTCTGAATGGCTTAAAATATACCCGGGAGTGAGGGTTGGGGTGCTAAGGTCCCAATCCGAGAGGGAAAGAACCCAGACCAACAGCTAAGGTCCCAAAATCTTTACTAAGTTGAACTAAGGAAGTCTGATTGCAGTGACAGCCAGGATGTTAGCTTGGAAGCAGCTATTCATTTAAAGAGTGCGTAACAGCTCACTGGTCGAGCGAGGCGGGCATCGATAATAAACGGGCATCAAGTAAAGTACCGAAGCTTTGGATTATATTTATATACTGGTAGGGGAGCATTCTGATCTGCGGAGAAGGTGAAGCGACGAGCTTTGCTGGAGCGTTCAGAAAAGCAAATGTAGGCATGAGTAACGATAATGAGGGCGAGAAACCCTCACGCCGAAAGACTAAGGTTTCCTCAGCTATGCTAATCAACTGAGGGTTAGTCGGGGGCTAAGGGTCTAGCGAAGGCGACAACCTAATGCACAACAGGTTAATATTCCTGTACTTACTTATAGGGCAAATAGATGACGGAGATTACAGGTTACCAGATACTGACGGAATAGTGTCTTTGAGAGGCGGCAGCAATGCCAAAACGAGTGTAGTGAGTAAACTTCCAAGAAAAGTCTAGGCGTGTATAACTTATAAGTAACCCGTACCGTAAACCGACACAGGTGGTCGAGAAGAATATTCTAAGGCGCTCGAGTGAATCACGGCTAAGGAACTCGGCAAATTAACCCTGTAACTTCGGGATAAAGGGAGCCACGAGCAATCGTGGCCGCAGAGAAATGGCCCAGGCGACTGTTTAACAAAAACACATGGCTTTGCTAAATCGAAAGATGACGTATAAGGCCTGACACCTGCCCGGTGCTGGAAGGTTAAGGGGGGATGTTAGTGGCAACACGAAGCATTGAACTGAAGCCCCAGTAAACGGCGGCCGTAACTATAACGGTCCTAAGGTAGCGAAATTCCTTGTCGGGTAAGTTCCGACCTGCACGAATGGTGTAACGATCTGGGCACTGTCTCAGCCGTGAGCTCGGTGAAATTGTAGTAACGGTGAAGATGCCGTTTACCCGCAACGGGACGGAAAGACCCCATGAACCTTTACTATAGCTTAGCATTGAGTTTTGGTACTGGATGTGTAGGATAGGTGGGAGGCTGTGAGCCGGTGTCGCTAGGCATCGGGGAGCCAACGTTGAAATACCACCCTTCTTGTACTGGAATTCTAATCCCCAAAGGGGAGACATTGCTTGGTGGGTAGTTTGACTGGGGTGGTCGCCTCCAAAAGAGTAACGGAGGCTTTCAAAGGTTCCCTCAGCACGCTTGGTAACCGTGCGTAGAGTGCAATAGCAAAAGGGAGCTTGACTGTGAGACCGACAAGTCGATCAGGTACGAAAGTAGGATATAGTGATCCGGTGGTTTAGTATGGAACAGCCATCGCTCAAAAAAGGATAAAAGGTACTCTGGGGATAACAGGCTGATCTCCCCCAAGAGCTCACATCGACGGGGAGGTTTGGCACCTCGATGTCGGCTCGTCACATCCTGGGGCTGGAGAAGGTCCCAAGGGTTCGGCTGTTCGCCGATTAAAGTGGCACGCGAGCTGGGTTCAGAACGTCGTGAGACAGTTCGGTCCCTATCTGTTGTGGGCGTAGGAATATTGACAGGTTCTGACTTTAGTACGAGAGGACCGAGTTGGACTGACCGCTGGTATATCAGTTGTTCTGCCAAGGGCATAGCTGAGTAGCCACGTCGGGACCAGATAAGCGCTGAAAGCATCTAAGTGCGAAACTGACCTGAAGATGAGTATTCCATGAAGGGTCCGTGTAGACGACACGGTCGATAGGCTACAGATGTAAAGACAGTAATGTCAAAGTCGAGTAGTACTAATTACCCGAAAGCTTACCTTTTATTAATTTACACACTGCTGTTTATTTTATCTCACAATATGGCTAAAGGCTAAAACCTTGCAAAAAGTATGGAGCCGATAGGACGGGTGTTCACCTCTTCCCATCTCGAACAGAGAAGTTAAGCCCCGCACCGCTGATGATACTGGGATCAAACCCGGGAAAGTAAGTAAGCTCCAAGTTATTACAGAAGACCTGCACCAAAAGTGTGGGTCTTTTTTTATGCCCTACAGTCACTAGTCGCTAGTCGTCAGTCCGGAGGGAATTAGTCGTCAGTTATCAGTGGGCAGTAATCAGGAAATAGAGTAGAGAGTATAGAGCAAAGAGTAGAGATACGGCATAAAAAAGAGGCTGCCGCCTCGTTTTTTATCCACTCATGAAATATCGCCCCACGCACTCAGCAATTTGAACTTTGCTCTTTGAACTTTGAACTTTGCTCTTTGAACTTTGGTCTTTGAACTTTGAACTTTGGTCTTTGACTATCGACTACTCCATTAACCATTTACCACTTACCATTCACCATCTTTGAACTTTGCTCTTTGAACTCTGCTCTTTGAACTTTGCTCTTTGCACTTTGCACTTTGTTCTTTATATTTGCAACACTATTGCATAAACATGAAACAGCTATTTTTTTCTTTACTGGTGTTAGTTGGAATTTTGGCCTGTAAAAAGGATCCTGAAGTTGAACCTACGGATGATAATGAATTAATTACGACTGTAGAGCTTGTTTTTACCGATGCCGCTTCTGTTTCTCGTTCTTTTAAGTTTAGAGACATTGATGGAGATTCACGTACAAAACCGGAAGCTTTTGATACTCTACAATTGGCAAGAAATACAGATTATACCGTTGCGATCTATATAGGAGACGAATCGAAGGGTTCTTTAGAGGATATTACAGAAGATATTTTGGAAGAGTCGGATGTCCACTTATTTGTGTATAAACCTATGCCCGCTTCCTTGTTATCTGTGCAGATTACGGATTCCGATAAAAATGGTTTACCTGTCGGGTTGAAAGCGACAGCAAAGACACAATACGTTGCTGGATCTGGTGTATTACAGTTGTTATTAAAACATCAACCACCGTTAAATGGTCGTACGGTTAAAACGGGGGATGAGGATGCGGGTAGTACGGATTTAGATCTAAGTTTTCCGATAGTAATTAAATAATTAGCTTTATGTCTAAACAAAAATATTCAGATTTGTTGCCAGCCGAAAAATTGGGAGTTTTTCTCTCACTTTTATGTGCAATACATTGTTTGGCAATGCCAGTATTTTTGTTTGTAGCCCCTTATTTAGCTAGTTCGATTGCATTTAGTCCGGTTGTGGAATGGGTTTTGGTAGTTATTAGCTTTGGAATGGCCCTATTCCTCTTGTGGAAAGACTATTTGAAACATAGAAAACCCATGCCTCTGTATTTTTTAGGGCTAGGTGTTTTAGTAAAGTTGATGGACACATTGATTGGTATTAAATCAATTGAATGGATTTTTGGCCTTTTACTAGGTGTTTTTATTACCTTAGCTTACTGGTATAATTACAAGCATAAAACGGCTTGTACCTGCAAAATCAAGTAGTTGATATCTTTAAACCCGGGAATTTTGTATCTTTATATCCTATCCTGGTTATAAATATTTTTCAGTGAGCATTTCCTATCAACCCGTTATTGGCCTTGAAATTCATGCACAGTTGCAGACGAATTCGAAGATTTTCGCGAGCGACCCTGTCCTGTTTGGTCAAGAAGCGAACACCTTAATTTCTCCTATTTCGTTAGGCCATCCAGGGACATTACCCTATTTGAACAAAAAGGTAGTGGAATTTGCCATAAAAATGGGCCTAGCGATAGGCTCTAAAATTGCCCCTAAACAGTATTTTGATCGGAAGAATTATTTTTATCCAGATCTTCCGAAGGGCTATCAAATCACCCAGGATAAAACGCCCATTTGCATAGGTGGTTCGGTTTTGGTTCATTTGAAAGAGGGGAATAAAAAGATGGAGTTTCACCACATTCATTTAGAAGAGGATGCGGGTAAGTCTTTACATGAAGGAGATAATCCATTTAGTTTCTTGGACTATAATCGGGCGGGCACACCATTAATCGAGATGGTCACAGAACCATCGATTCATTCTTCGGAAGAAGCTTTTGCCTTGGTTTCTGAGGTGCGTAAATTAGTTCGCTACTTGGGCATTTGCGATGGGAATATGGAAGAAGGCTCTTTGCGGGCAGATGTGAATGTCTCGATTAGACCTGTAGGTACAACTACCTTAGGGACTAAAGTGGAGATCAAGAATATGAATTCCTTGCGTAACATTCAGCGCGCGATTGAGCACGAGATTGTTCGTCAAACCAAGGTCCTAAACGAGGGAGGTACACTCATCCAAGAAACGAGAACCTTCGATGCACATACGGGGACAACGCATTCGATGCGGGTGAAGGAAACGATGAATGATTACCGGTATTTTCCTGAGCCAGATTTAGCTCCTTTAGAAATTTCAGAAACGTGGTTACAAGAGATTAAGGCGGCTATGCCTCTATTGCCTTGGGAACAAGAACAAAAGTTAGTCAAGGAATTTGGTTTACCTGCTTATGATGCGCATTTTTTAGCTGATACGCGTGAAATGGCGATCTATTTTGAAGAAGTTGCCGTTCATTCTGAAGCCTATAAATCTATTTCGAATTGGCTAATGGGGCCTGTTAAGTCGCATTTGAACGAGAAGAATCAATCGATTTCGGATTTTGGACTAAGTCCTAAAACCTTGGCTGAAATAGTTGATTTAGTGGAGAGTGGCACCTTGACTCATAATTTAGCGGCACATCAATTATTTCCTTTGGCTATCGAAAATCCAGCAAAATCACCAGCTCAGTTAGTCGAAGAGCAGGGTTGGTTGAATGCGCAATCGGGGGATGAATTAAATACCTGGGTTCAGGAAGCGATCGCGACCTACCCAGATAAGGTAAAAGAATACCAAAAAGGAAAGAAGGGTTTAATCGCCTTGTTCATCGGTGAAGTGATGAAAAAATCAAAGGGAACGGCTGATCCTAAGCGTGTTAATCAACTAATGTCAGAAGAATTAGCGAAAGCCTAAATGAGATTAATCTGGATCATATTGTTTATTTCGACTGCGTTACGAGCTCAAAATTTTGAGTTACACATCGAGGCAAAGACGGTTGTGCCTGGGAAAAAAATCTATTTAGAATATATAAATGAGACGGGAAAAATAGTTAAAATAGACTCTGCAAGCCCGTCAGTTCAACGGAAAGTGACTTTTAAAGGTCTGGTGAAAGATCAAGGCGCTTTTTATTTAGTGAACTTCTTTGATACGCCTAAGCCCCAAAAAGTGCTCGTCATTCTAGAAGGGGGCGAATCGATTGATATCGTGGCAGATGGAATCAACGATGAAGATGGTAAGAGTGCATTTACTCTGAAAGGGGATTATCCTAACGTGAAATTTATGCTTGAATTGATGGCCATCTCGAAAGAAATGGAGGCCAAGGTGCGCAAATGGAACCAAGAGATTCAGGTAGATCCCAAGCAAGAGAAACGAATTCAGGCTGAGTTTACACAGGCGCAGGCTGCAAGCACAGCTAAAATAAAGGCATTAATTCCTCAAATGGGGAGTCATTTAGTGGCACTTTGGGCAACTAATTTTTTGCCTGCGGAGAAAGAGATGGCCTCGCTGTTAGAGATTGCGGATAGGCTAGGCAAAGCGAGACCGACTCATCCACAGGTACAGCAATTTGTCCATAATTTAGAGCGTTTACAAGATGTCAACGAAGGTGCCATGGCACCGGAGATTAATTTAGCAACTCCAGAGGGGCCTAGTTTGGCTTTGAGTTCGTTGCGAGGGAAATATGTGTTGATTGATTTTTGGGCAAGCTGGTGTGGACCCTGCCGCCGGGAGAATCCCAATGTCGTAAAGACGTATGCGAACTACAAGGACAAAGGTTTTGAGATTTACGGGGTTAGTCTAGATCAAAATAGAGAGGCTTGGTTAAAGGCCATTGAAACAGATAAATTAGTCTGGAAACACGTATCAGATTTACAATACTGGAGTTCTGCGGGGGCACAAGCCTACCAGGTGAATTCCATTCCGCAGACTTTCTTGTTAGACCCTGCAGGAAGAATTATTGCTAAAGGTTTGAGAGGAGCTGCTCTGGACCAGTATTTGGCCCAATTATTTGAAACAAAATAAGATGAAAATAGCGATCATTGGTTGTGGAAATATGGGGATGGCTTTTGCCAATTCCTTCATTCAATATAATTTAGTTTCTAAGCAGGAGCTGATCTTGATTGAAAAGAATAAGGAGCGAGGCGATATACTACAAGAGCAAAAAGCCGGGATTGTTGTCGATACCATATCGGAAAAAGTCGCGTCAGCTGATTTGATCATCCTTTCCGTTAAACCTCAGGATTACCCTTCCGTTTCTGCTGAATTAGCTCGGTTCATAAAGCCTACTCAAATTGTCTTGTCGATTATGGCCGGTATTCCGATTGCGAATATTCAAGCTAGTTTATCCCATGATTTAGTGGTTCGTGCGATGCCGAATACACCCGCACTTTTGGGTATGGGGATGACCGCTTTTGCCGCTGCTTCTGCCGTGGGTATGTCGGATATCCGAAAGGTAGAGAACTTGATTAATTCCACGGGTCGTGCGGTTTTTTTAGAAGAAGAAAGCCTATTGGATGCGGTGACGGGTTTGAGTGGTAGTGGTCCAGCGTATTTCTTCTATTTGATCAAGGCCATGATTGATGCGGGAGTTCAGATGGGCTTCGAGCCAGCGATGGCCTCCCTTTTAGTGAAACAAACGATGTTAGGATCCTATCATTTAATGCAGACCAGCGATAAGACGTTAGATGAGTTGATTCAAGCGGTTGCCTCGAAAGGGGGAACGACAGAAGCGGCGTTGAAAACGTTCCAAGAGAACCAAGTAGCAGAAGGATTGCAAAAAGGAATTATTGCGGCAAAGGATAGGGCAAAAGAATTAGCCAATTAATTGACCGATTTCCATCTCATTTAATTGACGGCTGATAAGCTCTCCATTTGGAGAATAAGAAGGGTTTGTGCTCGCAAACAATTGCTCCACTAAAGCGGACATTTCTTCAGACAGCAGTTTCTTTGCTTGATATCGAATCGCTGCCCGGTTAGCTAAAATGCGCGCAATTTTTTCGGAATGTTTTTGGCCTAGATCAGACGCTTCATTCTTTATTTGTTCTAAAATCCCCTCTAGCAAATTCTGTCCGTCTTCTTCACCTATTCCAGCGGGAACACCTTGAATCCAGAATTTTTCTTCTGAGTCTTTTGTTAAACGAAAGCCTAAATCGGTTACATCGGTTAAAATTTCCTCTACTAAGATCGTGTCAGCTGGATTAATTCGTAAAATCTGTGGAAATAATAATTGCTGAGACACCCCGTTTTTCTTCACTAAATTCTCCGAGAATTGATCAAATAAGATGCGTTGATAGGCTTTCTTTTGGTCTATAAGCAACATTCCGCCGGAAAGTGTCACTACTAGGAATTTATTCAGGATCTGAATCACCTGGAAATTCGTGTGCGAAGAACTGTCTGCTGTCCAGGTATTGGCTTTGCTTTGAAAGGTCGTAGCAGCTTGTGGGAATAAATTTGCCGAAGGCTCAGCTACATTACCTCGTTCAAAGGCCTCAATATTGTCATTTAAGCCCTCGTAAAGCTTCTTCCAGGCATCTTGAACAGGTCGAGGAGAATTCGTCCCGGAGAACGAAGAAAATGGGCTAGGCCCAGACGTTCCAGATGGATTTCTAAAATTCACATTCGCATCGAAATCGAGCGATGGAATCAAATGGTTCAGGCTAAGTGTTTTCCGGATAGCCGCTTGCAAAATGGCATAAATGGATCGCTCATCATCGAATTTGATCTCCGTTTTCGTCGGGTGCACATTGATGTCGATGTGGGAAGGATCTAAGGTCAAGAATAGAACATAGAAAGGAAAAGTCCCCTCCGGTACTAATCGTTCGTAAGCGCTCATCACCGCATGATGCAAATAAGAACTCTTAATGAAACGGTTATTCACGAAGAAGAATTGCTCTCCACGAGTCTTTTTCGAATATTCTGGTCTACCTACATAGCCTTTGATACTGACGAAATTCGTATTTTCCTCACAAGCCGCTAATTGTTCCCGGTAGGTTTTGCCAAACAAGTCCACAATTCGCTTACCTAGTTTTTCAACCGGTAGGGCATAGGTTTCTTGTTCGTTTTGAATTAAAGAGAATTTAATCTCAGGATTAGCTAAAGCGATCCGTTGGAATTCATCCAAGATGTGACGCATTTCTACCGGATTTGATTTTAGGAAATTCCGGCGGGCTGGTATGTTGTAAAATAGGTTTTTAACTAGAATTGACGTCCCTTTAGGGGCGGCCACTTGTTCATTTGCCTTCAGAACAGAGGCTTCCATGCGCAATAAGCTGCCTAATTCATCCTCCTCTCGCCTCGTTTTCAATTCTACCTGGGTTACAGAAGCGATAGAGGCCAAAGCCTCTCCACGGAATCCCATCGTATGGATGGCAAATAGATCTTCCGCTTTACTAATTTTAGAGGTGGCATGGCGCTCAAAACTCATCAGTGCATCCTGCGGTGACATGCCTTTGCCATCATCGATGACTTGAATGCTGACTTTGCCCGCTTCTTTCACGATTAACTGGACGAAACTCGCTCCTGCGTCAATCGAGTTTTCCATTAATTCCTTTACCACAGAGGCTGGTCGCTGTACTACCTCGCCTGCCGCAATTTGATTTGCGATAGCATCAGGAAGCATTTTAATCAGATTGTGCATAAATGAATAAGGAAACGAGTGGGCAAAGATAAGGGATTAAACAAAAAAAAGGGAATGTTGCCATTCCCTTTTTTCGTAAGATAGGTTGGGTTGAATTACTTCAATTCAACTTCAGCACCAGCTTCTTCTAAAGATTTCTTCAAACCTTCAGCTTCGTCCTTAGATACACCTTCTTTCACAGCTTTCGGTGCAGCATCAACTACATCTTTCGCTTCTTTCAAACCTAAACCAGTTAAGTCTTTTACTAATTTAACGATTGCTAATTTGTTAGGACCAGCAGCCTTTAAGATTACATCAAAAGATGTCTTCTCAGCAGCAGCATCACCACCTTCAGCGCCACCAGCTGCAGGACCTGCAACCATAACAGCACCAGCAGCAGCTGGTTCGATACCATACTCATCCTTAAGGATAGTAGCTAATTCGTTTACTTCTTTTACAGTTAAGTTCACTAATTGTTCAGCGAACGCTTTTAAATCTGCCATTTTTTGAAAATTTAATTGTTAAGAATTAATAATTTATTGGAGTTTTCACTCCGGTAAAACTTGGTAATAATTACTCAGGGCGCTCAGACAAAGTCTTCACGATACCAGCTAATTTCTTCTCACCGCTTAATAATGCTGAAACAACATTTTTAGCAGGCGATTGTAATAAGCCAATAACTTCGCCAATCATCTCGTTTTTCGACTTGATGTTCTCTAGTGCTGTCAATTGACCTTCGCCAATGTAGATACCACCTTCGATAGACGCAGCCTTGAATGCAATTTTGTCTTTTCCCGCTTCTTTACGGAAGTCTTTGATCAATTTTGCCGGTACTTTAGCATTTTCAGTTGCGAAAATGATACCTGACATGCCTGTCAAAACTTCTGCGTCTAAAGAGGAATAATCCGTTCCCGTTTTAGCTAATGCCTTAGAGATTAAGGTGTTTTTGAATACTTTGTACTCAACACCTCTCTGAAAACAAAGGCTACGGAATTGATTAGCTTCGGCTACAGTTAAACCGGCTGTACTTGCAATGTAGAAGTACGGAGTCACAGCGAACTTTTCGCTCAACTCATCAATAATCTGATTTTTTTCTTCTCTTGTCATGATTACAATCCAGCTACAGTTCCCTTATCGATGATAATGCCCGGAGACATTGTCGATGACAAGTTGATCGATTTAACATAAGTTCCCTTTGCAGAAGACGGCTTTAATTTAATCAACGTGTTGATTACTTCTAAAGCGTTATCTACAATTTTATCAGCTCCGAAGGACACCTTACCGATAGAGGTATGGATGATACCAGTTTTATCAACTTTAAAGTCAATTTTACCAGCTTTTACTTCGTTTACTGCTTTTCCTACTTCCAAAGTTACAGTACCTGACTTTGGATTAGGCATCAGACCGCGAGGTCCTAAAACACGTCCCAAACGGCCTAATTTTGCCATCACAGTGGGCATAGTAATGATTACGTCGATATCGGTCCAGCCGCTCTCGATTTTTGCAATGTAATCATCTAATCCTACGTGATCAGCACCGGCTGCTTTTGCCTCCTCTGCTTTATCGGGCGTACATAGTACAAGTACACGTACGTCTTTCCCGGTTCCGTGAGGTAGGGCAACCACGCCACGAACCATTTGGTCCGCTTTGCGGGGATCTACTCCTAAGCGGACATCAATATCCACTGAGGCATCGAATTTTGTATAAGAAATTTCTTTCAAAATCTCCGCTGCTTTTTCAAGCGAATACGCTTGCGTTGCATCGTATTTTGAAAGGGCTTCCTTTATTTTCTTCGTAAGTTTTGCCATTACCTTTTAATTAAAATGTTTATTTCTGATGGTTAAATCAGAACGGTTTATCACCAGAAACAGTAATTCCCATTGATCGAGCCGTTCCAGCAATCATACTCATTGCTGCTTCAACTGTAAAACAGTTTAAATCTGGCATCTTAGTTTCCGCGATAACGCGTACTTGATCCCAAGTTACAGAACCTACCTTTTTCAAGTTAGGTTGAGCTGAACCAGATTTAACCTTCGCTGCTTCCAATAACAAGATGGGTGCAGGAGGAGTTTTTACAACGAAATCAAACGATTTGTCTGCGTAATAAGTAATTAGGACCGGCAATACTACGCCGTTCTTATCTTGAGTTCTCGCATTGAATTGCTTACAGAACTCCATGATATTTAATCCTTTCGAACCTAAAGCAGGACCGATGGGTGGTGAAGGATTGGCTTGGCCACCTTTGCATTGAAGCTTTACGTAGCCAGCTATTTCTTTTGCCATGTTAAAACATCGTTTATTTAGTGAATTTAGAGGTTTATCTGCCAATAAGGGTGGAAGCTTCCTTATCTGATTCCCCTCCGGGTGACCTTTCCGCGTAACAATGACGTTCCGGCCCAATCCCCTCTTGAAATTTTCAAAACAGAGATTGCCGCTTTTTAAACGGACTGCAAAATTAGGGCTTTTATTCTAAATTACAAATAGTTAACAAAAAAAGTCCTGAATTTTCGTTCAGGACTTTCCAAGCTTCTCTAGAATAGAGATAAATTATTTTTCTACTTGAGCGTAGTTCAATTCAAGTGGGGTGTTACGTCCAAAGATCTTCACCATCACAGATAATTTCTTCGTGTTTTCGTGAATCTCTTCTACCGTTCCTTCGAAAGTGGCGAATGGACCGTCGATAACGCGAACTGTTTCGCCTTTGATGAAGGTAACAGAAGCAAATTCTTCTACGGCTGCAGACTCATCTACTTTACCTAAGATACGATTTACTTCACTTTGATTAATCGGAACAGGTTTCTTAACGATTACTTTCGTTTTCTTCACTTTTCCGCCTTCAACCTTTGTTACTTCTACTTCTTCGTTATTTGCTTGCAAGAAACCGATAACACCCGGTGTAGAAGTTAAAATGTGACTAACCTCTCCAGCTAAGTCTGCTTCTACTAAGATATATCCTGGAAACAAGTTCTTCTCGCGAATCACCTTTTTTCCTTTACGGATTTCGTAAATCTTTTCGGTAGGGATTAAAATCTGAGGAACTGAATCTAACACACCTTGGCGCGCTAATTCGTTCTCCATATAGGTCTTTACCTTCTTCTCTTGTCCTGAGATTGCTCTCAACACATACCATTTAGTCTCTGCCATGGATCAACCTATTTATTAAAATGAAGTGTAAAATAAATCCAAACCAGATTTGAAGACTAAATCAACCGCACCTACTAAAAGGGCGAAGATTAAAGAAGCCACCAAAACTAACACAGAACTCGACTGTAAGTCAGAGAATGCGGGCCAAGTAACGTTTTCTGTTACTTCAGTCCATGATTCTTTGATCAATGATGTTGATTTGCTCATAATTTAACCGATATCGGTATTTAATTTACTTAGCACGGGCACAAGGATTCGAACCCTGACCAAAGGTTTTGGAGACCTGCATACTACCATTATACTATGCCCGTAGAAAGGATTGCAAATTTAGCCAAATTTTGACAATTTACAAATCCCCTTCACATTATTGTTTAATTACCACTGAGAATAGCTCGTGGGTTCTAGAAATTTACGCACGGTTCTAGAGTGACTGTTCGCATATTTAGCGTCAGAAGAGATGCGTTTCCAGTCTGGATTAGCTTGGAATTTAGCCCAATTCGCATCGCGCTCTGCCATGTTTTCGAAGGAAACCATGTAGCTTAAGCACGGTGTATTTTCTCCAGCAAGCACCTCGCCAAAGAATACGTTGTGCAAGCCTACCGTATCAAAGATCTTCAATTCTTCGTCATTGAACATCCCTATTTTGCGTTTCAAAGCATCCTCATTGTAAGCCTCGTAGGTTCTCCACTCGTAGATACGACCCGGATTAGTGATGGGTAATTTTAGGCTAGGGTGTCCGGCAAAGCCTTTGGCAAGATACGTCGAGATCTTTTCAAACATCGGTTTGTCTAATCCTACGTTCTCAAAATAGGGCTTAGCAGCCTCTTGATAGACGGCATTTTTCTCCAAAGCGTCTTTGTATCCCGCATAAGAAGCTAAAGAAGGGAAGGGGATGGCCACCACGACGATGCCAGGCTCCGGTTTTCCGTAATCCTTGAATACGCCTACCTTAGAAACGCCATAAGCATTAAGGGCTGGAATGAAGGCTTTAGAAAGATAGGACTCTAATAGAGCCGTATTTCCCTTGAACTTCATCTGATACGTTCTGATCTCATAATATTCCTGTGCAGACACCGCAAAGCTGCACAAGAGAAGCAATAAAAGTACTTTTTTCATAGGTTTATTTGTTTAGGTGAGCAAGGTACAAAAAAAAAGAGCGGTCACTGACCGCTCTTTTCCGTATAGGCTAATAAAAATTAGTCTAAGATTTCAGTTACCTGACCTGCACCTACAGTACGGCCACCTTCACGAATCGCGAAACGTAAACCTTTGTCCATAGCTACTGCGTTCAATAACGTAACATCAATTGTTAAGTTATCACCAGGCATACACATTTCAACTCCTGCAGGTAAAGTAATTTCACCTGTTACGTCTGTCGTACGGAAGTAGAATTGTGGACGGTATTTGTTAAAGAATGGAGTGTGACGTCCACCTTCTTCTTTAGACAAGATATAAACCTCTGCTTTGAATTTAGTGTGAGGCTTCACTGAACCTGGCTTACAGATTACCATACCACGACGGATATCAGTTTTCTCAATACCACGTAACAATAAACCTACGTTATCACCAGCTTCACCACGATCTAAGATCTTACGGAACATCTCAACACCAGTTACTACTGATTTCAAGTTTTCAGCTCCCATACCTAAGATATCAACTGCTTCACCTGAGTTAATAACACCAGTCTCGATTTTACCTGTTGCTACAGTACCACGACCTGTGATCGAGAATACGTCTTCAACTGGCATCAAGAATGCCTTATCAACATCACGCTTAGGAAGTGGAATCCAAGAATCTACTGCTTCCATTAACGCATCGATAGTAGCTACCCATTTAGCATCTCCGTTCAATCCACCTAAAGCAGATCCTTGGATTACAGGAATGTTATCGCCATCGAATTCGTAGAAAGAAAGAAGCTCACGGATCTCCATTTCAACTAATTCTAATAATTCTGGATCGTCTACCATGTCCACTTTGTTCATGAAAACAACCAATTGAGGTACACCTACTTGGCGAGCCAAAAGGATGTGCTCACGCGTTTGTGGCATTGGACCATCTGTAGCAGCAACTACTAAGATAGCACCATCCATTTGTGCAGCACCAGTAACCATGTTCTTCACGTAATCCGCGTGACCTGGACAGTCAACGTGTGCGTAGTGACGGTTAGCAGTAGAATATTCTACGTGCGCAGTGTTGATCGTGATACCACGTTCTTTTTCTTCTGGAGCAGAGTCAATGGAAGAGAAATCTTTTTTCTCAGCAAGACCTTTTTCAGAAAGAACTTTAGTGATAGCAGCTGTCAAGGTTGTTTTACCGTGGTCAACGTGGCCAATCGTACCAATGTTAACGTGGGGTTTACTTCGGTCAAAATTCTCTTTTGCCATGATTATTTAGTTCTTAATTTAGTTATAAAAAGTTTCAAATGTACGCTTTACTACGGCCTTGCTTAATTGTAGAGCCTTTGAGCAGGATTGAACTGCCGACCTCTTCCTTACCAAGGAAGTGCTCTACCACTGAGCTACAAAGGCATAACCTTGCGGCCTCTTGTTAACCTCTTTCGATTAACGAAAACGAAAATATCGCTAAGAGGGATTTCTCCCTTAGCAACATTTTGTATTTCTGAGCGGGAGACGGGGCTCGAACCCGCCACCTATAGCTTGGAAGGCTATCGCTCTACCAAATGAGCTACTCCCGCTTGCTGAATCCTCCTGTAAAAAGGATTCAAGGTAATAAAAAAAAATGTGGGGACAGATGGATTCGAACCACCGTAGGCATTCACCAGCAGATTTACAGTCTGCCCCATTTGGCCGCTCTGGTATATCCCCTTCATTTGTGCTTTCAGTGTAACGTTCCACTGAAATAGTTCGCAAAAGTAGCTCATTTTTTCATTTCCGCAAACACATCCGTGAAAAATTTCTAATAAATTTTTACAATAATCGGATTCCAAAGGCTAATCCGCGCATTTCTGGACCTTTACCTGGCTCAAACAGTGGACTCAAATCATAACTAAAGAATAAATCTGGGAAGTGACGCAGCGCAAATTCGGCTCTCACACCATATCGGAAGGGATTTACGTATAAATTACTCGTCTCTTTACGCAAGTTTCCACTCTCTTCTTCGATTGCTTTAGTCCAGGTATCGATGCGATACGACACATATCCACCGATAGCGATCATTTGGATAGCTGATTTTTTGTCAAAAGAGAAGTGTGGCATAATAGGCAAAGTAAGGTAAGAAACGCTCATCTTGTTCTTGCTCATAGCCACTTCTTTTCCGGTAGAGGACGTAATGGTTGTGAATTGCACGCTATTAGGCCCTTTTGTCGCGATGCGGTTATGGTCAAAACGGAAGTTATACCAATCGATTTCTAAACCATAGCCTAAACGGAAGGCTGATTTTTTGCCCTCTGAAAGTGTCACGAAACGGGAGATTTCAATGCTCGCATACCGCGATCCCATAGGATCTAACGTAAAGTTAGGAACGTAAGCAGGTGCTCCTGGGTAGGGGACGGCCACTTCTGTTTCTCCCCCTGGCAGCGCATTTAAACCTAAATAGAAGTTTAAACCTCTTCTGCTGTATAAATTTGGGCGCTTGATTTTAGTAGAATCCTTTCCCCAAATCACTTTGGTCACTTCATTCCCCTCTCGGTGGTATACCCCATCCCAAGTCACGTGCGTCTCTTCGTTACCATCTTTCACGTGTACACCATCTAATCCGACGCGTACTTCTTCTTTGCCAGAAGATGCTATGCTAACACCACCTGGTTTGGCCTTCATATTAATTTCAGATTTATATTTAACGCCGGACTTTAGAATCCCGATTTTCACCGAACTATTTCCAATTCGAACGGAAAGACTACTATCTCCATCTGAATCTGTTTTAATGGCTTGTCTAATATTTTGCCAAAGACTATCCGTCAACACGAGACCTTTTTTATCAAAGGCCATTTCTAATTCCTCTCGAAGGGTACGATTAGCCGTCTTCGCTCCCACTAAGGTTTGGTTTCTTTTGTCAATTTTTAAAATCAAGGAATCCTGTCTTTCTTTTGCAGAAAGGCTGAATACACTTACTAATAGGCAGATAATAGCGATGAACTTTTTCATATAATTATTGGATTTGTAATGTGCGTTTTAAATTTTCTTCTGTTTTTACGTAGGTATTTGCTACGGTGTGTATGCTGTTTTCAAAAGAGGCGTTACCCTCTTTTAGTTTTTGCCAGTTCACAGGTTCGCCATCCAAGGCTTGTCTGATTTCGCCCACGATTTTTCCGAACAAAGATTTTCTGCGTTTTTGCTGTGTAAAAGCAGGCTTCACTTCTTCTTCTTCAATAGGGTCAATGTCCAGGCGGACTGTGACAATCTCTGGTGATTCATCCTTCTTCTCTGTGGCTGGAACCGTGGCAACGATTTCTTCTTTGGGAGATTCTTCTACCACATTTACGGGAGATTCTTCCATCGATACTCGCTCAAAACGAGCTTTCGTAAAAGTGGATTCGGTAGCTTTGGTCGGAACTATCAATGCTTCAGAGACAGAGGTTGCGGCTTTTTCCACAGGGGCTTCTGTTTTTTCGATGACACGTGTCACCTCTGCGGCTCCCTCTTCCAGTGCAGGATTCCAATTCCAGCTCAGACCCAGCGCCAGCAATAGCATCGCTGCCGCCGCCCAATAGATGGGGAAGCGACGAGAAGGCTTCTCTTCTAGCCTCTCTGGCAACCTCTCCTCTAGGCGCGACCACAATCCCTCAGGGATGTCCTCGGATTTGTTTGAGAGTTGCTCTCTCCATTTTTCCTCTACAGAATTCCAATTTTTCATAACTGTAAGGTGATTAGTTGATTTTGTAATAAAGCTCTTGCTCGTGATAACTGTGATTTAGAGGTCCCTTCTGAAATAGCTAAAAGCTGTGCAATTTCCGCGTGGGAGTAGCCCTCTATGGCATATAAATTAAAAATAGTCCGGTAGCCAGTGGGCAAGGAGGCGATCAATTGTTCGATTTCTTGTAGGCCCAATTGCATCAACGTTTCGTCTGGATGCGCTAAGTCAAAAGCCACATCGATGTCGACCGGATAGCGGTCTTTGTTCTTTCGAATGGACATCAGGGCCTCGTTGACCATGATTTTGCGAACCCAGCCTTCGAAACTACCTCCGCCTTGGTATTGGTCTAGTTTCGAGAATACTTTGACAAAACCCTCCATTAAGGTGTCTTCCGCTTCGGAGGTATTGGAGATGTAGCGCTTCACCACGGAGAGCATCTTTCCTGCCATTTTTTGAAACAAGGCCTGTTGCGCTTGCCGATTGTTATTTCGGCAGGCGGCGATAAGCTCGATTTCAGAAGTAAAGGAAGGTAAACGTGTACTCAAGTGTTTATTTTGTTATTCGAATGCAAAGATGGCACAAAGCGCTAAATGGTTGCGTGAGTTTGAAAAGAATTTCAAAATTCCGTTCTTTGTTGAAATTAATCGTATGCCAAACGCAGCGCCCATCGGGATTTTTGATAGTGGAATTGGAGGATTGACTCTGGCGCATGCCATCACGGAGTTGATGCCGCAGGAGAATATCATCTATTTTGGAGATACGGCGCACTTGCCTTATGGTGATAAATCGGCGACGGCGATTCAGGCCTATTCGGTGAAGATTTGCAATTTGCTGTTAGAGAAGAATTGCAAGCTGATTTTGATTGCGTGTAATTCGGCTTCGGCGGCGGCTTACGATTTAGTGAAGGCCTATGTGGGTACGAAGGCCAAAGTCGTGAATGTGATTGACCCGGTAATTGCGTATTTGGACCAAAACTGGGAAAACAAAACCCTCGGTTTAATTGGAACAAAGCAAACGGTGAACTCCGGGATCTATGCAAACAAGGCGGAAGCGCTGGGAAAGCATATTCAGGTGAAATCTTTGGCAACCCCTTTACTAGCCCCCATGATCGAGGAAGGCTTCTTCTCGAATTCCATCTCAGAGCACATCATCAAAGAATACTTAGCGCAACCTACCTTACAAGGAATTGAGGGATTAATTTTAGGCTGCACGCACTATCCATTGATCAAACCTCAAATTGATGCGTATTATGAAGGGAGTATTCCCGTCATTGATACCTCGATTATTGTCGCCGAAGAAATCAAGCGAATCTTAACCGCGGAAGATATGTTGCATGAAGGGAAGGAGTCGACGCGTCAATTCTATGTGTCTGATTACACAGATTCCTTCGAAAAGTCTACCCAAATCTTCTTTGGAGAGGCCATCAAGCTCACACTTTATCCTATCTGGGATTAATTAGGACTGGCTGCTGAAAAGTTGAGAGACTTTTTGACGTAGCTGTAATTTAGCTAGGCGGGCTTGTTGTTCTTGCTTGCTTTGGCGAAACCATAAAAAAGCAATCGCCGCTACGATTAAATAGGGAGCCGCTAATAAATACAAGATTCCTGTATTCAAACCTGTCGCAATGTTAGAGCGACCATTCGAAATGGTACTCTCTACCGTCGTCCTGCACATCGCACACTGTGCAACCGCATCGATTTGCGTCAAAACAAGAATCGCTGCCAAGAGGAATATTTTCTTATACATAGTAAGGTGAGATCATTAGATATACGATAACGCCAGAAATAGATACATATAACCAAATGGGGTAAGCCCATTTTACCGTTTTTTTGTGCGCATCAATATCGCCAGTCAAGGCATGGTAAAGAGCCAATAATACAAGGCGCACCACCCCGATAGACAAAAAGATGTGAGAGGCTAACAAAAACAAATAGATTCCTTTTATGAGACCTTCTCCTCCAAATTTGGTAGACTCATTCGCTACATGGTACAAAATATATAAAACAAGGAAAACGGCTCCCTGAAGTACTGCCGCACCCATCGCTTTGCGATGTCCCCCAATATTTTTACGCTTAATTGCGATCAAGCCCACCAGTAAACTTAGGGCAGTAGTCGAATTAATTACCCCGATAAAATGAGGCAGCATTTTTGTCCAATCTCCTAAAGGTAATTTAGTGGGCAAAGATAATAGGCCTGCAACAGCTAAGGGAATAGCAATGGAAATGACATTAATGATTAAATTATTCTGTGGTGATTTGGTCAATTTCAACATAATTTATTCGTTTGAATAGATGCTTTTCAATACTTTAATCTCAACTAACAGTCGATCCACCTCTTTTTTATCCGTTCCGTCATAAAACCCACGGATAATTCCCTCTTTGTCTACTAGTACTAACCGTTCCGAGTGGATAAATGTTTCATCTGGATTCTTGATAGCTGCGTCATATTCGGAAGCATCCGCTAAAGGAACGTGGAATCCTTGTAGGACCAAAGGATAGATAACCTTCTTTTCCCCTGTCAAAAAATGCCATTGTCCCTTGTTCGCGTCAAAGCGTTTTGCATAGGCAGCTAGCTTTTCAGGTTGATCGAATTTAGGGTCTACCGAAATGGATAGCAATTTTACTTCAGGATCTTCGTGAAAAGTATCTTGTACGCGGCTTACTTGCGAAGATATTTTAGGACAAATGGTTCCGCAACGCGTAAAGAAGAAACTGGTGACGTAGATTTTGCCTTTTAAGTTGTTCGAATCAAAGGGCTTACCCGTCTCGTCAAGGAGAGTGAATGAGGGAATCGTTTGGAAAACCGTATCCATCTCTGCTTCATTCCAGCGAGGATTCAGGCGCTTGGCCATTTTGATTTCTCCCGTTGTGGAATCGATGGCTGGGACATAGCGTGGAAGACTAAAATGGTTTGTGCCAAAAGTCTTAAGCCCTAAATAAACAAAGACAGGCACTATTAATACGAGAAATAATATGCCTGTCTTTTTATTCATTATCCAAGAAGGAAATTAAAATCAATATAAGTGACCACCTTCGTAGATCAAGGCTACTAAAAGCCATACTACGAAAAGTGTAGGGATTAATACTGCCCAAATCAAGGATTTTACTTCATGCTTTAAGTGCATGAATTCTCCTACGATATAAAAGGCTTTAACGATTGTCATTCCACAGAAGATTGCCACACGTAAGGTGTTAGCAGGCATTGTGAAAGCAATAACGAATTCAATCGCTGTTAAAATCAATAAAATCCAAAATGTTTTCCAAATCGCGCCTGTATTAGGAGCTGGAATTTCTTTTTCTGAGGTTCCGTGTGCTACGTGCGAAGCCATATATAATTCGGTTATAAGATTAAACTAAATAGAAGAAGGTAAATACGAATACCCAAACTAGATCGACAAAGTGCCAATATAAACCTACTTTTTCTACCATTTCGTAATGTCCTCTACGCTCATACACACCCGTAGCTGCGTTAAAGAAAATCAAGACATTCAAAATTACTCCAGAGAATACGTGTGTTCCGTGGAAACCTGTAATGAAGAAAAATAAGTCTGCAAATGCAGGAGGGCCGTATGGGTTACGAACGAGGTTCGCCCCTTCAATCGGAGTGCTAACGCCATCTACGATTTGCTTAGCTGCTAATGTTAAATCTTCTGGACCGTGTATAAAGTGTGACCACTCCCACGCTTGAGATCCCAAGAAAGTAAAACCACCAATAATAGTCCAAAGCATCCACTTTTCTACATCCTTGCGGTCACCACGGTGTCCTGCTTCTACCGCTAATACCATCGTTACAGAGGAAGCAATTAAGATGAATGTCATAATACCAACGAATACTAAAGGCAATGACATCCCGTGTAAGAACGGAACCGCTTCAAAAACTTTTTCTGGAATAGGCCAGTGAGTCGTCGAGAAATAGAAATCGGTTGGAGCGCCTTCCCATGCTGGTTGGCTAAAACGAATCATTCCGTACGTGATCAAAAGGGCAGAGAATGTGAAGGTATCCGATAAAAGGAAAAACCACATCATCAATTTTCCATAACTAGCTTTAAGGGGCTCAGAACCGCCTTGCCATGTTAAATTTTCTGGAACCGCTGGGGCAGCGTGTGCTACTGACATAGGTATAAGCTTAATTGTTAATCAATAAAAATACAAATAAATAAAGCCACAATGCATCTAAAAAATGCCAATACGTGGCACAAATCTTAATTTGGGTCAATTGCTTCGCGTTTATCTTCAATCTAAAGGCAGCCACTAAGGCGAAAATTAGAACGATTAGGCCTGAAACAAGGTGTAAACCGTGTAAACCAGATAAAACGTAGACAAAAGAACCGGATGGATTACCTACAAAAAATACGTTCATCTCCACTAATTGGATCCAACCATAAAATTGCATTACTAAAAAGAGTAATCCGAGCACAAAAGTAATAGAAATACTTATTCGAAGTGCATTAAATTGGTCTTTTTTTGCAGCTAATAGCGAGTAATGCATGGAAAGGCTACTCAAGATTAATACGCCTGTGCTGTAGGTGAACAAACTGGGCATTTGGAATTCAACCCAGTTACCTTCGGCCTTGCGCACTAAGTAAGCAGACGTGAAAGCTGCAAAGAGCATGATGATGGAAACGATAAATAACCACATCGTGAAAACTTTAGGATTAATCGAGCGTGTTTCAGCTGGTTCGATGGTATTTTGTTGTGCGTTCATGATTTAAACTTTATCAAATAATAAGGCAATTTGTATGATGATTAAATAGAAAAACGAGCCAAACATCATCCACTTAGCAGCCTTGTCTGTGGGGCGCATCATGAGGTAAAAGGTTTGGCATAAAAACAGAATCCCCGCTACCACCGTGATGATCGCAGATTGAATTCCAGTAATGTGCAATAAATAGGGCACAAATCCCAAGGGCACTAAAAAGAGCGTATAAATCATGATGGTGAAAGCCGTTTTAATGTCCTTCTTACCATCATTAGGTAACATCTTGAACCCAGCTTTGCGGTAATCCGCATCCGCCACCCAGGCAATCGCCCAGAAGTGTGGAAACTGCCAGAAAAATTGAATCGCAAACAAGATACCCGGTTCCCATCCGAAATGTCCCGTCGCAGCTACCCATCCGATCATGGGAGGAAAAGCCCCCGGGAAAGCTCCTACAAATACGGAGATAGGTCCCACACGCTTTAGCGGCGTATACACATAGCCATAAAGGATATAGGAGATAAGGCCGATCAAGGCCGCTTTCCAGGTGAAATAGCTCAATAGGGCTAAAGCGACTACGGCAAGAACATAACCGAAATTACGGGCTTGCTCCGGCGTTAAAGTCTCCGTAGGTAAAGGTCGTTTCGCGGTACGCTTCATCAACTTATCGAGTTCAATCTCTTTTAATTGATTCACGATGTTTGCCGCTCCTGTCAGGACGAATCCAGCTAGAGAAATCAAGAAAATTCCCAGTGGTTTATGTTCAATAGGCGCTAATAAATACCCGAACGTCCCGGAAAAGGCTACCGTCATAGATAGTCTCGATTTTAAAAGGGCGATATAAGGTTTTATAGACGACATTTAGGCGTTTTTAGTTTGTATCCAGGAGCTGATGTGCCAGCCAATTAATACCAATGAAATCAATAGATGTACTGCTTGGCTACCTAAAGGTAATGCGAAGTAGGCCATCAAAATTCCGGTTCCTAGGGAAATACCGATTAAGACTAAAACGCCTTTTCTATAATTTTGTAGCGAACTTTCTGCTAATTTCTTCCAAAGGACCAGGTGGCAAATCAAGATCACCCAAGAGAACGTTCTGTGAATGATGTAGCCGAAATCTAGGTTAGCGACCCATTGGTCTTTAGCCCCTTCTCCCAACGCTTTTATCACGTGATCCATGTTCTCCCGCACTTGTGTGCCTAAGATGATTTGGACTAAAACAACAAGCAAACTTAGCCCAACCCATAGGCGATTCTTCAGAGGTATAACTTCTGATGAAGAATGATTGTTTAAAGCTTTGATTAAAAAATAGATGACTCCGATGGATAATAACATGTGGGCGGTAACAACGCCCGGTAGTAGAAACGAGTCCACCACATATTTGCCTAATACGGCGTTCGCTAAGATTAATACTAAACTTGCCAAAGTAGGCAAGAACACTTTTCTTCCTTCTTTATAGGCTAAGGCAGTCGTAATTAGAACGATGATTCCGGTCAAAGCACCCAGCAAACGATTGATGTATTCAATCCATGTCTTTGTGGCATTAAACTCCACCTCGCCATGTAGCTTATCTTGGTAAATGACTTCGTAATGTAGCGGTAATTCCTCGACTTTAGTGGGAGGGATGAAACGTCCAAAACATTTCGGCCAATCCGGGCACCCCATTCCTGATCCTGTGCTGCGTACGATTCCGCCGGCAAGGATGAGCAAATAAATGCTCAGGAGTGATAGGATTGCGAATTTTCTAAAGGCCATTTTTGGGGTAAAAAAAAGATGCATCTAAATGAGATTCATTCGGATGCATCTTTGATTGTCTAGGTTAATTAACGGTTATAACTCTCGTTTTGCGCGCCTAATAAACCATCGATATCTTTTTCTTTTGCAATTTCAGCGTCTTCTTCTGGAAGGTTAGAGCTTTTCGTTGCAGAGAAAGGTACGTTTTGTGGAATGAAGTCTACATCAGAACCTGGCTTAGAGTAATCATATGGCCAACGGTATACTGCTGGAATTTCTCCTTCCCAGTTCCCGTGACCCGGATTCACTGGAGTAGTCCACTCTAAAGTAGTCGAGTTCCAAGGATTTTGTGGAGCTTTCTTTCCTTTAAAGATCGAATAGAAGAAGTTCCAAGCAAAGATCGCTTGTGCCGTAAAGGTGATGATGGCTGCAATCGAGATGAATGCGTTCATATCTGTAAAGGCAGCTGCTCCATCATTTCCTACCGCTGTAAATGAGTAGTAACGACGAGGGAAACCTGCGATACCGATATAGTGCATTGGGAAGAATACCATGTACACACCCACGAATGTAAACCAGAAGTGAATATAACCTAACGTTTTGTTCATCATGCGACCGAACATCTTAGGGAACCAGTGGTAAACACCTGCCATCAAACCGAAGAAAGATGCTGCACCCATTACAAGGTGGAAGTGAGCCACTACGAAGTAGGTATCGTGTAAGTTAATATCTAATGCAGAGTTACCTAAAATGATACCAGTCACACCACCCGAGATGAATAAGGATACAAGGCCGATAGAGAACAACATCGCTGGAGTAAAGATCAAGTTACCTTTCCAAAGTGTCGTAATGTAGTTGAACGCTTTCACTGCAGATGGTACCGCAATGATCAAGGTTAAGAACATAAACACCGAACCTAAGAATGGATTCATACCCGTTACGAACATGTGGTGAGCCCATACAATGAACGCAAGAACCGTAATACCCATCATAGAACCGATCATCGCGCGGTATCCGAAGATAGGCTTACGAGAGTTCGTTGCAATGATCTCAGAAGTCATACCTAAAGCAGGTAATAATACGATGTATACCTCAGGGTGACCTAGGAACCAGAACAAGTGTTGGTACAAGATAGGTGAACCTCCCATGTTAGGTAAAGCTTGTCCCTGAATGTAGATCTCTGATAAGTAGAACGATGTTCCGAATGAACGGTCAAAGATTAATAATAAAGCCGCAGATAATAATACTGGGAATGATAATAAACCTAAGATCGCTGTAAAGAAGAATGACCAAATAGTCAATGGCATCTTTGTAAACGTCATACCACGTGTACGTAAGTTAATGACCGTACAGATGTAGTTAATACCTCCCATTAAAGAAGATACAATAAAGAAAGTCATGGCCGTTAACCACAAAGTCATACCTAAACCAGAACCTGGCATAGCCTGTGGTAAAGCAGATAATGGAGGATAAATTACCCAACCACCTGATGCAGGACCCGTCTCGATAAATAATGACGAGAACATAATGGCAGACGATAAGAAGAAGAACCAGTAGGATAACATATTAATGAATCCTGAGGCCATGTCTCTCGCTCCAATTTGCAATGGAATTAAGAAGTTAGAGAACGTTCCAGAAAGACCCGCTGTCAATACAAAGAATACCATGATGGTACCGTGCATGGTAACGAGGGCTAAATAAAACTCTTTATCTAATTTACCACCTTCATCGATCCACTCTCCTAAGATAGGGCGTAACCAATCTAATTGCATTTCAGGGAAACCTAATTGCAAACGGAAGATGATTGATAAGGATCCACCAATGAACGCCCAGATAATACCTGAGATCAAGTATTGCTTAGCGATCGTTTTGTGGTCCGTAGAGAATACGTACTTTGTCCAAAAATTTAGCTCATGGTGCTCATGCTCATGATCGTGTGCATGGGTGTGAACTTCTTCAGCGTGTGATGTTGCAGTTGACATATGAATTTATTTTCTTCTGTTCTTAATTAAATTAGTTTACACTTACCGCTTCTGCCGCAGGTGCCGCAGCACTATCGACCGCTACTGGCTCAGCAGGAATATACTTGCTAGCCTTTGCTTTTAAGTTGTCTGGTACTTTCGCTAAGTACGTAGGGTTCGTAGCTAAGAAAGGCTTTTGTTCTGCACACCATTTGGCATAATCCTCTGGTTCGTCTACAAAAACAGTAATCGCCATACCAAAGTGACCACGGCCACAAATTTCTGTACAGTTTAACTTATAGTTGAAATCTTTCTTGCCTAATTTAGCGCGCATTTCGTCAGTTGACATATTTGGCGTGAACCAGAACTTAGTAGGCATACCTGGAACCGCATCCATCTTCACACGGTGGAAAGGTAAGTATACCGAGTGTAAAACGTCTTGTGCGTGAATCTTTAACAACACAGGCTTTCCTTTAGGAAGGTGAAGTTCTGTAGCTGTAAAGTCGTCAAAAGAGTGCTTATCTGTAAAATCGATACCGATATTGTTCGTTTCGTCGATCAATTTATAGTTGTAATTACCTAATTGGTTATCATCTACACCAGCATAACGCACATACCATCCGAATTGGTGACCTGTGATCTCAATTACTACCGCATCGCTTGGCGCTTGAGAGGTGATATCTCTCCAAGTTCTCCAACCCGTGAATACTAAGATTGCCATGACGATCGCAGGAATAACCGTCCAAATTAATTCTAATTTGTGGTTGACTGGATAGAATGTAGCCTTTCTGTCCTTATTGTAGCGGTATTTGAATGCGAAGAATAACAACAACGTGTTTGTTGCAAAGAAAGCAAACGTAACTACAGCCATAGATATCCAGAACATACTATCTGTTCTTAAACCGTGTTCAGATGCTGCAATAGGTAAGAAATCTGGTTTTGCAACCATAAATGACCAAACTCCCGCAATGGTACCCAACGCCCAGAAAATTATCATTCCGTAGGCATTTGCATTGTTGCTTGAATCTAAAGCTTCTCCTGTATTCTCGTTTGCAGCTAAAGACTTATTCAACTTAATACTTTTGCTGATGACGTTAATCGCAAGAGCAAAGAAGATAACTGATAAAAGACCTATTAGGTAAAACATAATCGTTATTTTAAGACAAGTTCAAAAATTAAATATCGTGGTGTAATGCTTCTGGCAAGAACGGGTGGTTTTTCGCCACTAAACTAGCTTTTGTTAATTCTCCAGAGATAACATAAATAAACGCTGAAGCAAAAACAGTAACCATTCCAAATTCTACTAAACCGTAACCGCCATGTTTACCTACAACACCTGGCATAATCATTTGGTAGAAATCTATATAGTGACCAGCGATAATTAAGAAAGCAGCGATCTTCAAGAAGATACGTGTTCTCTTTGCATCACGTGTCATTAGAACTAAGAAGGGTAGCAAGAAGTTTAGGATTACCATTAAAATTTCTGAGCTTTTATAAAGTTTATCATATCCTTCCCAACGCTCTAAGAAATAAATGGTTTCTTCCGGTAAGTTAGCATAGTAAATCAATAAGAATTGCTCAAACCATACATAGGTCCAGAAGATTGAGAAAGCAAACATGAACTTACCTAAATCATGTAAATGGTTTTCATTTACATAGCCCATTAGGCCTTTATCCTTTAAGAATAAAATCGTCAAAACGATCACCGCATAGGTTGTCACGTGCCAGGAGGAGAACATATACCAACCGAACATCGTTGAGAACCAGTGGGTATCAATTGACATTACCCAGTCCCAAGCGAAGATCGAGCTAGACGCGCCGAAGATCACGATGAACGCTGTACCGATTTTAACTAATTGGGTGAAGTATTCAGTTCCGCCATTCAAATCCTCTTCTAATGATTTTTTGCGTAACATGTTCCAAAGAAGGATCCACAATCCGCCAAATACAACTAAACGAATTAAGAAGAAGTTTTTGTTCAAGTAACCAGACTTGCCAGCAATGATTTTGTCATAATTAGCACTTCCTACTTCTGTTACACCATGGTGCATCCAGTGGAAAATAACATCTCCTTTGAAGAAGAAAGTTAAGATCAAGATAGGTAAGGAGATATATAAGAACTTAGGGAAAGCCTCAGGTACACGCTTCATCACTGATGACCAACCTGACTTAGTTAAGTATTGTAAAGAAACGAAGAACATTCCTACTACAGCAATACCTGTAAAGAATACAGCATTCAACCAAACGTTCGCCCAAACGCGATTCATCCAATTGTAGTGCTCTTCCGCTTCTGGTTGGTGTGAAACTGCGCCACCTGAAAGGTGCTCTGCCGCTGCTTCGTGTCCTGCTTTCGCTGCCTCATGTCCTGCTGCTGCTACTTCGTGACCACCTGCTTCTCCTTTAGATAAAAGGTAAATTCCAATAACTAAAGCAACAACGCCTGCAATGAAAGCATATATGATTCGCTTTTTTCCTTCAGAATTGAACTCAAAATGCTCCTCTACGTTTGCTGGGGAAAAATGTGAATGTCCCGCCATCTTGTTCTCTATTTTAATTTAAATGAATTTGATCTTATTGTTTTTGTAACTCATGTACATAAAGTACGATTTTCCAACGATTCTCTGAGGAAATCTGTGAGCCATGTGGCCACATACGGCCTTTACCGTGCGTAATAACGTGGTAAATATGTCCATCGTTTACGTCTTTCAAGGCATCGCTTGAGTAAACAGGAACACCTTTGTATTGTTTGGCTACTAAACCGTCGCCTTTTCCTCCTTCACCATGGCAGTGTTGGCAGAAACGCTCATATTGTAATTTACCTGCTTCGATATTCTCTGGAGTGGCAGCTAATGGGTTTTTTAACAAGGCCGCAGAGTAGGATAAACTGTCGTTAGGGACTGTTTTTGCCAATAATTCTTGCGCTAAGAACGCTTGTTGAATGCTATCAGCACCTGTATATTTTTTACGAGAAACCGTGCCTGCTACCGGTAAACGCATATTCATCCCGTAAGGGTTGATTTTATTCGTATCACCTTGCAGTTGGGTCATTGGTTCGTAACCTACTGAATTGTACATATTAGGCGCAAACTCTGTACCTGTATCATTATGGTCATCTCCACAAGATAATAGCCCTGCTGTTAGGCCGACTACTAAAGTGAATTTATGAATTGAATTGAACATATCTTCTTGAGAATTATTCGTTTAATTATTTAACATTTACTTCGATTGCTCCAGACTCTTTCAAGGCTTTCTTGATATCATCAGCACTAACTTTGTTTTTATCCAAATTGATAGCCATAACGAATTTATCATCTGTCGTACGGATATCTAATGGAAGAGTCTTGTTACCTGGCCATAAATCATTCGAGATACAGAAAGTGGATACAAGGCCAAAAGCCGTGAATAACACCGTTCCTTCAAAGGCGATCGGAATCCAGTTAGGCAGTGCAAAGAAATCCTTACCACCAATGATCATAGGCCAATCGAATACCATCGTGTAGCTAATCAATGAAAAGGCACAGATCATTCCTAAAGTACCGAACATAAAGGCAGCGATAGGTAAACGTGTACGCTCATGTCCTACGGCTACGTCTAATCCGTGAATTGGAAATGGAGAATATACATCTTCTACTTTGATTCCTTTCGCTTTTACTTCGCCTACAGCGTGTAAAACCTCATCCTCATCATCGTATACTCCCAAAATGTAGTTAGTTGTCGAACTCATATTGTTTTAATTTCGAATTTGCTTAATAGAAAATTACTCTTCTGTTTTTTTAGTTGGCTTGATTCGTTTGATCGTAAATTCTGTCGAAACGCCTTTCATTACGGACTTAACCTCCGCCATATTTACTACTGGTAAGTATTTAGCGAACAAGAAGAATAACGTAAAGAATAAACCGAATGAGAAGATGTAATCACCGATATCATACATTGTAGGAGAGAACATCGCCCAAGATGAGGGTAAGTAGTCGCGGTGTAAAGACGTCACGATAATTACGAAACGCTCAAACCACATACCTACGTTTACCACGATAGATAAGAAGAAAGAAACCATCAAGTTCGTACGGATCGCTTTAGACCAGAACAATTGTGGAGAGATTACGTTACATGTCATCATCATCCAATAAGCCCACCAATATGGACCCGTTGCACGGTTAATGAAGGCATAGCTTTCATATTCCACACCTGAGTACCAAGCAATGAAGAATTCAGTTAAATAAGCGATACCTACTACGGAACCCGTTACCGTGATAACGATGTTCATCATTTCGATATGCTCAATCGTGATATAGTCCTCTAATTTGAAAACCACACGTGTGATTAACAATAGCGTTTGTACCATCGCGAAACCAGAGAAGATCGCACCTGCCACGAAATACGGAGGGAAGATTGTTGTGTGCCATCCTGGGATAACAGACGTTGCAAAGTCCATCGATACAATCGTGTGTACAGAAAGTACAAGAGGAGTAGAGATACCGGCTAAGATTAATGACATGTATTCATAACGTGCCCAAGTCTTAGAAGAACCAGTCCATCCTAAGCTGAAGAAACCATACCAAAACTTACGACCTGCAGTCGTCGCACGGTCACGAATCGTTGCCAAATCCGGCACAAGACCCATATACCAGAACAATAAAGAAACGGATAAATACGTAGAGATCGCAAAAACGTCCCAAACTAACGGAGAGTTAAAGTTAACCCAAAGTGAACCGAAAGCATTAGGAAGTGGTAAAGCCCAGTGAGCTAACCAAGGACGACCCATGTGCGCTAAGATGAACGATGCAGCACAAAGTACGGCAAAGATCGTCATCGCTTCCGCTGAGCGGTTGATGGAAGTTCTCCATTTTTGACGGAATAATAATAATACGGCAGAAATCAAGGTACCCGCGTGACCGATACCAACCCACCAAACGAAGTTAGTGATATCCCAAGCCCAACCTACGGTCTTATTTAATCCCCAAACGCCAATACCTTGCCACCAAGTGTAGAAAAGGCAATAAGCACCATACATGAATACAAGGACAGAGATCCCGAATGCAATTTTCCATTCTTTCGTAGGTTCTCCCTCTACTTGCTTACAAATATCGTGGGTAACATCGGAATAAGATTTTCCACCAGTAACTAGTTTCTCTCTTATGGGTGATACAACGTGCGACATATTTTTATTTACTGTTTTACGATTAAAAAATTATGCTTCTTTCTTAGCATCCTTGTTACGAACTTTCTTCAAGTAAGAAATATTAGGCTTCACGTTAATCTCTTCGATTACGTGGTAAGCACGTCCTTCTTTCTCTACTAATAATAATTTAGAGATCTCAGATGCTGGATCGTTCATATCTCCAAAAGTAATCGCGTTTGTAGGGCAAGATTGAGCACAAGCTACTTGAATTTCTCCATCTACTGGACGGCGTTTCTCTTTCTTCGCTTCTAACTTACCAGCTTGAATACGTTGAACGCACATCGAGCATTTTTCCATCACTCCACGAGAACGAACGGTTACGTCTGGGTTGATGACCATACGTCCTAAATCGTTGTTGAAGTTGAAATCGAAGTCATCTGTTTGGAAGTAACGGAACCAGTTGAAACGACGCACTTTGTATGGACAGTTATTTGCGCAATAACGTGTACCAATACAACGGTTATACGTCATTTGGTTTAGACCCTCAGTCGAGTGAGTCGTTGCTAATACTGGACAAACCGTCTCGCAAGGAGCGTTGTTACAGTGCTGGCATAACATCGGTTGGAAAACTACCTCTGGATTATCAGACGCAATTTCTAAACCTTTCAAATCTTCTACCTCAGCGTCAGATGAGTAATAACGGTCGATACGCATCCAGTGCATCTCACGACGGTTAATTACTTCTTGACGACCTACGACAGGAACGTTGTTTTCTGCATTACATGAAACCACACAAGCAGAACATCCTGTACAGGTATTTAAATCGATCACCATACCCCACGCGTGGTTATTGTATTCGTGACCGTTCCAAAGCGTTAAATCAGTCGCATCTTTTTCTCCTTCTGACGTTTTCACGCGAGGAGTGAAGCTTCCTGCTTTTGCATCTTTCGCAAAGTCAGCTAACACCGTTTCTTGAACGACTGCTTGACGTGCCATCACCGTTTGGTGCGTTTGCGTTTGAGCGATATCTTTTGTGTCGCCCGTTGCTGTGATAGAAACACCTTGTGTACAAGTTCCTACACAGGCTCCATTGATTTCAGAAATGAATGGATAAGCGTTCACACCCACACCGTCAGCAGACTTACCTGCCTTTGTGCGACCGTAACCGATGGCAATAGCGATGGTATCTTGAGCTTGGCCTGGTTGAACTAAAACAGGAAGAGATACTTTGTATCCTTTCGCGCTTACTTCCACTACATCACCTTGCTTTAATTTTAATTTAGTCGCAGTTGGTTGCGAAATAGCCGCATAATTGTCCCAACATGCTTTAGAAACTGGCTCAGGGAATTCTTGCAACCAAGGGTTGTTTGCTTGAGAACCTGTACCTAAACCTACTTTTTCATAAACTGTAATCTCTAAACCAGTAGAAGAAGCCGTATATGCTTTGCTAATCGCAGCAGCCGATGCATTCACATCAACGGATGGGCTAGCAGAAGAAACAGTAGCAGTCGTTGGTTCAAATACACCATCGTGTAATGCATTGTTCCAAGCTACTTTACCACCTTTTAAGATGTTTTTCTCCCAGTTGCTCTCTAAGTAGGCTGCAAAATCAGCTGACAAACCTGCCCAAGTTAAGAAACTTGATTGTGCTTGACGTGTTTTGAATATCGTAGAGATCGTAGGTTGTGTTAAGGAATAGAAACCAGCTTTAGGCTCTGCATCATTCCATGATTCTAAGAAGTGTGAATCTGGTGCGATGAATTGACATAAGGAAGCCGTTTCATCAGCGCGATCGTTTGTTGCTAAGCTTAAACCAACTTTCGGAAGAGCAGCTGCTAGAGCGGCACCCATTGGGTGGTTGTAGACTGGGTTTGCATTGTAGAAGATAACGGCTGCGATTGAACCCGCACCTGCTTCTTTAATGAAGTTAGCCATTGCCATGTCGTTACCTTGACGGTAGTTAACAGCTAAGCCAGTATTGATCGTTGTGCCATAAGCGCCTACTAAAGCGTTTGTAGCAGCAATAATTTTTTGAACCTCTGGGTCATTCGAACCTGCTACGATGATAGAAGCTCCTTTAGAAGCGACTAAATCCTTCGCTGCTTTCTCTAAGTGATCTACTTTAACCGATGCACCTGCGATAGTCGCAGCTCCAGTTAATTTAGCCACCGCGTTGTATAAGGCAACCGCTACTAAACCTTCTTGTGATGGTTTGTAAGATGCACGGTAATCTGCATTCGCACCTGTATTCGAAAGGATGGTCTCGAATTGGTAGTGACGAGACATATCTTTTTTGCCTCCTTTTTCAGAGCTAACACGGCGAGTGATCGCCCATTGTGCAGCAAATTCAGTAGGAGCAATCCAAGAACCTAAGAAATCAGCACCTACAGAAACAATTGTTTTTGCTTGGCTGAAATCAATGTTAGGTAAAACGCCACCGTGTGCTTGTGTTAAACCATAAGCTGGGTTTGCGTCATACGTAATATGTTGTGTTGTTGGGTATTTCGCTGCGAAATCTGCAATCACTTTCTTCGTAGTAGGAGAAAGGATGGTATTAGAAACGATGCGGATTTGACCACCTTTGGCAGCCACCTCAGCTAATTTCGCAGTGAAATCTTTATCTAAAGACGTCCAATCCGTTGCTTTGCCAGCAGCTTGAGGGCCTTTTAATTTTTCATTATCATATAGACTCAAAACAGAGGCATGCGCACGACCTGAAAGAACACCTTTCGAGATAGACGATGATTTGTTTCCTTCGATTTTGATCGGACGACCTTCACGTGTCTTTACTAAGATAGAAGCATAGTCGCCTCCGTCTGTGTAAGTAGACGCGTACCAGTTAGCGATTGTAGGCTCTACATCTTCAGGTTTGTTCAAGTAAGGAATGGTATTCTTTACCGGAGACTCGCAAGCTGCTAAAGAAACAGCCGCTACTCCAAAACCTAACATCTTTAGAAAATCACGACGATGAGTCCCTGCTCCATCTACTAAAGAATCTCCTTTAGCATCCGTTTCAGATGGCATATTGCCAAACTCATTGTGGATATTTTTGACAAACGATGGCTCATTGGTTAACTCCTCAATCCCTTTCCAATACCTCTTGTTCGAATTTTCCATATAATCTTTCTTATTCAGACTAAAATTGAATCTATTTTATTTCTATTAATAGTGACACTTAGAGCATTCTAAGCCACCGATGTTTTGCACTTTCAAAGGAGTTTTGCTGTCCTTGTTGTGAACCTCTACTAATTTGTCGTAGTAAGCGTTACCTTTTGCATTCACGTCTGTTTGACGGTGGCAATCGATACACCAACCCATCGTTAAAGAAGAACGTTGCTCTACTACTTCCATTTTTTCGATCTCACCGTGGCAGTTTTTACATTCTAAGCCACCTACGTTTGTGTGTTGTGAGTGGTTGAAGTAGGCCAAATCAGGTAAGTTGTGTACACGCACCCATTGGATAGGTTCGTCTTTTTCTAACGCTTTGTAGATTTTTTGAATCTCTGGAGACTCACGCTTGATCGCATTATGGCAGTTCATACAAATATTTGCCGATGGAACGTTAGCTCCTTTGCCTTCGTAAACACCTGTGTGGCAATAGTTACAGTTGATTTGGTATTGACCTGCGTGTAATTTGTGCGAAAATTTAATCGGTTGCTCTGGTGCATATCCTTGGTGGATACCTACACCATAGGCTGCGTCAATCGTTGCTTTACCACCTAATAATAAGACCAAAACAATTATTCCTGTCTTTACCGCAGAATTAGCTGCTAAAGACTTAGCATTCTCCGATACTCTTTCGAAAAAAGACTTGCTTGGATCTGCTTCAGCTGCCTTCGATAATTTGCTTAATGAATTAACGATCGAAAGTAAGGCGATTAATACGATGACCATAATGATCAATAAGCCTACTAATAGCACTTCCATCATTCCTCCAGACGATTGAGCCGCCGGAGCCGCCGCACCTGCTGCTGGAGCTGCACCTGCTGCCGGAGCCGCTGGAGCTGCATTAGAAGCATCGATGTATGCGATAATTCCTTTGATTTGCGCCTCTGAGAAGTTTGGATAAGGTGTCATCGCAGCCTTATTAAACTTATTGTACAAGTCATTTGCGTACTTGTCTCCTGAAGCGATTACTGCTTGTGGATTGTGTACCCATTTAACGATCCATTCGATCGGACGACGCTCGCTAATTCCCTTTAAACCAGGTCCTACCAAAACTTCATCAGTGGATGCGTGACAAGCCGCACAGTTGTTTTTAAATAGTGTTTCGCCTTCTGCTGCATCCTGTGCGAGCATTGCTGTCGTTGAAGCAATTAAGAATAAGAAGGAAAATAGAAACTTAACGAGAGTTAATTTTTTGCAACACATAAATATAGATTTTCTCATATTAATTCAGTCCGCAAAACTACAATTCGATTTTTTAGGAAACAATTAATTCTCTATTCAATTTTTGTATTTTTTTAATCGGATTTATTATTTAGAATTTTTCAAAATAACGCTTCAGGACATTAATTGAATTATTTTTAGATAAAATTGTATCTAGTGTATGGGCATAAAAAAACCTTCCGGTTTGGAAGGTTTTTAGAGGTTTCGAGCGGATTCGAACCGCTGTAGAAGGTTTTGCAGACCTCTGCCTAGCCACTCGGCCACGAAACCAATTAATTGGGATGCAAATTTAGCTTTTTTTTAGACAAAGGCAAGGCGGCAGATGAAAAATTAGTCGCTAGTTGCTAGTCGATAGTCGATAGCCCTGGTAAAAATGTCAGCAAGCTTTGGCTATTTTAACTATTCACTATCGACTTGTGACTATCGACTATCGACTAGTGACTAGCGACTAGCGACTTGTGACTATCGACTATCGACTATCGACTAGTGACTAGCGACTATCGACTACCCCAACGTAAACACTGATATTTCCGGCGGCATCCCCACTCTACCTGGATACCCTAAATAGCCGTATCCGCGATTCACGTAGATTTGTTGTTCTCCTTCTTGGTACAAGCCAGCCCATTGTTTGTAGACATATTGAGCTGGAGACCAGCGCATTTCGGCGATTTTAACACCAAATTGTGTGCCGTGTGTATGGCCCGCAAAAGCCACATCGATGTCTTTATATTTCTTTGTTACTTCCGCATTCCAATGGGTCGGGTCATGCGATAAAAGGAGTTTGGCCGAAGCCTCTTCTGTTCCTTTGTGCGCTTTCTCTAAGTTGCCATACCAAGGGAAACGGCCTAATCCGATGTTTTGGACACCAATGATGGCTAATTTTTCGCCTGATTCTTCTAGGAAACGATGTTCGTCCATCAAGAGATCCCAGCCCATCAATTCATGGGCTTTCATAAGGTCTTGTAAGTTTTGTTTTTTCGCTGCCGGGCTATTCCATCGCACGTAATCTCCGTAGTCGTGATTCCCTAAGGTACTGAAAACGCCTAAGGGAGCTTTGACCTTATTGAACACGTCGAAGTAGTTCTGTACCTCTTTGGACTCATTATTGACTAAGTCCCCTGTGAAGAAAACCACATCCGCTTTTTCGCGCATTAGCATCTCCACACCCCCTTTAACGGCGGTTTTATTGAAGAATGACCCCGTATGGATATCGGAAATTTGGGCAATTTTAAGACCCTTAAAGGCAGAGGGCAAACCTTTGATTTTTAGCGGAATGTGTTCCACTGTATAGTCGTGGGCGCCTGAAATAATGCCAAAGGCAAAGGTCGCCGCAGGCACCGCTCCCACCGCCAAAGCCGCTTGGGACAAGAACTCGTGACGACTGATGGCGCTAGGGTCTTTCTTTAATACTTTTTTTGTCCCCCAACGGAAGAAACGGGTGATATCTTCTAACAATAAGAAGATAATAATAAACAGTTTAGTGATAACCGATATCATCACGATCGCCATAAAGGTGATCCGAATTTCATTTTTCCAAGCGTGTAATGGAAGGGCATTGTACGAAATAATACCGAGTAAAATGAAGATGGTAAATCCCCAAAAGGTATATTTTGCCGTGTTTTGCAGGCTATGTTTAGCATTTCGAAAAGCGGTTTTGACCGCCATCCAAACGTAATAGTCTAACGCGATTAACACAATACTGATAAAAGGCACAAAAAACATTTTATTCATAGCACTTAAACTATCTTTGCGATTCAATTGTTCCAAAGGTGCAAAATTACATGAAAAAGACGATAAGTATTTACGGGGGCGGTTGGGTAGGCGCACCATTGGCATTTAAACTGGCTTTAGCGGACTTCGATGTGCGTGTTTCAGCTTCCAGTGTTCATCAGCAAGCCGCTCATCCGAAGATCAAGGTCTTGGATTTCAGAGCAGAACCCGACATGCCAGCAGAAAATTGGTCTGCCATAAATGATTCAGAGGTCCAAATTTGGGCCATTCCTCCACGCCGCAAGAAAAATGCAGAAGAAACCTATCTCGCAATTTTGCAAGATTGGGTAGATAATTTGCCAGTAGGGTCAGCTAAGAAGCTCATTTTCCTTTCATCGACTTCGGTCTACTCAAACGTGTCTGATACAGTCGATGAAGAGTCGGGAATCAATGAAGATTCGTTAATGGCCAAAGCCGAAGCCATCGTCTCCTCCTCGAAAATCCCATCTGTCATCTTGCGTCTAGCAGGCCTTATGGGTGGAGATCGCTACGTAGCCAAATATTTCTCTGGCAAACGCAATGACGGCGCAAATTGCCCGATCAATTATGTGCACAAAGATGATGTGGTAGCTTTAATTGCCCTAGCCGCAGAGAAAATTGATTCAGGTATTTACAACATAGTGGCTCCTATTCATCCGACGAAAGGAGAAGTAGGCGAAAACGACATTGAACGTCGCGGAATGCCAGCCGGCTATTGGGATTATTCCATTTCTTGTTTAGGGGGCAAAATAGTTTCGGGCGATAAAATCTGCGACGAATTGAATTATGAATTCAGGTGGCCAGATCCTTTGGAATTTCCTTTATAATATTTGGGTCAAAATTGTGCTGCGCAATAATTTTTTACCCAAATATTATAAACGAAATCTCGTCTACATCTCTTCTCAAAAAAATTAAAGCATAAAGCATAAAGAATAAACGAGAGTAGAGATAAGAGAGTATAGAGAAGAGATAATGATGAATGGTAAGTGGTAAATGGTGAATGATTTTTAGAACTAGCTTATTCTCGCTGAATCGATTTAGAGAGTAGAAATAAGAGAGTATAGAGAAGAGAAAAGAAGTGGATGTTGCTTAAGGTTTTGAAATACCTCTAAGAATAATCGAAGAGAGCGAGGAGGTTTATGTTTTAAATATTTTGAGGGAAGCAAATCAGAAAATATTTGTGTAACGACATTTTCGATTTGCTTCCCTTAAAATTTTAAATAGACAATTCCGAAATCGCTAACCATGCCATTAAACCCGGCCCAATTCCCAAGGCTTTTTCATCTATATCAAAACTGGGCGTATGCACCCCACTCGTAATGCCGCGTTCGTCATTACGTACGCCTAAACGGTAGAAACACGCATCTACATGGTGTGTGTAGAAAGCGAAATCTTCGCCTGCCATCCAGAGATCAAGATCAACGACATTTTCAGCTCCCATATATTCGATGGCTGCGGCTTTCGAGCGACGCGTAAGCTCAGGGTTATTCTGTAAGAAAGGGTACCCTTTTAAGACCTCGAATTCGGCACGTCCGCCCATTGCATCTGCGATGCCTTCGGCGAGTTTTTTCATCTTTTCTAATCCTTCAGCGCGCCAGGTTTCATCCATTGCCCGGAAAGTGCCTGCGATGTTCACTTCGTCTGGAATGACGTTTGTGGCTCCTAGGCCTTCAATTTTGCCGAAAGTTAAAACGGATGGAAGTTTTGGGTTTTTGTTTCGGGAGATGATTTGTTGCATTGCCACGATGATGTGGGAAGCAATGACAATGGGGTCTATGCAGGCGTCTGGCATGGCGCCGTGGCCCCCTTTACCGATCACTTTGATATATAATTCATCCGTGCTGGCCATGTACATGCCTTCGCGGAAGCCGATTTTTCCGACAGGCACGTTGGTAGCCACGTGTTGGCCAAAAATGCTTGCCGGTTTTGGGTTTTCTAGGGCGCCTTCTTTGATCATGATGCTGGCGCCGCCTGGGGCTTTTTCTTCTGCTGGTTGGAAGAGTAATTTGATCGTTCCTTCGAATTCTCCGCGGACCTGTTGTAAAATGTGAGCCGTTCCTAATAGGGAAGCGGTGTGTACATCATGTCCGCAGGCGTGCATGACGCCAGGATTTTTAGATTTATAGGGAACGTCGTTTGTCTCCAAAATAGGAAGGGCATCCATGTCAGCACGAAGCGCTACAACTCTACTGTCCGGATTTTTTCCTTTGATTTCGGCGATGAGGCCGGTATTGGCAATTTTTTTGGCCTGAATACCCATCCGCTCTAGTTGTTCTAAAATGTAAGCCTGCGTCTGAAATTCCTGATACGAAAGCTCTGGATTCGCGTGAATGTGGTGGCGATTAACTAGGGTTTCGGGGGTAATTTCAGCGGAAAGCTGCTTGATTTTTTCCAATAAAGAAGGCATAGGCATTTGATTCATTTAGGCAAATCTACGAAATAGGACCTAATTCCGGGAATTCTTAACAAAAAAGCCACGCTATGCGCTTCATTTTCAGTCGATTATTTTTTAAATTGTTGAGCAAATTAAATCCGTTTGTCTATGGCTCAGAAAGTGTTGGTTTTGAATCAAGATTACAGTGCGTTGACGATTTGTTCGATGCCGAAGGCCTTTCTTTTGGTCTACCTCAATAAGGCAGAATTAGTGGCGGAATCCACCACCGCTAAATTGCATTCTGTTTCGAAAACGTTTCCCTACCCATCCGTCATTCGTTTGCAGCGTTATGTCTATTTTCCTTTTAAAGGGGTGATGTTAAATCGCCAAAATATTTTGAAGCGGGACAATCATACCTGTCAATATTGTGGTTCGAAAGATTTCTTGACGATGGATCATGTATTGCCCAAATCACGTCAGGGGCGCACTTCCTGGGATAATTTAGTGACTGCGTGCAAGTATTGCAATTCGAAGAAAGGCTATATGACGCCAGAAGAAGCGGGAATGGTTTTAGCGCGCCAGCCATTTAGGCCATCTTTTGTTATGTTTTTGCGAAATTTTTCTGGAATTTTGGATCAACAATGGGCGCCGTTCGTTGGGGCTAAACTGGAGACCACCACATGAGTTTTAAAATATCGTTTATCGGTGCAGGAAACGTTACCTGGCACATCGCAAAGGCCTTAGAAAATGCCGGAAATTCTGTTCAAGAAGTCTTCAGTCGAGAGCCTTCCAAGGCAAAAGACCTCGTTTCCTATTTATACAATGCGAAAGTGCACGAAGATTTAGATTTTTCGGAATCCGCAGCCACCGTCTTTTTTCTTTGTGTCCCAGAATCGGCATACCCAGAAGTATTGAAGGAATTATTATTGCCCAAATACGCGACACTAATCTTGGTTAGTGGTACATTCTCGCTGGCAGAGGCTAATTTGTTATACGATCCATCGCGCGAAAGCACGAATCAAATGGGGGTGTTTTTTCCAGTACAACATTTGGAATCAGGTCGTCGTATTAAACTAGATCAGATGCCTATCTGCCTAGAAGTGATGGTAGAAGAGACGCAAAATACGTTAGTAGCCTTGGCAAAAGACATCACGGATGCAATGTACTTAGTGAATGGGGAAGAACGTAAAAAGATACACAAGGCGATGCTATTGGCTGGTGTATTAACCCAAAACCTGTGGTCCCACGCTCAAGAATTATTGCAATCAATTGAATTAGAACCTAGTTTGTTACACGGACTAGTCCAGCAACATGTACAGGCTTTCTTCACCAGTAAGCCACTTTCGAAGGAAATTTCGGATCCTCATTTACGTGAAGTGAATTTTCAAATAAATCAGATTCTAGAGCGTAATCTTATTTAATCAAGGGGCGGTCCATGTTTTGAATCACGATGTTTTTTGCGAATCCCAGGACGGTAATTTTGCCTGATTCTGTCGGGTAAAAATAGTACAAGCTGTCGCCAGCGGTATTTTTTTGGATAGAAGGTGGGATGACCTGCTTTTGGCTTAACGAATAATCCAAGGCATCCATTATCTGGATCATCTTCGCATCTTTAAATGACGCTTTAAGTGACACAGGAGCGCCTACGCGAATTGAAATCTGAAGTGCCTTCGTCGCACTATCCAACTTGCTGGTTTTTTTAGCCTGAATTTCCTGCCCCCAGGTATCCACCTGATTGACGACATCCTGAGGTAAAACGCGCTTCACTTGTTTGGATTTCATCTCTTTAACCACCGCTGCGGTATCTAGACGTTTTGTAAAATCGCAAGCTGATACAGCAAAAAGGGCAAAAAGTAGGGTTACGTATTTCATAGAATTAGGGGATGTCCACAAAGGTATTCGAAACTAGGGCAAAGGGCAATGAATTTAATTACTATCTTTGCAACGATTTTTTTAACCCAACATGTTATGCTGGAGCAGCTAGAGGCCATCCGAGAACGATTTTTAGAAGTAGAACAACAAATTGCGATGCCAGAAGTGGTGTCTGACTTGAAGAAATTCAAGACCTTGAGTAAAGAATACAAGGATTTGCAGAAGATTGTAGATCAGTATTTGGCTTACCAAAACTTATTAGGCTCCATCGAGGAGGCGAAACAAGTGATCGCTACAGAAAAAGACGAGGATTTTCGCGACATGGCGAAGGCGGAATTAGAAGAATTAGTTCCAGCAGAAAAAGAAATGCAGGAGGTTCTAAAGGAGATGTTAATCCCTCGTGACCCGAACGATTCCAAAGACTGTATCCTCGAGGTTCGCGCCGGAGCGGGTGGTGATGAGGCATCGATTTTTGCCGGAGATATCTTCCGCATGTACCAGCGTTACGCGGAGAAAATGGGTTGGACGTTCCAAATCATGGACTTCACCGACGGTACCGCAGGTGGTTACAAAGAGATTATCGCGTCCGTTCAGGGCGAAGATGTATATGCCAAAATGAAATTTGAATCAGGTGTTCACCGCGTTCAACGTGTTCCAGCAACGGAATCAGCAGGCCGTATCCACACTTCCGCAGCTACCGTGGCTGTGATGCCTGAGGCTGATGAGGTAGACGTTCAAATCAATATGAACGATATCCGCAAGGACACCTTCTGTTCTTCTGGAGCGGGTGGTCAGTCTGTAAATACAACCTATTCAGCCGTTCGTGTGACCCACATTCCATCTGGCTTAGTGGTGCAATGCCAGGATGAACGTTCTCAAATCAAGAACTTTGACAAAGCGATGACGGTTTTACGTTCTCGTTTATATGAAATTGAATTAGCGAAACGCAACGCGGAGATCGCCGGAAATCGCAAGTCGATGGTAGGGACAGGAGACCGTTCGGACAAAATTAGAACATACAATTACCCTCAAGGCCGCGTAACGGATCACCGGATCGGCTTAACCGTTTATAATCTTCCTGTCGTGATGGACGGCGAAATTGGTGATTTTATCGAGCAATTGAGGATAGCGGAGAATGCGGAGAGGTTGACTGAAGGGGCGGTTTAATTTTTTTATTGTGGCTAAAAATGGCCTACGTCATATTTTATCGCCACAATAAAAAATTTAAACTCTTGGTAAAAAATGCAAAAATGGCCTACGTCATAATTTTCGTAAAAAGTCCTTTTAAACCTTACTGAAGAGCTAGGAAATTTTGTGTATTTATTTACCATTCACCATTCACCATTTACCATTCACCATTCACCATTTAAATTTTATTTCTGAATTCATACAAAAAGGGACGCAGCGCGTCCCTTTTTGTATTCCTCCTTTGTTCTTTTTGCTTTGTACTTTGTGCTTTGATAAAAAAAGGCCACGGCCTTTTTTTAAATCGCTCGCTCCAGCTTAAAGCTAAAACTCGTCCCCTTATCTACCTTCGAAAGCACCGTAATCTTACTGCCGTGTGCTTGGACGATGTGTTTTACGATAGAAAGGCCAAGGCCAGTTCCGCCGCTGAGTTTGGTGCGGCTTTTGTCGATTCGATAGAATCGTTCGAAAATACGAGGTAAGTGCTTTTCAGGGATTCCGGGGCCATTATCTTTGACTGTGATCAAGTAGGCCTTTTTGCGGTCTTCAATGGTAACAGTCACTTTCCCGTCTTGATTACCGTATTTGACTCCATTGTCGATTAGATTAACCAATACTTGTTGAATACGCTGAGCATCGGCTTTCACATCGATGGCTGTATCTGTGCAAATTAACTGTAAGGAGACCCCACGCTTTTTTGCTTTGCCTTCTAATTGATCAAAGATGTCTTCGATTAGGGGTCTAAGGTTGATGCGTTTCTTTTCAATTTTAATGGCACCGGTTTCAATTTTAGAAACGGTTAATAGATCTTGTACTAAAACATCCAGGCCGTCTAAACTTTTGGCTGCTTTTTCGAGGAATTTTTGGCGTATTTCTGGTGTTTCGTCCGGATTGTCTAAAAGGGTGTGAACGAATCCTTGTGCGGCGAAAATGGGTGTTTTAAGTTCGTGGGATACGTCTGCCAAAAATTCTTGGCGGTAAACCGCGGCTTTTTTCAACTCCTTTACTTCGTCCTCCGTGGTGGAAACGTAGGCGGTTAGTTCTTTCTTTAAGAGTTCGATGGGGTTCTCTTTTTGGACTAACTGCTTACGCGATATTAAGGGGAAGTTCTTCTTTTTTATCTGCTTGATTTGGTCATATAACTCATTGACTTCTTTGAAAACGAGGTTGTCTAAGGCAAAAAAGATCAAGATGGATCCAAAAATCAATACGCTGATAAAGGCGACGAAAAGGGTAGCAGAATCAGAGTGCGGAAGAAATGAAATGAAAGCGGTTGCCACCCCTGCGATGACAAAGGCTAAAAGGATGGAAAGGTAGCGAGGACTTAGCATGCTTGAAATTACGGATAATTTTTAAATTGTTGTACCTTTGTGCTTTGATAAGATCGCATGGAATTAAATTTATTGACTGCCATTTCTCCGGTTGATGGTCGTTACCGCAAACAAACCGCCGCACTAGCTCCTTATTTTTCTGAATTTGGATTGATCCAATACCGGGTGCGCGTTGAAATCGAATACTTTATTGCGTTGTGCGAGATTCCTTTGGCCCCATTAAAAGGCTTCCCTAAGGAACATTATGCGGCATTACGTTCCATGTACACGAATTTCACGGAAGCGGATGCGACGTGGATCAAGGACACAGAAAAGGTGACAAACCATGATGTGAAGGCGGTAGAGTATTTTATCAAAGACCGTATGTTAGCCTTACCTGGAGATATGAGCCCCTTTGTGGAGTTCATCCACTTTGGCCTAACGTCTCAAGATATTAACAATACAGCGATTCCATTATCGATCGCTGAAGCTCATCGCGAGGTGATTTTGCCTGCTTACCAGGCAGTGGTGGCGACTTTAGACGCTTATGCAACCGAGTGGAAAGAGATTCCTTTGTTAGCGCATACCCACGGACAACCGGCTTCTCCTACGCGTTTAGGAAAAGAAATCAAGGTTTTTGTGGAGCGTTTGAATCGTCAACTAGACCTGTTAGCGCAAGTGCCGTTTACGGGTAAATTTGGCGGAGCAACGGGTAATTTCAATGCGCACCAGGTGTCATTCCCAGAGATCAATTGGCCGCAATTCGCTGCTAAATTGCACGCAGATTTAGGCATTAAACGTAGTCAATACACGACTCAAATAGAGCATTACGATAATTTAGCAGCCTATTTCGATGGCTTAAAGCGTTTAGATACGATCTTGATTGACTTGTCCAGAGATATTTGGCAATACATCTCGATGGGCTATTTCAAGCAAAAAATTAAAGCAGGAGAAATTGGTTCATCGGCGATGCCTCACAAGGTAAACCCGATTGACTTTGAAAACGCGGAAGGGAATTTAGCCATGGCGAATGCCTTTTTTGAATTCTTGTCAGCGAAGCTTCCGATCTCTCGTTTACAACGTGATTTGACAGATTCGACGGTATTACGTAATGTGGGAACGCCTTTGGCGCACGTCGTGATTTCTTTGAATTCCTTGCAACGCGGTTTAGGTAAGTTAGAATTGAACAATAGCAAAATCCAACAGGATTTAGAAGATAACTGGGTGGTCATTGCGGAGGCAATCCAAACGGTATTGCGTCGCGAAGCTTTCCCTAAGCCTTACGAGGCATTGAAAGATTTGACACGTCACCACGGTAAGATTGACCAAGCTGTTTTCCACGCATTTATTGACGGCTTAGCCGTTTCGGATGCGATCAAGGCAGAATTGAAATTAATCTCACCGTTTAACTTCGTAGGCCGCGACGAAAACTAAAATAAAACCCAGCCACTGACTAGTGACTATCGACTAGCGACTCCCGACTACTTATGAACCACCGCCTCATGCACATCGCCCTCGTGGTAGCCGATTACGACGAAGCCATCGCTTGGTACACGGAAAAATTGGGTTTCACTTTAGTGGAAGATACGGTTTTGAGTGATGTCAAACGTTGGGTACTAGTTCAACCATCTGGCGAAGGTTCGTGTCAATTATTGCTGGCAAAAGCGGCGTCGGACGAACAAAAATCGAGAGTAGGAAATCAGACCGGAGGACGCGTATTTTTGTTTTTGCATACGGATGATTTTGAAAAAGATCATGCGAATTTGATTGCGCAGGGCATTACAATTGTACGTGGTCCAAGTGAGGAAGAGTATGGTAAAGTGCTCGTATTCGCCGATTTATATGGAAATTTGTGGGATTTGATCGGTTAAAATTTTGATTTTACAGATTTCACTCTACATTTGTATCAAATAACAATACAATGACAAAAGCAACATACAACAAAAACTGGTGGCAAGGATAACAATCCCTGAACAGTTTCGCTGTGTGTACATGATATGTTTACTAAAGGCTTGCTGTTCAACAGTAAGCCTTTTTTTATTAATTTTGCCCTTTGAAACATGTCTAGCATAAATATACGAACTTCACGGAAAACACTTTTGGCAGATACATTGACGCCAATCGGAATCTTTTTGAAGATTCGCAAAAACTATAAGAACTCTGTCATTTTAGAATCGGCAGATTACCACGGTAAAGAGCATGGCTTTTCGCACATTGCCTTTGATCCCGTGGCGCGCTTCGAGTTAACGGATTCGAAAGTCACACAAACTTTTCCAGACGGAACGCAGGAGAATTTCACCTTAGCGAATCGCCAGGATGCGGTAGCGGCGTTGAAGAGTTTTGCGGATCGCTTTGATTTCAAGAAAGAAAAGGGAGATTCGCCCATGGCGAATGGACTTTTTGGCCATATCTCCTATGATGCGGTGACCTATTTCGAGGATATCGATATTCAGGCCAAAAATCCCGAATCAGAAATTCCCTCTATCCGTTATTATGTGTACCGTTATGTAGTGGCGGTGAATCATTTTAACAACCAAATGAGCCTCTACGCGCACAGCTACGATGGTTCTGAGCCTTCCTTTGACACCATTACTTACCTGTTAGACATGCCGCATTATGCGACTGCGTCTTTTGCTCGTCAAGGGGAAGAGGTGAGTAATTTAACCGAGGACCAAACACGCGAAATTGTTAACATCTGCATCAAACACTGTTTGCGAGGAGATGTATTTCAAATCGTTCCCTCTAGACGTTTTGCCCAAAAATTCCAAGGCGATGATTTTCAGGTCTACCGCGCATTACGCTCGGTGAATCCATCGCCGTATTTGTTCTATTTTGATTATGAGGAATACCGGATTTTTGGAGCCTCTCCTGAGAAGCAAATTAAGATTGAGGGTTCGGTCGCAGAGATTCATCCGATTGCCGGTACGTTTAGACGTTCGGGCGATGATGCACGCGATGCCGAGTTAGCACAGGCCTTGATAGCGGATCCGAAAGAATCGGCGGAGCACGTGATGTTAGTGGATTTAGCCAGAAACGATCTAAGTCGTTCGGCAGATAATGTAAAAGTGGAGACGTTCAAGGAGGTTCAATTCTTCTCGCACGTGATTCACTTAGTTTCTAAAGTGACTGGGCATTTGCAAAAGGGGGTGAATCCCTTGCAAATGGTGGCGGATACATTCCCGGCAGGTACTTTAAGTGGTGCGCCTAAGCACAATGCGATGACGATTATTAACCGTTTGGAGCCCACAAATCGGGCTATCTATGGTGGGGCGATCGGATTTATGGATTTCGAGGGCAATTTCAATCACGCCATCGCGATTCGAACGTTTTTGAGTAAAGGAGATACCTTATTTTTCCAAGCCGGAATGGGTGTAGTCGCGAAGTCCGTGGTGGAAAGTGAGATGCAAGAAATACACAACAAATTGGCAGCCTTGCGCAGAGCGTTAGAGGTGGCAGAAAACTTAGCCTAGGATATGAAAGTTTTAGTGATAGATAATTACGATTCCTTTGTGTACAATTTGGTCTACCTATTAAAGGAATTAGGCGCAGAGGTGGACGTGTTTCGCAATGATAAAATTTCCCTGGAGGAAGTGGGTAAATACGATCAAATCTTGTTGTCGCCGGGTCCAGGGATTCCGTCGGAAGCAGGGATTATGATGGATTTATTGAAGGAATATAAGTCGACCAAAAAAATTCTTGGTGTCTGCCTGGGTCATCAGGCGATTGCGGAGGCTTTTGGCTCTCAACTAAGCAATATGGGTGAGGTGTTGCATGGCGTGACCACGGAATGTGTGGTGACGGATCCGACAGAACGCTTGTTCTTAGATATTCCCTCCCGTTTCGAAGTTTGCCGCTACCACTCATGGACGGTAGTTCCTTCGACGATGCCAAGCGAGCTAAAGATCACGGCGCAAGATGACAAGGGTTTTGTGTTAGCGGAGGCGCATTCGAAATACGATGTGCGCGGGGTGCAATTCCACCCGGAGGCGTTTTTAACGCAGCATGGATTGCAAATGATTAAAAATTGGATGAAATAAAAATGAAGAATATATTAAATAGACGGGCAGCGGGAGAAGCATTATCAGAAAACGAGGCAAGAGAGATATTGCTGCGTATTGGGCAAGGAGAGATCAATCCAAGTCAAATCGCCGCATTTTTATCCTCTTATTGGTTCAATCCGATTCAAGTGGATGAGCTGAAAGGATTCGTTTCGGCCATGATGGAATTAGCCATCACAGTGGATTTGTCGGAATTTGATGCGATGGATGTGTGTGGAACGGGGGGAGATGGGAAAGATACCTTTAACATTTCGACGACCTCCTCTTTCATCATTGTGGGAGCCGGCCAAAAAATCGCCAAACACGGTAATCACGGCGTTTCCTCTTCGGTAGGATCGTCGACGGTATTGGAGTTTTTGGGATTGAAATTTAACAATGACCCGAAGATCTTGAAACGCAAGATGGAAACGGCGGGAATGTGCTTCTTGCATGCACCCCTTTTCCACCCAGCGATGCGCTTCGTGGGCCCTATCCGCAAGGAATTAGGGATGAAGACTTTCTTCAATTTGTTAGGACCTTTATTGAATCCTGCCAAAGTCAACAAGCAAATCTCCGGCGTCTATTCGCCTGAGGCGTTCGCCTTGTACGAAGGATTTTTTGCCGGTTCTGGCAAGCAATACGGTATCGTTTATGCGGAAGATGGTTACGACGAAATCTCGTTAACCTCTGCTTTCCGTTTAACGACTCCAGATGGAGCTTCGATTTACAATCCAGGGGATATTGGCTGCGAAGTGGTGGCACAATCCGAATTGTTTGGCGGTTCTACGGCGGAGGCATCAGCGAATATGTTGTACAGAATATTGCAGCGCGAAGGCACACCCGCACAAACGCAAGCGGTTTTAGCGAATGCAGGAGCAGGTTTGTTTGTCGCAGGTAAAGCGGGCAGCCTCGTAGAAGGTTATGCTTTAGCGAAAGAATCCCTAGAAAGTGGTCGTGCTTTCCAGGCTTTCAAGAAATTTATAATGGATTAAGATGAGCATATTAGACCAAATCATAGCCACCAAAAGACAGGAAGTTGCCGCATGTAAAGCGCGCACCACGACTGCTCAGCTCGAAAAACAGGGTTTTTTCGCGCGCGCTTGTCATTCCTTGTCGATGTCTTTAGTTCAGCCGGCTTCCACGGGAGTGATTGCTGAATTCAAGCGTAAATCCCCGTCTAAGGGGATTATTAACGACCGTATGAGCGTGGATATGGTGACAAAAGGCTATGTGGAGGCAGGTGCAGCCTGTTTATCGGTGTTGACGGATGAGCCCTACTTTGGAGGAACCTATGCTGATTTTGATTTAGCACGTCGCACGAATCCGAATACGCCTATTTTGCGCAAAGACTTTATGATCGATGAATACCAAATCATCGAAGCGAAGTCCATGGGCGCCGACGTGGTGCTTTTAATCGCGGCGGCTTTAAGTCCAGCGGAAATCAAAACATTAGGAACGCTAGCGCGTTCATTAGGTATGGAAACCTTGCTGGAAGTGCACGATCAAGAAGAATTAGATCGTTCGCTAGGAGACTATATTTCCGTGGTAGGTGTGAATAACCGGAATTTGAAGAATTTTTCGGAGCAAAATGTGGAGGCTTCCAAAGTTTTGGCATCCAAAATACCATCCCAATTCGTCAAGGTTTCTGAGAGTTGTATTTCGGGTCCGGAGATTATAACAGAATTAAAAACCTACGGTTACCGCGGCTTCTTGATAGGCGAAAGCTTTATGAAGACCGATAACCCAGGAAAAGCCTTAAGCGACTTTATTAACTAGGTATGAAGTGGAAAGTATGTGGCATGCGGGAACCAGAAAACATCCAAGAAGTAGCGGCTTTAGGGCCAGACTTTATGGGCTTTATTTGGGTACCTAAATCGCCACGTTACGTAGGACCTGATTTTGACATCCCGGCTTTGCCAGCAAAAACGAAGGCAGTTGGTGTGTTTGTGAACGAAACGACGGACAACATTATCGCCTTGTCTAAAAATGCTGGATTCTCGGTCGTGCAATTACACGGAGAAGAGGGCCAAACAGAAATAAAAGCCTTACAAGCCGCCGGATTACAGGTTATCAAGGCGATCAGTGTGGGCTCAGCGAAAGATCTCGATCTGACAGACAAGCCTGATTTCTATTTGTTTGATACGAAGAAAGGGGCTCAGGTAGGAGGAACGGGAGAACATTTTGATTGGTCATTATTAACGCATTATAAATTGGATATCCCCTATATTTTAGCAGGTGGATTGCAGTCAGGGGATGTGGAAAAGGTGAAGGATTTTCCGGGCTTATATGCTTTGGACTTTAATAGTAAACTCGAAATACGTCCCGGATTCAAGGATGTCGAGCAAGTGAAAGAACTAGTAAAACAGCTATGATTATGTCATTTAATGTAGATGAGCGTGGGTATTACGGGAATTTTGGCGGGGCCTTTATTCCAGAAATGTTATACCCGAATGTCGAGGAATTACGTTCCCGCTATTTAGACATTATCGCGGAACCCTCTTTTCAAGAAGAATTCCACGCCTTGTTAAAAGATTACGTGGGTCGTCCTACGCCGCTTTTCAAGGCAGAGCGTTTGTCAACGAAATACAACACGAATATCTATTTAAAGCGCGAAGATTTGTGTCACACGGGGGCACACAAGATTAATAATACGATCGGCCAAATCCTCGTGGCTAAACGCCTAGGGAAATCGAAAATCGTCGCAGAAACAGGTGCAGGACAACACGGCGTGGCAACAGCCACGGTTTGTGCCTTGATGGGCATGGAATGTATCGTGTATATGGGTGCCATCGACATTGAAAGACAAGCTCCTAACGTGGCGCGTATGCGGATGTTAGGTGCACAGGTAGTTCCGGCGACTTCCGGTTCAAAAACCTTGAAAGACGCCACAAACGAGGCGATGCGCCACTGGATTAATCACCCAGTTGATACCCATTATATCATTGGCTCCGTCGTAGGACCCCATCCATACCCGGACATGGTCGCTCGTTTTCAGGCGGTTATTTCTGAGGAGATTCGTTTTCAATTACAAGAGAAAGAAGGCCGTGATTACCCAGACTACGTGATTGCGTGTGTGGGTGGAGGATCTAATGCGGCGGGTGCCTTTTACCATTTCTTAGATGAGCCTCGCACGGCATTGATCGCGGCGGAGGCGGCAGGTCTCGGGGTTAATTCAGGTCATTCCGCAGCGACGACTTTCTTAGGAAAGCCAGGCGTCTTGCATGGAAGCAAGAGTTTATCGATGCAAACCGAAGATGGCCAGGTAATCGAACCTTATTCGATCTCTGCCGGCTTAGATTATCCGGGAATCGGACCTATGCACGCGCATTTGTTTGAATCCGGCCGTGCGACATTCTTTGGAGTGACGGATGAGGAGGCGCTAGTGGCTGCCGTGGAATGCTCCCAGTTAGAGGGAATTATTCCCGCTTTAGAGACGGCACATGCTTTGGCCGTATTCGAAAGATTGCAAGCTAAGCCGAATGAAATCGTGGTCGTTAATGTGTCCGGAAGAGGGGACAAAGATTTAGCGACGTACCAAAACCGTTTAAAATTGAATGACTAAGATGAACAGAATTTCAGCCCTTTTTGCTTCAGCGACTGAGCCTATTTTAAATGTATATACCACTGCTGGTTTTCCTCGCTTGGAGGATACCATGACGGTTTTGAACGCGCTTCAAGCGGGTGGCGTCGATATTATCGAGGTGGGAATGCCTTATTCTGATCCAGTGGCCGATGGAGAAACGATCCAGCTATCGAATCAAGCTGCTTTAGAGCAAGGAATGAGCGTGGCGCATCTTTTCGAGCAATTGAAGGATATGCGTAAAAGCATTACGGTTCCCGTTCTTTTGATGGGTTATATAAATCCCGTTTTACAATATGGTGTGGAGGCTTTCTGCGCGAAATGTGCGGAAGTAGGCGTGGATGGATTGATTTTGCCAGATCTACCTATGGTGGAATACGAGGCGTCTTACCGCGAAATTTTTGAAAAATACGGTTTGTTCAATATTCGGTTAATTACCCCACAAACGAACGACGAGCGCATTCGCCACATCGATTCGGTCTCGAAAGGATTCATTTATATGGTCTCTTCTGCGAGTACGACGGGGGCAAAAACGGGTATATCATCCGATCAAGAGCTTTATTTTGAACGGATTGCTGCGATGAATTTACAGAATCCACGTTTGATTGGTTTTGGAATTTCGGACCACGAGAGCTTTGTGAAAGCCTCTAAGAACGCCTCTGGGGCTATTATTGGTAGTGCGTTTGTGAAGATGATCGCGCAGGCGAAAGACCTTAGTGCTGAGATCGTTGCCTTTGTGCAGTTGATTAAAGGTAAAAACTAGGCAAATGTTTTTGGAAAGAAATATTTTTCCTATCTTTGCAACCCCAATCAGACGATCTTATGCACAAGTGGGCCGCTAAGCGCTGATTATCATCAAATAAAAATTAGTTCAGATGAGCGATTTAATTAAATTCGTAGAGCAAGAAAACGCAGCACGTAGAGGAGAACACCCTGAATTCGCTGCAGGAGACACAGTTAACGTACACGTTAAAATTCGTGAAGGTAACAAGGAGCGTATCCAGGTTTTCCAAGGTTTAGTTATTCAACGTAAAAATTCTGGTGCAGGTGAGTCTTTCACAGTTCGTAAGATCTCTAACGGTATCGGTGTTGAGCGTATTTTCCCAATCTTGTCACCAAACATCGACAAAATTGAAGTATTACGTCGTGGTAAAGTACGTCGTGCACGTTTATACTACATGCGTGGTAAGCAAGGAAAAGCGGCTCGTGTTAAAGAGAAGAAAAAATAGGTTTGAGATTTTTTATATAATAAGAAAGCTGTTCAGAAATGAGCAGCTTTTTTTATGGCCATTTATCAGTAATCTCAGCTAGAATTTTACTTTTGTAGGTAAATAAACCTATTGAAATGAAAACGAATGCTTCGAATCGCCGCGAATTCTTGCACAATGCAAGTATGCTAGGCGGTATGGCCTTTTTGCCTAGTTCTTTTAAAGACGTCACGAAAACCTTTGCCCCCGCTACACCTGAACGCATCATTGCACCCCGTTTGAAATTTGGGGTGGTGGGAATCAATCATGGACATATCTATTCCATGGCGAACTCCATCATAAGAGGTGGCGGGGAGTTTGTCTCTTACTATGCGAAGGAACCCGATTTAATCAAAGATTTTGCGAAACGTTACCCTCAAGCGAAGCTGGTGAAGAGTGAGGCCGAGGTCTTAGAAGACCCATCTATCAAATTAGTGCTTAGCTCCATTACGCCTAATGAACGCGCTCCTTTAGGAATACGTGTGATGCAGCATGGGAAAGATTATATGGTGGATAAGCCAGGAATCATTAGTTTGGAGCAATTAGCAGAGGTTCGTAAGGTTCAACAAGAAACGAAGCGAATCTATTCGATTTCATTCAGTGAGCGTTTTGAAAACAAAGCAACCGAGCTTGCGAGCCAATTAGTGGCCTCTGGAAAAATAGGTAAAGTGATGCAAACCTTAGGAACAGGACCTCATAGAATGAGTGTGAATTCTCGTCCTGATTGGTTTTTTGACACGAAATATTACGGTGGAATTATCACGGATATCGCTTCCCATCAGGTAGATCAATTCTTACATTTTACGGGTTCGACGCAAGGAGAAGTAGTTGCTTCCCAAATCGCCAATCACCACCATCCACAATACCCTAAATTCCAGGATTTTGGAGATTTGATGCTTCGAAGTAATAAAGGTTCGGGCTATATTCGAGTAGATTGGTTTACGCCTGACGGGTTAAATACCTGGGGAGATGGTAGATTGACCATTTTAGGAACAGATGGCTATATGGAAGTACGGAAAAATGCAGACATAGCCTCTCCACATGGAACAGGAAGCCATTTATATGTGGTAACGAATAAAGAAACACTTTACATCGATTGCAAGGATGTCAACTTGCCGCATGGAGAATTACTCGTGAATGATGTCTTACATAGGACCGAAACGGCCATGACGCAAGCCCATTGTTTCTTGTCTACGGAATTAGCCTTAATTGCCCAAAAAAATGCAACTAACATATCGATCAAAGCATGAAACGGAGAAAATTTATCAATAACCTAGCACTAGGTGCCGTGGGTACATTCGGCTTCCCTACCATCGTTCCAGCGAATGTTTTAGGCGGCAAAGATGCCCCTAGCAATAAAATCAACATCGCCCAAATCGGCTGCGGACGTATCGCGCGCACTCATGATTTACCAGGCACTTGGAAGCACGACAAGGCGCGTATCATGGCGGTTTGCGATCTAGATCGCCACCGTACCGAGGAGACGAAGCAATTAGTCGAAGAATACTACACCAAGAAAACAGGTCAATCGAATTACATCGATGTGAAGATGTATGACGATTACCGCGAGATGCTTTTGAATAAGGACATTGATGCGGTGATGATTAGTACGCCGGATTTTTGGCATGCACAACCAGCGATGGAAGCGGCCCTAGCGGGGAAAGATATTTACTTGCAAAAACCTACCTCTCTGACCATTCACGAAGGCCGTCAACTTGCTAACGTGATCAAGAAAACAGGTCGAATTCTGCAAGTGGGAACGCAACAGCGCTCCACGTCTCAGTTTAGAATTGCCGCCGAATTAGTGCGCAATGGTCGCATCGGTAAATTACATACCGTTAAAATCGGTTTGCCAGGGGATCCATCTGGACCTCCAGCGCCAGCGATGCCAGTACCGAAAGGTTTTAATTACGATATGTGGTTAGGCTCTACGCCTGAAATGGCTTACACGGAGATTGCCGTACATCCTCAAAAGGGATATGATCGCCCGGGTTGGTTGCGTATGGAGCAATTTGGCGCGGGTATGATTACCGGTTGGGGTCAGCACCATTATGATTCTGCAGCTTGGGGAATGGATACGGAATACACAGGCCCCATCTCGGTAGAGGCGGTGGCGGAGTTCCCTAAGTCTGGACTTTGGAATGTACATGGTGACTTTATGTCGAAAGCAGAATATGCGAATGGCATCACGATGTACACTTCAGGAGGATATCAAAACGGTATTCGCTACGAAGGATCTGAAGGTTGGATTTTTGTGTCACGTGGCGATTATGCAGCGACACCAAGCGATCCGACTGCGAAAGTGCGATCGAAAGCCTTAGATGCGTCTGATCCGAAGATATTGCAATCAGTTATAGGCGAAAAGGAAATTCATCTCTATAACTCAGATGACCAACACGGGAACTGGTTAGATTGCATCGAATCGCGCAAGGAACCGATATCTCCCATTGAGATTGGGCACCGCGCTTGCACGGTTTGCTTGATCACGCACGTGGCCATGAAAGTGCCGCGTAAATTACACTGGGATCCTACGCAGGAACACTTTGTGAATGATGCGGAAGCCAATACTTGGTTGCGTAGAGCACAACGGGCACCCTACGGAACGGATCGGATTAAGTTTTAGATCTTTTCGACCTTTCTAACGTTTGTATTGATGATGTCAGATTCTACGACGCCATCGCGCAAACGAATGATGCGGTGAGCATATTGGGCAATATCATCTTCGTGGGTAACCATGACGATGGTGTTGCCTTTTTTATGCAATTGATCGAAGAGATCCATGATCTCATAGGAGGTTTTCGTGTCCAAATTACCCGTAGGTTCATCGGCTAACAAGATCGATGGGTCGTTGACTAGGGCGCGAGCTACGGCTACACGCTGTCTTTGGCCCCCTGAAAGCTCGTTCGGTTTATGTAAGGCGCGGTTGTCTAGACCTACCCCTTTCAAGGTTCTTAAAGCAATCTCTGTGCGTTCTTTCTTAGAATACCCCGCGTAGATTAAAGGCAAGGCTACGTTTTCGAGGGCTGATTGGCGGGGTAGTAGGTTAAAGGTTTGGAAAACAAAACCAATCTCCTTGTTTCTGACGGCCGCTAATTCATTTTCAGACATCTCAGATACATCTTGTCCATTCAAGATATATTTGCCTGTAGTGGGCGTATCTAAGCAGCCTACGATGTTCATTAAGGTTGATTTACCTGAGCCAGACGGACCCATGAAAGCGACATATTCTCCCTTGTTTACAGAGATGGTAACGTCTTTTAAAGCGTCAATCACTTCTTCGCCCATCACGTATCGTTTAGAAATGGACTGGGTCTCGATAATTTTAGTCATAGCAATCAAATTAATGAACTCAAAAATACATCCATTCTAGGAAACAATTCTTCTTTTTAGACAAAAGATAAAGGGAGAGGATGAATTGAGCGTGGGAAGGATGAGAGGTTTTGGCATAAAAAAAGCCCGAACAATTCGCTCGGGCTTTTCTCTATCTTCAAAGAATCTTACAATCCTTTTGCTTTCTTAACTACTTCGTCTGCGATGTTTTGCGGAACGAATTCGTAGTGAGAGAACGTTAACGATGCTGTTGCACGTCCTGAAGACATCGTACGTAAATCTGTTACGTAACCGAATAATTCAGAAAGAGGCACATCAGCCTTCAAGATAACAGCTCCTTGACGAGAATCCATACCTTTCATGATACCACGACGACGGTTTAAGTCACCTGTGATAGGTCCAGTATATTCGTCTGGAGTAACTACGTCTACAGCCATGATAGGCTCCATTAACTTAGCACCCGCTTGTTTTGCTGATTCTTTGTAACCCATACGAGCGGCTAATTCAAATGATAATGAATCTGAATCGACATCATGGTATGAACCGTGGAATAAACGAACTTTCATTGAATCCATTGGGTATCCAGCCAAAGCACCATTTTTCATTGCTTCTTCGAAACCTTTTTGAACCGCAGGGATAAATTCACGAGGAATTACACCACCCACGATATTGTTAACGAATTCTAAACCTGGTTTGTCATCTTCTCTTGGTCCGATTTCAAATACGATATCAGCAAACTTACCACGACCACCTGATTGTTTCTTGTAAACTTCACGGTGTTCTGTTGTCTTAGTTAAAGACTCTTTGTAAGCTACTTGAGGAGCACCTTGGTTTACTTCTACCTTGAACTCACGACGCATACGGTCGATGATAATCTCTAAGTGAAGCTCACCCATACCCTTAATGATCGTTTGGCCAGTCTCTTCGTTTGATTCAACTTGTAACGTAGGATCTTCTTCGATCAACTTCGTGATCGCTTTAGAGAAGTTATCTGCATCAGCCGTTTTCTTAGGCTCGATAGCGTATCCGATAACTGGCTCTGGGAAGTCCATTGCTTCTAATACGATAGGGTGTTTCTCATCAGAAAGAGTATCTCCCGTTTTGATGTCTTTGAAACCTACTACCGCACCGATATCACCAGCACCTAAACGCTCGATCGAGTTTTGCTTGTTCGCGTGCATTTGGAAGATACGAGAGATACGCTCCTTATTTCCTGAACGGTTGTTCAATACATAAGAACCTGAATCTAATCCACCTGAATAAGCACGGATGAAACATAAGCGACCTACGTAAGGGTCAGTTGCAATTTTAAAGGCTAAAGCTGCGAAAGGCTCAGTCTCACTTGGCTTGCGCAAAATTTCTTCGCCCGTATCTGGGTGAGTTCCTTTAACGCCTTCTTTGTCCATCGGAGATGGTAAGATTGCCATTACATAATCCAACATTGTTTGAACACCTTTGTTTTTGAAAGATGAACCACAAAGCATTGGAACGATTTTCATAGAGATCGTAGCTGCGCGTAAAGCGGCTAAAATTTCATCTTCTGAGATAGATGCTGGATCTTCGAAGTATTTCTCCATCAAAGATTCATCAAATTCAGCTACTGCTTCTAATAATTTCTCACGGTATTCAGTCGCCTCTTCTAACATATCATCTGGGATAGGTACCTCAGTGAATGTCATTCCTTTATCTGCCTCGTTCCATTTGATACCACGGAAGTTAACTAAGTCAACTACCCCTTCGAATCCTTCTTCAGCTCCGATAGGCAATTGCAAAGGCACTGCGTAGCTACCTAACATTTCTTTCACTTGCTTACACACGTTTAAGAAATCAGCACCTGAACGGTCCATTTTGTTAACGAAACCGATACGTGCTACGTTGTAGTTATTCGCTAAACGCCAGTTAGTCTCTGATTGAGGCTCAACACCGTCTACCGCAGAGAATAAAAATACTAGACCATCTAATACACGTAATGAACGGTTTACCTCTACTGTAAAGTCAACGTGACCTGGAGTATCGATAATGTTGATGTGGTAATCTTGATCGCGGTATTTCCAACCTACTGTTGTTGCAGCCGAAGTGATCGTGATACCACGCTCTTGCTCTTGCTCCATCCAGTCCATTGTTGCCGCACCATCGTGTACCTCACCAATTTTGTGGGAAACCCCTGCATAATACAGGATACGTTCCGTAGTGGTGGTTTTACCCGCATCAATGTGCGCAGCAATACCGATGTTTCTAGTGAATTTTAAATCGCGTGCCATTTTAAAAGGTTAATTATGAAATGATTTTTTTAATCCGTTTTTGAATCGTTTGCTAATTATCAAGTACTTGGACAACATTCTCGTTCGAGTACTTGTTTAGGGGTGCAAAATTACTGAAACTTAGTTAAATACAAAAGTTTTTTCCAAATGATTAATGCCTTTTTACAATTACTTTATCCCAAATGTTGTTTTGCTTGCGATCAGGTGCTTATTCGATCTGAAAATTGGATCTGTACCCGCTGTCGATTCGAACTACCTAGCCCCGGATTATTCCTAGAACAGCCTAATTGGATCTCTCACAAGCTCGACGGGTTGATTGAGTATGATCGCGTGCACGCCTATTATGTGTTTTCGGAGGGCGGGAAGGTGCAACATTTGTTACACCAGATAAAGTACAAAGGGCAGGAAAGATTAGGCGAATATTTGGGGAGTTGTGTGGGGCGGTCCTTTTCGGTTAAAGAGTATGATTTGCTCATCCCAATGCCACTACATCCTTCTCGGCTAAAAGAACGAGGTTATAATCAAGCTGCTTGTGTGGCAAAGGGGATTGCGCGGGCATCTGGCATTCCCATGTCTGAAACGCATTTACTAAGGACGAAACAGGTTTCTTCCTTGATCGGGTTGAATCGCGCGGAACGCTATAAAACCTTAGAGGAAGTATTTGAAGTGCTGCGACCGGGCGAACTGGACGGACTGAGAATTTTGCTAGTGGATGATACGCTGACGACGGGCGCGACTTTTTTAGCGGCAGGGGCTAAAATAAAAGCAGCCAGCACGGGGAAATTGTCTTTCCTGGCGCTGGCTGCTTTAAAGTGAGTTGTTAACCTATCGCTTCGTTGGTTTTCCGGGAGCGAACATCGCGCAACGGAAACCGATCGTAGACGAAGAGGCGTCCTTATCTAAATAACGACGCGTACCTGGAGACAACCAATAAGGTCCATCTGCCCAAGAGCCGCCTTTGTAGACTTTGGCATTATCATTAATCAAGGAATTACCCTTGTCATATAATTTCGCTGGATCTTGTGCTTCACTACGACGCGCTGGATTCAAATCATTTACATCGTCTAGCGTTAAGGGGCGGTAGGTGTCCATCGTCCACTCGTTCACGTTTCCGGCCATGTTATAAAGTCCAAAATCATTCGCCGGGTAAGAGTAAACTTCGGCTGTAATCATGGCACCGTCATTTGAACGACCTGCAAGACCTGAATAATCACCCCGTCCACGTTTGTAATTGGCTAACATTTGGCCTCGTGTTCTGCCAAAAGGCTGTCGCATCGAAGGTCCATCCCAAGGGTAAATACGTTGATTTTCTTGATTTTCATCCTCTTGCTGTGTCCCGATCATCGCTTTCGCCGCATATTCCCATTCTGCTTCAGTAGGTAGACGGTATTCTGGCAAGATTAACCCAGACTCCATGTTCGCAATCGGATTCTTCCGGTTTCTAGGTTTTCCCTTAGGGAAAGCCACATTTTTATTAACGACGGCAGTTCTCCATGCGGCATAGTCATTCGATTGCTTCCACGTTACACCTACTACCGGGTACATACGGAAACCTGGGTGACGAAGATAATGCGTTACATAGGGATCGTTGAAGGCTAATTCATCTAACCAAACCGTCGTATCCGGCAAGGCTGCGGTGTACGCATTTAGGGTTGAATCACGCTTGATTGCGTCTAAATACTCTAAATAGTGTAGGTTCGAGATCTCCGTTTCATCCATGTAGAAGGATTGAATCGTGACTGTGCGCTGGCGGTTGTCATTGCGCTTCATCACGTCTTCCTCGCCACCACCTAGGGTAACGCGACCTCCTTCGATGAAGACCAAATTAGGCCCTACAATAGGTCCTTTATAGGATTTGTTGACTTGGAATCCGCCTTTTTTGTTGTTGTAGGCCAAACCCGTTACAGTGGATTTCTTACCCACCTTCAGGCTGTTCGGATTACCGTTCTTTAGTCCGCTAGGGCAAGAAGTGAGTAAAAACACACAGCTAAGCACTCCTAGGATCAATCTTAATTTCGTACTCATTTATATTCCTTTAATATAGAATCAATTAACAAAGGTATTAATTACCCTAAAATATCCACTAAAATAGTATTTAATTCTTGAATACTACTCACCTTGTCGATTTGGAGAATCATTTTTCCTGCTTTTTCTCTTAATTGACATTGCCCCTTTTTGTTATTGACAAACGAAATAACCTTTACAATGAGGCTTTGGTCGAGCGGTCGAGCGGACTCTGATGAAACGAAATGGAACTTTAGGTTATTGTTTTTTAAGAGGATTTTTTCAATTCCCAAAACCTGAGCCTTCCAACGACACTTCACCAGTTCAATCATATCCTGAACTTCGTTTGGTAAATCACCAAAACGGTCTTTGATTTCCTTAATAAAGGCGGCGAGCGTTTCTTCGTCTTCGATTTCGTCTAGACGTGTGTAGAGGGCGAGGCGTTCGGAGATGCTTTGGACATATTCTTCTGGAATCAATACGCGCAAATCCGTTTCGATCGTGCAATCCACTTTGAGCATTTCTGCCACCTGTTCTAAATCGACTTCGAACAGTTTTCTGAACTCATTTTCCTTTAACTCTTGCACCGCCTCATCCAGGATTTTGTGGTACATGTCGTATCCCAAATCATTGATAAAGCCACTCTGTTCTGCGCCTAGTAGGTTTCCCGCACCGCGAATATCCAAGTCGCGCATGGCCACTTTGATGCCATCGCCCAGATCCGAGAATTCCTCTAAGGCACTCAAACGCTTACGCGCATCGCTGGTTAAATTCGCTAAGGATGGCGTGGCTAAATAACAATAGGCCTTTTTGTTGGATCTGCCTACGCGACCCCGCATTTGGTGCAGGTCTGAAAGCCCAAAGTTATTGGCATTTAAAATGAAGATCGTATTCGCATTCGGAATGTCAAGTCCGGATTCGATGATGTTTGTCGCAACAAGTACGTCGTAGTGGCCCTCGATGAAGCCCATCATGATTTTTTCGAGCTGGTCGCCCTCCATTTGGCCGTGTGCGACGGCGATTTTAGCATCTGGAACTAAACGCAAAATGCGGTTCGCAATGCTTTCCAATTCTCCAATTCGGTTGTAGACCACGAAGACTTGACCTCCACGACTAATTTCTTCTCTTACCCCATCGCGTAAAATTTCATCAGACAAGACAACTAATTTCGTTTCAACCGGCTGGCGGTTGGGCGGAGGCGTGGCAATAATACTCAAATCACGCGCTCCCATTAGAGAGAAATGGAGCGTTCTAGGAATAGGAGTGGCTGTCAACGTCAACACATCCACATCTACCCGCATTTCTTTCAAACGGTCTTTTACTTTCACCCCGAACTTCTGTTCCTCATCGATAATCATCAAGCCCAATTGCTTGAAATGCACGTCCTTGTTTACGAGACGGTGTGTTCCGATCAAAATATCGGTTTCGCCACTCGCCACGCGGGCTAGGGTTTCGTTGATTTGTTTGGTTGATTTGAATCGGTTTACGTATTCCACTTTGCAGGGGAACGCGGCTAAACGGTCGTGGAAGGTGCGGTAATGTTGCATCGCTAATACCGTTGTGGGCACGAGGACGGCCACTTGTTTCGAATCTGCTACGGCCTTGAAGGCGGCGCGAATCGCAATTTCCGTTTTTCCAAATCCCACATCTCCACACACCAACCGATCCATCGGATGCGGTTTCTCCATATCCGCTTTCACGTCAATGGTCGCTTTCGCTTGATCCGGCGTATCCTCATATAAGAACGAGGATTCTAGCTCGGCTTGTAAATACGTGTCTGGGGAGAAGGCAAAGCCTGGCGCGTTTTTGCGTTTGGCATAAAGGGAAATGAGCTCTTTGGCAATATCCTTTACCTGCTTCTTCACCCGAGATTTTTTGTTATCCCAATCCGGTGAACCTAGTTTCGACATCGAAGGAGGCGCTCCTTCTTTGCCGGAATATTTCGAAATTTTATGCAGGGAATGAATCGAAACGGATAAAACGTCGTCATCGCGGTAAATCAAGCGAATCACTTCCTGCTCTCCGTTCGCAGTTTCGACTAGATTCAACCCGGCAAATCGACCAATTCCGTAATCGATGTGCGTGACAAAATCACCCACTTGTAAAGACCTCAGTTCCTTTAGGGTTAAGGCCTTGTTCTTCGAGAACTTATTCTTTTCCTTATAGCGGTGGTAGCGCTCAAACAGCTGGTGGTCCGGGTAAAAGGCCACTTTGGTTTGCTCGTCCACAAAACCTTCGCGAAGCGAAATCTGCAAGGGCTTGAACTGAATACTCGTGTTGATTTCGTTAAAAATCACCTCGAGGCGTTCTAATTGCCGCGGGGATTCTGAACTGATGATATTGTGAAAACCGTGGGTTTGGTTGTCTAATAAAGTCGTAGCAAGTCGCTCAAAATCCTTTTGAAAGGCCCCAGGATTCTTCGAAGGAAAGAGTATTGTTTCTGAATTTTTCAGATGAGAACGTTTGCCAAATTCGATGCAAGCAAACCCCTGAAGCGATTTTTTAATCGTCTTTGCGGTCTCCCAACGTTCCTCTGGTTTGTTTAATAGATTGATGTCAGACGAGGAATTAACCTCGTAGACCATTGTCCCTTTTTCAAAATTCTCTGTCAATACATCGCTCAATATGCTCAGGTCTTTGATCCAGATTTTTGTGTTTTCTGGTAAGAACGTGAAGAAGGATTCCCTCGTCTCCTGGATCAGTTTAGTTTGCACATCCGGGATGAGGTGCATCGCAGAAACGGATTGAATGGAAAGCTGGGTTTCTGGGTGGAACGTACGAATACTGTCTACTTCATCTCCGAAGAAATCGAGGCGGTAAGGATATTCCGCCGCGTACGAGAAGACGTCTAAAATACCTCCGCGAACGGAATATTGTCCCGCTTCGTAGACGAAATCCGTTCGTTCGAAATCATATTCGTTCAGCGTTTCGGCTACGAAATTGCGATCTATTTTATCTCCTACCCGGATGGATAAGGTGTTTTTGACCAAAGACTTTCGGTTAATCACCTTCTCAGTCATCGCCGCCGGATAGGAAACGATGGCGAGACTTTGGCCCGAATAATTACTTAAAATATTGAGTACTTCTGCCCGTAATAACACATTCGCATTGTCCACTTCCTCCCATTCGTAGGGTTTCTTGTGGGACATCGGAAACAAGATGACAGCCGTGTCGCCTATGAGGGCCTGCAGGTCATTGTAGACGTATTGTGCCTCTTCCTTTTCTTCACAGATGATGAGGAAAGGTTGCTTCTCTTTTAGAAAGGCAGACATCAAAACGGTGTCGAGGGAGCCGCAAAGGCCTTTTAGGTGGATGGATTCGCCCGGTTTGGACGTAGTTATCTTGTCAGAAATGCTTTGGACAATTCCGTCGCTCTGGTAGATACTGAGAAATTCTTTGACGATCATACGTGCAAAAATTCCCTACAAATTTTACGTAGGGCTTGCAAAGGTAGGAAATTTTGTATCTTTGTGCATCTACAAAAAGGGGTGCCCGTAAAAAAGGCTGAGATTATACCCATTGAACCTGATGCGGGTAGTGCCGTCGAAGGGATTTTGTCGAGTTTTTAGCGCTGAAAACTCAGAAAAAATCGTCAATGTAAGGGTTAAAAAGTTAAATCATAACAGGATTTGGCTCCTTTACCTGTTGCTAAAATTCAAAAAAAATGAAAAAGGCAACAACGCTTATTATTACGCTTATTTTGTGTGTGCAAAGTGTATTTGCACAAAAAGTACAGGGAACCGTTTTTGATCAGGATACCAAAGCTCCTTTATGGGGTGCTTCTGTGACTTTGAAAGGAAGTCAGAAAGGAAACGTGACGGATGCGAAAGGGCATTTTAATTTAACCGTCTCTTCCCAGGCCGTTTTAGTCGTGCGTTTTGTGGGCTATGATCCACTAGAAATCGCTGCCGATAAAGCCAGCCAAATCGCGCTGAAAAAATCCAATTTCTTACAAGATGAAGTCGTGGTTCGAGCGACTCGGGCGGATGAAAATTCAGCGATGGCCTATTCGAATTTCTCGGCTTCAGAATTAGGCAAAAGTAATCTAGGGCAAGACATGCCTCAATTACTCAATTTCACGCCGTCGGTTGTTACCACGTCAGATGCAGGAGCTAGTGTGGGTTACACGGGAATCCGTATTCGTGGTTCCGATGCGACAAGGGTGAACGTGACGGTGAATGGAATTCCAATCAACGATTCGGAATCTCAAGGGACCTTCTGGGTGAATATGCCGGATTTTGCTAGTTCGGTGAATTCAGTCCAAATCCAGCGCGGCGTGGGAACTTCTACTAATGGGGCTGGGGCCTTTGGGGGTTCGGTGAATATGCAGACAAATACGTTTGAGCCTAAGGCTTATGGCGAAGTGAATGCGTCTGGCGGATCTTTTGGAACACTGAAAACGACACTCAAAGCCGGTTCTGGTCTATTAGGAGGAAAATTCACCATCGATGGCCGTTTGTCTCGTATTGTTTCGGATGGTTTTATCGACAGGTCTTCCTCTAATTTATTGTCGGCTTATTTTTCTGCGGGCTATTTCGGTGCTAAAAGTTTCATTCGATTGAACTACTTCACCGGGAAAGAAAAGACCTACCAATCTTGGTATGGGACTCCAGAAAGTAGGATTAATGGATCTGTTTCTGAGATGCAGGCCTACATCGATCGAAATTATCTAACTGCTGCGGAGGCTGATAATTTAGTGAATAGTGGCCGTACCTATAATTATTATACCTATGACAATCAGACGGATAATTATGCGCAGGATCACTACCAATTGATCACGAATCACCGGTTGTCGGAGGTTTGGAACATAGACCTTAATGGACATTATACCTATGGAAGAGGGTATTATGAGGAGTTTAAGCCCGATGCGGCAATGTTGAATTATGGAGTGACTTCTATTGTAGCAGCAGATGTTATTCGCCGCAAATGGCTAGACAATGACTTTTATGGTTCGACTTTTGCCTTACATTATACGGGTTCTCAAAAGTTCAAGTTTACTTTTGGTGGAGCATGGAATCGCTATGTTGGGCGTCATTTTGGAGTGTTAGTTGATCCATTGCCAGGAGTAGAGTGGTACAGAAGTCGCTCGCAAAAAACGGATATAAACCTGTATGCAAAGACGAATGTGGTTTTATCAGATCACTGGAATGCCTACTTAGATTTGCAATACCGCACGGTGGGTTACCGGATGAAGGGAACGGCTGATAAGTTTTTGGCCCTAGATGCGGACAATACCTATGACTTTTTTAATCCCAAATTTGGCCTAACACATCAAATTTCAGAACAAGCTAAAGTGTATGCCTCTGTTTCTGCTGGAAGTAAAGAGCCGAGTCGTCAGGATTTTGTGGACAACCCTTTAACAGCACCTCGTCCAGAATACGTGCAGGATTATGAACTAGGTTACCAGCGTAGCGGTGCGAAATACGGTTTTCAATTGAATGGCTATTTCATGGATTACCAAGATCAACTCGTTTTAACGGGCGCGGTAAATGCGGTGGGTGAGGCGATTCGCACAAATGCGGCGTCGAGTTACCGTTTGGGTGTCGAGGCGGTGTTGAATTACCAGCTTTCGAAGCGCTTATTTTGGAATGGCAATTTGATGTTAAGCCAAAACCGTATCCGCAATTTCCAAGAGAAAATGACTGACTACGATACCTATGATCAGGTGGTGATTAATCACGGAAATACCGATATCGCCTATTCTCCGTCCGTTATCGCAGGAAATACGCTGACCTATTCCGTGGGTGCTTTCGAAACGAGTTTGTTGAGCAAGTATGTGGGGAAACAGTATTTGGACAACACCTCTGACGAGGCACGTTCGATCAAGGCCTATGCGACCCAAGATATTCGCTTGAAATACACGATGAAGAAAGGTCCTGCCTTTACATTATTGCTGAATAATGTGTTGAACGAACTGTATTCGTCGAATGGCTATACCTATTCGTACCGATACGGGGGCGCGACGACTACGGAGAACTTCTATTATCCGCAAGCTGGATTTAATTTCTTGCTGGGAGCTAGTATTCGATTTTAGTACCTACAAAAAAGCCTCAGACCGTAAAATCTGAGGCTTTTTTATTTAGTTCATTAAATCCCATTTCCATCCCCATTTCGCGAGGCGGTATCGGACAGAGTACCAAAGTACGCCCAATCCATAGATGGAACTCCGTTTGAAATTAATCGAAGAGGCTTCGTCAAAATACTTCGTAGGGCAAGTCACTTCACCCACCTCGAAACCTTTCCAGAAAAGTTGCAAGACCATTTGGTTATCGAAAATGAAATCATCGTCACATTTAGTAAATTTCACGGCTTCCAAGGCTTCTTTCGAAAATGCGCGGTATCCCGTGTGGTATTCGGAAAGCTTTTGGTCTATCATGATGTTTTGAAACAAGGTCAGCAAGCGATTCGCGATGTATTTGTACATCGGCATGCCGCCCTTTAAGGCCCCTTTTCCTAGGATGCGCGAAGCGAAAACCACCGGATATAAGCCATTTCCAATGATCGAAATCATCGCTTTTAATAGCATGGGAGTGTATTGGTAATCCGGGTGCAGCATGATAACGATGTCACCACCTAACTCGAGAGCCTTCGTGTAACAAGTCTTTTGATTCCCTCCATAACCCAAGTTTTTATCGTGTCGAATCACGTGCTTAATGCCTACCGCTTTCGCCACTTCTACCGTATTATCAGGGCTATGGTCATCGACTAAAATCACCTCGTCCACCCAATCGTGCGGGATTTCATGGTATGTTTTTTCCAGGGTTAGCGCTGCCTTGTAAGCGGGCATAACGACAATGACCTTTTTACCTTCGTACATATTTTTTCTAAGCTATTTTTGCGACCTTTGTGCGGCCAAAGTGTAAAATTAAATATTTATGAGCGAAACGCTATTTTTTCTTCTTTTTTCAGTGGGTGTGATGGCCGTGATGTTGATTGACTTAGGAGTATTCAAAAAGGATACAGCGGAGGAAGTGACTTTTAAGGAGGCGGGTTTTTGGACCGGCATGTGGGTTTTATTAGCGATTATCTTTTACTTTTTCTTAGGGTATAACGGGGCGATGGTTCACGGGATTACCGATATGGCCAGTTTGAAAGCCGTGCAGCAGGCTTACGCTAGTCACATTCATTTAGGGACGGGTTCGTACGCGGAGGCTTTAACGATTTTTCAGGATAACTTGTCGTTGGAATTTATTACGGGGTATTTAGTCGAATACTCTTTATCTGCTGACAATGTGTTCGTGTTCATTTTGATCTTTAATTCCTTTGGGGTTCAAAAGCGGTATTACAAGAAAATCCTGGTGTGGGGTATTTTGGGAGCTATTATTTTGCGCTTGATTTTTATCTTCTTGGGCGCGGCTTTATTGCAGAAATTCGATTGGATTATTTACGTTTTTGGGGCGTTTTTAGTGTATACAGGGGTGAAAATTCTTTTCTCTTCTGGAGAGGAAGAGCACATCGAACCGGGTGAACATCCGGTTGTAAAGATCTTGTCGAAGTATTTTAATGTGTATAAGCGTAATGTGATTGGGCGATTCTTTGTGCGCATGAAGACAGGGAAATTATTTATGACTCCCATTTTTGTGATCGTGGTTGTCATTGCCTTTACCGATATTTTATTCGCAGTGGATTCTATTCCAGCGATTTTCTCGATCTCGAAAGATCCCTATATCGTCTTCTTTTCTAACGTTTTTGCCGTGATGGGACTTCGTTCCCTTTTCTTTTTCCTCTCTAGTTTGATGGGCTTGTTCCGTTTCTTGCCTATGGGTTTGGGCGTTTTATTGAGCTTCGTGGGAGGCAAAATGTTAGCGCATTCGAAGCTGGAAGAATGGGGTTTTGGGACACTATCTTCCTTAGGGGTGATCATCGGAATCTTGACGATCAGTATCCTGTTGAGCGTTTTATTTCCTGCGAAAAAGGAGGCTTAATGCCATTCGTTCACCATTTTACGGTATTGCAGTGGAGGCGTATTCATCCATGCTTTGAACTGCTTATTAAAATGGGAAATGTTGCCAAAACCGCTCTCAAAGCACACCTCAATCATGGGTTTATTCGTTGTGCGCAATAGGGTGCAAGCGTGTTTCACCCGAAATTCCGTCACTAATTCAACAAAGGTTTTGTTCGTCACTTTTTTGAAATAACGGCAAAAAGCCGTTTCCGTCATGTTCGCTAAATGGGCCACTTCGTCTAAATGCACTTCTTGGGTATAATTTGCGATGACATACGCATAAACTCGATTGATCCGCTCAAGATCCCCTTCCGCGATGGCATAATTTCCTTCTGTTGTATCGATGGCCTGCACATCCGCGGTGGAAATTCCGATGGTATGAAGGATTTGTAAGAAGGCCAAAAGTCGTGGAAACGGCGCCATCTCTGCTAGAGCCAGCATGTTTCGCGCAATCTTATCTTGCGTAGGTCCCACGATGGAGAATCCCGTTTTCGCTTTTTCGAACAAATTTTTCAAGCCGGCACAGGCTTCATGGCTGAGAAATTCCTCTCCCAGAAAATCTTTCCTAAAGTGGATAACCAAAGCCTGCGCCTCTTCCGGATCGGGATCTGCTAAAAGCCAATCTTTCTGGTGGTTCTGCCAGCAATGGGGTAGGTTTTCGCCTAGTAAAACGAGATCGCCCGGTCTAAAATCCGTAATCTGGTTTCCAATGAAACGCTTGCCTTCGCCTGCGATAATGAGTGTTAATTCTAATTCAGGGTGGAAATGGTAGGGTGCGTCAAAACGGGCCTGTTTCACATGTTTGATTTGAAATCCAGAGGTGAGGTGTTCGCGCTGTGCTTTCATTTAATTTTAGCCTTTCGGAGTGTGGGGATTCGTAAAAAGGTAAAATTGCATCTTTTTTGGCCAAAATAAAGGTAGCCCGCTAAAATATTTTCTGAAATCTTTGCCAGAAAAAAGATGCTAAACCAACCCTTTCCCGTTTCGACAGAGCAAAAAGCCTATTTTGCCACAAATGGACACGCCTACATTCCTGGATTAATCTCTGCCGCTGAATTACAGCCCTATCGTCAGGCGATTTTGGACTGGGCAGCTGATTTTAGGGCGCAGCAAAAACCGATGGAGGAGCGAGATACCTATGGCAAGGCGTTTCTGCAGATGATGAATTTGTGGGAGAGTTCTGAAACAGTGAAGGAGTTCACGCTGGCAAAACGTTTCGCCTCGGCGGCTGCCCAATTATTAGGGGTTCAACAGGTTCGCTTGTACCACGATCAAGCCTTGTTCAAAGAACCTGGCGGAGGTCATACCCCTTGGCACCAGGATCAATATTATTGGCCACTGGATACGCCTAAAACAGTGACGATGTGGATGCCTTTGGTGGATATCGAAGAAGGAATGGGTATGCTTACATTTGCCTCGAAATCCTCCGATGCAGATTTACCTAAGCTGGAGATTTCCGATGCATCTGAAGCTTTAATCGGGGATTACGTGGCTAAACAGGGCTATGAAATTGTGGCCCAAAAATCCATGAAAGCGGGTGATGCCACCTTTCATTTAGGCTGGACATTGCACAATGCGCCCGGAAATCAATCGAGTAAAATGCGAGAAGTGATGACCATTATCTATATGGATGCGGAGGCTCGGGTAATGGAGCCACAAAATCCGAACCAAGAGGCAGATCGCCAGCGCTGGTTGCAAGGTTTAGCCCCCGGATCGCCCGCAGCTTCTGCCCTAAATCCCCTTATCGGAGATTAGGACAGTCGCAGGCATTTTTCTTAAATAAGGACCATTTTTTCTTGTAAGGCTTCGCTTGGTAGCGATGGCTCGCACACGAGCTAGCTAACATGGAAACACACAAAAGAAGAAGTATATAGCGCATTATTTTAATCGAGCTTTGAAGTAATTGATCGCCATTCCCCAAGCCTCTTCAGTAGCGGCTTTATCAAATGCCGGGTTAGAAGGATTTGCAAAGGCGTGTTGGGCGTCGAAGATTTTCGTTTGAATGCCTTTGCCAGCCGTCTTCATATTGGCCTCAAATTCCTTCACTACCGTCGGGTTAATGAATTGTTCCTTACCCGCAAAAAGACCTAAGACGTCTGTTTGTAATAATTTTAACTGCTCTACTTCCTTCACTGGCATACCGTAGTACATTACGCAAGCAGCTGCTTGTTTGCCCGCTAAGATGGAAGCTTTCAACGATAAAGATCCGCCAAAACACCAGCCCACCGTCGCAATCTTCGCTTTCGGTCCAGCGAAAGCAATGGCACCTTTGATGATGGCTTCCAGACGAGCTGGATTCGCACCGCCCATATATTTAGCGGCATCTTCCCGAGTGGTTGCGACTTTTCCGTCATACATATCCACCGCTAAGACATTTACGTTGCCTAAAGTGCTGTAGAAATGCTCGGCTTCTCTTTTAATGTGGTCGTTTAGGCCCCACCATTCTTGGAAAACAAGGAGTGTATATTCGGTCGGTTTGTCAGCGGGAATGTAGAAACCTTTGGCCATCTGATCATCCGGCGTCTTGAATTCGACCATCACGCCACCTGCTTTACTCACGTGGTGATATGGCTTAGGTAGTGCGTGAGATTTAATAAAGGTCTTATTAGAGGCCAAAAGCTGCATCCCATCCTTCTTTACGAAGCAGCAAGAGACCTGAGAATAGGCGAAAAACGAGGCGAAAACGAGCGCCAAGGTTGCGATATATTTTTTCATTGCTTGATTTGATAAATTTTTTCTTAAATGTAGCCGAAAATTTCTGTTTTGCCCTAACTTTGTCCCAAACCTATTTATTTTAAACATGAAAAATTCCTCGTTCGGGATCCTCCGAATCACTCTCATTTTTGCCTTATTGGTTTCTACGCTTTCTGTATTTGCACAGGCGGCTAATCCGTTAGCAGGCAAGAAAATCTTAGTTTTTTCTTCTACGAAAGGCTTCCGCCACTCCTCTATTAAACCAGGTCAAGTTGCCTTGTTTAAGATGGCCAAAGAAAAAGGCTTTTCAGTTGATACAACAGAAAATGCAGCGAACTTCACAGAGAAAAATTTGAAACAATACCGCGTGGTGGTGTTCTTAAACACGACCTCTAACGTATTAAACGATGTGCAGCAAATCGCTTTTGAGCGCTACATTCAAGCAGGTGGAGCCTATTTAGGTATTCACGCGGCAACAGATACGGAATACGATTGGGCTTGGTATACAAAATTAGCCGGTGGCCAATTTGCTTCACACCCAGGTCGTCCGAATGTACAAAAAGGAAAATTTACCGCAGTAGATCGCACACACATTTCGACGGCGCACATGCCTGAAACGTTTGATCGTACGGATGAATTTTATGACACAAAGAACTTTAACAAAGACGTTAAAGTGTTAATTACCTTAGATGAGAAATCATATACTGATGGTAAAATGGGTGATTTCCACCCAATGGCTTGGTACCACGAATTCGACGGTGGCCGTGCGTTCTATACGAACTGGGGACACACACACGAGTCATTTGAAGAGCCCATTGTAGTACAACATTTGTGGGGTGCTTTGCAATGGTTAGCCTCAGGTCCAGCTCAGGATTATACGAAGAAACTACGTTCAGAATTGCCTCCAGAGGAGAATCGTTTCACGAAAGTGGTTTTAGATCGCAATTTGGACGAGCCTACTGAATTAGCCGTAACTGACGGAGGAAAAATCTTTTTCGGAGAGCGCAAGGGTAAATTAAAGATGTATGACCCTAAAAAGGGAAAGACGAAAGTCGTAGCTGATTTGGACGTATTCTCTAAATTTGAGTACGGTTTAATGGGGGTGAATATCGACCCTGATTACAACAAGAATCACTGGTTGTATTTGTTCTATTCTCCTCAAACAGGCAAAGCAGATACGGCACAACACTTGTCTCGTTTTACCTATGATGACGTAAAAGACACCTTGATTATGAGTTCTGAAAAAGTACTTTTAAAGGTGCCTGTTAAACGTGACGGATGTTGCCATACAGGCGGTTCGATCGCTTGGGACAAATCAGGTAATTTATTCCTTTCTACAGGAGATGACACAAATCCATTTGATTCAAATGGGTTTGGACCCATGGATAACCGTCCAGGTCGTGCGGGCTGGGATGCACGTGCTACTTCTTCTAACACGAATGATTTAAGAGGAAAGATTTTACGTATTAAACCCACTCCAGAAGGAGGTTATACGATTCCAGAGGGTAATTTATTCCCGTCGGGTATTTACCATGCAAAACCAGAAATCTATGTAATGGGTAACCGTAATCCTTACCGTATTTCGGTGGATAAGCGTACCGGTTTCTTGTATTGGGGTGAAGTAGGTCCGGATGCGGGTGAAGATTCGAAGAAATATGGTCCACGTGGACACGATGAAGTGAATCAAGCACGTCAGGCGGGCTATTTCGGTTGGCCATTATTTGTAGCGGATAACCGTCCTTACAACCAGCGTGATTTTGCGAAGGATAGCACTTGGGCTACGTATAATCCCAAAGCGCCTATTAACAACTCTCCTCACAACACAGGATTCTCACACTTGCCAGCGGCTCAAAAAGCGTTCATCTACTACCCTTATGTAGATTCACCAGAATTTGGCCCGGTTATTTCCAAAGGTTCTCGTAACGCGATGGCTGGTCCAATCTATTACCGTGAAGATTTCCCATCCACATCGAAGACGAAATTCCCGGCTTATTATGACGGTAAATTCTTCGCCTACGATTGGTCACGTGATATGATCTATACGGTTTCGATGAATGCGAAAGGTGATTTCGTTCAAATGGAACGCTTCTTGCCTAACACGACTTTCTCTCATCCAATGGATTTAGAGTTTGACAAAAACGGTACGATGTACGGTTTAGAGTATGGACCTAACTGGTTTGCGGCTAGCGAAGAGGCAGCTCTTTACAAGATAGAATACAACGCAGGAAACAGAACGCCTAAAGTGAAGGTGGCTGTGGACAAAGCGGTAGGTGCTTTACCTTTGAAAGCGAAGTTCTCTTCAGCAGGAACGGTAGATTTTGATGGTGATGCCATTAAATATGCTTGGAATTTTGGTGATGGTGGTACGAGTACAGCGGCGAATCCACTACACGTTTTCGCGAAAGCAGGTGTATACAATGTGAAATTAACCGTCAAAGATGCAGCAGGCAATTCAAATTCTGAGGTGATTAAAATTACAGCGGGTAATGAAGTGCCAGCGGTAGACGTAGCGATTGAAGGTAACAAATCATTCTATTGGAATGACAAGCCGGTAACTTACAAGGTTTCGGTACAGGATAAAGAGGATGGAAGCTTAGCGAATAAGAAAATTGCGGAAGACGATGTCATTATGCAAATTGATTATTTAGAAGGATTTGACAAGACGGTTATTGCACAAGGTCACCAAGCGAATACCTCCTTCTCTGCTGGCAAGCGTTTGATCGATTTATCGGATTGCAAGACGTGTCACGCGATCGATAAGAAGTCAGTAGGACCTTCTTATACAGACGTAAGTAAGAAATACCGTGCGAGCTCACAAAACATTGATGAGTTATCGAAGAAGATCATCTCTGGTGGTGGTGGAGTTTGGGGAGAGAATGCGATGGCAGCTCACCCACAAGTTTCAGTTGCGGATGCACGTGAGATGGTGAAATACATCTTAGGTTTAGCAGACAAGAAAAAAGCATCTAAGCCAGTGGCTGGACAATATGTCCCACAAGACAAAGGAAAGCCAGGAACGTTTATCTTCCGTGCGATGTACACAGACAAAGGAGCGGGTAAAATTGCGCCGGTAACAGGTTCTAAAGTCGTGACTTTACGTGATGCGAAGTTCCCTGCAGTAAGCGCAGATGCAACAGCTAAAACGATGAAGTTCAAAGTAGATGGAATCGGCGAAATCTTAGTGGCTACCGCTTCGGGTGGATATGCTCGTTACGATGCCATTGACTTAACGGGTATCAAGAACCTTTCAGTAATGGCTACCTATATGGCTGGTCAAACGGTAGGAGGTCAATTAGAGCTCAGAACAGGTAGCGTAACAGGTCCATTGTTGGGTTCTGTTGAAGTAAACGCAACTAAAGCATACAATTTCCCTCTGAACACTTCAGGTGTTCACGATATCTATTTGGTATTTGTGAATGACAAAGTGAAAGAAGGAGCGTTATATGCGTTGATGAATTTGAACTTCCAGAATTAGTCCATTGCAATAATCAGAATTTTAAAAAGTGAGGGCTTAGGTCTTCACTTTTTTTATTCACGGTAAAAAAGTCATCACTAGATGTTACTTACTCTTCTTTTGATGAATTTTTATAGAACGCGCTTAATGCTAAGGCTAGGAAAAGATTGATTGCTACCGTTTTTGCGTAATCTTTAGTCATTTTTGCGCTTTCAAAACTTTTTGTTATTTCCTCCTGTCTTTTCTGTAAAGAGGAGTCCTTATTCTCAATTGTTAAGCTATTCTTTGCTTCTACTTCTTCTATTCTATCCCTCGAGTTTTGAGTTTTTTTCTCAGCGTAAATTACTTTATACTCCGGGAAGAAGTAATTGTAAAAAGCTAGATTGAAGGCAAATATCAGTGAGTGAGCAGTTAGAAAAATAAGTAAGTAATTGATAAAGCGATTTTTGTAATAGCTTGAATAAGAGTCTAAGATCTTTTTTAATAAATAGATTGGGATAGCGATAAAAGCAATTAAAAAACAAATTCTCAGAATAGTGATGATACCTGTACTATCACTGAAAGTGTCTGCTAAAATTAGGATGATTCCAATCAGACCCAAAATAAGTCCTAATTGAATAGTTGACTGAAGTATTTTACTTGTTTTCATTTTGGAATTTTCTATTTAAAAACAGAACCAACAGGGTAGAAAATATAAAATATAAATAAAAGTATTTGATAGGGTGGTTTTCATAAAATGAAAGGATGATGTTTTGCTTGGTATAAATATTGTATGATAAAATCAATTTGCCCCAACTAGTAGGAAGCCAAAAGAAAGAATCAAAATAGCTTAAAATGGAAAAGAAAAAGTGTATTAGGTATAAGTAGGTTGTGTTTTTAAAGTAGTAAAAAAAGGAAGTTATTATATAAATATAGGGAATAGAAAAAAGGAGGTAGGTAATCAGATTTTGAATAATAAACGATCTTGAATCTATGGGCGAATTAGGTAATTTCAACTCCATGAAGAAAATGTACACGATTGAAAAAATACTCTCAATCAGTAAGAATAGTATGATTTTTGAGTGTATTTGAGAAAGTTTGCTAGGAGGAATTATTTCAATTCTGTTTCGGAAATCATTTTCCAGATCTACTTGTAAATAGGATATAAATACAAAAGGGTAGATAATTAATAAACAAAAATTTAAAACTTTAAAGCTGAAAGAAACTTCTTGTAAATACAATTGATTAATAAGGCTTCCTTCTGAAGTGATATTAAAATTAAGGAGCAGTAAAATGAAGGAAAATAGAATACCACCCGTTGCTAACAGAAGCTTTTTGCTTTTGAAATAGAGATAGAGATTATATTTTAAAAGATTTTGCATCTATTTGTAGGTAACAGTTTTTAATAATTTAACATTTTCACTGCCAATTGCATGGTTTGTGGAATTCAAAAGAAGTAATAGAATTGATCCAATTAATAGGATAATGGTCTTGTTCAGTTTGTAACAATAATTCGCAACAAAAACGACAAGAGGTAGCACTACTAGTGCTTCTATTGTCATTTGGTAGAAATAGTTTGTTTTAGTAATAGGGCTATTCTCCCAATAGTGAATCGGAATATAAGAGTCGAATTCTTTGTTTAACAATATGCTAAGGACTAACGTGAATAATGATAATAGCAGCGTGTTAACTAGTAGGTTTCCAATAAGCTCATTCCTCTTGTTTATTGGTAAAAGTTTCAGGTTTTTACTATTAACGTTTTGAGATAAAAACAGATCAAAATAAAAGACAGCTATTAAAAGCAAGACAACATTTTTATGTATGACACTTAATTTATAAAAACAGTAAGTCGTATAGCTGCAGTTCGGTTTGTCTACATATTCAAAAAGTAGCACAGAGTTTGATTTAAAATGTAAAAAGGCAGCCAGCTGAATCAATAGGACTAGGAGCATGGCAATGATTGCGTTTCTTTTGAACGAGGACTTTATTAGTTCGAATTTGATATAAGTTAGGACCGTCAAATTTATTCCTGTTTAGGTAATATTTTCTAGTTTACTAGTATTTCCCCGTTCGTAATTTGGACGACTTTTGTGTCGAAAAGGGCAATTTCCTTCTCGTTATTCGAAGCAATGATAAATTGCATGTTTTTATACTGAGAATAATCTCGAATAATAGAATGAATTAATGCGGCATTCTCAGAATCTAAATTCGATGTGGGTTCATCTAAAAGAACAAGTTGGGGCTTATGTTGCATAGCCAAAAATAGGTCAAGTCGCTTTCTTTGACCGACCGATAGTTCATTCGCTTTTTTAGTAGAAATCTCAGCTAAATTCAAGGAATTAAATAATGAACTACGATAATCATGGGGGGCTAATGGATATAAATAACTGATAAGGCGTTTGTTTTCTTCAACGCTTAGATGGTTGTAAGAAAGGCCGTTATGAAGACAAACGCCTATCTTACTTAGCCAATTTGTTCTCGTTTTTTCGTTTAGCTCATTTTGATCAATCAGCACTTGGCCCTCGATCGTACGAATACCATTATAAAATACTTTTAAAAATGAAGTTTTACCTGAACCATTACTCCCTTTAATGAATACAACTTTGTCTTCATGAGTTAATTCTAGATGAGGGATTTTAATAGCTGGTTCACCTTTAATGTAACCAGCTATTAAATGACTTATAGAAATATTCATTTTAGTTTGGCCAAAAATTATCTACCGCTTGACGAAAACCGTTATTGCACTCAATAACAGACACTTGATAGGTAAATGTAATAATTTTTAAATCTATTTCAACTGTATAATAGGACAGCTTACAAATAATTGAAACATCAGGTAGTTCACCCCTATCAATGGTAGTTTGTGCTCGAGAATTAATCGGCGATATAATTGTAGCTAACATCGCTATACTAAAGATTAACTTTTTCATAAAAATTGAGTTTTTTTTCATCCCTACTCTTGATTGGTTTTTCGGGTTTCACCAACACACTTGATTTCGATGGAAACGTAGTCTTTATTATCCTATTCTGATAAGTTATTTCACAGGTAATTCCTTGGCTTTGGTACCGAAATAATCAGTATACAAGGCCCTAATCATCTACAGCAAGTATGATTAAAACAAATTATTAAGGGGGAGAACAGGATTATTGAAGCAGAAAAGAGTCAATAATACAAAGGGATATAAGTGGTCGGAGAATTCGATTTCATCTAAACCACGATTTAAATGTAGCGTATTAAAACGAATAAACAATTTAAAAAAAAAGACCGAAGAATAACTTTCTTCGGTCTTTGTAAATTCAGCTAGCTTATCTATCCGATAACTCGAGCCACCTCAGCTCCTTCTCTTCCAGCTTATTCTTGATGTCCTCGATAGCTTTCGCCCAATCGGTTAACAATTGAAAGTCTTCCGAGCCCTGGTTGAGTTTTTCGACGAAGGAATCTTTTTCGATTTCTAAAGCCGCCATTTCTTTTTCAAGTTCCTCGAACTCTTTTTGTTCCTTGAAGCTAAGCTTAGGTCCTTTAGGTGCTGCCGCTACGGGAGCCGATGTCGATGGAGCTTTTACGGGACTTTGCTTGGCAGCCGGCTCATCTTCCTTGTTTTCTAAAGCCGTGCGGTAATCCGTGTAGTTTCCATTAAAGAAGTTCACTTCGCCTTCACCTTCTACTAGAATTAACTGGTCTACTAGATTGTCCATGAAATAGCGATCATGGGAAACTAATAAAAGACACCCTTGGAACTCACTTAAAAAGTCTTCTAGTAACTGTAAGGTGTCTAAGTCCAAATCATTCGTCGGCTCATCGAGAATCAAGAAATTTGGATTCTTTACCAGCACCCGCATTAATTGTAGACGCTTCTTTTCGCCACCTGACAGCTTTTCCACCGGAGTATATTGCTGAGCAGTAGGGAAGAGGAATTTGCTCAAAAACTGGCTTGGGCTGAGTGATTCGTTCTTTCCGTAAGGGATGACTTCAGCGATTTCGGTGATGGTGTCGATGACGCGTTGTTCTGGGCGGAAATCGAAGGGAATTTGGGTATAATAGCCCACCACTAGCGTTTCGCCGGGATCGATGGTGCCTGAATCCGGTTGTTCTAAACCAGTTAAGAGTTGTAAGAACGTCGTTTTGCCGGCGCCGTTTTTGCCTACGATACCGATGCGGTCCTTCTTCTTAAACGTATACGTAAAATCGTTGATGATCTTCTTGTCTCCCCATGCCTTTTTCAGGTGGTTGATTTCGATGATCTTGTTACCTAGACGGGACATTTGGATGTTGAGTTCCAGTTTGCTGTCGTCTAGTTTTTTGTTCGCTTTTTCTTCGGTTTCGTAGAAGGCATCGATGCGGGATTGGGACTTAGTTCCACGCGCTTTGGGTTGCTTGCGCATCCACTCGAGTTCTTTCCGGTAGAGGTTTTTTGCCTTCGACACGCTGCTGGCATCCGATGCTTCGCGCTCGGCTTTTTTCTCTAAGAAGTAGGCGTAATTTCCTTCGTAAGTATAGATGGAGCCGTCGGCTAATTCCATCATCTTATTGCAGACCTTGTCTAGGAAATAACGGTCGTGGGACACGACAAGAACGGTGACGTTAGGGCCGGACATGATTCCTTCCAGCCATTCGATGGTTTCGATGTCCAAATGGTTAGTCGGCTCATCCAGAATCATAATATCTGGACTCTCGATAAGTAGTTTAGCGAGGGAAAGACGTTTCTTTTGGCCCCCAGATAAAGTAGAAACCTTTTGGTCGCCATCTGGAATGCCTAAGCGGCTGATAATTTGTTTCGCACGTGCCTCGTAATCCCATGCGTTGTGGGCTTCCATTAAGGCGAAGGCGTCTTCTAATTCTTTCGAATCGCCAGACAGCATCGCTTTCTCGTAGGATTTGATGGCAACTGCGCTAGGTAAATCGTCCGAGAACAGGTAATTAAGGACTTGTTCGTTTTCAGCGAAAATCGGATTCTGAGGTAGGTAACCTACGCGAATTCCTTTGCGGATGGAGATTTTTCCCTCGTCTGGCGTTTGCATCCCCATGAGAGATTCCATTAAGGTGGTTTTACCTGTGCCGTTTTTTCCGATGAGGGCTACTTTTTCGCCTTTTTGGAGGCCAAAAAATAAACCTTTAAACACCCATCTTTCGCCTAGGTTGCGTGATATGTTCTCCGCCGATAAATAATTCATTCGTTTGTTGTTGAGAATTCGATTAAGAATTCGATTCCATCTCTTCTTCTCTTATTTTACGCTTCAAGACGCGGCCTGAAACGCCAATACTGATTTCATATAAGCCTAAAAGTGGGAACGCCACTAAAAGCTGTGAAATCACATCTGGAGAAGGGGTGATGATCGCCGCCACGATAAAAATGACAATAAGGGCATGTCTGCGATATTCCCGCATGAAGGACGGGGTTAAAATGCCTACTTGAGATAGCACAAAGGCTATCATCGGTAATTGGAAGGTGATTCCGCAAGCTAACGTTAACATCGATAACAAGGAAATGTAATCGTTGATGTCAAATTGGTTTTGGATGCTCGGATCTAATTTAAAGTTCGCAAGGAAATTAATGGCCATAGGTGCCACCACAAAATACCCGAAAGCAACCCCACTAAAAAACAATACAGAAACCCAAAATACCGCCCCACGCGCTGCTTTCAATTCCTTGCTTTTTAAGCCTGGTTTGATGAAGCGCCACAATTCGTGGAACATGTAAGGGAACGCAAATAAAAGACCTACGATGATCGACTGTGTTAGGGCCATCATGAATTGACCTGAAACCTCTCTACTTTGAAGTATAAAATCAGCCTTCTGCATGCACAAACTAGGCATGTTGAAGAGGTCAGCGGCTTGACACAGGATTTGGTTCGTATAAAAATCCGTTTTCGTGGGACCTAAAATGATCGAACTGAAAATGAATTCACGGAAGAACCAAGCGGCCACTGCGAAAATAAAAAAGGAAGCAACAGATCGCAGAATATGCCATCTTAATTCTTCTAAATGACCTAGGAAGGACATCTCTGTGCCATCCGATGCGTCATCGTCGTCGAAATCGTCAAAATCTTGATCTGTTGCCATGTGTTATTATAGGTATAATGGGAATTGCTTCACCCACTCATTTACTTCTCCTTTGATAGATTTCAATACCGCCTCATTATCGTGGTTCATCAAGGCCTTGTCGACCATCTCCACGATTTGAGCCATATCCGTTTCTTTCAAACCACGTGTCGTCATCGCCGCCGTTCCCACACGCATACCTGAAGTAACGAATGGAGACTTGTCGTCGAATGGAACCATGTTTTTGTTGATTGTAATATCGGCTTGAATCAACGTATTCTCTGCTAATTTACCACTCAATCCTTTCGGACGTAAGTCAATTAACATCAAGTGATTATCTGTGCCGCCTGAGATGATATCGTATCCTTTCGCTAAAAAGGCCTTCGCCATCGCTTGCGCATTCGTCCGCACCTGCTTCGCATATGCCTCGAATGTAGGAGTTAATGCCTCGCCAAAAGCAATCGCTTTCGCCGCAATCACGTGCTCTAAAGGACCACCCTGCGTTCCTGGGAACACGGCGCCATCTAAACACGCAGACATCATTTTCAATTCTCCTTTTAAGGTTTTAAAGCCAAATGGATTCTCAAAATCATTCCCCATCATAATCAAACCACCACGTGGTCCACGAAGCGTTTTGTGCGTCGTAGTCGTGATAATATGGCAATGTTGAACCGGGTTATTTAATAAACCCTTCGCGATTAACGCAGATGGGTGTGAAATATCAGCTAATAAAATCGCTCCTACTTGGTCAGCGATCGCGCGTAGACGGGCATAATCCCAATCACGAGAATAAGCAGACGCACCACAAATGATCAATCTTGGTTTTTCTTTAAGGGCAGTTGCTTCTACTTTGTCCCAATCGATCAATCCCGTTTCTTTCTCTACACCGTAGAAGAACGCTTGGAAATATTTACCCGAGAAATTCACTGGAGAACCGTGTGAAAGGTGACCACCGTGAGACAAATCAAATCCTAAGATTTTATCGCCTGGGTTTAAGAATGATAAGAATACCGCCGCATTCGCTTGCGCACCAGAGTGAGGTTGAACGTTTGCCCAAGTCGCACCGAATAATTGTTTCGCACGCTCAATCGCTAAGGTCTCTACTTCATCCACTACTTCGCAACCACCATAATAACGCTTTCCTGGAAGACCTTCCGCGTATTTGTTGGTTAAAACACTTCCCTGTGCTTCCATCACCTGAGGAGAGGTGAAGTTTTCAGAGGCGATTAATTCAATGCCAAATTCTTGGCGATGTGCCTCCTGGTTAATCAGGTCAAAAATTTCTTTGTCTCGTTGTGTAGGGAAAGTGGATGCCATAAAAAGAAATGGGTTCTGGATTACAATTTGAAAGGTCAAAAATACGTTTTTTTCTCCAAATTGAAAAACGAAAAGAGCCTATAATAAGACAAATATCACGCACGTTTCTGCGCTTTTTTCTTAATTTTGACATTGCATTTTGAGACAAACATGAAATTAAAATATATCGCCTTTCTTTTGTTCGCTTTCTTGGCCATTCCGGCCATTGCCCAAAAGATTACCCCCGCTAAATGGTCTTGGTCTATCAAGCCTGCAAACCCGAAAGTAGGGGAGCAAGCAGAGGTCATTTTTAAAGTCGCCATTGAAAAAGATTGGTACCTTTACTCGTCTGATTTTGACAAGGATTTAGGTCCTGTTGTGACAACGGTTACCTTTAAACCAGGAGTTGGTTTTCAAACAGTGGGCGGCTTACAAGCCATCAATCCCCATTCGAAAACGGATACCGAGATTTGGAATGGAACCTATACCTATTTCACTGGGCAAGCAGAATTCCGTCAAAAAATCAAAATCACCGCCTCGGCTTACACGATTGAGGGTTCCTACGATTCCCAATCTTGCTCGAACGTTTCTGGACTTTGTGTGCCTATTAGAGGCGTTTTCGCTTTAAGTGGAATGGCGGAGAAGGTAGTTTCCGCTGACACGGCTGCCGTTCCCGTTATCGAGCCGGTGACTGTGGACTCCGTAGTGGCAAAACCTACCGTTGCGACCACACCGACTGAAGCACCCGCAGATGACTCCCTTTTCGCTTTCTTTTGGATCGCCTTAGGCGCCGGATTCTTAGCTTTATTGACACCATGTGTTTATCCCTTAATCCCGATGACCGTGAGTTTCTTTACGAAGCAAAAGGGCGGGAAAGGCTTAGCTTTCTTATACGGTGGATTTATTGTGTTGATTTATGTGTTTTTCGGAACCCTACTAGCCTTCTTTGCGGGTGCAAGTTTCGCGAACTTCCTAAGCACGCACTGGATCCCGAATATGCTCTTCTTTACGATATTTATCCTATTCGGTATTTCGTTCTTAGGTGCGTTTGAAATTGTATTGCCATCGAATCTAGTGAACACGGTGGATGCGAAGTCGGATAAAGGCGGCTTCATAGGGGTGTTCTTTATGGCTTTCACGCTTGTCTTAGTTTCCTTTTCTTGCACAGGACCACTTGCTGGGTCCATCTTGATCGCAGCTTCTCAAGGTGCTTTCTTGAAACCAATCATCGGGATGTTAGGTTTCTCCTTAGCCTTTGCGATTCCGTTTACCTTGTTCGCGATTTTCCCTGGTTTCATGCAGAAACTGCCTAAGTCAGGCAATTGGATGAATGAGGTGAAAGTCGTTTTGGGCTTCTTAGAAATTGCGCTTGCGTTTAAATTCTTAAGCGTGGCGGATCAGGTTTACCACTGGCATCTATTGGATCGCGAGATCTTCCTAGCGATTTGGATTGCGATCTTTACGGCCTTGACCTTGTATTTATTCGGTAAGATTTCCTTGCCACACGATGGTCCTGCGAAGAATCTGTCAGTTCCACGTACCCTGTTTGCGACGGCGGTTTTAGCCTTTGTCATTTACTTGGTTCCGGGGATGTTCGGAGCGCCGTTGAAAGGGCTTTCTGGCTGGTTGCCGCCGATGAATTCGCAGGATTTCAAAGGTTCGCAAGCGGCTGAGCCTGTTGCGCAAAAAAGCGACGCATTATATAGCGATTTCTTAGAACTGCCTTTAGGCCTGGATGGTTATTTTGATTTCGAGCAGGCGAAAGCGGCTGCCTTGAAGGCAAACAAACCCTTGTTTATCGACTTCACAGGACATGGTTGTGTGAATTGTCGGAAGATGGAGGAATATGTATGGTCTGATCCTTCCGTTTTACAGCGACTAAAAAACGATTATGTGGTGGTGGCCTTGTATTGCGACGACAAAACGGAATTGCCGGCAGACAAGTGGTATACTTCGAAAGTAGACGGGCAGGAGAAGAAGACTTTAGGGGACCAAAACCTCGACTTTCAAATTTCTCGCTTCAACTCAAACGCGCAACCGCATTACGTTTTATTAGATCCTCGTAAGGATGATAAGCCTATGGTTCAACCGGTCGCTTTCGACGCCAATGTCTCTCACTTTGTTAGCTTCTTAGACGAAGGTAAATCCATCTATCAATCTGCGAAATAATGTCTTGGGGAGCCTATTCTGGTGTAATGATCGCCACGGGATTGAAGTTTATCGCTGGGCCCATCACGGGTTTTAGCCTCGGTTTAACTTGGTATGAGACGGTTTTTTTTACCTGGCTAGGGGCGATGTTAATGGTAACCTTTATTATTACATCGGGAAAAGCCATTTTAGGATTAGTCTCTAAATACCGGACCACGAAACCTAAATTATTCTCTAAACGTGTTCGCTATGCGGTAGACATTTGGCAGCGATTCGGAATTAAAGGTATTGCAGCTCTTATGCCTTTGATTTTCACACCTATAGGAGGAAGTTTACTAGCGCTTTCGTTCAAAGTACCTACTGCGCGCATCTTGTTTTTTATGGGAATCTCCTCGCTGATTTGGGCACTCATCTATGTGGCTGGAATTTACCAATTGACTTTTTTAAGGGATATGCTGGTGCATTAATCGCACGACTCTCGCGAAAGAGCATAAAAAAAGCCGGATAAACCGGCTTCTTTAAAATCTATGTGATCAGGAACTAGTTTCCTTGATTGATCGCTTTTCCTTTGAATAATTTCTCGCGGATGGCATTCGCTTTCACTTCTAGTTCAGGTTTTGCATCGTAGGTTAATTTCGATTGAACCGCTGCACTGTCTGGGTGAACACCGTACACATACTCATCGCCTTTGCGCACGTCTTTTTGTTTAATTGTGTTGTTTTTTTGGTAATCACAAGAAGTCGCTACCGCTAAAATGGCTACTAAAGAAAGTAAATTCGTTAATTTCATAAGGCTGTGTCAATAATTATTTGCAAAAATAAGGAATAGGTCATCGTTCGCCTAACTTTCGGCAATTTTTTTAAGTTGATCCGCTAAAAAGTCCATTAATTCCTGGATATACGGCTTACTGAAATTGAATTCGATACCGGCAGTGGCATAAATCGTTTTCATCGGTTGAGTATATCCCAGTGAAAGCGCGGCGATGTATTGCTCGAGGGCTTTTTTCGGATTTTGGCAATAATTACGCCAAACCGCCAGCGCTCCTAATTGCGCAATCGCATACTCAATGTAATAGAAAGGCACTTCGAACAGGTGCAATTGTTTTTGCCAAATATTCGACCGCACCTCCGCTAATCCCGTCCAATCTGTCACCGTATCCGAGAATTTCGAAACGATTTCATTCCACTTCTCTTCGCGTTGTGCCACAGAATGTGTTGGGTTCTCATACACCCAATGCTGGAAAGCATCGATGGTCGCCACCCAGGGAAGTGTCTCTAAGATGTCTTCTAGGTGCTTGATTTTGGCACGTTTCGCCTCTTCGGGATTCGTAAAATAATGTCCCCAAAGGTCCATTGTCATCAATTCCATACTCATCGAAGCCAGCTCAGCCACTTCAGATGGGAAATTACGGAAGGAATTTAAGGCTAGGTCTTTGGTCAAAATACTGTGCACCGCATGCCCGCCTTCGTGTAACAAAGTCACCACATCACGCACGGTTCCTGCCGCGTTCATAAAGATGAACGGATAGCCCGTCTCCTCTAATGGATAGTTATAACCGCCAGGATTCTTGCCCTTGCGCGAGTCTAAATCGAAACGATCAAGCGTCACCATTTCTTTTAGGCAATTGCCTAAGAACGGATCCATCTCGTCGAAAACGCCGATTGTTTTGGTCAATAATTCTTCTCCTGTCTCAAAAGGTTTCAAAGGTCCACGACCTAATGGATCCACCGCCTTGTCAAAGGGCTTTAAGGAATCCAAGCCCATTTCTTCTTTGCGCTTCGCCGCCGCATCGTTCAATAATGGAACAACAGTTTCTGCGACTGCCTCGTGGAATTCAAAACATTCTGCCGGACCGTAATCAAAACGACCTAAGCTCGCGAAGGCATAATCGCGGTAGTTTTCAAAACCTGCATTCAAAGCCACTTGATGGCGTTTTTCAATAAGCGAAGTATACAAATCGTTTAACTCATTTTTGATTGTCAAACGCTTTTGAACCATCGTTTGGTAGACTTCTTCGCGTTCCGCGCGATCAGTGGATTCCAACAATGCCCCCGCCTGTTGCAAGGTTTTTTCTTCGCCTTTTATCGCCACCATCAAGGCGCCAGTTAAAGCCCCGTAATTGGTTTCTAGATTTTGTAATTCTGTGAACAAGGGGATATTTTCCTCGCGGAAGATTTCGATCGCCTTCTTCATCCCGCGCAACATCACTGGGAATCCCGTTTCCGTTAGCTCGTTCACGAACGGACTTTCGATCACTTTCTTATTCCACGCATCGTCAAAAACAGAGGCATTGGGCATGATTTCGTTCACAAACTGCGCGTAGCTCGTTTGCAAAGTCTCGTTTTGGTTATCGCAAGACATTTTGATGTAGCGCCACGCAAAGTTTTCCGATAAGTAGGATTCTAATTCGGAGCGATTCGCACAAAAATCCCGTAAATCTGCAATGCTGGAGATTTCCGTCGCACTCAATTGCTCAAAATAAGGCAATACCGATTCCCAGGTACTTAATTGAAAATCTGCCGGTAAAAATGTTCTCTGTTTCATATTAATCTAAGTCAATCACTACGCCAGTGCTCAATGGATGTGCCACGCAAGTTAAAATATAGCCCTTCGCGATCTCGCCTGGGGTTAAGCCGTCTTCCTCGTCCATCCCCACTTTTCCGCTCGAACATAGACCCATACAAGCCGTACACATGCCTGCTTGGCAAGAATAGGGGATGTCTAAGTCAGCCTCTAAAGCCGCCTCTAAAATGGTTTCGCTCGGTTGAACGGTAATTTTATGTTCTTTTCCTTCGTAAATCAGGGTCACTTCTTGCGTTTGCAACGTGCCATCCTCTTCGGCTTGCTCCATCTCTTCGCTGGCCACCACTCCGAAAGATTCCTGGTGAATTTGACCTGCCGGCACATCAAACATCGCTAAAGACGATTGCACTTCCGTCATCATTCCTTGCGGACCGCACAAATAATAATGGGCAGATGCGATGTCTAGGCCTAGTTCTTGTTTTAAATAATACACAATCGAAGCCTGGTTGATTCGGCCTTTCAATCCTGGCCAATTCGCAGCGGGTTGAGAGATAACGTGCAATACTTTGAAGCGATTGGAGTGCGAGGACTCTAATGCATCCAAGATCTTTTTGAAGATAATTTGATCCTCGTGACGAGAACCGTAGATTAAGTGAATTTTAGACAAGGGTTCGCCATGTAAGATCGTTTTGATCATCGATAACAAAGGCGTGATTCCTGAACCTGCGCCCACGAATACATAATTTTTCGAAGCAGACGCCTCCGCTTCCAGGGTAAAATTCCCCATCGGTTCCAGCACCTCTAAGCTATCGCCCTCTTTCAAGGTGTCGCAAAGAAAGTTAGAAACTAGGCCACCCTCAATACGTTTTACGGTGATTGCAGGGGACATATCGGTCTTCGAAGAAGACGACAAACTATAACTTCTACGGACTTTTTTACCCTCGATTTCGGGGATAACGGTTAAAAATTGACCCGATAGATAATGCAAGGCATTGTGAATGGGTTGCCAAAAATGGATCGTCTTCGTATCGATCGTCTCTTCCGTAATTTCTTTAATTTTTAAATGCATATTAATCGCTGCTAACGGGTTTAATCCAGGCGATAGCGCTCGGCCTGCTTTCATTGTGCAGACGATCGAGGGCGGTCACCGTAAATCCATAACCCGGTTTAAGGTCATCTTGTTCCAAAAATACTTCCGTTGCCTTCCCTTTGTAGATAATGTTGCTTGGATCTTCCAAGTACTTTTTGTCCTGTTTCGGGATTCGGTACACCACATAATAGGCTACCGGATCTTTATCATCCGATTCCTCGCCGGCTTGCCATGTAAGCTTTTTATTGGCTAAAAATACCTGAGTAGGCGCATGCGGCGCGATACTATCGAGCCACGGCGTCGTAGGGACTAAAGCCGGATGCACAAAATAATGAGCACGCAACGTATCCCTAAAGCCCTTCGTATTTTTCGACAAAGAAGTCGAACTATAAAAAATCAATCCTTTGCCTTGAGACATACTTCGGCTAATTTCCACCTGCTTTTTCATTTCCTTATTCGTCCACACATCCCCTAAATGATACGAAGCCATCCCAAAATACACCGGTTTTCCATAGGAATGCGCGTTCCACCACTCGGCTAATGGCTTAAAAGGCGCCACTCGGTGTGCCGTATCCCAATACAATTGCGGCGCGATATAATCTAACCAGCCTTGTTTCAACCAATAATCTGTATCCGCATATAAATCGTCATAAGATTGCAAACCTTTCACCGTAGGCGATCCGTTCACGGGATCAGATGTTTTATGTCGCCAAATCCCAAATGGACTAATCCCAAACTTTATTTTCGGATTGGTTTTGCGAATGGTCTCGGAGATTTCCTGAATTAACGCACTCGTATTACGACGCCTCCAGTCTGCCCTAGACTCACCCGAAAGTCGGTATTTTAGATAGGTATCCTCGTCATTTAATTTTGATTTCGGATCTGGATACGGATAAAAATAATCGTCAAAGTGGATTCCATCCACATCATAATTCAAAATGATATTACGTACGAGTCCTGCGATGTAATGGCGTACAGCAGGAATACCAAAATCAAACAGCAACTGTCCCCCATAAGACAAAAGCCATTCTGGGTGTTTTCTAGCGACGTGTTCTGAACTTAATAGCGCTCTCGATGACATGGAAGCACGGTTCAGGTTTAACCAGGCGTGAAATTCCATCCCACGGGCGTGTGTCTGATCGATCATAAATTCCAAAGGATCATAATAGGGGCTAGGCGCCTGCCCCTGTTTCCCAGAAAGGTAGGTCGTCCAAGGTTCAGCACTTTTCGCATAAAGCGCATCAGAGGCGGTTCGAATTTGGACAAAAAGGGCATTGATTCCCGTTTTCTGATGGGAATTTAATAGATCAATAAATTCGGATTTTTGTTTCGCGCCGTCGTAATTGTGCGGGCTGGGCCAGTCTATGTTTTGGACTGTCGCCACCCAAACTCCCCTCAACTCACGCTTAGGTCCCTGCGCTAGTACACAGGTAAATAAAAGACAAAAAATAAGGGTTGAAATTAGGCGCATCATTCGGGATGCAATTTACCTAAAAATGGGCAATTAGGCTTTGTCGATTGAAAATAAATAGCCTACCCCCTTCAATGTTTTGATGTAATATTCTGGGATTTTTTCGCGCAATTTACGGATATGTACATCCACCGTGCGTTCCACTACGAATACATCTGATCCCCACACCTTTTCTAATAATTCATCACGGTTAAATACCTTATTCGGGTTCTTGGCTAAGAAAGAAAGCAATTCAAATTCCTTTTTAGGTAAAATCAAGGCTCTTCCTTGGAATGTCGCTGCATATTGCACGCGGTCAATGACTAAATCTCCGATGGAAATAACGTCGTTTTTCGACTCAGGAACAGCTACTTCACGTGTTAGTAAGGCGTTGATTCGGCTAATTAAGGCACGTAATTTGATCGGTTTTACGACATAATCTGTGGCTCCACTTTCAAAAGCAGCGATTTCGGTGTACTCTTCACCACGTGCCGTAAGGAACAGGATGAGTGTATTTTTGAATTCGGGATTTGATTTGATTTGGCGTGCTGCTTCGATGCCATCCATTTCTGGCATCATGACATCCATGATGATTAAATGCGGTTGGAACGTTTTCGCGGCAGCGATGGCCTCTTTTCCATTTGTTGCTTTTGCTAAAAGAAAGTTTTCTTTTAGTAAATTGTATTCCAATAACTCCAAAATGTCTGCATCATCATCTACGAGTAGAATTTTGTATGCGGGTGAAGCTTGTGCCATAGGTTGTGAACGGATTACGACACAAATATAGGAAGTCGTATGTTATGTAATTGTTAATTTATTAGATATGTCAAACAACACCGCTTATTCGTCCCGTTTATCTAACGCCCTCTTATCGATGGCTTTGATTATTGCTGCGGCTTATCTACTTCAGGACTTGTTGATTTTACTTTCTTTTGCGCTCGTTCTCTCCCTTTTGTTATTGCCTGCGAGTAAATGGATGGAGGCCAAAGGTTTTCCCCGCGCCCTGTCCATCTTCATCGCCATCTTGCTGACCTTTGCTCTGATTTCCTCTTTGCTTTTTGTCGCAGGAATACAAATCATGGAATTCTCCTCTGAGTTTCCTCTCTTCGCAAAAAAAGCCGAAAAGTGGATCTCCAGCTTGCAGTCCTTTATTTCAGCTAATTTCAATATCTCGCGTCGGAAGCAAATGTTAGAGCTGAGTAATGAGTTGATGGCCTTGTTGAAAAACTCTGGAGTGATTATTAGCACCACATTTTCGACCGCTTTGCATACGGTAACGGCCCTCATTTTAGTGCCGGTTTTCACCTTTTTCTTTTTGTTTTACCGCGATTTTTTTGAAAGCTTTTTGCAGAAAGTGTTTCCTAAGACGGAAGCACAAGTCTTAACGAAAGTGATGGAAAAAACGGGATCCGTGGTGCAAGGTTATTTAGTCGGATTGCTGGTTGTTATGTTAATTGTAGGCGTGTTGAATTCGGTCGGATTTTGGTGGATTGGAGTGGAATATCCGGTGTTTTTCGGATTTTTGACAGGAATACTTTTATTGATTCCATATATAGGCATTTGGATGGGTGCTTTGCTTCCTATCTTATTGAGCTTGGTGACTTTGAGTCCATCGCATGCGTTAGCCGTGGTGGCGTGGGTAGCGGCGGCTCAGTTTATTGAAGCGAATTTTATCACGCCTCTTGTGGTGGGATCGAAAGTGAGTATGAACCCGATGGTGGCGATGCTGGCCTTGTTATGTGGAGAATTACTATGGGGAATTCCAGGATTGATTTTAGCACTTCCACTCACGGCTGTGATGAAAGTGATTTTTGATTCCATCCCTAATCTAGCACCCTATGGATTCTTGTTAGGGGAAGCTCCAGCGAGAACCACTAAAAGTTCTAAAGAGACAAAAGCTCCTTAAAGCGGATCGATTGCCGGCGGGAAATTTCTATTTTCTCTGCTTTTTCGCCTTTTAAGGTTACTTGTAGTCCACCGGAAAACCAAGGTTCAATCTTCTCAATGAAGTTCAGGTTCACGATGTGTTTACGGTTGCAACGGAAGAATAATTTCGGATCTAAACGCTCCTCTAAAGAGTTGAGGGATTTGAGGACGAGAGGTTTTTGGTCGTCAAAAAACAAACGAACATAATTCCCCATCGATTCACACAAGCGCACGCGATCCAAGCGCACAAACCAACATTTCTCCCCGTCTTTCACAAAAATCTGGTCATTACCGCCTAATACGTGATTGGCTGTAACCGATTTTTCTGTGGAAGCTGGACGCTGAAAACGGGATTCTAATTTTTGAATACTTTCACTTAATCGCGCTAACTCGATCGGTTTTAAGACATAATCCAAAGCGTTCACTTCGAATGCCTTCAGCGCATATTCATCAAAAGCGGTTGTGAAAATAATTTCAGGCAGAAAACCATCCCATTCTTCTAGCCATTCAAAACCCGTTTTGCCAGGCATTTGGATGTCTAAAAAGACCACATCAGGTTGTAATTCTTCGATGAGTTGACTCGCCTCGTCCGTATTCGCCGCTTCACCGATTACCTCGATGGACGGAAAATTCTCTAATAAACGTTTCAGTTCATTTCTGGCAAGGCGCTCGTCGTCTACAATGATGGCTTTCATAGGGGATTTAGGCTATTGTTTCAGCAAGATACGGAATCGTGACGGAAGCGAGGACGCGAATTTTGTCCAAAGGTTTTAAGTCAATATGAGCGGTCTCACCGAACAATAAAGTGAGTCTGTTTTGGGAGTTTATTAAACCGATGCCCGTGGATTCCCCACGAATTTTCAAATGTCCCGGATTAATCACTTGTAATTGAATTTGATCACCAATCACCTCACCCTTAATTTCGATTAATCCTTCCTTTGAAGAATGAGCAATCCCGTGTTTGATCGCATTCTCCACCAAAGTCTGCAATAACATAGGCGGAATCTGGGCTTGATTTATTTCCTTCGCGACGTCTAATTTCCAAGTCAGGCGCTCCTCATAGCGAATCTTTTCTAGGTTCAAATAGTCGATAATCGTGTCTAATTCTTCTGCGATGGAGATGGTCTTTTTACGCTCAGTGAGCAGGGAGCTGCGGAGTAGTTTGGAGAGTTGGTTGATCCCTTTTTTGGCCTTAGCCGGATCCTCTGTGATTAAGGCACGAATGCTATTGAGAGCATTGAATACGAAATGGGGATTCATCTGCGCGCGCAAGACCTTGCCCTCGGTTTCTTGAATGGCGCGTTCGAGTTGATTATTTTCTCGCTCCATCACGAGTTGCTTTTTCGAATATTGGAAGAAGAAATAGATCAACATCCAAATCGCGAGCGGCTTCATAAAGTTAAAGAGGTACTGCGTGATGATGAAGGGGCTCATTTGGACTTCAAAATTCTCTCCTAATAAGTATTGATCGATGGGCAAATTCAACGCAACCAGGCAAGTCGCCATCACACAAAGGGCGATGAAATGATTACGCAACATGGCAAAAAGAGGCAAATCCTGCCAAGCAAACTGCTTTGTTATTCGCTTGTATTGATGGGTAAGCAAGATGGCTAGGGAGATGTTTGCTAGAGACGCATACAACCACGCCCAGTGCCAGCCGTATTGATTCGTGTATAACACCGCTTCATTGAGCATCCAAGCGAACCACCCGCCGGATTGCAACGCCCAATACATTCGTTGTCTTAACATCATTACATTGATTGCGGTAAATCCTCTAGGTGAATGACGCAGTTACCTTTTAATAGCCTAAATTCCTGCGCAGTATAATCGTATTGCAGGTGGTAGAGGCACAGGTTTTGGTGCGCATACTGATCCATATGGTGGAGTGGCGCGTTAAATAAATGGGTTAATAAAACCCGCATCGCACGACCGTGCATCGCGATTAAAATAGCTTTTTCTTCCGGTCTAGACAGGAGAAGGTCGACCACTGGCTTTTGGCGTTCTAAAACTTCCACTGGACTTTCCCCCTCTTCGGATTGAACGTGGACATTGCCCTCGCGCCAGGTCTTCGTTAGGTTTTTATAGTATAAATCATCCTCCGTATTAGGTGATTTACCTTCCTTATTTCCCCAAGAAATTTCGTTTAAGCCTGCGTGTTGCTCCCATGGCAAACCTTTGTCGATAAACCCTTTCACCGATTGATGCGTTCTGCGCAAAGCTGAAGTATAGATTTTATCAATCGGGAGATCTTTGTAGTGCGCAAAAAAAGCGGCAGCCTGTTTTTGGCCTAACTCATTTAAATCTGCATCAATCCCACTGCCCTGCACGACCCCCTTCCGATTGTATTCTGTTTCGCCGTGGCGAATCAGGTAAATATCTTTCACTAAATCAGGCCGAGCTTGCATATTAATCGTATTTTATTCCGAATTTTAGCCAAAATTACGAAATATATGTTTAATACTTCCATCTCCCTAGACACATTGAATTCGATGTCGAAGGGAAATATGATCGAGCATTTGGGTATTGAGTTTACGGAAATTCAGCCTGGATTTATTAAGGCCAAAATGCCGGTCGATCACCGAACAAAACAGCCACTCGGTTTGTTACATGGGGGAGCTTCCGTGGTATTAGCGGAAACTTTGGGAAGCGTGGCGGTCGTTTTGGCCGTTAAAGATCCGAAGGCGGAAACAGGAGTGGGAGTGGAGATCAATGCGAACCATTTGAAGTCTGCGCGGGGTGGTTATGTGATTGGGACATGTATTCCATTGCGTATCGGTCGTAAGATTCATGTGTATGAGATTAAGATTCACGACGAGGAAGAAAATTTGATTTGTGCTAGCCGTTTGACGGTGGCGATTATACCCTTATAATGAAAGATGGATTCGCTTGGGAGGAAGGAATAGCTAAAGGGGCAGCGATGGCTGCTTGGCGCTTGCCGCATTGCGCGGAGGCCTTTTTAGTACAAGATTTTTCAGGAGGAACACGACTACAGGAGGGCTGGAATCTCGACGAGTTGTCCTCTGGCTTCTTAGCTGCACCTTTCATTGGTTTACCTTATTTTTTACGTGCGGATTCTTTAAGCTCTTTTACGCTTCAAGCAAGAGAACTTCCTACACCTTACGTAGCACCCCCAGAAAATCAGTCCAAGAAAACGGAATTTATGGGCTGGGTAGCAGAGGCTATTCAGGCGATTAAAAAGGGACCCTTGCAGAAAGTCGTTTTATCTAGAACGGACGAGCAAGAATTACCAGCCTCCTTCGATGTGATGACGGCGCTTGAAGAATTAGGTGCGGCCTATCCCACGGCCTTTGTTTGCGCCTTGTCTATTCCGGCTTTAGGGGGAGTTTGGATGTGTGCGACCCCAGAGATTTTAGTAGAACAAAATGCGGAGGGAATTTTCCGTACGATTTCATTAGCAGGGACACAATCTGGAGTAGATGCGGATGGGTTTGCGATAGCCCCTTCCCAGGCGCGTTGGTCTACAAAAGAGATCGAAGAACAGGCTTTCGTTAGTCGCTATATCATTGATTGCTTTAAGAAGATTCGACTAAGAGAATATACGGAAATAGGCCCTAAGACGATTTCTACCGGAAACTTATTGCACCTGAAAACGGAGTATATGGTTGATACGAAGGCGATGGATTTTCCACAGTTGCCCGGTTTGATGCTGGGTTTATTGCATCCGACTTCCGCGGTTTGTGGAACGCCTAAACAGGAGGCCGTTGATTTTATCTCCAAGACCGAAAGTCACAATCGTTCGATGTATTCTGGGTATTTAGGGCCAGTGAACCTTGGAAAAGCGACGCATTTATTCGTGAATTTGCGCACGGTAGAGATCAAAGAAAACCACGCGGTGTTCTATGCCGGATGTGGGATCACGGAAGATTCTAATCCAGCGAAAGAATGGCAGGAAACACAAATGAAATGCCAGACCTTGCAGCGGGTATTAATGCAATAATTCCGAAGAAGGCGCTTGAGTGATCTTTCCCGTAATCATGACTTTCACCGTATCGATGCGCGCGTCTGTGGTCGTTAAGATTTGGAATTGGAACGGCGCTAAGGTAATCAACTCATTGACTTGTGGAATATCCTCATATAAGCTAATTAGCATCCCTCCTAAGGTTTCGTAATCCCCTTCAGGTAGATTCCACTCGTATTTTTCGTTCAAATAGTCGATTTCGTGACGGCCTGAGAGAACGAAAGTCGTCTCATCGATTTGCTTTTCGATCCAGTCCTCCGAGTCATCGTATTCATCTTGAATCTCCCCAAAAATCTGTTCCATCACATCTTCCATACTCACTAAACCGCTCGTCGAACCGAATTCATCCACCACTAAAGCCAGCGATTTACGCTCTTTCGAGAACTTGATCATTAAATCATTCGCCGGCATCGCCTCTGGGACGATCGGAATGCTAGTTAGGATGGATTGAAGGTCTTTGGGTTTTTTAAATAGGGCCAAAGAATGGCAATAGCCCAACACTTCTTCTAAAGTTTCTTTGAATACTAAAACTTTCGAGTGACCACTTTCTAAGAATACTTCTTTTAACTTCTCGATGCCATCCTCTACATCAATGGCTGTAATCTCCGTTCTCGGAATCATACAATCCCGCACTTTTACCTGCTTAAACTCGAGGGCATTGTGGAAGATTTTGTGGTCCACCTCGGCTTCCTGTTCGGTGGAGACTTTGCGGTTTAGGTTTTGGAGGTAATGGTTTAAATCCGTCAAACCAAAGGCCGGTTTCTCCTCCGAATAACTTAATCGAAGAACTTTCGTGATGAACCATTTAGAAAGACCCACGGTCACCCAAACTAAGGGAAACATCAAGGTGTAAATCACCCAAATAGGTACAGCTAAAAATTCTAAAATGGCATCAGGATTAATTAAGAAGACACTTTTAGGGGTAAATTCTGAAGTCATCAAAATGAGGATGGTCGCCACGATGGTCGCAATCAAACGCGCCAAAATTTCATTTAACGACAGAAAATGCAAGACAACATGGTGTAAAAACTCCTCCATAAAAATACCGTAGGCCACGAGTGACAAGGTATTTCCGATGAGCATGGTACCGATAAAACGGGAGGGCTGCTGGTTGAAATTAGCAATGATTTTAGCACTTAAAATATCCTGCTTCGCCTTGAGTTCGAAATACAATTTGTTCGAAGATACGAAGGCCATCTCGACGCCAGAAAAGAAGGCAGAAAAGACCATGGAAGCGATGATGCCGATGATTTGAGCATTATCCAAACTGATATTACTTGTTTCCATCTTTCTCTTTTTTGATCCGTTCGTTCTTTGCGAATTGGTAATAGAACAAGCAGCCTACGCCATACATTAACCAGCCATAGTGGTAGAAAATCTCTCCCCAGAACTGTCCCTTTACTTCCGCGGGTGTAGGACTATTTAAATCGATGATCCAAATTAGGATGAATCCAACAGCGGCAGCTAAACTTAAGATTTCTTTCTTTCCCATATTAAGCCGCGGTCGCGGGTTTTAAACGGCGATACGTCGCAATAAATAAACCGATGAAAATCAAGATAGATCCGATCCACACTAAATTAATGTAGGGTTTCTCTAAGGCTTTCACGACGATTAATTCCTGTTGGGTGGTATTCCAAGCAAAACCAAACTCCTGCGCTTGCGGGTTAATACCTGTGAATTTAATCTTAATGCCTGTTTCCTCACTTTCGAAGGCGGGCATCGCGACCATTCCCCCTTTAATCACGAAGATAGGGCTTAAGGTAAATTGCTGTGAGTTTTTGCCTAATACTTGGAAGTTCGCTTGAACCGCCGCATCGTTCTCCGCTAATTCTACGCCATCCACATTCGTTACACGCGTTACATCCTTTAGGATCGCCACGAAGTCATTGATGAAAAGCGTGTCGCCAGTTGTGACCGTTTGAGCTTCTGTCTGAGACCATTGTTTTTCAGAACCTGCCTCTGCCGCTAAGCGTGGATCAAGTGAAACGTAGGTATAAATATCGTGGTTCCAGGCGTGTTTCACGTCTGGGGAAATGGCTGTGCCCATTTTCGGATTTACTTGCCATCTCGGGAAGAGCGAAACTGCTTTTCCTTCCTCGTTCTTGAATTCTAATTCGTAATAGGTATTCTCTGGTTCTACCGTTACCGTGTCGCCTTTAGTCGCGATTTTTACGCCATCACGTTCGATGTTTTTCAAAGCTACAGCATGGAAATCGCCTTCGATAATCTCAAAATCATTCTTGTTAAAGTATCCCTTGTGTCCGCGCACCTCGATGCGGCGTCCTTTGTAGGTTACTAGGTAGTCCTGCATTTGGGCTCCTTGACCTAACCAAAGCGGCAAGTTCTCCTTGTTTTCCTTATTGTTATCCTTCGTGAATTCTTCCACTTTCGTGCTGATCGCGAAACCCGAGCGGTTGAGCGATACGACTTTAGAATAACCCGCGGAGAATAAAATTCCGATTAACATAATCGCTAATCCTACGTGCGCCAGCGCTCCGCCCACTAAGGAGAATTTCTCGCGAATCAAGAACCACAAGATTTTGAAGTTCGCCAAAACCGCGAATAAACTGCTCCATAACAAGGCGATGTACGAAAACGTATAAATCTTACCAATGTTAATGAAGACCACGCTCAATAAAGTCGCCGCTAACGCTGGACTTACCAAGGGTTTGAAAGTGGTGCTCTGCTTGATTTTCCCCCACCATACATATTGTCCGATGCCACTTAAGATGGCCACCGCTAAGAAAATCCAAATTTGGATCTTGCTATAGTGTTCCGCTTGATCTGCCGGTAAGGCGATGTTTGAAAGAACGCCAAAGGCCTCGGCAATCTTATTATAAACGGGAATCGAAGTCGTGAACGTTAATTGGAAAGCAGACAATCCTAAAACCGCTGCTCCTACGAAAACCCAAAACTCGCGGTTATACGTCCCCAGTTCTTTTTGGTCCTTAGGTATATCCTTCCAACGGTAAATCGACATGCCGATCGCCACTAAAAGGAAGGTTCCCATGTACAATAACAGTTGTCCAGAAAGCCCTAAATCCGTAAAGGAGTGTACAGAGGCATTTCCTAAGATTCCAGAACGATTTAAGAAGGTCGAATACAAGACCAAAATGAAGGTCGCAATCACTAAAATGATCGACGTCTTTAACGCTGAGCTAGACGTCTTGTGGGCAATCATCGTGTGGATAGCCCCTAATAAGACTAGCCAAGGTACGAACGACGCATTTTCTACCGGATCCCAGTTCCAATAGCCCCCAAAGTTCAAAGTCTCATAGGCCCAATACGCACCCATCATAATCCCTATCCCTAGAACACCGGCGCTAAATAAAGCCCAAGGCAAAGCGGGCATCACCCATTCCGTTAATTTCTTCTTCCACAATCCTGCGATCAAATACGCGAACGGAACCAAGGTTAACGCAAATCCTAAGAACAAGGTAGGCGGGTGAATCACCATCCAATAGTTTTGAAGTAAAGGATTCAGACCGCGTCCGTCTTTAGGGATAAAATTCGGTTGCATACTCCAAACCGGAAGATCGGGCTGCGCCTCGCGCAACAACAAGAACGGTGAGGAGCCTATTTTTAAATCAATCCAAGGAATAATGACCCCTAAAATCATCGAAGTCAAGAACGTCTGCACTAGTGCGAAAACGGTCATGACAGGAGACTCCCACTTTGGATTTTTGATCATCAATAACAGTCCTAAAACCGCTTGCCAAAAAATCCACAGCAAAAACGAACCCTCTTGTCCCTCCCAATAACAGGAAATCATGAACATGGTAGGCAATTGCAAGGAGGAGTGCGTAAAGGCGTAATGGTATTCGAAATAATGGTTATAAATGATGACGAAAAGACTTGCCGCCACCACAATCACCGAGATGAAATGCAGCCCGAATAAAACGCGCGCCGTGTTCTTCCAATCATTCTCTAATTCATTCGCTGATTGAGTCGATTTAAAGTACGCAAAAGTCGCTAACAGCGCTGTTACGAAGGAAATAATAACAAATAAATGTCCGACCGAACCGATGGTTTCGTGTATCATATTAATTTTTTGCTGCTACTGAGGCGCTTGAGTCTGCTGAAATTTTACCTTCTTGGTACTTAGAAGGGCATTTTAATAGAATTTTATCGCAATAGAAAACCTTGTCAGAATGCATGCTGCCTACGAGTACAATCTTCTCAGATTTCTCAAAATCCTGCGGCTTAGGAGCGGCATAAATCACTTGATTTTCCCGGCCTAAACTGTCTTGCACTAAAAACTCTAAACGATTCGCATCTAAGGCAGGGTTGTAATTTAAGCCCACGATTTGACCTGCTGCATCTTTTCTTAAGGTTCCCACCACGTGAACTTTCTGGTTCGGATCCTGCTGAGAAATGCGTTCCGCTTCGTCAAAACCTACATAAGTACTTGCGTCGCCTGTCGTGATCAAAATGATGCCGATAGCAACCGCAATTAAAATTAATCCGATGATGTGTGTCTTTTTCATTTGCTGCGTTTTTCTAAATCAGTAACTTTTCTCTCTAAACGAAATAAATAGGCAAATAAGCCCATCAATACGACGCTAACCACCGCGATCACTACGTAGATTTTTCCATCTGCACGGAATTGATCTGCCATCTCGATATCGCTCGCTTGAGCGCTGGCCGTGAAACTTAATAATAAGAGTAAAAGGAAAGCTTTCATTATAACTCGTTTTGTTGTTCTATGTTTTTAATACGGATACGCAATTGCGCGATCCAAAAACCCAATAAAGTCCAGCCAATAATCGCTGGATAAAAAACCATCCGCATGCGGTTATCTAAGTCCATTTTAGAAAAAGCCGGGTTTCCGCCATTTCCTGGATGCAAGGAATCGGTCATGCGTGGCAAAATCCAAATCAACACCATAAAGATGACGAACGCAAAGATGTTGTACACCGACGAAATGCGAGCTTTCTGCATCTCATCTGGCATCGAAGAACGTACCAGCGAATAAGCTAGGTAGATTAATAATCCGATCGCGACGGAATTTAATTTTGGGTCGTTTGTCCACCAATCTCCCCACGTAAACTTCGCCCAAACACTTCCCGTAATCAAGCCTAAAATGGCGAAAACCATTCCCACCTCCACATATGCACTCGAAATCAGATCAGATTTCAAATCTGATTTGCGCAAATATTGAATCGAATGATACACAGATGTTCCTAGCAGGAAAATCATCGTGAACCACATCGTCACGTGAAAATACAGGTTTCGGATCGTCTCGTTTAAGATCGGTTGGCGCGGCACTTGTCCGTTAAAACCGGCATAGACGGTGTAGATCAATAAAATGATCGACAAAATCTTCCAATATTGGCGTTTTACTGTTTCCATATATACGGGAAAAGGATCCCAGAAAATACAATAACGATGATATCTAAAGCGCCTAAAATGGCGATCTCATCCCAGTTTTCTGAGAGTGAAATGCCGTCAAGGGCGCTTTTAGACAATTTTAATAATAACAAAAGCAACGGAATGATCAGCGGAAAGCTCATCACCGCCATCAAAGTGGCTGAATTTTCTCCCTGTGCCGCGATTCCAGCCACTAAAGAAAGAGTAGATGCAAACCCAATCGCACCTAAAAGTAGGGAAACAAGATACAATGGCATATTTCTCACCGGATTCCCCATGACCCAAGAATAAAAGAAAATGCCGATTAAGGATACGCCCAGCATCACTAACGTATTGTAGATGATTTTACTGAAAATAACTGATTCAGGCTTCGCAAACGTATAATAGAAGATGTTTCGGTTCGCGGATTCTTGGGTAAAACTCTTGCCCACCGCATTCACGGCGGAGAACAAAAGGATGATCCAAAACAACGTATTCCACATGATCGGATGGATAGACTGTTGTTTGGCTTTAAAGGATAAATAGCAGATGAAAATGGTCGCCGCTAAATACAGCACTAGCCCGTGGATCGCATATTTGTTGCGCCACTCTAATTGCATTTCTTTGCGAATCAACACGAAAATTTCTGTTAATGCCATGAACCTGCAATTTACGACAGAAAAAACTATTTGTATCATTTTTTAGCTCAGAAATACTTAGTACATTTGTGTCTAATTTTGAATTATTCTAAATAGTGAGAATGGTAAACTTGGCCGACTTGAAGATTGGAGAAAAGGGGGAGATAGTGGGCTTCACGGACGAGTCACTTTCGTTAAAGCTATTAGAAATGGGATGTTTGCCGGGAACGGAGGTTGTATTGACCCATCTGGCACCTTTCGGCGATCCGATCGCTATACGTGTTTCTGGTTCCTACACGCTGTCTATGCGGCGGGAGGAGGCGGAAACGATGCTGATTAAACGAACATAAATTTTGGCAAAAACACCTAAAATAGCACTGATTGGAAATCCCAATGCAGGAAAATCCTCTCTATTCAATTCCTTAACAGGATTGAATCAGAAGACGGGTAATTTTCCGGGGGTGACCATGGAAAAGTTGACGGGAATTTGGGAATTAGAGCCTAAGCGACCGGTAGAAATTTTAGATTTGCCAGGTATCTACAGTATTTATCCGAAGTCAATCGACGAGGAATTAGTGATCAATATCTTAGGGGATCCCACCCATCCAGATTTTCCGGATATGGCCATCGTGGTGGCGGATGCCTCTAATTTAAAACGTAATTTATTGCTGTTTTCGCAGGTACGAGACCTAGGTATACCTACGGTTTTGGCCTTAAACATGATTGATGTCGCGGAAAATGAGGGCTACGTCATTAACTCGATCAAGCTGGCACGTGAACTAAATGTGGAGGTGGCAGAGGTGAATGCTAAACGAGGGATTGGTTTAAATGGCCTGAAACTAGCCGTCGTAAAGTCGCTTGCAAATCGCTATGCTTCGAACGATGCGCTTCCATTACCGGTCGCAGAGGAGCTCATTCAAGAGGTGCAGGCAAAGTTTGGGGACGGGGAGACTTATCGTTCGCTTTTGTGGTTAATGGAACATGATCGGATGAAAATGTTCTCTAAACAGCAGCGAGAATCGTTCGATGCTATTCAAAACAAGCACCATTTTTCGTCAAAGAAATACCAATCGGAAGAGACGGTCAAGCGTTACGAGCAAATTACGGAGGTGGTAGATCGTTGTGTGATTAATTTAAATCGCCAATGGGATGCCGCACCTGTTCGGACCTGGACGGATCGATTGGATAAATTCTTTTTACATCCGGTGGGAGGTTATGTATTCTTTTTAGCTATTCTTTTCGTGATGTTCCAGGCCATTTTTACGTGGGCTACCTATCCGATGGACGCCATCGACGGGGGAGTGGCTGCGTTGAATGATTGGTTGAAAGGCGTGTTGCCTGATTCTGCTTTGACCGCCTTATTAACGGATGGTTTGATAGCGGGTATCGGTGGCGTTTTAATCTTCATTCCGCAAATCGCCTTTTTGTTTTTGTTCATTTCCCTCTTAGAGGAGACGGGGTATATGTCACGGGTAATGTTCATTATGGACAAGTTGATGCGTCGATTTGGGTTGAATGGAAAGTCCGTAGTGCCCTTGATTTCTGGGGTAGCTTGTGCGGTGCCGGCGATTATGAGTACGCGATCGATCGGTTCTTGGAAGGATCGTTTGATCACTATTTTAGTGACTCCTTTGATGTCATGCTCGGCACGTCTACCTATTTATACGGTATTGATTGCCCTAGTCGTGCCGGAGAAAAATACGCTATTTGGCTTATTTAATTTGCAAGGCTTGGCTTTATTTGGGCTGTACCTGTTGGGCTTCTTCATGGCATTGGTTTCTGCTTGGGTGATGAAGGTTATTTTAAAGGCCAAAGAAAAGAGCTATTTCATCATGGAATTGCCCACCTACAAGGGGCCTCGATTCAAGCACGTGGCGATGACCATTTTTAATTCGGTCAATGCTTTTGTGTTCGAAGCGGGTAAGATTATTGTGGCCATCTCGATTGTGCTTTGGGTATTAGCGAGTTATGGTCCTGGTGATAAAATAGCGGAGGCTGAGGCTCGGGTTCGCCAGGAAAATCCAACTTTGCAAGGAGTTAAGCTGCAAAATAAAATCTCAGCAGAGAAATTAGAGAACTCGTATGCGGGGCATTTTGGTCATTTTGTGGAGCCTGTGATTCGTCCTTTAGGCTATGACTGGAAGATCGGGATTGCGTTAATCACTTCTTTTGCTGCCCGCGAAGTCTTCGTGGGAACCATGTCTACCATCTACAGTATGGGAGGGGAAGTGGATGATGAAAATGCAACGATTAAAAACCGGATGCGCGCAGAAATTAATCCGGCGACAGGCAAGCCCATGTACGATGCGGCCTTAGGTTTCTCCTTGTTGATTTTCTACGCTTTTGCGATGCAATGTATGAGTACGCTTGCCACGACTTACCGCGAGACGAAGTCGTGGAAGTATCCTTTGATTCAGTTTGGCTATATGACGGCTTTGGCCTACTTATCAGCCTTCGCCGTCTACCAATTATTGTCTTAGAAAGAGAAAGGAATCGAAGTCGCCGCTAAGTTACTTACTCCTTTTGCGAGCAGTTTGCCTTGGGCATTATGCAATTTAGCTTCTACATTAGCAATCTTCTTACCCACGCGGTGAATCTCGGTGGTGACAGTAATAACCTCGTTCGCCTTTGCACCGTATAAAAAGTCGATGTACAAATTAATCGTCACATAGAGGTGGTCGATCTTCGCGGTAATCAGTGTCATTCCCATCATCTCATCTAACATGGCAGAAATCACACCGCCATGGATTACTCCTGCATGGTTTAATTGATCTGGTCTAACCACAAATTCAGCGGTTAATTTACCTGCTTCGGCTTTCACTAAGGTCCCGTCTAACCATTTTCCAATGGGAGCCGGATTTCCGTCAGCGATTTTTTTGTGTAAATTTTGATTCAGGTAGGCTAAAACTTGTTCGTTTGGTTCCATGTTAGGCGGGATGATTAGATTAAGAGCGTGTCCAGGTAGAAGTTCTACCAAACATCGAGATACCCACAAAACCGCGAATATCTAATGTTTTGTTCCCGTCTTTTATTTTTAGGATGCAATCGTAGGTCTTTCCAGAGTTAGGATCGTAAATCGTCCCGTTTTCCCAGGCAGAACCGGTGAATTTGAAGTTCTTTAAAATCACGGCACCTAGTAGTTCTCTACTACGTAATTTTTCGTCTGGATTTTTACCATCTCTTCTTCCGGGTGTCTTGCCCCAGGAAATTTTTCCATGGTATTGATCTCCTTGTTTGTAAATAATGATTTTTCCGTCTTTATCTTGGGAAATCCATTCGCCTAGAATGGCATCAGAAGCCGTATTAGCGAAAATAGAAACAGATACGAATAACAGTGTAAGGAAAGTTAAGCTAAACTTTTTCATTCGTTTGTATTTTTTGTGATGGTGAAGAGCACTAATTTAAGATCAAAAATACTAAACAAATCGTGACCCCAAAAGTTTATTTTTTAAGGTAGAAATCGAGGGAAAATTGTGGCTCTCGTTTGGAATGCTTATTTTTGTGGATATTTGGCACAAAACCGTACCAATCCATTAATAAACTATATGAATTATCATTTAAATCAAATTCCAGATCGCACGGCTAAACCTCGTCAGAAAGGCTTAACCATGGTCATGGATAAAGGACTAAGTCTACGTCAAGTGGAGGATTTCTTAGAAACTGGCGCAGATTATACAGATATCGTCAAATTAGGTTGGGCTACTTCCTATGTGACCCCTAATTTGAAGGAAAAGTTAGCTTTATATAAGTCCGCTGGAATTCCAGTGTATTTTGGAGGAACCTTATTTGAGGCGTTTTATATTCGCGGGCAATTTGATGATTACCGTCGCGTATTAGACGAATATGGGATGGAATATGCCGAAGTTTCGGACGGTTCAATCGAAATGGAGTCTGATATCAAATGTGAATTAATTCGCACCTTAGCCACGCAAGTAACCGTTCTTTCTGAAGTGGGTTCGAAGGATGAAGCTAAAATTATTCCTCCCTACAAGTGGATCAAATTGATGCGCATGGAATTAGAGGCGGGTGCCTGGAAGGTGATCGGAGAGGCGCGTGAGGGTGGTAATGTGGGTTTGTTCCGTTCGTCTGGAGAAGTGCGTCAAGGCTTAGTAGAAGAAATTTTAACGGAGATTCCAGAGGAGAAAATCATCTGGGAAGCACCGCAGAAGTCGCAACAAGTTTGGTTCGTGAAACTGGTAGGAGCGAACGTGAACGTAGGAAATATTGCACCGCAAGAAGTAGTTTCACTTGAAACGATTCGTTTAGGATTACGTGGCGATACATTTGACCACTTCTTAACGAAATAGTTCGGATGCTACAGCTTTTGTTAGATCTCTTAAAGGATCCTTTGACGTTTTTATCAGAATTCATTGCCGCTCATGGCGCATTGACTTATGGTCTCCTGTTTCTGATTGTTTTTGTGGAAACGGGGCTCGTGGTGATGCCTTTTTTGCCGGGCGATTCCTTGTTGTTCTCGGTGGGTTTATTAGCTGCGGCTAGTGGAGAATTATCTCTTGGAACGGTGATTCCCTTGTTAATCGGGGCGGCGCTTTTAGGGGATCAAGTCAATTATTTTATCGGTAAATATTTCAGTAATATCATTCGGGAGCGCGAACAGGTCTTGTTTTTGAAGCGCAAGCACATAGAAGAGACAGAAGCATTTTATGCCAAATATGGTCCCAAAACCGTAATCCTGGCCCGATTCATCCCGATCGTTCGTACCGTAGCGCCCTTTGTGGCAGGAGCGGGTCGAATGTCTTATCCGGTCTATTTGTTATACGGCTTTTTAGGGGCGACCCTCTGGGTAAGCAGTATTTCTGCGGCGGGTTATTTCTTAGGAGATAACGAATTTGTGAAAGCAAATTTTGAGAAAGTCGTTTTAGGAATTGTGGGAGTATCTGTTCTGCCCATTCTTTGGGGATTGATTTCAAAACGCAAATAAGATGGCTATCTCACACTTATATGGTCTGATTGGTTATCCTTTAGGTCATTCTTTTTCCAAAGCGTATTTCACGGAAAAATTTGAAAAGCTGGGTCTCTCAGAAACCCATGCTTATGAGCAATTCCCCATCCCTAGTATTGACGAGTTTAAAGCCATTTTAGTGGCGAATCCCAATCTAAAAGGGTTGAATGTAACGATTCCTTACAAGCAATTGGTGATGCCTTTGCTCGATGAGATCGATTTAGCTGCGGCGCAAATAGGCGCTGTTAATACGATTAAAATCGCCTCTGATGGCTATACCCGTGGTTATAATACCGATTATTGGGGGTTTCGTACCACGGTGGAGTTTTGGGATAAATTCAAAAATTTCGGATCTCTGAAGGCCTGTGTATTAGGTCAAGGTGGCGCTGCGAAAGCGATCATTGTGGCTTTAGAAGATATGGGATTCGAGGTGATTAAGGTTTCCCGTCAAGCCTCAGATGAAACGGTGACCTATGAACAAATGCCTGAGTTGATGGAGGAAATTGGTTTGATTGTAAATACGACACCGCTGGGTATGTTTCCTAAGGTAGATGACAAACCGCCTATCCCTTACGACTTATTGAACAAGCAGCATTATTTATACGACATCGTCTATAACCCATTGGAAACTGCTTTCTTGAAGGTGGGTCTAGAACACAAGGTGGGAGGCATCTATGCCGGATTGGAGATGTTGCAAGGCCAAGCCGATAAGGCTTGGGAAATTTGGCAGAAAAACTAGGCTAAATAAACTCCTCTTTTTGCGGGATCTGATAAGATCACTTGTACATGCTCTGAAAGCGTGGTAGAAAGCTCGTATCCTTTGTAATCTGCTGAAATAGGGAAACGCTTGTAGTTGCGATCCACAATAACTGCCACCTGAATCCGCTTAACGTGCATGCTCAAGAAGGGAGCCAAACTATAGGAGAAGGTGCGGCCAGTATTCAACACGTCGTCTACCACGATGATAACCTTGTTTTCCAGGGCATCCGTCCCTCCTTCGAATTTCACTGGATGATCGTATGGTTGCGCTTTATTTAAATCAATCTTCACCGGAATCGCCTTGATTTTAGAGATACTTTTGATCTCTTCGCACAATAGTTCGGCAAAAGCGAATCCCTCGCCTACGATCCCTGCGATAACAATTTCGGACTCTTCGAAGTTATTCTCATAGATTTGAAAGGCAATTCGTCGGATTTTTTGGAGGAGGGCAGGGCCATCAAGAACTTGTTTGGCAGACATAGGTATTGCTTTAATTCAAATAGTGCGATTTAAAATTACCAAAATTATCCAATTTTCGTACCTTTACGCCTTAATTAGCGTTTAAAAATCATTCCATATGTCTAAAATGTACGGTGCTCAACAGCGCCAAATGCAAGCACCTTCGAATCCCTTAGCGATCAAAACGAAGAAATTCGCCTTAGAAAAAAACAAGTTTGTCGGTTTATGCATGCGTCAACTTTTCTCTAACCAGTGGAAGTTTGCGTTCATTCCTTTGGCACTCGTTTTAGGAAATGTGGCATTGAACCTGACAGGGGCCTACAAGAACTATTGGATCTATATTTTCATCGCCATTGCAGTGATAGCCTACATTCTTTTCTGGTTAATTCAGTTTACCGGAATCACGCAATTAGCGCAATACAAGCAACTTTTTGATAAATACCGCTACGAAATCGATAGCCGCCAAATCTTCATGAAGCTTTCTGATAAAGAAGGTGGAATGATCAAATGGGATATGATTTTAGGCGCTTACAAAGACAAGGACGCCTACGTTCTTGAGATGGGTAAATACCAATTCTTGCACTTGCCATTCAGCGTGTTTAATAACGATAATGACAAGAAATTACTCGATAAGATTTTGCGCGACAAAGGGTATTTAAATTCCTAAGATGGGGCGCATTCTAGCGATTGATTTTGGGTTAAAACGAACGGGTATCGCGGTCACGGATCCTTTGCAGATTATTGCAAACGGTTTAGATACCGTTCCCACCCATACCTTGTTGGTATTTTTACAAACCTACTTTGCGAAAGAGACGGTAGATCAAGTAGTGATCGGAATGCCTAAAAATTTAGATAATACCGATACGGATTCCACTGCCGGTGTTCGCATTTTTATCAAAAGCTTTCGCAAGAAGTTTCCTTTAATCCCGTTAGAAGAACATGACGAGCGTTTTACCTCTAAGCTTGCCATGCAAGCAATGATAGCAGGAGGGATGTCGAAGAAGGATCGAAGAGAAAAAGGGACTGTCGATCGGGTCTCGGCCACGATCATCTTACAATCTTATTTAGAATCTAAATCATAAAAAAAGCGGCCCTTCGAAAAGAGCCGCTTTTTTTTATTTCGTTACCACCTTTGCAAATCGGTGGTAGAATGGAGTCTTACTTTGATCTGTTTTCGGTTTGTATTTACCCGTAATAATCGGAACATACATCACGCGACGACGGGATTTTTCTCCCACATTCGGAGAAACCTCCACGCGGTGCCATAAGCGGCCATCGTGAATGGTTAAATCGCCACGTTCGATTTCGAATGCCGCTTCTCTTGGATCTGGTTTGTGGTCGATAAATTGCTTCTTCCCAAACAATAATTTCAACACCCCTTGTGTGTGTGTTCCCGGTAAAACACGAAGGCCACCATTCGAAGAAGGGCAGTTATCTAGGTGAATTCCTACGTTTAACATCGGAAGGATTTTTTGCCCTAAGAACAAATCACGCGGACTATCTGTGTGCCAGCCCATTTGGCTGAACTTCGAATTCGGTTGATTGATATAGTGATTAAAGACTAATCCATCTTTCTCATCTTCGCTAATACGTCCCTCGTAAGGAGCGAGCAATTCGATTAATAATTGCAAGCGAGGATCTTTGATTAATTCGGCTAAAACAGGGCTAAACTGATTCGTAAAGCACATGCGTTGAATCATCGGATTTCCTTCGTGGTCTTTGCCAAACTTTAAAGGAATCCCTTTTACCTTTTCAATGCCTTCTTCCAGCCATTGCTTCTCGATTTTCGCTAATTCCGAAATGAAAAGTTCCGCTGTTTCTGGCTCGATAAACTTCTTAAAGTGAATTACTCCATACTTCTTGAAGTATTCTTTCTGCTCTTCCGTCAGCTTTTCGCCTAACGTAAAGGTTTTGTATTCAAATTTCGCAGATGGTTTTTTCATAAGGTAATGGTAATGAATTCGGGATGCAATTTACGGCAATATGAATGAATTATAGTTATCGCCTTCTTGATTTCTGATGAAAATCAAGTTTTTGATATATAAAAGCGTCAAAAAATGCCGAACTTTGCAGCTTGAATTTAAGAATTGCCTTATGAAAAAAATCCTATTTATCGCGTTGCTTAGTTTAGTAAGTCTGTCTGCTTTTTCTCAACAAACGAATAAAAAGGGTTCCTATTACATCACCTGGGGGTATAATCGGTCTAGCTACGCAAATTCGGATATTCGTTTCGTGGGCCCAGGATATGATTTTACTTTGCTCAACGCGGAGGCGTTGGATGCTCCTACTCCTTTAAGCGAGTTTAAAACCTATGTGGATCCCGGTTTATTATCGATTCCGCAGTTTAATTTCCACGCGGGTTACTTCATTAGGGATAATCTTTCTATTAGTATTGGTTGGGATCATATGAAATATGTGGTGACTGACGGCCAAACCGTCAAAGTGAATGGCTATATTAATCCACAAACATCTGCTCCAGCCATTTCGGTGGACCCTGCTTATGTGGGGACCTTTAATCAAACACCTTTAGTTTTAAACCCAGAGAAATTCGTTCATTTAGAGCATACAGATGGCTATAATTATGCCTCTATTGAACTAGAGCACTATAATTCGGTTTATCAAAGTCCTAAAAGTCGTTTTGCTATTGATTGGATGCAAGGCGTCGGAATAGGAGCCTTAGTGCCACGTTCAGATGTACATGTTTTCGGAGTAGGCCAAAATAATTTCTGGAACCTAGCCGGCGGAGGAGCTTCCTTGAAGACGGGATTGAAGTTTAATTTAAGCAAACTTTTGTTTTTCGAAACGACCATAAAGACAGGAGCTACTAAATTATGGGATATTCGTACTACAGGACGCCCGGTAGATCATGCGGAACAGAGCATCTATTTTGCGGAGTTTTATGGGGCTTTAGGTTTTACAATTAAAGGTTCTTCTAAATAATTTTTTAGACTAGACTAAAAATTGCTATCTTCGTGTATGTTTACACGAGTGTTAATCCTATTCTTGATTTCTTTCGCTGCTTTTTCGCAAAGCGAGGGTCGTATCGAAACAGATCGCCCGGATCAAACAGAATGTCCCTTCATCGTGAAAAAAGGATATTTGCAGGCTGAACTAGGCTTTAATCGCTCAAGCCGAGAATATTTATTTCCCACTTCCTTAGTAAAATATGGACTAAGTAAGCGATTGGAATTGCGCTATGTTTCTGTTTTAGCGAAAGAGCCAGGGATGGAAACCCGTTTTCAGACCGAGGCTTTTGGATTTAAATGGGCTATATTTCAGCCTTCCGGAGTTCAGTCATCAGGTTGGATCCCCCGCACTTCGGTGATTGTTCATTATAACTGGGATCACCAAAATCGGGATTTCTCCGAGAAAAATTTGCGTGGACACTCGATAGGTGACGTGGTTTTTACGATGCAAAACGATTTCAATGAGCGTTCCGGAATTGGTTACAACATAGGAACAGAAATGCATTCGAATGGATCATTTGAAGGGATATATCGGGTAGCACCCAATGTGTTGATTGGTAAAAGGGGCTATGCCTATGTGGAGGTTTTTGGAAGATTTCCAGCCTCTGAATTTGCGGATCATTCCTATGATGCCGGTTTTGCCTATTATGTAAACGATGACTTGAAATTAGATATATCGGCAGGCCAAAGTTTTCTCCATCCCGAAGATCAGTATATAGCGATTGGCTTATCTTTTCGACTTCGAATTGCCCGATAATGCGGTCAATGAATCAGGATTTCTTAAATTGCAGTAATGAGACGGATTTTCATTTTCTTTTGGGTCTTTTTTCTCGCTTTCACCGAGTTGCGTGCACAAGCCACCTTACTTGTGGGGGAGAAAAGCATTACCCTAGAGGAGAATTTCGCTTTGTCCTTTGTTTTTAAATCGGCTAATGCAAGTGTGGAAACGCCTACTTATAAATTCCCAGAACTTCCAGGTCTGCGAAAACTAGGGGTTTCTCGTTCGAAAGCTACCGATATTCAAAACGGAGAATCGGTTTATTCCTTTACCTTTTCGCAATATTACCAAGCCTCTAATCCGGGGACCCTACTTATTCCTGCAGCCGAAATCATAGTGAATCAGCAGTCCTTAAAAATGGATGGTTTTGCGCTGCAAGTGAGTGCTTCAGAACAAAAAGAAGAGATTGTTGAAGAAACTAAAGCGCAAATTGAAGAACTTTTTAAGGGTCAAAACTCTGTTTTTTTGGCATTAACCTCCACTCAGTTACAGCCTTTCGTGGGCCAAGGGTTTACCCTTAAGTTCTCCCTATTTATTCCAGACGATAATTCGACACGCTATAGCTTTGATCGAAATGATATTCAAATTCCAGCCTTAATTCAGAAAATTCGCCCTAAAAACTGCTGGGAAGAGAGTTTTGGCTTGCAAGAAGTGAAGGTTTCGAAAGTGGTTTATAAGAATAAAAAATATACGGAGTACCGATTCTTTCAATCGACCTATTTCGCTTTAGACAATCAAAAAAGAGTGATTCCATCGGTGAGTTTGCAGCTGTTAAAAAATGCGGATAAGGTTGTTTTTAGCTCGAAGCCTATCGTTATTATGCCTAAAGAATTGCCTAACCATCCCTTAAAGGGAAAGGTGCCTGTGGGGGATTTTCGATTAATCGAAACCTTATCACGGGAGCAGGTTCAGACAGGAGACACGGTTGTTTATGTTTCGAGTGTGGTGGGTGATGGGAATAGTATTCTGTGGGATTCGAAGTTAATCGAGTCCGATTATTTCTTGAATTTCTTTCCCGTGGGGACTCAAAGTTCCGTTTATCCCTATGGCGATAAAATGTTAGGCAATAAAACAGAGAAAATACTGATTATTCCATCGCAACCGGGTAAATTTGCATTTAAATCCTATTTTAAATGGATCTATTTTAACACGCGGACGGCGAGCTATGATACCTTGCGCTCTGGCATTACGCTTGCGGTGAGTGGTCAACCTTCGGATCGCCTTTTAAATACACAATCGGAAACGATGTTGTTGTATAGGGGACTGGAGAAATTAGCGGCAGACAAAGTGATTGGCTATCGCTGGATTGATTGGAAACAGATTTTTAATGCTTTTTTAGGGCTGGTTTTACTCTGGCTTTTCATTTTGATAATTAAGGCCAAAAAATAATAGTATGGGCAGTATATACGGTAAGATATTTCAAATTAGTACGTTCGGCGAGTCGCACGGTGCTGCAGTAGGTGTTGTGGTTACGGGATGTCCGGCAGGAGTTGATTTCGATTTGGATTTTATTCAATCGGAATTAGATCGCCGCAAACCGGGTCAATCGCGCATCACAACGCAACGTAAAGAAGCGGATTCAGTGGAAGTAGTTTCCGGTGTATTCGAAGGAAAAACGACGGGTACGCCTATTGCGATGCTTGTTTGGAATGGAGACCAGCGCTCGAAAGATTATTCACACATTGCGGATCAATTCCGTCCTTCGCACGCCGATTTTACCTACCAAGAAAAATATGGTGTTCGCGATTACCGTGGAGGCGGCCGTAGCTCGGCGAGAGAAACGGTGGCGCGGGTGGCTGCTGGGGCTTTGGCAAAATTAGTATTAAACCAATTAGGGGTTAAAATTACCGCCTACGTTTCACAAGTAGGAACCTTAAAATTAGTAACGCCTGTAGAGCAACTGGATTTAGCGGTTGCAGAAACAAACGCCGTGCGTTGTCCTGACACCCAATTAGCCGAAGAAATGTTCACCTATATCGATGAAATCCGCAAGCAAGGGGATTCCGTGGGAGGTGTCGTTTCTGCCTACATCACGGGTTGCCCGGTGGGTTTAGGCGAACCTGTTTTCGATAAATTACACGCTGAATTAGGCAAGGCGATGTTAAGCATAAATGCCGTAAAAGGCTTTGAATACGGTTCTGGATTTGATGGAGTTGAACTCCGCGGATCTCAGCACAACGATATCATCGTCAAAGACGAAGCCGGAAAAGTAAGCACGGTTACCAACCATTCAGGCGGTATTCAAGGAGGGATTTCGAATGGCGAGCCCATCTATTTTCGCGTAGGATTCAAGCCGGTGGCTACGATTATGCAGGATCAGGATAGTTTGAACAATTCTGGAGAAAAGATTGTTGTATCAGGCAAAGGTCGTCACGATCCTTGTGTCGTGCCACGCGCCGTGCCTATTGTGGAGGCGATGTCTGCGATCGTATTATTAGATTTCTATTTACGTCATCGTTTGACAAAATTATCGGACGTTTTATGATTCCAAACGAGGATGAATATTATATGAGCCTTGCGCTGAAACAAGCGGAGCGGGCTTTAGAGGACGAAGAAATTCCGGTAGGAGCAGTGGTCGTTTGCCAAGGAAAAATTGTGGCAAAGGCCTATAACCAAACGGAAATTTTGACCGACGTAACGGCGCACGCAGAGATGATTGCGATCACCTCTGCCGCCCAAACAATCGGCGCTAAGTATTTGAAAGATTGCACGCTTTACGTGACCCTGGAACCTTGCCTCATGTGTGCAGGGGCCATTTATTGGTCGCAGTTAGGGCGATTAGTGTACGGTGCTTCAGAAGAGAAGCGCGGCTTTGAAAAACTAGGAACAGGCATTTTACACCCGAAGACAGAGATTGTTGGCGGGGTTTTGGCAAACGAATCAGAACAACTACTAAAGGAGTTCTTTTCGATGCGACGCTAATAAAATGGTAAATGGTGAATGGTTAATGGTAAATGAGGTGCCATTCATAAATGGTGAATGGTAAGTGGTAAATGGTGAATGAGGTGCCAGTCTAGTTGGACTTTTATAAATGCTGTTTTGGGAGATAAGCAAAAAGCTTTCTTTCGATTTCTAATGATTTTGCAGTTTCTCAATTCTTGAGTATAAATTTTATTAAAAACTCCTTACATTTTAGATTTTCTTAAATTGAATAATAAGATTAAAAATTGTATTATTCGTCGTTAAAATATAATTATATTTTTTGTTTTTAGGTTGCAAGTTCTTTGGATACTTGTATGTTTGTATCACTAACCCTAATTCAAAAAAATATATGACACAACACCTAACTCTACCTAATAATTTTGATTTTACTTCTCGAGAAGCTCAAGTTATTCAATTTTCTAAGGATAATTTTACATGCAAAGAAATTGCCGAACATTTATTTATTTCTGAAAATACGGTGCGTAAACATCGTCGAAATATCATGACTAAAATAGGTGTTTCAGGTAAAAAGGATTTCAGAAAATTTCTTCGGGACTATCCCTCCCTTCTTTTCAAATAATAAGAATTATTATACATTTTATTGTAACAATTTAATTTTATACTACAAAAATACTACATTAGGTAGTATTTGCCAGATAAAGGATTGCTAATACCTTTAAACCAAGTTTCGAAGCCTTGGTGAATCCCGAAAAACCACTAAGCAGTAGGGAAAAAATCTAATGTATTCATTATGAAAAAGTTACTCTCTTTAGTTGTCCTTGGGCTCGCGCCCTTTATCAGTAGTGCGGAATATTGTGAAACAGTCTACTGGACTTCATCCCACAATGTTGATTATGGTTACAAAGTATGTTCATCAAGTGGAAATGTAAACGCAGTTCAAAGTTACATAGCTATGCTAAAACGGACCTCATATTAATTTTTAAAGAGAATGGATTTGATTTTTAGATCCATTCTCTTTTTACTAAAACTATTTGACTATGAAAAAGTACGTTATTGTAATTCTTTTATCCTTATTGCCGCGTATGTTTTTAGCGCAAAATGGCATTATTGTCACGTATGAAGAAAATCAATTTGGGAATACCAATACAATGCGATTGACTAGTAATGGAGAAATGAGTATCTATAAAATGATGGCGAGAAAGGAGCGACAACAAAATCCAGCTCAAGTAATGAGAGCAATACAAGATATGGACAAAAACGCTATTTATCTTGTGAAACTTTTTAAGGATAATAAAATTTTGTATCCCGCGATTCGTGTTTTTGATCGAAAAAAAGAGATTATTTCCGATTCTTTAAATTCAATCAAATGGAAAATTATGTCTAATATTCCACCGACAAAGTACCTAGGTAGAAAAGTGAAAATAGCTAAATGTCGATTTCGGGAGAGAAACTATATCGCTTATTATTGTCCCGATATCCCTATTTCTGATGGGCCCTTTAAATTTAATGGGTTACCAGGTATAATATTGAAAATAGAAACCGATGATCACATGTTTTCTTTTTCAGCGACAAAAATTGAGTTTGTAGAGAATCCTCAGATTAAGATAGCGCCCAAGTATTTCAGCAATCAAATTCCATTTTGGGCCTATGTGAAGTTAGCCAAAAAAGAAATGGCAGAAAATTATAAACAGTTTTTGTCTACTCTGCCTCCAGATCAAAGGAATACAAAATTTGATGTGAAAATCGACAGGCTCGAAATGGTATTTTGAGCCGGAATAATATAACAAAGCTAAATTTTACAATTATGAAATGTCTTAAACAGGTGTTGTCGTTTTGCTTTATCCTTTTGTCGAATGTAGTGGTTGCGCAATCTTCTATCTCAGTTGAATACAAAGAATGGTGTCCGCTTCCTGACTATATTTCTGGTGGTACAAATATTCATAAATTGATTCTTTATCCTACTTATTCGGTTTATTTTCAATCTAAATTCATTAAAAATAATTCGCCCTATTTTGCGGCTTCGGAACCTGAGGATACATTCAAAAAGGCCAATGATTTATTGTTTAAGTTTTACCAAGGCAAGAAGATTCTGTTTCTTTCACCGAAAATCAATAAGGCCTATTTTGTGGTATCTGATTCGTTGAATTTGATGAAATGGAAAATTCAAAAATCAAAACCTATTCGGTATTTGGGATTAGATTGTTATGAAGCTAAAGCGCATTTTAGAGGAAGAAATTATACCGCCTATTTTGCTCCTAAAATAAAGAAATCGGATGGGCCATTTAAGTTTTCTGGACTTCCAGGTTTGATTATTAAAGTTGCTGCTGATGATAATTATACTATTTGGCAAGCGATCAAAATCAATTACAACGAAAAAGCTAATGTAGGAATAACTGAAAAATTCAAGGAAAAACCTGTACCGTTTCATACCTATGCTAGTTGGCAAAAAATGGAAGACAAAAGAGCGATTAAAGATTTGATAAAAAGGTATCCTGCGCCTCCAGGTGAAATACGTATTCATGAATTTCCGCACTTAGAAAAAAACCTTCAGCTTTAAGTTTTATTTATAGCAATTTAGAGGGTTCGATTTTCTATTTATGTAGGTAAGTTCTTTAGGGGAATATTATAAATCGTTTATACAATGACAAAAATTAAAATCATTTGCATTATTGAAAATTCGATTAGTCACTTAAACCCTGTTTTTAATTTATTCCATGCGCTTTTAAGAAGAGGCAATGATCTTGACCCTTATTTTATTTCTCATATTTCTTTTCAATCTAGCATCGAAGAAAATGGTTTTCATTTTATTGAGTGTAAATCATTGAATTTCGGTTTAGAAAATCACGAGATTTTTTGCCAAAACTATTTACAAAAACTTCATTTCTGCTTGAATGAAAATAATTTTGAAAATAGGAGAATTGATCTTTTGGAACATATCGAAAAAATAAGGCCTGATTATGTTTTTGTTGATTCGATGCTTTGGGGAGACCAAGTAGTTTTAGAAAAAATCAAATCTGCAAAACTTGATTTTAAGATTAAAGGAATCCAGACCCTATTTAACGCGGATTTTTCTACAAAAAACTTACCACTTCATTCTAGGTTTGTTCCCACTTCTTTTGACCTCGTAGGAAGGATGTCGATTACCTTAGTTTGGTTAAGGTATTGGATCATCAAATTTGTTAGAAATACTGTATATCAATTTAAGTTTTTGGGCTATACCGAATTTCGAAAAATTAAAACCCAATTAAAAGAAATAAATAAAACCCGAAAAGTTAAGTTGAAAATTAATAAATGGAACTCTTTTAGTCCTCGATTATCAACTATAGAAACCATACTATTACTTCCTAAATCTGTTGAGTTTTCAAGTGAAGGCAGTAGTTTAATTAAGCATTTAGGCTATTTCGAAAATACAGTGCTTAATTCAGATGAGGCAAACTTATTTTTAAAGAATTCCATAAAATATGAAAAAGTAATTTTACTAAGTCAAGGTACATTGCAACGGGAATTAAATTCAGATTTGAATTCATTTTATCAAAAGTTTTTAGAATTGGTAAAATGGTATCCCACGTATTATTTCATAGCTTCTTTTGATCAAACGTTTTTAGAATCGACTGATTTAAGTGCATATGCAAATTTATATGCTACTCATTTTTTACCTCAAAGGAGTTTACTGACTCAGGTAGATCTGTTTATTTCTCATGGTGGTGCGAATTCCATTTTAGAAAGCATCTTAGCCGAATGTCCTATTTTAATCACACTCAATAATTTTATTTTTGATCAAAATGGAAATGCCGCACGAATTAAATATCACGGATGTGGAGAATTTGTAGATTTTAATCAGCCCTTGAATGAATGGACAAATAGGATGGACCTGTTAATTCAACAAAGCAATTCTTATAAAATTAGAATTCAACATTTGAAGAAAAAGATACAGGAAGAAGTTTATGATTTAGAGAATTTACTATTTGCCTAGTTTTAAAATTCTGATTCATTTAATGTGTATTTCGAATATGTGGAAAAAACTTGGAGATTGACTAAGCAGCTTTTTACTTCTTTATCGTTTTGTGTAGTATTTTTTTGCTCATGGCAGGGAATGGCTCAAAATTCTATGTATCGATTTCAGCTTTTAGACGGTGCTACAGGAAAGCCTATTCACAGGGGCATAATTACCTACGAAGATACACTCGGGAATTTTGTCAAATTCACCAAAATAGATTCTAGTATTTCAAAAGATGAGGTTCCCAACAAGGTGCTCAAGCTGTCCATTAATTCAATAAATTATCATACTTATTCAGATGTAATCCATTTTCCTGTGCGCGAGACCCAGTATTTTTTCATGAAAAAAGATACGGCCTATCAGCTTACAGAAGTGATTGTTCGACCTAAAAATTATAATTATTTACCTGATACCGTATCTATCAAGGTGAAAGATTTACGAATCTCAACGGATAAAAAAATAGAAGATCTATTGAGGAGATTTCCAGGAGTCAAAGTGGAAGAAAGTGGTAGGATGACCTATCGAAATAAGCCGGTTGAAACAGTGCTTTTGGATGGAGATAACCTGATGGAATCTAATTACACAATGGCTACTAAAAATATCAATATAGATGAAATTGAAGAAATAGAAGCATATGACCATTTTTCCGAAAATTCCATTGTGGCAGGTTTAGGGTCATCGCAATCTGTTGCGCTTAATCTTAAGTTTGCTAGGAATTTTTCTTACACCCAATTTGGAGAAGCTAATATGGCCGTAGTGGAAGATCAACTGAATGGTTATTCCATTAAATCCAATTCTATAATCAATACAAAATATGTTAAGACCTTCGCCTTGCTTACCTCCAATAATGTAGGGGATAATCAATCATCTATTAATTATTCGGATTACCGGGATATGAGTCCGATGTATGAAAATCTTCCTAGTTTTCCTCTGAACTATGGAGGAAGCTTCCCAAATGAAGGGAAGCTAAAATTGAACAGGAATAAGCAGCTGAATGTGAATGTAAATAATATATTTAAAATCCATAGAAAACTTACCCTTAAATTATTTACTACTTATTTGAATGACGAATTCTCTAATCAAAATGCTAATCATACCGAAATCAAACTGCCAGGATATAGTTTTATTACCTCTGATGTGTATGATTTTCACACCTTACCTAAAAAATGGGGACAATCAGTTAATTTAAAATATCAACCTAATGGGTATGTCATAATGGAAGGAAAGTATTATTTGAATAGAGGTGAAATTCAATATGTCACTAATCAAACAATTAATACCGAATTAGGATTTGAGTCCAATCAAAAAAGTCTAATCAAGGATTATTATGTAGAAACATTGAGCACGATAAAGACTGGGGAAAATTCTGCATTTCAACTGTTGATTCAAAATTTAGCGAGTCAAAATGAGGTCGATTTGCGAATGGCTTACCAAAATCCACTTAACCTAAAAATCAATCAGAATTTGCTTCATCAATATCAAGAGAATAAAAGTACAGGAAAGTGGATAAAAGTATGGATTCCAAGAATTCTAATTGCTGAAACTTCCTATGAAAATTTTAGGCTCACACAAAGCTTACTAAGAGTTCAAAAAGAGGCCTCTAGATTTGAAGAGGAACGGTCTACTGTCCGCCAGGAGTTTAAGGGAAATTTGGATGGGTGGGTTTATCGAATGAGTGTAGAAAATGCTCGCATTAAAGTTTATAACAATAACTTAAGTGGTTCTTTTCAGCGATTTAATTTTGATGCAGCGATTAATTCCAAGTTATTTAAACAGAGCTTTAGTATTGATTACTCGCGCAGAATAAACCCTACTTATCGGAATTATTATTTAAACGACACCTTGTATATAGACAGTAGAAATCAACGGATTGATTCTATCCAAATTGGATTCCCAGTGGTAGAAAAATGGAATTTTAATTTGTCAAATTACTTTTTATCCAAGGTGCATTACGAATTATCGTATTCTGTGAATCATTCAGAAGGAGATTTTTTTAATAATAATTTGGTCTCTAATTTGTTTAGCCTACAGAAAAACCAATGGTTGCAAATTCAGTCGTCGCAACAATTACTTCAAGGCGAACTAGCATTTTACTCGAAAGAGCTAGGTATTACTTTTAAAACGAAAGGAGCGTATTCAATCTATAAATTTGCCAATTTAATTAATGATGGAATCTTACGAAATAATCTTTCTACTAACCAGTCATTAACCCTTAGTGTAAAATCTGGCTACATAAAAGCATTTAATTTTTATCAAGCTTTTACGATTGAGCAAAGTGATTTTCAAAATCAATTTACCGATTTCAAAAACACCTTGTATAGAAATGAAATGCAATTATATTTTGTAAAAAATAGAGTCAATAGTTTTCTACAATTAAACTCTTATCAATTTTATTCAGGGGGACCATTTTTGCATTTTTTAGGAATGGGTTTCGATTTGAAATCGAAAAACAGTCAATTGACTTATTCAATTAATTTGCACAATCTACTAGATGTACGAGAGCGTAATTTTTATGTGATTAACGATTATTCAAGATCTGAATTTAAAAACAATTTGGTAGGTAGAATGATTTCTTTAGGTATTCTCTTTTCATTATAACCTAGTTGAGTTGAATTTTCCAGAGCATAAATAAGTTAAGTTTAGTGGTTTGCAGTAAACGAAATTGTGGAACTAACTCACGAATATTTCAGTTTTATAACTAACTTCGGCATTCGATTTAAAACTAATTTTAATCAGTTAATTGATAATGCGCTAGGCGGTATTTACGCTACATTCACCATTTACCACTTACCATTCACCATTTAAATTATACTATTATGTCATTTACATTAGCCCCATTACCTTATGCAAACAATGCGTTAGAGCCGCATTTCGATGCATTAACCATGGAAATCCACCATGATCGTCACCACAATGCGTATGTGACTAACTTGAACGCAGCGGTAGCTGGAACGGAATTAGAAGGAAAGTCTTTAGAAGAATTATTCACTTCTATCTCTACCTTATCTCCGGCAGTTCGTAACAACGGTGGTGGTCACTTTAACCACGATTTATTCTGGAATATCTTATCGCCAAACGGTGGTGGAGCTCCAGTAGGCGCTTTAGCGAAAGCGATTGATGCGAAATTTGGTTCTTTTGATGCCTTTAAAGAAGAGTTTAAGAAAGCGGGTTTAACGCGTTTCGGTTCAGGCTGGGCGTGGTTAGTAGCGCAGAAAGATGGTTCAGTAGCGGTTTCAAGCACGCCTAACCAAGACAATCCATTGATGGATGTGGCTGATGTAAAAGGCTTCCCTGTGATTGGATTAGACGTTTGGGAGCATGCTTACTATTTGAAATTCCAAAACAAGCGTCCTGATTACATCGATGCATTCTGGAGTGTAGTGGATTGGAACAAAGCAGAAGCGCGTTACCAAGCGGCTCAGAAATAATACAATTGGACGGGAGGATGAAAATTCTCCCGTTTTTTTCGGCTTTCTTTTGCAATATTGGAAGCTTTGCGTATTTTTGCAGTCCCAAATGGCGGTTGTAGCTCACTCGGTTAGAGCACTGGTTTGTGGTACCAGGGGTAGTGGGTTCGAATCCCATCATCCGCCCAGAATGCCTCAGTAGAAATACTGGGGCATTTTTTGTGGTTTTTTTTCTTATATTAGAATGCTCTTAAAATAGTAAATGCCCCACCGAGGCGGGGCATCGGCCCAAAGATGCTATCTTTGGGGGAGCTCAACACAAAGATAAATTTAAGCACAGGCGAATGCAAGCAGATGAAAAGAAAAAATTACGAGTAATGGCCTATGTAGATGGGTCTAACTTGTATTTTGGGATGATTGAATCCGGCGCTCGCAAATGCAAGTGGTTAAATGTCTATCAATTGATGAAGAGCTTTGTTCGTTCGAATCAAGAACTAGTGGGGGTGAAGTTTTTTACCAGTCGAATTACCCATAATCCGCCCAAAGAGAAGCGTCAAACCACTTACCTAGAAGCGCTTGAATCGACAGGTGTAGAGCTGATTTATGGTTCTTATCACGCGAAATTCGAGGATTGCAGGGAATGCGGGCATCAATGGGTCGTACCTTCTGAGAAGATGACGGACGTGAATTTAGCGACTCACTTGATCATGGACGCGCATTTAGATGTGTACGATATAGCCATTGTTGTTTCTGGGGATAGTGACTTTGTCCCCTGCATCGAGGCCGTGAATACGACCTTTTTAGATAAGTCGGTGGTCGTATTTTTTCCTCCGGGACGGCACAATAATTCAGTGGCAGAGGTCGCTCGGGCAAATCAAATCATTGGCCGCCCTAAATTAGTTGAAAGTCAATTTCCCCCTAAAGTGGTGAAAGTAGATGGATATGTCTTAGAAAAGCCGGAAGGCTGGTAAATTAATCCTATGAATCCTGTATTTCTGAAACGTTTTTTGATTGTCTTGTATGCGGCCGGTTTAATCGGGATGCATTTACCTGCAACAGCGGCCTTGTTTACGTCACTCGTTCCATTGACCCTTTGGTTTACGGCCTTCATTTGTCTGGTGTATTTTCCCAAACCTTCGTTTCAAGCCTACCTTTTTCTAGGTGTATTGGCGATTGCGGCTTGGTATTTAGAGGTGCAAGGTGTGAGAACGGGTCAAATTTTTGGTCAGTACTCGTATGGTAAGACCTTAGGTTTTCAAGTATTGAATGTGCCTATTACAATTGGTTTGAATTGGTTAGTGCTGGTAGTAGCAACGAATGCGCTGGTAGAGGAGTGGAACATAGCCGGAAAAATCAGTAAAGCAGCTTTAGGCGCGGGATTAATGACGGCTTTGGATTTCTTAATTGAGCCAGTGGCTGTGCATTTTGACTTTTGGACCTGGGCTGGAGTCCAAGTGCCCACCCAAAATTTTATTGCCTGGTGGTTTGCTTCTTTTGTTTTTCATTTGGCCTATCAAAATACGCCCTTCCCGTCGAAATCTAGCCTATTTAGACTCATTGCTGCCCTGCAATTTTTGTTCTTTTTAGGACATTGGCTATTTTTGCAATTTAATTTCTAAACATTTTCATTAACCTGGTGTTACCACTATAATGAACGTATACTCCATAAAGGATTTAGAGAATTTCAGTGGTATCAAGGCCCATACCATACGTATTTGGGAGCAGCGCTACCATTTGCTGAGTCCTGTGCGTACTGAGACCGGCATACGGACCTATTCTGATGTAGAGTTAAAGCGAATTTTAAATATTGCAACCCTCCAAAATAAAGGAGGAATCAAGATTTCCAAGATTGCCGAATTATCCGAAGCGGAAATTTCCGAGAAAATTTTACAGCTTTCAGGGGGTGATTTAGATTATCCGGAGCACATTCAGGCCATTACGGTGGCCATGATGGATTTAGATGAGTACCGTTTCCAGGAATTGGCGAAGTCCATTACCGAGGCTTATGGTTTTGAGAACTTCATGCTAAAAGTGATTTACCCGTTTTTAACGCGACTAGGCACCTTGTGGCTTTCTGGTTCTGTGGGTCCAGCGCAAGAGCACTTCATTACGCATTTAATTCGCCAAAAAATCATCGCAGCCATCGATTCTCAAATGGCTAAGCCGAAGGCGAATGCCAAGAAATTCTTACTATACCTTCCAGAAGGGGAATTGCATGAAATTGGCTTGCTTTTTGCGAGTTATTTAATCCGTGCACGACAGCATTCAGCGGTTTATTTAGGACAATCTTTACCCTTCGATGAATTGTGTTTGGCCTACGAAATACATCAACCGGATTATGTATTCAGTGTTTTTACGACCGAACCTTCCCAAGATGTTTTGCCCACTTACGTGGCAGACCTAGATAAGCACCTACCAGAGGCTACGATTATGTTAACGGGATATAATGTGTTGCATTCACCTGAGCCCATTCCGGCTAGAATTCAATTGATAAGCGACTTTAATTCCCTGATTCAGTTGATTGAGTCCTAGCTGAAGTTCGGATCTAGCTTTGTCGCATCTTCCACGAATTGTTTCACTTGCTGCTCCTGATCTTTGGGACAAATCATCAACACATTTCCATGTTCCGCTACGATGTAATTCGATAAGCCGTGAATCACCACTAATTTATCCTTAGGCGCCTTGATGATGCAATCGGTCGTTTCATATAGCATCACTTGCGCATCTACAGCATTTTGCAACTCATCTTTTTCATTGATTTCGTGCAAGGATTTCCAGGTGCCTAAATCAGACCAACCGATGTCCGCTAAAATCACTTTCACCTCGCGTGCTTTCTCCATCACCCCGTTGTCCATCGAAATGCTCTTGCAAACGGCATAAACCTTCCGAATAAATTCAGGCTCTTGTTCGGTATAATAAAAGGCGCGACCCTCTTCGAATTGCTCTGCTAAGCGGGAAAGGTATTTTGTTAACTCGTGTTTAAAAGTAGGAATCGAGAAAACGAATAATCCAGCGTTCCATACGTAATCGCCGCTCTCTAAAAAAGCCTCAGCTAATTCTACGTTAGGTTTTTCCGTAAAGGTTTTCACCGTTTTCGCTGTTTCGTTCGACTCTTGGTATTGAATGTAGCCATAACCGGTGTCAGGTCGTGTAGGAACGATGCCCAAGGTCACTAAAACAGGTTCTTTCGCTGCCTCTAAAGCCTCGTTAACACGCGCCTTGAACGCCTCTTCTTTTAAAATGACGTGATCCGCTGGAGCTACGATTATTTTCGCTTTTGGATGCTTTTTGCTGATCTTATAAGCCGCATAGGCGATGCAAGGAGCCGTATTTTTGCGTTGCGGTTCTTTGAGGATTTGGTCTGGACTTAAGAAAGGCAATTGTTCTTGTACGATCCCCGCGAATTCCTCGCTGGTGACGACGTAGATGTTTTCTGGAGCGACAATTCCTTCAAAACGTTCTGCCGTTTGTTGCAGCATCGTTTTGCCCACGCCTAAGACGTCGTGGAATTGTTTAGGATAATTACTTCTGGAGATGGGCCAAAACCGGGTTCCGATTCCACCCGCCATAATGACAAGGCAAGTAGGCATAAGCTTATTTTTGACTGAGGAACGTGTTCACACGTAAGACAGCGTTTTCTCTAATGTTGTGGTAAAATAAATTAATGTCCGCTTTGTGCCAGTTTTTCAACTTAACAAATGCGCGACCGGGTACATAGGGGGTATTTGTCCAAAGAACCCCCAAATGATTCTGTGCATCCGCGAACTCTTTCACGTATTTAAAACCATAGGATACGCCACCGATGTTCTTTTCTTTCGAAACAAAATTCTCATCGGTAGACCACGTCAATGGATTAACGGAGGCTAATTCTGTCACCGTTCCTGGATGCCAAGGTGGTAAATAACCTTGCAAAAAGGTAGTATAAGCGACAAAACATCCAGTTTGTGTAGGTGAACTGCAAACAGGGATATTTTTAAACGTGTTGGTAGGCGTCGCTATCCCAATGATATAGGCCGCCACGAGTTGTTTTCCCAGGTCTTTTCCATCAAAATACTCTTTCAAAAGACGACTAGCATGGACCGTTCCTTGGCTATGGCTGGCGATGATAATGGGTCTGCCTTTATTCTCATGAGTTACATAATAGTCAAAGGCTCTTTTCACATCGGAATAAGCTACGTCTAATGCCGCGTCCTTATCCTCTTTATATTCCGTGACAAAAGCTTGGTAATGTGCCTGGCGGTACCGGGGAGCGAAAATGCGTCCAGCGGCATTAAAAGCGGTGGCCTGATTTAGGATGGTTGAACTATCTACGCTGGTGTTCAATGCCGCATCTGTCATGGAGGCATTCCAAACGTATTCGTTTTCCGGCTTATAAGTGAAAATGGTGGGGTGAATGAAGAAGACGTCCGCTTTCGCATCCGCTTGCCCATCCTGTAGTATTGATTTCCGGGGGACTAAATCTGCTGCATCGTATCGGGATGGCAAGGCAGCCCAAGCGGCTGGGTTTGCATAATCCATTTCAGCTGGCTGGGGAGCGTCTTTCCACCTGGTGCTCAGGACATAAGGCGTCTGGTTGCTTGCGCAAGCGCTCAGGAAAAGTAGACATAAAAAAGCAAGAGCTCTCATAGCAGGAAATTATACACAAAGCTACTAGTTTAATCCCCCTTTTTAAAATTAAATGATTGAGCGGTCGACTTTGTAGATAAGCGATTAAATTATTTTCTGAAAAACTAGTAATTTTTTAATACAAACATAGTGTTGAATACTGAAATCTTCTCTATTTTTGTTGTAATTCGAGTATCCAAAACAAATTGTGTCATTAAAAACACCCATTATGAAAAAAATTATACAACAGATTTTACCTAGCCTTGCGCTTATTCTGTTCTTAAGTGCATCCACTTTTGCTCAGACTAAAATAGGTGGTAAGGTAACGGATGCAGATTCTAAAGAGCCATTAATTGGTGTTAGTATCGGCGTAAAAGGAGCAGTAACGGGAACAATTTCAGATTCCAAAGGTAACTTCTCGCTATCAACGAACAAACCAGGAGCCTTAACGATCGTCGTTTCGATGGTAGGTTATGAGCGCCAAGAAATTCCCGTAAAAGGAAATAAGACCGATTTTCAAATCGCTTTAAAAGAGCAAGCGACTTTGGCTCAAGACGTAGTCGTTTCTGCGTCACGTGTAGAGGAAAGCGTTATGCAGTCACCTGTTTCAGTAGAGCGCTTAGACATTCGGGCGATTCGCGAAACTCCTGCTGCCTCTTTCTACGACGCAATGCGTAACATCAAAGGCGTAGAGGTAAGTGCACAATCGGTGTCTTTCTCGTCTATCGGTATGCGTGGATTTAACAGCAACGGTAACGTTCGTGTGGTTCAAATGATCGACGGTATGGATAACCAAGCGCCAGGTTTGAACTTCTCGGTAGGTAATATCGTAGGTATTTCAGAATTAGATTTACAATCAGTGGACTTATTGCCAGGAGCTGCGTCTGCTTTATACGGCCCTAACGCGATGAACGGTATTATCTTAATGGATTCGAAATCACCTTTCTTATTCCAAGGATTATCTGCTCAAGTGAAAACAGGAGCCATGTATGCTAGCAATCGTACGGAAACGACGACTCCTTATGGAGATATCTCGATTCGTTTTGCCAAAGCCTTTAACAACAAAGTAGCCTTCAAATTAAACTTCAACCAATTGACAGCGGATGACTGGCAGTCAACAGATACACGTGACCAATCTTTATTGAATGGAACGGTATTAGGAGCGGGTTCTCGTGGTACGAACTTAGCTTACAATGGCGTGAGTGTGTATGGTGATGAGACGAACGTGAATATGTTAACTTCATTGAAGCCATTATTAGGAGTTCCTACGAATCCATTAACGGCAGGTATCAATCAGATCTCTGCTGCTACCGGTGGTTTATTAACTCCATCTGCGATCTTAGGTTACATTGTTCCTAACGTAGCGATCTCTCGTGAAGGCTATGCTGAGCGTGATTTATCTTCTTATGCAAACCGCAACATCAAGTTCAACGCCGCTTTACACTATCGTTTTAACGACAAGGTGGAGTTGATCTTGCAAGGATCTTATGGTCAAGGTACAACCATGTACACAGGAGCGGATCGTTATTCGATCAAGAACTTCTCTATGGGACAATACAAGGCAGAATTAAAAGGTTCTAACTTCTTCGTTCGTGCGTATACAACGCAAGAGAATTCCGGTGATGCGTATGCAACAGGTACTTTAGGTCAATTAGTCAACGAAGCAGCTAAGCCATCAACAGCTTGGTATCCTCAATACTTCTCGACTTTCGCAGGTTTGGCATTGACAAACTTTGGAACCGTATTACAAACGAACTTATTGAAAGGTGTGGCACCTGCTTCAGCAGTAGGTTTAGCTGTAGCTAGTACACAATCTTCTTTCCCTTACTACCATGGAACTGCTCGTGCGGTTTCAGATGCAGGTCGTTTAGTGCCAGGTACAGCAGCGTTTAACGCGGCGGTGGATGCGATTAAAGCTAAACCACTTCCTCAAGGAGCTAAGTTTACAGATAAGTCAGCTTTATACCACTTAGAGGGTATGTATAACTTGACGGAGAAATTGAATAACAAACTAGAATTGATCGTAGGTGCAAACTTCCGTCAGTATGCCTTGAATTCAGAGGGAACGTTATTTGCTTTACAAGATGATGGAAGCGAGTTTTCTATCAACGAATATGGTGCGTATGCACAAGCATCTAAGAAATTATTTGCAGATCACTTGAAGGTAACGGGTTCACTTCGTTTTGATAAGAATGAGAATTTTGACGGAGTTTATAGTCCGCGTCTTTCTGGAGTGTATACTCAAGGAACGTCTAACTTCCGTGCTTCCGTGCAAACAGGTTTCCGTATCCCTACAACACAGGATCAATACATTAACTTGTTGACTCCATCTGCTCGTTTATTAGGTGGTTTAGCAGTCGTTCAAGATCGTTACAAATTATCGGGTAACTCTTACACGTTACAATCGATCTTAGCAAATCAAACAGATCCTACGAAGTGGGTAACTTACAAGTCGAAGGCTTGGAAGCCAGAGCAGGTTCAAACAGTGGAATTAGGTTACAAAGGAATGATCACACCACAAATGTTCGTGGATTTCTATGCTTACCAATCCAACTTCACGAACTTCTCAGCGGGTCAAGTGGTAGCGCAACCTAGCACGACTTTGGCAGGTTCATTAAACTACTTCTCTTTCCCATCTAACGTAGATAACGAAGTAGTGACTAACGGTTGGGGCTTAGGCATCGACTATGATTTAGGAAATCGTTGGGCATTAGGAACAAACGTTTCTTACAATGCAGTAAAAGACAATGGTGGATTAGCTGATTACCAATTAGGTTTCAACACACCGAACTACCGTACGAACGTTTCTTTAGGAAACCGTAACATCGGAAATTCAGGTTGGGGCTTCAATACGACTTGGAGATACCAAGATCAATTTGTTTGGCAATCCTCTTTCGTGAACCAAGTAGTGAATCAACAACAATTATCTGTGATTCCTGCGTTCTCAACGTTCGATATGCAAGTAAGCAAGAAAGTATCTGAGATTAAGTCGATCATCAAAGTGGGTGGTACGAACTTAGGCGGAGTTGCTTATACAACAGGATGGGGTAACCCATTAATCGGAAGCATGTACTATGTAAGTATCACTTTCGACGAATTGTTGAACAAATAAGATTTTTTGAAATTATGTTGAGGCTGCCCCTAAAAGGGCAGCCTCTTTTTTTGTACCTTTGTGGATCGATCTATTCCCTACCTATGGCTTCTAAAGCGTCTGATTCTACTGGATTTTCCCACATTCAAGTGCTGGGTGCACGCGAGCATAATTTAAAGAATATTGACGTTTCCATTCCGCGCAATCAGCTCGTGGTGGTGACGGGTATTTCCGGGTCGGGAAAATCGTCTTTAGCCTTTGATACGATTTATGCAGAGGGCCAAAGACGCTACATGGAATCGTTCTCCGCCTACGCTCGATCTTTCCTAGGAAACATGGAGCGCCCGGACGTAGACAAGATCGAAGGCCTTTCGCCGGTGATCTCTATCGAACAAAAGACGACCTCTAAAAACCCGCGCTCTACGGTAGGAACGACCACAGAAATCTATGATTTCTTGCGTCTGCTGTACGCCCGCGCAGGAGAGGCGTTCTCTTATCTTTCGGGGGAGAAAATGGTCAAGCAGTCCGTGGACCAAATCATCGAGACCTTATTAACCCAATTCAACAAAGGCAAAGTCGTTTTACTCGCGCCCGTAGTCAAAGGCCGGAAAGGACATTACCGCGAATTGTTCGTGCAAATCGCAAAGTGGGGATATACGAAGGTACGTATCGATGGCGAAATCATGGACATCGAGCCGAAGATGCAGGTCGATCGTTTTAAAGTGCACGATATTGAAATAGTGGTGGATCGTTTAGTGGTGGCAGAGGACGAACGATTACGTTTATCCCAAAGCCTACAAACCGCGATGAACCAAGGCAAAGGACAGGTTTACGTCCTAGATGCTAAGAATAAATTACATTACTTCTCCCAGACCTTAATGGATCCGGTGACCGGTTTGTCCTACGATGAACCCGCACCAAACACTTTTTCATTCAACAGTCCTTACGGCGCCTGCCCTTGTTGCAATGGCCTGGGCGTAGTAGAAGAAATTACCGAAGATTCGGTTATCCCAGATCGTTCGTTGAGTATCATCCGTGGTGCCATCGCGCCGATTGGGGAATACCGCGAACTTTGGATATTCAAGCAATTAGAGGTGCTCTTAAAGCCCTTCAAAGTGGGTCTTTCGACTCCCATCGCAAAATTCCCAGCGGAGGCTGTGGAGTTAATGCTATATGGTTCGGATGCGCCGGTTGCGGTGCCGTCTAAGAAATACGAAGGAACAGAATGGAATACGAAATACGATGGTATCGTGAATTTCCTGAAACGCCAGCAAGAGTCAGGTTCTGAAAAGACCCAAGACTGGTTAAAGGATTTTATGATGATCAAAAAATGCCCGGATTGTAATGGGTATCGCTTGAAGAAAGAATCCTTACACTTCCGTATCGCTGATAAACACATCGGGCAATTAGCCCAAATGGATATCAACGAACTCGAGGCTTGGTTCGCTGACGTGGAAACGCGGATGAGCGATCGCCAGCAGCAGATCGGGGTAGAAGTCTTGAAAGAAATTAGAAAACGGGTGGGCTTTTTAACCCAAATCGGCTTGACTTATCTCACGCTCGATCGACCAATGAAAAGTCTTTCTGGTGGTGAGGCGCAGCGGATTCGTTTAGCGACGCAGATAGGGACGCAACTTGTAGGCGTCCTGTACATTATGGATGAGCCGAGTATCGGTTTGCACCAGCGCGATAATGAGAAATTAATACATGCGTTAAAAGATTTAAGGGACTTAGGTAATTCGGTCTTAGTCGTGGAACACGACAAGGACATGATGCTGGAGTCCGATTATATTTTGGATATCGGTCCGGGTGCGGGTCGCCATGGAGGAAATGTGGTGGGTTCCGGTACACCAGCTGAGTTCTTGAAATTGAAGACGCCTACGGCGGCTTATTTGAATGGTGCGCTGGAGATTGCGGTGCCCGCTGTCCGCCGCAAAGGAAATGGTTTGACTATCGAATTGAAAGGGGCGACTGGGAATAATTTGAAGAACGTGTCGGTGAAGTTTCCGTTGGGGACTTTGACGGTCGTGACGGGGGTTTCTGGGTCCGGGAAATCGACTTTGATTCACGATACGTTGGTGTTAAAATTAAAGCAGCATTTCGATCGTACGAAGCGAGATGCGATGCCGTATAAGTCGATTGTTGGTTTGGAAAATATCGATAAAGTAATCGAAGTGGACCAAAGTCCCATCGGCCGCACCCCTCGTTCTAATCCAGCTACTTATACGAATATGTACAGCGATATTCGTACGCTGTATTGTGAATTGCCCGAATCGAAGATTCGAGGATACAAGGCGGGGCGATTCAGTTTCAATGTAAAAGGTGGCCGTTGTGAAGGTTGTGAGGGAGCGGGTCGTAAGAAGATTGAGATGGAGTTCTTGCCGGATGTATTAGTGGAATGCGAGACGTGTAAAGGAAAGCGTTTTAACCGTGAAACCTTAGAGGTTCGCTTTAAGGGAAAATCGATCTCTGACGTGCTCGACATGACGGTGGAGCAGGCTTTGGAATTCTTTGAGAATCAACCGCGTATTTTCCGTCGGGTACAGACCTTGGCTGAGGTAGGTTTAGGTTATATCACCTTAGGGCAACACGCAACCACCCTTTCAGGCGGCGAGGCGCAACGTGTAAAGCTGGCAGAAGAACTTTCTAAAAAGGATACAGGTAAGACGCTCTATGTCTTAGATGAGCCTACGACTGGTTTGCATTTTCAGGATGTACGTCTTCTTTTAGATGTGTTGCAGAAACTTGTGGACAAGGGAAATACGGTCTTAATCATCGAACACAACATGGACGTCATCAAGGTGGCTGATTACCTCATCGACATGGGTCCAGAGGGTGGAAATGCCGGAGGCCAATTGCTAGCCAGTGGAACGCCGGAGCAGATTGCGAAAGAGAAAAATAGTCACACAGGACGCTTTTTGAAAAAGGAATTATCGTAGATTTTTTTTACATTTGTGTACTTTCTACATCAACGATGACCTATTTGCCTCAGATACTATTTATCGCCCTTCTAGGGGGTATGTCTTACCTGATTTTTCAGCGATTTTCGCTTATCATACAGACGATTCGCCTAGCTCGTCCCGTGGAATTATCGGATCATCCGTCTGAACGTTTTAAACGAATGGCTTTATTAGCCTTCGGTCAAAAGAAGATGTTTTCCAAGCCTGTTGTCGGCTTTTTTCACTTCCTGATTTACATCGGATTTGTACTCATTAATATCGAAGTGCTTGAAATTATCTTAGATGGTATTTTAGGGACACATCGCCTTTTTGCTCCTTTTTTAGGCTCTTTCTATGCCGGATTGATGAACTTTTTTGAGATTTTAGCTGGGGGCGTTTTCTTGGCCTGTGTGTTCTTTTTTCTCCGTCGTGGGGTATTTCGCACCAGTCGTTTACAAGCCGCTAATCACAAAGAATTAACTGGCTTTCCTGTCAAGGATGCCTATCAAATTTTACTCATCGAAGTTATTCTAATGCTGGCCTTGTGGACGATGAACGGAGCGGATGCGGTGCTGCAAACGCGAGGGGTGGAACATTACCAGCCAGTAGGTTCTTTTGTGATTTCTGGTCAGTTAATCAGTATTTTTTTACAGCTTTCGACTTCCGCTTTAATTTTGCTTGAGCGCGCCGCCTGGTGGTTTCACATCTGCGGAATTTTAGCTTTTGCCTTGTACGTGACTTATTCAAAGCACTTGCATATCTTTTTTGCCTTCCCGTCCGCTTATTTCTCTAGTCTAGAATCGTCTGCGAAGATGTCCGCGATGCCAGCGGTAACACACGAGGTGAAGTTGATGTTAGGTCAGCCGGTGGAGGAGCAGCCGGTAACGAATGCGAAGTTTGGTGCCAAAGACGTGATGGATTTAACCTGGAAGAATGCTTTAGATGCATATTCTTGTACGGAATGTGGTCGTTGCACGGAGCAATGTCCGGCGAATCAAACCGGTCGCGCCTTGTCACCACGTAAAATTATGATGGATACCCGGGATCGATTAGAGGAAGTGGGTGGTATTTTAAAAGCGAATAAAGGGGCTTTTGTGGAGGATGGAAAATCATTATTCGATCGAATCTCTGCTGAAGAGTTACGCGCCTGCACGTCTTGTCAGGCCTGTGTAGAGGCCTGCCCGATGGAGCTTTCTCCTTTGAATATTATCTTAGAAATGCGTCGCTTCCAGATCATGGAGCTTTCGGATGCACCGGGGGCATGGAATGCCATGTTTGCGAATGTGGAGACGAACCAAAGTCCGTGGAAATTTAACCCTGCCGATCGTTTGAATTGGGCAAAAGAATAAGCTATGAAGAAAATACTTGGAGTCATTGTTCTACTGATCGCCGTCTATTTTTTAGGGCCTAAACCAGCGGCGCCTGTACTTACGCCTAGTGCGAGTTGGACGGATATTCCGGATTCTGTTAGTCAAATCGATGCTTACATTGCAGCTAAAGAATCGAAGACGGTGTTGAAGCCGGGGAATGAGGCGCGTGTTATTTGGGCAGATTCAGCGCAGCCTAAAAAGACCAAAATTGTCTTTATGTACGTGCACGGATTTTCTGCTTCACCTATGGAAGGTGATCCTTTGCACCGGGAGGTGGCGAAGAAATTTGGCGCGAACTTATTGCTAGCCCGTGTGGCGGGTCATGGGGTGCCAGATTCGGATTCCACTTATGCTACCGTGACAGCGGATGAATATTACCAAAGTGTCGAAAACTACTATGCAATCGCGAAGAAATTGGGTGATGAGGTAGTGGTTTTGGGAACGTCTTTTGGGGGAGCGATGTCGCTCGTTTTAGCGGCTAACCATCCGGAAATTAAGGCTTTAATGCTCTACGGACCTTGCATCGCGATCAAAGATCCCAATGCGACCTTATTGGATAATCCGTGGGGATTGCAAATGGCCCACCTGATAACGGGAAGTGATTACCGGGATATTCCAGTGATGGCGCCAGGACACGCGGAAAATTGGAGTTTGCATTATAGACTAGAGGGCGTGGTGGCAGTGCAGAACTTATTGACGCATGCGATGACAAAAGAAGTCTTTGAAAAGGTGAAAATCCCCGTATTTATGGGTTATTATTATAAAGATGAGGAACACCAGGACAACGTGGTTTCGGTGGATGCGATGAAGGAAATGTATGCCGCTTTAGGCACACCTGCTGCGTTGAAAAGGGAAGAGGCTTTTCCTAATTCGGGCAATCACGTGATTACGTCTAACCTACTCGGTAAATTAACGGATAAACCAATTGCATCGTCGGAGGATTTCTTGCGCGATGTGGTTAAACTAAACTAAGATGGGACCAACTTTAATTTTATACGCGGTACCCTTTTTCCTATTCACGGTTCTTTTAGAGTCGTATATCGTCTATAAGATGCACCGAGATTACGTGGAGGCAAAGGATTCGATGACGTCGATAGGCTTAGGTTTAGGGAATTTAGGGATTGGATTTGTGACGAAGGCGATTACGTTCGGTGCATCATTTTATGTATACAATAACTGGAAATTGTTTGATTTAGGCCAAACCTGGCCCATTTGGGTATTGGCCTTCTTCGGTGAAGACTTGACCTATTATTGGGTTCACCGCATCTCACATGAGATTCGTTTTTACTGGGCTTCCCACATGGTGCACCATTCGTCACCTCATTATAATTTAGCGGCGGCCTTGCGTCAAACCTGGACGGGGAATCTATCAGGTGGTTTTGTCTTTTGGCTTTGGTTGCCTTTGATTGGGGTGCATCCGTTTATTGTGATGTTCTTCCAGCAAACGAGTTTACTGTACCAATACTGGATTCACACGGAATTGATTAACAAGATGCCGCGCTGGTTTGAATATATTTTGAATACACCCTCGCACCACCGCGTGCACCACGGGACGGATTTGGATTATTTAGACACGAATTATGCGGGGGTGTTGATTATTTGGGATCGGATGTTTGGGTCCTTCGTGAGTGAAAATCAACGTCCACATTATGGCTTAACGAAGCAGATTGAGAGCTATAATCCGGCTAAAATTGCCTTCTATGAATGGGTTCAAATCGCCAAAGACGTGGCTAGCGCAAAAAGTATGAAAGCGGTATTTGGGTATATTTTTGGGCCTCCGGGCTGGAGTGACGATGGAAGTCGATTAACGGTGACGCAAATGCGCGAGCAACAAAAGAAATAATGGAGACGATTAAAACGATGGCTGAATTCGCCGCAGCGGGGGAGCAGCCGGAATTTCTTTTTTGGGTAGGATGTGCGGGTTCTTTTGATGACCGCCACAAGAAAGTGACCCGGGCCTTTGCGGAGATTTTGCAAAAGGTAGGGATCAGCTTTGCTGTCCTAGGCACGGAAGAATCGTGCACCGGAGATCCAGCACGCCGTGCGGGGAATGAGTTTTTATTCCAAATGCAGGCGATGTCTAACATCGAGGTTTTAAACCTCTATGCGGTAAAGAAAATAGTGACGGCTTGCCCGCATTGTTTTAATACTTTAAAAAATGAATACCCTACGTTGGGCGGGAATTATGAGGTGATTCACCATAGCCAGCTTTTGGCAGAATTAATCTCCTCAGGCAAGATTAAAGCCTCTGATGGCTCCTCTCTGGAACAAGTGGCCTACCACGATTCTTGCTATTTAGGCAGAGGAAATGGGGTCTATGAAGCACCGCGCGAGATCATTGCCGGATTGAAAAAGGAACTAATTGAGTTAAAAAGTTGTAGAACAAAAGGCCTCTGCTGTGGAGCAGGCGGCGCACAAGTATTCAAAGAACCGGAAGCGGGCGGCGAAGACGTGCAGGTGAAAAGAGTCCAAGAAATGGTCGATTCTGGAGTCAGTAAAGTGGCCTTAGCATGCCCCTTCTGCATGGTCATGGTCCAAGACGGCCTGAATAAAGTAGGCAAAGAAAAGCACATCCAAGTAGTAGATTTAGCTGAGTTAGTGCAGCAATCCATGTAATATATGTATTTACCCATCGAACAAATGCCTGATCATTCCCGCGTCTGGGTCTATCAAGCGAACCGACCTTTTACGGCACCCGAAAAGCAAGCCATTCAGGACTATTTAGCACCAGCCATAACCCAATGGGCGGCACACGGAGCAGGTTTAAACGCGTCTTTTGAGATTCGCTTTCAACAAGTGATCGTCATCGCGGTGGACGAAACCGTGAATGCAGCCTCCGGCTGTTCGATCGATGCGTCCACGCGCTGGTTTAAGGAGATGGGTGCAAACTTAGGAATTGACTTCTTCGATCGCAGTACGGCGGTAGTGGTGGGAGAAGAACTTACCTTGATCCCTCTGGCTGCTTTGAAAAACAATCCTTTGCTTTCGCCATCTACTCCAATTATTCCATTGCAAACGGAATCATTGGGCGCTTACCGAGCGGGCTGGTTACAAGCCGCAAATACCACTTGGTTACAACGTTATTTCGCATAAGATGGCAGAGGATCTAGTAAAAATCGAGGGAACCCGCGCAGAAAAATACGCGTCCTTATATCCCCAAATTCAATCTCTCTTAGCCGGAGAAACCGACAAATACGCGAACCTAGCGAATATCGCGGCGGCGGTGCACGAGGTATTCGGCTTTTTCTGGGTAGGTTTCTACCTCACAAAGGAGAATCAATTAGTCTTAGGGCCATTCCAGGGTCCTGTAGCTTGCACCCGAATTCCATTCCATAAGGGAGTTTGCGGGCATGCTTATACAACGAAAGAAACGGTTTTAGTGCCGGATGTAGAAGCATTCCCAGGTCACATTGCCTGCGCTTCGGCTTCGAAGTCAGAGATTGTTTTACCTGCGATCGTGAATGGAGAAGTCGTGCTGGTTTTTGATCTGGATTCAGACCAATTAGCAGATTTTTCTGAGGTGGATCAGCAAGGGCTAGAAAAAATAATTCGATTAATCGAGGAGTCTTGGACTTCTTGGGTCTAAGCTAATCGCGCAATCACCGTTTCGCCGCCTACTGGTTTGTCGTCGATGTTTACACAGATTTCTGCGTCTAAAGGCAGATAGATATCGATTCGGCTACCGAATTTGATAAAGCCAAATTCTGTTCCTTGAACAACCGCATCCCCTTCTTTCGCATACCAGCAAATACGCTTTGCAAGAGCTCCTGCAATTTGACGAAAAAGGACCTCTGTCCCATTTTCGTGCTTTACTACGTAGGTAGTGCGCTCGTTTTCGGTACTTGATTTAGGGTGCCAAGCGACTAAAAATTTGCCTGGATGGTATTTAAAATAAGAAACGATACCAGAGATTGGATTGAAATTCACGTGTACATTAAGGGGAGACATGAAGATCGAAACCTGGCGGCGTGGACCTTTAAAATATTCTGTCTCGACCGTTTCCTCGATCACTACTACCTTTCCATCTGCCGGAGCGATGATATTTTTAGGGTCCAGCACGGTCTGGCGCTTAGGAACACGGAAAAATTGTAGGATGATTAAGTAAAATAAGGAGGTGATCACCACGATGGCCTCTCTTACATAGACATTTTCTGGAAAGAAGTACGCAACCAGGCCATTAATACCTAATACGATGAGTAATGATGTCAATAATAAGGTTCGTCCTTCTCTATGTAATGTCATACGTGGAATGCTAAATAAACTTGTTAATTTGCAAAATTAGTTATTTTTGGGGACGCAACCACAATAACATGCTAAAAAAAGCGAGTCTGTTTCTTCTATTCCTCCTCTTAATAGGCTCTTCAGCGAGCGCACAGTTTATTAAATGGCAGGAGGAGAATTCCTCGAGTTTTTTAAGACTGAATTTAAATTCCCACGAAATTTCGCGTTTTAACCCTAAAACAGGTTGGATGCGCCTAGACACTCTTCATACGGAGGATGTCGATTTTAAAGATTTAATGCCCACATCTGAAGGGGTTGTTGAATTCAGAATTAACAAAACATCCACCTTCTATTTGACCATTCATTGTACGGGACAGGTCTATCTATTAGATAAGTCAAATTGGTCACTTAAGCGCTTAGATAAAACCTTTTACCGGGGGGCAAATTGCAAAAATAGCGTGTTCATGCGAGGGGATGAGTTGTTTTCTTTTGGCGGCTATGGGTTTTGGCATTCATCAAATATTTTAACCAAATATGATTTTATAGGGAAGGAATGGCTCTCCATCGCGGCGGATGGCGATATTCCAGCGTCTATTTTCGATGGCATAGTAGGTTATGCCCCTAAAAAAGACCGCTTCTATGTGTTAAGCACGGTGGAAATGAATGATACGGAGAAGAAAACGGCTTTCAATCGAGATTATGGGATGTATGAATATGATTTCTTTAATCAAAAGTTTTCGCGCATCGGGGAAGTTAAATTAAAAGAAGTGCGTGATTTTTTGAATACGAAATTGATTAAGCATTATCTCTTCACTGGGCGCTATTTTATAATTCCGGATAAGCCTAACCAAGAGTACCCTTACGATACGATGCTAATCATTGATGTGGAAGATGATTTTAAAGTTTATCAATGGACAAACCCGCACCGTATTTTCCTAAATACCCATGGTGGAGAAGAAGTAGAAACGTACATGCGGGTGAAAGGGGATAGTCTGCTTTGGTCTAGCCAAATCGAACGAACAGTGAACCGCGAATTGGCTTATTCTCATTTGCTCATCAGTCAAGTGCTGCGAGAGTCAGCTTATATTGGTACATTGGACGAAAGTCCTTGGTATGAGAAGTTTTCTGTTGTGTTAATTTCGCTTGTCTTTTTGGCTGTCCTAATCCTAGGAATCAGATTGTTCCGTCATCTTCAGCAATCTAAATTGAAGAAATCCATTCGCTTCATGTTAGGAGCAAATGAACGGTTATTTTTAGATTTTCTAGTTTTGAATTACGACCAGGGCTTTGTGAATGGTCATCAGATTATCGCCTTCTTTGGCAAACATAAAAGCTCTCCAGAATCTCAAAGGCAGTTTAGAGCCAAGTTAATCGAGAATTTTACCAAGACACTGGGTTTGATTTTTACGGATCAAGACATACTAGACGTACAATTAGACGAGCGTGACCAGCGGATGTTTACGTACCGTTTGCAACCAGAAATTTATAAAAAGCTGAAATCGCTTTAGTCTTTGAAAATAACGATGGGATCGGTTTCAATCGTATTACTTTGATTAAACGCATTATCCCGGATGAAAATCTTAAACTTTAGGGTGTCGTTCTTCGCTGTGAATTGCGGGCTGTATCCTTTGTAGAAGGCGTACACAAATTGGGTAGAATAATCGATGCTACCTTCGATGGGGCCTGCTTTTTGATTTGGTTTGAAGTTAAAATTCATCAAACCGCCTAAAGCTGGGGTGAACGTGATGGGAATAAAGACACCATTCTTTTGCAACATGACAGCCACCTCGAAATTGCGAAAATCCTTATACTTAGGGTCCGATTTTAATTGAGCTTCCGTAAGCCCTAAATCGCCTTCCGCATCTTGGAAGTTAATGCTCATAATAACCGAATCGATTTTCGTCGTGCCGCCAAAACCATCATTACTCGATTTTGTGATCTTTTGAATCGACTTAAATGAAATCGCAGGTGTAGAGCTAAAGCTAGGTTCTTGTACACAAGCACCCAGACTCAATAAGATAATCGCTACAACTCCAATTAATTTTCGCATTGATTCATTGAAATTTTCAACAGTAAAGTTAATGATTTGCGTTAATTTTGCGCTACATCAGGTAAAATCAAATGGATCAAGCGATCGCACAGGAAAGGGAGAGTTTAAAAAGCCGGGTCTTGCACATGCAGGTAGCTGATTTTGACGCGCTTTCTTTAGATGTCTTTCGTTTTCAGTATGCCTATAATCCACTCTACCAGCAGTATGTGCAGCTATCCGGTGTGTCGCCAGAAAAGGTGGAGCATTGGACGCAGATCCCTTTTTTGCCGATTGAATTATTCAAAAATCACCAAGTGTTAACCGGTTCTGAGCCCGTTTTATTCTCTTTTGAAAGTTCCGGAACGACTGGTCAGATTCCCTCCAAACACCCCGTTTGTGATCCCGGATTCTACCAAGAAATTTCGAAAATCGCCTTTGAGCGGGAATATGGATCACTCAGCGATTACCATATTTTCGCTTTATTACCTTCCTACTTAGAGCGCTCGACTTCTTCGCTGGTCTTCATGATGGATCATTTTATCAAAGCGTCGGGGTCAGACTTGTCTGGCTTTTATTTGAATCAGTATCAGGAGCTGGTGCAAGCTTTGCGGAAAGCCTTGGCGACAGATAAGAAAGTTTGGCTGATGGGCGTGACCTTTGGTTTGTTGGATTTAGTGGATTCGGGTATTGATTTGTCTTTCTTAAATGAGCACAAAGAGCGCTTGATTGTGATGGAGACGGGTGGGATGAAAGGTCGCCGCGAGGAGTGGATTCGCGATAAGGTACATGCTTATTTACAAGAGAAGATGGGGCTAGATTCTATCGCCTCGGAATATGGGATGACGGAGTTGTTTTCGCAGGGATATGCAAAATTTCAGGGAATATTTACGCCGGCTTACACGATGCGCGTTTGTTTGCGGGAGGTGGGCGATCCGTTTGCCTTAGTGACTCAGCCGCATAAAACGGGAGGGATTAAAGTCGCGGATTTGGGAAACATCGATTCCTGTTCCTTTATTGAAACAAAGGATTTAGGTTCCTTAGAAGACGATGGGATCCGATTTAAAGTACTTGGCCGTTTCGATAATTCCGAAATGCGCGGTTGCAGCCTGATGGTCTCAGGGATGGGGAACTAGCCACGATGAGCCGTCCTCGTAGAATTCATTTTTCCAAATTGGCACTTCTTGTTTCAAGGTATCAATCAACCATTCGCAGGCTTTGAAAGCTTCTGCTCGGTGTACGGAAGTCACTCCAATCAACACGGCAATATCTCCTATTTCTAAAGGACCCGTTCTGTGGACCAAAGCGATGCGCTCGATGGGCCATTTTTCAGCCGCTTGATCGCATAATAATTCGATTTGCTTCAAAGCCATGGGAGGGTATGCTTCCATCGTCAAAGCTTTGACCTCTTTTCCTTGGTTCTTATTTCTAATGGTTCCTATAAACAGACAAATGCCACCTGCCACCGGATCCTGCAAGAATTGGTAGTAGGGGTCGATCGAAATCGCTTCCGCGCTTAAGTCGATTTTGTGAATCATTTTCTGCTGTAGGTCAAATAGCTGTACTGGTAGGTATTTTTCTCATCGGTCACCCCGCGTTCTTTTTCCGTCACCGTCCATTGGTCTGCGGAAATTTCAGGGAAAAAGGCATCCCCCTCGAAAATGTCATGTAGTTGAGTGACTAAAATTTGATCCGCCACCGCTAAAGAAAGCGCATAAATTTCAGCACCACCCACGATGAAAATGTCTTCGCGGCTTAATGATTTTGCCTTTAAGATGGCCTCTTCGATGGAAGTCGTGCAGATGACGCCTTCGATTTGTAGGCCAGGCGTGCGTGAAATAACAATCGTGGTACGATTAGGAAGTGGCTTTCCAATGGAATCGTAGGTTTTGCGCCCCATGATGATCACATGACCCGTGGTTAAGGCCTTGAATCTTTTCAGATCCGCCGGCAAATGCCAAATCAGTTCATTGTTTTTTCCAATGACCCGGTTTTCATCAAAAGCAACGAGTATTTTTATCACGATTTCTACAATTTGTTGTCAAAAATAAGGGAAATTTTGGGTTCTGCCGAACCTTAACGAAAGTCTATTTTTTATTTTGCAAATCGACCTTAAAACGCTAACTTTGCACAATTTTGGAGCTTACCCAAGCAAGCCAAAAAACACATATCCTTTCAGAATTTAATTTATACCCCTGTGCCAAAAGATTCCTCGATTAAATCCGTCCTAATTATTGGTTCTGGTCCTATTGTGATCGGTCAAGCTTGTGAATTTGATTACTCTGGTTCCCAAGCCGCTCGTTCCCTGAGGGAAGAAGGCATCGAGGTGATCTTGATTAACTCGAATCCGGCGACCATTATGACGGATCCAATGAACGCGGATCACGTGTATTTGAAGCCTTTAGAGAAAGCGTCGATCATTCACATCTTAGAGAATCATAAAGTGGATGCCGTTTTGCCTACGATGGGAGGTCAAACAGCCTTGAACTTAGCGATCGACTGTGATGCGGCGGGGATTTGGGCCAAATACGGTGTGCGCATCATCGGGGTCGATATCAAAGCCATCGAAACGACGGAAGATCGCGAGAAATTTCGTTTGAAGATGTTAGAAATCGGGGTGGGCGTTTGTAAAGGACGTACGGCTCGTTCCTTTCTGGAAGGAAAAGAGATTGCACAAGAAACGGGATTCCCGTTAGTGATTCGCCCTTCGTTTACCTTAGGTGGAACGGGTGGAGGTTTCGTGCATGATCCTAAAGATTTTGATGCTGCCTTGAACAAAGGTTTGCATGCATCCCCTACACATGAGGTGTTAGTGGAGCAATCCATCATGGGTTGGCAAGAATACGAATTAGAACTTTTACGCGATAATTTAGGCAACGTGATCATCATCTGTTCGATCGAAAACTTCGATCCAATGGGTATTCACACGGGCGATTCGATCACGGTAGCGCCAGCAATGACGCTTCCAGATACGATCTACCAACGCATGCGTGACATGGCCATCAACATGATGAACGCCATCGGTCAGTTTGCGGGTGGTTGTAACGTACAGTTCTCGTTGAATCCGGAAACAGATGAAATTATCGCGATCGAGATTAACCCACGGGTGTCTCGCTCTTCGGCTTTGGCCTCTAAAGCAACCGGATATCCGATTGCGAAGATCGCTGCGAAAATGGCGATCGGTTATAATTTAGATGAATTAACGAATGCGATTACGGGGACGACGTCTGCTTATTTCGAGCCGGCTTTAGACTACGTGATTGTGAAAGTGCCGCGTTGGAATTTTGACAAATTCAAAGGGGCAGATCGTACCCTTGGATTGCAAATGAAATCCGTAGGAGAAACGATGGGTATCGGTCGTAATTTCCAAGAAGCCCTACAAAAAGCGTGTCAATCTCTTGAGATTAAGCGTAATGGAATGGGTGCAGATGGAAAAGAATTACGCGATCAAGATGCGATTTTGTACTCTTTGGCGAATCCATCTTGGAACCGTTTATTCCATATTTATGATGCCTTCAAAATGGGCATTTCGTTCAAAACGATTCAGCAATTAACGAAGATCAACAAATGGTTCTTGAACCAAATCGAGGATCTAGTGCGCGTGGAAAAAGAGATGGAGAAATACTCGATTCACACTATCCCGACGATTTTATTAGAAGAAGCGAAGCACAAAGGTTTCGCAGATCGCCAAATCGCCCACACCTTGCGTTGCCTAGAATCAGAGGTATACGACAAGCGTAATGCAGTAGGCATCAAGCGTATTTACAAATGTGTAGATACCTGTGCGGCAGAATTTGAAGCGAAGACTCCCTATTACTACTCGACATTCGGTCAAGAAGGAGCATCGGCGGTGTTAGATAACGAATCAGTTTCATCGACAAAGAAAAAAGTAGTCGTTTTAGGTTCAGGTCCTAACCGTATCGGTCAAGGGATTGAGTTTGACTACTCGTGTGTGCACGGCGTATTAGCCGCAAAAGAAGCGGGTTACGAGACGATTATGATCAACTCGAATCCAGAAACAGTTTCGACAGACTTTGACATAGCAGATAAATTATACTTCGAACCGGTATTCTGGGAACACGTATACGATATCATTCAACACGAAAAGCCAGAAGGCGTTATCGTTCAATTAGGAGGCCAAACAGCCTTGAAATTAGCCGAAAAGCTTTCTAAATATGGTATCAAAATCCTAGGAACGTCGTTCGAGGCCTTGGATTTAGCGGAAGATCGCGGTGCGTTCTCGAGTCTGTTGAAAGACTTGGATATTCCATACCCTAAATTCGGAGTATGTGAAGATGCGGATAATGCAGTGGTTTTAGGTCGCGAATTAGGTTACCCCTTATTAGTTCGTCCATCGTATGTATTAGGTGGTCAGTCGATGAAAATCGTGATCAACGAGCAAGAATTAGAGCAACACGTAGTGGATATCTTGCGCGATATCCCAGGAAATAAAATTTTATTAGATCACTTCTTAGAGAACGCGATCGAGGCGGAGGCAGATGCGATCTGCGATGGCGAAGACGTGTACATCATCGGAATGATGGAGCACATTGAGCCAGCGGGTATTCACTCAGGTGACTCTCACTCGGTCTTGCCTCCATTCGATTTATCGGAAAATGTAATGAAGCAAATCGAAGATCACACGCGTAAAATTGCGGTGGCTTTGAAGACCAAAGGTCTATTAAACATCCAGTTCGCCGTGAAAGACGAAGTGGTATACATTATTGAAGCGAACCCACGTGCTTCTCGTACCGTTCCATTCATTTGCAAAGCTTACCAAGAGCCTTATGTGAATTACGCGACGAAGGTAATGTTAGGTGACAAGAAGGTGAAAGATTTCAATTTCAAACCGGTCAAGAAAGGATACGCAATCAAGATTCCTGTCTTTTCTTTCAGTAAATTTCCGAACGTAAATATGGAATTAGGACCCGAAATGAAGTCGACGGGTGAAGCGATCTATTTCATTGATGATTTGAAGGATGATTTCTTCCGTAAAGTGTATGGTGAACGAAATTTATATCTAAGTAGATAAGATGTTAAAACTTATTGCGCTCGGTTTAGTTTTATACTATGTGGTGATTCCCTTACTTCGTTTTTTGATGAAGGGTTATGTCATTACGCAGGTGCATAAAAAGATGTCTGAGCAAGATATTCGTTCGAAGCAAGCTGCTTCGAAATCTCGCAAAGAGGGCACAATTGATGTGGATTATGTACCACCTAAAACGAAAGCTAAAACGGATGATGTGGGGGGCGATTATGTTCCCTACGAAGAAATTAAAGAGTAAGTAATGATCAGAGGAATACTTGTTTATTTCTTGTTAGTATGTTGTCTTTTAACGAAGGATGGACTTTCGTTAGCGCTAGATACATGGGTCGAAAAGAGTAGCCTCTCTCTAGAGATGTCATTCGAAGATTCTTTGGAAGAAGATGGATCGGATGATTTTTTTGCGAGTGAAGATTTTGGTCCAAAACTAGACCTAAATCAAAACGATAGTTATACTGATAAATCAATTAGTGATCAGTATAGTCAGTCCGCCTTACAAGTGCTTTTAGAGCAAGTGATTCCCCCTCCCCGCATCGCGTAATACGCGTGCCTTATTGAAACAAAATCATAAAATCTTCTTGTAACGTATGCTTTGCCGCATACAAAAATCGATATGAAAATATACGCCTTAGCGTCTATGTTCGTCTGTGTCGTTTTTATAGGAATGGCTCAGGGTAAGCACTATAAAAATCAGATAAACAGGACATTGAAAGATAATGTACAGATGGAGAAAAAGGTGGAAGTAAAAGAACAGAAACCTCGTAATCAAACCCCTAAGTACCAAGTAAATACGCCTAATATTGATTGGGTGGATACCTTTAAAACGAAACCGTCTTCCTACAAGCAACATGGAGGAAGACCAAACTAAGTAGTTATGACAAGATACCTTTTGGGATTATTGCTTTTAGCAGCCTGCACGGCTAAAAAAGACGAGACAGTGGAAATACAAACGTTAGAAGTGTCTTCTCCCATCTCATTAGATACCACGATTCGCCAGGAATTTGTGGCGGACATTCATGCGGTCCAAAACGTAGAAATACGAGCCCGCGTCAAGGGGTATTTAGACCGCATATTAGTGGATGAGGGGAAGCAGGTTAAAAAAGGTCAGATCATGTTCACGATTAATAGCCAGGAATACGTGGCTGACTTAGCTCGGGCGAAAGCGGTTTTGAGCCAAGCTTCGGCAGAGTTAAAAGCAGAAGAATTGACACTAGTCAACACGCGCTTACTAGTCGATAAAAATGTGATCTCGAAAAACCAATTAGCTATTTCACTGGCGAAAGTGGATGGTCTTAAAGCGAAACGAGAGGAGGCTTTAGCCCATGTGAGTGCAGCAGAATTAAAAGTAGAACACTCGAATATTCGAGCGCCTTTTGATGGAATCGTGGATCGATTGCCCTTCAAGCGGGGTAGCTTAGTAGATGAAGGCACCTTGTTAACGACGCTTTCCGATAATCAAAACGTATACGCTTATTTCAATGTTTCGGAACAGGAATACTTGGCGTTTAGTGAGCAAGGCGGGGTAAATAAAGCGGCGAGCGTGGACCTGGTATTAGCGAATGGTGAGCACTATCCGCAAAAGGGCATAGTGGAAACAATCGAAGGAGAATTCGATAAGAATACGGGAAATATCGCATTTCGTGCCCGTTTTACTAATCCGACTAAACTCCTACGCCATGGGGCTTCAGGAAAAGTGCAATTACCTAAGAAGGTCGCTGGCTATTGGGCCATTCCCCAAAAATCAGTTTTCGAAATTCAGGAGAAGAGTTATGTTTTCGTGAAAGATGCAGCAGGAATAGTCAAGATGAAAAGTATCGTTCCAGACTTACGCATTCCGCATTTCTACTTAGTTAAAACGGGATTTTCAGCAAAGGATACGGTATTGATTGAGGGAATTCAATTGGTGAAGCAGGGGCAAAAAATCAAGTCAACTTTCAAGCCAATGCGCCAATTATTAACGGATTATAAAGCACTGTAACATGGTACAACAATTCATCACTAGACCGGTATTGTCGATCGTCGTATCGATTTTTATCGTGATTTTAGGGGTTATTGCCATGAAGCAATTGCCCATTACTCAGTTCCCAGATATTGTTCCTCCGGCGGTAACCGTAACGACAAAGTACACCGGTGCTAATGCGGAAGTATGTGCAAAGGCCGTGGTGACGCCCCTCGAGCGCGCCATCAACGGTGTAGCCGGTATGACCTACATGACGTCCGTTTCAGGTAACGATGGAACCAGTATTATTCAGGTCTATTTCGAAGTAGGAACTGATCCCGATGTGGCAGCGGTAAACGTTCAAACGCGGGTTCAGACCGTATTAGATGAATTACCCGAAGAGGTCATTAAAGCGGGGGTAATTACGGAGAAAGAGGTAAATAGTATGTTGCTGTATGTGAATTTGTTGAGCGAGGATTCGGATATCGACGAGAAGTTTATTTACAATTTCGCGGATATCAATGTGCTTCCCGAGTTAAAACGAATTGATGGGGTAGGTTTCGCAGATATTATGGGCCAAAGAGAGTACGCCATGCGTATTTGGTTACATCCAGATCGCTTGTTCGCCTATAAATTATCAGCTGAAGATGTGATTCAGGCTTTGCGTAATCAAAACGTGGAAGCGGCCCCGGGAAAAATAGGAGAGAGTTCCGGAAAGCACCCGCAGGCATTGCAGTATGTCATGCGTTACACGGGGAAGTTTACGCAGGTAGCAGAATATGAGAATTTAGTGATTAAAGCGACGGAGACGGGACAGATTTTGCGCTTGAAAGATGTGGCAGAAGTCGAGTTTGGATCCTTGGATTACGATGTACTTTCGAAAGAAAATGGTCGACCTTCTGCGGCGATCTTATTGAAGCAACGTCCCGGTTCGAATGCAGCAGAAGTAATCGAGAATGTGAAGAATCGCTTAGCCGAATTGAAGACGACGACCTTCCCCCCAGGAATGGGCTTTACAATCTCCTATGACGTATCTCGTTTCTTGGATGCTTCGATTCACGAGGTGATCAAGACCTTGCTTGAGGCCTTTTTATTAGTCGCTCTCGTCGTGTTTATTTTCTTGCAAGATTGGCGGGCGACTTTAGTCCCGATTATTGCAGTGCCTGTTTCTTTAGTAGGAACGTTCACGTTCATGTTAGCTTTCGGGTTCTCCATTAACTTGTTGACCCTGTTCTCTTTAGTTTTAGCCATCGGTATTGTGGTGGATAATGCCATTGTCGTGGTGGAAGCGGTCCATGCCAAAATGGAGGAAAAAGACATGCCCGTTCTCGCCGCCACGCAAGAGGCAATGCAGGAGATTTCAGGCGCAATTTTAGCGATAACGCTCGTGATGGGTGCGGTGTTTGTGCCGGTGGCCTTTCTTTCTGGTCCGATTGGTGTTTTCTTCCGGCAGTTTTCAGTCACGATGGCGATATCGATTGCCTTATCGGGCTTAACGGCCTTGACTTTGACTCCCGCACTTTGTGTGTTATTGTTGAAAAAGCCAGAGCACAATCAAAATAACGTGCTTGGAAAATTCTTCCATGCCTTTAATCAGCGTTACGATCAAATCGCTCAAAAATACCTCGTATGGGTAGGGGCTTTGATCAGCAAGCGATTGCTGATGTGGCTGATTTTACTCGGTTCTGTTGTAGGAACGGTGATTTTGTCTGGGATTGTACCTAGTGGATTTATTCCTTCAGAAGACCAAGGAACGCTTTATGTGAATGCAACAACTCCAGCAGGGGCTACTTTAGAGCGGACGGAAGGGGTGATGGATCAGGTATTTAAATCCATTAAAGGGGTGGATGCCATTGAGTCCTTTTCCACCTTAGCAGGGTTTAGTTTATTGACGGATGGTTCTGGAGCCTCCTATGGCACGGGTATTATTACCTTGAAACCTTGGGAGGAGCGAAAGGAGACGATTGATGAATTAACGGAGATTATTCGGTCGAAAACCAGTGGAATTAAGGATGCGAGTATTCAGTTTTTCCCTCCGCCGGCCGTTCCTGGTTTTGGAAATGCCTCTGGTTTTGAATTTAGAATTCAGGATCGAAGTGGTTCTGGAGATCTTCAAAAGTTGGCTACGGTTTCGAATGATTTTGCCAAAAAACTCAACGAGACCCCAGCGATTCAAAATACCTTCTCCAGTTTCGATCCTAGTTTTCCGCAGTATATGTTAGAAGTGGATCAAGAGGCTGCTGCCCAAAAAGGGGTGAATGTCCTCCCTGCCATGGATAACTTGCAAACGCTGCTAGGTAGTTTTTATGCGACGAACTTTATTCGCTTTGGCCAAATGTACAAAGTGATGGTCCAAGTGGATCCGCGTTACCGCGCGCATCCAGATGATGTGCTGAAGTTTTATGCGAAAAACAAATCTGGAGAAATGGTTCCTTATTCCTCTTTCGTCAAGATGAAGCGGGTGTATGGACCGGAGCAATTTACGCGCTATAACATGTTTACTTCAGCGATGGTCAATGGCGAACCTGCCCCTGGATTTTCTTCTGGAGCCGTGTTAGACATCATTCGGGCGGAGGCCTTAAAGAGTTTGCCTCGAGGTTTTACGCTCGAATGGTCTGGGATGACACGGGAAGAGGATTTAGCTGGAAACCAGGCCATTTTCATCTTTGCCATCTGCTTGCTTTTTGTCTATTTATTGCTGGCAGCACAATACGAATCCTTTCTGTTGCCCTTCCCCGTTTTGCTTTTCCTTCCCATGGGGGCGATGGGAACCTATGCGTTCTTGTATGTATTTGGCCTACAAAATAACATTTACGCGCAAGTGGCGCTGGTCATGCTCATCGGTTTATTAGGAAAGAACGCGATCTTGATTGTGGAGTTTGCGATTGCGAAACAAAAGGAAGGGGCTTCCATTATTGAGGCAGCAAAAGAGGGTGCTTTCTCTCGTTTGCGTCCCATTTTGATGACCTCTTTTGCCTTTGTGGCTGGATTAATTCCGTTGATGATTGCCTCCGGTGCGGGAGCCATTGGAAACCGGACGATTGGTACGGCGTCTGCTGGGGGTATGATTTTAGGAACAGTAGGAGGTTTGTTGGTTATTCCGGGGTTATATGTGGTGTTCGCATCACTCTCGGCTAAATGGTCTAAAAATGAAAAATAGCATATTCGTCATTGGTTTTTGGCTGGCGCTAGCCTCCTGCACAAATGGGCTGATGAGAGAGCAGCGTAAGATAAGCGCTGAATTAGATACGTATCGGTCTGAAAAGGAGCAATCCTCCGTGTCAGGTGTTCAGGAATGTTGGAAGCGAGACTCGCTCTTAGTTCAACTAATTGATTCGGTTTTAGTCCGAAGTAATGACATCAAGCAGGGCTTTTTGCAGGTAGCCATGGCGAAGTCAGAATTTGGTTACCAAAGAGGACTGCGTAAACCAACCGTCAGCGGGCTAGTTCAGCCCAGTTTGAGACGTTTTGGAAAATACACCATGGATGGAGTGGGAAATTACGATACGCAATTCTCTACGAATATTACCCGGGATCAGATTATTCCGGAGCATTTGCCAGACCTGCAAATAGGGGTGCAGACGGCATGGGAATTAGATATTTGGGGTAAGTTAGCCAAACGAAAAAAGGCCAGCGCCCTCCGGTATTTAGCTACCGAGTCTGGTCAGCAATGGCTCATAACGTCGCTGGTCGCAGAAGTGGCGGGCGCTTATGGGCAGTTAATTGCGCTTGATAAGGAACTCGATATTTTGAAAACCAATATTGAAATTCAACGCAAAGCCTTCGAACTTGTCCAAGTACAGAAAGAAGCCGGCGCGGTGAATGAGTCCGCGGTGCAACAATTAGAGGCTCAGTTGTTAAATTCCCGTGCACAAGAAGGAGGTGTTTTGCAGCAAATGACGAGTTTAGAGAATGAGATTCGCTTGTTATTAAATAAACCGAACGCGCCCATATTTCGGTCGAAATTCCCTTTTCAATGTGCATTGGACAGTAGCTTGTTTGCGCGAGTGAAGATTGATCAATTAGAGCGCAGACCAGACATTAAACAAGCAAAGTTAAATCTGATGGCTGCGTTGGAGACGAAAGAAAGTGCCTCTTTGGCACTAAAACCGTCCATTGTTCTGTCAGGGATTCTAGGCGTTCAGGGATTTCAGCCTGCCTATCTGTTTCAATTGCCGGCCTCTATGGCGTATCAGTTGTTAGGAGGAATTACGATGCCTTGGTTAAATCGTTCGGCGATTACGGCGGAGATGTTGCGATCTGAATCCCAATGGAAATGGCAAGATATTGCGTATCAAAATGCGCTGGTGAAAGGCTATTTAGAGTGGGATACGCAGGTAAAATCTTTGGCCTATTTACAAAAACAACAGCAGCTAAAACAACGAGAGGTGCTCTTAACGAAAGGGGCTATCAATACGGTGGGAACGCTCTTTTTGACCGCGAATGCAAGCTATTTAGAAGTGCTAACAGCACAACAAAACGCCTTGCGATCCGAGTTAGAGCTCTTAGAAATTTCGAGAAATCAATGGATGCGCGCGATTAATTTATACCGCGTGTTAGGAGGTGGCTGGTAAAACAAGCGATTCGATCACCTTAGGGAAATCCCGGTGCTCTAATACCTGGCCTTTTTTAGCGACATCTTCTGGAGTATCACTCGGTAAAACCGGGAATGAACTCTGGAAGATAGTTGCTCCCTCATCATAATGCTCATTCACGTAATGAATCGTAATCCCTGATTCTTTTTCGCCAGCAGCCACCACCGCTTCGTGTACAAAATGGCCATACATGCCTTTTCCGCCAAATTTAGGCAGTAAAGCTGGGTGAATATTCACAATACGTTGAGGGAAAGCTTTCACAAAATCAGCCGGGATTAACCATAAAAAACCCGCCAAAATAATCCAATCTGTCCTGAGCGATTGAACTTCTTTTAACACCGTTCCGTTCTTGTAGGATTCTCTGTCAAACACGCGACACGGTATGCCTAATCGCTCAGCTCGCTGAATAATCCCCGCTGACGGGTTATTGCAGTAAATATGAGTGATGCGAACCTGATCGGATCCTTTGAAATGTTCGATGATTTTTTCGGCATTAGAACCCGAACCAGACGCAAATAAGACGAGATTTTTCAAAGGTTATCGATTGTTTAGGACAAATTTACATTCTTTCAGTTAAATTTAAGGCATGAAAATAGGGATCGTTTGTTATCCGACGTATGGCGGAAGTGGTGTGGTGGCGACCGAATTAGGTAAAGCTTTGGCCTTAGCGGGTCACCAGGTGCACTTTATCACGTACACGCAACCCCCTCGTTTAGATATTTTCTCGGAAAATATCTTCTATCACGAGGTTTCTGTCGCGTCCTATCCCTTATTCGAATACCTTCCATATGAGTCTGCCTTAGCCAGTAAAATGGTGGATGTGACAGTAAATGAGAAGTTGGATTTAATCCACGTACATTATGCGATTCCACACGCTTCTGCAGCCTATTTAGCGAAGCAAATTCTAAAATACAAAGGTATTCACGTACCAGTTATTACCACGCTTCACGGAACCGATATCACGCTTGTGGGTCGCGATCCGTCTTTCGAGCCAGTAGTTACCTTTTCCATCAATGAATCGGATGGCGTAACGGCGGTGTCTGAGAGTTTGAAAAATGATACCTATGAGGAGTTCGAGATCTTGAGTCATATCGAGGTAATTCCTAACTTCATTGATTTAAATCGTTTCCAAAAACGCCCGCACGAGCACTTCAAAAAGTCCCTTTGTCCTAATGGCGAGAAGCTATTAATGCACACCTCTAATTTTCGAAAAGTTAAGCGAATTGAAGATATAGTACGCGTTTTTGCCTTAGTGCGCAAGAAGATTCCAGCTAAATTAGTGTTGATAGGTGATGGTCCTGAACGTTCCGGTATCGAAGCATTGTGCCGCGAGTTAGAAGTACAATGCGATGTCCGTTTCTTAGGAAAGATGGATGGGATTGAGGAGGCATTGTCTTTAGCGGATTTGTTTTTATTAACCTCTGAAAAAGAGAGTTTTGGTTTAGCTGCTTTAGAGGCAATGGCTTGCGAAGTGCCGGTGATTTCATCCAATGCCGGGGGAATTCCAGAAGTAAATATTCACGGCGTGACGGGTTATGTGAGCGAAATAGGCGATGTGAAAGACATGGCGGCGAATGCCATTAAGATGTTATCTGATCCTATTTTGCACGACCAGATGAAGGCGAATGCGCTAGCTCGGGCACAGGAATTTGACATCGTTAAAATTCTGCCTTTGTACGAAAAGTATTACGAGCGGATTACCTCCAAAAGCTGGAAATTCCCTAAACAGAACGATTAACCTGGCTTTCGTCAGCGCAAGCCGCTAATAGAGCCGTCATTGATTTACGTGATGTCGGATCTTCAAATAAGGGCGCTATCTCTGCTAATGGCGTCAAGATAAATTTGCGTTCCGCGATGCGTGGATGTGGGATACTTAAATCAGGTGCTGCGATAATTACATCACCGTAAAACAGTATGTCTAGGTCTAGTGTTCGCGGCCCCCAGCGTTCTTTGCGTTCCCTTCCAAATTGCCGTTCAATTTCGAGTAGTTCCGTTAAACAGGCCTCTGGTTTCAGTGTGGTAGTCACGAGTACTACTTGGTTTAAGAAGTCTTCTTGTGGGATGGGGCCCCAGGCTTCTGTTTGGTATATCGACGAGTAAACCGCAATTTTTCCTATTTTTTTTTCAATATGCGGGTAGGCCCCCTCGAATATTTCCCGGGTATTTCCTAGATTGCCGCCTAAAGAGAGGAACAGGTGTTGAGTCATTCCTTAAAATTACGAAAAAAGCGCGATGCAATGAGTTATACCGCAGATGATTTACAGCCAGGGATGCTTTTGCTGGCGGAACCTTTTCTAGAGGATCCGTCTTTTCATCGCTCGGTGATCTTACTTTGCGAGCATACAACGGCGCATTCATTTGGCTTAGTGTTGAATAACAAACAAGAAATTGTCTTTGATTCCTTTGTCGACGAAAAAGTCTTAGAGGACGTGCCCCTGTTTTCTGGCGGCCCGGTGGATCCCACGATTATGCAGTTTGTGCATCGCAGGCCTGATTTAATTCCGGATGGCGTGTTGATCGGCCCCGGGATATATTGGTCAGGGAGTTTCGAAGTCGCTATTGACAAGGTGGTGGCTGGCGAGATCGGATTCGATGAAATCAAATTCTTTATTGGGTATTCGGGTTGGGGAGCTGGGCAGCTGGAGCGCGAGGTGCGTTCGAATGCTTGGATTCTACATCCGGGGAATGATAAATTAGTATTTGACGAGCCTCACGAGCGTTTGTGGAGGAAGATTTTACATGCCAAAGGAGGGGATTTCAGAGTCCTTTCCACTTATCCAGACGACCCTAATTTGAATTAAGAGATGCGGGCCCAGTTGGTCGTGTCTTTGCGCTGGGTTCTGACTTGTTCGCGAATCATCGCATATTCGGATTTTTCGAGGTTCGGATCTTCTTCTAAGATTTTTTGAGCCGTTTCTCGGGCTACTTTTAATATTTCACCGTCTTTAGCGAGGTCAGCGATCATGAGGTCGATGGCGCCACTTTGGCGAGTGCCGGAAATATCACCCGGTCCACGCAATTGCAAATCCACTTCGGCGATTTCGAATCCATTATTGGTTTTCACCATCGTTTCGATCCGTTTTTTGGTGTCTGCGCTTATTTTGAATCCGGTCATCAAAATACAATAACTCTGTTCTGCTCCTCGGCCTACGCGACCGCGTAATTGGTGTAATTGCGATAAACCGAATCGTTCTGCGCTTTCGATCACCATAATGGAGGCATTAGGCACGTTTACGCCTACCTCGATCACGGTGGTGGCTACCATGATTTTTGTCTCGTTTTTCACGAAACGAGCCATCTCGATGTCTTTGTCTGCAGGTTTCATTTTGCCGTGTAAGATTCCCAAAGGTACCTCTGGGAACGCCCGCGAAATACTTTCGTAGCCATCCATCAAGTCTTTGAAGTCCATTTTCTCGGATTCTTCGATTAAAGGATAGACAATATAAATTTGGCGGCCTTTGCTGAGCTCGCTTTGGATGAAGGCAAAGACTTGCAGGCGATGGGTGTCGTAGCGATGGGTAGTCTGGATGGGCTTGCGGCCCACGGGTAATTCGTTAATTATCGAAATATCTAAATCTCCATAGAGCGTCATCGCTAAAGTCCTTGGAATCGGCGTCGCCGTCATGACTAAAATGTGGGGATGGAACGTTTTGTTTTTGTCCCAAAGCTTAGCCCGTTGTGCCACCCCAAACCGGTGTTGCTCATCGATGATGCACATCCCTAGGTTCTTGAATTGAACAGAATCCTCGAATAAAGCATGTGTTCCCACTAAAATCTGTAATTTCCCGGACTGCAAATCCTCATGTAAGCCCACGCGGTCTTTCTTCTTAACAGACCCGGTCAGCTTCGCGATCGTGATGCCTAATAAATCCGCAAATTGTTTTAAACCTTGGTAATGCTGATCTGCCAAAATCTCTGTAGGCGCCATCAAACACGCCTGAGCCCCATTATCAATCGCTAAAAGCATCGAAATAAAGGCCACAATCGTCTTACCTGATCCCACATCTCCTTGCAACAAGCGATTCATTTGCTTGCCTGACCGCATATCGGCAAATATCTCCCGAATCACCTGCTTCTGGGCATTGGTTAATTCGAAAGGCATATGCTCTTGGTAGAACGTCGTTAATAAGGCGGCTGAAGAAAACACCTGCCCCGGGAAGGCTACTTTTCGAATCAAATTCTGCTTGATCAAGCGCAATTGATTGTAAAATAATTCCTCAAATTTCAATCGGCGACGGGCCTGGTGAAGCCACGTTTCGCTTTGGGGTAAATGAATATGGTATAAAGCCTCCTGCTTGGAAATCAACTTAAACTGAGCGGTAACATCCCCCGGCAAAGTCTCTCTGATGTAAGGAAACGCAATTTCTAATAGGTTTTTTTGTAAGGTGGCGATCGCCTTGCTATCGATGTATTTCTTCCGAAGCTTCTCTGTCAAAGGATAAACGGGTTGAAAATACTTGCCCGATGCTTGCTCCCCTTTGTAGACCTCCATCTCTGGGTGGGTCATCTGAATCGTGCCATTGAAGCTGGTGGGCTTGCCATAAAACAGGTAGTCTACGCCGGTATTCAAAGACTTTTCGAGCCATTTCACTCCTTGAAACCAAACGATTTCAATGCAGCCGGTTGCATCACAGACCTGTGCCACGATGCGCTGCCGGTGTCCAGCCCCTATTTTTTCTTTGAAGCGGATTCTTCCTACGAACTGTGCATGATCCATTTCGTCCGTGATGGAGGCGATGGGATGAACCACCGTACGGTCCTCGTAGCGGAACGGAAAATATTGAATCAAGTCACCGTAGGTAAACATCCCTAGTTCGGTCTGTAGCAACGTAAGCTTCGCAGGGGTCATCCCACGAAGTTTGGCTAAATCAGTATCGAAAAAAGGTACGAGTGACATGCACGAAAAATTTTGTGAATTTAGGTATATTTACAGAACGATTGCGAAAATAACCCCAAACATGAAGAGTTTTTTAGACCAAGAATTTGAATCCGACGGCTTTGTGCTCAGCAATGTCGAAGATTTATTTAATTGGGCGAGGGCGAGTTCGCTTTGGCCAATGAGCTTTGGTTTAGCGTGTTGCGCGATCGAAATGATGCAATCCTTTGCGTCAGGTTACGATTTAGATCGTTTTGGGGTATTTCCTCGGCCTTCCCCGCGTCAGTCTGACGTGATGATTGTGGCTGGAACCGTGACATTTAAAATGGCAGATCGCATTCGCCGTCTATATGAACAAATGCCAGAACCGCGGTATGTGATTTCCATGGGTTCTTGTGCGAATTGTGGCGGTCCTTATTGGGAACACGGCTACCATGTGGTGAAAGGAGTGGATAAAATTATTCCCGTGGACGTTTATGTTCCGGGTTGCCCACCGCGTCCAGAAGCACTTTTAGGAGGCATCATTAAATTACAACAAAAGATCAGTCAGGAGACCCTTGTAGCTCCTAAACGTATATTAGAAGCTTTAAACAAATAGGATGGAACTGTCAGCAATTCAAGCATTCTTGCAAGCAGAATTTGGTTTTGAATCCCAGTGGGAGGAGGAATTAAGTCGTTTGACTTTGCCTGCGGAGCAGATTTTGCCGGTTTGTGATTTTCTCTGGAAAAATCCAGCTACCTATTTTGATTCCCTTTCCTGCATCACGGCTATCGATCAAGGGCCAGAAGCGGATAAAATGGAAGTTGTTTATACGCTTTATTCCATCCCGAATCATATCACCTTGCATTTGCGGGTAATTTTAGAACGCTCGGCACCCGTGGTTTCTTCTGTATCTTCTGTCTGGAGAACGGCGGATTGGCACGAGAGAGAGGCGTTCGATTTCTTTGGCATTGAATTTACCAATCATCCTGATTTACGCAGAATATTGCTTCCAGAAGACTGGGAGGGACATCCATTGCGGAAAGATTACGTGGAACAAACGAAATACCACGGTATTCAAGTGAAATACGATCGATGAAAATAGCCGGATTTACCTTTATTCGGAATGCGGTGAAGAACGATTATGCCATCGTAGAAGCCATCACGTCTATTTTACCCATCTGCGACGAGTTCGTGGTGGCGGTAGGGGCGTCGGAAGATGAGACTTTGGCCTTAATTCAATCGATTCCGTCGGATAAAATCAAAATCGTGGAGACGGTTTGGGATGATGCTAAACGAGAAGGCGGCGCCACATTTGCCTTAGAAACAGATAAAGCGCTTCAGGCGATTTCCAAAGATATCGATTGGGCTTTCTATATCCAGGGTGACGAATGCGTGCATGAAGCTGATTTGCCTGTCGTGAAAGCGGCGATGGAGGCGAATTTGGCTGATTCAAACGTGGAAGGTTTGCTCTTTCATTACCGACATTTTTACGGTTCTTATGGCCACGTGGCAGTGTCACGGCGTTGGTATAGAAGAGAAATTCGGGTCGTAAAAATGCATCCAGGTGTTCATTCCTACAAGGACGCGCAGGGTTTTAGAAAAGACGGCAAGAAGCTGAAAGTGAAATTAATTCCGGCTTATATTAACCATTATGGCTGGGTAAAACCGCCAGAGGGTTTGAATAATAAGGTGCGTAACTTTACGCAATTCTACCACGATGACGCTTGGTTAGCCGAAAATGTGCCGGCAGATTACCAATTTGATTACGGTAATGCGGAACGATTGTTCCGATTTGAAGGCACACATCCAGCCGTGATGGCAGACCGCGTGGCGCGATCGAACTGGCCATTCTATTTTGATCCGGTCGAATTAGAAAAGAAAATGACTTTCCGCCGCAAGATTTTGCAGAAGATCGAAGACCTCACGGGGTACCGCGTGGGTGAATACAAAAACTACCGCATGCTATAATGGAAGAGTCGATTCAATTTTTCCCGGCATCTAAGGCGCCCGCTAATCCCTATTTCTCCATCCTCATTCCGAGTTGGAATAATTTGGCCTACTTGCAATTATGTATTGCGGCCATCCGAAAACATTCGACGACCTCTTTTGAAATCATCTTGCATTTGAATGAGGCGAATGACGGCTCAAAAGAATGGGTCGAATCACAAAAGGATATCGCTTTTTCCTATAGCCCGATCAACGTGGGCGTTTGTTACGCGATGAATGCAATGGTCAAGCTAGCGCGTGCAGATTATTTCTTGTATTTGAACGACGATATGTACGTGCTGCCTCATTGGGATGGTTTTCTGAAAGAGGAGATTGAGAGCATCGGCCATACGGAATTTTTTTTATCGGCCACGGCCATCGAGCCTAAAGCTCAAAGTGCTTGTTCCATTCAGGCCGATTTTGGCCGTTCGCTAGCCACTTTCGAGGAAGCGAGATTACTTGAAACCTATGACTCTTTACCTTTTGCTGACTGGCAAGGAGCGACTTGGCCGCCTAATGTGGTGCACCGGTCGCTTTGGGATAAAGTAGGAGGTTATTCGAATGAATTTACGCCGGGAATGTATTCAGATCCCGATTTCTCTATGAAATGCTGGCAGGCGGGCGTTCGCTTGTTTAAAGGGATTTCGCGGAGTAGGGTTTATCATTTTGGGTCCATTTCCGTGAAGCGTGTGAAGCAGAACAAGGGATATTACCAGTTTATTCGCAAATGGGGGATGACCTCGTCTACCTTGTCGAAATACTACCTGCATCGCGGGGATACATTTGATGGACCGTTGGTTCAGCGCCCGATTCCGTTTACAGTGCATTTGAAGAATCTGTATTACCGATTAAGTCTTCCGTTTAGAAAATAGAAAATAGAAGTTTGAAGCTGTAAAGGAAACTACCTAACGCCGATTTTCCTTTGTAGGCTAACATCGCTCGGTGGTGTGTAGCGACGGTGAGAAATCTACGTATACGTGCTGCGATGTCAGTTGACGCAAAATCCTGAGCTAATGCCTGCAAAATTTCCCGTTCATCGCTGGCAGGACAACGATCTGCGAGTAAATTAAGTCGCTTCACAATCCGAGCATTTCGCTCCTCTCTCGTGTTATAATTTTTCTTTCCTTTACTCAAATCCGCCCCCATCGTGTTACTGCTGTGTTGGCGGTAATTCACTAAGGTCGTAGGGAAATAGGCAACGCCGTTTAGGGCTGCTGCGGCAAAACCCAGGATATAATCGTGTCCCACATAATCTGGGAAAGGTAAGGCGATGTCGATAATTTCGCGCTTGAAGAGCATCGCATGCCCCATGGCTTTGGTCCCAAAAACATAGTGCAGCGCAGTCGGATAATCACATAAATGATTCCGATCGGAGAATTTTCCAGTGACAGTACCGGCCGCATTGGTCAAAGCAGAGTCTGCATAGATCATAGAATGCGAACCAATGGCACCTGCTAACAAGCTGATTTTATCCAACATCCACACATCATCCTGGTCCGCTAGCGCCATTATTTCGCCTTTTGCTGCCTTGATTCCGGTTTCGAAAGTGGATAATAAGCCTTGATTGACAGTGTTTGCGACTATATGAATGCGAGAATCAGTAAGGGCATATTTCCGCAAAATCGCAAGTGATGAATCAGAAGAAGCATCATCCACAAATACAAATTCCAAAGACGGATAGCTTTGAGCTAACAAGCTGTCCACTTGCTCTCGGAGGTATTTCTCCCCGTTATAGGTGGCCATCACTATGGAAATTAAGGGCGACATTCGGATATTGTTTCTGAAAATTGTCGTAATTTGACCAAAATTTCGATAAAAAGCCGCATTGAAAACATATTTTCGCTTATTAAGCTACGCCGTTTCGATCCGCAAGTATGTATTTCCATACTTCGGGTTTTCCTTGCTAGCGAGTTTGTTCGGCATTCTTAATTTTACTTTGCTGATTCCTTTGTTGAACGTCTTGTTCAATCAATCGGCTCCGGAGAATATTCAGATTTACCGCGTTTTACCCGCTTTTTCGTTAACTCCCTCTTATTTCTCGTTCTTGTTTAACCACTATTTCTATGGTGCTTTGGAGGATTTTGGACGGATTGGAGCGCTGAAATATGCCTGTGGGGCGATTATGGTTTCGGTGATTTTGTCGAATTTCTTTCGGTATTTTTCCCAAAGAGTCCTCAAAACAGTCGAAGCAGACACCATTGCTTCCTTGCGTCAAGCGGTTTTTGAACGGGCGATTCGCCTAGACCTTAGTTATTTCACAGAGCAGAAAAAGGGCAACCTGATGTCCCGTTTAACGACAGACGTTCAGGAAGTGGAGAATAGTATTGGCCGCGCCTTCACGGCAACTTTTAAAGAGATTTTTACGCTGGTTTTATTCTTCGTTTTTCTGGCGAGTATGTCAGTGAAGCTGACTTTGTTTTCGTTGATCATATTGCCCCTTTCGGGTTCAGTGATTGCGACGATTACGAGACGTTTACGCCGTGCAGCCGGAGAAGTGCAACAGCATTTGAGTGGAATTATCAGTTTGTTGGATGAGACCTTTGGGGCCATGCGAGTGGTGAAAGCCTTTCGGGCTGAGAAGATGATGGATGCACGGTTTCAAGCGGGGAATGATCGCTACCGAAATTCCTTGCTAAAGATGGTATTCCGCCAAGAACTAACATCCCCCACCTCTGAAAGTCTAGGCGTTTTAGTGGTAACAGGTATCTTATTATATGGCGGTAGTTTAGTTATTAGTGGAGAAGGTGAATTATCCGCTTCGACGTTTATCGCGTTTATTGCGACTTTTTCGCAGGTAATGCGTCCGGCGAAAGCCATCGCGGATGCGTTCAGTGGCATTCAGCGTGGGGTGGCTTCGGCTGATCGTATTATTGAAATATTGGATACGCAATCTGAAATTGTAGCAGAGGATCCGATTACGCAGGTGGATGAATTTACAGATAAAATTAGCTTCCAAAAAGTCGGTTTCGAATATGTGAAGGGGCGCTCTGTGTTGAAAGAAGTGAGTTTCGATATTCCTAAAGGAAAGACGATTGCCCTGGTGGGCGCCTCCGGTGGCGGGAAGTCTACGCTAGCGGATTTATTGCCGCGTTTTTACGATCCATCGTCGGGTATGATTACCTTGGATGGAGTGCCGTTGAAAAACATTCCTTTGGACGACTTAAGAGGCTTGATGGGAATTGTGACCCAAGAATCGGTCTTGTTTAATGATACGATATTCAATAACATCGCTTTTGGGACGGAGGCTACCTTAGCGGAGGTTCAGGCCGCGGCGAAGATTGCGAATGCACACGATTTCATTTCGGCGAATCCGGAAGGTTACGAAACGGTGATCGGGGATAGGGGTTCTAAATTATCAGGGGGCCAAAGACAACGCATCTCCATCGCCCGCGCCGTTCTCAAAAATCCACCCATTTTGATTCTAGACGAGGCCACAAGTGCGTTAGATAACGAATCCGAAAAGTTAGTACAAGAGGCTTTGAGCCATTTAATGGAGAATCGCACGGTTCTAGTTATTGCTCACCGTTTGTCTACGATTCAACACGCTGACCAAATTTTAGTCGTACAACAAGGCGAAATCATCGAACGTGGTACGCACGAAGAATTGATGAAGATCGAGAAAGGGGCCTATGCGGTTTTGGCACAAGGTATTACAGCCTAATTTTTACACATTTTATTAGCTTATCCGTCTGCAAAAAAGTAATTTTGCAGTCGATTTTATATACAAATATTCGTTTCTAGATACCATGTCACAAGCACAATTAGCCCAAAGAATTCAAGCATTAGAAGAATCCTCTACGTTAGGGATGACGAAAAAAGCGCGCGAATTAGCAGCTCAAGGTCACAAAGTAATCAGTCTTTCTGTAGGGGAGCCGGATTTTAAAACACCTGCTCACATCTGTGAGGCGGCTAAAAAGGCGATTGATGATGGTTTTCACGGGTATTCGCCTGTTGCAGGTTATCCAGATTTGCGTATGGCGATCGCCAATAAATTAAAGCGTGATAATAACTTAGAGTGGGGTTCAGAAAATATCGTGGTGAGCACGGGTGCAAAACACTCGCTAGCAAACGCGATTGCTGCCTTAATTAACCCAGGCGACGAAGTGATCATCTTCTCTCCTTATTGGGTTTCTTACTCGGAGATGGTGAAATTAGCCGAAGGAACTTCGGTAATTGTTCAAGGTGCTTTTGATAATAACTTCAAAGTGACTCCAGAGCAATTCGAAGCTGCAATCACGCCTAAAACGAAAATGGTGATGTTCGCATCCCCTAACAATCCTACAGGATCGGTTTACACAGAATCAGAATTACGTGATATCGCAAATGTGGTAGCACGTCACGAAAATATCTTTGTCCTAGCGGATGAAATCTACGAATACATCAACTTCACACAAGGTGGTCACTTCTCGATCGGATCTATTCCAGAAATCAAAGAACGTGTGATCACGGTGAATGGGGTGGCAAAAGGTCACGCGATGACAGGTTGGAGAATTGGATTTATCGCTGCGGCTAAATGGATCGCAGATGGAATCGAAAAATTACAAGGTCAAGTGACTTCAGGTACGAACTCGATCGCTCAAAAAGCGGCAGTCGCAGCCTTCAATGGTAGCTTAGATCACGCTTACGAAATGAAAGCGGCCTACGATCGCCGTCGCAAGTTAGTGGTAGAAAAATTACGTGATATCCCAGGTTTCAAGGTAAATATGCCAGATGGTGCATTCTATGCGTTCCCAGATATTTCGTATTATTTCGGTAAAACAGATGGTACTACGATGATCAAAGATTCAGATGATTTCTGTTCTTGGTTATTAGCAGATGCTTTTGTAGCAACAGTGGCTGGTTCAGGTTTCGGAGCACCGGATTGTATGCGTATTTCTACAGCAGCAGCAGACGAACAATTAGTAGAAGCTTGCGATCGCATTAAGGCGGCCGTGGCTAAATTAAAATAACATGGGAATCGCGTCCATTATTGTCTTTATTTTAGGGTATTTAGCCATTACCTTAGAGCACCCCTTAAAAATTAATAAAACGGCTACAGCCTTAGTTACGGGTGTACTTGTTTGGACAATTTATGCGATTTCTACAGGAGATGCCTCTGAATTAGGTCATCACTTAGCGTCTACTTCGGAGATCTTATTCTTCTTGTTAGGAGCGATGACGCTAGTGGAATTAGTGGATGCCCACCAGGGGTTTTACTTCGTCTCTCGATTAATTAAAACAGATAAGGTGATTAAACTGCTTTGGATAGTGGGTTTAATCACCTTTTTCATGTCTGCGGTTTTAGACAATTTGACGAGCTCGATTGTGATGGTCACCTTGCTTCGGAAGTTGATCAGCAATAAAGAAACCCGGAAGTATTTTGTGGGAATCGTGGTCATTGCCGCGAATGCAGGCGGTGCTTGGTCGCCCATTGGAGACGTAACGACGACGATGTTGTGGATAGGAGGTCAAATTTCGGCTACCGGTATTATTCAAAGTTTATTGTTGCCTTCTTTAGTAGCTTTACTTGTGCCTTTGATTGTTGCTTCTTATGTCTTGAAAAACCAAGCCATTGGTCAGGCAGCCGCTTCAGTTGCCTTAAGTTCGACTGAAGAACGCGATGGAAAGATCATGCTTTTTGCAGGCGCCGGTTCTTTGATAGGCGTTCCTATTTTCAAAACGTTGACACATTTACCTCCCTACATGGGTATTTTATTAGCCTTGGGCATCGTTTGGATTTTGTCAGAACTCTTGCATTCAGAGAAAGACGAGGAGGCGAAGAAACACTTGAGTGTGGGCTATGCGTTGACCAAAATCGATACGTCCAGCATTCTCTTTTTCTTAGGGATCCTGTTAGCCATTGGAGGATTAGAGTCCTTCGGTTATTTACACGCACTCTCGGATCAATTAGCACACGCATTAGGCAATCAAAACATAATCGTCACCATCATTGGTTTAGCATCAGCGGTTGTGGATAATGTGCCATTAGTGGCAGCTACGATGGGAATGTATTCGCTAACAGACTTTCCGATGGATCATGTCATGTGGGAATACCTCGCCTTCTGTGCGGGTACGGGTGGAAGTATCCTGATTATAGGATCTGCCGCTGGAGTGGCCGTGATGGGAATGGAGAAGATTGAATTCGGCTGGTACCTGAAAAAAATAGGCTTTCTTGCCTTGCTGGGTTATTTCGCTGGCGCCGGTTTGTATTTGTTATTGCACTAAAATCCAATCGACATACTCGCGCCGTAATACGCTGGGGCCACTTGAGGAGTCAAGGTGAAACGATTCAGTTTTTGCCACTGATGACGCACTTTAGGATATAAAAGATAGGCTAATTCTGCCGAAGCGATACCTATCGCCGAACCCATTAACACATCCGTTACCCAATGTTTGTTATTTGCGATTCGTAGCGCACCTGTAGCGGTAGCTAACGCATAACCTGCTATCACGAACTCGGGATGGGAATCGCGGTATTCATGCGCTAAAACAGTCGCTCCGAAAAAGGCCGTGGCTGTATGGCCAGAAGAGAACGTTTTTTCCGTTCCGTCTGGTCTAGCCTCTGTGATCGCTGCTTTTAATCCCTGTGTAGTCGCTACATAGATTCCAGTGCCTAGAAGAAAAACTCCAGCCTGATCGAAAGCCTCCTCTTTGCTCTTGAATTCAGCGATATTCAAGCCCACATACATCGCTGCAGGTCCATATTGAAGGTAATCATCTAAGTGAGTGATACGTCCAGGAGCGACGATTTTCGTTTGAATTTGCTTGGCAAATGGATTGTACGTTAATCCACTGGCAATACCTAAAGCTAAAGGCATCTTCCACTTTTTAAAAGACGGTTTCTCTGCCTGTACAGAAAAAGTAAGTAGGCAAATAAGGGCGATGATTCTCATTATTTTTCGGCTAAAAGGCTCTGAATCGTATGTTCAAAATCGGTGATCCAATCGGCATAGTATTTTCCCGTTCCGGGGCCAGAGAATCCCGTGTGAATTTCTCTCACAATCCCTTTTTTGTCGATGATGAAGGTGGTAGGGTATCCGTTCATTTTACTTAGCATCGGTAATACTTTCTCGATGGTTTTATCTTCCGCCGTTCCGGCAAAAAGTAAAGGATAGCTGATGCCTATTTTCTTTTGAAAATTATTAATCTTAGGCCCTGCAACCGCGATGTCAGCTGAATTCTCAAAAGCAATGCCGATCACTTCCACGCCTTTGTCTTTGTATTTTGTATAGAAGGGAGCTAAATAACGAGATTCATCTAGGCAGTTTGGACACCAAGATCCCATTAATTCAATCACAACGACTTTGTTTTTATAGCGATCATCTTGTAGGCTAATTTGTTCGCCTGAGGTAGTAGGAAGAGTAAAATTGATGCGATCGAATCCGGGTTTTAGAAAGCTTAGCTTCTTTAAATCTGGCAAGGCGGCTGCAGGATCAAATTTGGCTTCAACGGTTCTAACTCCGCTTAAACCCGAAGTAAATCTTCCCGTCAATTGCGTGCCCTTCACCTTCGCACGTAACATGTTTATGCCACTGCCGTCGAAGTAACTTAGAAACAAACTATCCCCGCTCACGTTGCCTTGCAAATAGCGGTAGTCACCAGATGTGCGTAGAAAAGTTCCAGTAACTTGGTTTCCTTCTTGTTCGAAAACACCTACGCCAGGGCTATGGTTCGTGGCATCACTAAAGAAGTCAGCCATCCACTTTCCGCTCACGTTTACGGTAGCAGGTTGTAGGTTAAGAAATCTATCTGCAGGGCCTGCAAGTGCTGAAACGGGTAAGCGATAGGCGGTTTTTCCATTTCTTTTCTTGACGAAATAGCCTTTCATTTCAGTGGCTTTTGTCACTAGAAAAACGAGCTCAGCTTCGTAGAGGTCGAATGGGACAACTAATGAATCCGCTCTAAAATAGGATTCTCCTAACGTGGATTTCTCCGCACCATTTACCAGTTTGATATCTAAATTTGCTGATTTTGAACCAGGGTTAATTTCAAATTGAATGGGTAATTCGCCGCCATGTGTAGCAAGAGAAGCCCGCCAAAGTCCCGTAACAGGTGCTTGGGCTAAGCTCAATAAAGGAGCAAATAGGAGAGCAAATAAGGTCTTTTTCATCGTTGAATCCCGTAGGCGTTTGAACAAAGATACGGGTTCGAAACTTGTCACAAAAAAATCATATACAAATTCGTGAATTGATGGCATAGCCGAGGGATAATTTGTATTTTTGTTTTCATCCAAAATTATGCCAGAAAACACCTACCATACCTCCGTCATGTTGCACGAATGCATCGATGGTTTGCACATTGATCCAGCGGGAACCTATGTGGATGTGACCTTTGGTGGAGGAGGCCATTCGAAGGCGATTTTAGCTAAACTCGGTCCAAAAGGCCGGTTGTTTTCCTTTGATCAGGATCCAGATGCTTGGGAGCAAGCAGAGAAAATTGATGATGAGCGTTTAACGCTGATTACGGCTAATTTTCGTCACTTAGAGAAGTATTTGCGTTTGCATCGCGTGAAGCAGGTAGATGGTATTTTGGCGGACTTCGGAGTATCTTCCTTTCAGTTAGATGCGCCGGAACGTGGATTCTCCATTCGTTTTGATGGTCCTTTGGACATGCGGATGGGACCTTCTGCCTCGATGACGGCCGCTGAGTTATTGAACAGCTATTCGGCAGATGAATTGCAGCGCATTTTAGGGATGTATGGGGAGGTGAAGAATGCACGGACTTTGGCCCAAGCAATCATTCAGGCCCGTACCAGAAAAGCTCTTGAAACGACGCAAGAATTCAAAGAAATTTTGAATAAATTAGCTCCTAAACACCGGGAGTTTAAATACTTCGCACAAGTCTTTCAGGCGATTCGCATAGAGGTGAATCAGGAGCTAGCGGTGATTGAAGAATTTTTAGCTCAAGCACCAGCGGTTTTGAAGCCAGAAGGTAGGCTTGTCATTATGTCTTTCCATTCGTTAGAGGATCGCTTGGTAAAGAATTTTATCAAAGCGGGGAATGTGCAGGGGAAAGAAGATAAAGATTTATTTGGGGTGGTGCATCGACCGTTTGAGTCGGTGATTCGCAAGCCGATTACGGCCTCAGAAGAAGAATTGAAATTGAACCCGCGCTCTCGAAGTGCAAAATTAAGAATAGCGTCTAAATTATAACATGGCAACACCCATCGAACCTAAAGAAGCAGGGCCTAAGCGAATCTCCTCTCCTAAGAAGGAAGGGATTTTTGATTCCATTTTCAATATCGATAATTTCACAGGAGGGGAACTTCCGGTCATGTGGGTGAAAAGAATCGCCTTCGTTGCTTTTTTGACCCTCATCAATATCTATTATTCGATGCTAGCTGATGGTAAATTGCATCAAATTCAGAAAGAAAAAAGTGCTTTAGAGGAGGATCGTGCTGATTATACCACGCAGAAGGCGGAGTATATGAAGGTGAGCAAGCAAACGAATTTGGAAGAGACACTGAAGCGTTATCAAATCGGGGTGAGTACGCTTCCTCCCACTAAAATCATCATTCAAGTCAATAAAGAGCAATAATGGCGAAGGAGAAAAGACCTAATATTCGGGGCTTAATTACGAGACGTTTCTACACGTTTTTTATCATCATTTTGGCTGTCTTCTTGTACCTACTGTTTAGTTTGTACAAAGTGGTCGTACTAAAAGGGCCCAAGTTTCGCTCAGAGGCAATGGCCACTTATGTGAAAAAGCGGAAGATAGAAGCTACGCGTGGTAATATCTATTCGGATGATGGAAGTCTGTTGTCGACCACTTTGCCTAAATACCGCTTAGGGATGGATCCATCTGTTTTGACGGGGAATGCGAAGGCAGATGAATTCTATAAACAGCATATTGATGGATTAGCTGCGGCATTAGCGAACTTCTTTAAGGATCGCACGGCGGATGAATACAAGGAAAAGATTGCGGCAGCCAGACGCAGTGGTCGGACCTATTTGTTGTTGAATAATCGCTTGTTAGACTTCCAAGAAAAGAAAAAGGTGTTGAGTTTTCCGTTGTTTAAAGAAGCGAAAAATTCCAATAAATCAGGCGTTGTTTTTGATAAGATTAATGTGCGCTATGCACCCTTTGGCCAAATGGCCTATCGTACCGTAGGGTATCTCAAGGATCTGCGAGATAAAGGACGTGTGGGGATTGAGAATAGTTTTGATAAAGAGTTGCGTGGAGAGTTTGGAGAGGGGATGTACGAGAAAATGGATAATAATACTTGGCGTCCAGAGCCCGGCGATGAGCCTAAGTTGCCGGTAGCGGGTGTGGATTTGCACTCTACTTTGGACATCAATATCCAAGAGATTGTGGAATCTGCCCTACTAAATGGGATGAAGAAATTTAAAGGTAATTACGCGGTAGCCATTGTGATGGAGGTTTCGACCGGTAAGATTAAGGCCTTGTCGAATATTGCGGCGAATCCGCTTTCGCCCACTGGCTATTCTGAAACCTATAATTATGCCTTACTTGAGGCGCGTGATCCGGGTTCAGTTTTCAAGTTGCCATCCATTATGGCCGTATTAGAAGAGAAAAACTATCCATTGACGAAGATGGTGAATACGGGAGATGGTAAATTCCGATTGTATAACGGTGTAATGTCGGATTCACATCCATTAGGTACGATTTCATTAGAGCAGGTGATTGAAAGTTCCTCGAACGTGGGGACGATGAAGCTGGTTCAAGAGGCTTTTGGGACTACTAACAATGAGAAGTTTTATAATTACCTGAAGAAGTATCACTTAATTGAATCTTTGGATTTTCAATTGAAACCGAGTAGAAAACCCGTTTTCCCGGTGCCTTCTAAATGGGATGGTTTGCAGTTATTGTGGTCTTCTGTGGGTTATTCGACGCAGTATACGCCATTGCAGATTTTGGCCTTCTATAATGCGATCGCAAACAATGGCTACTGGATTCAGCCCATTATTGTCAGTAAGGCAACGCGTGGGGATGAAGTAGTAACAGATTATATGGCTACACAGATGCGTGATTCGAAGCCATTATGTTCTCCTGAAACGTTGAAAAAATTACAAATCATGCTGGAGGGCGTGGTCACCAAAGGAACCGCGAATAACATTAAAGGATCTGTTTATGGCATTGCCGGTAAAACAGGTACTGCTCAACGTACGGTAACTGGAGCAAAAGGCTATCGTAAGGGAAATTACTACACAACATTTGCGGGGTATTTTCCTGTTAAGAACCCCAAATACTCGATCATTATCGCAGTAGATGAACCGAAGGGTAATTCGGAAGGAACGTACGCTCGTCAAGTAACAGCCCCCGTTTTCAAGGAAATTGCGGATCGAATTTATTTGCGCGATATGAAATTGCAACAAACCTTACGAGGTTATTTGCCAGACTCGTTGAACAAGAATAAGTTGTCGAGTACACTTCATCCAGCAGACCAAAATATTCTATTCTCGCATTTAGGTTTGCCTAAAGTGGAGGAAAATGGCCAATGGTTGAACTTCAATTTAGAAAAGAAGACCATAAGAAATCAAGCCATCACCATGACCCCTAAAACGGTACCTAATGTGGTAGGCATGAATTTGCGCGATGCCTTGTTTGCTTTAGAAAATAAAGGATTGAAGGTGCGGGCGAATGGGTTTGGGACGGTGACAAATCAATCCATCCCAGCTGGTACAGCTGCCGCGAAAAATAGTTTAGTCTTTATTCAACTGCATTAAGATGGCGCAAATCACGTTATTTCCAGGAATTGAAATTCAACAGTTGTGCTTTGACTCGCGTCAGGCCAAAGCCGGTTCTGTCTTTTTTGCCATTCCGGGTACACAAGTGGATGGGCATTCGTTTTTGCCTCAAGTGTACGAGCAAGGTTGTAAACTTTGGGTGGTGGAAAAGGCCCCGCTAGAGCTTCCAGCCGATGTAACTTATGTACAGGTATCTGATTCGAATCAAGCCTTAGCGGAGGCTGCAGCGGAATTCTATGGACATCCTTCTAAGAAATTGAAATTAGTTGGGATCACCGGGACGAATGGAAAAACGACGACCGTTACTTTACTTTTTGAATTATTCAAACGATTAGGTCATCGCTGTGGATTGATTTCGACGGTGGTGAACAAGATTGAAGACAAAATTATTCCATCGACACATACAACGCCTGACGCGCTCAGCTTGAATGCTTTGTTAGCGGATATGGTTTCGGCGGGTTGTAGTCATGCCTTTATGGAGGTGAGTTCACATGCTGTCGTCCAAAAACGGATTCACGCTTTGCAATTTTCCGGTGCTATCTTCTCTAATATCACCCGCGATCACCTAGATTTTCATGAAACCTTTGACGAATACATTAAGGCCAAAAAAGGTTTCTTCGACGCCCTCCCCGCAACTGCTTTCGCGTTAACAAACGTAGATGACAAGCGCGGAATGGTGATGTTGCAAAATACAGCGGCAAAGAAATATGGTTTTGGTTTATTGAACGCGGCAGATTTTAAAGCGAAGATTATCAGCAACGGCGTAGGCGGATTACAATTAGAGATCGATCACCAGCAAGTACACGCGCAATTAATCGGGACTTTTAATGCTTATAATTTATTGGGAATCTACGGAGCCGCTTTGTTGCTTGGAGAAGAGTCACACGAAGTATTAGTGCAGATTTCGGCTCTTAAGACAGCTCCTGGTCGTTTCGAGCAATTAGCTGGGTCTAATCATAAGATGGGGATTGTGGATTATGCCCACACGCCGGATGCTTTGGAAAATGTGCTGAAGACGATTCAGGCGATTCGAGATAAATCACAGCGTATCATTACGGTGGTGGGTTGTGGTGGGAATCGCGATTCAGGGAAGCGTCCGATTATGGCGGAATTAGCGGCTAAATACAGTGATTCTGTTGTGTTGACTTCAGACAATCCGCGGAAGGAAGATCCAGAATTGATTTTAGATCAGATGGAAGCGGGTGTGCCGGCTGCCTTAAAGTCAAAGGTGCACCGCGTATCAGACCGAAAGGAAGGGATTTTTTACGCCGTTCGAGAATTAGCTGCGTCAGGTGACATTATTTTAGTGGCAGGCAAAGGCCACGAAAATTACCAAGATATTCAAGGCGTGAAATACGACTTTGATGATAAACTAGTCCTGGGAGAGGCGTTTAGCTGAGTTTGAATTCCCCTCGATTTTTTGCAATTTTATAAATTAAAACCCATTTAGATGCTTTATTACCTCTTCGAATACCTAGACAAGACCTTGAATATTCCGGGCGCCGGTGTTTTTCAATACATCACTTTCCGTGCATTTGCGGCCATCATTACGTCTTTGGGTATTGCAGCGATTTGGGGTAAATCGGTGATTTACCGTTTGCAACGTTTGCAAATTGGGGAGGAAATTCGGGATTTAGGTTTAGAAGGCCAAATGGCTAAAAAAGGCACTCCTACGATGGGAGGCTTCATTATTTTATTGTCTTTATTGATCCCAACCCTTCTTTTTTCGAAGGTGACGAACGTTTATATTGTGCTTTTAGTGACCTCTGCGATTTGGTTAGGCGCTGTGGGTTTTGCCGATGATTATATCAAGGTATTTAAGAAGAACAAAGAAGGTTTATCAGGTAAATTTAAGGTCGTAGGCCAAATAGGCCTAGGCATCATCGTGGGTCTAACCATGTACTTTAACCAGCATATCAAGGTGCGAGAATTTGCGGCTGATGGGACCTTCGTAGACCACAAATCGTTATTGACGACTGTGCCTTTTATGAAGGATAACCAGTTCGATTACAATATGTTGCTGCCTAGTTTCATTCCGGACGAATACGTGTGGATTGTCTATGTTTTAGTGGTGATTTTCATCATTACGGCGGTGTCTAATGGCGCGAATATCACGGATGGAATTGATGGATTGGCAGCCGGAACATCGGTGATAATTGGTATCGCTTTGGCCATCTTAGCCTATGTTTCTGGTAACAAGGTTATTTCACAATACTTGAACGTGATGTTTATTCCTAATTCAGGGGAGCTTGCGGTCTTTTGCGCGGCCTTCGTGGGAGCTTGTATCGGTTTCCTTTGGTATAACGCCTATCCTGCCCAGGTATTTATGGGCGATACGGGAAGTTTGATGCTGGGGGGAGTAATCGCCACCTTAGCGATTGTAATCCGCAAGGAAATGTTGATTCCGGTTTTGTGTGGAATCTTCTTAATCGAAAATTTATCGGTCATCATTCAGGTGGCCTATTTTAAATATACAAAACGCAAATATGGAGAGGGGCGTCGCGTCTTTTTGATGTCGCCATTGCACCACCATTTCCAAAAGAAAAACTACCACGAATCGAAGATCGTTATTCGTTTCTTAATCGTGGGAATCATCTTAGCCGTTTTATCATTAGTCACTTTAAAATTGCGTTAATCGCAAACCTGTTTTGAGTCAAATTACTTTATTTCCTCGTACGACGTCCTTTTCTGAGATTATCCCTTTGCCAGCCTCTAAATCAGAGAGCAATCGAGCTTTAGTGATTAATGCCTTAGCGAATGGATCGATTGACAATCTGTCTAATCTAGCTGAAGCGCGTGATACGCAAACGATGATTCGCTTGTTGTCTGAAAGCGGTCCAGAGGCAGATGTCCTAGATGCAGGAACGAACATGCGTTTTTTGACTGCTTATTATGCGGTCACGGGTGCCGTTAAAAAGATGACGGGAACACCACGTATGTGTGAGCGCCCGATCGGTATTTTAGTGGATGCCTTGCGTGCCTTAGGTGCTGACATTACGTATTTGAACAAGGATGGTTATCCTCCAATGCAATTAAATGGTTTCACCTTTAAAGGGAACCGGGAGATTTCCATCCGTGGCGACGTAAGTTCGCAGTTTATTTCAGCCATTTTGATGGTAGCACCTTTGCTGCCAGAAGGTTTAAAATTGCAAATTACGGGGGCGCTTGGTTCGAAGCCTTACATCGAGATGACCTTGGCTCAAATGAAGCATTTTGGTATTCAGGCTACAGCAGATTGGTCCAAAGGAAGCATTGAGATCCCTGCCCAAAAATACACATTACAGCCTTTTGCTGTAGAATCGGATTGGTCCGGAGCCAGCTATTGGTATTCGATGGTGGCCTTGTCGCCATTTGAAGATAGTTCATTGGAATTATTAGGCTTAAAGGAAGATTCCTTGCAAGGAGATTCTGCCATTAAAGCTATTATGGAGCCATTGGGTGTAAAAAGTACGTATACGGGGCGCGGTTATTTATTGACCAAAATCCCAGCTCAGGCTTCCCTAGCTTGGGATTTTACCGATTGCCCAGATTTAGCCCAAACCATCTGCGTCATCGCCGCTGTAAAGGATATTCCGTTGACTTTAACCGGTTTAGAATCATTAAAAGTGAAGGAAACGGATCGTGTGTTAGCCTTACAAAATGAATTGAAGAAATTAGGGGCCGCTTTAGTAGAAAAAGAAGCGAACCATTTGTACGAAGTGACGGGCAATTTTGCGGCTGTTTCTGCCATCGAACCCATCGAAACCTATGATGATCACCGGATGGCGATGGCCTTTGCGCCGGTGGCCATGCAAAAAGAAATTACTTTGCTAGATCCTTCGGTAGTCAATAAAAGCTACCCAAGCTTCTGGAAACACGTTTCAATATTATTAACATCTACCCTATGAAAAAAGTATTGACCTTAGGTTTAAGCCTTTTGGCTTTTACTGGTTTTGCCCAAAAAACCATTTTGCACTGCGGTTCTCTCATCGACGTTAAAACACAAACAATCTTAAAAAACCGTACCATTGTGGTGGAAGGAAAGAAAATTGTGTCCGTTTCTGAAGGATACCTTAGTCCTGCCAAAGGCGATGTGGTGATCAATTTGAAAGACAGAACGGTGATGCCGGGTTTAATCGATTCACACGTACACTTAGAGTCGGAAACGAATCCAGGCGCCTATTTAGATCGTTTTGTGAAGAATCCGGGCGATGTGGCCTACCAGGCTTTAGTCTATGCGAAGAAGAATTTGATGGCCGGCTTTACTACAGTGCGTGATTTAGGAGGTAGCCACGTGGTGATTAGTTTGCGTAATGCGATTAACAAAGGCCTTGTAGAAGGGCCTCGCGTTTTTACAGCCGGCGTTACCATAGGAACAACTGGTGGTCACGCGGATGATTCGAATGGAATTAATGAAGCATTCAAAAAGGATTTAGGACCTGAGGATGGTGTTGTAAATGGAATAGCGGATGCGGCGAAAGCGGTGCGTCAGCGTTACAAAGAAGGATCGGATTTGATTAAAATCACGGCAACAGGTGGTGTGTTAAGTTATGCCAAAGATGGTTCAGGTGCCCAATTCACCGAAGAAGAAGTGCGTACCATTGTTCAAACGGCGAAAGACTACGGTTTTAAAGTAGCGGCGCATGCTCACGGAAAAGAGGGCATGAAACGTGCCGTTTTGGGTGGTGTTTCTTCGATTGAACACGGTACTTATATGGATGAAGATGTGATGGAATTGATGAAAAAGATGGGAACGTATTACGTACCTACCGTAATCGCAGGTCGTTCCGTAGCAGATTCGTCTAAAATCCCGAACTACTACCCAGAAATGGTGGCGAAGAAAGCAGCGGCGATCGGGCCGATCATCCAGGGAACGTTCGGTAAAGCGTACAAAGCTGGTGTGAAGATTGCGTTTGGTACGGATGCGGGGGTTTTTGGCCACGGAAAGAATGGCTATGAGTTTATCTTGATGAACGAAGCAGGAATGCCCGTTTTAGAGGCAATTAAGTCAGCGACAGTTAATGCGGCAGATCTTTTAGGGCAAAGTGACTTAATCGGATCTATCGAGGTAGGAAAGGCCGCAGATATCATCGCGGTTCCTGGTGATCCAGTAGCTGATGTTAAATTGATGACAAAGGTGAGCTTTGTTATGAAAGACGGAAAGGTCTACAAAAACTAGATAGACATCAACAAAAAAGGGTCGGCTCGCATCTGCAAGCCGACCCTTTTTTTATGCATAAAATTTCTAGCGCAAGGCTGGAACTTGTTTTTTCAATACTTCAAAAGCTCCGAAGAACAACCCTGAGAATAAGAATTGGCTAGCGATGGTATTCTTTAGGAAAGGGATGCCAGCAGCATAGCAACTTAATAAACCAGCTAGATCTTTTGTGTAAGCGATATCGGATCCAACCCATACCGCGAAGTTAGATAGGAAGAAAAAGCCCATGGCTGCTGCTAGGTTAGTTCCGATGAAACGTGAGGCGCTTGCGGTCGTATTTGTTCCTAATAAAGAGATCAAGGCAAATAATCCCATGTGCACGGCATCAAATCCGAAAGAAAATCCCGGGAAAAAGGCATCATACAAGGTGTTGTTAAGAATCAAATTTGATCCCCAAACCGCTAATAAGGTCCAAGCTATCGCTTGTTTGCGGTTATGCAAATAGGCACCTACAAATAGAGCCATAGAAGCCATTGGTGAGAAGTTTGCCCAACCCGGTCCTGCTAAAATCAATAAACGACTCGCGATTGCAAGTAAGATGAAGGCGATAATCGTGGTATTTCTTTTTGTCATGAGCTTATATCATTTTCCTGTAAGAATATTTTTTCTCGAGGTCTAAATAATTTCCAAAGGTAAAACAAAAGCCGTAATTTTACCCATTGAATTCGAATTTATGTCTAAATCACTTCCCAAAATCGGATTATTAGGCGGCGGCCAGCTAGGACGAATGCTTTTGCAAGCAGCAATCGACTTAGACTTGCCCATTGCCTGCCTTGATCCAGATCCTGAAGCTTCTTGTCACACGTTGACTACCCAGTTCACGCAGGGTTCGTTTCAGGATTTTGATACGGTATACCACTTTGGGAAACAATTCGATTTAATCAGCATCGAAATTGAGCATGTGAACATCGAAGCGCTAGAGCAATTAGAAGCGGAGGGAATTAAAGTCTACCCGCAACCTCATCTGCTTCGCATGATTCAGGACAAGCGCATTCAAAAAACCTTTTTTCAAACCCACGGTTTTCCTACAGCTGATTTTAGATTGATCGAATCGTCCGCGGAAATCATCGCAAACGAGGACTTTTTACCCGCTTTTCAGAAATTAGGAAAAGGGGGATACGATGGTAAAGGCGTTCAGTACATCGGTTCAGCTGCGGATATCGCTAAGGGTTTTGATGCCCCTGGTCTATTAGAAAAGGCGATTGATTTCGATAAGGAATTAGCCGTGATTGTGGCGCGTAATCCGCAAGGAGAAATAAAAGCGTTTCCGGCGGTGGAGATGGTTTTTCATCCGGTCCAAAACCTGGTAGAATTCCTCGTTTCCCCCGCAGCCATTTCGCCTGAAATTGAAAAAGAAGCAGAAGATATCGCTGTTCGATTGATTGATCAGATGGGCTTAGTAGGAGTTTTAGCGGTGGAGATGTTTTTGACTAAAGACGGCCAAATCCTCATCAACGAAGTCGCTCCTCGACCACACAATTCAGGCCATCAAACGATCCGAGCAAACGATACGTCGCAATACGAACAACATTTACGAGCGATTACGGGCATGCCATTAGGAGATACGAAAGCACATTCCTTCTCAGGAATGTTAAACTTATTAGGAGCAGATGGCTTCACGGGACCAGCGAAATACGAAGGTTTGGATACGATTTTAGGCATTTCCGGCGTTCATCCTTTTTTATACGGAAAGAAAATAACGAAGCCTTATCGCAAGATGGGGCACATCACTTTGCTAGGGGAATCCCGCGAAGAGATTGAACAAAAAGCAGAACAAGTAAAACAAAGCATACGCGTCATCGCATAAATAGCTAGCTATGGTAGGAATTATAATGGGCAGTAGCTCGGATCTTGGAGTCATGCAAGAAGCCATTCAGGTTTGTAAGGATTTTGGAGTGGCTTATGAAGTGGACATCGTTTCTGCGCACCGCACCCCAGTGAAAATGTTGCATTATGCTCAGCAAGCTAAGTCTCGTGGCATTCAGGTGATCATTGCAGGCGCAGGCGGGGCAGCCCATTTACCAGGAATGGTGGCTTCGGCGACTATTTTACCGGTGATAGGTGTTCCTGTCAAATCGTCTAATTCCATCGACGGCTGGGATTCGGTTTTATCTATTTTACAAATGCCTAATGGCGTCCCTGTCGCAACCGTAGCCCTTAATGCGGCTAAAAATGCCGGTTTATTAGCGATCCAAATGCTAGCGATTTCTGATGCGTCTTTGGCCGCAAAATACACCGCCTACAAAGCGGAATTAGAAGATAAAGTGGCTGAAATGAGCCAAGAAACGAAAGCTAAATTTTCATAAAATGAGTGAGAACGAAGAAAGCAGCAAATTGCCCGTCATCACCTTGGGCATACTTTTATTGACCTTAGTAGGCTTAATCGCCGTAGGATTTGAGCATTTTGTTAGTCCAGATAAGGACGAATTAATTAAGGCGGAGAAATTTGTCGAGACAGAGGAAGAGGTGTTGCCGGAAGCATCACAAGTAGTGATCGATTCTACGCAAGATCCAGCGGATTCATTGATCGTTCCCAAGGATTCCATTATCAGCAAGTCTGACGAAGAAGAATTAGCGGAACAAAAGAAAGAGGCAGAAGCAGAAGTCGTTCCTGAAGTAGCTGCCCCAGCCGGAAAATCACATGCCATTACGGTGGAGAAAGGGGAGACCTTTTCCGCTGTTGCTCGGCATTATGGTTTGAAAGTGGATCAATTAAAAGCCTTGAATCCAGGGGTCAATCCGGATGGTATTAAAAGTGGTTCGACTAAATTAAACGTGAAGATTCAAGCGATTCATACGGTAGGGCCGGGCGATATCATGCGCAAAGTGGCGGAGAAATATGGTGTGAGTAAACAAGCGATTATGGACGCGAATCACAAGAAAGATGATATCACGCTTCGGGGTGAAGTGCTCATCATTCCGTTGAAAAAATGATTTTAATTGGTCTTTTCCAGCTTTTATTGCTTTTCTTGGAGAATACGGGAGCTCAAGCTCGTATTTGTGTGCCAGATAAGCTAGATTCGCTGGATTGGGATGAGTTTAAATGGTTGTATAAGCAGCAAGATTCTACTTTTTCAGGCGATTCTGTTGCGGCCTATGTCTTTGTACGCATTAACCCGGATGGCTCGCGTGAGACAAGGGAAGTAGCTGAATTACACCAGCCTTGGACGGATTTGTTGGCCTCAGAAATTGATTCATTTGAAGTGAAGCGGGACAGTTTAATCAAGCGTATTCACGCGCCTTATCGCTTAAAATATACCTCCACCACCCGCAATAAGAAGCAACAATTAGCTTTGCAGAAGAAGGGCTTTTCCAAAGCCTTTATCTCCTTTCATAACTTCGGATTAGCGGCTGATGGTGCCATTGCACGCAAGGGTAGGCATTTGCGTCGCGGGGCCATTTATGATCAATATGGTAAGAAAGCAAAGGAGATTGGTTTGTTTTGGGGTGGCGATTTTGTGGGTTTCCCAGATCCTGGTCACATTCAAGCCTTTTTGAATAGTGCGAGTTTAATTCAGAAATACCCGGAGGTTGCGTTAGAATATGAGCCTTTCAAGAATGCCTATGAACGAAACTACTTCAAAAAAGTGAATCTAGGTAGGGAAGAGCTAGTGGAGGATTCCCGCGATTTATTGATTGAATTGAATCAGTTACGCGAAAATAAACCTTGCGCTTGCTCTCAGGCAATCCCTTTTCCTGCGTCGGCTTCGGGTCTCCAATTGAAACCGTATACCATTACTGTCTTAGCAAACCTGCAGGAAAATTATATTTTTATCCAAAAAGGCTCCTATGGTTACTTTTATTCGACAGGTCGCTGGAAGCTAGACTAGAAATTAAAATTATATCCACGTAAAAAGTCCTCGATTTTCAATCGCTTTTTACCTTCCATTTGCCACTCTAGAATGTTGATGTAGCCATCGCTGCAGCCCACGCGTAGAAACGTTTTTTGATCCGTATCCCAAACCCCCACCCCTAAATCAGGGATAATTTCCGGATGAAATTCCACGGCAACCAGCTTGCAATTTTTGCCTTGAAATACGGTATGAGCCCCCGGGAATGGATTCATTCCGCGTACTAAATTCACGATATCACGTCCTGCGCGCGTCCAATGCACTTCGCCAGTACTTCGGTCTAATTTAGGAGCTGATTTCAGTTCATCGATTTCTTGCTGCGGCCTCGGGTGAATGTCGCCAGATTCGATCGCTTTAGTCGTTTTGACGACTAAGGCGCCACCTTTATTCATCAATCGTTCGTACAATTCTCCTGTGGTATCAGTCTCTGAAATCGGTTCAGTCTCTTGGAATAATAAGTCTCCTGTATCGATTTCGTGTTGTAAAAAGAAGGTCGTAATCCCGGTTTCGGTCTCCCCATTAATTACTGCCCAGTGGATGGGCGCCGCACCGCGGTATTGAGGAAGCAGTGAAGCGTGCAAATTAAACGTACCCTTGGGAGGCATATTCCAAACAGCCTCTGGCAACATTCGGAAGGCTACGATTATTTGAAGGTCAGCCTTATACGCAGCCAATTCTTCTAAAAAGGCAGGATCTTTTAATTTTGCCGGCTGCAAAACGGGTAAGCCTACGGAAACCGCATACGCTTTCACCGGGGAAGATTGAATCTGTTGTCCACGGCCTGCAGGTTTATCTGGGGCAGTTACTACGGCCACGACATCCAGTTTAGCCTCAACTAAGGCTTGTAAACTGGCTACTGCAAACTCTGGGGTTCCAAAAAATATAATCCGCATCCTTGATCTTGATAGTTTGTGGAATCCGTCTGAATTTTTATTATCTTTGTCCTCTACAAAACAACCAATACGTGCTGTTAGAAAAACAAAAACTTTAGTTGCGAATCCGAAACAAAACTACAAATAAATTAGGTAGAACGGTCGGAGGCCGTTCTATTTTGTTTTTAAGCACGGAGGTAAAACCCTAAAAAGAGTATGGCAAAGTTTCAATATTACACGGCAGAGGCGCTAGATAAATTAAAAGCGGAATTACATTATTTGAAGATTACAGGTCGTTCAGATATGGCCAAACAAATCGCAGAGGCGCGTGATAAAGGCGATTTAAGTGAGAACGCAGAGTATGATGCGGCGAAAGATGCACAAGGCTTATTGGAATTGAAGATCTCTAAAATGGAGGAAATTATTTCAATTGCACGTGTTTTGGATGAATCGACGATCGATTTATCGGTTGTTTCAATCTATTCCATTGTTCAAATCAAAAACACGAAAAGTGGCATGACCGTAACCTATACGATTGTTTCAGAAGAAGAGGCAGATTTGAAATTGGGAAAAATCTCGGTTTCGTCTCCTTTCGGAAAAGGTTTGTTAGGCAAGAAAGTGGGGGATTTAGCGGAAATCACTGCCCCGGCTGGAAAATTAGAATTTGAGATTATGTCCTTAACGCGTTAGTGACGAGGACCGAAGATGGCTGATCCTACTCGAACTAAGGTAGCCCCTAGTTCAGCTGCGATCAAGTAATCACCAGACATACCCATGGACAATTCAGTCCATTCCACAAGACCGGTCGAAACGCCGGTTTTGTTGTTTTTAAGCTGTTGGAAAAAATCCGCTAGGCTCTTGAATTCGCGTCGAATCTGATCTTCATCTGCCGTGAAACTCGCCATTCCCATTAAACCCACGATACGGATGTGTTTCATCTCTGCAAACGAGGCATCCGCTAAAAGGGCCTCGGCTTCCTTAAAATCCAAACCAAACTTACTTTCCTCCGTCGCAATGAAAATCTGCAACAAACAGTGGATGACGCGGTTATTTTTCGCCCCTTGCTTGTTGATTTCCTTCAATAAATTCATCGAATCCACCGAATGAATTAGGTGTACGAAAGGCGCAATATACTTTACTTTGTTTGTCTGCAGGTGTCCGATTTGATGCCAAAGAATGTCCTCAGGCAACACCGCCTGCTTTTCGACCATCTCTTGCACGCGGTTTTCTCCAAATTCGATGGCTCCCGCCGCATACGTCTCTTGCAGCTCCTCGATGCTTCTTGTCTTCGTGACCACAATAAGTCGAGCGGTGCTGTCGTTTAATTGCTTGTTAATCAAGGAAATTTGTTCTGCGATGGCCATAGGGCGGAAAGGCTAAATTTTGTTTGGACGAAAAAATAATATTAAAATTAATTTATTATTTTTGATTCAGGAGTAAAAGATCAAATAAAGCAAATAAATGGAATCGGATAATTCGAGGGGAAACGAAAGTAGTTTGAAGAGTCGCGTGACCTGGTTAACCCTGTTGGTTTTTTTATTGCTGGCCTATATTCTGTCGGATAAGTTTGGTCTGCTGGATCGAATTACGCAACCTTCTCAGGCGGAATTTGTTGAAAATGCCCAGGTGAAGCTAGATTCAGTAGCAGAACAATTGAATTTGCGTTTAGTCCAAATCAAAAAATTAGGCGGTAAAGTCAATGAATTAGAAAAGGCCAAAGCCCAAATCCTAGGCGATCAGAAGCATTTAAGCGACATCGATCCAGCCGAATTCCAAAAGAAACTTAGTTATTATTTGCACCTCTTAGGTCAAAAGGATGCGGAAATTAAAAAATTGAAGAAGGAAAACGTCGTTTTAATTCTACGCAACGATTCCCTAAGCCGCGAAGCTCAAATTCTAAAAGTAGGTTTAGTGAATATCCAAAAGGCACTCGAGGATTCGAGCAAAACCTTTGGCCTAAAGGAAAGGGAACTCAGTGAAAAGTCCCGCGTGCTGGAAATTCGGAATAAGGAATTAACCGAAAAGGTGAGTGCTGCCGCTGCCTTGCGTGCGGAGGGAGTAAATGTGTATGCCATTTCTTCTCGAGGTAAAGAGTCCTCCGTTAACAATCAAAAAGCCCGCAAAGTCGATAAAATTCGCGTAATGTTCCATTTGCAGGAAAATACGTTCGCAAGTAAAGAGATTAAAACAGTCTTTTTGCGCATCATTGAACCCACCGGCACAACGATATCAGATTATAACCTAGGGTCCGGTACCTTCGACTTTAAAGGTCGCGAACTAACGTTTACGAGTCGTCAACGTATTTTCTATGAAAACAACCACCAATCGGTGGAATTTATCTATTCTAGACCTAATGGGTTCAAAGCTGGGAAGCATGAAATTGAACTTTATGCGGAGGGATATTTGATTGGGCTAGGAACCTTCGAGGTGCGCTAATTCCAAAATTTTGTTGTTAACGTTTTGATTGTGAAGGAATATTCGTACCTTTGCAGTCCAAATTTTTACCAGTTTTTAAACAACAATTTTTTTATGGAATTAAAAAACTATGAGACGGTGTTCATTTTAACTCCCGTTTTGTCTGAACAACAGACAAAGGACACTGTTGAGAAATTCAAGAATCTGTTGGTAGAAAACGGTGCGCAAATCGTTCATGAAGACGCTTGGGGCTTACGTAAGTTAGCTTACCCGATTCAGAACAAGCACACTGGATACTATCAAATTTTCGAATTCGCAGCAGCTCCTACCTTAGTCGCTAAATTAGAATTAGAATACAAGCGTGATGAGCGCGTGATTCGTTTCTTAACCCTAGCGGTAGATAAGCATGCATTAGCTTATAACGAAAAAAAGAGAAAAGGATTAGTAGGTAGAAAACCAGAAAAAACAGAAGCATAATATGACACTAGTTAACGAACCTGTAGATAAGAACGGAAACCGCAAAAAGTATTGCCGTTTCAAGAAATCTGGTATTCAATACATCGATTTCAAAAACCCTGATTATTTATTGAAGTTAGTGAACGAGCAAGGTAAAATCTTACCTCGTCGTATCACTGGAACTTCTTTGAAATTCCAACGTCGTGTGGCACAAGCTATCAAGCGTGCTCGTCACTTGGCTTTGATGCCTTACGTGGCTGACGGTTTAAAATAGTACCTTATCCAATAAACATTTGATTGTAAACATAAGATGGAAATTATATTAAAAACAGATATTGCTGGATTAGGTTACAAAAACGATATCGTTGCAGTGAAAGCTGGTTACGGTCGTAATTACTTAATTCCACAAGGTTTCGCTATCATGGCGACTCCGTCTAACCGCAAGGTTGTAGCGGAAAACATCAAGCAAGCTGCTCACAAAGTAGAGAAAGTTCGTCAAGATGCATTCGATTTAGCTACAGCTATCGGTGAAATGACATTAACTATTCCTGCGAAGACAGGTGATAGCGGAAAAATCTTTGGTCGTGTGACTAGCCTTCAAATTTCAGAGATGTTGAAAGAAAAAGGTTTCGATATCGATCGTAAGAAGATTTCATTCGATACAGAAGTGAAGACAACCGGCGATTACGCTGCTACGCTTGACTTACACAAAGAAGTAAAACACAAGATTGCTTTCTCTGTGGTTTCAGAATAGTATTTGAAACAAAACGATAAGAAGGAATCGCGCTGAGCAATCGGCGCGATTTTTTTATTTTATGCCCCGGCATAAAATAAAAAAATCTAGTCGCCTTCGGCTTAGTCGGCGCGGTGCGCCTTAGTCGCCTTCGGCTTAGTCATCGCTGCGCGATTTAGTCGGCGCGGTGTGCGCCTTAGTCGCGACTTCGTCGCTTAGTCATCGCTACGCGATTTAGTCGGCGCTTGCGCCTTAGTCGCCTTCGGCTTAGTCATCGCTGCGCGATTTGCTCGAAAATGTCAGCACAAAAAAAATCCGAAGAGGAATTTCTTCCCCTCCGGACTCTTTGACTAAGTTGCGAAGCAACGACTAAGACGAAGTCGACTAAGTCTCGAAGAGACGACTCATTTTAGACTAAGTTGCGAAGCAACGACTAAGCGACGTAGTCGCGACTAAGCCGCCTGCGGCGACTTACGCCAGCGCAGCCTTCAAATTCGTATCTAAAGCCTCTAAGAACTCTTCTGTGTATAAGTAGTGTTCTCCGTGAGTAACTTTGTTACCGTGGATACAAACGGCTAAGTCTTTGGTCATCTTACCTGACTCCACTGTAGCCACACATACTTTTTCCAATGTTTGGCAGAAATTAATCAAAGCCGCATTGTTATCTAATTTACCACGGAACTCTAAACCACGAGTCCAAGCGAAGATAGACGCGATTGGATTCGTAGAAGTAGGCTTTCCAGCTTGGTGATCGCGGTAGTGACGAGTCACTGTTCCGTGAGCCGCTTCCGCTTCCATCACTTTTCCGTCTGGCGTAATCAATACAGAAGTCATCAAACCTAATGAACCGAAACCTTGCGCAACGGTATCAGACTGAACGTCTCCATCGTAGTTTTTACAAGCCCAAACAAAGTTACCATTCCACTTTAATGCAGAAGCAACCATGTCATCGATCAAACGGTGCTCATAAACGATCCCTGCAGCTTCGAATTTCGCTTTGTAATCTGCTTGGTAGATCTCTTCGAAGAGATCTTTGAAACGACCATCGTATTTCTTCAAGATCGTGTTCTTAGTTGATAAGTATAAAGGCCATCCTTTGCTTAATGCCATGTTAAAGCATGAGTGTGCGAAACCTTTGATGGATTCATCTGTATTGTACATGGTCATTGCAACGCCATCGCCTTTGAAGTTATAAACTTCGAACGTTTGAGCTGCACCACCATCTTCTGGTTGGAATGTAACGGTTAATTTACCTTTTCCTTTTGTGACGAAGTCAGTCGCGCGGTATTGATCACCAAACGCGTGACGACCGATCATGATCGGAGCAGTCCAGTTAGGGACTAAACGAGGAACGTTTGCACAAACAATTGGCTCACGGAAAACAGTACCATCTAGGATGTTACGGATCGTTCCGTTTGGAGATTTCCACATTTGTTTCAAATCGAATTCCGTTACACGAGCCTCATCAGGAGTGATGGTAGCACATTTGATACCTACACCGTATTTTTTGATTGCCTCAGCTGCTTCGATTGTTACTTGGTCATTCGTCTCGTCGCGGTATTCTACACCTAAATCATAGTACTTGATGTCTAGCTCTAAATAAGGTAAGATTAATTTATCCTTGATGAATTTCCAGATAATTCGAGTCATTTCGTCGCCGTCTAATTCAACGACTGGGTTGGCAACTTTAATTTTTTCCATTTTTGTTATATCAAAATTTTGATAGGTTGTGTTAATCCTGCAAAGGTAAAGACTAAATCTTTTTTCCTCCATTATTTTGGGGTATTTTTGTCAAAATTTCGCTTTTTTTTGATGGAAACAGTAATTAAGATTGCTTGTAGGGATGAGAAGGGTTTAGTTCATAAAATAACGGGGGTGTTATTCGCTAAATTATTGAATGTCACCCAAACCAATGAATTTGTGGATGAACCTAAGGATCGCTTTTTTATGCGGGTTTCTTTTAGCGGATCTACTGATCTGAAGTCGCTGACTCAGGAGATCGAAGCCGTCTTGCCTTCAGATGCAAAAGTCGAGGTGATTCCGCCAGCTAAGAAGCGAGTTTTAGTATGTGTGACGAAAGAGCACCATTGTTTGGGAGATTTATTGATTAAATCTCAATTCGAAGATATGCCCTTTTCGATTGTGGGGGTGGTAGGTAATCATGCGGTGTTAGCACCACTTTGTGCCCAGTTTTCGATACCATTTACTTACGTGCCGGCAGAAGGGTTAACGAGAGAAGCGCATGAGGCGCAGCTTAGGCTGATTATTGATGCAGCAAATCCTGATTTAATTGTGCTGGCTAAATATATGCGCATTCTGACACCAGAATTTGCTTCTGCCTATTTAGGTAAGATGATCAATATTCACCATTCTTTTTTGCCTGCCTTTGTCGGAGCTAATCCGTACCAGCAAGCTTTTCAGCGTGGCGTAAAGATTATTGGAGCGACCGCTCATTTTGTGACGGATGATTTAGATGAAGGTCCGATTATTTGTCAAGATGTGGTGTCAGTAAACCACTCTTATGATGCGAAACAAATGTCGAAGGCAGGAAAGGAAGTAGAAAAATCGGTTTTGGCCAAAGCTTTGCAACTCGTCCTCGAAGATCGCGTCTTTATTCATGAAAACAAGACAATTTTATTTGATTAAAATTTGCCTGAAAAAGCGTAAATTGCAGTCCTTTTTTTAGATACTATGTTTGAGAATTTAAGTTCGAAGTTGACCACTGCTATGCGTACCCTGAAGGGGAATGGCAGAATTACAGATATTAACGTTGCCGCTACGGTAAAAGAAATTCGCCGTGCCTTGATGGATGCGGACGTTAACTATAAGGTGGCAAAAGAGATTACTGATCGTATCAAGGATCAGGCAATGGGCCAAAAAATCCTGATCTCCGTCGAGCCTGGTCAATTATTGATTAAAATCGTTCACGAAGAGTTAACCCAGTTAATGGGTGGTCAGAAGCAGGACATTAACCTAAAAGGCGATCCAGCTGTCGTTTTGATTGCCGGTTTACAAGGTTCTGGTAAGACGACTTTCTCGGGTAAGTTAGCTCAATACATTAAAAAAGGGGGTCGCAATGTGCTATTAGTAGCCTGCGATATTTACCGTCCAGCGGCGATTGACCAATTGAAAGTATTGGGAGAGCAGGTAGGAGTGGAAGTGTACGCAGAGCCTGAAAATAAGAATGCCGTTAGCATCGCGGAGAACGCTTTGTCATATGCCCGTAAAATGGGTAAAAAAGTAGTCATTGTCGATACCGCGGGTCGTTTAGCGGTGGATGAGGCGATGATGAATGAGATCGCAGCCGTGAAGGAGGCGATTAAACCGACCGAGATTTTGTTCGTTGTGGATTCCATGACGGGTCAAGATGCGGTGAATACGGCGAAGACCTTTAATGATCGATTGAATTTTGATGGTGTTGTTTTAACCAAATTAGATGGGGATTCCCGCGGTGGTGCGGCCCTTTCTATCCGTCAAATTGTAGATAAACCAATCAAATTCATTTCTACTGGGGAGAAAATGGAAGCCTTAGATCAGTTCTATCCTGATCGTATGGCGAACCGTATCCTCGGAATGGGTGACGTGTTGTCTTTAGTGGAGCGTGCGCAGCAGGCTTTTGACGAAGATGAAGCAGCTCGTTTAAATAAGAAGATACGCCAAAACAACTTTACATTCGAAGACTTCTACGCACAATTACAGCAAATCAAGAAGATGGGTAACATCAAGGATTTGATGGGTATGGTGCCAGGGATGAGCCAAGCGGTGAAGGATGTGGATATTTCCAATGATTCTTTTAAGCCGATCGAAGCAATCATCAATTCGATGACTGCGAAGGAGCGTCAGAATCCTGATATTTTGAACCCATCGCGCAAGAATCGCATTGTGGCAGGGTCGGGAACATCGATTCAAGAGGTGAATAACCTGTTGAAGCAGTTCGAAGACATGCGCAAAATGATGAAGATGATGAACAAGGTTCAGGACGGAAAGATGAAGATGCCTAATTTAGGTGGCATGTTCAAGCGCTAATTACTTTCGAATTAGCGCCCCTATTTCCTTCTCGAATCCTTTCATTAAGCGATCCATCGTGGACTCAATCACCTTATCTGTTAAGGTTTGAGACTCATCTTGTAGCGTAAAGCTTACGGAATAAGCTTTCTTGCCTTCGCCAAGATTTTTGCCCTCATAGACGTCAAAAATCGACACGTTTTTCAGTAAACTCTTCTCGTATTGCTCCGCTAGTTTGCGAATCGCTTGGTAGCTAACCGTTTTATCAATAACAAGTGATAAATCGCGACGAACCTCCGGGAATTTAGAAATCTCTTGGTAGACGAAGTCAGCCTTCTCTTGTTTTACCCAGTAATCCCAGTCGAAATCAGCGAAGAAGACGTCTTGTTTAACCTCCCATTTACTGGCTAAATTCGGGTGAATCATACCTACTTCGAGACACGCTTTCTTGTTGATGGAAATGCGTAATCCGAAGGCAAACACACTCGAGTTCTCGATGGTATCTGTCTCAAATTCGGTTACCCCGAGTGAGCGCATTAATTCGATGCTGACTTGATATAAATGGTGAAGTGCCGTTTTCGTAGGTGCGCTGGACCAGGTTTCTCCGGCCCATAAACCCGTCGTGAATAAAGCTAAATGCTTCTTTTCGATGTATTTAGCGCCTTTTTTATGGTAGGTTTTGCCAAATTCAAAGACTTTCAAGTCTTTTTGACGGCGGTTAATATTGTGAGCTAACACCTCTAATCCGGAGAAAGACATGTGCTGTCTCATCACGCCTAGGTCTTCGGAAAGACGGTTTAGGATTTCTACCGTTTCGAAGGATAAATCTTTGGCGATGGCAGCATGTGCATCGGCTTTAGTCAATGAGTTGGTGATGATTTCTTGGAAACCTTTGGCCGTCAAAATCTGTGAGATATTCAACTGCACGCGTTCCTTGTCTAACAAAGGGAATTCCGAGATGAAATTCGCACTCAAATGATCCGATAACGGGATGTTATCCAAACCATGGATACGCAAGATTTCCTCAATAATATCTGCCTCTCTGGTCACATCGACGCGGTAAGCAGGGGAGATAGCGACGAATTCGTCCCCTTTATCTGCTTCGATTTTGAAATCTAACAGCGTCAAAATTTCCTTGATTCGCTCAGCTGCTAATTCAATGCCGATGTATTGTTGCACGCGGCGAACGCTGACTGGAATGCTGACTAATTCAACCTGAGTTGGATAATAATCGAACGGCTCAGAGGTGATTTTTCCGCCGGCTAACTCTTGAATTAATTGGGCTGCGTATTCCAAAGCGAATAATTTCGCCTGAATATCCGTGCCACGCTCGAAACGGAACGAAGCATCGGTTTTAAGTCCATGGATTTGGCTTGCCTTACGAATGCGCTCCGGCTTGAAGTGAGCGACTTCTAAAAATACACGTGTGGTGCTGTCTTTAATGCCAGAATCTTCTCCGCCCATCACGCCAGCCATGCCGATAGCGCCAGAAGCGTCGCAGATCATTAATTCTTCGCCTGTTAATTTGCGTTCAATGCCGTCTAAGGTTTTGAATACGGTACCAGCTGCTAAAGTATCGACGATTAATTTCCCGCCTTTGATTTCATTCCAATCGTAGGCGTGCATCGGTTGGCCTAATCCGTGGCAGATGAAATTGGTGATATCGACCACGTTATTGATGGGACGCAATCCGATGGCTGTTAAACGCTCCTGTAACCAAGCTGGGGAAGGTGCTACTTGAATGCCATCTATCGAGATGCCGCAGAAACGGTCACAACCAGCGTCTTTAACCTCTACTGCGATCGGATGCGCATTGCTTTCAATTACTAAAGCAGGCGATGGCAATTGAATTGGAAGACCTGTCACGGCACGAATATCGCGTGCTACACCCCAGTGAGAGGCAGCATCCGCACGGTTTGGCGTTAATCCGATTTCTAAAACTAAATCTCCAGCGATGTCAAAAAACGAAGCGGCAGGCGTTCCGTTAGGCACCTGAGTGTCCAGCACTAAAATTCCATCGTGAGAATCTCCTAAGCCTATTTCATCTTCTGCACAAATCATTCCCTCGGAAGGCTGTCCGTAGACCTTGCGCTTCTCGATTTTGAATAATTCTTTGCCCTCTTTATCGTATAATTGGGTGCCAGGAGTGGCGACGATCACTTTTTGGCCTGCTGCTACATTCGCAGCTCCACATACAATCGTTAATATTTCGTCCAAACCTGCGTCTACCGTCGTCAGGCTCAAGGTTTTCTCTTTCACTTCGAATTTTTCGCAGGTCAAAACTTCACCCACGACGAATCCTTTCAATCCTCCTGGAACTTTATCGTGCGGCTCAATGCCTTCCACTTCTAGTCCAGTGTTAGTTAATAAAACGTCTAATTCTTCGGGGCTACCTTGGGCAGGAAGCTTCGAAATATCAATAAAATCACGTAACCAATTAAGGGATATTTTCATCTGTCTAATTAACGAGTAAGCTTCATTTTGTAATCCACGGAAACTTTTCCTCGCGTGATATCACTTAACTTATTTTTGATGAGGCGCTTCTTCACGGGATTCAAATGATCTGTGAATAAAATACCTTCGATATGATCGTATTCATGTTGGATAATGCGAGCAGCTAAGCTTTCGAAAATATCCGTTCTTTCTTCGCCTTGCTCCGTCCAGTAGTGAATCTTCACGTATTCTGGGCGATACACCTCGCCGCGAATACCTGGGATTGAAAGACATCCTTCCTCGAATCCCCATTCGTCGCCTGTTTCTTCCAAAATAGTCGGATTCACAAACACCTTCTTAAAGCCGATTAAAGACTCATCTACATCCTCGTCCTTTTCTCCCTCGTTCATGGGACGGCCGTCTACCACAAACAAACGAATGTCCATGCCAATCTGTGGAGCAGCTAAGCCAACGCCGCTGGCCGCATACATGGTCTCAAACATATCTTCCGATAATTTGATTAAATCAATGCTTCCTAATTCAATAGGAGCGGCGACTTTTCTTAAAACGGGGTCCCCGTAGGGTATAATTGGATAAATCATGTCTATTAGCGCAATGCAAACAACAAATTTAGCAGAATTTATCCTTTGTTTTTCGTAATTTGCAGGGATTTTTAACCTAAGTTAGATTTAATAAAAAGATTATGAATAGAAACTTCTTTAAGGCACATCCTTGGCATGGCGTTCAAATAGGTGATCAAATGCCTGAATTAGTGACCGCGTTTATTGAAATTGTTCCTACGGATACGGTGAAATACGAGATTGACAAGCAAACGGGATATCTGAAGATCGACCGTCCGCAGAAATTCTCGAACATTGTTCCAGCTTTATATGGCTTTTTGCCTCAAACGTATTGTTCTGATGGCATCGCGGAATTAGCGCGCAAGTATTCTGGTAAGGATATTGAAAGAGGGGATGGCGATCCGTTGGATATTTTAGTGCTTTCAGAGCGTGCGATTACGCACGGAGATATTTTATGTCAAGCGATTCCGATTGGGGGAATTCGCATGATTGATAAGGGTGAGGCGGATGATAAAATTATTGCGGTATTGAAGGATGATCCGATTTATGGCAAATGGAAAGACATTGCGGATGCACCTAAGGATATCGTGGAGCGCTTGAGACACTATTTCTGGACCTATAAAATGTTGCCAGGAGAAACCTCCTCAAGTGCGGTTGATATTGATGATATTTATGGTCGCGAAGTAGCTTTCGAAGTGATTCGTCAAGCGCGCGAAGACTACCGTAAAAACTTTGGTTAGAAAACCTTAAAATGTAAAGCTATGTGGCAATTTGTCAAATATTCGTTAGCGACTGTCGTGGGACTTTTTCTTTTTGCGATCGTCTCCTTATTGCTATTGGCTGGTGTAGGTGCCGCCATGGGTAGTTCGGACGAGGTCTATGATTTGAAAGATAATTCCGTGTTGAAATTGGATTTGAATCGTCCCATCGTGGAGAACGCGACGACGGAGGATAATCCCTTCGCGGCTTTAACGGATTTGTATTTTGCTCCACCGGAGAATTTGGGATTAATTCAGGTTTTGTCTGCTTTAGAGCGGGCCAAAGTCGATCCTAAAATCAAGGGGATCTATTTAGACGCTAGTTTTCCGATCGCCGGATATGCGCAATTATCCGAAATTCGCGAGGCAATTCAGAAGTTTAAAAAGTCCGGCAAGTTTGTGTATGCCTATGCTAATTCGTACACGGAAAAAGGCTATTATGTATCTTCTGTGGCGGATAAGACCTATTTGAATCCGAATGGTTTATTGGATTTCAATGGTATTAGCGTTCAATATACGTTCTACAAGAAAGCTTTAGACAAATTAGAAATAGAGCCTTTAGTGTTCCGCGTGGGTACGTACAAATCGGCGGTAGAACCTTTCATTCGTGAAGATATGAGCGAAGAAAACAAGGCGCAGACATCCTCTTTCTTACAGTCGATTAATACCTATGTGTTTGACAAAATTGCTCGGTCTAAAAATATCCCCGTTCGTAAATTAGATTTGATTGCGGATAGTTTACAGGCTTTTGAGCCTTCTAACGCGGAGAAATTAGGAATGGTGAAGCAAGGATATTGGGATGAGTTTGAGGCCTTATTAAAGAAGGGATCTGGAGAAAAAGAAAAGGTGATTTATGTGTCTGTGAATAATTATTTGAAGGCAAAAAATCCAATTGACGAGGTAGAAGGGAAGGATCGCATTGCGGTTTTAGTGGCTGAAGGAGAGATCTCTGGAACAAGAGCTTCTGAGGGAAATATTGGTTCAGATGATTTCGTGAAAGAATTGAAGAAATTGCGTGAGAGTAAATCAGTCAAAGCGATCGTGCTTCGCATTGATTCGCCGGGTGGATCCTCTTTAGCTTCCGATATCATGTGGCGTGAGATTGAATTAACCAAGAAGGTAAAACCGATTATCTCGTCTATGTCAAATTATGCTGCTTCTGGTGGCTATTATATGGCGATGGGAACGGATGTAATTGTTGCCCAACCTACGACTATCACGGGTTCCATTGGTATTTTTGCTGCCTGGTTCAATGTGGATAATTTCCTAAAAAATACCTTGGGTATTACCCAGGATCATGTGAATACACATGCGAATTCGAACTTTATGACGTCAGCAGGAGCCTTAACCGATTTCCAAAAATCAGTTGTTCAGAAATCGGTTGACAAAGGCTATCTTTCTTTTACGACGAAAGCAGCGGCAGGTCGCAAGATGACATTACAACGCTTGCAATCGGTAGCAGGTGGCCGTGTTTGGACAGGAGCTCAGGCAAAACAAATTGGTTTAGTGGATGAATTAGGCGGTTTAGATAAGGCGATTGAGATAGCGGCGGCTAAAGCAAAATTAAAGCCGGGTGCTTACAAGGTGTCGGTTTATCCGAAGGCGAAATCATTCGTGGACGAGTTATTAAGTTCTGCGACTTCTGAAACTTCGTTATCAGAGCGTTTGTTGGCTAAAAATATCCCTTGGGCTTCCTCCATGTTTGAGGTAAACCGTTGGAAAAAAAGAGAAGGCTTCTTAGCAATGATGCCTTATTTAATGGAATTTGAATAGAAATAAAGCTTATATGGTACGTAATAATTGGACTCGGGAAGAGGTAGAAAAAATATACAACCAACCCTTTTTGGATTTGGTCTATCAAGCGGCGACGGTGCACCGCGAGAATTTTGACCCGAATGAGGTCCAAATCTCGACTTTGCTTTCCATCAAAACGGGTGGTTGCCCAGAGGATTGTTCTTATTGCTCGCAGGCAGCTCGTTACCACACAAATGTGAAGGTGCAAAAATTACTTCCATATGAGGAGGTTATTCAAGCAGCAAACCGCGCGAAAGACAGTGGTAGTTCGCGTTTCTGTATGGGAGCGGCTTGGCGCGAGGTGCGTGATAACAAGGACTTTGACCGTGTACTAGATATGGTTAAAGGCGTGAATTCCTTAGGCATGGAAGTTTGCTGTACGTTAGGCATGTTATCTGAAGAGCAGGCGCAGAAATTAAAGGATGCGGGTCTTTATGCCTACAACCACAATATCGATACGAGTGAGGAATATTACGATGATGTTATCTCAACGCGTACCTACGATGATCGCTTAGAGACGCTAGGCAACGTACGTAAAGCAAAATTATCTGTTTGTTCAGGTGGTATCATCGGAATGGGTGAAAGTGCGGGAGATCGCATTGGAATGCTTTTGACGTTAGCGAATTTACCTGAGCACCCTGAATCTGTTCCAGTGAATAATCTTGTTCCAGTGGAGGGAACACCTTTTGAGAATCAAAAGACAGCCTCTGTCTGGGATCTTGTCCGCGTTATCGCCACGGCTAGAATCATGATGCCCAAGTCCGCGGTTCGTTTATCCGCGGGGCGTTTAGAATTAAACTACGAAGGTCAGGCTTTCTGCTTTATGGCAGGAGCGAATTCGATTTTCTCTGGGGATGTCTTATTAACGACGCCTAACCCGGATACGAAATCAGATGCGGAATTATTCCAAATCTTGAGCATCAAACCGAAGGAAGCGTTCAAAGATGCACGTAAAACAGGGATTGAATTTAATCAGATTCCAAGTGCACAAGGCCTAGAGCACAAGCACTAGTTTTTACAAACATAAATGAAGCGCTATTTCGAAAGAGGTAGCGCTTTTTTTATAGTCTTTTCTTCATCCGGTAATGTTGGATTTCGCCGAACAATAGATAGGATTCGGCGACAATCGTATAGCCAATTGCTTCATAAAAAGGTACGGCATTTTCCCTCGCCTCTAAGACTATTTCGGTCCAGCCTTTTTCAATTGCCTTCTTTTCTAAGTAAGCCATGATGGCTTTTCCAATTCCTTTTCCCTGAGCAGCGGTTGCAGTAGCTACGCAGCGTACCTGGCCTTGTTTTTCAGCCGATTCGTGCATGCGAGCTACGCCTAAAACCACCCCGTCTTTCACCGCGATAGCGTGAATAGCTTGGTCTTCATCTGCCAAAACTTCTGAACCCAGCGGTTGGTTCCAAGGCTCTCTTAATACGTTAAAGCGCAAGGCGTAGTAGGCTTTCCAGTCCGAGTCGGTTTGTGGGGATTTTATTTCTAGCATAGAAGTGTAAAAAAAATGGCGCCACCCGCAGGGTGGCGCCATAAATATACTCGATTTCGATCCTATTTTGCAAAGTTCACGGCGCGCATTTCGCGAATCACCGTTACTTTGATTTGACCAGGATACTGCATCTCTTTCTCGATTTTTTGAGAAATGTCGAATGATAAGTTGGATGCTTTTTCATCGCTTACATTCTCTGAATCGACCATGATACGAAGCTCACGACCCGCTTGGATCGCATAGCACTTCTGAACACCATCGAATGAGGTAGCCAATGTTTCTAAATCACGAAGACGCTTCATGTACGACTCCATCATCTCGCGGCGTGCACCTGGACGAGATCCAGAGATCGCATCACACACCTGAATGATAGGAGAGATCATGGAAGTCATCTCGCACTCATCGTGGTGAGCCCCAATCGCATTACATACTTCTGGATGCTCTTTGTATTTCTGAGCCAGCTCCATTCCTAACAGTGCGTGAGGAAGTTCAGGCTCTTCATGCCAAACTTTACCAATATCATGCAATAGACCTGCACGTTTCGCTAGTTTTGCATTCAATCCTAATTCAGCTGCCATTGTGGCACAAAGCTTTGCGACTTCGCGCGAGTGTTGTAATAGGTTTTGGCCATAAGAAGAACGGAAACGCATACGTCCCACCATCTTAATTAATTCTGGGTGCAAACCGTGAATACCTAAGTCAATCACCGTCTTCTCACCGATTTCGATGATCTCATCGTCGATGTTCTTACGGGTCTTATTCACAACCTCCTCAATACGAGCTGGGTGAATTCGGCCATCCTGTACCAAACGGTGCAAAGATAAACGAGCAATCTCTCGGCGAACTGGATCAAAACCTGAAATGATAATCGCCTCCGGCGTATCATCCACGATGAATTCCACACCTGTCGCAGCTTCTAGCGCACGAATGTTACGGCCTTCACGTCCAATGATTTTTCCCTTGATGTCGTCTGATTCGATGTTGAATACAGAAACGCAGTTTTCGATCGCGTTTTCAGCCGCCGTACGCTGAATCGTTTCGATCACGACTTTCTTCGCTTCTTTCGTAGCCGTTAATTTCGCTTCTTCGATCGCTTGTTTCACTAGTGAACTCGCTTTCGATTCTGCTTCTGCCTTTAAAGCATCCATAATTTGTTGGCGTGCTTCATCTGCTGAAAGACCAGCAATTTTCTCTAGTTGGCTGATCTGATTCGCTAACATAGCTTCCGCCTCTTCGCGCTTCTTCTCTACGTCTTCTAGTTTCTTACGGAAATTTTCTTCCTTAGCCTGTACGCTTTGTTTTGCAGAATGCAATTCTTGTTCAGCCGTACGTTGTTGCTCCGCTTGTTGCGCTAAAACGCGCTCTTTTTCGCGTAGTTTTTGTTCGTTCTCTAACAGAATTCCCTTTTTGTTTTGAGACTCTTCTTCGAATTCAGCACGAAGACGTAGGAAGTTCTCCTTCGCTTCAAGCATGCGGTCTTTCTTGATGTTTTCTGCAGAGATTTCTGCATTTTTTAGGATGTCTTCCGCTTTGCGTTGTGCATCCCCTTCGATGTTTTTATTTACTTTCGAGTAGAATACTTTCCCGGCAAATAAACCTCCAGCCGCAGCGATAAGAGGGATAATAAAAGTTAATATAGTGGACATATAGAACGAATGTGTGTTTATACAGTAGTCCCCGGAAAAATCGAAAGAAAAGGAAAATTATACTGTGAACTCAGCCGCAAGCGATAACAATTCGTTGTTTTCTTCCAAAACGTCGTCCTGGAGTGAATTGTGTTCTGCGTCAAATTTCAAACCACACATGGCTAAATCGAGTGCCACCATCGCCATCACGGCTGCGGGATCTGAACTATTTGTCTCCTGTTCGTAATAACGAACAAGTCTGTTCACTAATGATGCTGCATTTCGTACGTAAGCCTCTTCACCCGGACTAACCCTTAAGGCGATACTTTGTATGCCTACCAGTAGATTACAAGGGATTTTAGGATTCATGGATTGCGTAATTGGTCAATGCAATGATCTATTTTTGTAATATATTCTTCTAACTTTTGTTTCAACTCAGCATTGGGAATTGCTGTGTTATCTGTACTAGCTACAATTTTAGCGAAATTATCTGATTTTTTAAAGTTTTTCTCCAATTCTTTTAACCGTCTTTGGGTTTTAACCAGTTCCTCTGATTTTAGGGCTAGCTTTTGTTGGAGATCTTCGAGTTCCGCTTGTTTTTGGACGAGGGTGCCTTGAAATTCGTGTAAACGCGCTACCATCCCGCTGATCTTCAGCTTGAGGTTTAGGTATTGCATTTTTAGTTCACTTTTCATTTCAGGGTTAAGCTAGGTTTCCCGTTTTTCCAGGAGAATTCTTTCAGTAAAATATAGACCAAAATACAAATAAATCCGATGTTCTGACTGATGAATAACGGAATTTGTAAACTGGATAAGATAGAGCCAGACTGTATAGCGATCACACCTAAACCAATGTACACGATGGCTGCCATCCATCGGTAGGGTGCTGGGTCGTATTTTTGGCCCCCTACATAACACAATAAAGTCATCACGATGGCTGAAGTCAAGAAAGAATAGGCACAAGCCATATAGCCATAGATAGGGATGAAAATGACATTCCCAATCAAAGTAACGGCTAGTCCAGTCACTGTAATCACCGTACCCATGTAGGTTTTGTTCGTCTTTTTAAACCAAACCGATTGCGTGTAATACACTCCTAAAAACAAGTTAGCCAGCAATAAAACAGGCACCACCCCAATGCCTTCCCAATAGATGGATTGACGCAAAAATAATCCCTGTATCCAGAATAAATTCGAACTCACGCCCACCCATAAAATCAAGCAAACGATCACAAACCAATGGCTCACTAGCGCTAAATTCGATTGCGAATTTTCGGCAGACTTAGAACCTAAAAAGAACGGTTCTGCCGCATACTTAAAAGCCTGAATGGCTAAACTCATAAAAACGGAAAGTTTATAGCAGTTGCCATAAATTCCTAGAGCGTCCTCTGAACTTCTACCTGGATAAAATCCTTCTGGTAGAAACTCCTCTAGCAATAAACGGTCGAACATTAAGTTAAACATCGCCGCTAAACTCATGAACATGATGGGGAAGGAGTAGACCCACAATTTTTTCATTTCGGCACTATCCCAGGTCCACTTGAAATCAGTAAAAGAGGAGCGTAACCAATAGAATAGACTTGCGTTTGAAAGTAGATTAGCTAGGAAAATATAACCGGCTCCGATACTTGGGAAATAGAGATTCTGTAAAAAGATGGGACCCCAGTGACCTTCCTGCATCGGTTTTAAAAGCGCTAAAAAGAAAAGGTTCAATCCTACATTTAGGAGGATGGAAACGATTTTTGCCTTGACAAATAATTGAATTTTACGTTCCAATCTTAAACGCGCGAAAGGAATAGCTGTCACCGCGTCGATCGCCAAAATCAAGGCTAACCAACGCATGAATTGACCTTTTCCTTCATAGCCTAGTTGTGCCATCAAGGGGTCAGCAAAGACAAATAATCCAAGGGTAAAAAGTCCTGAAGTGAGGATGATAGCGGTTAAAATGAGATTGTAATAGCGTTCTGGCGCCTCTTTCGCATAGCGAAAATAAGCCGTTTCCATTCCGTAGGTGTAGATGATATTAGCAATAGCGACATAGCCGTAGAGCTTCACGTTCACGCCTAAAGCAGCCGGCATAAAGGCGGCGGTATGGATGAAAACCAATAAAAAATTCAGGGAGCGCCCCAGGATCGTACTGAATCCGTAGGAAAGGGTTTCGCCAGCTAATTTTTTAAGAATGGACATGCGTGAATGTTCGGTCAATTCTCAAAGTTACAATTTATTGCTTTTGATAGCCGATGATTTGGTAAAAATGCTCAGAATAACTTTCGCTGATCGGAATATGATTCTCGCCTATTTTGATTTTTTGGCTGCGAATCGACTCCATCTTGCTGAGTGAAACGATGAACGATTTGTGCACCCGAATGAATTCTGTGGAGGGTAATTTTTCTTCGATGGACTTCATCGTCATGCGACAAACTACCGGGAATTTTTGGGTTCTTAGGTGGATTTTAATGTAGTCTTTTAGGCCTTCGATGTAGAGAATGTCTTCGAGCATAATCTTCATCAACGAGTAATCCGCATGAATGAAAATGAACTCTAATTTAGGAGCTTCTGCAGGCTTATTCAGCATTTGCTTGCTCTTGTGATAGTCAAGTGCCTTATGACTAGCCTTTAAAAAGCGCTCAAAATTGATGGGTTTTAAGACGTAGTCGATGACATCTAAATTGAAGCCATCTAAGGCATATTGTTGGTAGGCCGTCACAAAGATAACCATCGGTTTTGTGGTCAAACTTTCTAAAAATTGCAAGCCTGTCATTCCGGGCATTTGGATGTCCAGAAACAATAAGTCCACCGGATTATTCTCCAAGTATTCTACTGCCTCCATGGCATTGCGACAGCGCTTCACGAGTTGCAAAAAAGGAACTTTGGAGATGTTATCTTCAACTAAATCTAAAGCTAAACTTTCATCATCCACTGCCATGCACTTCAAAATGCTACCCGGGATTTCTACTAGATTTTCCTCTGACATATTACAGGTGTTGAATGGTGAGTGTGATGATAAAATCGGAGCCTGTATCGTTCACCTCTAACTGGTGATTCGTAGGATATAACAATTCCAAACGGCGTTTCACATTCGTTAGTCCGATACCCGAACTTTCATCTTTCGTCTCGTTCATCGCCGTCCCTTTTTTATTAGCAACGCTGAAAAATAATTCAGAGGTGCTGTCTTTTAATTCGATGTCAATGGTGGGATTTTCGATGAACCCTACGCCATGTTTGAATGCGTTTTCTACAAAAGGAATCAATAACATGGGCTCGATGTGGCTTGATTTTGGCCCTAATTCATGTTTAAAATCAATCTGTATATCATCGCCAAACCGAATCTTCTGTAAGTCTATATAACTTTCTAAATAGACTAATTCTTTACTGATAGGAACTATCGAATCATTCGTTTCGTAAATCATATAGCGCATCAATTCCGATAATTTCACGACTACGGGTTCCACCATTTCAGGCTTTCTGCGGGACAAAGAAACGACGCTATTCAACACGTTAAACATGAAATGCGGGCTGATCTGTGAGCGCAAAAAAGAGAGCTCAGATTTCAAACGTTCATTCTCCTGTTCTTTGACCTGCTCATCTTCCTTCATTCGGTCTGAAATCAATCGATAGGAAGTACCAATTGCGGCATAAAACAACAATTGGAAGATCATCCGCATTAAGGCACCTCTTCTAGCACCGCCACCCGAATGATTGCCTGGGAAGAAATGAGAATAAGCCCAGTGAAATAATTCCTCATGAATCCATAGCATGAAAACAATCGCACCGATGAGGGTCAATAGGTAAATGATTACTCCTTTGGCTCTCAATAACTTGGGGAGTAAGATCTCGGTATTTAGATAGAAAAAGGGAATATTGATGACCGTAAAACTGGTCATGTAAAAAATCCAAAAATAAGAACGGCGAATTTCTTCTGGGTTAGTTGAATTCGTATTAGGTCCTAAAAGGATGGGTAGCGCAATCAGGAAAGCCCAAAAAAACAGGTGCAATAACAGATTCCTGAAGGTAGACGTCTTATATATCATCGGGTTTTATTTTGCTTTTTCAAGTCAGCGAATTCAAATTAAGAGAATCTTCCTTATATTTCCATTAAAATTTCTACCACCGTCCTGAATGTGCCGATGAAAAGGCCAAATGGTTTTCAGTAGATTTGTCTAAAACCTATTTTAAAATGAAGAAATTGCTCCTTTTGTTGCTGTTCGCCACGCCCTTTTGCGTTTGGGCTCAGCAATCGATTCCCCTCACAGATTTAGCTGCTTTTGATCAACCCAGTCAGAATTGGACGATTGAACAGGCCGTGTTTTCTACCTATTCAGATACCGCATTTCAGGTAAGTCCCGGCCAAGGCGTTTTAGTGAATACGCTCAGAGGTGGTAAATACCATCGCACAGATGATTTGAAGTCCAAAATGCAGCATGGAGATATTCGCCTGTTAGTCGACTTTATGTTGCCTAAGGGTATGAATTCAGGTATTTACATGCAAGGTCGTTACGAAGTGCAGTTGTATGATTCTTGGGGAAAGAAAACTGTGAAATACAGTGATTGCGGAGGTATATATGAGCGTTGGGATGATTCGCGTGGAAAAGGAAATGAAGGTTACGAAGGTTATGCGCCACGCCAAAATGCGAGTAAAGCTCCCGGCCTTTGGCAAACCTTAGAAATTGATTTTCAGGCCCCTCGTTTCGATGCGAATGGTAAAAAAATCGCGAATGCCATTTTTAAGAAAGTGATTTTAAATGGCATTTTAGTACAGGAAAATATCGAAGTTTCCGGGATGACGCGCGGTGCAATTTTTGATAAAGAAGCGCCCTTTGGCCCTATCTTAATTCAAGGCGATCACGGCCCGATTGCCTTTAGAAATCTGCGTTTTGAGACTTACGAAAAGCCTACAGCCTCTCTAGGTGAGGTTTCTTATGACTATTATACAGGCAAATTTACAGACCCAATTATCCCTACTACTAAGCCAGTTTCCTCAGGTAAATTGCCTGCCTTGACCTACCGTGTCATTCCGGTGAACAATGATTATTTAATCCATTACAAAGCAGAATTGACGATTCCGGAGGATGATACGTATGAGTTTCAAACCTTTTGGACAGGCTCTGGCGAATTGAAAGTAGATGGTGTCGTCTTGAATAAAGGCGCGCATTGGTTTAACGAAATGGTGCCAGCCTCTACTTTCTTGAAAGCAGGCAAGCATCGCCTAGAAATTGTTCACATCAAGGATTTCCCTTGGGGTCCTAAGGCCTTGGGTTTGAACGTGAAGCGCATCGGTTCCCGTTTAGTGTCACTTCACGAGAGAACGTCGTTATTGGATCCAGATGCGGTAGGACTGATCGAGGTAAAAGCGAATGCAGAACCCGTTTTACAACGTTCGTTTGCCTTTCATTTAGGGAAGAAGAAGACGCACGTGATTCACGTGGGAGATCCTGCGGGATTGCATTATAGCTACGACTTAAAGCAAGGCGCGATTCTTCAAGTTTGGCGGGGTAAATTCTTAGATGCCACCCAAATGTGGGATAACCGAGGCGAGCCTCAGACTTCTGAGCCTCTCGGTTTAACGGTCGTTCAAGATGGAAAATTCCCCTTAGCTTTAGCCCATCAAGCGCAAGCAGATTCAACGGATTTAGTCTACAAAGGCTACCGTTTAGAGGCGGGTCGTCCCATCTTTATATACGAGTGGACTGCGGCGAAATTGCGCGTTGAAGACCGCATACAGCCGGCGGGAAATGGATTAAAGCGTACGTTGACCTTGGTAGGAGCAAGTCCGCAGAAAACCGATGTGGAAGCGGTATTAGCCACGGGACATCATTTGTCTATTTTGCAAAATGGCTTGGCTTCTCAGCCGGGTAATTTTATGGAATGGAAAGGGGCTGCGGCAGAACTTTTGAAAATAGCTTCCGGCGCACAACAAATTCGTGTGCCATTTACAGGGGCGCAATTCACTTATGACTTGATTTGGTAACGATGAAAAAATATACAGCTTTAGTTCTCTTGTTTGCAACAGCCCTAGGTGCCTTTGCCCAGACAAAACCAGCTCCTAAAAAGGAGCAAGATTATTACGAAATAAAAACCCTTCCCATCCCGAAAGAGATCTATTTAGAGGTGGGAGGATTAGCTACGATGCCGGATGGCCGTTTGGCGGTCAGTACGCGGAGAGGGGAGATTTGGATCGTGGAGAATCCTTACCAAAAAACAAGTCACCAAACCTATTACCGTCGGTTCGCGAGTGGTTTGCACGAGGTATTAGGACTTGCTTACAAGGATGGCGTATTTTATTGCTCGCAACGCGGGGAGTTGACGAAAATTTCAGACACGGATCGCGATGGTGTGGCGGATTTGTATGAGCCCATTTACCAATTTGACCTGTCAGGAAACTACCACGAGTACACCTATGGTCCCGTGATCGATAAGAACGGGGATATGTGGGTGAGTTTGAATTTAGCGTGGGTGGGTTTTGGAGAAGGTAAGTTTTCCAAATGGCGAGGCTGGTTCGTAAAAATCACCCCAGACGGCAAATTAGAGCCTTTTGCAGGTGGTTTGCGTTCTCCAGCGGGTTATAGCTTTAACGAAGAAGGCGATCTGTTCTACGGCGAAAACCAGGGAGACTGGGTGGGTTCGGGCCGAGTAACGCACCTAGCTAAAGGCGATTTTGCGGGCAATCCAGGCGGTCTTAAATGGGCGAAAGAACCCAATAGCCCCTTGAAACTTAGCTTAGAAGAGATTCAAGATAATGGTTCACCGATGTTTGAGGCGGCGAAGAAAAATCCGAAGATCAAATTACCAGCTGTTTGGTTTCCTCACGCGATTATGGGGATTTCCACTTCAGACATAGTGCAAGACACCACTAGGGGCAAGTTTAGCCCATTCCCTGGTCAGTATTTCGTAGCAGACCAAGGGCAATCCAAGGTGATGCGTATGGGTCTAGAGAAAGTGAATGGCGTTTACCAAGGTTTTGCCATCAACTACCGCGAGGGATTCCAGTCAGGAATCTTGCGCGAACGATTTGGCTTAGATGGCAGCATGTTTGTGGGAATGACGTCTCGTGGCTGGGGAAGTACGGGGAAGGATGATTTCGGTTTGCAGCGCTTGTTTTGGAATGGAAATATGCCTTTTGAAATCGATATGATCAAAGCGAAGTCAGATGGTTTTGAGTTTAGCTTTACACAGCCAGTAGATGTGAATTCCGTGAAGAAAGCCGCTTCTTATGCGATTCGGTCGTATATATACAAATACCAACACCAGTATGGAAGCCCGATTATCGAGTTAAAAGACTTAAAAATCAAAGGGGTGGAAGTGTCAGCTGATCGCAAGAAAGTCCGCATTTCCATCGATGGAATTCGCCAGTTCTTCATTCATGAATTTACTCTAAAGGGGGTGTTGAATGAGAAAGGGGAGCCTTTGTTGCACGAGACGGCATATTATACCTTGAATGAGATTCCTACGGGTCCTGCTTTAGTGGCGGCGGCACCTGAGGCGGAAATCAAAACGAAAGTGACAGCTCGCAACGTTAAAAACTCTATGGGCTATGAATTAGGCATTGCGGGTCTATTGAAGAAACATACCTGCTCTGCTTGCCACGCAAAAGACAGTAAATTAATAGGCCCTGCCTTTACGGAAATCGCTAAGCGTAATTATTCAAATCAGAAGATTTTAGAGTTAGTATATAAGCCTAACCCGCAAAACTGGCCGGACTTCGCTACCGAAATGGCACCGATGAGTCACGTGCCCAAGTCGGATGTGCTGAAAATTGCAGGCTGGATTAATGGGCTGCGTGAAACAGAAAGTCTTAAGAACCACGACTAAATAAAAAAGCTCTCTGTTTATCGCAGAGAGCTTTTTTTAGGATTAATGTCGATCGAGATTATCTCTTCGCTGCAACACTTCCTTGAATCGCTAAAACGATTTGGGAAACTTGGCCATTGTTAATAACCGTAACCGTTTTATTAAAGTTGCCTGGGCGACCAGCAGAATTATACGCTGCTGTAACTTTACCTGTTTTGCCTGGCATAATAGGCTCTCTAGTCCAATCCGGAGTGGTGCAGCCGCAAGATGGCTGAACGTTAGAAATAACCACAGGCGTTTTTCCTGTGTTAGTGAATTCGAAGCTGTACGTTGCTACTGTTCCTTCTGTGATGGTACCAAAATCGTGTTTTTCTTGTTTAAATTTCAAAACACCTTGTGCGTTTGAACTGAAGGCAAAGCCTAAAACAAGCGCAAATAGGGCGATTAATTTTTTCATATCTATTTTCATTGGTTTTATATACGGTCCAAATCTATAAACAATAAAAGATTTCGACAAGTTTCTTGTCCGGATTCTGTTTGTACGCCCAGGATTTTGTTGTATTTTTACGTGTTTAATAAGACCAAGCATTTGAATTCATTTATTTTTTCTAATCCTCCACATTCATTCGATCCTGCCCAGGTGCTCGAAGACTATCGCTTGGCCGTTATTAGCCGCGCTTGTAGTCTTTTAGTGCGTAAAGAGGTCTTTTCTGGCCGGGCGAAGTTTGGTATTTATGGGGATGGAAAAGAGTTATGCCAAATCGCTTTAGCGCGGTCTATGCGCCCAGGGGACTATATTTCGGGTTATTACAGAGATCAAACGATTGGTGCCGCCATCGGGGATTTAACCTGGCCACAGTACTTTGCGCAACTATACGGTCATCCCGATATTCAATTTGACCCACATTCAGGTGGACGTCAGATGAATAATCACCACGCCACTCGCTGGTTAGATGAAGTCGGCAAATGGCTAGATCAGACCTCTCGATACAATACCGTGGCCGGAATTTCGTCCACAGCGGGCCAAATACCCCGTGCTTTGGGCATTGCCTACGCCTCTAAAATGTACCGGGAAAGGGCAGATTTAAAAGATCATGAAGCACTTTTCTCTAAACAGGGTCAGGAAGTTTGTTTCACCACGATAGGGGATGCATCCACATCTGAAGGCATGTTTTTAGAGTGTATTAACGCCGCCGGAGTGTTGCAGATTCCTATTGTCTTTTCGGTCTGGGATGATGGATATGGTATCTCGGTGCCTATTGAATTTCAAACAACAAAATCATCCATTTCGAAGGCATTAGCGGGTTATCAGCGTAATGAGCAGGAGAAAGGACTCGAAATTATACAAGTAAAAGCCTGGGATTATCCCGGTTTAGTGGCGGCCTATCAAAAGGCGGCAGAATTAGCACGCAAGGACTTTGTTCCGTGCTTAGTTCACGTCATCGAATGTACGCAACCACAAGGTCACTCGGCTTCCGGTTCTCACGAACGCTACAAATCAGCGGAACGCTTAGCTTGGGAATTAGAGGCTGATTGTAACGTGTTGTTCCGTCAATGGGTTTTAGCTGAAAATATAGCCTCCGAAGAGCAATTAAAAGCCATCGACGAGGAGGCCTCCGTGTTAGCGCGCAAGTACCAGAAAGAAGCCTTTGCGGCCTATATGGCCTCGGTTGAAGTAGATAAAAAGGGTTTTTTACGCATCGCGAAAAACCTATTAGAATCCACCAATGAACCTAGTTTATTGCAGCCCATTATCGATGAATTAAACGCGCTGCCTTATCCTATTTTTAGCGATTTAGTGCGAGCAGGTCGCAAGACCTTGCGCGCTTTTCGATTCTACCAAGGGCCTGCAGTTAAACTACTGCGCAAGTGGTTAGATGACCTCGAAAAATTAAACAGAAGACGCTTCAGTTCACATCAAATGAGTGAGTCGGATGAGTCTCCTTTGTTAATTCAAGGCGTGAAACCGACCTATGAAAAAGAACCCGTTTTAGTAGATGGAAGGGAAATTCTGAATAAGGCTTTTTCGCAGTTTTTAGAAGATCCACGTGTATTTATCCTCGGCGAAGACGTAGGGAAAATAGGGGATGTGAATCAAACGTTAGCCGGATTACAAGAGAAATTTGGGCCGCTGAAAGTGACCGATACTGGTATTCGCGAAGTAAGTATTGTAGGCCAGGGAATCGGTGCTTCGATGCGTGGTTTGCGACCGATAGTAGAGATTCAGTATTTGGATTACATATTCTACCCATTCCCCGTGTTATCGGATGACTGGGCTTGTTTACATTACCGCACTGCAGGTGGTCAAAAAGCCCCCATGATTCTTCGTACGAGGGGTCATCGCTTGGAGGGTATTTGGCATTCTGGAAGCCCTATGGCCGTTTTAATCAACGGTTTACGCGGCGTGCATTTCTGCGTTCCTCGTAACATGACGCAGGCAGCTGGGATGTACCGCACGCTTTTAAAGGGCGATGATCCGGGAATTGTGATCGAATGCTTGAACGGATATCGTTTGAAAGAGCCTATGCCGTCTAATTTAACCGAAATCGAGGTGCCACTTGGTATCCCTGAAATATTGCGCGAGGGTACAGACCTTACGGTCGTAACGTATGGTTCGATGTGTCGAATTGTGATGGAAGCGGCGGAGACGTTGGCGGGACTAGGAATTTCCGTAGAGGTGATCGATGCCCAAACTCTATTGCCATTTGACAGACACCACAGCATTTTAGCTTCGATTCAAAAGACCCACCGCGTGATTTTCGCAGATGAAGATATGCCGGGTGGAGCATCTGCTTATATGATGCAGGAGGTCTTAGATAAACAAGGAGCCTTTACCTGGTTAGAAAGTCCAGCCGTTTGTATCGCGGCAACGGCTCACCGACCAGCTTACAGTTCGGATGGAGATTATTTCTCTAAGCCTAACACCGAGAATGTCGTGGATGCCGTCTACGAAATCATGCGAGAATCGGATCCGTCGACCTATCCAGCTATCTATTTTTAAGATGAAAGCGTATTTTCAGGCTATTTGGGATGGAATTCAGAGTACTCGAAAGGGGATGGCTTTGACGTGGAAGCATGCCTGGGCCGCTCGGAATCAACGCAGCATCCAAAATATTCAAGATCCTGATTATTTTAATCAAAAGGCTGGTATTGTCACACTTCAATACCCGCAGCAACAAATACCCACTCCCGTTAACGGGCGCTACCAATTGCACAACGAAATGGATGATTGCATCGTCTGTGATAAATGTGTGAAAGTCTGTCCGGTGGACTGCATCGAAATCGATCCTATCAAAGCAACGGGTTTAGTGGGAACGGCTTCTGACGGCTCGCCCATTCGTTTATATGCCGCGAAATTCGATATAGACATGTCCAAATGCTGCTTCTGCGGCCTTTGTACCACCGTTTGTCCGACCGAATGTTTGACGATGACCTCGGAATACGATTTCTCCGTTTTCGATGTGAAGGAACATAATTTTGAATTCGCGAACTTGACCCCGGAACAAGCGGCTGAAAAGCGCGCGTTGTACGAGCAATTTGTAGCGGAAAAAGAAGCAGCGAAAGAAGCAGCGAAAGAGGCAGCGAAAACGGCAGAACCTACTGAAGCGCCGACTACTGAATCAACGGAGGAAAAACCTGCTACTCCTAAACCAGCCTTCAAGCCCGCCTTTAAGCCTAGTTTTAAACCGAAGCCTAAACCTGACGCCGAATGAGCCCGCTTGTGATCGCATTCTTGGTATTAGCCATGTTGACCTGCGGAAGCGCGTTGTCGATGTTGTGGACAAAGAATTTGTTGCATGCGGCTTTGGCTATGTTCTTGACGATGCTCGGCCTAGCCGGACTGTACGTCTTAGCTTATGCGGACGTTTTAGCGGTCGCGCATTTATTGGTTTATGTGGGTGGTGTGTTAATCTTGATCTTATTTGGGATTATGTTAACTAATCAAACGGATCCAGCCACCGGGAAGAACCACTTGATGACGCGGGAATCAGGTCGATTGTTGCCTTTTTCGATTGGATTATCTTTTTTCTTAGGCCTTTTCTGGTTATTCACGAAAGGACCTTGGGTGATTAACTTACCAGTGACGGGAGATTCTAAATTACGGGAAGTAGGCTTAGGCTTATTGACCGAATATGCTTTTCCGTTCGAATTAGCAGGCGTGTTTTTATTGATTGCCTTAATAGGCGCCACTTTTGTCGCGAAGAACCATGACTGATATTCCGGTAATCTATTTCTTGTGGGTGTCTGCGTTTCTGTTTGCGACGGGAATATCGATTTTGCTAGTGAAAAAGAATACGATTTTCGTGTTGATGGGAATTGAATTGATTTTGAACGCGGCTAATTTGAATTTGGTCGCTTTTTCTAAAAATGATCCTTCCTTGCAAGGCTTGTATCTGAGTATTTTCGTGTTAGTGGTGGGTGTGTGCGAGATGGCGATCGCTTTAGCGATTATTTTGCAAGTCTACCGAAACTACCGCGCGATCGAAGTGGATCAATTCAAATCTGAATACTAGAGGTTATCCAGTTGTTTTTTGAATTGGAGGGCTTTCATTTTGCCTAGGACTTTGGCCAAATCCTCTTCAGACGCCTCCTTCAGCTGCGCAACCGTCCCAAAAGCTTTCAACAACTTAGCCGCCGTCAATTTCCCAATTCCATCCATGGTCTCCAATTGCGACACGATGAAGTTTTTGCTCCGCTTATTTCTATGCGCCGTAATCCCAAACCGGTGCGCCTCATCCCGCAACTGTTGAATCAGTTTCAGCGACTCCGATTTCTTATCTATATAGAGAGGTAAGCTATCCTCTGGGAAATAAATCTCTTCTAAACGCTTCGCAATCCCGATGATGGGGATTTGGCCATATAATCCAATGGCTTTTAAGGCATCACACGCCGAACTCAACTGCCCTTTTCCACCGTCGACAATAATCAGATTAGGAAGTTCAGCCTCTTCTTCTAACAGACGCGTATACCGCCGGGTTATCACCTCGTACATCGTGGCAAAATCATCTGGACCTTCGACCGTTTTAGGCGTGAAGGTGCGGTAATCCTTTTTCGACGGCAGCGAATTTTTGAAACACACCATCGCCGAGACCGGATTCGTTCCTTGCAAGTTCGAGTTGTCGAAACATTCGATGTGTTTAGGTAGGTCGTTCAGGCGCAAATCGTTTTTCAACTTGATCATCACGCGCATCTTGCGATCGCCACCACTTTCCTCTGCAGCCTTGCGGTCCGCTTTCTCTTTTCGGAAGTACAAGACGTTCTTTAGCGACATATCTAGGAGCTTCCGCTTGTCGCCTTGACTAGGCAGCGTGTTTTTTGCGCCCTCGAATTCGATGGACATGGGGATGTTGGTAATAATTTCTTTGGCCTTACTCTGAAACTGATTCCGCTTCTCCCAAATCAACATCGTCAACAATTCCGCCTCATCCTCTTCTAATTTCTTCTTCACCTCCCAGGTTTGCGATTGCAAAATCGTCCCGTTAATGACCTTCATGAAGTTAATGTAGGCCAATGACTCATCGGACACCATCGAAAATACATCCACATCATGAATCGATGGATTTACCACGGTCGACTTCGCCTGGAAGTTCTCCAGTAACTGCCACTTCTCTTTCCACTCCTGCGCCTGCTCAAAAGCGAGCCGGGTGGAGGCTTCTTGCATCTGAGCGATAAAAAAGGTCTTCGCCTTCTGGTAATTTCCCTTCAAAATCTGCGACACTTGATCAATGTACTCCATATAGCGCGCCTCCTGCTCTAAACCCTCGCAAGGTCCTTTGCAATTCCCAATATGGTACTCTAAACAGACCTTGTATTTTCCCGCCTCGATATGCGATTCTTTTAAATTCAGCGCACACGTCCGCAGCGGATACAGCTGGTGCAGCATCTCCAGCAGCGCATTCATTAATTTAGGATTCGCATAAGGCCCAAAAAACGTCCCCATCGCATGATTTATCCGGCGCTCCGTCACCAATTTAGGAAAGCGCTCGCGGGTCAAGCAAATAAACGGATAGGTCTTGTCGTCTCTTAATAAGATATTATACTTCGGCTGAAACTGCTTGATGAGTGTATTCTCTAAAAGCAAAGCATCAAACTCGGAGTGAACAATCGTAAACTCTAGCTTTCGAATCTGCGAAACCAGTCGCCTTGTCTTATTGTCCTTTCCTTTTGTATTCGTGAAATACGAGCTAACCCGGTTCTTTAAATTCTTGGCCTTTCCTATATAAATAATGGTTCCCGCTTCATCAAAGTAGCGGTAAACCCCCGGATCTTCGGGTAAAGAGGGAAGGATAGATTTAGGGTCAAAGGTGGACATAGGCCAAAATTAAGCAAAATTCTCTTCTTTGTATTTTTTGTAATTATCTAAGGTGACTCTTTCTTGATTAAGCCCAGATTAATACGTTATTATGCGTGGGTTAAGGAACATCAAAATCACGACAAAAACAGCTTTTCTGCCGACCAATGCCTTGTTCTTTATTGTATTCAAATGATGAAATAGGCCTCCTGAGGGCCTATTAAGAGAATACTTCTATTTAAAATAAAAAAAATGAAAAAATATCGAGTGAAAACTTGTGCAGGTTGTTAGAATTGGACATATTTGGCTGTATGTAATAGTGTAGCATAGTTAAGAAAGGTATTCTATTTCCGAATCGTTTCCTGCTCTGTGTTGTATTATTTGAAGAATTTGTTTGACGAATAAACCTGTTTAAAAGCTTAAAATGAATTATCAACCATTATCAGAAAGGAGGCATATCGAACTTTAACACATGAAACCCAAAATTTAATTTAAAAACTAACTTAATCTTTATTATGAAAAACAATTTTTACCAAAGTCTACGAAGCTTTCTTTTGCTAGCGATAGTGATGCTAGGAAGCTTTTCGTCATTTGCCCAAGACCGTAAGGTTACAGGTAAAGTCTCTGGGACAGATTCTCAGGGAATTCCGGGTGTAAGTATCTTAGTAAAAGGAACAAACACAGGAGCTACTACAGATGTTAACGGTGCATTCTCTGTAACTGTTAAATCTGCAACAGCTGTTTTAAACATTACAGCTGTAGGTTACAAGTCTCAATCCATTACAGTAGGTTCTCAATCTTCTATTAATGTAACATTAGCAGAAGACAATTCTCAGTTAGATGAGGTAATCGTAACAGGTTACTCAGTAACGAACAAGAAGGAATCTACAGCTGCTGCTTCTATCGTTAAAGCGAAGGATTTGCAAATCGCACCTACAGGTAACGTAGAGCAACAATTACAAGGTCGTGTAGCCGGTGTTACTTTGATCACTAACGGACAACCAGGTACGAACAGTATCATCCGTGTACGTGGTTTCGGCGCATTTGGTGGTAACGAGCCATTGTATGTTGTTGATGGAGTTCCTGTAGGAACAACTGATTTCCTTTCTCCAGATGATATCGAGTCTACTACTGTCTTGAAAGATGCAGCAGCGGCTTCTATCTATGGTGCTCGTGCAGCGAACGGTGTAATCGTTTACACAACTAAGCGTGGTGCGCGTAACAAAGGTATCACTGTTACTTACGATGGATTGTACGGTGGTACTGATCCTAACGTAGGTGGTGTAGCTAAAATGTTAACTCCTCAAGAGCAAGCAGACTGGACTCACGTAGGTTACCGTAACAATGCGGCGGCTAACGGAACGTCAGTAGCTTATACTCACCCTCAGTATGGTACTTCAGCGCAAGCTACATTACCTACTTATTTGCACTTCAATGGCGCAAATGGTGTGAACTCTGGTGATATGGCTGCAGCTCAAGCAGCTTATGCAGCTAATCCTTTGACTACTTTCGTAATCAAAACAAATAAGGCTGGTACTAACTGGTATGATGAAATTACTCGTTTCGGTTCTACTATGCGTCACTCATTAGGTATCCAAGGTGGAACAGCGACAGGTCGTTTCTATTTAGGTTTATCTGGCCAAGAGCAAGAAGGTATTTTGATTCGTAATAATTTCAAGCGTTATTCTGCGCGTTTCAACTCAGAGTTTGATTTAGGTAAAAAAGTACGTATTGGTGAAAATATCCAAATGACGTATCGTTCAGTAATTGGTCAAGCAGGTGGTAATAACGGTTTAGGTGTAGCTGGTGATGAATCAGTAATCTTATCTGCTTACCGTATGCCTACAGCTATTCCAGTTTATGATGAGTTCGGAAGCTTCGCGTCTACTAAGGCTGCAGGTTTTAACAACCCACGTAACCCAGTTCGTCAAATCTTACGTAACAACTCAAACGATAATAATTACAATGCTTCTGCATTTGGTAACGTATACGTTGAGTATGAGCCAATCAAAGATTTAATTATCAAATCTTCAATCGGTGGTCAATATGCAGGTTATGCATACAAAGATTATAACTACAAATACTTAGGTGATTCAGAGCCAGAGGCTTCTAACTCATTCGGTGAAGGTTCAGGTTATAACTTCGCTTATACTTTCACAAATACAGCTGCTTACAAAACGAAGTGGAGAAAGCATGGTTTAAATGCGTTAATTGGTATGGAAGCATTGAATACAGGAGCGGGTCGTCAGATCTCAGGTTCAGGTATCAATCCATTCTCAATGGATACGGATTTCGTAACTTTATCATCTGTACAGTCACCTGTAGTTAACTCAGGTTTGTATTCTGGTGTTAATTTCTACTCTTTATTCTCTAAGTTAGATTATAACTTCAATGAGAAGTACTATGTAACTGGAGTTGTTCGTCGTGACGGATCATCTCGTTTCGGTTCGGAGAATCGTTATGGTATCTTCCCTGCAGTATCTGCTGCTTGGAGAGTAACATCTGAAGAATTTATGAAGGATCTTCCTGCTATCTCTGATTTAAAAATCCGTGGTGGTTGGGGTTTAATGGGTAACTCGAATAACGTAGACCCTGCTAACCAGTTCTCTTTATATGCTGCTAACCGTGGTAACTCATTCTATCCAATCGATGGTCAATCATCAGGAGCGAACGAAGGATACTACCGTTCTCGTATCGGTAACCCAGCTGCGAAGTGGGAGACTTCAGAAACAATGAACATTGGTTTTGATGCAACTCTTTACAATGGTAAGTGGGAAATCGTATTAGACGTTTGGAGAAAAGATACACGTGATTTATTATTCAACGTGCCTCTTCCAGCGGTAGTAGGACCATCTGCTTCTGCACCTTCAGTAAACGTTGCTAAGATGCGTAACCAAGGTATTGATTTCCAAATCATTAACCGTGGAAACATCACTTCAGATTTGAAGTATGAATTAACATTGAACAATTCATTCTTAAAGAACGAAATCGTTGCATTTGCTCCTGGTATCACGAACTTAACAGGTGGTGCATTCCGTGGAATCACTCCAGTACGTATGGAAGTAGGTCGTTCTCTATCTTCATTCTACGGATACCAAGTAATTGGATACTTCAACTCAGCTGCTGAAGTAGCTGCTGCTCCAGCACAAGATGGAAAAGGCTTAGGTCGTTTCCGTTATGCGGATATCAATGGTGATGGTAAAATCACGACTGATGACCGTACCTTCCTAGGTTCTCCAGTACCAACTTACACAGGTGGTATCAACGTAGGTTTGACTTACAAAGATTTTGAATTTGCAACGTATTTATATGCATCTGCAGGTAACAAAATCTGGAACCAATCTAAGTGGTTTACAGACTTCTTCGGAACGTTTGAAGGATCAGGTAAAGGTGAGCGTGCGAAGCAATCATGGACTCCAGCATTAGGAAATAGCGCTGCTGCTCCTATTTGGGAATCAGCTTCGAACTTATCTACTTCAGCCGCAGCTAACTCTTGGTATGTAGAAGATGGTGATTATATTCGTGTTCAAAATATTTCGTTAGGATACAATATTCCTAAGAACTATACATCTAAGTTAGGTATCAAGCGTGCAAAGTTTACTTTGTCAGCTAACAACATTTTCACTATAACTAAATACAAAGGTTTAGATCCAGGTGTAGGTGGTGCAGCAGATACAGGATTCGGTATTGATGTGGGTAACTACCCAGTGACTCGTTCATTCAACGCATCAATCAACTTGACTTTTTAATTAGCAATAGCCATAATTAATGAATAAGAAAATGAAAAATAATCAGATTTTTAAGCGAATCGCTTTAGTGAGTGTGTCAGCTCTTACGTTGACCTTCGCTTGTAAGGATCAGTTTTTAGAAGTTCCGCCTACCGCATCATTAGCACAAGCGCAATTATCTTCTAAGGCTGGTGTAGAAGGTACCTTAATTGGTGCTTACGCTCAGTTAGCTGCAAAAGGATATTCTCGTCTTGCTGCAGGTACTAACTGGGTATGGGGTTCTATCCGTGGAGGAGAAAGTAACAAGGGTACTGACCCGGGTGACTACTCAAATATCAACACCATGCAACGTTATGAGGTTCAAACTACTGACGGTGACTTGAACTCTACATGGCAGGCAAAATACGAGGGTATTGCTCGTTGTAATGCGACGATTAACTTAGCAAATGGTTCGAAAGAATTATCTGCTGCGGATAAAACACGTATTATTGCTGAGGCACGTTTCTTACGTGGTCACTACTACTTCGAATTAAAGAAGTTATTTAACTCTGTTCCTTATGTGGATGAGACGTTAGATTACGGAAAAGGAATCGAAAAAGTAGCTAACACAGAAGCATTCTGGGATAAGATTGAGGCTGACTTTGCGTTTGCATTTGCAAACTTGCCAGCAACTTCTTCCTCTGCAGGTCGTGCGAACAAATGGGCTGCTGAAGCTTATTTAGGAAAAGTGTTATTGTTCCAAGGAAAGTTTGCTGATGCGAAAGCTAAGTTTACGGATGTAATTGCGAACGGTGTAACTACCAATGGTAAGAAATACGGTTTAGTTCCAAAGTTTGCTGAAATCTTCAACGCGGAGAATGACAACAACGAGGAAGCTGTATTTGCAATTCAGTCATCTATGAACACGGGTAGCGTGAACAACGCAAACGGTTTCGATGATTTGAACTACCCATACAACACAGGTTCTGATGGTCCAGGTAACTGCTGCGGGTTCTTCCAACCATCTTTCTCGATGGCGAATGCATATCGTACAGTGAATGGTTTACCTATCTTGACTGAAACAGCTGGAGCACCAGATTATAACTTAGCTGCTAACGCAGTGAAGAATGACTTTGGTGTTAACTCATCTGCTGCTTTCACAGAAGATACAAACCCATTAGATCCTCGTATTGACCACACTATTGGTCGTCGTGGTATCCAATACTTAGACTGGATCGAGCACCCTGGTGCTAACTGGATTCGTAAGCAAGATTACGCTGGTCCTTATTCACCTAAGAAATACATCTACTACAAGCGTCAAGAGAATACATTAACTGATGGTTCTTCTTGGACACGTGGTTATGCAACGATGAACTTCAACATCATTCGTTTTGCAGATGTATTATTAATGGCTGCTGAGGCTGAAATCGAAGCTGGTTCATTAACAACTGCTTTAGGTTACATCAACCAAGTTCGTAACCGTGCGGCTAATCCTGCTGGTTTCGTAATGAAAGGTGGTGTTGCTGAGGCAAACTACGTGATTGCACCTTACACAGCTTTTGCTGATAAGGCTGCTGCTACTAAAGCGGTTCGTATGGAGCGTTTATTAGAATTAGCAACAGAAGGTCACCGTTTCTTCGACTTAGTTCGTTGGGGTACAGACGTTACTACGTTAAATGCTTATTTAGCGTATGAGTCTAAATACTTAGTTACTAAGTTTGGTGGTGCATCTTACCAAGCGACGGATAAGTATTTACCTATCCCACAAGCTCAAATCGATATCCAAGGTACTTCTATCTTGAAGCAAAACGCAGGATATTAATTTGTTCTAATTTTTCTTAAAAAAGGTGGGATATTAATTCCACCTTTTTTATTTTCGCTTAAGTTTAAAAATGCCCTATGAAGCCTATTTACGTCTATTTATTATTGGCTAGTACCTTGCTAGTTTACTCTTGTAAAAACGCCACTACTTTCGAGCTTTTATCCGGTGATGATACCGGTATTCATTTTTCAAATAAGATCGTAGAGAACGATTCTTTATCTATTTTGAAGTATGAATACCTCTACAACGGAAGCGGTGTGGGTATGGGAGATTTTAATAATGATGGACTTGTAGATATCATTTTCTCCGGTTCGCAAGCGAACGCATCCTTGTATATAAACAAGGGAGAAATGAAGTTCGAGGAGCTAAGTAAAACCGCTGGTTTAGATACGAAAGACCGTTGGTGTTCGGGTGTTAGTTTAGTGGATATTAATGGTGATGGACTTTTAGATGTCTATGTTTCTGCCACGATGAAGAATGCAGAACGGGATCGTCAGAATATGCTTTTTGTTAACCAAGGAATTAAAGATGGCAAACCAAGTTTTAAAGAAATGGCTGCTGAGTATGGCATTAATGACAATGGCCATAGCGAGCACGCGGCTTTCTTTGATTATGATCGGGATGGGGATTTGGATTTATATGTTTTGACGGATGTAATTGATCAGGTTCCTTCTTTATATCGTCCTAAAGTGACGGATGGATCGTATCCAAATACGGATAGAATGTACCGCAATGATTGGTCGAAAGAGAAAAATCATCCGGTGTTTACCAATGTGTCGAAAGAGGCTGGAATTACCATTGAGGGATATGGTTTAGGAATAAATATCTGTGATATCAACCAAGACAATTGGCCAGATATTTATGTGACAAACGATTATGTGTCGGATGATATCTTATACATCAATAACCACGATGGGACATTTACGGATCAGGCCAAAGCGTATTTCAAACATACGAGTTTATCTGCGATGGGGAATGACGTGGCGGATATCAATAATGACGGGCGTCCGGATATCGTAGCCTTGGATATGTTGCCAAAGGATAATGAGCGTAAGAAGCAATTAGCTCCGCCTAATAGCTATCAGTCTTATCAAAACAGTGATTTACACGGCTATACCTACCAGTATATGCGCAATTCCTTGCAATTAAATGCGGGGAAAAAGGCAGATGGGTCGCCTGCCCCCTTCCAAGAAATGAGTTTGATGGCAGGAGTGGCGGAGACAGAGTGGAGTTGGTGTCCATCTTTAGCGGATTTTGATAACGATGGATTCCGAGACTTGATGATCACGAATGGTTTCCCCCGTGACGTGACGGATCGGGATTTTATGTTATACCGGGCGAACTCTGCACGATTAGCTTCTGATGCGATTCTTTTAGAACAAATGCCGGTGATTAAGGTGAATAACTATGCCTTTAAAAACAAGGGAGGAATGCATTTTGACGATGTGAGTGCGGCGTGGGGAATCCAGCGTCCTTCCTTCTCTAATGGAGCATCTTATGGCGATTTAGATAATGATGGTGACCTCGATTATGTGGTCAATAATATCAATGACGAGGCATTTGTGTATAAGAACAATACAGTAGAAACAAATGCGGACAAGGGGCATTTCCTTCGGGTTAAGTTCGAAGGGAAAGGTCAAAATACCCAAGGAATTGGAACGCGCATCGAGGGTGTTTATGCAGATGGAACGTATTTCTACTACGAGAATTCGCCTTATAGAGGTTATTTATCGAGTGTAGAAGCGGTGGCGCATATCGGTTTAGGGACGAAGCAGAAGATTAAAGAATTGCGGGTTATTTGGCCAAATGATTCCATGCAGGTGATTACAAAGCCGGGGGTGGATCAAGTCTTGCAGGTGAAAATGGCCAATGCAAAGCAGCCTTATGTTTCACTGTACCAGCAGCAGGAGCCTTTGATGCAAGATGTGACGGATCAAATGCAATTGACTGTTGTGCATAAGGAGTATGATTTCATTGACTTTAATTTCCAAAGTTTAACGCCATTCAAAATGTCTCAATTGGGTCCAGGGGCTTCAGTGGGGGATGTGAATGGAGATGAATTAGAGGATTTCTTTGTAGGAGGAGCGAAGTTTTATTCAGGTATTTTCTATTTACAACAACCGTCTGGGAAGTTTATAGCCAAATTCTTAGAGGGACTGGCAGAGAAAAAAGAGAAACTAGGGGAAGATTTAGGTTCGCTCTTGATTGATATGGATAAGGATGGGGATTTGGATTTATACATCGCTAGAGGAGGAACGGAGGGCCAAATAGGGGCTTCTAGCTTCCAAGATGTGGTGTATGCCAATGATGGGAAAGGAAACTTCACTTTAGTCGTTTCAGCCTTGCCTAATTTCACAGAAAGTAATGCGGCGGTGAGAGCGGTGGACTTTGATAAGGATGGGGATTTGGATCTTTTTGTAAGTGGTCGTAATGTGCCATTCTCTTATCCACAAGGAACACCATCGCGTTTATTACGCAATGATTCGAAAGTAGGATTGATTAAATATACCGATGTGACAGCTCAATGGGCGCCAGATTTGTTGAAGCCGGCGCTTGCTTGTGATGCGGTTTGGACCGATATAAATAATGATGGCTGGTCTGATTTAGTAGTAGCGGGGGAGTTTATGCCTATTCAGATCTATCAAAATGCTAAAGGGCATTTAGTGAAATTAGATAAGACAGGATTAGAGGAGATGACGGGACTTTGGGGTTCTGTGGCGGCTGCGGATTTTGACCAAGATGGAGACATGGATTTAGTGGCGGGAAATATGGGTAAGAATACGCTGTTGCGTGCGAATGCGAAGCAGCCTGTGGATGTTTTGCATGGGGACGTGGATGGAAATGGTGTATATGATGTATTTCCATTCGTTTATTTCCAAAGTGCGGCTGGAGTGCCGGTTTCTGCGCCTTTGTTTGGCAAAGATGACGTCCACAAACAACTGAATTCGACGCGTCAACGCTGGGTATATTACAAAGAGTATGGTAAGATTACACAAGATGATTTTTTAACAGAGAAGGAGAAGGCTAAGGCGACTAAGTTATCTTTCACTGAAAATGCCTCGATGTATATCGAAAATCTAGGGGGGGGGCATTTTAAAGCGCAGGCTTTGCCAGATATGGCGCAGCTGTCGTCCTTAAACGGAATGCAAATCTTAGACGTGAATGCGGATGGTTATCTAGATATCCTATTTGTGGGTAATAACTTTGCCAATGAAGTGGCGATGGGTCGTTATGATGCGTCGAATGGTGGGGTTCTTTTAGGCAATGGCAAAGGCTTTACTTATGCGCAGAATTCGGGGATGATGGTGCCTGCAGATGCAAAATCCCTAGTGGGTATTCAAGTAGGTTCAGAACTGGCGTTTATCGCTATGCAGAATAGAGGGCCGTTGAAAGTATTTAAGCCGTTAGGTTCCTTCGTAAAAGCAGCGGTGAAACCAGGGCAATCATTTAGCTATACTTTCAAAGGTCGTAAGCAAAAGATGGATTGGAATTATGGCTCCTCTTATTTAAGCCAAAGTGCCAGCGCACAAGCATTCCTTCCTAAGGGAGCAAAACTGAATTAACGAATCGTATTTCGTAAGAGTCTAATCTGAAGGCCAGGTGTTAATTTAACGCCTGGCTTTGGTTTTCCAAATTGAAAATTTCCTAATAACAGGTCGATATCTCCATCTTTATCGAAATCCCCCGCATCCATTGACATATAGCGGGCATCATCCGGGAGGTTTAAGTTACTGACTTTGAATTGTAGCTTTCCTTGGTTTTGGAAATATAAAAAGGATTCGTTTTTCCCGTGGTCATTTTCTGGAAAAAAGGCGATCATCGCTAAATCGACATCCCCGTCTCCATCAAAATCACGTGCTAGTGTTTTAGTGGCACCATAGGCAGGATAAAAATAAGTCTCTTTGAAGTTATTCTTACCATCGTTTAAAAACAGATGGACACCATGGTAGGCCTTTTTCACAATAGAATTGTCCGCATTGTCTCCATTGGAAATGATAAGATCATCGAATCCATCTTTATTTACGTCTACTACATCCATGTAGCTACTACCCCAAACAACATCAAATTGTAGCAGTGGTTTCTCCACAAACATCCCATTTCCTTTGTTAATGAATAAGGAAACACCTTCATTCGCCTCTGCCATGAGGACTAAAATATCAGGTTTCCCATCTTTCGTATAATCAGTAATGTGGATATTTCTAGCCCCAGGTTGAGACTTCAAGATATGCCTCTCTTTCGTTTTGCCATCAACCCAAACTAATTGACCTGCTTGGAATCCATATTCGCAGATCAAATAATCCATCGTTCCATCGCCATTAAAGTCAGCTACTTGCATATCAACGGGACGCTTCAAACCATCGACTAATGGGACTAGTTTATTTTTGTGCTGCACTTCGTACAAGGCCCCTAATTTTTCATCGTTCGGTAGTATTTTTCCTACGCTTAACAAGTAATGGCTATTTTGTAGAAAGGCCGTATGGACGTTAGGACTAGGCGTGCGAAGCGTCGAATTGACCTGAAGTTTACTGTCTAGAATAAGCGTCTCATTGGTGTTCAGCCCTAACCAAGCTTCCGCTTTAGTGGGGTGTATTTTAACGGAAGTAACGTGTCCTGCCTGCAGGGTTGAGGAAAGGAAGTCTTCTTGTTTAAAATATAGCGGAGCCGTTAAAATAGGACTTTTGGTTTTTTGAGGAAGTGGATTTTCTGGGGCGTTCGTCACATAATAATCGACGATTGCCTGCCAATCTTCCACGCTCATCGCCGGCGTGTCGGGATAGATTTTCATTGCCACAGCGGTTTGAAATTGCTCCTCTGGAATTTGAGCAGCTAGTTCAAATTTATTACGCATTCCTAGCCGATAGGACATATCCACGAGCACTTTATCGTTCCAAGTTTTTTTGTCCAAAAGACTCGGATCGGGGAACTTGTGGCAAGAACTACAGTTTTCTTTGGCTAACTCTTCTCCTGTTTTTTTAGAACTACAAGCAAAAGTCAATAAGGCAATAAAAATAATGGCTACAATTCTCATTCAGGTAAGGCGGTTGCGGTTGAGCTGTTTAGTGTGGAATCACCTCCGATTCCTCCTACACAGCTAAAGTCAAAGGCTAAGTTCTCCGGTTTGATAAAAGGCATTTTTTGGTAGCCATCTAAAGCGAGCGATCGGTCGCTGTAGACTTTTTCCATGAATTTCGTGAAGGCTGGCATCGCCATTTTAGCGCCCTGCCCTAGTTGAATGTTTCTGAAGTGAATGCTTCGGTCATCTCCGCCTACCCAAACGCCGGTGACTAATTTTTGGGTAACTCCCATAAACCAACCATCAGAGAAGTTCGAAGTGGTACCCGTTTTAGCACCAATTTCATTTCCTGCTGCGATAAAACTGCGGTTTAGACCTTCCGCCGTTCCGCCTGGTTCGCGTACCGCGCCTTGCAACATAAAGGTCATCAGGTAAGCCGTTTCAGGTTTCATGACGGCTTTTGCGGTAGGAGAAAACTCGCGTAGCACGACTCCGTTTTTATCCGTAATTTTTAGGATGATGATTGGGTCAATTTTTTCACCTCCATTAGCGAAGGTACTGTAGGCAGATACTTGTTCGAAAACGGAAACTTCGGATGTGCCTAAACATAAGGATGGGCCTTCGTAAAGTGAGCTGTTAATCCCTGCTTTGTGGGCAAAGTCCGCAATTTTACTGGCGCCTAAGGATTTCATCAGTTTAGCTGATATCGTGTTGATGGAGCGACCCATCGCCCGGCGAAGGGTTAAACTTTCGTAGCTGTATTTGCCGTCGGAGTTTTGGGGAGTCCAGGTGTCGTTTGTTAATCCATCCTCAGTCCCAAAAGTCACCGGTTCATCCACGTATTTATCACACGGAGTGGCAATTTCGTTTTCGATCGCTGCCCCATAAACGAATGGTTTGAAGGTAGAGCCTGGCTGGCGCTTACTTTGGGCGATATGATCATACTTAAAATACTTGTAATTAATGCCGCCTATCCAGGCCTTCACGTGGCCATTCGTTGGATCCATGGACATCATTCCCACGTTTAGAATACGTTTGTAGTAGCGCATCGAGTCCAAAGGACTCAAGGTCGTGTCAATATCCCCGTGGTAAGAGAAAACGGTCATTTTGATAGGGCGATTTAGTTCTTCCCAAACCCGCATCTCATCATTATTATAGGCCTCCATCAAGTCGCGGTACCGTTGCGTCCGCTTCATAGCAGAAGAAATGAAGCCCTTGATTTCTTGCATCTTTTCGTTCACCCACGGATTTCTGCCAGCCCAATGCTGGTTGAACGTAATTTGCTGGGTCTTCATGTGCTCTTGCACGGCATCTTGCGCATATTTCTGCATCCGCGAATCGATGGTCGTATGAATGCGCAATCCGCTGGTGTACAGATTTAATTGCTGGTCTTCAGGGCGGTCTTTGTTGATTTCTTGGATGATTCCCAAAATTTCTTTTCGAATCGACTCGCGCAAATAAGGCGCTGCCCCTGTATTTTGATTCTCTACTTTGTATTTCAAATTCAAAGGATCAGCCTTCATCTTTTCGGCATCCTCCTCTGTTAGGTATTCGTATTTGGCTAATTGACCTAGAACGGTATTGCGACGTGCCAAAGTGCGTTCTGGGCGAATACGGGGATCGTATAAAGATGGATTTTGTAGTAGTCCGATTAAGGTGGCGGCTTCCGGATAGGTGACTGTCTGCACATTTTTTTGGAAATAGGTTCTGCAGGCGACTTGAATACCATAGGCATTATTACCAAAGCTGACCTCATTCAAATACATCGCCAAAATCTCTTGCTTCGTGTAGCGACGCTCTAATTTGATGGCTAGAATCCATTCCTTGATTTTGGCAATCGCCGTCTTCAAACCTCCCACCTTCATCAGCAAGCCCATATAAATAGGATCGTCCTCCCCGTATTCTAACGAACGAGTATGGAATAGGTTCTTTGCTAATTGCTGGGAAATGGTACTACCTCCGCCGGATGTCCCAAAGGAAAATAAAACCCGCGCCATCGAGCGCACATCGATACCGGAGTGGCTGATAAATCGTGCATCCTCGGTTGCCATCAAGGTATTGATTAAAATAGGAGAAAGTTCTTCGAATTCGACCGGATTGCGGTTTTCTCTAAAGTATTTGCCTATCTCTTCTCCATCCTCAGAGATCAAGAGTGAGGCTTCCTGGCTTTTCGGATTTTCTAATTCCTGAAGGCTGGGCATTCCCCCAAAAAGCCATAAAAAATTATAATTCACCGCCGCAATAAATAGGATGGCAAATAAGAAAGTGCCTCCAAAGATTTTGTAGGCGAGGGTAATTTTATTCAATTTAGATTCCTTTTTAGGTTCTATCATTTGTTCATCAGCTTTAGCATTTCAGAGGCTTCTTTCGCCAGAGGGCTAGTAGAGAATAATTGGACAAATTCTTCCAATATTCGTTTCGCTTCCGCCGTCTCGTGTAATCCCGCTTTTGAAAGCGCCATTAAAAATACGATTTTATCTTCCAATTTGCTACCCGGGTAGTTTTGTTGGGCAAAAAGGCAAGCCTCGTAACTTGCTGCAAATTGGCCAGCTTCAAAACGCTCAAATGCTCCTTCATATTTCTTTTGCGCCAGTATTTCTTTGTTTTCAGCTAAGGTGCCGTTCTCTAATTTGAGAATCATGGTCTTAAAATAGCTACTTGGATAGCGTTCAAATAAGTGGGAGCGGAAGCTGGTTTTTGTAGGACCCTCGTTGCTTAAATAGAGTACATACAAAGCTTCTGCTTCGTAGGTCGTGCTCGGATATTCCGTTAGCAAGCGTTTTAACGTCACGTGGGCTAATTCATTTTCACCTAATTCTAAGCGAGCTAATTTGCCTAATTTGAAGAGCGATTCTTCGATTATCTTCCCAGCTTTCAATTGAGCTGCCGGAGTCGATGGAATGGCTTTTAGCCAGTTTTCTTCGAGAATGCTTTCTTTACGGACGGTCTTTTCGGCTGTACTAGTACTCGAAACAGTCTGCGCCAGTGTCGTGTTTTTATTTTTCAGGTTCCAAAAATCTTCCAACGTTCGATTCCCCCAACGGTTACTAAATTCAATGGCTCCTTGAATGCGGGCTTGCTCATTATTGAAATAGAAGTTTTGTTGATCTGCGTTAAAGGGACGTCGGGTAAAAATGGGTGCAACTGTTTTCTGCACCACGGTTTTAACGGTGTCCTTTTGCTGTTTTAAGAACAGCTCATGCAAGGCTGCCAGACTTAGGTTGGCTAAGCGGAGCAAGGAATCTTGCAGATTAATTTGTTTCGCAAAGCCGCTGTAGGTTCCCCAGGACTTTTTAAGTTTTTGGGCCTTTGCATAATCCGGGTGATTTGCAGCAAGGTAGGTCGCAGCACTATCGTAATAGTGAGCAGCTAGGTCGTAATCCTTCATTTGTTTGGCAAATAAGCCTCCCAATTGATAATATAATTCGCCCTTGTTAGGATTATTTTCACCGCCCTTTTCCCAATTTTCTTTGGCCTTTTTAAAGTCTTTTTTCCCGTAATAGTATTGCCCGATTTTTACGTAAATAAAAGATTTACTCTCCTCGTTTTTAGGGTCCTTCAGCATGTTGAGCAAGGCCTCTAGATTGCCTTCTTGCTGGTGGATAGCCAGGTTTGCCTGTAATTGTAAATCGTAACTCGGTTTATTGTTTAGGACACTTCGGTAGTTTTCTACAGCTAAAGTAGGCTGATTATTGTCGCTCAATAGTTGCGCCATAATGAACGAGATACGGGCTTTCTCTTCGCCTTTTTTCAGGTAGCGCTGAGCCTCTTGTAAGACCGCGACGGCTTTGATGGGTTCATTAAGTAGCTGAAAGGAATAGGCTTTCAAGAGGAGAAATTGTTTTTTCTCGTTTGTATTCAAGGGATTTTCGCTCAAGAATTCTTCTATTTTTTCAGCAGAACTAAATTCCTGCTGTTGCAAATAGATTTCGTACAAGGCGAGTAAAGCCTCCGGTCTGATATCAAGAGAATTAACGTATTTATAGGTTTCGATGGCATTTTTTAGGTCATTTTGGTATAAACGACCACGGGCAATTAACAGGTAGGCGTCAATTATGAAATGAGAATTTTGGTGCCGGTCAATGACTAAAGAGGCCTTGCGAATCAATTCTTTGATGTCCTTTTCGTTGCCTTGTTTGAAACTAGAATCGCGTGGAATAATGATGGGCAAAATGGAGTTGTAGCTCTCTTTGCGTTCCGAGAAGTATTTTTTCTGAAGTTCTTTATCTAATCTAGAAGCCTGCCAAATCGCATTGTATTTCGCATTCACATTGTGAAAGGCAACGGCCATGGGCTTGTTGCTATACTGTGAACAAGACCAAGTGCTGAGGGCTAGAAAAAGAATGACGAGACTCCGGTGCATAAGGTTCAAAAGAACAATTTTCAAATTTACGATTTATCTTCCCGAAAATTGGATAAATTTAGGTGAATATGAATTCTTACCAAAAATTCTTGGGCGCCGCATTTCAGATGCTCGTCACCATTGTAGCGGGCGTTTTTGCGGGCCGCTATTTAGACGCCTATTTTTTCACTGACAAGCCTTGGTTTACGATCATTTTCTCGCTGGGATCGATTGCCTTTGCGCTTTTGGCACTCATCAAAAGTCTTCCCAAATAGCGTTCGCAGAAGCGCAGATAATTCGTTATTTTTGTCATTAAAATCTTATTTCCTTGTTAAGTCAGCGGCGAAATTTCATCTTCTTGTTCTTCGGTATTGTGGGGCTCCTGTTCATTGGTAAATTATTTTACCTACAGGTGATCGATGATACCTATGAAAAAGCCGCAGATAATAACGCAATTCGCAAGATTATTCAGATTCCTTTTAGGGGAGAAGTCTATGACCGCTACGGAAAATTAATTGTCTACAACACGCCAGTATACGATTTGTATATGATTCCACGCAAAGCGGTGGTGAAGGATACGAATCATTTTTGCCGGGTTTTCGGTGTCACGAAAGAATATTTTATCAAAACCACGCAGCGCGCTCGTGCCTATTCGCGCGTGAAACCGAGTCTGTTTTTAAAGCATTTGTCCAAGGAAGATTTTGCTAGCGTGCAAGATGCGATGGTCGATTTTCCAGGCTTCTTTTTTGAAACCAATGCCTTCCGCACCTATCAGTCGCGTTCCTTTTCGAATGCCTTAGGCTACGTAGCAGAAATTAGTCCCAATGCCCTAGTGGATCAAAGGGACGATTATTACCGTCAAGGTGACTATGTGGGAATTTCTGGTATTGAGTCATTCTACGAAGAAACTTTGCGCGGGCAACGCGGGGTGAAATACCGCATGGTGAATAGCAATGGGGTGGAGAAAGGCGATTATAAAAATGGCTCATTGAATATTAATCCGGTTTCGGGAAATAACTTGTACACCTCCATCGATCTGGCGATTCAAGAGTATGCGGATAGTTTGATGCAGCATAAGGTGGGTAGTTTAGTGGCGATTGAGCCTTCGACGGGGGAAATTTTGGCGATGGTTTCTGCCCCATCTTACGATGCGAGTCAATTAACGGGGAATAATTTTTCCAAATACTACCAGGAGCTTGCTTTAGATCCCATGAAGCCCTTGCTGAACCGTCCGCCATCGGCCTATTATCGTCCGGGATCTACCTTTAAATTAGTGCAAGCCCTCGTGGGACAGCAATTAGGCTTTATAGGGCCAGGAACGGTGTTTTCCCATGCAGGGGCTCCAGTAAAATGCCATGGTCATGGACCGGTGGATTTGCGCGGAGCGATTCGGGTTTCGTGTAACCCCTATTTCTACCACGCCTTCCGTAAAATGATTTACGATAATACGACAGGTGATACCTACGAACGCTCCGCTAAAGGTTTGCAGCGTTGGTCAGATTTAGTCGCTAACTTCGGCTTTGGACGTAAACTAGGGGTCGATTTAGGGAATGAGAAGAAGGGGATTTTGCCCAATGTGGAATATTATAATTCCGTCTATAAAGGCGAAAAGATGTGGAAGTTCTCGAATATTTACTCGATTAGTATTGGAGAGGGCGAAATCGTGGTGAGTCCTTTGAAAATGGCCAATTTAGCGGCGATTATTGCGAACAGAGGCTGGTACATACCGCCGCACGTGGTGAAAGGTGTGGGACTTCAGAAATCAATTGATCCTTTCTACAAGACGCCGGTGAAGGTAGGGGTGGAATCAAAATATTTCAATGTCGTCATCGACGGAATGGAAGATGCGGTAACGCATGGAACGGTAGAGGCAGATGGTCGCATTCCGGATATCAAGATGGTGGGTAAGACGGGTACGTCCCAAAACCAAAAAGGCAAAGATCACTCCATCTTCATCGCCTTCGCCCCTCGTGATAACCCGAAGATTGCCATTGCGGTGTTTGTGGAGAACGCCGGTTTTGGTGGATCTGCGGCGGCACCGATTGCTTCTTTAGTGGTGGAAAAATACTTGAAACGGAAAGTCGACCGCAAGGCGGTGGAAACCAAGTTTATGAATATGAATTACCTGCCTAATGTGTATAGCGTAGTGCGTAAAAAGGCAGCTCCAGATTCCACGAAAAAATGACAGATTCGAATCACATACAAGGCCGGATTGACTGGATCACTGTGGGATTCTATGTCTTATTCGTGGGTTTAGGCTGGTTGAATATTTATTCGGCCGTATACAGCCCAGATGCGCCATTGGCCTTTTCTGATGCTGCTTTTTATAATTCCAATGCCGGCAAGCAACTCGTGTGGATCGGGACAAGCTTCGTATTAATCGTCTGCATTTTGGTGATTGATTTTCGTTTTTTCGAATCCTTTGCCCTCTTTATTTACCTCGGTTTATTGCTGTTGTTAATCGCCGTTCCTTTTCTAGGGGTAACCATTAATGGATCCCATTCGTGGTTTAAATTTGGGTCTGTGACGATTCAGCCGGCGGAGTTTGCGAAAACAGCCACGGCTCTTTTACTTGCTAAATACCTCAACGACCCCTTAGTTAATTTGACGAAATTCCCTTTTCAATGGAAAGCGGCGCTCATCATCGGCATACCGATGGTATTGATTATCGGTTCCAATGAGACGGGGTCTGCCCTTGTGTTCGCCTCTTTTATGATTCTTTTATATCGAGAAGGATTGCCGGGAGCGTATCCAGCCTTGTTTATTGGGGGCATTGTCTTGTTTGTATCTGCTCTGTTAGTCAAGGCTTGGGTGATTTTCTTAGTACTGTTGCTTATGGCAGGACTTTTAGTCTTATTTATGCCCATTTACATGCAACGCGATCCTAAGACCTATTTGCGCTTATCTGGGGGTATAGCGGGTATTATGACGCTGGCCTTATTAGTGGATTGGGTAGTGAATAATGTGTTGAAAGAGCACCAAAGGAATCGAATTCGCGTCTTGATTGATCCTGGTTTTGATCCCCGCGGTTTGGGTTATCAGGTGACGCAATCGAAGATTGCGATTGGTTCAGGTGGATTTTGGGGCAAAGGATTTTTAGGCGGTACTCAGACGAAATTTGATTTCGTTCCGGAGCAAAGCACGGATATGGTATTCTGTACGATAGGGGAAGAGCATGGATTCGTGGGAGTGATGTTGATGATACTTTTCTTCTTGGGATTCCTGTGGCGATTGATGTATTTAGCGGACTTGCAGCGTTCTCGATTTGCCCGGGCCTATGGCTTCGGATTAGTAGGAATTCTGTTTTTTCACTTTTTAGTTAATATAGGGATGACGATCGGTTTGATGCCCATTATGGGGATACCCTTGCCTTTCTTCAGTTACGGCGGGTCCTCTTTGTGGTCCTTCACTATTTTACTATTTATCTTTTTAAAGTTAGACTCTCACCGGTCTGATATGCTTTCTCGCTAGTATGGAAAACGAAACAATTTCTGCCAAAGCCAAAATGCTCATCGCCGTCGCCGCACTCGGCTACTTCGTGGATGTGTATGACCTCATCTTGTTTTCTGTGGTTAGAAATCCAAGCCTGATTAGCCTTGGCCTGAAAGGGGATGACTTGTTGAATCAAGGCTTAAACCTGATGAATGTGCAGATGGGCGGGATGTTGCTGGGTGGAATTTTGTGGGGTATTTATGGCGATAAGAAAGGACGTAAATCGGTTTTGTTCGGGTCTATTCTTTTGTATTCAGCTGCTAACGCCCTAAATGGATTAGTGACGGATTTGAATATGTATGCTATTTTGCGTTTTATCGCTGGGATAGGTTTAGCGGGGGAATTAGGTGCCGGGATTACGTTGGTGAATGAAACCTTACCTCCCTCCAAGCGAGGCATCGGGACTTTAATCATTGCTGGTGTGGGTGCGGCAGGAGCTGTATTTGCGCCCATTATTGCCGGTTTGAGTTCGGATCCTGAATGGTGGCGATCTTGCTATTTTATTGGTGGTGGAATGGGATTAGCCCTTCTGTTATTGCGCTTGGGGACTTTTGAATCTTCGATGTATACGGAGATGGATTCAACGGTTAAAAGGGGCAATTTCTTTCAGCTATTCTCGAATGGTGCTACCTTCAAGAAATACTTGTATTGCATTTTGATGGGCTTGCCCATCTGGTATATTATCGGAATTCTCGTTTTCTCGGCGCCAGAAATCTCCAAACTCATCGGTATCGACGGAAAAATTAGCGGAGGCGATGCGATTATGTTTTGCTATCTAGGACTTGCATTAGGAGACTTTGCCTCGGGTGCCTTAAGTCAGTGGCTGAAAAGCCGAGGAAAGGCGGTTTTAACGTATTTATTTATCGCCGTGGGTATTTGCGTGTATTATCTGTTTGGGATGTCTAACATTACGACGACGCATGCCTATGTGATGATAACGCTTTTAGGCTTCTTTGGAGGATATTGGGCTGTATTTTTGACTTTCTCGTCTGAGCAGTTTGGGACGAATGTACGGATGACAGTGACAACGACGGTGCCTAATTTCGTGAGAGGCGCCTTGATTCCCATTTCCTTGCTCTTTCAATTTTTGATTCCATCGGTTGGCTTGATTCACGCTGCCGCTTATGTAGGAGTTTTATGCTTTACTTTGGCCATCTACTCTGTTATTCAGTTGAAAGAAACGTTCGGTAAATCACTAGACTACACAGAATAATGGCGCTCATCTCGAAGAAGAAAAATCTGTATCGGATTAATCAGCAGCTGAGGCGGTATTTGCATAAATACAACCGGGAGCACGCGATGAATATCAGTTATGCGGATTTGTTACGCTATGATAATGCGATTGTGCTGTATGATAAGAATGAGGTGGATACGCTTTGGGAGACCGTCTTTTATTCGCCAGGAGATCAGGAAGAGGTGTATGAGGCGTTGAAGCAGATCTACGCGGATTTAAAAACGGATGGTAACGAGGAGGTAATCAAGCACTTAGTGATTGATCGGGTGGATTATTGCACCTATGGCAACACGCATCCCTTTCGGATTCGGATTGTGAACCGGGTGAATGATAACTTTGATTATTTCTACATTAAAATCGCGGATGCCTCTCGCGTGTATGGCCTGGAATTAGAGCATATTTTATCGCCAAATCGGATCAATTATGTCACCCATGAGAATACATTGGTCGAGGAGCATATTGCTGGAGTGCCAGGCGATGCCTTTTTAAAGCAGGATTTGGAGACGGATTTAGAGTCGCCTATTCGTTTAGCGAAGGAATTTGTGAAGTTTAACGAGCGCTGTCTCGTTCAATTATTGGGCGATATGCACAGCGCTAACTTTGTCATTATTACGACGCCGGATTTTGAGGAGATTTATTACCGGATTCGTCCGATTGACTTTGATCAGCAGTGTTACGAAGGCAAGAAAACGGTCTATTTACCGCAATATTTCAAGCAAAATAACGCCCTGATTGAGCTAGGGATGAAGTATATGACGCCTGAATCGGTTTGGCAATACCAGATCGAAGAACGCTCGATGATTTCCTCTCGTTTGAAGTCAGAGAGTCAACGCGTGTACGATTTAATGAACGTGATGGCAAAAGATGAGATCGCGCCGCCTGAAAATGTGGAACAATTGAAAACAGAACTAGCGAAGCATTATGAAGATAATCGCTTTTTGAAGTGCCAAACGATGGGAGAGATCGTATGGTTAAGCCTTGAATTAGTGATGCGCCACTAATTACTTCTTAAAGATGGACCACATCATGAGTCCATATCCCATGAGGAAACACAATCCGCCAATTGGCGCCACGGCTCCGAAAATTCCCTGATTAGTCAAGCAGATCAAATACAAAGAACCCGGAAAGATAATGCAGCCGGCAAAATGAAAATAGGCCGCTGTCTTCAGGTGTTTATTGCTAAAGTTCATTTGCCAAACTCCCAAGATCAACAACGTAATTCCTCCATACATTTGGTAGCGTGCTGCTGTCTCAAATGTTTCTAGGCGATTAATCTCGCGTAAATAGTCCTTCCACGCGTGTGCCCCAAAAGCGCCTATGGCAACAGAAAGTCCAGCAATAAGTGAGCCGAAAAAGAGCGAGAATTTTTTCATGGAGGAGAGATAAAAAAAGGCCTTGTTTCCAAGGCCTTTCGATTAAGATGCTAAAGAAACTTTCAAATCGTTCAGCTTCCGCTTGATCGAATCATCGATCTGTTGGTCACCTACTTTCAAAATGAATCCACCGATCAGGCTTTCATCAATTTGTTCGATCAATTCTACTTCTTTACCGGTGTAGTCTTTAACGATTTTCGCTACTGTTGCTTTTTGATCTGCTGTTAAGCTAGATGCTGTAGTAACGGTTGCTTTTTGGATTCCTTTGTAATCCGTGTACATCGAGATGAATTCCTTTGCCACAGCAGGAAGAATCTTCTCGCGGTTTTTGTTCGTGATGATCACGAAGATTCCGTAGGTAACTGGATTGAATTTATCCTTAAATAGCTTCGCTAGGATAGCTAATTTCGTATAATGCTTAATGATTGGGCTCTTTAGCGCTAACACTAATTCGTGACTGGCGTCGCAGGTTTCTGCGAAATCTATCATGTCTTTAGCTACTGCCTCTACTGCGTTCTTTTCGATCGCGAAGTCTAGCAGGGATTTAGCGTAACGGTGAGCTACAATTAATTCTGACATGGTCTATGCGATTAAGATAATTTAACGTCAGCCATCCACTCAGTCACTAATTTTTCCTGAGCTGCTTTGTCTTTTAATTGGCTTTTTAACACTTTTTCCGCTAAGTCTAACGAAAGAGAAGCCGCTTCCTTACGGATGGCTGCTACAGCACTTGCTTTCTCTTGTTCGAAGGCTACGCGCGCTTTTTCGATTTCTTGGTTAGCGGCTGTTTGTGCATCTAATTTAGCTTGAGAGATCATCGCATCGGATGCCTCTTTCGCTTGCTTGATCAACGCATCACGTTCAGCACGCGCTGAAGTGATTAATTGCTCATTACCTGCTTTCAATTCGGCCATTTCAGCACGTGTTGTTTCAGATAATTTGATCGCCTCGTCGATCGATTGCTCGCGTTCAGCTAACGATTGAATGATTGGTTTCCAAGCAAATTTGGCTAAAAGGAAGAATAAGATTCCAAAGACAATTAGTTGCCAGAAGATAAGTCCAAAGTCTGGGGTGATTAACTCCATAGTATGTTAATTTTTTTGTAAATCGTGTCAAAAAACGCAATTTGGCACCTAATGTAAACCAAATTGCGTTTTAAATGGGGTAGAATCGGATGCAAAGGCTAACCCTTTGGAGATTCTGATTGGTTTCTTATTTCAAAGTAACCAATAGACAAATTACAGCAGCGAATAACGCAACCGCCTCAACGAAGGCAGCAACGATTAACATCGCACCTTGAATTTTTCCAGACGCTTCTGGTTGACGAGCGATAGCTTCCATGGCAGAACCACCGATACGACCGATACCCATTCCAGCTCCTAAAGCAGCTAAACCAGCACCAATACCTGCAAGACCAAGACCTACAGAAACTTCTAATAAAATCGATAAAATAGACATACGATTTGGGTTTATATAAAAAAAATAATTTACAAATTAATGGTGATGCTCTTCTACCGCCGCTCCGATATAAGTCGAAACTAACATCGTAAAGATGAAGGCTTGAATGAAGGCAACAATCAGCTCAATTACGTTCATGAAAAGCGAGAAAGGGACTACTGCTAGACCTAAAGCCGCGTTTTCAAAAATGAAAATCAAGGATACTAAACTTAATAAAATGATGTGACCCGCTGTAATGTTCGCAAACAAACGAACCATTAAAGAGAAAGGCTTCATGAAAATACCTACGATCTCTACCGGCGTTAAAATAACTAACATCCACTTAGGAACACCTGGCATCGCGAAGATGTGCGTCCAATATGTAGAACGGCCATTGAAGTTCGTTACAAAGAAGGCAATGATCGCTAACACTAAGGTTACCGCGATATTTCCCGTTAAGTTAGCTCCACCGGGAATTAAACCTAACATGTTATTAAACCAAATAAAGAAGAAGATCGTCAATAAATACGGCATGAAACGACGGTAGTGTTTTTCGCCAATGTTATTCTTCGCAATTTCATCGCGAACGAAAATGATGATCGGTTCGAACATCGATTGCATTCCTTTAGGAGCTCTGTGAGGATTTTCCTTGTATTTGCGACCAATACCGATGAAGATAGTCAATAATAAAACCGCTGAAAGCAACAAAGAAGCTACGTTCTTCGTGATAGAAAAGTCATAAACTTTCTCGCCATTTTCTGCGTGTATCTTTCCGTGCTCTAAAACGAATCCGTTGTAAGGAATTTCTTCATGGTGTTCGTTTTTGAAATTAGATGACGAGAATACTTGAACACCTGCTGATGTTGTGTACACGATGCAAGGCAAAGGTAAAGTCGCATGGAAATGGCCAATCGTAAAGAAATGCCAATCGTGCTCATCCGCAATGTGGTGAAGAATTAATTTACCTGGATCAAATTTTTCAGATGGAGCTTCATGAGCTGCAGGAGTAGCTGCGTGAGCCGCCGTATCTGCGTGAGCAGAATCGTGCGCTACAACTGGTTCGTTTGCGAACACATTAAAGCTAATAAAGCTTAAGAAAAGCCCTAGTAGTATATTCGAAAAGTACATTTTTTGTGTTGAAGTCTTGACCTGCATCTGAAACATTAATCTTGCTATTTTCTAAAAACGTCGCAAGTTACGAAGCAAACCAAAAATTTCAAAATTTGTGCTACATAAATAGAGTACAAAAAAGTTGCTGACGAACAAGACAAGGTTTGGGGTGTGGATATAGGCGAAGAAACCGATAAAAACGACGCTTAAAATAAAGCGAATCGTCAAGGAAATCATCTGAAAAGGAATGAATTTCTCGCCTTCGTTTTTTAAACCGAGTTGAGCGAGGTTGAAGGTCAAATAGGTTTGGAACAACAGAAAGACAAAGATGAATTTCAAGTCCGGGTGTAAATAGGTTAGGAAAGATGTCTGTGCAAGAGCATACAGAATACCACCTAGAAGACCGTAAAAAATTGCCATTTTTAACATGGGACAAATATCGGTAGAAAGGAATTAATCGGCAAAGTTTTTGGAAAAAAGCGATTTCGGCTGTTAATTGCATCCTCAAATCAAAAAGCCTCGCTTGTTGATTTATAAAGAAGAAGGGAGAGACTAGGCTCAGTGAACTTCTGGCAACCCGTCTGCAAAGCAGACCCCGGTGCTAATTCCTACCCCAGGCGGTGCCTGTTTAGGGAAATATAAACCATTTTGTGCATGCAAGCTGAGTTTCATCATTTTCATTCCGCGTCCCCATTTGCCCTTGAATTAGGGGGTGAATTACCTGCTTTGGATTTATCTTACCAAACCTGGGGCAAACTCAATGCTAAAAAAGACAATGTGGTCTGGATTTGCCACGCCTTCACCGGAAGTCACGATGTGGCAGAATGGTGGCAAGGGCTCGTAGGCCCCGGAAAGTTATTCAATCCAGAAAACAATTTAATCGTCTGTGTGAACATTTTGGGTTCTCATTATGGTTCGTCTGGCCCCTTAACGGTGGATCCGAGAACTGGAAAGCCTTATTTTCACTCGTTTCCGGACGTGACGATTCGCGACGTGGTTTCTAGTTTCGAGATTCTGCGCAAGGAATTGAAGATCAATCGCATCAAAACCTGCATCGGTGGTTCCCTGGGAGGTCAGCAGGCGGTGGAATGGGCGATTGTGAATCCCGGTTTGATCGAAAACCTGATTTTAGTAGCGACGAACGCCGTGCATTCACCTTGGGGAATTGCCTTTAATGAGTCCCAAAGAATGGCCATCGAAGTCGACCCCTCTTGGAAGGAATCACAGCCTAAAGCCGGTTTAGAAGGAATGAAGGCTGCTCGTGCGACCGCTTTGATCTCTTATCGGAATTACGAAACCTATCAGATTACGCAAGCCCGTAAGGAAAATACCTATGGTTCTTCCCTTCGTGCCGTTTCCTATCAACGCTACCAAGGCGAAAAATTAGCCCAACGCTTCAATGCCTTTTCCTATTATCAATTATCGAAAATGATGGATTCGCAGGATGTGGGTAGAAATCGTGGCGGAGCCATCGCTGCATTAAAATTGATTCAATCAAAAACCCTGGTCATTGGTATTAAATCTGATGCCTTGTTCCCGATTGTGGAGCAAGAGTTTTTGGCTAAATACATTCCTGGTGCCTCTTTCCACGTCATCGACTCCCTGTATGGGCATGATGGATTCTTAATCGAAAGTGGCTTGATGACCAAGGCCGTTCGATTGTGGCAGAAATTACAACGCCTCGAAGTCAATCCGATGGCCGATTTCTTCCAAGCTTTAGAAGCTAAACTCGCATCCCATGAAATTTCACAATAAAGTTGTTTGGATTACGGGGGCATCCTCTGGAATCGGTGAAGCCTTAGCTTATGCTTTCGCGGCGGAAGGCGCGCTTTTAGTGTTGTCTGCTCGCAGAGAAGAAGAGTTGCAGCGGGTGGCCAAAGCTTGCGGCAATGGGTACGTGCTCCCTTTCGACATGCTATCGCTGTCAGAACACGCAGATCGCGTGCAGGATGTCATTCAAACCTATGGTCGTATCGATTATTTGGTTTTGAATGCCGGAGTTTCTCAGCGTTCTTTTGTAAAAGATACGGAATTCGACGTGTATCGCCGTCTTTTTGAGGTGAATTTCTTTTCGATTGTCTCTTTGACACAGGCTGTTTTGCCTGTCTTTACCGCCCAAAAATCGGGCGTTTTTGTTCCGATTGCTTCGGTCGCTGGACGTATTTCTACGCCGCGCAGAGCCGCTTATGGTGCGACGAAACACGCGTTAATCGGATTCTTTGATTCAGTTCGCGCGGAGGTTTTCAATGATGGCATTCGCGTGACCACGATTTTGCCGGGTTACATCAGGACGAATATTTCCCTTCACGCGATGAACGAGAATGGGGAGGCATACGGAAAGATGGATCCGAATCAGGCCAAAGGCTTAGATCCCAACGTCACCGCACAGAAAATCTTGCAAGCCGTGCTAGCACAGAAAAATGAATTCTTTGTCGGAGGTTTCCTCGAAGGATTTGGCCTATTCGTCAAGCGTTTCTTTCCTTCGATTATGCCGTTTATGCTACGGAAGATTAAGAATACGTAGTCTTTTTTTCATTAAAGAAGAAAACGAAAAGCAGCAAAACGACTCCTGCAATCGCAGCCGGAACCATCCAAACCGCTTGCCAATTCTTGACGTCATTTATAGTATAATAATCTAATACGATTCCTGATAGCTTCGATCCGATGCCCATTCCGATGCCATAGGTGGCAAACGTGATTAAACCTTGTGCGGAATTTTTGATTTTATCGCCGGCTTTTTGGTCCGTATAAATCTGTCCGGTCACAAAGAAGAAATCGTAGCAAACGCCGTGCAGAATAATCCCGATATACAGGATCCATTCGCTTGAAATTCCATCCCCATAACCGAAGCAAAGGAATCGAATAATCCACGCCACTAAACCCACGACAAGCATTTTCTTTACACCTAATCGGGTAAAGGCAATCGGAATTAACAGCATGAAAATCACTTCAGAAGCCTGTCCTAAAGACATTTTGTTCTCTACATTGCTCATATGTGCATCCGTTAAGGATGGATTTGCCATCGCATAATAGAAGGACAAGGGGATGCAGATCAAAATCGAAGAAATAAAGAAGATCAAGAAAGAACGGTCTTTAAAAAGTTTCAGCGCATCTAAACCCAAAATCTGTGCTACTGACGCATTCTTATCAGCTTTAGGAGGCGTATTAGGTAAGGTAAACGAGTAAATTCCTAGAAGGAAGGAAGTGTACATCGCGATCTCAAAAATGGCCACCTTGTCTCCCAGCGCATAAAATCCAATAATATTAGTCACCACTATCCAAGCAATCGTTCCTGTCACGCGAATCGTAGGGAATTCCTTTTCTGGATTAGACATCTGGTTCATTGCAATCGAATTCGATAAGGCCAAATTAGGGGCAAAGCAAAGTGTATAGGCTAAGATATACCAGAAAAAGGCTTCAGGGTCTCTTTCTAAGCTCAAGAAGTAGAGGATCACACCGCCCAAAATATTTAAAAAGCCCATGACTTTTTGAGCAGCAAAAAAGCGGTCTGAAATCAAGCCCACGAAGAAAGGGGCAAAGATGGAAGCAATCGCAAAAGTGGTGTAAGCATTCCCTACTTGATCACCCGTAGCGTGAAGATTATCTAATAAGTATTTACTCATTTGACCATACCAGGCGCCCCATCCGAAAAACATCAGGAACATCATGGACATGAGTTGGAATTTTACGCTACTTTTCATCTTTTTTTAGGTTTAGAGAGACCAAAAATACAAATTTGTGCGAAATTTAAAATTTTCTGAAAATATATTTTTCGGGCTTTTTGTCGGTTTTCCTATACCTGTTTTCCGTATTTTTTTCATTTTTCCGAAAGACAAGTCTGTTTTTGTATCGGCTTTTTGGGATTATGGCAAAAATCTCATTTTATCCCCCAAAAACACTACTTGGCTCCGCTTTTCTCCCGGGGTTTACTTATTTGATAAACCGTATTATTTATCGTTTTTTTGAGGACTGAAATGTATTCAGCCACTCATTATGTTCGGAATCTTATTAATATCGGCGCGGCCAACAGGAGAATTTCACGGATCGATGCCCTTGTTTTTGGGAGCATTTACGGTGATCTCCTTGGTATTAATTGGTTTTGGGATAGTCCTTTTCAAAAAGCGAAAAGAGTGGATACATAATTCGAAAATGACCTACGGCAAAATCGTCGAAATTTCGAAGCGTTATTCCCGCGATGACCACAGCGGTCGCTTCCCCATTTATTTCCCAATTGTCTCTTACTATGTGAACGGTTTGGAATTTAGACGCGAAGCGGATAAAGGTTTGGCCAAAAACTGTGAAATAGGGCAAGAAATCCCCGTTCGTTACCTTTCCGAGAATCCCTACGAAGCCTCTTTAGCTGAAAATACGGTTCCCGGTTTAAATCCATCGATCTTCTTTGCGATGGGCCTCTTGATGCTAGCTAGCGCGATCATCTTGTTGATCATGAAGTCCTAATTTCATTTTTCGTAGCCTTTTTGTAAATTGGTCCAAAATCTAGGACTATGGAAACCCCTATTAAAGAAAAAGAGCAGTTTAGAAATTACGATCAAGGTGATATCACCGCTGCCGTAAAAGAACATTACCGCAAAATGCGCTCTCGCCAAACCTACGACTACGTTCAGCGCATGAAGGCCAAATACCTGACATTCGAACGTCCCATGGATCTTTGGGAAATGATGGAGCGCCTAAACGTCCTCGTCGATGTTTCCGATCCTGATTTAAATCTACCTAACATCATTCACCTATTGCAATCTGCAGAAGGTATGCGCGCGGACAATCGCCCCGACTGGATGCAGTTAGTCGGTTTAATTCATGACCTCGGAAAGGCCATGTACTTATTCGGTTCAGACGAAGACGGCACTTCACAAGCCGAACAATGGGGATTAGTAGGAGATGTATTTGTCATAGGATGTAAATTGCCAGACTCTTGTGTCTATCCAGAGTTCAATGCCTTGAATCCGGACATGCAAGACCCTCGCTACAATACCGAATTAGGAGTTTACGAAGCAGGATGTGGTCTAGATAACGTTCATCTAGCCTGGGGACACGATGAATATTTATTCCAAATACTACGTAATCACCAAGAGAATACTATCCCAGAAGCAGGAATGGCCATGATTCGGTATCATTCATTCTACCCATGGCACTCAGGCGGTAGCTACAAAGCTTTGCTGAACGATAAAGACTCGCAATACCTCGAGTGGATCCGCGATTTCAATCAATATGATTTGTATACCAAATCTCCTGTGATTCCTGTGTATGAGGAATTGAAGGAGTATTATAAGCCGATTGCGGAGAAATATCTCGGTAAAGGGCCTATTTATTGGTAGTTCTTTAGAGGCTCCTTAAAAACGGCGCAAGCACATGTTTTTTGCGGAGCCTCTAAAGAACTATCCAAAATAAAAAGGGCTCTTGGCCTCATAAAACTAAAATACCCCTTGAAAATGGCGCGAGCACATATTTTCTACGGGGTATTTTAGTTTTAATCTCTTTCTGAAATAAGTTTTAGATTGGGGTCAAAAATCGCCACCTATTTCCAGAGATAAATTTCTTCTCCCTGCTACAAAACATGTGCTTGCGCCGTTTTAAGCAGGGAGAAGAAATTTATCACCATCCATCATCCGCCTTCGGCTTCGCCACCGCTTTCTTAACCGGTGCAGCTGCTTTTGTAGGAGTGGACTTCGTTGCACCTGTTTTGGCACCCTGACCCGTCGCCAGATTAACATCTAAAGGCACCCGACTATATACGCGACAAACGATTTTCCAATCGTCGTTCATTTTAATTAAGCTTAGTAAATCGATGTACTTGAAATCATCAAACTTGAATTCCACTGTCGCTACCGCCGAAGTTCCAGCATAAGAGTAATTTAATAGAGCTCCAGTTGCTTTTGCGCCGCCTGCTGGCATACCTGCGATGAATTTACGCAAAGGGGTGTCTGTGATTTTTCCAGTCGTGGTATTGAGGTTTCTCAGTAGTGCATTGCTTGCGAAAGCACGGCCAAGGCTAGCTGTGTCGCCTTTTGTGAAACCTTCCGTGTAAGAAGTAATGGCAGATTTAATGCCCTCGTCTTCTGATTGAGCGAAAGCCGAGGTGGCTACTAGGCAAAACAGTGCAATAAATAGATTTTTCATGGTTTGTTTAATTAATTGCCTCCTGAAGATTCGCTTTCTGCTGGGAGATTTTCTCCTTTCAGGAAGAATTTCGCTTTTTCAGGATACAAGATGGATTGAACGATATTGACTTTGGCTAACGAATGATTCGCCATATTACCTAAAATGATAATAGCCGAATTGTCTTTTTGATTATGCAAATAATAATTTTTGAATCCGTGCCACCAGCCTGTGTGGTAAGTAAGCCATTCTCCATTCTCAAGTTGCTTCAATCGCCAGCCTAAGCCGTAGTTCGTTGCAAGGACTTTAGGCTTCGTATGTTGTGGTGTAAATGCTTCCGCTAAGGAGCTAAGTTTGACTACCGTTTCTGAATTCAAAGCCTGGTCCCAAAGAAACATATCCTCCACCGTAGAATAAATTCCTTTGTCCCCGGTAACACCATCTAAATGGTCGAAACCTACCACGGCAAGTCCGGAACGTTTGGGTTGATAGCCAGTAGCCGATTTTTTAAGTAATTCCGGGTGTTGCGGATCATATACAAAAGACTCGCTCATGCCCGCAGGCGTGAAAATGTTTTCTTTTACGTATTCCCTGAAACCTTTACCGCTAATGCGCTCTACGATATAAGCCAATAAAATGTAATTGGTATTATTGTAATGAAACTGGCGATTCGGGTGGTAATCGATGCCCGGTTTGATTTTGTTGAACAGTTCGACCACTTTGGCATTTGTTAACGGGGCTTTCTTGTCATAGTATTTATCCAAACAATAGGCGTAATTAGGTAGGCCAGACTTGTGTGTCAATAAGCTGCGAATGGTGATGCTGGAATCGTAGGGAAAACCGGGGATGTGTTGTTCTACTCGATCATCGAGTTTTAATTTCCCTTGTTCCATCAATTGTAAGATGGAAACGGCGGTGAATTGCTTAGAAACGGAGGCTAATTGAAAGGGAGTTCGCGTACTTAATTGTGCTTTCGTGAAGTTATTCGCAATCCCAAAAGCGCGTTTGTAAATAATCTTACCATATTGTGCGACTAGCACGGTACCATTGAATCCTGTTTTCTTTTGTAAGGTTTTAAAGAAGGTATCGAGTTTAATCGCTTTTTGCTGCGCTATTTTAGGGTCAAATAAACTCGCAATACTATCGTTTCTCTTTTCGACCGCGCTGTTTTTGGCAAAAAAATGACCAGGAACATTATTGCAGGAGGCCATGCAGAATAAGGATGCCAAAATACTAAGAGCCAAAGACCTACGATTCATATGCGAAATTGCGAAATGTATTTGTTAAATTTAAAAGCAATTTAATCAGAAAAGGCCTTATTTCAAACCCTATGATACAGCGGATTTTTGTTTTCTTTTTTCTAGTCTTCATTCGCTTATACCAAGGGATGATTTCTCCCTTTCTTCCTAATTCCTGCCGCTACACGCCTACCTGTTCTGAATATGCTAAGATAGCCTTTCAAAAGCACGGCCTAATCGAAGGTTTACGTCTTACCTTGAAACGGGTAGGTAGTTGCCATCCCTGGGGAGGAAGTGGTCATGATCCGGTGCCTTGAACTCCGACGCAACAGTGTAGCACTGTTTTAATTGTATTATTCTAATTTTATCCTAAATTATTTTTGGCATTAGATTACCGAAAAAAAAGTGATTTTTTTTTCAAAAAAGTTTCTATTGAAAAAATACAATCGAATGCGAGCTGTTTTGGAGGTTTTGGTCTAAAAATGACTTTGAAATAGGGGCTCTGTTTATAATTAGCTAACAATTAGATTATTTTCAGATTCTGTCCTATACTGTGCTAGCTTTCAACAAAATCTAGATTAAGTACAATTTGTGGCCCTAAAGTCATCGTTTCATTATCTATTTTCATTTTTTTATTCAATTTATTCTTACTTTTTTTGTGAAGGTTTTGAAATTAGTCTCCTTGTGTAAACGATTACAAGGGCATTTCAGAAGGCTTCGGCCAGCAGAAACTCTGTCTTCTATATATTAAAGGAATAAGAACAAGACCTACAAGAATCATTAATCATTTTTAACCCTTAATTTTTCACTTATGATTCATTCTTACAAAAGAGTGGGTCGCCTTGTGCGATCAAGTGTTAGTAACCTAGGCTTCAAGCAAGCTTTTAGTGTTGCTGTAGCACTATTAATTTCCTTGGGTGCTTTTGCTCAAGATGTGGTTTCAGGGAAAGTTACTGATGCTGCTGATGGCTCAGCAATCCCTGGTGTTTCTGTTACTGTTAAAGGTACTACAAAAGGTGCTCAAACTGACATTAACGGTACCTATAAAGTAAACGCAGGAAGTGGAAGCACTTTAGTGTTCACATTCGTAGGTTATACTTCTAAAGAAGTAAAAGCTACAGGTTCTGTAGTAAACGTTTCTTTAGCTGCAGACAACAAATCTTTAGAGGAAGTTGTGGTAGTAGGTTACGGTACACAAAAGCGTAAAGAGATTTCTGGAACTGTAACAAGTTTAGGTTCTCGTGAATTTAACGCGGGTGTAGTAACTAACCCATTAGCTGCTGCTCAAGGTAAAGTGGCTGGTTTAGTAATTACGCAGTCTTCAGGAGATCCTAACTCTCGTCCAACTGTTCGTTTACGTGGTACAGGTTCATTGAACGCAGGTTCAGAGCCATTATACGTAATTGACGGTGTGATTGGTGCTCCTATCGAAAACGTTGCTCCAGAAGATATCTTATCTATGGACGTTTTACGTGATGCATCTTCTGCTGCTATCTACGGTTCTCGTGGTGCGAATGGTGTTATCTTGATCAACACAAAACGTGGTAAATCAGGTGCTCCTACAGTTGATTATTCAGCTTATGTAGGTGCTGAGACTATTTCTCAACGTCCTGAGTTATTAAACGCTGCTGAATTCCGTGCTGCTGCATCGAAATACAAGCAAACATTTGATGACAACGGTGCTAACACAGATTGGTTAGACGTTATTACACGTACTGCGGTTTCTCAAAACCACAACGTAGGTGTTTCTGGCGGTTCAGAAAATTTATCATACCGTGCTTCAGTAGGTTATTTAGACCAAACTGGTACATTGATCGGTTCAGCTAAAGATCGTTTAACAGGTCGTTTGAACTTAGATGCTAAGGCATTAGATGGTAAGTTGATGATGAAATTTAACATGTCAGCTATGCAAACAAACGGTACATTCTCGGATAACCGTGCAGTAGGTTTTGCCATGAACATGCGTCCAACTGATCCAGTTTATGCTGCAAACGGAAATTATTTCCAATTGCCAGGTACATTCGCAAACTTTAACCCGTTAGCGGCTTTAGAGAAGAAATCTAACACACAACGTTTACAAGATTTCTTATTCAATGCATCTGCTGCTTATACTATCTTAGATGGTTTAGTATTCAACGTTTCAGGTACATTACGTACTCAAAACGCGAACAACTCTTATTTCGCTTCAACTACTCCAGGTAACTTATTGTCTACTGTAGGTGGAAACTCTGCTTCTCGTTCATTGAACTCAGTAACGGATAAGCAATTAGAAGCTACTTTGAACTGGACTAAGAAATTATCTGATGTGTCTACTTTGACATTATTAGGAGGTTATACTTACCAAGATGTAGTTAACGACGGTTTCGGTGCTGCTAACAACAACTTCTTAACAGATGCGTTTGGTGCTGATAACATTGGTTCTGGTTTAGGTATTCGTACGAATCCTTCTTTATTGTATTCTTACAAAAACGAATACAAATTAGTTTCTTTCTTAGCTCGTGCTCAATACTCGTTAATGAACAAGTATTTCGCTACAGTGAACATGCGTCGTGATGGTTCGACTAAATTCGGTGATAACAACAAGTGGGGTTTATTCCCATCGGTTTCAGTGGGTTGGTCATTATCTGAAGAAGCATTCTTAAAAGGAAATACTACAATCGACAACTTGAAGCTTCGTGTTTCTTGGGGTAGAACAGGTAACTCGGAAGGTATTCGTCCGTTGTTATCTAAATCATTCTACGGTCCATCAGGGTCATACTATGATGGTTCAGCAGATGACTTCTTACCTGCATACGCTATCCAATCTAACCCGAACCCTAACTTGAAGTGGGAGATTAACGAAAACTACGGTGCTGGTATCGACTTCTCTATCTTGAAAGGTAAGTTAACTGGATCGATTGACTGGTATACTCGTCAAACGAAGGATTTATTGTACACGGTTAATGCTCCGCAAGAAAAAGGATATGTATATCCTACGATCTTAGCGAACATTGGTTCGATGCAAAACCGCGGTATTGAAGTTTCGGCTACTTACCAATGGTTAGATACACAAGATTGGTCAATTAGCTCTACATTCGCTGGTTCATTCAACCAGAACGAATTGATCGCATTGAAAAATGATGAGTTCGCTGCAGCAGACCAAGTATTCTTGTCTACTACTTTAGGAAGCTTTATCCGTGGTACATCAGCTGTAAACTTCTCAGTTTTACAAGCTGGTCAACCAGTAGGTGTGTTCTACGGAGCGAAAATTGCGAAAATCGAAAATGGTCGTTATGTATTCCAAGACCTTAACGGTGATGGTACAGTAGATCCTAACGCAAAAGATCGTACTTACTTAGGTGATCCTAATCCTAAATTTGTAGGAGGTTTAACTACGAACGTACGTTACAAGGCATTTGACTTACAATTCCAATTCACTGGAAATGCAGGTGCTAAAATCGTTAACACAAACAACCTATTATTAGGTCGTCAAGATGGACGTATTGCTGAATCAAATGCATTGAAATCTGCTTTAACATCGATTATCAATGATGAGCGTACTATCCCTATGGATTACTACGTAGAATCAGGAGATCACATCCGTTTGAACAACGCTTCATTAGGTTACACTTTTGCATCTAAAGGTGTATTCAAAAGAGCTCGTGTTTATGTAGCTGGTAACAACTTATTGTTGTTCACTAATTACTCTGGTGTAGATCCAGAAGTTAGCCAAAACCTAGCCATTGGTTCTGCTGCTCCAGGTATCGATGTTCGTGAGACATATTACAAAACTCGTGCATTTACTGCGGGTATCAATTTGTCTTTCTAAACAAAATACCACTCTATTAGTTATATAACTTAATTAATAAAATAATTAAAAAAATGAAAAAATATATCTATAAAGTACTTTCAGTAGGTGTTTTCGCTTCGTTAGCCCTATCGTCTTGTACAGATTTAACTGAGCCAGTTTACGATTCGATCCCTGCGGATCAGTTCTTGAAAACTGACGCTCAAATTGCTGCGGCATTAGGACCTGCTTATGGTGGTCTACGTGGTATCACTTGGGATTGGTTTAATCCAAGTGAAGCATCTTCGGATGAGTTAATCGTTCCTACACGTGGTGGTGACTGGTTTGACGGTGGTGACTGGTTAGCGTATTCTCGTCACACATGGACTCCACAACACGGTCCTATCAATGGAATGTGGGGATTCATTTTTGGTAACATCTCTCAGGTGAACCAATTGATCCCAGTGGTTGCTTCTAACCAAAAAGCAGTAGATGAGTTACGTGCAGTACGTGCGATCTATTACTTCATGGCGGTGGATGCATTCGGTAATGTACCTATCGTAACAGATAACAAGTCTTCTGCTGCGACTAAGACGCGTGCTGAGGTTTATGCATTCATCGTTTCAGAATTGACTTCTGCTATTCCTAACTTGCCTTCAGGTAAGGCTTACTCTCGTATGACACAAGATGCTGCTAAAGCATTGTTAGCGAAAGTATACTTAAATGCAGCAGTTTATAGCGGTACAGCACAATGGCAAAAAGCGTATGATACAGCTGATCAAGTTATCAAATCTTCGAACAACTGGTCATTAGCTTCTTCTACGTTGTCTAACTTTATCGTTCAAAACCAAGGTTCTAACGAGAATATCTTCGCGATCCCTTTTGATTCATTCAAAGCGGGTGGTATGAACTTCCAAATGAGAACGTTACACTATGCTAACCAACAAACGTATGGTTTAGGTAACTCTCCTTGGAACGGTTTCTGTACTTTAGCTGACTTCTATAACTCATTTGAGTCTGGTGACTTACGTGGTGCTATGTGGATCAAAGGACAGCAATATGCTGCTTCTGGAGCTAAGTTGAAAGATGCAAAAGGTGCTGATTTAGCATTCGTTGCGGATTGGGATAAAGATCAAATGACTGATGCAGATGCAGTTTACCAAGTAGCTGGTATCCGTTCTCAGAAATATGAGATCCAAAAGAACAACCCGAACGGTGATCAATCAAATGACTACGTATTCTTACGTTTAGCTGACGTTATCTTAATGCGTGCTGAAGCTGCTTTCCGTTTAGGAAATACAGCGCAAGCGTTGACAGACGTAAATGCTATCCGTACTCGTTCAGGTGTTGCTCCGTTGACTGCTATTACAGCTGATGATATCTTAGCTGAGCGTGGTCGTGAGTTAGCTTGGGAAGGATGGAGACGTAACGACTTAATTCGTTTCGGTAAGTTCTCTGTTGAGCGTAAGTTCATGAAGGTGACTGACAAGACGCGTGAATTGTTCCCAATTCCACAACCTCGTCGTGATGCTAACCCATTATTGACTCAAAATCCAGGATATTAATCTGACGGTTTTTGATAGAAAGGCAGAACCATTTGGTTCTGCCTTTTTGTTTTAGGCGGGTTTTATATGCCCCTCGTATTTTGTATTTTTGTAGCGCAAAAATTCGATCATTCAGAATGAAAAATTACCCTTTAATCTTTCTTATTTCCATTAGTCTTTTCTCCTGTTCTCAGCAGGAGGACAATCTTTTCGAGGAGTTGCCTGCGGAGCAAACCGGTATTGATTTTGTCAACCGTAGTTTGGAGAAAAAAGAGTTCAATATCTTCAATTACCGCAATTTCTATAATGGAGGAGGCGTGGCGATAGGCGACGTGAATAATGATGGTTTATCGGATCTTTTTGTGACCTCTAATTTCGAAGACAATAAGTTGTATTTGAATAAGGGGTCGATGAAGTTCGAGGATATTACGGTGAAGTCAGGGATTGTGGGGAAGAAGTTTTGGTCTACTGGTGTTACGTTTGCAGATGTGAATGGAGATGGCTTGATGGACATCTATGTGTGTAATTCAGGTTCACGTGATCAGCGTGGGAATCAATTGTACATTAATCAAGGAATAAAGGGTGGTGTGCCTACTTATAAGGATCAGGCTAAAGAAGCTGGTCTAGAAGATGGAGGATTTTCGACGCACGCGGCTTTCTTCGATTACGATCGCGATGGCGATTTGGATATGTATTTGTTGAATAACAGTTTCACCCCGATTGATAAATTAGGGTATACGAATTTGCGGGAGGAGCGAGATAAGTTAGGGGGTGATAAGTTATTTAGAAATGATAGCAAGGATGGAAAGGAACTTCATTTTACCGATGTGTCGGAGACGGCAGGTATTTATGGAAGTTTAATTGGTTTTGGTTTAGGAATTACGATAGGCGATGTCAATAATGACAACTGGCCTGATATTTATATTTCAAATGACTTTTATGAGCGTGATTATTTATATATCAATCAAAAGAACGGCACGTTTAAGGAAGATTTAGAGAATGAGATGCCGCATATTTCGCTTAGTTCGATGGGTGCGGATATGGCGGATTTGAACGACGATGGCTACATGGACATCTTCGTAACGGATATGTTGCCGGGCGACGATCGCCGGTTAAAGACTACGTCGGTATTTGAGGGATATAACCTAGTGGAGTTGAAGAAGAAGCGTGGGTTTTGGAATCAATATATGCGCAATAATTTGCAGCTGAATAATGGCGATGGCACCTTCTCTGAGGTGGGTCAATTAGCCGGTGTACATGCGACGGATTGGAGCTGGGGCGCCTTGATCTTCGACATGGACAATGACGGAAAGAAGGATATTTTTGTGGCGAATGGTATTGCGAAAGATCTAACGGATCAAGATTTCGTCGATTTCTTAGGCGATCGCAACACGATGCAGCAAATGCTAGATGGCAAGAAGTTCGATTACAAAGAGTTTACAGATAAAATCTCCTCCGTACCTATCCCGAATTACGCCTACAAAAACGAGGGCGATTTGAAATTCTCGAATCAAGTAAAATCATGGGGTTTAGAGGGCCCAGGATTCTCGAACGGTTCTGCCTATGGTGACTTAGACAATGATGGTGATTTAGACTTAGTGGTGAATAATGTGAATGCACCTTTGTCAGTTTATAAAAACAAGTCGAATGAGAAGTTAAAGAACCATTATTTGACCGTACATCTGAAAGGGGCGGATCGTAATTTGAATGGTATCGGAGCTCGCGTAACGGTGTATCAGAAAGGCGGATTCAAAGTATTGCAGCAAATGCCGAATCGCGGTTTTCAATCGTCGAGTGATCACCAAATGGTCTTTGGATTAGGAGCGAATGGAGCGATTGATTCGGTACAGGTTTTATGGCCAAACGATAAGATCGAAACAATTAAATCTGTGAAAGCGGATCAGATCATTACCCTTAAGCAGGAGAATGCAAAGGAGATCTTCCACTTTTTTGAGGCGAAACAAACACCGATTTTTGCAGATGTGACATCTGGTTTATTGGATTATCTACACGTGGAAAGTATGTTCAATGACTACGATCGCGATGTGTTATTAAAACAAAAGTATTCTACACAAGGACCAGCTTTAGCGGTGGGTGATGTAAATGGTGATGGTCTAGAAGATATTTACCTAGGTGGGGCAGCGGGTCAAATCAAGCAATTATTTATCCAAAAAACCGGTGGCAAATTCGTCAATTCTCCTCAAGCAGATTTCAGTTTAGATCAGACTACTGAGAATACGGATGCGACTTTCTTCGATGCGGATAAAGATGGCGACTTAGATTTGTTCGTGGTAACGGGAAGTAATGAGTTCGCGGAGAATGCGCCGGAACTTCACGATTTATTGTATTTGAATGACGGCAAAGGCAACCTAAAACGTGATGTTCGATTCCCAATGATTTACGAAAATGGTTCAAGTGTATCTGCTGCGGATTACGATAAGGATGGTGACATCGATTTATTCGTGGGAACGCGGATGATCAATGCGAAGTATGGCCAAAGTGCCCAAAGCAATCTGTTTATCAACGATGGAACGGGAGGGTTCAAGAATCAGTCAAAACGCTACATGCCACAAGTGACAGAGCTAGGGATGGTGACTGATTCAGAATGGGCTGATGTGAATGGCGATGGCTATGTAGATCTTTTAGTGACGCAAGATTGGGGTCCGGTGGTTGTGTTTAAGAATGAAAGAGGTAGAAAATTAACGAAGCAGGAGCCCGTTGCGGGATCGGAAGGACTTTGGTCTTGTATTAAACCGGCGGACATAGATGGCGATGGGGATATGGATTTTGTGCTGGGGAATTTTGGCCTAAATTCTAAGATTAAAGCCTCAGCTGAGTCACCGGCCTACTTACACGTAGGGGATTTTGATAAGAATGGTGCCATCGAACAAATCATCTCTTGCGTAACAGAGGATGGAAATACCTATCCGATGGTGTTGAAAGGGGAGATGCAGCGTGCGCTTCCGATGATTAAGAAAAAGTTCATCAAGTACAAGGATTATGCGAACAAAACGGTAGACGAATTATTCACGGAAGAACAGCGTGAAGGTGGAACTGTGCGTCAAATTACGACCACTCAATCGTCCTTTATGATCAACGATGGGAAAGGCAACTTTAGCTTGCAAGCACTTCCTTACCAGGCTCAATTCTCTCCTATTAGGGGAATTCAAGCAGCCGATTTCAATAAGGATGGCAAACTAGATATTTTATTAGCGGGTAATTTCTTTGATTCACTTCCGGAATGGGGGCGATTTGATGCGAATTATGGTCTTCTACTAGAAGGACAAGGAAAAGGGAAGTTCGCCGTGAAATTATCAAAGCAAACAGGATTTAAAACCCTCGGTCAAGTACGTAATATGGCGCTCGTAAAAGGAGGAAAGTCGACGTATGTAGTATTGGCCAAAAATGATGACAAAGCCCAAGTATTTAAATTTTAAAACAATGCGTACCAATTATTTTTCAATTCTCTTTCTTTCTATTGTTCTTTTTGCCTGTAATTCAGGTGATGATGTAGTGCTTTTTGAAAAATTAGATGCAGAAAAAACGCACATCGATTTTTCAAATAATATCACAGAAACGAAGGATTTCAATATCCTAGATTATCTCTATTTCTACAATGGAGGCGGAGTTTCGTCTGGTGATATCAACAATGATGGCCTGGTAGATTTGTTTTTTGTGTCAAACCAAGGCAAAAACAAATTGTACCTGAACAAGGGAGATATGCAATTTGAAGACATCTCCGTGAAGGCAGGAATCGAAGGATTCTCTGACTGGAAAACGGGGGTGACGATGGCCGACGTAAATGCGGATGGCTTTTTGGATATCTACATTTGTGCGGTAGGGAATTACAAAGGTTTAGAAGGGTCGAACGAGTTATACATCAACAACGGTGACAATACGTTTACAGAGAAATCGAATGAATTCGGTTTAGATTTCACCGGATTCTCCACTCAAGCGGCCTTTTTTGATTACGATAAAGATGGCGATTTAGACTGCTACTTATTGAATCACGCCGTGCACAACACGCGTTCGTATGACCGCGTCAATACGCGTTCGTTGAAAGATAACGAGGCGGGCGATTATTTATACCGAAACGATGGAGGCAAATTCGTAGATGTGTCGAAAGAGTCTGGCATCTACCAAGCGGCAATGGGTTATGGTCTAGGAATTTCGGTGGCGGACATTAACAACGATGGCTGGTTAGATATCTACGTGAGCAATGACTTTCACGAGGATGATTATTACTATATCAATCAAAAGGACGGTACTTACAAAGAAGGTATTCGCGATCACTTCAAGCACTTGAGTCGCTTCTCGATGGGTTCAGATGTGGCGGATATTAATAACGATGGCTTTCAAGATGTGATGACCTTGGATATGTATCCGGATGACGAGAAAGTGGAGAAATCGTCTGTGGGAGAGGATCCTTTGGACATCTACATGTACAAATTACAGTTCGGTTATTTCAATCAATACAGCCGTAACTGTCTTCAGTTAAATATGGGAGGCCAAAAATTCTCCGACATCGCTGCCTCTTCCGGAGTTGCCGCGACAGATTGGAGTTGGTCGACTTTAATGAATGACTATGATGGCGATGGCATTAAAGATATCTTCATCTCGAACGGTATTTTACGCCGCCCGAATGACTTAGATTATTTGAAATTCGTCATTGGCGATTCGCTGCATTATGGTTTGCCTACGTCGGAGAAATTAGATCAAGAAGCCATCGATTTGATGCCGGATGGCCGTGTACACAATTACATTTTTAAAGGCGCGAAGGATTTACGTTTCGTAGATAAATCAATTAAATGGGGCTTTGAAGAAAAAGGCGTTTCGAACGGATCAACGTATGCGGATTTAGACAACGACGGTGATTTGGATTTAGTGACAAACAACTTGAATGAAAAGGCAAGTGTCTACCAAAACAACAGCCGCCAATTATTGAAGCATAATTTCGTCAATGTTAAATTCAAAGGTGATGGCGGAAATACGTTTGGTATAGGGGCAAAGGTCATCTTGAAAACGAAAGACGGACAGCAATTGCAGCAGATGATGCCCACGCGTGGTTTTATGAGTTCGGTAGAGCCTACTTTACTTTTCGGTATCGGAGATTTACAGCAGGTGGATGAGATGCTCGTGATTTGGGAGAATGAAAAAATGCAGATCATTAAGAATCCTAAGATTAATACCACGTTAACGATGGAGCAAAAGAATGCGAACGTAAATGTGAAAGATTACGTGTTCTCTGCGCCGGTGAAGCCACTTTTTGCGGAGGTGACGGCCGGAATAAATGTGCCGTACCAGCACCAGGAAAATGTGTATTTCGATTTCAATCGCGAGCTTTTAATACCTTTCAAGGTATCGATCGAAGGACCGAAAATTTCGGTGGGTGACGTGAATGGAGATGGTCTGGAAGATGTGTACCTGAGTGGTGCGAAATACCAGGCAGGTCAATTATTGCTTCAGAAAGGTGCTGGCTTTGTGGTATCAAATCAGCCCGTATTTAAGGCAGATTCATTATATGAAGATGTGGATGCCCTGTTCTTTGATGCAGATGGAGATACGGATTTAGATTTGTATGTGGTAACCGGGGGAAATGAATTCTTTGACAAAATGCCGGAGCAATTCGATCGTTTGTATACGAATGATGGCAAAGGGAATTTCACCCGCGCCTTGAATGCCTTACCTCCGATGTACGATAATAAATCAGTGGTTCGTCCTTGCGATATCGACCGCGATGGAGATATGGATTTGTTTGTGGGTGGCCGTGTCGTAGGTTATTCGTATGGCGCTTCGCCGCGTTCTTATTTATTAGTGAATGACGGTAAGGGGCACTTTGCAGATAAGACTGTTGCACTTGCTCCGGAATTGCGTGAGGCGGGGATGTTGACGGAGGCGATTTGGGCAGATATTGATAAAGATGGAGATCAAGATTTAACCGTGGTGGGTGATTGGATGCCGATTAAGACCTTTGAAAATAACAAAGGGAAATTCAAATTAATCGAGAATGGACTGGAAGAGAAGACGGGATTCTGGTCAGGTATAACGGCGGCGGATTTTGACAAAGATGGCGATATGGACTTCATCATAGGAAATCTAGGGACGAACACGAAGCTTCGCAAGGACTTAGAGGGTCAGTTGCGGATGCAGATTAAGGACATCGATAAAAATGATACCAAAGAGCATATCGTATCGTATAACCGTGGGGATGATTGGTTCCCGATTAATAGCAAGGATGAGATGGGAAAACAGATTCCAAGTATCATCAATAAGAAATATACGGCCTACCATATGTTCGCGGGTAAGACGGTGGAGGAGATTTTTGGCGATAAGGAATTAGAGGGTGCGGAGGAAAAACGCGTGAATACGTTTGAATCTGTTTACTTGGAAAACCAAGGAAACAAGACCTTCAAAATGGTAGCGCTTCCTCCATTAGCTCAGGTTTCTAAAATCATGGTCATGCGCACGGAGGATGTGGACAAAGATGGAAACCTGGACGTGATCGTGGGAGGTAACTTTAACGGCGCTTCGATGTACCAGGCGCGTTATGATGCCTTCTTTGGGCTAATCCTGAAAGGCAATGGGAAAGGCGGGTTCAAACCACTTATCCCCACAGACACAGGTTTGATGCTCGAAGGCGACATTCGCGACATAAAACAGGTGAAGACTACCGCTGGAATCTTGTACCTAGTGGCTCGTAATAACGATAAACTCCAGGTGTTTAAGAAATTATAGGATGCGCAATCTGCTGGCAATCGCCCTCTTCTCGGTACTAGCCTATGGCTTGCCCAGCTGCTCGAACAAAGCAGCGGAGGGGAAAGAGCTAGCAAAAACCTATTGTGCCTCTTGCCACTTGCTTCCGGATCCCGCGAGTTTACCTAAAAATGTGTGGCAGTATAGCACCTTGCCCTACATGGGAATCATGATGGGGGTGAATAAGGAGATCGGGATGTTGGAAAAACCGCTATCTGATTACACGATTCTAGGTCCAGGTTCGCAGATGATTCCAGATGAAGACTGGGAAAAGATCAAGGCCTATTATTTAGAGGAGGCGCCCAAAACTTTGGAGATGCCTGCTTATATTCCTTTGCCTTCGCAGACTCTATTCGAAGCAGAACCCATCGTAGCCACCTTGCCCGGTACAACTTTGCCTAATATGACAGCCGTCAGAATAGATGCGCGACGTCATCAAATCACCGCAGGGGATCAATCGAATCGCGTGATTTGGAAGTGGGATGCGGCGGGAAAATTACTCGAAACTAAGAAAGATCAAGATGCCTTGACAGATATTACTCTGTTAGGTTCCGAAACCTTGTATACGTTCATCGGGACCACGACACAGGCCAATCCGGACGTGAATGGATTCGTAAGCCAAGCGACGACAGGTAAGAAATTAGTGCAAGGATTGAATCGCCCGATTGGTTTGGTGTCAGCTAACTTGGATGCGGAAGCAGGCGATGAATTGATCACGTCTGAATTCGGATTTAAGGTGGGTGGAATGAGTGTCTGGAAGTTGGATAAAGGCACGTACAAAAAACAGGTGTTGAATCCGCAAACTGGGGCGACGAAGACGATTGTTCGCGATTTTACGGGGGATGGTCGTCTCGATATTTTGGCGCAGTTTGCGCAGGGTGATGAGCGTATTTTGCTCTATGAGAACTTAGGTGGATTGAAGTTCAAAGAAAAACAACTACTTCGTTTCCCCTCTATCTATGGATCCTCTTCGTTCGATGTCGTGGATATCGATGGGGACAAGGACTTGGATATCATTTATACGGCAGGGGATAATGCCGATTTTACGACGGTTTTAAAGCCATACCACGGGATGTATGTTTTCGAAAATACGGGTGGATTTACATTCAGACAAAAAGCCTTTTTCTCTCAAAACGGCGCCACCAAAGTAATGCCCGGCGATTTTGACGGCGATGGCGATGCGGACTTGATATCGATTGCCTTGTTCCCAGATGTGGCGGCTAGACCGGGCGAGGGGGCGATGTATTTTGAGAATAAAAAAGGAACCTTTGTTCCAATGACTTTACCCATACAACACTTGGGTCGCTGGTCTGTGATGGACGTGGCGGATCTGGATGGAGACGGTGATTTAGATGTGGCGTTGGGTTCCCACGCGGTGGCTAAATTCCCACAAGGAGGATTTGATCCTCAATGGAAGCAGGCAAAAGGTCTGCTCATCTTACGAAATAAAACAAAATGAAACTAAGCCTAAGGGTAATCCTATTATTGCTACTCTGTGGCCCATTGACTTTTGCCCAACGCAAAGGTTATGTCATCTTTAGTGGAAAAATTGTCGATGTAGAGAATAAAGCACCCATTGCTGGAGCTTCGGTCTTTTTCTCTGGCTCCTCTGCCGGGGGAACCTCTGATTCGCTTGGGCAGTTTACTGTCACGATTGCCGCTAGATCCTATCAAGTCATAGCGAGAAGTCTAGGCTATAAGTACAAAACCTTTCGCTTAGATCTCTCTAAAAACACCCAAACAACCATCGAATTAGAACGCTCCGAGCAATTATTAGGCGAGGTGGTCATCACAGCGGAAAAGGCAGATGCGAACGTGAACCGAGCCATGATGGGGGTGGAGAAGATGTCTTCCAAAACCTTGAAAAAACTGCCTACCTTAATGGGTGAGGCCGATGTGATTCGTAGTATTTTATTGTTGCCCGGGGTATCGACCGTAGGCGAGGGCGCCTCAGGATTCAACGTCCGAGGTGGTAATGTGGATCAAAACCTGGTCTTGTTAGACGGTGTTCCCTTATTTAACACCTCCCATTTATTCGGATTCTTCACCGGTTTTAATGCCGATATGGTCCAGGATTTGAGCTTGTACAAAGGTGGTATTCCCTCCATGTACGGCGGTCGCGCTTCATCCGTTTTAGATGTGCGCGTGAAGGAAGGCGATTTTGAAAAATGGTCATTGCAGGGTGGCGTGGGACCCATTTCATCTCGCATTTTAGTGGATGGACCTTTAGTGAAAGGAAAAACATCTTTAATCGTGGGAGCCCGCGGTTCTGTTTCGGACTTTTATCTGAAGTATTTCCCTAATCCGAGTCTAGCGAAAAGCAAGGCGGATTTCTATGATGTGAATTTTAAGTTGACACATCGATTTGGGAAGAACCAGCGCATCTCTTTATCCGGTTATGCGAGCAATGATGGATTCAAATTTGCGCAGGATACCCTGTATTCTTGGAACACGAAGGCGTTAAGCTTTAAACACAATGCCTTATTGAAGGGTGATTTGTCTCATAATTTTACGGCTTTTTATAGCGATTATACCTATGGGATTGAGGGCCAAAAAAGTGGCTTGGAATTCCTTTGGAAACCATCCATCATCCAAACCTCCGTTAAGGAAGAGTTGAGCAAGGACTTAGGTAAATATGGTCGCCTGGATGCGGGTGCAGAGTTATCGGCCTTTACGAATGATGCAGGTAGTTTCTTACCTAATTCGTCCTCTTCTAAGGTAGACAAATTCGCGATGTCCACCGAGCATACCCGGGAGATGGCGGCCTATCTAGGCCACAGTTTACCACTTGGCAAGAAATTGAGTTTAGATTATGGACTTCGCTATGCGTCTTATCAATTGTTAGGGCCAGGTGATTTCTACCAATATAAACTAGGGACACCTCGTGAAATCAATACGATTACGGACACGCTGAGTGCAGCTTCTAATGAGGTAGTAGCTACGTATGGTGGATTCGAACCGCGTCTTTCGTTCGCTATTAAATTAGACACAAGTTTCTCGATCAAAATCGGTTTCAACCGCATGCAGCAGTTCCGCCACTTATTGTCGAATACGATGGCCGTTTCGCCCTCTGATATTTGGAAGAATTCGAATCAACAAATTCCTCCCCAAATCGCAGATCAATATTCCATCGGTTTCTTCAAGAACTTCACGAATGCTTCAAACGCCGTTTTCGAAACCTCCGCAGAATTCTATTACAAGAATTTAAACAACGTGGTGGATTATGTGGATGGAGCGCAATTATATTTGAACCCGACGGTGGAGACACAATTATTAGTGGGTAAGGGTTTAGCGTATGGGGGAGAATTCTTCTTGAAAAAGTCACGCGGCAAGCGATTGACCGGTTGGATTTCGTATACCTATGCAAGGACGTTTAGAACGATTCAGGCGAATGAGAATCAGAAAGAAGCGAATTTTGGGATTCAATTCCCGGCGAACTTTGATACGCCACACACCTTTAAATTTGTGTTGAATAATCGCTGGACAAATCGCATCTCATTCAATGCGAACTTTACCTACACGACGGGTCGCCCGATCACGTATCCGAATGGTCGTTACAAGATTTATTCGTTTAATGATTTGTACGACTATGCGGTGGCGACAGGGATATTTCCGCGACCAGGTTTGGCACAATCATCGTATACCTACAACGGAACGACGTACACCTTTTTGCAGCCTAAAGAAATCAAAGAACTGTTAGATGGCTATTCCACCGCCTCGTTCACGTTGCGAAATGCAGAGCGAATCCCAGATTACATCCGCTTAGACGTGGGGATAACGATTGATCCCAAACCAGGTAAGCGCTGGCAAGGCAGCTGGAACTTCTCGATCTATAACTTATTAGGTCGCCAGAACGCCTATTCCGTTTACTTCCGTTCCTCGACCGGCGAAATTAACCAAGCGAAAACTTTCCAATTGTCGGTTTTGGGCGCCGCGATTCCATCTATCACTTATAACTTCAAATTCTAATGAGACACTTACTCTTATTTTTCTGTGCCTTGTTTCTTTTGAGTTCTTGCGAGACGGAGATCGAGGATTTTCAAACCCAAAACGTGAGTTCAGCCATCGTGGTCTACGGTGAAATTTCGAATGTAGACGGTCCCTATAACGTGCGCTTGAACTACGTGAGTGCTTATTCTCCCTACGACGCGACGCAGTTTTCTGGTCAGCCCATCACAGATGCCAATGTGCGCATTGTGGATGGTAATGGGAAGGAAACGGCCTATTATGAAAAGAGTAAAGGCTATTATTTGAGTCCAGTCGGTTTTAAAGGCGAGGTAGGCCAAAAATACAAATTACGCATTAAGCTTTCAGGGGGAAAAACCATTGAATCGAATTTTCAAACGATTAATGCCGCTCCAGAATTGGCTGAATTTTCGTATTCTTTTAAGGATGCGACTAAAGTGGAAGATATGCGCTTTCCACTAACGGCAAGTATCAAGGATCCCAAAGCCACCGAAGATTTTTATTTCGTGAAGCGCCAGGACTTTAGACAGTTTTTATTAACCTGTCCTAATCCGCCACCACCACCCGCTCCCGTTCCAGCCTGCAATTGCAAATGCTGGCAAGCTCCGCAGAACACGCAGCCTTATTTACTCGATGATTTTTTGCTCAGCGGTAAGAATTTATCTTTGGATTTAGGTCAGCTTCCTTATGAGGATTTGACGGATTGGGTGGTGCAATTAGATGTCTATTCGGTATCTAAAGAAACGCATACCTATTGGAAACGATTAGAGGATCAGCGCAAGTTAAGTGGGGGGATTTTTGATAAGGTGCCTGCTCAGGTGATCGGTAACTTAACCTGTACAAGCGATCCTTCACAGGAGGTTTTGGGCTATTTTATGGTGGGCGGATTAACGCAGAAGCGATTGAGTGTAGACCGCTTTAATGGGATTCCTACAGAGGCTTATCAGAAATTATTGTTTTATGTAGACTTCCAAAATGTGCGCTACAAAGACATCCCCCTTTGGAATTGCAAAGACGCCGCTTTTATCAAATATAACCTCGGATATTCCTTGCCTCCATTATAAATATAGTATGCTTGCATAATAGTTTTTTTCTCTGCAAATTTGTTACAACCTAAACGTTATAACCATGGCAAAAGAATACGACCGTCGCAACCTAGACTTTATTTTAAACGAGGTTTTTGATACTGCTTCTCTTTGTAACTATCCTCGATACGCGGATTATACCCCTGATATGTTTACAATGGTATTGGATTCAGCCGATGCCATCGCGGAAAAATATTTACGTCCCATCTATGTGGAATCGGATCGCAAAGCGGCTGAATTAGTGGATGGCGTCGTCCATGTTCACCCTGGAATTGAGCCCTACATTAAGGAGATGGGGGAGTCCGGAATGATCGGTTGTACCTTTGATCTAGAACATGGTGGTCAGCAAGTGCCATCGATGATCGGTGGGGCACACGAATTCATTCGCGGTGCGGCACACAATTCAGCGGTCATGTTTACGGGATTATCCCATGGGGCTGCTCACTTAATTGCCTCTTTTGGTTCCAAAGAATTAGCGGATACTTACGTTCCTAACATGCTTTCTGGCAAGTGGACTGGTACGATGTGCTTAACAGAGCCACAAGCCGGAAGTTCATTGAATGATGCGTCTACCTCCGCTAAGGATTTAGGGGATGGAACCTATGCCATCAAAGGACAAAAAGTATTCATTTCAGGAGGGGATAATCACTTCTCAGAAAATATCATTCACCTGGTTTTAGCCCGTTTAGAAGGCGCTCCAGCGGGTACGAAAGGAATTTCTCTTTTCGTTGTACCTAAGAAGCGGATTGAAAATGGAACATTGGTGAACAACGAAGTGGTTTCTATGGGCGTCTACCATAAGATGGGCCAAAAAGCGACCCCAGCCCTCCACCTCTCTTTTGGGGATAAAGGTAATTCTATCGGCTATTTAGTGGGTGAACCTAACAAAGGTTTGTCATACATGTTCCAAATGATGAACGAAGCTCGTTTAGGGGTGGGAATGGGTGGAGCCTACATCGCATCTGCTGCCTACCACGCTTCTAAGCAATACGCGAATGAGCGTGCACAGGGTCGTTTATTGACGAATAAAGACCCGCATACGCCGCCTACCTTAATTAAAAACCACCCGGATGTGCAGCGCATGTTGTATTTCCAAAAAGCGATCGTCGAAGGCTCGATGGGCCTATTATTCCAATGTTTTATGTGGGATGATTTAGCAAAAAGCTTAGAAGGGGAAGCAAAAAAAGAAGCCCAAATGATGCTCGACTTGATGACTACCGTAGCTAAAACCTATCCTGCAGAGATGGGGACTCAGGCGGTTAATCAAGGATTGCAAGTTTTAGGAGGCTACGGATACACCGAAGATTTCCCTTTAGAGCAAATGGCCCGCGACGTACGGATTATGTCGATCTATGAAGGAACAACCGGTATTCATGGTTTGACTTTATTAGGTCGCGGTATTCCCGCGAACAACGGAGCGGCTTTGCAGACCTTAGGAAAGTTAGTTTACGCAGACATCGCTGTGGCAAAAGGCCACGAAAACCTAAGCAAATATGCAGAGATGTTAGAAAAAGAACTGGAGAATCTGACCAAAGTGACGATGCATAAATTAGGCTTCGCGATGAAAGGCGAAATCGAAGTGTTCTTAGCGGATTCGACCTTGTATATGGAGTTGTTCGGCTTGATTACTGTCGCTTGGCAATGGTTGAAGCAAGGTCACGTGGCGGCTGCTGCCTTAGCCAAAGGTGGGTTAAACGCAGAAGATGAAGCTTTCTACAAGGATAAGATTCACACGATGAAATTCTTCTACCACTACGAGGTGCCTAAGGCTTTGGGTTTATCGAAGCGTTTGATGGATGAAGAAGTTTTGACTATTTTTGATCACAAATAAAAAGTATTATGTTTAAAAAACACGTATTCCTGGGTCTAGCGTTGTTATTATCAACTGCTGCGTTAGCTCAAAGTAAGTATTCCGCTTACGAATTGTTTCATCCGCTTTGGAATTATGGACCTGTATCTCCTATGCGTTCTGCGGCGGGTGTTCCCGGACCAGGCTACTGGCAGAACTCGGCAGATTATAAGATTGCCGTTTCATTAGACGATGTCGCGAATAAAATCACGGGCGATGTAGAAATTACCTATAAGAATAATTCCCCTGATAAGCTGCCGTTTTTGTGGTTGCAATTAGACCAAAATAGTTTCAATACGCAGTCTCGCGGAGGCAAGACGACGCCTATTTCGGGTGGTCGTTTTGGGAATTTAGCTTTCCAAGGTGGGTATAAAATTGAGAGCGTAACGATCGATGGTAAGCCAGCTAATTTCATTGTGGAGGATACGCGGATGCAGATTCGCTTGGCTTCTCCTTTGGCAGAAAAAACAGGAACAGCTAAAATCAAAATCGTTTATTCATTCACTTCACCGGAGAATGCTTCGGATAGAATGGGTATCCAGCAAACGAAAAATGGCGCGATCTACACGGTAGCGCAGTGGTTCCCCCGCGTTTGTGTGTACGATGACATCGAAGGATGGAACGTATTGCCTTATTTAGGAGCTGGGGAGTTTTATTTAGAATACGGTAATTTCGAATATTCAATCAATGCCCCGGCATCACACATCGTGGTGGGTTCAGGTGAATTGTTGAATCCGACAGAAGTATATACGGCTGATCAGGTTAAGAAATGGGCTGCAGCTGCGAACTCAGAAACAACGGTCGTGATTCGTTCGGCGGCTGAGGTTACAGATCCAGCTTCTCGTCCGGCGAAAGATCGCTTGACTTGGAAATTTAAGTGCAACAATGCGCGTGACGTTGCATTTGCGTCATCGAAATCATTCATTCTGGATGCATGTCGTATCAATTTACCTAGCGGCAAGAAATCGATGGCCGTATCGGTTTATCCGGTAGAATCAGATGGCAAAGAGGCTTGGGCACGTTCATCAGAATACGTGAAAGCATCGATTGAGCATTATTCGAATTGGTTATATGAGTATTCGTATCCGGTAGCTACGAACGTCGCTGGTATCGTTTCTGGTATGGAATATCCGGGCATCATTTTCTGTGGCTATAAGGATAAAACAGCTTCATTATGGGGCGTGACGGATCACGAATTTGGCCATAACTGGTTCCCTATGATTGTGGGTTCTAATGAGCGTAAATTCGCCTGGATGGATGAGGGTTTCAATACCTTTATCAATTTCTATTCGACGGATGCTTTCAATAAGGGCGAATACAAGAACCGTAAATTTGATATGCACACGATGGCGAAATCGATTTTCCGCGAAACCGCAGATCCAATTATGTCGATTCCTGATGTGATTCAAACCCGTAACTTAGGAATGGAGGCTTACGGTAAACCTGGTTTTGGCTTACGTATCTTGCGTGAAAATATTTTAGGTGCTGATCGTTTTGATTATGCTTTTAAAAATTATATCAACAAATGGGCTTTTAAACACCCGACTCCAATGGACTTCTTCCGTGCAATGGAAGATGGTGCTGGTGAGGATTTAGGTTGGTTCTGGAGAGCTTGGTTCTATGAACTTTGGAAACTAGATCAATCGGTGAAAGACGTAGATTACGTAGAACAAGATCCTGCAAAGGGGGCTGTGATTACGATCGAAAACTTAGACAAGATGGCTATGCCAGCAGTGGTGGAAGTGGAATTAACGAGCGGAGAAAAAGAACGCTTTACGTTCCCGGTGGAGATTTGGCAGAGAGGTTCTAGCTGGACGTTCCGCACTTCAACGAAGCTACCAATTAAATCGGTGGTGATCGATCCAGATCATTCATTTCCGGATATGGATTCGAAGAATAATACGTGGAAGCCGCTGAGTGTTCGCTCAAGGTAAGAAATGAAAAAGGCCCTTTATGGGCCTTTTTTTATGATAAAATCTATAAGTCGTAGTTGGAAATTAATGATTTTTTTCAATTCAAGAATCGTTTCCTCGTAAGTAGGTTCAATTAAATTATAAGAATTTATTTCTTTAATTTTCGATTCAAAAAGCTCTACTAATGGTACTTCAAGGATCTGAGAAATAATAAGTAGTGTTTCATACTTAATTTTAGTTTGTTGATTTTCGATTTTCGAATATGCTGTTTGAGATATCTCTAATTTGTTAGCAATATATTCTTGTGAAATACCAAGTTTAGATCTAATTTTCCGGATTTGATCGCAAGGGTGTGTCATTTTATTAGTGGTTATTTATTCTAAATGTACGAAACCCATTTGTTTTAATTACTTAAGTTATAATGCTATAACTTATATTTTTTGGTGGACATAATTTTCAACCCATATTTGAAAAAAAATCAAATATGAAAAATCCACTAATACTATTTATTTACCTGTTTTCATTCAGCACCTTATTTAGTTGTCAAGATGAATTAGGAGGAATAAAGCCACAAAATGCCCTAAAAGGGCAATTGATCCCGTTAGAAAAACGACCCAATGGCGTTGCAATCATTTTTAAATCTACTGAAGAGATGATTGAGTTTTTATCTATTTTAGAAAAGGATAAATTAACCAAAACTGATTCTGTAAAACTAATTAGTCTTAGTTTAAGCTCAATGAGTGATTCAATAAGGCAAACATTTTTTAATCGTTACAATTCAGAAAACAAGTTACAATTGTTGGGCAATACAGATGATATGGAAATTTGTACTGATTGTGTAAATAAAAATCCTAAAGGATTTATTAGATACAATTTGGATTGGTTGAGAAATTTTTCTGCAAATTTTACATGGAACAAAAACGGAGAAGTTGATAATGTATTTTCTCGTTTAGATGGTTTTTTCTTTGGTGGGTCTTACGTGCAAGATTACTGGAATCAATTTGGGAATATTCAACCAAATGGTAATATTCAATTAATAATTGGTGGACATTGGGAAATAATAGTCTCTGTTAATGGATCTTTAAATTTTGGTTATTCACATCCTATGGAAGAATTGTATATAACCTATAACACTTTAACCGGAGTCTATTCAATTTCTTCAGTTAAACCTTCAGCTTGGAAAATACACTAATCATGAAATATCTATTCCTACAATCGCTTTGGCTCGGAGAATTAATCTCTGTATTTATTTATGTACTTGTACTATTATTTATAGTTCAAGTATTTCGTTGGTTTTACCTTCGATTTAAATAACTACCCTTTTAAAATCCTCCCGATATCATTCGCCTTTCCTAATTCTTCTTTCAGTTTTTCATAGCTGCCAGAAAGCATCAGGCCTTTGTATTTCAACAGGGTGTTGATGTATTCGTCCAAAACGTCGAGCAGATTCTCTTGGTTTTGGTGGAAAATTTGGCTCCAGGTTTCAGGGGAAGATTTCGCTAGACGCACGGTGGATTCGAAACCGGTGGAGGCTAGTTCGAAAATGCGGGCTTCGTTTTTTTCTTTCTCCAGTACCGTATTTGCCAAAGCAAAGGAACAGATGTGCGAGATGTGTGAAATATAGGCCGTGTGCATGTCGTGCTCGATGGATCCCATATAGATGAGGTTCATCTCTAAGCCGCTGCGGTATAAATCTTCAATCAAAGCAACGGCAGCAGGGTCACTGAGTTCTTTATCGCAAATGACACCTCGTTTACCCACGAACAAGCCTTGAACAGCTGCTTCAGGGCCCGAGAACTCGGTTCCGGCCATCGGGTGAGTGGAAACGAACTGAGCTCTTTTCGGGTGGTTCTTTAAAGCCTCGAAAACCGGGGTTTTGGTGGAACCTACCTCGATGATCACTTGCCCAGGTTTTAGCGCATCCAATACCGATGGAATTAAAGCCACTAACAGATCAACTGGGATCGCGCAAACGAAGACGTCTACTTGATCGATGGCCTCTTGCCAAGAGGCGATGCGGTCAACGAGTTTTAAGGAAAGGGCCTTTTTCTGGTGTTCGGGATTGGTATCAATACCGATGATCTCGGATGCCCAGCCACTCTTGCGAAGACCGAGTGCGATGGATCCACCAATTAATCCGATACCGATGATGCCTACTTTAGGAGATGCCATTGCTGTGGTTTTTGATGCGATCAATCGCTTGTGAGAAAACGGATTCTTGTGCGCAAAGCGAGATACGGATGTAGCCGTCGCCTTGTGTTCCAAAGATTCCGCCCGGCGTAATGAACACCGCGTTTTCGTCTAATATTTTATCAGAAAGTGCGTAGCCGGAGTTGAATGTGGCTGAGATTTTGGCCCAAACAAACATCCCCGACTGTGCCGGATCATACACGCAATCGAGTAAATCCAATAAGTCAAATACGAGTTTCTGGCGCGAACGGTAAATGCGATTCTGATTCTCAAACCACGCGCTGTCAGCAGAAAGAGCTTTAACGGCTGCCTGTTGCAAAGGCAAGAACATCCCAGAATCCATATTGGATTTGAACTTCAAGACCGGTGCTAGAAACTCCGCTTTCCCAAAAGCCGCCCCAATTCTCCAACCCGCCATATTGTGGGACTTCGAAAGGGAATTTAATTCGATCGCGACATCCTGCATCCCCGGAATGGACAGCATGCTCATCGGCTTCTCGTTCAGGATGAAGCTATAGGGGTTATCATTGACTAATAAAATCGCATGGCGAATAGCGAAATCGCGCAACTCCGTGAAGAATTCCACCGTTGCTTGTGCACCGGTAGGCATGTGCGGGTAGTTGACCCACATGATTTTGACTTTGGAAAGATCACGCTTTTCTAACGCCTTTAAATCAGGTAACCAACCCGTGGAGGCTGATAATTCATAGCTTTCTACCGTCGCACCGGCTAAAGAGCAAGCCGCCGAATAAGTAGGGTAGCCCGGATTAGGGATCAAGGTCACGTCGCCTTTCTCTAAATAGGCCATCGCGATGTGCATGATACCTTCTTTGGAGCCGATCAAGGGCAGAATCTCAGAAGCGGGATTAACCGTAACGCCATAATGCTTCGCATAAAATGAGGCGAAAGCCTCGCGCAAAGCGGGAATACCTTGGTAACCTTGGTAGGCATGGTTGGCTGGATTTGCCGCGCTTTCTGTCAATGCCGCGATGGTCTCAGACGATGGGGCTAAGTCTGGAGATCCAATACCTAAGTTAATGATAGGTACGCCGGATTCCTTTAAAGCCGCGATCTGCTTCAATTTCTTAGAGAAATAGTATTCCTCCACGCTGTTTAAGCGGCTCGCCGCTGTGATGTGTAAGCTCATAAAACAAAAAACCGACGTAAAGTCGGCTGATATAATTGACAAAAAACTATATAACCGATTAGGCAGCGTTGTAATAACCTGCGTAATAATACCCTGTTAAATAGTTGATTGCGTGTGAATTCATATGCCAAAGGTAGGAAAAATTTGCTTTTATGCAAATAGAGGCTTCAATAGCTCGCGAACGAGGGAGGATTCGTATCCTTTAGAGAGGCCAAAGTTATAACACTTCTGATACCGTTGTGGCGAGGTCCCCGTTTTAATCTCGTCTCTTTTCTTCTGTAAAATAGCACGAGCTTTTTCGATGTAATCCGCATCATCGATGCCATCCCAAGCTGAGGCTAAAAGAGAAGCTGAAATGCCGCGCTTGCGTAATTCGTAATTGATTTTCGTGCGTCCCCAGCTTTTCTGATTGAACTTCGAGCGGACGAAGATTTCGACAAAACGCGCTTCGTTCAGGTAGTTGTTTTCGCGGAGCCACATTAAATACGAAGGGAAATCAGCCGGCGAAACCTCAAAAGTCTTCATCTTCTGCTCCAGTTCTTGGACGCATCTTTCCTGGTAGGCGCAATAGCGGGCCAGCTTTTGGAGAATCTCGCTATTCATAAAGGCAGATTTAAGAATCGATTTCTTCGAAACTTTCTAGGTTGAACAGATCGTTCAGAACGTCCACCATTTTATCCGAATCGCCACGCTTGCAAGCGGCTTTTAAGTGGATGATGGGTTGTTTGATGATTTTTTGGACTAAACCAGCCGTGATTTTCTCTAGCTTCTCGGTCTCTTCCTTCGTCAAACCTTTCATATGGCGGTTCATCTCCTCCTTGCGGATTTGCTCCAGCGCATTTTTCAATTTGTGGATGGTAGGCGAAACCTCCATCTCTTTAGACCAATCATTAAAGCTCACAATACTCTCTTCGATGATGGTGCGTACATCCGGAATAGAGGCTAAGCGAGTGGCCAAAGCCTCATCCGCGCGCTCCTTCAAGGTGTCGATGTTGTATAAAAGGACCCCATTAATCTTCTCAATACCATCCTCGATGCTGCGAGGCACAGAAAGGTCGATGAAGTATTTGAAGGATAATAATTGCAATTTCTTAATCTCTGCCTGCGTGATCATCGGGCTATCCGTGCGTACAGACGAGATAATGATGTCAGCAGTGGCGATTTCTTTCCACAAGTCAGCGATAGGAGCAACTCTGAAAAGTTCCTTTCCAGCGGCAATCTTCTCTGCTTTCTCGATCGTGCGGTTCATAATGGTGAACTCCGCAAAATCCTTTTCTTCCATATTCTTGCATACATCCAAACCGATTTCGCCTAATCCTAGGATTAAGACTTTCGGGTGAGGAAGTGCTTGAGAAAGTTCTTCCGCTAAGGCAACGGTCGCATAGGAAACAGAGGCTGCTCCATCACGGAACGAAGTTTCTTGGGCTACGCGCTTGTTAGAATAGAAGATGGTATGCATCAAACGGTGCAAATACGGACCAGCCATATTTAAATCCGCCGCTTGTTGGTAGGCTTTTTTGATCTGGTTCGGGATCTGTAAATCCCCTACTACTTTTGACTGCAAGCCGGTTGCTACTTCGAATAAATGGCGTAGAGAATCCTCTGTTTCGTCCATTTGCTTGAAATAACCTAGGTATTCGGCGGTGTTCGTTAAGCCTTTTTCGATTAAGAAAGCCTTGATTAAGTCGGTCGAGATATCGCGATCAGACGTATAGTAGAACTCCGTGCGGTTGCAGGTAGAGACAATTAATAATTCATTTAGCCCGAAAAGATCCTTACACTTCACATAAAACCCTTTGCTCTCGTCCTCGTTCAACGCTAACATCTCGCGAATGGCGAGCGGCGCAGTACGGTGTGAAAGGCTGACGGATTTAAAAGGTAAACTCATTTCTGTCTTAAGCGTGATTATTAATTCACAAAAGTACAATGCAAAAGTTTAAAATGTATCTGTCTTTGAAAGAAAATCGTAATTTAGATGAAGAAAAAATAGGAATCATATGCACTTCAAAAATAAGACAGTCTTTATCACCGGAGGATCTCGCGGAATTGGATTAGAGATTGCAAAAAAATTAGCTTCAGAGGGTGCAAACATCGTTATTGCGGCTAAAACGTCTGAGCCACATCCTAAATTACCAGGTACGATTTACACGGCGGCGGCTGAAATTGAGGCGGCTGGCGGAAAGGCTTTGGCCTGTATGGTAGACATTCGTGACGAAAATCAGGTTTTAGCGGCGGTTAAATTAGCTGTCGAGACCTTTGGAGGCATCGATATATTAATCAATAATGCGTCGGCGATTCAGCTGACCGGGACCTTGCATACGAAGATGAAGAAATACGATCTGATGAATCAGGTGAATACGCGCGGGACCTATTTGTGTGCTCAGGCTTGTTTGCCTTATTTATTGAAAGCGGAAAATCCTCAGGTATTGACTCTTTCTCCGCCCTTGAATGTGGAAGCGCGCTGGTTTGAGAATCACGTGGCGTATTCGATTGCCAAATTTGGGATGTCCCTTTGTACCCTCGGAATGGCGTCTGAATTTAAGGGGAAAGTGGCATTTAATTCACTTTGGCCTAAGACCATTATTGCGACTGCTGCCATCGAATTCGCGGTGGGGAATGTGTCGATGATGCAATTAGGACGCAAGGCAACTATTATGGCGGATGCGGCTGCAGCGATTTTACAGAAAGATGCGAAGACGGTCACAGGAAATTTCTACATCGACGAAGACGTGTTACGTGCAGAAGGAGTGACGGATTTCACGGAATACCGCGTCAATCCGAATACGCCAGAAAATCAATTGTTACCCGACTTTTTCATTTAATGGTAGAAAATTATACCCCGCCACTTTGGTTACCGGACGGGCATACACAAAGTATTTATCCCTCGGTTTTTCGGAAAGTGATTCTTTCGGAAACGCCACGTCGCGAACGAGTGACGACTCCCGATCAGGATTTCTTGGATATCGATTGGTATGGTGGCGAACTTTCAGAGCGTCCCTTATTAATTGTGTCCCATGGTTTAGAGGGATCAAGTGATCGCCAATATGTGACAGGCTTAATTCACAAATTGAAGGGAATGAACGCGCTGGCCTGGAATTACCGCAGTTGTTCAGGGGAGCCAAATAAGAATCTACGGTTTTACCACAGTGGGGCGACGGATGATTTGGACTTCATTATTAAACTAGCCATCGAACGAGGCGCGAAAGATATCTATCTCGCTGGATTTAGTTTAGGGGGCAACTTAACCTTAAAATGGTTAGGTGAACAGGGTAAAAATCCTCCCCAAATGATTCGAAAAGCTGTCGCATTTTCCGTACCTTTACACCTTTCATCGAGTAGCAAGCAATTAGCTAAGCGGGAAAACAGACTCTACACTCATCGATTTCTACAAACTCTCATTAAAAAAGTCAAGGAAAAGTCCGCGCGCTATCCTCAGGATATTACCGTGGAGATGATTGATTCGATTAAGAGTTTAGTGGATTTTGACGATGTGATCACAGGGCCTTTACACGGGTTTAAAGACGGGGAAGACTATTACGAAAAGAGTAGCTCCTTGTATTTTTTGGATCAGATTAACGTACCCACTTTAATCGTGAATGCAAAAAATGACCCATTTTTATCGGCGGAATGTATTCCGGAATCTTTTGTGAAGACCTTGGACTTTGTCCAATTAGACGCACAGGAAAAAGGAGGACATTGTGGTTTTTATCCGAAGAATTACCAGGGTTATACTTGGTCGGAAAATCGCGCCGAAACTTGGTTTAAAAAAAGCGTTTAGAAAATAATAACATGCCTACAGCTCAAGCAGAACCTTTAAAAATTGTCATTGATTTCGATAGCACATTCACGAAAGTGGAGGGGCTCGATGAATTAGCGAGAATCGCGCTTCAGGGAAATCCGAAGCAGGCGGAGATCGTGGGAAAGATTACCGATATCACCGACCAAGGAATGGTAGGGGCCTATTCTTTCGCCGATTCCTTACGCGATCGCGTCGCTTTATTGCCGGCAAATCGCTCGCATGTAGATCAATTGATCGTCTTTTTAAAAGGTAAAATCTCCGAGTCATTTAAGCGCAACAAGGATTTTCTAGAAGAAAATGCCGCACAAATCTTAATCGTTTCCTCTGGTTTCAAAGACTTTATCGTTCCCGTAGTGAACGAGATGGGTATCCCAGCGGAGAACGTATACGCGAATACGTTCACGTATGATGCGGAAGGAAATATCACCGGATACGATGCGGACAATTTATTGTCCCAGGATAAAGGTAAAGTACGCTTGTTGCAATCATTGCAATTAGAAGGCGAGGTTTACGTGATCGGTGATGGTATCACGGATTATGAGTTGCGCGAGTCAGGTTTAGCGAATAAGTTCTTTGCGTTCACGGAGAACGTGTCGCGGAAGGCGGTGACGGACAAAGCGGATTACGTAGTTCCGTCATTAGATGAGTTCTTGTACATCAACGGTTTAAGCCGCGCGCAATCGTATCCTAAATCAAGAATCAAAGTTCTTTTATTAGAAAACGTGCACCCTGGTGCCGTTCAGGCGTTCAAGAAAGAAGGTTTCCAGGTGGAGCTTTTGAAAGGCGCTTTGGATGAGGATGAATTGATCGAAAAAATCAAGGATGTGTCCATCATTGGTTTGCGTTCGAAGACGAATTTGACGAAAAAAGTATTAGAACACCCGAATGCCTCTCGTTTGATGTGTGTGGGTGCTTTCTGTATCGGTACAAACCAAATCGATTTAGTGGAATGTGAGAAGCGCGGTATTGCGGTGTTTAATGCGCCGTATTCGAATACACGTTCGGTAGTGGAATTGTCGATTGGTTTAATGGTGATGTTGACGCGTAATATCTTCGAGAAATCGACGAAAATGCACGCGGGTGTTTGGGATAAGTCGGCTACGAATTCGTACGAGATTAGAGGTAAGAAAATTGGTTTAGTAGGATATGGAAGTATCGGTACGCAGATTTCCGTGATTGCGGAGGCGCTGGGTATGGAGGTGTATTTCTATGACTCGGTAGATAAATTAGCTTTAGGTAATGCCAAAAAATGCAGCAGCCTGAAAGAGTTATTATCGCAAGTGGATTTTGTGAGTTTGCACGTGGATGGTCGTAAGTCAAACACGAATATCATCGGCAAGGAGCAATTCTCTTGGATGAAAGATAATGTCATCTTCTTGAACTTGTCACGTGGTCACGTGGTCGAAATTTCGGCTTTAGTGGAGGCGATCAAGTCCGGTAAAGTGTGGGGCGCGGCGATTGACGTATTCCCGCATGAGCCGAAGACGAATGACGAGGAGTTTATGAGTGAATTACGCGGATTGCCTAACGTGATTTTGACGCCGCACATCGGTGGTAGCACGGAGGAAGCGCAGCAAAATATTGGTGAATTCGTGCCAGCGAAGTTGTTGCAATTTATGAACAATGGTAGCACGTATGGCTCTGTGAACTTCCCAGAATTACAATTGCCGCCGTTAGAGGATGCGCACCGTTTGTTGCATATTCACCACAATGTGCCGGGGATTTTGGCCCAAATCAACCAAATCTTCGCCAAATACCACGTAAATATCATCGGTCAATACTTAAAGACCACAGAGAATACGGGTTATGTGATTACGGATGTGGCCAAAGAATACTCGGATGAAATCGTGAGCGAATTGAAGCTGATCGATAACACCATTAAGTTTAGAATGTTATATTAATATGAGCACCTTTTTTACCCCCGGCCCTGCGGCCTTGTTTCCTACGGTACAGTCCCATTATATGGAGGCTTTTCGCTTAAACCTCGGTTCGATTTCCCATCGTTCCGCGGCTTTCCGTAAGATCTACCAGCACGCAGATGAGCAATTGCGCGAGTTATTCGCCTTGCCTAAGAGCCACGCAGTCCTATTTACGGGATCTGCGACAGAGGTATGGGAGCGTATCATCATGAATACAGTGGAACACGAGAGTTTTCACCTAGTGAATGGCTCGTTTTCGAAGAAATTTTTCGATTTCTCTAAAGACCTACACAAGTATGCGAATTCGATGCACAAGCCATTTGGCGAGGGTTTTGATGCCGCGGAAGTGGAAGTGCCGGAATACGCGGAATTGATTTGCTGCACGGCAAATGAGACGAGTTCAGGTGTGCAGATGAAGGCTTCAGAGATCCATAAGATCAAGAAAGCAAACAAGGATAAGTTTGTGGCGGTGGATATGGTTTCGTCTGCGCCTTACCCGAATCTCGATTTTAGCTTAGTAGACTCAGCCTTTTTTAGTGTCCAAAAATCATTCGGAATGCCCGCCGGTCTAGGCGTTTGGTTTGCGAATGAGGCGATGCTGGAGAAGTCGGAACGAATGAAGAAGCACGAGGGTATCGTGGGGACGTATCACTCGTTGCCAAGCCTTTGGGAAAATTATAAGAATTTCGAAACGCCAGAAACTCCTAACGTGATGGCGATTTATGTGTTAGGCAAAGTGGCGGAGGATTTTAACCGAATCGGCGTGGAGACTATGCGCAAGGAGACGGATAAAAAAGCGAAAGCTTTATATGATTTTGCGAAGAAATCGGATAACTTCGAAATATTCGTGGAGAATGAAAATCACCGCTCGGCGACTGTTGTGGTGTTAAACTGCAAAGAGGGGTCGTCTAAAGTGATCAATACGATTAAAGAGAGAAGCGATATGATTATTGGGGCTGGATATGGCAAATTGAAAGAAACCCAAATCCGCATCGCGAATTTCCCAGCAGTAAATATGGACCAGGTTCAGGCTTTAATAACTGAATTAGGTTCACTTTAATAAAAACCTAAAACTATGAAAAATGGATCACCCATTCGGTGGGGTATATTGGCATGCGGCGGAATTGCCCGCAAATTTGCAGATGATTTAGCCTTTGTTAAGGACGGTTATTTAGCGGCTGTTTCCTCTAGAGATATTTCCCGTGCAGAAGAATTTGCGTCCCATTATGGGCCCGATGTAAAATGCTTTGGTTCGTATGAAGCGATGCTTGCAAGCGGCGAAATCGATGTGGTGTACATCGCCTCTCCGCACGGATTGCACCACGAGCATACGTTATTATGTCTGAATGCGGGACTTCCTGTTTTATGTGAAAAAGCCTTTGCGATCAATTCGAAGCAAGTCGCTGAAATGATTCAGACGGCGCGTGATAAGAAAATCTTCTTAATGGAGGCTTTATGGACGCGTTTCCATCCCTCTATCGTGAAACTGCAAGAGATTCTAGCCTCGGGTGTGATCGGAGATATCGTTCACCTGGCAGCAGACTTTGGCTTTCACGCACCCTACGATGCGGAGGCGCGTTGGTTCAACCCAGCGTTGACCGGCGGATCCTTATTAGACATCGGTATTTACCCTTTATTTATCTCCAAATTCGTGTTAGGGGAGCCTTTAGAAATGAAAGCGACTGGCGTGATGGCGCCTAGCGGAGTGGATATGAACACGTCCATCGCCATGAAATATAGTTCAGGAGCAACGGCTACCTTGTTCTCCACGTTCGCCACGAAGACGGATACGACCTGTGAAATTCATGGTACGAAAGGTAAGATCCATATGCATTCGCGTTTTCACGAAACGAAAGGAATCACGGTAACCATTCACGAAACAGAGCAAGAAACGTTCTATGAAACGGAGCGCTTAGGCTGGGGTTATAGCTACGAAGCGGAGGCAGTGCAAGCGGATTTGCGTGCGGGTCGCACAGAAAATGCCTTGATGACGCACGCCTTCAGTACGGAATTAATGGCTTTATTAGATGAAATTCGTTCTCAAATTGGTTTAAAATATCCTAATGAATAAGATCCTTCTTTTCCTGTTATTGTCTTTTAGCGTATGCGCACAGAATCGTTTCGAGAGAGAAATCGTGGCCTATGAAAAGCAAGATTCCATCGCATTGCCGGCAAAAGGGATGAAATTGTTCCTCGGTTCATCGAGTTTTCGTTTGTGGAAAAGCTTCGATGCGGATACGAAAGGAATGAATGCCTTTAACCGCGGCTTTGGCGGAAGTACTTTAAAAGATGCCTTGTATTATTTCGATCGCATGGTCGTGAAATACCAGCCCTCTTGGGTATTTATGTATGAAGGAGATAATGATTTAGCGATGGGCCAAAGTCCGGATGAGATCGCCTCGCAATTTGAGGAGTTTTCAGCCCGTTTAGCGAAGCAGGTTCCGGGGGCAAAACTCGTTTTCGTATCAGCTCGTCCTAGTATAGCTCGGGAGGCGATGAAATCCAAACAACAAGACTTGAATCAACGCATCGCTGCGATTGTTGCGAAGAAAAAGGGGCATTATGTCATCGATATGCACTCGCCTTTCTATAACGCGGACGGCACTTTAATGCAAGATATTTTCGTAGCGGATAAATTGCACCTGAATGAGAAGGGCTATGTCATTTTCGCCAAACAAATACAAAACTTCATTCAACAGCATGCCAAATAAAGATGTTTTAAAAGGTGATTGGTTACCGAATATCTCGGTGGACTGCGTCATTTTTGGGTTTCAAGAGAATCACCTGAAGGTGCTTTTGTTGAAATTTAGAAATAACGAGATTTGGTCGTTGCCGGGTGGTTTTATTGGAAAAGAAGAGGACGCGGATGAGGCTGCGAAACGAATTTTGTGGCAACGGACAGGTCTGGAGAATATCTATTTGCAGCAGTTTCATACTTTTGGCGATTTGAAAAGGAATATCGGGGCGATTGAAAAACATGAGGAGATTAATCTAGCCATGGGTCGTTCGAATGAAGATTTAAAATGGTTATCGCATCGCTACATTACCATTGGTTATTATGCTTTAGTGGAATATTCTAAAGTGAAAGTGACCTTAAATGATGTGTCAGATGATTCTTCTTGGATGGATGTGGATCAAATTCCGTCCTTGTTTTTAGATCACACCGAAATCGTAAAAACGGGATTAACTCATTTGCGCAGCTCAATTGATACGAAATTAGCGGCGTTTAATCTGTTGCCAGAGACGTTTACCATGTCTGAGTTGCAACAAGTCTATGAGACGATTTTAGGGAAGGAATTAGTGCGAACGAATTTCCAGCGTAAGATGCTGAGTTTAGATATTCTGGAGCGAATTGAAAAGAAATATTCCGGTGGAGCGCACAAAGCCCCTTATTTATATCGTTTGGACAAGAAAAAAGCGGAGGCTTTTTTGTCCTCCGCTTCGTAATTTCATTAGCCCATGTTATGGTAGACGTTCTGTACATCGTCGTCTTCTTCTAGACGCTCGATGAGTTTTTCGACGTCAGCTGCTTGCTCTTCGGTTAATTCTTTGGTCTCATCTGGGATTCGCTCGAAATCCGCACCCATTAACTCGAACCCTTTTTCTTCTAGGAATTTTTGAATTCCGCCAAAAGCCGTGAACTCCCCATAGATATTAATCTGGTTCGTTTCCTCATCTAAGAAAACTTCATCACCACCAAGGTCGATTAATTCGAATTCTAATTCTTCTAAATCGATTTCTGGTTTAGCCGCGATTTTGAAAACGGATTTACGGGTAAAGATGAAATCTAACATCCCAGTTGTTCCTAAACTTCCTCCGCATTTCGTGAAAGAAGAACGGATATTGGCTACCGTACGGTTGATATTATCGGTGGTTGTTTCGACTAAGATAGCGATACCGTGTTGTGCGTATCCTTCGTAAACGATCTCTTTGTAATCCTCTTGGTCTTTCGAAGTCGCGCGTTTGATAGCGCGTTCTACGTTTTCCTTCGGCATGTTCACTGCCTTCGCGTTTTGGATGATGGCACGTAAGCGGGAGTTAGACGAAGGGTCGCCACCACCTGCTTTCACTGCAATCACAATATCCTTACCAATTTTGGTAAAGGTTTTGGCCATTTGACCCCAACGTTTGAATTTTCTCGCTTTTCTAAATTCGAAGGCTCTTCCCATAGTTCATTAATTTGAATTGCAAAAATAAAACAAGCTGATGGAATTCCGCTATCCCATCTAAAAAAAATCCCCCTATAGTACCGCCTTCTTAGCTGATTATTTTGGCTAAATTGCAGAAATGAAAAAATACGTCTGGCTCTTTTTTGTCCTTTTTACCACATCGCTCTTTGCCCAAAAGAAGAACGAAAACTTCCAAATGCACATCAAAAAAAGCACGGGAGCCATCAAAATCGATGGAATCTTAGAGGAGAACGCCTGGTTTCAATCTGCAGCAGTCAGTGATTTCATGATGTGCAATCCCTTCGATTCCTTGTGCGCCCAGGTGCGGACGGATGTGAAGATGACCTACGATGACAAATACATGTATATTTCCGCGGAATGTTTCTTAAAAGAACCCGGGGCTTTCGTGGTGGAGTCGATGAAGCGAGATTTTAGTTTTGGAGTCAATGATAATTTTTTAGTTTTCATCGACACGTTCGAAGATAAGACGACGGGTTTTGCGTTCGGAGCGAATGCGGCTGGGGCGCAATGGGACGGCCAAATGTCCGAGGGTGCTAAAGTGAACTTGAATTGGGATAATAAATGGGAATCAGCGACCACCTACAAGCGAGATTCGTGGATTTTCGAGGCGGCGATTCCCTTTAAGTCGATTCGCTATAAGGGGAATCTGAATCGCTGGGGGATTAATTTTTCTCGCTATGATTTGAAGGCCAAAGAAAAATCCGCCTGGGCCCCTGTCCCTCGGCAATTTCCCACGGCATCGTTAGCCTACGCAGGTGTTTTAGTGTGGGATACGCCGCCACCCACACCTAAAAAGAATGTTTCCTTGATTCCCTATGTCTTATCAGGGGTGACGGCTAATTACGAAACGAAAGATCCTGCCTCGATGCGCAACCAAATAGGGGGTGATATTAAAGTAGCCATTAATTCAGGATTGAACTTGGATATGACCTTGAATCCAGATTTCTCGCAGGTGGATGTGGATAGGCAACAGACGAATCTGGACCGTTTTGAGCTCTTTTATCCAGAAAAACGCCAGTTTTTTATTGAGAACTCGGATTTATTTGATGGATTTGGGACGGATAATATTCGACCCTTTTTCTCCCGTAGAATCGGTTTAGCCTTGAATCCCAAGACGGGGATTTACGAGCAGACGCCCATCACCTACGGGGCGCGATTAAGTGGAAAGTTAAATCAGGATTGGCGGATTGGGGCTTTGAATGTGCAGTCTGAACGAATTGACGCGAAAGGAGTGCCTACCCAAAATTATTCCATGGTTGCCTTGCAACGCAAGTTATTCGCCCGCTCAAACTTTGGGGCCTATATGGTGAACAAGCAATCGTTTATCGATACGGATCTGCAGCGTTCGAATGGCTTTCAAACCTATAATCGGGACCTGGGCTTCGAATATAATTTAGCTTCAGCAGATAATTTCTGGACGGGATCGCTCTTTTATGCGAACACGATTAGCCCTTTGCAAAAGGATCGCAGTTTTTCGCAAGCGGCTTCTTTGGCCTATAAAGACAACGACTGGGCATTTGGCTTCAAAGAATCTTGGGTAGGAGAGAATTATAATCCAGAAACAGGCTATGTTCCTCGCGTTAATTATATACAAACGCAGCTAGATGCAGCGAAGAATTTCTACCCTAAAAATAAGTCAACGAACGTGTTTTATACGACACTATCCGCGATGACGATGAGCTATTGGAATAACCAAGGCACTTTTACAGACAATACGACCTACGTTGCCTATGAGGGGACGATGAAGGATCGCTCCACTTTTGGGGCCTATTTGTCCTATGATTATGTGAAATTATTATATGATTTTGATGCGACCCGCATGGGCAATACGGCCTTGAAAAAAGGGACTGAGCACGATTGGTATGCGCTGAATGCGCGTTATGGTTCTTCGCCTATCAAGTTATTTACCTATACGTTATCGTCTCGTTTTGGGGGGTATTATGGCCAAGGTTGGCGCACCGGAATTACCGCAGATATTGGATATCGATTCCAGCCTTATGGTAGTTTCTCTGTTGCCGTGGATTATAATGACATTGTGGATGTGGCCATCCCAGGAACGGATGTGGCGGCAGCGAAGAAAGTGTCCTCTAACTTCTGGATCATTCGACCTAAAATAGATATCACTTTTTCAAACAAATTGTTCTTTGCTACGTTCTTTCAGTTGAACCAGCAAACAAAGAATATCAACTTAAACGCACGTTTGCAATGGCGTTACAAGCCTGCTTCGGATTTATTCTTAGTGTACACGGATAATTATTTTCCGGAGATCATGCAAATTCGTAACCGCGCATTGGTGTTGAAATTGAATTATTGGCTTAATTTGTAATCTAAATAAAAAACAACCTATGAAGAAGTTCTTATTACTATTGACTTGTTTAGTTTCTTTCAGTGTTTTGGCACAGAAAGCGGCTCCATCACCTGCTGCTGTGGCTACGGCAAAAGTAGGCAACACCGAAGTGATGATTAAGTATGCGCAACCTTCGGTGAAAGGCCGTTTGGTTTTTGGTACGAAAGAAGCGAAAGCTTTAGTTCCTTATGGTGAAGTTTGGAGAACAGGCGCGAACGAAGCGACTACAATCGAAATCTCCAATGACATCACGGTTCAAGGCAAGACCTTAGCTAAAGGAGTTTATTCTTTATTGTCTATCCCAGGCGAAACAGAGTGGACGATTATCTTTAACAAAGAAGCTAAAATGTGGGGTGCTTATACCTACAAGGAAGCAAATGATGTGTTACGTGTAAAGGCACGCGTAAGCGAGCATGCACACACAGAGCAATTCACGATCGGAATCACGGCTGCAGGCCAGGTGAGCTTAGATTGGGACAAAACTTCGGTTTCGTTTTACTTGAAATAAAATCAAGATCTTGATAAAAAAGCGGTTCAGTATTGGGCCGCTTTTTTTATTGCCAAAATTCGTTTGAAATACACATTCCTTTGGCTATTTTTACTCGCAATTGACGATAAATAAAGAATATATGAAAAAGGTATTGATAGCGGAAGATAGTTCAGTGATCCAAAATCTAGCTAAGAAGATTTTAGAATTTCAAAACTTCGAAATTCACGCCGTGAAAAATGGACAACAAGTGTTAGATGAATTAGCGAAAGCTGAATTTGATATTATCTTACTTGATATCAATATGCCAGTAATGGACGGTATGGACTGCGCTCGTGCGGTTCGTGCGTTAGCAGACAAGAAAAAAGCAGCTATCCCGATGATTGCGATCACTGGAAATGCACGCAACTATTCGATGGATGACTTTAAAGCAGCCGGATTCAATGATTTCTTAGCTAAGCCTTTGAACTTCGATTCCTTGGTTTCTCAGGTGAAAGCCTTAACGGAATAAAGTTATGTCCCCTTCTAAAGTGACGTTTTTAGGAACGGGAACTTCGCAGGGGATTCCGATGATCGCTTGTGACTGCGCTGTTTGTCAGTCCACGGATGAGCGAGATAAGCGTCTGCGTGTTTCGGTGCACATCGAAATAGGAGGGAAGAGCTTCATCATTGATACGGGTCCAGATTTTCGCCAGCAGGTGCTTAGGGCTGGAATTAAGCGATTGGACGCCGTTTTATACACACACGAACATAAAGATCACACGGCAGGAATGGATGATGTGCGGGGATTTAATTTTCACCAGCAATCGTCGATTCCTTTATATGCCCGTGCTCAGGTCATCGAGCAGTTGAAGCGGGAGTTTGCCTATGCTTTTGGCGAAAATAAATACCCAGGCGTGCCGGAAATTGATGTCTATGAGATCGATGGCCAGCCCTTTACGGTCCAAGGGATCAACATTCAGCCCATCTTCGTGAAACACTTTTACTTAGATGTGTTGGGTTTTCGGTTTGGAAATTTTGCCTATGTGACGGATGCGAATTCCATCGCCCCAGAGGAGCAAAATAAACTACGAAATCTAGACGTATTGGTTATCAATGCCTTACGTAAAACAACCCACGTTTCCCATTTTACGCTAGCAGAAGCCCTTGAATTAATCGCGGATTTAAAGCCGAAACAGGCGTATATTACCCATGTTAGTCACCAAATGGGTTTGCATGCCGAGGTACAAAAAGAATTACCCCCTAACGTTTCTTTGGCCTATGATGGGCTCGTTTTAAACTTATAAATATGGCATTCAAAGCTGTTTTGTTCGATATGGATGGCGTGATCGTAGATAACCTACCGTATCACGTGGAGGCTTGGTTGCTTTTTTGTGAGCACCACGGCATTCCCCTGACCAAAGAAGTATTTTACAAAGAGTTAAACGGGATGAATTCGAAGGACACCTTTGAATGGTTTTATAAAAAGGAAATGACTCGCGCGGAAGTGGAAGTGCTGGAAGAGGAGAAAGAATTACTTTACCGAGCGTTTTATGCGGAGCATAGAAAGCCAGCTGAAGGGCTTTTAGTCTTTTTAAATGAGCTGCGTTCCAGAGGAATTAAAACCGCGTTAGCTACTTCGGCAGGTCCGGGGAATATTGATTTTATAGTGGATGGTCTAGGTATTCGGGATCAGTTCGACGCGATCATTGGTGGTGCTGAAGTAACAAAAGGAAAGCCAGATCCAGAGATTTATAGTAAAGCGGCTGCGCTAGTGGGTGTCGCACCGGAAGACTGCTGGGTGATTGAAGATTCCCTCCAAGGTATTGCGTCTGGGTTAGCAGCCGGTGCGCGCGTGGTAGGAATCACTACCTCTCATACGGCTCAGGAATTAGCCCATACCCAGGTGATTGCCCCTAATTTTATTGGTTTATACGATCAAATAGCTTCCTTATGAGACATCTACTCTTCTTATTCTTGTTTATCTGCACAGCTACTTTTGCCCAAAAAGGCCGCTATAAAATGGAGATGGTGCCGGGTAAAATGATCCAGGAATATACGCCCGAATACTTGGGCCTGAAACGTGATTTGCCAGCAGGCTATACCGAAAATATGCGGGCTATTTTAGCCCAGGCTGCTGCCATAAAATTAGACGCTTCATCCCAAACGAAGGCCGCAGCAAACATCGTTTTGACTTACGAAACAGTTCCGCCAGCGGATGTGAAAGCGGTTTTTGAGAAGGCGGCGGCCACTTGGTCTACGGTATTTTCTTCTGATGTGCCCATCAATGTCTATGTCAAATGGGCGTCACTTTCCGCTAATGTACTAGGTAGTGCAGGTGCTTCAGTGAATGTGCGAAACTTCGTGGGAGCGAATCGTTTGAATACGTTTTATCCTATTGCTTTGGCAGAAAAAATGGCTCACAAGAATTTGAATGGGACGAATGCAGATGTCGTTGCTACTTTTAATTCTGATTTTACGGCTTGGTATATTGGTACGGATGGCGTTCCTACCATTAATCAAATTGACTTGTATTCTGTGGTGTTACATGAGATGGGTCATGGTTTAGGTTTTATTGGTCAGATGAGCGTGGATAATGGGGAGGCCGGTTATGGTTTTCCGGGAATTTTTGACCAAAACATGGTTAATGCTACAAACGTCGCATTAACGGACACGAATAGTTTTAAAAATCCATCTGTCGCCTTGTATACGCAGCTTACTTCCGGCAAAATTAATTTATCTACTCCGGCTGTTTTACGTACGAATGGTAGCGCAGGTAAATTGTACACTCCATCCACGTATTCTGAGGGATCCAGTATTTACCACGTGGATCAGGTGAAATATAAAGTGGGTGATGAGAATGCTTTAATGACCCCCCAAATCGCCCGAGGTGAGATAACTCGGAGTATTGGGCCGATTGTGAGTTCGGCATTTAATGATTTTGGCTGGTATTCATCGAATTTAATTGGTGAGGAATACCCGGATACGGAGGATCAGGCGACGGATAAGGTCTTTTCGGTGCAGGTGTATTCGGATACACTTTGGGATGAATCTTCTTTAAAGCTGTATCTAGCTGTTAATTCCAATACGTTTAATGCGGTATCCGCTTTTGTAAAAACGGGTAACACCTATTCCTATACCTTGCCTAAAAGTGCAACGGCCAGAAATATCAAGTATTATTGGTATGCGCAGGAAAAGTCAGGGAAGAAATTTGTGACGCCGGCAGAGGCTCCTGTGATTTCTGGGACCTCCTTGGGAAGTTATTTTGAGTTTAATATCGCCCCAGATACGACGAAGCCGGTGGTCGTTTATGCGAATCCATTGAAGTATATTTTTACCTCTCAAACTTCGTTTACGCTTCCTACATTACTGGCAGCGGATAACATCGGAATCGATACGGTCTATATGGAATATTCCATCAATGGGGGGGCTACGATTCGGAAAGGATTTACAAAAGTGGCTGGATTGAGTTTTAGCTTTACGAATAGTTTTGATTTTGCTGCTGGTTTATTGAAAGCAGGGGATGTGATTAAGTACCGGATCATCGTAAAAGATAAGGCCAAAACCACCAATACAGTCACCCTACCCGTAACTGGAAACTATGAGTTCGTGGTGATAGGTTTGCAGGCCGTTGCGGCGAATTATCTGCAGAATTTTGACACAGCTCCTGCGACTGATTTTTATTTGAAAGGCTTTAGTTTTGCCCAGCCTTCCGGCTTTACATCAATGGGTTTGCACAGTGCGCACCCATATGCGGATGGGTCAGAGGAGTCCTATAATGGGGCTGGCGGATCAGATAAGTTCACTAATAGTGATGCAGTCTTGCTAAAACCTATCACTGTGCGCGCAGACACGGCTAAAATGTATTTTGAAGAGGTGGTGTTAGTGGAGCCGGGCGATGCAGGGGCGTCATTTTTAAATACGGATGGAACCGTGAATCGCAGTTTCTATGATTATGTAACGGTTCAGGCTTCGAATGATGCAGGTAAAAACTGGTATAACTTAATCAACGGTTGGGATTCTAATTTCTCTACTACTTGGTTGAATGCGTACAATACGGGCTTTGATTCAAAAGGCAATTCGACCGGGGTGGGTTCGTCTACGTTGGTCAAAAAACGTGAAATCGATATCCTTTCCTCCGGTAAATTCAAAGCCGGCGATCAATTAATCTTCCGCTTCCGTTTGCACGCTGACGTAGGGGCGCACGGCTGGGGCTGGGCGATAGATAATTTGAATATCCAAGGGTCGGTAGCTCCGCCACCGCCACCGTTGGTTTTAGCGGCAGAGCCTACCTCTTATTCGACTGAAATGCAGGTAACGCCTAATCCCACTTCGCGCTGGGTAAACTTACGTTTAGCTGTAGGTTCAACTGATGAGAAGGTGGTGACTGGAATTTTGGGATCTCAGGGTCAATGGATTCAGCAAGAAAGTGTGCAGGTAAAGGGAGGAATGCTAGAGAAGCAATTCGACATTTCTACCTTGCCTGCTGGAACCTATTATGTCCAAGTAATCACCAATAGAAATGTATATAATAAGCGAATTATTGTGGTTCGCTAAGGCCTAGCAAAGCTTTTTACTTATCTTTGCAGACTTAATCATTAAAATTAGCCCTATGTCTTGGTTTTCAAGAAAAGAAAAAGGAATTGTTACCCCCACTGCTTCTAAATTAGACGCCCCGGATGGTTTGTGGTACCAATGTCCTTCTTGCAAAAAAGCGATTCATACGCGCGAACACCGTCTGTTTGCCTACACTTGTTCAGGTTGTAATTACCACGAAAAAATCGGCTCACAAGACTATTTCGAATTGTTATTTGACAATTCCCTTTACACTGAATTAGATCCGATGATGGGTTCAGGTGACCCATTAGAGTTCACGGACACGAAAAAATACACTGATCGTATTAAAGCTACGGAATACAACACGGGCTTGAAAGATGCGGTTAGAACAGCTTACGGTGAGATTAATGGATTGCCTATCACCATTTCGGCGATGGACTTTAACTTCATCGGTGGATCGATGGGATCCGTGGTGGGAGAGAAGATCACCCGCGGTATGCGCCACTCCTTAGAGACAGGAAAGCCCTTCTTAATGATTTCTCGCTCTGGTGGTGCCCGTATGATGGAGGCAGGTTTTTCGTTAATGCAGATGGCCAAAACCTCTTCTTTAATCGCCCTCCTCGCAGAAGCTAAGATTCCTTATATCTCCCTAATGACCAATCCGACTACGGGTGGTGTAACAGCTTCGTTCGCGATGCTAGGAGACTTCAATATCGCAGAGCCAGGGGCCCTAATCGGTTTCGCAGGGCCACGTGTGATTAAGGAAACCATCGGTAAGGATTTACCTAAAGGATTCCAAAGCGCCGAGTTCGTCGAAGAGCACGGCTTCTTAGACTTCATCGTAGATCGTAAAGATTTGAAAGACAAATTGAGTTCCTTGTTAGGGATGTTGAAATAGAAAAAAGCCAGCTGAGAAGCTGGCTTTTTTTATTCTGCTTTATGTAAAAATACTTCCGCCGGAATTCGGAAAAAATCTTTTAATTTTTGGGCCATTTTTAGGGTGATTTCACGACGGCCAGAAAGTACAGATGAGACATGGCCTTTACTTCCAATTAAAGGCTCAAGGTCTTTTGCTTTCATTCCCATTTCTTCCATTTTGTATTTAATTACTTCAAGGGCATCTAATTCAGGTAGTTCAAAATGTTTGTTGTCGTAATCCTCAATTAATACCATTAGAAGTTCTAATTCATCTTTTTCTGGGGTATTAGATTTTGCGTGGAAAATCTCCATTAGCCTTTTAGAAGCTTTTTTGTATTCGGACTCCGTTTTTATGACCTTCCAATTCATGGCTTTTTTGTTTTAAAATCTAAAATATTTGTGTCGAATGAAATGGTAGCAGCTTCGATTTTATCATATGCAAGATTATACATTAGTTTTCATTTTGCAAACTTTTCTACTTATAATCTCACAAAAAAAGCCCGCTATTTCTAGCGGGCTTTTCCATTGTATTCTGTTGAAATTACTCAGCAGCAGCTGCTTCTGCTTTTGGTGCAGCTTTAGCGCGAGATTTCTTTTCTTTCTCCGGTGCTGGGATAACATCTTCTACACCGGCGAATACACGTCCGCAATGCTCGCAAACTAAGATTTTCTTCTTGTCTTTGATGTCTGTTTGACGTTGTGGTGGAACAGAGCTGAAACAGCCGCCACACGCACCACGCTTCACTAAAACAACCGCTAAGCCGTTACGTGCGTTGTCGCGTAATTTTGTGTATGATTTGAAAAGACGCTCGTCTACGGTTTTCACTGCTTTCTCACGATCTTTCAATGATTTTTGCTCGTCTTCTTCGCTTTCAGCGATGATTACTTGCAATTCATTTTGTTTGATCTCTAAATCCTTCTTGCGCTCGAATAAATTCGATTCAACAGAAGCGATTTCGTCGTTTTTGTTCAAAACTTTGAAGTCGATTTCTTTGATACGCTTGTCAGCAATCTCCATTTCGATTCCTTGCAATTCAATTTCTTTAGAAATCGCATCGAATTCGCGGTTATTGCGCACATTCATTTGTTGTTCCTTGTACTTAATGATTAAGTTATCAGAATTTTTCTTTGCGATTCTATAGTTGCTGATTTGCTCTTCGAAATCAGCTACGTCTTGTTGGAATTTAGCCAAACGAGTCTCTAAACCCATGATCTCGTCTTCTAAATCACGAACTTCTTCGGGTAAATCACCCCGAACTTTGCGGATAGAATCTAAGTTTGTATCAATTGTTTGAAGCTTTAAAAGGGCCTCTAACTTTTGGGCAATCGTTGTTTCGGTAACTGTAGCCATTATTCTAATTTATTTGAATTGTCTAACCTCTCTCGTTTTAAGCGAAACGTACCGGATTGGTATTGGTCTCACTTTTCAGAACGGCAAAATTACTAATTTTTTTTGATAAATAGTCATGTATCGCATCAATAATCATGACTTCTGACTCGTAATGCCCCACATCGATGATTAAACATTGATTTTCTGCGTCAAAAAACTCGTGGTACTTAATATCAGCCGTAATATAGGCGTCACAACCTTGTTTTACGGCCTCTTTTATGAGGAAACTTCCGGCACCACCACAAACAGCCACTTTGGAAATGGGACCTGACGGTAAAGCCGTGTGTTTGAGGGTTTGTAGGCCTAGACGTTTTTTGGCAAAAGCAATAAACTCCTCAGGAGACATAGGTTTTTCCAAAGTACCCACATAGCCTGATCCCACTTCCTGCCACGAATTATCGAGCGAATGTATAGAATAGGCCACTTCTTCGTAGGGATGGGCAGCTTTGAGCGCGGTCAAAATCTGACTAGAAAGATGCGAAGGGAAAACCATTTCGACTTTTACCTCCTGAACTTCAGATAAGATGCCAGCAGATCCCGTATGCGGATTCGCCTCCGAGGAAGGCTGAAAGCGTCCTAAACCCTCCTGCGTGAAACTGCAAGATGAATATTCGCCAATATTCCCCGCCCCAGCCGTATGCAAAGCGTCACGCAAGACTTGCTCATGCGACGCTGGTACATAATACTGCAAGGCTTTCAAGGCATCGCGCATCGGTTTCATTACTTGTCCTGTGATGCCTAACTTCGAAGCTAGGTGATAACTAACCCCTTTAGGTGCGTGGTCTAAATTAGTATGGGATGCGTATAAGGCAATATTGTGTTGAATGGCTTTGATGACCGTTCGTTCCACATAGTTTGCGCCGGTGATTCGTTTTAACCCGGAGAAAACGATGGGATGGTGCGAAATAATTAAGTTGCAGCCCTTTTTAATGGCTTCGTCTACGACTTCCTCTGTGCAATCTAGGCTAATTAATACGCCTTTCACTTCTGCTGAGCTGTCGCCTACAAGAAGGCCTGCGTTATCATAGGATTCTTGCCAGGCCAAAGGTGCCCAAGCTTCCATCTGCTGACAAATTTCTCTTATTTGCATATCACACGTTCGTTTTGCCTGCAATTTAGGAAATCTAATGGTATATTTAACCTTTCAAAAAACTCCAACCCTATGCGAATTAGACCAGCTGCGCTCATCATCGAAAATAATCACGTGCTTTTTTTGCGCTACGATTATCCGGGTGGCAGCAAATTCGCTTTGCCGGGAGGAAACGTCGATGCGGGCGAGACTTTTCCGGTTTGTATAGCACGCGAGTGTGAGGAGGAACTAGGTATCGAGGTAGAAGTGGGGGAATTAATTTCAGTGGGTCAAGTGCATGCGACGGCTGATTTTTCCGCTTGTACGCACTTGGTTTTTGAAGGAGATATCGTGGGAGGAATTCCGCAATTGCATCCGGATGAAACGACTGCAAATGATTTAGTTTGGGTGCCAGCGGATAAAATCGCTGAATTGAATATCTATCCCGCCCTGAATGACGCTATTCTTGATTTCATTCATTCTGGAAAGAAGGGTCAGTATGTGGGAACGCTTAAGCAGATTTGGCTTTAATCTGATTTCCCACCAGCAAGCCGATCAATCCCGCTAAAAGTCCATACCACACCGCTGGAATTTCAGACGGGCTGATAAAGTGAAAATATCCCCAAAACACTAATCCCAAGACCATACTCAAGTGACTTCCCCAAGGTGTCGTGCGTTTCCACCACAGACCTGCATTCAGCGGAATAAAGAGGGAAACGAGGCTGAAGGCAGAGGCTTCGCCTACGAGTTCGAAGATGTTTTGGCGTTCAATAGCCATAATAATACAGGCCAAAGTCACTAAAACCACCGAAACTCGGATAAATAGCAACACCGTTTTATCAGATGGTTGGCGCATCAAGGGCTTCAAAATATTCTCCCCTAATACCGAAGCTGGCGCTAAAATCGCACCGGAAGTCGTACTTAATAAGGCTGAAAGTAGCGCCCCTAAAAACAAGACTTGCATCGCCCGGGGAGTGAATTTCATGACCAAGGTAGGGATCAATAAATCGTCTTCAGCAAGCAGCGAAGGGTATAATCGAACCGCGATAAAGGCAATCAACAAAGGTAAAAGCGCAATTGTCAAGTACATCGCGCCGGCAGCAATACTCGCTCTAGCGGCTATTTTTTCACTCTTCGCGGACATCACGCGTTGAAAAATATCTTGCTGTGGAATAGAACCAAAACCAATCGTAATCCAAGCCGCGCCATAAATCAACCAATCTTTCCAGGTGTTTTCATGCGGGATAGCTCGGAAGAAACCTTTGGGTTGCGAGTTGACGAGTTGGTTGAAATCCGGGACTTTGGCCCATAATAAATAGGCTAAAAATAACAGCCCCGCAATTAAGATAATGTTATGAAAAAAGTCGGTCACCGAGATCGACCACATTCCTCCTAAAAGGGTGTAGGCCATCACTAATAAGGCGCCTATGATGATGCCCATCTCGACAGAGATAGGCAATAAAAGGTGCATCGTGAGTCCTAAGGCCACTAATTGAGCAGAAATCCAGCCGAAATAGGACGGGATCATTATGAGCGCCGAAAGCTTCTCTGAAAAGGCGCCAAAACGCAAGCGGAAATAATCACTAAAGGTCAATACCGGCAGTGGATACAGTTTTCGCGCATAAATGGCACCCACTAAAAACAAGCCGACCGCCGCGCCAAAAGGTTCCTCAATAATCGCCAACACCCCGCCATGTACGAATTCCTTAGGCGCACCTAAAATCGTTTCAGACCCAAACCAGGTCGCGAAAGTCACCATTGTCGCCAAAGCAAAAGGCAACGAGCGCCCCGCTAACACAAAATCCTGCGTAGAATGCACCTTTTTGCTAGCCCACCAGCCCACGGCCAGGTTCAGTGCAAGGTAAAAAATGACAAAGCCTACGAGCATTCTTTTGGTTAAAATGAGCCCAAAAATACGAAAACCTTTTACCTTTATCCTATGAAAAATCTCGCCTTTTTATTCCTATTCGCTTTAGCAGGTTGCCAAAGCTCCCATTTGCAGATCGCCTTCAACGAATCCAGCCTCGCTCAGCGGGCCAGCGGCGTCATGATCAAGGACCTTTCTTCTGGTAAGGTATTATTCGAAAAGAATGCAGATCAGTATTTCATGCCGGCTTCTAACATGAAGCTGTTGACCTTTTTAGAGGCGAATAGAATTTTAGGCAGTCAAATCCCTTCCTTTACATACCGGGAAACAAAGGATACCCTCTTTTTCTGGGGTACCGGCGATATTTCTAATCTGCATCCCTCCATCAAAAACACCGCCTTGCGCGATTTCCTTGCGGCTTCCTCGAAAGTTTTAGTGTACGGATCGCCTTTGAAACCCATTCCTGTGATGGGATCCGGCTGGGCTTGGGACGATTATAACGACCACTATTCGGCAGAAATATCGGATATGCCTTTGTATGCGAACTTGGTGAATTTTTCGGCTTCTGAAAAGCGTTGGAAGATTTTGCCAGACGCCTTTGAGGCCGTGGCTAAAACAGGATCAACGTTAGAAGTACGTCGAAATCGCTTGAAAAATCAGTTTGAATTACCGGTCTTACAAACCGAAAAATATGGTGCTCAAGATGTACCATTCATTACTTCGCCAGATATGACGGCCTTTTTATTGACGGATACCCTACATAAATCCGTAGAGACCATGCCGCTCGCGGTTCATCCGGATGCCCGAATTTTTTATGCCGGCAAAATGGACAGTTTATACCTCCCTATGTTGCACGAAAGTGACAATGCCGTGGCGGAACAATTATTAGTGATGATTGCCGCAGAGAAAGGTTGGGATCCCACGCAGGTAATCGAAAACTTGAAAAAGGAGCCAGGTAATGAATTTTTACGAGATATTCGCTGGGTAGATGGCTCCGGTTTATCGCGTTATAATTTAATTAGGCCAAAGGATTTCATCCACATCTTAGAATTATTAGCGAAAGAAGTAGCTCCAGATCGTTTACGTGCCCTGTTGCCAGAAGCCAGTAAAACGGGTACGATGCGTAACGTGCAAGACCTAAATCCCGGCGTGCGGATGTGGGCAAAGTCAGGCTCTTTTGGAAATACCTATGATCTTTCGGGTTATTATCTCACCAAAGACGGGAAGACACTTGCCTTCTCCGTATTATCGAATCTAGGTAATGCGTCTGTGAGAGATATTAAGAAGTCGGTGGTGGAGTTTTTGAAAGCCATTCACTAAATGGTGAATGGTAAGTGGTAAATGGTAAATGGAGGACTAAGCTGCGTAGTAGCGACTAAATCGCATCGCGATGACTAAGACGTAGTCGACTAAGTCCGCAGGACGACTATCGTAAAAACTTTCGATATACTAAATAACTCACCCCCACAAACCCTACCACATACACCACACTCCCCAGATTCGTCACTAAGGTTCCGATCAAGAAGAGGGTAGAGATGATCACTAATATCCAAGGTAAGACGGGATATCCCCAGGCTAAATAAGGACGTTTTAGGTTAGGCTCAGAGACACGGAGCTTTAATAGTGACGCGAATCCCGCTAAATAACTGGCCACAAAAAAGAAGGTTGCAATGTCCGAGAGACGTTCGTTTATTTCTTTACCTGCTAAAAGAAACAGGCAAGCTGCGAACACCGTTAAATGAGTCGCGGTGGTGGGAGAACCTGCCGCATTTACTTTTTCTGCCTGTTTGAAAAACAATCCATCACGACTCATCGAGTAAATCACCCGCGGGGCGAACATCACTTGCGTGTTCAAGATTCCTAAGATGCTCAACATTAAAAAGACGGTAATCCAGCGGCCCATGTCAGCGCCAAATAAGGCTTTCATCGTATCAGCTGCCGCTAATTTACTCGTTGAAAGGGTGTCGAGTGGAAGACTATACAAGATGCCCACATTGATCAGCAAGTAGATAAATGCGACGATGATGACGCCGATGAACATGGATTTTGGCATGGATTTAACAGGATCCTTATTTTCTTCCGTGAAATAACTAGCGGTGTGCCAGCCGTCGAACGCATAGAAGATGGACAACAAGGCGGTCATGATGCCGGTCGTTAAAGGCAATCCAGTGGGTGCCGTTGTTTTCTGCAAGAAAACGCCACCAGTACCGTAGGCAAAGCAGATGGCGATGAAAATCAATAAGGCCAAAGCCTTGATGCCACTCAGCCATTCTTGGGATTTACCGGCCATCACCACGCCTAATTGATGGAAAAACCACAATAGGGCAAGGATTCCGATGGCACAATAGACTAAATAAGGGCTTAGGCCAGGGAAAACAATGATGAGGTATTCGCTGAAGGTATAGGATCCAAAACCTAAGGCAGTCACGGTTCCTAACCAACTCGTTAGTCCCACAAGGAAACCGACGTAACGGCCAAAAGCCCGTTCGGCATAGCCATACCAAGACCCAGCTTTGGGAATCGATAAGCTTAATTCCAACACACAACTAACGCCTAATAACGCATAAATAGCCACTAAAACCCATAAACTGAGGATTAATCCGGGGTCTTGTAAGGAGGCTGCAATGGGACCTGGTTTACGTAAGATGCCGGTTCCTACGGTTCCGCCTAAGGTGACTGCGATCCCGAAACCGGTGCCTAATACCTTCCAGAGCTTATTTTCCATGCAAGACGTATTGACCCACGGTAGGGAAGTGGTCGGAGTATTTGATGTTGCGCAGGGTTAGGAAGTTCGTTGCTTTCCATTCCTCGGAGAAGAATTGATCATCGATGCGCACTAAATAGGGGCTGCGATTGAGGGTAAAGCCAAAACCAGATCCCGCTTCCTCGAAGGAATTTTTCAAGCGTTCCCGAATCGTTCCATAGGCCCAGCCGGAAGGGGTTTCGTTTAAATCTCCTACGACTAAGATGGGATAGGGGCTTTTTTGGATGAGGCGATTGATTTTGTCCATCTCCTTTTTGTGCTCAATAAAGCCCTTGCGAAGGGAGGAGATGATGCCACGGCCTTCTTTTTTGGCATCCGTATAATCTTGTAAACGAATTTTTGAGGTCACTTTATTTACCCGAATGCCCATAGACCAAAGCTGCAAGTTGATCACCCGAATGGTATCTTGATCTTTCACAATATCAGTTAACAGATATCCATTCGCTGAATTTTCAAATTGTTCGCCCTCTTCATGGATGATGGGGTATTTTGAGAAAACGACTAAGCCCATTTTTTCGTGGGAATCAAATAATTGCTTCTTAAGTGGAATGAAGGCGTAGTGCGGATATTTTTCCTTCAAGAAAGAGACCGTGTGAAAGGCCTTGCGATCGGAATGGGAATAAAACTCTTGGAAACATTTAATGTCTGCGTCGTAATCACGCATGAATTTTTTCAGGTCCTCTAATGGCTCTTTTTTGGCCTCATATTCATTCGAATACATCCCAAAAACATTGTAGCTCATCACCGTCAATGGTTTTTCTAAAGTAGCTACCGGCTGATTAAAGCTAATGGTTCTACCGATAAAACCATAGCCTAGTGCTAACACGATCAAGGGCAAAAGCGCTCGCTTCGCTCGCTGAAAAATCCAGTAAATCAGGGATATAAGGCATAATAACTGGGCATAAGGCATCGTCATCATCAGAAAGCCAGCGAACCAGTGTTCTACTATCAGGGAATAACTCAAAAGGTAGGTCAATAGCGTGTACAGGCACAATGGCAACGTTCCTAACCAGATCAAGGAAGAGATGATTTTTTTCTTCAGGGGTGCCTTTGTGTTGCGTTTCGCCATACCCAAAGATACACATTGTCACGCATTTTATAAATTTTCGATACAGGTTTGGGTTATTTCAAAATATTTTCTAATTTTGCAATCCCTTTAGGAAAGAACAATTTTAAATAAAATATACGATGGCAAAGGTTTGTCAAATTACAGGACGCAAAACTCAAGTAGGAAACAACGTTTCTCACGCTAACAACAAGACTAAGCGCAAGTTCTACCCGAACTTACAGACTAAGAAATTTTTCTTAGAGTCAGAAGGTGTTTGGGTTCGTATGAAGGTTTCTGCGAAAGCAATTCGCACAATCAACAAAAATGGTTTCGAAAAAACATTAATCGCTGCAGCTCGTAAGGGTACGTTAAGCGTTTAGTTTTCAAAATATTTATCGAAATTAGCCTTCTTGATTTTTCAAGAAGGCTTTTTTTATTTGTACCTACATGTTAAGCGATTTAGAATTTGAGCGTTACCGTAAACAGCTGAATCTGCCGGAATGGCGGAAGGCGCAACAGATGCGCTTGAAAGAATCGAAGATTCTTGTCGTGGGTGCGGGAGGTTTGGGCTGTGGAGCTTTGCCTTTTCTAGCTGCGGCTGGCGTGGGGTCAATCACGATTCTAGATGCGGATGTGATTGAGTTATCGAATTTAGCCCGTCAAGTATTGTATAAAACGGATGCTGTAGGTGCCTCAAAGGCCTTCAAGGCAGCAGAGGCTTTGCAAGCCTTGAATCCAACCATCGTCATTCAGGGTATTGCAGAGAATTTAACGGCAGATAATGCATCCAGCTATATTGCGCAATACGATCTGATCATTGATTGTACGGATAATTTCAAAACAAGGTATTTGATTAATGATACCTGCGTCGCTTTAGAAAAGCCTTTCGTCTATGGGGCCATTCATGCCTGGGAGGGACAGTTTGCCGTATTTCATCCGGCAGGGCCTTCTTATCGATCGCTTTTTCCTGTTGAACCTAGTTCACAGGAAATTCCCGCCTGCGATGAAGTAGGGGTTTTAGGTGTATTACCCGGAATCATTGGTTTATTGCAGGCCAAAGAAGCCATATTCTACCTCGCCGGCTTCGAATCGCCAGCACAGCAAGGATTGATGACCTTTGATCTACGCGATATGCGTCTCAGTTCGTTTAGGCTATAATGTCGCCATACAAGTCGAATTCTTCGGCCTTATTAATTTTCACCGTTACGAAATCACCCAAACGCGCATATTGTTCCGCTGGAATCAACACTTCATTATCCACCTCTGGTGAATCGAATTCGGTACGCCCCACGAAGTAACCACTCTCTTTGCGGTCGACCATCACTTTCAAAGTTTGGCCTACTTTCGCTTGATTCAATTCCTCCGAGATTCCTTGTTGCAAGGCCATGATCTCGTCAGAACGGAATTGCTTCACGTCCTCCGGCACATCGTCGTTCACTAGGTAAGCGTGCGTATTTTCCTCGTGGCTATAATTGAAGATGCCTAAACGGTCGAAACGCATACGTTCCACGAAGGAATAGGTTTCCTCAAAATCCTCTTCTGTTTCCGTAGGGTAACCTGAAATCAAGGTCGTTCTCAGGGCGATTCCTGGTACTTTCTCGCGAATCGTATGAATTAAATCCTCTGTCTTCTCGCGTGTAATTCCACGGCGCATGTGTTTTAACATCGCGTCTGAACCACTTTGGAGTGGCATATCGAGGTATTTACAGATATTTTCGCGTTCCGCCATGGTGTCTAAGATTTCCAAAGGAAAACCAGCTGGGTAAGCGTATTGCAAGCGGATCCATTCGATGCCATTGACATCAGATAGACGCTCTAGTAGTTCTTTTAATTGTCGGCCAGATTTGCCCTCGCCTTTTAGGTCTAAACCGTAAAAAGTAAGGTCCTGGGCGATCAAGATCAATTCCTTCGTGCCCTTTTTCGCGAGCGATGAAGCTTCTTTCACTAATTCTTCGATAGGCGTGGACACGTGTTTTCCACGCATCAACGGAATGGCACAGAAACTACAAGGGCGATCGCAACCCTCTGCAATCTTTAAATAGGCATAGTGTGCAGGGGTCGTCAAAAGACGCTCGCCCACTAATTCGTGCTTGTAATCCGCCTTTAAGGCTTTTAATAAACGAGGTAATTCATTCGTCCCAAAGAACGAGTCCACCATCGGGATTTCTCTTTCTAAATCATCTTTATAGCGATGAGAAAGGCAACCCGTCACATATAATTTATCGATTTTACCCGCCTCTTTTGCATCAGCATAGCGTAAAATAGTGTCGATGGATTCTTGTTTGGCATTATCAATGAAGCCGCAGGTATTGATCACGACGATGTTCGCCTTGTCCTTTTTCGCCTCATGGGTCACCTCTAATCCATTCCCTTTTAATTGGGTGTAGAGTACTTCTGAATCGACTAGATTCTTCGAACAACCGAGGGTGATGATGTTGATGGAGGGCTTTGGGGCTACTTTGGTCTTCATGGATTTTTATATCAGCCCGCAATTTACAAAGATTTGACGCTAAAATTGCCCGCAACAGATACAATTGTTGTAGACTTTTAGTAGTATTGTAAAAATCATAAACCTAATTAATATGAACAAAATTTTTTTAACCTGCGCGGCAGTCTGCTTCGCATTTGTGTCTTTTAGCCAAGGAGTAAATGAATTAACAAAGGCTGAAAAGAAGAATGGCACCCAATTATTATTTGATGGAAAAACGTTCACGGGCTGGCACAGCTACGGAAAAGGAGATAAAGTAGGATCTTCTTGGACAATTGAAGATGGCGTAATCGGTTTTGATGCAGCGAAAAAAGACGGTGGCGATTTAGTGACAAACGAATCGTATGATAATTACGAATTCACGATCGATTGGAAGATTTCCCCGAATGGTAATTCAGGTATTATCTTCAACGTGACGGATGATCCTAAGAAATATTACGCGACGTATGTGACAGGCCCAGAATTTCAGGTGCTGGATAATGATGGCCATGCGGATGGTAAAATCACGAAGCACCGCGCAGGAGATTTATATGACTTAATTAAGTCGTACAAAGAAACGGTAAAGGCCGTGGGCGAGTGGAATACTGGACGCATTGTGAATAACAAAGGCTTATTGCAATTGTATTTAAACGGTACCTTGGTAGTGGAAACGCGTACAGATGACCAAAACTGGAAAGATTTAATCGCCGGTTCGAAGTTCAAAGGAATGCCTGATTTTGGTAAAGTCATGCAAGGCCACATCGCCTTGCAAGATCACGGAAATCAAGTTTGGTTCAGAAACATTAAGATCAGAAAATTATAAAAAATGAAAGGCCTCGATTTTGCGATCGAGGCCTTTTTTTATGTTACGCTACGTGGATTTGTACGGATTCGCACGGATTATTTCAGACCTTTCGTCTTCACCCGCAACAGGTTCATTTTCGAAGTAATGAACAAGGTTGAACCATCTTCTCCAAAATTCACATTCGAATTCGGGTTCCCTGTTTCAATGCGTCCCAATAATTTTCCCGCTGGGCTAATGATCAAAATTCCTCCTGGTCCTGTCGTCCAAATATTGCCTTGCTTATCCAGCTTCATCCCATCATAGCCGCCACGAATTCCTTGCTTCGCTAATTCGGCTGCATCAAAAAATACGCTGGGTTCGCCTAAATTCCCTTTCTTGTCTACCGGGAAGGCCAAAATATGGGATTCTTTAGGCTCAGATGAGCCTACATATAAAATGCTTTCGTCTCGATTCATCGCTAGGCCATTCGGTCTCGCCATTTTATCGTATTGCAAGCTCAATTCGCCTTTTTTCGAGAGGCGATACACCCCTTGGAAAGCGATTTCTTTCGCCACCTCTTCTTTTCCGCGGCCGGGTAAACCATAGGGAGGATCGGTGAAATAGTAGTCGCCATTATTGGCTTGGATGACGTCGTTCGGGCTGTTGAGCTTTTTGCCCTCCCACAAGCCAGTCAGTGATTTTTTTGATTCAGGTTTTCCCAAAGGCATTTCGGCAATCCTCCTGTCTCCATGTTCGGCTGATACGAGGTTCCCTTTTTGGTTGATAATCAAGCCATTTGCACCCGGTTCATAAGAATAATAGGTGGAGCCTGTGTAGCCAGATGGCGTTAAATAAAGCACGGCACCTTTCTCTGCGGTCCATTGGTAGATTTTATTTTCAGGAACATCAGAGAATAATAGATACCCACCTTTCTTCACCCAAACCGGACCTTCTGACCAGGTATATCCCTCAGCGACAATTTCAATGGGAGTAGTTGGGTCGATCAAAGTAGTCACAGATTCATCGTAGACGTGAATCTTCCCAATCGTTTTGTATTGTGCGTTCACCGCCGTGCTTAATCCTAGGATTGTGATGAGCGGTAGTATTAATTTTTTCATAGCGTTTTCATCGGTTTATAATTCGTAAATTTACCCAAATTCTCCACAAATGAAATCGATTGCCAGTCCTATTCTCATCCAGCAAATAACCGAAGCGATTTCGACGCATTATCAGCCATCTGAGGCCCGTGCGATTGCTTTTCGTTGCCTGGATTTAGGATGGAATTTGAGTTCGATGGATATTATCTTGAAAAAAGAAGTGGACCTGCCGGCAGATTGGTCATCGCGTTTAGCGCGTCTTGCCGCAGGAGAACCCTTGCAATACGTGATGGGCAAGACCTATTTTAGAGATCATTTGTTTCAAGTGAATGCAGATACCTTGATTCCGCGTCCGGAAACGGAAGAATTAGTGGATCTCGTTTTAAGCCACGCTCCGGAGAATGCCTCCGTTTTAGATGTGGGGACGGGTTCAGGTTGTATTCCTATTTCTTTGAAGTTAGAACGGCCATCGCTTTTAGTGGAGGCTTGGGATATTTCTACCGCTGCGCTGGGTATGGCTCGCCAAAATGCCAACGCCTTACAGGCAGAAGTAGAATTCAAACAGCAAGATATTTTCGACTGGTCTTCCTCTGAAGGTACTTGGGAGGTGATTGTGTCGAATCCGCCTTATGTGACAGAGGAGGAGAAAAAAGAGATGGCGATTCACGTGCTTGATTATGAACCACATTTGGCCCTATTTGTTCCGAATGATGATGCCCTAAAATATTATGAGGCATTAGCGGATTTTGCGCTGGAACGATTGCGCACAGCTGGCTACTTGTGTCTAGAAATTAACCAGTATTTTGGAACTCAAACCGTAGAGCTCTTGTTTAGCAAGGGTTTCCAAGAAGTCAAGCTTCTAAAGGACTTCAAGGGGAATGACCGGATGATTGTGGCCCAAAAATCAGGTCTTTAAAATTTAAATAGTATTTTTGTTTCAGCTTAAAACCAATTAAAATTTATCAAGATGAATAAGACAGTATGGATTGTTTTGGGAGTGATTGCTCTCGTGATTTTTTGGGGTGTAGGTTCACGTAATAGCATGGCCACATCGGATCAGGACGTAAAAGCGAAATGGGCGAACGTTCAGAGTGCGTACCAACGTCGTGCGGATTTAATTCCAAACTTAGTGAAGACGGTTCAAGGCGTAGCGAATTTCGAAAAATCAACGTTAACAGCGGTGATCGAAGCACGCGCAAGTGCCACACAGATGAAATTAGATTCTAAGGATTTAAGTCCGGAGAATTTGCAAAAATACCAAGCGGCTCAATCTTCTTTAGGAGGTGCTTTATCGCGTTTGATGGTGGTAGCTGAAAACTACCCACAATTAAAGGCTACGGAGAACTTCTCTGAATTGCAAGCTCAGTTAGAGGGAACAGAGAACCGTATCAAAGAAGAGCGTGATAATTTTAACGCAGCTGTTCAAGCATACAATACGTTAATCGTTACTTTTCCGAACAGCTTAATCGCCTCTTTCTCTGGATTTGCTGAGAAAGGATTCTTCCAAGCAGAAGCTGGTTCAGAGAAAGCGCCGGAAGTGAATTTTGACGAGAAGAAATAAGCATGTTGTCAGAAGAACACCAAAACCTGATTTTGCAAGCCATTCACGACGCTGAATTACAGACGTCTGGGGAGATTCGTGTACACGTAGAAAGTCATTGCGCCGGACACCCGATCGATCGGGCGAAGGAGGTATTCTTTCAACTGGGCATGAATAAGACGGATTTGCAGAATGGGGTTTTGGTGTATCTGGCCATCAAAGACCGCAAGTTTAGTATCATCGGAGACAAAGGAATCGATGCGAAAGTGCCGGCGGAGTTTTGGGAAACGATTCGCGATGAAATGCGGGCCTATTTAGCGAAGAATGAATTCGGAGCGGGATTAGCGCACGGCGTGAAGCGCACGGGCGAAGTCTTAGCGGGCTTCTTTCCCTACCAAGCGGGAGATGTAAATGAATTGTCGAACGAGATCTCCTTTGGGCTCTAACTAGTTTTTATGCGCAAGCTTTTATTTCTACTTCTTTTTAGTGTACGACTTTTCGCGCAAGAAGGCATTCCAGCTAAACCGAATGGCTTTATCCTCGATGAGGCAGGCTTATTAAATCCGGAGGAGGAAAATGCGCTCGAGCAGAAAATGCGCGGTTATGCAGATTCGACTTCCACTCAGTTCGCCATTGTCCTCGTTAATTCGACCAATGGACGAGATCCTTACGATTATGCAATCGATATAGGCAAGATTTGGGGTGTAGGCCAAAAAGGTAAAAACAACGGCGTGGTCATCCTCGCAGCGATGCAGGATCGCAAACTGCGCATCGTAACAGGTCGTGGCATCGAAGATGTCTTACCTGATGCCATTTGCAAACGCATTATCAACCGGACTTTAAAGCCTACCTTCAAGGCAGGAGTATATTACCAAGGTTTAGATGAAGCGACCACCGAGATGATGCGTCGCGCTAGCGGTGAGTTCAAGAACGAGGATAGCGGTGAAGAACCGCAAGGAATTCCTCCATTTATCATCATCTTCCTTATTCTTGTCATTTTCTCAATTATCAAAGCCATTCGTAACCGCGGAGGGGGAGGAGGTCCTGGATCTAGAGGAGGCGGTATGTTTTTTCCACCTATCTTTTTAGGCGGAGGAGATTATGGACGAGGAGGCTCTGGCGGTGGAGGCGGTGGATTTGATTTTGGCGGCTTTGGCGGAGGTGACTTTGGCGGAGGCGGTGCCGGAGGCGATTTTTAATTATCTTTGCATTATGAATAATCTGATCACCCAATCCCTTCAAGAGTCTCAGCAAGTATTAGCTGATTTTTTAGCCAATCCAGCGAAGATCGAAGCCATTGAAAAGGCGGCTGATGTGTTAGTGGAGGCCTTGAAAAAGGGGAATAAGATTTTGTCTTGTGGGAATGGTGGAAGCCATTGCGATGCGATGCATTTCGCAGAGGAATTATCCGGTCGTTACCGCGAGAATCGCCCGGCTTTAGCGGCGATGGCGATTTCAGATCCATCCCACATTTCTTGTGTGAGCAATGACTTTGGGTATAATTACATCTTTTCTCGCTTCATCGAAGGCTTAGGAAACCAAGGCGATGTGCTGGTAGGTATTTCTACTTCTGGGAATTCGGCGAATATCATAGAGGCGGTGAAGGCCGCTCAAGCAAAAGGAATGGAAGTGATTCTCTTAACGGGCAAAGACGGCGGTCAATTAGCGTCCTATGGTTGCCATGAAATAAGAGTGGACCACTTTGGTTACGCAGATCGCATTCAAGAAATCCACATCAAAGTGATCCACATATTGATTCAATTGATTGAATCGAAACTTTTCTAATTAATACGAGGCATCTCCATCCTCATCATCACCCATAACTACGTCCACCATTTTGCGGAATAGGTCACCTATGCGCGGAGCTGGCTTCGAAGGTTTGGAATCCGTATATCCGGTTTCTTTCGCCATTTCTTTTACGGGAGCACTCGCCATAGCGGCTTCATCTGCTTCTGCTGTTTCTTGCTGATCGTAATAAACCTGTACTAGGCCAATGACCGTTGCGAAAGATGGGTCTTTGATTTCCGTGGCAATAGCTGGGTTAGTAGATGTCGCGTTCGGGTCCCCGATACGGGCGTCAAGGCCGGTGAATTTTTGGAACAACTCATCGATATACGGAAGCTGAGCTCCTCCACCCGTTAACACTAGACCGGCTTTTAAGTTCTTGATATCGGTATGCTTGGAGATTTCAGCCACAAGGATGGCCGCTAATTCTTTCAAACGCTCTTCGATAATAATAGCTAAGTTCTTCACAGAAACAGGCGTAGCCTTACGGCCTGCAATACCCGGAATCATAACAACTTCACTGACTGGAATGTCTTTTTGGATAGCTGATCCGAAACGTACTTTCAACGTCTCTGCGTGATCACGTGAGATATCTAAACCAGATTGAATATCATCCGAAATTAAATCGCCACCCCAGTTTAAAACGGTAGCGTGCTTTAAGCGGTTATTTTGGAAAATGCTGATCTCAGTCGTTCCACTACCTAGATCCACTAGCACGACTCCTTCTTGTTTCTCTTCTTTATTTAAAACCGAGCTAGCTGTTGCTAAAGAACTGAAATAGACATTTCCTTTCTTCAAGTGCTTCGTCTCCGCTGATTTCAAACACTGCGTTAACAAGTCGTTCTTGCTCGGATTTGCCGAAATGAAGACAAAGTCGGCTTGGATTTTTTGGCCGATTTGGCCGATAGGATCTAAGGTTTCAGGTAAATTGCCTACTTTGAAACCAATAGGTAAGGTATGTAAAACGCAAGGATTTTTGTCTACAAACGTGCGTTTCGCTTCTTCAAAAAGGCTCATCACCTCGTTGTTTGAAACGGCTTCTCTCTCGTTTTTGCGTATTTTAGATAGGCTAAATGGTTGTACTTTAATGTGCGAACCTGACAAGTTCGATGCGAAGAAATGTTCCGAATTTTTTCCGTCTAACACGTGTGAAATTTGGTTCATCGCCTCAGAAATCGCAGCCGTTGTTTTATTGATATTAACAATCTCCCCGTTTAACACATTATTGTTGTTCACAGAGGATCCTGTCGCTAAAATCTCTAATCTGCCTCGGTCGTTTTGCTTTCCTGCAATCGCCCTCACATGAGAACTACCAATGTCTAAACCGATAATTAAGTCGTTACGCATTATATTTTTTTTGTAGAACGGATATTAAATTAAAACATTTGGTCATTATTCGCAAATAACCTGATTCTTATATTTCAGCTGCACCCAGCTGTACTTATTCCAACCTTTGTTGGGGATCACTTTTTGGTAGAATATGAACAATTTCTTGAATTTGTTTTCGATATTCATGGGTAGGCCAAAGTCGATGCGCGTTGTCCCTATCGTCGGAATTAACACAATTCCACCATCTTTAGCTACGATGATTTGGGAGATTTGCGCTTTCCAAAATTCGTTATTCTCAATAAACTGAAAGAAGGGAATTAAGGTCTTGCCGCGTTTATCTTGCAGGTCTCTTTTTCCATCGAAATAGGGGCCACCCGTTATTAGAATGCGGGGTGTGAACAAGGGACTCGTTCCAATGAATTTTCCATCTTCTGAAATGTATTGATCAGGGAATGGGGATGTGCCTATGGTCGAACGAACGATACGTGCAATGGGCTTGTATTCTTTGACCGATACCGTAACCACGCCACTGAAATCATGGTGAGCCTCACAAGATTTTACTAAGGGAATGCGCTTGACGCGTTCTTCGATTTGACGCAAGGAAATCTGGGTGATGGGTTTGTCTAAGAAATAGTCGGTACCCTGTTCAGACACCATTAATTTAATGTCTTTTTTGCTTAATAGAGCCTTTTCATTCTCAGAATCGAGACTTACTTCCACTCCCTTGCAAACAACTTCATTAAAGCTAATTTCTGCAAAAACGACAGCAGCCAGGATGAGGGTGAATAAAATCACCATCCCGATTACTTGCTTGATTAACGTCGCGTTTGCCTTCATTTTGAAAAATTATACTAAGATAAGCTCAATTTTAAATCATTCAAAAGAAGATCGATATCTCCTGCGCCCATCGTCACTAAAAGTTTCGGTTTCTGGGTATCAATTACCTTTAAAAGATCCGCTTTAGAGATGACCTGTTTGTCTTGTAAATCGATCTTGCTTAATAACCAATCCGATGTGACGCCTTCCATCGGCAATTCGCGTGCCGGATAAATATCCAATAAAAAGAGTTCGTCAGCGATGGCGAGGCTTTTGGCAAAATCATCGATAAAGTCCCTCGTTCTAGAGAATAAATGCGGCTGGAAAACGGCCGTAATTTTTTCGCCTGGGTAAAGCGCTTTCACCGAGTTCAAGCATGCCGCAATTTCCGTGGGGTGGTGCGCGTAATCATCGATCATCACGTGCTCATCTGATTCCACGTGGTACTCGAAACGGCGTTTAACACCTAGGAACGAAGCAATACCTACTTTGATCTCTTCACCGGTCACACCTACCTGCATCGCTAAAGCAGCGGCAGCTAAGACATTTTCAATATTATGAAACCCTGGAATGCGCATCGGTATATCAAGTACTTCGCCACCTGGATAGCTCATGTCGAAAATCATCCGGTGATCTTCGATGCGGATGTTATGTGCCTTGAAGTCCCCTGTGTCAATCCCAAAAGTCGATTCACCCAAGTCAGAATGTAAACTCAATCCCTTTTTTTGGATGAAGAAACCGCCTGCCTTGATTTGGTTCACAAACAATTGGAAACTCTCTAAAACTGAATCCCCATCGGCATAGATATCTAAGTGATCCGCATCTGTGGAGGTCACCACCGCCGCTTGAGGGTGCAAGGTTAAGAAAGAACGATCGTATTCATCTGCCTCAACCACACAAACGATGTTTTCTTTCGAATGGTTTGGGATGAAGTTCGTGCCGTAATTGACGGTTATACCCCCTAAAAACGCGGTTACATTCTTCTTAGCACTGATGAGTAAATGGGTCAAAAGCGACGAGGTTGTCGTTTTGCCATGGGTTCCCGCCACCGCAAGGGTAGGGATTTGTTGTGTAATCCAGCCTAAAATTTCCGAACGCTTGTAGAGGCGTATGCCTTTGGAAAGCAAATAATTCATCTCCACATGATCCTTCGGGATGGCCGGCGTATAGATAAATAAGCTATGTTCAATGTCTGATAGGCAAGCCGCCGGAATCAGGTCGATGGAATCCTCGTAGTGAATCACCATTCCCTCCTCCGCTAATTTCTTTGTCAAGGGACTCTCCGTTTTATCGTAACCTGCCACCGGAAAACCATTATGCAAGAACCAGCGCGCGATGGCCGACATACCGATGCCGCCGATTCCTAAAAAATAGACTTGTTTTAAATCGTTCAGGCTTAATTCTTTTTTCATCGGCTTAAAATGGATTGGGCTATTTCATGTGCTGCGTTTGGCTTTGCTAAACGAAGGCTATTTTTTTCGAGGGTACTTAAATCGGTTTGCAGTGCTGCTAACGCTTCTGTGATTAATTTTTCTTTCACATCTACGTCGCGAACCAGAATGGCGGCGTTTTGGGAAACGAGGCTTTTCGCATTCTCCGTTTGGTGATCTTCTGCGGCGCTTGGTAGTGGAACTAAGATGCTGGCTTTACCGATGAGGCAAATTTCGGAAACGGAGGACGCACCGGCTCTAGAAATCACTAAATCGGCCATGGCATACGCTAAATCCATTTCATAAATAAAGGCGGAAACGTAGGTGCTCGCATTTCCAGCCACCGCCTGCTTGGCCGTAGATTCAAAAGCAATTCCAGTCTGCCAAATCAACTGCACACCAGCATCAGTTAATCGGTCTAATCCGGCTAGTATCCCGTGGTTGATGCTACGTGCCCCTTGGCTACCACCGATGATTAATATCGTTTTTTTAGCGGGATCTAAGTGGAAATGCTCAGCGGCTTGTGCTTTTTTGCCGGCCGCATTGATTAAGTCTTTGCGAACTGGATTTCCACTCAGGGTGATTTTCTCCGCGGGGAAGAATTTCTCCATGCCTGGATAGGCTACAAAAATATGCTCCGCCTTAGCGGCTAAGGCCTTATTCGTAATGCCCGCAAAGGAATTTTGTTCTTGAATATAATAGGGGATACCGAGGAATCGGGCAGCTAATAATAGCGGTCCAGAGGCGTAACCTCCTACACCCACGGCCACATCAGGTTTGAAATCTTGAAGGATTTGAACCGATTGCCAAAGGCTTTTGATTAACTTAAATGGGAAGAATATATTTTTCCAAACCTGCGTTCGTTGGATGCCCACAATGGGAAGACCGATGATGTTAAAGCCCGCTTTAGGTACCTTTTCCATCTCCATTTTTCCTTCCGCTCCTACGAATAAGAATTCCAAAGAGGAATCGATTTCCTTCATCGCATTGGCGATCGAAATGGCCGGGTAAATATGTCCCCCAGTTCCTCCTCCAGAAATAATGACACGTTTAATAGACATTAGGCAACGGCGGGTTGAACAGGTTCAGGATCTTTGTCCTTGCTTACGGCTAAAATGAGGCCAATCGATATGGCTGTAAAGATCAATGACGTTCCTCCGGCAGAAATCATAGGCATCGGCTGACCGGTTACAGGGCCAGCGTCCACGGCTACGAGCATATTGATGAAAGCCTGGAATACGATGGAGAAGGTTAATCCGGCCGATAATAAGCCACCAAAAGGCTTATTACTATACTGAATGGCCTTCGCCCCCCGGTACATAAAAATCAGGAAGAGTAGCGGAATAGCGAGTCCACCTACGATGCCATATTCTTCAATGATAATGGCATAAACGAAATCGGATTCGGCTTGTGAAAGGATGTAGCGCTGCTGACTTTTGCCAGGGCCTTTCGGGTGAATAGCTCCGGTGGCGATGGCGTAGAGACTTCGGGTGATTTGGTAATCCTCGTTCTTTGCCTTATTTACTTTGGTCTCATTTTTACCAATACGCTGTATATAGTTTTCAATACGGGTTTTTACGGTTTGAGCCCTTTGCCCAATCCCTAAAACCACCACACTAAAGCCAATAGCGGCCACCGTAAGCATAATCAAGCCAATTTTTTTCGCCGGTACGCGACCAAAAAACATCAGAATGAGACTCGTTAAAAAGATCAAAATACTCGTAGAGAAGTTAGACAGCATAATCAAGAAGCAGGAGACACCTATCTTGAACAGGATGCGAAAAAACATCACCCAATTATAGGATTCTGGATCTGCCTGTTTAGAAGAAAAATCCTTCGCTAAGCTCGTGATTAGGCATAATTTCACCATATCAGAGGGCATAAAAGAGATAGGGCCTAAATTTACCCAGCGATTTGCTCCCCCCTTCGTTGCCCCAAAAACATAAGCCACCATAACTAATCCCCAAGACAAAAACAGCGCCAAGTCACTGAATTTGGCGACACGGCTGTAATTGGATTTGGAAAAATAGGACATCAAATAGAAAGAAATCCCTAAGATGACCAAGGTTTTAATGAAGCTTGAAAGGGGCTCAAACGGGCCATCCATCGTCAACTTTGCTTTCGCAGAGAACTGAATCAATAACCCGAACGCGTTTAAAATAAACACGATTAACCAAATCTTATAATCCCCTTTCAGATGCTCCTGAAAGAAGGCTCTGATCTTACTATCCATGGATCAAACGTTTAACAGTGTTTTTAAATTGATCTCCTCGATCTTCGTAATTCTTAAATAAATCGAAACTAGCACAAGCTGGTGATAGTAATACGACATCGCCATCGACCGCCCACTCTTTTGCTTTCAGTACGGCATCCTCTAACGAATCCGTCGCGAAAAGTTGCGGTACGATAGGTCCGAAATGCTGCTCTAGTTTTGAGTTATCTGTTCCTAAGCAAATCAATCCCTTTACTTTTTCCTTCACTAAAGGATCTAATACCTCGTATTCATTCCCTTTGTCCACACCTCCCATCATCAGGATTAAGGGTTGCTTGTAGCTATTTAAGGCATAAAAGACCGCATCCACATTCGTGGCTTTCGAGTCATTGATAAATTCCACGCCACTCCATACGCCACAAGATTCTAATCGATGTGGAGCATTCTCAAAGAAGGGTAAGGACTGAAGGATTTGCGAGAAGGATACACCTGCCTCATGTGCCGCTAACATGGCCACGGCCATATTGATGGCATTGTGTGGTCCTTTTAATGGTGCATCTGCTAAAAGTAGTTCCGCTCCATCGAATTGAATCTTTTCAGCCGTAATGTAGGCGTGTGCTTTTTGCTGAAAGCTAACGGTTTTGAACGTTGCACTTGCAGGTATTTTAGCTAGGTTAGATTGAATCACCTCATCATCCGCCCAAAACACACAGCTCGTCTTGGTATCGGCATTTTGGAAAATACGGAACTTCGAGGCAATGTAGTTTTCGAATTTATATTCGTAGCGATCTAGGTGATCCGGTGTGATATTTAATAAGACAGCTACATCTGGTTTGAATTGAAAGCAACGATCTAATTGGAAGCTGGAAATCTCTAGAACATAGACGTCGTGCTGATCTTCCATCACTTGTTTAGCGAAGCTTTGACCAATATTTCCCGCTAAACCTACCTTAAGGCCAGCTGATTGTAGGAAATGATAGGTTAGTAGGGTAGTGGTTGTTTTGCCATTTGAACCTGTGATGGCAACAATCTTCGCTTTCGTATAGCGCGCCGCAAATTCGATTTCGGACACCAAGGAAATACCTTTTGCCTTGATGGCCTTTACGATGTCCGTTTTTTCTGGAATTCCGGGACTGATGATGATCTCTTGAGAGCCTAAAATTCGCTCCAAACTATGTCCTCCCGTCTCGAATTCAATTTCATTGTCACGTAAGGTTTGTTGGTAGTTTTCTTTTAGCGCACCCGCATCAGATAAAAATACGGCAAATCCTTTTGATTTAGCTAATAGAGCGGCTCCTACGCCACTTTCTCCTCCACCTAAGATGCTAATTAACGCCATGCTCGACTTGAAAATATTCGAAATTGAATTGAGTTACAAGTTAGAAAATGTCGCGCATTCTATCAACTCAAAATGAGCATCTGGTCGGAATTTTACTGACAAAAAAAAGACCCACCGTTTCGGGTGGGTCTTTCGTAAGAATTCGAGTGGTATTACACCAAAGCGATACGTTTGAACGATGAAATCGTTAAACCTTTTTGCGTTTGCTCTAATAGTTGACGAATCGTGATCGATGAGTCTTTTACGAATTGTTGGTTCAATAAAGTTTGCTCTTTGTAGAACTTCTCTAATTTACCTACCGCAATTTTCTCTAACATCGCCTCAGGCTTACCTTCTTGACGTGCTTGATCTTTTCCGATTTCGATTTCTCTTTCAATTGTTTCAGAATCTACTCCATCCTTGTCTAAAGCGACAGGTTTCATAGCCGTGATTTGCATCGCGATATCTTTACCTACTTCTGATACGTCTACTCCTTGTACATTTTCGAATGCTACTAGAACACCGATTTTGTTATTCGAGTGAATGTATGAAACCACTTTCTCAGCTGTAACGTTTTCGTAGGCTGCTAAGGTGATTTTCTCTCCAATTTTACCGGTTAACTCGATGATGTGACCTTCTACTGAACGTCCATCGGCTAATGGCTCAGCTAATAAATCATGCGCAGAAGGAGCGTGAGACGCTGCTGCTGTATCGATGATTGTTTTAGCTAAATTATTGAAGTCAGCTACTTTAGAAACTGGTTCAGTTTCACAAGCTAAAGCGATTAATTTACCGTTTGAGTGATCTGCATTAAGTGCTACTAATACAACACCTTCATTCGTTTCATTGTCCGCACGTTTCGCTGCTACTTTTTGACCTGCTTTACGAAGGATGTCTACTGCTGCTTCGAAGTCACCTTCGGCTTCAGTCAAAGCTTTCTTGCAATCCATCATTCCGGCACCGGTCATTTGACGTAACTTGTTAACGTCTGCTGCTGTAATTGACATATCTATGAATATTTATTCTTGTTCTGCTTCTTTTTCGTATTTAGCCGCTACCTTAGCTGCCTCTTGTGAATCGTCGTCCGCTGCTTTTTTAGCTTCTACTTCTTCCGCCTCACGAGCATCATCCTTATCTTGCTTTCTTTCTGCTAAACCTTCTTCGATCGCTTTAGAAATAGCAGTGATGATGATAGAGATAGACTTGTATGCATCATCGTTTGCTGGGATTGGATAATCAACTAAATCTGGGTTAGAGTTCGTATCACACATAGCGAAAACTGGGATACCTAATTTCTTAGCCTCAGAAACCGCGATATGCTCACGCTTAACGTCTACAACGAACAAAGCCGCTGGAAGACGAGTTAAGTCAGTGATACCACCTAACACACGCTTTAATTTTTCTTCTTCACGAGTTAACATTAAACGCTCACGCTTAGCGATTGTCTTCACGATAACTTCGTCTTTTAACATTTTATCAATGCTAGACATCTTCTTGATAGACTTACGTACAGTCGCGAAGTTAGTCAACATACCACCTAACCAACGGTCAGTTACGTACGGCATTTTTAATTTATCTGCTTCTGTAGTCACAATTTCTTGTGCTTGTTTCTTAGTTGCAACGAACATTACTTTACGGCCTGAACGTACAATAGAACGAAGAGCTGCTGAAGCTTCTTCTAAAGAAGAGATAGTTTTATTTAGATCAATGATGTGGATACCATTTTTCTCCATAAAGATATATGGAGCCATTTTAGGATCCCACTTACGTGTCAAGTGACCGAAGTGAACGCCTGCGTCAAGCAAGTCGTTGTAGCTTAATTGTGCCATTTTGGTTGTTTAAAAATGTGAATAATAAAAAGGTGGAAAAGGCATCGGCAACAGACAAGCCTTTTCCACGAACAAATCTTAACGCTTAGAGAACTGGAATCTCTTACGAGCTTTCGCACGTCCTGGTTTCTTACGCTCCACCATACGTGGGTCACGAGTTAAGAAGCCTTCTTTTTTCAAAGGAGAACGTAATTCTGCATCTTGCGTTTGAAGTGCACGTGAAATCGCCATACGAAGCGCTTCAGCTTGCCCTTTGATACCACCGCCATCTACGTTAGCTGTTACATCAAATGAACCTACTGTGTTCGTTAAAGCGAAAGGTTGATTAACCACAATCTGAAGAATTTCAGATGGGAAGTAATCAGCTAATACACGGCCGTTGATTTTAATCTGGCCTTTACCTGGTGTCATCGAAATACGAGCTACTGCTGTCTTTCTTCTACCGATTTTACTTGTTATTTCTGCCATTATCTTAGTATCCGTTAAAAGGTAAGTTCTTTAGGTTGTTGAGCTGCGTGAGGATGTTCTGGTCCTGCATAAACGAATAGGTTGTTGAATAACTCACGTCCTAAACGGTTTTTAGGTAACATACCTTTTACTGCTGATTCGACAACACCTCTTGGGTTTTTAGCTAAAACCTCACGTGGAGTTGCGAAACGTTGACCACCTGGGTAACCCGTGTGACGGATATACACCTTGTCTGTCATTTTCTTACCAGTTAAGCGAATTTTGTCCGCGTTGATAACGATAACTTGATCGCCACAATCAACGTGTGGAGTGTAAGAAGGCTTGTGCTTTCCACGAATGATTTTCGCAATTTCAGAACAAACACGTCCCAAAACTTGATTTTCAGCATCTACAACAAACCAAGCTTTCTGAACAGTAGCTTTGTTTGCGGAGATGGTTTTGTAACTTAAAGTATCCACTTGTTTATAATTTAACTGTTTGAATCGTTTCCAGCTAGACTACGGAATTTGTCTAAAGGAATTGATTATGACCTATTTTATCTTTCAAACGGGCATTCAATCGAAAAATGGGAGTGCAAATTTATAAAATCTTGATTTGATATGCAAGTGTCTAATTGAAAATGTTTTAGAACAAAAAAAGGAGGCCTGAAAGCCTCCTTTTTTACTACCTGTTTAGGTTAAATTACAAATCACTTAGATCGAATGTTTCCATGAACGCCGTCGTGAATTGACCGGACTTAAACGTAGGATCATCCATCAACTTGATGTGGAATGGAATCGTTGTTTTGATACCTTCGATGACGAATTCTTGCAAAGCACGCTTCATACGAAGTAAAACTTCTTCCCGGCTTTGGCCTGAAACAATTACTTTCGCAATCATTGAATCGTAATTAGGTGGAATAGTATAGCCAGAATACACGTGAGAGTCAATACGAACGCCGTGGCCACCTGGAAGGTGAAGATTCGTAATCTTACCTGGTGACGGACGGAAACCGTTCGCTGGATCTTCCGCGTTAATACGGCATTCTAAGGCATATAATTTAGGGAAGTAGTTTTGGCCCGAAATCGCGATGCCCGCTGCTACCTTAATTTGCTCCTTAATTAGATCGAAATCCGTTACTTCTTCTGTGATCGGATGCTCTACTTGGATACGGGTATTCATCTCCATGAAGTAGAAATCCCCATTTTTGTCCACTAAGAACTCAATCGTACCCGCGCCTTCGTACCCAATGGCCGTTGCACCTGCGATCGCCGCATCACCCATTTTCTTGCGCAATTCGTCTGAAAGGGCTGGGGATGGCGTTTCTTCACACAATTTTTGGTGACGACGTTGAATCGAGCAATCGCGTTCTGATAAGTGACAAGCTTTGCCAAATTTATCTCCCACAATCTGAATCTCAATGTGACGAGGCTCTTCCACGAATTTCTCCATGTACATCGCATCGTTTCCAAAAGCCGCCGCTGATTCCATCTTCGCATCTTCCCATAATTTGTCAAATTCTGACTCCTCCCGGATGATACGCATCCCGCGGCCACCACCACCAGCCGTAGCCTTGATGATTACCGGGTATTTGATGGCTTTCGCTAATTCTTTTGCTTCTTCTACGGTGTCGATTAAGCCGTCAGAACCCGGGATAACTGGAACCCCAGCACGCTTCATCGTCTCTTTCGCTGTCGCTTTATCTCCCATCGAATTAATCATGTCCGCCGAAGCACCGATGAACTTAATCCCATGTTCAGAACAAATACGCGAGAATTCTGCATTCTCAGAAAGGAAACCGTAACCCGGGTGAATTGCATCTGCTCCAGTCACTTCTGCAGCCGAAATAATCGCCGGAATACTCAAATAAGATTGTCTGCTGGGCGGAGGTCCGATACATACGGCCTCATCCGCAAAGCGAACGTGTAAACTGTCGCGATCGGCGGTAGAGAAAACAGCCACCGTTTTGATGCCCATCTCCTTACAAGTCCGAATAATACGCAAGGCAATTTCCCCGCGATTCGCTATTAATATCTTTTTAAACATAGATTACGCTTTTTCAACCAAGAATAAAGGTTGATCAAATTCTACTGGACTAGCATTGTCAACTAAGATTTTAACGATCTTTCCAGAGATCTCTGAATCGATTTCGTTAAACAATTTCATCGCTTCGATCACACAAACCGTTTTACCTGGAGCGATTTCCGTTCCTACTTCTACGAAGTTATCTTTATCTGGACCTGGAGCACGGTAGAATGTACCGATCATAGGAGACTTAACGGTATATAAGTTATCTGCTACGGGTGCAGGTGCTGCTGGAGCCGCTGGCGCCGCTGCTGCCGGAACAGCTGCTACTGGAGCCGCCGCTGGTGCTGCAGAAACGACACTTACTACCGGTGCTGCTTCTCCGTGTTTCTTAACAGAAACCTTTAAACCTTCTGTTTCGATGCTAACCTCAGCTAATGGAGATTTAGCGATATAATCGAGTAATCGTTGAATTTCTTTAGTATCCATTCTTTTTGTTAATTAAACGCTACAAAGGTAGCTAATTATTTTACACGCTCAGCGTATGAATAGGTTCTTGTATCTACTTTAATTACTTCATCTTGTTCGATGAAAATAGGTACGGTAATCGTTGCTCCTGTTTCTACCGTTGCTGGTTTCTTAGGAGAGTTAGCCGTATCGCCACGAACACCTGGTTCTGTGTAAGTTACCTTCAATTCTACGAATGGAGGCAATTCACAAGATAAAGCAGCATCGTTTTCGGTATTGATCAAAATCTCCACCTCTTGTCCTTCTTTCATCAAATCAGCCATCACACATAAATTCTCATTTAATAGAATTTGCTCGAATGACTCTTGGTCCATGAAGTTATAGCCAAACTCATCCTTGAAGATGAATTGGAATTTTCTGCGTTCTACACGTACTGGATAGATTGCCACGCCTGAGTTAAACGTGTTATCGATAACTTTTCCTGATGTTAATGAACGTAATTTAGTCCGAACGAAAGCCGGGCCTTTTCCTGGTTTTACGTGAAGGAATTCAATGATCGAATATAAATCGTCATTGTATTTAATCACCATCCCATTTTTAATGTCTGCTGTAGTTGCCATTTCTAATTATTTAGGGTCGTATGCCCATTTAACGTAAGCTGATCCCCACGTGAAACCTCCACCGAAGGCCGCTAAGATCAGATTATCTCCTTTTTTTAGTTTGTTTTCGTAATCCCAAAGACAAAGCGGAATCGTCGCCGCCGTCGTATTTCCATATTTCTGGATGTTCAACATCACCTTATCTTCACTCACACCCATGCGATTTGCCGTCGCATCGATGATACGTTTATTCGCTTGGTGCGGAACTAAATATTTAATATCGTCACCAGTTAAGTGATTGCGCTCCATGATTTCTGCCGAAACATCAGCCATACGCGTCACCGCAAATTTAAATACGGATTGACCTTCTTGGCGAATGTAATGCCATTTTGCTTCCACCGATTCTACCGTAGGAGGGTAGGCGCTACCGCCGCCTTTTTGCATTAAGGATTCACATCCTTCTCCATCTGATTTCAAAATGAAGTCTTGTACGCCTAAACCTTCGAAATTAGGTTCTAACATGACCGCTGCCGCACCATCCCCAAAAAGAATGCACGTCGTACGATCCGTATAATCCACAATCGAAGACATTTTGTCCGCACCCACCACTACGATTTTCTTGTAACGACCTGATTCAATGAAGGCAGTACCTGCACCTAAGGCGTTTAAGAAACCTGAACAAGCCGCTGCTAAGTCAAAGGAAGCCGTTTCACGGATGCCTACTGCCTTGCAAATCAAGTTCGAAGCGGAAGGGAAAAAGTAATCTGGAGTCACCGTCGCGCAGATTAACATATCTACTTCTTCGGGTTTGGTATTGGTTTTCTTCAAGAGATCCTCTACCGCTTTAGCCCCCATAAAAGACGTCCCTAGGCCTTCGCCTTTCAAAATACGTCTTTCTTTGATGCCGGTGCGAGAAGTGATCCACTCGTCGTTCGTGTCAATAATTTTTTCTAATTCTTGATTCGTCAGCACATAATCCGGTACATATCCTGCGACTCCGGTGATGGCTGCACTTATTTTTTGGCTCATATTCATTATTGGTTCTCGATGGCGGCCTTAATCTTACCGCAAACATCTGATTCTACGACGGATCTACACAATTTGATCATGTTTTTGATTGCCAAAGGACTAGACGCCCCGTGTGCAATAATTACATTCCCATTAATCCCGATAATCGGGCTACCGCCGTATTTTTCGTAATTTGTATTCTCGACGAAGTCATTCGTGATTCCCTGGTCCTTCATGATTTTGTAAAGGGATTCCCCCATCTTCAAAATAATGTTACCTGTAAATCCGTCCGTCACTATCACGTCTGCTTTGTTCTTGAAGAAATCTTTTCCTTCTAAGTTTCCAATGAAGTTGATCTTCTTATTCTCTTTTAAAAGGGCGTGTGTCGCTAGGGAAAGGATATTTCCTTTTTGCTCTTCTTCACCAATGTTCATCAAGCCCACACGTGGTGCTTTCTTGCCCGTTGTCGCTTCAAAGTACACAGAGCCTAAGACCGCAAATTGATCTAACATCTCTGGTTTGCAATCCGCATTCGCGCCAATGTCCAGCATTAAGGCATAGGTGCCGTCCTCTTGTGGAACGAATCCGGCAATCGCTGGGCGAGAAATTCCTTCGATGGTTTTGACAGAAAATAATGATCCGACCATCATAGCGCCGGTATTTCCTGCAGAAGCAAAGACGTCAGCTTTGCCTTCCTTTAAAAGATGAAACCCAACTCCGATGCTGGAATTGGGTTTTTGAGATAATGCCTTAGTCGGATGTTCACCCATTTCAATTACTTGATCCGCAGGAATGATGGCAATTTGCTTGCCTGCATACCCGTGTTTCGCTAATAATTGCTCGATGGTGTCCTGTGGACCTACGGCTAATATAGTGTCGTCGTTTGAAAGACTAGATAACGCTAAAAGTATTCCTTCGATTACAGCTTCTGGAGCATAATCTCCACCCATCACATCAACGGCTATTTTCATTTAATTATGTTTAATTACTAAAGCTTTTGGCAAAAATAGCATTAAATTTAGTCAAAAAATAGCATTTTAACGGGATTTTTTCAGTGGTGCTGAAAAAACAGCGTAAAGCTGCAGTCTACCAGGGAATTACTTAACCGTGAATCCTTCTACGATCATTTTTCCTTTGTAGAACAAGTTACCTTCATGTACGTGAGCACGGTGATAAAGGTGAGTTTCGCCTGTTTGAGGATCTACTCCTAAATGCTTAGGAGTCCCGAAATCATGCGCTCTTCTTGTATCACGACGCGTAGTAGAGATTTTTCTTTTAGGATGTGCCATTGTATTGTTATTTATTAATTATTGTCTGTTAATTTTTTTAAGGCTGCCCATCTCGGATCCATTTCTGGCTCCTGATCGGCTTTATTTTCGTCTTCTGGGTCTGTTGTATAAATCAACTCGCCATCTACATGCTCATCTAAAGGTTTCACAAACCGTGGGTGCAACTTCTTCATAGGCACCTGCAAGGCAATGAAATCAAATAAATCTTGCGATAAATCTAATTTAGGCGACTTTCTATCTAACAAGAATAAATTATCTCCCATATCTTCATTGTGATCCGAATATTTATAAATAATCTTCTCATCAAGGTGGATGGGGAATTCAAATTCCTCATTTGATCTATCGCAAATTAATTTCAAAAAGCCGTCAATCTCCAGTCTAACCTGAATCATGGTCGGCGATTTATCTAACGTCGCTTTTGCGTTAAATTCGCCCTTTTGGACCCATTCCTGCTCGAAAGCAGCGAAAAACTCATCATTCCCAGTGAAGGAATACGGGTATACTTTATCCTCTAAAGAAAGTATCGGTATCTGGTATGCTTCTAGGACGTTCATTTTCACTCTTGGGTAAAAAAGAATGCGAAATTACGAAAATATTCGAAAACAGCAATAGTTGCGCTGAACAAATTCGTAATTTCGAGGCATGAAGTATTGGAGTCAATCTGTAAAAGCATTTGTAGTAATCTTTATTTTGTATGAAGTAGGAGGTTGGCTTTTTGTCAGCACCTACGAGCGTCTCGATCAGCTCCAGTTAATCAATGGAAACCATTCCCAGCTGGCGGACCTTTTATTTCAAGCCTTGACTGCCACGGCAGAAGTCGTTCTGCCTATTTTACTCTTACTCTATTTAATTCGGTTTCAGAAAGCCTACGCCTTATCCTATGTCTATTCATACGCTTTATCTACTGGATTAATTCAGGGATTAAAGCATCTGGTGTTTACGGACGCGCTTCGACCTTTGGCTTACTTTGCAGCAAGTGGTGTCAAATGGCATCTTGTAGCGGGATTACCTATTCATGAATACAACTCCATGCCCTCTGGTCACACGGGATCAGCTTTTTTTATGTTTTTTTGGGTGGCGGTGCTGTTGCGTCGCTGGTTTTGGGGAGCGCTAGCTGGTTTAATTGCCGTGGGAGTTGCCTATTCCAGAGTCTATTTATTTCAACATTTTCCGGTGGATACCCTCGTGGGGGCGGCCATCGGAGTAGGCTCATCGGCCTTATTTTATTCGATCCACTATGCTAAAAGCAGTTCAAAGTAAACCCTACCTTTTCTGGGCCCTCGTGGGAGCGGCAGTTTATATTCCTTTTTTAGGGTCGACCCATTTATTCGACTGGGATGAGGTGAATTTTGCGGAATCGGCACGGGAAATGATTGTGACGGGAGATTTTTTAAGCGTCCAAATCAACTTTCAACCCTTCTGGGAGAAACCACCTTTGTTCCTTTGGCTGCAGGCTTTGAGTTTTATGGCCTTTGATTCGTTCTCTGGTCAATCGGATATTTCGATGGAATTTGCTGCCCGTTTTCCTAATGCGGTCATTGGTATTTTGACGCTTTGGACTTTACATGCGGTGGGGAAGAAGACTTGGGGCGCAAATTTTGGGAATCTGTGGGCCTTCTCTTATTTAGTTGCTATTACACCCCATGTCTATGCGAGTTCAGGGATCATTGATCCGCTCTTTAATTTGTTGATATTTTTAGGCGTCTATTTCTTTTCAGAGTTTTTTCAGGATGCGACGCGCTTTAGAAATGTCCTATTCGCTGGCATTTCAATTGGTTTAGCCTTGTTGACCAAAGGTCCAGCGGCATTGCTCCTCTGGGCATTAACCCTTTTGTTCGTGGGGATTTTATACCGTTCACGTATCAATGGCCGTTTGTTTACAGGCGCTGTGGTAGCGGGATTGATCTCCGTATTTTTCTTTGTGGCTTGGTATGGTTTGATTGCTTATAAGTTTGGTTGGCAGATCATTGAAGACTTTTTTACCTACCAAGTTCGATTGATGACTACGGGGGATGCCGGCCATGGACAACCCTTTTATTACCACTTTGTGGTCTTGTTGATCGGATGTTTCCCGGTGTCGATTTGGGCAGGTGCTCGGTTATTTCGTTGGAAGCGCGAGGATTTGGACTTTTCGAACTGGATGAAAGTCTTGTTTTGGGTGGTTTTGATTCTGTTCAGTATCGTGAAGACGAAAATTGTGCATTATTCGTCCATGTGTTGGATTCCGTTAACCTATTTCTCTGCGGTGGTACTGCAAGAATGGCAGGCAGGTGGATTTCGCTTTAATTGGAAATATAATACGGCGATCGGTTTTGTAGGATTGCTTTTAGCGGCAGTGTTAACGGCGGTTCCATTGATTGGCCAAAATGCGGGCCTCATCGCTCCTTACATCAAAGACGTATTCGTGCAAGGTAATTTACAGGCGCCGGTGTATTGGGCGGGTTGGGAATTTTTGATCGGTGTTGCGTTTGCTGCGGCCGTGATCTATTATTTATTTTCGAAGAAACTACACACCTTGATGGCAGCGTCCTTGGTGACGATTATGGCTTATATGGCCATCGTGGTGCCTAAAATAGAAGGGTATACGCAGGCGACTGTGATTGATTTTTATATCGCAAAGATGGGCCAAAAAGTCTACATCGAGCCCGTTGGCTTCAAATCGTATGCCCACTTATTGTATTTTCAAAAGCCCGCAGGAAGTCCCGCGGGCGATGAATTATTATCTGAGAAAAAGCTGGATAGACCGGCTTATTTCATTCTGAAAGCGGATGCGGAGGAAAAGTTCAAATACCACCCGAACTTGATCTTCCTAAAAGAAGAGAACGGATTCTTATTCTATAAGCACCGCTAATCTAAGTACTGATAAGATTTAAACGCCTGGGAAGAAGAACGCACCTTCGATGGCTGCATTCTCATCAGAATCTGAACCGTGGATGGCATTAGCCTCCAGAGATTTGGCAAATTGCTTACGAATAGTTCCTTCCGCTGCATCTGCTGGATTTGTGGATCCTATCAAAGTGCGAAAATCTTCTACGGCATTTTCTTTCTCCAAAATCATCGGAATAATCTCGCTCTTCGACATGTAGTCGCACAGGCTTTTATAGAAAGGGCGCTCACTGTGAACGGCATAAAATTGACCCGCTTGCTCGGGGCTCATCTTTAATTTCGTGATGGCAATAATTTTATAGCCGGCTTTTTCAATTTGTTGAATGATGGGACCTGTGTGACCGTCTGCGACCGCATCCGGTTTAATCATAGTGAAAGTTCTATTTGTTGACATGGGTATAATTTTGAACAAATTTATCTCTAACTTTGCGTTCGCCCAAATTTATTTCTGGCCATCCCATTTTATGACCTCCATCTCTGAGTTAAAAGCCCACCTTATTCCCGGCACGAAAGCTGTGATCACTGCCCATTATAATCCGGATTCGGATGCGATTGGTTCGACCCTTGCTTTTCAAGGATATTTGGCCAAAAAAGGTATTCAAGCGACGGTAGCGGTTCCATCAGCCTTGTCTGCTAACCTAAAATGGATGCCGGGAGCAGCGGATATTTTAACGTATGATGAGCTACTTCATAAGGTGCAAATCGATGCGCTGGTCGAGGAAGCTGATTTTATTTTCTGTTTGGATTTCTCGGGCATTCAAAGGTTGCACAACATGGCTCCTTTAGTGCGCAAGTCGCGGGCAAAAAAGGTGGTGATAGATCACCACTTGGATCCGGAAGACTTTGGCGATTATTATTACCACCGCACGATTGCGGCGTCGACCTGTGAATTAATTTATGATTTAATCCTGGAGTGGGGCGATGAAAATCTACTCGATCCAGCCATCGGTTCTTGCTTGTATTCGGGTATTATGACCGACACAGGCTCTTTTCGTCACCCGAATACGACCGCTCATGTGCACACGGTGGTGGCAGCCTTGATTGATGTAGGGGTGAATACAAACGAGGTGCATCGCAAGGTATTTGATTCATCTAGTATCGATCGGTTGAAGTTTATTGGTCATGTGTTAGGCCAAAGAATGGACTACCTTTCCGAGTTTCACCTCGCTTTCATGTGGATTACGGCAGAGGATTTAACAAAATTTAATTCCCAAGCTGGGGACACAGAAGGAATTGTGAATTACGGTTTGCAAATCACCGGCTGTGTGTGGTCCATCTTGATGATTGAGCGTCCAGATGGCGTAAAGCTGTCTTTTAGGTCTATCGAACCTTTTGCTGTGAACGAATTTGCTTCGAAATACTTTGAAGGTGGTGGGCATAAAAATGCCTCCGGTGGACGTTTTTCTGGGGGAAGTTTAGTGGAGGCGAAGAAAAAACTAATGGAAGTGTTACCTTTGTATCTTTCTGAAATAAATCGAGTTAAAAATGTATAAAATCAAAATCATGCGTAAACAACTAGCAGTAATTTTAGTAGCGGCAATGGCACTAGCTTCGTGTAACAATGTCGAAGTAGTAGACGGAGTTAAAATCCAAAAACACGAACATGATGATAGCGCCGCTAAATTAAAAGAAGGTGATATCATTACGTTTGATTTAGTCATCAAAAATGATGCCGATTCTACTATCAAAGATTCACGCAAAGAAGGCAAGCCATTACAAGATTTAGTTCCTCCAGCAGCGCCTGCAGGTGCATTTAAAGGTTCTTTTGAGAACGGTTTACGTTTATTAGCTGTAGGAGATAGCGCAACCATCTTCGTTCCAGTAGATAGCTTATTTAAAGATGCAAACCAGCCAGTTCCTCCGTTCTTAAAGCGTGGGACAGACGTTCGTTTCATCGTAAAGATTAAGAAATCTCAATCTCGTGCAGAATTTGAAAAAGAGATGACGAAATTATCAGCAGAGCAAACAGGTAAAGACGCGAAATTAATCGAAGCGTATGTAGCTAACTCAGGTAAGAAATTCACAAAAACTTCTACCGGTCTTTATGCTTCTATTTCGAATCCAGGTGTGGGCGAAGGTCCTAAAATGGGCGAGTCTTGGGAAGTGAACTACATCGGAACATTTTTAGATGGAAAAGAATTTGACAAAGGTGCAGGTGTTGCGATGCCTCCAGTAGGTCAATTAGTTCCAGGCTTCAACGAAGCGCTAATGTTATTGAAAAAAGGAGGAAAAGGTACGTTTGTGATTCCATCAGCGTTAGGCTATGGTGCGCAAGGTGCTGCTCCACGTATCCCTGCAAATGCTATTTTAGTATTTGAATTAGAAGTATTGTCTAAGAAATAATTGAATGAAAATTTTCGGATTCCTATTTATTGCCTTTTTTACGTTTTCTTGTCTCTCTGATATTGCATTAGAGGATGATGTGAAGGCGAAAGAAAATGAAACACAGATTTTAGCCTATTTTGCTGGTCAAAATCAAAGCCCATCTTCTCTATCAGATGGAGGCTATTATTTCGTAACTAAATCGAATCCATCAGGGGAATTAGCGACGAAGGGCGATTCGCTCTATGTACATTATGAGTTCTCTAACCTGGCGACAGGTAAGGTCTTAGATAGTACGAATCGGGCGACTAATTCTCCTTATTTTTTACGCTTTGGAAATGGAAATCCAGTGTTCGTTTCTTTGTTTACGGCCCTTCGTGAAGGAGAGCAGGCGACCTTAGTGATTCCAGGAACTGCGCAGTCCTTTCCGGATTTGCCTGCCTATACTCCCATGAAGGTGAAAATCAAGTCCTACGTAGTGCGTACACAAGAAGACCTTATTCGGGAGTTTATTGCTCGTAATGGGTACACTGTTACGGACACCCAAACAGATGGTCTTCGTTACATACGTTTGCAAGCCGGAACGGGTGATATTCCAGCTCAAGGAAAAGTAGTTAAAATTAAATACACAGGTCGCTTCTTAAGTTCTAAAGCCTTTGATGGCAATATGGCTCGCACAGACAGTTTGAGCGTTACCATCGGAGGAACGCAAACGGTTCCCGGTTTCCAAATGGGGATTGAGAAGATGCGTTTAGGCGAGAAAGCGGTGATCGTTTTCCCATCCGCTTTAGGGTATGGAGTGAATGGAAATAGCAGTATTCCAGGTTATACTCCCTTAAGTTTTGAGATTTACGTGGCTAAAATTGAATAAGCATGAGTAAGTATTTGGTTTTATTTTTCGCGTTAGCGCTAGCTATTTCAGGTTGCTCGGTGGAGAATCCAGTAGAGCAGGAGGTTGCAAAGAATAATGCAGATATTCAAAACTATTTAAAACAGCGTAATCTGACCTACCAACGCACGGCAGATGGCATGTACTATTCCATTACATCCACCGCTACAACTTCCACTCCATCAGTGGCAGATTTAGTGACATTACACTATAAATTGTCCTTACTAGATGGGACTTTCGTTGACTCTACCTCGAAGGTGGCTAGCCAGTCTAAATCCATCGTTTTCGGTGTATCCCAAAGTTTATTCACGTTACCAGTATCGTTTATGAAAGCAGGAGATAAAGGCACCTTTTTGTTGCCGTCTTCCTTAGCTTTTGGGGCGAATACATTCGGGAATGTACCCGCTTATGCTGTTATTAAGGCAGAGGTAGAGGTCGTTTCCATTCAGAGCCCAGCGGATCAAATCACCTCGATGCAAACGCTTTACGGTTTTTCTGCACCCGAGAAAACGACGTCTGGTTTAGTCTTTCAAAAGACGCTAGAAAATCCGACTGGAGCAGCTATTCTAACTGGGCAATTAGTTAAAGTGAATTACACGGGCCGTTTAGGTTATGGGTATATTCAAACAGATGCCACGAATAAAGTGGTTTACGATTCTAAATTCGGTTCAGGTACTTTAACGTTCACGGCCGGAGCGGGTCAATTGATTGCAGGATTTGAAGAGGCTGCCCTTAAGTTAAAGGTGGGAGAAAAAGGCAAAGCCATTCTTCCTTATACCATCGCTTATGGTGCTTCCGGAAATTCAACCATTCCAGGGTATTCTCCTTTGTATTTTGAAATCGAAGTAGTTTCAGCCCAATAATGCTTCCAATTCTCTATCTAGCCACCCAAAACAAGCACAAAGTAGAAGAACTTAGTGCCTTGTTACAGGAGCAATTTACCGTGCGTGATTTGAGTACTTTAGCGCTCACGGAAGAAATCCCTGAAACGGGCACCACGCTAACGGAAAATTCGCTTCAAAAGGCGCGTTATATCGCCGAAAAATTCCAAGTTTCTTGCCTAGCAGACGATTCAGGACTTGAAGTAGAAGCACTTCATGGGGCTCCAGGAGTCTACTCTGCCCGCTATGCAGGCGAACCGAAAGATGATCAAGCCAATCTTCAATTACTTTTAAAAAACCTGAAGGATTTCACGAATCGCCGTGCGCGCTTTGTAACGGTCTTAACCTATTTCGATACACAAAATTATTTTTCTTTTGAAGGGGAGATACAAGGTACGATTGTAGAAGCTCCTAGGGGCGAGTCAGGTTTTGGGTATGATCCTATCTTTCAGCCTGAAAAAGAGACCCGTACCTTTGCTGAAATGACTTTGGCAGAGAAGAATTTGATCGCCCATCGGGCGCGTGCTTTGGAGAAATTCAAAAACTTCTTAGACGAAACACAGAAATGTGCCGACGAATAGCGAATTATTCGCTTAGCTTGCTATTTTTGTAACGTTTGCAATCAAAAAACTCCTCGATGAAATTGAAATTCAGCCTATTGCTGGCTTTTTTCATGTACTGTACGGTTTTTACCTCTGAAGGTCAATTTTTGATCAAAGGGAGGGTTACCGACGCAAAGAACGGGGATCCAATTCCATTTGCTTCTGTAGGTCTAGTGGGCGTTAGCCAAGGTGCCACCACCAACTTTCAAGGGGAGTTTACACTTAATTCAAAATACTCAGCCGATAGTCTTTTTGCCTCGTTTGTAGGCTATAAAAAACGCGTTAAAAAAATCACCAGAGGGGCTAAATTACAAGAAGTAGATTTTCAATTAGAGCCTACGGGCCGCGAAATGGCGGAGGTGATTGTGTATTCAGGCGAAAATCCAGCCTTCAAAATCTTGCGCGGTGTCATTCGCAACCGCGAAAAAAATGATCGTTCGAAGCTATCTGCCTACGAATATGATTCGTATGCGAAGATGGAGCTGGATGTGGACAATATCTCCGAGAAGTTTAAAGAGCGCAAGGTGATGAAGGATATTGCGCAAGCCATTCAGAAATTTGAGAAAATAGCTGGGGAGGATGGAAAGCTTATTATTCCGACGTATATATCTGAGTCTGTGGGTAAATTTTATTACTTAGAGAATCCACAGCGAAAAAAGGAGACGATCACGAAGACGAATATCAAGGGTATAGGGGTGAAGGATGGTTCCTTGATTTCTCAGCTTGTGGGGGGTAATTTAGTCGCGAATTATAATTTTTATCAAAATTTCGTCGGCTTTTTTGGTAAGGACTTTGCTAGTCCGGTCGGTGAAAATTGGAAAGGAAATTATACGTACTTCCTGGGGGATACAGTCAATGTGGATGGGCACGTTTGTTATCAGATGGACTTTGATCCTAAGAATCCGATGGACCTGGTCTTTAGAGGCCAAATGTGGATCGATACAACCTCTTTCGCCTTAGTACAAATCGATGCTGCGGTGGATAAAGCCGCTAATTTAAATTTTATCGATAAGATTAAAATCTCCCAAGAACTAGAACAAACTAGTTCAGGAGCTTGGTTGCCGGCTCGAACTCGATTCTTGATTGATTTAGAAGAAATCACGAAGGGCAGTGCCGGGATGCTTTTGAAGATGTATATTTCTAACAAGGATTTTATCGTCAATCAACCGCATGAACTAGGTTTTTATGATTTGACGACGGAGGTGGCTGAAGATGCGATGCAGCCTAATCCGGAGTTTTGGAAATATGCCCGGCATGAACCACTAAGCACCCAGGACCTGATGGCCTCAGCACTCATCGATTCTGTCCAAAATTTACCAGTAGTTCGAACCTACATCGAAATTGCAGAGCTTGTTTTAAGCGGATACAAGAAGTTCAATGACATCGAAGTAGGTCCTTATATTTCTAGTTTTGCATTGAATAAAATCGAAGGAGCGCGTTTTCGTTTAGGTTTTAGGACGAATGCAAATTTTGATAAGCATTGGATTTTAAGAGGAAATGTAGGTTTTGGGACGAAAGATCTAGTGCCTAAATATTCCGCAGAAGTAAATTACCTCTTCTCTAAAAAGAAATGGACAGTAGCGGGTCTGCGGCACTCTTACGATATCGAGCGAGTGGGTCTAACCCCTGAGCTCATAGGAGATAATAAATTGTTCTATTCGTTCACCCGTTGGGGGGCATTTTCGGGTGCTTTCTTTCGACGCGAATCAGAAGCCTTTTTTTCATCGGAATTATACAAAGGTCTAACGGTAAGGACTTCCTTGAATACGCGTTCTTTTGATCCTTTATTCCGTTTTCAATACCGTTTAAATCCTGAATTAGGGCGGGCCTCCGCGGTTCAGGATTATTACCAAGAGACTTTTGCAACAGTGGAATTGCGTTTTGCGAAAAACGAGACCTATATCATGAATGGCAATGAGCGGATTACCTTAGCTACGAAACGAATTCCTGTGATTACCTTGAAATACCAACACGGATTCAAAGGCTTTTTAGGCGGCGATTTCACCTATGACCGGGTAACTTTAAAAGCCTACCAAACCTTCCGCATAGGCAACTTAGGCCGTTCTGATTATACCTTTACCGCAGGCTACACGCCATCTAATTTGCCAGCGCCGCTTTTATTTCCACATTTGGGAAACGAAACATTCTTTTTTGTGCGGTCCGCCTATTCTACGATGAATTATTTTGAATTTGTGAGTGATCAATATGCTTCGATTCAATACAATCATAATTTTGAAGGGCTGCTATTTAATCGATTACCTTTAATTAAGAAACTAAAATGGCGTTTTATTGCCTCTGGAAATATCTTAATGGGTAGTCAGCGCTCGGCAAATCGAGAAATGATGAAGGATGTGAATAGTCCGTTGCGCTCTAAATTCTTAGATCAATATTCGTTTGATTCACTAGATCCCAACAAACCATTTGCGGAGGTAGGTTATGGTATTGATAATATTTTCAAAATTTTACGCGTTCAAGCCTTTCATCGTTTGACTTATTTAGATCATGGAAATCCACAGCGATTTAGGTTAATGGCTTCCGTTAATTTCTCGTTTTAGAACATTACAAAGACGAAAGTTTAAACATTTCAAGAATGTTTTTAATGTATTTGATTTCGTAAACTCGACGCCCTATATTTACAAGGTTACAATCATTCTATTATGCTATTTATTCTCGTGGGCCTGTCATTATTAAGTTACCTGTTAGGGTCTATCCCTACGGCAATTTGGTATGGGGATCGTTACCATGGAATGGATATTCGCCAGCATGGAAGTGGTAATGCTGGGGCCACGAACACTTTTCGTGTGTTAGGAAAAAAGGCAGGTTGCTTCGTTCTTTTCGTGGATGCATTTAAGGGTTTTGCCGCGGCTAGTTTAGCCACGGTATTGTATTCTTTCAACCTTGTGGATTGGCAGACGTGTGTGACACTGAAGATTTTGTTTGGTTTCTTAGCTATAATAGGCCATCTACTTCCCGTTTTTTGTGATTTTAAAGGAGGTAAGGGAGTTGCAACCACTTTAGGGATGGTCATTGCCTTACATCCGCAGGCAGCATGTGTCAGTAGTCTGGTATTTTTGTTAGTATTCGCGATTTCGCATTACGTGTCCTTAGGTTCTATGGTCACTTCCGTAGTCTTCCCTCTATTACTACAGTTCGAGGTATTCGGGAAGGAATTACCTATTTTGATTTATTTTGGATTCATTATTTCTTTCTTAGTGATTTTTACGCACCGTAAAAATATCGGTCGAATCATTTCAGGAACGGAAAATCGGATGTATCTTATTCCTCGTAAAGGACGTTTATAGCCTTTCTATCTTCATTTATTATGCAATCAACACACGAATTTATTGCCGCTCACAAGGATCGGTTTCTAGCGGAGCTATTAGACTTATTACGTATTCCTTCTGTTTCTGCGGATCCGGCTTATGCTGGAGATGTACGCAAGGCCGCGGAATGGGTAGCAGCGAATTTGCGCGCAGCGGGAGCTGATCACGTTCGATTAGAAGAAACACCGGGGTATCCGATTGTTTATGGAGAAAAAATGGTGGATCCAGCTGCACCTACCGTGTTAGTCTATGGCCATTATGATGTACAGCCGGCGGATCCTTTGGAACTTTGGGATAATCCTCCCTTTGAGCCTGTCATTAAGAACGAAGTGATTTATGCGCGTGGTGCTTGTGACGATAAAGGGCAGGTTTTTATGCATCTGAAAGCTTTTGAAGCCATGCTTGCTTCGGAAAATTTGCCTTGTAATGTCAAGTTCATGATCGAAGGCGAAGAGGAAGTGGGATCTGATAATCTGGGAAATTTTGTCGCGGCAAATAAAGACCTGTTGAAGGCGGATGTGATTTTGATATCGGACACCGCCATTATTGCGAATGACATTCCTTCGATTGATGTGGGATTACGCGGTTTGAGTTATATGGAAGTGGAAGTGCAGGGGCCTAACCGTGATTTGCACTCCGGAGTCTACGGGGGAGCGGTGGCGAATCCGATTACTATTTTATGCCAAATGATTTCATCGATGCACGATGAATTCAATCACATCACTATCCCTGGTTTTTACGATGGAGTAATGGAAGTAAGTGCGGCGGACAGAGCAGCCATGGCGCAGACCCCTTTTGATTTAGATGCTTACCAAAAAGATTTAGGCATCGACACCGTGCACGGGGAAAAAGGGTACACCACCTTAGAACGTGCCTCCATTCGTCCAACACTAGACGTAAATGGAATTTGGGGCGGTTATACTGGTGAGGGAGCTAAGACGGTTTTGCCTTCTAAAGCGTATGCTAAAATTTCCATGCGCTTAGTGCCTAACCAATCCTCTGCAGAAATTACGCGTTTGTTTACAGAGCACTTTAAGGCGATTGCGCCTAAAGGGGTTAAGGTAAAAGTGATGGCTCACCATGGGGGAGAGGGCTATTTAATGCCTACGGATAGTATTGCTTTTAAAGCGGCATCGGATGCGATGGCGACGACTTTTGGCAAAGAGCCCGTGCCTACGCGTGGAGGAGGAAGTATTCCTATTGTGGCCTTATTTGAGAAAGAATTAGGTGTTAAGTCTATTTTGATGGGTTTTGGCCTAGATTCAGACGCAATTCATTCGCCTAATGAGCATTACGGCCTTTTTAACTTTTATAAAGGCATCGAAACGATTCCCCATTTCTTTCAAAACTTCGCAGCATTATCAAAATAATATGGCCGAAAATTTAAGTGTTTTAGCAACGGAATCAGCCTCTACTTATGAAAATTTAGAGCAGCAAACGGTCGACACCATCTTGCGTCAAATCAATGCTGAGGACAAAACAGTCCCTTTTGCTGTCGAAAAGGTCATTCCTTCGATCGAAGCTTTAGTGCATGAAATCGTTCAGCGCATGAAGCAAGGTGGTCGTCTATTTTACATTGGGGCGGGAACTTCTGGACGACTAGGGGTGGTAGATGCCTCGGAATGTCCACCAACGTATGGCGTTCCTCACGATTGGGTCATTGGTTTAATTGCCGGTGGTGATTCTGCCATTCGAAAGGCGGTAGAAAATGCGGAAGATGATGAAAAACAAGCTTGGCTAGACATGGAGGCTTATGGAATCGATTCGCTAGATACCGTGATAGGAATAGCGGCTTCAGGCAGAACTCCTTATGTTATCGGCGGGCTACGCGATGCAAACGCACGGGGTATCCTAACGGGCTGCATTGTTTGCAACGCAGGAAGCGCAGTAGCAGCAGAAGCAAAATTCCCGGTAGAGGTAGTGGTAGGTCCTGAATATGTCACAGGAAGTACTCGAATGAAATCGGGTACGGCCCAAAAACTTGTTCTAAATATGCTTTCTACGGCTGTTATGATCCAATTAGGCCGTGTCAGAGGTAATAAAATGGTAGATATGCAGTTAAGTAACCACAAGTTAGTGTTGCGTGCGATTCGGATGGTTCGAGAGGCGACAGGGGTGAGTGATGAGGTGGCAGCCGAACTTTTAGAAAAACACGGCAGCGTGAGAAACGCGGTGGATGCAATTCAGTAAAATAAATTGGGATAATAACGCTTTAATCGCTTAATTTGTAGAATTAATAATCAAATACCTCGTATGAAAAACGTATCTAAACTTATTTTAACGTTCGTGTTCGGAACAATGGCTTTTAGCTTTCAAGCAAAAGCAGAAGATTTTCCAGCAGACATTAAGCCCTTAATGACTAAATATACTTGCTTCGCTTGTCACAAAGTAGATGCTCGTTTAGTAGGACCAGCTTATAAAGATGTCGCTAAGAAGAAATATTCAGTAGACAAAATTGTTGCTTTAATTGCAAAGCCACAGCCTTCTAACTGGCCAGGTTACCCTCCAATGGCACCCATGAATGTGCCTAAAGAAGATGCTGTAAAATTAGCTAAGTATATTAACTCATTGAAATAAGTCAATGAAAGCATAAAAAAAGCCCTTGATCAAATCAAGGGCTTTTTTATTTACAAGGTTTTCAACATCCAAATATCACATCCATCATGTCCGCTGTTTCCTAATGGATGATCGAGTGCTTTGAAACCCACCTTTTCGTAGATCGAAACCGCTTTCGCTAATTCTGGCATTGATTCTAAGTATACCTGCGTATAGCCATTTTCTTTTGCCCAGCTCATAGATTGCTCCATCAATTGCTTTCCTAATCCTATGCCCCTGGCATCTTTCGAAACATACAACTTAACAAGTTCGCAGGTTCCATTGGGCAAATTTTCCGTAGGAAAGATACCGCAACCGCCTACCACTTTGTTCTCGTTTATCGCTACAAAATAATAAGAGCCCGGTGTTTGGAATAATTCAAATAAGGCATCCGTGGTGGGGTCAAAATAGACCGTTCCAGGTTTGTTCGCCCCAAATTCCGCCAATGCTGTTCGAATTACCTTCGCCAGTGCTTCATTGTCTGTGGATTCAATAGGCCGAATCTGCATGCTGATTATTTTGTGGCTTTCTTCGCAGCTGGTTTTTTCTCAGCTTTCTCAACTGGTGCTTTCTCTGCTTTAGGTGCTTTTTCTGCTTTTGCAGCTGCTGGGAATAATTCAGGTGTATTGGCTACCAAAATCAAATACCAACTTAAGATTTTTTTGATGTCTGACGCGAATACGCGGTCTGTATCGTAGTTAGGAACTACGGTAGCTAAGGTGCTAAATAATTCAGCATCATTCGCTTTTTTTGCTTCGATAGGTAAAACTCCATTGAATTTTGCGTGGATTTGTAAAAACAAATCGGCTAACGGTAAAGTGCTATCTTGGTGATCATCTAAGTATAAAGAGATGTCCTTTAACACAGAAATACGTGTTTGGCCTCCTACGACTGATTTTTGTTTCGCAGCGTCCAAAGTCTCCACAATCACACCCGTGCGCGTAGGTTTTAACACTTTATACAATCCACTTTTTCCCGAGATATGGGCAACTTCATTCAATAAATCCATGTTTTTTCGCTTGTTATGGGGGCAAAATTAGTACTATTTCCCTATTCTGTATGGGGAAGTTTGAATTAATTCATCGATTGACTTCAAAATTTCCTCACGTCCTACGTGCTTTTCCGCCGAGGTAATAAACAAAGGAGGTAATTCATCCCACATTTCTAATAGGAAGTTTTTGTAGACGTCCACACTTTCGTTCACTTGCTTTTGAGATAGCTTATCTGCTTTCGTAAACACGATATAAAACGGAATCTCATCCTCTACCATTCGGCTCATGAACTCGATATCCACCGCCTGAGGCTTCAAACGAATATCCACTAACACAAACAAGCAAGTCAAATTCTCCCGATGGATTAAATAATCAAAAATCATTTTCTCAAATTCCTTCCTTTTTTCCTTGCTGACTTTGGCAAAACCATAACCCGGTAAATCCACTAAATACCACTTCTCATCAATAATGAAGTGATTAATCAATTGCGTTTTTCCCGGTGTTTGCGATGTTTTAGCTAAACCTTTATGAAAGGTCAGCGAATTTATCAAGGATGATTTTCCCACATTCGAACGGCCAATAAAGGCAAATTCAGGAAATCTTGCCGGAGGGCAATTCTTAAAGTCGGTGTTACTGGTAACGAATTTCGCGTTAATTTGAGCCATGGGGCGGGTGATGATGAGGGACAAAGGTAAGGAAAATAGTCGCTAGTCGCTAGTCGCTAGTCGATAGTCGATAGTCGATAGTCGATAGTCGATAGTCGATAGTCGATAGTCGATAGTCGATAGTCGATAGTCGATAGTCGATAGAAATTGGAATACAAGTTAGTTGATTGGAATTGTGTTGCCAAAAATCAAAATTTGTTGCAATGGTATTAAATAGGTAGAATAATGAAAATTAGAACTTTCGAGGATTTATTGGTTTGGCAAAAGTCTATTGTCCATTCTGTAGAATTATATAAACGATTTCAGTTAAATACTGATTTTGGATTTAAGAATCAGATTCAACGAGCATCAATTTCAATTTCGAATAATATAGCTGAGGGCTTTGAACGTGGATCTGATCGCGATTTCAGACGCTTTTTGTTTATCGCTCAAGGTTCGTGTAGTGAAGTTAAATCTATGATTTTTATAGCTGTCAAGTTGAAATATATAAATCAAGATGAATTTGATATCATTTATGCTCAATTGACTGAAATAGGCAGAATGCTTTTTGGCCTAATGAAAACCTTAAATAGTTCAGAGATCAGAAAATACAGGTCCGACTAGCGACTAGCGACTATCGACTATCGACTAGCGACTATTGACTATCGACTATCGACTAGTGACTATCGACTAGCGACTCTCGACTAGTGACTATCGACTAGTGACTATTTTTTCCTTAACTTTGCGTTAGATATGGAAAAACTACAAAACGATCTTCTTCTTCGTGCCGCGCAGGGTCTGCCTGTGGAGCGAATCCCGGTTTGGGTGATGCGTCAGGCGGGGAGGATTTTACCTGAGTATAGAGCGGTGCGCGCGAAAGCGGGTTCCTTCATTGGTCTAGCGACGCATCCAGAAATGGCGGCGGAGGTGACGATTCAGCCGGTGACACGTTTTGGGGTGGATGCGGCGATTATCTTTTCGGATATTTTAGTGGTACCGGAGGCGATGGGTTTGCCCTATGTGATGGAGGAGCAGAAGGGTCCGGTTTTTCCAGAGGTGATTCGGTCGAAAGCGGATTTGGCGAAGATTCGGGATGCAAATCCGGAACAGGATTTGAAGTATGTGTTAGATGCGATTAAGATTGTGAAGAAGGAGTTGGCTGGCAAGGTGCCTTTGATTGGTTTTGCTGGTGCGCCGTTTACGATTTTCTGTTATATGGTGGAGGGGAAAGGGTCGAAGACTTTTTCGCAGGCCAAAAAGATGTTATATGCTGAGCCTGAGTTAGCGCACGCTTTGTTGCAAAAGATTACGGATTCTACGATTTCGTATTTAAAAGCACAGGTCGCGGCTGGGGCTAATTTGGTCCAAATTTTTGATTCATGGGCGGGAATTTTATCGCCAGCGCAGTATTCGGTGTTTTCAACTCCTTATCTAAAGCAAATTTGTGATGCGGTGACGGAAGTTCCGGTGACGCTTTTTGCCAAAGGCGCATTCTTCGCTCGCGAGGAAATGGCGACACTTAATTGTGCGACCATTGGTTTAGACTGGAATATGGATATCGCAGAATCGCGTCGATTAGTAGGTCCTAACAAGACTTTGCAAGGGAATTTAGATCCTTGTGCCTTATATGGTGACTTCAAGACGGTAGAAGCGGAGACTAAGAAGATGATTGATCAATTTGGGACGCAACGCTACATTGCTAACCTAGGTCATGGGGTTTATCCGGACATTGATCCTGATAAGGTCCAGTGTTTTGTGGATACGATTCAGAATTATAAATAAAAAAAAGCCTCGCGATGAACGAGGCTTTTTTTATGAATAAGCGAAAATCTTATTTCGCAGAATAGTTAGGCGCTTCTTTCGAGATGCTCACATCGTGTGGGTGACTTTCTTTCACACCGGCTGAAGTGATTTTCACGAACTTCGCTTGTTGCATCGCTTCGATGGATGAAGCTCCGCAGTAGCCCATGCCGGCTTTTAGTCCACCGACCATTTGGTACAAGATCTCTGTCACCGAACCTTTAAACGGTACGCGACCTACGATTCCTTCTGGAACTAATTTTTTGATATCGTCTTCCGCGTCTTGGAAGTAACGGTCTTTCGATCCGTCTTCCATAGCCTCTAAGGAGCCCATTCCGCGGTATGATTTGAATTTACGTCCTTCCAAAATGATCATCTCACCTGGTGCTTCGTCTGTTCCAGCAAGAAGAGAACCGATCATGACGGTACTGGCGCCGCCTGCGATGGCTTTGGCCACATCCCCTGAATAGCGAATACCTCCGTCAGCAATGACTGGGACATCATATTTTTGTAAAGCTTTGGCCGCTTCATATACCGCCGTCAATTGAGGCATACCCACACCCGCGATGATACGCGTCGTGCAAATACTACCTGGGCCTACACCCACTTTAACTGCATCCGCTCCCGCTTCCGCTAACGCAACGGCTGCTTCGCCTGTGGCGATGTTACCAACAATTACATCCAAGGTAGGGAATGCTTTCTTGACTGATTTCAAGGCATCGATGACGCCTTTCGAGTGACCGTGCGCGGTATCAATACTGATAACGTCTACACCCACTTGCACTAAGGCTTGCACGCGGTCTAATAAATCCGGTGTTACACCTACGGCAGCACCTACGCGAAGACGGCCTAGTGGATCTTTCGATGCCAAAGGGTGTGACTTGCGCTTCAATATATCTTTATAAGTAATTAATCCGATCAACTTCCCGTTCTTATCGATGATCGGTAATTTTTCGATTTTGTATTCTTGCAAAATGCTTTCGGCCTCTTCCATGCTGATTCCTTCTTTGGCCGTAATCAAATTGTCCTTCGTCATGATCTCTCTCACGGGACGAGCAGTTTGTTTTTGGAAACGTAAATCACGATTCGTCAAAATGCCCACTAATTTTCCATCATTATCGATCACCGGAATGCCACCGATCTTGAATTCCTTCATGATGCGTTGAGCATCTCCTAAAGTGGAGTTGTCTTTCAAGGTCACCGGATCGATGATCATGCCTGACTCAGAGCGCTTCACCTTGCGAACTTGAGCGGCTTGTTGTGCAATCGTCATGTTCTTGTGGATGATCCCGATGCCACCTTCTTGCGCTAAAGCGATGGCTAAATCAGCTTCCGTAACGGTGTCCATCGCTGCGGAAACAATCGGAATATTTAACCAAATGTTGCGCGTAAGGCGAGAAGAAGTACTTACTTCACGGGGTAAAACCTCGGAATAAGCGGGAAGCAAAAGTACGTCGTCGTACGTTAAGGCTTCAAAAAGAAATTTAGTGGAATCAAGCATAGCAAATAATTTGAACCGGGTGTTGAATGAGTGCCCTTATTTGCAGGACAAAATTACATGAAATTTCTGAAATAATTCAATCCTTTTCTGAAATTTTCTCCCAGATTTAGATTTTTAGCTGTAAATTGCGGCTTGAATTTTTAAGCCTTCGTAATGAACTATCAACCTCAGGATTTCCTTCCGATTTTTGTTCAGCTAGCAGCTGCTTTGGCATTTATCGTCGCTACGATGGTAGCCACTCACACATTAGGTCCTAAAAGACATTCTAAAAAGAAAGATGACGCCTTCGAATGTGGAATTGAGTCGATCGGAGATGCGCGTACGCCTATCTCAGTGAAGTATTTTTTGGTAGCCATTCTTTTTGTGCTATTTGACATAGAAATCGTCTTTATGTATCCTTGGGCGGTTAATTTCAAACAATTGTCTTGGAACGGTTTCTATGATATGCTCGTATTCATGGGCTTACTTTTAGTGGGTTTCTTGTACGTATTGAAAAAAGGAATTTTAAAGTGGGAAAAATAAACATATTGGCCTTGCCAAAGTTTATATATTCAACAGATAATTAAGATATGAGTAATTCAACAGTTCAAGTGGCTGAAGCGCCTCCAGGAGTAGAGGGAGCGGGTTTTTTCGCTACGTCATTAGATAGTTTAGTAGGTTTAGCACGTGCTAATTCACTTTGGCCACTACCATTCGCTACTTCTTGCTGCGGTATTGAGTTTATGTCTACGATGGCATCTCATTATGATATCGGTCGTTTTGGTGCGGAGCGTTTAAGTTTCTCTGCCCGTCAAGCGGACGTTTTGATGGTGATGGGAACCATCTCTAAGAAAATGGCACCGGTTGTAAAACAGGTGTATCTCCAAATGGCTGAGCCACGTTGGGTATTATCGGTAGGGGCTTGTGCTTGTTCTGGCGGTATTTTTGATACGTATTCTGTACTGCAAGGAATTGACCGTATCATTCCCGTGGACGTATATGTGCCAGGTTGCCCACCACGTCCGGAGCAAATTTTGGATGGCTTTATGCAGATCCAAGAATTGGCAAAAAATGAAACTACGCGTAGAAGAAATGAGCCAGAATACAAGGCTTTATTAGCTTCTTACGGAATCGAATAAGTATGAACGATCAGATAATCGAAGCGCTTCAGGCGCAGTTTGGCGAAGAGGGAGTGTATGGAGTAGGTGAGTCACACGGCATTTTGCAGGTGACTACGGCGGTAGAAAATATCGTTCCAATGATTCACTTCTTGTATGCACACCCGGTATTTAAGTTTCAATTTTTGACGGATTTAGCGGGAATTCATTTTCCAGAGGCTAAAGGGCAGGAATTGGGAGTGATTTACCACTTACATTCTTTGGAAAACAACGTACGTCTTTGGATTAAGGCTTATGCGCCTATAGAAGCGCCTACTTTCCCTACGATCACCGGCCTTTTTGCTACGGCAAATTGGATGGAGCGCGAGGCGTTTGATTTTTATGGTATCCTCTTCGAAGGTCACCCTAATTTGACCCGTATCCTGAATATGGACGAGATGGATTACCACCCGATGCGTAAAGAATATCCATTAGAGGATGCGACGCGTCACGATAAGATTGATGAATTGTTTGGACGATAATAAATAGACATGTCTGAAATAGCTTTAGTAAACAGCCCTAATGTAGGATTAGATAAAACACAAAAAGGGGGACCTTATGTGAATGAATTATCTACGTTAAACTTAGGTCCTACGCACCCAGCGACGCACGGTATCTTCCAAAACATCTTAACGATGGACGGAGAAACCATCGTAGACGCGGAGCAAACGGTGGGTTATATCCACCGGGCCTTTGAGAAAATCGCAGAACGTCGTCCTTTCTATCAAATCACGACTTTAACAGACCGCATGAACTATTGTTCAGCTCCTATTAACAATATGGGCTGGCACATGACGGTAGAGAAATTGTTAGGCATCGAAGTACCTAAGCGCGCGCAATACATGCGTGTGATCATGATGGAACTTGCGCGTTTAACGGATCACATTGTGTGTAATTCCATTCTAGCGGTAGATACCGGAGCCTTAACGGGTTTCTTATATGTTTACCAATGGAGAGAGTTTATCTACGAGATTTACGAGGAGATGTGCGGTGCCCGTCTTACGACGAATATGGGTCGTTTCGGCGGTATGGAGCGTGATTTCACGCCTGTAGCAATCGAAAAAATCCAAAAATTATTAAAAGAACTTCCAGCCGCTTTGAAGGAATTCGAAGGCATGGTGATGCGTAACCGTATCTTCATGGACCGTACCCAAAATGTGGGCGGGATTTCTGCCGAACGCGCATTAAACTACGGATTTACTGGTCCTAACTTACGTGCTGCAGGTGTCGATTATGATGTACGTGCCATGAACCCGTATTCTTCGTATGAAGATTTCGAATTCGATGTGCCAGTAGGTACAAAAGGCGATACGTATGATCGTTTCTTAGTGCGTGAAGAGGAGATGTGGCAAAGTTTGCGCATCATCCAACAAGCGATGGACAATCTTCCAGAGGGAGCATACCACGCAGATGCACCACACTATTATTTACCAGATAAGCAAGACGTTTACCACAACATGGAGGCCTTGATCTACCACTTCAAAATTGTGATGGGAGAGATCGATGCACCGGTAGGTGAGGTTTACCACTCAGTAGAAGGCGGAAACGGGGAATTAGGTTTCCACTTGGTTTCTGATGGAGGTCGTACACCCTACCGTTTGAAATTCCGTCGTCCCGGATTTATATATTACCAGGCTTTCCCAGAGATGATCAAGGGAACCACCCTTTCAGATGCGATCGTAACGATGTCATCGATGAACGTAATTGCAGGAGAGTTAGATACATAAGACATGAGCAAGATTGTTTTCCCAGCAGAAACGCTGGAATTAGTGAAAAAAATTATCGCCCGCTATCCGGATGGAAAGCAGAAGTCGGCCTTGTTGCCTATTCTTCACTTAGCGCAAGCGGAGTGGAAGTGGTGCTCTCCGGAGGTGATGGATTATGTAGCGTCGCTACTTTCTATCAGCTCGATTGAGGTATACGAGGTGGCGTCTTTCTATACGATGTTCCATTTAGAACCGGTAGGAGAGCACGTGATTGAGTATTGCCGTACAGGCCCTTGTTGCTTAATGGGTGGCGTGGAAGTATACGATCACTTGAAGAAACGTTTGAAAATTAATACCGGCGAAACGACGAAGGATGGCAAGTTTACCATCAAAGAAGTGGAGTGTTTAGCCGCTTGCGGATGGGGTCCTGTTTTCCAAATCCGCGAAAAATACTACATGCACTTAACGAAAGAGAAAGTGGATGAAATTATAGATGAACTGAGCAAATAAGGCCTAGGATGAAGATATTAACCGAACATATAGACGTACCTAACATCGACACCATTGACGTGTTCATGAAGCATGGTGGGTATTCAGCGGTCCAAAAAGCGATTAAAAAAATGACCCCTGACGAGGTCACGGAAGAGGTGAAAAAGTCAGGTCTACGTGGTCGTGGAGGCGCAGGTTTCCCGGTAGGTATGAAGTGGTCGTTTTTGGCTAAGCCTGAGGGTGTGCCTCGTTATTTAGTGTGCAACGCGGACGAATCAGAGCCTGGTACGTTCAAGGACCACTATCTGATGTGGAAATCCCCACATACCTTGATCGAAGGAATGATTGTTTCTTCGTTTGCCCTAGGAGCAAACACCTCGTACATCTACGTGCGTGGCGAATTGATGTATGTGATCAACATCCTAGAAAAAGCGATTCAAGAGGCGTACGATAAAGGATTATTAGGAAAGAATATCTTAGGTTCAGGTTACGATCTTGATCTATTCGTTCAGCCTGGTGGTGGAGCTTATATCTGCGGAGAAGAAACCGCATTATTAGAATCCTTAGAAGGTAAACGAGGTAATCCTCGTAATAAGCCACCTTTCCCAGCGGTGAAAGGTTTATGGCAATGTCCTACGGTAGTGAATAACGTGGAATCTATCGCAGCCACTTCGTGGATCGTTAACAACGGTGGCGATGCCTATGCGGCGATTGGAGTAGGACGTAGTACAGGAACGAAATTAATCTCTGCTTCTGGTCACATCAAAAAACCAGGTGTTTACGAGATCCCATTAGGGATTACGGTCGAAGATTTCATCTACTCTGATGAATGGTGCGGCGGTATTCGCGATGGACATAAATTAAAAGCAGTCGTAGCCGGTGGTTCGTCTGTACCGATCTTGCCAGCGGAGTTAATCTTAACGACAGCGGCAGGGGAGAAGCGTTTGATGACTTATGAATCTTTATCGGATGGTGGTTTTGCTACCGGAACGATGTTAGGGTCAGGAGGTTTTGTGGTGATGGATGAGACCGCTTGTATCGTTCACAATACGTTGACTTTTGCGAAATTCTACCACCATGAGTCGTGTGGACAATGTTCCCCATGCCGCGAAGGAACGGGTTGGATGGACAAAGTATTGCACCGCATCGAGCATGGTCAAGGCCGCAAAGAAGACATCGATTTGTTAGTCGATGTAGCGAAGAAAATTGAAGGAAATACGATTTGTCCATTAGGGGATGCGGCGTCTTGGCCAGTGGCTGCGGCGATTCGCCATTTCCGCGATGAGTTCGAGTGGCATATTGAACACCCAGAATTAGCGACAAAACCAGGCGCGGTATTTATGCGCAAGGGGGCTAGTTGGACAAAATAATTTGGCAGAAATTAACGAATATGAAAGTTACGATAGATAATATCACCCTTGAGGTAGATCCAGGAACCACCATCATGCAGGCAGCTCGCATGATCGGGCCTGAGGTTGCTCCGCCAGCTATGTGCTATTATGAGCCTTTGAAAGGTTCAGGTGGAAAATGCCGTGCTTGTTTAGTGAAGGTGACAGCGGGTTCTGAAAAAGATCCTCGTCCGATGCCTAAATTAGTTCCAGCTTGCATTACAGCCGTTCAAGACGGGATGATCGTGGAAAATACGGTGAACGAAGACGTGCTAGAAACACGCAAGGGCATCGTGGAATTCTTGTTATTAAATCACCCATTGGATTGCCCAGTGTGTGATCAAGCGGGTGAATGTCACTTGCAAGATTTCTCGTTCGAGCACGGTGTTTCATCGACTCGTACAGTAGAAGAGCGTAATACATTCGAGCCGACGGATTTAGGTCCAAACATTCAGTTGAACATGAACCGTTGCATCTTGTGCTACCGTTGTGTGTATACAGCAGATCAAATTACAGATGGCCGTGTTCACGGGGTGATGCACCGCGGAGATCACGCGGAAATCAGTACCTATATCGAGAAGGCGATTGATAATGACTTCTCTGGTAACGTGATTGATGTGTGTCCGGTGGGCGCTTTGACAGATAAAACATACCGTTTCAAGAGCCGTGTGTGGTTCTCGAAGCCAGTAGATGCGCATTGCGAGTGTGAGAAATGCTCGGGTAAAGCAACGATCTGGTACAAAGGAGAGGAAGTTATTCGCGTGACGGGTCGCAAGAACATGTGGGGCGAGGTAACGGATTTCATTTGTAATGGCTGTCGTTTTGACAAGAAAAAGACGGCTGATTGGGTGATCGAAGGACCGACCAATGTGTCTCGTCATTCGGTGATCTCAGCGAATAAATATGGTGCGAATTTGATTAAGCCAGCGTTCCCAGTGTTACAGGCGGCGCGCGATTACAAGCAAATCAATGATGATCGTGACCGTAGTTTTTTAGGCATTCAACCTGCTTTACCTAAATCTAAAAAGAAATAGATGGACTTATTTGATTCAGTATTTTTGGCCAAAGCTTCTTTCATTGGGATCGTATTCGCGATCACTTTGGGGATTGCAGCCTATTCAACGTATTTTGAGCGTAAGATCGCGGCGTTTATGCAAGACCGTATCGGACCGGATAGAGCGGGTCCCTTTGGAATTTTGCAGCCTCTAGCGGATGCGGTAAAGATGTTCATGAAGGAGGATTTCATTCCGGCTAACTCTAACAAGTGGTTGTTCATTATGGGCCCCTGTTTGTCCATGTTGACGGCGTTGATGACTTCGGCGGTGGTTCCTTTTGGAGACACGATCACGATCGGTGATGTAACATTTGACTTACAAGGTATCGATGTGAACATCGGTATTTTATGGGTATTCGGTATCGTTTCTTTAGGTGTTTATGGCATCTTGATCGGTGGCTGGGCATCTAATAACAAGTATTCTTTGTTAGGCGCTATTCGTGCAGCGTCCCAAAACATCTCCTACGAATTAGCAATGGGTCTTTCGATCATCGCGATTTTGATGATGACCGGATCGCTTTCAACGAAGGCAATTGTGGAGGCGCAACAAAACGGTCACTGGAACATTTTGTACCAACCGATGGGCTTTATCATCTTCTTGATTTGTGCTTTTGCGGAATGTAATCGTACGCCATTTGACTTGCCGGAGTGTGAGACGGAATTAATCGGGGGATACCATACGGAATATTCATCCATGAAATTAGGCTTCTATTTGTTCGCGGAATACATCAACATGTTTATTTCGGGAGCGGTAATGGCGACCCTTTATTTTGGTGGATATGATTATTCAGGGGTGGATTTTGTAACGGCTCAATTAGGTGCTACGGCAGCGACGTTGATCGGAGCAGGCGCATTGATTGGAAAGGCTTTGGCCTTCGTATTTATCTTTATGTGGGTGCGCTGGACATTACCCCGTTTCCGTTACGATCAATTAATGGGCTTAGGCTGGTCAGGCTTAATTCCGTTAGCGATGTTTAATGTGGTGGTAACCGGATTAGGTATTTTATTAGACCAACAGATTCTAATTGGAATCGGTGGAGTGGTCGTTTTCATCGCGGGAATCGTGGTGTACGATCAATTATTTGTGAAGAAAAAATTAGCATAGCGATATGAAATTAAGTAACCGAACGAAGGTAGTCGAGCAAGGCGAAATGACTTTAGCGGAACGTATGTATCTTCCTGCCATCGTAGGGGGTATGGCGACCACGTTAAAGCACTTTTTCTCTAAACCGGTCACCATTCGTTACCCAGAGCAAACGCGTTATTTAGGGCCGATTTACCGCGGTCACCACATCTTGAAGAAGGATGAGCAGGGGGCAGAACGTTGCACGGCTTGTGGTCTTTGTGCCGTGGCTTGTCCAGCGGAGGCTATTTCTATGGTCGCTGAGGAGCGCAAGAAGGGTGAGGAGAAATTGTACCGGGAAGAGAAGTATGCCAAAGTATACGAGATCAACATGCTTCGTTGCATTTTCTGCGGTCTTTGCGAGGAGGCTTGCCCTAAGGAGGCGATCTTCTTACGCCACGATCAAATGGTTCCTGTATTCAATAGCCGCGATGAGGTGATTTACGGGAAAGATAAATTAGTTGAAAAAATGGACCAACGCTACTTGCGTGAGGGCTGGAAATAAATTCTTATGGAGATTTCTAATATTTGGTATTTTCTTTCAGGTTTAACTTTACTAAGCGCCCTAATGGTCGTTCTAGCAAAGAACCCGATTCACTCGGTCTTGTACCTAGTTTTTACTTTCTTTTGCATCTCAGGACACTACGTCCTGTTAAATGCCCAGTTCTTGATGGCCGTAAACATCATCGTTTACGCAGGAGCGATCATGGTTTTATTCCTATTCGTGATCATGATGTTTGATCTGCGCAAGAATCAACCGGAATCAAAATCGAATCTAACGAAGCTAGCAGGCTCAGTCGTCGCTGGCTCCTTATTAGTGGTTTTAATTGCTTTAGTACGTCAAAATAATTTCCAAACCCCTCAAGTGGAAGGTTTTGTTTCCCAAACGGGTATGGTGGAGAACCTTGGAAAGGTTTTGTATTCTGAGTACTTATTACCTTTCGAACTGGTATCTATCTTGTTCTTTGTGGCGATGGTGGGTGCGGTTCTTTTGGGTAAGAGGGAAGCCGGGGAGCGAAACTTCTAAGCATTTTAAAAATGCGTGCTATTTCGGTATAAAATTCGAAAATGCGTGCTATTTCGGCACAAAATTCGAAAATGCGCTTCGCGATATTTTCTTAAATTTTATACCGAAATAGCACTTTTGAAAATGCTTTAAATCTTTACTCTCTACTCTATTATCTATACTCTATAAAGTATAAAGTTTGTATTAAAAAAGGGGATCAATCTGATCCCCTTTTTTAATGATTTCGTGAAGCACATTTCACATACGTATCCGCGCAGCGGATTCCGACTTTGTGCTTTTTGCTTTGTTCTTTGTGCTTTATTTTTGATTATCGCTTTTTGCGATAATCAAAAACCCCCACCTTCACCCCAATCGTACCAGCTGCTTTTGCCATCCCGTCTGTTTTCTCTTCCCCAAAAGCGAAGCGGTAATTAGCACCACCGAACACTTTTACGTATTTGAAAAGATTCACTTCAAGGTTTATACCTGGTTGCACACCTAGGGCTCGTGGACCGTTGCTAAATCGATCATGGGCTTGTCTGTAGGGCAGAGGCTGATAGGCAGTTCCAGGGTAAGCAGGGTAATTGATTAGCGGAGCTTCCTCCTGAATACGTCCAATGGCTAAAGGGAAACTTAAATGAAACACCTTATTAGCCATTGGCGTGACTTCCATCGTTAAAGCATTAAATCGACGACGTGGTTCATCTGCATAGCGATTCGGATCATCATTGCGTGGATTCGAATTAAAAGAAGCAATACCTAGGGATAATTTGTTATTCAAGTGAACTTGAAATCCCATGGATCGTTCTGGGCCACCCTTGCCGAAAAGCATTTGAGATTGAAGGGATACGCCGATAGACGTCAGCTTGTGTGGTTTGAAAAGCGTCTTCATAGCAGAGTTGGAAGAGTCTTTTCTGATTTTGAATACTGTTTCTTGGCCAAAGGATTGTAGGCCAATCAACAACAAGAATAATAGGCGGATTGAATGTTTCATGTCTTTAATTTTTTTACGAATGTACAAATTATAACGTTTCGATATTTCTAATTAGATACATGGGCTTTTTTTGAAGATTAATGGTCCTATTCTATCGATAAGGGGCGCAGGTGGATTCCACTTATTTGGCTAGATTTGTAAAAATCATTTGTGCTATGTGGCAGGCTATTAATTCTAGGAAAACGAAGCGGACCTTTCAGGTATTGTTTAACCTGATTCTGTGGGGAATGTGGATAGGCTTGCCTTTGTTAAGTCCTGTCCACCAAACGCACGAAGTAGCTCATCCGCATCCGCATGATAATCCAGAGTTTTCCGAGCATATCTGGGTGGAGCTGATTACCGTGATGCCGTTGTTCTATGTGATTACGCTACTTTTGATTCCTTTTGTTTTTAAAAAGAAAGGCATTTGGTTCTTCTTTGCTAGTTTAATACTAACAAATGTGGCGTTCTTTTTAGTCCAAATGTTGTTCCACCACTTGTTCTTGGAATTTGAACACGAGCATGGTACTGCACCGGAGATTTTGGGCGCTTTTCCGCTCATCATGGTTTCTGCGATTGCGTCTGCTTATGGTTTATTGTTAGAGTTTTTAGAGCAAGATGCGAACAAGGAAGAACAGAAAAATGAGCAGTTGAAATCAGAGTTAGCGTTTTTGCGCTCTCAGATTAGTCCGCATTTCATCTTTAATATTCTGAATAGTATTGTGTATTTGATTAGGACCAAAGCCTCAGAAAAAGCGGAAGATGTAACCATGCGTTTGTCTTCTTTGATGCGCTATATGTTGTATGATTCGGACCAAACAATGGTTCCATTGACTAATGAATTTGCTTATTTAGAGAATTATATTGATCTCCAAAAAATGCGATTTGACGGGAATGTCGATTTTAAATTCCAAGTGAATGGCGATGGAGCAGGTCATTTAATTGAGCCGATGTTATTAATTCCTTTTGTGGAAAATGCGGTTAAACATGGGGTGGGTTTAGTGGATAAGCCGTTTATCTATGTTACCCTAGAAACGACAGATCACGGTTTGCATTTTCAGGTTAAGAATAAAAAGGGAAAAGAAGAACAGGTTTTTAAAGATCCTAGTTCAGGAATTGGGTTGAAGAATGTGAAGCGTCGTCTGGAATTATTATATCCTAAAAAACACGAATTAGTCATTGAAGAGGACGACGTGAATTTCTCCGTGGATCTACACTTAACATTGAAATAAGATGGTAAAGATGAATTGCGTTGTCGTGGACGACGAAGTGATGGGACGTAAATTATTAGAGGAAAATGTGAAGCAGATTCCATTTTTGAATCTAGTGGGTTCTTGTTCGAATGCGTTCGAGGCGATGGAAGTGTTGCAAAAGGAGCAGGTCGATTTACTTTTCTTGGATATTCAAATGCCGGGCTTGTTAGGGACGTCGTTCTTATCTTCTTTGGCCGTTAAACCTCTTGTGATTTTTGTGACTGCTTATGCGAATTATGCGGTGGAAAGTTATAATCTGGACGCGGTAGACTACTTAATGAAACCGGTGAGTTTAGATCGTTTTGCCTTAAGTGCAAATAAGGCGTATCATATTTTTGTAGGTAAAAATATGGTTGAAAAGGAACCTCTAGAGGACTTCTTTTTTGTGAATGTGGAATATTCACTCGTACGGATTTCGATTCCAACCGTAACGCACGTGGAAGGTTTAAAGGATTATGTGAAGATTTTTGTGGAAGGAGAACGGCATCCTATTTTGACCAAACAGACGATGAAAAGTGTAGAGGCAAAAGTGATGCCTCATGGCTTTATGCGCGTTCACAAATCGTTTATTGTTAATCTCCAAAAGATTGAATCAATTAAGCACCAGCGAATCAAAATAGGAAACTATGAGATTGCCGTGAGCGATTCTCATCTAGCAGAATTGATGGAGCGGCTTAACGCGAGTAGGTTAGGTTAAATTGTAAGCCTAGATGGAAGTTTCGGCCGGGAGCTGGGTTGTAAAAACGGCCTCCGATGGCATTTAAATCTGGTCCAGGTGAATAGCGCTCATCGCCCACATTTTCTGCCGCCGCCCAAACTGTCCAGCACTTCCGCGCATAACTTATTTTTGTGTTCCAAAGGCGATAGGAGCCCATCCGCTCCGTATTCGTGTCATTCAGGAATTGATAATCCACCAATTGAAAATTTTGCACGAGACTTATTCCTGATGGGTGTCGCCAAACGAGTGTAGTTGCCTGTTGGTAAGGAGTTGTTCCCGTTAAGAAATTTCCATTCGCAAATCGAAAGTTTTGCCAAGTATGCGATTGTTCTAATGTCAAAGTAGGGTGGATCATCCAGGTACTACTTAATTCCAAACCTTGTTGGGTCGTAGAACCAGCGTTCGTAAAATAGTCTGATCCATCAGCCGCTCTTCTGACCACGATGGTTTCGTCCAGGTTAAATTGATATACACTCAAATCCCAATTGAATTTCGCGTATTTACCTCGGTAAGTTATTTCGTGGTTCCAGCCATTTTCGGCTTTTAACGTACGGTTTATTTCCCCCGTTGACGGTCGTAATTCACTAATGCTGGGAGGTGAATAGCCATGTGCTACTTTGGCAACAATACTCTGATGCGCCCCTAATTTGCGTAGAACCGCCAAACGAGGGGAGAAGATAGCTTCGTTACCGATATACTCCGTCCAATAGCTACTCAAGCTACCGGAGAAAGTGAAGAGCCAATTCGCCAACCCGGCATATTCATTTTGTAAGAAGAGGCTTCCTTGCTGGACATGGGTATTTTGAGTCAATTGCAAAGTGTCTTTTACGCCGTTTCTATTTCCAAAAGTCGAACTATTCATTTGTCCTGCCTGGTATTCAAATCCCAGGTCGCTATTAATAACTCCTTTTCTGTGGAGTACTCCGCGCGTGGAATAATTGGGTTCATGGCGAACTTCATAATTCCGTATCGTCGGATTTTCGATATCATTCACTTGAATTGCCTGACTCAAATCCCAAGCCCAAAGGTTATTCAGCACTTGAGATGCCCGAGCACTTAAGCCATAACTTTTTATTTTAAAGGTCGCCCCTTGCTGTTGCGCACTCTTGAAAGCGCCTGCCGCAGGTCTAGCTTGCTGAGGATTTGCAAGGAATTGAGCTTTTGTTAATCCTCCCGGAGTTTGGTAGGCCAAATCAACATAATAGGTGCTTAGATCTAGGTTGATATCTTTCGTAAAGTTGTGGTGGAATTCATACGAAATCCATTGCTTTTTCATCGCGGATTGAGCTCGATAACCCTCTTGCTGGTTGAAGGAGGCGTAAAGTCGGTGGTTTTCTGCGGATAAATCGATGGCCGTTTTCATTCCCCCTAAGGAATGGTAAACAGTTTCGGCCGTAAGGGCATTTCCACGTGCTCCACTTTCGAATAGCAATACTCCACCTGTTCCTGCTCCGTATATTCCGGCAGATGGGCCTTTGGTTACGGTTAATGATGAAAATAAGGCGGGTTCTAGTAGTGAAATGTAGGTGTTGTTCCCGGCATCTGTAAAGGGAATTTGATTCCAATATACTTTGGTGTTACGTACGCCAAAGGGTGCCCTAAGTGAGCTACCTCTTATCGCAATTCGGTAACTACCCGGAGATCTTTCTTCCATCCGAATACCTGCCATGGAATTAAGCGTAGATACAAATTGGGTCGAACTAAACTGCTGAAGATCTGCAGCGCGAACAAAGGCATCTGGGGTATTTAGCGTACTCCGTTTTTGTTCAAACACATACACTTTTACTTCCTCGAGGACTTTCGTAGAATCTTTTTGGGCTAAACCAGGAAAACAGAAAAGGAGTAGTAGGAATTTCTTCATGTTAGAAGAAATAGGTGAATAAGGTGGACGGTATGATGGCTTGAGAGGCTTTAATCGACTTAGAATTAGGGTTTTCTGCTCCACCTAAATTGAGTGATTCTAGGTTGATAACCCAGCCAAAATGTCCCTTAGTCAGTTGAATTTTTGCTTTAAAATTAGGAAGCTTTTCTGAAACCAAGGACTGGTAGGGCACTCCTACATAGCGACCATATAATGTCACCACTTCATACAAAGGTTCAAAAACTTGTGCTTGTATCTGGAAAGTCGTTTTTCCCGGGATCACTAATCCGATTCCACCGCTCATTCCGTGTAAGGAGTATTTTTCTTCTTCGATGTATTCAGACCTTAAAGAGCTGATTTTTCTAGCTATAGATTTACTGTATAAACTTAAAATGGGTGTTAGATGAACAGTTGTTTTTCGTTTATTCGTATTCCAAAGCAGACCCACTTCAGCCTCACCTCCACGGTAACTCGATTGCAAAACTTCGTTAGGTTGAATAGGTTGATTGAAATTATTCATCGGAGGTTCAATGAACGTATAGTTGCTTCTATCTATCGCGCTTCCGGTTAGGTTTCCCATTGTTTTTAAGGCGATGAAAGTCTTGTGATTTTTTTCTGGGTTTTGGAACGTGATTTCTGCCGCGAAATCTAAGGTCATTTGTTGTTCGTGCCACGAAATGAGGGAGGTTCCTACACTCGAATTAAAGCGAAATTTTTGGCCAAAACTGACAAAGGTAATCACTAGAAAAACCAGGCTTATGCGAAATCTCATAGCCACAAATATAGGGGATTTACCAATACTTCCCCTGTTTTTTCAAGGCAAAAATCAATCCTCTGGCAATGATTACCAAGTGGTTGATTAAGTTAGGTAGTAAGCCAAAATGTGATCGTAACACCTGGTATCTTTCCTCCCAGGATCTCTTCAAGTTTTGCACAGATGCGCCTCCCATCAAATAAGTACAGATAGGTGAGGCAGATTTTAATATATGCTGGCTTTTTTTCAAAACTTGAATCTCCCAATTAATATCGGAACTAAGGCGGTAGTGTAGATCAAAAAGTGGCGCAAGGCTGCGCTTTGCAATGAAAGCTTGGTGGCAAACCAACATGCCATAACGGAAATTTTGCCAAGTTAAATGAGTGGGCAAACGATGTGGTGTCACCTCACTGCGCAAGCCTAAAGATTGACCGTCGTTATTGACAAAAATTGCCTCGCCGTACAGGACATCCGGATTTTCTCCCAGTTCTCGTAAGATATTTTTCAATGTCGATGAAGAAGCAAAAGTATCCCCCGCATTCAAAAACAGGATATAATCTCCTTTTGCCATTTGCATTCCCTTGTTCATCGCATCGTATATACCCTTGTCTTTCTCAGAAATGAGTTGATTGATCTGAGCTTTATTCGCTTCTATGATAGCTAATGTTCGGTCTTTCGACGCCCCATCCACCACGATATAATCGATTTCCTCCGCACACCCTTGCTCGAAAACACTTTTTAGTGTGCGTTCGATATAGGCCTCAGCCTGGTAGGTGATGGTGATGATACTAAGCTTGGGCATAATAGGCGAGGTGTTGCTGGGCAACGATGGTTTGGTTGTATAATTGTAGCGCGCGCTCCCTGGATTTTGATCCGGAGGTGGTAGACCCGAGACACCAGTTTATGCCTTTTGCCAAATCTGCCGGGTTAAATGCTTGGGCCACATAGCCAGTCACTTCGTGTTCGATCATCTCCGGAATTCCTCCCACTTCGAATCCGACGCAAGAAGTGCCGCAGGCCATGGCTTCCATGATCGTATTGGGTAAATTTTCTTCCAAAGAGGGAGTAACAAACACATTTGCCGCCGCATAGATATCGCGCATTCTGGCTGGGTCTGAAACCTGCCCAAAATTATGTGCTTTCAAAGGTAATTCCTCGGTCATCTCTCCACCCACGATCAGCAGCTCGGTCGTAGTGGCATCCAAATACTGCAAGGCCTCTTTCAATAAATGAAAGCCTTTGGCGGGCGCATTTACGCGCATGGCTACAAAAAGAACATATTTCTTGTTTGGATTTAATCCTAAGCTAGATGCATTAGGCGAGAAGAATTCCGTATCAATCGCGTTTGGAATGGTTTTAATCGAGTGACCTCCCAAAATGCTACTTTGTCTCGCTCTATTTCCCAGCCAATCACTGCAAGTAATGATGTGTAGGTTTTTCTCCGCAAACCCCGTTTTCTTCGCCTCCCACATTCGGTGCGAAAGATCCGTCGGATTTGGATTTTTCAAGAATTTACAATCTCCACAACTCTGTCGAAAATGCTCGCAACTCCCACTGTGGTGACAGCCTCCCGTAAAGGCCCACATATCGTGCAGGGTCCAGAAAACAGGTTTATTAAGCCTAGTCAGTTGAGCAATATCGCTCACAGATAAGAAACCAAAATTCACCCAATGCAAATGCACAATATCTGCCTGCTGGATCAGCGGATGCTTCGAAACATCACTCCCAAAAACACCCGGATTGAATAGGAATCGAATCGATTTATCTTTCTCAAAACGCAAAAAGAACAAGCGCTCGGCAATGAATTTCAACCAAGAAATCAGGCCATTGCCGAATTTTAGGGCGCTGGAAGTGCTCCCTTTTTCTCTGACGAGGTAGTCGACTTGATGTCCCGCTTTTTCCAAAGCCACTTTCAATCTACCCGCCGCAATCCCAGCCCCGCCATTGCTGTCGTGGTAAGAGAGGAGGACGATATGTAGCTTTTTGGCAGACATTAAGCAAAAATTTCAGCTAGTTGAGCGGCTATTCTTTCGGCTGCCTTACCATCCCAAAGCGGAGGGATGCTCCCTTTCTTCACCTTGCCTGCCAATATCTCTTGCAAAGCAGCATAGGTTTTCTTTGGATCTAAATCCGATAACAATTGGTTCGTCCCTAAAGTCACCGTGATCGGTCGTTCCGTCGAATCGCGGAAAGTTAAGCATGGGACGCCTAAGTAAGTCGTTTCCTCTTGAATGCCGCCTGAATCGGTTAATATCGCTGTGGCATTGGACATCAATTGAATGAATTCTAAATAGCCCAAAGGCTCCGTCATAATCAAGTTTTGCGCCTGATCTAATCGTTCCGCTAAGCCAAATTTCTCCATATGTGCCCGCGTTCTCGGGTGGATAGGAAAAATGATTTTGGTATCCTTACTGCTTAATTCAATTAACTCTAGAATGGATTCAAGACCCTCTTTCGTATCCACGTTCGCCGGGCGGTGCATGGTCATGACAATATAGTCGGCAGTCGATAGTCGGGAGTCGGGAGTCAATAGTCGGGAGTCGGGAGTCGCTAGGCCGGAGTCGGCAGTCGATAGTCGGGAGTCACTAGTCGCTAGTCCGAGGTCTTCCAGTATGGTGGTGGTTTTCGCTTTTTCTTGATAGCGAACTAACGAGTCAATCATCACATTGCCTGAGAAAAATACACGCTCATCTGCCACACCTTCATTTTTCAAATGTTGCAATCCGCTTTCTTCCGTCACAAATAAATAATCCGCCACGCTATCTGTCAAGATGCGATTTAATTCCTCTGGCATCGTTCGGTCAAAGCTACGTAAGCCTGCCTCTACGTGAGCGACTTTGATACCCATTTTGATCGCCACTAAGGTACAGGCCAAAGTCGAAGTAACATCCCCCACCACAATAATTAAATCCGGTTTTTCGGCTTCAACAATTTTTTCAAAGGCCACCATAATCTTCGCAGTCACTTCTGTGTGGCTTCCACCCCCAATTCCGAGGAAGAAATCCGGTGTAGGTAATTCCAGTTGTGTAAAAAACACATCACTCATCTTTGCGTCAAAATGCTGACCCGTATGAACGATCTTCGATGTCCATCCGGCTAATTTTTGGATCGCACGATGTAGCGGTGCTACTTTCATGAAATTAGGACGAGCGCCTACGACTTGAATTACTTTCATTTATACCTATTTAAAAATTCTAATTTACGAATTACAAAGAACAAAGTTCAAAGAGCAAAGTTCAAAGTTAGAATCCCCTGCGGGGATGAACTCATGAAATAAATCCTTCGGACTCACTTCCTACGGACTGACCACTGACTACTGTCCACTGGCTACTGAATACCTAAACGCCTCCATATAATTCCCCAGCACCGTATGTATATTGATCTCCTTCTCAATAATCTCCCTCGAACGCGTGCCCTTTATTGTGATTTTCTCCGGCTGTGCAAAAAGCCTTTCAATAACTGTTTGTAAGCTGGATAAAGATCCCGATTCAAAGTAATGTCCGTTATATCCCTCCCGCACTAAGCGTTTTTCGGTGCCATCTGCCACAGAACAAACGACGGGTTTCGAGAAACACATCGCCTCATTAATAGACAAACCACCCATGCCAGCTAAGACATAGATCCCCGATTCGCAAGTGATTTTGCCTAGTTCTTTGGGGTCATAAATACCTCCATGAAATTTTATAAAATCGTAGCCTGAAGCCTGCGCTTTTAAAGCTTCCAGCTCCGGCCCATCTCCCACAATGCTGAGTTCGGTCTGCGGGTATTTCGCATGCAAGGCAATTGCCGCTTCAATCAATAAATCGACCTGCTTCCATTTGACCAAACGTCCGATATGCAAAAGTCGGAATGGATTGGCGGTAACGCCTTTTAATTCGTTCGCAGTATGTAATAGCGCATCGGTGTCTGGGGAATTCGCCGTGATAAATACCTTCTCAGCCGGAACGCCATAGCTTGCGTGTAAAGCAACGGCCTCCTCTAAATAATTGATGTGGGCGTCTACCAGATTAGAGAAACGCTTTCTCGTTTCGCGTACGATGAAGAATTTTAATCGGGCCAAAAGAGAGGGATTCGACTGGTGCGCTTGGTTGTTTTCGGTTACGCCGCCGCCTTGTAAATAATAGGAAATGGCGTTGTCGTAATGAGGAACTTGGAAGGGGATCTCTTTGGAAATAAGTGCCACTTTGTGTTTTCTCAGAAAGCGGTACCAGCCGGGATAAAAAACGAAAGAGGCTTGATAGGGCCAGTTGACCATTAAGACGTCTGGTTTTTCTGCCAAAATCAACTCCTTCAACCCGCGGAAAAACTTCTTCCCATAATAGGTCGTGTATTCCTCGCGACGAAAGACCTTGAATTCAATGCCTTTGTCTGACGTATATACCCCAGCACCCAGCGTTGCCCCTTTTTCTGTGGGCACCACCACGCACACCTCCACTCCATAATCGCGTTGCAATTTGTTTAGGACTAGGTTATAATAGTGTGGCAGGCCACCGGCCAGGGACATTATTTTCATTTCTTAAACCAATTAGTAACTAGCTCGCTGATGTCTGGAGATAGCTTGAATTTCGTGACCGCTAGGATAAATAATCCACCTATCGCTGCACTGCGAATGCCTACATTCAGTAGCCAGGCGATTAAAGGGCTGCCTTCGATGACCGGGATTTGGGAAACAACAAGGTAGATTAACACACTAACGATCAGAATTCCCAGGGATCTAACATCAAACGGTTGCAGGTCTAGTTTCCACCAGATAAAGCCAAATTTCAATACATTATAGCCCGCCAAAGCCAATAGGGAAGCTAGGGCTGCCCCATTATAGGAATAAATAGGAATCAAGATTAGATTACCTACCACTAAACCCACCGCGAGGATGATGTAGAAGAGGAGGTCGTAACGGTAGTATTTGGAGTTAATCAACACCTCTGAATTTAGGCCCGTTCCCATATCGATGATCTTACTCAAACCTACCATCAGCACCACCCAGCGGCCAGCCTCGTAAATTTCATGGCGAGGGATGATGGTGTAGATGAAGTCCAAATTACACCAGATCAACAGGAATAAAACGCAACCGATGAGGAGGAGATTCAGAGAGGATTTTTGGTAAATATCCTGGATATTATCGCGGTCATTTCGGTTCCAAGCCTGCGCTAAAATGGGTGCCGCAATCGCCGCAATCACGTTTCGAGGGATCGAAATCATGATCGCCATCCGGGAATTAATGTCAAAAATCGCCGTCGTACTCAAACCGCCCATATAGGCTGGCAACATGATCTTTTCGATGTGCTGAATCAGCGTAAAGCTGGCACCGGCTAAAATCACCCAGCCGCCATACGAAAGCATTTCTTTGAAAACCGGGGTGCGTAAAAAGGAAAAATCAACTTTCGTATAAAAGCGTTTCAGCTGCTTAATGTAGGCTAATAAACCCACAACCGCCACCACATAAGAAAGCGTAATCGCTAAAATCAATTGATTGAATGTCAAATAGCCGAGAGCAAAAGTAATGACTAAAACTCCATTAGAAATCCTTAAAAACAGCTCTCGAATGATCGCTGGGACCACAATGCGAAGATGGACTCGTGCATAAGCTTCTAAAACGCTCATGTATAAATAACTAGCCGTCAGTGGAATAATGTAATAGAAATACTGGGGTAATAGCGGCGAATTCGTGCCATATGCCTCGAAAAACAGTGGTTTTAAAGCTAAATAGCCCAGCACAAAAAGCGCTAAACCAAACAGTGGTGCGACGAGCAGAAAGGTGAAAAAACCTTTATGGCCATTCTTCGGATCATCGAAATGCGGGAAAAAACGCACCGCAATATGGGGAATTCCGAGTTGGGTAAAAGAGGCAAAAATAAGGGGAATGCTAACCAAAGCACCGGCAATTAAGCCCACCTGCTCCTGCGAAAGAAACTTATTGTAGAGGAAGATTACGTTAAAAGTCCCGATCGCCGTACCCAAATAGGTAACGATTGAACCCTTTAAACTTTGTCGAATGACGATCCCCATGCCTTGTTTTGAATGTAATTTACAAAAATACGATTTTGCGGGGCATTCTTTATACGAGAAGAGCTTTGATTTTCGCGGAGAGCTTTACCACATCATATTGCTCCTCCATGTGTTTACGTGCAGCGACACCATAGGCATGTGTAGCCGCGGAATCTGAGGCTAAGGATTTCAGTGCAGCAGCCATTCCCTCCACATCGTGTTCATCCACCAAAAGCCCCGTTTTTTCCTCGATGACCGCATCCGGAATGCCGGCGTGTCGAGTGGAACAAATAGCTAATCCGCAAGCGGAGGCCTCTAAAATCGCCACAGGCGTTCCTTCGGAATCCCCACTAGGGGTTAAGATCGAATGTTGAATGAACACGTTCGATTCTTGTAACAAGGGCAAGTAGTCCGATTGTCCCATAGCCCCTAAGAAATGAATGTTACCAGAGAGGCCGTGCGCGGAAACATACGCTTTCGCTTCTTCCCACAAAGGTCCATCACCGACCATCCGTAATTGGGCATTGGGAAAATCGCCCAACAACATTTCAAAGGCTTGAATGCTTTTCAAGGATCCTTTTTTCTCTGCAAAACGTGCTACAGAAATGACGTTGAATCCGTTTTTTGCCGTGCCTGGAGTAAATCTCGAGGTATCAACCCCACATGGAATGACATGTAAATTGGGTAAAGGCCCCGCGATTTCTTCCAAATTCGCTCGCATGGACTCGGCCACACAAATGATGGCTTTCGCCTTAGGTAAACTGAGGGCGTAACGGGCCCCATAAGTCGCTAAAGTCTTTTTCTCTGCTGCATCGAAGCCTAAAAAGACAACGGAATAAGGAATGTCCTCAGCCAGACACGCCTCGTAGATATTCGTGCCTAATGGACCGTAATTCGCTAAGAAGGCATCTACTTTATGGACGCGTAAAAAGCGTCTAAGGTAATGGGTATAGATCTTCTGATAAAGTCCAGGAATGATGCGGCGTAACACACCTCTAACGGCAAGAATCGAAAAAGGAAAAGAATAAATGGATCCGCCCGCCATTAATCGGCTCGGTTGCCAGCCTTCGTATAGGACGTGAATGGGTTCTAATTGATTGATCTGCTCTTCGATAAAGGTCTCGGAGTACGAAAAGAAATTAGAGCGGGCAATGATTAAACGCATTCAGGGCTGATTTTTAATGCAAAACCGAAATTAGCTAAATTTTTCGGCTATTTTTACAGCAAATACGCGTCATGGAGAAAAATTTAGTCGTTGGAGGAAGTGGTTTTTTGGGCTTGAATTGGCTGGCTTATTTGCAGCAACACGGTGTAGATAACGAGGTCGTTGTTTTCGCGCACGAAAAACCTGCAGGCGTTGAATTTCCTTCTTTCGTGACTTTTGTGGTGGGGGATTATGCGGATGCTCAAGCTTTGGACGACTTATTTAGTGCCCATCATTTTGATCGCGTATTCCATTTTGCCTCTTCCATTATACCTGCCATTTCATCTGAAAATATTCGCCAAGACATCGAGTCTAACTTGTTGCCTACCATCGGTTTGATGGAGATGATGAAGAAACACCAGGTGTCAAAATTACTTTATCTATCCACCGGTGGGGCAGTTTACGGGAATGTGACGGAAGAAAAAGTGAAAGAGGAGTATCCTTGTAAGCCTATTTCATCTTACGGAATTATCAAGCTGGCCGTGGAGCATTACATCGAATTGTATGCGAAATTATACCAGATCGACTACTTGATTTTGCGCTTGTCGAATCCATTCGGGGAATTTCATCGCTCGCCTAAACAAGGGGTAATTAATATTGCTGTTCGCAAGGCGCTGAAAGGAGAGGTGATGACGGTTTGGGGAGATGGATCGCAGGCCAAAGATTATATCTACGCCGCTGACATCGGTCAAGCCATCGATGGTCTAATAAAGGCAGGGGTAAAAAATGAAACAATCAATGTGGGTTCAGGCGAATCGCTCAGTTTAAATACCATTATTCAGCGCATTCAAGCGAAATTACCCGCATTTCAAGTCGAATACAAAGACGCGAAGTTGACGGATGTGCAGAGAATCTGTTTAGATACGTCGAAATTATCGGCGAAAATGAGCTGGGAAATCACCTCCTTCGATCAAGCCTTAGAAGCAACCATCGCTTACGAAAAAGCTAGACTTTCTTAGCCACCAGCACAAAAGTGCAGGCATCTTCGTTGCGTGATTTAGCCGTGATGATCTTATCGAAAAAGATGATCAAAGGCTGCAGCACTAAGGACAATAAGAAACGAAGCGGCTTAGGTAATTTGAATAAAAGACCATCTTGGAATAATTGCAATCCCATCGCGGAGCGCCCTAGAATTCCCTCGAAATAAACTACCTCAAATCCCGCTTCCGTCACAATTTTTTTCAAACCAGTCGAAGTCCAGCGCCAAAAATCCGTCGGATCCGGGTGGAACATCCAATAGCCGTGCGTAGATAAAATTAATTTGCCCTCTTTTTCCAAGATGCGGTGTGCCTCTTTTAAATAAGCCTTCGGGTCTTCCACGTGCTCTAATACTTGCGTGGACAAAACGAATCCCACGCTTTCCTCAGGCATATCAATGATGCCAGCGGGGTCCACGACCACATCCGCTTTGGTATTGTAGGCTAAATCTAGGCCGATGTATTGCTCCACAAAAGGGGTGAAAAGTGGCTCGTAAGGTTTGTTGCCACAGCCATAATCCGCTAACAATTGATGGGGTGAATTGCGGACATACAAGGCAATGACGCGTTCTAATTGCTTGCGCAGTTGGATTAAATAGTAGTAGCGCGCGGACATGCGGCCCGTGATTTTGGGATATAGGCGTTCAATTCCGGCTTCTCTACTTTCCATGGGATAGTCGTTTGTGTTCGATTAATGAATTTTTGTATTCAATAAAATCTTCAGAAATACGAAGGTATTTTCTAAATAGATGAGGCTTCTTTTCGCGGTATGCAATGCGAGTTAGACCTAAATAGGCTAATCCTCGTATGTCTTTTGTCAATCTTTCTTCAAAAGGGAAGGCGATGGATTTGAGGTACCAAGACTCTGCTTTGTTTAAATCTTTTCGTTCCACCTCTTCGCGCATGCCACGTAGCGTGTAAGCTGCGCCGGTGTAGTAGGGCGTTTTTAGTGCTTCCATTTTTTCAATGAAGGGTTCCGCTTCTTCGAATTTGCCCGCTAAAGTTAGCAACTCTGCTCTTTGCAATAGATACCAGTGGTTATTTGGAAAGTTGTCGCTGAGGATTTGGTTATAGGCCAAAGCCCGTAAGGGATTTCCCTCGTATTTATTCTGCACATAGCCCATATAGAATAGACATTCATTCTTCACAAAAGTGGTCCTTCGAGTGCCAGCTTCTAGTTGAGTCAATCCCACCCGTTTGTTCCCATCTTGAAACAAGAACATAAACGGTTTTAAGACTGGATGTAAATCTGGATAGGCGACGCTGTAATAATTGTACATCCCGGTGGAATACAAGAATTCGGGTTGTTTGTCGGTGTTTTTTAGCCCAATTTTTAAAAAGCTATAGGCCTGTTTAGCATAAGAGACCACGCGCATGAAGTTGTGTTGATCTGCCTCATAGGCGGCCAGAAATCCAAGGGAAGCCGTACAAAAAAAAGAGGCTTCTAAATCATTCTCATCTCGCTCGGCCATCTCTTTTCCTAATTCAAATGCTTTTTCCAGGTGAGCTAAATAGTTTTTCCCTTGAGCAGGATGATCCTTTAACGGAAAGTATTGCTGCTCCCACTGCATAGCCAGCAATAAATAGGGAGCGGGATGACGAGGGTATTTGGCCTTTAGGCTATTGAAGATAGCCGTAGATTCTTTGAAATCGTATTGGTATAAATTCGTCAGTCCAGCGGTGATCTGAGCTTTAGCCGTGGGATCTTGTAGGATTTGGGCCTGCGATCTCAGTGAAAGAAAAAAGAAAAGTAAGAGTGCAACCCGAATCATGTGAAATGTTTACCCCGCAAATTTAGTTAAGCTCTGTGGTTTTTGGGTCGATTTTTTTACTTTTGTTTATAAACCCTAAGACATGATTTCATTCGAAGAATTTACCCTCGCTAACGGCCTTAAAGTCATTGTGCACGAAGATCCGGACACGACGATGGCGGTGGTAGATGTGATCTACAATGTAGGATCCAGAGATGAAGACGAAAACCTGACGGGTTTTGCGCATTTGTTCGAGCATTTGATGTTCGGAGGATCTGAAAACATTCCTTCCTTCGATGCGCCCTTGCAAAAAGTAGGCGGCGAGAACAATGCCTTTACCACCCCAGATTTAACGAATTACTATATATCTGTTCCAGCCCAAAACATCGAAACCGCTTTTTGGCTTGAATCAGATCGGATGAAGCAATTAGCGTTTAACACGCAAAGCCTCGAAACGCAGCGCAAAGTGGTGATAGAGGAATTCAAGCAGCGTTATTTAAATCAGCCTTATGGCGATGTGTGGTTGAAGTTTAGACCCTTAATCTACAACAAGCATCCTTACCGGTGGCCCACGATTGGAGCTGGCATTCAGCATATCGAGGAGGCGCAGATGAGTGATGTGAAGGCTTTTTTCCAAAAGCACTACGTGCCTTCAAACGCTGTTCTTGTCGTTGCAGGTAAAGTAAAGTTGTCCGAGGTGAAAGCTTTAGCCGAAAAATGGTTCGAACCTATTCCTGCTGGTGCTAAGCCTAAACGTAATTTACCTCAAGAGCCGCTGCAAACCGAAAATCGGGCGATGGAAATCGTGGCGGATGTGCCGGCGAATCGAATTTACAAAGCCTATCCCGTGCTAGGTCGTTACGAACTGGGTTATCATGCAATCGATTTGATGGCGGACTTATTAGGCAGAGGAGAATCTTCTTATTTGTATGAGCATTTGGTACAAAAGCAGCGCCTATTCGATACGATAGGAACCTACCAAACAAGTTCCATCGATCCAGGCCTATTGATTATTCAGGGTCAGGTAAGTGATAACGTAACGATTGAGGAGGCGGAAGAGGCGCTAGAGAAGGCGATACAGGATTTTGCGACCTCGAAAATCGCCGAAAAAGACTTGCAGATGGTGAAGAACCAATCGGAGGCGAGTTTGGTTTTTGGGGAAGTGGAAGTACTGAATCGGGCGATGAATTTAGCCATGGCTGCGAATGCGGGCGATGCGAATTTAGTCAATACGGAGGCGGAAAAGATCGCGGAAGTGCAGACGCAGGATTTGGAAAAATGGGCTCAGCGCTTGTTTATCCAAGGAAAATCGAATACCTTAAAGTATAAAAAAATAGCCAAATGAAAATTCGCGTAGGACAAGGGTACGATGTGCATCGCTGGGTAGAAGGACGTCCTTGTATTCTGGGTGGTGTGGAGATTCCGTCAGAGAAGGGGCCTTTAGGTCATTCGGACGCGGATGTGGTTTGTCATGTATTGTGCGACGCCTTGTTAGGGGCCGCGAATATGCGCAATATTGGGTACCATTTTTCGGACAAAGACCCGATGTGGAAAGGTGTCGCTTCGACGCTTTTATTGAAAAAAGTGATGGAGATGATTCGCGAGGCAGGTTGGGAATTAGCGAATGCGGACGTGACGGTGATCTTAGATCAACCGAAGCTGAACCCAATTATTCCAGCGATTAAAGATAATTTAGCTTCCGTGATGGGAGTGGAGGTGGATCAAATTTCGGTCAAAGCCACCACCTCTGAAGGATTAGGATTTGTAGGAAGAGCAGAAGGGATCTCGGCGATGGCCGTGGCCCTGATTCAAAAAGAGTAAGATGCAGATAGATTTAGAAAAGGAACGTTTAGAGATATTGAAGCGCTACCGCAAATTATTGCGGACTGCTAAGCCTTTTTTAAAGGATGATGACGCGAAGCAGATCAAGAAAGCTTTCTTGATTTCGGCGGAGGCGCACAAGGAAATGCGTCGTAAATCCGGCGAACCTTACATCTACCATCCCTTAGCTGTGGCGCAGATTTGCGTAGAAGAAATTGGACTGGGAACCACGTCGATTATTTCTGCTTTATTGCATGATGTGGTAGAGGATACGGATACGACTTTGGCCGATATCGAAAAACAATTCAATCCGAAAATCGCCTCCATCATCGATGGCCTGACGAAAATTGCGGGCACATTTGAATACGGAACTTCGCAGCAGGCGGAGAATTTCCGAAAGATGCTTTTGACGCTTTCGGATGATATTCGCGTGATCTTAATTAAGCTCGCGGATCGTTTGCATAACATGCGGACGCTGACGAGTATGGCCAAAGAGAAGCAGATGAAGATCGCTTCTGAGACCATTTATCTGTATGCACCTTTAGCCCATCGCTTGGGTTTGAATGCGATTAAGTCGGAATTAGAAGATTTAGGCTTAAAGCATACGGAGCCGGAAGCCTACAAGGAAATCGCGGATAAATTAGCCGAAAACAAGCGAAGCAGAGAAGGCTTTGTGGAAAATTTTATCAAACCGATTAAGAAAACCTTGGACGAGCGCGGATTGAATTATACGATCAAAGGTCGTCCCAAATCCATCTTTTCCATTTACAACAAAATCAAAAAAGGCAACACACCTTTTGAGAAAATATACGATCTTTTTGCGGTGCGTGTCGTTTTAGACGTGCCCATAGAACGCGAAAAATCAGACTGTTGGGAAGTGTATTCCGTGGTAACGGATCATTACCGTCCTAATCCGAGTCGTTTAAAGGACTGGGTTTCCACCCCTAAATCGAACGGTTACGAGTCGCTTCACACGACCGTGATGAGCAAGCCTTTTGCACAGGATAAAGAGGGTCGTTGGGTCGAGGTGCAGATTCGTTCGAAGCGGATGGATGAGATTGCGGAGAAAGGGGTGGCGGCACACTTCAAGTACAAAGGAACGGATACGCGGACGAGCGAGGCGTTTGAATCGTGGCTTTCGCAGGTACGCGAAGCTATCGAGGCGAACGATAAGAGTCAGTCTGCGGTGGAATTAGTGGAGGACATCAAGAACTCACTTTACCATGAGGAGGTTTTTGTCTTTAGCCCGAAAGGCAAGTTGATCGTCTTGCAATCCGGGGCTACGGCTTTGGACTTCGCCTTCGAGATTCACTCGGAGGTAGGTGCCCGTTGTATTGGTGCCAAAGTAGGCGGAAAACTCGTTCCCTTATCCCATAAATTACAGAATGGAGATCAGATCGAAATCCTAACCTCTTCGAAGCAAAAACCATCGGAAGATTGGTTGCGTATCGTGTTCACGACGAAGGCGAAAGCACGCATCAAGGACTTCATCAAAGAAGAGAATAAATCACATATCATTAAGGGGCGCGATTTGATCGAGCACCGCTTAAAGCACTTGGGTTATCCTTTATTGACTTTAGAAATTACGAACCAGTTGCGGGCTTATTTTAATGCCAAAGACGCGAACGATTTGTTCTACCGTTTTGGCAAAACCTACATCAACATCGACCAGCTCAAGCACTGGAAATTAGATCGGGAATTACACGAAAGAAAGCAGGCGGAGAAATCGATTCAAGCGCCCATCGTGGATAGCAAATCCTTTAGAAAGGAGATGCAGCAATACCACAAGGAGCGCAAGGAGTCTGATACCTTATTGATCGGTGAGGATATGGATAAAGTGGATTATACCCTTGCGAAGTGCTGTAACCCCATTTCTGGCGATGAGGTATTCGGTTTTGTGACCATCAATGAAGGAATCAAAATTCACCGGGCAGCTTGCCCTAACTCACCAGAACTGCTTTCTCGTCATGGAGATCGGGTGATTAAGGCACAGTGGACGTCTCAAATTGCGATGTCATTTGTCGTGGACTTGGTGATTCGTGGAATTGACCGTGTGGGATTGGTGAATGATGTAACGCGCTTGATTTCGGAGAAGCTTCAGGTGAACATTACCGCCTTGAACATTGGGGTGAAAGATGGATTATTTGAAGGCCAAATATCACTGATGGTACAAGACACGGATCACCTCGACAGTTTGAGCGCTGAAATGGAACAAGTTCCGGGCGTTATTGAGGTGGAACGGAAAGTTTCTTAGTTTTTGTCCGTTATTTTTGCTTATTTTACGTCGTTTTTTTTCCATAAATGTCCCAAGAATTAGATAAACTAGATTCAGTAAAAAAGATCTTCACTGCCTACCTGGAAAACAAGGGTTTGCGGAAGACTCCGGAGCGCTTTGCGATCCTGGAAGAGATCTATTTACGGGACGATCACTTTGATGTGGAGGAGTTGTATATCTCCATGAAAAACAAGAAATACCAAGTCTCTAGGGCTACCGTTTACAATACGCTCGATGTGTTAGTAGAATGCGATTTAGTGGTAAAACACCAGTTTGGTCGCAATCAGGCACAATTCGAGAAATCCTATGGACGTCGTCAACACGATCATTTAATTTGTACCGATTGCCACAAAGTCACGGAATTTTGTGATCCTCGAGTACAAACCATCCAAAGTTTAGTAGGCGAAATGCTGCAATTCAATGTAATGCACCATTCCCTTATTTTTTACGGTTCTTGTACGAACAAGAATTGTGAACACAGAGCAAATTACCAAGCAAGAAATCAAGAATAAAACAATATTATGGCAGTTGATGTATTATTAGGCTTACAATGGGGTGATGAAGGGAAAGGAAAGATCGTAGACGTTCTAGCACCCAAGTATCAAGTAGTTGCGCGTTTCCAAGGTGGACCTAACGCGGGTCACACCTTAGAATTCGACGGGTTTAAGCACGTTTTGCATCAAATTCCATCGGGAATTTTCCGCCAGGAAGTTCAAAACATCATCGGTAACGGCGTTGTTTTGGACCCGATTATCTTCAAAAAAGAGATCGACGGTTTAGCGCATTTCAACTTAGACTTACGCAAGAACTTAGAGATCTCGAAGAAAGCATCGATCATCTTGCCTACCCACCGTTTATTAGACGCGGCGTACGAAAAGGCCAAAGGGGATGCAAAAATCGGTTCTACTTTGAAAGGAATCGGACCTACTTACACGGATAAAATTTCTCGCCAGGGATTACGTGTGGGAGATATGATTTCGCCTGATTTTTCTGCCAAATACAATGCATTAGTTGATCGCCACAAAGCGATTTTGGACGTATACAAATTCGAATACGATTTAGCGGCAGCTGAGAAGGAATTCTTCGAAGCGGTTGCTTTCATGAAAGAGTTCCGCTTAGTGGATTCAGAATATTCAGTGAACCATGCCATCAACGCAGGGAAAACAATTCTTGCAGAAGGTGCTCAAGGTTCTCTTTTGGACGTAGACTTCGGTTCTTATCCATTTGTTACTTCATCGAACACGATCACCGCGGGTGCTTGTACGGGTTTAGGTGTAGCGCCTAAAAACATCGGTGAGGTTTTCGGTATCTTCAAAGCGTACGCAACTCGCGTAGGTTCTGGTCCATTCCCTACGGAATTAGAGGACGAAGTGGGCGAGCGTATGCGAGTGGAAGGCCGTGAATTCGGTTCTACGACAGGTCGTCCGCGCCGTTGTGGTTGGATCGATTTGCCTGCCTTGAAATACGCGATGATGATTAATGGGGTGACTCAATTAATTATGATGAAGGCGGACGTCTTGAATATCTTTGACGAGATTCAAGTGTGTACGGCCTACGAAATGCCAGACGGTTCGATTACAGACCAAATCCCTTTCGAAATCACCGATATCAAAGTAAAACCGGTGTACGAAACATTAAAAGGTTGGGCTTGCAGCTTAGAAGGCATGCGCGATTTCAACGAATTGCCAGTTGAGCTAGCGGATTACATCAAATTCTTAGAAAAACACTTGAACCTACCTATTAACTTCATCTCGACAGGTCCAGATCGCGAGGCATGTGTGTTAAGAGGTTCTTTAGCATAAACCATCAAAATGGAGGGGATTTCAGTAGCTGATTTGTACAAGTTCGACGAGATCTATTGGGTCCCGCAGGATAAGTCAGAGGCGCAGCTAGCGGAATCCCCTGCTGTTGAAGTTGTAGCTGACACAATAGCAGAGGTAAAACCGAAGGTTTCCACTCCTTGGGTCGTTGTAGGCCAAATCGCCGAAGCCGAACTAGCTCGTTTAAAACTTATTTTTTCTGCACCTCCACTCGTTTTAGGTCCCTCCGATTGGTCAGTCTATACGCCATCGGACGAAGAACCAAGCTTCACTGAATTCCTGAAAGAGACGAGCGCAAAACGCTATATCCTTATCGGTCAACAGCCGGCTGTTTGGCAAGGGGAATTACCTACCACCGAGATCGATACCATTGAATCCAAATTAGTCTATTTCTTTCCACGCTATATTTCGTCGCTGACGGATGCGGAGAAGACGCTGAAGATGGCGTTTTGGAATGCGTTGAAGGAAATGAAAGGGTAATTCAAATACCAAATACCAAAGCTCAAAGTTCAGAGGTTGTATCGTTTGCAGCGATGGATTCGAATAGCAAAGACCAAAGCTCAAAGTTCAGAGGTTGTATCGCTTGCAGCAATGGATTCGAAAAGCAAAGACATTTCTGAATTCATCCCCGGAGGGGATTCCATCTTTGAACTTTGAACTTTGAACTTTGGTCTTTGCTCCTTGCTCTTTTACAAGGAGTATCTCGCTAACGGACTCACATCCTGCCCACAAAATTCCCCTGCTTCTGCCTTAAAATGACCCGCCATGGCGATCATTCCCGCGTTATCGGTGCAATAGCTGAAGGCGGGGATGAAAACCTCCCAACCTAGTTCGGTACCTAACTCTTTTAGTCGAGTGCGCAAACCGGAGTTAGCCGAAACGCCACCGGCAATGGCAATTTGGGTGCAGTTCATTTCTTTCATCGCCTTTTTCGTTTTGCGAAGAAGCATGTCGATGAGGGATTTTTGAACGGAGGCGCAGATGTCTGCTTTGTTTTCTTCGATGAAGTTGGGGTTGTTTTTGACTTCTTTTTGGAGGAAATATAAAATGGCGGTTTTGATGCCAGAGAAACTGAAGTTTAAGCCGGGCATTTCACCTAGGGAGAAGGGGAAGCGGTCGGGGTTACCTTCTTTGGCTAACTTATCGATTAATGGACCACCCGGGTAAGGTAAGCCGATCAGTTTGGCGGTTTTGTCAAAGGCCTCGCCCACGGCATCGTCCTGTGTCTCGCCGATGACCTCCATATCAAGTGCCGATTTTACCCAAACCAATTGGGTGTGGCCGCCACTAACAGTCAGACAAAGGAAGGGAAAAGTGGGCTTCGGATCTTCAATAAAATGCGCCAACACGTGCGCCTGCATGTGATTCACCTCGATTAAAGGGATGTTCAAGCTCAAGGCTAAAGACTTCGCAAACGAGGTGCCGATTAATAAAGCTCCTAAAAGCCCAGGGCCCCTTGTGAAGGCAATGGCATTCAGTTCATTTTTGTTTATATTTGCTTTTTGCAGGGCCTCTGTCACGACAGGGATGATCGATTTTTGATGAGCTCTGCTGGCTAATTCGGGAACGACGCCACCCCATTCCGTGTGGATGAGTTGTGTCGAGATGATATTAGACTTCAAAACGCCGTCTACCATGACAGCAGCCGAAGTTTCATCACAAGAAGATTCAATAGCCAGTAGCTTCATAAAAATAGAATTCTGCGCAAAAATACGGCAATATGGTCAAATATCTCAAAATCTTCGTCAAAACAATCCTCTATGGATTGCTGGGGATTTTTTTGCTGATTTTTGCCACCATTCTCCTCCTGAGAGCTCCCGTTAATCAGACTTTATTAGCGAATTATTTAACTCCCAAAGTCGAAAAGGCAATCGGTTATCCTGTGAAAATGCAGGGTATTCAAGTGAAATTTTTCGACGAAGTCAGTATTAAAGGTTTGGAGGTGAAAGACCCTTGGGGCGCTAAAATGATTCAAATCGATCAGCTCGATGTAAATTTTAGCATCGCCCATTTATTCCTTCAGCCCGGGAAACCAAGTTTAGATTATGCGCGTTTAACACGTCCTAATGTCCACCTAATCTTTGAAAAGAAGACGAGTAAAATGAATATTGAGGAGTTTATTTTACGCCTTGAAAAGTGGATTACGGGGGGAGTAAAGACGGTGAAAAAAGGTCCGTCGTCCATTTTTACCATACCGGAAGCGGAGGTTATTGATGGTGCTTTTTCTTTAGATGATAATACCGTAAAGAGTGAAGCGACTCGCCGTCATTTCGATATTTCGCACTTTACTTTAGCGAAGGTTTATTCCAAAGTCAAGAATTTTTACATCAAGAACGATACGCTTGGACTACAGGCGATTGGTTTGCGGACGAAAGATCCGTTGACTGGTTTTGACGTAAAAAGTCTGAATACGGTGTTTATGATTTCGGATCACCAGATGCGATTTGATCAACTGGATTTGCGCTTTAATGATTCGCGCGTGACACGGAAATTTGTGGTGAATTACCGCGATATGAGCTCGATGACGCGTTGGATTACAGACGTGGACATGCAGGCAGATTTTAATGGAGCGCTGGTGAAAGGGGAGGATTTAGGCCGATTTGTGGAGGCGATGTATGACTACAAAGGGATGTACCGTTTGAAAGGTTTGCTTAGAGGTACAGTGGCGAAATTGGATTTGAAAAAGTTTGAGTTAGGTTTTGGTGCTAAAAGTGTCTTGCGAGGCGATTTTAATTTCAAAGGTTTGCCTGTGGTGGACAAAACGGAAATGGATTTCACCATGCGTTCTTCGCTGTTCTACCCCCAGGATTTAGGTACGTATATCACGAAGCCGGCAGCGGAAAATATGGTTATTTTAGGGCCAGTGGCTTTTGATGGTCTTTTCAAAGGGAACAACAGAGTCTTTAGAACGGCCGGGAAATTGAAGACTGGATTAGGCTATGTGGAGGCAGATGTGAAAATGAATTTGCAGGATTCGATGGCCTTTTCGCGCTACGATGGGAAGATCAAATTACAGAAATTTAAGTTAGGTAAACTGCTGGGAATGGAGCCCATGTTAGGGACTTTGGATGCAGAAGGGAATTTGAAGGGGAGTGGATTTGCGAAGAAATCGGCTAATATTGATTTTGATGGGAAGGTTTCGGAAATCTTTTTTAATCAATACCTCTACCACAAACTTACGTTAAAAGGGAACTTCCAGAAGCAATTATTTAAAGGGGATGTCATTTCGAAGGATACGAATTTAGTGGCAACGATGTCAGGTTTAATTGACCTTCGGGGAGCGAAGCCAGTGTATCAAATGCAGGGAGAAATAACCCATTCGAATCTTCACAACCTTCGTTTACTTGATCCTCAACTGAGTTTGACTACGGACTTTGAATTGGATTTTAAGGGGGATCGCTTTGATGATTTAGAGGGGCGCACGGTCTTTTACAATTCTACCTTGCGCACGCCTAATAAACCCGATTTGCATGTAGAGTTAGTGACGCTGACTTCGGAAAATGGGCCTGGCCAAAAGCGGCATTACAAGTTAACTTCAGATCTAGTTTCCGCTGAAATCAGTGGCGAGTTTACGCCCAGTTTATTGCAATCTCAATTGAGTCAACTGGCTAAAGAGTATGCGTTATTTTTCCAAAAAGGGTCTGATGAACGCTGGGGTTATTATGCCACTCATCGCCACGAAATTGACACCAAGTACAAGGCAGATTTTACGGTGATTTGCCATCGAGTAGATCCGATTTTGGCGCGCTTTTTTCCGTCGGTTCAGATCGGAGAGAATACCGTATTTTCAGGAAATATTTCGAAGGGGAGAACGCTTTCTGTGAGTTTGGAGGCCTATCCAGACACCTTAGTTTTAGGGGGATACCATTTTTATCAATCTGTTTTTTCCTTCCAAAGTTCGAAATTCTTAGGAGCACCTGAAGTTTCATCTAGTCTCGTTTTCTCTTCTAGAAAGCAGCAATTGAACTTTTTGACACCGACAGAGAATTTAAAATTGGATGCGCTTTGGGATCAAGATCGGATCAACTTTGGACTTGATTTTAAACAACAAGGGGAAGAAAATTCAGCACATCTAGCGGGGGCATGGGCCTTCGAGGAAGAGGGCTTGTCGTTGAAATTTAAGGATACGTATTTTCGCATTTTAGGTCAGGACTGGGCAATGGATCCAGCGAATAAAATTACGATTCAAGGGCCAGAATGGAAGGCAGATCGGGTATTAGTAGCGAATCAGAATCAATCCATTTCCTTGCAAGGGAGTCTCTCAACTGACACGACAGAGACGATCAAATTGCGGGCAAATCACTTTCAATTGTCTACGTTGAAACCTTTGTTCGCCACCAAGACCACCGGGGAATTAAATGGGGAGATTGCGATTCAAGATTGGTACAACCATACGCGTCTGGACTCTTGGTTATTAGTGGATTCGCTGCGCTTGAATAAGTTTTATATCGGGAATTTGCAAGGAGTGGGAACCTATTTAGCGGATGATAAAGCGATGGATTTGAATCTGAACCTGAACCGCTTGGGTGAATCGGTTTTATCGCTTACAGGGACTTATAAGCCTTTTGAAGAGGAACAGAAGTTGAATGTGAAGGCAGAGCTGAATCAGACGGATTTACAGATTTTGGAGCCCTTTACAGAAGGTGTTTTCTCTGGTTTGAAAGGTTCGGCATCAGGTAATTTACACATCGGAGGTTTGCCTACAAAACCGGAGATTACGGGTGATATCGTGTTTTCGAAAGCGGGAGCTGTGTTTGATTATTTGAAAACATCGATGTCGGTATCGGACACAGTAAACTTTACCCCGCGGAAGATTTATGCCAAAAATTGGAAAGTCTTAGATTCAGAAGGGAATAAAGCGTTAGTCAATACCACGCTTCAGTTTCCAGAGGGTAAGCCCTTTGAACTGGACATCCAAGCGAACCTAGATCAGTATAAATTATTAAATACGAGCCGGGAGCCGAACTCGATTTATTACGGGTTAGGCTATGCCTCAGGTCCGATGCGGGTTTCTGGATCGATTGATAATTTAGTCGTTTCGGCTGATTTAAAATCGGAGAAAGGAACGCGCCTATTCATTCCTTTGGATCGAGAAGAAGATGCGTCAGAGGCGGAAGATTACAGCTTTGTGAGTGAAATAGCGGCGACCAACGTGGAGCAAGCCGCCGCTTCCGTGTCTACTAAACTACAGGAGGATGGGATTACGCTAGACTTACGTTTAGCATTAACTCCCGAAGCCTATGGTGAGGTGCAGTTTGATGCGAAGAAAGGGGATGTGATGCGGATGTATGGTTCCGGAGATATCAAGATGAATTTGGACAAAAAAGGATCCTTTAAAATGGTAGGCGATTATGCGATCGATCAAGGAGATTATACCTTTACTCTCCAAAACTTAATCAACAAAAAATTCGCTATCCAACGTGGTTCGAAGATCTCATGGACGGGTGATCCACTCGAGGCTAATGTGAATATCAAGGCGATTTATACCCAATATGCCTCCTTGTTTCCTATTCTGTTAGATACGACAAACAAGGGGAATTTACCGGAGTTTAAGCGCCGTTACCCGGTGGACGTGACGATTAGTTTACAGGATCGTTTGTTATCGCCTAGCGTGAATTTTGATATTGGTATCCGCGATTATCCGAAAGATATGACTTTGAATGGTGCGGTGACAGCCTTTACGAATCGGATCAAAACAGACGACCAAGAATTAACGCGTCAGGTCAGTAATCTCTTGTTGTTTGGCCAATTGGTTTCGCCATTTGGGGGAAGCGGTCTAGCACTGGGGAATTTGATGGGTAACTTCACAGAGATGCTTTCCAATCAGTTGAGTAATTTGGCCTCTAAAATCAATAAAGATTTAGATATTTCTGTTTCGCTGGGCGGCGGTGTTTTAAACCAAGATATCTTGTCGAATTTACAATTACGTGCCTCTTATAATTTCAATGATCGCCTGCGCATCACGAGAAGCGGTGGATTTACAGACGCTAGAAACCAAACGAGTCCGCAAGTATTACTGGGGGATTGGGCCTTAGAATGGTTCGTGAAACCGGATGGAAGTTTGCGGCTGAAGACCTATAATCGCAACGTGCAGACGACCATCTTAGGTTCCTTCAACTCCTACCAAATCAACCAAACCGTGGGAGCCAGCTTATTATATAACAAGGGTTTCAATACCTTCTTTTGGCAGAAGAAGAAATAAAAAAGGCCACCCTGTCGGATGGCCCATTTCAAAAAACGTAGGAGGAAATTACTTTACCTCGAATGCGCCAGTTCCGATTTGGAAACCTTCTGCATATAATTCTACTGAATATTTACCTGGCTTGTAAGCAACACCACCGCGAGGGTAAGTGACAGCTACGGTTTGGCTATCATTCGTATATTCAAAAGTTTGCTTCGCTGTGTATGTCAGCTCTTTTCCGTTGATGGTGATACGGCCAGAACCGATTGCTTCGTCAGAAAGAGTAGCACCTTCGCCATCTAATACACGAACGTAAACCGTCTTGTTTTCTAACTTTGTGATTGGGTTTGTCGCTAGGCTAAATACCACTTTCAGTTTCTCGATTTTCTTACCGTTCAAACGAGAACGTTCTGTTTCTTTTCCTTTCGCGTTCACGGCTAACACTTTCAAGTTTTGTGCCTTCAAAGCTGCAGCGATGCTTACTTTGCGCGCTAATTCTTTATTGCGTTGACTTACTGAAGAAAGCGTATCGTTTAACGTTTGGTTTTGGTTTTTCAAACCTGAGTTCTCCGTGTTTAACGTCGTGTTTTGCGTCGTTAACGTTTGGTTGCTCTCCGTTAAAATACCGTTTTGCTTCTTCAATTCAACGATTTCAGCGTCTTTTGTAGACAAGACCACGTTGTATTCTTTAATTTTCGCTTCATACGAGGCGATCGTTGCGTGGTTTGAGTTCTTTAAAGAGGCTTTATCTTGTTCTAATTGAACTTTCAAAGCTTCTAAATCAGCTACTTGACCACCAAGAGACTTGATCTCAGCGATTTTAGCATCTAATTGCGTCGAAATCGAATCTAAAGAAGCGCGTGTATTGGATAATTCGGTTGCTTTTTGTTCGATTTGCGTAGCTTGATCCTTCGTCGTTTGGTACGAACGGAAGTACAAAACTCCTAAAACTGCCGTTAGCACTGCTAAGACAATTAGGGCTGTTTTGGAATTGTTGTTAGGCGATTGTTCCATTGGGTATAAATTGATTTTTAAGGGTTTATAATTTTTAATGCGGCAAAAGTACAAAAAAAAGTCCACATTTCGGGGGGTATCTCGGATTGAAGGCTCTTTTTGATTAATTTGCACTGCTTATTTAAATCCTATGCCTACATACGACTTTATTGTCATCGGTTCTGGAATTGCTGGTTTATCCTACACGGTTAAAGTGGCGGACTATTTTCAGCAACGTCAAATCCCCATCAAAATTGCCTTGATTACGAAGACCGTGGCGGAAGAGACGAACACGAAATATGCGCAAGGCGGGATTGCAACCGTTTGGGATTCAGCGGATTCCTTTGAAAAACACATAGAAGACACGATGGTAGCTGGGGACTTTGTGAGTGATCGCAAGGTGGTAGAAATAGTGGTAAATGAGGCTCCAGCGCGTTTAAAAGAGTTAATCGCCTACGGGACTGATTTTGATCGCCAAGCAGATGGATCATTTGATTTAGTGAAAGAAGGGGGCCATTCCGATAAGCGTATTTTGCACCATAAGGATTCAACCGGAAATGAAATAGAACGGGCTTTATTAGCCAAAGTCAAGTCCTACACTAGCGTGGATTTCTTTACGCATTACTTTGCGGTAGACTTAATCACCCAGCATCATTTAGGAGAGAAAGTGACGAAGGATACGCCGGGTAAGAAATGTTTTGGGGTCTATGTGCTGAATCTCAAGACGAATAAAATTGAAACTTTTTTAGGTAAAACCACCTTGTTAGCTACCGGAGGAATTGGTCAAGTATACCAATCGACGACCAATCCCACGATCGCAACGGGTGATGGAATCTCAATGGCCTACCGAGCAAAAGCCTTTGTGCAAGGAATGGAATTCATTCAATTTCATCCTACGGCCTTGTATAATCCGGGTAAAAAACCCTCTTTCTTAATTTCCGAAGCTGTTCGCGGACACGGTGGAATTTTGAAGAACCAAGATGGTTCTACCTTTATGGAAAAGTACGATGCGCGTTTATCTTTAGCCCCTCGGGATATTGTGGCGCGTGCGATCGATTCGGAGATGAAGAAGAACGGAACGGATCACGTTTTCTTAGATACCCGTCATATTCCGAAGGAAGAAATTCTACAGCATTTTCCCATGATTTACGATCATTGCCTGCAGGTGTTAGGTATTGATATGTCTCAGGAAATGATTCCAGTCGTTCCAGCCCAGCATTATTTATGCGGGGGAATTATCGTGAATGAACATAGCCAAACGAATATCGAAAATCTTTACGCCGCCGGTGAATGTTCGTTTACGGGTTTACATGGGGCGAATCGTTTAGCCTCTAATTCCTTATTAGAAGCGATTGTTTACGCGCACCGGGCATTTGAAAAATCAGTTTCTGAATATGGTACTCAGGTGTTGCCGGAAGGTATTCCATCGTGGAATGATGAGGGAACACGCCACCCCGAGGAGATGGTTTTAGTGACGGAGATGACGCGTGAATTAGAGTCCATCATGTCAAATTATGTGGGGATTGTTCGGACGGATCGCCGTTTGAAAAGAGCCTACGATCGTTTGGAATTGATCTATTTAGAGCATGAAGAATTGTACCGTCAATCGAAAATTACGGTGCCTTTGTGCGAATTAAGAAATATGATTAATGTGGCCTATTTGATCATCAAACACGCGCGTGCACAGCGGGAAAACAAAGGTTTGCACTATAACCTAGATCTGATTCTTTAGGTAGGAAACGATTACATCGAGTCCTTTTTCGAAGTGCTGATTGTTCGGAATCACGATGTCACAACTGCGTTTGTGTGGTCGAATAAACTCCTCGTAGGTGGGTTTTACGTGGTATTTCCAGCGGTACATCACATCCTGCAAATCGTATCCTCGCTCTTCGTTATCGCGTTTGATTCTCCGTTTTAATTTGATTTTATCTCGGGCGTCAATGAATATTTTGAGGTCCAAAAGCTGTGCCACCTCCGGAAAGTGAAACACAAAAATCCCCTCCACTACTAAGATTTTGCGGGGATGAAAATGCAACATATCAGGCACTTTCTCCGTGTTATTGAAGGTGTATTCCACCCTACTCACTACTTCGCCGTTACGCAATCGTTCGATGTCTGCCGCAAAAGCTTGGTCATCGATGGCCCCTGGAAGATCAAAATTTTCGATTCCGTTGTGATCCTTCGTCTGGTGTTCGATAGGACGGTAGTAGTTATCTTGGGACAAAAGGCAGATGTCATCCGTCCTGAACTGTTCCATTAATCGGCTTAAAAAGAGGGTTTTACCTGAGGCGCTACCACCAGTGATTCCGATAATAAAAGGACGTTCGATTGTTGACATAAGTGCTTAATTCCGGTGCAAATTTGCGAAAAGGTTTTTATTTAAGCTAAAAAACCGCTTTCATTTTCGGAATTTGAGGTAAATCGCCACTTCATCCTTCGTCTTGGTTTCTATATATTTCAGGCCGGCTTGCTCGAATTCGTCGATGATTTCGGGCTCAAAAAATAAGTCTTTTCCGCATCCTTCATGCTGCAAACGCTCCACTTTGGATATTTCCTCCTCGATAATGATGATGCCACCTTCCTTTAAGGCGCTTTTGATTTTTGCTAGCATAGCTGCGCGATCCTCCAATTCGTGCCAGGCATTAAAGACCCAAATTTGATCTTTATGTAGTAGCTTCTTTGGATTTAGTTCGACCTCCGTATTCCAAATTAACCCCGTTTTTTCCGTGAAATAGTCAATGCTATCTTGGATATCTTCCTGTTGTACGACTGGATCTACTAGGGCTAAATTCTGTGCGGGATAATGTAGGCAAAGGCCTACTTCCCACCAACCATAACCACAGCCAATGGAAGCGATGTGATCCGTCGTTTTCCATCTGCCAAAATCGTAGAATTCTTTCATAGACTCGCAATTTAAGGTATATTTGGTCAATAATATAAAACAACATGGCGATTTTTATTGCACCTACGGCCAGCGTAATGGGTCGCGTTTTCATCTCGAAGGATGTTTCTGTTTGGTATGGCGCAGTAATTCGGGCGGATGTGGAGGAGATTCACCTAGGCGAAGGCTGCAATATTCAAGACAATGCCGTTTTGCATGCAGATGAGGGTGATAAAACCATTATAGGTCCACACGTAACTGTCGGTCACGGCGCCATCGTGCATGGAGCGGAAATAGGAGAGGGAAGTTTAGTGGGGATGCAGGCAACGGTGTTAAATAGGGCCAAAGTAGGGAAGTTTTGCCTCATCGGAGCTCACGCCTTAGTCACCGAAGGGATGGAAATCCCCGATTACTCTTTGGTTTTAGGGACGCCTGCAAAAGTGGTTAAGACCCTTAACAAAGACCAAATTAATCGTCTGAAATATGGCCCACCGCATTATGTTAAAATGGGTGCCGAACACAAATCTGGAAAATTTCCCTTGTTAACCGCAGCTGACTTCGAATAATGGAACTCATACTCATTCGCCACGCACATGCAGGGCCACACACGGTAGAGGATAAAGGACGCCATCTCTCAGAAAGAGGCATTGAAGAAGCGCTTCTTTTAGGGGAGTGGATGCATTTAAAACAATTCCCAGCTGGGTTCTGGTTAATCTCTGATGCCATCCGTACGCGAGAAACGGCTGAATTACTAGGCAAACCCTTCTCAGAATTCGAGTTATCTGAATTTTGGTATATTTCGAGTGGTCCAGATTACTTGACCGAAATCGCGAAGCGCACGGAGCCCATCCTTTATCTGGTAGCTCACAATCCTTCTATTTCTTATCTCGCCTCTTATTTAACCGGCGATATGATTCAAATGGAAACAGTCGGTTGCGTATCTTTGCATTTCCCGGGTCTAAGTTCTTGGTCAGAAATCACCAAAGGCTTCGCCAACATCACACATCAACTATGAACAAGAATCAGAAAATATTTCGCTGGGTGTTAATTTTGTTTACGCTGCTGATGATCGGTTTAGCGATTCAGATGGCTGTAAATACGACGGCGCCATGGCACAAGAAATCGTCTATGAAATCTCAAAATCGTGCTGCGCAATGATTTTGAGATTTCATAGACGATTTCTGTCTAGAGAGCTAGCAGGTCTTTTCTGATAAACATAAAAAAGGGGCGTCAGCCCCTTTTTTATTCCAACTTTGAACTTTGCTCTTTGAACTTTGGTATTTATATCATTTCATGAATGCATCGCCGCAGGCGAATCCAACTCTATGCTTTATTCTTTGTGCTTTAAATAAGTGCTTTATGCTTTAAAAGAAAATCTCTACTCTATACTCTAAAGTACACTAGCAATGTGACGTAAATGATGCTCACAATGCCACGCATATATCCCCAACACCTTATCTAGTTGATACGTAATACCACGTTCTGGGTGTAAATAGGTTTTCTTCCAATCAGACTCGGTCATGGTTTCCATCAAATATACCCAACGCAAGTGGATGTAACGCAAGCCCTCAATAGACCAAGCGATAGGTGCTTGATTGCCATCTGGCATAGATGCCCAATCATCTTCACTATAGGGTTTGATGGTAGGATTGTCTTCTGTTAGGGCCATTTTGAAACGGATGTAGCTGTTCATGTGGCTATCCATTAAATGGTGGATCACTTTGCGAGCTGACCAGCTACCTTCGCGGTAAGGTTTCTCTAATAACGATTCATCAACACCCTTTAATAAGGCGGTTAAATCGTCGGCAGTCGTTGCGATGGTTTTGATCCAAGCGGCTCTGATCTCTGGCGTAATGACCTCAGGGTGTTTGTATTTCCCGATAGGGTATTGCAATGGGTTCAGTTCTGTACTAGACATTCGTGTAAAATTTAGTGATGTCGATAGCTGCTTCTCTCGTATGTGCAATCAAGGGATGAACTCCTGTTTTGATGGCTTCTAGCATTTCTTTGGCGGTATCTTTACTTAAATGTGCGACGTGTAAGGGAAGCAAAGTTTCGCCCTCTTCGATTTCCAAAGTAGTACAAACGCGGAAGTTCTCTGTACCCCTTGCAGCTAATTCCGCTGCCTGAACCTTGATGGCTTGGAAACTTGTTTCTAATGCCTCATCGTCTGCACCAGTAATCTCTAATGCTTGGACTACTTGAGCAGCTTTAGCTTGTAAGGAGGTTGCAATGGCTTCATCTAATCCTTTTAATTGCTGACATAAGACAAAGTAATTTTTGCCCGTTCTTAAGCGCTCGCGGATGGATTGGCGGATGAAGTAGGTCAAAGAATCTGTCACATTCAGCCCGATTTCGGCCATTTGCTTGAAGATTAATGAGCTAGGCGACATTCCTGGGATCGTATTGGGGTCGTGTAAAACAACAATGCCATTCGTATCTAAGAAACCATCTATTCGGGTACAAACCCCAAAGCCTAAGTCCTCAAAAGCTTGTTTAACCTGCGCTTGAATCACTTGTAAGTGAGCAAGGCTCGCGTGCATGGGGATGCGTTTGCGCGTTAATTTGGATTTGTATTTGGCATTAAAATCAAATACTTCTACTGATTCATCGATGACGATCTCGGTAGGAGGTAGGGCCACAGCTTGTCCGGCTGGGGTTTGGATGACACCACAGCTAAATTCGTTTCCATTCACAAATGACTCTAATAAGATGGCATCTTCTGAGTGAATGGATTGAATGCTTGCTTTTGTGACCGTATGGGTGAAGTATTCTCGGAGGGCTTCTAATAAGTTAGCTGGATGATGGTACACCTGTTTTTGGAATACGACTGGGAAACCGATTCCCTCGTCTAGGTTGACCATTTTTTGTAATAAAGCTACTTGCGCCTCATCGTCTAATGTAATCCACTCCTCGCGGTAAATTTCCTCGATGAAAAGACATTTTTTGATGGCTTTATCGAAAACCTCGAGTGAATCTTCCTTCACGAAGGCAAGACCGATGGAGGATCCTTGGTGCGGCGCTTTGGCCACAAAAGGGATGCCGATTTCTTTCTTTACTTGCTCGAAAAGCGTTTCACGGCCGTATTTGTTGTAATCGTCACGCTGTAAAACGAAAAATTTCTTTTCTAGACCAACGGACTTCTTCAGCCATTCATTTTGTTTGGCTTTATCAATACCAATAGCCGATCCTAGTACACTAGGTCCCGAATAAGGAATGTTATACCACTCTAATAGTCCCTGAATACTACCGTCCTCTGCACCTGGACCGTGCATCGCGATGAAGGCAAAGTCAAAGTGTTTCGCAAAATCAGCTGGCTGAATAATTGTGCCGACTTCTTTTAACAGAGCGGCAGCATCTGCATCTGGCAAAGATTCGATGTAGACGTTGAAAGGAGCTGTTTGTAAGCGTTTAGGTGGGTAAAATGAACGAATCGATTCCTCGAAAATGAGCTCTTCCTTGATCAAGATGAAATGGCCTAGGCTATCCACGAAAACGGGGATAGGCTGAAACAAAGCCTTGTTCAGGTGGGCCATCGCTGTTTTACCCCCTAAAAAACTGATCTCCCGTTCACGTGCGGGGCCACCAAAAAATATTCCTATCCGCATCATATGCCTATTAGGGTTTTACTTCTTCTACTGCTGTAATTTCTGGGACATCTCTGCGGATGGCCTCTTCAACCCCTGCTCTAAAAGTCATAGCTGACATATTGCAAGATTGGCAATTGCCTGTTAGGGCTAATTTAAGTACATTTTCAGGCGTGATTTCGACAATTTCTACATTGCCTCCATCGGCCACTAAATAGGGTCTAATGCTATCTAACGCGGTTTGAATGCGATTATGTAGTGGGTGGTTTTCCATATTATGAGGCTTGATTCGCGTTAGAAATGGCTACTTGCTGCGCTAAATTAGCGGCAATCGACGCAAATGCATCGGCGCTTTGGCCTTCACTCGAGGCGATGGGTTTACCTTCGTCTCCTGCTTCGCGAATCGCTTGAATTAAAGGAACCTCACCTAAGAAAGGTACCGCGTATTTTTCGGCTAATTGCTTTCCGCCATCCTTGCCAAACAAATAGTATTTGTTTTCAGGCAATTCTGCCGGAGTGAAATAGGCCATATTTTCAACTAAACCTAACAAAGGAACATTGATGCCTGCTTGCTTGAAGAAGGCTAATCCTTTCGTGGCATCTGACAAGGCGACTTTTTGAGGAGTCGTCACAATCACTGCACCGGTTAGTTTAATTAGCTGAACTAAAGTTAAGTGGATATCAGAGGTTCCGGGAGGGAGGTCGATTAGTAAATAGTCTAATTCATCCCAGTTGGTATCCCCAAAAAACTGACGCAAAGCCTGCGTCATCATAGGTCCTCTCCACGGCACAGGACTTTCGCTCGGAGCTAAAAACCCCATGGAGATCATCTTGATGCCATATTGCATGATCGGTTGAATGCGATTCTTGCCGTCTACTTCTGTGACTAAAGGCTGTAAATCTTCTGCCCCGAACATCACCGGAATCGATGGTCCAGAAATATCTGCATCTAGGATACCTACTTTCGCTCCAGCATTTTTCAAGGCCATCGCTAAGTTCGCTGTTACCGTAGATTTGCCTACGCCACCCTTACCGGATGCCACCGCAATCACGTTTTTAACGCCTGGAATGAGGGGGTCTTTTGAGGTCAAAGTGGTTACTTCGGCCGTCATGTTAATCACGATTTTCAGGTCTGGATGCACTAAGTTGTGAATCGCATCCTCGCAATCTTTTCTGATCTTCTCTTTCAGTGGACAGGCAGGTGTCGTTAAAACGACCGTAAAGCGAACTTCGCCCACGCCTAATTCTACGTCTTTAATCATATTCAAGGTCACTAAATCTTTCTTCAGATCTGGCTCTTGAACGGTGCTCAGGGCACCTAAAATAATCTCTTTGCTTACGCTTAATTCTCCCATGAATCTCTTTTCCTTTTCAAACCTCAAATATACGTGTTTTTTATTTCATGCGCGACGTATTCGGCGATTTTGCACGTATCAATTTCTTGGTATTTTTCGGTATTTAATTCTGCTAATAATACTTCTAAAACACGTCGGTGATCGATTAATTTAGCCGGGTGTGGTTTGTGTGCCAAAGTCCGGTAAATCGAATCCCACCTCTTCCTAATTGACTGTAGTTCTGGGTCGAAATAAGTCGAAACAAATCGCTCCCAAATATAATCCTGCGCCTGTTGGTTCGGATGAATCATATCTGCCTCATAGAAGCGGTAATCACGCAATTCGTCCAGCATAATTTCGTAGGCTGGAAAGTAGTGGACATTCTCGAATTGTTTAGAAATAATGTCTGTTGCTACGCGCAAAGTAGATTTAGAAACCTGATTCTCCTGCATACCGTCTTTGGTATGGCGAACAGGTGAGACCGTTAAAACGACTTGCGTCGTAGATGGGAGAGTGGAGAGTAGAGAGCAAAAATGGGAAACTATCTCATCCACCGTTGATAATCGTTTTTCGAAACGATCTGAAGGCATCTTGTGGCAGTTAGCCACCGTTTTATTTAGATGTTTGTCAAAATAACTAAATGATGTTCCCCAGGTGAGGATTAAAAAGTCCGCTGAAGTCTTAAAATCCACGACCTCCGTTGCCACTGATCGAATATCTTTTACTAAGTCTGCTGAGGAATTCGAAGTAAACACTGAATGATAATCCGGGTGCAAAAAATAACCTCCATGCTCATACAGATCTTCCGAAACTTCCCCTGATAAAGCCCTAGTAATCGCAAAAGGATGAAATAGGGTGCCAAAAGGCTGCGTCATAACCTCCAGCGGCAATTTACTCAAACGCGATCCCATCGAGGCTGCAAAACAAGAACCCATCGCCAGCACCCGACTCTGATGATTCATCAGAACAGGTGCTGCAGGTATGGGAAATGTCGTGGTTAATTGCATTATTTTACAGAAGTCGCCCAAGTGTTCATTTTAGTTTCCAAAACGTCTAAAGGCATATTTCCATCCTTCAAAAGTTCGTCGTGGAAATCCGATAACTTGAATTTAGGGCCCATTTCTTTCGTCAAGCGCTCGCGAATCTCGCGGATTTTCAAGGCGCCGATTTTATAACTCAATGCTTGCGCTGGAATGGCCATATAACGTTCGATTTCAGCGATCGTGCCTTCCTCACTTAAAGGCTCATTATCCATCATGTAGTTGATGGCTTCTTCCCGTGTCATGTTTTTTGAGTGCATACCCGCATCGACCACTAGTCTGATCGCCCGGTGCATTTCATCTCCTAAGGCTCCCATATATTGGTATGGATCCGTGTATAGGCCTAATTCCTTGCCTAGACTTTCGGTATATAATGCCCAGCCCTCTGCATAGGCAGAGTTGCCTCCGAAGCGGCGGAACTTTGGCAAATCAGCATTTTCTTGTTGCAAGCTGATTTGGTAATGGTGTCCTGGAATCGCTTCATGTAAGAATAAACTTTCCATTCCAGAGGTAAAATTGAATTTTTTAGCGTCCAAAATAGGTACATAAAAGATCCCCGGACGTGTTCCGTCTTCTGATCCTTGGAAGTATTCAGCAGAGGCAGATGCAGCACGGAAAGCTTCGGTTTGGCGAATTTCAAAAGGCGTTTTAGGTACGCGACCAAACATCGTCTTTAACGACGGTTCCATCTTCTTATGAATGGCGTGGAAAGCGGCTAAAACCTCTGCAGGAGTCTTATAGGGGTAGAATTTCGGGTCAGTCTTCATGTGTGTGAAGAATTCCGCTAACGTTCCTTTGAAGCCTACCGCGTTTTTCGTTTTCTCCATTTCGGTACGAATACGCTTTACTTCGCTTAACCCAGTTTGGTAGATTTCGTCTGCTGGTTTGTCCGTAGTAGTTAATACACGAATTAAGTATTGGTAGTACGCTGCGCCATTTTTCAAGGCACTAATTCCCGTGCTAGAGCGTGCTTTCGGCAAATATTCGTCCTGTAAAAAAGTAGCTAAACGAGCATAAGCCGGAAGAATTTCGTTTTGAATCGCCGCCGTGTATTCGGCTGTAAAACGCTTTTTGTCAGCTGCTGAGAAAGAGGCAGGAAATTGCTTTAAAGGTCCGTAAAAAGTGGATTCCTTGATGTCCTTCACAGCGAAAGAGGTTAATTGAGGAATGATTTTGACGACCAAAGCCTTTGGCAATACATAATCCTCCTTCATTCCTCTACGGAAATAAACAATCGAAGAATCTAAATAGGCCACGCCTTTTTTCATTCGCTTAGCCCAGTTTTCATAATCCTTAACGGTCTTGAATGGCTGCATTACCTGGCCAGAGCCTAATTGCGCGAAAGTCAAGTGGAATCCATAGAATTGGTTCAATGGAGTCAAATTATCTGGATAGGTCAATCCCTCCAAGCCTAATTTGATGTCACGAGTCAATAAATCATAGGTGATTTGATCGTTCGCATTCAAATCATCCCGATGTAAGGCTGATAAAGAATTTTGGTATTTCTCTAAAACGGATTTCACTAGTGCGCGGTGGCTATCGGTGAAATCGATGTTTAACTGATCATTGTAGCGGTTATCACCGTTCGCAGTGGCTGCTCCGGGATTGAGTTTTAATTGCTCTTCATAGTAGTCTCCCACTATTTTAGCTAACTCGGTAGAGGGTTGATCTGACTTTTTACAAGAAAAAAAAGACAAAAGAAGGCATAAATAGAGGAGTTTTTTCATCGTTTATTTGCTGATTTTAGGGGCAATTTACGTAAATTGGTCTTTGCATTTATACCTAAGTTAAGAATTTATACATTAAATAAGTACTATGTCAGGATTGGGAGCGGAGCGCGCACGATTGCAATTGCGAAACGATAATAAAGGGTGGAAAAAATGGGGGCCTTATTTGACGGAGCGTCAATGGGGAACAGTGAGAGAGGATTATTCCGCCCATGGAAATGCCTGGGGGACGATAACCCACGATATGGCGCGTTCGAAAGCCTACCGTTGGGGAGAAGAGGGGATAGGGGGTATATCAGATAATAAACAACACGTTTGTTTTGCGTTTGCCTTTTGGAACCACCGAGATCACATTTTAAAAGAACGCTTTTTTGGATTAACGGGATCGGAATCGAACCACGGAGAGGATGTTAAAGAACTCTATTATTACCAAGATTCGACGCCTACGCATTCCTACCAAAAAATGCTGTACAAGTATCCGCAGCAAACATTTCCCTACCAAAAGCTGATTGATGAATCTAAAAATCGAAATCGCCAGGAGCCGGAGTACGAGCTTTTGGATACGGGGATTTTTGATAATAATGAATACTTCGATATTTCGATCGAATATGCGAAAGCGGACGAACAAGATATTTTGATTAAAGTAACCGTAGAAAACCGCTCGAAAGTGGCGGCGCCTATCACGGTTTTGCCTACCATTTGGTACCGAAATACGTGGTGCTGGGGTTACGAGAAATACAATTACAAACCACTGCTAACGGGGGTGGGAAATTCATTTATTGAAGTCGATCACCGCGTGGTAGGGCGTTTTAAATTGTATGCAGAGGATGCGGATGAATTTCTTTTCTGTGATAATGAGACGAATTTTCAGCGTTTGCACCACTCGGATAACCTCTCGCATTTTACAAAAGATGGGATTAACGATTACATCGTAAACAAACAAAAACACGCCGTTAACCCGAACCACATTGGGACGAAAGCCTCGGTAAAATACACTGACAAGATTCCAGCGGGAGGCAAGAAAGTGTATCGCCTGCGTTTGAGTAATGTGACACAGCGCGAGCCATTCGCGGATTTTGATCAAGTTTTCGAAGATCGCATCATCGATGCGGATCAATTCTATGCGGAATTGCAGAAAGGAATTGAAGACGATAATTTACGTTCTTTGCAGCGCCAGGCCTATGCTGGGATGCTGTGGACGAAACAATGGTATTATTATAATGTATTCGAGTGGATTAAAGGTGATCCATCGATGCCGAAGCCAGATGCGAGCCGGAAAAATGGTCGAAATAGCACCTGGAGGCACATGTATGCGGCGAATATTTTGTCGATGCCGGATAAATGGGAGTACCCGTGGTTTGCGGCCTGGGATTTAGCGTTCCATACTTTGCCTTTGGCTAGATTAGATCCTGATTTTGCCAAAAGACAGCTAGCCGTTATCCTCCGCGAATATTACATGCACCCGAACGGCCAAATTCCGGCCTACGAATGGTCCTTCTCCGACGTCAATCCTCCGGTGCACGCCTGGGCAACCTGGAAAGTCTACGAGATCGATAAGGAAATGAATGGCGGAAAAGGGGACGTCATCTTTTTAGAGCGTATTTTCCACAAACTATTATTGAACTTCACTTGGTGGGTGAACTTGAAAGATGAGGGAGGAAATAATATTTTTGGGGGAGGATTCCTTGGAATGGATAATATCGGGGTGTTCGACCGCTCCGCTGAATTACCTACAGGGGGCCACCTAGAACAGGCCGATGGAACGGGTTGGATGGCGATGTATAGCTTAAATATGCTACGTATTGCCTGCGAGATTGCACTAGAGAATCCGGTCTACCAAGATATGGCCTCGAAATTCTTCGAACACTTCTTGCACATTGCCGGGGCGATGCAATCGATCGGTGGAGATAAGTTGAATCTTTGGGACGAAGACGATCAGTTCTATTATGACATGTTGCATAAAGAAGATGGATCTGCAGAATTATTGAAAGTGCGCTCCATGGTAGGTTTGATTCCACTATTCGCAGTAGAGACCTTGACATCAGAGATGCTGGAAAAATTACCTGCCTTTAAACGCCGCGTGGAATGGGTATTAAATAACCGTCCAGACTTAGCCAACTTGATTTCACGTTGGTACGAACCGGGTAAAGGGGAGACACGTTTACTGTCGATCTTACGTGGTCACCGGATGAAGATGATTATGAAAAGGATGTTCGATGAGACGGAATTCTTGTCAGATTTTGGCATTCGTTCCTTGTCTAAATTCCACAAAGAGAATCCCTATAAATTTGCCTATGAGGGAGGTACGCTGCAAGTTGATTATACGCCTGCAGAGTCTACGGGCGATATGTTTGGCGGAAATTCGAACTGGCGCGGACCTATTTGGTTCCCGATGAACTACTTGATTTTGGACTCCTTATCGAAGTTCTCTGACTATTATGGTTCAGACTACGAGGTAGAATTCCCAACGAATTCGGGTGAAATGATGAATATCAAAGACGCAGCGCGTGGGGTTTCTGAGCGTTTGTTAGCGATGTTTGTGCCGGATAAAGACGGGAAAACACCGATGTATGGCGAATACGATAAATTCCAAGATCCTCATTTTAAAGATTCACATCTCTTCTTCGAATACTTCGACGGAGATACCGGAAAAGGATTAGGCGCGAACCACCAAACCGGTTGGACAGGCTTAATCTCCGAAATAATCAGACAATTACATGGCAAAAACTAGTCCAGAAGAGAATTTTGCGGCCTTAGGCCTGACACTTCCACCCGCTCCTAAACCTTTAGGCGTATACAAACCGGGTTTACAGGTAGATCATTTTTACTATGTTTCAGGCCATGGCACGGTGCAGACGGATGGCTCTTTGATTATTGGTCGCATCGGAAAAGACTTGGATATAGAAGAGGGGAAACTAGCGGCGCGCCAGGTGGGTTTAGCGATTTTGGCGACCTTAAAAGCACAGTTAGGATCCTTGAATCGCATTAAACGTGTTATCAAAGTCTTAGGAATGGTCAATGCCACAGACGATTTCTTGCGTCACCCTTACATCATCAACGGATGTAGCGAATTATTCGCCCAGGTGTGGGGAGAAGAAAATGGCATAGGCGTTCGGTCCGCGGTGGGAATGGGGACTTTGCCCGATAATATTCCGGTGGAAATCGAAGCCGTTTTTGAACTGAACGACTAAGCCGAAACTTCTAGCATCGCTTTCAGAGCTTTGTAGGCAGGAACGCGCGTTGCTTCTGGTAAATTGATTTCCGGCAACTCGTAATACAAGGCATTATACAATTTCTCCAGCGTATTCATCTTCATATACGGACACTCGCTGCAAGCGCAGGTGTTTTGCTCGTTTGCAGGTGCCGGAATCAAGTGCTTCTGCGGCACCGATTGTTTCATCTTATGCAAGATTCCCGCTTCCGTTGCCACGATGAAGGTGGAATTAGGCGACGTTTCCACGAATTTCAACAGGGCCGTCGTCGAGCCCACATAATCCGCTTCTTTCAAGATCACTTCCTTGCATTCCGGGTGCGCGATCAATAACGCTTCTGGGTATTCTTGCTTTAAAACGGCTAATTTCTCTAACGAAATGTCGATGTGCACCATGCAGGCGCCTTCCCAAAGGATTAATTCACGTCCTGTCTTGTGAGCGACATAGCGACCTAAGTTCGCGTCTGGAGCAAAGATGATCTCGCGATCTGCCGGAATCGATTCCACGATTTGAACCGCGTTTGACGAAGTACAAATGATATCGGTCATCGCCTTGATATCGGCTGAACAGTTGATATAAGAAACCACCACAGCATTCGGGTGTTTGGCTTTTAATGCCGCAAATTCAGCTACTGGAACGGAGTCAGCTAGTGAACAACCTGCGTTAAAGTCAGGTACCACCACTTTTTTCGTGGGATTTAAGATTTTCGCCGTTTCACCCATGAAATGAACGCCACAGAAGACGATTAAATCCGCCTCCGTTTTCTCAGCTGCCTGGGATAAACCTAAGCTATCGCCTACGTAATCCGCCAGTTCTTGGATTTCACCATCCACATAGTAGTGTGCCAAAATCACCGCATTTTTCTCCTTCTTTAGTCGTTGGATTTCGGTGATGAGTTCGACTCCTTTAGGGGTAGAACGGGCAATGTAGCCCACTGAGGTTGCTTCTTCCTGTAAATTCATTTCGCTTTTAGGCTTAAATCTAAACTCTTTACTTGGTGGGTTAATGCCCCCACGGAAATATAATCGACACCCGTTTCGCCATAGGCGCGGAGTGTTTTTTCTGTAATTCCACCAGAAGCCTCGGTAATGAAGCGTCCGTTAATTTTGCGAATCGCATCGCGGAGGCGATCGGGTGTAAAATTGTCTAGCATGATGCGCTTTACCCCACCTATCGCAAGTACTTCGTCTAATTCTGTTTCATTTCTGACCTCAATCATGACTTCAATGGGCTTCGATAAGGTCTTAGCATAGCTGAATGCTTTTTCTAAAGCCTGCTTAATCCCACCCGCAAAGTCCACGTGATTATCTTTTATTAAGATCATATCGAATAAGCCATACCGGTGATTAACCGCTCCACCTATCTTACAGGCCCATTTTTCTGCCAAACGGAAGTTAGGAGTTGTCTTTCTCGTATCTAACAATTTCGCGCGTGTGCCATCTAGGATGTTAACTAAAGAGCGTGTGTAAGTCGCAATCCCGGACATTCGTTGCATGCAATTCAATACTAAACGCTCCGCTTTCAATATCGATTGGGAGGATCCACTTACTTCTAAGACCACTTGTCCAGGCTCAATCCAGGTTCCATCGGGAATGAAAACCTGCACCAGTAAAGTCGGATCTACTTCCTTGAAAATAGCCAGTGAAAGTTCCACTCCGGCCAAAATTCCTCGGTCCTTTACCTTTAGTTCCGCCGTTCCTTTAGCATCCGCCGGGACCGTAGAAAGCGAGGTATGGTCGCCTTCACCCACATCTTCCCGAAGGGCTGATTGGATGAATGCTTGAACGTAAGAAGGGTCTTCGTAGTTGAACATGCGTCTATTTTACGCCCCAAAATTACGAAAATTACCCGGAGAATTGATTTCTAAGAAAAATATCCTATTTTTGCTACCTACAATGCAAAAGAAGGTTAAAATATCCCATCTCATCCTGTTTATCCCCGTGCTTTTTTGGCTCGTGGCTAAGCCTATTTCCCTGTTCGCAGTGGAGACAGGTGCAGTAAAGACGGAGAAGACTTCTAAGCACACGATTGTAAAGGCTGAACAAAATGTTTATCAGTCTGCTACCACTCTACAACTCGATTTTCCTCAAGATTGGAACTTCAGCAGCCCTACCGAAATCTTCGTTGCGCGCTCGATGCAAGCCATTAAATTGCCTGCATTCACTCATCGCACGCAATTCTTACGGATTTTATTTACCCAATTTATAGCCACTCTGGCGCCGTGAGGGAAAGTCACTAGTCGGGAGTCGATAGTCACTAGTCGGGAGTCGATAGTCGCTAGTCGATAGTCGGGAGTCACTAGTCGGGAGGATACATTCACCACTCACCATTTACCATTCACAATTTTTCATTTACCATTAACCATTTAAAGTTATGCGTTACAAAAGTGCCATTATTTGGCTGTCTACGATTATTTCAGCCTTATGTATTTTCTTCCTTTCGTTTACGTGGAAGTCTAATCAATTAAAAGAACAAGCTATCAAGTATGCTACGACAGCAGATGGCAAAGTAGATGCAGCGAAGCGTTTACATTTCATTGATTCCCTTTGGAAACAACCCGTTTATATCGGATATACGTTACAAGAAGTAACTCAATATGCGTTACAAAAAGGTCTTGACTTAGAAGGTGGTTTGCACGCGGTTTTAGAAGTTTCTCCAGCAGAAATCTTGCGTGCCTTATCAGGTAAGTCAAACGATCCTGCATTTGAGAAAGCACTAGCAGCGGCAGGTGCGGCTCAAGCGACTTCGACGAAATCGTTTAACGAATTGTTCTATGAAGAATTCGCGAAGGCGGCTCCTAACCAAACTTTGGCATCCGTATTCGCTAATTCAGTGAACCGCGGTAAAATATCTTCTACTTCAACTGATTCACAAGTTCAGAAAGTAATCGATGCAGAAATCGACGGTGCAGTTGATCGTGTTTACAAGATCATCCAAGCGCGTATCGATAAATTCGGTGTAGCTAACCCGAACATCCAACGTCTTCCAGGTACTAACCGTATCCAGGTAGAATTACCAGGTGTGGAGAATCCTGAGCGTGCACGTAAATTATTATCAGGTGCAGCGAAATTAGAATTCGTTGAGTGTTATGAATTGAACGAATATGGCGGAGGCTTAAATGCGTTAGGTGCTTTATTAGATAGAGAAGCGAAAGCTCCAGTAGCAGCTGCACCAGCGGCGGCTCCGGCGACGAAGGATACGGCGGCTAATGCTTTGGCAAACAAATTAGCAGCAGCTCCTGCGACGAAGGATTCTGGAAAAGCAAAAGCAGATACGTCTGCAGGTTCTGCTTTAACGAAATTATTCTTGCCTTTAGGAAATAATATCGGTGTATATGTAAAGGATACGGCTCGTGTGAACGCTTTGTTCGCTCGCGCTGAAGTGAAAGCGATGTTCCCTGCGAACTTAACGTTTGCTTGGGCAGCGAAAGGAATTCCAGCTAAGAATGGCGACGAGATCCTTTCTTTAGAGGCTTTGAAAAAAGCAGAAGGTCAATCCGCTCCATTAGAGGGTGATGTGATCACGGATGCAGCACAAGATTTTGATCAAGCAGGTCGTGCGGAAGTGACGATGGCGATGAACGGAACGGGTGCTCGTATTTGGAAAAACTTAACAGGTGCTAATATCGGACGTCGTATCGCGATCGTTTTAGATGGTTATGTATATTCTGCTCCAGTCATTAACGGTGAGATTCCAGGTGGTCGTTCTTCGATCTCAGGAAGCTTTACAGTAGAAGAAGCAAAAGATTTAGCGAACGTATTGAAAGCAGGTAAATTGCCAGCTCCTACCCGTATCGTGGAAGATGCGTTTATCGGTCCTTCTTTAGGGGCTGAGTCGATCAACCAAGGGTATATGTCAATGGCATTAGGTTTATTATTAGTGATCGTGTTTATGATCGGTTACTATGGAACTCCGGGTTGGATGGCGAACTTAGCCCTGTTCTTTAACGTCTTCTTTATCGCAGGTGTTTTAGTCCAAATCCAAGCAGCGTTAACCCTTCCAGGTATCGCAGGTATCGTGTTAACGTTAGGTATGGCGGTCGATGCGAACGTATTGATCAACGAGCGTATCCGCGAGGAATTACACAAAGGGAAGGGCTTGTTAGATGCGATTAACGTAGGTTACGAGAAAGCGTTAAGTGCGATTTTAGATGGTAACATCACGACGGTATTGATCGGTGTGATCTTAATTATTTTCGGTTCCGGTTCTGTAAAAGGTTTCGGAGTAACGCTTTGTATCGGTCTAGTGACGTCTGTCTTTACAGCGGTGTATATCTCTCATATCTTAGTGGATTGGATGGCGAAACGTGCGATTAAAGCAGGTAAGGAGAAAGAAATGACATTCGAAACATTTATCTCGCGTGATCTTTTCAAAGGAATGAACTTCGACTTTATCGGAAAGCGTAAGTATTCGTATTGGTTCTCTTGGTCATTAATCGCTATCGGAGCTATCGTGTTATTTATGCAAGGTGGTTTCAACCTAGGTGTGGATTTCAAAGGTGGTCGTTCATACGTAGTTGAGTTCAATCAAGCGGTACCGACTGACAAAGTGAAAGAAGCGTTAGCGGATGATTTCGGTGGAAAAGGTGTGGAGGTAAAAACCTTTAACGGTCCTACGAAATTAAAAGTGACGACGTCTTACTTAGTGGAAGATGAGTCAATCACCGCTAATAATACGGTTCGTACGGCATTAGACAATGGATTGAAAGAATTTACAGCACAAGGTCCTAAGGTAGTTTCTACTTCCAAAGTAGGAGCAACCGTAGCTGATGATATTTTGACACAATCATTCGTGTCAATCTTCTACGCCTTGATTGCAATCTTTATCTACATCTTGATTCGTTTCCGTAAATGGCAATATTCATTAGGTGGAATTGTAGCCTTAGTTCACGATACTTTAGTGGTATTAGGAATGGTAGGTATCGTTCGTTTGTTTGGCTTCGAATTAGAAATCGACCAAGTATTTATCGCGGCGGTATTAACGGTGATTGGTTATTCGATTAACGATACCGTGGTTGTATTTGACCGTATCCGTGAGGAGATTGGTTTAGATGCTGACTTAGGTAACAAAGAATTGATGATCAAAACGATCAACGAATCGATTAACCACACGATGTCTCGTACAGTGATGACTGCGACTACGGTATTCCTAGTTGTGACGGTATTGTTGATCTTCGGTGGCGACGTGTTAAGAGGTTTCTCTTTCGCGATGTTTATCGGGGTTGTGTTTGGTGCTTATTCGTCTATTTTCGTGGCAGCACCGATTGTGATTGACTTCGGAACTTCGAAGAAAGTAAAGAAATAATTTATTCTGCTGGTTGCTCGAAAGGGTGACCAGCATTTTTTTTGTATTTCATCCTAAAAACTAGAATTATGAATAACAGTATTTGGAGAAAAAAACCGATGCACATGTTTGAGCAAGACATGCAAAAAAGTGAGCTCAAGCGCGTATTAGGGAAATGGAGTTTAACGGCTATCGGTATCGGTGCGATTATTGGTGGTGGTGTTTTCGTATTAACAGGAACGGCAGCGCATTATCATGCGGGTCCTGCTTTAGCTTTATCCTTCGTGATTGCGGGGATTGGCTGTATTTTCGCAGCGCTTTGCTACGCAGAGTTTGCGGCGATGTTACCGGTAGAAGGTAGCGCCTATGCGTACGCTTACGGAACGGTAGGTGAATTATTTGCTTGGATTATTGGTTGGGGATTGATCCTCGAATATGCGATGGGTGCGATGACGGTCGCCGTGAGTTGGTCTGGATACTTTAATAAACTCCTCCATCTCTTTGGACTACATTTGCCTGAAAATTTAACAAATGACCCAGTTACTTTTGGTGGAGCTGCGGTGAATTTACCAGCTTTAATCATCGTTTGGTTTGTGACTTGGATTCTTGTTAAAGGGATTAAAGAAGCAGCTAGCGCGAACAACTTAATCGTTGTCTTGAAAGTGGCTGTGATCTTATTTGTGATTATCATGGGAGCGTTCTACATCGATGTAGCGAACTGGACTCCATTTATCCCAGAAGAGACTTTAGTAGAGCACGAAAGTGGTGAAATGCTTCCTGCGTATGGCTGGGGTGGTATCATCTCAGGTGCTTCAGCGATCTTCTTTGCCTATATTGGTTTTGATGCCGTTTCTACGCAAGCTGGTGAGGCAATCAACCCGAAGAAAGATATGCCTTTCGCTATTATCGCGTCTTTATTGATTTGTACGGTATTGTATATCGCGGTTTCATTAGTGTTAACCGGGATGATGAATTACAAAGATATCACGGGCGATGCCTTGAAAGCTCCAGTAGCTTTTGCTTTTGATCAAGCGGGTCAACCTTGGGCTGTGTTTATCATTACAGCGGCAGCGACAGCGGGTTTATTATCCGTTATGTTAGTGATGATGTTAGGTCAAACACGTGTATTCTTAGGTATGGCGAAAGATGGTTTATTGCCAAAATTCTTCGCAGAAGTTCACCCGACTTTCAAAACACCTTATAAGTCAACAATCTTAGTAGGTGCGGTAGTTTCTTTAGTGGCAGGTTTTACACCGATTTCTTTATTAGGTGATATGACTAGCTTCGGTACTTTATTCGCCTTCACGATGGTTTGTTTAGCGGTATGGATTCTTCGTTTCAGAGATCCAAACCGTGACCGTCCATTCAAAGTGTCTGGCTTAAATATCATTGCTCCACTAGGTATCTTAGTGAACACGTTTTTAATCTTGAACTTAGGCCGCACGGCGCAAATCTTTGCGATTGCGTGGTTATTGTTCGGATTAGTGGTTTACTTCTTATACGGTAGACCAAGATCATTACTGAATACGAGAGAGTAATTCTTTCAAAGAGAAGGAGCCGGGGCGAAAGCCCCGGCTTTTTTTTGCCCTTTTAATTCCACCATTTTTGGCGTATTTTTGCACCTTGATTTTTTAATAAAGAACGAATGAGTCAGATAGTAACTGAAATTGCGAAACGTAGAACCTTTGGGATTATTTCTCACCCCGATGCTGGTAAAACCACATTGACGGAGAAATTGCTTCTCTTCGGGGGAGCGATCCAAACAGCCGGTGCCGTAAAATCGAATAAGATTAAGAAAGGCGCTACCTCTGACTTTATGGAGATCGAGCGCCAGCGTGGGATCTCGGTCGCGACATCCGTGATGACCTTCGAGTACAATCAATTAAAAATCAATATCCTGGATACGCCGGGTCACAAGGACTTCGCTGAAGACACCTACCGTACCTTAACGGCGGTCGATTCCGTGATCTTAGTGATTGACTGCGTGAAGGGTGTGGAGGAACAAACGGAGCGTTTAATGGAGGTTTGCCGCATGCGCAAGACTCCCGTGATCATCTTCATTAATAAGATGGACCGCGAAGGCCAAAACCCGTTCGACCTGTTGGATGAATTAGAACAAAAATTAGGCATCTCTGTGCGCCCGTTGACTTGGCCGATTAATATGGGCCAAAACTTCAAAGGCGTCTATAACCTCATGGAAAAATCGCTGAATTTATTCTCAGCGAATAAGACCAAAATAGAAAAAGAAGTCGTTGCTGTGGATATCGATTCTGCTGAATTAGATACCCGCGTGGGAGAACGTGACGCGAATCAATTGCGTGAAGATGTCGAGCTAATTGACGGCGTTTACGAACCCTTTGACCGTAACGATTACCTATCTGGTGATATAGCCCCTGTGTTTTTTGGCTCTGCAGTAAATAACTTCGGCGTGCAAGAACTATTAGATACGTTTACCCGCATCGCACCCTCGACGCAAGCGCGTGGCACCGATGTGCGTACCGTGGAACCAGAGGAAAAGAAATTCACTGGATTTATCTTCAAAATCCACGCGAACCTAGACCCGAAACACCGCGACAGAATCGCCTTCTTACGCATCTGTTCTGGTACTTTTAAACGCAATACTTTCTACCAACACATTCGTTTAAAGAAGAACGTTCGTTTCGCGAACCCGTATAACTTTATGGCCCAAGACAAAGAGGTCATTGAAGAAGGTTTTCCAGGCGACGTTGTGGGTCTTTACGATACCGGTAACTTCAAAATCGGTGATACCCTCACCGAAGGCGAAGTATTGAACTACCAAGGCATTCCTTCCTTCTCACCAGAGATTTTTAAGGAGTTAATTAACCTCGATCCGATGAAAGCCAAACAGCTCGAAAAAGGGATCGACCAGTTAACCGACGAGGGAGTTGCCCAATTATTCTTGCAACCCCAATTAGGTAACCGCAAAATCGTAGGAACGGTAGGTGAACTTCAATACGAAGTAATCCAATACCGTCTCGAGCACGAATACGGCGCGAAGTGTCGCTTCGACGGCATGTCCGTAACAAAAGCCTGCTGGATCACTTCAGAAGATCCCAAAAAGCTGCAAGAATTCGTCCGCTTAAAGGGCCAAAACATCGCCCAAGACAAAGACGGCAATTATGTTTTCTTAGCCGAATCCGATTGGATTCTTCGGATGAATCAGACGAACAATCCGGAGATTGAATTCCACTTTACGAGTGAGTTTAAGTTAGCATAAAACCGTTGGTTTTAAAGCATAGAGCATAAAGCACAAAGAATAAAGTTCGAATCTCCTGCGGAGATGGCTGTATGAAATATTTCTAAATGCATAAAAAATGGGGCCTGAGCCCCTTTTTTTATGCCAACTTTGAACTTTGCTCTTTGAACTTTGCTCTTTTAATTAAGCCCTAAATCCCCCTGAATCACCCCCACCTTCTTCTGCAATTCTGCATATACGGTAAAGAAGTCTGCCGCAGAAGTTAAAGGAGCATTTACGGAAACATAGAACTTGATTTTAGGCTCCGTACCCGATGGACGAGCGGAAACTTTCGATCCGTCGGCTAGAATTAATTGAATCACATTCGATGCTTCGATGCCTAAGCCTACTTTGATAGGTGTTGTTTTGCCTGTTAATAAGTCGGTTGAAACTAATCCCTCGTAGTCCAAAACGCGAACTGGCTTCGAACCTGCCACCGTGGCTGGGACGTTTGAGCGTAAGTTGATCATCATTTGTTTGATCTCCTCGGCGCCGGCTTTTCCTTTTTTGGTCAACGAAATAAGACCTTCGTAGTAGAAATTGTTTTCTACGTACATCTCAGCTAGGAAGTCGAAGAGCGATTTGCCCTGATCTTTCGCGTAAGCCGTTAATTCCGCGATCATTGCGCAAGAGGCCACTGCGTCTTTATCGCGCACTGCATCGCCGATTAAATAGCCATAGGACTCTTCTCCGCCGCCCAGGAACTTTTCTTTTCCTTCTAATTCGCGGATGACTTGGGCGATGTATTTGAAGCCGGTTAAGGTATTATAGCAAGGCACGCCTTTAGAGGCGCACATTTTGTCGATTAAATCGGTCGTTACGATGGTTTTCGCGGCGAACTCGTTGCCCTTTAAATCCGATACTTTTAACAAGTAATACAGGATTAGGCTGGCCATTTGGTTCCCGTTTAACAGGGCCCATTCGCCGTCTGGGCTTTTCACAGCGGCTCCTACGCGGTCTGCGTCGGGGTCGGTGGCGATGACGAGGTCGGCATCGATTTCTTTGGCCTTATTTAATGCCAAAGTCAAGGCTTCCTTCTCCTCCGGATTCGGATAAATCACCGTAGGGAAGTTTCCGTTCGGAATCGCTTGCTCTTCTACGACCGTCACCGCCTCAAATCCTAATAGGGCCAAAGCAGGCGGCACTAACGTAATCCCGGTTCCGTGAATAGGGGAGAAGACGATTTTAAGGTCTTTTTGGCGCTTGATCACTTCCGGTTGGCGGCAGTTCTCAAGGATTGTTTGTAAGTAGGCCTCGTCAATAGCGCCATCTAATAGGTGCAATAAGGCATCGTTTCCTTCGAATTTGATGTCCGCAATACTCGTAATTGCGTTCACCTCTTTCACGATGTTCTTATCATGCGGAGCAACCACTTGAGATCCATCAGACCAATAGGCTTTATAGCCGTTGTATTCTTTTGGGTTATGCGACGCCGTGATTACTAAACCTGCTTGGCAACCTAGGTGGCGAACCGTGAAGGAAAGCTGTGGTGTGGGACGCAAAGCCGGGAATAGATAAACTTCGATCCCATTCGCGGTGAAAATATCCGCAGCGATGCGCGTGAATTCGGGCGAATTATTGCGAGAATCGTGCGCGATGGCTACTTTGATTTTTTGGCCTGGTAAAGACGCATTTAAGTAGTTTGCAAAGCCTTGAGTGGCAGCGCCTACCGTGTATTTGTTCATTCGATTCGAGCCTACACCCATCTCGCCGCGCATTCCACCTGTCCCAAATTCCAGGGATTTGTAGAAGGAGTCCGTCAAAGTAGTCTGATCGCCTTTCGCGATCAATTCTTGGATAGTTGCCTTGGTTTCAGCGTCGTAAGGGCCTGAAAGCCATTGGTCAATCGTTTGTTGCGTGGTCGAATCTAAGGTCATATTATGCAGAAATTGTGCCAGTGAACACTTGTTTCGCTGGGCCGATCAAGAAAATATTGGTAAAACCAGTGATAGCATCGCCGTCGAAATTGACTGCTAATTCCCCACCTAGGGTTTTGATTTTAATTGGAGTTTGTACGTTTTTGAAGGTCTTGGCCACTAAAGCCGCCGCCGTCACGCCCGTACCACACGAATACGTTTCGTCTTCCACACCGCGTTCATAGGTGCGGACGAAGAGCGTTTGGTCATCTAATTTTTCAACGAAGTTTGCATTCGTCCCATTAATAGGTTGGTATGCCTCAGAGTAGCGGATCGCTGCACCGGTATTTTTAACATCATAAAACTGCACCTGATTCGTAAAACGCACGAAATGGGGCGAACCCGTATTCGTGAAATAGTCATCATTGTGCTGCTCGATGCCCGGAACATCCACCATTTGCAAGGAGATGGTCTCTGGTGTAATATAGGCCAAATGGGGTCCATCTACCGCGATAAAGTGTGCTTTCTCGGTCACGATGCCTAAATCTGCCGCAAAGCGAACTAAACAGCGACCACCATTACCACACATCGTGCCCTCGGTTCCATCGGAATTATAATAAACCATTCGGAAATCATAGCCCTCAGCCTCTTGCAAGAGCATAAAGCCATCAGCTCCGATCCCAAAACGGCGGTGGCAAAGCAATGCAATCGCCTCTTGATCTAGGCCAAAAGTCTTAGCGCGGTCATCGACCACCACAAAATCATTTCCAGTTCCTTGGTATTTGTAAAAATGCATAAGGCAATTTAAGAAATTTGGCTCAAATATCGCTCCTTAATTATCCTAAGGTGGTGTTTTTCATGACCAGCAATCATCCAAGCTAATGCACGTGCACTGATCGATTTGCCATTTGCCTGGCCCATTTGGTTCCATTGCTTGCTGGAAAATGAGTTCAATAAAACAAAGGTCGCGACACGGGTAGCCTTGTATTGTGCTAAAATATCCATCGCTTCCTGCGTTTCGTATTCTGATGCCGCCTGGTATTCATTTTCGTCAAATCCTGGTAAGGCTGTTTTTTCGCCTCTGGATAGTGCCAAAACTCGGTATGAAAAGATTCTTTCCGTATCAACCATATGTCCTAATAAACCTTTCAGGCTCCACTTTCCTGCTGCATAGGCGAACTCTGCTTGACCTTTAGGTAAATTATCATACAAGTCGATGATTTCTTTGGACTGATTTTTCAATACCTCGAATAAATTTTCTTCTTTCTCAAAACTCAGATATTCAGCGAAATACGTAGCATTCGGGTATTCGTAGCTAGCAGGTAAATGCATATTTTCTTATTTTTTTACCCAAAGGTATTGTTTCAAAGCAGAAAATCCCTAATTTTGTGCCACCAATTACAAGACGGTCCGGTAGTTCAGTTGGTTAGAATACATGCCTGTCACGCATGGGGTCGCGGGTTCGAGTCCCGTCCGGACCGCCAACTAAGAGAAAAGCTTCAAAGAAATTTGAGGCTTTTTTTGTGCCCGATTTTAATGGTTTGCAGGGATGTTCAATTGTTTTTATGGTATCCCTCTACAATAAATGTTTCATTAGGTTTAACATTTCCTTTCAACGCACCTCGTCGAAGTTTTATAACTATAGCACAAGTTGCTCTTGCATAGGTATAGGGTATTGCCTCTTCGAAAATTAGAATTTTTTCCACAATGGATGGGTTGATCTCAAGTTCAATATTGTCAATTTCGTCTTGACGTAGTTCTTGGTTCTCAATATAGACTTTTAATCCAGGGCCAAATCTATTTTTACGTGGTTGGATAAGTGTATTCAACACGGTGGACATGGAAGGCTGATTTTTAATTCTATTTTCACCTACCATAACACTAGGAGAAATACCATTGATTTCATTTGGATCAGATTTTTTAGTCCGAATTACGACTTCTTCCAAAACGGTATTTTCTTTCTCTTTTCTGATTCTTTCTAAAATAATACGGTTTTTACGATTTTCTAATTCAGCTAAAGATTCCGTTTTATCTAGTAGGCTCCAATTAACCGTTGATTTCGAAGTTGAAATGGGAGGAGTAGCTGTTAGTGTGTCTAAAATAACTTTATTCTCAGGGGCAATAAAAGTGGCTCTCATTTTACCGTAAAAATCAATGTTTTGAAAAACAAATTGCTTCTTGGCGACTGTAAAAAATGGCGTTATTTTTTGTTCCGTTGTATCATTTTGAATATTCGATAAAACCATTGAAAGCTTATACTCTTTTTTATTTTCCTTTCCATCTAATCCAACTATTTGTCCCTTTAAATTAAGCCCCTTTTCTGCTGAATATTTGAGTATAGGGTCAACATTGAAAAAGTGTGAAAGAGGTTTAGTTAATACTATTTTGTCCTTATTTAAATCATCTTTGGTGATTTCATTTGGATTGATATCAACTATACGTTCACTTAGTTGGTTTCCATTTTTATCGATCAAAAAACAGTTAATTTCTCCGAACAAAATGTTTTTAGGGATATTGATGAGTAATGTTGGGTTATTGTTTTGAAACCTTTTCCAATAAACTACGTGATTTTCTCTAGTTAATAATAGCGTAATTGTATCATTCGATATTTCATTTGTCTGGATAAATACACTTAGTTGTTTTTTACTACTTAAATGATCAATTGTTAAAATAGTGCCCTTAGGCCGAGATGAGGGGAGAGTAAAGTACTTTTTTCCTACTTTAATTCGATAAACCTCATCACCTTTGGGTAATAAGTCAAATACAGTTACACCTTCATTATCTGTATGAGCATTAGTCAAAGTGTCATTATTACTATTCAATAATGAAAAAGGAACACTAATCTTTTCTCCCAAAGTATTCAGCGTTTCTATGGCCACTTTAGACTTCAAGCTATCCACTAAAAATCCCCCTTCAATATGAACAATTAGCGTATCGAAAACTGATATTGAGGGAACTGATGGTATCTCTCTTTTGAAATTTTGAGAAAAAACAGTGAAATCTTGCTTGAAGAATCCTTTATCCGAAAAATTGCGCATCCAATTGGTGTATGCTCGAATCTGATACTTACCAGATGGTAATTCAAGGGAAGTTGGAATGGATAAATCCGCTTTCCCGTCTTCTAACTTTAACGTAAATCGGTTCAATATCTTTTTCCACTTTAAGTCGATAAACTCAACATACAACGGGATACTTAATTGAGATGGTACACTTTCCTTTGTAATTTGACTTAGCCTACTTTCAGTAACAAATGTCTTCAGTCGAATTGTTTCCCCTGCTAAATAATAGGGCTGAATACCTTTAATGTCAATTTTCTCTCTGGGGATTTCAATTAAAGCCTGTATTTGTTGAGGTAATCGGGGTAAATTTTGAGGAAAGGTAATTTTATTATCTTCAAACAATTCAAAATCTAAAGGCAGTAAATTGGCCAAACGTTTTTCACCCATTTTCCCATTAATTTCAATGGAGTAGGGGTCTAACAAATTCCCTTCGGAACTAATTACTATTTCTGATAAAGGCTTTATTTCTGAAAATTGTGCGGATAATTGTTCATTTTCATATACAATCACCATGGGTTTATGAATGGTCAAACTATATAAATTAGGTATCGAAGTGGGCTGAATTATTTCTTGTGGGTTACAATCGAAATACAAAGGGGAATTTGGAGATTTAGTGGATTCAGTATTTAAAAAATACGCCTTAAAACCTTCTTCTTTTAATCGATTATTTAATAATGATTTTAAAAAGTGCCTAATTGAGCCTTGGTAAGCTATAATTCTATTTTTCTCCCATTGTGCTTTTTGTTTGCTGTTTTGTGGTTCAATTAATTCATATCTACTCAGACCTTTGTATGATATTCTATTTGATTTTTTTTCAAACCCATCCAGAACGTACGTTTGTTTATAACCTAATTTTAAATTTTCAATAATAATTGGCTGGTTCGCTTGAGCTGAAAACTCCCTCGTTTCTCGATTGTAGTCAATGTCGATAACCTCTTTATTCAAGATCTTAACTTCTTTTTTATTAAAGTCATTACCTAAAAACTCACTTTCAAATTGTTTGATTTGTTTTTCCCAAACCTTATCACGACTTCCTGTAACTTTTACTTCATTTAAGACTTTACTATCTTCTTCTAAGGAAATTTGTATTTCGAGGCTTTTATCTAAAATTTCAATATTTTGGATAGCTGATTTATACCCAATCATTGAAGCAACCAAACGATAACTACCCAGTGGTATATTTTTTATAATGAAAGTGCCATCTTGGTTGGTTTGAGTTCCAATAGTTGTGCCTTCAATGAATACATTAACGAAAGGAAATGCGCTATGATTTTTATTATCTAAAACTTGACCCTTTAGGGAGAATTTTTGTTGTCCAAAACTGACAAAAGACAGTATTACAAAAACGAATAAGTGTAAATATTTAGCCATGGTTTTCATAACTTTATTTACCAAGGTTAAACTTTTTGAAAATTAAATCCAAATAATAGCACTTGAAGAAATTGATTATAATGTTGACTGTCTGAAAAAGTGGTACTTAGATGCGGTAGTTCTGAATTGGTTGAACCTGATAAATTTATTAAATTGGTCGAATGAGAGGTATCGTATTTTTATATATTTTTTTCATACCAATACTTTTGGTAGGTCAAAGTAAATCGGCCAAAGAGTTTGGATTTCGACATATTGTTTTCGGTTACAAAGGAGATACGGTTGATATACTTATAAAATCGAAAAAAGGTGAGGAAGGTCTTCCGAAACCACTATTCTTCTTTATTCAAGGGTCACTGCCACATCCTTTAATAATCACTGAAAATGGCGGTAATTACGGAGTGTTCCCATTTGATACTGATAGTCTCGAACAAAGGTATCATCTCGTTATCGTGGGAAAACCTTTTACGCCAATGATTGTAGATAAAATGAAGTTGAAAAACTTTCAATTCGTAGATAGTACTACTAATAGGTTTTCAAAGGAATACATTAAACGAAACTATTTGGGTTATTATGTTGATAGGGATATAAAGGTTCTTGAATTCCTCTTGAAACAGAAGTGGGTTAAGAAAAACAAGTTGGTTGTATCAACACATTCAGAAGGATCTACGATAGGTGCCAAACTTTCTGTACTATATCCCAAGGTTACACATTTGATTTATTCTGGCGGAAATCCATTTGGAAGATATATAAATATAATCCTTCAAAATCGATTTGAGGAACTTTCTGATACTACTATAAATACAGAAGACGCCTACAATCAATGGAAAAACATAGTTAGAGAACCGCAACAAATTGATAATTCTGGCGGTGACACCCATAAAGGAACATTTGGATTTTCCATTCCACCGATAAATTATTTGAGAAAACTGAAAATCCCCGTCTTGGTAAGTTATGGTACCATGGATTATTGTAGTCCATTCAATGATTATATGAGATTAGAATTTATCCAAAAAGGAAAGAGAAATTTCACATTCAAACCTTACATCGGATTAGAACATAATTATTTCCCCAAGGATAAAATGGGTGTAGTAAATCATAATGAATTTTACTGGAACAAGGTGTCAAGTGATTGGTTAAAATGGTTGGATTAGTAATTTGTCTTTGATTTAGGAAGGTGCAAATATCTAACTCAAAATGTCGGGATTATATAAATTATATTCTGTTTAGGATTAATTAAGAAGGTTTTGTGCTAAATCTGGATCAGAACCTATTAAATTCAAACAATTAGCGTGTCTATCTAATTTTTATACTTTTATATTTTTACCATTTTGTTCTGCATTATTTCATTCAGATTTGTTTCATTCCACCCACTAAGCGAAAGGAATCAAAAATGGGGGTATTCATCACAATCAAAAGACTATTTTTTAATTAATATAAAACTCTCAACATTAAATTCTGCAAATAAATTAAGGGTGTAGCCTTAAAAATATTTTTATATTTCAGGTAATAACCTTAAATTTGTATCAAATGTTTCAGGTAATAGCCTTATGAAAAACAATAAACAGTATTTGCTTTTACAGCAAACGGATAAGAAATTACTAGCTTTTAAGGATTTGAAAGCAATAGTAGTGCCGACAAAAGGGTGGATCAATACCTTTCGTACAGCATTAAAAATGTCATTGCGCCAATTGGGTAATCGTTTGAATATTGCACCACAAAGTACAAAGGAAATTGAGGAACGTGAAGCCAATGGAACAATAACGCTCAATAACTTGCGTGATGTAGCTAATGCTTTGGATATGCAATTAGTGTATGGTTTTGTTTCCAAACACGAGTCATTAGAACAAATGATAGAAAAGCATGCTAAAGTAGTAGCAACTGAGATAGTGATGCGTACTAACAATACGATGACGTTAGAAGACCAACAAAATTCAAAAGAACGTATTGAGAAAGCAATTGAACAAAAAACTATTGAGATTAAAAGTGAAATGCCAAAATACCTATGGGATTAATGATTGAATATATTGACGGTCAAACACCTTTAAATGAAGAGGAAAAAGAAGGATTGCGTATTCCTTCTATAACCACTCGGGAGGAACTAGACGAATTTGAGCAACTTAATATTGAGAAAGCGATTCAATGGACTTTTGGCAAAAAACTAAAGGCAGAACAAGTGTATTCGGAAAAATTCATTAAAGAACTTCATAAGCGTATGTATGGCGAAGTATGGAAATGGGCGGGGAATTATAGAACCTCTGAAAAGAATATAGGCATTAAGAGTTATCTTATAGCCATTGAACTCAAACAGTTATTAGATGATGCTATATTTTGGCATGAAAATAATACATATGATCCAGAAGAAATGGCTATTAAATTTAAGCACCGTTTAGTGAGTATTCATTGTTTTGCAAATGGAAACGGAAGACATTCACGTTTAATGGCGGATTTAATCATAGAAAAAATATACGATAACAAATTCTTTTCTTGGGGCAGTGCTAATTTAGTTAAAGCCACAGAGGCGAGAAATAATTACATACAAGCAGTTAGAAAGGCGGATAACAACGATATTCAACCTTTAATTGCTTTTGCAAAATCTTAGCCATTTCGCCTAAGTGTTTGATTATTAGATTTGTTTCATTCCCACCGTCCGGACCGCCAACTAAGAGAAAAGCTTCAAAGAAATTTGAGGCTTTTTTGTTTTCAGCCCGGTGCTATATTACTAATAGCCCCATCTCCCTTAACTCTTCTGCGATTTCTCCCTGCCAGAAGTTTTCGAAATCACCTAAGCCTGCCTTTGAAAATGCCGCTTGGAATTCAGCAAAGATTCCTGTTTTTTCAGCGCCCAAGGATAAGTTGGGCAATTCATCCATAAGCCAGGCACCCAGTTTTCCAGAAACCTCTAATTCAACTTCTTCTTTCCCTAAACTGAATAATAGGTATTTTTTAGTCTTCGTAGGAACTGGTCCGAGCCAACAAATTTTTGAGGTGGGTTTAGGCATCGATTCTGCCGAAGGTGCTAGAATGCGCTTAATATAGTTTTTAGGAATTTGCGTGCGGGGAATTTTGAATTCAAACCATTCCTGCAACGGCATATCTAATCCAATTCCATGCATATAATTGAACAAGGATTTCTTTAGGCCTTCACTAAACAAGGCATGGTCAGTTCCCGTTGGATCCGCATGCTCTAAATCGTTATTCGCGAAGGTACCTGGTTCAGGATTCAGAATTTGAATTTGGTAAGCAGCTGGATTTAGACCTACTGGACTGTGAGCCGTAAGTGCAAATTGATGCCAAAATCCCGAATGCATCACCCCATTCTCCACTAGCTGTCTTACTACTTCCAGTGAATCTACGGTCTCTTGTGCGGTTTGGGTAGGAAATCCATACATCAAATAGGCGTGTACTAAAATGCCGGCTTGTGTAAAATGATCCGCTACTTGCGCCACTTGGGCTACCGTTACGCCTTTATCAATTAGTTCCAGCAATCGATCCGAGGCCACTTCCAAACCACCAGAAACAGCGATACAGCCCGATCGAACGAGTAATTGGCATAAATCTTTGGTAAAACTCTTCTCAAAACGGATATTCGTCCACCAAACAACGGTCAAATCTCTACGAATAATTTCGAGCGCCACATCGCGCATCAAGGCAGGCGGCGCGGCTTCATCCACAAAATGAAAACCATTATTTCCCGTTTGCTGAATCATTGCCTCAATGCGATCGACCAGCATAGGGGCAGTCGTAGCCTCGTAATCTTTAATATAAGATAAAGAAATGTCGCAAAACGTACATTTGCCCCAATAACAACCGTGCGCAAGAGTCATTTTATTCCATCTTCCATCGCTCCACAAACGATGCATCGGATTCGCAATCTCAATGACGGATAAATAGGAATCCAAGGCTAAATCCGAATAATCCGGAACACCCACATCCTTTTGCTTCACATCGGAATCCTTCGACCCATTCAGGTAGGTAACGGTTCCATCGATGCAACAAAACGTGCGTTTCAGATCTTTCAATTCGCGTGTACCTTTTAAATGCTTCAAAAGATTCATCAAAGGCGTTTCCCCGTCATCCAGCGTGATAAAGTCCACAAATTCAAACACGCGCGGCTCTTGTAAAGAGCGTAATTCCGTATTCGCATAACCTCCACCAAAGGCTACTTTGATGGCAGGATGGTGTTTTTTAATCCACTGTCCACAACGCAAAGCACTATATAAATTACCTGGGAATGGCGCGGTAATGGCGACTAGATCGGGATTTTCGGCCTCGATTTTGGCCTTTAATATATCTATTAGTAATTCATCGATGTAGGTCAGTGGGGCATTCAATGCTTGGTTTAACTCTTGAAAACTCGAGGCAGACCTGCCCAGGCGTTCTGCGTAGCGACTAAACCCAAAATGCGGATCGACCGCATCAATAATTAAATCAGAAATATCTTCTAAGTAGAGCGTCGCTAAATGCCGCGCTTTATCCCGCACCCCCATACTCCCAAAGGCCCATTCTAGATCTGATACTTGCTGAAAACGAGACGCTTCCGGCAAGTAGTTTTGCTCCGCAATGACATGCGCAAGGGTGGGGTTTTTATCGTGTAAAAAGGAAATAACTGGGTCAATCGTGCGAATGTAGGACTGTTTCAGTCGAAGCATACGCTGCCCATTTTCATTCCCTTTTTTGCCTGAATTTTCAATGTGCGCAAATAAGTTCTGTAGTCCGTTAGCGGAAAAAAGCTGGAGAATGACTTCCAGCCCTAAGTCAGCCTGATAAGAGGCCAAACCTTTGGTATTCAAAAAACCTTTCAAATAAGCCGTCGCAGGGTAGGGCGTATTCAACTGGGTAAAAGGAGGGGTAATGAAAAATACCTTGGGGTCTTTTGTGCTCATCTGCCTCAAAAGTACTTCAAATGCACTAAAAAGAAAAGGCTATCTATTGATAGCCTGCTTTCTTCTTTTCTCTTTTTTCTTCTTTTTTCTCCTTCGGAGTTTTCACGGCTTCTTTCTTTGCCGCCTTTTGGGAATTCATGCCTTTGGCCATCTTTTTGGGGTTTAGGCTGGCAAGGTCGGGAATTTATTTGAAATGTGGAATACCTAACCACTCTTTTATCACCTGAGCCGTTAACTCAAAGTCCTTATCCAGCATCAAATCATGCGAGCCTCCCTCGATGATTTCTAGCTTTGCGTTGTAGTGTTTTGAGGTTTGTTCAAATTCCTTTACTGTAATCAATCCATCAGCTGAACCTCCCACCACTAGTATGGGAACGGAGCTTTGATGAAAGACCGGAATAAATAAGCCCAAATAAGCAAGGAACGATTCCGCGCACATAAAAGAGGCGAAATGAGAAGTTCCATTGAACATTAATTGCGGATACTTTTTGAATCCGCCAAGCAAATTCAATTGAAGTAAATAGGGAATCAATCCTGGGTAGCGAAAGAGCGCTCGCAAGCTCGCGCGCAAAACGCCAGAAGGAGGAACCGAAGACATCAAAATAGCCTTTTTACACCTCCCCGTTTTAAGAAAGCGTTGTAGAATCATACCGCCCATGGAATGACCGATGATGATGGGAGGCTGCTCTAGTTTTGCAACGACTTGGTATAGGGACTGAACATAATCGCCTAAAGTATATGAAATACGCCGAGAGCTGCCTGGCGTTTCGTGCCCAGGTAGATTCAGTGCGATGCATTCGTAACCTAGTTCTTGGAAATAGGGGACGAAATTCTCTTCCCAGCACCAGGCGCCGTGACTCATACCGTGAACAAAAACGATCGTTTCTTTCATGAAACCGGGGTTTTGCTCACATAGTTTTTAGGAAGATGCTTCTTGAGTTGTTTTATGAACAAATGGAAATCCACCGTGATTGTGTGTCGCGGGGTTTTGATTTGATTGAGGTGGGGATGTGTGACCTCTCTTTGGCATAATTCAGCGATGTTTTCTGGTCTTTTCCAAAGTCCCTTAATCGCTCTCGCCGCAATTTTACTCTGCAATTCAGAACCTGGCCAAATACAACCAAGTGGCTGGAACATGCCCACGAAATACAGATTTTCGTATTTCTCGTGCAGCATTTTTAAATACAAAGGCACATCGCCTTCACTGTAATTCAGGAAGTCTTTTCTAAAGAAGGGATGTTCTAAAATATAGCCCGTACAGGCAATGATCGTATCAAATTCCTCCACAGATCCATCTTTGAAATGGACAATTTTGCCCTCAAAATGATCGATATCGGGTTTAGGAAACACTTTGCCATGCCTCACTTTATACAATAATTCCTCATTGATCGTGGGATGGGTAGCCGTGATACTGTGCTCTGGCTCAGGTAGTCCATAATTTTTATTGGATCCGGAGAATATTTTGACGGATAATTCAGACAAGAAAAATTTCAAATTGGTAGGTAACCAGGCTAAGCGCGAAGCGACTACATCGCTCGGTTTCCCAAACAAAAATTTGGGCACAATCCGGTACCCTCTTCTCCAGCTGATACTTGTCTTTTTGCTGACGCGACTCGTTTCTACGGCCACGTCGCAAGCTGAATTTCCCCCACCAATCACTAAAATACGTTGATCGCGAAAAGGTTCTGCTTTTTTGAATTCGTGTGAATGCATGAATTTGCCACTGAATTCCCCAGGATATTGAGGCATTCTTGGTAGCCAATGGTGACCGTTGCAAACAACAAGGTGGGTAAATGTTTCTGTTTTTTCGGCGCCATTATGCTCCGTTTTTACCACCCAATTCTTCGCTTCGTCTAGTTCACAAGATTTCACTAACGTATTGAATTCAATGTGTGGATACAGATTGAAATGGGCGGCATAGCCTTGAAAATAACGTCTCAGTTGATCGTGAGAAGGATAGTCAGGCATTCCTTTTTCAAAGTCATCGAACGTAAAGTCCTCGTACTGCGATAAGGTTTTCGAACTAATGATGTGCGTCGTCTCGAAAACACTGGAGTGTCCCGTTTTCTCATTGTAGACCCAATTACCGCCTACTTCCGTATTGAAATCATAACAGACAACCTCCAGGCCTTGATCTAACAGGTTTTTTAAGGCGGTGATTCCGGAAGGTCCGGCACCGATTACGCACACTTTTTGCATGGTTTAGAGAGTCTTTTTTCAAATATAGTAAAAAGACTATTTAATCTTCCTTTCGTATAAGTATCTAATACTTTTGCTGATCATGGCAGGTATCACAGAGGCATGACCTTCATCATCAAAAAGAACAAGTTTAATTTCCATATCAGGATAATGACTCTTGAATAAAGTCGCTATATTTTTCATGTTTTGTATTCCTTCCTCGTCCTCCAGTTGACCATAGGATAAAAATACTTTGACAGGTAGACTCTTGTGTTTAGATGCAAATTCCTTTTCTGCTAATAGGATATCATTTTTATTCCAATCGACAAAAGAAGGGCTATTGATAGCATAATGGTCAAAAAGTTCGGGCGAATGGAAAAGGACATTCGCGGTGAAGAGGCCCCCAAGTGAATGGCCAGAAAGTCCTCGATGTCCGTTTGTAGCGTACTTTTTTTCAATAAAAGGGATTATTTCATTTTTGATCACATTCAAAAATCGCTTCCCATCGCCTGATTTTAATCCAGGTGCAGGTATGCCCTCCATGATCGAAGTTGTGCTGTCATAGGTGGGGAATTTTGTGAATGTTAATTCTGACCATCGCTTCGTAAACCAATCCTTATTCGTTACGGCTGTGCCTTCTATGGTTACCAAAATAAGATCGTCAATCTCTTCGAAAAATTTCAATGTTTTGTGCGTTCCATGTGCAATTTCAGAGGCATAGTAACCGTCTAGCATGTAAAGCACTGGGTATTTTTTCTTTACATTGTACTCTTTTGGTAAAGAAACTCCCAATCGATAGGTTGTTTTATTAATCGTCGAATAGAGTTTGTAGGAAACGGCGTGGTAATTAATGAGTGGTTTTTGAGCGAAGGCTATTGAACTGATGATGCAACATACTAGGGTGAAAAAACGCATGATTTTTTGTTTAAAATTCGGATTATAAATCGAATAACACAAGTTCGTCTGAGACTCCTACTGGTTTTCTACTTACTGTAGTGGCCGCAAGTTTAAAGTCTTATACTTACATATGAAACAAAAGCATCAAAGACTACTCGAAACTAGAGTTGATTTTTTACTTTCCACAAGCACTCCCGTTATTATTTTTTCAACCGTAGGAATACCTGAGCTATTTTCTGATACCACAATTAATTCATACGTTCCTGCAGCTAAAAAGGAGAATTGGAAGTTTCCTGTTAAATCTACCTTAGTACTTGTGGTGGCCCCAGGGAATCGTACATTTTCTCCTGAGGGTTCGTTACTCTCGCTAGTTGTGTATTTATCTTTTTCATACACATAGACTACATACTTGCTTGTATTAAGTAAATTTGAAATAGTCCCTTTTATCTCTCCGGCTTGATTATTTACAATAATTTTAATGGTAGGATTCAAGATGTAGGTACTTCCTGAGCCAGTCAAAATAATTGATTTTCTAAGATCAAAATCTGAGGTAACAGAGACTGTTCCATTAATAGGTACGGTAAAATTGCCTATCGCTTTATAGCCTGATTGGGAGCCACTTGGAACATATAATGGTTTCTTTTCACCAGTGGTTAATTCGACATAACATCCTGGATTTGTTGGGGTATTTGCTCCTCTAGTGGGAGCATCTAATTTAAAGCGAAGTCCTGTGTAGATTCCAGAGCTTAAACTATATTCGCCTAATAAAGAAGACTTTCCATTTTGCAAATCAAGTAAATTAACAATTTGTGGAGTAGTAAATTCGGAAGCAGTTGTCCAGTTGCCGGCGCTGTTTTGGTATTCTAATCCTGTAAAGGTGACATAAACTGCTTTCACATTACTAGCATCAATGGGGGAGTCGGTAACACTTAAAGCTAATTTTCCTGTGCCAGAGGATGTATCCTCTTTTTGGCAAGAAAAAACCAGAGCAGCAATAAAAAGGTACAAGGTGATAGTTGTTATACGTTTCATGGCGTTGATTATTTGGTTTTTTACAAAACGAAAATGATTTTAAAAAAGTGCCATGCTAAGGTAAAATTTTTGAAATCGCTCCAAGTTAGGTCTTCCACTCTCTTAAAAAATAAATGTTCCCAAATCCGCAAAAGGGAACAAATGCATCCGCTGCAAAATTGTCCAAATGAGTCCAAATAGACTCAACAGGTCTTCTGTTGGAATGGCAGATTTGGCCTGAATGAATTAAATCGTATATTGAGTGGTAATTGTTCTAAATCTATGCCAGCATCGGTACCCATCAGTTTTCATGAAAAGAAGTGGTTAGTTAAAATCATCCAAGATGTGTATGGTATTCAGGTGATCGATGCCTATTCCTGCCAAAAACTAAGCGAAGAACTAGAGCGAAAAGCTAAAATCTCTATTTCGTATAATACGTTGAGGAGGCTTTTTGGCATTATTAAGGGACCCACGAATGCCTCGCGATTTACGCTAGATAGCCTTTGTAAAGGAATGGGCTATGCTGATTTCACCTCTTTTCAGCAAGCAGTAAGTCAATTCGAAAAAGATTTTTTCAACGAAATGCTCATTTTGAATCGCTTGGGAAATCGAAAAGATGATCAAATTATCTTAGGGATAGTTCAGCAATTTCAAATGAAGACTTGGGATGAGGTATACCAGTTTAAATCGATTATTGACCTTTGTTTAGAAGTCAAAAATTTCGATTTATTGACCCAAATCTTCGAAATCCCATTTGACACGAAGAGTGAGGATGTGACTTGGCGACTCTACGTGTCCTTCCAATCGATATATGTGCAAAGTTGTCAAAATAACGAGGCAGTCATCAACTATGTTGCTGAATTATTGAAGACGAATGAACTGGCTCAGCGAATTCTATTGCAGTTATTTGTGGAAGAGGATGGCTTACAAGGCTACTATGGTAAATGGCTTCTAGCGACTTCAGAGGATTTAGTGGAAGATATGCCGGTCTTTAAAAATCTGATGTTATGCCAGCTAGCCTTCGAGTTAAGGGATATCCCGGGTGCCCAGCATCACTTAGCGTTGAGTAAACAATTTTTTCAGGAAGGTATGCACCCTAATTTAAAAGGTCGAATTGCTGCCTGGGATTATATCTTGGAATCAAAATCGGAAACCGTTTTTCATTTCTATAAAGGATTGCAGGACTTCTCTTCTAAGCTTTCCCTTTTGGTCTTTTTCTATCGATTATTAGAAGTGTATCAGCAGGATATAAGCCAGTTTGATTTAATAGAGGACTTTGTCGTGGATGATTTGTTGATTAATTTTTCGTTTCCCGAGAAACACAATCTGAATAAATTGTATTTGTTAAAAGCCAGATACTTTATCCTGAAAGGCAATAAAGTGCAGGCTCGCGCAGCGATGAATCAAATCAACCTGCTCTATATTTACAGTTGTGATAAAGGCTGGGTAAATCAGCAGGTGGCCATTATAGAAGCGGCATGTTAGGTTTTTTGTATATACTATTAAGTTCTGCTTTTTATGGCTTTAGTAATGCCTATTGGAAAAAAGCGATTCAGGATGCCCCCTTTTTGCAAGTCATTTTTAGTAGAGGCTTGTATACCACTTCGTTTTTTGGTCTTTGTTATTTGGTGGATTATCAGTGGGGGATTTTCACCCCTTGGGTAGGTGAGCGACCGGTATTTACGACCTCGCAACTGGTGATGAGTATTGGTTTGTGCATTTTTAGTTCGTTTGGCCTGTATTTTTTTGTTCGCTCCATGAAATCTGAGGCTGTCTCACTGGTAGCGCCTGTTTCTTCGATTAATCTCTTTGGCTTGCTGACCGCGGTCTTATTTTTAGGGGAGTCTTGGGGATTTAGCTATTCGATGGCAAGCCTCTTTGTCTTGGCAGGTCTATTTTTACTCTTCCAAAGTGATTGGCATTTTAGCTCGATAAGCTCTTTTATGAAGGCTTTAGGAGGCAGTATTTTAGCTTCGTTTTTCTGGGGCGTATCCTATGCTTTATTTAAGTATCCTGTGGCTTGGCTCGGCGTAATCCCGTTTTCCTTTTTATTAGAATTGTGCGTGACCCTCTGTGTAGGAGTTTTTCTTCTTTTCCAAAAGCAAAAATGGCAGCAAATCCCTCAAACACCCATCCGAATGCTCGCCCTCTTCATTATTTTAGGATCGATTTTTCTGAACATTGCCTACAAGACCGCAACGATTACACAAATCATCTTTGTCAGTAAATCACAACTCGTTTTAACCTTGATTTTTGGCCAAATCCTCTACCGCGAAAAAGTGAAGGCTTTACAATTACTGGGAATTGCTTTACTTATTTTGTCGATTTACTTGGTCATCTAAAGCATCATCGCTACATAACTCTTCAATCCGAAAGCTTCTTTAGGCCGTAAATGCCGCAGCGAACAAAAACGATTCTTCGTGAGGGCGATGAAGGTGTCTGCTAGTACCAGATTTTCGATTGTCCGTACCTGAACCACGTCATTTACTGGGAAGGTATTCACTAATTTTTTCCAGCGAAATAATCGAAGTGAGTAGACTTCAATCATCCCATTACGGACGCTTACTTCACGCCCCTCTTTTCCCATTAATAAAACGTAAAAAGGACTTTTGCAGAGATAGTATTTTGTTTCCATAGCGTTTTAATTTCTATGGAATAAAGCTACGCTAACCGCAGGATACATCCTTTGGCCAAATAGGGCCAAATGTGTTCAAACGAGTACAGCCTATTCGAAACAATCCATGCCAATAGGCGCACCATCCGGAATCATCGGCGTCTGCATCGGTTTCCAATCCGCTGGATTCGCTTTGAATTGATCGATTGTTTGAACAAGATAACTTGCGAAAGCGCCAGGCTTTTTGCTGTACATAAATCGAATTCCTTTAACAGACTCATTCACTTCTGCCGCCGCTAAAGGAGAAATGGATGGCGCATTTAACACATTCAATAAAGACGAAACTACTTTGAAATTGATGGTCTCTTGCGTGGCTTGCAAATAGGGATCCGTGTGCGCTGTGTACAGGGTCGCGTTTAACAAGGTGCTTAATGTCTCAGAAACCCCTAATTGCTGCGCATTCACCGCTTTATTACCTGCTAGACGAGATAAGCGATCTGGATGTAATAAGAAGTCCAAGGTGAAATCGGCTGCCGATTCTACGGCGCCCATCGGATCAAATGTGATGCCGGTCTTGCCTTTAAACGATTCGCGAGTTCGGTCGTTATTAAAAGCGCGTGGAGGGAAGAGGGCTAATTTATCCTTAGGAATCGCTAGTGTTCGCGCGTCCAAAGTCTGGGTCACTGCTTTTAAAGCTTGCGTTTGCAACGCAACAGAGGCTGGTTCCAGGACTAATTCCTTACCACCTCTCACCGCGTAAGTGTATTCAGAACCGCCTATGATTTTCGTGGTCGCTTCGGTTTGGTAACGATGTAAGAAATACAAGGGAACGAAGACGTCTTCCAGGTGAGAATAGGTTTCGTTCAGGCGAATGTTGTGAACGGAGAAGTTTGCGATCGCTTTTTTGCGTACGGCTAAAAGGTGTTCAAGTTCGTCTACAATCGTTTTTCCATTGTCCCAAAGGTGTGCATAGATATGCGCTCCACCCGGGTTGCGCGCGTCGGAGTCGGTGATGAAGCGAAGACCTTTGGCATAGGCTTTATCAATGACTTGATTTAATTCAGCTGTTGTTTTGTGATCGCCGTAAGCGTAATCAACTGATACTTTATCCCAATCCCCGATTTTTGTGTCGTAGGCGTGGCTGAAATCCATTTGATCTCCTTTGAAGTCAATCTGTGGATGGGGATAATCCATCACGCTCGAATTCTCCCGAGCACTTGCTGCATAATTGTGGGCAAAACCTAGTGTATGGCCTATTTCGTGTGCCGCCAGTTGTCTAATACGAGCCAAAGACATCGCCATCATTGGCCCATTCGCCGAACCATCAACTGCAAAAGGGGCGTTCATCAGCGCCTGTGCGATCAAGAAATCTTGGCGGATTCTAAGGCTCCCTAGACTCACATGGCCCTTCATAATTTCGCCCGTACGCGGATCTGTAATCGAAGCGCCGTAACTCCAGCCCCGCGTAGAACGGTGCACCCATTGGATGACGTGGTAGCGTACATCCATTGGATCTGCGTCCTCCGGCAATAATTTGACTTGGAAAGCATCTTTGTATCCGATCGACTCGAATGCCTGATTCCACCAGCGGCCACCCTCCATCAAGGCTGAGCGAACCGGTTCTGGGGTGCCATTGTCTAAATAATAGATGATCGGCTTAACTGCCTCGCTAACGGCAGCTTTAGGGTCTTTTTTCTCCAACCGGTGGCGCGTAATCCACTGCTTCAATACCACCTCATTGACTGGGGAAGAATAATCTTGGAAAGAAATCGCGTTTGCTCCTGAACGTGGATCAAACAAGCGTGGCTCGTATTTATTGTCCGGTAATTCGATGAATGAATGGTGTTCTACCACCGTCACGTAATCTGCATTAGGCACTACGGAGCGAACTTCAGCCCCTGTTCCATTGCCTGCAAAAGTCAGGCGCGCCTCGAATTCCGTGTTTTTAGGGAATGATTTCGTGCGGTCTAAGGCCAAAGAGCTTTTGGACTTATCTAAACTATAGCTTCCTTGTTTAGCCTGCGTTAAGCGCTTTAATACGCCATGCGCGTCTTGCATCAGAAAATCGGTGATGTCGATAATGTAAACACCATCAGAAGAGCTCTCAATTTTGAATCCAAATAGGACCGATTTCGCGAAAGCTTGTTGAACTGATAATTTCTCCAAAGCATTGCTCGTATTCGCCCGGTATTGGGTATTCGGTTGAACTAAGAAGATTTTGTTTCCTTGTTTTTCAAAGAAGACCACTTGCTCGTTTCCTAGTTGTCCGCGGTCTAATCCGAGGTCATTGTTTCCCACGCCTTGCGCTAGGGAATAGGTATATAAAAACTCCTCATTCAGCTTTTTGACTTCTAAAAAGATCTTGTCATTCGACTCATCGTAGTAGAAGTTGAAATAACCCGTGTGGGCTTTCATGGATTTTACTTTCTCAGCGATTTGCGCGGTGGTGCTAAAGCTGATTAAGGCGAAAAGAAGGAGCAGTTTTTTCATGCCCTAATGTAAGAATTATTTTGCTGTTTTTACCAGCGATCTAATCCGAGAATCTTTTTACCTAATGCATTCAGGCTAGCCGTTTCGTATTTCGTTTGTTCCCATTTGCGCGGATCGCCTGGGAAAGCATAGCCTTCAGGAGCGATGCGGTCTCGCCACGAGTTTACGCGCCATTCGCGCAAGGAATCGTTATCTTCCTCCGCTGGCATCATCGAGATGTATTGGGCACAACGTACTTTGTCGCTATTATTCGCTCGGATTCCGTGAGGTTGCAAGCTATTGAAAATCAACAGGTCTCCTGCTTCTAATTTGACTTTAGTAGGGGTAAAGCCGGTCGTATCTGGAAGGAAGCGATTGCGATCCTCCGGTTGTGTTAATTTCCAGGTATCATAATTGCGAAAAAGTTCAGGGATGCACTGAAAACCTCCCATATTCTCATCTAATTGATCCGCTAAGGCCAAAACTCCTTGCACATTCACAGGTCTCGTTTCTGGATCGTAATCCCAGTGAATAAAGGCTTTGTATTCGTGACCTGGACGAATAGGGAAATTCAAATTCGCGCGATCGATAGTCACCCACAATTTCTCCGTCCCCCAAATATCAGCAAAAGCATCATAAACCCGCTGTTCTGATCGATTATCCCACTGCAATTGGCTATTATAACATTCCACCATTCCCGTGTTCGCCAGCTCTTTCATCTTCATTTCAGCCCGTGGCGCCGTATACCAGGTGGAGGAATCATTCGGATCTTTCTCTTCAAACTCATACAAGAATGCCGCAGTCTTCAATGCTTGTTCTCTCGGAACCGCCTGCTTAATCACGACATAGCCATTATGTTTCCAAAACGCCCAATCCTCTTCGCTTAATACACGAAGTGGCTCGCCGTTCGAACGGTCGTTTAATTTTACCGCACTGCTCTTTGCGGTGGAGGGATTGCCGGGAATATCGTAGTGGCCGTTGTTAGGGATGTCAGTTTTCATAGGTGTTTATTTTGTATGCCAAAGGTATAGCGACCTGAGCCTCTTTTTTTCTGCTCTATTGATAATTATTTGCACTGTATTGATATTTTATTTCATCATTTAACTATTTTAGGCAAATGAAATTGAATTTAGAGCAAATTCTGCCGGATAGTGATAGTTCGTTTAGGTTCCTGTTGACCCCTAAATTGAATGAAGTTTTCTATTGGCATTTTCACCCCGAAATCGAATTAGTGTATGTAGAGGCAGATAAAGGAATTCGCCACATTGGGGAACATATCTCGACCTATGAGGGATGCGATTTGGCCTTAATCGGATCTTATATTCCCCACTTGAATTTCGATTATGGCGTAAAAGCAACGGTGGAGACGGTTGTGATTCAGTTTCCAGAGACTTATTTCGAGAGTGGCTTGGTCCGAATTCCCGAATTAAAAAAGGTCGTAGATCTGATGGAACGGGCGAAAACGGGATTGGCTTTTACAGGTGAAACGAAGCGGATTGCCGGTGTACGGTTGAAAAAATTAGCACATTTGGATCGATTTCATCAGTTTGTGGAGCTGATGAGCATCTTCCAGTTTTTGGCAGAATCAGACGAATATGAGGATCTCGATGTGCACCCTATTTCTAACCAAACTATCCTCAAACAACAAGAACGGATGCACCGCATCCATCAATTCGTCGAAGCAAATTTCCAAAAACCCATCGACACCCAGCAAATCGCGAACGAAGTTAACCTTTCACTTCCGGCCTTTTGCCGTTATTTTAAGAAAACGACGAAACTAACTTACACCGATTTCGTGAATCAATACCGTGTTCAATACGCGAAGAAACTCTTGATTCAAGACAAGAATGTAACGGAGACCTGCTTCGAGTCTGGCTTCGAAAGTCTTTCCTATTTCAACCGGATCTTCAAGAAATGGACAGGGGAGGCACCGTCGAGTTTTAGGAAACAGCGGTTAAAATAAGACGCCGAAGAACAATGTCCTCCGGCCTCTTTAAAAATGCTTAGCAAGGATTATTTTCTCCCTTGAGAATATTGATCAATACCGGAGATTTTTCCGTTTAAATCAAATTGGAAAATTTCAACTAACGATTTGTTCCAAACAGAACCATCCTTAGAAACACGCTTCTCAGTAGAAGTGACAAATACACCTGAAACAGGATCCGTATAGGCGATCTTAATAGGAAGAATGCTTGTAAATTTCCAGTCTAGTGAAGTATAACCATCCATCATTTGGCTAAGGTCTTTTTTTGTCAACTCTGATTTGTTGCCATCAAAGTCAGTGATTTTCACCTTTTCAGCGAAGAAAGTTAACACTGTAGCAACATCCATCGCATTATAGGCTTTGTTGAATTTCTCCATAGCTTCAATCTCACCGCGATTTGAGAATTGGAATGCTCTGCCGTTTACTTCATTCTTAGGATCCTCCGTAATATATTTTCCGCCTGTTGTTTTGCCGAATTCGTTAGTCGATGGAATTTTCGAGTATTGATTGAAGTTACTGATTTTGCCATCCTTGTTTATTTCGAATATCTCAAAAAGATTCATTTTCTCTTTTGAACCATCTTTTGCTTCACGCGTTTCCTCTGATTGCAATAATACAATTTCATTCTTTGAACCGGCTACTTTAATAGGCAAGATCGCCATAGGTACATCATTTACATTCTTGATATAGTTGTGCCATTTCTTGTTGAATTCAATCATATCCTTTTGCATTTCTGAAGAGTAATACGTTAGTTCCTTTTCAGAATCATTTGCATTGTATGCTTTAACCGCATCTAATACTACCTGGCTGCTTTTTTCAGAACCTAATTGAAATGCTTTTCCAGCATCTGGGCCAGAGAAATACTTACCTGCTGTCGTTTGTGCCGAGACACTGAATGTCGATGCGATGATCGCACCTGCTAGAACAAATTTTTTCATTGAGATTAATTTTTTTGATTAGGTCAGCAAGTACACTTGAAAAAAGGGTCTGTGGAAAGAAAAGGAGAATGCATTTGTTCCCAAATGCGCAAAAGGGAACATATTCGCTCGTTCTAAATGAGCAATAGCGAGGGAGATGTACTAGGTTTGGCAAACATCAAAAAACAATAACAATGAAAAAACTTATTTTATCACTTTGTGTGGCGGCGGGATTATTCTCTTGCACGTCAGAGTCGGATCAAAATGCCATTGTAGGTAAAGCTAACGTAGCTTATTACGGGCGTGTTTGGGAAGTAGCTATCAATGAAGGTCGTACTAATATCTTGGATTCAGCTTACGTGGAGGATGCCGTATTGCATACTGTGCCTGAAGTAAAAGGCAAAGCAAATTGCAAAGCCTATTATGAAAACTTTGTCACAGGTTTCACGGAGCGTCAATTTACGGTGAAGGAAATTTTTGCGGATGGCGACAAATTAGTCAAGTACTGGCAGTTCAAAGGAAAGCACACGGGTAATTTCTTTGGCATTCCTGCAACGGGAAAATCGGTAGACGTTATCGGTTGTACAATCGTGAAAATGAAGGATGGAAAAATTGCTGAAGAGCAAGATTTCATGGACAATATGGTATTGATGACTCAGTTAGGTCTACTGCCAGCAAGTAAATAAGTGGATAAAGGCGGGGGCTTAGGCTCCTGCCTTTTCTTTGATATACACAGAAGGGGTTACTCCTTTGCGCGCCTTGAAGGCATCGATGAATTTTGAACGCGAGACGAAACCAGCATCTGTTGAAATGGCTTCGATGGTGATCTTCTTCGCATTTCCCTCCTCTATTAATTGACACGCATACTCAATGCGCAAATCATTTTTCCATTCTCCAAAGGTCTTTTCCATCTCCTTATTGAAGTAATTCGACAGGAATCGCTCGGGCATTTTTAGGTCAAAGGACATTTGCGACAAGGAGAAGTCCTTTTTTACAAAGGGATGGGAGGCTAAATAACCCTCTAACTCCCTTTCAAAGGCATAAAAGCTACTCGATTTCTTGGCTAAACTAGATTTGATTTCTTGCAAGATCGTGCCTGCATTTAGCTCCACTTCGTAGGAAACGTTACCGTAGAGGATTTTGGGAAATAAAAACAAAATGAAGTTTTGGACAAAAAAACCTCCTCCACAGATCGCAAAGAAGCGAGCCTCGCTGAAAATGACATTCGATGGAATGCCAAAAATCGCATAATTATGCGCATAAATGGTAATCATGTGCCCCAAACTATTCGAGGCAATCACTAATTGCAAAAAGATCAAGGAGAAAATCCATTTCTGAATCAAGCGATGATTCGAGGGTAAAGCACCGTATTTCAGCAGGAGATGACGCTTATTCACAAGAAAATAGATCACAGAAGCCACACAATAGAGAATTAAATGGATAGAACGGCCATATAAAATCTGTTCAAAAGTGACCCATTGGAAATTCAAATTATAATCTTCGGTGATATTCACAATCTCGTGCGCCATCGCCGTCTTTGTCGCTAAGGACAAAGTCGTGAAAGGTAAGGTGGCTAATCCCGTAAAAATCGCCGGAATCAAATGCAATAAATCAGACAGGTGAAGTTGCTTGTCTTCTGAAACGGTGTGTTTGACATAAAAAAACAAAGCAGGGCCGAGCAAGAAGGAGAGTGGTAGAAAATGGACGAAACAGATGCCCTCCCAAAACTCGATTTTACTATAATGCAAGCCAAAATACACCATCAATACGGAATTGCAGCACAAGAAAAACAAGGCCAAAAACGTATTGGATCTATTCAATGAACTAAGGTAGTACAAGAGAATAAAGGAAGTGAAAATGCCGAACAGCGGAGCTAGTATTGCCAAAACTTGATATTAATCAGCTACAAGATAAGAATATTCTGTTTAATTTAACCCAATGAACAAGGTTTACGATTCGGCTTTTGAGGCCATTTTTGATGTTACATCGGGCTCATCGATGTTGTTTGGCGGTTTTGGATTAACTGGAATCCCAGAAAATGCGATCGATGCCTTGCTGGCAGCAGGTACTGCCGAAATACTTTGTATCTCGAATGAAGCGGGAATCGAAGGCTTTGGCTTAGGTAAATTAGTCGCCTCCCGAGCCATCAATAAGCTCATCTGTTCCTATGTGGGCGAAAATCACTTATTAGAAGCGTTGATTCTAGAAGGGCACTTATCTGTGGAACTTGTTCCTCAGGGAACCTTAGCGGAACGCATCCGTTGCGGTGGTGCAGGGATTCCCGCCTTTTTCACGCCGGCAGGAGTAGGGACAGAAGTAGCTGAGGGGAAAGAAGTGCGGGAGTTTGGGGGAAAGAAATACCTCTTAGAAACCGCGCTTACAGCAGATTTTGCATTTGTGAAAGCTTGGAAAGGGGACACGGATGGCAATTTGATTTACAAAGGAACCTCCCGCAATTTCAATCCAGTCATAGCTCCAGCAGGTAAAATCACCATCGCCGAAGTAGAAGAACTAGTGCCCGCAGGTTCGCTAGACCCGAACGAAATCCACACGCCAGGTATCTATGTGCAGCGTATTTTTCAGGGATCAAACTATGTCAAACCCATTGAAAAATTCGGTGCCTTAGCTCATTCAGAAGATGAAAAGAAGGAAATCATTGCCCGCCGTTTAGCGAAAGAAATCAAAGACGGTGATTATGTCAACCTTGGCATCGGCATTCCTACGCGGGTCTCAAACCATATTCCACCAGGAATGAAAGTGATATTACAATCAGAAAATGGATTATTAGGCATTGGCCCTTTAGCCGAACCTGGTCAAGAAGATCCCGATTTAATCAATGCGAGCAAGCGTCCGATTACGATTTTAAAGGGTGGTTCTCTATTTAGTTCCGCCGAAAGTTTTGCAATGATCCGTGGCGACCATATTGACGTGACGATTTTAGGGGGAATGCAGGTTTCTGAGCGCGGGGATTTAGCGAATTGGAAAGTACCTGGCAAAATGGTCAAAGGGATGGGAGGGGCGATGGACCTAGTCGCTTCCGCAGACAGAGTCATTGTGGCGATGTTGCATTTGACCTCCGATGGAAAATCGAAATTAGTCTCTTCTTGTGATTTGCCTTTAACGGGGGAACGCTGCGTCACACGAATTATAACCGATTTAGCCGTGATTGACATAAACCCCGAAGGCGGCTTTCTATTAAAAGAGCGTGCCCACGGGGTTTCTATTGAACAAATCAAAGCGGCCACAGCCGGTAGATTACTCATCCCAGACGAAGTGCCGGAATTTTAGATTTTATAGTATTGCTCCCAACCTTTTCTTGGCGGCGCTCCCACTAAAAGAGAATTCGCTAAGGAGTTGTTCGTAATTTGTTTCGTCTTGCGATCGAATTGTAATTTCGTATTCAGTTTTTGTGCCATGACACCGAGTGAGAACACTTGGCTTAATGGACCCGCGATTTCGAAAGGAGAACGCGTCTTTTCTTGACCCATACACGCTTTCAAGAAGTTCGCATAGTGATTCGAAGGACTTGCCTGCACTTCAGGTAATTTTAAATCCTTGCCCGCATCGCCTAAAATCGAAAGCGTACTTCCGTGCGATCCACCTTTGAAGGTTAAATCCTTGCTGTAGATAATTTTGCCTGGATTTAATTTAGCGGGTTGGATTTTGCCATTGGCCGCTGGTGGAATATTCGGATCTAGTTCGTTGGTTCCATAATTCGATGGTACCGGTGGAATGTTGTTTACGCCATCATACCACGTGATATCCATCGCAGGCATATTCTTGCGCTCAGGGAATTTAAACTGAATCGTGGATGACATCGGGTAGAAGAAATTATTGTGACCATCTGCCCGTAGCATATTGATTTCTGTAGGTAAGCCTAAGTCCAAAAACTCGTGTGCCGTATCCATGATATGAGCACCCCAGTCACCCAGTGCACCTAAACCATAGTCAAACCAGCAACGCCATTGACCGTTCACAAAATCTTTTTGGTACTCATGTGGCTGAACAACTCCTTGCCAAATATCCCAGTCTAAAGAAGAAGGAATCGATTCTGCTGCCGGAAATTTAGTGATCTTCGGATCCCAGCTATGCCATCTACGAGGCGAATTCATGTGAGCCGTCATCGACGTCACATCCTTAATAATTCCTGCTTCTTTCCAAGCCTTGAATTGGAAGTAATTTCCTTCGGAGTGGCCTTGGTTACCCATTTGAGTGACTACTTTCGGGTGCTTGCGCGCCGCTGCCATCATCAATTCGATTTCATTAAAGGTACGCGCCATGGGTTTCTCCACAAACACGTGTTTGCCTAGACCCAGCGCCATCATCGTGATAGGGAAGTGGGAATGATCAGGAACACCAATGGAAACGGCCTCGATCTTCGATCCCATTTTGTCAAACATCTGACGGAAATCTTGGAAGCGAGGAACATCTGGGAATTTCTCTAATACTTTTAAAGTCTGCGGAGCACCCATGTCCACATCACAAAGGGCGACGATATTCGCTAAACCCGTGTTATATAAAGACATGACGTCTAAGCCGCCTTGGTTACCAATGCCGATACAGGCAAGATTGACTTTTTCTCCAGGTAATTTCGAAAGTATATTGGGGAAAGCTGCAGCAGCTCCTAATAGGCCGGCGTTCTTTAGGAATTCCCGGCGTGAATTTTGTAGGTTGTTCATGTGTAGGAAATAGGTTTGCAATTAAAAGCCAAAGACTTAGCTAAACTACTTGCCTCCTAAATCAAAAAAAAGATGAAAGAAAAATTCTTTCATCTTGATGCACACCAAACCACTAATTGATTTTGTAATAAGCGAAGGTAGGTCTATTTCTCGGTTATCAAACACCGGTCTATCAGATTATCAGTTTATTGATAAAGTGATAGGGCTATCGCTAAAGTTGCGTGCATCTTTTCTCGTAAATATGCAGGTTCAATTACCTGTAATTCAGTGGAATAGCGCAGTAGAAAGTTTTCTAATTCCTGATTAATTTCTAAGGACAAGGTAAAATGATGGGCGTCTAGTATTTTTTGGGAGGAGTGGATGGGGTATTTAGTCACATACTCTTTTATCCACGAGTTTTCTTGCACTTGTATCAGGATACGCTCGGCGGCGCTAACACCCCTGAATAGCCCTAAGCTATTTTTAAAGAAATCAGAGGGGCGGAAATCAGGATGAATTCGGGTTTTATGGAGTGTCTGACTGAGGCGAAGGGATTCGATTCGATCTAACGCAAAGAGCCGAAGTTTATCTAGCGAAATGTTTGTTTGTAAGTCAGATATCTCTTGAAAAACTACATACCAGCCGGTATACCAGCCATTATTGTATTCCTTTATCAGCAAGGGGAGCCCAGTGATGGTTTTTGCTTTAGAGGTGGCCGCTAAGCCTTTGTGTGAAATTTCAATTAATCTCTTTCCTGCGATAGCGTCTACCAGAAATTTGAGGTGTTCTGATCCGGAGCGATCCCCCTCGTTAATTAATTCGATGGCTGGCCAGTTCGCCAGTTCTTCGTGTTTTAGGAGGTTGTTTTCCAAAGAGATCGCCCGCAACTTATTCACTATCCCATTCCCATTTCCACCCGTAAATAAATGTTTGTTGAAATCGATGATGGAGGCGATTTGGTCTAGTTCTTTATCTGAGAAAGAAGGAAAGGCGCTGATGTCATCGCGGATATAGTAAAAGCGGTTTTCTGATTTAGAATAGCGAATTAAGTCGCCCTCCGACTCTTCTAGGCTGGGATAACGTTCCGCTAGTTTTTCTTTCAACGCTTTTAGGTCGCGGCTGAAACTGCGTTCGCTATAGCTGAGTTGGTCAAAATGTTCCGTGAAATAATCACTCACCGTTGCCGCGCGCAAAGGAAAAGTCTTTCGCAGAAATAGGTTATTCAGTTCTTTGAGACGATCTGTTGTATTCATCAGAGGCGAATCTAGTAAATTCTTTGTAGTACGCCAACTTTTGGCGAACTACTGACGCAATTTTGGGTATTCAAAAACGAAAACAACATGAAAAATATCAAAACATTACTCGTATTACCTTTCTTCTTTTATGCCACAGAAGGTTATTTGAAAGCATTCAAAGTCTCTCCTGCAAAACTTCCTGCAGCCCTTTTTGTCATCTGTAATTTCCTGCTTTGCTTGGGTTTAATCATGGCAGACTTTCAATTATTCGGAAATTCAGATGCGGATGGATGGTATACGCAAGCGGTTTTAGTGGAAGTGCTTTACTTAGCCGGGGGTGAGGGCTTGAACTTGTTCTCGGAGTTAGAGGTAGTAGAGACGCGTTAGTTGACGCGTTCGAATTGGAACTTTAACACGAATTCGTGGGTCTGATTCGTAATTTTAGAAATCGTGTTTGTAGGCATCTCGTATTGGTAGCCTAAGTAAACGGTGGGACTAAATTGAACACCTAGGTTAATGCCGATAGCGTTTTCATTTCGATAGCCAAAACCCACATCGAGTAATTCATAAAACGATCCGGTCAAGTTAATGTCATAACTCAAGGGTAGGTCAGCTGCCGCGCGCACAATGGCATTTGTATGAATACTAACGGCTTGACTTAAAACTTGTTTTTTGCCTATCATACCATAATAGAAGGAGGCGTCTTTGTATTTCCCGTTTTGGAGGCCAAAATCATTCCAAAGCATCCTTGGTTGAGAAATACTCACATAGAACTTATCTTCTTTCGCCAGGCGAATCCCCCAGCCTGAATTGATCTGTAAACCGGTAGAATAATTTTGCGTAAATAACTCATCTGTTTGATCTAATAAACTCAGTCCCGCAAAGTCCAAAGCTAAATTAGTCACCCCCACGCGAATCCCACCTGAGAGCGCCCATTTTTCATTAATCAAGGAGTGATAGGCAAAATCGCTGTTCACTGAAGTCGCTTTCACAGGGCCTAATTGATCCAGAAATGCCGTGAATCCCACGCCCATTTTCTCTCCCCAATTAAAGTTTCCCATCAGGGCAGTGGTGACGGGTGTCCCCGGCATCGAAGTCCATTGGTTGCGGTTTACGAGAATGATTTCGTTCTTATCGCTAGCTCCTACGAACGTAGGGTTTATGATTTGTGGGTACAATCGAAATAAGGAGAATACAGGGTCAGTCTGGGCCTTTATTTGGCCAGCTAAAACTAACAAACACCCTAAAATCACAATCCGTAATTTCATTTATTTCTTCAAACGATTGATGTAAATATAAGTAGAAACGCGAGGTCTCACGTCATTATAGTCTAAAATATAGAAATATACGCCGTCAGGTAATAGACCATCTCCCGCTAAAATCGGATTCCCTCGGTTCGTTTCACCGCCCCAATTATTGCCATAATCTTTTGCTTCGAATACGATATTTCCACCTCGATCTAGGACCGTTAAGGTATTAGGCGTCGTACGCATGACGCCTGGAATGACTAAATAATCATTTTTACCATCTCCATTCGGCGAAATCCCTTGGAAGGCCACCGGGTCACAGGCATCTGGGTCAATGCGGTTATCCACCCCGTCATGATCGCAATCAGGTAGGCCGCCATAATTCAAATCATTTTCCCATTCGTCTTTGATTTCATCCCCATCGGAATCTAAATCATTGTAATCTGGAAGCCCGTCTTTATCTGTATCCACCGGATTATTTCGATCACCACCTATCTCCACGATATCCGTGTAACCATCTTTGTCCGTGTCATAATTCACATCTTCTAACACCGTAATCGTCGTGCTGTCCAGGCCAGGCCCAGTGGAATTCGTTGCCGTAATAATATAGGTTCTAGGTTTCGCTGGCCAAGTAGGCGTGCCAGAAATGAGACCCGTTTTTGCGTCAAAACTTAGCCCTGCCGGCAATAAAGAATCGATCGCGAAAACATCGACAATTCCTACAACGACCGGCTTGAAGCTCACAGCTACACCTTGTTTGAATACCCCAGTTGCAGGGTAATCGATCTCAGGGAAGGCGATTAAGACTTTAATTGAAATCGTAAAGGTGTCGTATCCCGTTGAATTAGTGGCCGTAATCACATAATCCGTAAAGTCTTGTGCTTTCGTAGGCGTTCCCGTAATGGATCCTGTCAAAGGATTCAATGTTAAACCAGCCGGCAGCGGTTTGTCTACCGTATAGACCGTTGGATTTCCCTGAACACTCGGGTTCAACGCACTGATTTTAATCTTCTCAATATAGGTCTGAGGAGTGGTATAATTCAAACTGCTCGGACGCGGAATAACCGTGGCAATCCGAATAGTGTCCGTAGTAGCGGCGGTGCTATTCGTAATGGTGACCACATAGGTAGTAGGCGGACTTAAAACGGTAGGTGTACCTGAAATGATTCCGGTGGCAGGATCGAATACTAATCCAGTAGGCAATGGCCGGTTTATCACAATACTTCCCACGACACCTTTGATAACAGGGATTAAATCCGCGTTCGTTTTCCCTGGGAAAAATAAGTCAACGCCAGTATATACCGGATTAATTTGCGATCCTAGCATAGGCTCTGGATACGTAATATGGGGTCTTGCGATTAATACCGTGATCACAAGTCGTGCCCTGGCAGATCCCGTCGTATTAGTAGCCGTTACCCAGTATTCCGTTAATGGAATCGCCTTCGTAGGAGTCCCAGATATAACCCCTGTGATCGGATTAAGCGTCAAACCATCCGGCAACGCTTTGTCAATCGTATACGTATCTACTTTTCCGGTCACGCTTGGATTTAACGGAGTGATGGGCACTTCCTCCTCATAAATGACAGGAGTGGCGTAGGAAAGATTTTTAGGCTGAGCAATTAATACTTCTAAGTCCAAAGGAGCAGAGGTAGACCCCGTCGAATTGGAGGCCGTTACGATATAGCGTATAAGTCCCGTGAAGACGCTCGGTTTACCCGTAATTTCTCCCGTCGCATTGTTGAATGTGAGCCCTAAAGGCAAAGGTTTGTCTATCGTGAAGGCAGTCGCTAAACCGGAATAGGTCGGTCTAACCGGTGCTAACGTACTATCTTGTATTAATCGAGTGGGACTGAAGTAGGCCAAATTAGACGGCGGCGCAATCACCACCGAAATGTCAATACTCGCCGTCGCCGATCCCGTGCTATTTCTAGCCGTGATCACATAGGTCTGCATCGAACTTAAAGCCGTGGGAATTCCACTGATGATTCCCGTAGTCGAACTAAAGGAAAGCCCTGCAGGAAGCGTGCGGTCGATGGAATAAGTCGCTACGGTTCCGGAAACGGATGGAGCGATATCGGGGATGAGAAAGTCTTGATACAAGACTTTTGGGGTTGCATAGACCAGATTTCTTGGTCTCGCAATCAACACCGTCATCACCACATTCGTCGAGGTAGATCCCGTCGAATTCGTCGCGGTAACCACATAGGTTGTGGTCGGTTTTGCCAAAGTAGGTATGCCAAAAATCCGTCCCGTCGTCACATCTAAAAGTAAACCATCTGGTAGTGCCGGAGCGACGGAATAAGAGGCAACATAACCAGTTACCGTAGGATTCAGAGGGCTGATGTCAACCCCTTCTTCATATACATTAGGGGTATTATAAGACAAGCCAGTAGGCGCTGGAATTAATACCGTGATAGGAAGTGCATACGAACTTGACCCCGCCACATTTGTGGCAGTAATCGTAAATATAGTTCTAGGAATTGCTTGCGTAGGCGTCCCCGAAATCCTTCCCGTATTCGTATCGAAACTGAGTCCATCTGGAAGTTGTTTGTCGATCGAATATGACGCCACAAAACCCGTCACCGTAGGACTTAAGGTACTGATCGCTGTGCCTGTAAAATAGGTAGGAGGGTTCACGTAGGTCAAATTCGTAGGCGGCGGAATGGTGACCGTAATATCCACTACTGCGGTTCCTGTTCCCGTCGTGTTCGTCGCCGTAATCGTATAGGGGGTTCTAGTTGATTGAACCGTCGCCGCCCCTGAAATGATTCCCGTACTCGTGTCAAAATTCAAGCCAGCCGGTAATCCAGGACTGATCGCAAAAGAGTTAACAACCGTTCCATTTTTGTTTGGAACTAACGGATTAATAGCCACCGTCTCATAAAACACATTAGGTGTCGTGTAGGAGATTTGTGGGCGGGCGATGAGGACGGTGATGGAAGTGGTGGCGGTGGTGAAGCCGGTAGTGTTTCTAGCCGTAATCGTGTAAGTCGCACTAGGACTAGCAATGGTAGGAGTTCCATTTATTTGTCCATTCCCTGGATTGAAATTGATTCCTAGAGGTAGTGTTGGATATATTTCGTAGGTATCCGGACTTCCCGCAATTCCTGGGTTTATACCAGAAATAGGAACACGCTCTTCAAATATGAGAGGGTTGGGGTAAGTTAAGCTTGATGGAGCCGCGATTTTTACACTAATGGTTATGGGAGCTGTGACGAAATCCGTTGAATTAGTGGCACGGATGATATAAACGGTACTAGGCGTAACTGCCGTAGGTGTTCCCGTAATTTCTCCTGTCGCGGGGTTAATATTTAGTCCTGCAGGTAAACTTGCAGCCGTAAAGGTGATCCCGGTTCCAGAAATACTAGGTGTTATGCCTGCAATAGGTGTTCCTTGGGTGAATTCGTGCGGGGAAGAATAGCTAAATCCACTTGGAGGTGGAATGACTACACGAATGCTGGTAGTGAAAATGATGGATGAAGTGCTGTTTTCAGCAGTGATTGTGTAGGTAATCGGCCCACTTAAAACAGAAGGGAATCCTCCGATTTCGCCAGTTGTTTGATCAAAAGTAAGTAGCCCGGGTAAAGTGGGGCTGATGGTATACCTCGAAACGGTTCCGGTTATGGTGGTGGGAGGAATGGGGGTAAATGCTGTGTTTAAATAAAGTGTTATAGGGTTAGGGTAACTCAAATTACTTGGAGCCGGTATTACTACATCAAAAGAGATGGTTTGGGTGAAATCTCCATTGGCATTCGATCCTTTTATTACATAAGAATTAAAGCCAGTAGTTTGAGTAGGTGTGCCTGAAATTATACCGGTCGCCGGGTCTAAAGTTAAACCACCAGGCAAGGGAGTTGTTGTAGTGTAGGTGCCTACTATTCCTCCTGTTGCAGCTTTTACTGGAGAAATCGGGGTAATAGGGGAACCTATAAAAAGTCTATTAGGGGCTGTGTATGTGAAATTTGGAGGGGCAATTATAACTGCAATACTAATAGGCGAGTCTGTAAAGCTGGTAGAGTTAGTTGCTCTAATCGTATATTGAGTAGTGGGACTAGGCACTTGGGGTGTGCCTGAAATTTCCCCAGTTGCAGAATCGATAATTAAACCAGCAGGTAGAGTAGAACCTGGTGCCATACTAAAGGTGACTCCTGCACCCGAGACCGTTGGTCTAAAAGGTGTAATAGGTGTGTATTGTTGAAATGTATAAGAATTTGTAGGAAAGGATAAGCCAGTAGGAGGAGGGATGTTAACCGTAAAAACTACTGTCGCTTTTGTGAATCCTTGACTATTGCTACCAGTAACCTCAACAGTCACTGGGTTGGAATTTAAGGTCGTAGGTGTTCCATAAATATCACCTGTATACTGGTCGATAAACATTCCAGGAGGAAGAGTCCCGCTACTGATACTAAACGTTTCAAAATAACCGATAGCGCTGGCAATTGGGACTAGATTCTGTTGATTAACGATGAGTTTTACAGGAGTATTATAGCTTAAAAATTCAGGAGCAGCTAGATTGATTTGGACAGTGGCGGTATAGTTGTTTGAAACACAGCCTGTCGTTGTATTTTTTACATTGACACTGAAATCATAGCTTCCTATTTGGCCAAATGGGATATTTACTGTCAAGGAAGAACCTCCCATCTCTCCGTTTGAAATGGGCTGAAATCCATTCATGTTGATGGCAGTAACAGAAAACCGAGATGGGCTATTAGTAGGAGAGCCATATGGTATAGTAAATGATCTATTATTCGACGTGATAGCGGGTACTGCCCCTGGATTAATGGAAGGAAGAGGGTTGACAATAACTGTTATTGGATTACTTTCAGAACTTATTATTCCACCAATAGTGGATTTAGCGGTATATACTCCTGCTTCAGTAACTGTTAAGGTTTGTCCTGTAGTAGGTAGTAGTGTAGTACCTTTATACCAAGTAATGTTTCCACTTAAATTAGAAGTTAATGTGGTGGAGCTTCCGGCGCAAATGGCTTCAGTTCCTTTATTTTCCCATAACTCAAATGTTAGGGTGCCATTGTTGTTTGTATCTCCATCTGTAAAACTATATTTCGAACCTCCGGCCCACAATCCAATATAGTATTCATAAATATTGTCAGTTGCATATCCAACAGGAAAATTGGGTGTGGGTGGGCACACTCCCATTAATTTCCAAGTTGCTTCTGTACAAGATGAATTTAAAACTGGGGAATCAGTTCCGATCGGATTGGCAATATTGGAATTATAATAGGCCGCATCCATGTAGAGTGCTGTAGATGCAGCATTCGTACCAAAAGTCCCCCTTACTCTAAGTTTGTAATAATATCCGGCAACAGTAGAAGAAGAAATTTGGCTTGAAGTACCAAAATTTGATCTCATATTTTTGAGGTCTGAACCTATCTGAAACCATTTTGAATTATCTGTATTCCCCGAAATCATAGGTGCTGGACTCACCGATTGGGCGCGCGCTATGAATTGGATAAACAGAAACAAGTAGAGAAATAATTTTCTCATGTATGATTTTAAGAACAGATAATTACTAAAATTAAGGAAAATAAATGGTTTGCGTTTTATTTCCCCTTCCAATAATTCGCCAGTGCAGAGCCATTAATGTTCATGACTGGGCCAAAAATCGCCGCTGGCAAGCCTAGTGTCCCCACTTTACCCATCGCCATGGCGAGGCCTGATGCGAGTCCCGCGTTTTGGAGCCCTACTTCAATCGCTATGGTTCTGCAATCTCTTTCTGGCAATCGACTTAAGCGACCACCCCAATAGCCCAGCATAAATCCAAACACATTGTGCAATAGACAAACTAAAACTAACACCGGACCTACAGCCACAAGTGCGTCTCTTCCGTTTGCTGTAATGATGACAACGATGGCACCTACACTCCACATGGAAATGGTGGGTAATGCTTTTTCAAACCAGGGAAAGCGAGAACCCAATAATCGATTATAAAGGACTCCCGCCGTAATAGGAAGTATGATTAATTTGCTGATTTCCCACACCATCGCCCATAAATCGATCTCAATTAATTGCCCTGCCAAGTTTTTCATGAGTAAAGGGGTAAGCAAAGGGGCTAAAAGAGTTGCTATTGACGTCAGGGTGAGTGATAAAGCTACATTGGCTTTGGCAAGATAAGACATCACATTAGACGCCAAACCGCAAGGCATGCAACCCACTAAAATAATACCCGCTGCGATTTCTGCCGGAAATTGAAAAACCTTAGTGAGGCCCCAACCCACGAAGGGCATAATGGTAAATTGGAAGAAGACTCCTAAAACAACGGCTTTAGGTGAGCGCAATACCTCCGCAAAATCACCCATTTTCATCGTGGACCCCATGCCAAACATGATGAGTTGTAACAGGGGAATAATGAAAATTTTGAATTTCAATGTACCCAAACCTATAAAGGGCTCAGGAAAAATAAGCGTTAAAATGACAGCAGCAATGATGCTGAAAGTGAATAAAAGGCCTTTCATAGCAGGTTTTTGCTACCAATTTACGAATAATTAATTATTCAATGTCCCTTCTGCGATCCAGGCTTTGATTTGGCTAATCTCGCAAGTTCCTAGTTTAGATGTGCTTGATGGCATTGGAATATATCCAACCGCGTGATTTATGGAACCCATCAATTTGCCATTAGCCGCATACACTTTTACAGCTGCGTGGGAGTTTAAATCAATGCCTGCTGATGGCGTTGTGCCACTATGGCAACCGGTGCAATAGGTTTTCAAGGTAGGAAACACGGTGGCTGAAAAGGAAACGGCGGTAGTGTCACAGGTGGCAGAGGAGGCAGAACAGGAATTGTTTTTTGCCCCTTGTTGTATCCATTTTAAGACAAGTCCTTTGTTTGCCAAACTAAATTCGGCTGCGGGTGCTGGCGGCATTCGATCTTCACCAGTCTCTATCAGGCACTTGTATAAATCACTTGATGACGGCGAGCTTACTTTTACCTCGCGCATGATGTTCGTATAATCCGTTAGAATAACGCCGTCTTTCTTCGAAATGGCATCATGGCAGCCACTCATGGCACAATTAGACGTGATCAGGGGAAGAATAGTTTGATGGAAATAGACCGTGTCTGGGCTGCAATTTGTAGCGGGCGTTGTAGGAGTGCTAGGATTAATGGGGGTAACAACAGTCGTAGTATCCACCACAATCGGTTGATAAGCCAAAGGACTGTTCTTGTCATTTAGGCAAGAAACAAATACGAAAATGCTTAAAATAAGTCCTAGAATTCTCATTTTTTGGTATAGTTCATTTTTGAAGAAATCTTAATGACCTCGGCGATTTTGGCAAAAACAATCTTAGGGATATCTACTTTGTAATCCACTAACTTCACCTCGAACTGGCACGTTAAAGCTAATGTCGAACCCGTGGAAACAATCGTCCCTTTCAATTCAATGGGACGAGTCACTCCGTGAATGGTGGCAGATCCGGAAGCGGTGATAGGGTAAGTTCCAGCCACTGTTAGATTGACGGATTCTTTGATTTTCCCTTTGAAAGTCGCAGAAGGGAATTTTTCACTTTCCAAATAATTCTCATTGAAATGCTCCTGCATTAACTTGTTAGGGAAGACAAAATTTGTGATGCGCATTTGAACGGCTACTTCGTTCGTAGCCGTATTGATGATGCTGGAAACGGATTTATTGACGGCATCGATGTCCTCCATTGGAGTTTTGGAGAAAAAGGAAACTTCCCCGTTCGTCGTCATAAATAACTGTGCCTTGGATTGAAATCCAACAAATAACAGGGCTAAAAGGAAGAGTTGTTTCATTTTTTCTTTGGTTCTAAACTAAAAGTACGGGCCATGTTAAAGCCATAAAAGATGTCGCCTGCGCCCCAGGTGCCTAGGGTTTGGCCTATAAAATGTTTCTCGGTCATTCCGCGAGAGTTTGTCAAATGCAATTGAAAAACGTGTCCGCCTGTCTCGATATCAAAACCGACAGAAAAGGAATCTTGGTAAGGGTAAGCTACGCCAGCGCCTTCCTCATAATCCTCTTTGTCCACGATATTTTTATAATATTCTGCCGAAACGCTCAGGCGATTTGTGAGTTTATATCGACCCCCAAAACCCATCGATAACAAATTATTATCTAAGTAGATGGATTCTGATTTGTTGTTGTGCAAAACTGTGGGCATCAATTGCAGCGAAAGTTTGTCGCTAAATTTGCGGGCAATGAGTAGTTGGCCAAAATAGGACTGGCGTTGCAAATTATTTTGATAGCTCATCACATTTCCACTCGAAGTCGTGTAGCCTGTGGGCATCGTATTAGTTGTCATGCCACCATACAAAGTCGCGGTGATGGGCATTTTATTCGATTGCGCTAACACTTTATATTTCGAGTAAAAATCATAGGTTTTCTCGATAGTCGAACGACCAGCTCCTAAAAGCCATTTGTCGGTTAAGGAGTATTCTAGGCCTAAACGGATTTTGGCCTCATCTAAACCCAGGAAATTATCAATGAATCCAGAATTGATAGATCCAAAACGGTGCGAGATCCAAAAATTCAAGTGCTGTTTCGCCAATGTCTCCACCGTTTGCCCATTGATCAGACGCGTTCCTTTGAACGTGGCCTGGGTGAAGGTGGTTTTTTTTGCATCCTCTTTCTCTAACATATCAAGAAGGTCATCCTGGGCAAAAAGGGAAGTGCTACAAAATAGGAGTAGGAGTATTTTTTTCATTAGGCGAATATGCGAAGGCTGGTTCCAGATAAACTTGTTTGATAGGCTTTAATGCCCTTACTACCGTTTGCATTAGTGCCAGCGCCAGTGGTAGAGAAAGTGGCCCCATGTTGGGTGCAATAAAAACCGCCACCGCTGTAGATGACGTTGGCTTTATTTTCGTGAGAACAAACTTGAGTAACAGCGGCAAAACCAGTGCTAGACACGCGAGCGATAACGATTCCATTCGCAATGACATAATTACCTACCGTATTTAATTTGCTGTAGGTCGCGTTCGTTAAATCGAGAGAGAAATCAACACTGCTTGCTGGGGCAACTGATTCGTTTTTACACGAAGAGAGAGTAGAAACTCCGCAATAGACAGCTAAGAGAGAGGCTCCTTTCAGGCCTAATGACTTTAAAAAGGCATGTCGTTTGATTTTGTTTTCCATATTCAGAGGGGTTTGTATATGCAATATTGCAAATTTTAACGCGCTAAATAAATGATTATTATCACGAGTCGATGAATGCCTCTAGCAAAATGATGAATAGGTGAATAGGGCAGATAATAGGAAATGGTTATATTTGAAGATAAATAAGAACAAATGCTAGAAACCTTTTTGATTCGGTATGCACTGAATTTACTTTTTACGTTCATCGTCGTGCGGTTTATCTATTACCCTAAGTACCGGAATAACGACTTCGTTTTCACTTTCTTCTTATTTAATACCATCCTCTTTGTGCTTTGTTATTTGTTAGCGGAGGCTGATTTGAAGTTTGGTTTTGCCTTTGGATTGTTTGCCTTATTTTCGATGTTCCGCTACCGGACGGTGACGGTACCCATCGGAGAAATGGGTTATTTTTTCTTAGTGGTGACGCTGGGAATTATCAACTCTTTGGCCTCTTTAGTGAACATTGAAATGCTTTTAGTGGCTAATGCTGTGTTAGTGGCGATGACTTTTTTATTAGGTCGTACGTTGCAATTAACACATGAGAATTTTCAGACGCTTAATTATGAAAATTTGGGCTTGATTAAGCCAGCTGAACGCGCTGAATTATTAAAAGATTTAACAGATCGCACAGGATATCCGATCCACAAAGTGCAGGTCGTTAAGGTTGATTATCAACGTGGAATCGCACAATTACGGGTGTATTATTTTTCCAAAGAAAATGAGTCCGGCCCTCTTGACTTAGATGCATAAGTTTCTATTTCTTCTATTTCCATTTTACGCTTTTGCGCAGAAAGATACTTTACAGGAAGTGCGGGTAAATGCTATTCGTTCTGAAATGACGAGTGATCCCTCGAAAAAGGTATTTCAGGTGGGGGCGAATTTGACGAATTTGGGCGGTAATCTGTATGATGTTTTAAGCAACATACCCTCCATCTATGTGACCAGCGATGGGAATGTGAATTACCGTGGTAATCAAAATTTGACCATCTATTTTGATGGAAAACCAGCCGGAATTTTAAGCTCGTCTCGGGCAAATGCCTTAAGTCTTTATCCCGCAGATCAGATCGACCGCATTGAAATCATCTCGAATCCGGGCGCTAAATATTCCGCGGAAGGTAGTTCGGGTATCTTAAATATCATTTTAAAGAAAGGATCGAAAACGGAGTCTTTACGCCTAAATTCAAACCTAGGAACGAATGATAAATATGCCCTTTCGGCTACTTATGCAAAAGGTTACAAACGTTGGACGCATTTGGTAGATCTGAATCTACGCCAAAATACGCGCAACAACTACCAATACCTCTACCGAGAAAACCCAAGTCCCTTCGGCTTTTCCCAAATCGCCCAAACAACGGATGAAATCAACCGCGATTACAACCAGTCTATTCGATTAAATTCGATCTATACTTTCAGTAAGGACCGGACTTTCGGGATTTCATTTATCGGCCGTTTATCGTCTGACCACAATTCCGAAGTGCGCTATAACAAAAGCGAATTCAGCTATGCGGCGGATCGATTTTATGCCCGAGATGCGGACAAGAAAGGAAGTGATTCTGGTTTTGATTTGAACCTGTCGTATAGTCCAAGCGCAAACGGAAAGATCGATTTTTTATGGATCCAAAACCAAGGTTCCGACGCGAATCAATTCTACCAGCATTATTTTTACGGGGATTTTGATACCCCTAATCCAAACATTCCTGTTCGCAATGAGCGTTCGTCTGCCTATAGCACAAACTCGACCCTGCTCTTGCAAGGGGATTGGACTAAGTCGTTTTCGAAAAAGCTTTCGCTCGACTATGGGTTCAAATTGAACTCGCGCTTCTTCGAAAATTCCTTCTTATATGAGAAACAGAAGGAGGGGATTTATGTCAAAGATGGCGTTCGTTCGAATGGATTTACGTATGAGGAACACATTCAAGCGGGCTATATTTCATTTGCTAATAAAGCGCGTTATCTTCAGATAGATGGGGGGCTCCGCGTCGAGGCCACTGAAATTGCGGGTGATGTGCAACAAAACTATGTGAATCTATTTCCATCACTTTCCATTTTGCACCCCATTTCTCCTTCACAGTCGATTTCGTTTGCCCTTTCTTCCCGGATCACAAGGCCCAGTTACAAGTCCTTGAATCCTTTTATTTCTTTTGCGGACCCTTTGAATTTGAATGCGGGTAATCCATCGTTGAAGCCCGAAAAGGCGCTTCTTTTAGAGCTTTCGCACGTGAAAGACTTTACTTCTTTATCGGTTTCAAATTCCCTATTTTACCGCGAAATTACCGGATTAGTGGGGCGTGTTCGTACTTTTTTGAATGGCGATACGACCTTAACCCGCTATGAGAATATCTCCAAATCCCGTGCCTGGGGTCTCGAGAATCTCAGCACTTGGACCGTTTCAAAGGCCTTCAAAATAACCCTTAGTTCGTCAATCTACCAGACCGATTTACAAGGTTTGATTAATGGAACCCAAGTGGCTGAAAACCGTTGGAGCTGGAACTCTCGCCTAAATCAGCAAGTCAAATGGAAAAGCAATTGGTCTGCACAGCTTTCAGGAATTTACCAGTCTTCTCAGATTAATCCTTTAGGAATCATCAGTCCGTATTATACCGTGGATCTGGGCGTGAAAAAAGACCTAGGTCGATTGACGATCAATGTCCGGATTAACGATTTATTTAACACCCAAAAAACGATCTACGATTCCCGTCCTTTCGGCTTTGTCAGCGACCTCGAACGCAAGAAAGAAACCCGCATTTACTATATCGGCTTTAGCTATAAGTTTGAAAGTAAGAAGATGAAAGAAGGAAGGGAGAGAAAGAAGGTGAACGAAGAAGTAATAAATATAGAGGATGACTAGTCATCCTCTATATTTATTACTTCTTCTAGATTAAAGATTATAGAGTAGAGATAGGAGATATCCGGAATAATCTCAGAGAGTTTGTTTTAATGTAAATCACAAAATTATCGCGCAGCGCAATTTTAGATTTACATTTAAATAAACGAGGCAATTTTCGTATCACTAGGCCAAAATCGGACTTTACTTACTCTTCACTCTCGACTTCTCCGCCTCTAACCCCGTCGCTCTCTCCCGCGCTCCCTTAATGGCCATATTCCCAAAACGGTACGTGAAGTTCAATCGAACCACACGTGAATCTTGACGCGGACGAACGATGATATCTAGGTCGCCGTATTTGATAAATACATTTGGGTTAGAGGTTAAAAGTACGTCTTGCGCATTGAGGCGGATGACACCGCGTTTGTTTAAGATGGTTTTTTGGACCCCTAAGTTTAGTGCACCTCCAGCTCCAAAAATAAACGCACTCTCTAAACCTCCCGAAAAGTAGTTGCCGCCGATTTCAAGACGATAGGCCTTTGGCAAGGTGAAGATGTGGTTCGAGCTGATGTAAAATTGATTATTGACCGGACTTAAATTCGCATTTTCTACTTTCCCGACTAATTCCGCTCGGTTAAAGTAGATGTCGCTATTTGTAGACCACCATTTCGCAATGGGGATAGGCAAGGAGAATCCAAGGCTGTAATTAGTCCTCTCCGCCATATTAGCTGATGTTTGGTAGGATTTTCTAGCCTGCGTGTCTTGCTTTAGGATCTCCGTGATCACATTTGTGGTGTGGCTATAGCCCAAAATCGTACTGAAAGCCCCCATGTAGGTATGGCTTAATTCCACCGAGTTCGTTAACTGTGGGGTTAACATCGGATTACCCACTTTGAAAGTGTAGTTGTCCAAAAAGAACACAAATGGGTTCAGATCCCCATAGCTTGGGCGGTCAATGCGGCGCGAATAGTTTAAGCCAAGGCTGTGGTTTTTGGATAGATCATATTGCAAAAATGCACTCGGGAATAGTTGAGCGTAGTCGCGGTGGAATGTGGAATCTTTCGAGTTCGCCGTGTAGGCCTGAGACAATCCATCTGCTACCGTCCATTCGCCACGTAAGCCAATCTGATAACTAAATTTGCCGATGGCACGTTCCGTGTTCAAGTAGGCGGCGTGAATTTGTTCGGTGTAGACGAAGTGGTTACTTTGGCCTGTTAAAAAAGTAAAATTAGCGTCTCCATCGTTCTTACCCTGGAAGCGCAAATCGTTATCCGTTTTCACATAGGACGATTTTAAACCTGTGCCCCATTTTGATTTTAAAAAGGAGGGAAGAACGTAGTCTAATTTAAAGGAATATTGATCTACAAGGGAGTTTGCATTATTTAACAAAAGGGAGTCTGCACGCAAGGTGCTGAAATCCCCTCGCTGGAACTGTGAACGCAAATTAGATCCGCTATTGTCCACAAAACGGGCATAGTCCACATCGATCGTTAATTCCCGACCCGTGCTATCATAGCTATGTTTGAAGTTGAAATTCGCAGCATAATTATGACTCGGATTTCCGACATTATTAAACGTATTTAAGCGGGTCAAAGCCGTTCCAGCACTCGTATATTGTACCGTCTGATTCAATCCATCGCGTAAAGTAAATTGGTTAATGTTGCCAGAAACCAAAATTCCTACAGTCGTCTTCTTCGAATAGTACCAATCCACCCCACCTTTCAATTGTGTCGTCTGATTCTCATTTTTAAAGGCAAATCCATTTTCCCAAACTTCATTTTGGGCTCTAAAATAGCGGGTTAAATTGTTGCGCTCTAGCATTTTGCGGTTCACTACGGAACCATTCCCAAACCAGTTCCAGCCATTCTTTCGGTAGTTTAAATTCACCCCCGTACTTTGGCGAGAATAGACTCCTTGTGCCAAAGTCGCATTCGCAGAACCATTCAACCCAATATTTGAATTCTTTTTCAACTTAATATTGATGATTCCACCTGTTCCAGCCGCGTCATATCTTGACGACGGATTGGCCATAATCTCTAGCTGAGAAACCTGGTCTGCGGGTAAATTCTTCAGATAATTAGCTAAGTCAGCCCCACTTAAGTACGAAATTTTTCCATCAATCATAATGGCAGCACCCGATTTTCCTCTTAGGGAAATGTTGCCATCTTTGTCCACGATCACACCTGGAGAACGCTCCAATAATTCCATGGTCGTATTTCCGGCCGCCATGGCAGAATTCTCCACATTAACGATCGTTTTGTCTAGCTTTTTTTCGATGAACGGTTTCGTTGCCGTCACTTTCACTTCCGCTAATTCGGTGCTTAATGGCTGCAATGTGATGACCCCTAATTCGATTTGAGTATTCGCTGATATCTCATCTAAGGCGATTTTCGTTGGTTTGAAACCCGTCGATTGAAGGGTTAAGGTAAATTTGCCTAGGGGTAATTTAGTAACCCGTAATTCCCCATTTTCGTCTGTATTCATCCCTTTTACAAGGCTTGAATCAGTCGTTTTTTTCAAAAGAACCGTCGCAAAAGGCAGCGCTTCTTTATTAGCATCTTGAAGGCGGAGGTGTAAGGAATTTTGGCCAAAAGCCGTAATCGAAAAAATGAGTAGTAAGGCAATTAATTTCATGGGGACAAAGTTCCCACAAAAAAATTGCTAGAGAAAGCATAAAATGATGAGCGGTGCTTTTAACGGAGATAATAGATAATAGATAAGAGAGTAAAGAGTATAGATAAAACCTTTGGACTATCTCTACTCTCTACTCTAAAATCTTTACTCTATTGTGGACGCAAACGGAATACCATCCCCGGACTCTCTACCCCCACATACAAGTACCCATCGCGGCCCTGCTTCACATTGCGCATACGGCCCACGTTTAACAATACCTTTTCTTGCTTCACGACCTTGTTGTTCTTAACCTCCACACGATTCAAATAATTGAAACGTAAAGAGCCGATCATCAAGTTGCCTTTCCACGCCGGGTATTTATCGCCCGTCACAAACGTTAAACCAGATGGGGCAATCGATGGGATGAAATAGGAGATAGGTTGCTCCATTCCGTCTTTTTTAGAGATCGCTGAAATCGGTTTTCCATCGTAATTAATACCATAGGTAATGACTGGCCAGCCGTAGTTTTTGCCTGCTTTGATGATGTTGATTTCATCACCACCACGAGGACCGTGCTCCGTCTCCCAAATATCATCCGTCCAAGGATTCGTCGTCAAACCTTGAGGGTTACGTTGTCCATAAGAATAGATGCTCGGGTGATCTGTGTTCTTGAATGGATTATCCGCTGGTACGGTTCCATCGTCATTTAAACGGTGAATTTTACCATTGTCATTATCTAAACTCTGAGGGAACACTTTTTCCATTCCACGTTCTCCTACAGAGAAGAATAGATGTCCTTTTTTGTCAAATGTAATGCGAGATCCGTAGTGGAAAGATGTTTTCGTGTAAGGTTTCGCTTCGAATATCTCTTGCGCTTCTACCCAGTTATTGTCTTTTATTTTTCCACGAACGATGGCCGTTGTGTTTACTTTGGCCCCATCCTCCATTTTAAATTTCGAGTAGGATAAGTAGATCCAGCCATTTTGCTCGTATTGCGGGTGAAGTGTGACATCTAATAAACCACCTTGTCCCTGCGCATACACTTCTGGAGTCCCTTTGATCGCCGTTTTGTTGCGTTTTTGATCCACTAAATACAATACTCCTGCACGATCTGTAATTAAATAGTCGTTCGACGGTAACTGCGTGAAACCCCAAGGGCTATCGAAACCAGTGGCGATCGTATCTAAAACGATGGTCATTCCATCTGACTTGAAGATGTTTGACGTTGGTTTATTGGCAAATTTATATTGCTCAACACCGGCTAAATTTTCAACGATTAAATCTGCCAGTTTTTCAATTTCTTTAGGTGTCAAAACCTCTTTCCACGTAGGCATTCCGGCATCAGGATAGCCATGCGTAATGCTGTTTAAGATGTCTGATTTTTTATCTCCGTGCTTCCATTTGCGGTCCACGAACGCTTCCACTTTTTCGCCGTGGCAAGACGCGCAATATTTGGTGTAATTAACCTCTGCTGGCTCTTCAGTAACAGCTGGAGCATTCGTTAAGGACATAGTACTTAAAGCGGCCATCGCAATCAGGCCAATAAAGGATATTTTTTTAAACATAGCTTGGTATTTTTCTGCCACGAAGCTAAATATTAATTTCTATATTTCTATCTTTAAAGCTTACCTGATTCAACTTATGAAAAAAATCTTACTCGTTCTATTATTCGCGTCGCTGACGATTCGCGCGCAGGTTCCTAGTCCTACATCGCATTTTGGCTTTAACATAGGCGATAATTACCATTTAGCTACATTTACGCAGACGGAAGGCTACCTGAAAAAGGTCGCCGCAGCGTCTAATCGCGTGAAATTGCAGTCGATTGGAAAGACGGAAGAGGGCCGAAATCAATACATGGTCATCGTTTCTGATCCCGCTAATATTCGTAATCTAGCCAAGTACAAGGCCATTTCGCAGCGCTTGGCGCGGGCGGAGGGCTTGTCTGAGCAGGAGGCAAAGGCTTTGGCCAAAGAAGGAAAAGCCATCGTCTGGATCGACGGCGGTCTTCACGCTACAGAAACGGTGGGAATTCACCAATGGATCGAATCGATCTACCAGTTCACAACTCGTAACGATGAGGAAACGAAGCGTATCCTCCAAAACACCATCATCCTTTTCGTTCACGCGAATCCAGATGGACAAGAACTTGTTTCCAATTGGTATATGCGCAAAGCAGATACGCTGAAACGCTCCACAGATAACTTGCCGCGTTTGTATGAAAAATACATTGGACACGACAATAACCGCGATTTCTATATGATGAATATGAGCGAGTCGACTAATATGGCTCGCCAACAATACATCGAGTGGATGCCTCAAATCCTATATAATCACCACCAAACGGGTCCAGACGGAACCGTAGTCGCTGGTCCTCCGTACCGTGATCCATTCAATTATGTGTATGATCCGCTTCTAATTACCGGTATCGACGCTTTGGGCGCGGCGATGAGCTCTCGCTTAAATGCGGAAGGCAAACCGGGTTATACGATGAAATCTGGTTCCGTTTATTCGACTTGGTGGAATGGTGGATTACGTACCACAGCCTACTACCACAATATCATTGGTTTATTAACGGAAATCATTGGAGATCCGACGCCGGAAAACATACCATTAGTACCTAATCGTTTGATTCCAAATTCGGCGACGCCATTCCCCATCACGCCGCGCAAGTGGTTCTTCAAGAACTCGATTGATTACTCACTTTCGTTGAATTATGCCGTGTTGAATTATGCGACTCGTTACCGCGAAGAGGTCTTGATGAATATTTACAAGATGGGTAAGAAATCAATCGATTTAGGATCGCAGGATTACTGGACAATGTCTCCAAACAAAGTGGAGAAGTTAGCGGAGATTTCGGGCGGGAATTACAAGAAGAAAGCAGACAGTTTATTCGCCGTAGTCTACAAGAATCCAACGACTCGTGATGCGCGGGCATACATCGTGACGGCAGATCAGAGCACTTCAGGTATCGCCTTTATCAATATCTTGATTAAAAGTGGTATCCGGGTTGAGAAGGCTACAAAAGCTTTTGAGGTAAAAGGAAAGGCCTATCCAGCGGGTTCTTATGTAGTAAAGACAAATCAAGCTTTCCGTCCGCACGTGATCGATATGTTCGAGCCACAAGATCACCCGAATGACTTCCAATACCCAGGTGGCCCTCCGGTTCGTCCGTATGATGCCGCTGGTTGGACACCTGCTTATACGATGGGGATTCAATTTGACCGCATGTTGGAAGACGTAAACGGTCCATTCGAAACCGTTCCTTACGGCGAACTTCAAAAGGCCAAGCCTGTTTTCACAACGGGCGCTTATTATTCATTCTCCACTTCGGACAACGCCTCGTTCACCTTATTGAATGATTTGCTAAAAACGGGTATCGAAGTGTCGAAAAACGCTTCGTCGTTTTATGTGAAACACAGTGCGGCGGCAGCGGATATTTTGGCGAAAGCAACTGTGAAAACTCAGCCCCTTTCTGCTTTGCCTGCTTCAGTTTCTGCCAAAGTAGGCACGAAGCGTGTGGGTCTTTGGGATACGTATGGCGGTTCAATGCCGTCTGGTTGGTTGCGTTGGATTTTAGAACAACACCATTTTGACTTCAAATTAGTGTTCGCGAAGGAGATCGATAAAGGTGGATTACGTTCGAAATTCGATGTCTTGATTTTTGTCAAAGGAGCCATTCCAGGCTTAAAAGCGGAACCTGCAAATGAGTGGGATGAGAAAGAACCTGTAGAGGCAGATATTCCAGCGGAATACCAAGAAACGATGGGTAAGATTACCGCAGCTAAATCAGTACCAGCACTTCGCGCTTTCTTAGAAGAGGGCGGAGATATCATCACGATCGGTTCGAGTGCGAACTTGGCCTATCATTTGAATCTACCTGTTAAGAATGCCTTAGTGGAGATGGTGGCAGGAAAAGAGCGCAATTTGCCAGGAGAGAAATTCTACATTCCGGGTAGTGTGATGCAAGTGACGGTGGATCAAAATTCACCAGCAAACTGGGGAATGGCGCCTAAAGCAGATGTGATCTTTGCCGCAAGCCCTGTGTTTAAGTTAGCGCCGGATTCTATCTCTCGTGGTGTAGTAACTCCATTAGCTTGGTTCGCGACAGAGAAAACTTTGCGTAGTGGCTGGGCTTTTGGCCAGGCTTATTTGCAAGATGGCGTAGCTGCTTTCCAAGCGAAAGTGGGAAAAGGAAATTTATATGTGTATGGTCCAGAAGTAACGTTTAGAGGCCAAACACACAGCACATTCAAAATGGTATTCAATCAATTGTATGAAAACAATCGCTAAGATTTTAGGGGGCTTATTAGTAGCCATCATCGCCTTAATTCTATTTTTCGCTGAACGCGATCGTCCAGTGGAGGAGTTGATTCCCTTGTATGCAAACAAGGGTTCGAAATTCATGCCTATCATGGGAATGAAGGTGCATTACCGGGACGAAGGTGTAGCGACGGATACGTTGCCTCTGATTTTGCTGCACGGAATGTCTTCCTCTTTGAATACTTGGGATAACGTGGCGCTGTACTTAAAGCGGTACAAGCGGGTGATTAGTCTCGATTTACCAGGTTTTGCGTTAACGGGGCCATCGCCGGAAAACAACTATGATTTTCCGTATTATTCCAAGTTCATCGATTCCTTTGCGACGCGCTTAAAGATCAAGCGTTTCATTTTAGTCGGTAATTCGATGGGTGGCGCTATTACCTGGAATTATGCCCTGCATAATCCGTCTCGCTTGGCGAAAATGGTCTTGATCGATGCGGCGGGTTATCCCAAAAAAGGAGAGAGCGGTTCACTTGGTTTTAAACTAGCTTCCACTCCAGTGATCAACAATTTGTTGTTGTATGTAACGCCTAAATCATTAGTAAGAAAAAGCCTGGAATCTATTTACGCTGATCAGTCCAAAGTGACTGATGAGCAGGTGGAGCGATTCCATGACATTGCCATTCGGGAAGGAAATCGCCAAGTGGCATTGCAGATATTCAAAGGATCTTTCCATGGGGATTACAAGCGCATTAAAGAAATCAAGACGCCTACATTTGTTATGTGGGGGGCGAAAGATCAGTTGATATCGGTAGATAATTCAGCAGAATTTATGAAGGATATCAAAGGAAGCACAGGGGTGATTTTTAACGTGGGTCATGTACCTATGGAAGAAATACCATTCGATGTGGCTTTATCGATATATAAATTTGTGCGATAGGACTTTCCAAAAGATTGTTTTATTATTGTATCAATTATTGACAATAAACCTATTTAACAATTAAACTATGAAAAGAATCTGGCAACTTACTTGCCTGCTGGGCCTAATTGCGTCTAGCGCGTTTGCACAGACTGATTTTAAAATGCCTGTTCAGGCTAAAATAGAATCAGGAATCATCGAAGGTGATTACAATACACAAACAGGAGTTCAGACTTATTTCGGTGTACCTTTTGCCAAACCACCGGTAGGAGATTTACGTTGGAAAGCACCAGTTCCGGCTGAACCTTGGTCTGGAGTGAAAAAAACAAAAGCTTTTGGACCACGTCCTATTCAGGCGATTGTATTTGGAGATATGGGATCTCGTTCTGCGGGTCTTAGCGAAGATTGTTTATATCTGAACATTTGGTCTCCAGCTAAAAGAAATACGAAAAATTTACCGGTCTTAGTTTATTTCTACGGCGGTGGATTATTCGCGGGGGATGCATCTGAGCCACGCTATGATGGCGAGGCGATGTCGAAACAGGGAATCGTAGTTGTGACGGTGAACTACCGTTTAGGCCTTTTTGGTTTCTTCTCCCATCCGGAATTATCAGCGGAGGCTTCTTATAAGGCGTCTGGAAATTATGGTTATTTAGACCAAAACTTAGCCCTGCAATGGGTGAAGAGAAACATTGCTGCTTTTGGTGGAGATGCGTCTAAAGTGACGATCGCTGGGGAATCAGCTGGTTCTGCTTCAGTTTCTGTCCAAATGGCTTCTCCGCTATCGAAAGGCTTAATCGCCGGAGCGATCGGAGAAAGTGGTGCGGGAATTAATCCTACCATGTCTCCTGTTCCTTTAGCGCAAGCTGAAAAAACAGGAGTGGCTTTTGCGGAGAAAGCAGGAGCGAAGTCTTTGAAAGATTTACGCGCCATGTCATCTCGCGAATTATTTGAAATCGCTCAAGAAACACGTACGGTTAGTTTCTCTACGGTGCTTGATGGCTATTTTTTACCTAAAAGCTTACCAGAGATTTTCAATGCAAAACAGCAATCGATGGTTCCGCTTCTTTTAGGTTGGAACTCAGCGGAGATTCCGGGTGGAGCCTTTATGCAAGGCAAACCGTATACACATGATAATTATGTGGCGAAGGTAAAAGAAGCGTATCCGGCAGATCATGAAACCGTTTTGAAATTATACCCATCGGGATCGGAGGATGTGATCGAGCGTTCAGCAACGGCTTTAGCGGCAGATCGTTTCATTTCGTACAGCACTTGGAAATGGTTCGATTTACATCGTAAGAATTCAACGCAACCGGTATACCGTTATTTATATTCACGCCACCGCGCTCCACTAGTGGACAAGTCAGTTGCGTCAGGTTTAGCTGGGGGAACAGTGAAAGCGGATCCCAATGCACCGAAACCTCGTCCAGCGGTGGGAGCTCCTCACGCTTGTGAGATCGAATATTGCATGGGCAACTTGCACTTGATTAAGGATTACGCTTTTACAGCGGATGATTATACGGTTTCTAAAACGATGTTCACCTATTTCGCGAACTTCGTAAAGACGGGAAATCCGAACGGGGGAACTTTGGCAAACTGGCCTGCAGCAGCTCCTCAAGATAAGGAACCTGGTGTAATGGTGATTGATGTGGAATCCAAAGCAATCAAGGCGACGGATGACGCACGTTATGAGTTCTTAGACAAATTCTATAAAAACTAATCTTATGAAAAAATTAATCATTGCATGTGCTTTAGTGATTGGCTCCATGAGCTTAAAAGCACAAATCACTACAGGTAAAGATGTCGCTATTGTGGCGACGGATGCCGGGAAAGTACGTGGGTATATTCACAGTGGAATTTATACCTACAAGGGTATTCCGTACGCGGAGGCAGCTCGTTTTGAGGCACCTCACAAGCCTAAACCTTGGGCTGGTGTTCGTTCGTCTATGTCTTATGGTCCGGTTTCGCCTTTAATTGATGAAACAACTCAGATTCAGGATGAATCAGAATTCGTATTCAACCACAACTGGGGTTTCACGAATGAGGATTGCATGCGCATTAACGTCTGGACGCCTGGAATCAATGATGGCAAGAAGCGTCCGGTGATGTTCTGGATTCACGGTGGTGGATTTACAGCTGGTTCAGCGGTAGAATTGCCATCGTATGATGGAGAGAATTTGGCCAAAAAAGGGGACGTCGTAGTCGTTTCCATTTCCCACCGGTTGAACATTACGGGTTATTTAGATTTATCGGCTTACGGCGAAAAATACAAATACTCGGCAAACAATAGCGTATTGGATATGCGTGCGGCGTTGGAATGGGTAAAAGAAAACATTGGCTCTTTCGGGGGTGACGCGAAAAACGTAACCATCTTCGGGCAATCGGGCGGAGGCGCGAAAGTAAATACCTTGATGGCGATGCCATCAGCGAAAGGTTTATTCAGCAAAGCAATCAACCAAAGTGGTTCATTCCGCGCAAACATGTTAGACAAGGCAACTACCCAAAGCATCACTGCCGAAGTCTTGAAAGCTTTAAACATCCCTGCAGCAAAAGTAGATAGTTTACAATCGATCCCGTATCCGGTCTTAGCTTCAGCAGGCAAGAAAGCCTTAGCAAACATCGCTGCTCAAATGAAAGCGGCCGGAAAACCTGTAGTTGGTTTTGGCCTAAGCTGGGGCCCATCAGTAGATGGCGACTTATTACCTTACCAATTGTTCTCGAAAGAGGCATTCGAACTATCAAAAGACGTTCCTTTGTTAATCGGAACGGTGAAGAACGAATTCATGCCATCCATCATGACAGGAATGTCGGATGCAACCGCAGAACAAGTGGATGCGTACATTAAAAGAACCTACGGTGAAAAAGCGGAGGCGTTCAAGGCAGCCGTAAAGAAAGCCTATCCGAATGACACGAAGCCATCTGATTTAATGGATGTGGACGTGATGTTCCGTCCAGGTGCAGTAGTTCAAGCAAAAGAAAAATCTGCCTTGAAAGCGGCACCCGTTTACATGTATTTAATGACCTGGCAATCTCCAGTAATGGATGGTAAATACAAAGCATTCCATTGCATGGAATTACCGTTCTGCTTCAATAACATCGCGCGTTGCGAGGAAATGACAGGAGGCGGAAAAGAAGCCTATGTCTTAGCAGATCGCATGAGTTCGTCTTGGATTAACTTTGCTAAAACGGGTAACCCGGGTCACAAAGGTATCCCAGCTTGGCCTACGTTCGATACAGCAAATACAGCGACGATGCACTTCAATAATACCTGCGAGGTGAAACCGCAGCAAGATGCGGAATTATATAGCTTGATTGCTAGATAATGCATCTCTAGATAAAGAAAGAGGCCCATCTCGCGTTGGGCCTCTTTTGTTTTAGCTCATTTTCCCTATCGCGCAGCTGACATAGGATTTGGCTTGTTTGAACACGGAGTTTTCTCCTTTTTGTGGGTAACCCATACTATTTAACGAATCGATAACCTCGCTTAATTGGTACTGATCGCCGGTTAAGCTAATTTTTTCCTCGTCTTTATCGATTTCTACTTTTGTAATTCCTTTTATTTTTTCCAAAGCATTTTTAATGCTTGTCATACATCCGCCACACTTGATGTTTTCTACAAAAATCTCTTGCGTTTTCATGGTGTTATTATTTGTTTAGTCAAATGTAGCCTATCTTTAAGCCATAAAAAGTGATAAAAGTCACTTCTACCTTTATGAGCAAACATTTTTCTCTTTCTGAACTCCAAACCTGGGATCGTTTCACCCGCGCTAATTTCATTAACTCCTTGAGTGGATTTAAGAGCCTATCGCTGATAGGAACGGTGAACGGAAATGGCGTTTCAAATCTCGCTGTTTTTAGTAATATCGTTCATTTAGGAGCGGATCCTGCCTTGATCGGCTTCATTAATCGTCCATTGGCGGCGGCACCTCATACCTTACAAAATATCCAAGAAACGGGTATTTATACCGTGAATTTAGTAACGGAATCGATGTACAAACAAGCGCATCAGACGAGTGCGAAATACCCGGATGGCGTTTCGGAATTCGAGATGACAGGATTGACGGAGGAATATCGCGAAGGGTGCATTGCGCCATTCGTGGCGGAGTCTCCCGTTCAATATATGTTGAAATTTGAGCGGCTGATGCCCATTGAATTGAATAATACTTTTTTAGTTATTGGATCATTGCAGGAAGCCTATGTGCCGGCTGGAATGCAGGAGGAGGATGGCTTTTTGGATTTGGCCAAAGCCGGTATCTTAACCTCCTTAGGAACCTCCGGTTATTACAAAACCGATAAAATTGATAACTTGCCTTATGCAAAAACTACGTAAGCAATTAGACGAATTAGAAAGCTTTATTCCACAACTTGAAGTTAGGAATGATGCGATTTCAGCTTCTACAGTAGGTTGGCAAATTGAGCATGATTTGTTAGTGATTAGTTCTGTTATTGAGGGGGTGAAGCGCTCAGATCCGACTAAGTTCAAGTGGCGATTTAAACCTTTGAAATATGTGATTCTTTGGCGCGGTGTGATTCCAAGAGGAAAAGTGGGAGCACCTAAAATCGTGACTCCAGGGGAAATTACACAGGAGACCTTGCGAGCGCATGTGGCCTTATGTCGTGAAAGAGTAGAGGAATTAGAAAACGTAGAAGCCGGTAATTATTTCACCCATCCGTTTTTTGGGGATTTGAAAAAGAAGGAAACTTTTCGGTTTTTATATGTGCATTCGGAACATCACTTGAAAATTATTCGGGAGATGCTGGCGAACTAGCAGCGCTCTTTCCGGCAATAAATCCAGTGGTCCACGCAGATTGAAAATTGAATCCACCGGTGATGCCATCGATGTCCATTACTTCACCCGCAAAGAATAAGCCAGGGCACTTTTTGCTTTCCATGGTTTGGACGCTAATGTCTTGTAAGTCTACGCCGCCCGCAGTGACAAACTCCTCTTTAAAGGTTGTTTTTCCCTGAACCACATAACGGTCGTTAATTAAGGTATTGATTAATTTATTGAGCGCTTTGCCTCCTAATTCATTCCAGCGGAGGCTGGTCTTGATTTCATTCTTTTCTAATAAGTAGACCCAAAGTCGATTCGGCATCGCAAAGGGATTCAAATTGGCCATCATCTTGGCCCCATGCTCTTTCATGACTTGCGAGATTTGCGCACGTAACTCTTCTTCTTTTGTCTCGTCTAACCAGTTCACGAGGATGGCACATCGGTATTCTTTTTCTGCCAAAATCCGCGCTCCCCAAGCCGAAAGCTGCAGAATGGCCGGTCCGCTCATTCCCCAATGCGTGACTAACAGAGGACCTTGGCCGATAAGCTTTTGGCCTTCAATCCGAACCCGGGCTTTCTCCACCACGATACCCATCAAATCCCGAATAGGTTCTTGCGGCATGTTAAAGGTAAATAGGGAAGGGACTGGCGGAATAATTTCGTGACCAATATCTGCGAGCCAATGCAATCCCGACATCTTCGGTTGTCCACCCGTCGTCACAATCACGCGATCCGCGTCATATTCCGTATCTCGGCAATGAATGCGAAAGCCTTTCGCCGTGGGCTTTATTTCCTCTACGGATTGACTGCTATGCAGGTTGATGTGCAAGCGTCGAGCCTCGGACATAAAGCAATCGATAATGGTTTGGGAATCGTTTGAAAGGGGGAAAATGCAGTTATCATGGTAGGTCTTCAAAGCTACACCTCGAGTCTCTAGCCATTCGACCATCGAGGACGCATTGAATACTTCAAAGGCCTTACGGAGGAATTTCTCCCCACGGGGATAATTTTCTGATAGCAAACGGGAATTAAACGTAGCATTGGTGACGTTGCATCGGCCACCGCCGGATATTTTAACCTTCCCTAAAAACTTGGAGGTTTTCTCCAGGATGGTTACTTCAGCTTCAGGATTATGCTCTTTGGCAGAAATAGCAGCAAAAAATCCAGCGGCACCCCCACCGATGACGATTATTTTCATTGGATAAAATCTGCGCGCATAGGATTAAACGAATCCACCAAAATGCCTTCTTCAAGAGCCACTACACCATGGTCGATGGAGGGAGGTATGAAGAACACGTCACCTTGTTTTAGGATCTTTTTCTCATCACCTATAATCACTTCAAAAACGCCACTTTCTACATACGAACCTTGGGTATGAATATGCTGGTGAATCGCACCTACTCCGCCTTTTTTGAAATGTACCTTCACGATCATGAGACCATCATTATAGGCCATTATTTTGCGTTTGCAAGACTCGTTTAGGATTTCCCATTCGATGTCAGCGTCTGCGATCCAATTCGTCTTGTTCAAAGGCGTCCTGTTCAAAGGTGTTTTGCTCAATGGTAATTTACTCATGTACAAAAATAAGATAAAATCAGGAAGCAAATCGCATATTATCAGTTTACTGTTATTATGACTCTTTTGAATCCACTAGTTTAGTGTCATTAAAACGGATAACCACTATGAATAACCTAGAGTCAAAGAAGCGATTAAGTCAGTTTTTGGAATCATTTCATCTCTTGTCGACTGAAGAATTAGCGATCTTTTTGCGTGCTTTTAAATACCAGCAGACTAAACGTAATCAGCCCATTACCTCTTGTGTCGATTCGAAACCGCGTTTGTATTTTGTTGCGGATGGCCTTCTTCGACACTTTTCTACAATGCCTAACACAACACAGCAAGACTCCACTATCGATCGAGGTTTTGTCCTCCCCTCGACGTTCTGTTTATCAGCTGCTAGTTTCCAGCCGACTAAAGTAACAATCATTCATTCAGAAACGATTAAGCGAACAACCCTACTTTACCTTGATCGTTGCTTACTCGATCAATTATTCGTTCAGATTCCTGTTCTCTCTCTTCTTTTTCGTCAACTAATGGAGCTCTATTTTTTTGAAATGGAACACCTGAACTTGATTTTACACATGGGTAATTGTCAAATGCGTTACGAGTATTATTGTCTTCACTTTGCTGCACATATCAAACAAGTACCTGATAAATACATTGCTCAATTTTTGAATATCAGTCCTTCCGAATTAAGTAGAATTAGAAGTAGAATGGCAAAAGGAAAGCCGTTTAAGGCAAATGCTTCTCCTTCGTTTGTCGATTAATTTCCTCTTCTATGGCAGACGGTAGTGGTTTGAAATTCGGATGAGAAGCTGCTTTTTCCCAATAAGGGTCGCTGTACCTAGTCTCATTCCCTAGTGAAGTTCTTTTGGAGAATCCTTTTTCGTCCCCTTTTTCGATCTCAGCGGAATGAATAAAAAATTCCGTGATAGAATTATATTGATCAAAGTGGGGTTTTCCTTTTGCTTTGAAATCTATTTTATTCACATTCTTATGATAGATGAGCTGGATGGGATCGAAGTTTTCTCTATTCTCTACTTGTGCGATACTTTCTTCGTCGCTCACTATGATGTGCGATTCCATCCCCAAACTTTTAAGTATTTGAGGTTTTCCTAATGGATAGTGATGAATTGCCACTTGAAGAAGTTGGGCATTTATTCGATTCATTTGACCCCAGCGAACCCCTGTCTCAGCTTGTATGAGCGCAACTGAATCTTGCCTCGCGTTTAGGGCTTGAGCCGAGGATTGCAAATCTCTAGTTCTAATCAATTCGAGGATAGGAGGGAGCGTGATGGTCATGCCGTAACTCGTCGATTTTCCTTGAAAAGCTATTTTAAACAATTGGCCTTTCAAATTTCGCTGTTGAATCCGTTTGTATTCGACGCTTTTGTTTGGATTGGCTGGAACTAAAACCTCGATTTCTCCATCACTGAAAAATTCTAGACTGTCATTTCTGAATTGAAAGCTCCGGAAATAGCCTTTTAGTAAAACGCCCATTTTCCGTTTATTCGATTTTACCTGAACGTCAGCTAACTGAATGCTGCGTGGTTTTAAATAAACGTCTTGTGACGCTGTATTTGTTTTGCTTTCATACAGAAAATGAGAAAACAGAAAAGTAGCTGGAGATTTCAGCTCAACTTCGCCTTTTGTATCACTGAGCCCCATCAGAACGCCTGTAGGGGAATAGACCTCCACACCTTCGATAGGTTGTTGGTTTTTCTCATTTAGCACGTGTATTTGTGCAAGAGAGGAATAAGAAAGTGCGAGTAAAAATACGATTTTTTGTAGCATAGTAAATGGAGTAAAAAAGAGGTTAGGACCGGAGTCCTAACCCATTTATCAGAAAATTTTAATTCCGAAAAGATATAAATCAACGTCCGTGTTGTTTTTTACGCCATCCAGAACACCGAAAATTTCCAATTTGAAAATATTCAGAAAGCAAGCTTCGGAAGTTTTGAAAGTCGGACTAGGATTAAATTGAATACTTGAAATGAGCATCACCGCTAAGGCAATTCCAGTTAGAAATCGATTCGATTTCTGAGTTGTTGATTTTAGGTATAACATGGTTAGGTATGTAAATAATGGTCACCTACTCTTTTATTAGGTTTTTCGGTAGTCACCTGAGGTTCGCGATCCTTAGGTCAAATATCCGCCATTAAATAGGAGTAATTCTTGCGCTAGAGCAAGAAAAAAAAGCCGGGACGATGCCCGGCTTTCTGTATTAATCTGCCAATGTCTGGTAAACCATTTGGCGTAAACTGTTGTGGTAATCCCAAGTGAAATTGCTTTCCTGAGTCATAAATAGAGCAATGAGTTTCTCTTTCGGGTCAATAAAGAAGTGGGTGTTATTTGCACCTCCCCAATAGAATAATCCTTTTGACGCCGGAGTTTTCGTCGCTGGCCCGTCGATTACCACGGCAAAGCCTAGGCCCCATTCTGTTCCTGGAGTTGGGAATAAGTCCCCTGTGTGATTGGAGGTCATTAATTCCACGGTCTTGCGGCTCAAGTATTGTTTGCCTTTATAGGTTCCGCCGGCTAGCATCATTTGGCAAAAAGTGGCATAATCTGCAGCCGTCGAAAACAAGCCATTCACGCCACTCCAAACCGTCACATTTTCAAAAGGAGGCTGATTCGCAGCCACAGAAATCGTTCCATTTTTACCCTTAGTATGTAATGCCACAATTTTAGCTTGTTCCTCTTTAGGTACATTATACCCCGTATGTTTCATCTCTAAAGGCTCAAATAAGCGTGACTTTAAAAACTCATTCACACTCATCCCAGAGAACTTTTCAATCAATACACAAAGCACATCTGGTCCAGCGCTATAATTCCATTCCGTACCCGGTTGAGCTAATAAGGGGAACTTCGTCATATTGGCCACACGCTCTTGAATCGTTTTAATGCCGGGTTTGAAATAGCCATTTCTGAATCGAATTTGAACGGGGTTTTGGTCCAAACCATGTGTTAATCCACCGCTATGGCTTAATAATTGCGTCATCGTGATCTGCGACTTTAACGAATCAGTAGGAGCATCCGGGCCATCATTTACACTTCTTACGACGCGCAAATTTTTAAACTCTGGTAAGTATTTCGAAACAGGGTCGCTTAATTTAAAATACCCTCCTTCATACAACATCATGAATGCCGTGGAGATGATGGGTTTCGTCATGGACTGGATGTAAAATAAATCGTCCGTAGTCATGGGTGCCTTAGTCACCACGTTTTTGTATCCCAAAGCCCCTTGGTGAACCACGTGGCCATTGTGAATAATCATCGTCACGGCACCAGGGATGTTTCCCTTATCCATTTCGGACTGAACAAATTTTTCTAATCGTTTAACTCGGTCGACATTGATGCCGGCCACAATTTTGGGTGCCTGTGCACTGATTTCGCCTACGAATAGGAGACTGAATAGGAGGATAAGGTGTTTAGTGAATTTCATTTTGATTATTTTAAAAGGAGGTATTAACGTAAAGGTGATAGAATTTGTCTAGATTACAAAACACAATTTTAACCACTACATACAATGGAAAACACCTTAAGTCTTTACCTGAAAAAGTACGGTATTGCAATTTGCTTAGTCATTAACCAAGCTATTTGCATTTACCTATTATCTTACGAGAGTGATTTTAAGAGTCCTAGAATTTACCTTCACCTTGTAACGTTAGGGATGATGGCCTTCATTGCCATCAAATACCCCGAATACCAGCGAATTCATTGGAAAGCAATGTTAGCAATCCTAATTTTCTTATTGATCTTTTATTTTCTAGTTGCACGATAAAAAAAAGGACAACCGCAAAGCTGTCCTTTTTACTTATTTCCCTTTTTTCTGCGCCGCCATCCATTCCATGATGGTAACCGGCTTGCCATTCACTCGGACTGGTGAACCGTCTAGATCCGTTCTGGGTAGGTTTTCGTGTAGGTAAACCCAGGACCAGTGGCCATTGTATTCAAAGCCTTTTCCGCCGTAGAAATTAGTGATGTCGTTTACGCGATCGTAATAGGTGAAGTGTACGTTTTTCGCACCTGCCTTGCGTAAACGATCGAAAACGGGTACCACTGTAATGTCTGGGATGGTAGTTCTATCGTCTTTGGAGTGCACAAACCAAATAGGCACATTCTTAATCTTTTGAATATCGCTATCAGGGATGTATTCTGATTTATAGGCCAAAGCACTAATGTAGCCTGCTGCAAAATAATCCGGATTCAAGAAGATCAATTTCAAGGCCATATATCCTCCATTCGAGCAACCGCCCACATAAATGCGGCTAGGGTCGATGCCTGGATTTGCTTTGACATAATCCTTGATCAAGGCCATTAAACCTTCATTGTAGATGTCGTTATCTTTTCCTTGTGTGCCCACCCCTTGCGTATTGTGCATCCAGGCGCCTGGGCATTGTGGTGATAATACGTAGGCTCCTTCGAAAATGGATTGGATGCCTTCAGCGGCATAGTTGGCTGCTTTGTTTCCCAAAAGAGGAACCGTAGGATCCGTCCCACCTTCGCCACCGCCGTGAAGCCAGATGATCAAAGGCGCTTTGTCTTTCTTTACTTTAGGGGTGAAGGTCGCGTATGACATGGTTAATTTCTCATTGAACACGTATTTGCCAGTGAGGTCAAATTGATCAATCAATGGCATGATTTTGCCTGTAGATGTATCCCAAATCTGCCCAGTTTTAGGCTGTACGATGGTTAAGGAATAATCCACCCAAACGTTGCCTTTACTTCTTAGGTATTGAAAAGGGGAGCTAATAGGCAGCTGAGGCCCTACGGATAAAACGAGCGTAATGTTTTTGCCGTTGCGAATACGCGCACCATTTTCATCTGAAACGTAAGCGCTAACGATTTCGCGTTTAGTATCTTGGTCCGCTATAGGGCCTGTGCTTAATTTTCGGCTAGCATAAACGGTAAAGTCTGCTGCATTCACTTTAGAGGTGGTGTCATTCAAGGCTAGAATGACTTTGTTGACTCCAGCGCCCCAGTCGAAGCCTTCGACGACGATTTTGTAGGTGCCTGTGGGTTTTGCAAAGCTGCTGAAGGCCATCAAAGCAAACAGCAAGGTTAATAAGGGGTACTTTTTCATAGGTAATAGGTTTAGTTTAAATTTTCAAGTAATTCTAATGCTTTACGCGTGGGTAATTCTTTTGACTCGATGACCTTATCCAGGATTTGGACTTGTTGGTCTGTGGAATTAAATGTAGGCCAAACCTCTAAACCAGCTCCATTCGGATTTCCGGTCTTTGTGAAATTGACCCAATAAGAAGACATTTTTTGGCTTAAAATAGTGTCTACTGCTTCAAATGGGCGATTAACCGTATGCAAATTAGCATAGGCATACGGAACTTCTCCCGTGTGGAAGGCGCCAAAACGAGTAGATTCATCATAACCCGGGATCGCTCGGTTGAAGTTATATAGGTAGACCGGTGCCTTTCCATGGTGGTTCTGCGTCTTTGCCCAGGTGTGCACTTGTACCCCAAAACTTTCATCACGACCTAAATCCAAGGATCCGTTAGGCCCATAGGCCGCGAATACTTCTGCCCCGCGAGAACCAAAACGCTTCTCGAGCGTCGCTTTGAACACCTCAGGTTCTGCCGCTTTAGATCCCAATCGATCTTCTGAATTCCAACCCACTAAAATAGGGACATCGTTTTGAAGACCTTTGGCATAAATTTCGGGCATCGCTAAGGGTAAAACATAGCCATCTGAATAGGGAGACGCATTTCCTCCTGCTTGTTGAATGGCATCAGCGGATAAAGCGCGCAAATCGGCAAGTGACTTAGCCCCTAACTTAGTCGCCCATTCAAGACCATTATTTTCCGCTTGGGCTTTTGTGATCGCCGGTCTTAATGGACTAGGAAGCATGCTGGCACCACTTTCTGCAATAGCGCCCTGAAATAATCCTTTCGCAAGGGGAGTGGCACACAGGAAGTTGACGGCAAAGGCTCCAGCGGATTGTCCTGCAATGGTTACCTGGTTCGGATCTCCACCGAACAAAGCAATGTTTTCTTTCACCCATTTTAATCCCGCTATCATATCTAATAGGGCATAATTTCCAGAGGCGCCGTATGTTGCTTCTGCGCTTAATGCTGGATGAGCTAAGAATCCGAAAATACCTACACGGTAGTTGATGCTAACGAAGATGATGTCTTTCTGTGCCATATTTTCCCCATCATAAATAGGGCAAGCTGCTCCTCCGCTTCGAAATCCGCCGCCATAAATGTAAACTAACACGGCTTTTTTGCCTTTATTCGATCGCGGCGCCCATACATTTAAATACAAGCAATCTTCGCTGATAGGCGATTCTGGAATGAGGAATTCGGAAGACCAAAACGCAAAAGGAGCAGGCTTGGCTTGCATCGGACTAGGGCCAAAGGCTTTAGCCGCTTTTATGCCGGACCACGACTCCATGGGCACAGGTGCTTTCCATCGTAAATCTCTCACAGGAGGTTTCGCAAAGGGGATTCCAAGGAATTTTTCCACCTTTGTCTCGGGATTGTAGACTCCTGCAACGGACCCTTTTGACGTTTTAATGATGACGTCTTGCGCTGTAAGGTTCAGCGCTAAACACAGTAAAAGGAATGTCTTTTTCATACTAGTAAGTCAATTCACATTTCTCTCCATCGCACATCTTACGAATGTCGCCGGAGTAGATATTTTTGAGGTCAGATTTTAATAATTCGCGCTTTTCAAGCGATAGTTTTCGAAGTAATTTACCCTCGGCGAATCGACGCGTTTGGGTTTCGTCTTCTAAAATTAGGCCAGGAACTTCTGTCAATTCGCCATCGTCGTTCTTGGCGGCCATGGTAAAGTAGCAGGAATTCGTGTGGGTGACAACACCGGTTTTGGGCTTTAAGGATTCGATTCGCATGCCTATGATCATGGTGGTTCTGCCAACGTAATTCACGGATGCTTTGATCGAGACAAGGTCGCCCACTTCGACAGGATTAAAGAATTCCACTCCTTCTACCGCCACAGTTACGCAATAATTGCCACTGTGTTTTGCCGCGCAAACGTAGGCTACTTTGTCCATTAAAGAGAGTAAAGTGCCTCCATGAATTTTGCCACTGAAGTTTGCGAAGGCGGGGATCATTAATTCGGTAATCGTTGTTTCTGAATCAGAAACTCGCTTAGGGGAGAGCATAGTAGGAGGTTTATCAGGCCCTAAGCTAGCTAAATTTTGGGCATAAAAAAAGGGAACGATCGATGACCGCTCCCTTTCCTTTTGGAAATAACTATTATTTCGCTTCTGATGCCGTAGCACCTTTTGCGATGTTCCAAACAACTAGGCCGAAACCAATTTTGTTGATCGCATCAGCAATGTTGTAAGCTAAGTCAATGTTTCCTGAGAATCCTGATAACAAGTTACCTGGTAACATCATGTATCCTACTGGATAGATTGCCCAGCCCACTAAAGTGAACCAACGCATTACTTTGAAGCCAGTTTTTACATCTTCGTTAGAAGAAGCTGCTGCTAACTTAGAAGCCTCACCCATGTAAATTTCATAGATAATTAATGCCCATCCTAAGGTAGAGATGATTCCCCACATCACGTTTTGAGCTGGAACTACTGCTTCTCCGATGTAACCCGCAACTAGCATTACTACTGAGCCAAAGATTAAACGAGATAACATTCCTGTTTTAGCACCTGCTGGCTTTAAAATCAAGAAGTATTCAATGCACATTAACGGCACAGTTAAAGTCCAGTCAATGTAACGGAATTGTGTAGGAGACTCGTGAGTGTCTAACCATACACCGCGCATGTAGAAATAATGCACTGCCGCAATAAAGGTGATCAAAGCAGAAATCAAAAGAGATGTTTTCCACTTATCGTTTACTGTACCTCTCTCTACAATGAAGAAGATCGAAGCAGCAAGCATCGACATGTAACCTGTAAAGAAGGTGAAGCCGATGTAATCTCCGGCAGCTAGGGTGCCGTTCAATAAAATGTTTAATGTTTCCATAAATGTTAATGATTTAAAGTTAAACTGTTAACTAAACATATGATGTCGGCAATTGTTTCAAATATTGTAAAAAAAATTTAAAAAAAAATTAAAATTGTACAAATTGTTCAATCTGGGCGTTTTATTAATTTATGCATAAGTAGAAAATGCGGTAGTGTCAGTAAGGAAAGAAATATGAAAATGGGATAAACTTGTAAGTTATTGGTAGCCAATTTTATATAAGCTATTCCTAGTACAACGGCTCCTGCAGAGAATAGAATAAGTTTTTTGTACAATTCCACTATTTTCATTTTCAGGTGCTTTCGCATGCCTTCAAAACTGGTGATGGCATGGCAACACGAAAAATAACAGATAAAGGCGGGAATTAGCGGCAGAAAATAACCGAAAACTAAAGCAAAAAAAGTATTGAAAAAAGGGTGAACGTTTTTCTTTTGGAAACCTAAAATCAACAACAAAAGGCTAACAAGTAAAGAAAATTTAGGCAAGCTTGGCGGTACTTTAACTTGCATTGAAGAGATAATTTCAAAAGCCTCTGACCAATGACTTAACAAGATAAAAGACAAAATTCCCGCACCTAGGCAAAGGGTCTGTGCCAGATTGATCCAGGTTTTATTGGATTCAACTGGCTGCACATCTTCCATGTCTCCGAAGTGAAACACACTAATGGCAATGAAAATAACGAATGCAAGCAAAGGAGAAACGAACCAAAGTGCCGCATAAGCCAGCATGATACCCAGGTAATACACGATAAATGGCCGCAAATGAAAAGTGAGATTTTCTCTTTGGGCGATTTTTGCCGCAATTAAATGGTCTCCAGCGCCATGTGGAATCCCGATGGCAAGCAGCAAAAAGCCGCTTATATATAAATCAATGGAGCTCGACCACGGTCCTACAAGGAAATACGTAACTACATAAAGAAAGGTAGCAAGGGCGCCTAGGTAGTTTTTCATCTCAGCAAGTGTTTGATAAACAAAGGGATATCGAGCTGGGAAAGTAATTTAATTTCGTCTATCAGCGAAGTTTTATCATCCAGAAAATTAAGTATTTCTTTTTTAGGGACCCGTGTGAACAGGCGATCCATGACCTCAGGAATCTTGATCATCTCATTTTGCATGATTTTCAACAGCATTTTGTCGTAAAAATGAAAACGAGCTGGCGGCGTAGAGCTGCGGTTTTGCGCTCGATCGATCGCATCAGCGTGCATTCGCGTAAACGCATAACCTGTGGAGGCTTTGATATTTCCACCAGCTGCACCGATGGTAAAAATAGGGCCTTCTTTTTTTTGTGTTTTTACACCCATGGGGATGGTCCCAGTTTCATTCGAGAGCACCGTATATTTTTGATTGGCATAGGTAAGAGCCATGTATTTTTGCCAAATCTTTTCATAAGCCTCCTGATCATACGCAGCACGCGTGAAAACAGTTGTTTCAATGAGTGCTTTTGTTTTGCTAAAAGGCAATATATAATGAAATACCGCCATTTCAGGAGTGGAAGCAGGTAAACTGAAGTCCATCAAGGTCATACACGTATCATCTAAGATAGGCTCATCAAACTCAATAAACTTGCCGCTGAAATGTTGGAAGATCAAGTTTGGCTCTGTGGATTTCACGGGTCTGGAATCAGCCACCTTTTTAGCTTGGTAAATTTGTCCGTTTTTACAGCTAATTTTCACGCCCGTAGGTAGTTCTTGCAAATCAGAAACCCACGTATTTAGGTGTGTAATGTTCGTATTCGCTGGTATGAAATCCTCGAAAAAGTAGGTGAAAAATTTACTTGAAGAAATGTAATGGTAGGCAAGTGGGTTAATTTCTGATGTGATGCTTTCGCCTTTAGAGGTTTTAAAGAGCATTGAATCCCACGATTTTTCGATTAAAAAGGGAAAACAGGATGCGTCTTTATTTTCCCAAAAACACCAACTCTTTGCCGATCGATCTCCTGAATCAAGGAGTAAGATTTTTTGTTCAGGATTCGCCTGTGTCAATTCATACAAAAGCTGCAATCCTGACGCTCCAGCACCTATAATCGCAATATCGTATACAAGTGTTGGCATCAATATAATTATTGAAATAAAAAATTGTACTATCTAAACCATAAAGTTGAATTATTGTTTTAATTATTTAAATCGCGCGGCATCAATAACTAGACAGAGCCCTGCATTGAAAATGACCAATGCGCCTGTTCCATAAAAGAACCAATCGCCACCTTGGAGTTTAATGAGACCAGCATCGATTGCCATGGAAAGTCCCGCACCGGTTAGCAACAGGCCTAGGGACGCCTGAAGAATCCACCTTGTTTTATTTTGCATGTTGTAAATAGTTAACTAAAGAATGATAACCTGGTTTTTTAGTATAAGTTTCGTCAAAGAGGAGGGGATATTCTTTCGGTCGTTTGAAATAACCGCGTAGCCAAGTATCCTTGTCTGAAACATTCCAAAACGTGATGCCATATTGTTGCCTCGCCGGAATAGCACGAAACGACGTAAATATGAATTGGAATAATTCATTCTGCGTATTTGCTTCATAGATATACTCCGGATTGTTTTTCGGATTAACAGCGATGTCTAACTCCGAAAAATGAATAACGAGACCTGTTTGGGCAGATTGCTCAATTACCCTTGCAATTTCTGTGCGTTTCGAATCCACATTAATATGCATCTGCAAGCCTAAACCGTGAATAGGAATGTTACGCTTTTTTAGGTCAGCCACCAGATCAAGAATGGCCTGCATCTTTTTAGGATGGCCATCTTGGCCGTAATCATTGTAAAATAGAAGGGCATTGGGATCTGCCTCGTGGGCCCATTGGAAGCTTTTGGCGATATAATCCGGGATATGATCTGCCCAAAGAGAAGGCCGCAAACTGCCGTCATCTAAGAACGATTCGTTCACCACATCCCACCCAGAAACCTGGCCTTTATACCGCGTAACGACAGCCTGAATGTGGTTTTTCAGCATTTCTTCCCAGGCTTTTTGATCGCCTTGAAAATCCTTCATCCATTGCGGAACTTGATTATGCCAAACCAAGGTATGTCCATGCATTCGCTTACCCGTCTTCGCTGCGAAAGCCACAATTTCATCGCCTTTCGTGAAGTCAAAACGATCTGCTGCTGGATGAATCAGCATCATTTTCATGTGATTTTCCGCTGTTAGGCTGGTGAATTCGTTGCTAGCAATATTTCTGTAGGCTTCATTTTCCACTAACATTCTGGGATTAACAGAGGCCCCTAGACGGAAAGAGACTGCGTCCTTTAATAAACTTTGCGCATTGACGAGAGTGGAAAGGCCTAATAATAAGGCAATTAGTTTCATAGGTTGGAGGTTTATTTTTCCAAAATAGGTAAAATAAACGATATACTCTACCCTGATTCCTATGAAAATGATCCGCCGTTAAACTTGGTATTAAGGATGGAGAAGGGATTTAATCTGGTCTTCTATCCCTGGTTTAAGGTGGTAATTAAACATGCGTTTGTCTTCCTCAGATGGGGACCGTTCTATGGCATTTTTGATCTTAAACCTAAATTCTAAATGGAAATTGATGCGGTTAATAACGAGGTGCCTGATTCTTCTTTGGCTTTCTTGTGACTTTTTAGCGCAATTTAAAAGTTCATTTAAATCGATTGTCGTTATATTTTGGTCTCTATGTTGAAGCAAATGGTCAAGTAACTTGCGTTCTGGATCGCATAACCAAGCTAGTTTTTTACGATTTCTACTTTGCGATTGATGGATGCCTAAACTAGCGAGTAGTACGGTAAAAGCCAATAAACTCATGTGTAGAGGCAATCGGCTACTTTTAATTGTAATTGATTTGAAATTTTGAATGACTGGGGTTAGTCGATACTCTGTTTGAGCCGTATTCGTTTGAATAAAGAAGAAGCAAACGATGTGTAACAGGGTGTAAATTTTCCTCATTTTTCGCCAGTTAAAGAAGAAGTTTTGAGTAACTCTGCCTTAAATAATGTTGATGTACAAAATTAAGGGCGCGGCGATTGGGGAGAAATAGACCCTAGGGTTCAATTTTGCAGGCAGTTGTACATAAAAAAAGCCATTTCTAGGAAATGGCTTTTTGAAGAAATTTGTTTAGTGTTTTTTTAACCACTCATCGTATTTATTTGGATACAGTTTTTTGTAATAATTACGTAGCCTTTTTTGGCCTTTCTGATCTTGATTAATAGAATAAAACAGGTCGAAATATTCGAGTTCTTCTGGACTAATTTGCAATGGGGTTTTTAATTTCGCTGACAAGTTATTATAGTAGGTTTTAATCCGTTTTTCGGGATCAAAATTTGGCTTAACCACTTCGTAATAGGACAATTGATGGGCCTTGAAAATCGCACGAAGTCCATCGTATACCCCTACAAATGGAACCGATCCATGGTCATCGTTTGGATAATATTGATAACTAAAGAGCATGGAATTGGAATGACTTAGCTTTTGGCAGAAACGTAAAATGCTTTTTTCGTGGACTGAAAATGGCGCCTTGCTAGCCAGTATTTTGTTCAGATTCGGTTCATTCATTGTATTGGCTAGGCCAATGAACAAAGATTTGTTCCCTAGTTTTCCTGCTTGAATTGTTTGCAAAACACTTTTTGAAAACTGACCATCGTCATACCAAAGACTTGGATCTATCACGATGTAGTCATCGAATAAATCTGGGTGCTTCTGTAAAACAGACAGCGCAAAGATTCCTCCGAAACTATGGCCAATTAATGCTCGGTAGGGGCTCGTGGGATATTTGGCATTTATATATGGAATGATTTCTTTTTCGAGGACCTGAGTGAATGTTTCAGCACCACCTGTTACCTCAGCCATGGCTTTGGGTAACATCGCGGAGGCATTAACCCGATAAGGAGTCAAGTCGCGCGTCCGATTCGTATTGTTTATAAAAACGACAATCATTTTGGGAAATATGCGATTGCCATTGACCTCCGTGAGGTAATGCATCATCCCAGAAATTGCCAAATAATTATCATCTCCATCGAGGACATAAAGGACAGGATACTGTGCTTGTTTTTGTTTTTTTTCTACGATTTCTTTGGGTATATAAACGCGAAAGGTTCTGGACTCATGTAATACGTTTGAATGAATTGAATCTAGGACGATGTGGGTTTGTTGGGCTGCCAACAAATGCGAACTCCATACGAGCAGCATGATTAAAAGTGGTTTCATATTATAAAGCTGTTTCAATCAGTTCGATTAAATCTTGTCCTTCCTTCTTTAATTTCTCCTCAAAATGCATTACCACATAATTACTTTTATCCATGGCAAAAAACTGGGCCATCATGACATTGATTTTTGCCCGGTCATAGGTTAATAGTGGAGGGTTGCCCTGTGGGATTAAATTTGACGTATAGTTGCTTACGTTACTGCCTGCGTATTTCATGAGGACTTTTACATCAAAAACCTCTGCATTGGCTTTGGAATATTCACGTAAGTAATTCATTTCCCCTTCTTGGAATTTCTCAATCGCCGAAATCGAGTTTTCGTAATGTTGAATGGCTTGAATGATTTTGGGATTGTGGATAAGCCGCAATCCTCCTGCATTTTTCATGAGTTGGAATCCAGCATCGGTTCTTTCGAATAAATAGCGGACGTGCAGGCGCCGACCGTTATAATAAAAAGGGCCGGAATTTTTTTTGTATTCGTCATCAGTAAAGTTTTTAGTGAACTCTTTACTGATTTCGGCACGGATATTTCGGTAATATAAATTCGAGTCCACCATCGAAATATCCATTTGAATATCTTTGGAAATGAGGCTCAGGAATTCTTTTTCGCGGGCACGTTCGATGAAATGTTCTCGGTAATTTTCGACAAAAAACCCGAGGGTGACTGCCATGAAAAGCATAAAAAACTCGCTGAGGTATTCTTTCCAATTTTTAGGTGCGTGATGTGGGTGGTGTACTTCCATCTTAGTCAGGGAAATTTGATTTAATTAATTTACGCAGTTGGTAGCTTTTGGCCTTATAAGCATTATAATACCCTGTTTCGGTCACATTCATGAGCCAATCACTGCCACGAAGCATATTGGCAGTTTGTGTGCCTAGATTCTGGTGTTGGGTATCCAAGAAGTAGGGTTTTCCGGGCGCGGAACTTTGATTTTGTTCTAGCAAAGCCATCATTTTCGTGCGCGAAAGTCCGTTCCGATGTGCATCGACATGTGCTAGATTTAAATGATTCACCACCCATGGCTGAATATTGGCATAGAAATATTCCTTTTCGCGGTCCTGTCTGTATTCGATACGCTTCAATTGCATTTTCAAATCTGAGATGGCTTTGGCCAAGGTGTCGTTTTTAAAATAGCGGAGAGAGCCGGAGCTAATGATTTGATCTAAATTTGCTTGACGAAATTCAGGATGCCGCCAAATAAAAACCCCTCGAATAAAGTGATAGTAGAGTGTCGTGTCGATGGGTTTTAGGCCTTGATTTTCAAGGATTTTTATGGCCTGATTAACCGATTTTCGTTCGACGATTCGGAGTTCTTGGAATTCTTTGAAGTCTACGGAGTCCGCAGCGAGGTCTTTCAATAAAGATTTAGCTAATTCCTTTTCGCGTAATCCTTCGATGTAATGTTCGCGCTGGTTTTCAACTAAAAAACCCAAGGTTAAAGCGACGAATATGACAATGAATTCACTAGCATAATCCTTAAGACTTTTGGGTGGGTGGTGGGGGTGATGTACTTCCATGAATTTGTATATACCTCGAAAAAGTAAACAAAAAAATCAAAATTTAATCTTTTCGAGGATTAAATTTTGATTTTTTAAGAAAAAATTATCTTTTATTTAGATGACAAATCAGGCTGAAGTGTCATATAAACGGATTCGTTTTCCACGATATAATTACGCATAATAGTGATGTCGCGGTCATAAGATCCTTTACCATAGATTTCCTCGTAGGATGCTTTTAGTTTGGATGGTTCATCCATTTCTTTCCAACCGTTCGGGAAGCGGCGAGAGAAAATGAGGCGCGCAGCACCCGAGGTTTGATAAGTTGCGATTTTGATTCCTGCTTTGTCCCAGGCTTTTGGTAAGCGTTTTATTACGTCCCAAAACTCGGCAGCCGGCGCATATTTCAATGTTAAGATACTTGAACGAATTTTTGCTGATCGTTCACTTGGATTTGAGTTACTATAATCAGCTTGGTAGGAGATGATTTCACCGCCTGTAACGCTTTCGATGTGTGGAGAAACCTTCAGGTAGAAATCATCAGCAGCTTCCGTGTTTGTGGGTGTTGCCCCTAATTCGTCGCGTTTAGCCCAGGACGTACCTATATTGTACAAGGACATAACTTCCCCATGGTGACTACCACCTACGAGATTGAAAATGGCCCATTCGGTGGCAGTACCCGCTTTGCGGAATTTGGTCGTGTGGTTTTTAAGGGCCTCATTGAATGCGCCGCGGTGACCAGGTTTTACTTTATAATATTGGAAATTAGCTGTATTTGCTTGGCCGAAAACCATTGTGGTAAGCAAGCAAAAAATCGAGAGAATAAATAATTTTTTCATATGAATTGGGGTTAAATGATTTGTTTCTGAAAATTAGGCCAAAGAATTTCTGACCCGTATTTTTTTCAGCCATGCTTTGTCTTGTTTTTTGAAAAATTTGTCTAATTTTCAACACATGTCTAACGAAGCGATCATTTAATGTTTGATTTTGTCCCTTATTTATCGTTTTTGACAAGTGGCATAGGGCTCTTTTTTATTTTTTATTTGTTGGTGCGTTTCGGAAAATTCCCAAAAGTTTATGGTCTGATTTACATCATCTTCGCTGTCGTTTTTCTTGAGTTTTATATTTATGCATTGACCTCCAAGCATATCTATCACATGCTTTTTATTTTGAGGACTCCGAACATCATTCGGATTTTTTTGCCCGTTGCCCTTTTTCTTTACGTGCGTGGTATGTTGTTGCCCTATAACCAATTAAAAGGTTTGCATTTCCTGCATTTTGTATTTCCAACTTTGTTAACGATCGGTGTAATGCCTGATTTGTTTTTGTCGGCAGCAGAGAAGACTGACATCCTCAATCATTATTATGCGCAGAACAAATACTTTATTACGAGGCCTATGGGTTGGATTCCGGCGGGTTTTGTCCAGCCCGTGTCGATTTTGGTGGGGATTGTGTATGGAATAGCAACGTTGGTTTTGATTTCTTTGACGAAAAAAAGGCAAGGGGCTGATTATGTATTTATTAACAGACAATCATTAGTGTGGCTGAATATGTTGAGTACGGCAGTTACCCTATATTTTGTATTGCAACTGTATCAATATCTCAATTTATTCATCAATAATTCTTTTGATCCTCCATCGCAATTAATAAAATGTGTGATAGGTATCATGTTATTTACCTACTTCATTACAACACCGAACGTACAGGAGAATATGGATGGCTGTATTCTGCCAAAGGGAAAATTGTTTCCTTCGATCCTGGAGATTTACCCGCATTTAATCCCTGAGTTTAAAGTGGATCAAGTTGCGATGAATTTAGACAAGCAAGTTAAAGCATCGAAAGCCTATTTATCAGCCGAATATGATTTGTCGGCCATGGCAAAAGACTTGGAAATACCTATTTCAAAATTTCCAAAGCTGATTAAGAAATATTATGGGGTGTCCTTTGTCGAATTCCTCAATCGTTTGCGTATTCATCATTTTTTGGAACAGCGGTCATTTTTTGACCAATTTACCTTAGAGACCTACATGTACCAAAGTGGATTTTCGAATCGGTCCACTTTCTATGCGGCTTTCAAAAAATATGTGGGGGTGAACCCCAGTTTTTATTTGAAGGAAATGGCTAATTGAGCTGTTTTTTGGACAAGAATAGTTGATTTCTAGACAAATTTCTTGGGCTTTCCCCTTCGTATTTTATCCGTTTTAGTCAACTTGTAAGTATATAAAAGATAGCCTGCTGAGGTGAAAATTATCTTGATGAAATATTAAATGCATAAATGTGCGATGCAAAAGCTAGGCATATTGAATCTCAAAATCATTTGAAAAAAATCAAAACCTTTTTTGGAGCACATCCACATCTATCTACAAACTAATTTACCCTATGAAAATCTTACATCTAATTTTTCTTTTACTTTTTTGTGTACAGCTCACGCTTGCGCAAAATTTTGAATTATTGAATCAAATTTCCAAAAACGAAGTCAAAGCCTTGGGATTTGATCAAAAAGTATTGGATGATTTCCAAAATGAGGTCTCCAAAAGTATCCAACAAAAAGAGATAGCTGGCGCAGTTACTTTAATTGCACGCAAGGGTAAAATTGTTCATTTTGAGGCCCAAGGTGAATCGCAAATGGAAACGCATATCCCGATGCAAAAAAACGCCATTTTTCGTTTGGCATCCATGACTAAACCCATAGCTACGCTAGCTCTGTTGCTATTAATAGAAGACGGTAAATGTAAACCGAATGATTCCGTGAGTAAGTACTTGCCAGAGTTCGCGTCCCAACAAATCATGCTATCAAAAGATAGTGTGGATGGCATGTGGCTGTATAAAACGCGCGCGGCGACAAAACCGATGTTGATTCGTCATGTATTGACACATACAACAGGCCAGCCGAGTGCTTATGGTGGCAATATGCCCGAGGCCTATGCGGCGATTACCAAAAATGCCTATTCAAGTGACATTGAAAATTATGTGAAGAAATTAGCCAAATTACCTTTAAGCCATGAGCCGGGTGAGGGTTGGATTTACGGCCCTGGTCTATTGGTTGCGGGTCGTATAGTAGAAGTTATTAGTGGGATGCCTTTCCAAGATTTTGTGCAGAAAAGAATTTTAGATCCCTTGGGGATGAAGGATACGCATTTTTTCTTGGAGCCAAAGGACGCGCCGAGGTTCACTTCGTATTATCAGCCAGATGGAAAAGGGGGATTGGCATTGATTGATCCTGGATCTGAAAAGAGTATACGAATTAGGGGCTCAAAAACGTATTATTCGGGCTCAGGTGGATTAAACTCAACGGCAATTGATTATTTTAAATTTAGCCAAATGATCCTTCAAGATGGGGAATTAAATGGGGTTCGTATCGCGAAACCGTCAACGATAGCGATGATGAAAACAGATCAAACGCCGTTGAATTTAGAGGCGGCGATTACGCCAACAGATGATTTGAAGAATAATGGCTTTACGTTTGGCTATGCGATTAAACGGAAGGATATTGGTAATGACCCACGGCCAGCGGGGACCATCTATTGGAGTGGTGCTACGGGTCCAATATTCTTTATTGATCCGTCGCATGAGATGATCGCCATGGTTTTGTATCAACGTCCATCTACTTCGCCAATAAAAATTCGGACGGATTTTAAGTCTTGGGTCATGAAAAGTTTAATCAAATAAATATGAAAGCATTCATTTTTTCGATTTTAGTTTGTTGGGCTGCGGTCGCACACGCGCAGATTCGGTATGGTTCAAATCCAGCTGTGGGCAAACGCATCCAAGTAGGTGACATCTCCATGTACTATGAAACCTATGGTAAAGGGGAGCCCTTGATTCTCTTGCATGGCGGCTATGGCTCTATTGAAACAATGGGAGGAATGATTGCTGCATTCTCAAAAAAATACCAAGTCTTTGCGGTCGATTCTCGCTCCCAAGGCAGAACCACTGATAGTGATGCGAAAGAATTAACCTATGCGCAAATGGCGCTTGATGTCAATGGCTTGATGGATTTATTACAAATTAAGAAAGCTAAATTCGTAGGCTGGAGCGATGGGGGAGATATTGCGTTGGAATTAGCCTTGATTCATCCTGAGAAAATGGATAAAGCGGTCATCATGGGGGCTAATTTTTTAGGGGAATCGAAGGGAGTAGCATTGACAATGGATACGACTTGGAAAATGAATTCCACAGATCCCCTATTTGCCAAAACCCGAAAGCCGCTTGCAAAGTATTTTTCTACTTATGAGCGTTTGGCTCCAGATAAAACTAAGATTGCGGCCTCTAAAAAGAAAGTGGCGGATAATGCGTTTAATAATCCCAACATCAGCTTGGTTCAATTAAATTCCATTCAGGTACCATTTTTAGTGATGGCTGGAGATCATGATATGTTCACAATCGATCATACAATTACCTTGTACAAGAATCTTCCTCGGGCTTCTCTTTATATAGTACCTGATGCTACGCATATATCCCCTTTTGAAGAGCCAGAATTAGTCCATTCAGAGATTTTACGGTATCTGGCTAAACCCTATCGGAAGTTGGATGCCTTGTATTTTTGGAGATAAAAAAAAGCCACCCCTTTCGAGATGGCCTCCTACTGAATAAGGTAGATTATTTCCCATCCACCTTCTTAATGAACGAAATGACACCGTTCATGTAGACTTTTTGGTCGTCCCACATGGCTAAGTGGCTGCCGTTAGGGCAGTATAAATAGGATCCTTTTTGGACTAATTTACTTTGTTCTTCCATCGCTTTAGGGTCCATCGTATCGTATTTTGCCCCGATCATCAGGGTAGGAACGGAGATTTCTTTTAAGCGATTTTTGATATCCCATTTTTCCAAAAGTCCGCTAATCCCGAATTCACTCGGCCCTTGCATTCTGACATATATCGAACTATTACCGTGCTTTAACGAGCGATTCAAGGCATCTGGCCATTCTTGTAAGCGGCAAATATGTTCATGGTAGAAGTTAGGAATCAATAATTCCATGTAGCGCGGATTGTTAAAATCCTTTTTTGCTTCGATCGCCCTTACTTCCGCTAGGACTTTAGGGTCCATCTGTTTGGCCAAAACCTCCTCCGCATATTTTCCATATTCTGGAGCGCTTGCTACCATGTTTGAGACCAAAAGTCCCTTCATATTCTTCTGGTATTTCAGCGCATATTCCATGCCTAAAATGCCGCCCCATGAATTCCCAATTATGTAAAAGTTCGACGAATCTGCACCGATGGCCTTGCGAACTTGTTCTACCTCTTCTACGAATCGCTCCGTTTTCCAAAGTGTCGAATCCGTCGGTTGGTCACTATAATACGAGCCTAGTTGATCGTATTCGTAGAATTCGAAGCCCTCTCTTTGGAAAAAAGTCTCAAAACATTCCATGTATTCGTGCGTCATCGCCGGGCCGCCGTGTAATAAGAGAATTTTGATCTTAGGATTAGTGCCAAAACGCTTCGTCCACACCTTAAAGGTACCGGCAGGTGTTTGAATGGGAATCATTTTCACTCCACCAGCTTCCAGGCTGTCAGGGTAAGAAAAGTAGTTATCCGCCGTTTCTTCACTTTTTGTGCAGGAAGTAAGGGCGAAAATCGACAAGAAAATTAGTAATAGTTTGTTCATCGTTTTTTTTCTTAAACATAAGTGGATTACTTGAAAAATCAATGTAGCACTTGTTCCAGAAACGGATAAGGGAACAAATTGGTGTTTTTAAAATCATGATTTATGGTTAATATAATAGCTATTTTTAATAAAATTATCTATATTTAGCTATTATATTATCTATTATGAATTCATATCTTTTGCATAAGACGCCTTTAGCTACGCAGGTAGAATTAGCAAGTAAATTACGCGTGTTGCGGAAGCAAGCAGGTTATTCGCAAGCAGAGTTAGCTCTTCGCTCCGGAGTTTCGCTTGGGAGTATCAAGCGTTTTGAAAGGACTGGAAAGATCTCTTTAGAATCATTAGTTCAATTAGCACATCTGCTTGATTGTCTGGATGATTTTGATTCCGTTTTTGTGTCTCGTCAAGTAGATAAAAGAGTGGAAAAATTGTTCACTTAAAAATTTGATTCCATGGAGAAGTTGAAAGTGATGTTAGATTTTGGGCCAAAGCAAGTGGAAGTGGGCGAGCTCGCGTTGCTAGAAAAATGTATTTATTTTAAATATGCAACTTCTTTTTTAGAGGGTCCTTGGGATATTTCTCCCTATCATTTGAAGCGGAGTGCTCAAATTCAAGAATGTTCCACCTCGTTATTTTCAGGGTTATTTGGTGTGTTTGATGATTCGCTGCCTGATGGCTGGGGAAAATTATTAGTGGATAGGAAGTTGTTAGCTTCGGGTGTTTCTTTGGAAGAGATCAATCCGCTACTGCGCTTATCCTTAGTAGGTCAAACAGGGCCAGGTGCTTTAATTTACCAGCCTGCGGAAGAAGACCTTGTGCAAAATGCTTCCTTTTCGGCATTGGAGGAAATGGAAATCGAAGTAAAAAAAGTGTTAGCGGATGAGCCTAGTGACTTTTTAGACGATTTGTTTGCCATGGGTGGAAGTAGTGGAGGAGCCCGACCTAAAGCGAATGTGGGATTTAATCCACTCACAGAGGAATTGTTCTTAGGAGCTACCGAAATGCCTTTGCATTTCGAACCTTGGATAGTGAAATTTCGGTCTACCTCTGATGTTTCGGATATGGCTCAAGTGGAATACGCGTATTATTTGATGGCCAAAGAGGCAGGCTTAGATATGAGTGACAGTCGATTATTTGAAGGACAGTCAGGGAGTTATTTTTTTGGGACGAAACGATTTGATCGAACAATAGGAAACCGGATTCATCTACATTCGGCGGCTGCTATGTTGCAAGATAATTACCGATTAAGTAGTTTAGATTATGGGCATCTCATGGAATGTGCCTTTCATTTAGAAAAAGATGTAGCCGCCATAGAGAAAATTTTACGACTAGCTGCCTACAATGTTTTTAGCGAAAATCGAGATGACCATAGCAAGAATGTCTCTTTTTTAATGGATGCAGAAGGAAATTGGACCTTAGCGCCACCGTATGATTTAACTTTTTCCCAATCTGCTCATGGTCACCACAGTATGTCAATAGCGGGAGAAAGTAAAAACCCCGGCAGAACGCATTTGCTTCAATTGGCGAATACATTTGGTCTAAAAAATGCCAATGAAATCCTGGATCAAGTAGAGGTTTCGATCTCTAAATGGACGGACTTTGCAGACCAAGCCAGAGTTTCAAAAGCGAGTCGCACTAGGATGGGGAAGGCGTTAGCTAGGAGACGGTAATAGATTCATCCTTATTGGGTAAAACGATTTTGGTATTATTTGACTAAATTTGCTCCTGCAAAGCCTATATTGGTGGAACTTATTAGCAGATCATGCCTAAGAATGTTAAAATATCGGTGTTGATGGCCGTCTATAATACGGACTTTCAATTAACCAAAAGAGCCATTGATTCTGTTTTAAACCAAGATTTTCAAGATTTCGAACTGATCATTATTGATGATGGTAGTACGGAAAATGATCGAAAAGCACTTCTCGAATATGTGGAAGCGCACGAGGAGAAGGTTGTCTATATTAGGCACCGCAATCGCGGTCAAGCCGAATCCATTAATCGCGGTGTGTTGAACAGTGTGGGGGAATTTATCACCATTTTAGATAGTGATGACGAGTACAAACCCTTTCATTTGAGCACCTGTTTGAAAGAAATTGAAAATGTGGATTTGATTTGTTCTACCGCGGAGACCGTGGTGGACACGGTGGAAGATTATTATGTTCCGGATAAAAATGATCTAAGTAAGCCTATTCATTTAGATGATGCGGTGCTTTTTGGGACCTTATTTGGCCATCAAAAAGTGTTCAAAAGTATCGATTTTAAAGGCGGTTTTGCGGCGGATTCTGCCTTCTACGAGCGCGCAGAGATTGAATTTAAAACGAAGAAGGTATTCCAAAGATCTTACATTTACTACCGCAATAATCCGAACTCTACCTGTGCTTTATTGAAGCAAGAACTTCTGCTGAACGCTAATTAATCATGCAAGATCTTGTTTTAGCGTGTCACATTACGGGAGTGTATGATGTGAATCGGAATATGACCTTAGCGGATGATTCTTACGAACTCGTTCGAGAGTGGGCGGAATCAGTTGCGGCGGCGAAGCTGAAAGGGGTTATTTTTCACAATAGTTTTTCGGATCAGACCTGTGCAAAGTATTCAACGGAGTACATTTCTTTCGAGCGCATCACATACAATCCTTCTTTTAATCCGAATGTCTTTCGCTATTTTGTCTACCGCGATTATTTAGCTAGGCTTAAGCAGGTTCAGGGTGTTTTTGTGACGGATGTTTCGGATGTAACATTGGCCCAAAACCCTTTTATTCATCCGCTTTTTACCGCTAATCCAAATTCCCTTTTTTGCGGCGATGAGCCTAAAGCCTTGCACAATGAGTGGATGCTGGCACATGGGGAGCATTTGCGCGGGCAAATGGCAGATTATGCGGCCTATGAGGAACGTTTTGCTTCCGAGGTACTTTTAAATTGCGGTGTTTTCGGAGGACATTTTCCTCTGTTTTTTGACTTTTTGCAGCAGCTGTGTGCCTTGCATTCAACCTATAATCACACTAATAAAACGGCTTATACGGGCGATATGGGTGCCTTTAATTACCTCGCCAGAACGCGATTTAATGACAATTTACACCACGGAGCTCCCGTAAATACGGTTTTTAAGGCTTATGAAAACGAGCGAACTGATTGCTGGTTTCGGCATAAATAAAATATAAATCCCATTCTTCAAAACTTATTGATAATAAGTGAGTTATAGACTTACACAATCTAAACAAAAGAATCATGATGTTTAAAAAATTAGCTCTGTCCTTAGTGGCGTCAATCGCTTTATCTTTTTCTGTTAGCGCTCAGAAAACAGTTGTAGATATCGCCGTGGGATCAGCAGATCACACTACTTTAGTGGCAGCTGTTAAGGCGGCAGATTTAGTAACTACGCTTCAAAGTGCAGGTCCGTTTACGGTTTTTGCTCCTACAAACGCAGCTTTTGCAAAATTACCAGCAGGAACGCTTGAATTTTTATTGAAAGCAGAGAATAAAGCAACGCTTGCTAAAATCTTAACTTACCACGTAGTTGCAGGTAAATTTGCTGCTGGAGATGTGGTGAAAGCAATCAATGATGCGAAAGGAACTTTATCGCTGAAGACAGTTAGCGGAGCTACTTTACTTGCTTCTTTAAAGGACGGTAAAGTGATTTTAAAAGACGAAAAAGGAGGTATTTCTACGGTAGTAGTGGCTGACTTAATGGCAGGCAATGGCGTTGTTCACGTAATTGACTCTGTGGTTTTACCTAATTAATCATTTGGGGTGATTATTTTTTGAGAAAGTGGCCAAAAGCTTTTTGGCCACTTTTCTTTTTTATACCTGCTTTCTCCCGAATTCGGGCTTTACATTTTAAAAATCAAGAATCATGTTTAAAAATTTTAAAGCATCTGAGATGTTAATTGTCTCTGAACAAATTGAAGAATTAGGAGTTTAATTGGTGGCGAAGCCCGTAAGAAAGAAAAAAGTGGTCGTTTCGTAATCCACTAGTGAAATGATTAAAATTGCTTTCGATCCCATTTACGCACATGAGTTGCCGGAAAATCACCGGTTTCCCATGCTGAAGTATGAATTAATTCCGGCGCAGTTACTTCATGAAGGGACGTGTCATCCAGAGCAGTTTTTTTCTCCCAAATCGTGCACAAAAGATGTGATTTTGTGGACGCATGACGCGGAATACTTAACTAAATTAGTAGATCAATCACTTAGTGCTTCTGAACAGCGACGCATAGGATTTCCACAATCTGAACTACTTGTTCGACGCGAATTAATCATCACCCAAGGAACAATAGACGCCTGTCACTTTGCACTTGAAAGTGGGGTTTCTCTAAATGTGGCAGGTGGCACACACCATGCTTTTGCGGATAGAGGAGAGGGTTTTTGTCTATTGAATGATATGGCGATTGCGTCTAATTACCTGCTAAAACATCAATTAGCTAGTAAAATATTAATTATAGATTTAGATGTGCATCAGGGGAATGGGACTGCATCTCTTCTCCAAAATGAATCGCGTGTCTTCACCTTTAGTATGCATGGCGCTACCAATTATCCTTTCCACAAAGAAAAGTCCGATCTAGATATTGGGTTATCGGATGGCACTGATGGAGTCACTTATCTATCGATTTTGGCTGAAACGTTACCGCGATTAATCAAAGACGAAAAACCTGATTTTATCTTTTATTTATCTGGCGTAGATATTTTAGCAACAGATAAGTTAGGTCGATTGTCGGTGAGTTTGGCTGATTGTAAGGAACGCGATCGTTTCGTTTTTAGCTTGTGCAAGCAGCATGAAATTCCCGTTGTAGTTGCGCTCGGAGGGGGCTATTCGCCCGATATTAAGGATATCGTGGAAGCGCATTGCAACACATTTCGTTTAGCAATGGATTTTTTTAGTTAGTTTTTCTTCTCGTTAGCCTTGTAAACTCGCAGGAAATTTCCTCCTAATACTTTGGTAATATCCCTATTTGAATAACCTCTTGCGATTAATGCCTGAGTGAAAAGCGGATAATCTAACACCGTTTTCAGTTGTTTAGGCGCTGAATTAATCCCATCGAAATCAGATCCCAAACCCACGTGATCCACTCCAATCAGTTTCACGATGTGGTCAAAATGCTTCATCAGTTGTTCTAGATCAGGTTTGATGGCATCACTTTCAAGTGGATATTTGTCTGAAATAGCGGTGAAAGCATATTCCGTTTGCATGCCTGAATGAATTAAGGAGTCGATTTCAGCAGCGTGGTTTTTGCGGAATGCTGCATCTTTTTTGAAGAAATCTACATCTACAAAGCCAGAAAAGAAGTTTAGATGGATCACTCCGCCGTTCTTCCCGATAGCGATAATTTGATCATCTTTCAGGTTTCTAGATACCGGACAAATGCTGTAAGCATTGCTGTGAGAAGCAATAATCGGTTTTGTCGTCGTATTAATTACATCCCAAAACGTCGTCTCACCCACATGTGAAACATCCACAATCATACCTAGTTGGTTCATTTTTTTTACCACCGTTTTGCCAAAATCCGTCAAGCCTTTATGCCCCTTGTAATCCGGATTCTTCTCATCCGCATGCGAGCTTGCCCAGCCGGGGGAATTATTCCAAGTAAGTGTCATATACCGCACTCCCCGGTTATAAAAAGTCTCTAATTTCTGTAGATCATTCTCGATCATATGACCACCTTCCACTCCGAATTGTGCCACTAATTTTTGCTCTTTTAAGGCGCGCTGGATGTCTTTCCAGGATTTGGCAATCACCACCTTATCCGGATTTCTCGCTGCCACCGCATACAAACTATCCATCTCCCGCATGGCCCAAGCGTATGGATTCGCCTTCTCCCCATCGCACCAAATCGAAAACAGCTGGTAATCCACCCCGCCCTTTTTAAAGCGGGCTAAATCCGAGTGATTAATCCCCGTTAAATCCTGGTCCAGTGAAACCTTTTTCTCGATACAAGCCGTCAAGCAGTCATTGTGTGTATCCACTAGAATCGATTTGAAATGGATATCTTGGGCGAAGGTGGAGAAAGAGAGGAGGAGGAATAAAAGGTGTTTCATGCGTTGGAAGGTTTCGTTGAAATTATCAGTTTTTCACGATTAAACCAATAAGACGCTATAAATCAGGAATTACTAATTTGTTTCGTATATATTTGCCAATGGTAGATGAGTGGATTATTTATGATAATACAAGCACTCTTCCAGTAGTGATATGTCGCAATGATTTTAAGAGTGGCTTGCAAATCAAAAATCTAGCATTATGGAAAGCACTAAAACAAGTAAGGTAAAAGCCTCATTGTCTACTTTGGATAAAATCGAGATAGGCATGAAACTCGTAAAAGCGGATCTAATCGCCTACAAAAAAGCCAAAAACTCAGAAATAGTAGTCATGCAAGGCGATAAAATTGTCTATTTAAAACCAGATGAAATCCCTGACTAATCCTATGACTAACTGGAAAACAACGAATCAATCCCTTGAGAAAACCTTCGAATTCCATACTTTCGAAGAGGCGATGCAGTTCATGCAGGACGCCACTCCATTTATCACCCAAACGGATCATCATCCCACTTGGTCGAATACCTACAATCGGGTTCACGTAATAATCACGACACACGATGCAGGTAATCAGGTGACGGAGAAGGATCATACATTAGCGAACTTTTTAGACGAATTATTTAATCGATGAAAAAAATATTCTTATTCCTATTATTGTGCCCTTTGCTGGCGATGAGTCAACAAAAAACATCCGATGAGGATCAAATCAAAGCGGTTATTTTAAAGACCTTTTCCGCCATGAAATCCGTGGATTCTGTTGCCTTGAAGTCTTGTTTTACGAGCAATGCCCTATTGCATATTAGCCAGGTGAAGCCGGAGGGAAATGTGGTCAGGGAGGTGCCAGCCACTAAATTTATCCAAAATGTGATGACCAGAAAACCGGGTGAAATGGACGAGCGCGTGCTTTCGTGGGGACCTATTTTAATTGACCAAGAAATTGCGACTGCTTGGGTTCCGTATGAATTTTACCTGAACGGAAAGTTTAGTCATAAAGGGGTGGACGTATTTATATTCGTTAAATCGGGTAATGAATTCAAAATCAAGACGCTCTTGTACAATATGCATCAATAGTTTCTATGAGAAATTACCTGCTTATTTTACTCGTATTTGCCTTTGTGAGTGCAACCGCTCAGAAAGGAATCTACTATCCTTCCGCTAAAACCTGGGAACATAAGTCACCTGCTTTTTTCGGGATTGATACGATCAAAGTGAAGGAGGCGGTGGATTTTGCCAAAGTCCATGAAACAACCCAACCTAAAAACTTGTGGCTTTCACAGGCAATGCAATTCGGAAAGGAGCCCTTTTCTGATCCGATCGGACCCATGGCAGATCGCGGCCCTGCTGCTGGAATCATCATTTACAAGGGATATATTATTGTGGAATGGGGAAACCCATCGGCTGTGGAAATGACGCACAGTGTAACGAAGAGTTTCGTGTCTTCTGTGGTAGGTTTGGCCTACGAAAAAGGGTTAATTAGTTCATTGGATGATAAAGTGTATACTTATTTACCCCCTGTGGAGTTAGCGGCCACACAAGACCTGCCTAACGAAAATCCAATCGCAAAAACCTCATTTATTTATCCTTTTGAAACCGAGCACAATCGCAAGATCACTTGGGATCATTTGTTGAGACAAACGAGTGATTGGGAAGGCGTTTTGTGGGGCAAGCCGGATTGGGCAGATCGGCCATCGGATAAAATAGCGGAGTGGACGACTCGAAAGCGATTTGAACCGGGCACAGTGTATAAATACAATGACACGCGAGTGAATGCGTTGACATTGGCGGCGACCTTGGTTTGGCGAAAACCCTTACCTGAAGTTTTGAGAGAAAATATCATGAATCCCATCGGAGCCTCTAACTCATGGACTTGGACGGGGTATAAAAATGCCTGGATTGTGGTGGACGGCAAGATGATTCAATCGGTGAGTGGGGGAGGCCATTTTGGGGGAGGCATGTTTATTAATGCCTACGATATGGGTAGATTAGGCCTTCTAACCTTGCGGAAAGGCAATTGGAATGGCAAGCAAATTTTATCAGAGGACTGGATTCGTAAGGCTACAACGCCTACCGTCGCGAATACAGGATATGGTTTTATGAATTACTTTTTGAACACAGATCGCAAGCTATATCCTTCCGCACCCGCTACCGCCTATGCACACATCGGGAATGGCACGAATGCTATTTATGTGGATCAGGAGAACGATTTAGTGGCCGTGGTTCGCTGGATTGAGGATAAATCGATGGATGGTTTTCTCCAAAGACTATTAGCGGCCTTGCCCGCAAAGAAATAGCAGTTATCAATTTCTTGATTAGCTTATATCCAAGTTCTCTAGTGTTTTTTTGTATGTTTGTTAAAATAAGTATTTGACCTATGACAACCTCAGCGATTAAAAAGCAAGTGGATAATTATCTGCCTTTATTGCCTAAAGGTCAACAATCACTCGTTTTAGAGGTTATTAAAAGTTTATTTGAAGAGGTTAGTTCATCTGATCGAATTGGTAAAACTCAATACAACAAAGAAATTGATGCAGCCGTAGCAAGAATGGATGCAGGTGATTTTATTTCTCATGAAGATGCTTTGGATGAATTATCCAAATTGTAATGAATCCTAAATACACGGTTATTTGGGAAAGAAATGCATTAGTTGAATTTAAATCAATCCTAACCTATTTGCATACTCAAAGTTCAAATGCTTCAAGAATAGTCAAACTCAAAATGCTCGATAGGGTGGAGTTACTAAAATCTAATCCATGATTAGCAGAAGCGGATAAACTAAAAAGTCATCCCAATACGAATTTCCACGCCTTTGTTGTTTTTAGTTACAGATTAACATATCAAATTGTGGAGAAAGAAAAACTCATTAGAATTTTAAGGATTAGACATACTAGCAAAGAGCCACTTAATTATTAATCCAACAACTGAATTTGGGAGCAATTTGCAAAATCTGCAATTTGCTCCCAACTCCAATATCACTACTTCAACACATGAAACGCCAGCACATTCTGCACGTCGTACACATTCACTGATTTATTAAATTGCTTTCTGATACTGGGTTGAGCTTCCCCAGAAATCCAAATCTTCAATTCCGCATCTAGATCAAAAGTCCCAGCTGTTTCAATGCTGAAGCGTGAAATACTTTTATAGTTGATGGATTTGTATTCTGTCTTAGAGCCTGTGAGTCCTTGCTTGTCTACTAAAATAAGGCGCTTAGAAGTAAATATGAAGGTATCTCGGATGAGCTTGAAGCCTAGTTCGATGTCTTCGCCTTCGATGAGAAGTTTTCCAAAATCTTTCAATAAATCCTCCTTACTAACGGTTCCTGCGTTTCCTAAAATGGCTGAAAATAGTCCCATGTTGTTTTGATTATGTGTTTTTGAGTGATGGATGAAATTACGGAAATTAATTTAGTAATTTTATAGAATACCATTCCTACGTTAATCAATAAGCATTTATGTCAACCATCCCCACCCTGAAGCGAATCGATTCCATCGACGTATTACGAGGCATTGTCATGGTTATTATGGCGCTCGATCACGTCCGGGATTTTGTGCACGATCAGGCCTATACGGGTGATCCGCTGAATGTGTTGACCACGACTCCTGTGTTGTATATTACGCGGTGGATTACGCATCTGTGTGCGCCTACGTTCGTTTTTCTGTCGGGGCTTTCTATTTATTTGCAAAGTATCCGCAAGTCGAAAGCGGAATTGAGTTCGTTCCTGTTTAAGCGGGGGATTTGGTTGATTTTCGTGGAATTGGTCTTGATATCGTTAGCCATTACGTTTAATCCGTTTTATAATTTAATCGTGCTGCAGGTTATTTGGGCGATTGGGATTAGTATGATTCTTTTGAGTTTTCTGAGTCGTCTGCCGTACAAAGTGGTATTGGCTATTGGGTTGGTGATTGTTTTGGGGCATAATGCATTGGACTTTTGGGAGGCTGAGCCTGGGTATAAGGCCGGGTTTTGGTGGGATTTGTTTCACCATGGTTTATTTGCGGTTTATCCCATCGTGGGTGATCATTACCTGGCCATTATGTATCCTTTTGTTCCCTGGACGGGTCTGATGATTTTAGGTTATTGTTTTGGGGTCTTTTTTACTGCCAAATTCACGTCAGCTCAAAGGCAAAAAATCTTAACAAGAATTGGGTTATTCTTACTAGCTTTTTTTGTTGCTCTAAGAGCTATCAATGTCTATGGGGATCCGCATCCCTGGACGACTCAGGCAAATGGGTTTGCCACCTTTTTGTCCTTTATGAATGTGAATAAATATCCGCCTTCTTTGGCCTACATGTCCGTGATGATTGGGATAGCTATATTGGCTTTGGCATTTTTAGAGAATATAAAAAACCAGGTAACAAATGTGTTTCGTGTTTTCGGTAGAACGGCATTTTTCTATTATATCCTGCACTTTTATCTGGCGCATTCCATCACGGCCGTCTTGTTTTTTTACAGGGGACATTCGCTTGATGATGCCATGAAAGCGCTTCAGAAAATCCCCTTCTTTTTTCAAATTCCGGGAGAAGGGTATAGTCTAGAAATCGTTTATCTTATTTGGATTCTGTTGATAGCCGGCCTGTATCCTTTGTGTAAATGGTATGATTCCTACAAGTCGGCACATAAGGAAAAGTGGTGGTTGAGTTATTTGTAAGTTTATTCCACACCCTCACTCATCGCCTTTCTTTGAAGTTTCCGGATAGCCGTTTCGATCGATTTTTCGGGTTCGATGATATTGTATTTACCCCAAAAATCTGGATCCCCTAAACTCTTCACCTTGTCAGACATGATGACGTTAGAACTTAGTTTTTGGGTGTCAGAGTTCTCATTTTTCTCTTGTTTTTTCGAGTCGGTCACCGCCATTTCGATGGAGGTGGTGTAGATGGTGTTGAAAATACGTTTGGCCCAATTCAACTTAAAGGTCAAATCCGCGCGAGAATAGGCATAAATCCACTTGTCTTTTTGTTGTCTATAGTTAATCTGGTAGCGGACTTCAGTGGGGTAGATGTCAAGGCCGGCTGGCTTTTTGCGCGTGAACATGAGCCCCGCTTTGACTTTATTCTCGACATTCAGGGCGAAAGTGGCACTAACGACGGCCAAACTCTTCGCATCGATGTATAATTTCCCGTAATAAAGCGGGGTTTCGATGCCTTGTTTTTGTTTGAAGGCTAATACTAAAACCTGGTTGTCATTTATCTGGGTGTTTTCTTCTAGGTTGAAATCGTATAGTTCGAAGGCCTCGTTTGAAAAGATAAAGTCAGGATACTTCACTAAATCAATGAACAGGGCGGAAAATGGACCACCTTGGAGTTTGAAATTGACTGTATCTAACTTCGAGTAATCGGCATTTTTTCTGCCCTTGTAAAGACTGATTTGATCTTGTGAGCCACTTTGGAAGGGTTGCTTTAGCACATTAATGATAGACTCGGAAAGGGAGACGTAGGTGCGGCGTTTGCGAATGGTTTCGCGGTAGAAAGCCGTCATTTGGATGGGATCGTCGCCATAGTTTTGTAGACGATTTGCCAAAACCCCAGCATAGATATTTTTTGCATCACCACCTTTTACTACCACCTCTTCCAGAAAGGTTGTGCTGGGTTCTAAATACAACACATTCTTTTCTGGCTTTAAATCTTGGATGGAAACGACTTTGTTTCTATAGCCTAGGAAGGAAATGAGGAGGGTTGCATGCTGATTTTCGGCAGGAACTTTGATGGAAAATTTACCCTCGCTATTACTGATGGTGGAGATGGTGGTTCCGGAAACGGTGATGCTCGCGTAGATGAGTTCGTTTCTTGTTTTGCTGTCCAAAACCGATCCTTTAAACTGCTTGTACAAACTCGAATCTTCTTTAGCATAGGCAGAAAAACGAGCCTCTGAAGGCATAGCAGCAAAAAGCAGGAAGAATAATCCCATTATTCCTCGCACAAAAAATTGTAGGGTAGGTTTCATTCGGTTTTTACGATTAGATGGATGAATAAATCAATAACAAAGTAAAAAACAAAAGTGTTTTAAACTACGATTTTAGGGGTAATGTGATGAGAGGTAAATGTCTTCTTTTATAATTAGCTACTTTTAACTTACCGTGAAAAGTTGTATATTTACACCATATTTCACGGTAAGTTACTGAGCTCAACATGATCAACCAAGCCACAAAAGATAAGATTGAAGGACTGCGAAAGCATTACGAAGGCTTAATAAAGGGCAATGAGCGTTTGTTAAAAGAGATAGCCTTGGCTGAAATTCCTGAGTTGGTCTATAACTCAAATGCCATTGAAAACTCCACACTTAGTTTAGAGGATACTGAAATCATTCTTTCGGGTGGTATTTTGGGTCGAAATGTGCAGGTGAGGGAAGTGTATGAAGCGAAAAATTTGGCTATACTGACAGAAACGGTTGCGGAGAATAGCAAGGCTGCTTTAAGCCTCAAACTCATTTTAAGTTGGCATAAAACCTTGCTCAGTCACATCGATGATAAAATCGCTGGCAGATTTAGAACTGGTAAAGAATGGGTGCGAGTGGGGAATCATTTAGGGGCTAATCCAGCTTTTGTGGCGACACTTATGCAGGAGTTAGTGGATAGGTTTAAAAAAGATAAAACCAGCTATTTTTTAGATGCCATTGCAGACTTTCATGCCGAATTCGAAACCATTCACCCTTTTGTGGACGGGAATGGACGTATGGGGAGGGTGCTGATTAACCTACAGCTAGTGAAGGCGGGATTTCCTCCCATTATCATTCCGAACAAAAGCAAGCACACGGAATACTATCCGCTATTTGCCCAGTTTCAAACTACGATGAAATCGGATGGTTTTACGAAACTGTTTGCGATGCTTTTACTAGAAACCTTGCACAAACGAATCACCATTCTGACCGCAAAAAAGATTATTCCCCTTTCTAAATGGGCTGCTAAAAATGCCATTAAACTGAATGTGGCTGCGAATAAGGCCAAAAGACAAACGATTCCAGCCTTCCGTATGCGGGAGAAATGGATGATTGCGGAGGAGTATGAGTCAAACTAATATTGAACTGTTGCATTTTTTGCAACGGTTGGGTTGTCACTGGACTAAATGGGGAAGAAATTCGGAAATTCCGAATTTCAACAGAAAGCCTCTTCCAGCTCTTCAGAAATTCCATACAATTCAAACAGAGAGGAATTGGGGAGTTGAAAGAGTGCTTGAAAAGCACCATCCTACCTTTATTGCTGTCCAATAAGTTTAGACTTATTATCTGCAAGTTGTTGATTGATATATGCCTTTAGCTCTTCAAAAGTCATATTTTGAGTTTCAGAACTTATTTTTTCTCTGATTTCCCTCATCATTTTAACAGAGTCAAACTGTTTTTCCTTTTTAATCGTTTCCATAATTTACAAGGTCTTTGGGGCTTCTAATTTCTATTATTGAATATCCAAGTCGCATGTTAACAGAATTGTAACCTTTAATTCTGTCAAGGTTTACGATATGTTTAAAGTTCCAACTAGCTAATACGTCTACTTTATAAATAGTTGCTAATGCGATATGTCTGCAGTCTTCTAAACTCGTCTTGCCTACAACTTTTTCATTGATGTAGGTATCAGCTAATTTAATGGCTTCTTCCGTTAATTCTATACGTTGAAATTTATCAGCTGGATAGCTATGTAAAAGCAATCTTACGTGAGTCGGAGCATTTATTAATTCTAGGTCGAGTAAATCAGAAACAACAAAGATTACCTCATCTTGAATAAGCCTTTCAAATAGCTTAATTGTCGCTTCTTTGAACTCTTCGTCAAAGTAACCGCCCACGACAGATGTGTCTATGTAAATTCGCTGTTTCATTTATTTTTTATTCCTTACGAAGTTAATAAAAAAGGTGGTACAAAAAATCCCACCCCCTACACCCCACCCATACAACTCTCATAAAACTCCTCAAACTCCGCCGTATCCGCGAAGTAGCCCTCATAGTTTTCAGCCTCTTCAGGGTTCAGTTCTTGGGCCTTTTTGAGGTCTTCGCAAGCACCTACATTGTCTTTTAGTTTTGCTTTCGCCGCCGTTCGGTAGAAATAAAACGTAGCAGAAGGTTCGAGTGCAATGCTCTTAGAAAGGTTCTCTAGCGCCTCTTCCCACAGAAACGCGTTATATAAAGCGAAGCCCAACAGGCCGTAATTAATGGACCGGTATTCTTTTGTTTCGCCTTGTTTTTCCATCACGGTGACGATTCGTTTTCGCACGGCGGCCTCTTCATCAAACTGAGAAAGTTCAGCTAGGCAGTCAGCCGCTCTGATCAGGAGGATAATGTATTCTGGGTTGATGGCGATTGCTCTATTGTAGTCGTTGAGTGCGGCTTCCACGGCCCCGTTGTGTAGTTTAATGTCACCTCTGAATAGGAGCATTTCTACGTCGAAATTCTTTTTCAGAAAGAAGCTATCTACGAGGACGGAAGCTTTGTCGAATTGTTTTAAACGTAGGAGGCATCTGATTTTAGAGATGAGGCTGGTCGTATGGTAGGGATCTACTTTTAAGGCCTCGTCATAGGCCTCGATCGCGAGCGCGTAGTTCTGTTCGTATTGGTGGGAGAGGGCTAGGTTATAGCGGAAGTTGATGTTTGTGGGGAGTAGGGTGATGGCTTGTTGGAGGTATTTTCTGGCCTCTTCGTATTTTTCTAGTACGAGGTAGTCGAAACCGATGGCTCCCAGGGTTTCGGCGCTATTAACTCCGCTAAGTGGATCGTATTTTAAAACCTCTAAGTAATCTTTCACCGCGAGGTCGAATTTTTCTGTTTTTTCGTAGCATACGGCGCGGTTTCGCCAGGCCTTCACGTCCTTCGGGTTTAGTTTGATTGCCAAAGTCAAAGCAGCAATCGCCTCCTTATATTGACCTTTTTCGAAATGCGCCTTCGCCTTAACGTGATACGAATCAGCCGTCTGGGCAAACACACTAAAAGACAGCAGCAATAAGAAGAGTATGTTTTTCATAAAGGCAATCTCAATAAACCCTCAGACAAATAGGGTCAAACGTTATAAAATTTATTAAGCGGTAAAAAATCCCCGGAATTCGTTAAATCTCTGCCAAATAAAGTCAAACCCTTGCCAGTGAATCAATTAAAATGGTAAGTTTAGTTTTTAAGACTGTTTCTATGTTCAATCAGAATCGAATCCTGCGGGTTTTTAAGCTCATCACATTGCTGAAGACGTTCCCGGCTAAATCCATTAAGAGGCTGGCTGCTTCGTTAGAGATATCGGAGCGGAGTTGTTATCGCTACATGGATTTGTTAGCGGAGCTGGGGTTCGAGGTGCGCAAAGACGATCACCATAAATTCTACTTACAACCCTCCCTCGAAGAATCTAATTTCCTAGCTACGAACATCGTGCATGGGCATTTGGCCAAACTCTTAGCGCAAATAAACGAGGCGATAAAGGAGCAAAAGCAAGTCATCCTTCACAAATACCAGTCTGCGAGTAGTGAATCGATCGCTGATCGCTTAGTAGAACCTATCGGTTTTACGGCGAACTATACGTACCTCTGTGCCTATGAACCAGCGGATGCGCAGAATAAATATTTCAAGCTGGAGCGGATGGGATCCATTGAAATACTAGCAGAAACTTATAAATTTAAGGAAGCTCACGTCTTGCTGACACCCGATGTTTTTGGTTTTAATGATTCAGGAGAGAAGTTTCCTATCAAGCTAAAATTAAGCATGCGCGCTATGCTCTTCCTAAAAGATGATTATCCGGCAACGGTTGATTATTTGACGGACCAAAAAGATGGCTCCTGGCTCCTCGAAGTAGAGGTGAATAGTATGGAGCCGGTGGAGCGGATTTTGAGGGGAATGCCGGGGGAGGTGGGTTATATGTAAGATTATTCAATAAGTAAAGTCAAATTTTCGTAATGAAATTCAAAGACAAAATCAGTTTCCTAATCTACTTGACTTCAAATGAAAATTTCGGACCTCTAAATGTTCAATTTTCAGAACAAGATTATGGATCTATCGACTTATCGATATATCCAATAGATTCTTCAAAATCAATTCCTGAAAATATATACGATAAACTTTATGATATCATATGGTATCATTTCTATGATACCACGGAATTGTTAGGCCATTCAAATAATAATATCATTAATTCTGAATTTACAATCCAAAATAATGATGGAGAATTAGAGATGATCCTAAGTTCATTTAAGGGTTCTCATGAATATGAAGAATTTGAAATGATCTCTCAAATAAAATCATTATTACAGAAAACCGTAGGAAGAGAATACTTTTTGGCATTGAATATTTGGGGTTCCTATGATGACCTTAAAAATGCTAAAGTAGAAACTTATTATTTAGGTCAGTACAATGAAGGAGCAGAGGATACATCTATTCCCGATGAAGATGGGGCGTTAAAGGCAAAAGTGCTTGAAATGATTACCTCGTGGGCAAAAAATTTTAGTGAAGAAAGTTCTGGCGGAGAATATGAGTTTGAAGAATTTTATTTGGACTTTTCTATTGGTTCTTATCAAAATCATGATACCTGGTGTCACTTTGATGAAGAAAGCAGGGGGTCTTTATTAGACATTTCAGTTTTAAATGTAAGAAATGAGGAAGTTGAAATTGATTTTGATATCTAAACCATTGTTCAAGTATTATTTTTTTAAAATGAATTGAGGAATATGAGTAATAAAACACAAAGTATAAAATCATACAAAATAGTATATCCACAACTATATTCTTATACTCTCCCTAATCGCGTAGAGAATAATGGGTCAGAAAAAATTGGTTATACTGAACAGGAAAATGTTGATGAAAGAATTTTGCAACAAGTAAAAACTGCAGCTTTTACAGAAAAATATACAAAAATTTGGAGTGCGCCAGCATTTTTTGAGGGTGGGAAAGAAAGTTTTAAAGATGTTTCCTTCCATAAATTTCTCGAAAAAAAAGGCATTGAAAGAAAGGTTAATTTAGGTAGAGAATGGTTTTATTTTAATGAAGAACTTTCGAAATCTAAAGACCTCTTTGATTTGTTTCGAAAAGAGAAATTTTCCGCACTTCAAAATAGTAATAGAAAGTTGGAATATTCATTAAGATTTGAGCAAGAAGAGGCGGTAAAAAAGGCACTGGAATACTTTCAAAATAACCCAAAAGGTGAATTTCTTTGGAATGCGAAACCTCGCTTTGGCAAAACACTAGCAAGCTATGATTTAGCAAAGCGACTAAAAGTGACAAAAGTACTAATTGTGACGAATAGACCTGCAATTGCAAATTCATGGTTTGAGGATTATGACACCTTTATTGATGGATATTCATTTATTTCTGAAACTTCATCTTTAAGTAATAAACCAACAATCACAAGAGAACAGCATATTTCAATTACACCAATTAAGCCTCAATTCACGTTCCTATCATTACAAGATTTAAAAGGATCAAAATACTTTGGAGGGAACTTTGAAAAATTGCGGTGGGTTGCTGATTTAGAGTGGGATTTATTAATTATTGATGAGGCGCATGAAGGAATTGATACTGGTAGAACTGATGCCGCATTTGATATAATTAAACGCAATAACACACTTCATCTTTCAGGTACTCCATTTAAAGCATTAGCAAATGAAAAATTCCCCAAAGAAGCCATTTACAACTGGACATATTTGGATGAGCAAAAGATTAAGCAAATAGAAATACAAGAAGGTGAGTCAGGCGAGCACACTGATATGCCTGAATTAAAATTATTTACTTATCGTATTTCTCAAATGATAACGGATCAAGTAAATGTGGGGATAGAAATAGATAGAGAAAACTTTGATTATGCGTTTGATTTAAATGAGTTTTTTAGAGCAAAAAATCAAAAGTTTGTAAGAGAAAATGAGGTCAAAGAATTTTTGAATAACCTTACATCAAATACAAAATATCCTTTCTCTACACCTGAATTAAGAAATGAACTAAAACATACATTCTGGTATGTGGGGAATAGAGTTGAATCCGTAAAGGCCCTTGAACAACTGCTTAAAGAAGATTCCATATTCAAAGATTATAAAATTATAGTAGCTGCTGGAGATGGAAGAACTTTTGAAGAAGAAGAAAACGATTTTAGAGGTAATGAAAAATCGTATGAAAGAGTAAAAAATGCTATAAGAGAAAATGATAAAACAATAACTCTTTCTTGTGGGCAATTGACAACTGGAGTTACAATCAAAGAATGGACGGCAGTTTTAATGTTGAGTGATTTAAAAACGCCCTCTTTGTATATGCAAGCTGCATTTAGAGCTCAAAATCCTTATAAAGAATTCAGGAATGGGCAGCTGTTGATGAAAAAATCTGCCTATCTGTTTGATTTTGCACCAACGCGTGTTCTTGAAATTTATGACCAGTTTGCTAATGGTTTAAATCCAAAAGCAGTTAAAGGTGAAATTACCGAAATTGAAAGAGAGGAGAATATCAAAGAGCTTCTAAACTTCTTCCCGGTTATATCAGAAGATGTATACGGAGAGATGATTGAATTAGATGCAGAAAAAGTATTAACATTTCCTAATGCATTAGCTGCATCTGAAATTGTGAATGCTCGCTTCATGACTAATCTGTTATTTAATGATAGCTTGAAAGGAGTTTTTAACTTCCCGAAAGAAGTTGAAGATATTCTGGATAAAATGCCAGAAGAGAAAAATAAGCGCGTCCAAAAAACTTCCGAAACTCTCGACTTAGATGATGCAAGAAAAGTAAGTGAAACAAAAATTGCTAAAATAAATGAAAACAGTGAAATTATTCTTGGCGAAAAAATATTCAAAACTAATGCCGAGCGAGTTGTTGATAATTTATTAAATAACAATTATGATCAAATTTCTCCCGAAGAATTAGTTTCGACTTTTACTCAAGTAGCAGAACCGCTTATTGCTAAATACAAAGAAATATATAAAGCTACTACAGCGGAAACAAATGAGGCGACTAAACAAATACAAGAAAAAGTAAAATTAGTTGCACAAGAATACAACAATTTAGAAGTTAAAGATGGTGCCAATTTAAAACAAAAATTAATTGATATCCTAGAGGAAGATTTCGTTAGAAATAAGGTAACTGAAAAGGAACAAGAGGTTGTAGAAAAAGTTCAAAAAACAAAAGAAGATGAAGTAAGGGATAGATTACGTTCATTTACTAGGACAATACCTATGTTCATAATGGCAAATGTCTCTAAAGAAGAAATTACTATTGATAATTTTGACTTAGAAATAGATGATCATGATTTCTTAGATCTTACAAGTATAACCAAAGAAGAATTTCACAAACTCCGAGATGGTTTTGATTATGAGGAAGATGGAAAGAGAAAAACCTTTCAAGGAGTATTTGATAAATATAGATTCAATGCCTCAATTGCAGAATTTAAATTAAAAAAAGAGAAACTTGCAAATTATTTTACTGCAGAGGAAGACATATTTGGGTTAATTCCAAATCAAAAAACAAACCAAATATTTACACCTAAAAAGGTCGTTCAAATGATGGTGAATCAATTGGAAAAGCATGACCCAAGTCTATTTATAAGAACTGACAGTACGTTTATTGACCTATACATGAAATCTGGAATGTATATTACCGAGATTGTAAAAAAACTGTTCGCCAACACCAGAGTACAATATAATAACGACCATAACTGCTTGAAGCATATCTTAGAAAACCAAGTATATGGACTGGCTCCAACAACTATTTTACAAGGCATTACACATTCTTATATTTTTGGATTTGATGTTGATAATATGATCTCTCGCAAGAATTTTATTCAACATGACCTTAGTCCTGAAGCACAAAATGGCACTGGAAAAGAAAAAATACAAAAACTGTTTAAAATACAAAACGACATGAAATTCGATTCAGTAGTAGGTAATCCACCTTATCAAGATTCAATAGATGGATATAATCGTCAAGAACCTATTTATCAATATTTTTATGATTCTGCAGAAAGTATTGGTGAAAAATATTGCTTAATTTCTCCCGCTCGGTTTTTGTTCAATGCAGGGTTGACAAAAAAGGAATGGAATTTGAAAATGCTAAATCACGTAAACCTTAGTGTTGTATACTACAATCCGAATTCGAATGAACTATTTCCAAACACTGATATTAAAGGAGGCGTTGCTGCCATCTTATTCGATAGAAATAAAATATTTGGTGGAATCAAAAAATTTATTCCGAATGATAATTTAAAAAAAATAGCGTCTCACTTTGAGGATAATCAAGTTGATAATTTACCTTCACTTATTTTCGGTGGCAGGTCAGACCTAAAGTTTAATGCTGAATTTATTAAGGTCTATCCCAACTCAATAGCAGATAGACTCAGACAAATACAACAGAAGCACCCAGAGGTAATTGAACTTGGACCAAATGAAGAACATGAATTGAAATCATCAACCCTTGAAGTGTTACCGAATGTTTTTAAAAATGAGAAACCAAGCAATCCGTCAGAATTTTACAGAATTTTGGGATTAGTAAATGGAAAAAGAGCTTGGAGATGGATTGAAAAAAAATACATGCAACCTCGATACCCCAATGACAATAATATTGAAAATTGGAAAGTTTTTATTCCTGAATCCAACGGTAGCGGTTCATTTGGTGAAGCTTTAAGTGCACCCGTTATTGGTGCGCCTTTGGATACCTCAACACCCACATTTATAAGTATAGGGAATTTTGATAAAGAAGAAGAGGCACATAATGCATCTAATTATATTAAAACAAAATTAGTAAGAAGTTTATTGGGTATTCTTAAGATTACACAACATAATCCTAAGTCAAATTGGTCATATATTCCAATCCAGGACTTTAGTAATAATTCAGACATTGACTGGTCAAAAACAATTTCAGCAATAGATCAGCAGTTGTATAAGAAATACCACCTTAGTGTTGAGGAAATTGCATTCATTGAAGAGAATGTTCAACCTATGAACTAAGAAGGGATTAATGATGAAAGAAAAAATTGATACTCAAACGATAGATATACGAGAGGATTATCTTTTAAAGAAAGGTCAACTGCTGGATCTTCTTTTGCAAGATAAAAGTACAGGTAAAAATATATTATGGGCTACAGATTCTTATGAATCAAAAGGAAAAAGGTTTGCTCCAAGTGCTCCTATTTCTTCAGATTTAATAACGGGTAAAAATGGTAAACTTATTCAACCTCGCGCGGTAAAAAGTAAAAAAGAACAACTAATAAGAACACGAGATAAAGCAGAAGTTTTTACACCACTTGGGATTGTGAAACAAATGAACGAAGCTTGTGATACCAAACGGTTAACCAAAAATAACTGGCAGGAATACGTTGCATTACTGAAATTAGAAATTACCTGTGGCGAGGCTCCTTATATCATTTCTCGTTATGACCCTATATCTGATAAACAGGAGTTACTACCGATAAGCAAACGAGTGGGTTTTTTAGATAAAAAGTTGAGTCTTATTTCAAAATACTGCGATAATCGAGAAGAATGGCTCAATTGGGTTTTAATTGCTTTTAAAAGTTCTTACGGTTATGAATGGCAAGGCGATAGTTTGCTTATTGCAAGAGAGAATTTGCTTTATACTTTTATTGACTATTACAAAGCAAAATTTAAAGAAACACCAGGTGTAGAATTACTGAAAGAACTAGCTGAAATTATCGTTTGGAACATCTTTCAAATGGATGGTTTAAGATATGTGATACCAATGAGCTGTATGAGTGAAGAAATAATAATTAAAGGAGAAGAAACTTTATTTGAGAAAAAAGAAGACTACATTGCTATAAAGCATTGTTCAGGTTGCGAAAAAAAAATAATCCAAAATCATAATGGGGTTTATGTGAAAATTATGGATTGGGTAAATAATCAAGCTATTAAATTTATAGAAATTGTGCCAAACAATTAAGCAAGCCAATCAAGTATTGTGGTTTTTCCAGTTCCTAGCCTATTTTATTTATAAGTCTTCAAACCTTAAAATGGGCTCTATTTTAAAAGTGTCACAAAACTTATGATATAGATCGTATTCGATATCGTGTTCGTGCTCATTTAAGAGATATTGTAGTTTTTGGCCAATTAGCTCTGGAGTATAATCGTTTGCCCAGTAAATTTGATTATTCGAAATACTAGCTATAATGATTCTATTTAATTGCTCAATTGAGAACTCGTTTATTTTAACTAATTCAGCTAATCTTGCTCTAGCCGCGTCAAATGTTGTACTATCTTCAAATGCTTTAATTTTTGTGTTTTTTATATCTTCAGTTGTTATTTTAACTTCAGGGAATGTTGTTTTCAAAAACTGATTAAAGCTATTATAAAATATCAGGTTTGATTTCTTAAGATTCTTCCACTCATTATTTAAAAAATCAGAAAAATCATTTTTGTCTAAAGGAGATGAAAAATCACTGTCATCAGAAACAAAATGCAAATCTTTGGTTTTAGGTATTATAGAGAGTAACGTTTCCCAATTAATAGCATCGCCTAAAGATTTATTTTTTCCTGGAGGATTTCCTAATTCGAATCGATATTTAGCAGATGCCATAATTGTATTTGAAATAGGAATTATTTTTGAATTATCAAATAATCTAAAAATAACTTGATCTGCTTTAAGTGATTTAGATTTGATGTCATTACTTAGCTTTTCAATTAGCATTCTTTTTTTCTCTTTGAAAATCATTTCTGATTTTTTTAAGTCTTTGAACTCATCATAATCTTTACACATTTGAGGTAATTCTGACTTCAATTCGTTTAATGAAAGTCTTTTTATAGCATCATGTAATTTAATTTCTCTGTTTCTATTGAATTCATCTAAAACTTGTTGAGTAATAAAAATTGTAACCTCATCTCCATTTATTAAACTAGACAAGTCCATTAAATTATCTAAATCTTCATTTGAAAAATGATAAAAATTCAAAAATATATTAGTGTCTACAAACAGATTTATCATTTTTTATTTTTTGACAATGATTTGATTAAAATTTATCATATAACTGATACACAACTTTCATTAGTAGATATTCCGACGAAAGTACACCAGCGTTACGCTATAAAGTACGCCATTTATTCCGGAGTAAAGTACCACACTTTTTTAGCCTATTTTTTCCACTAAGCTAACCTGTTTTTTTTAAAATCAGTGATTTTTTGGATATTCCGCTACTAAGTACCCTACGATTCCGCTGACCTGTTACCAAAAATCGAGACTAAACTAGAGTAAATTGGGTGTCAAAATCAATAAAAAACAGATGGTATGAAATTTGGAATCAGAAAAGTATCGATCTCTAAAAGTATGGCGGCTAGGACCTCTTTGACCCGTATAGCTAAAAATAGTCTAGGCCTGAAAGCCCCAAGAGGTTATGGCTGGTTAACTAACCCGAAGAAGGCCTTGTATAACAAAGTGTACAATAAGACCTCTGTGATTATTTTTAGTTCGAAATTTTGGAACTGGTTTAAATAGGAATGCTTTTAGACCTAAAAACACCTTGCGTCGATTAATTTCCTTAATCGACGCATTTTTGCGTAGAATAATCGATATATTTACCGCATTGAATTAATTGAACATGGCGAAATACATCTATCAATCACCCACTTGGCCTAACTTCACCTGGAAAGAAGTAGAACTAAATCTACTTTTAGGGGAAGTTCGCTTATTACAAGGTAAAATTTCTGGCCAAATGTCTGCGATCGGGTTTCTGCCCAGACAAGATGCCCAGCTGAACTCCTTGACTTTGGATGTGGTCAAATCCTCTGAAATTGAAGGGGAACACCTAAACTATGATCAAGTTCGATCTTCGGTGGCCATACGATTAGGAATCGAAGCGGGTGGATTAGCCACTGACGACAGGAGAGTGGATGGAGTAGTGGATATGGTTTTAGATGCAACGGTAAATTTTCTAAGTCCTATCACGAAAGAACGTCTATGCGGTTGGCATGCCGCACTTTTTCCTACCGGTTATAGTGGTCCCTATAAAATAGAGGTGGGCCGCTACCGGACGGGAGAAATGCAAATCGTATCGGGTGCCATGGGTAAAGAGAAGGTGCATTATGTAGCGGTAGAAGCCGCCAGGGTCTCACAAGAAATGGACATTTTCATCGATTGGCTAAACAGCGATGTGCCTATGGATTCCGTGCTAAAAGCGGCCGTCGCACACTTTTGGTTTATTATCATACACCCTTTTGACGATGGAAATGGACGTATCGCCCGGGCGATTAGTGACCTGTTTTTGGCCAGATCAGAAAAATCAGCTGAACGCTTTTACAGCATGTCCAGTCAAATGCTGATCCAGAAAAAAAACTATTATGCCACCTTGCAAAAAGTCCAACACAGCGACGGGGACATCACAGATTGGATGCATTGGTTTCTAGACTGTGTACACTTAGCGCTATTAGAAACAGATTCACAGCTCCGCACCTTGCTGGTGAAGACGGAATTTTGGCATAAAATGGACAAAACCCCTATTAATGAACGCCAAAGAATCCTTTTAAACAAATTGTTTGACCACTTCGATGGCAACCTAAGTACCTCTAAATGGGCTAAAATCGCCAAATGCTCCCATGACACCGCCTTGCGCGATATCAAAGACCTAATCGAAAAAGGAATACTAAAGGAGGATCTAGCCGGCGGGCGAAGTACGAATTATGTGTTAGTGGCCCCATAGAAATCATTCGAAATATTTATCAATTTCTTGGCCTCCTTTAATTCGTTTACTCATCTACTTTTTTTTAAGTTTGTTCAGCCTGAAAAAGTGGTAGTTCGGAAATTCCGTATACCCACTTAAAATGGTGCTAGGGCTGGTGAGCCTAAAAATATTGTCGTTGAGCAATTAGAAGATTCGGATTTTAAGAATATTACAAAATCTAGGTATCATTTTAACTGGGAAGAGCAAAAGGCAAATGATGTATTCAAGCTTAGGTTGATTGAAAGCGATGAAATCTTAGGACTTATGTCATTGAAAGTACATAGGGATGAAATGCGAATTGAAATTGTGTTATTAGCTTGTTCAATTGAAAATATGGGTAAAAACAAAATATATGATCGAATTGCAGGGAATTTAATAGCCTTTGCATGTCGTGAAGCAATTAAATTGTTTGGTGCTGATGCTTGTGTTTCACTACTGCCCAAGACTGAACTGAAAAAATATTATATAAGTCAATATGGGATGTTAGACGCTGGTAGGCAAATTTATGTAGAATCAAATTCTCTATTTAATCTTATAAAGGAATACAAGGTATGAAAACGAATGAAAATAAATTTACCTTAGCCGAGTTAGCTGAATCTGTTGTATTTGAAAATCGTCTAACTCCAGAGGAAAGAAAATCAGCTGATATAGAACTGGCTGAAGCTCGAAGAAAAAATAGAGAAAGAATCACAGGCAATCAGCAATTATATGCCCAAGTATTGCAATTACGCTTTTTAATGGAAGATTACGCTAAATCAGAAATCTTTGATCAGGAGTTATCATTTGCATCTTTTCTGAGAAAATATATAAGGTTGAATTACAAGGTCAATAAAAAGTTCGCTAATGACATTGATTTAAAAGAGGCTGAACTTAGTCTGATATTGAATAGGCGCCGGTTACCTAATGAAAAAACCATAGTCCGGTTAGAACTTCATTCAAATGCTATGATTCCCGCCATCAGTTGGTATCGAGTTTTGGAGAAAGAAAAAGAACATGAACTTCTGTCAAATACCGCGTTTAGACAAAAACAAGATAAACATGTGAAAAATCGCCTAAATCTTGAATTACAAGAAGTTTGAGTTAATGGAAATTCTGGAAAGGGGATAATTATATTACCAATCGCTATTAGACTTTTCAGTGATATCTTCTTTCTTTCTGCTCGCCCTTTGACGTTTACTCTCTTCTAATTTTGCTAATTGGAGCGGGCTTAACTGCAGTGGTTTTATCTCAAAATTTTGAAATATTTGAAGTTGTCCTAGTGCCCTTAAAATTTGAACTAGAGATAGAAGTGTGATGCTACTACCATTTTCTATTTGAACAACCGTAGAACGATTAACACCAGCCGCAGTTGCCACTTGTTGCTGCGTTTTATTCTGCTGCAATCGCGTTTCTCGGATAAACGTACCCAGCATTTCTAATAGCGCAGGGTCGCTCATCGCGTGCCAATAGTTGATTCCTTTTTCCATTTTCAGTTTCCAGATCTATGCTAAAATATCAATTTTAGCATTATTGTTGGTAAATTCCATCACAAATATACATTTTATTCATTAATGATGGGAAATAGCAACAATTATTTTGATGAAGTCTGTCTTGTGTAAACAATCGGCACTAACCATTTGTCAATGGCTTATACTCAAACTTCATCAGCTCCTCCAGTGAGATGTACTCTAAAGTCTTAACATGTGTCGCCTTTAATAGGATGGGAGGTGCCACGTTAGCTTGATAAGCCTCTATCCATCTCGATACACAAAGGCACCATTTATCTCCCTCCACTAGACCTTTAAAACCAGATGCGGGGTAATCAACGGTTAAGTCGTTCCCTCTACTTTTGGAAAACTGTAAAAATTCATTGGTCACCACAGCACAAACCGTATGTGTCCCTCTATCGTTCACACCCGTGTTACAGCAACCATCTCGATAAGCCCCCGTCATAGGACTCGTTCCACAAATCAGTAAGGGCTCGTTGAAAACATTGAGAGAATTATTCATTTGGGTCATTTAGGGATTTATTGTGCGTATAAAGCTATGTTTTTTTAACTAAAATAAGCTAAGGGCAGATCTAAATGTAGGGCAATAAAAAAACCACCTCGTTTGAGGTGGTTTTTGTGGTCCCACTAGGATTCGAACCTAGGACCCCCTGCTTGTAAGGCAGGTGCTCTGAACCAGCTGAGCTATAGGACCATTTCGTTGAATTGGTTTGCAAATATCTTATTTTATTTTAAAATATGCAAGTCTGGGTTTGAAAAAAGTTGATAAATTTTGTCTCAGAGGCCCTTTTCTTTGATTATCTGCCTGAAACACACCATCTTTGCGGCAGAAAAATATTTTTATGGAATCATTGCTTTCGGTAGATAGTATTGTCAGTTTATTGACATTGACGTTTTTGGAGATCGTATTAGGGATCGATAATATCATCTTTATTTCGATTACGGCCTCCCGCTTACCTAAAGAGGAGCAGGGCAAGGCGCGCAATATCGGTCTTATGCTGGCGATGGTTTTCCGCATTATCCTGTTGTTTGGGATCTCGGTCTTGATTTCGCTGCAGCAACCCTTCACGCACATCGACTATCCGTGGCTGAAGGCCGCACCGTCTGGCCAGGCGATCATCCTCTTTGTGGGTGGCTTGTTCCTACTCTATAAAGCGACGAATGAAATCTTCCAAAAGCTAGAAGGCGAGGAGCACGAAGTCTCCACCACAAAGAAAGCCGTTAATTCAGTGGCCAAAGTCGTAACCCAAATCGCCCTCATCAACCTCGTCTTCTCCATAGACTCCATCTTAACGGCCATAGGCCTAACCAATAACATGCCGGTGATGATTATCGCCGTAGTCGTATCTGCGTTAATTATGATGGGATTCTCGGGCCCAGTCGGCCGCTTTGTGAACAATCACCCGTCCTTACAGGTTTTGGGACTATCCTTCTTAATCATGATCGGCTTCATGCTGATCGCAGAAGCGAGCCACGACTCTGAACTAACCATCCTAGGCAACTCCATAGGCCAGATCCCTAAGGGCTACCTCTACTTCTCCATCGCATTCTCCCTATTCGTAGAATTCATCAACATTCAGATGCGCAAGCGCAGCACGAAGAAGGTGGAGATAAACGATATGAAGAACCAGGCGGAACGCGAGGGTATCATATAATTAAAAAGCCCCAGAAGGGGCTTTTTAATTATATATTGTTTATTCACCTGATAATTCTTGAACCTCTTTTTGAAGAATGGGAAGGTGGTTGATAACAATACCCCAGACAATTTCGTCAGACACAGAATCATAGCCATGAATAATTCTATTTCTCGTGTCTACTATTTTGCGAGAATTGGTGATTTCAATAGTAGTATCTTTGGCCATAATTCTACTTAAAGCTTCTCCTATGATCTCAATATTTCTTTCGACCGCTCTTCTGGTGCGAATGTCATTTCTGTAACTGGAATATTCTTTGGGGATATCAGTAAAGAAACTATCAATTTCCATGATAGAACTTAATATATCGTACAGCCACGCCTTTATCTCAATATCCATAAACAAGTTCCTTAGTTTGATTAACGACTTGTTTAAAATAAGGATTCTTGATGGCTTGTGCCTCTAGTAAATCGATGGGACGATTGAATATCTCTTGTAAGGAGAACTTGAAATCAAAATAATTGTCAGCGTATTCATTGACGTTTACATCATCAAAATCGACGAGTAAATCAATGTCACTATGAGAGTTGAATTGAGGCGTTAGAACAGAGCCAAAAGCATACAAGCTCTTTACCTTGTGGTTCGCACAAAGGGCATTGATTTCATTTTTGTATGCTGTAAGCGTGTTCATAATACGAATTAGAACGTAAACTTAACGTAAATCAATGCCGAAGCAAACTATTTAATACTTTTCGCAATCGCTAGCAGCTCTTTCGCGCCACCCTGCGGCAGGCCTAGAACCTTCTTCTTCACTTTGCCTGAGGCATCTAAAAAGAAGACCGTAGGATAACCTTCTAATGGATACATATTCGCTAAGGCTGGGCCTTCTCCCGCTTCCATGTCCACACCGATAGACACGAAGTGTTCGTTGATGTAAGCGCCTAATTCTGGATTAGGGAATACCTTTGACTTTAATACCTTACAAGGACCACACCAAGTCGTATACGCATCGAACATGATGCCTTTGTTCTCTTTCTTGGCTTTGGCCATCGCTTGTCTGAAAGTTCCTTCGAAGAAACGTACACCCGCTGGCTCGTCTTGCGCAGTTGTGGTTAACGAGATGGCTAATAGGGCAATTAGTAGGTATTTCATAGGTTTAAGTCGGGAGTCGCTAGTCACTAGTCACTAGCAAAATTTTAAATTATATCTCTACTCTATAATCTTTGCTCTTTAACTGTCGACTATCGACTAGCGACTGTCGACTATGTTAAATTCATACAATTAATCCGGAGGATTAATTGTATGAATTTAACATCACCGGCATCACAAGTAACAAAATATCCTCATTCTCATCTTGATCCGATGGAATAATTAATCCAGCCTTGTTAGGCTCGCTTAATTTGATGTCTACGAATTTCGCAGAAAGGTTTGATAACAATTCAGAAACTAATTTCGCGTTGAAACCGATCTCCATGTCTTTTCCTGCGTAGTCGCAAGCAAGTACTTCGTTCGCCTCGTTCGAGTAATCCAAGTCCTCTGCTGAAAGCGTTAACTTGTTCGCAGATAGCTTTAAGCGGATTTGGTGGGTTGTTTTATTCGAGTAGATCGAGATACGTTTTACCGAGCTCAAGAACTCTAAACGGTTGATCGTTAAGATCTCGTTGTTTTCTTTCGGGATCGCGTTCTCGTATTCTGGGAAGCGCTCGTCGATGATACGGCAGATTAAGGAGAAGCTTTGGAAGCTGAAGAAAGCGTTTGAGGCGCTGAATTCAACGGTTACGTTCGTGTCATCTGCAGGTAGCGTGGATTTTAATAGGGCCAAAGCCTTCTTTGGCAAAATCAAACTACTCTGTGCATCCGGACGAATGTCATTACGACGGTAACGCACTAAACGGTGACCGTCAGTGGCTACAAAGTTCGTGTGATCGCCCATCATTTGGATTAAAACACCGGTCATCGCTGGACGCATATCGTCGTTAGAAACCGCTAATAAAGTATTGGCGATCGCTTCTCCTAAGACCATAGATGTTAACGAAATCGTTTGATTCTTCGCTACTTCTGGGATACGTGGGAAGTCGATAGGGTTTTCGCCTGATAATTTGAAACGACCGTTTTGAGTCGAGATCTCAGCGCCAAAAGTCGCTTGATCCGCCGAAATCGTCACCGGTTGCTCTGGTAAGCTACGTAAAGTCTCTAACAATAAACGCGCTGGTAAAGCGATCGATCCGTTTTCGAATCCTTCCACTTCTAAACGCGTCGTCATCACCGTTTGTAAGTCTGATGCCGTTAAGATCAAGGTATTACCCTCTAATTCCACTAAGATGTTCTCTAAGATAGGAATGATAGGATTGCTAGCAACCACACCATTGATGGCTGATAATTGCTTTAATAAGACATTAGAGGCTACAAGAAACTTCATTATAATTTAGCTTTAAGATACGTGTAAAAGGGTTTTCGACAGGCTGTCGTTCAAACCTTGAAGTTAAAATAATTTAAGCTTTCTACCAAAGCTTTTAGCGATTGTATTTCCGCTTTCGGTAAAACACAACCCCTAAACTCAGCAACGTCGCAAAAAGAAGTGGCACCGCAATATTAATCACTTGGTAGAAGGTGCCGTCTGCTTGGATTTTGGCCTTATCTAAAGGTCGAAGCTGTATCGATTTAGACCGCGCTAACAGCGGCGAATTCTCCTCGATTAAATACGTGAACGCGTTCAACAGAAAGTCCTTGTTTGCGAAGGTATTCTTCATAAACGGGTCAAAACCCAGCGGCAGCGCCTGCTGCGACTGATAATCCACCCCATTCAAGGCCACATCGCCATCGCCCACGACTAGAATCGCAGATTCTTTGTCGCTGGAAGCCACGAAGTTCGTGTCCTGCGTTAAATTATTATAGGCAGACTCGAATTTGCCCTCCACAAGATACGCGGCCGTCTGAACCCCCGCATTATAAGCCGCTGGGTCAAAATCCTTGCCCGCAGAACTAAACGACAGCAGGGAAGGGGCTTTCGCCACCTGCGTATACTGACTGGTGCGTAATAAAGGCGTTTTGCGCAAAGCGACGCCTGAAATCGTATCGACCGTAGAAACGAAACGGCCATAAACCGCATCCAGATTTTTCGTGATCAAGTTCTTCGGATTTCCATTCAATAACGGGAAAGACGGCCAAGGCATCAGCTGGATGTTTGGCTTATTGCCCATATTGCCCACCTTCAAAGGAATCATCCCAGAAAGCTGCGCGTCCTTCACCAGGTTCGCATTGATGCGTAGACCATAATGGAACAGGATATTTTCTAAACCGGTTTTGCGGGGACTGATGGCTAAACCTTGGTTCTCCAATGTATCGATTTTCACGCCATCCACCAGGAACAGGGCCTTACCACCTTTGACGATAAACTGATCAATTTTATAGGCGTCTGATTCGCTGAATTCACGTGTCGGATTCAAGACGCAGATCGCATCCAAGCCGTCCAAGGTAGGAGAAGCCGCTAAGTCCACCGGGAATAGGTCATACTTGCGTTTTAAGCTATTCACCAGATCGATTTGGGCAATCGCCGGGGTAGACGAATATTCGACAAAGAAACCGATCTTCTTGCGCTCTTGTGGCAACAAGGTTTGGATCCCTTGCACGATCTCGTATTCTAATCCTTCGACAGACTGATTAATAATCTCTTCTGGACCCGCTAATTTGTTTCCTTTCAGTAGAAGCACGCCTGTTTTTAAGGCGCCTTTGGAAATAACCAAACCCGGAAAAACTAATTGTTGTACCTGCTTGCCATTCTCCTGATGAACTAAATTAGTGGGCGGAATGCCTAAAGAATCTAATTGCTGTGTCAAAGAAGCGCGCGCCTCTTCCGTAGGATATTCGTCATAGACATCGATCACTTCCACCTCCATCTTCGCGCTGGCGCTAGATTGCATGTCGGCGAGTAGGTCCAACGTTTCTTTTTGGAGACGTTTAAATCCTCCCGGCAAATCATCCCCACCTAAATAAACTTGCACTAAAAGGGGCGCATCGATGCTATTCAAGATGATCTCACTCGACTCACTCAGCGTATACTTGCCGTCCTCGCTCAGGTCAAAACGTCCGCGCACATAAGGGCTCAACGCCATCAGAAGGACTCCGATACCGATGAGGTAATAAGCGCTAAAACGTTTTAAGTGCGTCTTCATATAGGTGGTAAACAAGAAAAGCATCCCTTGCAGAATGCTTTTCTAATCGAAATTTCTAATTCCTAGTAGAACTTGTAGCGCTTGTCTACAATGTTCGCATTTTCTTTAATCGCTTCGTTAATGTAGAAGGATGAACGTTGTGTGTTCATCATTTGGATTTGGTTCTTGAAATTAGAGTAATCCGCTAAAGCTGGAGCAGGAGCACCGCCTAATTTCTCAGCGATAAACACACCGTTATCTCCTACGAATACTTTCGAACGCTTACCGTTTTTCAAACCAGCGATGCGACCTAAAGCAACTGCATCAGGACCAGCCGTATTTAACATACCACTAGCTAACGTAATATCTTGAACCGATTCTACTAAAGCACCCGCGCCATAAGCTTGTGCGATTTGCTCTAATGAACCTTTCTTGTTCTCTAATTTCTTAGCGATCATTTCGCCTTTCAATTGATTGCGAACTAAAGCCGTTAATTCTAAACGGAAGTCTTCTACTTTCACATTGTCTTTCTCAGACTTTCCTGTTACGTAAGCCACGATGTATTGAGAATCTTGCTCGAATACCTTCTTAGAACCATCGCCTACCGCTGTGTTGTCATCAAATGCCCAACGTACGATTTCACGTGCGTTCGATAAGTTATTTACCGCAGAAGCATTTTCTGTCAAACGCTCAGCACGCATCATGATCAAATTTTTGTCCTTTTTCAACGCCACTTCGAACGAAGCTAAGTTGCCGTTTGCATTCGCAAACGCATCAGCCGTCGTGAACACTTTGTCCATCGTCGCTTGAGAAGGAGCAATCGTTTTGTTGATCGCTGCTAACTTGTAGCTCGTGTTTGTTTTCGCGTCCGTTACTTTCACTACGTGGAAACCAAATTCCGTCTCTACGATACCTGGCATTAATCCAGCACCATTGAAACCGAATAACGCTTTCTCGAATGACTTCGCCATTCCACCGTTGTTTTTAAAGTATCCTAAGTCACCACCTTGTTGTGCGGTGCCGTCCATGCCGTTCATTTGGGCCAAAGTCTCGAAGCTCGCGCCTCCCTTAATTTGTGCCAAAATTCCTTCCGCACGTGTTCTCGCTTGCGCCTTCGCTGAATCCGACTTGTTCGCTGGTGCGATCAAGATGTGGCTAGCACGCATCGTGAACAAGGTATCTTTCTTCACGCCACCGTATTTGTAGATTGAATACGTTAAACCTTCCTTGAACGGTCCGTAGATACCACCCACTTGGAACGTAGGTAATTGCTCTTTCACCGCTTGTGGAATTTCTGAGTAAGAAACTAAATATGGAGTACGGACATCTGAATTCAATACCGCGAACGCTGAATCGTTTTGGGCTACCGCTAAATCCTTCGCTAACTTCTTGATTGAGTTATAGAACTCTACCGTATCTTGTTTCGTAGGAATTACTGGGAACGTAGCGTATTGGATAGAACGCGTGTTCGTTCCTTTGAACTCATCTTTGTGCTTCGCTAAATACTCCTCTAATTGAGAATCTTGCACCTTAATGCTCGAATCTGGGATAGAGAAGAACGGAACAAATAAGAATTTCGAATTGAACTTCGCCGTTTGCGCTTGGTATTCCTTCGCTGCATCTGCTTGAGTCACGTAGTTAGACATACGCATCAAGTTCTCATATTTCGCACGGATACGATCTTGAGAGATAGACTTCTCAAAACGATCCCACGCTTGTTGTTGCTCTACAGGCAATGTTTTCAAGTTCTTCAAGAACTGAACCACGAAAGTCTTGTCGAATTGACCCGTTTGAGGGTTAGTGAATTGCTGACGAACAGATGGGTGGATGTTATTTCCTTGCACCATGTCGATTAATTCTTCGTCAGAAACCTTGATTCCTAAGGCATCGAATTCTTTCTTGTAAGCGATGTCTAAGATTAATTGGTTCCAAACTTGGTCACGAATCATGCTCGCCTCTTGCTCAGATGGTCCTTTACCCGTTTGGGCAGTGTAATTCTGCGTAGCTTCTTCTACTTTCTTTTGGAAATCTTGAATTAGGATGCTCTCTCCAGCGATTTCACCTACTTCTTGCGAGTTAGACCCGAACAAAGAGGATTTACCTTGGAAAATATCACTTCCTACTAGGAACAATACTAAACTGATAGCAATCGCCGCCGCCGCTACTCCTGACTTCTCTCTAATTTTTGTAATTAATGCCATTATAAGGATAAATAATTGTTTTTACGCTTTATTTTGCTCTTGTGTTTTGAACAAAGAAACGCAAAATAATCACATTTCTAGTTCAAAAGCAAGGGTTAATTTGCTAAAACCGTTTTTAAACTCTGTAAAAATTGGTCCGCAATTTTTTGATCGATCGCTAAGCTCGGCAAAAGACGCAAGGTGTGCTTCCCAGAATAACCGCAGAAGATGTGTTCTTTAAATAATAAAGCATCTCTCACAGTCCCTACAGGCTGCTCTACCTCAATCCCGATCATCAATCCGCGACCTCTCACTTCCGTAATTCCGTTTATGCCTTTCAGCTCTTTCTGAATATAGTCACCCACCTTCGATGCATTCTCGATCAACTTTTCTTCTTGAATCACATCCAGCACCACATTCGCCGCCGTACAAGCCAGGTGATTCCCCCCAAAAGTCGTCCCCAGCAAACCATAACTCGCCTGAATATGCGGCGCGATTAATACGCCACCGATAGGGAAGCCGTTGCCCATACCTTTGGCAGTCGTCATCATATCCGGATGAATTCCTGCAAACTGGTGCGAGAAAAACTGCCCAGAACGGCCATAGCCACACTGCACCGAGTCCAAAATCAATTGCGCCCCCGTCTCATCACAACGCTTTCTCAACGCCTGCAAGAACGCATCACTCGCCACCTGAATACCACCCACACCCTGAATTCCTTCCACAATCACCGCCGCCGTTTCCTCCGTAATCCCCGCTTCCAATCCCTCCAAACCATTAAATGGCAAGAAACTCACATGCGACGTGTCATTAATTGGCGCCACAATGCTCGGATTATCCGTCACCGCCACCGCCCCAGCCGTTCTCCCGTGGAAAGCCTTCGAAAACGCTACCACCTTCTTACGACCCGTATGAAACGACGCTAATTTCAAGGCGTTCTCATTCGATTCCGCTCCTGAATTCGTTAAAAACAAGGTATAATCTTCGTATCCAGACACGCGACCCAGCTTTTCCGCCAGCTCCTGCTGACCCGAAATGATAATCGAATTCGAGTAGAAACCGATATTGTTCAGCTGCTCCGTCATTCGCTTCACATAGGTAGGATGCGAGTGTCCGATGGAAATCACCGCGTGACCACCATATAAATCCAGGTATTCCTGGCCGTTTTTGTCCCACACCGTACTTCCTTTGGCTTTTACAAGCTCAATGTCGTAGAGGGGGTATACGTTGAATAAGTTCATAATTCAAATTTCAAAGAGCAAAGCTCAAAGTTCAAAGTTCAAAGTTCAAAGAGTAAAGTTCAGTGGGGGCATTTCATCAATTCATCCGCGCAGCGGATTCGAACTTTGAACTTTGAACTTTGCTCTTTGGTATTTGTAAAGCTAAAATCCGATGGATTTAAGCTTTAATCCTAAATCTTCCTCCCACCCCAGCATCAAATTCATATTCTGAACCGCTTGGCCGGAGGCACCTTTGATCAAGTTATCGATCACGGAGCTGATGAGGATTTGGCCTTCATGGACCTGTAAATAAAGAAAACACTTGTTTGTATTCACCACTTGCTTCACATCCACCGCGGCTGGGCTAAGGAAAACAAAGGGCGAATTCGCGTAGAAATCTTCGTATAGTTTTTCGGCCTGCTCCTGCGTCCCGCTGTAAGGCGTGTACACATTTGCCATAATCCCGCGCGAGAAATTGCCGCGGTAAGGGATAAAATGGATAGCCTTTTTTGTACCTAAAGTCTGTTTAATTTCTGCCAAATGCTGGTGCGTAAACGTCTTATACACACTCACATTGTTATTTCTCCAGGAGAAATGGCTCGTAGGCGAAAGTGATTGACCCGCGCCAGTTGAACCGGTGATGGCTGAAACGTGCACGTCTTCGGTGATTAGACCGGCTGCCGCTAGAGGCAAAAGGGCTAATTCGATGGAAGTGGCGAAACAGCCAGGGTTGGCGATTTTAGTCGCGGATTGGATCTTTTCTTTTTGGAACTCAGCTAAACCGTAGACAAAGCCTTCGGATTCATCGCGGAAGTCCGTGCTTAAATCAATGATTTTGGTGTGCCAAGGAATGTCGTTCGCGGCTAAGAATTTCTTCGATTCGCCGTGTCCAGAACATAAGAAGAGGACGTCTACGGGTGTTAGGTTTTTACTAAAACGTAAATGCGTAGAGCCCAATAAATCCGTGTGCACATCCGAGATCAATTTTCCCGCCTGTGAATTCGATAAAATACAGGTCAAATGCACATCCGGGTGATTCACTAAGATTCTTAGTAATTCGCCTCCAGTGTAGCCTGCGGCCCCAACGATTCCGATCTTTGCCATCTTATTGTTCGTTCACTTTCCGGTGGATCATCGTTTGATTCGAGGCGATTTTCGAGAATCCTCTCACGTCGTCACCTGTCCACGCTTTGTTCATTTCTCCGTACGCCCCAAAAACAGACGACATCAAATCATATTTCGATTTCATTCCCGTCACCATAAATTGGTAAGGAGACAAAGTCACGTAAACCGTTCCCGTCACATTTCCTTGCGTATCCGCTAAGAACGTTTCGAAATTACGCATCACAGGCTCAAGGAATTGACCTTCGTGCAATAGCGTTCCGTACATATCACCGATGTTTTGTTTCCAATACAATTGGTGCTTCGTCAATACGTGTTTCTCTAATAAATGGTGTGCTTTAATGATGATCAAGGGCGCCGGAGCCTCGAAGCCCACACGTCCCTTAATCCCGATGATCGTATCACCCACGTGGATGTCTCGGCCGATCGCGAAAGCACCTGCTCTTTCCGTTAACTCCCGGATCGCAGCGACAGTTGATGGGAATTTCTTGCCATCTAAACCGACTAATTGACCCGCTTCGAATTGCAAGCTGATTTTCTCAGGAGTAGTCTTTGTTAATTGTGTAGGCCAAGCCTCTTCTGGTAAATAATCATCTGAGGTTAACGTTTCTTTTCCACCTACGGATGTACCCCAAAGGCCTTTATTGATCGAATAAGTCGACTTGTGCCATTCTTGCACCACGCCTTTCGATTTTAAGAATTCGATTTCTGCCTCTCTGGATAATTGCAAGTCGCGGATAGGCGTGATCACCTCGCACTCCGGTGCTAGGATTCTGAACACCACATCGAAGCGAACTTGGTCGTTACCCGCGCCTGTACTTCCGTGCGCGATGGCTTTGGCTCCTAATTTGGCAGCATACTTAGCGACTGCCGTAGCTTGAAAAACGCGTTCTGCAGAGACTGAAAGGGGATAGGTATTGTTTTTTAAGACGTTTCCGTACACTAAATACTTCAAACAATCCTGGTAGTATTCCTCCACCACATCCAAGGTCACGTGTGAAGTCACACCTAATGAATAGGCTTTCTTCTCGATCGTTTTCAACTCCGCCGGCGAGAATCCACCCGTGTCTACTAAGGCCGAATGCACTTCCATGCCGCGCTCTTCCGTTAAATATTTCACACAAAAGGAGGTGTCTAAACCACCACTAAACGCTAGAATTACTTTAGGCTTGCTCATATTATTTCTATTTTGCTTTCTTCGTGAAAGGCAGTAGTAATTTTTCTTTAAACTTCTTTAGACGGGTAAAATCGGCGATATTCTTTAAGAATAACCACTTCTCATCTTTCTCTTCTGTTGTTTTCTTATCCGGGTTCTCTGGATCATAAATCATTCCCGTGCATAAACAGATCTTGCGTTCCGTTCTAGTTAGGATGTCAAAATTCACACAAGACTCGCAGCCTTTCCAAAAATTATCGTCTACCGGTAATTCCGCAAAAGTCGTGGGCTCATACCCTAAGTCCGAGTTGATTTTCATCACCGCTAGGGACGTGGTGATACCAATGATTTTAGCATCTGGATAGCGGCTGCGCGATAATTCGAAGGCTTTCATCTTCACGGCTTTGGCCACCCCATACTGGCGGTAGCTAGGCTTGACGATCAAACCGGAGTTCGCGACAAACTTGCCGTGTTGCCAGGTTTCAATGTAACAGAAACCCACAAAAGAGCCATCCACGTCATCTGTGGCGATGATCGCTTTCCCTTCGGACATCTTTTCTTGTAAGTATTCGGGAGTACGCTTGGCAATTCCGGTTCCGCGGGCTTTGGCTGATTCAGCCATCTCGTGGCAGATGGATTCGGCTAGGTCGAAATGTTGTTCGCTAGCCACTTGAACGGTATATTTATTCATGTAAGGACGAAAAAAAAAGAAGGAAACAAATTACACAAAAACCTGCTGGGTATCAGACCCGGAAGATAAATCGTCTCCTTCGTCGAAGAGGAGAGGTAGCGTAATAATTTGATTTAATAAAGGCCATTCTTTAGTTTTGCCAAAGCTTTGTCACGTGACAACCGCGTTTAAAGGTCGAATTTCGTGAAATCTTCGTTTAAATCCCAATAATCAATAAATTATTTCATGGCCGCTTCTACGCCACTTACTGCAGAAACACTCGTCTACGCGTATGCGTCTGGCGTGTTTCCCATGGCAGAAGAGACCGGAGAGATTTTGTGGTACAGCCCAGATCCTCGCGCGATAATCCCGATCCAAAGTTACCAGCCCGCTAAATCGCTTCGGCCTTTTATCAATCAAAAGCGCTTCGAAATTCGCATTGACACCAGTTTCGAACAAGTCATGCGTAATTGTGCCTTGCCGCGTCCCACGGAGAATGAGACCTGGATTTCGGAAGAAATGATTGCCGCTTACACGGAATTACATCGGATGGGTTTAGCTCATTCGGTCGAAGCTTGGCAAGACGGAAAATTAGTGGGAGGATTGTATGGAGTGGCTTTGGGCGCGGCCTTTTTCGGTGAATCGATGTTCTCATTTGTCTCTAATTCCTCGAAAATTGCCTTTCATTATTTGGTCCAAATCCTACGCGAACAAAATTACCAGCTCTTAGATTCGCAGATGATGAACGATAACGTCTTGCGCTACGGAGCCGTTGACATTCCGCGTTCAGCTTACCTGAGAAGACTTGCCAAAGCCCTAAAAAGCACCTGCCATTTTCAGAAACCCACAATTTAACGTAAATTGCGGTATGTCTAAGCCCATTCTAGTCATCAAATTCGGCTCCTCTTCCATCACCCACAAGAACGGGGAGGTGAACGAGCAGACGTTGGAGAAAATCGCTGAACAAGTTTCCAGCCTCACAAAAGACTACCACATCGTCCTCGTCTCCTCCGGAGCCGTCGCCGCTGGGAAGGCATTTTTAAGCAATTACAAAGGCACACTTTCAGAACGAAAAGCGGCCGCAGCGATCGGAAACCCCATCCTCATCGCTAAATACAACCAGTATTTCTCAAAATACGGCATCGCCATCGCCCAATCGCTTTGCGAACGCCACCACTTTTCCCGCCGCGAATCTTTCCTCCAATTAAAGGAAACCTACACGGAACTTTGGAAAAGCAACGTCATTCCCATCGCAAACGAAAATGACGTCGTCTCTAACACCGAACTTAAATTCTCCGACAACGACGAACTCGCGACCTTGATCGCGACCGGCTTTGGCGCAGAAAAACTTTTAATATCTACTTCCGTAGGTGGCCTTTTAGACGCAAACGGCGAAATCATCCGCCACGTGCCTAAAATCGACGCCTCCACTTTATCCGTCGTTTCCTCTGACACCTCATCCACCGGATTAGGAGGAATGATCTCGAAACTCACCTTCACCCGCCTAGCCATGCGCTTAGGGATTAAGGTCGTGATTTTCGGACTAGACAACGCAGGCGGAATCGTAGACGCCTTACACGAAAAAATAGGCACGGTCTTCGAAGCAGGCAAAGCCAGCTTAACCGCCCGCCAAAAATGGCTCGCCGCCGGCAGCCTCATCACCGGCAAAGTCGTCCTTGACAAAGGCGCCGTCAAAGCCATCACCTCCCGCAAAAGCCTCCTTTCCGTGGGCATCACCGAAATACTCGGCGATTTCATGAAAGGCGAGGTCATCGAATTACTAGATTCCACTAAAACACCTTTCGCAATCGCCAGAGCAAGATGCTCGAAAGCGGAGCTGGAGGGGGCAAGCAGTGGAGTGGAAGTCGCAAACGCCGACGACATCGTATTAATCTAATTTTCAAAGACCAAAGCAAAAAGTTCAAAGTCGGTATCCGCTTCGCGTATGAACTCGTGAAATATTTTGCATTTTCTTCTAAAACTAAAAATGGGACCTGAGTCCCATTTTTAACCAACTTTGAACTTTTTGCTTTGAACTTTGCACTTTGCTTAGTTGCGCTCCGCGCCGACTATGCTATCACCACCGCTCTCCCGCTCTCCACATCCTGCTCCACCGTCTTGTACTTCACATCTTCTTTGATGCTTCCGTCAGCGTATTGAACAGTCACGCGTTGGTTACGGTCTGCAATTTTGATGGCTTGGCGAGGTGCCGCGCGTTCTACTGAAGGAGTAGACGGATCGTGGTATTCCTCTTGTGCGCCGGCTAGGCCACCTAATAGAGAAGAAATCGCATCGTCCTTGCTCATTTGCAATTTAGGTGCTTTCTCTTTCGGTGCTTTGGCAGCAGACTGATTCGTTTGTTGAACCGCTGGAATTTCGGCTTTGATCACAAAGCTGATGGTATCCATGTTCACGCGGGCTACGAAACGCTGGAACAAGTTTACGGATTCGAATTTGTAGATCAATAAAGGATCTTTTTGTTCGAATACCGCATTTTGAACCGATTGTTTCAAATCATCCATTTCGCGTAAGTGCTCTTTCCACTCTTGGTCGATCAGCGATAAGGTGATGAATTTCTCCATCTCTTTGACCACCTCTTTACCTTGCGTTGAAATCGTTTTGTCTGCATCTACGACGATACCTGTCGTCATTTGGCCATTGCTAATCGGCACTTGAATGCCAGAATAGCCGTGTTGTTTCGCTTCTTGCGCCACCTGAATGACCTGAGAGGCGATGACCTCGTTTTTCGACTTATAATGTTGCTCTGCCGCTAGGAATAATTGTTCCGTTCGTTGGTCATTAGTCAATTTATTGAACGCTGACGCATCGAATGGCGGCTCCATTCCAAGAAGTTCGATCGTTTTCAATTCGAAATCATCGTAGCTTGTGAACTGCGTCGAAATATCGCGGCAAACGTCGAACAAGATGTTGACGATATCCAATGATAGTCGCTCGCCTAAAAGGGCGTTTTGACGACGTTTGTAGATGGCATTACGTTGGTAGTTCATCACGTCATCGTATTCTAATAGACGTTTACGAATGCCAAAGTTATTCTCTTCCACCTTCTTCTGCGCTCTTTCAATCGATGAGGTAATCATCGAGTGTTGGATCACTTCGCCTTCTTCCATTCCCAGTCGGTCCATCACTTTCGCGATACGGTCTGATCCGAAAAGACGCATCAAGTTATCCTCTAGTGAAACGAAGAATTGTGACGATCCCACATCCCCTTGACGTCCTGCACGACCACGTAATTGGCGATCGACGCGACGCGACTCGTGGCGCTCGGTACCAATGATCGCAAGACCACCCGCCGCCTTCGACTCTGGGCTTAGTTTAATATCGGTACCACGACCCGCCATATTCGTAGCGATCGTAACCTTGCCTGACTGACCCGCTTCGGCGACGATTTCTGCCTCGCGTGCGTGTTGTTTGGCATTCAATACATTGTGTTGAATCTTGCGAATCGTTAACAAGCGACTCAATAATTCCGAGTTCTCCACCGAAGTCGTACCTACTAAGACCGGACGTCCGCTCGCTACTAATTCTTGAATCTCTTCCGCCACCGCGTTGTATTTCTCGCGCACCGTGCGGTACACTTTATCTTCGTGGTCCTTACGTTGAATGACACGATTCGTAGGAATTGAAACGACATCTAATTTATAGATCGTCCAAAACTCGCCCGCTTCCGTCTCCGCCGTTCCTGTCATACCACCTAATTTGTGGTACATACGGAAGTAGTTTTGGAGGGTAACCGTAGCATAGGTTTGGGATGCATCTTCTACATTCACGCCTTCCTTCGCCTCAATCGCTTGGTGCAAGCCATCCGAATAACGACGACCTTCCATTACACGACCCGTTTGCTCATCCACGATCTTCACCTTGCCATCTACTAAGATATATTCCGTATCCTTCTCGAATAGGGTATAGGCCTTCAATAACTGGCTCACCGTGTGAATACGCGATGCTTTCTCGTTGTATTCTTGGATCAATTGCTCCTTCGCGCCTAAACGGTCAGCGTCAGATAATTCCTTGTTTTGCTCTATCTTGTTTAAATCAATAGACAAATCCGGTAGTACGAAGAAGTTCGGATTCTCGGTGTTGCCACTCATGAATTCCAAACCTTTTTCGGTCATCTCTACCTGGTTGTTCTTCTCCTCGATCGTGAACAATAACGGCGCTACTGCCTCTGGCATCAACTTTTGGTTGTCTGCTAGGAACGTACTTTCCGTCTCGTTCATTAATTGCTTCATGCCGTTTTCGGACAAGAATTTGATTAATGGCTTCGACTTAGGTAAACCTTTGTAGGCGCGGTATAGGGCCAAACCACCCTCTTTCTTGTCGCCCGCAGCGATTAATTTCTTCGCTTCCACTAAGAAGTTCTGAACGATCTGCTTCTGCGCTTCTACTAATTTAAAAATACGCGGCTGGAACGTTTCAAACTCTTGTTCGTCACCTCTTGGAATCGGTCCAGAGATAATCAATGGCGTTCTCGCGTCATCGATTAACACGGAATCGACCTCATCGACCATCGCGAAATGGTGTGGTCTTTGGACTTGATCCTCTAAACTACGCGCCATGTTGTCGCGCAAGTAATCAAAGCCAAATTCATTATTCGTACCATACGTAATGTCCGCCATATAAGCGACACGACGCTCTTCTGTATTCGGCTCGTGCTTATCGATGCAATCCACCTTTAAGCCGTGGAATTCAAATAAAGGCGCGTTCCATTCGGAGTCACGTTTCGCTAAGTAATCATTCACTGTTACTAAGTGAACCCCACGACCAGCAAGTGCATTTAAATACGTAGGAAGGGTGGAAACGAGTGTTTTTCCTTCACCCGTACCCATTTCTGAAATCTTTCCTTGGTGTAATACGATACCCCCGATTAGCTGCACATCATAGTGCACCATATCCCAGGTAATCTCATTTCCAGCGGCTAACCATTGATTTTTCCAAATGGCTTTCTCCCCCTCAATCACCACATTCTTCTTCTTAGAAGCGATGAATTTATCTTCTACGGTTGCTGTTACAACTAATTGTTTGTTCTCTGTAAAGCGACGTGCAGTTTCTTTCACAACAGCGAAAGCTTCTGGCAAGATCTCCATCAATACAACCTCTAAGCGCGTATTACGCTCTAGTTGAAGGGCATCGATTTCTTGGAAAAAACGGTCTTTCGCATCTACATCTTCTGTTTCTTCTGCAGAGGTATGTAGGGAAGTAATTTGATTATCTATATCGGATAAGAAAGCGGCGATGCGCGATTTGAACTCCGCTGTTTTACCACGTAATTCGTCATCGGACAAGCTGGCTAATTTAGCGTACTCGTTTTTTATATTCTCAACGATAGGCATCAACGCTTTAATGTCGCGCTCTGATTTCGTGCCAAAAATTTTCGTTACCGATTTACTGATGAATGAAATCATTATAATATTCTGTGCTTGTTAGGCGTTTGGAAAAATGAAAAGGCAATTTACCAATTTGAATTTTTATCCTAACTATAATCGATAAATTAATCCGAAAAAATGTTAGAATCCAATCAAAATTAGTTGATTTGTAAATTAATCTCCTCAACAAAATGTCAGACGTTCCAGTTCCACCGCGCAGAGCTCCCCGTAAAAAATTAAAAATGCCCCTTTTCGGAGGAATGGGTGGCGGCGGATCGGCGAACAAGGATGACTTTTTTGGCAAGAACTTTGGCTCTATCTTAATCGCCATGACCGGAATGGCCTTCGCGGCGCAGATTTTTCTGCCTAACATTTGGTCTCAAAAAGTATATAACGATGCGGATGAAATCACGGAGATGACCTGGAATGGAACCATCCGCAAGAAATATACCGACGCAAAATACAAGAGTGAAATCCATTATTATCTCGTGATTAAAGGCGAGAAGGGTAAAAAACAGGTCATCGACTTGGTGGATGCGGACCCCGTTTTCTTTGATCAGATCGCTGTTCCTCAGCGCGTAACGAAAGCCGCGAATTCATTGGATGTGCGCGTGCAGCGTTTTTCCAAGCCGGATACGACTTTGCGCATTAAATTCCTCGACTAAGATGGCCGCCTGGAATTCAACACATGTGAAGCACTTAGTAGCGAGGACACTCTTTGGGTATTCGAAGAATGATGTATCGGTCGCTATGAGCTACGGCTCGTTTTCAGAACTACTTGACGCAGCCCTGTTACAAGAGATTCCGGCTCCCGCAGCTCCGAACGCCTGGGTAAATACTCCGCCTGCCGCTTCTCAAGTCACCTCGAACGAGGTAGGCACCTGGTACCGGGAATTTAATTATTGGTGGTTTAAATTAATGTACAAAGAGGGCCTGAACATGCAGGAGAAAATGGTACTCTTCCTGCATAATCATTTTGCGAATGAGCGGGATAAGGTTCAGTATCCCCAAAACATGTACGCCCAGAATGCCTTGTTTAGAAAGTATGCTTTTGGCAATTTCAAACAACTGGTAAAAGAGATCTCCATTGATCCCGCCATGTTGATCTACTTAGATGGAAATAATTCCCGCGGCTCCGTACCGAATGAAAATTATGCCCGAGAGCTTTTGGAATTATTCACGATGGGGATTGGGAATTACTCAGAAGCGGATGTAAAGCAGGCTGCTAAAGTCCTATCTGGCTGGCAAGTAAGCGGCTTAAAAGCGAATTTTGTGGCTGGTCGCTGGTATACCGAATCCTCGGTAACGGTATTGGGTAAAACGGCAAAATTCGATATTAACTCCTTAGTGGATCATATTTTTGAACAAAAAGCCACGGCGGAATTCCTCTGTCGAAAACTCTACAAGGAATTCGTCTACTACAAACCGAACGAGGCTTTTGTCCTACAAATGGCCGCTGTCTTGCGTGCAAACAACTACGAAATAAAACCGCTACTTAAGTTCCTGTTTAGTTCGGAAGAATTTTTTACGCCCGCTTACCTGGGAAGTAAAATCAAAAACCCGACGGAATTAATGGTGGGTGCTTGTAAGTTATTAGAATTGCCTACTCCGGATTACATCAATATGTATGAGCTTTCCAAAGTCCTTCAAATGCAACTCTTCCAACCACCCGATGTGGCGGGCTGGCCGGGTCAGCGCGAATGGATTTCGTCCACTACCTATTCCTACCGAGGTGGATTTAGTGATTCCTTAATCACAGGTAAGCGCTACAATGGGGTGGCAGTGTCAGGTAAATTAGTTCCGGTGCCGTATGCGCAAACTTTCCTGAATTCAGAGAATGCGGTGGAATTCGTCGACGACGTGTTAGCCTTATTTTTGCAATTTCCGGTCACCGCAAAGAAAAAAGCCTTTTTGCTTGAGACGCTATTAGGTGGAACCATCGTTAAAAACTGGTCTACCTACACTCCAGGAGCTAATGTGAATTTGCAGCAATTTTTCAAAGCGGTCATGCGCCTACCTGAATTTCAACTCTGCTAAAAATGAAGAAGGAACTAACTAGGTCTGAGTTTTTACGGCGGATGGCGCTTCTTTCGGGAGGGGTCGGATTAGGCATTTCGGGTATTCCCGGGCAGGCCTACGCCGCATTGCCTGCTGGTTTAGCGGCCTCTGTGCCTGCAGGAAATGCGTTAGTAATCATTCAATTGTCTGGGGGGAATGACGGATTAAATACGGTGATTCCAGCGGAAAACGATACGTACTTTGCGAAAAGACCAGACATCGCGATCAAAAAAGTCGACGCGCTCGCCCTTAAAAATGGGATGTATTTGCATCCTTCGATGACGGGAATTAAATCCTTGTATGATCAAGGAAATGTGGCAATAGTTCAAAGCGTAGGCTACGCAAACCCCAACCGTTCCCACTTCCGCGCCACCGACATCTGGAATACCGGATCGGATGCGAATGTTGTCTGGGAGGAAGGCTGGGCGGCACGTTATTTGGCTGAAAAATACCCTGCATACCCCATTTCGATGCCCGCTCACCCCATGGCGATCCAATTAGGTTCCGTGGAATCCCTTTTATTTCAATCGGACATGGGTCGATTTGGCACCGTTTTTGAAGACCCTAACCTCTTCTATCAACTCGTCTCTGGCACTTTATCAGATGACGAAATTCCTCCGGCAACCTTAGCGGGGGATGAATTAGCGTTTTTAAAACAGGTCTCCAGCACCTCGATTCAGTATTCTACTGTCATTCGAGATGGGGCTTTGAAAGGAGCCAATTCCGTTACCTATCCGGCCACTAATCTGGCTAAGCAGCTAGGTATCGTCGCAAAACTGATCTCAGGAGGACTCGAGACCCCTGTTTATTTGTGCACGATCGGTGGTTTTGATACCCATGCGAATCAATTGAATCAGCACGCGAATCTGTGGAAACAGATTTCGGATGCGGTAACCGCCTTTCAGAAAGATTTAAAAACCCAAAACAAAGCAGACAAAGTCACCCTGATGACCTTCTCGGAATTTGGGCGACGGGTGAACCAAAACGGCACCACCGGAACCGACCACGGAACGGCAGCTCCTATGTTCGTCATCGGAAATACCGTACGCGGAGGCTTAATAGGGGAGAATCCGAATCTAGTAAATCTAGATTCCAACGGCGATTTAAAACCTAATTTTGACTACCGTCAAGTGTATTCCACCGTTTTATCGGATCATTTAGGCTTGTCCACCACGAGCACTGCCGGTATTTTCAAAAAGTCGTTTGATCGATTACCCATCTTCTTGAATTCGCCGCTCATCGCTGAGGCGGGTGTCAAAGTGACCTTGCTTGATCCAGCGCCTAATCCAGCCTCCGGTCAAGTTCGAATCCAATTCGCAGCCTTTGAGGCGATGCGCATTGAGCTTGCTTTATTCGACATGCAAGGTCAAAAACTGGGATCGATTTTCGCCGGCGAAGTGCCGAGCGGAACCTATACCTATCCAGTAGATATAACGCAATTCCCGGCGGGCACGTATTTAGTTAGTTTAGCCGCTTCCACCGGAGCAAGAATTACCAAACGATTAATCATAGTAAATTAGAATCAGATGCTTATCTTTGTAGATTGATGAAAAAGAACTTCTATTTATTGCTTTTACTTACGTTGTTTAGCTTGTCTGCAAGCGCACAACGCTGGTCTTATGGTGCTGGTTTAGGAGGCTCCCTCTACCACGGAACCTGGGCAAATTGGCATACACTCCCTAACAATAAGGAGTTTGCGATGACTCGTCCGGCCTTAAATCTACAGGTGCGCTATCAAAACAGCCCCACTTTTGCTTACCGACTTCAAGCCGTGTTTACGGATTTGAAAGGTGGCACCGGTAACCGTGTTTCTCCGGTGACAGTGGCGCTTCCTGTAACGAATTTTGCCACGTCCATATTCGGTTTAGACGCCTTGATGGAATACAATTTCTTGAATTACCAAAACTCCGTTAGACGCGTAAACAACTGGACGCCCTATTTCTATGCGGGTATTTCTACGGTTTTTGCCAAAGTATCCGGCAACCTAGATGGCGTCGGTTTCAAGACCAATACGAAAATGAATTATGCCTTGCCTTTCGGGGTAGGGGTGAAATACCAACTGTCTCCTAGCTGGGGAATTCAATTCGATTTAGGGGCGAGAAAGACCTTTACAGATGCATTAGATCGTCCTTTGTCAGAGGGCGAAGCATCCTTTAATCTGACGAAAGGGGATCAATTTCTGAATTCCTCCCTCACCGTTACCTACACGATTCAATCCGTTTTTTGTCCTACCTATTAACAAGTTTTAATTGGATAGGGTGGCCAATATGACTACATTTGCCCCTTATTGATTACAAATTCTGAATTACATTGAAAGAGTTAATTGATCTACATCATGTTCCTGTTCACATCGCCGTTATTATGGATGGTAATGGACGTTGGGCTAAGCAACAAGGCATCATGGATCGTGTTTTTGGACATAGATCTGCCTTGAAAGCGGTGCGGGAGACCATCGAAGGTTGTGGAGAATTAGGAGTGAAGTTTTTGACCTTGTATGCCTTTTCTACAGAGAATTGGAATCGGCCTAAAGCAGAGGTAACTGCCTTAATGAGTCTTTTAGTGGGCGCCATTAAAGATGAATTGCCTGGAATGATCCAGAAAGATATTCGCCTGAAAGCGATAGGGGATCTCAGTAAATTACCCGCCTCATCCCGCGCTGAATTAGAAAAAGCGATGGAGAAAACGGCGAACAATCAGGGATTGACCTTGAATTTAGCCTTGTCTTATTCCGGTAAATGGGATCTAGTACAGGCGACTCAGCAGATTGCTGAGAAAGTAAAAAGTGGCGAATTAAACGCAGCATCGATTACGGCTGATACGATAAACGAGTACTTGTCTACGGCAGGAATGCCTGACCCTGATTTAATGATCAGAACAGGGGGAGACCACCGGATTAGTAATTTTATGTTGTGGCAATTAGCCTATGCAGAGTTGTATATTTTTGAAGATTTGTTTTGGCCTGATTTTAGAAAAGAACATCTAAATGAAGCGATTATAGACTTTCAAATGCGTGAGAGACGTTTTGGAAAGATTAGTGAACAATTAAATTAAGGGCTGAGGCCCCCGTATGAAAAAATCAATTGCCATCCGATTACACAATAACCGTAGCCTCTTTTTTGGCCTACTTATTTTTATCCTAGGAGCTTATTCTGCCTCTGCCCAAATTTTGGGTGGCGCTCGTTCCCTCAGCTCTGCACTGCCTGAAACCAATTTTTCGTATGCAGATCCGAAGGAATATACCATTGCGGATATTCAAGTAACGGGTTCTCAGTTTTACGACGGAACTTCGATGATTAATATCTCCGGTCTTCAAGTGGGAGATAAAATCAAGGTTCCAGGTGATGCGATCGGTTCTGCGATTCGCAAGATCATGAATCAAGGGATTTTAGATGAAGTCCAAATCTATGCCACGAAGGCCGAGGAAGGAAAAATTTGGTTGATGATCGAATTGAAAGAACGTCCTCGTTTATTCTCTATCCAATACACAGGGATCAGAAAAGGCGAGCAAGAAGCTTTGAACGAAAAGATGAAGACGTATAAAGGTAAGATCATCACAGAGACCCTTCGTAAAAACTTAGAATTAACGATTCGCAAATATTACCAAGAAAAAGGTCGCCTTAATGCGAAGACCAAGTCGACGATTAAGACAGACACCTTGCGTGGAAACAATGCCATCCTTCAAATTGCAGTAGATAAAGGGGAGAAGGTGAAAGTAAACAAAATCATCATTAACGGGATTGACGAAAGTCAGCGTTCACTGATTTTGCGTAAGATTAAAAATACCAAGCAGATTCGTTTTGGCCGTATTTTCAAGCCGTCTAAATTCGTTCCTAAGAAATGGGATGAAGACAAGGAAAAGTTACTAGCGGCGATGAATAAATTAGGTTACCGTGATTTCCAATTGAAGTCTGACTCCATTGGTAATTTCAATAAAGAGTCCATTAACCTAGTACTAACTATTGAACAAGGGCGAAAATATTATTACCGCACTATTCGATTTGAAGGAAATTACATTTACCCAGATTCTTTATTGCGCGATGTATTAGGCGTTAAGAAGGGGGATGTCTACAATACAGAAGAATTAGACAAGAAAATGAATTCAAATCCAGGCGAGGATTTAAGTTCAGTTTACATGGATAATGGGTATCTATACTACCGAGCAGAACCTGTAGAAACGGCTATCGAGGGAGATTCCATCGACTTGACCATTCGCATCTCAGAGGGAAAGCAAGCGACCATTAATAAAGTTACCTTGAACGGAAATACGAAGACTTCAGATCACGTGGTGATGCGGGAGATTCGGACGCTTCCGGGTCAAAAATTCAATAAGTCTGCCATCATTCGTACCGTACGTGAGCTTTCGACGATTGGTTATTTTAACCCGGAGAAGATTAGCCCTAACCCGATTCCGCGTCCAGACGGAACCGTGGATATCGAGTACAATGTAGAGGAGAAAGCATCCGATCAAATTGAGCTCTCAGGAGGTTGGGGTGGCTACATCGGTTTTGTAGGTACTTTAGGGGTTGTTTTTAATAACTTCTCGGCTAAGAATATCTTTAATCCGAAATCATATCATCCATTGCCTGCAGGGGATGGCCAAAAGCTAGCCGTTAAGTTCCAAGCAAACGGAGCATCGTTCCAGAATTACAGCTTAACATTTACGGAGCCTTGGTTAGGGGGTAAGAAGCCTAATTCTTTCTCTATTTCCTTAAATAGCAGTATTTCCTACCCTTATAAATTCCGCCAAACAGGTTATAACAACTTTGGTGGTAGTGGACTAGGTGGTTACGGCGGAGGCTATGGTGGCTATGGTGGCTATGGAAGTGGTTACGGCGGTTATGGTGGTGCGCTGGGTGGTGGCTACGGAAATTATGCGGTGCCGGATTCCTTAGTAGACGCGCACTTTAACGTAACAAGTTTGTCTTTAAGCTTAGGAAAAAGATTAAAGTGGCCGGATGATTACTTCTCGTTAAGTCATTCCTTAGCTTTCTCGCGTTTCGATGTGGATCGTTACTATACGTGGGCTTATCCTCAAGGTATTTCTACGTCTGTCACGTTCATGACGAATCTTTCGAGAAATAGTATTGATAATCCTACTTTCCCACGTTCAGGGTCTAGTTTCTCTTTATCAGGTACTTTAACGCCTCCGTTCAGCATGTTAGGCTTGAATAAGGATAACTTATTGATTGAGTACCATAAGTGGATGATGGACGCGAGTTGGTTTAGTCCATTAGTAGGTAAATTCATCTTACATACGCGCGCTCACTTAGGTTTCTTAGGTTCTTATGGGGGTAAAGAGATTACTCGCTTTGAGCGCTTTGATTTAGGGGGCTCTGGTATGGTGCAAGGATTCTCCTTTAACCGGGATATCGTGGGTCTAAGAGGATACAAAGACCGCGTTATTGGGCCTTCTGGTTCGTATGGTAACGGTGGGGTTGCTTATAACAAGTTTGTGATGGAAGTGCGTTATCCTGTATCCTTAAACCCATCAGCGACGATCTTCGTTTTAGGTTTTGCGGAGGGTGGGAATAACTTCTCTTCTTTAGGGGAATACAATCCATTTAATCTATATAAGTCGGCTGGATTTGGAGCGCGTATCTTTATGCCAGCCTTTGGTATGATTGGAATTGATTATGGTATGGGCTTTGATAAGCCGCGTCCAGGAGAATCAGATTTTGGCCGTCAAGCCTTCACTTTCTCGATTGGTCAACAACTTAGATAGGAATGAGACGTTTGTTGCTTATATCGCTGGGGATTCTGTTTTTTGCAAGCCACACGTTTGCACAGAAGTTCGGTTATGTAGACACGGAATTTATTACCTCTAAGATGCCGGATTATGCGAAAGTCCAGCAGCAAATCGATCAGAATACGAAGACTTGGTTAGCTGAAGTAGAAAAGAAAAAGTTGAGTTTAGAGAAGCTCGAAAAGGAATACAAGCTAGAGGAGCTTTTGTTAACGGAGGATTTGAAGCAGCAACGACTAGCGGAGATTCAAGCGAAGAGCAAAGAGGCGAAGGCTTTTGAGAATCAGGTTTTTGGGGAAGAGGGAGAGTTGTTCAAGTTAAAGCAAGCAGCCTACAAGTCGATCTTAGATCAAATTTCGAAGGCGATTGAGAAGGTGGTTCGGGCGAAACGTTTGGATTTTATCTTTGACAAAGCAAATGATGGATTAGTCCTCTTGTACACAAATCCGGTTCATGACTATTCTGACTATGTTTTAGAAGAATTAGGACTAGAGTTAGATCCTAATTTGGTAGAAAAAGCAAAGAAAGAGGAGGCGCAAGAGCCGAAAAGTCCTAAAAAGAATTAATTTTACCCTAAATAATACAGAGAACACAAACAAATTATTAATACACATGAAAAACAAGTTTATTTTGGCCGCAGGCCTACTTTTCGGATTAGCTGCGTTGCCTGCAACGGCTCAAGTAAAAATCGGATTCATCTACCAAGAGAAAATTTATAGCCAAATGCCTGAGGCTAAGCAAGTAGAGGAAGATTTGAAGAACACGGAGAAGCAATACCAAACCTTGATCCAAGCTAAAATCAAAGATTTCCAAGACAAAGCGGCTGTTTACGAGAAAATGCCAGCCAACACGTCTGACATCATCAAGCAAGACAAAGAGAAGGAATTACAAAACTTACAAACTTCGATCCAAGAGTTTCAACAAAATGCACAAACTTCGATTCAAAAGAAGCAAGCTCAATTGTTACAACCAATCGTGAAGAAGATTGAAGAGAACATGCACGCAGTAGCAAACGAGAATGCATACACATTCGTATTCAACAACTACGAGCCAGGAACAGGTGCTAACCCTGTTTTATTGCACTTCCCAGCGGAGGCAGATATTTCTGACTTAGTATTAAAGAAAATGGGAATTACGCCTCGTCCAGCAGGTGCTCCAGCTCCAGCGGCAGCGGCTCCAGCAGCAGCGCCAGCAGCGAAGCCAGCAGCTCCTAAGAAGTAATGGCTAAAGCCTTTATAAGGAAGCCTGATCGGAAACGGTCAGGCTTTTTTTATGCCCTAAAGTATTGGATCGTTTGTAGAATAGAAATGGTTCCTATTACGCCTAAGACAACGTAATGGAAGTATTTCTCTGGGATGAAGGCCAATACCTTTTTACCCAGGTAGGAACCTAACACGGCGATGACAATTAGAAAAGGAATCAGAATAATATGTTCGCTTGTAAAATATCCCTGCATAATATAGACCACGGCTCTACTTGAATCCACGCCTAAATCGATCAGGGCAGATGTGGCTATAAACATATCTTTTTCCAGGCCAAAAGCCGCCAGCGTAATTCCCCTTATAGCTCCACCCGTACCGATTAGACCCGCTAAAAAGCCAGAAATAATGCCGCCCGTATACAGATTGAAATTCGTTTGTTTAATTTTTTTGCCTGCCCCTGAAATCAAGAATACGGTTAATCCCAGGATGATTAAATTCATGCTGAGCTCAATCTCTTTCAAAGGAATAACGGAGGTCAAATAAGCTCCCAAAATCACGAAAAGGACAGCGGGAATCCCTAATTTTAGGGCGATGTTTTGGTGGATTCCTTTTTGGAAAAGAAAAATCTTCGACAGATTACTAAAAACATGGAAAACGGCTGTGATGCCTAATACTAGTTTGAAATCAATAAAAAGCGATGCTAAAGGAACGAATAGGATAGAGGATCCAAAACCACTAATCGTACCAACGATCTCCGCTAGCAAGGCTAATAAAAAGAAAAGATAAAAGCCTTGATTCATTTGCTTACTCCTTAATGAGAAACTTGTTCTGAAAAAACAAGATGGCCATTACCCCACAAAAGATGGCCGCGTCCGCGAAATTAAAGATAGGGGTAGAATAATAGGAACCACCCCAAAGTGGAATCCACGAAGGCAACGGACCCTCATAGAAATCCGCAAAGAACATATCGATGACTTGGCCGTGAAACCAGCTCATCGGAGCTCCTGCCGGCGCATTATTAAACCAAACCCCATAAAATACGGAGTCAATTAGGTTGCCAATCGCACCCCCTAAAATCAAAGCTACGGATATTAAAAGGCCCGTAGGGCTCTTCTTAACAGTCAAGGAATGTAGGTAGTAGCCTATTCCGAACATCGCCACGATGCGGAAGGTCGTCAAGATTAATTTGCCCCAAATCGACCCGATTTGAATTCCAAAGGCCATGCCCGGATTTAAGGTGTAATGTAATTTGAAAAAGTCGCCTATCAGAGGGATTTGGCCAAAATAACCAGGCTCCATCCAGGTATGCACCGCTAGTTTAATTCCCTGATCTAGGGCAATAATCAACAGACTTAACAGGAAATAGCGGTAGTTTTTCATGCGTTGTTTCGGCGGTTTACTTCTTTTTGTAATAAGGCAAATTCGCGGGACGTTTGTCCAGCGATGGAACTATTTTCTTCTGCGCGTCTAAATAAATAGGGCATTACCGCATCTACCGGGCCGTAAGGTACGTATTTGGCCACATTATAGCCAGAGGCAGCTAAATTATAAGAGATGTTGTCAGACATACCTAATAATTGCGCGAAATAGATATTGGGATGATTGCTAGGGATTTGCAAGGCGTTCATCGCATCACAAAGTCGTAAACAGCTCGACTCATTGTGTGTTCCCATGCAGAAATGAACGCGATCCACGTGTTTTAAGCATAATTCAACGCCTAAATCATAATCGCGATCTGTATCTTCTTTACAGACGTGAAGGGGTTCGGAATACTCGTCTTCGTGCGCTTTTTGGCGTTCTTTTTCTAAATAGGCCCCTCGCACTAATTTAACTCCTAGGAAATAGTTCTTTTCCTCCGCCGCTGCGATTGCCTCTTTTAAGTTCGCTAGCATATCGTGGCGGTACATTTGGAAGGTATTGTAGATGATGGCTGTTTCTTGATTGTATTTTGCCATCATTTCGTAGGTCAATTGGTCGATCGTTGTCTGGATCCAGCTCTCCTCTGCATCGATGAATAAGCGAACCTTTAAGGCGTGTGCTAGGTCACAAATTTCGATTAATAAGTCTTTGCTATGGTTAAATAATTCCTGCTCCTCCTCACTTAAAGCTGCTTCGGTTTGTGCTTTCTCCAAAAGTTCTGCCTTAAAAATCCCCGTTACCTTAAATACGGCGAAGGGAATGGCCGGATTTTCGGCGGATTTACGGATGGTTTTGAGGATTTCTTCCTTGGTTTTTTGGAAAGATTTTTCGCTTTCTTCCCCTTCTACTGAGTAATCCAAAATGGTCCCAATTTTCGCTTTTTCAAGTTCTTGAATCGTTGATTCACAGCCATCTATGGTTTCTCCCCCACAAAATTGAGCGAAAATGGTACTTTTTATGATTTTTTTAACCGGAAAATGCAGGAAAAGGAACAATTTGATGAAAAAAGTGCCTAAATTTACGAGCCAATTTTGGTTCATTGTGGCGAAAATCCAATAGGACTTCTTCAGCTGAAAATTGTCTTTCGAAGCAAAGGCGATTTGCGTATCCTCAAAAGATAAACTTACAGAGGATTGTGTTGATGATTTTTTTGTCATTTGTGCGAAAAATTGTTGCAAATATAAGTGAATTATTATCGATTGCTTAAGAAATAAATAAACAAATCAATAGGGGACGGAAGTCCTCGTTAACCGTCAGATTATTATGAATGCCAATTTAGACATTGTACCGATGCAGGACTGGATTCAGACGAACGGCAAGCCCTTGATTATCGCGGGTCCCTGTTCAGCTGAGACAGAAGAGCAAGTATTAGAAACCGCTCGCCGTATCAAAGCGGAGGGTTATGCTCACATCATGAGAGCGGGTGTTTGGAAACCTCGTACACGTCCAGGCAGTTTTGAAGGGATGGGAGAACCAGCTTTGAAATGGTTAGTAGAAGCAAAGAAAGAAACAGGATTACCTTTAGCGATTGAAGTAGCTACTCCAGAGCACATCGAATTAGCCTTGAAATACGGCGTTGATGTTTTATGGATCGGTGCTCGTACAACGGTTAACCCGTTTAACGTACAAGATTTAGCGGATGCTTTGAAAGGAGTAGACGTTCCTGTATTAGTAAAGAATCCAGTGAATCCAGATTTAGCTCTTTGGGTAGGTGCTTTCGAGCGTCTTCAAGGATCAGGTATCAAGAAATTAGGTGCTATCCACCGTGGTTTCTCGAATGCACAAGAAACAAAATACCGTAACTCACCTATGTGGGCGATGGCAGTTGAATTAAAGCGTTTGTTCCCTCAAATGCCTTTAATCGGTGACCCATCTCACATGGCAGGTAAGCGTGCGTTATTGATGGAATTATCTCAACGTATTTTGGATTTGAACTACGATGGTATGATCATCGAGACTCACCGCGATCCAGATGCAGCGTGGTCAGATGCTTCACAACAAGTAACTCCGGAGAAATTAGGCGAAATGTTACGTGATCTAGAAGTTCGCAACGCGAGCTATGGCGCAGACTTCTCTGATGAATTAGCAGGTCTTCGTGAGAAAATCGACAACATCGACCGTGAATTATTAGAGGTTTTGGCTGCACGTATGGCTGTAGTGGAGAAACTAGGGGAATACAAGCGTGATAACAACGTAGCGGTATTACAATTAGATCGTTGGAAGCAATTACACAACGACCGTGCTAACCAAGCGAAAGGTTTAGCTTTATATCCAGAATTCGTAGAAGAACTATTCAAATTAGTTCACTTAGAGTCTATCCGTAAGCAAACGGAAGTGATGAATAATGCGGCTGTTTAATCGCTTAATTTTATAAAAAAAAGGCCCTTCAAAGGGTCTTTTTTTTATAAATTTAAAAGTTCAAAGACCAAAGTTCAAAGTTCAAAGGTGGTATCGCCTGCGGCGATGAGTTCGTGAAGGATTTTTCTTGAATGTATCCGCGAAGCGGATTCCGAATTTGCTCTTTGCTCTTTGCTCTTTGCTCTTTGAACTTTGCTATTTGAACTTTGCTATTTGTCGCGGCGACTAACCGCGTACCCCGCCCACACAATCAGCCCCATTCCCAAAATGGTAATGAAATCAGGTAATCCGTGGCCTAACACCACCTCAATCGCAATAGAAAAGATAACCGCGCTATTTCCCACTACGCCTACGATGCTGGCTTTTTCGTTCAATAGCGCCTGCGTCGTAAAGTATTGAACGCCTAAAGCTAAAAGACCCATCACTAAGGCCCAAATCCATTCCGCGAGAGAAGGCTGCACCCAAACACCCGTCACGAAGCTATTCTCAAAACCACCTAGTGTTCCCGTTAAGAGGGAAATGGTCGAAGCGATTAATCCTGCCCCCATAAAAGAAACGACGACCCAGCGGGAGTCATAATACTTTTGGGCCTCTTTGATCGCTAAATAGCCTAAGGCTGTTCCCATTGCGTAGATGATCCCGGTACTATGATGCCAAAGCGATCCTCCGCTTCCGGGCTGGAAAATAAGTAAGATGCCGAAAAAGCCGATCAGTAGAAATAAAACTTGTTTGCTGGAAAGTCCCTCATTTGGCAATAAAAAGAAGCTAAAAACCGCGATGAAGAGTGGAAATGCCTGGCCATAGGTGTTCGTTAAGGACAAACCAAGGTGTTCCAGCGTGTAGAAGAGGCAATACAAGGTGAAGGCGCCCAAAAGTCCGCGTAGGATAATGAAATAGAGTTTGCCGCCTGCTTGAACGGCTGGTTTACGGTAAAGGCTTGTCAATAAAAAGGGGAGACCTACGGCGCTGCGGAAAAAGACGAGCTGGATGGAGCTGAACGTCTGGCTCATCTCTTTTGCGATCGCGGACATGATCGCGAAGCAAAGCGAGGAGAGTAACATGAAAAATACACCCTTATTCGAATAAATTCGTTTTAACATCATTTATAAACTTCGAGGATTAGCTCAAATTTTCTAACTTGCATTTCATTTCAAAGGTATGACAAAAAAAATAATTTTATCTCCTGATGCACCCGCTCCCATTGGGCCTTATTCCCAGGCAGTTGAGGTGAATAACACGCTTTATGTGTCTGGACAGATTGCTTTGGCAGTTTTCGAGGCAGGTGGATCGATCGAAGAAGAGACGAATCAAGTGATGCTGAATTTGCAGCATATTTTGACGGCGGCGGGTTATACGTTCGAACAGGTGGTGAAGTGTTCCATTTTCGTGAAGGATATGGGTCATTTTGGCCAAATAAATGAAGTCTACGGTCGTTATTTCGTTCAAAATCCTCCCGCTAGAGAGACGGTAGAGGTGGCGCGCTTGCCTAAGGACGTGCGTGTTGAAATTTCCTGTATTGCCTATAAATAAGAGATAAATGTCTGATTCAGTACGTGTTCGCTTTGCGCCTAGTCCTACCGGACCACTCCACATCGGAGGGGTAAGAACCGCTTTATATAATTACCTGTTTGCCCGCAAAATGGGGGGTAAATTCTTGTTACGTATCGAAGATACTGACCAGGCGCGTTTTGTGCCGGGTGCGGAAAACTACATTTTAGAGAGTTTAGCTTGGTTAGGCATCAGCCCAGACGAGGGTGTAGGGGTGGGTGGGCCACACGAACCTTATCGCCAAAGCGAACGCAAAGACCTCTACAAAGCCTATGCTGACCAATTATTAGCAGATGGCAAAGCCTATTACGCCTTTGACACCTCAGAGGAATTAGATGCGATGCGTGCTAGTTTTGAGAGCCAAGGTTCTGCTTTTCAATACAATTCATTGACCCGTGTGAAGTTGAAAAATTCGATTGCTTTAGCTTCGGCCGAAGTGGATCAATTAATCGCTTCCGGAACGCCTTACGTGATTCGCCTGAAAGTTCCGGCGAAAGGGGAGGTGCGTTTCCAAGACAGCATTCGCGATTGGGTACACGTGCATACGTCCAGCATCGATGACAAAGTCTTGATGAAGTCAGACGGGATGCCTACCTACCACCTAGCGAACGTGGTGGATGATCACATCATGGAAATTACCCACGTGATTCGGGGTGAGGAATGGTTGCCATCCGCACCATTGCATATTTTATTATACCAAGCATTTGGGTGGAAAGCACCTCAGTTTGCCCATTTGCCTCTTTTATTAAAGCCAGAGGGCAATGGTAAGTTGTCCAAAAGAGACGCAGATCTAGGTGGCTTCCCCGTATTCCCTATGGAATGGACGGATCCAGCGACGGGTGCGATTTCGAAAGGATTTAAGCAGGAAGGCTACCTGAAGGAAGCCACCTTGAATTTCTTAGCTTTCTTAGGCTGGAATCCAGGCACAGAGCAAGAGATGTTCAGCTTAACAGAGCTAGCAGACGCGTTCTCGTTAGAACGCATTAATAAAGCGGGTGCGAAGTTCGATGTAAAAAAAGCCCAATGGTTTAATGAGCAATACATTAAGCAACAAGATCCGGTAGCTTTGGCGGCGGATTATTTGCCTAGCTTACCTGCAGAACAAGGTCTCGCTTTCGTGCACTTATTCTTAGATCGCATTACGTTCCCACAAGAATTAGCGGTGAAAGTGGCGGAGTTTCAAGCGCGTCCAGCGATTTACGAAGAAGCCGTTCTGGCTTCGAAGTGGAATGCTGATGCGGCGTCAGGTTTACAGTTTATTGCACAAGCCTTGCCTAGTGTGGATTCGTGGGAGCCGGAAGGCATCAAGCAGGCGATTCACGAAGTATTAGAGGCGAATGGAATTAAGATGGGAAAAGTGATGCAGATTTTGCGCGTAGCCTTGAGTGGAAACGGAGCAGGTCCAGATTTGATGATTTCGATGCAATTATGGGGCAAAGCGGAGGTGATCGAGCGATTGTCTACGGCTTTGGCAAAATTCCCTGCACTCTAAAAGGACATGGCTAAAAAGGACAAAAAGAAGGAATTGCCCACGGTTCATCCAGAATTAGCGGGATTTGAAATGAATATCGATTCATTAGGCACGATTACGTCTAGTCTTGATCGAGATCGTTTGAATGCTTTTTTGGACAAGCACATGCCCGAGGATAAAAAATTAAAACCGAAAGAAAATGAAGGTTAGTCAAGAAGATGTGAAGAAAGTCGCGCATTTGGCTCGATTAGAGATGCCCGAATCTAAATTAGGCGAAATGCAAGATTCTATTAACAAGGTTTTAGTCTGGATGGAAGCGCTAAATTCGGTGGACACAACGTCTGTGGAGCCTTTGGTCCATATGACCTCTGCCTTAAATCATTTCCGCGAAGACGAAGGTAAACTGACCTTAGATCGTGCCAAAGCCTTAGCTTTAGGTCCTGACACCAATGATACCTATTTCAAAGTGCCGCAAGTAATCGAATAATAATGGAATAATTAGCCAATATAGTACTCAATCGCCTTTTTCATTTCCGATTTACTCACCGGAATATCATAGCCGCAATCTCCTATACCTGTTAACAGCGAGAAGCGAACTTCTCCACCTTTGTTCTTCTTGTCTTGAAGCGTTAACGCTATAATCGCAGGAATTTCAGACGCTTTCAGCGGCACCCTTCCATAGGTCTCAAACAAGTATATTTCGATATCACCTAATTCTTGTTCACTAATCAATCCCCGTTGAAAGGCTACAAAAGCTTCCATAATCATTCCTACGGCGATTGCTTCCCCGTGTAAGATCTTACGCTTTCCTTGTTCCAACAAGAACGTTTCCACCGCATGACCTAAGGTATGTCCCCAATTTAAGATCTTGCGCAATCCTTTTTCGGTCGGATCCTCAGTCACCACTGCCTTCTTAATTTCAACGGAATGTTCGATAAGACTAGCGAAATCAACCTCCGAGAAATCCGTATGGCTTATTTGCTCCCATTTCTCCGCATCGCGAATCAGGCAATGCTTGATGATTTCAGCATAACCTGAAAGCTTTTGAGAAGCCGGTAAAGTTTGAATGAAAGTAGGGTCGATTAATACCGTTTTAGGTAAATTGAATACCCCAATGTGGTTCTTTAAACCTTGAAAATCCACTCCTAATTTTCCACCCACACTTGCATCTACTTGAGCTAATAAGGTCGTAGGGATCTGAATAAAGTCGATTCCTCGCTTATAGATAGAAGCACAGAATCCACCTAAATCACCGATCACCCCACCACCTAAATTAATCAATAGGCCGTGGCGATCCATATTCGCCTTTGTCATCGCTTCCCACACTTTTTCGCAAGTTGCTAAATGCTTGTTATTCTCTCCAGACTTAATCTGAATCTTGATGAAGCTCTTGGGTAAATAGGCTTGAATTAACGGAAGGCAATGTTTTGAAGTCTGCTCGTCTACCAGAACCGCTATTTGCAAATAGGAATTTTGGCTCAAAAAAGCCGGCAAAGAATTTGAAATAGGGGCGATTTCTACTGACATAGGATTTTTTCTTCAATGGATTCCTCAAAATTACCATGATTTTGTGAAAATGGACTATTTTTTGCCTAATTTTGTACCCGCTTGTTAATCCCACAAGATTTACATTTTTTTATGAGAGAAATTCAGTTTAGAGAAGCCTTACGTGAGGCAATGTCAGAGGAAATGCGTCGTGATGCATCTGTTTTTTTAATGGGTGAGGAAGTGGCGGAATACAACGGAGCCTACAAAGTTTCCCAAGGAATGTTAGACGAATTCGGTCCTGAGCGCGTGATCGATACCCCCATCGCTGAATTAGGTTTCGGTGGTATTGCTGTGGGTGCTTCTGCGAATGGTCTTCGTCCCGTTGTTGAATTCATGACCTTTAACTTCTCTTTAGTCGCGATTGACCAAATCATCAACTCCGCTGCTAAATTGATGTCTATGTCCGGTGGGCAATTTTCTTGTCCTATTGTTTTCCGTGGGCCTACGGGAAATGCTGGCCAATTATCTTCTCAGCACTCGTCTAACTTCGAGAACTGGTTTGCTAACACTCCAGGTTTAAAAGTAGTCGTACCTTCTAATCCTGCAGATGCGAAAGGTTTATTAAAATCAGCGATTCGTGATAACGACCCGGTGATCTTCATGGAATCTGAAGTGATGTATGGTGATAAAGGTTTAGTACCAGAAGGCGAATACTTAATCCCAATCGGCAAAGCGAATATCGTAAAACCAGGTTCAGCGGTAACGATCGTAACTTTTGGTAAAATGCTTTCTCGTGTGGTGATGCCAGCGGTAGAGGAATTAGAGAAGCAAGGAATCTCTTGCGAAGTAATCGACTTACGTTCTGTTCGTCCGATTGATTATATCACCGTGGTAGAATCAGTGAAGAAAACGAATCGTTGCGTTGTAGTAGAAGAAGCGAATCCATTATCGGCTATCTCTTCGGAGATCGCTTACCACTTACAACGTTGGGCATTTGATTACTTAGATGCACCAGTGGTTCGTGTGAATTCACGTGACTTACCACTTCCATACGCACCTACCTTGATCGAAGAAATTCTTCCAAGCATCGAGCGTACAATCCAAGCGGTTAAAACAGTAACTTATAAGAAGTAATTACCTTCTTCTGTGTATAAAAAAAAGCCGGAGCTTTGTTAGAAGCTTCGGCTTTTTTTAGTGGACAGTTGACAGTCGCGACTTTTTAAAGTTCAAAGAGCAAAGTTCAAAGTTCAAAGATGGTATCGCCTGGGGCGATTCATTTGTGAAGTATTTTTCACAATTTCATCCGCGAAGCGGATACCTCCTTTGAACTTTGCTCTTTGAACTTTGCAATTTGCTCTCTACTCTATAATCTACACTCTAAAGTACGTAGATAAACCTTGACCCATCCACATCCACACCTTCCAGCTTGATGCGTCCTTTTCTGGATTCTAAAGCCTCAACTGCCTCCTTAGGACTGTTTATTGCGCGGTCATTGATCTTAGTGATCACAGAACCTTTCGCAAGTCCGTACATTTCTAAACGACCGTCTGCTAGTACTTCGGCGATCTTCACACCAGAGCTAACTCCGAATTTCTTCATCTCAGCAGGAGTCAAGCTCGCAAACTTAGCGCCTAAGAATTCTGATTTCGCTGATTCAGTAGAATTATCGCCTTTTACGATTTCGGTGTTGCCGTCTTTGTTCTTTAAGGTAACCTTGAATTCTTTTGTAGCGCCATCGCGGTTAACGGTTACTTGAATAGCCTCACCTGGGCGCTTGCGGCTAACGATTTCCATTAATTTCGAAGATGATTTAGTCTCTACTCCGTCGATCTTCACGATCACATCATTGATTTTGATACCTGCATCTTTCGCAGCTGAGTTTTCAGAGAAACCACCCACGTACACTCCGGCGCTAGTTTTAAGGTCTTTTTCGTCCGCTAGTTTGGCATTCACCTCAGAGATTTGAACTCCTAAGAAACCGCGCTGAACGTTACCGTATTTGATTAAGTCACCTGACACTTTCTTCACGATGCTCACAGGAACGGCGAAAGAATAGCCGGCAAATTGACCTGTACGAGAGTAAATCGCTGTGTTGATACCGATTAATTCGCCTTTTAAGTTCACCAAAGCCCCTCCAGAGTTACCCGGGTTAACCGCAGCATCCGTTTGGATGAAGGACTCTAATGGATTCACGTCTGGAGAATCGCGGTCGATGATGTTCTGGCGACCTTTGGCAGAAACAATACCTGCTGTTACAGTTGACTCTAAATTAAAGGGATTACCCACGGCTAATACCCACTCGCCCACGCGTAGGGCGTCTGAATCGCCAAAAGTCAAGAAAGGTAAATTCGTTTCCTTGATTTGGATAACCGCTAAATCCGAAGATGGATCTGTTGAAATGACTTTGGCCTTGTACTCGCGCTTGTCATTTAGAATGACCGTCACTTCTGAAGCTTCAGCCACCACGTGATTATTCGTTACGATATAGCCATCGGCTGAGATGATGACGCCAGAGCCAGACGCTTCCTGTGGTTGTTGCTGTTGTCTACGACCACCGCCACCGAATGGATCGCCAAAACCGAAGAAATCATCAAAAGGGCTCGAGGACTGTTGTCTCTGGCGCACTTCCATTTTCGTCTTAATGTGAACTACCGCAGGAGTCGTTTTCTCCGCAGCATAGGTGAATTCACCAGGATTGCCGGGTACGTTTGGATTAGATACGGAAGTAGTAAAAGCGGAGGGTGCATCCGAGAATCCGGATGAGTTTCCTAAATTAAAAAGAGAATAGGCACCTAAAGTGACTCCACTGGACATTAATGCAATGATCGCATACGACTTAAGCTGATTATTCATTTTTATTTTTGATTTAAATTTAAAAATTACTGCTGCGAAATTAATCGAAAATTCGCCTCGCACAACCTCATTAACAAGTTTTAAGAGTTTTAAATCCCAAAGGAAATGGCTAATTTTGTGGTTCATTCGTAAAAACACGTTCAAATGATTTTAAGTGAGCAAGAATTATTGAGGAGACAGAAGCGCCAAGAATTATTGGCGATGGGAATTGATCCTTATCCTGCACAGGAATACCCGGTGAATGTTTATTCTGATCAGATTTTGGCAGAATTTAAACCGGAGTCTGGCAATTTCCAAGACGTGGTATTGGCAGGTCGCTTGATGGGCTTCCGTATCATGGGAAATGCCTCTTTTGCGGAACTTCAGGACGCGAATGGCCGTATTCAATTGTACTTCCGCCGCGACGACCTTTGTCCGGGCGAGGATAAAACCTTGTACAATACGGTATTTAAAAAGTTACTAGACATCGGTGACATCATCGGTGTAAAAGGATATGTTTTCACGACGCAGATGGGAGAAATCTCCGTTCACGTACGTGAGTTTACGATTCTCTCCAAAGCCTTAAAGCCACTTCCTGTCGTTAAAGAAGCAGATGGCCAAACCTACGACGCCTTTTCTGATCCAGAAATGCGTTACAGACAGCGTTACGTAGATTTAATCGTTAACCCTTCCGTAAAGGACATCTTTATCAAGCGTGCGAAGATCATCTCGACGATGCGTGCAATGTTTGACGAACGTGGTTGGTTAGAGGTGGAAACACCGGTATTGCAAGCGGTACACGGTGGAGCTTCGGCTCGTCCGTTCAAGACCCACCACAATACCTTAGATATGCCTCTTTATTTGCGTATCGCGAATGAATTGTATCTGAAGCGTCTGATCGTGGGTGGTTTTGATGGCGTATATGAGTTTGGTAAAATGTTCCGTAACGAAGGAATGGACCGCACGCATAATCCGGAATTCACTTCGTTAGAATTCTATGTAGCCTACAAGGATTACAATTGGATGATGAGCCTGACAGAGTTAATCTTCGAAACGGTTGCCTCTCGTTTACACGATAAAACCAAAATCGCGGTAGGGGAGAACGAAATCGAATTTGCTGGACCTTATCCTCGTTTAACTATCTCGGGTGCTATTTTACAGTATTCCGGAGTAGATGTGGATGCCTTGTCAGAAGATGAATTGCGCGCGAAGTGTGTGGATTTCGGAATGGAAGTGGATAAAGGAATGGGCAAAGGAAAGCTGATCGATGAGTTATTCGGCGAGAAAGTAGAAGCAAACTTGATTCAGCCTACCTTTATCACCGATTATCCAGTAGAGATGTCACCTTTAACGAAAAAGCACCGTTCGAAAGAGGGTTTAGTAGAGCGTTTTGAGTTATTCGTGAATGGAAAAGAAATTGCGAATGCCTACTCTGAATTAAATGACCCCATCGATCAAAAAGAACGTTTCGAAGATCAATTAGCCTTAGCTGAGCGCGGAGATGATGAGGCGATGGCGATGGATCACGATTTCATTCGCTCCTTAGAATATGCGATGCCACCTACCTCAGGTATTGGTATCGGAATTGACCGCTTAACGATGTTGATGACGAATCAATCCTCTATTCAAGAAGTATTGTTCTTTCCTCAAATGCGGGCAGAAGTGATTAAGGAAGTGGATTCTGAATCAGCTTTCGCGGAAAGAGGCATCTCTGAAGTATGGATCCCAGCCTTACAAAAGATGGGCATCTTAACATTAGAAGCCTTGGATGCTGCAAACCCGAACAAAGTCTTTAATGACTTAGGTGGAATGCGCAAAAAATTAAAGATTGATGCGGCATTGCCGACGAAGGACGAAGTGACTGCTTGGATTCAAGGATAATCGCTTCACCTATTGCATAAAAAAAGCCTTCCGTAAAGAAGGCTTTTTTTATTTCTCTTTAACTAGAGATCAATGTTGCAATTTTTGTAGGTAAACCTAAATATATATTGTAAAATACTGATTTGCTCTAATCAAAAAAACGAAAGAAAAATTAGATTTTCTTTACGTTGATAGCGTTTGCGCCACGCTTTCCATCAGTAACTTCATAAGATACTGAATCATTTTCGCGGATAGTAACACCTGAAAGGCCAGTTACGTGTACGAAAATGTCTTCACCTGTTTGATCGTCAACGATGAATCCGAAACCTTTCGTCTCGTTGAAAAATTTTACTTTACCAGTTTGCATAAAAAAAATGTTAAAAATATTAATGCCATCCAGACGAAAGTCTTTCAAGCTCTCAAATGTAGAAAAAAAACAATTGTATGCAAGACTTTTAAAATAATAAATCACTTATTTGAAAATATAATTATATTATTCATATAATATATATAACTATTTTAATTATGTGTCATTTGCGTTTAAATTTGACTAAATTTGTTCCTTCAATCAATCACTTATGGAAAAGCTGAAATTTTTTGTTGAGAATCAGGCATTTGGCGTGTGTACTCACCTAGGAGAGAAGTTTAAAATCTCCACAAGTAGTATTCGATTGTACTTTATCTACACCTCGTTTATCACGATGGGTTCCCCGGTGATTATTTATTTGATTTTGGCTTTTTGGATGAATATCCGTCGCTATTTACGTCAAAGAAATAACCCAAGTGTCTGGGATATCTAAAATTTGATTTGATTGAATTTCTTTTTGCCTCGAAGGAAATAGTCTACTAGAATGTTTCCGGTATAACTTTTTATCCAGTTTTTCTGAACAGGGGACGCTTTTGGTTCGAAGAACAAATAGTGATAGAAGCCATAATGGGCTTTTAAGATCGCTAAAAAGGAACTGAATTTCCCTTCTGTTAAAAATTTGATTCCTGCGATTCCGTCTAAGATCATTCGGATGAAAATAGTCTTAAAACGTAAAGAGGGTTCTACGTTTTTATAGAGCAAAATCAAGTTATTACGGAAATTCAGGTAGGTTTTGAAAGGATTTTCTTTGTTTAACGTCCCGCCACCTACGTGTAATACTTCACTTTCAGCCACTGCTGCGATGGAATATCCTGCTCTTTGCATGCGCCAGCAAAGGTCGATTTCTTCCATGTGAGCAAAAAGGTAAGCGTCTAATCCTCCTACTAAGTGAAAAACCTCAGTTCGAACCATTAAACAGGCGCCCGTCGCCCAGTTTACCATGGAGGTTGCATATTGCCCCTCATTTTTTTCAATGGTATCGAATAGTCTTCCACGGCAGAAAGGGTAGCCATAGGAATCCCAAAATCCACCCGCAGCTCCCGCGTATTCAAAATACTCCGGTTTATGATAATCTAATAGAAACGGTTGTGCCGCAGCAACGGAAGGATTTGCTTCGAAATAGGCTACTAAAGGTTGTAACCAATTTTTACGTGGCGCTATATCGGAATTCATTAGCACGAAATAGTCGGCTTGTATTTGGCCCAAAGCAAAATTATAGCCACCCGCATAGCCTAAATTCTCAGCCCAGGAAAGGACGGAAACGCTAGGGAAATTAGCTGCTAATAAGGCCAATGAATCGTCAGAAGAGCCATTGTCTGCTACATAAATCGCCGCATCCTGCGTGTTTTCGAGGACGATAGGCAAGAAGTCGGCTAAGAATTTCCGACCATTGTAATTTAAAATAACGACGGCGACTGACATGTCACAAAGGTAATCGAAATCAATCAAATTAGAATTTCTTTCAGAAAGATGTATTTTTGTCTCTTCATTAACAATCCAATACCGTATGTGGTCAAGTTTTTTTCGCAAGAAATCCATCGATAAAATTATTTCAGATCAGTTAGAGATTGAAAGCATAGAAGGTAATTCTATGGACAGAAATCTGGGAGTGCGCGATTTGACCTTTATGGGTGTGGCGGCCATCATCGGGGCGAGTATTTTCTCTGCGATCGGTCAGGCATCTGCTAATGGCGGTCCAGCGGTATCGATGTTATTTGTGTTTACGGCGATGGCCTGTATGTTTACGGCCTTCTGTTATGCACGTTTTGCAGCTACCGTTCCTATTTCTGGTAGTGCTTATACGTATGCTTATACGAGTTTGGGTGAGATTGTTGCCTGGATTTTGGGATGGAATTTACTGTTAGAATATGCCATTTCGAACGTAGCTGTGGCTATTTCGTGGTCAAAATACTTTGTGGATTTGTTAGAAGGTTTAGGTGTTCACGTGCCAGAGTTTATGACGATGGATTATTTGTCTGCCAAAAGAGCCTTCACCGAAACCTCCTCCGCACTAGCTAGTGGCGAGAAATTTGAAGCTTTATCTGTTAACCTACGCGAAGGTTTTACCGCCTATCAATCGGCTCCTACCATTTTTGGTTGGCATTTTGTTGCTAATATTCCGGCGCTTTTGATCACGGTAGCCATTACCTATTTGGTCTACATTGGAATTAAGGAGTCTAAAAACACGAACAATATTCTGGTGATTTTGAAACTATTGGTCATTATGATTGTAGTAGGGGTGGGCGCTTTTTATGTGCAGGTAGAGAACTGGACACCCTTTGCGCCGAATGGAATTTCTGGGGTGTTGAAAAGTGTGGCGGCCGTTTGTTTTGCTTACATCGGTTTCGACTCGATCTCGACTACCGCAGAAGAATGCAAGAATCCGCAGCGGGATATTCCCAAAGCCATGATGTATGCCCTAATCATCTGTACGGTCCTTTACGTATTAGTTACCTTGGTCTTAACGGGTATCGTGCCATCTGAAAATTTAGCTGGAATTGAGGATCCTTTGGCCTTCATGTTTATGCAAGTAGGCTTGCCAGGAGTAGCCGGAATCGTAGCGGCGAGTGCGGTAATCGCCTTAACTTCAGCCCTTTTAGTCTATCAATTAGGTCAGCCACGTATTTGGATGACGATGTCACGTGATGGTTTATTGCCAAAAGCCTTCTCACGTATTCACCCCAAATACCGTACCCCATCGTTCTCCACGATTATGACGGGCGTTTTAGTAGGTGTTCCAGCCTTGTTCGCAAACCTAGAAGAGGTGATCAATTTAAGTAGTATCGGAACGCTCTTCGCCTTCGTATTAGTCTGCGGTGGTGTTTTAGTATTAGATCTAGATCCAGAGAATCAAAAGAAATCCAAATTCAAGATCCCTTACATCAATTCAAGTTACTACGTGGGTTTGTCGCTTATTTTAGCGCTTGGTCTGATTTCCTATTCAGGTGTAAATCTGGGCGAATGGTTAGAGGGCCTATATTCAGGTGAAACGAAGGCGGATCACTTTATTATGTTCGGGTTCTTCATTATCTGGTCTGTAATGTCCTTCTTTAGCATTACAAAGAAATTATCATTAATCCCTGTGTTAGGATTATTAGTGAACCTCTATTTAATGACCCAAATGGGCTCCACAAACTGGGAACGTTTTATGTACTGGTGCTTGGCGGGGGTTGTTATTTATTTTGGGTATAGTTATAGACGTTCGAAACTAGCCTAAGAATGGTAAATGGTAAATGATGAATGGTAAATGTTGACTGTGAATTTATTTTTCATTCACCATTTACCATTCACAATTCACCATTTTTTTAGTCATTTCGTCTCCCACCCAACAAATTCAAATAATACAGCAACTGCGCTAACATACCGAGCGCGGCCACGACATAGGTCATAGCAGCCCACCAAAGCGCATCCTTTGACATCGCATATTCCGTAGGCGTTACGATTCCTTTTTCTTTAATCCAGTTTAGGGCTCTATTGGAAGCGTCAAATTCAACAGGTAAAGTCACAAAGCTAAATAAAGTGGCCATTGCAAAGAGAGCGACACCTATCGCTAGCAAGGTGGTGTTTCCGGTGGAATACAAGACCATCATTCCGATCATTAATAGGATGGGCATAAAGCCATTTGCAATGCTCAGCATGGGAACCATGGCGCTGCGGAATTGCAAGAAGGCGTAAGCTTTAGCGTGTTGAACCGCGTGGCCACATTCGTGCGCTGAAACAGCAGCGGCTGCTGCGTTACGGCCGTGATACACATCTGCACTTAAGTTGACTGTTTTGTCAGCAGGATTATAATGGTCAGTTAATTGTCCTTCTACAGAAATAACCCGAACATCCGTGATGCCATGATCTGCTAGCATACGCTCAGCAATTTCGTGGCCAGATAGGTTGCTCTGGATGGGTGTTTGTGAATAGGTTTTGAACTTGGATTTTAGTCGCCAAGAGATAAGCATACCTGCGACTCCGAAAAGGATGGCAATGAAATACATGGTTTTATTGTTTAAGTTTTTGAATGATTTTAGTAGTAGAGTAATCAGGGACTAGCGCGATGGTTTTGACGGATCCGCCAGCGGCAATCACTTCTTTGGCCCCCACAATCGTCTCAATAGTATAATCGTCACCTTTTACAAGGACATCTGGCTGAAGGGCTTGAATGAGTTCTAAAGGGGTCGAATCCCCGAAAATGATAACCATCGAAACAAAACCCAGTGCAGCGATTAAGCGCGCACGGGCATACTCCGCATTCACCGGTCTTTCGACTCCTTTCTCTAGGGTACGAACAGAGGCATCCGAGTTAACGGCAACGATCATTTTAGTGCCAAATTCGCTGGATTTCTCCAAATAATCCACATGGCCTAAATGCAAAATATCGAAACATCCGTTCGTGAAAACGACTTTGTCTCCGTTTGCTTTCCATTGCTTACGGAGTTCGATTCCCTGGGCCAAAGTGACAATTTTATGTTCAGTTCTGTTCGACACGTGAGCTAATTTTGGGTAAAAATAGGGTTAAAATAAAACTAAATCCACCCAATAACAACAAAGTAATCATTTGAGTTCCGTGGAAAAAGGTGGCTAGCATAAAGCCATCTTTATAAGTGAGCGAGTAGAAAACGAAGGCTGAGGCCACTAGGCTGTGGTACGCCCCAATTCCTCCTTGCGTAGGCGTTGCCATCCCAAAGGTGCCCATCACTAAAACAGTCAACGCCGCGCTCATTCCTAAGTGTTCGCTACTAGGGAAAGCAAGAAAGAGGGTATAGGTGCTCAAATAATAGCACAACCAAATGCCCACACTATATCCAATAAATTTTCCGGGTTGAGCTAGGTGGCGAATGCTACCAATTCCAGCGACCCAGCCGAGGATCATTTTGCCCACTTTCGATTCGGCGCCGATGTTTTGGAGAAAATCTTTAAACTTCCATAAAATCACTAATCCCATTAAGCCTAGTATGGAAGCGGTGATAATTAAGGTGCCAGACGGCAAATGCAAGGTAGGGAAAAGGCTCTTCTGTAGGGGTTCCCACTCAAATAGAAACGTAATTCCAACCAGGGCTACTAGACTCAATAAATCCACAATCCTCTCTGTAATAACGGTGCCAAAGGATTCCTCAAACGGAATATCCGCCGTCTTTTTTAATGATCCGCAACGGGATACTTCGCCCAAGCGGGGGACTAGAAAGTTTGCAAAATAGCCAATTAATACGGCTGAAAAGGTGCGTACAGTGCCCGGCTGATAGTTCATTGCGTCTAATAATTGTTCCCAACGCAAGGCGCGCAATAGGTGGGAAAGGATGGCGATGACCACGGAAACGGCAACCCAATTGTAATCGGCTTGCTGGAAGGTGCTGATGATGTCATTCCAATGCAATTGGCTTTTAGAAAAAGCCCAATACAATAGGCCTCCGGCTAATAAACTAGATATAAGGTATTTTAAGATTGATTTTAGCATCTGGTTCTTTAATCAGAAGGCAAATTAAAGACCTTTCATTGTATAATGATGGTGATAATCCGATTATTTTTTTGTATTTTTGTAATGTTTTTTGGGGTAATTTGCCCCTAGTAATCAATTTAGAATGGCCAAATTACGTATTCTTTACGTTTCAAGTGAGGTAGATCCTTTTCAAAACACGTCAAAAATTGCTGATTTCGTACGCGCTCTTCCTACTGCTATGCAGGAGAGGGGAATGGAAATTAGAATTTTAGTGCCCCGATTCGGTTCGATCAATGAGCGTAAAAACCGATTGCACGAAGTAGTTCGTCTTTCAGGTATTACCATTCCAATGGGTGAGGAAGAAAAACCTTTGACCATTAAAGTAGCGAGTATTCCAGCTGCGAAATTACAAGTATACTTCATCGATAACGAAGATTATTACCAACGTAAATATGTGCTTACTGATAAAGAAGGCGCATTTTATGCGGACAATCACGAGCGTGCTATCTTCTTCTGTAAAGGAGCTTTAGAAACAGTTGTGAAGTTAGGTTGGGCTCCTGATATCATTCACTGCAATGACTGGATGTCTAGTTTAGTTCCTTTGTATGTATCGACGCATTACCAAAATCACCCGATTTACAAAGATTCGAAAACTATTTTCTCTCCACACAATTCTGCCTTTGATTTTGCGTTTGAAGCAGACGATTTGATCGAAAAAGTGAAGATCGGAGATTTAGATGAAGCACATTTAGGTAGCTTAGCCGGTGGAAATTACGAGGCATTTATCAAGATAGGTGCGGAGTATGCAGACAAAATAGTTTCTTTAGAAAATGCGGATAACAGCCGTATCCAATCGATTATTGATGAATATCAACATAAAACCTCTCAAAACATTGCCGACAATGACCTCGATTTCTTCGAAAAAACGTACTTGGAAATGTCCGGCAATTAAATGGGTAGGAATTCTTTCCTTATTCCTTGCATCTTGTGATACACCTAAAGAAATCGGCGACGATTTATTTAGTGTGGAAGTAGGGTTGAATTATTCAGATACGGTTACGATTAAGTCGTCTACCGTATTGATTGATTCGATCTATACGGGTTCGCCTAATACCTTGTTAGTCGGAAATTACACCCATCCCGTGTTAGGTACAGCTGAGGCCGCAGCGTATACACAGCTGTCTAATATTGATACACTTCGGGCTAAAAGCACGTCTGTTTTTGATTCATTGACACTTCGTTTAGCCTATGCTAATTACCAAGGAGATACGACAAAAACACAGACCATAAGTGTGTACCGTTTGTTAGATAGCTTAAATCGGGGAACTGATTATTTTGCTAATTCGGCTGTTCGCAACGACGCTTCGCTTTTAGGTAGACATACCTTTACTCCTAGACCTATTCGTTCGAAAGCCATTAATGGGGATTCTGTTCGTCTTGACACCTTGCGTTTTAGAATGTCAGATACGTTTGGGCGGGAATTACTCAGTAAATACGCGGATGTTACCGTAGGGGCTGGAAGTAAAGGATTTAGAGATTATTTTCCGGGTATGTTGTTTAAGGCATCGGCTACCTCTACGGGGGCATTAATCGGATTTAATCCAGGTTACTCTCGGATGACTTTGTATTACCACAACCCTGGTGATACGACTAAATATAATTTGGACTATTATTTTAGTCTTTCTAATGCCCTTTATCCTGAATTATTAGCTCGATTTAACCAGATTAAGTCTACTAAATCGGGTGCTTTAGCAGCTCTGCAAAATCCAGGTAACATCGTTTCATCCACTGCTACAAGTGGTATCACCTATATCCAGGCGGGTACGGGTGTAGCCACGAAAGTAGAATTTCCTTATCTACTTAACTTAAAAGGGAATCGCAATGTGGCAGTGAATAAGGCGGAATTGGTTTTGACAGCTGCAGACAATATTGATTTACAACAAACCATCGGTCAATTATCCATTGTAGAAACAAATGCGACGAATCGTACGCTACGAAATAGTTATGGTTTGAAGTATTTGCTATCAGAGGGTGGTTCGAGTGTGTTAACTGCCGCGATTGATCCAGGTGCTAAGACGTATACCTTCAATGTTACGACGGCTGTTCAATCGCTTTTAGTAGGAAAGCAGCCTAATACGGGTTGGTTGATTACGCCGGCTTTGACAGCTAACTCTGCAGGAAACACTAGAATTATCAATGAAAGTGCGCGTTTTGTGCCATTACAGGCCATGAAAGCTCGTTTGAAAATCTATTATTCTTATATTGCCAAATAAACACCGGCAATCATGACGAATCTACGGGTAAGCTTAGTTCAAACCGATTTAGTTTGGGAGGATCCTGCCGCTAATTGTGCTCAATTAGAGGAAAAGCTCGCTGACTTAGCTGGTAAAACAGATGTGGTCGTTTTGCCGGAAATGTTTGCAACGGGTTTCTCCATGTCACCCTCCGGTGCCGAAATAGGTAGAGGACCTGTACTTCAGTGGATGCAGGTTCAAGCAAGTCGATTAGGGGCATTAATGATAGGCTCTCTAAAAGTAAAACAACAAAATTCCTTTTTAAATCGCCTCTATGCCGTCCATCCAGATGGCTCTTTTGTGTCGTATGATAAACGCCATTTGTTTCGAATGGGTGCAGAAAACGAATTTTATCAAGCAGGTGACAAGCAGGTAATTGTTTCTTACAAGGGCTGGAACTTAGCGGTATTTATTTGCTATGATCTTCGCTTTCCTGTTTGGTCTCGTAATGTAGGAATGGCTTATGATGCGGCTATTTATGTAGCGAATTGGCCGGCTCCTCGGGCGAATGCTTGGAGGACTTTATTGCAGGCTCGCGCGATTGAAAATTTAGCCTATGTAGTGGGAGTGAATCGCGTAGGGACTGATGCGAATAACTTATCCTATGCGGGAGATTCCTTGCTTGTGGATTTTAAGGGCGGACTACATTTGGATTTGCAGGCTAAGGATCAAATCTTAACGAGTGAATTGTCCGCTGTTGACTTAGCAGATTTCAGAGCGAAATTCCCCGCGCACTTAGATGCTGATTTGTTTAGCTTGTCTTCTCTTTAAAGAACTTCTCTAAATCCTTGATTTCCTTCATTGGACGGTCACAGACTAATTTACCTTGGTGAATCAGTAGGACACGGTCACAAATGGCTTCCACCTCCGATAGGATGTGACTGGAGAATAAAATGATCCGGTCTTTTTGTAGACTTTTGATTAAGTGGCGGATTTCATCCCGTTGGTTCGGGTCTAGGCCGCTAGTGGGTTCGTCCAAAATCAATACCTTAGGATCATGTAAGATCGCCAGAGCAATGCCTACACGTTGCTGGTATCCTTTAGAGAGCTCCTGAATTTTCTTGTGCGCTTCTTTTTCAAGCCCCACCCATTCGATTACTTCTTGGATTCGCTTGTCTAGATTCGAGAGCTCGTGGATGTTTCCGATAAAGGCCAAAAACTCTCGGACATACATTTCCGGGTAGAGCGGATTTTTCTCGGCTAAATAGCCAATTCGCTTTTTGAGGCTAATCTCCTGTTCTTGGGGGTCTTTGCCATCGACAAGTACGCTACCTGTTGAGGGAGAAATGAGTCCTAACAGCATTTTTAATGTTGTCGATTTTCCCGCGCCGTTGGGTCCTAGAAATCCCACGATTTGGCCCTGTTCTAAACGGAAGTTTAGGTCCTGAACAGCGGATTGTTTTCCGTAGTTTTTAGAAAGATTTTTAGCCTCGATGAACATATTGACAAAGGTAGTCAAAAAGGGAATTATTTCGTGTAACTTTGTGTTTCTGATTCAAATGCCTACAAAATGCTAGATAAAATTCGCTTAGATCGTATCGAAGATGCCTTGGAAGATATTCGCCAAGGGAAAATAATTATAGTCGCTGACGATGAAGATCGAGAGAACGAGGGCGACATGATTTGCGCGTCGGAAGCGATTACGCCTGAGATTGTGAACTTTATGATTAAGGAGGCGCGTGGTTTGATGTGTGTGTCCTTGACGGATGAGCGTTGCCAGGCTTTGGGTTTAGAGATGATGGTGAATCAAAATACGACCTCTCACGAGACGCCATTTACGGTGTCTGTCGATTTGTTAGGCAATGGTTGCACCACGGGTATTTCTGCGCAAGATCGAGCAAAAACGATACAAGCGCTGGTCGACCCGGCTACTCAGCCGGCAGACCTAGGAAGGCCCGGTCATATTTTTCCTTTAAAATCGCGTACCGAAGGTGTTTTGCGTCGTACGGGTCACACGGAAGCATCGATGGATTTCGCACGTCTAGCAGGCTTTAAACCCTCTGGTGTATTGATCGAAATCTTGAACGAGGATGGTAGTATGGCACGTTTGCCGGACTTGCGCGTGATCGCGGATAAGTTTGATTTGAAATTAGTGACCATTAAGGACTTGATCGAATACCGTTTGGCGAAAGAATCCCTTATCAAAAGAGAGATTGGCGTGAATATGCCTACCGAGTGGGGTTCCTTCGAATTAGTCGCTTTCAAGCAGATTAATACTGGCGACACCCACTTAGCGTTGATCAAGGGAAGCTGGGAGAAAGATGAACCGGTGATGGTGCGTGTTCATAGTTCTTGTGTGACAGGGGATATTTTTGGATCTTGTCGCTGTGATTGTGGCGAACAATTGCACGCCGCAATGGAAATGGTGGAGAAAGAGGGAAAAGGAGTGATTTTATATATGTTCCAAGAGGGTCGAGGAATCGGTCTAATCAATAAATTGAAAGCCTATAAATTGCAAGAGCAGGGCCGTGACACGGTGGAAGCTAATTTAGAACTAGGCTTTGCAATGGATGAGCGCGATTACGGCGTAGGTGCCCAGATCTTACGTGATTTAGGCATTCACAAGATCCGTTTGATTTCGAATAATCCGAAGAAAAGAGCGGGATTGATGGGTTATGGATTAGAGATTGTTGATTCGATCGGAATTGAGATACCAGCTAATCCACACAACAAGAAATACTTAGAAACGAAACGAGATAAAATGGGGCACGCGATTCGCTAGAATCACGTACCCCATTTTATTATTGATTCCCTAAAATGATGGGAGCACTTTTACCTCCCATAATAATCACTTTTGCGTTAGGGGATTTAGCTAATTCTTTTTGGGCAATAATCGACTCATATTGCAATTGCTTGTCGCTCAATCCCGTCGATAAAATCTTCTGGTAATCCGCGATACCCTGCGCCTCTACACGCTTTCTCTCCGCTTCTTGCTTCTCTTTCTGTAAGACGAATTGCATTTTCTGTGCGTCTTGTTCTGCATTGATTTTTGACTCAATGGTGGTCTTAACAGAAGTAGGAAGGTTGATATTACGGATCAATAATTGCTCTAACACTAAGCCACGTTTCTTGAAGTTCTTCTCGATGTCAGAGTAAATGCGTTGCTGGAATTCGTTCCGTTTTAACGAATAAAGGCCTACCGCATCGTAATAAACGGCATTATCGCGAATCATCGTACGGGTGATGGGACGAACAACCTTGTCCTTGTAGTTTTCTCCAATCTCCGCTAAAACATGCGGAGCTTCCGAAGGAATAATTCGAAAAAGTACAGTCAAGTCTACTACCACCTCTAATCCATCTTTCGTTAAAACGCGAATGGCATCGTCTCCGGCTTTGTCGCCCTCGTCGTGTACGCTAGACATGGTGTAGTTTTGTGTTTTGGCATCGAAAACGACCACTTTAGCTAAGGGATTCACGAAATTAAGTCCACTATTTAAAGTGGAAGATTGCACTTTTCCAAAGACGCTTTGAACGCCTACTTCACCTGCGTCTACTTGCACTACGGCAGAACTAGTTAGCCCTAGGATGGCAAAAACGGCCCCTACGACTTTCAACGTTTTGCTGTATTTAGAGAATACTAAATTAGGGTTAGCGATCGCGTTACCGCCGATAAACAACAAAACCCCGAGGAAGATGAAAAACATAGATTTTTGATTTAAATGTTATCAAATTTATCATAAAGTATTCAATAATCCCTAATTTTGAATATGATTGAAATCAAGGGTTTATCTAAATCTTTTAACGGTCGTGTGGTGCTCGATGACATTAGTGCGAATTTCCAACAAGGAAAGACGAATATGGTGATCGGTGGTAGTGGTACAGGTAAATCTGTACTGTTGAAATGCATGATCGGGATTTTAGTTCCAGAGCGAGGTAAAGTGCTGTATGATGGGCGTGATTTTTTAAAGGCTCATCAAGATGTGGTGAAAGAAATTAGACGCGAAATGGGCGTTTTGTTTCAAGGAGGAGCCCTTTTTGATTCTAAATCCGTTTTGGAAAATGTACGTTTCCCCTTGGATACCCTTACCTCCCAAACCCTCGAAGAAAAGAACGCACAAGCGATGCTTTGCTTGCAACGCGTCGGTCTAGAGAGTGCTGCTTTATTGATGCCATCCGAGATTTCAGGCGGTATGAAAAAGCGAGTGGGAATTGCGCGTGCCATTGTCATGAATCCCAAATATTTATTTTGTGATGAGCCTAATTCAGGTTTGGACCCATTAACCGCGGTAAAAATTGATTATTTAATTCAAGAAATTACGCAGGAATACAATATGACCACGGTGGTGATTTCGCATGATATGAATTCGGTGATGCGGATGGGTGAATCGATCATTTTCTTGAAGGATGGGAAAAAGATTTGGGAAGGAAATTCAGACACCTTTCACCATTCTGGCGTTCCTGAATTAGAGGAGTTTTTGTCTACTAAATTAGTTTAATATGTTTTCTCTACGTGCATTTAATACGTTTGGGATTGAGGCGGAAGCTCGTCAATTCGTAGAGATTAGTTCCATTGATCAATATGTTGCCCTTCGTACATCAGGGGAATATGCCCATTTACCCCATCTTTTTTTAGGGGGGGGGAGTAATGTTTTGCTTACGCAAGCCCAAGAGGCTCTTATAGTTAAAATTTCGATTCCAGGTATTTCTGTCGTAAAGGAGGATGCTGATTTTGTGTGGTTGAAAGGCGGAGCTGGAGTGGTTTGGGATGAATTTGTACAATATGCAGTGAACCATGGCTGGTCCGGATTAGAGAATTTATCCTTGATTCCGGGAACGGTAGGTGCGGCTCCCATGCAAAATATAGGAGCTTATGGTGCAGAAATTAAAGATACGTTTGCCTCCTTGGAGGCATTGAATCTACAGACATTGGCGATAGAGGTGTTTGATGCCAAAGCTTGTGCTTTTGGCTACCGTGAAAGCTTTTTCAAACGTGCCGGGAAAGGTTTATACCTAATCGGTTCTGTTACGTTCAAGTTATCCAAGAAACCTTCTGTTAAAACGTCATACGGCGCCATTCAGGAAGTCTTAGCGACTAAAGGTATTACCCAGCCCTCCATCCGAGACGTGGCAGATGCTGTGATTGAAATCCGCAAAAGTAAATTGCCTGATCCCAAAGAAATCGGTAACTCCGGTAGCTTCTTTAAGAATCCAACCGTTTCTGCCTCAGAGGCGTCACGACTAATGGCTGAGTTTCCTGGCATTCCGAATTATCCTGTAGAAGGTAGTACGGAGGTTAAGTTTCCGGCTGGTTGGTTTATTGAAAAAGCGGGTTGGAAAGGATTTAGAAGAGGGGATGCGGGGGTGCATGCAAAGCAGGCACTCGTTTTAGTGAATTATGGAGAGGCAACGGGCGCTGAGATTTTGGCCCTATCTGAAGAAATAAAGCAATCAATTAAAGACACATTCGGCGTTTCTTTAGAGACCGAAGTAAATATTTTATAACATGACATTACCGACTTTAGATAATTTAGGCAAAGGCCCCTTCTTTTTGATGGCTGGATCTTGTGCGATTGAGAGCAACGATTTAGCTTTTGAGATTGCAGAAAAAATAGATGGTATCACGAAGGCGATGGGTATTCCTTATATTTTCAAAGGTTCCTACCGCAAAGCGAATCGGACTAAAATTGATTCCTTTACCGGTATTGGTGATATCAAAGCCTTGGAAATTCTGCAAGCGGTGGGTAAACATTATTCCTTGCCTACGGTGACAGATATTCACGAAAGTGCAGAAGCAGCCATGGCAGCGGCTTATGTCGATGTTTTGCAAATTCCCGCTTTCCTTTGCCGTCAAACCGATTTATTAGCAGCTGCTGCCCAAACAGGCAAAGCCGTGAATATCAAAAAAGGTCAGTTCATGTCAGGGGCTTCCATGCGTTTTGCCGTAGAAAAAGTATTACACGAGAATCCTGAGGCGGTTGTTTACTTAACAGATCGAGGTAATTCTTTTGGTTATGGTGATCTAGTAGTGGATTACCGTAATCTTCCAGAGATGTCTGCGATGAATGTCCCCGTTATTATGGATTGCACGCACTCCTTACAACGTCCGAATCAAACGACGGGTGTAACCGGTGGGCAACCTGCTTTGATTGAAACCATCGCTAAAGCAGCCATCGCTGTAGGTGCAGATGGAATCTTTATCGAAACTCATCCGAATCCTTCGGTAGCAAAATCAGATGGTGCTAATATGTTGCCATTAGATCAATTAGAGGGTCTACTTGAGAAATTATTGCGCGTTCGCGAAGCGATCGTTTAATGCATTTTATAGCTGATTTGAAGGGTAATATCGGTTTTGGTATTCCCTTCAATCGTATCTAAGCCAGAACCCACCTCCGTTCGATCGTGGTATTGAATACGTGCCCACTTAGCCGCTACAGAGATTTCTCTATTCCATTGATAGGCCATTACTAAGGTCGTTTTGATGGCCTTGCCCGCATACGCAGGCAAGAGGAAAGAATAGGGAACACCTGGTTCATAGGCATAATTTCGGGTATCATAGGTAGGCGTATTCATATAGGCAAAACGTCCCTGTACATTCCATTTGCCCTGATCCCATTTGATGTCTTGCAATAGTAAGTACCCGATCTCTGCACCTAGTTTAGAGGCCATTGCACGCACGTGAAAATCCCAGGACTTAAGGGCTATGTAGTGTCCGTCCAGGCTGATTTGAAGCAGATTATTATCTTCTTTTCGAGTCCATTTGCCTTGAATGAATCCGCGGGCGCTATGCCTTTTATCCCACTGCAATCGACTCAAGAATTCCCAACCAGAGGTATTAGTGGCTACAATTTGGTATTTAGGGCCAGGGAAGCGAAAATAATCGACATAGGAGCTAAGCTTCATTCGCTTGTTGATTTGGTAACCTAGGCCAAGGAATAGGCCTATTTCGTTGAGATTTTCCGAGTTTTCAGATAGGCCATTGGATTTAGGACTAAAATAGCCTGCCCCATAGTACCGGAATAAATAAGATACGTCCACTTTTTTAGAAAGTGAAGTGGCGGCGGATTGTATCAGAGAATAGTGATGATTATTTGAGTAGGCAAATTCACCCACCATTCGGATGTTTCGAAGGGGATATTGAAAGCTGATGGAATAATTTTCTAGTTCATTTCCAGCCCATTCGGGTTGTTTATAACCTAAACCAATAGGCTTAGATAAGGACCAATGAGTGAAAACACCAGTGAACTGAATGACGAGTGGCCTACTTAGAGGAGAATAAACTAGATTCGCCCCCGCCGTTTTTTCTTGCATCGCGTCTTTGTGGCTGATTTCCGAATTAGTTCGATGGAAGCCATCTTCTACTCTTGTGCGTAAGTAGTTGCTTCCGGTAGAGTCAATTCCCGTTGTGGCATCTAAGTTTCTGTAGGATGCGAAAGTTTGGATTCGTAGGAATTCGCTGAGTTTTAGGGTGGTGTTGATTCCGCGATAAAAACCATATTCCATGCTGGAACTGTAGGCTAATCCTCCTAGGTTGAATTTTTGGGTAGCTTTAATGCTTTCAAAACTCTTACCTAAAGAAAATCCACCCGATTGAACAAGCCCTTGACCCCATTGGTTGATGAAATCGCCTAGGATGATTTTCTCTAAAATTCCTTTCGATTTAAACTCCACAAACCCACTACTAAAGTCGCTTAGGTTTTTTTCTCCAGCATCCTTTTGCAATAGAAATCCGATCCGAAGGTTCGCATTTAACTGCCCGCGGTATCGAAGCGTTTGATTCGTTCGGTCCCCCACATAACGTGTTTTGCTGCGCAAATCGGGTGCTGTAAACCCTTTCTTTGTCTCCGCTGTCCAATCCGTTTTAAATAATATCTGATGGGTAGAGGAATGGGGTTTCCACCAGCGGGGATTAGGCGGATGGCATACTAAAAAGTCCTGAATCCTGCGTAGGAAGTCAAGGTCCCAATTCGGAATGCTTTGTAACTCTAAAATAGATTGGAAGGTCCCTATTTGTTTGCGAAAGGCTATAAATGCAGCGATTTGTTCAGCGCTAAATAGGAGGGAGGATTGTAGTTCCGTTTCAGATACTAAATTGATATTTAGCGGATTGGTGATATAATAATCAAAACTGGATTGCTTTTCCTCTTCCTCCTGCGTGGGGATTTGGGCAAAACAGGCGAAAGAGGTTAGAAAAAACAAGATTGTTTTCAAGGGATTATTTTTCCTTGAAATTACCGGGTGTTCTAGGTTAAATGCGTGTTAAAACTGATAATGAAAATCAGTTAGTTGAACTTCCGTTCGATGAGTTGGTGTAGTTCTTCCCAGATAGCTTCATTTTCCGCTAAGCGATACGCCTCATAACGTTCTAAGAGGGCTTGAGACCAGGTTTCAGCTTCCGCCTCTTCATCGATGAATTGAATCAATGATTCTAGTTGCGCCACATCCCCTAGGAATATTTTCTGGATGAATTGAATTCGCTGGTGAAGGCTGATGGTGTCAGCGATGCGTTGGGTCATTTGTGATTCGACTTTGGACTTCAAAGAATCCGACGAACCACTTAATAAATCCTTTAGTCGCGTAAATTCCTCTTCCGAAGAATCTTCTAGGCTTTCTGGAGCCTCAAAATAAACCTCTGTATTCAATAAGTCGAAGGGCTCTGCTGGCGTTTCCGCTGGAGCATAGGGCGCATCTGGTGCTTCATAGGCATTCAATAAATCGGCAAAACTAGGCTGCGGTGTATCTGCAACGGGAACAGCCAAGCTTTCTATCCACGAGCCCCAAATGAATGCTGGTAATGCTACTTGGTATAACAAGGTTTGGGCGATGCCTTCCCATTTCTCTAAAAAGCGTGGATTAGACCAGGGAAAATTAGGGAAGTTTTCTTGGGCTCGCGCTGAATTTAGCTGAGCTAACAAATCCACTTGAATGGATTCTATGATAGGAGTGGGAACCTCCCAGGCTAATACCTCTTGAAATGTGATTGATTCAGGTGAATCATTCCAGTATTGCAAGAATATATTAGGTGCCATAGGTGTTGATTATTTAATGTCTAATTGTTCACAAGCCATTCTAGCGGCTGTTTGTTCTGCTTTCTTCTTCGAGTAACCTTTCCCTTCAGAGATCTTTTCGCCGTCTAAGATGACCAAAGCCGTAAATTCGCGGTTGTGGTGCTCTCCCTCTTGATCTAGCTCAAAAGAGACCTTTTTGCCTTCTTTTTGAGCCCATTCGATCAACATTGACTTGAAGTTTGGGTTGTTTTGTACAACGGCTTCTAGGTCAAAGTATTGCGTCAGAATCTTTTTAATGATGAAGTTTTGGGTGAATGCGAAACCTTTGTCTAAATATATAGCTCCCACAAAAGCCTCCAAAGCATCTCCGTACATCGAAGTGCGGGACATCGCGTTTTTACGCTGTGTTTCGTACTCGATCACTTCCTCCAAGCCTAATTTGCGACCAATCACGTTCAAAGACTCCCGGCTGACCATACGAGAACGTATTTCAGTCAAAAAACCTTCATCTTTAAATGGGAATTTTTGGAACAAATACGTCGCTGTGATCATCCCTAGGACAGAATCGCCTAAGAATTCCAGGCGTTCATTCGACTCTTTGTAATTTTCTGCCACACTCTCTTTCGAAGCAGAGGAGTGTAAAAAGGCTAGTCTGTATAACGTTAAATTACTTGGACTAGCCCCAATAAGATGTGTAACCGATTTCTTTAAGAATTTCTCTCGTTCGTCTAGTCGAATCGGATCTAACCAGTTTAGGAGAGATTTTACGGCCATATTTGTATTAGATTTTTCTGAAAATAACCGTTGCGTTATGACCACCGAAACCAAATCCGTTGCTCAATGCCACATCGATTTTGCGTGCTTTTCCTACGTTTTCCGTTAAGTCGATGCGTTGATCGATTTCTGGATCGCGGTTAAATACGTTAATCGTAGGCGGGACAAATTGGTGTTGAATCGCTAATACAGACGCTACCGCCTCTACTGCTCCTGCACCACCTAATAAGTGACCCGTCATCGACTTCGTAGACGAGATGGCCATTTTGTAAGCGTGCTCTCCAAAACAATCCACGATCGCTTTAATCTCTTGTGGATCACCGATCGGAGTGGATGTTCCGTGTGTATTCACGTAATCAACTTCTTCTGGCTTGATGTTCGCATCTTCTAAGGCATCGATCATCGACAATAAAGCGCCATAACCTTCTGGGTGTGGTGCTGTAATGTGGTGAGCATCCGAAGAGAAACCTCCACCGATTAATTCCGCATATATTTTTGCTCCACGCGCTTTAGCGTGCTCGTATTCTTCTAAAATCAAGGCACCCGCTCCTTCTCCTACCACGAAACCATCGCGATCTACGTCATAAGGACGAGAAGCTGTAGCTGGATCGTCATTACGAGTGGACATGGCGTGCATTGCGGTGAAACCACCTACCGATGCAATCGTCACTGGAGCCTCAGAACCGCCCGTTACACACACGTTAATACGGCCTGTGCGGATATAGTTGAACGCATCAATGATCGCGTTGTTCGCAGAAGAACAAGCTGAAACGGTAACGTAGTTAGGGCCACGGAATCCGTTGCGGATCGAAATTTGGCCTGATGATGAATCTGCAATCATCTTAGGGATAAAGAATGGATTGATTTTCGGGGTTCCGTCTCCTTGTCCGAAATAAATCATTTCGTCTTCAAATGTCTTCAAACCACCGATACCTGATCCCCAGATAACGCCTACTTTATTTTTATTTAAGGAATCCATGTCAAAATTCGCATCAGCGATGGCTTCATCAGCCGCCACCACAGCGTATTGAGTGAATGGGTCCATTTTACGCGCTTCTTTGGCATTGATAAAATCTTCTACCTTGAAATTCTTTAATTCGCAAGCAAAACGAGTTCTGAATTTTTCCGCATCGAACTTCGTGATGGGTCCGCAACCGCTTACGCCGTTCTTTAATCCATCCCAATATTCACTGACTGTGTTCCCGATGGGGGTTAGGGCGCCTAAGCCCGTGACAACTACTCGTTTTAACTCCATATTCTTGTTATTTATGAATCTGCTTAAAATAAAAAATGTCAATCAGTCCGAGAAATCCCATGGAAAAATCCACCTGATTACTGTTAACTAATTGACATAATTTTTATGGTTGCTTCGATTACTTTGCGTTCTCTTCCAAATAAGTAATAGCTTGGCCTACTGTTTGGATGTTCTCCGCTTGATCATCTGGAATAGAAACAGAGAATTCTTTTTCGAATTCCATGATTAACTCAACTGTATCTAGCGAGTCAGCTCCCAAATCGTTTGTGAAAGATGCCTCAGGAGTAACTTCTGATGCTTCTACACCTAATTTTTCAACGATGATGCTTTTTACTTTTTCTGCAATATCTGACATTTTAATATTATTTTGGGGTTCAAAAACGTTGCAAAGATTAGAATTAAAGTTGAATTTATCAAACAAATTTCATTCTAATTAGCCTGTTCTAGGCTGTTTACCTTAAAAACAAAGCGATGCAGCCCCTAAAAGACCTGCGTCATTGCCTAATAAGGCTTTCTTAATAGTTAATTTTTCCAAATAAGCTGGCGTTAACCAGTAATTTAACTGCTTCTCCATACTTGGTAAAATGAAGTCGTAAGAGGCTGATAATCCGCCACCTATGAAGATGTTTTTGATATCTAGGATACGAATCAATGAAACGAGCATATCACCTAGCATCGTTCCTACTTCGTGCCAAATCGCTAAGGCTAATTCATCTCCTTCTTCTGCACCTACGACTAAAGCTGTCGTTGAAATAGTTCCATCTGCAGGAAGCGAGGTTTTGCCCGTGTAGGCCGCACGCATGGCGGTAGCCATTTGTAATAATTCTTTCTTTCCTACGTTTCGCTCTAATACTTTTCCATCGCGAGAAGGCACGTGACCTGGCTCCATCGCATTACCATCACCACCTAAGAAGATTTTGCGGTCAATGACTGCCGCTCCACCTACACCTGTTCCCAAGGTAATGAAAATGAAGTCCTCTGGCATATTTGTTTTCTCAGGAGAGAAGTAAAATTCGCCTAAAGCCGCTGCGTTCGCATCGTTTTCCATAAAGAAAGCATGCTCAGGAAAACGTTTTTCCAGCATATCAATCATAGGAGATCCATCAATTTCAGGGATGGCCGTGATCTCAATTAAGGTACGGCGGTCTTTTGTTAGGATACCTGGAAGACCAATTCCCACTTTCTTGACATTCTTGTGTTGGTATAATTGCAAGGCAATCGCATCCGCTAAACGCTCTAAAAAATGGTGTGATTCTCTCCAGGTAGCAGTATCATAACTTTGAAAATTGTTGATTTGACCTGTGTCTGCGTGGACGATTCCCATTTTAACGCCGGTTCCACCTACATCGATTCCTAAGTATTCTGCTGCTGCCATAGTTTTGATTTATTGAATTACGAAATTGCCGATTTTTGACGTGAATTTCAAATCAAAAGTGGTTCAAGGGTAAATTTGCTCGATTTTTTCTAGAATTTGTGTCACTGCGGGGCAAATGAGCGCATTTTTTGAGGTTAATCCTAAAATCCCCATGATGTTCTTTCTATCGGTATGGGGGTATTCGCGGCAGGCTTTGGGGCGGTGATCGTAGATGCCGCATTTATTATCTTCCAAGTCTAAAAAGGGGCAAGGAGCTGCGGGGTAAACCCAATCGCCGTCTGAATCTTGGACTAAATAGGCATCCAAGAAAGCGGAGGTCTTCATTTTGAATAAATGAGAAACGCGCTGGATATCCGTATCATTCCACATCGGACTAGTCGTGCGACAGCAATTGCCACAGGTCAGGCAATCCGTTTTCTTGAAAACTTCGGTGTGAGCTTGAAAAAATTGCTGGTCCAGGTTCTTAGGCTTACGAGCCACTAAACGTTGGATGAGTTTTCGGAAAGAGGGGTCTTTAGTTTTGGCCATGGAAGCAAGAACGGCAGCGAGCCTCATAAGACTCTGTTTCGCCTAATAAGACGGTTTGTTGTTGCTCCACCTTGCGGTAAGAGTAATGCGCAGCCGCTCCACAATTTACACAAACGGCGTGTACCTTAGTGACGAATTCAGCGATGGCCATTAAGCCGGGCATAGGTCCAAAAGGTTGCCCTTTAAAGTCCATATCCAATCCTGCCACGATGATTCGCTTACCTTGATTCGCTAGAGAATTACATACCTCTACGATGTGATCATCAAAGAATTGTACTTCATCTAAACCGATCACGTCGCAATCGCCAGCTAACAAAAGGATTTCTCCCGAGTTGTTTACCGGTGTAGAGCGGATGGAATTTTGGTTATGCGAAACGATATCCTCATCGTGATAGCGGGTATCCGCCATTGGTTTGAAGATTTCGACGCGCATTTGTGCGATTTTCGCGCGCTTTAGGCGGCGAATCAGTTCCTCTGTTTTACCAGAGAACATGGAACCGCATATCACTTCAATCCAACCAGCAGGTGGATTGCGTTCAGCAGATTTGGAATGGGTAGGTTCTAAAAACAAGGGCGTAAAAAGCCCCTGAAATTGCATCCAGGGGCTATAAAATGAAAATTATTTAGACGAGAATGTCGCTGAGAAATATTCGCGGTTCATACGCGCGATGTTCTCAATCGAGATGCCTTTAGGGCATTCAGCCTCGCAAGCACCAGTGTTTGAACAAGCACCGAAACCTTCTTCGTCCATCTGAGCAACCATCGCTTGTGCGCGTGACGCTGCTTCTACCTGTCCTTGAGGAAGTAAAGCTAACTGAGAAACTTTAGCAGACGTAAACAACATCGCTGAGGCATTCTTACAGGCCGCTACGCAAGCACCGCAACCGATACAAGCCGCTGCTGCAAAAGCTTCGTCTGCATTTTCTTTCGGAATGGGTAGGTTGTTTGCATCTTGTGCATTTCCTGTATTTACGGAAACGAATCCGCCTGCCGCGATAATGCGGTCAAAAGCAGAACGATTCACCACTAAGTCTTTAATCACTGGGAACGCACTCGCTCTCCAAGGCTCAACCGTGATCGTTTCGCCATCTTGGAAAGAACGCATGTGTAATTGGCAAGTCGTCACACCTCGGTTTGGCCCGTGAGGACGACCGTTAATGTACATCGAGCACATACCGCAAATACCTTCGCGGCAATCGTGGTCAAACGCTACCGGATCATCTCCTTCTTCGATCAAACGGTTGTTTAACACGTCAATCATTTCCAAAAATGACATATCTGTGGAGATGCCGCTCACCTGATAAGTTTCGAACTTACCAGCTACGCTTGCATTTTTTTGTCTCCAAATTTTGAGTGTCAGGTTTAAATGTCCTTCCATTGTATCGAATTATTTATAAGATCTTTGAGCAATTTTGATGTTTTCGTATTTCAATTCTTCTTTGTGAAGTTTGAAGCTCGATTGTTTTTCGTATTCCCAAGCCGCTACGTAGGCGTAGTTCTCATCATCACGAAGGGCTTCCCCGTCTTCTGTTTGGTATTCCGTACGGAAGTGACCACCACAACTTTCGTTGCGATCCAAGGCATCAATACACATTAACTCGCCTAATTCTAAGAAGTCAGCCACACGGCCCGCTTTCTCTAATTCAGGGTTTAAGTTATCGATCTCACCTGGAATCTTCACATCTGACCAGAATTCTTTCTGCAGAGCTTGAATCTCCTTGATAGAAGCTTTCAAACCTTCTGCGCTACGAGCCATACCGCACTCGTCCCACATGATCTTACCTAAACGCTTGTGGAAGTAATCGACTGGCTTAGATCCTTTAATGTTCATCAAGGTCTCTAAACGATCACGTACCGCTTTCTCTGCCGCTACGAAGTCTTCTGAATCCGTTGACATCGCTGGCGTACGAATCTCTGATGCTAAATAAGCACCGATCGTGTAAGGAATCACGAAATAACCATCTGCTAAACCTTGCATCAAGGCTGAAGCTCCTAAACGGTTAGCGCCGTGATCAGAGAAGTTAGCTTCTCCTAAAGCGTATAAACCTGGAACAGTCGTCATTAAGTTATAATCTACCCAAAGTCCGCCCATCGTATAGTGAACCGCTGGATAAATACGCATAGGCACCTCGTAAGGATCTTCACCCGTAATTTGCTTGTACATATCAAACAAGTTACCGTATTTCTCTTTCACGACTGCTTTACCCATCGCTTGAATCTCTTCGTCGGATGGATTGTGCATATTGTTTTTATTAGCTTCTCCTTTTCCGTAACGGATGATCGCCGCAGCATAGTCTAAGTAAACAGCCATTTTAGACGTTCCTACACCATAACCTGCATCACAACGCTCCTTAGCTGCACGTGACGCAATATCACGAGGTACTAAGTTTCCGAATGCAGGGTAACGACGCTCTAAGTAGTAATCTCTTTCGTCTTCTGGAATCTCGTTCGCCTTACGGTTATCGTTTTGTTTCTTAGGAACCCAAATACGACCATCATTACGAAGGGACTCAGACATCAAGGTTAATTTCGACTGGTGATCGCCTGAAACCGGGATACACGTTGGGTGAATCTGTGTGTAACAAGGGTTAGCGAAGTAAGCACCTTTTTTGTGTGCTTTCCAAGCCGCTGTTACGTTCGATCCCATCGCATTGGTAGACAAGTAGAATACGTTACCGTAACCACCTGTACACAATAATACCGCGTGTCCGAAGTGACGCTCTAAAGCCCCTGTCACTGAATCACGAGCAATAATACCACGTGCCTTTCCGTCGATCGTTACGACATCTAGCATTTCGTGACGTGTATACATTTTTACGTTACCCATTCCCACTTGGCGTTGCAAAGCAGAATAAGCACCTAATAATAATTGCTGACCCGTTTGACCTGCCGCGTAGAACGTACGTTGTACTTGCGTTCCACCAAATGAACGGTTAGAAAGCAATCCACCGTATTCACGAGCGAAAGGAACCCCTTGCGCTACGCACTGGTCGATAATGTTTCCTGAGACTTCAGAAAGACGGTGAACGTTCGCTTCACGCGCACGGTAGTCACCACCTTTAATCGTATCATAGAATAGACGGTAAACCGAGTCGCCATCGTTTTGGTAGTTTTTCGCTGCGTTGATACCTCCTTGTGCGGCAATCGAGTGTGCACGACGTGGAGAATCTTGGAAACAGAATACTTTTACTTTATATCCTAATTCAGCTAACGATGCAGCGGCAGATGCACCTGCTAGGCCTGAACCTACCACGATGATTTCTAAGCTACGTTTGTTCGCAGGGTTTACTAGGGAAACGCTGGAACGATATTTGGTCCATTTGTCGGCTAACGCGCCTTCTGGAATTTTGGCATCTAATTTTGTCATATCAATCGTATCGCTGAAATATTAATGAATCAAATGGAAATAAAAGGCAATCGGCATCGCAGCAAAAGCCGCTGGGATAACGATAGAGAAGATAGCTCCGATCGTTTTAATCGTAGGCGTATACTTAGGGTGATTCCAACCAATCGACTGGAATGCACTCGAGAAACCGTGTAAAAGGTGATATCCTAACGAAATACAACCTAACACATACACCACTACAACGACTGGGTTCATAAATACCGCTTGCATCTCTGCATATAAAGTATGGTCTTCTAAACCCTCTGTTAAGCGAGAGAAGTACCAAAAATGCTTCAAGTGAAGGATTAAGAACAATAATAATAGCGTTCCTAAAAGGCCCATCGAGCGAGAGTACCACTTGCTATTCGCAGCGCCATCTACCTTCGCATAAGCGACAGGACGCTTCGATTTGTTTTCTAACCAAAGGCGTAAACCATCATAAATGTGTAATAACAATCCTGCGAACAACACAATCTCCATGGTACGGATGATTGGGTTAGTGCCCATGAACTCGGCGCCCTCATTAAAAGCGACACCTCCATCATTTAGGAAGATTAGAGCGTTCAAGCTGCAGTGAACTAACAGGAAGCTAATTAAAAAGAGGCCCGTAATGGCCATCAGGAGCTTTTTCCCGAGAGATGAATTAAGTGATTTTGCTAACCAAGCCATAAATAAATGTATTTGTTAAGAGGAAATAAAAATAAACGAACAGGTTCGATTTTTTTTAGCTACCAAAACTACAATCGAAACGCCGCTCTATCAAATTTAAAACGTAAAAAATCCATTTTTTTTGAAAAAAACGAATTGCCTTCTTAACTTACAGCTAATCAAAAATGTTTTATGTACCTGAAAAGAATAAGCCTTTATTTTCTGTTTTTGTGCGGGCTAAGTTTTGCAGCACAAGCGACCCACTTAAAGGGGGGGGAGATCACAGTAAAGCGTGTGTCAGATAAAACATTGACTTTCGAATTCACCTTAACGACGTACACGGAAAATAACAGAGCGAACGTGGAGCAGAATGTGGTGAATTTTTGCTTTGGTGACGGTTCTTCCATTTTACCGGCGCGTCGTTCTGCAGGTTATCCCATTAATCTGGGAAATGGGACAATGAAAAATGTCTATAAAATTCAATATACCTATCCAGCCGCTTCCTTATTTTACAAGGTGTCTGTGGCAGTTCCTAACCGAAATGATGGTGTGTTGAACATCACTCGCTCGGTCGATGTTGCTTTTTATGTAGAAACGATATTTTCCATTAATGCGGGTCTAGGCTTAAATTCAACTCCTATATTATTAAATCCCGCAGTCGATTTGACTGCTGTAGTCGGTCAGCCCTTTATACATAATTCGAATGCGGTAGACGCGGAGGGAGATTCTTTGGCCTACCGCTTATCTGTTTCCAGAACGGGAGCAGAACTTAGCTGTGATCCGGCAGGCAGAGGTTTATTAGCCCCTAATTTCAAACAACCGAATGAAGTCTCGGCTACCCCATCCTCTTTTACGATGAATGCTAAAACCGGGGATTTAATCTGGAAATCACCCCAAGAAGTAGGCTTTTATAACTGCGCTTTTATCATCGAGGAATGGAGGAATGGAGTTAAAATATCTGAAACTGTTCGGGATATGCAGATTGAAGTGAAGGATTTAGACAATCGAGGACCTCTTCTAAACGTCCCTGCAGACGTGTGCGTTCAGGCAGGAACCCGGATTAATCAAACGATCACAGCCATTGATCAGGTTTCCAAAACGGGCCGGGTGGATCCGATATCCATTACAAGTAGCGGAAATGTCTATGCGATTGATTCCTCCTATTCGGTAAAACCTCCTAACGCAACTTTCGTGTCGGCGGCTCGCCAAACGGCTCTGACGGCCATAGGTACTTTCAATTGGCAAACGGATTGCGTGCACATTCGAAAAGAAGGCTATGACGTCTTTTTCAAGGCAGAGGACTTTCCGCCTGTGACGAATGCAGGAGTAAGTAATTTAGTGGATAGTAAGATTTGGAACATCCGCGTCTTAGCTCCAGCGGTGAAAAATGTGACGGCTACAGCAGGCCTTGGAACCTCCATCGCACTTAAATGGACTTCTTATACTTGCGCCTTATCTAACGCTACGTTGATTTTGTACCGCAAACAAGGTGCCTGTGATGCCACGGTGAATGCGAATTGTGCGACCGGAATGACGGCTTCTGGCTATACAGAACTGACTCGATTGCCTATCAGCACATCGAGCTATACGGATAATGCGATCGTGAAAAACACAAACTACTCCTATGTGTTAGTGGTGGCCTTTACGAATTCGAAAGGAGTAGATGATTTCAGTCCGATGTCTAATTCGGCTTGTTATTTGATCGCGAGCGCTTCGCCTATCATGACGAATGTTTCGGTACTTAAGACGAGCACGACGGCAGGGGAGAACCTTGTGCGCTGGACACGTCCAATAAAATTAGATACTTTGCAATATCCAGGTCCTTATTCCTATCAATTGATGCGTGCATCTGGAACGGGTGCTTTTGGCGCGATTGGTTCGCCTATTTCAGCTTCGATACGCACCGCGGTAAATGATACGACTTACACGGATACGGGGATTAATACTTCCGCTGTTACTTACCGGTATCGCACAGATTTCTATTATACCTTAAATGGAGTACGGACCTTGTTAGAGTCACCTACGCCAGCCTCTAATGTGCGTTTAAGTACGCAGGTGGCCATTGCTTCCGTGAAATTAGCTTGGTCGGCTACAGTACCTTGGTCCAATGAAAACAAAGTGCACCGCGTTTACCGTGAGACGCCACGTGGTTCTGGACTCTTTAACCGTATTGCGGATGTGCCGGTGACAACGGCTGCGACCTTTAAATATGTGGATGCTGGGGCAGATACCTACGCCTCAGATGGGACTTTTTCTGTGGCGATGAAGACTGATTCATCGTATTGTTATTACGTGGAGACCTTGGGTTCCTATGGGCCAGGATTGCCAGCGATGGAATTAATTAATAAATCGCAAATCATTTGTGGCATTCCACAGACAGATATTTTCCCTTGTCCACCCTCTTTGCAGCTCTATTCCGTGGATTGTGCATCGTTAAATGCAAAGGCGGATTGTTCGTTTAGCAGTTTTACGAATCAACTTACTTGGACGCCTACGGTTTCCGGTGTTTGCGATCCAGATATTGTGAGTTATAAGATCTATTATGCTAAAGACCCTTCGTCTGCCTATACCTTATTAGCCTCTTCTTCCACGTTGAACTTCTCGCACATTCTTCAAAACTCCTACCGAGGATGTTATTATGTAACGGCGGTCAGCGCGCTAGGGAAGGAGAGTACGCCTAGTAACAAGATTTGCGTAGAGAACTGTGCTTCGTTTGACTTGCCTAATTTATTTAGTCCTAATGGTGATGGACTAAATGATTCCTTTAAGCCGATGCGCTGCCCTCGTTTTGTTTCGTTTGTCAGTGCCAAAATTGTGGATCGCAACGGCCAATTGATTTACCAATATGCGGGGCCTTTGGATGGCTTTGGTTGGAATGGAACGGATTCAAACGGAGTTCAGATGGCTGCCTCGTCTTATTTCTATACGTGCGATGTGGTTTTCGATCTTTTTGACAAATCTGCACAAAACAAGAGTCTGAAAGGCTGGGTAGAACTAGTTCGCTAAAATGGACGGAATCGTATTAATCGATGGTAATTGCCGCTTTTGCTGCTTCGCTTCTAAGCTACTGAAGCGGATGGTAACGGGTGATCTGCCTGTTATCCCGGAGACCTCTTTTACAGATTTCATTCTTCCTGACATCGATAGTATTAAATGGGTAGTCGGTCATGATGTCTATGTGAAATCGGATGCCCTATCGCGCATTTTAGTGAATGCCCATTGGTATTTTCAACCTCTTCGTTTGGTTTTTTTATTGCCTGCTGGCCTATTGGATAAAGGCTATGATTGGGTGGCGAAGAATCGATTATTTTGGGGTAAATCGGTGGACGATTGTGCCATTTAGGGCTTTTGGCCTATCTTTGTGAAACAATTAATCAAAAATCATTCAAATGAAAGCATATATTTTCCCAGGTCAAGGTTCTCAGTTTCCAGGTATGGCAAAGGATCTGTACACGAATTTTCCTTTGGCAAAGCAGATTATCGATGAGGCGGATGCCATCTTAGGTTTCTCGTTATCGTCTGTGATGTTCGAGGGAACAGAGGAGGAATTGAAGCAAACGAAAGTGACGCAGCCTGCGATTTATTTGCATTCTATTTTGATCGCCAAATTAGGCAAAGACTTCGCTCCCTCGATGGTAGCAGGTCACTCCTTAGGCGAGTTCTCTGCCCTTGTTTCTGCAGGTGGTTTAAGCTGGCAAGATGGATTACGATTAGTGTACCAACGAGCTCTTGCGATGCAAAAGGCCTGCGAAATCGAGCCAAGCACGATGGCTGCCGTTTTGGGCTTGCCAGATGCAACGATTGAAGAAATTTGTAAGGCTTACGGTCCATCCGTAGTAGCTGCGAACTTTAACTGCCCAGGCCAAGTCGTGATCTCCGGATCAGTAGAAGGAATCGAAGCAGTGGGTATTCAATTGAAAGAAGCAGGAGCGAAGCGCGTATTACCTTTACCAGTGGGTGGAGCCTTCCACTCGCCTTATATGGAACCAGCTCGTGTGGAGTTAGCCGCAGCGATCGAGGCAACCGAAATCGTAAAGCCGATTTGCCCTATCTTCCAAAACGTGAACGCTAAGCCATCTCAAGACCCAACTGAAATCAAAGCGAACTTAATCTCACAGTTAACAGGTGCAGTTCGTTGGACACAGTCAGTTGAAGCGATGGTAGCCGCAGGTGCAACCGAATTCATCGAATGTGGACCAGGTAAAGTATTGCAAGGCCTTGTTCGTAAGATTCACGCGGAGGCTGTCGTTTCTTCTATAGAATTAGCATAAGAATAATCGAATTTGATGCGCTGATTGTGAGTGCTGTAGCAAAAAATGACCGAAATAATTCAATTATTTTTTCGGTAACATTTGATAATTTGGGTGCAAGCCCTTACTTTTGCATCACATTATGGTATTGACCTATGGTGTAATGGTAACACACCAGTTTTTGGTTCTGGTTTTCTAGGTTCGAATCCTGGTAGGTCAACAGAAATTTAAAAGAGCTCATCGCAAGACGAGCTCTTTTTTTTATTTCTAGATCATCTTCTTCATCTTCTCCAGTCCAGTCTTCGCCACCTTCAGTGGATCTTGTGCCCAAAGGTCCTTGTTGAATAATTCCAACGATAGAATAACTGGCTTTTCTGACGGCTTTAAGCGTTTAATAATTTCCTTGATGGGTGCTTCTCCATCCCCCGCATAAATGCGATCGCCGTCCGTGATGGAGGTGGGTTTAATGGAAGTGACATAGTCGTTGACGTGGAAAACGTCGATCGAGTTTTCTCCTACGAGGTGGAGGCAGTCAATGGAGGATTCGCCTTTGTAGATATGGAATACGTCTAATAGAAGTTTGGCGTTGGGTTGGCCCGCTTCGGCGGCGACGAAAAGGACGTCAGCGACACGGTTCAGATTTTTTGAGTGTCCCCACATTTCCAGTTGGGGTGTCACGCCGGTGCTGACTCCTAAGTCGAGGATGGCGCGGTAGCGTTCGGCCGCGCGGCGTAGGTCGAGGCCCGCTTCTTTGGTGGCGCCCATCGGTGGAGCGGCGGTGCGGAAACAGCCTAATTGCGCGAGCATATCCATCTCGCGTTTCATTTGTTCCAAACCTTGTTTGCGTGTCGCCTCATCATCTACAATCCACTGAGCAAAGCCGATGGCGTTTTGAATCTTAATTCCTAGGTCATCGATGCGCTTCTTCGCTTCTAAAAGGGTTCCGCCTGATTTCAAATAGGCCTCAAGCGTAGGTACCCAAATTTCACAATGCTGAAAGCCAGCCGCGGAGGCGACTTCGAGTTCTTTGATGAGTCCTAACTTTTGGCCCATAATCGTACTCATATTCAGCGAGAACTCGAATTTATGAGCTTTTGCAACCGGTGCGGCGGAGGCAGCGGAAGGTAAAAAGGCCGCTCCTGCAGCAGTTCCGGACGCAATCAATAAATCGCGACGACTAATGTTTGTCATAGGTGTAGGTTTATTTCGCCTAGCTTCTCATAGGAGAGAATCATCGAGCGAACATTATGGTAATTTATTTTCCAGTTGTGGGCCATGTGTCGCCAAATCGGTTCCCCTTCACGGGTCATCAGCGGCCACCATTCACCCGTATTTCGGTTAATCATTTTATCAAAGACGAAGCGATGCACTTGTTCATAGGCTTTTAGGAATTGCGGATCTCTGGTTACTAGATAAGCATCCAGCATTCCGATGAGCATTTCAGCTTGCTGCCAAAATTCCTTCTCTACATCCGTTGGCCCGCCACTGTGCGATCCCTCCACGTATACTCCGCCGTGTTCCCAGTCGATGCCATTTTCCATCGAATGGTAGAATGCCTTTTTGATGTTGTCCAAATAGGGGGCGACATCAATCTTGCCTACCTTCAACGCGTGCAATAAGAGCCAGCCAAATTCCGAATTGTGGCCGTAGGAGGTATTGTCGACGGCTGAGGCTTTTTGGCCTCCCTCCTGAAAACGATCCCAGCCCCACACGATATCGAATTTAATCTGTGGCGCTACGCTCCAGTCTGCCCAAAACTGCGGAATGCCCGTTCCAGTTGCCGGATCCATAATTTTATGAATCAGAATATCTATTGACTCCTGCAGCTTTCTGCGGTGAATCTCTTTTCCACTTGCCTCATACAAGGTCGTAAACGCTTCCATCAAATGCATGTGTACATCTAAGGTCTTGCGGTCCCCACCAGGAGCGCCTGGTCCCATCAGCGACCAATCTTCCGCAAAGAATTCCCAGTAACCGCCGTAATGGGTATCCACGGCATATTTTTGGAGTAAATCAAAGACCTTCTCTGCATATTCCAAACCCACCGGATCCCCCGTCGCCAGAGTATATTCGCTGAGGGAATAAATCGCAAAGCTATGTCCATACCCAATCTTCTGTTTATTCGTGGTTTCACCCGCTCGGTTCACCATCCAATAGAAACCGCCGTGTTCTGTATCCCACATTTTGTCCAATAAAAACCGAACTCCATGTGCAGCCATCTCCTTCATCACCTCTCCTCCAAAACCGTGGCGATAGGCCTGCGAGTACGTAAATACAGAACGGGTCATCGCAATCAACGACTTCTCATCATCCCCCGCATCGTCCCCAAACTCATTAAAATGCGTGATGAACCCGCCTTGTTTGTTATCAACCGTTCGTTGAACCCAAAAGGGTAACAAAGCGCCCTCGGTATAATCCTTGATTTCTGCTCTAAGCGATTGAATGTCCATCGTGTAATTGTCTAATGGCGTCCGGACTCGCGGAGCCCGTTTCACCTAGTTGATGAATACTGATATGTACGGCCAAGGAAGCAAATTCACAGGCTTCCTCCACCGAGGCCCCCGCCGCTCTCGCCGCAGAAAACCCTGCTACCACCATATCTCCCGCACCCACCGTATCGATGGGGCCTTTCACAAGGAAAGCAGGTTGGTGATGAAATTCCTCCGTCCCTGCGTATACCATTCCTTTTTCACCTAAGGTGACTAAAACCGGTTTGTTTCTCGTATTAGCCCAGGCTCTTATGTTTTCTGGAGTGGCTGGCTTTTGGTGTATTTTGATAAACTCAGCCTCATTTACTTTTAGAGGGAGGTTTCTTGCAAAGCTACCTAAGCTACGAAGATCTGCTATGGCTTGTGGATTAGTTAGCGACTCGATGTGCTGCGCTTGCAAAAGAGGAATACTAAATTGTTCATTGTAGATGATCCAGTCGAACGTTTCAGCAGCTAAGGCTTGTAAGAGTTCTCCTGTCTGTGCTTGAAAATTCGAAGACCTTGTTCCAAAATCGATTCGATTCAATTCTTCCTCTTTTTGCAGCGGTTTCGAATAGGTAGGGGTATCGATATTCGTTTCTTTAATGTTCGTCGCATCGATACCTAGTGCCGCCATCTGATGCGCCATCTCTCTTCCGAAGAGGTCATTCCCGTGTACCCCAAAGGCCGAAACGCGTGCACCTAAAACAGCTAGATTCTTTGCCACATTTCCCGCGCCACCTAAATAGGCACGTGGCGCAGAAGCGAGATGCACTTCTTTTGCGGTTTCAAGGGAAAATTCACCTGTAGAGGTTTGAAGGTCAAAATAGAAGTCCAAAGCAAAATCCCCCATCACCGCTATACGCAGTTGTTGGATTCGAGCCAAAATGGTCTCTAATCTTTCGGAATTCATGTAGGATAGGTTTAGCTAAATTTTCATCGAAAAATAGGGATATTTTCTTTAATTTTGATCATCTATTCATTCTAATTCATTTTTGTTTTGGCACTAATCAAATCAATCTCAGGCATACGTGGTACCATCGGTGGAAAACCGGGCGAAGGTTTAAGTCCACTCGACGTCGTTACTTTCGCAGCGGCTTATGGTACCTGGTTAAAGAAAAAAGGACATCCATCGAACTCGATCGTGTTAGGTCGTGATGCGCGTATCTCCGGAGAAATGGTCAGTTCCTTAGTAGCGAATACCTTAATCGGTTTAGGCTGGGATGTTTTAGATATCGGTCTTTCTACGACCCCAACTGTTGAATTAGCGGTGCCGTGGACGAAAGCGGCGGGTGGAATCATCATCACCGCTAGCCACAATCCAGCGCAATGGAATGCCTTGAAATTATTGAATGATCGTGGAGAGTTTATCTCGGATCAGGATGGAAAAGACTTATTAACTATCGCAGAAAATCAAGATTTTGATTTTGCGGACGTGATGAAGTTAGGTCAATTAACCCAAGACGATAGCTTTTTACAGCAGCATGTGGATCACGTGTTAGGTTTGAGTTGGGTAAATAAATCAGTGATTGAAAAAGCGAACTTCCGCGTTTTAGTCGATGCAGTGAATTCGACGGGAGGAATCGTGGTGCCTATGTTGTTGAAAGCTTTGGGTGTTCAGCACGTGGATGTGATTTTTGGCGAGGCTACTGGTCATTTTGGTCATAACCCAGAACCACTTCCGGAGAATTTAACGGAGATGATCTCGAAAATGAAAGGCGGAAATTACGATTTAGGAATCGTGGTGGATCCAGATGTGGATCGCCTTTGCTTTATTTCGGAGGATGGGACGCCTTTTGGCGAAGAATATACGCTAGTGGCGGTAGCCGAATATGTGCTTTCTGTGAAGCCTGGCAATACCGTATCCAATCTTTCTTCTACGCGTGCTTTGGCTGATGTAACGCGTAAAGCGGGTGGCGACTATTTCGCGGCAGCGGTAGGAGAGGTGAATGTCGTGACTCAGATGAAAGCGGTGAACGCGATCATCGGTGGCGAAGGAAACGGAGGAGTAATCTTCCCTGAGTCGCATTACGGACGTGATTCATTGGTGGGAATCGGATTGTTCTTGACGCATTTGGCAAACAAAGGCATCAAAGCATCCGAACTGCGCGCGAGCTATCCGGCGTATGTGATTTCCAAAAACAAAATCGAATTATCCGCTGACCTGAACGTCGATTTAATTCTCGCAACGGTGGCAGAAAAATACAAGAATGAAAATGTAAACACGATCGATGGCGTGAAAATTGACTTTCCAGATCGCTGGGTTCATTTACGCAAGTCGAACACGGAACCGATCATTCGGATTTACGCGGAGGCATCTTCGGAGGCTGAAGCGGATACACTCGCTCAACAAATTATACACGTGATTGAAGAAATCGCAAAAGTTTAAATGTCAGATAAAACACCTATTTACCTAGATAACGCGGCGACTACTTCGGTGGATCCAGCTGTTTGGGCTGAGATGCAGCCTTATTTCGAGAATTTTACTGCGAATCCCTCGTCAATTCACTCCCACGGTCGCCAAGCGAAAGTGGCCGTAGAAAAGGCGCGTAAAACGATCGCCACTTTATTAGGGGCGTCGCCATCGGAGATTTTCTTTACCTCTGGTGGAACGGAAGCGGATAATACGGTCTTGCAATCAGCTGTTTTGCACGGAGGATGCAAGGTGATCATCACGTCGCCTTTAGAGCACCATGCGGTATTGCATACGGCGGAGGCTTGGGCGAAACTCGGTTTAGCGGAATTGAAATTAGTTCGCGTGAATCCGGATGGAGCGATTGATTTAGCGCATTTGGAAGAATTATTAGCTTCTTCAGATAAGGCGATTGTGAGTTTGATGCACGGGAACAATGAGATTGGTAATTTATTGGATTTAAACGCGGTGGGCGACCTGTGCGAGCAATATGGAGCCTTATTTCATTCCGATACGGTCCAAACCATGGGCCATTACAAGCACGACGCCTCAGCCTTGAAAGTGCATTTCATGGTGGGTGCCGCGCATAAATTCCACGGTCCAAAGGGTATTGGTTTCTTGTACGCAAAAGCCGGAACGAAGTTCAGTCCGCTGATGCACGGTGGAGCGCAAGAGCGTAACCAGCGTGGAGGCACGGAAAACGTGTATGGAATGATTGGTATTGCCAAAGCCCTAGAAATGGCCTACTCCGCCATGGACGAGCACGCAACCTACATCAAAGGCTTGAAAGCTTATTTCATCGAAGGTTTACAAAAGCAATTCCCGGGCATTTCCTTCAACGGAGCTTCTGGGGATGTAGAAAATAGTTTGTATACGGTGTTGAACGTGCGTTTTCCATCGGTGGCGGACGGCGACATGTTGTTGTTTCAATTAGATATCGAAAAGATTTCAGCTTCAGGCGGTAGCGCTTGTTCGAGCGGTACTTCGGTGGGTTCACACGTATTGTCGGCCTTGAACCCGACAGCGACGGGTGCGGCCGTTCGTTTCTCCTTTAGTAAAAATAATACCCGAACGGAGATCGATCGGGTATTAGAAGTATTGAAAAATATCGTGTCCTAGTAGGCGCGCGCGAAGATAACTCTGCGGCTGGAAGGTGCTCCTGTTAGGATGCATTTTCCAGCTTCTTCTTTTGCATCTAAAGGAATACATCTGATCGTCGCTTTTGTTAATTCTTTGATTTTCTCTTCCGTCTCAGATGAACCATCCCAGTGCGCTGAAAGGAATCCACCATCTTCGATTTTAGCTGTAAACTCTTCCCAGCTGTTCACCTCGAAGGTATTCGCTGCTCTGAAGTCAAAGGCTTTTTGGTAAATGCTTTTTTGGATGTCTTCCAAGGTATCCACGATCACGTCTTCGATTCCCTCGAATGGCATACTCGTCTTCTCTCTCGTGTCGCGACGTGCTAATTCGATCGTTCCATTTTCCATATCACGGTTACCGATCGCAAGACGTACCGGAACCCCTTTTAATTCGTATTCAGCGAATTTAAAGCCTGGGCTCTGGTTCTCAGCGAAGTCAAACTTCACGGATACTCCGCGAGATTTTAGCGCTTTCACTAATGGATTGATGCGCGCTTTGATATTTTCTAATTGCTCTTCACCCTTATAGATCGGAACGATCACGACCTGAATGGGAGCTAATTTAGGAGGCAAGACTAAACCTTGGTCATCGGAGTGCGCCATAATCAAGGCACCCATTAAACGCGTCGAAACACCCCAAGAGGTTCCCCATACATAATCCAATTGGTTTTCCTTGTTAACGAATTTTACATCGAAGGCTTTAGCGAAGTTTTGGCCCAAAAAGTGCGACGTTCCCGCCTGCAACGCCTTCCCATCTTGCATCATCGCTTCGATACAATACGTTTCATCCGCACCTGCGAAACGCTCATTCGCCGTCTTAATTCCTTTCAATACCGGCATCGCCATAAAAGTCTCTGCGAATTCCGCATATACCTCTAACATCTGCTCGGTCTCTTCGATTGCCTCTTGCTTTGTCGCATGAGCCGTATGGCCTTCTTGCCACAAAAACTCTGCCGTACGCAAGAATAAACGCGTACGCATTTCCCAACGTACTACGTTCGCCCATTGATTAATCAATAAAGGCAAATCACGGTAGGATTGAATCCAGTTTTTATAAGAGGACCAAATCACCGTTTCCGAGGTAGGTCTCACAATTAATTCTTCTTCTAATTTTGCGTCTGGATCGACGATGACTCCGCCGCCATTCGGATCATTCTTTAGGCGGTAGTGCGTTACGACGGCACATTCTTTGGCAAAACCCTCCACGTGTGATGCTTCCTTCGAAAGGAAAGATTTAGGGATGAAAAGGGGGAAGTAGGCGTTCGTATGGCCTGTTTCTTTGAACATATCATCCAATGCGCGCTGCATTTTCTCCCAAATGGAATAGCCATAAGGTTTAATGATCATACAGCCTCTCACCGCTGAATTTTCAGCTAGATCTGCTCTCTTCACTAATTCGTTGTACCACTCAGAATAATTGTCCGCGCGGCTTGGTAGGGATTTACTCATAAATTATGTTAAAATCGTCATGTATTGTTCGTTTTTTCGTTTACTTTACGTTTGAAAAATGGAACGTTACAAAGATACGTTTTGTTAGGCTTTTAATTGACATCATCCGCTAAAAACCATGAAAAATCAATCCTTTGCTTATCTAGTGCTAGTGGGATTTGGAATCCTCTCCAGCTGCGTGAATGTGACTAACAATTCTTACGCCACAGATGATTTATACGATGAAGCGAATCGTTCCGTTCAGGTAGCGAAAGCGCAGGCTACGAAAGCCGCTAAAGATAAGAAATACCTTGATTTTCAAGATTTAGCCGAAGATGATGTGGAGGTGATAGAGGAGGAAGAAGGTCTAGCTCAGCGCAATACGGTTAATCCTAATTTGTATCAATCTGCTTATCAGCAAGGACTTTCAGATGGTTTGTACAATAGTCCGTACCTTGGTTATGGCTACCGATACACTCCGTTTTCGTATTGGAGTCCATCTTATTCGTATTTTGTCAATCCCTACACCACCTTTAGTATAGGGATGGGCTATTCGTATTTTAATCCTTATTCGTTTTATAGCCCATACAATTCGCTTTTTTACGATCCTTATTTTTACAACCCCTATTATAGTCCATTTGGATTTAATTCCTTTTACCGGAATTACAATTATTATGGTCCAGGAGGCTATTACACAGGATACAGTGGGCAATACATGACCAATGATACTCGGGAAAGAAAGAACTTTGGTCCTCGTGATGATCGTTCAAGTAACCGTAATACGGGTGGAAATTACACGAACTCTCCACGTGGGGGAAATAATTCCTATAATACGCAAGGGAATAATTTACCCCGCGTAAATACGCAACAAACGAATGGTTCTGGTACAGGGTCTCAACAATATGTGGCACCGCGTCGTAATTCAAATTATGAATACCGTGCAGCTCCAGTAGATGGAGGCCAGAGATCAAATTCCACATCAACGCCTTCCTACAGCAGCCCAAGCTCCGGCGGAGGCTCTAGTTCCGGCGGTGGTGGAGGTGGTTCAAGTCGCGGTCCTCGTTAATTTACGATCATGAAAAAAGTACTTTTCTTCTTTTTCAGCGTTTGTACGCTGAACGTGGCTGTGGCCCAAATCTATACCTATCCTAGTTTAGCGAAGCAATTCTCCACTTCGTATTCAACAGGAACAGCACGTATGCAGGCATTAGGCGGCGCGTCTAGTGCTTTAGGAGCTGATTTAAGCTCACTTACAGGTAATCCCGCTGGTCTTGGTTTTTATACGCGTTCTGAGGTGAACATGAGTCTTGCCTATACCGCTATTCAAACGAAATCGGTGTATTTGTCTTCGACGGGTGAGGCGTCTGATAATCAATTTCAAATGCCCACACTGGGCATGGTGATTTCCGGAAATTACCTCGGTGGAGGAGATTGGCATGGGGCTTTCGGATTTGGCTATTCGCGTCAAGCGATTTTTATTCAGCCGCTACAGATTTCAGGTACGAATAATCGCAGTTCTTTATTGGATAACTTCATCGAAAAAGCAAACGATAAAGGTGCTACAGGTGCTAGTTTAGACGATGAATATGACTCTTATTCTGGGACGGCATCTTCTGCCGAAGCTTTGGCCTACCAAACGTATTTGATTAATCCTAATTCAGTCACAGGTGGCGCTCCTTTTGAGCGTTTTCAGCCTTTATTGCCTACGAATCAATATGGATCTGCTTCTAATTCAGGAGCATTAACTTCGTGGGATTTTGCTTATGGTGCGTCCTACCGCGATAAGTTGTATGTAGGTGCAACCCTCCATTTTTCTAAAATTAATGCGAGTTCTTCGACTACCTGGGAGGATGAATTTGTGGGCGCAAAATACGTTTCAGGCTTTCAGTACGCTGAGACCTTACTGACATCAGGGTCTGGGATTGGGCTAAGTCTGGGAGGAATCTATAAAGTGAATCCATCTTTGCGATTGTCCTTTGCCTTCCGAAGTCCTATGTACTATGATCAGATGAATGAGACGTATGATGCGCGTTTATTTCCTAATGTCATCGGCATTCCGGCCATAGGTTCCTCCGGAAATCCCATCACAATTACGAAAGTAAATCCGATGAGACTAACAACAAATGAGTTTACCTACCAGTTTTTAAGTCCGATGAAAGTTTCGGGTGGTTTTGCCTTTTTCTTTTCAAAGAGAGGTTTCTTGACGGCGGACTTGGAATATGTGGGTTTTGGAGGAATGAAAGTTTATTCTGCTGAATTAGGTGGTTCTGCAAATCAAGCATTCCAGACGAAGTACAATGGTCAAATTTCCCGCAATTTCGAAGGTGCTTTAAATGTGAAAGTGGGATCTGAAATACGGGTCTCACCGTCCATTAGTTTACGTGGTGGGGTGGCGATGTTTGGAAGTGGATATGCGCAAAGCTATGACACGATCGATCGTAACGCATTTCAATTTTCGGGCGGGATTGGCTATAGAAAATCAACATTCTATCTAGATTTGACAGCTATTCAACGGACCCAGAAAGATGCCTATACACCGTATACCCTAAAGAATACAGCGGATTTTAGTTCAGCTACATTAGATTTGACGTCCACTCAGCTGATGCTAGGAGGCGGGATCTATTTCTAAACGGGTAAGTATTGATCTAAAAGCCAAAGTAATTGGCTCACAGTAATTTCTCCGTCTACTTGAATATCAGCTTGCTGGTAAAATGGTAAGCGCTCCTCAAAGGTCTTTTTGATGGAGGCGATGACCACTTCTTCGCTTTGGGTCTTATCTAACAAAGGGCGGTTATTGCCTTGTGCTTTGTATAAACGCTTCGCTAAATCATTTACGTCCACATTTAAAAATACGCTTACGCCATTTTGCTTAATGAAGTCCATGTTGTCATTAAAGCAGGGGATTCCGCCACCCGTAGCGATCACCATCGATTGATCCGGTTGAAAACCTCGAAGCGTCTTTTTTTCTATTTCGCGGAAATGCGCCTCGCCAAAATTGGAGAATATCTCCGATACGGTCTTTTGTTCACGGGTTTCAATTAACTTGTCCATGTCCATAAAGGAGTATCCGATATTCTTTGCTAATTCTTTTCCTAAGGTACTTTTACCCGAGGAGGGCATTCCTACTAAATAGATATTCTTCATTCTTTTTTATTCTAGGCTTTGTTGAATTTCATCCGCGGTGGGTAAGGAATAGGAAGACCATTTGCCCTTCACCGTTCCATCCTTTACTAGCCATAATCCTGGGCTAGAGCGAATGATGGTTTTTAATATTTTCGTGTCTGCAGATAAAGCAGGAAACGCTAATTGGTATTTGTGTCGTAAGGCATTGACCTCCGCGTCAGGGGAAGCAGAGACAAGCCAAACAGTGATATTTTTTAAACCCTTCGTCAGTTGCTCAATTTGCGGTATCGCTCCTTCATTCATGTGGTGAATGTTAGGGATGATAATCATCAGTTTAGCGCCTTTAAAGCTCTCTTGTGTATAATTTGTTGTATCCCCATCCACCCATAATTGATAGTCCGTGATTAAAGGTTTGGCCTCTTTCTCATTCGTCGCTTGCATCGAAATGAATTCCGCCGTCGTATCCGTCGGCATCTCGTTTAACTCGGTCTCAAAACCTTTAATTTTATAGACATAGGTGAATTTTAAGGGCTCCCTTTCCTTCATATTACTCGGAATGTGATCACCTACCGCATAGGGTAATCCGTCGCTGATAGGTAGGTGGAAGTAGCAGAATGTTCCTAATGCGATGCAAAGGACTGATGTGAGTAAAACCCATTTCCCCGATTTTCTATCTGCTGGTTTTTTGGCGATTAATAAAATAGCCGTCAGAACGAGTAAGAAAATGTCTTTTCCAAAAGACGTCCAGGGAGTTAATTTGATCGTTTCGCCAAAGCATCCACAGTCCGTTACCTTGTTGAAATAGGCTGAATAGAAAGTTAGGAATCCAAAGAAAGCAAGGATGCCCACAAAAGCATATAATGTCTGTTTGATGCGGTAATTTAGCGCTAAGGCAACGGCTAAAACGATTTCCAAGCTACTTAATAGGATGGAAAGAACCAGCGCATAAGGAATCCAAAACTGCCAAAAACTGGCCATAAAGGCGAAGTCCACCGAGAATACCTCAAAGTATTCCTCTAGTTTTAGTTGGGTTCCTATTGGGTCGTTTAATTTAATAAGACCTGAGAAGAGGAATATTCCCACCAATAAAATCTTCGCGATTTTAGTCATTATTGCTGTTGTTGCTGCTGTTGCTGTTCGCCTTTCAATGTGATCAGACAGAACACGGCGTAATTAAGCATATCTTGGTAATTTGCTTCTACGCCTTCTGAAACCAATGTTTTGCCGTCATTGTTTTCAATTTGCTTTGTGCGGAAGATTTTCATCAGAATTAAATCTGTCATGCTGCTGATGCGCATATCGCGCCAAGCCTCACCGTAATCGTGGTTTTTGTTGCGCAATAATTCTAAGGTAATTTCTACTTGCTCATCATAAATGCGGCCTAATTCCTCTGGGGCAAATTCCATTTGATCAGAACCTTCCAGTGATTTTTGAATTAAAGCGATGATGCAGTAATTGATAATGCCAATGAATTCTCCCTCGATGCCATCCTCAATTTTTTGCGCTCCTTTTTCTTGGATGCTGCGAATGCGTTGGGCTTTAATGAAGATTTGGTCAGTTAAGCTAGGTAGTCGTAAAATTCTCCATGAAGTACCGTAATCTTTGTTTTTTTTATCAAACAAGGCTTTGCAGTATGAAATTACTTGGCGATATTCGATTTCGGTTTGGGAAGGCGTTGAGTCCCTATTCATAGATACAGTTTTTAGACGATGCTCACGTTTTTATAGCCTACAAAATTATTTAAATTATCCTAAAATTCACTCGATTTGGACGCTCTTTTTTCCACAGGTCAAACAATCCGTTTAAATGGGCAATTGCTTGATTTTTCGCAGCCCCAAATCATGGGAATTTTAAACATTACGCCTGATTCATTTTATGAGGGAAGCCGCGTTTCATCGGTTGATTTAGCCTTGAAACAGGCTTCTGATATGATCGCTGCCGGTGCCCTGATTTTGGATATTGGCGGGCATTCGACTCGACCCGGAGCAGCATCGGTGAGTCCACAGGAAGAAATAGATCGGGTTTGTCCCATAATTTCTGCGATTTCGTCGGCCTTTCCTACTGTCATTATTTCTATCGACACCTACCGAGTGGCGGTTGCAAAGTCTGCTGTAGCGGCTGGCGCACATCTGTTTAATGATATCGGTGCAGGTCAAATGGACGAAGGTGTGTTCGATTACATCGTTGAAAATCAAGTTCCTTATATTCTGAGCCATAGCGTAGGACGATTCGACCAGGTACACGAAGTACCAAACTACCAAAACGTAGTAGCAGAGGTATTGCACAATTTATTGCCAAAAGTCCAAGAGTTGCGCTCACGCGGCTTCAAGGATTTGATTGTGGATCCCGGTTTTGGCTTTTCTAAATCAATAGATCATAATTATCAATTATTAGCTCATTTACGCTCTTTTAAATTATTAGGGGCTCCCATCTTAGCAGGGTTGTCGCGCAAGACGATGATTTGGAAAGAATTAGGTATTACGGCAGATGAGGCATTGAATGGATCCTCCGTTTTACACACCGTTGCTTTATTGCAAGGAGCCTCTATCTTGCGGGTCCATGACGTGAAGGAGGCCCAAGAAACCATACATTTAGTCCAAAAACTACAACAAAATGGCATATCCCATTTATTATAAAGGCCAATGGCAAGATCCTGGAAAAGTGACTGTGTCCGTTAAGGATGTCGGTTTTTTACGCGGTTTTGGCATTTTCGATTTCTTCCGAATCATGGATGGAAAGCCCATTTTTATGTCGGATCATTTGGATCGTTTTTTGAGTTCGGCTTCGAAAATGGGTTTGTCGCATAGCTATTCTAAAGAGTCGCTGGCTGCGTTAATTCATGAGATTGCGTCGCTTTCCGTCGATCCTTGCCTAGGAGTTAAGTTGGTTTTAACAGCTGGTTTCAGTTTGAATGGATTCGATCCGATAGGGGAGTCTGAATTGTATATTTTTCCGAGTGTCTTCGCATTTGCCGAGCCTACCGCTGGAATGCGTTTAATGAGTCGCGCATACAAGCGCGAAATGGCGGATATTAAATCGTTGAATTATGCTTTCGCCTTACGGGAAATGCCTGCGGTTCGAGCTGCAGGTGGCGATGATTTGATTTATTATACACCTGAGTTCGGCGTTTCAGAGTCCTCACGCTCTAATTTGTTTTATGTCAAAGACGGGGTTATTCACACACCCGAAGACCATATTTTAGAAGGAATCACCCGTAAAAAGGTGATGGCTTTAGCTTCCACTGAGTTCAAAGTTCGTGTAGGCACCTGCACATTAGCCGATTTTATGAATGCGGACGAAGTATTTACTACGGGTAGCACGAAGCGTGTCTTGCCTATTTTCTCCATTGATGGGAAACAGATAGGAGATGGGAAGAGGGGGAAAGTGACGGAGAGGCTGTATGGGATGTTGTTAGGCTTAGAAGCCTAATAAAGCATAAAGATTAGAGCAAAAAGCATAAAGTTGGAATCCTCTACGAGGATGAATTTGAGAAATGAGAGTATAGAGTAAAGAGTAAAGATGTGTTTTAAATTAATTTCATGATAGAATCGATTATAGTAGCTAGTATTTTCTTTGCACTGGTGACAGTCTATTTGCTAATATTTCGTAAATATTCACACCAAATATATTCAGATGCCCTGTTGGCTTTGTTTCTAATCACATATGCCTTAAATATTGGAGCTTATCTGGTAGTTGTTTTTAAATGGTTGACAGAAGTGCCTTTTTTATATAAAGCAGCTGCACCAATAAGTTATTTTGCTCCACCATTGGCTTATTTATATGTTCGTTCTGTTTTAAAAAATGAGATTAAATTTCAAAGAAAAGACTTATGGCATTTTTTGCCTGTTATACTTGTAGCCATTAATTATTTACCCGTTTATTTTATGCCATTTGATGAAAAAGCAGCTTTGGTCGCAAGGGTGGTTGAAGACCCATTTGGAGTGCTTTATGAGAAAGATGGCTTTTTGCCCCCTTATTTCCAGTTTGCTAAGCCATTACAATGTGTTGTATATTTTATTTTTCAGTTGCAATTATTAAATCGGTTTAAGCAAAATAAGTTAATCACATCATTTAATAAGCAAACTAAATTGGTAGTTCAGTGGATTAAAGTGTTCAATGTTTTAATCTCGACCACAGTATTTTCGTTTTTATTGTTAGTGGCCGTTCTTTTTGTTGGAATGAGCCCAAAAGAGGCAAATCAAGATTTTGCTCGATTCTCAATGCTTCTATTGTCACTAAGTATATTGTATTTGAGTAGTTATTTGATCTTAAATCCACAGCTGTTATTTGGTTTGCCTTACGTTAAAAATAGTCCGATAAGAAGTGTAACTGATGAGGTTGAAAATGCGAATGTTAAGGAAAATTTTGACAAAGAAGCAAAAGTAATTTCGGATTATTTTGACAGAGAAAAACCTTATTTAACGTCGCAGCTTACTATACGCGATGTGTCCGTTGCGATTGATAAACCACTCCACGAACTTTCTTTTATTTTGAATCGCTATTTTGAACTACGATTTACAGAGTATGTAAATGGTTATCGCATTAAATACGTAGTTGAAAAAATCAAAGAGGGCTATCTAAATCAATATACGCAAGAAGCTTTGGCACTTGAAGCTGGTTTTAAAACCAAGCATGGATTTTATGACGCCTTTCGGAAAGTTCATTCCTGTACACCAGCTGAATTTGCTGCAAAGTACAGTATTTAGTCGCCATTTTATAAGTCCCGACTAAGCAATCTCTAATATATTCCTCTTTTGCTAGCTTTCATTTTACATTTAGTTGCCGCTTAACTATTATTCATAGTTAGTGGACTTGACTGATTTTTAATGAAAGTACTTTTCCTAAGCTGTTGTTTTCTTTTGATTCATTTGGCTGCGTTCTGTCAGTCAATTTCGCCTTATACGCTTAATTCTGGTGGGGGCTTTTCAACTGGTTTAGAATGGAGTTTAGGGGAGTCTGTTTCTATTGCGAGTTTTGTCAGTACTAGCCTTACCTTAAACACAGGGGTTTTACAACCTCAGGCAAATTTAGTGACGGCTATTTCAGAATTTCCAACAAATCAATTTTCGAGTCAAATTCAAATAGGTCCTAACCCCGTTGTTTCCACTGTGTATCTTGATTTAGCTTTACCTGAAGCTGGAGAACTATCCTATGCCTTGGTTAATCTCTTGGGTGTAGAACTTTATCGGCATGAGGCAGGGCTGGTTTTTGGCAATTACTCAACAGAGCTCGTGGTGGATAAATATGCTTCTGGAGCCTATTTTATCCGCTTTTTATTTAGGCCAATAGTGGGCGAAACTCGAACGGCAATATTCAAAATTATTAAACTATAAGCATTTAAACTGAAGATGAAATCCAAAGTAATACTCTCCTTTTTTCTACTATTTGTAAGTCTAAGTTCATTTGCTCAAATGGGACTTAATTTTCAAGGTGTTGCGCGTAATTCAAGCAATGCAATACTAGCAAACCAACAGGTAAATTTAAGACTCAGCATATTGCAAGGAAGTACAACGGGTTCAGCTGAGTATACTGAAACTCGAAAGGTGACAACGAATGCCCAGGGATTATTTAACGTTGTAATTGGAGATGCAAATGCGAGTACATCAACAGGCGATTTTTCTGCTATCAGCTGGAAGAATAATCCTAAATTTTTAAAGATTGAAATGGATCCCGCAGGAGGAACTAGTTTTACCTTATTGGGGGCTACACAATTTCAGTATGTTGCGTATGCCCACTTTGCAAATAGCGTAGATGCCACTAATATATCGGGTATTGTTCCCCTAGAAAAAGGAGGGACGGGTGTTTCAAGTTTAAATGCTTTGAAAACGTCGCTAGCAATTGAAAATAGCCTATCAACTAAAGTAGATAAGATCACGGGTAAAGGTTTATCCAGCAATGATTATACAACGGCAGAAAAGACAAAATTGGAGGGGATTACTGGGACAAATACAGGGGATCAAGATTTGAGTGGTTATGCAACTACAACAGCTTTGGCATTAAAAGTGAATAAAACGAAAGTAGACAGCAGTTTAGTTCTGAAAGCAACTATTTTCAAAGTAGATAGTGGTCTAGCCTTGAAGGTTGATAAGATCACGGGCAAAGGTTTATCCAGCAATGATTATACATCGGCAGAAAAGACAAAATTGGAGGGGATTACTGGGTCAAATACAGGGGATCAAGATTTAAGCGGCTTAGCCACAAATACGGCATTAGGTTTAAAGTCCAACGCTGCAGATGTTATAGCGGGTTTAGCATTGAAGGAAAATGTTTCTAATAAATCGATAGCAACTGATTTAGGAGGGCTATCTCCTAGTGACGAATTATATCCATCCCAAAAGGCGGTAAAGGCATATATTACTGCAAATAGTTCGTCAGGAGTAATTGCTGATGGAGGAATAAGCACGATAAAATTAGCAGATCTTGCAGTGACGGATGCAAAATTAGCTACTGGCATTAGTAAAGCAAAAGTGGGTTTAGGTAACGTAGACAATACAAGTGATGCACTCAAACCTATAAGTACGGCTACACTATCGGCATTGGATTTAAAAGCAAATCTGACTGATCTAGAGCATTCGGGTGATGTGACAGGTACGTATTCATTAACTATCGCAGCTAATGCGGTAACTACAAACAAGATTGCTGACGCAAATATCACATTCGGGAAAATACAAAATCTTAGTTCAAGTAATAAAGTACTTGGTAGAGTATCAGTAGGCTCGGGTATGGTGGAAGAGATTTCTACAACCGGAACAGGAAATGTAGTTAGAGCTACTTCCCCAACATTAGTTACACCAAATATAGGAGATGCAATCGCTTCTAGGATTTCTGTAGGTACTCCAGTGGCAAGTAATTATTCGGCACTTGAAATTAATTCCACAACTAAAGGATTTCTTCCACCTAGAATGACCAAAGCAGAAAGAAGTGTTTTGGATGGAACGAACGTAGTTCCAACTAGAACGGAAAAAATTCCTCAAGGAACTACAATTTATTGTACCAATTGTGGAAATGGTGAATTGCAAGTTTATGACGGTTTAAGTTGGAAAAATAGTTCTGGATCAGCTCTTGCAAATTTAGAAGTGGGGGATTTTGCCTTCGGTGGCGTTGTTGGTTATATTTTAGAACCTGGAGACATTGGGTATGTGGATGGTGTCACTAAAGGGGTTATAATCGATTGGAGAACGTTAAACGATATGAATTATATTTATGATAATATCAATGGTTACAATGGCATTAATCCTGCAATTGAACCATTTTATTATCTTAATTTCAATCCTCTTCAAAATCAAAATTACTACAATCCTCAAACAAGTGTGGCCCTAGGTTCCGGAATGGAGAATACAAATAAAATTATTGCTAAAGCTGGAAACAATGGAGGGGCCGCATTATTCGCCTATAATTATTCATATGGAGGCTATGCAGATTGGTATTTGCCAAGTAGAGATGAATTGCTTAAAATCAGGACTAATGAACATATTTTGATAAATAAATTAGAAAATGTCATGTTGGGCACCTATCAAGGTTCAACTGAATTTATAAGTAGTTCTGAAAATTTTTATGGTCCTACTGTTGTTGATTTTTTGGGTCCACAAGGCCCAGGCCCTGTTAATTATAATAACAATAATACTAGAAATTATGATTACACCCATTTAAATCCTAGCATGATGATAATTAGATCATTTGCTTTTAATAAATCAGGAGATTTGAATATAGAAACTTCGGAATCAATCAAATCTAAATTAGGTATTATTACTCTTTCCGGTACTAATACAGGAGATCAAATAAATATCAGTGGAAACGCTGGAACAGCCACTTTGTCTGGGAATATAACTGCTACAAATAATAGTACATTAACTTCTTTATCTAATTTAACAAGTGTTGGAACAATCACTAGTGGCGTATGGAGTGGAACTGCGGTAGCTGTTGCGAAAGGAGGAACGGGATTAATAAGTGCTGGCACTAATGGTCAAGTATTAACATCAACTGGAAGTGGAACTTTAACATGGACAACAACATCTGATGTCAGCACACATACAATAGGAGAGTCATATGGTGGTGGTATAGTATTTTATGTATATGACAATGGTAAACACGGTTTAATTGCTGCAACATCAGATCAAAGTACCGGAATCAGGTGGTATGGTGGTTCAAATACAAATACAAGAGCAAGGGCAGATGGGGTTGGTGCTGGTTTAAAAAATACTGCACTAATTATTGCAAATCAAGGAGCTGTAGATGGTAATGCATTTGCTGCAACGGTTTGTAATGAGTATTCAGTAACTGTTGATGGAGTAACTTATGGTGATTGGTACTTACCTTCAAAATATGAACTCAATTTACTTTATTTACAAAAATCAGAGGTTGGAGGTTTTGAGTATTCCGGCTATTGGAGTTCTACGGAGTTCGACGACTTCAAAGCGTGGCCCCAGCATTTCTACAATGGCATTCAGGGCTACTACAGTAAGGGCTACACATACTATGTTCGCGCCATTAGGGCTTTTTAACAATTTACTTGACCCTAGTACTTGGGACAAAAATAATGAATACCTAACATTTAAGCTTATTCTCAATTTAGCATTGATTTCAGTTGTAAAAAAAATACATATTTCTGAACTTTCTCAAATTAACAACAATCTAAAAAGTATTAAAATGAATGAAAGTTAGCATCGAGTTTTTCTTGTCAAAAATTCTCAATTGTATACGAATCAAATAACGATAAGTAAAATTGAAAAATAATGGTAGATATAGAATTTGAAATTTAATTCAAAGATGAAAGAACAACTTTGAACTTTGCTCTTTGAACTTTGAGTAGAGCTTCGCTCTACTTAGGCCTAAAAGCCTTCATATTCTCCTCCCTACACATTAAAAATGGTCCACCAATTAGATCGATGCAATAAGGGATGGCTGGGAAAACTGCCTCCAAGCATTGTCTGATGGCTTTCGGTTTTCCTGGTAAATTTAGAATTAACGTTTGATTTCGAATGCCGGCTGTTTGGCGACTTAGGATAGCGGTAGGAACATATTGCAAGCTCACAGAGCGCATTAACTCGCCAAAACCCGGCATCATCTTTTGGCAAACTGCCTCTGTTGCTTCTGGGGTGACATCGCGCAGGGCTGGACCTGTTCCTCCAGTGGTGACAAGCAGGCAAACCTCTTCTGACATATCGATCATCTTCGCCTCGAGCTGGTCTTGTTCGTCGGGAACGACGGCGTACACCACCTCGAAATCGGATTCGAGGTATTCTTTTAATAATTCGACTACAGCCTTGCCAGGAATATCTTCGTAGATACCCGCGCTAGCCCGGTCAGACACATTAATGACGCCTATTTTGATCATTCTTTTTGGGTAATTTAAGTTTCTTCTCCATCGGGATGGGTTCGTCTAATAGATCGCGAATGACGATGGATGCGACTACGCCTCCGAAGGCGGCTGGTAAATAAGAAATCGTTCCATAAGCAGACTTCTTAAAATTGCTTCCGTCAGTCAGAATAAGTGATTCGTCTTTGACTTTTTCCAAAGAGAACACCGCTTTAATCCCTTTGCCTACTCCCATCTTGCGAATACGTTTGCGCACTAAAGAGGCTAAATAGCATTCGCGGGTATTCAGGAGATCAGCTGTTCTAATTTGGGTGGGATCCATTTTGCCTCCTGCGCCCATCGAGCTTGCGATTTTAAATCCCAAGTCATAAGCTGTTTTTAGCAAGGTGACTTTAGGGGTTACGGAATCGATACAGTCCATGACGTAATCGAATTTCGTCGTTTCTAACAAGTTCTTCGCCTCTTCAGGACTTAAGAATTGTTCGATTGCCGTTAATTCAAGAGCTGGGTTGATGGCTAGTAGGCGTTCGGCCATGATTTGGGCTTTAGAAACCCCATGGTTTGTCGCTAAAGCGGGTAATTGTCGGTTACGGTTCGTAGGATCGACTACGTCTCCATCCACGATGGTCATTCGGCCTACACCAGAACGCGCGATGAATTCAGCGGCAAAGGAGCCTACGCCCCCTAATCCGACAACTAAAACGTGTGATTTTTGTAATTTATCGATCCCATCCGGTCCGATCAAGAGTTCAGAGCGGCTAAGCCAGCTTAGATCATTGTTTGGCATAATTAGGATATTTCTTCCTTGATTTGATAATTCGTCGTCTTATCTGAGTTCGTAATCAATAACTCTCCGATAAAACCGGCTAAAAAGAGCTGTACACCCAGTATGATGGCCACTAGCGCTAAAAAGAACAGCGGATTGTCTGTGACATTGCGGTACTTTAAATTATAAGCAATGTTATAAATTTTAACACCCATTAAATAGATGGTCAAACCAGAACCCGTTAAAAAGGACAAGATTCCTAGGCTTCCAAATAAGTGCATCGGACGTTTGCCAAAAATCTGCACAAATGAAATCGATAACAGATCCAAGAAACCATATAGGAAGCGCTCTAAACCAAATTTAGTCGCTCCATACTTGCGCGCCTGGTGTTGAACTACTTTCTCGCCAATCTTCGTAAATCCGTTCCATTTCGCTTGAACCGGAATGTAGCGGTGCATTTCACCGTACAAACGTAACGTTTTCACTACTTCAATTTTATAGGCTTTCAAGCCGCAATTGAAATCATGTAAATGAACGCCTGACAATTTGCGGGTTGCTGCATTGTATAATTTAGTGGGAATTGTCTTCGAAATAGGATCAAAGCGCTTCTGTTTCCAGCCTGAAATCAGATCGTAATTTTCCTCTGTAATCAATCGATATAATTCAGGTATCTCATCTGGAGAATCCTGTAAATCCGCATCCATCGTGATCACTACTTGGCCTGAAGCCTTGCTGAATCCTTCGTGAAGAGCTGCCGATTTGCCATAATTACGCGCGAAAGAGATGGCTATAATCGTGCTGTACTGCGTGGATAATTGCTTTAAAACCTCCCAGGAATTGTCGTTACTGCCATCGTTTACGAAGATCATTTCGTAAGAAAATGCATTTTCTTTCATCACTCGATCGATCCAAGAACATAGTTCTGGAAGCGATTCGGCTTCGTTATAAAGAGGGACTACGATGGATAGCTGTAACATACGAGCAAAAATACAAAATTATTGCGAAGGATAGATGATATAATAGGGTCTTAATAATTCGATGAACTCCGGGCTGTATTCCCCTAGTTCTGTTTTGATATTTATTCGGTCCTGTTTGATTGGATTATTTTTCCTAGATCCGTTCGCCATTACGCGTAATACGGGGCTAGAGGGGGTGGAATGGATGGTTACCTTTTCATGTAAGAATAGCCCATTTACCTGTAGAGATTGTTCGAATTGGGCCAAAACATCTTCCGGATACAGCACCGCAAATTCTCCCTCTTTTGTTAGTAGTCGATCAATGGAGGCTGCTAAATCTACCGGACTTAAATGATCCGCATGAATCGCCATGTGTTTTGCTTCATCCGAAGCCGCGAGGTGATTTGTAAAAAAAGGTGGATTAGAGCAGATGAAATCGAATTTTTCTTCTGACTTAAATGTTAAAACGTTCGCTTCGATGGCTTGCAGGCGTTCTTTAAAAGGACTGCTATTGAAATTTTCGGAAGCAATTTTGGCCACTTCGGGGTGAATTTCAAGTGCTTTCGTCGAACAAGTGGGATTGGCTTGTGCGAGCATGGAAGCTAACAAACCACATCCCGTTCCAATATCTAGACAATTACCCCGTGCCTTCATAGAAGCCCAAGCGCCAAAAAGACAGGCCTCCGTACTAATCTTCAATCCCGGATTACCGTGATGTAGCGAAAATTGTTTGAACTCAAAAGTAGATCTATTTTCGGCCATAATCCGCCGGATTTTCACCCCAGTCCTCCGTTTCCCATTTCAGAACTTTAGTCGTGTAATGGTTACTTTTTAACCACGCGATGGCATTATCGACCATCTGGAATAATTCTTCCGTTCGTGCATTGCGCTCAAGATTCGTTTTGATCGCTCTGTTTCTTACCCAAGCAATAGCCGTTCTCGAATCTGAATACAAAGGATATGGACAATCTAATTTCTTTAAATAGGCCAGACCGTGAACAATGGCCAAAAACTCACCTAAGTTAACGGTGCCTTCTGGAAAGGGACCGCGCGCAAATAACACTTCTTTCGTTTCTGTATTTACGCCTTGGTATTCCAATTTACCTGGATTGCCTGCGCAGGCAGCATCCACCGAAATACTTGGAACGACAATTTTAGCCGCGTTTAAGCGAGGCGTTTTCGTCTTAGAAGCTGGTGAAACGCTGGCCCAATAATTCTTTTTAGCGGCGCTTTCAGCTTCGGCTTTCGATTCAAAAGACTTGTATTGCGCACCCGCATAGCCTTTGATGTTCTTTTCGGTCTCCGCCCAAGAATCAAAGATCCCTTTCTGATGACCCGCCCAAATCACGTAATATTTTTGTTTTTTGGCCATCTACATCAAACGTGATTTAAAGATTTTAATCGCGATCGCAATCAAAATTACCCCGAAAATCTTGCGCAAAATCTGCGTCCCTGCATTTCCTAGTTTCTTCTCGATCCACACGCTAGAGCGTAAGACGATGTAGATGAATACGAGGTTAATGAAGATACTGATAATGATATTTTCCTCTTCAAATTGTGACTTCAAGGAAATTAAAGTCGTCATCGTTCCCGCTCCAGCGATGATAGGGAAGGCTAATGGTACAATGGAATGCGTATTAGTCTCGATTTCTTCACTTTTGAAAATGTTTCGACCAAGCGTCATCTCCATACCGATGAGGAAGATGATCAAGGCCCCCGCCATGGCGAAGGAATTAGTATCGACCCCTAATAAATGGAGGATGAATTTTCCGGCAAAAAAGAACCCGATCATGATGATTCCCGAGGCTAAAGTCGCCTGTCCAGGATGGATATCTCCATTTTTTTTACGCAATTCGATGATAATGGGAATGGACCCTAAGATATCAATCACGGAAAAAAGGATCAGCGAGGAGGATAAAATCTCTTTTGAGTTAAAGTTCATATTGTATGGTTTGGATGAGTGTTTCAATATCTTCAAACGTATGGCTGGGGAAGTTTGCAATACGGAAACTGGTTTCCTTCCAAGCGCCATAGCCTTTTCCTAGTTCTATACCTTTTTTTAAGCAGAGTTGATGCAATTGCTTAATCTTACCTGGTTCCCCTGTTAAGGCCAAAACCGTAGGCAAACGCAACGCTGGGTTCTCTATTAAATAGCTAAAATCAGGTTGATTGTCCCAGAAATCCGTCCACAATTTCATTTTAGCTAAAGTGGCAAGATGTACTTCTGATAACGAAGGCAGCTGCTGCGTTAATCGGTAAACTAGGTAAATACTCAACACATTCGGTGTCATTTGCGTCTGAAACATTTTTCTGTTTTCTTCCAAAAACAAAACATCGTTATAATGCGTCGATCGATTTAGTTCTTTTGCCCTAGCTAATGCCTTGGGAGAACAAATGAGTAGGCCCATTCCCGCTGGAATTCCGATGCATTTCTGTACGGATGCTAACCAAACATCGGCTTCATCCCACGGCAATTCAATTCCGCCCATTGAGGAGGTGGCATCCACGGCGATTAGGGCGTCTTCTGTTAATTGAAAATCAGCTCTTCGTATTTGCTGGCCGGTCCCATTCGAAGTTTCACTTTGAACTAGACATAGCGTATCTCCCTTGATAGGACCTAGTTGAAGGCCGATTTCGGCTAAGCTTTGGTCCAAAGAGAACTCAATAGATTCTGCGGTGGATGCCGCATAATGCGCCCATTTTTTTCCAAAGGCTCCATTATATAAGTGAGTTGATTTTTCTCTAACGAGGGATTGAATGACAATCTCCCAAGCCTCAGTAGCGGAAGAAACGAAATAGATGGTATAATTCGATGGGATATTCCATTTCTGATGAAGCACCTCAAATGTAGCCTCGAGCAGTTTTTCGAATCGCTCACTTCGATGGTTGATGCTGACAATACCCTGCTCAAAAGCCTCTTGAATGTATCCAAGGGCCTCTGGATGAACCTTAGAGGGGCCAGGGTAGAAGGATAACATGGTTTAAAGGAAAGAATAAAGGCCTAATTCATAACCGCGCAAGCCTAAACCGACGATGATTCCCTTTGCTTTAGGACTTAAATAACTGTGGTGGCGGAACTCTTCTCGTGCGTGAACATTTGAAATGTGAATTTCAATCACGGGTGTTTTGATGGCTGCTACTGCGTCGCCTAAGGCCACCGAAGTGTGTGTATACCCTCCCGCATTGAATAAAATGCCATCATAGGTAAATCCCACTTCGTGCAATTTATTAATTAAAGCTCCCTCTTCGTTGGATTGGAAGTAAGAGATATCTAGTTGCTGGCCGAATTTATCTTGTAAGATTTCCAAAAACTGCTCGAACGTCTGTGCCCCATAGATTTCTGGTTCTCGTGTGCCTAATAAATTCAAATTAGGACCATTCAGGATTAATATTTTCTTTCTTACCATATTTAAAAAGGGACATGCGGTGTAAAAATACGTAATTACTTTAAATTTACGGGATTCATAGCACAAAATGTATATGTGGGAGACAGAAATCCAGTCTTTTGGTGATTACTTGAAAATAGAGCGTGGCTTATCCAAGCACTCCCACGAAGCCTATTTACGGGATATCCAAAAGCTGTCCACCTATCTATCTATTGCTCCTATTGCGATTAGCGAGGTAGAGGAATCTCATATTTTGGCCTTCTTAAAAGACCTACATTCCTTAGGTATCGAAGCAAGCACCCAATCGCGCACCCTTTCAGGCATTCGTGCTTTTTTTCAATTTCTCGTTTTCGATGGCACCCTAAAAGCAGACCCCACCGTTCACGTAAAAAATCCCCAGATGGGGCGCAAATTACCCGACACCCTCTCTTTCGACGAGATTACGGCCATACTTGAACAGGCAGATCTCTCTAGTCCGGAAGGGGTACGAAATCGAGCAATGCTGGAATTTTTATATGGGGCCGGTTTACGCGTTTCTGAATTAATTGGCCTAAAAAGAGAAGATATCTACGAAGATCAAGGCTTCATCAAAGTCCGTGGAAAGGGCGACAAAGAGCGTCTGATTCCCGCTGGCCGCGATGCATTCAAGTATTTGAATTTGTATTTGGAATCAGTTAGGCCATCTGTGTCCGTCAAAAAAGACGCCACCCACTTCGTTTTTCTAAACCGCCGAGGTTCTGGCTTAAGCCGGGTGATGGTTTTCTTGATTTGTAAAGACCTCGCCGCGAAAGCAGGCATCACGAAAGTAATCAGCCCCCATACTTTTCGCCATTCTTTTGCAACCCATTTAATTGAAGGCGGAGCTGACTTGCGCGCCGTTCAGGAGATGTTAGGCCATGAATCGATCTTAACGACGGAGATTTATACCCACTTGGATCGGGCGTATTTAACGCAGATGGTGCAGGATTTTCATCCTTTTTCAAAATACAAAGACCAAAGTTCAAATACCAAATAGCAAAGACTCAAGTTCAAAGTTCAAAGAGCAAAGAGCAAAGTTCAAAGAGCAAAGTCAAAATTTGGAAGTTATCATTAAGTTGGTAGTTATTATCAGTTTTTTAGGGTTTCCCCAAAGGTTGCTAGTGTAGTTTTATAAAAAAACACCACTATGACCTATACTAATATTGTCCAAGAAAAAGCGTTTCAATTTTCATTGAATTTAATTCCAGTTTGTATACGATTATCAAATGAAAAGAAGGAATTTGTGCTATCAAAGCAGCTTTTAAAATCTAGTACTTCAATTGGAGCAAATTTAGAAGAAGCAATTGGAGGCTTTTCGAAGAAAGATTTTCATTACAAAATTTCTATTTCTTACAAAGAAGCGAGAGAAACCCGCTATTGGCTGAAATTACTCGTTGCATCTGACCTAATAAACATGGAAGATGGTAATTTACTATTGGATGAATTGGAGGAGATTCTTAAGATTTTAGGACGTACAATTATCACCTTGAATCAAAATAATTCAGCCTAATTTGAACCATTCTATTTTGTCTTTGCTCTTTGAACTTTGGTCTTTGAACTTTGCTATTTGTCTTCCGGAAAAGGAATAAACACAAAATTCGTAAACTGCCCATCCACCACAAAGAGGCAAGCGAATTCTTCGATATCTTTGAAGTTTTGGACGAAGAGCTCCATGTTCTCTTCTGCGATGAGTTTACGCTGCACAAATTCTTCCATCATCGAAGCATGGTAATTCCACTTATTTTCGTGCAATTCACTTACGCCGATCAGTTTTTGGCCGATTTCGATGGGACGTTGGGAGGTCACGAAGATGGGGAAATCGGAGAATCCTCGTTTTTTGATTTGGTAAGACGCCTCTTTCAGGGTATCGGCTACTTTGATAAAATCAGAGGAAATGAGACCTAAGTATTTTCCGTTTAAGTCTGGGGAATTAGGCGCGTTTGAAAGGGCTGTGTAATCTTCGATCATGATTTAACTCTTACTTAGTAATAATAATTGAATGTCTTTGACAGGTTTGTGGAACAATTTTCCTGTGCTTGGTTGTGTTACGAAGCCGCGGTAGCAGAATACGCCTTTCATGAAGGATTTTCCTTGCCAAAGCATTTCTTCCACACCCCCAGTCTTCCCCGCCTTCAAGATGAAAGACGTCATGAGGTTGCTCATCGCTAAACTAGCGGTGTGAGCCACAAGGGATGGGATGTTAGGAACACAGAAATGAGTGATGCCGTATTTTTCGAAGGTGGGTTTTTGAATCGTACAAGGCTCTGAAGTCTCAAAACAGCCGCCTTGGTCAATACAGACATCCAGAATCAACGTTCCAGGTTTCAGCTTGCTCACCATCTCTTCCGTCACGATGCAAGGAGTAATTCCGCTGTCTGAACGCAAGGCACCTACGATGATTTGGGCTTCCTGTAAAGCTTTAGCTAAATTTTCCGAATCAATTACCTGCGTGACGATGGGGAATCCCAGCGCCGCTTTTAGGCGTTGTAACTTATAAATGTCTTTATCGAAAACTTGGAATTGAATGCCTGCGCTCGCTGCCGCTCGCGCCACTTGCTCCACCACCTGACCCGCACCTAACAGCACTAGATTACAAGGAGGAACACCTGTGACATGCCCTAAAAGCAATCCTTTTTTCTTTTGAATTAAATCGGTGGCTATCGGCAAGATCAATTGTCCGGCTATTTCTGCCATTATTTTGATGAAAGGAAAGCCGCCGCCATTGTCTTCGACGAATTCTAGGCCGATGGCCATCAGCTTTTTGGCATTCATCGCATCGATTAATTCGGATGACAAATGCTGGTACGAGGCACTCGAAATAAAGGCTTGACCTTCTTTCATGCGCGCGATTTCAGCGATGGTAGGAGGGGTAATTTTTAAAGTCAACGCACTTTGCCAAATCATCGCCACATCCTCGCTCACACTCGCTCCGGCTAATAAATAGTCAGAATCACTGAAGCCTGCACGTTCACCAGCCCCTTTTTCGATCACAATTTCGTGGCCATTATTGGTTAATAAGGCAACGGCTTGTGGGCTTAAAGAAATGCGGTTTTCGTTGGGATCGGATTCCTTAGGTAGACTGATTCGGATGCTTTGGGCATTCTGCTTTGTCCAAGCCATCGCCTCTAAAGGGGCGATGCCCTGTTTTGAAAGTAAATCCTGAAAGGGATTGTGCTCTAGTATCTTCGCCATACGACTTCTAATTTACGGTGCGCGTCATCGACGTGGGAGACGTTTAGTTCTAGATGTTCAAAGGTCCAAAACTCCTCCGCCTGCTCTGGCCATTCCACTAAACACAAGTGCCCAGAGTCTAAATATTCTTCTAATCCGATGTCAAAAGCCTCTTGTGCGTTCTTCAATCGGTATAAATCAAAATGATAAACGGGATTACCTTTGCCATCCACATATTCATTTACGAGTGAAAAGGTGGGGCTTTGAACAGATTGCGCCACTCCTAATTGGTGGCAAATCTCCTTAATTAAGGTTGTTTTACCAGCACCCATTTCACCGCGAAATAACCACACATTGGGGTAGTCTTTCGTCTCACGAATGAGGCTAGCGGCTATTTCAGGCAGTTCCGTGATGCTGTATTTATCCCAGGGTCTCATAGCTCGATGTCCCCTAATTGTGGTCTGATGAGTATTTCTTCTAAAACCGTGGACGGATTCATCGTATAAGCCGAATAAATCGTCGATGCGACATCGTCTGCGGGTATAAAGCGCGACTCAGGCAATTCTACGCCATCCCAAGCGGGTGTTAAAGTAGCCCCAGGTAAGATGGCTGTCACTTTGATGCCTTGCAGTTTCGTTTCTTCGCGTAAGACTTTAGTAAAACCTAATAAGGCAAACTTACTGATGCAATACGATCCACCGGCTGTGTAAGCCGTGATAGATGCCGTAGAGCAGATGGTGAAAATGTGGCCTGATTTTTGGGCTTGCAAGGTAGGTAATACGGCGCGCGTTAAATGATAGGCGCTATATAAATTAGCTTCGATTTGACGTTCTAAGACGCCATCCTCTTCGTTTTGGATTTGACCCGGCATAAAAAATCCAGCGTTGTTGATCAGGACATCAATGGTTTTGGTTTGGCCTAAAACCCATCCTGCAAAGTCCTGGCACTGTTTTTTGTCACTTAAGTCTGCGACAAACGTATGCAGTGAAGTTGAATTGAATTCAGCCGAAAGGGCTTTCAATTTCTCGCTTGTTCGCGAACACGTAAATACGGTAAATCCTTCTGAAAGGAATTTTTTTACCAACGCTTTGCCAATTCCCTGGCTACCCCCACTAATTATAACCGTTTTGTTCATTATCTTTGATAAATATCGATGTGTAATATACCAATCAGATGTCAAAATTAGGCAAATATTTAATCTTCCTGGGTAAGCTTTTTACAAATCCAGAAAAATTTCGGGTTTATCTCGCCTTGACATTTCAAGAATGTGTGGATATCGGTATTAATTCGGTCTTGATTGTGGCGATTGTGTCCACCTTCTTAGGGGCTGTGACTTGCGTTCAAACCGCAGCGAATATGGATAACCCTTTTGTGCCGCAATACATTATCAGCTTAATTGTTCGTGATTCAACCATTTTAGAAATGGGGCCTACCATTACCTGTGTCGTTTTAGCTGGTAAAATTGGTTCTAATATCGCAGGTCAATTAGGAACAATGCGTATCACGGAACAAATTGATGCGCTTGAAGTGATGGGAATTAATTCTCGCTCCTATTTAGTCTTACCTAAAATCATCGCTGCGATGATTACATTCCCTATGCTTGTGACGCTTGCATGCTTTTTAGCGATCTACGGAGGCTATTTAGCGGGATGGTTAACGGGAGCCATCTCTCCGCAAGAATACATTCACGGATTGCAATTCCAATTCAAAGGCAACTATATGATTTTTGCGTTGACGAAATCAGTGGTATTTTCCTTTTTGATTGTCACGATTTCTGCCTTCAAAGGATTCTATACAAAAGGTGGTGCCTACGAAGTAGGAACGGCGAGTACTGCCGCAGTAACCAATTCGTGTATTGCGATTTTGATTGCGGATTATCTTTTGGCCCAATTATTAGTCGGCTAAATTCTTTCAATAAATACGTTGGTAGTTAATAAGGAGCTTGCGGCACCTCGATACGATCCGTAAACAGGCGTAATCTCCTCCGGTAAACAAGAGGCGGCTAGTGGAATGTGATTCCCAGAAACGACCTCGTGCTGCGTAGGATCGTAGCCTCTCCAGCCACCACCAGGCAAATAAACCTCCACCCAAGCATGTAAATGATGCGTTTGGTTAGGGACATCAACAGGCGCAACACCGATGTAATAGCCGGAAACAAATCGCGTAGCTAAGCCCATGGCTCGACACAGGGCAGAAAATAAGACCGCATAATCTCTGCAAGATCCCTTGCGGTTAATCAGCGTAAATTCCGGGGTATTGGGATTTCCTTCTTCGCGAATTTCGTAAGCAAAATTGGTAAAGATGAACTCATTCAACGCAGAAAGATAGGCGGATGTGCTGTAACGAACCCCGGATGCGATCTGCCTAGCCATTTGTTCCACATGAGGGGTAACGCCTTCTAAGCCTAAATAAGGGCTGAGGGTTTTTTGGTAAGAACGGGAATAGGAGATGGGTAGGGATTTGCTTTCAAAAGGAAAGTAAACAAAATCAAAAGGATTAAATTCTGTCGTTTCCACCGTTGCCTTCATTTCGATTTCTAAGAAATTCGTTGGCTCTTTGAAGAACAAGATATTTTGAATATTTCCCTCTGGATCCAGGTTTTTAGATACCTGTACAGGGTTGGGTAGGATGTCTAATAGGAAATCTTGAACCGTTAAAAGCGCACTTTTTCGTGGGTGTAAATAGAGGACATGAGGATCCAAAGTGACCGACTCACTGTAATCATACCGTAGTTTATGCTGGATGCGAGCGATCATTTCGAAGGTGAAATTAACTCTTTCATCCATCCCTCATCAATTCCTGCGAGCGATTTTCGCAAGGCTTCATTCCAATCATCAGAAATTGCTTGCATGTCTTTCTTGTATAAACGGACTTCTTTTGCCTTGAAACTTCCTTTTTCGTAAACGACCACATCGATGGGATAATCGACATCGTTCGCACTGACTTGGGTGGCGTCAAAAGATAAGAAACCCATCTTCAAAGCCTCTTTGAGCGAGGTTTCATGGGTTAAATTGCGATTCAATAAAGGTTTGCCGTAATTAGAATTACCAATAATCTGGTATTTTAATCCATCATTTATCTCAATCCAATTGCCTTCCGGAAAGATTAAAAATAGCTTGTGTTCGCTGTCTTTAGGCATTTGCCCGCCCACTATGGCATGTAGATTGAAAGCATAACCTTCTTTTTCTAAAGTTTCGCGATCTTCTGCAGCCACTTGTTTTAGTTTCTGGCCAAAGGACGTAGCCGCCTGAAACATATAATCATAACTTTCTTCCTCATCCTCTATGGCTTGATTAAAGTAGGTTACCGCCTTGTCGCGCACGGAACGCAATCCTGCGGTCATGATGAAGAGTGAATGATTTTTGATCTCATGAATAGAGATTTTCTTATTTGAATACACTTCATTACCTGCGGTAATACGCGTATCAGCAATCGCAATCAATCCTTCTTTAACAGTAATTCCTAAACAATATGTCATATGATGAGGGTGGCAAATGGGAGCGCAATATTACACTAATTTTATCAAATAGCCGGCTTAATTGACCGGCTTTAAGTCAAAATAAGTATCGTGTATGGTTTGCCCGATATCATTGTTGGAGCTTTGAAAAGCATCCAAAAACTGGTGCAGTCCCGTATTCAATATGTCCTCGATTTCTGTGAATTGTACTTCAGAAAGAATCTTAGAGAGTTTTTTTTCGGCTAAATTCGAATACCCATGATCAAACGAGGTGCCTGAAATGGCATATAGCGATTGTTCAGCCTCCGTTAGACAATGAACGACTGAACGCGGAAATCCTTTGTCTAAGATCAAAAACTCCACAATATTCGTGGGATTCACCACTTTGTATTGCTGGCGAAACATATTGTAGGCCGAAACGGATTTTAAAACAGACGACCATAACAAAAGATCTAAGGGAGATCCCACTGCATCTACATTAGGCAATAGCGTGAAGTATTTGACATCTAAGAAGCGAGTTGTCTTGTCTGCTCGTTCTAAAAGTTTTCCTAATTGACCAAAATGCCAGCCTTCCCCACGGGTAATCGTCGAATCGACAATGCCGTAAAATAACTGACTTCCGGATTTGATTTCCTCTAAAAAACCTTGGTATCGGGCTAACTCCCAGCTTTTACTTCCTTCTACACGGTCCTTTACTTTCCAATAGATTTGGTTCACATACTCCCACATCTCTTTTGAAATACTCTCGCGAATCGTGCGGGCATTTTCACGCGCGGAATATAAACAAGAGAGAATCGAGTTCGGATTGTTAACATCGAATGTCATAAAATACAAAACGTTCTCACGATTTGCCTCTGGATAATGCTCGAAGAAATTGTAATGATCTGCCGTGGCCACGATTAATGGCTCCCATTGTTCCGGGACATTCGGGGGTAAATCTAGGGCAAGGTTGAAATTTACCGAGATGAAGCGGGCATAATTGTCAGCTCTCTCGATGTACCGGTTCATCCAATAGATGGAATTGGCTACACGACTTAACATAGGCTATAAATTTTTCTAAAATGCTTGATATCTTAAAATTAGGATTTTTTTTCAGAGTGCGGCATGAGCCCGTCCTTTTTTGTATTTTTGTCTCTTAATTCGTCCAAAAAATCCACATGTTTTATCAAATTTTCATAAAACCCCTTTTCTTTTTGTTTAATCCAGAGCGTGCTCATTACTTGGCCGCAGATTTAATTCGGCTAACATTGCGAATTCCGGGTATGTCGTCTCTCTTTAAAGCCTTGTTTCAGGTGGAGGATAAACGATTAGAACGCACGGTTTTTGGCCTACATTTTCCGAATCCCGTGGGTTTAGCTGCCGGATTTGATAAAAACGCGATGCTCATTGATGAATTCGCTGAATTGGGATTTGGATTTATTGAGGTGGGTACGGTTACGCCCAAGCCGCAGGATGGCAATCCGAAGCCTCGTTTATTTCGTTTACTCGAAGATGAAGCGATTATTAACCGAATGGGTTTTAATAACGAAGGCTTAGCTGCGATGAAAACTCGCTTGGAAAAGCGTCGTTCGAAGGTAATTGTGGGTGGAAATTTGGGCAAAAACAAAGTAACTCCGAATGAACTAGCGGATGACGATTACCGCCAGGGATTTGAAGCCTTATATGATGTCGTAGATTATTTCGTGGTCAATGTAAGCTCTCCTAATACGCCTAATTTACGTGCTTTGCAGGAAAAGGAGCCACTGAAGCAATTATTGCAGACCCTGCAAGAGTTGAATGCCTTGAAGCCGGTGCAGAAACCGATTTTATTAAAAATCGCTCCAGATTTAAGTAATGATCAATTAGACGATGTGATTGAAATTGTGTTAGAAACAAAGTTAGCAGGTGTCATTGCTACGAACACTACTTTATCTCGCGAAGGCTTACAATCTGCTCACAAAGGGGAAATGGGAGGATTAAGTGGAAAGTCTTTGACCAAAAGATCCACCGAGGTAGTGGCTTATTTACATCAAAAATCAAACGGCCAATTTCCCATCATTGGGGTAGGGGGTATTCATTCTGGAGCAGACGCTATTGAGAAATTGAAAGCTGGAGCCTCCTTAGTTCAGATCTATTCCGGCTTCATCTATGAGGGCCCTGGTTTGATTAAAGAAATTAACCAAGAAATACTCGCGGCAGGACTGTAATTTGATTTTGTAAATCGGATCAAAAAAGCGAAATTTATAAGATTATACCCTTGTTCCTTCTATGGCAAAAAAGATAAGTAACCCTACAAGCACTTTACAACTTAATTTTGAGCAAGATAAGCCCAAAAGAAAAATGGATGGTGCTGTTCTATACCGCATTCAGTTAATTATTGCCGCCTTTTTGTTTTTGATAGGTACACTCCTGTTAGTCTCTTTTGGATCTAGTTTTTTTGTAGGCGTTTCTGACCAAAGCGAAGTTGAGCGTGGCGTAGTGGATACCATCAAGGGCTCTGATATTCCCATTAAAAATTTTGCAGGTCTTTTAGGCGCGAAAATTGCTCATTTCTTTTTATTTAAGACATTCGGCTGGTCCACTTTACTCTTAATTCCTTTATTCTATTTGTCCGCCTTAAAAGTAGGTTTCAAGAAGGAGATTTATTCCTTAGAGCGCCTTTCTTGGCAGGTCTTGTTTTACATCCTATGGTTTAGTTTACTGGCTGGATTTTTTGTTTTCTCCCTTGATTTGCCGCATTCTATCGGAGGTGGAGTGGGGTATTTTGTGAATGAGAAGCTTTATCAGTTATTAGGTTACTTGTCCATCTTTGTGATTGGTTTTGGTGGATTTATCTTTTTGGTATTATTCTATCAACTGAATCCGAAAAAGGCAGTTGTTGCGGCTCCTTTGGCCGCTGAAGAAGAAGAGGAAGAAGAAGAGGAAAGTCTATTTATTGATGAAGATGGCCCAGCGGTTCATGTAGATAATGATGATTTAGAAACATTTAGACCGATTGTTCCGCCGGTGGTGGAGGAAATTGTTCCGGTAGTTGCGACGCCAGTGGAGGTTTTACCAGATCCTGTAGTAGCGGAAGAAAAGAAAGAAGATGACTTAGATTTTACTTATAAGGTGGCGGATGTGGCTGACGAGGTGATCGAGGAAGAGCCTACACCGGTATCTAGAGAGATTAAGGCGAACGATTTGGTAGAGCAATTTGGCCTATATGATCCAACGGCTGATTTGCCTAAATACCAATTCCCTACCATTGATTTATTAAAAGAATACGATCAAAAGAACCAGACATCGCAAGTGACGATGGATGAGTTGAAGGCGAATAAGGAGAAGATTGTCGAGACTTTATTGAATTACGGAATCGGGATTCAGAAGATTGAGGCAACGATCGGACCCACGGTTACCTTGTATGAGATTGTTCCTAAAGCAGGTGTTCGTGTAAGTAAAATCACTTCTCTTGAAGATGATTTGTCCCTCTCATTAGCCGCGATGGGTGTTCGTATCATCGGCCAAATGCCGGGTAAGGACACTATCGGTATCGAGGTAGCTAACAAGAACCGTGAGATGGTTCCAGTTCGTGCGGTTATCGGCTCTGAGAAGTTCCAAAAATCCACCTACGACCTTCCTATCACATTAGGTAAGACGATTTCGAATGAGATTTTTGTTGCGGATTTGGCTAAAATGCCTCACCTCTTAATGGCCGGTGCTACAGGTCAAGGTAAGTCCGTAGGTTTAAACATGCTCTTGACTTCATTAATTTACAAGAAGCACCCGGCGACGTTGAAGTTTGTTTTGGTCGATCCGAAGAAAGTCGAATTGTCGCTTTTCAACAAATTAGAGCGCCACTTCTTAGCTTGTCTTCCTGATTCTGCAGAGGCGATTATCACCGACACGAAGAAGGTGGTGAGTACGCTGAATTCGCTTTGTAAGGAGATGGACTTGCGTTATGATAAGTTAAAAGACGCTGGTTGCCGTAACATTAAGGAATACAATCAGAAGTTTATTAATCGTCGCTTGAATCCAAATGAGCACGACTTTATGCCGTATATCGTTTTAGTGATTGATGAGTTAGCGGATTTGATGTTAACGGCTGGTAAAGAAGTAGAGCACCCGATTGCTCGTCTTGCTCAATTAGCACGTGCTATTGGTATTCACTTGGTTGTTGCGACGCAAAGGCCTTCGGTTAACGTCATCACCGGTACGATTAAGGCGAACTTTCCAGCGCGTCTTTCGTTTAAGGTAATGTCCAAAATTGACTCCCGCACCATTCTAGACGCCGGTGGCGCAGATCAGTTAGTGGGTATGGGAGATATGTTATTATCGATGGGATCAGAAGTGATTCGTTTGCAATGTGCCTTCGTAGATACTCCAGAAGTAGAAGACATCTGTGATTTCATCGGAAACCAACAAGGTTATACTTCTGCCTATTTATTGCCTGAACCTGATTCAGAGGAAATGGGCGGACAAGATCGCGGGGATTTCGATCCAAGTGATCGAGATTCGTTCTTCGATGAAGCAGCTCGTTTAGTTGTGATGCACCAGCAAGGAAGTACCTCGCTCATCCAACGCAAGTTGAAATTAGGGTATAACCGCGCAGGCCGTTTAATTGATCAATTAGAGGCAGCTGGAATTGTAGGCTCATTTGGTGGTTCCAAAGCCAGAGAAGTGCTTGTGAAATCAGAAACGGAATTAGAAGAGATTTTGAAAAACTTATAAGATGAAAAAAGGACTATTAGTACTATGCTTGAGTTTTAGCGTATTCGCGCAGTCGAATAAGGCAGTAAGCTTGATTGATGGAATGCAGAAAAAGTACAAAGCGATGGGTTCATTCTCCGCGAACTTCACTTACCAAACCGAAGGTGCAGCGACCATGTCTGGATCTATCACGGTAAAGGGAACTAAGTTTCGCTTAAAAACGGCTGGCCAAGAGATCTTTAATAATGGGAAAGAAGTAGCCACCTACATCAAAGAAATCAATGAGGTGAACATCTCGAGCTTTGATCCTTCGGAAGGAGATTTGAATCCAGCTAAGATTTATTCCTTTGATAAGAAGGCCTATAAGATCTCTTTAAAAGGTGTATCGGTTGGCGTTTCCACTGTTGAGTTAGCTCCTGTAGCAAAAGGTACTCAAGTGAAGAGTATCGCCCTTAAAATCTCAAATGCAGATCTTACTGTGAGTGAGTGGACAATTATTAACAAAGCAGGAAAGAAGCAGCACTTCAAAGTCGCTAAATTGAACCCAAAAGCAAACGCTGATGATAAATTCTTCAGCTTTGACAAGAAAGCCTTTCCGGGTGTAGAAGTGAACGATTTACGTTAATCTATTAACTTGACTGAACAAAAAAAAGGCCTCTCGAAAAGAAAGGCCTTTTTTATGTTGTGCTTTGGAAGATTAAACAGTCTGTAATATCAATTGCTTCATAATCTCTAATCCATCCGTATTATTCAAATCTGGATCTGCCGCTCTTTCAGGGTGAGGCATCATCCCAAATACATTTCTACCTTCGTTACAGATACCTGCGATGTTTAAAAGACTTCCATTCGGATTAGATTCCTCTGTCACCTCGCCATTCTCGTCACAGTAGTAGAACAAGATTTGGTCATTTGCTTTCAAAGAAGCCAACGTCTTCTCATCTGTAAAGTAACGTCCTTCTGCGTGAGCGATAGGTATTTTGTAGGCTTTATTCGTGTCTAATTCTTGTGTTAACAAAGAATTGTTCGTAGCTGCTTTCAAGTAGATATTCTTCGAAATGAATTTCTGGGAACTGTTTCTTAATAAAACACCCGGCAATAAATGCGCCTCTACTAAAACTTGGAACCCATTGCAAATACCCATTAAATAGCCACCGTTTTTAGCGTGCTCAATAACGTGCTCCATAATAGGAGAGAAACGTGCAATAGCACCAGAACGCAAGTAATCTCCGTAAGAGAAACCACCTGGAACGATGATGAAATCACAGTTTTGTAGATCAGTCTCTTTGTGCCAAAGTTTAACAGCCTCATAGCCTAAACTTTGAATGACTCCGACGGTATCGTCGTCACAATTGGATCCTGGGAATACTACTACGCCAAATTTCATATCTTCTTTGCTATTATTTTGTGCAAAAATACGGTTTTTGAATGAAAAATGCAGACCCTTCGGGGCATTTATTTTAACCAAAAGCCGAGTCTCAATCCTGCTTTGGTTTCAAATCCATTTTGCCCAATTCCTGCATTTACCGATAGGTCAAGATGGAAATGGCTGTTGTAGTTTCGTTGAATACCCCAAACACCTCCAGCATACATATTGGTTGCCTCTTCCCCTTTCTTAAAAACAAAAGAAGGCTCCGCAAATAATCCGATGTAGTTTCCAGAATAATTTGTGGAGAGACGCCCTTCGTCTCTCCGTTTCTCTAGGTTATAATAGTGTCGGTATTCGCCTCTCAGCAGGAATAATTTAGACTGTAAACCATTTGTGCTGCCATATCCGATGGAGTTTCCTATAGATAATTTAAGCGAGTTATTTTCTTGTATGCTCTTCTCCAAGCCGATGGAAGGCGATAAAATAGAGATGGAATACAAAGGCTTGGTTTCTTGTGCACTCAGTTGAAGTACGACAAAAAGCAGAAATAAGGTGATAGGGTATTTCATAAGAATGAGTTTAAAAATGTAAGGAATAAGTAAGTCCATTTCTTCCACGACAGACAGCTGTTCCCACATTCGTTGTCCAATTTAAAGGAACGTAATTGAAGGTTTCGTCGATGACCGTTTCGATTTTATAATCATCATTCGTGGAAACAGAATAATGTTTTGTGAATGGGGTATAGTACTCTAGGAAATTGATATCTCCTTCCATTGACATCGCCGCGCTACTATTTCCCCAATAGTAGGTGAACCAAAAACGTTGGCGCCATTCGTGTTTCACCCGCACAGCTAATTTGCGGTAAAAGCCTAAGTCTAAAAGATATACTTCTGCGGTAAAGCGACAGGTCCCTTGTCCTGGGTTTTCGTAGGTGACGGAATTGCTTTCGACTTTATTTAGCATTTTACTAGTTGTATTTTTGATGGCAGATGCTGACTGACTTCTATAAACCGTGGCTTGAGCCACTTTTTCTGGTGAAGTAAGGAAAGTAGCCTTAGTCTGTTCGAAGTCGGCGATTCTTATTTGAAAGACTTTCGATGGATTAACTTGGTATACCAGTTCGCCTATTTGAATCAGCCCATCCTTGTTTATTAATCGGCTTAAAATGGGGTCGTCAACAAGGGGCTGTAGTGATTTGTCGTCATCGTCTCCTACCAGTTTTAGCATATGTTCATAACCTGTTAGGTCGCCTGTTTCTGCCATTTGACTCAGGGAGACCGAATCTAATTTGCGCAATTCAGTGCTTTGAGATTCTAAGAATTGAATATCACGTAAAATCACGGGATCGGAGGGATTCTTTTGGAAATTTTCAACATACGCTTGAAAAGCGACTTGGTCTTCGAAAGCCAGAAAGCCATTCGAGTTAAGCAAAGTATATGTCGTGTTTGCGGGAACGAAAGTAGCTGCAGGATCTTTCGAGCAAGAAGTGGAAAATAAAGTGCAGGCAAATAGGATTGCCACGACGTACGTCGGGTAGCGATTTTTCATTGTATTAGTGGTTAAATGTGAGTACTGGGATAAAGGTAGTTTATTCTTTGAGAGTTCGGTACCCGCACATGGAGATTACCAAGAAACTGATAATGGACAAAAGAAAAAGGCCGCGACTCGTAGAGTCGCGGCCTTTCAAAACCGAACTAGAATAAATCCTAGTATCTGTAGTGCTCTGGCTTGTATGGCCCTGCTTGAGGAACACCAATGTAATCCGCCTGCTCTTTCTCTAGCTTCTCTAATTTAGCACCGATGTGCGCTAAGTGTAAGAACGCTACTTTCTCATCTAAGTGCTTAGGAAGAATGTATACTTTGTTCTCGTAGCTCGCTGAGTTCGCCCAAAGCTCTAATTGAGCTAATGTTTGGTTACAGAATGAGTTCGACATCACGAATGAAGGGTGACCCATCGCACAACCTAAGTTCACTAAACGACCTTCCGCTAAAACGATTACGTTTTTGCCGTCGATTGTGTACATATCTACTTGTGGCTTGATTTGATCTTTCGATGCACCGTAGTTGTTGTTCAACCACTCCATATCGATTTCGTTATCGAAGTGACCGATGTTACAAACGATTGCTTTGTCCTTCATCGCTTTGAAGTGACGATCACGGATGATCTTCACGTTACCAGTCGCCGTTACGAAGATATTAGCGCGTGTTGCTGCTTCATCCATTGGAACTACTTCGTAACCATCCATGGCTGCTTGTAAAGCACAAATTGGATCGATCTCCGTTACTAACACACGGCAACCTGCACCACGTAATGAATCAGCAGAACCTTTTCCTACGTCACCGTAACCAGCTACTACCGCTACTTTACCCGCTAACATTAAGTCAGTTGCACGACGAATCGCATCTACTAATGACTCTTTGCAACCGTATTTGTTATCAAATTTAGACTTCGTTACTGAGTCATTTACGTTGATCGCTGGCAAGAATAACGTGCCATTCTTCATACGCTCATATAAACGGTGAACACCCGTCGTTGTTTCTTCTGATAAGCCTTTGATGCCTTCGATTAACTCCGGATACTCATCAAAAACCATATTCGTTAAATCACCACCATCATCCAAGATCATGTTTAATGGTTGACGATCTTCTCCAAAGAATAAAGTCTGCTCAATACACCAGTTGAATTCTTCTTCGTTCATACCTTTCCAAGCATAAACCGGAATACCTGCTGCTGCGATAGCCGCTGCTGCGTGATCTTGTGTAGAGAAAATGTTACAAGATGACCAAGTAACGTCAGCTCCTAAAGCGGTTAATGTTTCGATTAAAACCGCAGTTTGGATCGTCATGTGAAGACAACCTGCGATACGCGCACCTTTTAAAGGTTGTGCAGCACCGAATTCTTCACGTAATGCCATCAAACCTGGCATTTCTGCTTCTGCTAATTGAATTTCTTTACGACCCCAGTCTGCTAATGCAATGTCTTTTACTTTGAATGGTACATATGTACCCGATTGTGATGCCATTGTGTGTATTTTTTGAAAGGTATTTTCTTACTAAAGTGCAAATTTAATGCAATTATTTGGAATTTTCTAAAAATGCCAAAACACTTTCTAGTTGAATTCCACGCGAACCTTTAACTAAAAGAAAACTGTCCTGAATCGGATGATCTTGTAGCCAAGTATGCAAGCCAAATTTGTCCGGGAAATAATAAGCCGAAGGCAAATGAATTAGTGCGTGTTGCATGTGCTGCCCCACTAAAAGTACTTTTTCAAAGGATAATCCCGCAAGGAGCTTACCCAGTGCCGCGTGTTCATCAGCCGAGGATTCTCCTAATTCAAACATATCTCCTAAAATGACAAGCTTGGGATTTCCTTCCGTTTCAGCAAAATGTGAAATAGCGGCTGACATCGACGAAGGATTGGCATTATAAGCGTCCATCAAAACTTGGTTTGATCCTATTTTGATGAATTGAGAACGGTGATTATTCGGGATGTAGGTGCTGATCCCTGTATTGCATTGCTCATCGCTTAGGGAAAAGAATTTGCCCACCGCAATCGCTAGTTGAATATTTTCAAAATTATAAATCCCTGGTAAGTGCGAATCGATTATTTCTCCAGAAGCTAAAGCATAGCGTACCATCGGTTTTGCCTCTACGAGGGTAGTGGGCATCGCTTCGTTTGAGTACACGGCATTTTGCATTCCTCGTTCGCTAAACATTTCCTGTATAACTCCGGATTGCTGAGGTAAAAAGGTGACCCCTTTTGAAGCTTGTAAAAAGTCGAAAAGTTCTCCTTTTCCTTTGCGCACACCTTCTATTCCTCCAAAACCTTCTAAATGGGCTTTGCCTATATTAGTAATCAAACCATGAGTAGGCTGCGCGATATCAACGAGTTCTTTGATATCACCTTGTTTGTTCGCTCCCATTTCGATCACCGCGATTTCATGCTCTTTTTTAATAGATAAGATAGAAAGAGGGACACCGATGTGGTTGTTCAAGTTACCAGTGGTGGCAAAGCAGTGGTATTTTTGGGATAAAACAGAAAAGATTAATTCTTTCGTGGTAGTCTTTCCGTTCGAACCGGTTAAGCCCACAATGGGTATTGTTAAGGTTTGGCGATAGGCGGTTGCCAAAGCTTGCAAGGCTAACAAGCCATCTTCTACTAGTAAGGTGCGTTCTCCTGCTAAGTAATCCGCATCATCGATAATTGCATACTGAGCTCCTTTCTCTATGGCTTCGGCGGCCATCGCATTGGCATTGAAATTAGGGCCTTTTAAGGCAAAGAATAGATTACCAGCTTGAATCTTTCGGGTATCTGTGGATACTCCGGTAGAGGATAAGAACCTTTCTAAAAGGGTTTGTGTGTTAACAATCATTAGCCTGTTGTGACAATTGACTGCAAATATCTACAAAAATTTTGGAACCCCTAAGATAATCTGACGCAGACTGACGATGATAATGACGATTCCCACGAGAATCATCATGGATTTTACTGGCAACTTATTCGCTAAACGTGCCGCGATAGGAGCTGCGATGACACCGCCTAGAATTAATCCGATGATGACATGTAGATATCCTAGACCGATAACAGCAAAAAAGGTTAGCGATGAAGCAAGTGAAACGAAGAACTCCGTCAAGTTCACACTGCCAATCGTATACTTCGGATGACGCCCGGAGGCAATCAGGGTAGAGGAAACAATTGGTCCCCAGCCGCCACCGCCAATGGAATCTAAGTAACCACCAAAGAGCGCTAACCAGCCTACTCGTTTCAATTGACGCTTTTCTTGGCGTTTGATGAGGGCCTTGCGAATGATAATGGCACCTAGGAATAACGTATATACAGAAACGATAGGTTTGATGTATCCAGCATACTCCTCTAAACTCGATAAGACATAGGCTCCTAAAATAGCTCCAATCACACCTGGAATCACGAGTGTCTTAAATAATTTGGAATTCACATTGCCAAACTTCAAGTGCATGTAGCCTGAAACTCCGGATGTAAATACTTCAGAGGCATGAACGCTTGCTGAGGCTGCGGCAGGCGTGATGCCCACGGATAACAAGAATGTTGTTGCCGTTACACCATAAGCCATTCCCAAAGCACCGTCAATCATTTGGGCAATAAATCCTCCTAATACGTAATATAAAATGGACGAATCGACCGTGTTGAACACGGCGATGACTTTTTCTGCCGTAAGGTACGTGAATAAAAGATGCCCCACGATCATCAATGCCAGCGCATTGCTAATGTGAATAATCACTTCAGTGATGCTACGATCACGCATCCAGATGGTTTGGATGGCATTAAAAATACTCGGAAAATTTCTTTTAGGAGGCATAGATTTTTTAATTCCCTACAAAGTTAATAGACTTTACTTAATCTACCAACAAAGTAGAGTAAATATTTTTTCATAAAAAAGCCGTAATTTGCATCTCCTTTTACAATAAATACATTTTATGCGTACAGAGTATCAGTTTAGAGAGATCGAGAAAGCTTGGCAATCGTTTTGGGAAGCTAATAAAACATTCCAGGCTCAGGTAAATCCAGCAAAGCCCAAATATTATGTCTTAGACATGTTCCCATATCCATCAGGAGCCGGATTACACGTGGGTCACCCGCTGGGCTATATTGCCTCTGATATTATGGCGCGCTACAAGCGTTTGCAGGGATATGAGGTGTTGCACCCGATGGGTTTCGACTCTTTTGGTCTACCTGCTGAGCAATATGCGATCCAAACAGGTCAGCATCCCGCCATTACGACGGAACAAAATATCGCTCGTTATATCGAGCAATTGAAGAATATGGGCTTCTCTTTCGATTGGTCGAGAGAGGTCAGAACCTCTGATGCGTCTTATTACAAGTGGACGCAGTGGATTTTTATGCAATTATTCAATTCTTGGTATAACCAGGAATCAGATAAAGCGGAGTCTATTGAAACCTTGAAGTCTATTTTAGGGGCCAAAGGTTCGATCGGATTAAAAGCCGTATGCGATGAAGAAGTTACTCGAATCACAGCGGAACAATGGAATGCGATGTCTGCTGACGAGCAGTATGCCTATTTATTGAGCTTCCGTTTAGCCTATTTGGATGATTCAGTGGTGAACTGGTGTCCGCAATTAGGGACGGTTTTAGCGAATGACGAGGTCAAAGACGGTGTTTCGGAGCGTGGCGGTTACCCAGTGGAGCAGAAGAAAATGCGCCAATGGTCAATGCGCATCACGGCCTATGCCGATCGCTTATTGCGTGGTTTGGACGAAGTGGATTGGGCTGATTCTTTGAAAGAGCAGCAACGCAATTGGATTGGAAAATCGATCGGTACGGATGTGGAATTTGCCATTGAAAACGTTTCGGATAAGAAGATAAAAGTATTTACCACACGAGTGGACACCATTTATGGGGTCTCCTTTATGGTATTAGCGCCTGAGCACGAGTGGGTTTCGGAATTAACGACACCAGCTCAGAAAGAAGCGGTGGAGGAATATGTGAATTGGGCCAAAACCCGTTCGGAACTGGACCGCGTCTCCGAAGTAAAAACCATTTCAGGAGTTTTCACAGGAACCTATGTGATCAACCCACTGAACCAAGAACGCGTCCCTTTATTCCTAGCTGACTATGTGTTAGCTGGATATGGTACAGGAGCCGTGATGGGCGTTCCATCAGGCGATCAGCGTGACTGGAATTTTGCGAAACATTTTGACTTGCCTATTCCGGCTATTTTAGATGGCCAAAAAGACATCGAAAAACAAGCAGATCCTACGAAAGAGGGGAAATACATTCATTCCGGAATGATTAATGGAATGGGCTACAAGGAAGCGACGGATACCTTGATTACTTGGTTAGAGGCGAACGGAATCGGAAAAGGGAAGGTTCAATATAGAATGCGTAATGCGGTATTTAGCCGTCAACGTTATTGGGGAGAACCTGTTCCGGTGTATTTCAAACCAACAGCCTCAGGCGATTTATTGCCTTATTTGATCGAAGAGTCTGAATTACCTTTGGAACTGCCTAAAATCGATAAATACCTGCCAACTGAGACGGGTGAACCTCCTTTAGGACGGGCCGCAGCTGATTGGAAATACAAAGGACAATACGATTACGAATGGTCTACGATGCCAGGATGGGCAGGCTCTTCATGGTATTGGTACCGCTATATGGATGCCACGAATTCAGGTGAATTCGCTTCGAAAGAGGCGATTAACTACTGGAAAGCGGTGGATTTGTACATTGGAGGGTCGGAGCACGCGACAGGTCACTTGTTGTATTCTCGTTTTTGGAACAAATTCTTGAAAGATTTAGGCTATGTGCCGGAAGAGGAATTTGCGAAAAAATTGATCAACCAAGGGATGATTCAAGGGCGTTCGAACTTTGTTTATCGCTTAAAGGATTCAGCCAAAGTCACTTTTGTCTCTCACGGCTTAAAAGATCAATACGACGTAGCGGCACTTCATGTGGACGTGAATATCGTAGAAAACGATGTATTAGACTTAGAGGCATTCAAAAAATCACGTAACGACGTGCCTGCAGATGCAGAATTTATTTTAGAGGACGGCAAGTATGTGTGCGGTTGGGAAGTGGAGAAGATGTCGAAATCGAAGTTTAACGTCGTTAATCCGGATGATTTAATTGCCAAATACGGCGCAGACACCCTTCGTGTCTACGAGATGTTCCTTGGACCTTTAGAGCAATTTAAGCCTTGGAACACGAACAGTATTTCGGGATCGCATAATTTCTTGCGCAAGGTTTGGCGTTTATTCTTTGATGACAACACGAACACTTCGAAAATAGTGGACGCACCTGCGACTCCAGAAGAATTGAAAGTATTGCACACGGCGATTCGCAAGGTGCAAGATGATTTAGATCGCTTCTCGTTCAATACGGTGGTTTCGACCTTGATGATTTGCGTGAATGATTTGGGTGCCTTAAAATGCCACAAGAAATCCGTTTTACGCGAATTAGTGATCTTGTTGTCTCCTTACGCACCGCACATCGCAGAAGAACTGTGGGCCGCTTTAGGCGAGCAGGAGGGAAGTATATCGTATGCTTCATTCCCTGCTTTCAACGCTGCTTTCCTAGAGGAAAATGATTTCAATTACCCGATTTCATTCAATGGTAAAGTGAAGTTAACGCTTGCTTTCCCCGTTACGGCAACGCCAGCGGAAATTGAAGCGGCGGTTTTAGCGAATGAACAAGTAACGAAACATTTGGAGGGCAAGACGCCTTCGAAAGTAATTGTCGTTCCGAAGCGGATTGTGAATATCGTATTAGGTAAATAAAAAAAGCTCCTCAATTTGAGGAGCTTTTTTTTATTATTCTCTTGGAGGTCCGCCTTGACGCATTTGGCTTTGCATCGTTTTGTATTTCTCTAGTTGTTCTGGCGTTAAGATGGCTTTGAATTGCTCTGCTTGCGCATCGTTTGCTTTCTTCATTTCGGCCATCATTTCTTCTCTTTCCATTCCTTGCTCGCGTAATTCCATCATTTTTTTCATTCGAGCTTCGATGAGCGGTTCTACTTTCGCAACTTGCTCTTTCGATAAACTTAATTCTGTTGTCATGCGCTCAACTTGACGTTGAATCATCGCTTGCGGATCCATTCCTTGTGCATGGATGCTTGTACTGAATGCCATCATGGCTACCACAAAGGCAAAAATGGTGCTGATCTTTTTCATATTAATTAGGGAAAATTGTTTCCCAAATATATTGATATACTTGGGTTGGTGATATCTGTTTGTCGATATTTTGCGACGAAATAAAAACAGGGTAATAGGCCTCATCGCAGAAAGGACTACCGTGAGAGCCTTTCACTAAGCTCGCATCGAGCGGAATTACGTCCATTCGGTAGCGGAATCCTAAGAGTTTACGCGCTAATTTATAGGCCGCTCTGAGCTTTATGAAGGGGTTTTTAGGATCCATGAACATTTCAACTGGATCGTAACCTGGTTTCTTGAAGATGTCTACACAGCGAGCGAAGTCCGGCGCCTTCGCGTCATCTAACCAATAATAATAGGTAAACCACTTGTCAGAATCTGCGACCAAAACCAGATCTCCACAACGCTCGTGTGCGATGTGGTAGTCTTCGAGTTCTTTTCCACTGAGGATTTTGGCGATGCCCGGAACCTTTTCGAATATGGCTTTGATTTCGGATGGGTTCTTGCAATAAATGTGCGCAATTTGGTGATCAGAAACGGCGAAAGCTTCACTAGCCCCCGGATCTAATAATTCCAGTCCTTGCTCTTCTCGAATGGCAATTTTACCTTCCTCGCGTAATACGCGATTTAAATGAATCGGTGTATGGACATCATTGATACCATATTCGGATAACAAGATGATTTCTGTGTTTTTGGCCTCAAAATGTGTGATCAATTGTTCTAAAACCCGATCTATTTCGCTTAACTCTTTTGCAATGGCCGGCAAATCCACCCCGAACTTCTGCAGACAATAGTCTAAATGCGGTAAGTAGATCAAGTTTAGCGTAGGATCGTATTTTTCATCCACATAGATAGACGCATCCGCAATCCATTGAGTGGACTTGATATTCGCATTCGGACCCCAAAAATTAAACAGAGGGAATGTACCCAGTTTGGCCTGTAATTCATCTCGTAGAGTGGCAGGATACGAATAGCAATCAGGCGCCTTCACCCCATCAGAATGGTATTGAGGACGGGGAGTTACCGAATAATCCGCAGAGGAATACATATTATACCACCAGAACATTTTCGCGCAGGTGAAATTCGGATCTTTCTTTTTGGCGGCCTCCCAGATTTTTTCGGCCCTCACTAAAGGATTCGACTGTTTCCAAAACTTCACTTCCGAATCCGTCTTATCATACCAGCCATTCCCTACGATGCCGTGTTCTGATGGACTTTTACCTGTCAAATACACCGATTGAGAGGTGGTCGTTACCGCCGGAAAGGGAGGTTGTATTTTTTGGATCTGCTTCCTCTGGATATAGGCATATAAAAAGGGGGTGTACTCCGCGGAAATAACACTTTCGCTGAGCCCCACCACGTCGATAACGGCAGTCTTTTTCATCATCCTAATAGGTCTGTGATGGTTTTTATTTCGCGGCTAATGGATTCAGCCATAGGTACTTGGAAGGCAGGAGGTAATACGCCCCAGGTATAGGTTTCGATTTCCAAATGATTCGTAAACGGGCTAGCCTTTTGAATAGCGAGCGTTTCACGGATTTCTTTTTGAGTGGATCCTAAAAGACCATAGGTTTCTAAAAATAGTGGTACATGGAAATGCACCCGCCATTCTTCGTAGGTATTAATGGTATAGGCCGCAAAGGCCTCGTCTAAATCTTTGAATTCTTGATAGGAACCGTCTTTGCGTAAGGCTTTGACCTGATGTAAATAAACGGGTTCTTGGTATTTTTGTAATTCCGCGATCTTTTCTGCTTCCTGTTCTCTTAAATCGACACGTAAGGCAGAACTGATTTGAATCTTTCCCACGGGGATGTTTTTAGCTTTCAGTTCCTGAATACTTGCCTCTGGCGCATCAAAGCTCACTCCATAATGGCAGATGTCAAAGCACAATTGGATGTGTTTTCTGATCAAATCTGGATTTCCTGAAGGCAATAATACCTGCTCATACCAAGCCACAAAATCACCGTGATTGCTCAATAAGCCATCCGGCTCCGGTTCGATATCAATGTGGATAGTTTTACCGGTGTTTTTCTCAATCTCAGCTAATACATCAACGACTTCCATTAGATGTTGCGTCGATGCGTACATCGCTTGCTGGCGCTCTTCTGCTGTATTCCACCAGAATTTATAAGACAGGGGAGAGGTAGAAATGCCTCCCTCGTTCTCTGTTAAAAGTGCAGCTAAAATATGCGCTAAACGAATCGTATAATCCCTTCTATCCGTCGTAGTCCAATCGGGTGCGTGCACCTGATCTTTAACGATGGTGTTGTGAAAACCTCCGTAAGGGAATCCATTGAGCGTAAAAACATATAGATTTTGCTCAGAAAGCCATGTTTGTAAATCCTTTAAAGCTGCAGGATCTTGTAAATCAATACTTGCTTGATTCGCAAATCGCAGACCCAAACCCATTGGCTGGTCGGGTGAAACCTGTGCCTTCACCTCAGGAACATGCTGTTTTAATTGCGCAAAGTGTTCTGACCAAATCTCTCCGGTATGAATATTACTGCAATAAGTCAGGTGTCCGTAAGGCGTTTTCATATTAGGCGATTTGTTCCAGGTAATCGACTGATTTTTTGATGAGATCGAAATCCATCTCGTGCACTTCCACTCCTTTGCCTACTTGTTCTAACAAGGTGATGGTTAATTGCCCGCCTAAATGTTCTCTGAACTCATTTAAGCCGTTCGTTAAGTTGATTTTGTCATTTTCTGCCAAAGCAGGATGAAAAATTGCAAAACCCAGTTTTTTCAACAAGTGGATGATGCGATCTACGTCTTCTTTCGTCAAATGACCGATCAAGTGCGAATAGACGCTATCTAAGGCTATTCCAATCGCCACAGCTTCTCCGTGACGGATCTTGAAATCGCTTAAGTATTCTAATTTATGTGCCGCCCAATGGCCAAAATCCAAGGGTCTAGCCGAACCAAGCTCAAAAGGATCTCCACTCGCGATATGTTGCATATGTAGCGAAGCGCAACGGTAAATCTGCTCAATCATCACAGACTTGTCGCGCTGATTCATCGCATCCGCAGTTGATTCTAACCAAGTAAAAAAGCTAATATCTTTTATCAGGGAAACTTTAACAGCTTCCGCAATTCCCGAACGCCAATCTCTTTCACCTAAACTCTCTAGGAACGAATAATCGTTAAATACAGCTACCGGTGGAGCGAATGTGCCCAGGAAATTCTTCTTTCCTAGGTAATTGACGCTGTTTTTAACACCTACACCTGAATCGTTTTGGGATAATACAGTCGTCGGTATCCGGATGAATTTCACGCCTCTATGGGAGATAGCAGCAGCATAGCCGGCCATATCCAAGAAAGCCCCACCACCGATGCAGGCCACAAACGAGTGGCGATCGATTCCGTGTTCATCTAACGCGCGAATCACCTCCTCGTAAAAGCGAGGGTCGTTTTTACACACTTCTCCGCCCGGAAGTACTAAAATTTCTGGGGCTAAATCGGCGGGAGAATGTTGTTGAAAATAGTGGACAATTTCTGCCGTTAAATCGGTCTGAATATCCGTTATCCCTTTATCGAGTACAAAAAGAATCTTTTTGCGAAAGCTAGGGTTGCCAAAGTTTTGGACAAAATCAGCAAAAACGCGATTTTCTGGCACGAATAAACGTTCCGTGAAGAATACCTCGTAAGAATAGGGTACCTGAAAATGTTGTTTTAAAGATTGCATAGGTTTACGTAACGGCGAATTTTTTAGCTAAACCCAAAGATACGGGTAATAAGGCTAAAACAAAGAGGGCGACCATCCATTGTCCACTCGAGGCTACCCACGCTGCATTCATCAATATAAGCGTCAATACCCCTGTTTTTACGGTTAATCCAATGTTTTTGCCCATCGGATTCTTAATAGCAACGCTTAGTTTTCTAAAAATCAGGATAAAGTGGGCCAAGACAAATACCAAGGCAAATTCCACTTTCTCCGCTAAAAATAATTGTGAAGCGTGTACTATCAGAAACAAAAATCCAGCAAAATAAAGCGTTGTGGCCTTACCTCCATGAACTTCGCCTCTACTTACTAACGTAATGGCTGCAATGTAAATCAATGGGATAGCGATCACTGGAAAGTGTTCTAAAACCCCTAATTCATATACGCTCATCCCTAATAGTAGATTATATGCTCGGCATAATCCCATGTTGATAGGCCCAAAAATCCGCATGTGTTTCCCTTTCCAATCATAAAAAAGTGCTAGGGCGGTGATGAAAACGGCGACAATACCACTCAGTCTACTTTGCCAAAAGGCCAGAAAAATACCAAATGATAATAAGACAATGCCCCCGAAAATTGCTTCTGATCTTTTGATTCGACCACTCGGCAAGGCTCTTTCGGGTCTTTCGATGCGATCTAGTTCGTGATCAAAAACATCATTAAACACCACGCCTCCCGCATACAAACACATGCTCGAGAGGCCTAGGAATAAGGCAGGGTAGAACTGGTAGTCTAATCGACCAAAAACAAAGCCCACAATGGCTAAACCTGCCATGATATCAGACAGTGCCGTGACTACATTCGCAGGCCGAGTAAGCTCAGCAAAAGCTCTAATTTTAGACATTAGCGAATGAAGATTGAGTTTTTATCTACGCGAGGAGCTTGTCCGCCACGCAACACCGTATTGCCATTATACTTCAAAGATTGATCAATTTGTAATCCGTCAATAAAGTCTTTCTCATTGATTTGTCCGCTTTGCGCGAAAGAATCGAGGGCATTTTGGTAAGTCACCTTTTGGATATCTGCGTCAGATATGCCTTTGATTTTCATCAAGGCCGCTGTTTTAGGAATCGCCAAAGGATCAGAAATCCCCCAATCCGCCGCCGAATTCACCATAATGCGTTCCGACCCATATTGCTTCACAATCTCTACCATTCGCTCATTCCCCATTTTGGTGAAAGGATAAATAGTGAAAGCCGCATAAAATCCTTGGTCTAAAACTGACTTCACCGTCTCTTCATTATTGTGGTCAATCACGACCATATGAGGTGCTAAACCGTGCTCTAAGGCAATCGCCATACTGCGTTCGGTTCCCTTTTTCTTATCTCGGTGTGGCGTGTGCACTTGTACAGGCAATCCCATCTCTTTCGCAAGCTCTAATTGAGCTCTGTAGTATTTTTCCTCTGCGGCCGTTTGGTCATCAAAACCAATTTCACCTACCCCCACAACGCCTTCTTTCTGTAAAAACAAAGGTAAAATCTCCATTACCTCTTCCGCAAGTGCCTCATTATTCGCCTCCCTGGAGTTTAATCCAATTGTGCAATAATGCTTGATGCCAAACTGAGACGATCTAAAACGCTCCCAACCCACTAAACTCGCAAAATAATCCTTGAACGAAGCTAATCCCGTGCGCGGTTGCCCTAGCCAAAATGCCGGCTCAATAATGGCCACCACACCCGCATCCGCTAGTGCCTGGTAATCATCGGTGGTACGGGAAGTCATATGAACGTGAGGGTCGAAAAACCTCATCCCTTGTGTATAGGCCGCAAAGCCACCTTCTACTTCTTGGGCAGTTTGTTTTTCCTCGGTGGATCCTTCGAAATGGGAGGGATTTAATTTAGGTTCGTTGGGGTTTTGGCACATATTAATAGGCTGTTTCTTCTTTTTCTAACACCTTCCAGGCTTCTAGAGGGCTATTTTGTAGGACCAATTCAGCGGCTTTTTGATCGTTCGGATCAGCGCTTTCTGCTAGTCTTTTTAAATCTTGTTCTTTCGTCTCTGTCTGGAAGTTTCGGATTAATCGCCAAACTTGTGATGGCACCCGTCTTCCAGCCGCCCACCGTTCGTGTGCAAAATCGGCCAGCGTATTCGCTAGCGCTTGATTTGCACGCTCATCTAATCCTTCAATTAAATGGATGGGCTTATCATTGAAAATGCATTTTAAGACTAATTGGTTCCAGGCTAATTCACTGAAATATTGGAAAGGATATGGATTGCCAAAGGCAATGGCATCAAAAACCGGCCCCATATTGGATCTAACCGCATCGGTAGCCCGATGTAACCAAATTTCTGGCGTAGGTAAAACGGGCAATGCTCGATAAAGAGCGACTAATTCGTTCATTTCCGCCGTATCAAATAAGGTCTCGATTCTGGATTTACCATCTTCTTTTTCAGCTAGCTGAATTAATAAGTAAACGCGAACGAGCTGATCAAGCGTGCTATTTTGCCAATTCCAACCGGGGATATTGCCTACTCGTGTTTTAGCTACTTGGCGAGGTACCATCACAAAGGCTAAAGACAAACCTTTCGAATCAGTTATTATTTTATCTGCTATCCAGGCTAGTTCAGTTGGACTGGCCAAAGACTGAATAGATTGATATAGAAGTTCGGCGGTATTCAATTTTGAAATAGGTTTAATTCATCACTATGAACGAATTTACTAAAAAAAAGTCAATTCGCTCCTGATTTTTGACAGGATATTCAATAGGTTAAGCCCCTAAATTCCGCTAATTTTGTTTTATGGAAGAAAGACCGATAACTGACTGGCTGCCCCTCACGAAAAAAGAGGTGGAAAAACGTGGCTGGGATGAACTGGACGTGATTTTAATCTCTGGTGATGCCTATGTGGATCACCCGGCATTTGGTACGGCTGTCATCGGTCGAATCATGGAAAGTGAAGGTTTGAAAGTGGGTATCGTCGCACAGCCAAACTGGAAAGACGATTTGCGTGATTTTAAGAAATTAGGTAAGCCCAAATATTTCTTCGGCGTAACCGCAGGATGTATGGATTCCATGGTGAATCACTACACGGCTAATAAGCGCTTACGTTCGAACGATTCCTATACACCTGGAGGCGAAGCTGGTTTTAGACCTGATTATGCGACCACGGTTTACACCAAGATTTTAAAAGAAATTTACCCAGATATACCTGTTTTAATCGGTGGCATCGAGGCCTCTCTTCGTCGAGTAACCCATTATGATTATTGGGCGGATAAATTATTCCCCTCTATTTTAGTTGATTCTGGAGCTGATATGTTGGTGTATGGAATGGGAGAGCAACCCTTGCGCGAGATTATGCGTGGGGTGAAAGAAGGTAAGAAATTGGGCGATTTGACCCACATCAATCAAGTGGCATTCTTGCAGAAAACAGCTCCTGCTTGCGATTGGGAAACGGTTGAATTAGCTAGTCATGAAGTTTGTTTAGAAGATAAGATCAAGTACGCATCCAACTTCAAAATTGTTGAAGTTGAATCCAATAAGTGGCAGGCAAACCGCATCATCCAAAAAGTAGGAGAGGACGTATTAGTCATTAATCCTCCATTTAAAACGATGGAAGAGGTCGAAATGGATAAATCATTTGATTTGCCTTATACGCGTTTGCCTCACCCTAAATACCGAAAGCGTGGACCTATTCCTGCTTTTGAGATGATTAAATTCTCGGTCAATATGCACCGCGGATGTTTTGGAGGATGTAGTTTCTGTACGATTTCAGCCCACCAAGGCAAGTTTATTGCTTCTCGTAGTGAAAAGTCGATCATGAAAGAGGTCGAGCAAATCACGAAAGCACCTGATTTTAAAGGCTATATTTCTGACTTAGGAGGACCTTCTGCGAATATGTACCGAATGAAAGGGAAAGATGAGGAGATTTGTGCGCGTTGTGTCAGTCCTTCTTGTATCCACCCCGTTATTTGTAATAACTTAGATACTTCACATAAACCTTTGACGGATATTTACCGCAAGGTGGATAAGCATCCTGCCATTAAAAAGGCTTTTGTAGGGTCAGGAGTTCGCTATGATCTTTTAGTGGATGATTTCAATAAAAATAATTCAGATGGTAATCACGACGAATACATGGAGCAATTGATTACGCGCCACGTATCTGGTCGTTTGAAAGTTGCCCCAGAGCATACTTCTGATGCAACATTACGTATTATGCGTAAGCCATCGTTCAAATATTTCCATGCCTTTAAAAAGAAATATGATGAGATTTCTGCCAAATTTGGCCTAAAACAACCTCTCATTCCCTATTTCATCTCTTCTCACCCAGGTTGTGAAGAAGAAGATATGGCAAATCTTGCTGCAGAGACAAAAGATTTAGGTTTTCATTTAGAACAAGTTCAAGATTTTACACCTACTCCAATGACGGTGGCGGAAGTAATTTATTATTCAGGTGTTCACCCATACACTTTGCAGCCCGTTAAAACGGCCAAAACAAGGGAAGAAAAGCAGAATCAAAACAAGTACTTTTTCTGGTATAAACCAGAGTACAAAGATTGGATTCGTAATCGTTTGACACAATTAAAACGACCTGATCTGGCACAGCGCCTTTTAGGATTTAGAAATAATAAAAATGGTTGGAACAAATAATCCAGCTTTTCATTAATTAACCAAAAAACAATAAGACAATGGATGAGAATGAAGAATTAATCGTTCGCGATAGCAATGGAGCTGTTTTGAAAGATGGCGATTCGGTTACTGTCATTAAAGATTTAAAAGTACGTGGATCATCTAGCGTAATCAAGCGCGGAACGATGGTAAAAAACATTCGTTTAACGGACGATGCAGATGAAGTAGAGGGTAAAGTAGAGAAATCGATGATGGTTTTACGGACTGAGTTTTTGAAGAAAGCGTAAGCTTTATGGAGATAGGAGATGAGAGAGTATAGAGTATAGATGGTTGATCTCTACTCTATACTCTATAATCTCTACTCTAAATTTATTCTTCTTCAATTTCCGGCTCTTCATCCTGAACCAATCCCTGATTCAGTTTTTTAGTTGATTTAATGCCCAATTTATGTAGGTTTTGGGCTCTATTAATTAGGTTTCCTTTTCCGGTACTTAGTTTGTTTATGGCATCGCTGTGGGCATCTTCTGCTTTCTTGATGTGCTTTCCTACATCTTCCATATCCTTCGTAAATCCGACAAATTTGTCATATAAATCACCCGCCTGGCGTGCAATTTCAATAGCATTTCTCGTTTGATACTCTGTCTTCCAAACCGAAGCAATGGTTCTTAACGTCGCTAATAGGGTAGAAGGGGAGACTAAGACAATTTTACGATCCCATGCATAATTGAACAAGCTTGTGTCCTGACTGATGGTAGCTACGAATCCAGATTCAATAGGGATGAATAGCAAGGTGAAATCTGGACTGGTTAAATCTAATGCGGTGTGGTAATCTTTCGAAGATAGCTCTTTAATGTGTGTTTTTAGAGATTCAATGTGTGCTTTTAAGGCCAAATCCTTTTCGATAGTACCTTCCTCAGCACTGGTGTAACGTTCATACGCTACAAGTGAAACCTTACTATCAATAATAAGGTTTTTATTGTCAGGTAAGAAAATGACTGCATCTGGTTTGATTGTATCATGGTCCTGGTTTTTAGTCACAAATTGCGTCTGGTATTCCATACCATTCTTTAATCCAGAGCTTTCTAATACACGTTCCAAAATCATCTCACCCCAGTTCCCTTGCGACTTATTGGATCCCTTCAGGGCATTCGTTAAATCTTCTGTTTTCTGTGTAACCGTTTGATTTAAGCTTGTCAGGTTTTTGATTTGCTCCATAAGAACAGTGCTTTGTTCTAAGCTGTTTTTTTGACCCAAGTTAACCTTCTCCTCAAATTCACGTAATTTCTCTTTCAGAGGGTTTAAAACATCGTTTAATTTAACTTGTTGTTGATCGCTAAGCATCTTTCCTTGTCTCAGAACGGATTCGTTACTGATATCTACTAACATTTTGCGTAGTTTCTCCTCATCTGACTTCTGATTCTCTACTGTCATCTTTAAGGTTTCATTCTGGCCTTCAATTTGTGATAATTTTCCAAATAGTGTCCGATTTTCTGCTTCCAATGAAGTCACTTTCGTTTGATCTTGGCTAGCCTGCGCTAATTGACTTTGTAACAAGGCTAATTTACCTTGAAATAGGAGATAGGTAGCTCCTGTGCCGGCTACTAGGGCTAGAATGATGTAGAGAATTGTCATGTAGCAAATGTAAATAATAAAGCACAAAGCATAAAGAATAAAGCTGATAATCAGTAGGCAGTGGGCAGTCGATAGTCGATAGTCAAGAGTCGAGAGTCGAGAGTCGATAGTCGAGAGTCGATAGTCAAAGACCAAAGTTCAAAGAGCAAAGAGCAATACTCAAATTGCTGAGTGCGCGGGGCGATATTTCATGAGTGGATAAAAAACGAGGCGGCAGCCTCTTTTTTATGCCGTATCTCTACTCTTTGCTCTATACTCTCTACTCTATTTCCTGATTACTGCCCACTGATAACTGACGACTAAT
>NZ_SEWZ01000002.1:0-2337 GCF_004307425.1 Aquirufa antheringensis
CTGAGGGAACCTTTGAAAGCCTCCGTTACTCTTTTGGAGGCGACCACCCCAGTCAAACTACCCACCAAGCAATGTCTCCCCTTTGGGGATTAGAATTCCAGTACAAGAAGGGTGGTATTTCAACGTTGGCTCCCCGATGCCTAGCGACACCGGCTCACAGCCTCCCACCTATCCTACACATCCAGTACCAAAACTCAATGCTAAGCTATAGTAAAGGTTCATGGGGTCTTTCCGTCCCGTTGCGGGTAAACGGCATCTTCACCGTTACTACAATTTCACCGAGCTCACGGCTGAGACAGTGCCCAGATCGTTACACCATTCGTGCAGGTCGGAACTTACCCGACAAGGAATTTCGCTACCTTAGGACCGTTATAGTTACGGCCGCCGTTTACTGGGGCTTCAGTTCAATGCTTCGTGTTGCCACTAACATCCCCCCTTAACCTTCCAGCACCGGGCAGGTGTCAGGCCTTATACGTCATCTTTCGATTTAGCAAAGCCATGTGTTTTTGTTAAACAGTCGCCTGGGCCATTTCTCTGCGGCCACGATTGCTCGTGGCTCCCTTTATCCCGAAGTTACAGGGTTAATTTGCCGAGTTCCTTAGCCGTGATTCACTCGAGCGCCTTAGAATATTCTTCTCGACCACCTGTGTCGGTTTACGGTACGGGTTACTTATAAGTTATACACGCCTAGACTTTTCTTGGAAGTTTACTCACTACACTCGTTTTGGCATTGCTGCCGCCTCTCAAAGACACTATTCCGTCAGTATCTGGTAACCTGTAATCTCCGTCATCTATTTGCCCTATAAGTAAGTACAGGAATATTAACCTGTTGTGCATTAGGTTGTCGCCTTCGCTAGACCCTTAGCCCCCGACTAACCCTCAGTTGATTAGCATAGCTGAGGAAACCTTAGTCTTTCGGCGTGAGGGTTTCTCGCCCTCATTATCGTTACTCATGCCTACATTTGCTTTTCTGAACGCTCCAGCAAAGCTCGTCGCTTCACCTTCTCCGCAGATCAGAATGCTCCCCTACCAGTATATAAATATAATCCAAAGCTTCGGTACTTTACTTGATGCCCGTTTATTATCGATGCCCGCCTCGCTCGACCAGTGAGCTGTTACGCACTCTTTAAATGAATAGCTGCTTCCAAGCTAACATCCTGGCTGTCACTGCAATCAGACTTCCTTAGTTCAACTTAGTAAAGATTTTGGGACCTTAGCTGTTGGTCTGGGTTCTTTCCCTCTCGGATTGGGACCTTAGCACCCCAACCCTCACTCCCGGGTATATTTTAAGCCATTCAGAGTTCGTCAGGATTTGGTAGGATTTGACTCCCCCTAGTCCTATCGGTAGCTTTACCTGCTTAAAACTTAACCCCGAGGCTGTTCCTAAAAACATTTCGGGGAGTACGAGCTATTTCTCAGTTTGATTGGCCTTTCACCCCTACCCACAAGTCATCCAAATACTTTTCAACGTAAACTGGTTCGGTCCTCCACTCCGTGTTATCGGAGCTTCAACCTGCTCATGGGTAGATCACAAAGTTTCGCGTCTACTCCCACTGACTAAGCGCCCTATTCAGACTCGCTTTCGCTCCGGCTGCTCACGTCAACGTGATTAACCTCGCCAGTGAAAGTAACTCGTAGGCTCATTATGCAAAAGGCACGCCGTCACCCCACGAAAGGGCTCCGACCGCTTGTAAGCGTATGGTTTCAGGGTCTTTTCACCCCCTTACTCAGGGTACTTTTCACCTTTCCTTCACAGTACTCGTTCACTATCGGTCTCTTGGTAGTATTTAGCCTTACCGGATGGTGCCGGCAGATTCAAAGGGGATTTCTCCAGTCCCCCCCTACTCAGGATACCACTACAATTACATAAACTTACCAATACAGGGCTCTCACCTTCTATGGCCTGCTTTCCCAAACAGTTCTCGTTGATTTACATAATCGATGGCGTGGTCCTACAACCCCAGTCTTGCCGCAACAACACTGGTTTGGGCTAATCCGCGTTCGCTCGCCACTACTTACGGAATCACTTTTGTTTTCTCTTCCTCTGCTTACTTAGATGTTTCAGTTCAGCAGGTTCGCCTCCTATCTTAAATAGGATAATAGATCTTCAATCTACTGGGTTGCCCCATTCGGAAATCTTCGGATCGAAGGTCTTGTGCACCTCCCCGAAGCTTATCGCAGCTTAACACGTCCTTCATCGCCTCCAAGAGCCTAGGCATCCCCCATACGCCCTTAATTCACTTACTCTTTTAAAATATCTTCATCCCGAAGGATTCAAATTCTAATTTGCTCTTACTCTTTACTTTATTCTCACAATATGTCAAAGAACCTTGTGTG
>NZ_SEWZ01000002.1:4934-662434 GCF_004307425.1 Aquirufa antheringensis
GATTCGTGGCGACATCAAATACGGATACGATAAACCAAACGTAGATGCGAGCATCAATTTACACGCACGCCGTTTGTATTTCATCCATCCCATTAAGAAAACACCCATTATCTGCAAAGCGTCGGTTCCGGAGAATCCATTCTGGGAAGAGTTTTTGGAATTAGATAACGATGAGTTCAAGATGAAAAACTTGAATCACTTGTACGAATAAAAAAAGGAGCTTACATAAGCTCCTCTAGTGTCGTATTTTCTAAGACGGATAAGTTCGCGTCCCTCCATTTTGTCAAGACCGTTCTTAACTGGCACGTTTCCTCGTCAGCGCAGTCATCACATTTGCCGTAGAAGTGAAGTGAGACACAAAGAGCTGGGGCAATAGGGCCATCCACAATCCGAATGATTTTCGCAAAAGTAACTTCCGCAGGAGGAATGCGTAGGTAGTAACCGCCGCCTTTCCCTTTTTGGGACTGTAAAATTCCGTGATTACGTAACTCTAATAAAATCGCTTCGAGGAATTTCTTCGGTATCTTCTCCGATTCCGCGATATGCGAAATCAATAAGGGGCCTTTCTCATAAGATTGAGCCAATACTTTTAAAGCCTTTAAAGCATATTTTGCCTTCTTCGAAATCATAGTGTTGTTGATTGTGAATCAAAGCTAAACAAAATTCAGGAATACTCCATTAGTCCGCTCGATTAAGTACTAGTTCCAGAGCAAGTTTTCGGGCAAAAAAAAAGGCTAACCTTTCGATTAGCCTCTTCATGCAATTCAAATGAATTAGAAACGGAAGTGAGAGAACGCTTTGTTCGCTTCTGCCATTCTGTGTGTATCATCTTTCTTCTTCACTGCTGCTCCCTCCCCTTTCGATGCTGCAATGATTTCGTTCGCTAAGCGATCCATCATTGTTTTGTCACCACGCTTACGCGCGTAACCAATTAACCACTTCATTCCCAATGAAACTTTACGTTCAGCTCGCACTTCTGTTGGTACTTGGAAGTTTGCTCCACCTACACGACGGCTCTTAACCTCCACGGATGGCATCACATTATTCAATGCTTTTTTCCAAGTTTCTAAACCGTTTTCTTTTGTACGCTCCTCTACTTTATCTAACGCATCATAAAAGATGGTAAATGCAGTAGATTTCTTTCCATCGTACATTAAGTTGTTTACAAACTTAGTTACTAATACATCCTTAAACTTAGGATCTGGCAATACGTAGCGCTTTTTTGGTTTCGCCTTTCTCATGTTGTTAGTTTTTTAAAATCGACCCAACCTTCTGCTTTAACGAAGCATACTGGATCTTTCTGTTAATAAATTATTTCTTCTTACCTGTTGGAGCTGCTTGACCTGGTTTAGGACGTTTAGCACCATACTTCGAACGAGACTGTAAACGACCAGAAACACCGGCTGTATCTAAAGCTCCACGAATGATGTGATAACGTACACCTGGTAAGTCTTTTACACGACCACCACGGATCAATACGATCGAGTGCTCTTGTAAGTTGTGACCTTCACCTGGAATGTAGGCATTCACCTCTTTTTGGTTTGTTAAGCGAACACGAGCTACTTTACGCATCGCTGAGTTTGGTTTTTTAGGAGTAGTCGTGTATACACGAGTACAAACCCCTCTTCTTTGTGGACAAGAATCCAAAGCTGGTGACTTAGATTTCCAAGTCATTTGCTCACGTCCCTTGCGCACTAATTGCTGAATAGTTGGCATTTTGGAATAATTACCGTTTAAATTTAAAATTCTTTTAATCCCTGCAAGCGCGTTAAACTCAATAAGATAGAGTTATCCCACACTAATGGGGGTGCAAAGTTAGCAATAAGATATAGAAATCAAAAGGGGAAAATGAAAATTATTTCAAAAACCCGCGGATTCCCATTTCCAAACCACGTAACTCCGCTAAACCGCGTAAACGACCGATGGCCGTGTAGCCTGGATTCGTCTTCTTTCCTTCTTGTAAATCATCCAGCATTCGATGCCCGTGATCTGGGCGGAATGGCAAGCGAAAATCTTTGCGTCCAGACATAATGCGTTTGTCCTGCTCATTCACTAAGCCTTTCATCACCCCGAACATATCCACATCCCCATCTAAATGATCCGCCTCATGGAAATTCCCGTATTGATCGCGGCGCGTAGCCCGTAGGTGAATGAAATTAATGCGATGACCCAGGCGCTCTACCATCCCCACTAAATCGTTGTCTTCTCTAACGCCGTAACTTCCGGTACAGAAACACAATCCATTTACGTTGCTTTCGTAAGCATTCAATAGTTGAACGGCATCGCTTTCCGTACTCACCACGCGAGGTAAGCCCAAAATCGGATACGGAGGATCATCCGGGTGGATCGATAAATTAACCCCGGCCTCCTCGGCTGCTGGCGTAATCTCCCGAATGAAATCGTATAAGTTCTCACGCAATTCCTTCTCCCCTACTTCGGAGTAAGTATCCAAGGCTTCTTGGAAGGATTTCAACGTGAAGCTTTCCTCAGAACCAGGTAAGCCGGCGATGATATTGCGAATTAATTTCTCTTGTTGTGCTTGAGAAGATGCATCGAACCATTTTTGAGCTCTTGCGATTTGCTCGGCTGTGTAATGCTGCTCTGCTCCCGGACGTTTTAATAAGAACAATTCAAAGGCACAGAATTCGGCCGCATCGAAGCGCAACCCCGTACTTCCATCTGGAAAACGAAAATCCAAATCCGTTCTTGTCCAGTCTAATATGGGCATAAAATTATAACAAACCAGATCTAAACCCGCCTCGCCTACATTACGCAAAGACGTTTTGTAGTTTTCGATATACTGCTTGTAGTTACCAGAACGCGTTTTGATATCTTCGTGCACCGGTATACTTTCGATCACAGACCAACTCAATCCAGCCGCCTCAATGATGGCTTTACGTTCTAAAATATCCTGAAGCTCCCACACTTTTCCATTCGGAATTTGGTGTAGAGCACTCACAATACCTGTTGCGCCTGCTTGACGCACATCGGATAATTTTACCGGATCATTGGGGCCAAACCAGCGCCACGTTTGTTCTAAAGCCATATCGTTTTTGTTTACTACCTATTTAAAGGCTTTATACCCTCCATTTTACCTATTGTAAGGCCAAATAAAAAACCTTGCCTGGAAACCGGGCAAGGTTTTTGTAATCAAGCATTTATATACTTCCTTTAAAATCTCTTTCTCAGGGGCCACAAAATTAGGGAGTTTTTTACAAACAAAAAAAGTCCTAGCCATTTTGGTGGGCAGGCCTCACTAAATCGGTCACCGTTTTCACCGGATTGAATGTTTCCAAAGGAACTTCCACAAAAAGCGTGTTCCAATCTGACATCGCTCCGTTCCAAAGTCCCGGCAATTCCATCGCTTTTAATTCCTTCCCGTCTTTGGTCTTATCTGTAATAAAACCCGTATTCATATCTCTATAGTTCAATAAGTTCAAACCACGCGTAGCGCACACTAAATCCACTGGATTGAAGTGGGAGGCTTGGTGGAATTTGGCCTTTTGATCTTCATTCTTCATATCAATCTGAGCTGACTCTACGAGCTGTAGGGTGAAATTTCCTTTCGCATCTTGGCACCAGAATGGGCCTCCTCCCGGTTCTCCCGTATTTTTCACCACCCCACAAACGCGTGTAGGACGGGCTAAAACTTCGCAGATTGTTGCCACTTTATCTTGTTCGCTTTTACGCGCAAAATCTGCCGCTGGCACAAAACCTAAATAGGTGGCCATCTCTTGCAGGGCCTCGTTGATTGTTGCCTCTGATGGATTTTCTTGCAGCTGTTGGTTGAGGTGTTCTATTCCTTCCAAAATCCACAACAGCAACCCGCCAAGCGCCTTTTTATATTCTATGGTCGGCTGCTTTAAGGCATCAGGCACCACATTATCAATATTTTTAATGAAGATCACATCAGCTTTCAGGTCATTCAAATTCTCCAATAGCGCTCCATGGCCAGCGGGTCTAAAAAGGAGTGATCCATCGGCCTCACGGAACAAGGTATTGTCCGGGTTCACGGCAATGGTATCTGTGGCAGGCTTTTGTTCCGAGAAAGTGATCTCGAATTGGATACCGGTTTTCGCCTCCCACTTGGGAACGAGATTCTTCACTAAATCCTCGAAACCGCTGCGGTGTTCTGGAGAGACGGTGAAATGCAGGCGGGCTTTTTGACCGTTAGATGCATAAGCCGCTGCCTCCACGATGTGTTCCTCTAGCGGAGTTCGTGCTCCATCTGGATAGGAATGGAAAGAAAGCAAGCCTTTGGGTTTTTGGCCATAATTCATTCCTGCGGAACCAAGTAGTTTTTTAAGTATTTCCGCTGAGTCATCATTTGATTCTAGCAACTCTTTCAGCTCTGGATAAAAAGCAAAGTGATCCAGCTCATCAAAAAACTTCGTGCATTCTTTGTTTTCCTCGCCGGTTGACAAGAATTCGAATAGTGATTTAAACATTCGAGTAGCCGCTCCGGAGGCTGGTACCATCTTCAAAATAGAAAGCGCTGATTTTTGCTGATCAAAGCGAGCGATGAATTCTTGCAGTTGTTCGGTAGAAAATTGAAAAATTCCATTTCCGATCGAAGCCGATTTCTCCAAATTCATCCAGGGGAATCCGGATTTAAAAAAATCAACTTGTTGATTCATTTCCGCAGGAGTGATTCCGCGTTTCGATAATTGGGCTAAATCCTTGTCTGATAACATATGCGCTTTCTTTTGCTTCTAAAAATAAGCATTTCTTCTCAGGAATTCCCAAAAATCCGTTCGAGGAGTTCATTCTTTTTTGGTAGATTTGTTTAGACGATGGCGGAAATTCAGGACATATTGCAAAAATACTGGGGGCATTCTGCCTTTAGGCCCCTGCAGGAGGAAATTATTCACTCGGTGCTGGATGGCAAGGATACCCTGGCCTTATTGCCCACTGGTGGAGGAAAGTCCATTTGTTTTCAGGTACCGGCCCTCGCTTTGCCGGGGATTTGCATCGTCATTACGCCCCTAATTGCCTTGATGCAAGACCAGGTGGCACAATTAAACCGCCGAGGTATTCCAGCGACCGCCCTTTTTTCCGGCCTCCGCAAACGCCAAATCGACATCTTATTAGACAACTGTATTTACGGCAATACAAAGTTCCTCTATGTTTCGCCCGAACGCTTAAAAACAGATTTGTTCATCGAGCGAGCGAAGCAGATGAACATCAGCTTGTTGGTCATCGACGAGGCGCACTGTATCTCGCAATGGGGTCACGATTTCAGACCGCCTTATCTCGAGATTGCAGACTTTCGCGCCTTGATTCCGAGTGTTCCCTGCATCGCTTTGACGGCCTCCGCGAACGAGGAAGTAAAACAGGAAATTCAAGAAAAGCTACAATTCAAGAACGCATCCGTATTCCAAAAAAGTTTCAGCCGCGCTAACCTCTCCTACTCCGTCCTCTATGAGGCGGACAAAGAAAAGAAACTATGCTCGATGCTGCAACGCGTTCCGGGTTCTTCGATCGTGTATGTACGAAATAGAAGACGGACGCAGGAAATCTCCGATATGCTTTCTAAAGCCGGCATTTCCAGCACTTTTTACCACGCCGGTCTTCCAGTTGAGGTAAGAAGCACGCGCCAAAAAGACTGGATCGAAGGCAAAATTGATTGCATCGTGGCGACCAATGCTTTCGGGATGGGTATTGATAAACCTGATGTTAGACTCGTGGTTCACCTGGATTTACCCGATACCATCGAGGCCTATTACCAAGAAGCAGGCCGAGCGGGTCGAGACGAGAAAAAGGCCTACGCGGCCATTTTATATGAAGAAAAAGACATATTGGATTTAACAGCTCAATGGGAAAAGTCATTTCCGACGGCGGAAACAATCAAACGCACCTATCAAGCCGTTTCTAATTATTTACAGGTTGCCGAGGGAAGTGGCGAATTACAGAGTTACGATTTTGACTGGATGGATTTGTGCAAGCGTTTCAACTTGCCTAGCTCTCAGACCTATTTTGCCTTAAAGACATTAGAAGCAGAAGGCTTAATTTTGCTAAACGAGGCCTTTCAAAATCCCTCCAAAATCCGCTTCATCGTCAGCTCCACCGAACTATACGACTTTCAAATTCGAAACGAGAAATTCGAATCCTTCCTAAAAGGGCTGCTTCGTATCTATGGAGGTAATTTATATACTCAATTCGTCAGCATCTCTGAGGCGGACTTCGCTCACCAGATAAAGATTCCTCCCGCAGAGGTGGAACGTAATTTAGCTTTGTTAGAGAAGTTCGAATTAATCGAATACGACAAACAAAATGGCCTACCTAAATTGGTCTTTTTGACGCCTCGGGCGAACATCGAAAACCTACCCATCATCTGGGCTGAATACTTGAAGAAGAAGGAGCGGTCGAAGAAAAAGATTGATGCGATGATTCACTATGTGAAACATCCGGAGGCATGTAGAACGCTATTGATTACCTCGTATTTTGGGGAGTCTTTAAAGACGTCATGCGGGGTATGCGACCATTGTTTGCAACGAAAAAAAGAGGCCTCCGGGAAAAATATCCCCGAAGGCCTCGAAGCAGAACGTAAATTAATTCTGACGTATTTGAAAAACGGACCTTTATCCGTGCAAGATCTAGTGGAATGCCTCCGCCCATTGGCTTCTACTGAGGCGCTTCGCATCATTCAATTCAGTCTTGAATTAGGCGAAATTCATTATAATGCTGCGGACGAGCTTGCTATCGGTTCTGCCTGAAAAACAAATTTCACCGGATTCTTCACCTGCTCTTTTAATAGCGCTAAAGCTAATACTTCTTTCGCGTCATCTACATAGTGGAAGCTCAAATCCGAAATATAATGCGCCTCGATTTCTTCCACATCTTTGCGGTTCTTCGAGCACATAATGATCTCTCTTATCCCCGCTCTTTTCGCAGCCAAAATTTTCTCCTTGATTCCACCCACCGGCAATACTTTACCACGTAACGTAATCTCGCCGGTCATCGCTAGTTTCGATTTCACCTTGCGCTGGGTTAAAGCCGAAGCAATCGCCGTTAACATCGTAATACCTGCGGATGGACCATCTTTAGGTACCGCTCCAGCTGGAACGTGGATGTGCAAATTGTATTGGTCAAAAATGCGGTAATCAATACCGTATTCATCTGAATGTGCCTTTAAGAAACTTAATGCCGCCATCGCTGACTCCTTCATCACATCCCCTAATTGGCCTGAAAGTGTCAAGACACCTTTTCCGCGGTTCAATAAGGTTTCAATGAATAAGATGTCTCCTCCAACTGGTGTCCACGCTAAACCTGTTACGACTCCAGCATATTCGTTGTTCTCGTAGGTATCCTTATCGAAGTGCTCTTGACCCAATAATTTCACGACATCTGTCGCCGTGATTTTGTGTGGATAGTCTTGATCCATCGCAATGGATTTTGTGATCTTGCGCACCACGCGACCAATTTCTTGTTCTAATTTACGAACACCTGATTCGCGGGTATAGCCTTCGATGACCTTTTGGATGGCTCCATCATTCATTGCAAATTCCGCTTTCTCTAAACCGTGTTCTTTCTTTTGCTTAGGCAGCAAGTGCTTTTTCGCGATTTGGACCTTCTCCTCCATCGTGTAGCCACTCACCTCGATAATCTCCATCCGATCGCGCAAAGCAGGATGAATCGTATCTAAATTATTTGCGGTAGCGATGAACATCACTCGAGATAGATCGTAATCACACTCGAGGTAATTATCCATAAAGCTGCTGTTTTGTTCCGGATCTAATACCTCTAACAAGGCAGACGACGGATCGCCACGGTGGTCGGAACCTACTTTATCTATCTCATCTAAAATGAATACCGGGTTCGAAGAACCGGCTTTTTTAATGCTTTGAATCACCTTGCCCGGCATGGCGCCCACATAGGTTTTTCTATGACCTCTGATTTCGGCCTCATCCCGCAGACCTCCTAAGGCCATGCGTACGTATTTACGTCCCAAAGCTTTGGCAATCGAACGACCCAAAGACGTCTTACCCACACCCGGAGGGCCATAAAGGCACAAGATAGGCGCTTTCATGTCTCCTTTCATCTTCAATACCGCTAGGTATTCGATGATCCGTTCTTTTACTTTTTCTAAGCCAAAATGATCCGCATCCAACACCTTTTTCGCCTTCACCAGATCGAAATTATCTTTTGTGTATTCACCCCACGGCAAATCCGCAATCAATTCCACATAATTCATCAACATCGGATATTCTCCAGACATCGAATTCGTACGTTGTAATTTCGAAAGTTCTTTTTGGAAGAAATCATTCACTTCTTTCGACCACTTCTTCTTCGCTCCTTTCGCACGCAGGCCGTCCAATTCTTGCTCCGGACTTTCCACGCCTAATTCTTCCTGCAATACTTTAATCTGCTGGCGAATGTAGTAGTCGCGTTGTTGCTGATCGATGTCACTCGAAGCTTTGCTTTGAATCTCGCGTTTCAACTCCAGATGCTGGATGTCTTTCAACATGTGTTCCAACAAATGCGTGGCCTGTTCAATTCCATCCAAGGTCTCTAACAAAGCCTGCTTTTCTTTCAATTCCGCATTGATATTCGAAGAAAGGAAATGGACTAAAAAAGCAGAGGACTCGATGTTGTCTAAGGCGATTTGGGCCTCACGAGGAATCTCTGGATTCAGGTTCAATATTTTCAAGGCGCACTCTTTCAGCGTGGAAACGAGTGCCTTATTTTCCTTATTTAATTTCTTAGGGAACGTGTCCTCGATATAGGAAACACGCGCTAACAGATTAGGTTCGGTTTTGATGTATTCGCTTACTTCAAAACGCTTGCGGCCTTGGACGATGATCGTTGTGTTTCCTCCTGGAAGAACGAACATCTTCACGATGTGCGCAACCGTTCCGATTTTGTACAAATCATCTGGTGTAGGCTCGTCTTTGGAATTATTCGCTTGTACTAAAACGCCAATCGTGCGATCCCCCTTGTAGGCTTTCTTCACGAGGCGAACGGATTTTTGGCGGGATACAGTAATCGGAATCACCATACCCGGAAACAAGACAATATTGCGAATGGGAAGGATAGGCAATTGGTCTGACAAAACGCCCATTTTGTCATCATTGTCCATCCCTTCTGACCCGATCGGGATCAATTCTATATTTTCAAAATCAGACATCTCTGAAAGCTGTAAATGCTTAAAAAGGTCATTTGGATTATTCATACCACATTTTTAAATTCTGCTCCTCGGTGAGCGGACGATATTAATCAATTTTTATGCCAAAAGACAAGTTGGCAGAGTGATTATCTTGATAATTGTTGTACCTCTTGGGTTTTTCGAAAAAGGTAGGATTTTTTAGCGCCTTGAAATGACCAGGATACGAGGTTCGTTTGGTCTTCGAATTCGTCTAAAAACAGCGAGTTTTCGAGATAAGATCCAGCTAGATCAGCGGTGGTGGGAATTTCAAGATACACCCAAATGGCATCTTGCTGCGGCTCGGTTCCTAACCAGCGATAGGGGGTGGTCATTTGCTTGCCCGAACGAAAACCAAAGTGTTTACGCACGTAAGCCTCTACCGTTTTTTCTGCTGCCTCATCCCCCGGAATCATCCGAAATTTCTTACCAGTCGCAGCACTTATCGTTTGCTCTAGATCATCTTGAAACAGGCGAATGCTGATTTCCCAGCTTTGGTCCTTCTGATTATAAGTCATTTCCGTCACTGAACTATGAAATGGGTGCAGATCAGGGAAAAATAGACCCAAAAACAGAACCAGCCCTTTCAACTAGAAAAAGGCTTTGAAAATATCATTCCCAAATGTGTAGGCCATCAAGGCTAGCAAGATCAGCATACCTACCTGCTGCGCTTTTTCCAACACCTTCTCCGATGCCGGCTTTCCCGTAATCATCTCATAAAGTAAGAAAATCGCGTGTCCCCCATCCAAAGCTGGAATAGGCAAGATATTCATGAAGGCCAAAGCCATCGATAACAAACCAGTCAGCATCCAGAAACGATTCCAATCCCATACTCCTCCGAACATTTGGGCGATACCAATAGGTCCGCTCAAGGCTTTCGATGCCGAAACATCACCCGAAGCAATCTTCTTGAATCCTTTGATATTATCCGAAATCACCGAGAAGGCACGACCCGTTCCGATGCTGGCTGCCTCCGCAAACGAATAATCTTCGTGCGAAACTTGAATCAACATCTCCGGAATAAATCCGATTTGCCCGGAAGCCGTCACCTCCATAGACAAGGTATCCGCCACGCCTCCGCGTAAAATACCTAAGCGAATAGACTTACCCGCTTCCTTCGTGATTAATTCTTTCACTTCGTGGTAGAAATGAACCGGGCTTGCATTCACCGAGGTGATCACATCGCCCTTTTTCAATCCCGCCGCATAGGCTGGCAATAATTCCGCTGGCTTAGAAGCCGAGAACTTATCAAAGAAACCTGGCTCTTCCGGAGCGGCCACTTCTGCTACTTTAAATGGAGCAATGGGCTCTATGAATCCCGCTTTCTTATCACTTAATTTTTCAATGAAATTCGATGGGATTTTGATCTCCAAAGTCTGGTCGCCACGTTGCACCGTGTAACTCGAATTCTCACCCAATAGAACATCTGAAGCACGTAAATCAGATAATTGCTTGTAATCAGCGCCGTTCACACGAATGATTTTATCACCCGTCCTCAGGCCGATTTGCTTACCTAAATCCAAGGCTACAATACCGTTCTTATTTAATTCTTCTTTCGAAATGAAGTTGTTTCCATTCGAATAAGTCAAGCAAACGAAAATCACCACGCCGGTAATGATGTTGACAATCACGCCACCTAGCATGACGATTAGACGCTGCCATGCGGGTTTTGCGCGGAATTCCCAAGGCTCAGGCTCTTTCGCTAAGGTCGCCGCATCTTGTGTTTCATCAATCATTCCCGCGATGGAAACGTAGCCTCCTAAGGGGAACCAGCCTAAACCGTATTCGGTATCCCCTACTTTCTTTTTAAACAAAGCGAAGTTTAAAAGCGTCGGAATAGGGAACATAAAGTCGAAGAAAAGGTAGAACTTTTCGACGCGCATCTTGAACCATTTGGCGGTAATAAAGTGCCCAAACTCGTGCAATGTTACTAAAATTGACAATCCTAAAATCAATTGCCCTACCATCACTAAACCTTCCATAATTCGCTATTTTCTATTTTTATCAACCCATTCTTGGGCCATAATTCTACTTAATTTATCGCTTTCGATATAATCTTCTAATGTCGGATTCGCGGTAAAAGTTCCCTGGTTCATACAATATTCGTTCAAATCAGACATCGCTAAAAATCCAATTTGATCTTCCAAAAAGGCCGCTACCGCCACCTCATTCGCCGCATTCAATAAACACGCCTGATTTCCTCCTTTTTCCAAGGCCTGAAAAGCAAGCCCTAAATTACGGAAAGTCTGCGTATCTGCCTGCTCAAAAGTCAAGGACGGATACTGTCTAAAATCAAAACGAGGGAAACTCGCCTTCATCCGATTCGGATACCCTAAGGCAAACTGAATCGGTAATTTCATATCTGGCAAACCGAGTTGCGCCTTGATGGATCCATCCTCGAACTGCACTAAAGAGTGAACGATCGACTGAGGATGTACAACCACCTCGATTTCTGAAGGTTTCACATCAAATAACCAAGCTGCCTCGATCACCTCTAAACCTTTGTTCATCAAACTAGCCGAGTCGATCGTAATCTTCGCACCCATCGACCAATTCGGGTGTTTCAAGGCTTGTGCCCGCGTTACTTGGGCTAATTGCTCTCGGCTAAAACCTCTAAAGGGTCCACCTGAAGCCGTTAAAATCACCTTTTCAATGGGGTTGTGTGACTCGCCCATCAAGCATTGAAAAATCGCTGAATGCTCTGAATCAACCGGCAAAATAGGCACACCCATCTCCCGCGCTAAGGGCATAATCAGGGCTCCCGCCACTACTAAGGTTTCTTTGTTCGCTAAGGCGATTGGCTTGCCTGCCTTTATCGCTTTCACCGTAGGCAATAAACCAGCATAACCCACTAAGGCCGTTAACACAATGTCGACAGAATCGAGGGTAACCACTTCTTCTAAGGCTTTTACCCCTGCATGCACTTGAATTTGTGTTCCAGCTAAAGCCACTTTCACCTCCGCATATTTCGCCTCATTCCCGATCACCACGTGAGCCGGTTTCCAGGCTAAGGCTTGGGTAATGAGCAGATCGGCTTGATTTTGGGCGGTTAAGACCTCAACAGAAAACTCGGAAGGATGCTCCGCAATCACCTCCAAGGCCTGTGTCCCAATGGAACCCGTGCTACCTAAAATCGCTATTCTCTTCATCGCAGCATCGCCGTTATTTGTTCCACAAAACTGATCCACACTTGTGGATACAACAAGGTCATGGCCACGATTCCAAACAAGGCTCCGTACAAATGCGCACTATGATTCACGAAATCACGACTGCGTTTATCCATTTCTACTGAGTACCAGGTAAACAATCCGGCATAGATAAATCCAGGAATTCCGAAGAAGCCAAACAGGTAAATTTTTTCCGTAGGGAAGAATAAAATTCCTGCAAAAATCACGGCAGAAACAGCTCCTGATGCGCCTAAAGAGTTGTAATTGGGATTATTTTTCTGTTTGAAAAAAGTAGGCAAATCTGCCACCACAATCGCCAACACATAAAAGAGAATGTATAATTCCGACGCGATCGATGGAAATAATTGATTAAAAATCTGTTCTAATTGAACCCCAAAAAAGAAAAAGGAAAACAAGTTAAAAAACAGGTGCGTGAAGTCCGCGTGGATAAATCCCGAGCTAACAAAACGCCAATATTCGTTTCTGTGTTGAATCCGGTACGGGTTCATGAGCATTTTCCCCATCAAGTCTGGCTTTTGCCAAGCCACCAGGGAAATAATAATCGTTACAGCGATAAGTACAATCGAGACCATATAAGAACAAAACTACGTTAAACTTCTCGATCAACCAACCCACTCATAAACTTTACCAAGGCTGATTTTTGCTCTTCGGAAATGGCCAGAGATTGAATTTCTAGAAAGGCCGTATCGAAATAAGAGGCGATGACCGCTTCCGTTTCTGCTTTTAGACCCAGGGAATCATAGATCGCGGTTACCGCTTGTACTTTTTCAGAAGCATCGTACTCCGTGGCTGCCACCCATTTTTCCAGCGAAGCGAGCGTAGCACCCGTTGCTTTTTCGAACGCTTTTATCAGTAAATAGGTTTTTTTATTCGCTAAAATATCTCCGCCCGGTTGCTTCCCAAATTTCTCAGGGTCGCCATAAACGTCCAATAAATCATCTTTTAATTGAAATCCTAGACCGATGGTTTCTCCAATACGGTATAAGGAATCAGAAACCTCAGCAGGTGCAGAAGCGAGTAAACCACCCATTTCCATCGAAAATCCAATCAAGACCGACGTTTTCAAGCGAATCATTTCGATATATTCTTCCACCGCCACATCGTCACGGCTTTCAAAATTCATATCAAATTGCTGTCCCTCACACACTTCTGCGGCGATTCGGGAAAGACGCCCCAACAAATGTTGAAAAGCCTCCAGGCTTAATCCTTTGACCTTATTCAAGTATTGGTAAGCATTCACCAGCATCACGTCGCCGGATAAAATGGCGATGTTGTCATTCCATTTTTCGTGGACCGTTTGCTTGCCACGACGTAAGGGCGCTTTGTCCATAATATCGTCGTGCATCAGCGTGAAATTGTGAAAAATTTCCACCGATAAAGCGGCAGGAACTTGTTTTTCCCAGTCGGATTTGAACAAGGAATAGGTTAATAAACAAAGGACAGGGCGAATCCGCTTACCTCCTAAACTCAGGAGGTAATGGATGGGGTCGTAAAGTTCGTTAGGGTTTTGGCCTATATCTAAACGACTGATTTCCTCTTCGAGGGCTGCTAAAAATGCTTTGTTCATCTTATCTATCTACTTCGCCCATCACTAAATCCAAGGATCCGATAATGGCTACTAAATCTGCTAAATACGTTCCTTTGGCCAAATAAGGCAACACGGAAAGGTGGTGGAAAGAGCAAGCACGCACTTTCAAGCGTTGTGGAATATCCGAGCGGCCATCCGTGCGAATATAGAAACCGAGTTCCCCTTTTGGATTTTCGGCTCTCACATAGGCATCCATCGCTTTAGGACGGATTTTTTTAGGGACCAAAGCCTGAGGATCAAACTCCCTGGTCCTTTTCTCATCACCTAGCAAGGCCACGATACATTGTTCAATAATCCGTAGCGATTCCTCGCATTCGCGAATCCTAACGTGATTTCGATCCCAACAATCGCCTACCGCACCCATCGCACCCTCTCCTATCGGAATGTCAAATTCTAATTCCGGATACACCGAATAAGCATCGATGCGGCGTAGGTCAAAAGGCAAGCCAGAACCCCGCAACACAGGACCCGTACATCCATAATTAATTGCCGCATTCAGGGGCAAAACACCCACATTCGCGGTCCTTTTAATGAATATACTATTATCTTCTACTAATTGTTTTACTTCTTTAATCGTGTTCTTAATGACCGGCACTAATTCCTGCACCTTTTCTTCAAAGCCCAAAGGCAAATCGTAGAACAATCCCCCCACCCATACATAATTGTACAACATCCGGGCACCCGAAAGCCATTCTAACATCCGTTGAATTTCTTCGCGATCCCGCATTAACCATAAAAAAGGGGTATATGCACCGATATCCAAACCATAGGTCCCGATCGCCACAAAGTGCGAGGCAATTCGGTTTAATTCGGCCACTAGGACCCGTATGTACTCGATACGTTTGGGCAATTTTCCTGTCAAATCCAGCATCTTTTCCACCGCCATCACATAGGCATGCTCCGAGTTCATCGCCGCCATATAGTCCAAACGGTCCACATAAGGGATGATTTGATTAAATGGTAGCGCCTCCGCATGCTTCTCAAAACAACGGTGTAAATACCCTAGATGCGGAACGACTTCCTTGATCCATTCGCCATCCGAAATCACTTCTAAACGAAGAACCCCGTGGGTCGAAGGGTGTTGAGGTCCCAAGGAAATGATCATTTCCTCCGATTTCAGATCCTCTACCCGAAATTTATTGGGGTCCGAGTTCTCGAAATTTTCCGGAAGAAATTGGTACTGGATGGGATTCATTAAGCAAAAATGCTAAATCTAACGGGTAAAAATAAATTTTTCTATCTATTTTTAGCAAAGGCTTTGGGAAAAAAAGAAATTCTTCTACCTTTGCATTCCGTTTCGAGCAGAGGCGGATAAAAGATTTATCTATTATGGCAAAGAAAGGAAATCGCATTCAAGTAATCTTAGAATGCACTGAGCACAAAGAAACTGGTTTACCAGGCATGTCTCGTTACATCACTACGAAAAATCGTAAAAACACAACAGCACGTATTGAGTTAAGAAAATACAACCCTGTTTTGAAAAAAGTTACTTTACATAAAGAAATTAAATAGGTTGACCCATGGCTAAGAAAGTAGTTGCAACTCTGAAGAAAGAAGGCGGCGTTAAGTACGCTAAGATCATTAAGGCGGTTAAGAATCCTACCACAGGAGCTTATACCTTCAAAGAAGAAATCATCCTTCAAGATGAAGTTAACGCTGCATTGAAAAACTAATTTTTCAATACCCGTTTACCTATCTTAAAAAAATTGAAGTCCCTTCTTGAAGGGACTTTTTTTATTTTCACTACCTTCGTATCGTATTTTAACACTCCCATGGGATTATTCGATTTTTTAAAAAAGAAACCAGAACCGCAACAGCAAGAAGAAATTCAAGCCTTAGAGCAAGGTTTAGAGAAAACATCCACGGGTTTTTTCTCTAAAATTGGCCGTGCGGTCGTGGGTAAATCGAAGGTAGATGAGGAGGTTTTAGATGAATTAGAGGAAATTTTATTGACTTCGGACGTGGGCGTAGCGACTACGTTGAAGATTATTCAACGCATCGAGCAACGCATCGAACGTGATAAATACGTTTCCACAGAAGAGCTAGACATCGTTCTACGCGAGGAAGTGGCGGCCCTTTTAGAGGAAAACCAATCGTCATCTTTAGTGAATGCTTTCGCTGAACCGAAGCAAAAGCCCTATGTCATCATGGTCGTAGGTGTGAATGGCGTGGGTAAAACTACGACTATCGGAAAGTTAGCCTCTCAGTTTCATCAAAATGGCTTGAAGGTCGTATTAGGCGCGGCGGATACGTTTCGTGCGGCGGCGGTAGACCAATTGAAGCTATGGGGAGAACGCGTAGGCATTCCGGTGATTGATCACGGAATGAACACGGATCCTGCAGCCGTGGCTTTTGATGCCGTAAAACAGGCGGTGGAGATGAATGCGGACATCGTGATTATCGATACCGCAGGACGTTTACATACGAAAGTCAACCTGATGACCGAGCTTGGTAAAATCAAGCGCGTGATTCAAAAGTTCATCCCAGAAGCGCCACACGAAGTAATGCTCGTGTTAGACGGCTCAACCGGCCAAAACGCCTTCATTCAAGCCCAAGAGTTTACGAAAGTGACAGAGATCACCTCTTTAGCGATTACAAAGCTAGATGGTACTGCCAAAGGTGGGGTGGTAATCGGTATTTCGGATCAATTCAAGATTCCGGTCAAATACATTGGAGTGGGAGAAAAAATCTCCGATCTCCAAGTATTCAACAAGACCACATTCGTGGATTCGCTTTTCGCGAAGAAATAATTATTTAGCCTTTTCTTTGGCCCAGGTATCTTTCAAGGTAACCGTGCGGTTAAATACGAGCTTATCTGGTGTCGAATCTGAATCTAAACTGTAGTAACCTTTACGTATAAACTGTAGCGCTTGACCTACTTCCGCCTCTTTCAAACCTGGTTCCACATAGACTTTGGGCACAATTTGAAGCGATTCTGGATTGATAAATTTCAAGAAATCATCGCCTAATTCAGACGCATCCTCCACGATCAATAAGCGATCGAAGTTACGCACCTCGGCTGCCACTGCATGAGCCACGGACACCCAATGAATCGTTCCTTTTACAGAAACACCACTCGTATCTTGACCTGACTTGCTTTCTGGGATATATTCCGCGTGCACTTCCGTCACATTACCTTCCGCATCCGTTTTGAAATCTGTACACGTTACAATGTACGCCCCTTTTAAACGCACCTGTAGTCCTACGCCTAAGCGGAAGAACTTCTTAGGTGGATCGATCATGAAATCATCGCGCTCAATATATAACTCGTTAGAGAAAGGAACCGAACGCTTCGTGATTAGCTCCGCTTCTGGATTATTTTCAATCTGCAAATCTTCCGTTTTATCGGCTGGATAGTTCGTGATCACTAATTTAATGGGATCCAAAACTGCCATCACGCGGTCCGCGGACTTATTCAAATCCTCGCGAATACAAAATTCCAACAAGCTTAAATCGATCAAATTATCACGCTTCGCTACCCCGATACGCTCGCAGAAGTTGCGAATCGATGCAGGTGTGAAACCTCGTCTACGTAAACCTGAAATCGTAGGCATGCGCGGATCATCCCAGCCATTCACCACTTTTTCATTCACTAATTGCAATAGTTTCCGCTTACTCATCACCGTGTGGGATAAGTTCAAACGAGCAAATTCATATTGATGAGACGGGAAAATCCCTAATTTATCTAAGAACCAATCGTATAAAGGACGGTGAACGTCGAATTCTAAGGTACAGATGGAGTGGGTGATTTCTTCGATGGAATCACTTTGGCCGTGTGCAAAATCATACATCGGGTAGATGCACCATTTATCGCCTGAACGGTGGTGTTTCACATGGCGGATGCGGTACATCAAAGGATCGCGCATGTGCATGTTCGGGTGCGCCATGTCAATTTTTGCTCTTAGCACCTTCTCGCCGTCCGCATATTTTCCCGCGCGCATGTCACGGAATAAGGCCAAATTTTCCTCTACACTGCGGTTTCTGAAAGGACTGTGCGTACCCGGTGTGGTAGGCGTTCCTTTTTGGGCTGCGATTTCTGCTGCCGTCGAATCGTCTACATAAGCGAAAGAAAGTGTGATTAACTTCTCCGCGAATTGGTATAAATCTTCGAAATAATCGGAAGTATACAATTCATTTGCCCAGGTAAATCCTAACCACGAAACATCCTTCTTAATCGACTCCACGTACTCTGTCTCCTCCGTCACCGGATTCGTATCGTCAAAACGCAGATTCGTTCCTCCGCCAAAACGCTGAGCCAACCCAAAATTCAAGCAAATACTCTTCGCGTGACCGATGTGCAAGTAGCCATTCGGCTCAGGTGGAAAACGTGTCAAAATACCTTGTGGGTATTTTCCAGACGCGATGCCTTCCTGAACGATTTCTTCTAAGAAATTAAGGGATTTGGGTTTTAATTCTTCCATGTATACTTTTTCGTGCCGACGAATAAATTTGAGCTGTAAGGTTCAAAAATAAACATTATTTGCCAAAATCCGTAATTTGCAGACCGATATACCTATGAGAAAACACATCCTACTCTTCGCCCTCCTATTTTTAGGCGCTTTCCAAAGCTTCAGCCAATGGAATTCCCTCTCCCTAGATACCCAAGCCTCGTTCAGAGCGATTCGATCCTTTGGTTCTCACATCTGGATAGGTGGAACGCGCGGAACCGTGATTCACTCGAGCGATGGAGGCGAGCACTTTATGGTTTCGCAGGTTCCGGGAGCAGATTCTTTGGACTTCCGAGACCTAGCGATACTCGACGATAAAACCGTTTTACTCATGAGTGCAGGCCCGGCAGAGCAGGGGGCAGCCAAGATTTTTCGCACAGAGAATGGCGGAAAAAGCTGGGAATTAGCCTTCCAAATCAAGGATAAGGGCTATTTCTTTGATGCCATTCTTTGGGAGGGCAAACAAGGATTGGTTTTATCCGACCCTGCGGGCCCATTCTATGGCTTGATTCGCATCAGCGATAAAGGACGTTCCTACGAATTATTGAACCCGATAAATCATCCGGACTTACAAAAAGGAGAAGCTGCATTCGCAGCCAGTGGCTCTAGTTTACAGAAGACAAAAAAGGGCTATTACATCGTGACCGGAGGTGGCGAAAAGGCGCGGGTTTTGCACGGTAAAGATGCGCTACATTGGGAAAGCATTTTTGCCGAAATTCCCGGCGGCGAAGGAACCGGATTTTTTAGTCTAGGCGTTCGCGATGCGAAAAATCTATGGATTGCCGGAGGAAATTATTCCCGCATCAAAGAGGGGCCCGTACCGGTTTTAGAAAGCAAGGATGGGGGCACGACTTGGGCTCCAGTCGCTGGTGCACCGGGGTATTATGTCGAAAAAATACTGTGGGCAGCGCCGTATTGGATTTTATCCGGGCCGGCGGAGAGCTCAGCTTTTGACCCGAAAACGAAGCGTTGGATTAGCTTAGGCAAAAGTCCCTACCACAACATCTGTCAGGTGGGAGATCGGATTTATGGTGTAGGTGGAAGAGGCCAAATCGGTTTCATCAGCCTCTCCCAAATACAGCAACTATTTCTTTCTAAAGAATAGAGAAATAGGCGTTCCTTCTAAATTAAACGCTTTACGCATCTGATTCTCTAAGTAACGCTCGTAACTTTCCTTGATGTACTGCGGTAAATTGCAGAAGAAAATGAACGTAGGATACGGTGTCGAAACCTGCGTACAGTATTTAATCTTGATATATTTACCTTTCCAAGCGGGAGGCGGATAACTCGCAATCACATCTAACATCACATCGTTTAATTTCGAGGTAGAAATCTTCTGTGTACGGTTTTCGTATACCTTTAGCATTAACTCCAAAGCTTGGAAGATACGCTTCTTCTCCATGACCGAAGTAAAGATCACTGGCATGTAATTCAACGGTGCCATACGTTCTTTAATCGCTTTCTCTAATTGAATGGCGGTATTCGTGTCTTTCGCCACTAAATCCCACTTATTAATCATCAATACAATTCCTTTCTTCGCCTTGTCCGCCATGCTGACAATATTCATATCCTGCGCCTCTAATCCGGTTAATGGATCGATTGTCGTCGCATCGATAATGATAATCGCCACATCGCATTCCTCTAAAGCCTTCATCGAACGCAAAACAGAGTAATACTCGATGTTATCGTCGATACGCGCTTTTCGGCGAATACCGGCCGTGTCCGTGATGATGAAATCCTTCCCAAACATCGTATAGTGATTTTGAATCGCATCACGCGTAGTTCCCGCCTCATCAGTCACGATGGAACGATCCTTTCCTAAAATCGCATTTAAGAAAGAGGATTTCCCTACGTTAGGACGACCTAAGATCGCCACGCGTGGAATGCCTAATTCTGGATTTTCGATTCCTTCATCCTTAAAATGAGAAACCATCGCATCGAGCATATCACCTGTACCACTTCCACTTTCAGCCGCAATCGCATAGGGATCGCCTAAACCTAATTCATAAAATTCCGCTGCAGCATAAGCCTTCTCGTGTGTATCGGCTTTGTTCGCGATCAAAATAACGGGTTTCTTAGAACGACGTAAAACGTTCGCAAAATCCTTATCTAAATCCGTTAAACCCGTAGAACAATCTACCACGAACAATAATACCGCCGATTCTTCAATGGCTAATTCTACCTGCTCGCGTATTGCTCCTTCAAATTTATCTTCGGATCCATGCACGTATCCTCCCGTATCAATCACGGTGAAGAAACGTCCTGTCCATTGACCGTAACCATAATGGCGGTCGCGCGTCACCCCGGACAAATTGTCCATGATAGCTTTCTTTTGTTCGATCAAGCGATTGAACAAAGTAGATTTCCCTACATTGGGACGCCCCACAATTGCAATAATATTTGACATTCGTTGTTAAATTAATCGAGTGAATACCCGAATGAACGCAGCTTGTCCGTCTTCGCACGCCAATCTGGCTCCACTTTGACAAACTGCTCTAAAAATACTTTTTTACCAAAAAACTTCTCTAAATCCTCTCTTGCCTGAATTCCCACTTTCTTGATATTTTCCCCCTTATGCCCAATGATAATCGCACGCTGCGATACCCTTTCGACATAAATCTCTGTAGCGATACGCAAAATGGTAGGCTCCTCTTTAAAAGAAGTCACCACTACTTCGCAGGAATAGGGGATCTCTTTTTTATAATTCAAGAAAATCTTCTCCCGAACAATCTCGGAGGCAAAGAACTTTTCTGGCTTATCCGTCAGCTCCTCCTTATCAAAAAAGGGCGGATGAACGGGTAAATGCTCCATGAGGTGGCTAAAAATTTGGTCCAAATGAACCGATTCCAACGCCGAAATAGGGATAATCGGCTTGCCAGGAAAAATCCCCTGCCAATACGCGACCTTCTCCTCTAACTTTTCCATAGAGACTAAATCGATCTTGTTTAATAAAACAAGAATAGGCGTGTCTGTGAAATCTTTCCAATTGGTCAAAAAGTCCAAATCTTCAAATTCATCAAACACATCCGTCACATACAACACCACATCCGCATCCTCTAAAGAACTTTTCACAAACTGCATCATGGACTTATGCAGTTCATATTTAGGCAACAAAACCCCAGGTGTGTCTGAGTAAACAATCTGGTATTCAGTACCCTTATGCTCTCCGTTCAGCATCCCCAAAATCCGGTGACGCGTCGTCTGCGCCTTCGAGCTCACAATCGAAAGTCGCTCCCCCACTAATGCATTCATCAGCGTACTCTTACCCACGTTGGGTTTTCCAATAATACTGATAAATCCTGCTTTGTGTTCTGGGGTCATAGAAATGTAACGTAAAATCTGCCTAAAAAAGGATCGGCAAGAATAATTTCTACAAAGATACTTGTTTTTTCTGAAAGAAACGTGCATCTTTGCACTCCCAATTATATCGCGGGGTGGAGCAGTTGGTAGCTCGTTGGGCTCATAACCCAAAGGTCGTCAGTTCGAGTCTGGCCCCCGCTACATCGAAAAGAGGTCTTGCAAAAGACCTCTTTTTTTATGCCCTTAGTTCAAGCACATGCTGACCGCTAAATAAATACACTAACCGCTAAATAATTCTTTCTTATAGGTTCAGTTCAAATACACTAGGTTTACATTTAGTAAATACGTGCTAATGAGAAAACACCTGAAAATTCCTGGAATAGACCAATGCCCCGTAGACGACATCGTGAGCATTGAAGGCAAAGGGAATTACACCACGATTTTTTTGAAGAACGGTCAAACCATCTTGATGGCGAAGACACTCAAGAAGTTCGAGTCACAATTGCGCCTAGGCACCTTCCTTCGTATCCACAAGTCCTATCTTGTCAACAAGGTGAATGTGCTAAGCCACGATTTAAATGAGACTAAGACGGTCAAAACAATACTCAACCAATCCCTCCCTGTTTCCAGAAGAAAACTAGATCTAGTCCGTGGGCAATTAGCCTAATGAATCCCATAAAAAAAGGGCCTCGATTTTCATCGAGGCCCTTTTCTTTTATCTATAAAAGCTTATTTCGCTTGTGGCGTCATTAAGCTGAAGAACTGATCTAATTTAGGCGTTACAATAATCTCCGTACGGCGATTTTGCTTACGTCCCTTAGATGTTTTGTTAGCTGATGCTGGCTCGTACTCGCCACGTCCACCTGCTGTTAAGCGCTCAGGATCCACATCAAATTTAGTTTGCAATACACGAACCACAGAAGTAGCACGCTTAGCAGATAAATCCCAGTTATCTTGAATACAATCCGTAGAGATAGGCACCGTATCTGTGTGACCTTCTACTAATACATCAAGCTCTTTGTGATCGTTTAACACTTTCGCTACTTTCGCTAACACAGCTACCGCTTTCGCGTTTACTACTGCACTACCCGAAGCAAACATTAAGTTATCAGAGATCGAGATATAAACCACCCCTTTCTTCACTTCTACAGTTACATCTTCATCATTCACGTCAGCTAATGAACGCTTCAAGTTCATCACTAATGACAAATTCATTGAATCTTTACGTTGGATTGAAGAGTTCAAGTCTTTGATGTATTTTCCTTGTTCGTTCAAGGCATCTAATGACTTGCGGATACTTTCAGCACCTGATTTGTTAATCACTGAAAGATCAGATAAACGATCTAATAAGTTCGTATTCGTCTTTTTGAAGTAATCTAATTGCTCTTGCAAAGCTTTCAATTGACCATTTTTCGCTTCTAAATCCGTATCTCTCTTTTTTAATTCACCTTGAAGGCTAGCTGTTAGAGATTGGCAATCAGACAAGTCCGCTTTTGATTTAGATAAAGCTGAACTACTAGATGCTTGTAATTGAGTTAATTGTGATTCCAAATCCGCTAATTTCTTCTTTCCTACACAAGAGGTAAATAAGAAGGGCATCATTGCGAATACCAAGAGTAGTTTTTTCATAACGCAGTTTTTGTTTAATTATCGAGCAAAAATAAGGATCTCCTTTAATATCCGTATCCCGAAATACGTTTTTTTCTAGATTGTTTTTAAAATTTCTCCTGCATCCTCCTCCATTACTTGATTAACGGTAGACATCACTTCAAAAAATACGGCTAATTTTTCCGGCTCCACGCGGTCGTAGATTAACTTATTAAAGGCAATCACTCCCTTTCGAGCCTGATCACGTTTCTTTTTCCCAATTTCCGTCAAAAAAATCTTCACCACCCGCTTATCTTCATAATTCGCAGAACGCTGAATCCACTTCTTATCCTCTAGGGTCCTTAACATACGGGTCAAAGACCTCGCCTCTAAGCCCAGCGCCGGTGCAATCTTCGTTGCAGGTGTTCCATCTTTATCAATATGCAACAATACATAGCCGATGGCCATCGTCATATCAAACTGAGCAGAATAGGTGTTGTACATCCGGCTGATGGCGTACCAACCGGTCTTAATATGAAAATCTATTGTTTCTTCTGCTTTCATTGGAACCCTACATTTGTATGCGAAATAAGGTATGCTACCCTACCTTTGGACAAAAATGAACTAAAAAAAAATAGGATGCAAGCATCCTATTTTCAAATTCCAATAAAAGCAATCGATTATTGAACCCGATTACCCTTCATTCTTTTCGAATTCACTTTCAAGCCATTCAAGGAAGACTTCATGATCATTAGACGAACGCGAGGCGTTTTGGTCACTGACTTCGTCAAACCTTCGTATTTCTCATTGTAGACCAAATACTTGCTACCTTCGAAGTTCAAACGAGAAATAGTAGAATTTCCTGTTTCATCCACTAACTGGTAGAAATACTCTCCGCGTTCCCCTAAAACAGGCGCAAAGATTAAGCTATTCGACTCCTTCGCAGGATTGTCAAAAGAAACATACAATTTATCTCCTTCTTCCTTCAATAAAGCACCCGGAGTTTGTTTCTCTAAACTCACGCGATTAATCGACTTGCCGTTTTTGAAGACCAAGGCTCCCGCCTTCACGTTCGCGTCCGTTGAACTCATCTCTCTTTCTAAAATCAAGCCATTATCATTATAGAACTGAATCTTATTCAAAGGAATATTACTTTCCTTTACAGTTGCTAGAATAGATCCTGTTAAAAAGGCCTTCTCTGAACAAGAACTAAATAAGACCGTAGCAAATACTAAAATGGCAAGTTTTTTCATGAGAATGTTAGTTAACGCCTTCGGCTAAAACAAGTACTCGATTATTCAAAACTTCAACAACTCCTCCTTCGATTTGGAAGACCTCTTTATCAGCCGTTAATTCTCCTTTTGCTAAAGTAGAAACGATCGCTGCGTGGTCATTTAAAATTTGGAAGGAACCATTAACGCCAGGCAAAGTCACTACAGATGCTTCTGCAGAGAAAACTTTACGATCCGGTGTAATAATTTCTACAAACATAATTTTCTTTATTTAGCAGCCTCAGCTAATAATTTCTCTCCTTTTACCACTGCATCCTCAATAGTACCTACTAAGTTGAAAGCAGCTTCTGGAAGGTGATCGTATCCACCATCGATGATCGCATTGAAACCTTTGATCGTATCGTTGATGTCTACAAGAACGCCTTTTAAGCCTGTAAATTGTTCAGCCACGAAGAAAGGTTGTGACAAGAAACGTTGTACACGGCGAGCGCGAGAAACGACTAATTTATCTTCTTCAGATAATTCATCTAGACCTAAGATCGCGATGATATCTTGTAATTCCTTGTAACGTTGTAAGATTTCCTTCACACGTTGCGCCGTATTGTAGTGAGAATCACCTAATACTTCCGCAGATAAAATACGTGAAGAAGAATCTAATGGATCCACCGCTGGGTAGATACCTAATTCAGCAATCTTACGAGATAATACCGTAGTCGCATCTAAGTGGGCAAACGTTGTTGCCGGAGCTGGATCCGTTAAGTCATCGGCAGGTACGTAAACTGCTTGTACCGATGTAATTGAACCACGCTTCGTAGAAGTAATACGCTCTTGCATCGCACCCATTTCTGTTGCTAAGGTTGGTTGGTAACCTACCGCAGATGGCATACGACCTAACAGGGCAGATACCTCAGAACCCGCTTGTGTAAAACGGAAGATGTTATCGATAAAGAATAGGATATCACGGCCTTGACCTTCGCCATCGCCATCACGGAAGTGTTCCGCCACGGTTAATCCTGATAAAGCTACACGTGCACGTGCTCCTGGAGGCTCGTTCATTTGACCGAACACTAAAGTGGCTTGAGATTTCGCTAGTTCTGTTTGATCTACTTTAGATAGATCCCACTCGCCTGCTTCCATCGCGTGCTTAAATTCCTCACCATACTTAATAACGCCTGACTCGATCATCTCACGTAATAAGTCGTTACCCTCACGAGTACGCTCACCTACACCGGCGAATACCGAAAGACCTTCGTATGCTTTGGCAATATTATTAATCAACTCCATGATCAATACAGTTTTACCTACACCGGCACCACCGAATAAACCAATTTTACCACCCTTTACATAAGGTGCTAACAAGTCGATAACCTTAATTCCTGTGAATAAAACCTCAGTTGTTGTCGCTAATTCATCAAATTTAGGCGCAGAACGGTGGATAGGCAATCCTTTGTCAGACTTAGGTTGAGCAATACCATCGATGGCATCTCCTACTACGTTAAACAAACGACCTTTAATTCCCTCACCTGTAGGCATCGTCATAGGCGTACCTTTATCGATTACCTCTTGTCCACGTTGAAGTCCTTCCGTTCCTTCCATCGCAATTGTTCTCACGCGATCTTCTCCTAAGTGCTGTTGCACCTCAAGAACAAGCGTTTGACCATTTGATTTCGTTACTGAAAGAGCATTCAAGATCGCTGGTAAATGTGATCCTTCACCTTCGAAGCTCACATCGACAACGGGTCCAATTACTTGCGCAACCTTTCCTTTGTTAACTGCGTTTGCCATTTGAATTTTAATTTGTTAGCTAAAAAACTACGATTTTGTATTAGTTCACGAATGCTAATACATTCGGACTGCAAAATTAGCCTGATAATTCGAATTTACCAAAACACAAATTAGTATTTTTCAACTATTTTTTGCCAAAATCAGGCAATTTCTTTGAATGAATCGTAGTTTGTGTGAAATTTAGGAATTCAATTTTTGGACCAAAATATGCGCTTGACTCGCCCCTCTTTTTCAAAAAGCCTTTTTTACGCGATTGCTGTGGTGTTCGTGGCGATTGGCGTGCTGTGGTTAGCAGGAGGTATGGCGACTTTTACATGGGTCGAAGTCTCTGAAATGATTCCTTTAAACAAGGTCGTGGACATGCAAGCCGGCCAGGATTTGCATACGAACGTCTATTTCATTCGTCAAAACTTCCAAATACACGCGGCATCACTTAGCGCAACAGCAGAAATGATTGGATTCGTCCTTGCTTTGCTCGGTTTAGGGGTGGCACTTTTTTCGTTTTTACCCGTCTGGCAAACTATTTTAGGGGCCGCCCTCTGGCTTGGAATCGTAGCCTTTACGTTGTCTGACGCCTCTTTTCCAGCTTTATCGCAGATCATCAGTGGACAAATTTTCAACTTGAGCTTGATGGCTTTAGCTGGATTATCCGTGTTAAGTGCCGCGGCTATTCCTTCCTTTTTAATCGGTTTATCGCACGGTTCGAATGTGGCCAGTTCGAAAAAAAATCGCAGCATTTTAGGCTTGGTCTGGGGAATCAATTTGCTTTTAACCTTTAGCAATCAGCGCTTTGACGTAGGAATACGAACGGCGATTCCCGCTTTTATTTGGGTGATTTTGGCAGTAGGTCTCTATGTATACCAAAACAAGGACAACAAAGCTCTATTGGGAATAAGTCTTCTGGGACTTTCTTCACTCATTCCACTTTTATGGCACGCAAACACGCCAGGCATTCAGGCGATTGAAAGTTGGAGTTTAATTAACCAGGTAGTGATGGGGCTTCTTTTTCCGTTGTTTATTTACCGGAATTTTGGCCCACTTCTGACTAAAAACCTTCCCATTCACAAAGTCATTCACAAAGCCGCTTTACTTCCACTGCACTTGATTCAAATCGGAGTGCTTATTTTAAGTGTGGGCGCCGTATTTGCGTTTAATTCAGGCGCCTACCATCAAGGAATGGCGGCGAAAGAAAATTATGCGGGTGATGTGTCTGTTTTCGTGGGCGACACACAAATGGCTGAAATCCATTACAAGAATGCCACGTTGCATAGCCGACTAAATAGTAAAAGCAACCTCAGTCTAGCCGCCCTCGCGCAGCAAGCGGGTGACACGGAGGCCTTCGCTTATTATGTAGCAGCGAGCCAAAGTATCAATCGCGATCCCGCTCTATCGGTAGCGCTTGCGAATGTATTCGCCACAGAAAACCGTCCTTTTGATGCTTTATTTACTTTGCAAAAAAGTGATCTTGCTAATCCGCGCATTGCTACGCAGCTGGCCTTGCAATACGAAAGACTGGCTCTGCCAGATTCGGCGGTCTATTTTTACGATCGCGCTTTTTTTTTAGAGCCTGAGAATCCTCTTTATAAAGCCAATAAATTATATTCTGACGTCGTATACCGCAAACAAAAACCGGAATTCGATCCAGCTGAGGACCTAGCCATCCAAGCGAACTTACTAGCAGCTGGAGTTCCTACCGCACCGATGAATCCTGCTTTTATTCCAACCGCGGATTTGCGTGATTTGGTCTACTTATATAATGGCCTGGTATTTTGGAAGGGGAAAGCCCCTATGTATGACCTGACAGGCTGGCAACGAACGCTAGGTGAAATGTTCCCAGAACTAGAACTATTGAAATCTTGGCAGTCCTTTTATCATGCCAAACCTTTAGTCGCCTTAAACCAACTGAATCTTTCCATCGCGGCGGACACAACGCAGGGTTCGGGAATGACGGGCATTTTGGCTTTTTGGAAATATGCGACGGCTTTTCCATCGAAGACGCCTGTGATTTCACGAGCGAATGCACTTGCGATGTTAGAAAAATTTCCTTTTCAAATTCCGGTTTTACAACAGGCGCTTCCGCTAGTACCTGCGAAAAAAGGGTATGAGGCAGCGCTGGCCGCCTTACAATGGAACGAACAGAACCCGGCTTTTTATCCTATCTATGCTTTGCAGGCACTCAAAATGGGCGAAATAAGCTATGCAGATGAGGCGAGGGAAAAACTACGGAAATTAAATCCCGCCCTTTACCAAGCCACGCAGGCGGGCTATTTAGCTGAAAAACAAGGTGCTCTAGAAAAAACTAGATTTTAGGGCTTGTATAATTAAGTGACATTCTGTACTTTTGCAGTCCTAATTAATTTAAGTAGCGGAGTAAATGGTTCTTTCGCTGCTTAATCATTTAAAGAACCATCTTATATGAATCAAAAAATTCGCATTAAGCTGAAGTCATTTGACCACTCATTGGTAGACAAATCAGCAGAGAAAATCGTTAAAGCGGTAAAAGCTACAGGAGCAGTTGTTTCTGGACCTATCCCTCTTCCAACAAAAATTGAGAAATTCACTGTTTTACGTTCACCACACGTTAACAAGAAAGCACGTGAGCAATTTCAATTATGTACTTACAAGCGTCTAATCGACATCTTCTCTTCTTCTGCTAAAACAGTAGATGCTTTGATGAAATTAGAATTGCCTTCAGGAGTAGACGTAGAAATCAAGGTTTAAGGACCTGTCAGGTGAAGGCCCACAAGCTATGAACCTTGATGAATAAATATTTTGTTTTACCTTTGCAAGCCCCAATCGAAATGATGGGCTGCTTTAACAAATAAAGAAATGAAAAGAACTTTTCAACCCTCTGTACGTAAGAGAAAAAACAAACACGGATTCCGTGAGCGTATGTCTACGGCAAACGGTCGTCGCGTATTGACAAACCGTCGTGCTAAAGGACGTCACAAGTTGACTGTTTCAGACGAAAAAAGAGGCAAATAAGCCATAGATCTTAGAAAAGAAGATTTCTGGTTTGCTATTGTTGTTCACTTAGTATTCCTGCTTTGAAATTTACATTTTCTAAATCGGAGCGTCTAACGCACATTAAGATTATTGATTCCTTATTCGAGAAGGATAGTCGAGTCGTTGAAGAACGGTTTGTCTATCCTTTTCGTGTTTTATACATTAGAGAGAATACATTCGAGCCCGGACTCGAGCAACCTCAGATTTTGATTTCGGTTCCCAAGCGTCGATTTAATAAAGCCGTGGATCGAAATACCCTCAAGCGTCGCATCCGCGAGGCATACCGCCTGAATAAACCTCATTTTCAAGTAGAAGGAAAAGCAAAACTTCCAGATGTATTGGCTTTTGTCTATATTGGTTCTACGATTGAACCCTCAGACAAAATTCACAAGAAAATGGCCGCCATTTTAGACAAATTCACCCAAGCGAATGAAGCAGCTAGTTAAAATAAGCCTTTTCGTGTTTTTGGGTATGGGCTTATGGGCCTTTAGTCGAGCGGACCAATTATTTGACTTGGCTAAAAACCTGGATATCTACGCCAGCGTCATCAAAGAACTCAATCAATTCTACGTGGATCCCATCGACCCTAACAAGGTCGTACAGAACTCCATCGACGGAATGCTGGGTGAATTAGACCCTTACACGGTCTATTATCCAGAAGAAGATTTGGACGAATTCACCAACCTTACCACGGGAAAGTACGAAGGCATCGGTATTCGCGCCTCGTGGGTGAACAAAGGCTATTACATTACGTATGTAGACGAAGCTAGTCCTGCCTTGCAAGCGGGATTGCAAATAGGTGATCAACTCCTTTCCATCAATGGAAATCAGATCACTGAAGAATCAGACCCGGGTCTATTAATCAAAGGCCCTAAAGACAGTAAATTAGTCGCAGAAATAAAACGGGGGGATGCTTCCATCTCTTTAACCATCAACCGCTCAACTGTTCAAATCAAGAATGTGGGCTATGCAGGCATCATTCGTCCGGGCATCGGGTACATCGAATTAGAAGAATTTAATCAATCAGCTACCAAAGAAATGAAGGCGGCACTCTTTCAATTGAAGAAAGAGGGGATGAAGAAGTTGATATTGGATTTACGCAATAATCCAGGTGGTTTATTGACCCAAGCAGTAGATATTTGCAATCTCTTCTTAGACAAAGAAACGCCCATCGTGAGTACGAAGGGCAAATTACAAGAGTGGAATGCAACTTACAAGGCCTTGAATCCGAGCTGGGATACGTCGATGCCCATCGTCGTTTTAATCAATCAAAACTCTGCATCAGCTGCCGAAATTGTGGCGGGCGTTTTACAGGATTATGATCGGGCGACGATTGTGGGGCAGCGGAGTTTTGGGAAAGGTCTGGTTCAGGTAACGCGCGAGTTACCTTATCGAGCGAAAATCAAAATCACCACCGCGAAATACTACATTCCAAGCGGCCGCTGCATTCAAGCCATCGATTACTCTGAAAAGAAGGACACGACGAAGCGTGAATTTAAAACGCGTAACGGACGGAAAGTCAATGCGGGTGGTGGAATCGAACCCGATGTTTTAGTGGGCAGACCTCAGGCGAACAGCATTACACAGCAATTATTAAAAGAGAAAATCTTCTTCCAATATGCCCGCCTATACAGAATAAAGCACGCTTCTATAGCGGCGGCAGCTAACTTCCATTTAACGGAAGCTGAATTCGAGGAATTCGTGCAATGGGTAAAAGCGAGCCAATTCAAATTCGAGAGTCCGTTAGAGAAACAGATGCGCGATGTGCTGAAAGAAACACAAAAAGATCCTTTGTACGCGAACTTGACGGCGACGCTCGAGAAAATCAAGCCGGAATGGGATTCTTCGATCTCGAAAGAGCTACAGGCAAACAAAAAAGTGATTTCGGCGTTATTAGAACAAGAAATAGTGCACCATTATTACCTGAAAAAAGGAATTAATGAATGGTCTTTTGAACACGATCCTAGCCTTTTGAAAGGTGTGGAATTAATTAGCGCTTTGAAATGAGTTTTATCCTAAGTCTAGATACATCAACCCAAAACTGTTCCGTTGCCCTCCACGAAAATGGGCAATTGATTACGCAGGAATTAGTGGATGAGGAGGGTTCTCATTCCAAATCGCTGACTCTTTTGATTGAAAAAGTAATGAAGACAGCGGGTCGCACGCTAGCTGAACTATCCGCCGTGGCCGTTTCAAACGGACCCGGATCTTATACTGGCTTACGCATCGGTTTAGCGACGGCGAAAGGAATTTGCTTCGCTTTGGACAAGCCTTTGATCTGTTTGCCCACTCTACGAGTCTTGGCCTCCGCAGTCGATGCACCCGCCGGATCGCTACTTTTACCCATGTTAGATGCGCGCAGAATGGAAGTGTATGCAGCCGTTTATACAGCAGCACTAGAAGAAGTGTCTCCACAAGAAGCGCATATTCTAAACCAGGAGTCATTTCAAACTTTTGCGCCTGTTGTGGCTTTTGGGAATGGGTCCGCGAAATGGCAAGAAAGCTGTACGCATTCCTCTATCACATTTCTCGATGGGCCTTTATTACCTGAGGCTCAATATATGGGAAACTTAGCCCACGAGGCTTTTTTGAACCAAAAATTCGAAAACCTCGTTACCAAAGAGCCCGATTATTTAAAAGAGTATATGGGCACTAAACCGAAACTTAAATCCTTGTAAGATGGCAGAGGAAATCATTAACCGAGTTAACCAAAGTGGACTGACGCAAATCGACCTAGAAGATCTGCGCGTTCCGGGTGAGCGTGTTTTCATCGACATCAAGGAGCAATTATTCCAAGGCATCGCCTTACGCGAGAAAGATTTTAGAGAGTTCATCGCTGGCCAAGATTGGTCGACCTATACCGGCAAACACGTGGCGGTAGGTTGTAGTGAAGATGCGATTATCCCCACCTGGGCCTATATGTTATTGGGGGTTCAATTGACTCCTTTTGCAAAGACACTCGTATTCGGGAATCTGGCAGATTTAGAAAAGACTTTGTTTGAGCAGGCTTTGGCGAAGATAAAACCTACAGATTTTCAGGATGCCAAAATCGTCATCAAAGGTTGCTCAAAAGAATCCGTTCCTACCGAGGCCTATTTGAAAATCACGCAATTACTGCAACCGGTGGCGAAGAGCCTGTTTTTTGGAGAACCCTGCAGCACGGTTCCGCTTTTTAAAAGAAAATAAGGTAATTTTGTCCTATGTCCACTGAAACGCAAGCACAATACCAGTTTATTGATAAAATTATCCAGCATCATGTAGGTGAAAATACCGAGGTGAAGGACTTAGAATTTTTCTACGGGGGAAATTTCAACTTGGCGGTGCGTGTACAATTGAAAAATGCGGACGAATACTTCATCAAATGGAACCAAGGAGATCACCAAGGTTTGTTTGATGCGGAGGCGAAAAACCTAGATTTAATCGGAAAAACTTCTTCTATTTCAGTGCCCAGCGTTATGGGCACGGGAACGATGGAGGAAAAAGAATACTTGATGATGGAATGTATTCCATCGGGAGAAAAGGCCGCTAATTACTGGGTGGATTTTGGGGAGAAGCTAGCTTTATTGCATAAAAATACGTCTGAAAGCGGGCACGGACTCGATTACACGAACTTCATCGGAGCTGCTCCGCAAATCAATACGTGGAATCAGGATGGTATCGCCTTTTTCATCGAACATCGCTTGCGCAACCAATTAGCGAGAGCGATCTATGATCGTAAAATCGATGCTGAATTAGAGGCTAAATTTGAAACCCTATTCGAAAAATTGCCTTCCCTCCTACCAAACGAAAAATCTGCTTTAATTCACGGGGACCTTTGGTCTGGAAATGCCATGACAAATCCGCAAGGATTAATTACGCTCGTGGATCCGGCCTGCTATTATGGTTTCAGGGAAGCAGAATTAGCCTTTACGACCATGTTTGGAGGATTTGACGAGTCGTTTTATGAGGCATACCATGCGAATTTTCCGATTGAAAAAGGATTCCATGAACGCATACCTTTGTATAATCTATACCCACTTTTAGTGCACGTCAATCTATTCGGAGAGGGTTATTTGCCTGCCGTTAAGAAGATTGTAGATTCGTATTAACCACTTCGTCTACGTCCTTGGCTCCTGGGAAAAAGGATACGAGTTTACGTAAGATTTCTTCCATCACCGCATCTGGGCAAGAAGCTCCACAGGTCAACAAAATGCGTGTTTTCTCTTTCGTAGGAATGAAGAAAGTGGTCAGCCGCTCCTCTTTGGCCCTATTATCAAAATGCAGAACCTGGTCCCCAGAAATCAATTTCTCCGCGTTCTTGATAAAATAAGTGGGCAATTTCTCCACACATAGATCCACCAAGTGCGCCGTATTCGAGGAATTATAACCACCGGCAACAATGGCAAAATCAGCCTCTTCAGCTAATAAGCCATAGGTAGCACTCTGGTTATCATTTGTGGCGTAACAAAGCGTATCACGTGTATCTGCGAAATAATCTTTGATATTTTCAGGGGCTAATTGAAAATGCAGACGAATGATTTGACGTAAATAATCCACGATTTCCTGTGTGTCCGTCGCTAACATCGTCGTTTGATTGACCACACCAATGCGTTTTAAATCTTTCACCGGATTAAAACCCTCAGAATATTGTCCATCAAACTCTGCAAAAAACTCCTCTGCTGATTTTTCTTCCTTGATATAGGCCGCTAGAGCAATCGCCTGCTTGATATCCTTGATAATCAAGGTGGGTGTCACAGATTGTGAATGCGAGAAAGTAGCCTTCGTCTCCTCATGACTCGGTTTCCCGTGCACAATCACGGTATAGTCTTTTTTACCTATTGCGTCCGCCCGATTCCATACCTTCTCCACAAAAGGGCAAGTCGTATCGTAGGCATAGGGGTCAATTCCGCGGGATTGTAAGATGGCTTGGGTCTCTAAAGTCGTTCCAAATGCAGGTACAATCACCACATCATTCGAGCTTAACTCCGACCACTCTACTAATTGATTCCCATGCGTATCTTGAATAAAACGCACTCCGCGATCAGCCAAATCCGCATTCACAGCAGGGTTATGAATCATTTCTGACAATAAGAAAATACGTTTATCCGGATTTTCATCGATAATCTGATAGGCTGTTTCCACCGCATTTTCTACTCCGTAGCAGAAACCAAAATGTCGAGAAAGCAACACCTCCACCGGACCGAAATCCAAGTGTGTAGGCGTGAAATCTTTTTTTAATTTATCTTGTACTCGACGAGCCTCTTTAATCCGACCAATCAAATTACTCTTGAACAAAGAGGGGATAGAGAAGGATTTCATTTTTTTAAAGGTCCGTTTAAGAGGGGTATGAGTGGAGAATGTACGCTTTTGTGCAATTGAATGCATTTTATAAACTGATTTTTTGGTTATTGGTTTTCAAAATTACGACATCTACGGCAATTAATCATTTTTTGTGGCTAATTTGCACCTTATTTAATCAGCAATCTGTATGGAATTCGAGCCAGCAATAGTGATAGAAGATTGGGAGATGATTCTCGATTTTTTCGAAAACTCGTTTGGCAAACGCCCCACTGAAATGGAACCGATCTTGTTATTGATCGGTGTCCAAGAATTAGGTCAGGGTCACGCACACTTTACGAAAGAACAAAAGCAAGATCTCCTCCACATCGCCACTTGTAAGGTGCTGAGCTATAGCGATTTTTACCGTTTAGAGGGCTTGGATGAGGAAGGTTGGCCGCATTGGGAAAATGTCCAAGGAATTCCTTCACTGCCGCTGAAAGAGCAAGAAATCCTATTAAAAGCACACATCATTCATTATTTCAAAACCGAGGTATTCCCGAATGAAAATAATTAGCTATAACGTGAACGGCATTCGTGCCGCGATAACAAAAGGTTTCGTTTCTTGGCTTCAAGAAGAAAATCCAGATATCGTCTGTATTCAAGAATTGAAGGCGGAAGTAGAACAAGTGGACTTGAGCGAAATTTTCGCTTTGGGCTATGAGGTTTATTGGCATTCGGCTCAGAAAAAAGGCTATTCTGGTGTAGCGATTTTTAGTAAAATTAGGCCAAATAACGTGTCAGTGGGTTGCGGTATCGATAAGTACGACTCCGAAGGTCGCGTTTTGCGTGCTGATTACGACGGATTTTCGGTGATGAGCGTCTACATGCCCTCCGGCTCCAGCGGCGATGAAAGACAAGCCTTCAAAATGAACTGGTTAGGCGATTTTCAAAACTACATTAACGCCCTCAAGATTGAATTTCCGAATTTAGTCATTGCCGGCGATTACAATATTTGCCACAAAGCGATTGACATTCATAACCCGAAAGGCAACGCGAACAGCTCTGGTTTCTTGCCGGAAGAACGCGAATGGATGGACGGATTCGTGAGCCGCGGATTTGTGGACTCCTTTAGAGCTATTAACACAGAACCTCACCACTACAGCTGGTGGTCCTACCGCGCGGGAGCTCGTGGCAAAAACTTGGGCTGGCGAATTGATTACCAGATGGTATCTGAGGCTTTGGCAGAAAAAATCCAACACGCCTCTATCCTACCGGATGTCAAACATTCCGACCATTGCCCCATCGTTTTAATTCTTAATTGCTAATTATATGCACTTCGAAAAACACGTATTTATCTGCGCTAACGACAAAGATGCCCCTAAAAAATGTTGCGGTTCAGGCCACGGAATGGAATTAGTAGACGCTTTCCGCGCGAGCTATGCAGCCCAAGGTGGAACGGCTAAAATCCGCGTCCAGAAATCAGGATGCCTTGATTTCTGTGGCAAAGGACCTACGATGGTCGTGTATCCAGAAGGCGTATTCTACGGCAATGTGCAAGTAGCAGATGTAGCAGAGATCACAAAATCGCATTTAATCGAAGACGAAATTGTGACTCGCCTCCAAATTCAATAAATTGCAGCATGATTTACCGCTTATATCCCACGCTTTTAAATTCCTTTAACCTCTATGTGAGCCAATCCCGGGATGGAAATGGCAAAATCATCGTGGATGAAATCGAACTAATCGATCGCATCAACCGCGTGCGTAAACCTACGACGAATGCACAGCAAAAAGGGATTGATTTTGAGCGAGCGGTGACTTTGGGTGAAAACGAAGAAGCATTTGCGGAGGGAATCATCGATCAAGCGCGCGAATTATTACCCGCCAAATACAAAACCCAGTTTTACGTAGAATCGCGCTATAAGAACGCGCAAATCTACGGCTACATTGATGGCGTAGGTGATTCGGTGGCTTTTGACTTAAAAAGTACGGCCTATTACGAGCCGAATCGCTTTTTGACTAACCACCAAAACCTGTATTTATTAGGTCTACAGAAATACGGTATTGAGCGCCTAGACTACGTTATTACGGACTTCAAACAGGTGTATGTGGAATCTTACGATGTAAAAAATATCGATTTCAGTTTCCAATACGACCAGATCGAAAAGTTCATCTTGTTCTTAGAAGAGAACAAGAAATTCATTCGAGACAAGAAGATTTTTGACCGTAAATCGAGCGATAATCAATTATCGATTTTTGAGTAAACTCCTCAATTCGTCTAAATGCTGGATTTCGTGAGGTAAATCCGTTTCTATCGAAAACGGATTATAATGAATCGCTGGAATTCCCGCGTTCAACGCTCCCCTGACATCAGCCTCAATGTGATCGCCGATCATTAACGCCTCTCCAGGCTGAATACCTGCGCGTTCTAAAGCATATTCATAAAATAACGGATTCGGTTTCTTCGTGCCAACTTGCTGCGATGTGATAATCTCCTGAAAAAAGGAGCGCATCCCCGCGCCTTCAATCTTCACGTATTGAATGTCATCGAAGCCATTCGTCAAAATATATAAGGGAAAATGGGCTGCTAAATCTTGTATGACTTCAAAGGCGCCAGGCATCAAATTCGTCTTTCGCGGTGCACGTTCGAGGTATTTATCTCCGAATTCTCCCGCAGGACCTTCAACACGCAGTTCTTGAAAAAAACGCACAAAGCGCGTTTCCCTTAGTTCCGCCTGCGAGATTTCGCCTGCTGCGTATTGGTCCCACAAACCATTATTGATTTTTTCAAAGGTCGCCCAGTAGCTTAAGGGCTCAATGGCCAGCTCGTATTCAACGGCTAAATCAAGTAAAACTTCTTTGGCATTTAAGTCGTGATCCCACAGCGTGTGATCCCAGTCAAAAAAAAGTGCTTTCGGGCTAAAATTCATGTAACAAAGGTAATAATAACTTACCTTTGCTTTAGCCCATTTTAAAATATCCTATGGAACATCAATTACAGCTAAAGAGACCTCTCGCATTTTTCGATTTAGAGACGACGGGGATACAGATTAACCGCGATCGCATTGTGGAAATTTCCATTGCCAAAGCGAATCTAGACGGAACCGTGGAGGTTAAAACGCGCCGCGTGAATCCAGGTATTCCGATTCCTTTAGAAGCTTCTTTAGTACACGGGATCTACGATGAAGATGTGAAAGACGAACCAACTTTTCGAATGGTGGCTCGCTCCCTATCTACTTTTTTAGACGGCTGTGACCTCGCTGGCTTTAACTCCAATCGTTTCGATGTGCCTATGCTGGTAGAGGAAATGCTACGTGCTGAGGTAGATTTCGATATGAAAAACAGAAAATTAGTGGATGCGCAACGCATTTTCCATTTAATGGAGCCGCGTAATTTAACCGCTGCCTACCAATTTTACTGTGGCAAAGAATTAATCGGAGCACACGGAGCTGAGGCGGATGTGTTAGCGACTTTAGAAGTACTGAACGCGCAGGTGAAACACTATGCGAACAAGGCCATCAAGGATGCGGAGGGAAAAGAAGTATTCCCGATCCAAAACGACATGGATAAGTTGCACGAACTAAGTGCCTCGAATTCAATTGACTACGCAAACCGAATGGCCTACAATAAAGAGCGAGTGGCTTGCTTTAATTTTGGCAAACACATCGGTAGACCTGTACTCGATGTATTGAAGTCTGATCCGTCTTATTACGACTGGATGATGAAGGGTGATTTCCCGATGGACACCAAGCGCAAACTGACCGAAATAAAATTGCAAGGTTTTCAGCGTTAAGGCATTTTTGATGTCGAGGCTATCAGATATTTTCGTATTTTTGCCTCGCATAAATGCATTTTTTGGACAGGCTTTTGCCTGAAGCCTTTGTTATTATTTAAGACTATGCAATCAATACCAGAAATTATCCGTACGATTCCATTAACCCATTACATTATGCTGAGCTCAGCTTTGTTTTGCATTGGTATTTTGGGCGTATTAACACGTAGAAATGCGATCATCGTATTTATGGCGATCGAATTAATGTTAAATGCCGTTAACTTATTGTTAGCTGCCTTTTCTTCCTACTATTCTGACCCAGCCGGTCAAATTTTCGTTTTCTTCATTATGGCCGTGGCCGCAGCAGAAGTGGCTGTTGGTTTAGCGATTATCGTGATGATTTACCGAAATATCCAAAGCATCGATATCGGTGTTCTTAACAAATTGAAAAACTAATTAAGCGCAAATTCCGCCCAATTAATATGTCTTTACTATTCCTCATTCCACTATTACCCTTAGTAGGCTTTGCTATTAATGGGTTAGCGTACCCGAAATTACCGAAGCAAATCGCGGGAATCATTGGAACCATTCCTCCCTTGGTTGCCTTCGCTTTATCACTTCAGTTATTCTTGAATTTTGACGGTCAGGCACAAATTCTTCCCATCGCGGATTGGATTAAGGTAGGTTCTCTCGAGATTCCTTTTGCCTTCCAAATCGATCAATTATCGATCTTAATGCTCCTCGTCATCACGGGAGTGGGCACCTTGATTCACGTGTATTCGATTGGGTATATGTCCCACGATGCGGGTTTTGGTAAGTTTTTTGCCTTCTTGAACCTGTTCGTGTTCTTTATGTTAATCCTCGTTTTAGGGGCCAACTTCACAGTCTTGTTCATCGGTTGGGAGGGCGTAGGTTTATGCTCTTATCTACTGATCGGGTTTTGGAACCAGAAGAATTCTTACGGAGATGCAGCGCGTAAGGCCTTTATTATGAACCGTATTGGTGATTTAGGGTTCTTAGTAGGGATCTTTTTATTGATCCAGGATTTCGGAACAACCGATTACCAGACGATTTTCACTGCCATCCAAAGTGGCGATTATACGACAGATTTAAGCATCATCGCTTTCTGTTTATTCATCGGTGCGATGGGTAAATCAGCACAAATTCCTTTGTTTACTTGGCTTCCAGATGCGATGGCGGGTCCTACGCCAGTTTCGGCTTTGATTCACGCGGCGACGATGGTGACGGCGGGTATTTACATGGTGATTCGTGCGAATGCCTTGTTTGAATTAAGCCCAGAAGTATTGCATTTTGTGGGTTGGATTGGTTTAGCAACGGCCTTATTAGGCGCTGCGATTGGTCTTTTCCAAAACGATATCAAAAAAGTCCTTGCTTATTCTACGGTATCCCAGTTAGGCTACATGTTTATGGGCTTAGGCGCTTCAGCGTATACGGCGTCGTTCTTCCACGTGATGACACACGCGTTCTTTAAGGCCCTTCTTTTCTTAGGCGCTGGTTCTGTGATTCACGCGATGTCAGACGAACAAGATATTCGCCGTATGGGTGGATTGAAATCGAAGATGCCTATCACGTTCATTACGTTTATGTTAGGAACGATTGCGATTGCGGGTATTCCTCCTTTCGCGGGTTTCTTCTCGAAAGATGAAATCTTAGCGAGCCTATACCACCACGATCCAGTGATGTGGGGTTTAGCGATTGTGGGGGCTGCTTTGACCTCTTTCTATATGTTCCGTGTATTCATTTTGACTTTCTACGGAGAGTTCAGAGGAACGGAAAAACAAGCGCATCATTTACATGAATCGCCTATCACGATGACCTTACCGTTGATTATTTTAGCGGTATTTTCTGTGGGTGGCGGTTTAATCAACTTACCTCACTTCGCGGGAGGAAATGAATTCTTAGCGCATTGGTTAGCGCCCTTATTGCCAGAAGCTGGAGAAGCGGGAGAAGTCAACTTCTTGAGTTTAGAAGGTGGTGCCCCATTATTAGCAGCCTTCTTGCCAGCCTTCTTAGCGATCTACGTTTTTGGGATGCAGAAATCAGTACCATCAGAAGACACGGAGATTTCAGGTATCCAAAAGGTCATCTACCACAAATTCTACATCGACGAATTATACGATATGCTGTTTGTTAAGCCTATCGCTTTCTTATCGAACTTCTTCTTCCAAGTGATCGACTTCTTAGTGATCGACTTGTTTGTGGAGGGCTTAGGACGTTTTGTAAAATACGCTTCGAGCGAGTTCCGCAGAGCCCAAACAGGAAACGTAGGCATCTACCTATTCTGCATGGTCGCGGCCATCGTTGTCATCTTATTTGTTAGTTTAAAAAGTACGATCCTTCCATAATCCGATCGCAACATAGCTATGTATCTACTATTTATACTTTTATTTCCGCTTTTGATTGGGTCAGCTTTGTTGATCTTCAAGCCAAAGAACGCGTTCGCTATTTCTCTAGCGGCCTCCATTATTGAATTAGCGGCCACCGCCTTTGTTCTACAAGAAGCTAGCCTTAACCCTGTTTCCTTTTCTGCTCCTTGGGTAGCGGAAGCGGGTTTATCCTTTTCCCTGTATGTGGATGGAATCAGCGGCGTTTTAATCGGACTTTGTGCCTTGTTAGTTCCGTTCATCGTAGCAACAACAGCGAATACGGATCGTGCAAACAACTCCCAATTCCAGGGTTTGATGTTAGCGATGCAAACGGCTTTAATGGGAGCGTTCTTAGCGAAAGATGCGTTCTTGTTTTACTTCTTCTTCGAAGCGTCGTTATTACCGATCTATTTCTTAGCAGCGATTTATGGCGGCGAGAACAAGAATGCGATTACGTTTAAGTTCTTTGTATATACCTTGTTTGGGTCTTTATTCTTCTTAATCGCTTTAGTATATGTGTATTTACAAACACCTGGCGAGTTTCACTCAGCGGATATGGAGGTATTGTATCAAACAGCAAAAGGCTTAAGCGCTGACCAACAAGGGTATTTATTTGCGGCCTTCTTCTTGGCATTTGCCATCAAGATGCCTGTTTTCCCGTTCCACACGTGGCAACCGGATACCTATACCGTGGCTCCTGCACAAGGAACAATGTTATTATCGGGTATCATGTTGAAGATGGGTACGTACGGAGTAATTCGTTTGGTCTTACCAATGTTCCCATTAGGAGTAGCGACATGGGGCTTAACGGCATCCATCTTATCAGTAATCGGCGTGATTTACGGTTCGATTATCGCTATCCAACAAAAAGACGCGAAACGCTTATTAGCCTATTCTTCCTTTGCGCACGTGGGCTTGATGTCTGCCGGTATTTTATCGGGAAGCATTGAAGGTATTCAAGGCGCCTTGTACCAAATGTTATCGCACGGTATCAACATCATCGGTTTATTCTTCGTGATTGAGATTATTGAGCGCAGAACAAAATCCAGAGAAATCGCTCAGTTAGGCGGTATCACGCAATTCTCGTATCCTTTGACGGTCACTTTTGTGATCTTGAGTTTAGGTTCGGTGGCGTTACCATTAACGAATGGTTTCATCGGGGAATTCTTGTTATTAAAGAGTGTATTTGACCAAAACTTGACCCTAGGCATCATCGCTGGGATCACCATCATCTTAGGTGCGGTGTATACGTTGCGTTTGATTCAGAAATCGATGTTCGGAAATGTGTCACGCATCACGGCTGATTTTGCAGACTTAACGTTTGCAGAGAAAGCGGTGTTAATTCCGTTGAGCGCCTTGGTTATTCTAGGCGGAATTTTCCCATCGACAGTTTTAGGTTTTAGTGAGCCAGCGGTTCAGCAATTAATCCAATGGTTCAAATAAAATAGTATTAAAAAGCATTATGACGGCTATCATTGCATTATCACTTCTAGGTATTTTAAATTTATTTTTGGGCTTTTGGCTTTCGAGAAAAACCATCCAAGCGGCAACGCTTTTGTTCTTAGCGGGCAGTATGGCTTTGACGGCTATGGATTGGAACCACGAAATGTTATGGTATGGACATATGTTCCACACCACGAATACTTCCATCAGCTTCAGCTTAATCATTCAATTAGCAGCCTTTATGGTGGTTAGTTTTTCCAAAGGCTTTGGCATCGACGAAGAGCACACGCATCCAGCAGAATACTACGCGATTCTATTGTTCTCGGTTGTGGGAGCTATTTTAATGGTTTCATTCGACCACTTGATTATGTTCTTTGTGGGTTTAGAAATCCTTTCCGTTGCGATGTATGTGTTAACAGGTTCAGACAAGCGTAATTTGCGTTCGAACGAGGCGGCCTTGAAATACTTCTTAATGGGTTCTTTCGCAACAGGTATTTTACTGTTCGGAATTACCTTAGTATACGGTGCAACGCGCTCATTCTACCTGGTTAATATCGCTCAAGCCATCGCGAATACACCACCAGAATCAACCCCAGTGTTTTTATCAATTGGGGTATTATTGATTTTAGTCGGTTTCTTATTTAAGATTTCAGCAGCACCATTCCACTTCTGGACTCCAGATGTGTACGAAGGAGCGCCTACTATCTTTACGATGTTTATGTCGACGGTAGTAAAAGCAGCCAGTTTTGCGGCCTTGTACCAATTACTTTCGGGGCCGTTTGGCACCATGTACGGAACGTGGGTATACCCTATATACTACATCAGCATGTTGACGCTTTTAGTCGGAAACATCACAGCGGTGTACCAACAATCAGCGAAGCGTATGTTAGCTTATTCGAGTATTTCACACGCGGGGTATATGTTGTTAACGGTGAGCGCGAATCAAGCGAGTACGCCATCTACCATCTTGTATTATTCATTATCCTATACCTTAGCGACCATCGTGGCCTTCGGTGTGGTAATGTTAGTCGCGGAATACCAAACAGGGCGCACCGAGAAACCAGAGAACTTCAGTTCGTTTGAAGGTTTAGCCAAACAAAATCCAGGTTTAGCCTTCTGCTTTACCATCGCCTTATTGTCTTTAGCGGGGATTCCGTTGACGGCAGGTTTTTGGGGTAAATTCTTCGTCTTCTCTGACATCTTTAATCGCCACGTATACTATCCTGTGATCTTAGCGATTGTGATGTCTGCAGTAGGGGTTTATTATTATTTCAAAGGAATCATTGCGATCTACTTTAAAGAAGGAGATATCGAGCGTATCGAGTTACCTGGTTTAGTGAAGTTTGCGATGTGGGCTTGTACGCTAGGTACCTTGTTATTAGGCGTATATCCAAGCATCGTTAAAAACCTCTTTTAATTCAGGCCTTTGAGCGACAAGAAAGCCCCCCTCTTTAATCAGAAAGACTTATTCGCCTACTTCGTAGTGGCTGGATTAGGGGCTTGTGTTCAATTACTCGCTGGTGGATTAATTAAGGATTGGTTCCGCGTTTCCTACGAGGATTCCATTCTTCCTGCTTATTTCATCGCCTTAGTGGTAGGTTTTTTCCTAACGAAATTATTTGCCTTCAATGCGCGCCAAAGCCAGCAAACCAGACGCGAGATGTTCAAGTATGTCTTGGTTGCCAGCTTTTCAGGCATCATTACTTGGCTGTTCAGTACCATTCCTTACGATTTCATTCACGCGCATCACCCGGATATCTTTTTTGCCATTCCTTATTCGGTGAAAAAGTTAAATATCACCCAGATAGCGACGACCCTTCACGGAATGGGCTATAGTTTTGTGTCGAATTACATCTTGCACAAGACCTTTACCTTCAAATCAAGCGGCTTTTACGATCGCTTCAAGGACCTATTAAAATAGGACTTATCTAATTTAGACCTTTTCTAAGGTCGCAATTCTTAAGAATTCCTAAGCCGATTAAAGCTCATAGGGGCCTATTTTGAAAAAAACGAGACCATTCCTTAAAAAAATCTTAAAAATTTATTTGCATTTATTTGTACTTATAAAATAATGCCGTAGATTTGTAGCTCAAACCTTAAACAAAATAAGAAATGAAAAAAGTATTCGCTCTAGCTTTCGTTGCTGCAATGGTAACTTTAGCATCTTGTGGTGAGAAGAAAGCAGAAGCTTCTGCTGACACTGTTGCTGTTGATTCTGCTGCTGCTGCTGCTCCAGCTGATTCTGCTGCTGCTGACACTGCTGCTGCTGACACTGCTGCTGCTAAATAATTTTAGCACAACGATCAGAAAAAAGTCCTTCGCATGCGAAGGACTTTTTTTATGGCTAAAAACCGGATGAAGAATAAAAAGATTGATTCCTTTTTTGATCACTTCCCCCCCAAAGTAGCGGAATATTGCTTTCAACTTTGGCATGATTATTCTTTTGACTTTATTGTCAGCAAATCGCGCGATTCTAAATTAGGCGATTACCGTTTCAGCCCAGCGAAAGGACACCAAGTGACGGTTAACCATAATTTGAATCCCTACGCATTCCTCGTGACCTACATTCACGAAGTTGCTCACTTAACCACTTATCTGGCTCACAAAAACAAAGTTCTTCCACACGGGCAAGAATGGAAGACGGAATTCTATCAATTATTCGAGCCCATTTTAGACGAAGACTTACTCCCCGCTGAGTTAGTCAAGGTTCTGAAAGCCTATCTTCAAAATCCAGCGGCTTCCTCTAACGGCTACCAACCTCTCGTCGACATTCTCAAAAGCTTCGATGCTGAACCGCCTGCTGGAACACCCTTAATTGAATTAGCCGAAGGCGCACACTTTGCCTTAAAAAACCTACGCTTCATCAAAGGGAAACTTCGCCGAACCCGTTACATTTGCAAAGAAATAAATTCAGGCAGAAACTACCTGGTGGCAAAACATGCGTACGTCTTACCGTTTGAGAATTCTTAGCATTGTAGTAGGCTTACTGACGGTAGCATCAGCGGCACTTGCCCAAAATTCTATCCTATCCAGTGGCCAATGGCTCAAAGTAGGCATCACCCAATCTGGTATCTACCAAATCACCCCAGCCTGGCTTTCCTCCCTCGGGTTAAAAGCAAGTTCGATCGGAGTCTACGGACACGAAATAGGTGAATTGCCCCAAGCCAACTCCGCAACTAGACCCATCGATTTACAGCCGATTTCCTTCCTGAAACAAGGAGATAAAATCTTGTTTTATGGAGAGAAATTTACCCATCACTACAGCGATACTACTTTCTATTTCATCCGTTTAAATGATCCAGCGCCTAAAGCCATAACAGACCTTCCGTCAGCTACCGCTAATACAACGGCTTTAGATTATGGCTATAGTCGTTTTCACTATGAGCCAGAAACGTACAATCTATTACAATCAGGTCGAGAATGGCTGGGTGATGGATTTTTTGGCAATGTAAACCGAACGATTCAATATCCTTTAGCAGATTACAAAATAGGGATTCCAAGCTTACTATCTGGCAGGTTAGCCTCCTCCTCCATTGCTCCAGGGACTTTCACCTTCAGCATTCCGGGAAATAGCCTTCCTCCCCTTACCTTTCCAGCGACCACCGGCGGACGTTATGACCAAAAAGCCTTTTTACAGACCTTCTCCGCTTCTGTAAAACCAGAGATTAAGGACCAAAGCTGGACCTGGAATCTAGCCTATAGCAATACTACCGGCTCTGGCTACATCGATTACATTGACCTTCATTATCCTCGAAAATTCAATGCGACGAACGAGAATCCGCATTATTTTTTACCCAACAAAACCGATTCTACTTTCAGCATCAGCATTCAAAACCGCCAAGCCAATCACCTCGTTTGGGTCAAGTTCACAGGCAAGAGCTGGCAAAATGTAAATTCCCTCGTATTTAACAAGGTCACTCCAGGGGCTGAGCTGTTGATTTTTGATTCGGCAAAAGCGGCGGATCCGAAAACGGGAGAAGTCATAGCAAACCAAAACATTCGAGCAGACACTCCCGCCGATTTACTCATCCTTTCTAGCCCTTCGATCCTTCCTGCTGCAAAACTGCTAGCGTCCTATAAAGGTGCGAAGGGAATTGCTGCAAAAGCCTATTCCACAAAAGAAATCTACCACGAATTCTCAGCCGGGAAACAAGATGTGACGGCGATACGCGATTTCATCCGCCTAAAAAAACCTCGCTATGTATTATTTTTAGGCGATGCGACAGTGGATTACAAAGGAATCAACAAGGTGGCTTCGGCCGTCGAAAGACAGAATTATGTCCCGAGTTATGAAAGTCGCGAGTCCTTGCAACCTTTGCAGACCTATGTGTCTGATGATTATTTTGGGCTAATCGCAGATAACCAAGGCGAATGGCTAGAGGGAAATGAGGCGGTGAATGAACCGCTGGCGGTAGGCATCGGACGTATCCCAGCAAAGTCAATCGAAGAGGCAAATACGGTGGTTAATAAACTAATCAGTTACGAGACGCGCACTCAGCAGCAACCCTACCGCTTCGCTTGGTTTGCGGATGACGGCGATGCAAATATCCACGTGCAAGATGCAGAAGATTTCGCGCGCTTGGTTCCGGAGGCGTATCAAGTCCAAAAAACCTACCTCGACCAATTTCCTCAAGAAGTGGCGAATGGATTTTATACCTCAGCCGCCGCCCAAAAAGCCAGTTTAGCCCTATTTAACCGGGAAGCCGATTTTATCCATTTTCTAGGTCACGGATCTGAATCCGCCTGGACGGATGAGAAGGTAATCACGACTAACGAGCTACAAACACTGAAAAATAGTCGAAATTTACCCCTCTTGTTAACGGCGACATGCCAGTTTGGTCGTTTTGACGACCCGAATCAGCTATCTGGAGCAGAAATAAGCCTTTTATCCAACCAGGGCGGTGCCATGGGTCTCATCTCGACGACGCGACCCGTGTTCCAGAGTAGTAATTACTTGTTTGGCCAAGCATTTTATAGACAGTTAGCTAATCATCTAACAGATAAAAATTACCGACTTGGTGATTTGTTTAAAGACGCGAAGAATGATAGCCAATCTGGAGTGATTAATCGCAACATCACCCTGCTAGGCGATCCCACCTTAGCGTTACTTTGGAATCAACAGGCTCTTACAATCCGACTAGATACCTTGACTTCCGGAATCATTCAAGGACAAACGACTCCCAGTATTGATGGAGAAATTCGTTTGTATTATTTTGGAGAAGACAAGCCTATGCAGACTTTGGGGACAAAAACAGATAAATTCAGCTATGTAAAATCCGGTGATTTAGAGGCCATCAACAGCGCTAAGGTCGAAAAAGGCAAATTCACTTTGGCGAACTTACCAGCCGCGAGATTAAAATGGACCGCGCGAACAACGACGGAAACGTATGGCGGAGGAATGAAGAGCGTGGTGAAATCTACCTCAGAGGAAAAAGAAGTGAACGCCCCTATACTAACAGCGAGCCTATTAAATGAGTCTGACCCGCTAGCTAGCTCCGCTAATCCGATCTTACAAATTAAAATCAGCGACGCGAGTTCTTTACGACTTGTGGGACCTAAGGGCGAAAAAGCCCAAATTTCCATCAACGACACCTTGGAAATTCCCTTCTCTGATGTATTTACCCCCGAGCCAGGAAACAGTAGAAAAGGCAGCATTACCTTCCCTTTTGAATCACTCGCTCCGGGACTCTATAAAATCAAGGCAAATGTGTTCGACGTACATACGAATCAAGGATTTTGTTCGTTTGAATTCCGAGTTTCAGAAAACACAAAAGAGTCAGGTTCGCTCCGAATTTATCCGAATCCAATGACCGAGCGAACCAGCTTTTCGTTTTTACAAGAGAAACGCTGGACGAGCTATCGTTACAAGCTAAAAATTTATAGTAACTTAGGGATACGATTGCTCGAAAGGACGGGAGTGATTCCGGGAAGCGATTCGGTGAATCAGACTTTCTCGATCGATTGGAGTGCAGCAGAGAAAAGCCAATTAGATTTCATCAACTATTACCAATTAGACATAACCTACGACAACGAAACTCCGTTTAGAAGCTTCAGCGGCCGTATTGGACATATTAAATAACCCATGAAAAGAGTCCTAACCCTACTATTAGTGACCATCGGAATCACATCCTATGCACAAACAACCTTAGTTTCAGGCCAAATCAATGCCGGGCGTATTCCTACCCCTACCCTCTTATTTCTGAACGTTGCGCCAGATGCTCGTTCTGCTGCGATGGGCGATGCGGGTGTAGCGTTATCGGTGGACGCGAATGCGATTCACTGGAATACAGCGAAATTAGCCACTACGGAAAAGAAAATGGGTTTTTCCCTTTCGTATACCCCTTGGTTACGCAACCTGGTGAATGATATGGCGCTTTACAATGTGGCGGGCTATACGGTGACGAAGAAGAACTTGGTTTTCGGGTTCTCTGTTGATTATTTCGATCAAGGCATGTTCCAAGCCACTTTGGATAATGGAACTAGCGCAGGTAATTTTAACTCGAAAGAATTTGCCATAGGCATCTCACACGCGAGAAAATTATCGCCTGCCTTGTCATTAGGCATGAATTTGAAATACATTAACTCGAACTTATTAGGAAGCTACCAGGGGAGCGGGGGATTGAGTAATTCCTTAAAACCTGCCGAAACGGTAGCCGCAGACATCTCTGTTTTTTATGCTAAACCAACGGTGGGTCCTTGGAAATACAGCTATGGCTTGACTCTTTCAAACATTTCGGGTAAAGTGACCTACGGTGGAACGGAGAAAAACTTCATTCCTACGAATTTACGTATCGGAATGGCAGCGACGCATGAAATCGATGACCTGAACAAATTGACCTTTACGGTTGATTTCAATAAACTGATGGTTCCTACGCCGCCGGCCTACGAGAATGGGAAGATGATTGGGACAGATCCTGCGACGGTTTCGGCGATCGGTGGAATTTTCGGTTCTTTGGGGGATGCCCCAGATGGCATTAGTGAAGAGATCAAAGAGGTGACCACGTCTGTGGGTGCAGAATACCTATTCAACAATGCCTTTGCATTAAGAACGGGTTATTTTCACGAGAGTGAAATGAAGGGAAATCGGAAGTACTTTACCTTTGGTTTAGGCTTTAAGATGGACCAAAAATACGGCTTGGACTTCGCCTACCTCGTTCCGAGTGGACAAGGAAGTCCCTTAGCTAACACCTTACGTTTAACGCTCATCGCGGGCATTAATCAGTCTGAAAGATAATTATGTTAGATCGCCGCGTCGCACCTACCGCCTTTCCGGTGGAAAAAGTTTTATTCCCTACGCCTGCCCAATACACTTTAGCTAATGGCATCGAAGTGTGGGTCGTTTCAGCAGGAGAACAAGAGGTTTTTAAATTTGAGTTAAGTACGAAGGCGGGAGCAATCCATAGTCCCGTGGCTGGATTAGCTGGCATGACGGCATCGCTAATGAAGCGTGGTACTGCGGTACGATCAGCTCAAGAAATTCATCAGGCATTTGATTTTTTTGGGGCCTTCTGGGATATCCAAGCCAGTTTAGATCACGGCACCTTTACGGTGTACGGATTAACAAAGCACTTTCATTCGTTGATTCCGCTTGTTTGTGAAATACTACAAGAAGCTACCTTCCCGGCAGAGGAAGTAGAAAAAGAGATCGAGATTGAGCGCCAAAAAACGAAACTGAATTGGGAAAAAACGTCCTACGCAGCCAGCCAAAAATTCCGTGCTCAAGTTTTCCCGAACGACCCCTATGGTCGTTTTACGGTGGCAGAGGATTTTGACAAATTAGACCGCGCAGCGCTTGTGCAACAGTATTCGACTACGTGGGCTTCCCAAAAACCAGTCATTTTCCTTTCTGGAAAGATCTCCGAAGAGCAGATTGCTTATTTAGACCAAACACTCGGTCAAATCAAGTATACTAGCTCAGAACTATCTATTCCTCCGGTTTCATTCGCTTCGAATCCGGTAAAAATTCGGGAAGAAAAAGAAGGTTCCGTGCAGTGTTCCATCCGATTTGGATTGCCTGCCATTTCCAGAACGCATCCTGATTATTTTAAATTTAGCCTGATGAATACCGTCTTGGGCGGTTATTTCGGCTCGAGATTACAGAAAAACATTCGAGAAGATAAAGGTTTCACCTATGGCATTTCGTCCAGCTTAGCGCCCTATCCACGCGGTGGCTATTGGGTGGTGGGTACGGATGTGAATGGAGAGAATGTGGACGCGACTTTGGCAGAAATTAAGAAGGAAATTACGATCCTTCAAACGGAGCTAATCCCTCAAGACGAACTCGAAATCGTCCAAAACTACTTGATGGGCAGCTTCACTGGAGAATTGACGCAGGCTTTTGATATCGCAGAAAAGGTACGCGTAATTCAATTAAACGGATTAGCGCCTGATTTTTACGATCAATTCCAGGACCAAATACTAGAAATCCAGGCCCAGGATATTAGAGACATGGCTGCTAAATACCTGAACCTGGATTTGATGCACGAGGTAATCGTGGGATAACTAGAACGAAGCTAGCTCTCTAAATTCATTCACACGGCCTGCTAAATCAGCTTCCGTGATTTCGAATAAACGCTCTGTACCGAATTTCTCTACGCAGAAAGAAGCCATCGCAGATCCATGAACGATTGCGCGACGCATGTTTTCAAAAGAGATATCATCCGTCTTCGCTAGGTAACCGATGAATCCTCCTACGAAGGTATCACCCGCACCGGTTGGATCGAAAACGTCTTCTAAAGGAAGTGCAGGGCAATAGAACATGCGATCTCCTTGGAATAGCAAGGCACCGTGCTCCCCTTTCTTAATAATCAAGGTCTTAGGTCCCATCGCCATAATCAGCTTAGCAGCTGTGCGAAGTGAGTATTGATCCGATAATTGACGAGCCTCCTCATCATTAATGCAAAGCACATCCACCATCGTCAACACACGCTTCAAATCGTCCATCGCCACATCCATCCAGAAATTCATGGTGTCCATTACGACTAATTTAGGGCGTTTGTTCAAGCCTTGAATCGCTTCGATTTGTACTTGTGGTGTTAGATTACCTAACATCAAATAATCACAATCTTGGTAAGATGCTGGGATCACCGGCTTGAAATCAGCTAACACGTTCAATTCCGTCACTAACGTGTCACGTGAATTCATGTTGTTGTGGTATTTACCAGCCCAAAAGAACGATTTCTCCCCTTTCTTGATTTGTAAACCATCCAAATTAATGCCACGAGACTTCAAGGTGTCCATGTATTCTTGTGGAAAATCATCCCCTACTACAGCCACTACGTTTACTTTTGGTAGAAAGAAGCCAGCAGATAAGGCGATGTACGTACAAGATCCACCGATGATTTTATCGGTCTTTCCGTAAGGGGTCTCTAAAGCGTCGAACGCAACGCTTCCAATTGTTAATAAGCTCATAATTAATAATTTAACCTACTTTAGGACAGCGACTAAAGGGTTGGTTTGGATTGAAAAATATACGGTATGTAATAAAAGTTTTATCGTTCGTGGCTCCTAGCTGGGAGACAAAGCGAAGCATTTTAGGATTAAAGTCCCCCACCCAGTTCATGTCCATGGTGGAATACGGATAAAATGGATTTGTGCGAGCGACTTCGCGGAAACGAAGGGCGATCGCAGATTCGACTCCTTTGCCTTGGTGATCTGGAGTTACCCCAAAAATCACCCCGCAGGTACGAGTCAAGGTTCCTTTTAATTTCAATAAAAGGAATTTAATCATGCCCCACCAGTTCAATTTACCATTCAGGTGTTTCACGATTTGGTTCAAATCGGGGATCACAATGAAGAAAGCAACCGGCGTTCCATCCGTTGTATAGGCAAACCACAGCAATTGCTCATCGATGATGGGCTTCATGGTTTTCACCAGTTTTTGAGCGGACTCACTACTCATCTCCTTAACACCAGGGAATTTCGCCCAAGCGGCATTAAAAATAAAGCGAAAATCTTCTGCATATTTCGAGAGATTACTCTTCTCAATGTGTTGGAAAACGTAATCAGGATTCTCAAAAATGCGTTGTGCTTTTTCTTCGATTCCCTGCGTCACATTCGCGCCTGCAATGGGTGATACGAATACGTATTGTTGGAAATAGTCTTGAAAACCATAGTTTTCGAAGAACGGAATGTAATAGGGCTTTGTCCAAGGCATCTTATAGGTAGGCTCAAACTCCCAACCTTTGACCATCAACCCCCAGAAACTATCACGCTCTCCAAAATTAATCGGGCCATCCATCCCCTCCATTCCTCGCTCCGCTAGCCAATTTTTGCAGGCATCAAACAGCATAAAGGCTGCATTTTCGTCTTCGATACACTCAAAGAAACCCATTCCACCTACGGGAACTTCGCCCTCTTTTGTATTTCGCTCATAGAAAGCGGCCACGCGACCGATGGCTTCCCCTGATTCCGAAAATAAAATCCAACGGATCGCCTCCCCTTGTTTAAAATGGGGGTTCTTGCGCGGATCGAACACCGATGAAATATCGTTATCTAAGGGACGAATCCAATTAGGATCGCTGGCATAGAGCTGAACCGGGAATTCCAAAAAAGTCTTTTTTAGTCGAGCGTCGTCTCCTACTTCTCTCAAAAACATGCGAATAACGTTAGAATGCGAAAAAACATACAAAGGTAATGAATTGCGTTTGGGTTTGGTGAATTAAAAGAATCCAATTAATTTTAATTCCTTATTATCCCCATTCGATCAGAAACGATCCGCTTACCATGCAGCCCTTAAAAATATACAATACCCTGAGTCGTGAAAAAGAACTTTTCACCCCCATACACGAAAATCACGTGGGACTTTATGTCTGCGGACCCACGGTATACAATTATGTTCACCTAGGGAATCTACGTACGTTTACGTCTTTTGACATCTTGAACCGCTATTTACTGCACATCGGTTACAAGGTGCGTTATGTGCGTAACATTACGGACGTAGGACACTTAGTAGGCGACGGCGATGAGGGGGAAGACAAGATTGGGAAGATGGCCAAATTGGAAAAATTAGAGCCCATGGAGATCGTTCATCGCTTTACCCAAGATTTCCACCAAGTATTAGAAAAATTCAATGTCTTACCACCAAGCATCGAGCCTACGGCGACCGGGCATATCGTGGAGCAAATAGAAACAACTAAGTCATTGATTGAAAAAGGCTTAGCGTACGAATCGAATGGCTCGGTGTATTTTGACATCGAGACTTACAATAAAAATGGCGGCAATTATGGACATCTGTCCGGCCGCGTGATTGAAGACTTATTAACTGAAACCCGGGACTTAGACGGGGTGGGCGAGAAGCGGAATCCCTTAGATTTTGCCCTTTGGAAAAAAGCCGCTCCAGAACATATCATGCGCTGGCCATCTCCTTGGGGAGAGGGTTTTCCAGGCTGGCACTTAGAGTGTACCTGCATGAGTCACAAATACTTAGGGAACACTTTTGATATTCACGGCGGTGGAATGGACTTGAAATTCCCGCATCACGAATGTGAAATCGCGCAGGCAAAAGCAGCCTATGACCGCGCTCCAGTCCGTTATTGGATGCACACGAATATGTTAACGGTGAATGGCCAAAAGATGAGTAAATCCCTCGGAAACTCGTTCCTTCCATCCGAATTGTTCGCAGGCAGCCATGCCCTTTTAGAGCAAGCTTACAGCCCCATGACCGTGCGTTTCTTTATGTTGCAGTCACAATACCGCAGCACTTTGGACTTTTCGAACGACGCCCTGAAAGCGGCCCAAAAAGGGTACAAGAAGATCGCAAACGGTTTACGCATCATAAAGAAACTTGTTTACCCTACGGATATCATCGCAAATCCAGATGCAGCCCAGGAAAAGGAAATCAGTGACGCCATTCAAGGCTGTTATGACGGGATGAACGATGATTTAAACACGGCGGTGGCGATTGCCCACTTGTTTACCTTGTTAAAAAAAATCAATTCACTCTACACGGGTGGATTAGCTTTCGAATCCATTTCTGCTGAAACATTTTCGAATTTACAGCGTTCTTATACTAGCATTTTAGAAGATGTTTTAGGGATCAAAGAAGAGGTCCCTGCTGAAATGAATGGCTTGACGGATGAACTTCTTCAGCTCTACAAGGGTTTCAAGGAAAGTAGACAATACGACAAAGTAGATGAAATTCGTGGCGCCTTCAAATCTGCCGGATTATTGATTAAAGATATGAAAAACGCCATTGACTGGGGTTACGAAGAATAAGATATGCTAAGAAATTTAACACCTACCGTACGGAATTTAATTTTCGTGAATGTCGCTATCTTCTTAGGATCAGCCTTCATTCCGGATGAGTTATTTGCTTTGTACTTTTTCCAATCGAGCAAATTCCACTATTTCCAAATCATCAGCTATATGTTCGTGCACGCGAATTTTATGCACTTGTTGATGAATATGTTTGGCCTTTACATGTTCGGATCCATTTTGGAAAAAATATGGGGCGGACAGCGTTTCTTGTTTTTCTATTTATTCTGTGGCATAGGAGCTGGTTTGCTGCACGAAGCCATTCAGTATTTCCATGACTACGCGAGCATTCGCAAGGCCTTAGAATTAGCCCTTTCTAATCCAAATTCAGACTTTCTGATGGATTATTTTAACCGTTTTGACGGTAGCACCTCGATTAACGAGGGCCGTTTAAATGCCTTAGGTGCCATTGATCATTTCAAAGAATACACGACACAAAACCCAGTTGTGGGAGCTTCTGGTGGCGTTTTCGGCATCTTGATGGCCTATGGGTATTTGTTCCCGAACTCAGAGATGTTCGTCTTCCCTATTCCCATTCCCGTGAAAGCGAAATACCTCGTGATGGGTTTTGCCTTTTATGAATTATGGGCAGGTAAAGCAGCAGCCGAAGGGGATAATGTGGCACACTTTGCCCATTTAGGGGGAATGCTTTTTGCGGTGATTTTATTATTGATTTGGAGACAAAAACGCGATAGCTTTTATTAGGATGCGCAGCATTTGGACCGATATAAAAAACATCATTCAACAACCTGGACAAGGATTGTTGAAGATTATTATAGCTAATGGTGCCATTTTTGTGGCTTTAATGCTAGCTCGTGTCACGCTGCTGATCGCTGGAAAATCGGAATTATTCGATGCCTTTTTTACGCAAGTTTCCCTGCCTTCCTCACTCGATTTACTGATTCAAAGACCCTGGAGCTTAATTAGCTACTTTTTCTTACACATTGAGGTTTTCCACCTGGTGTTTAATATGCTATTCTTGTACTGGTTTGGCATCATTATTCAGGATTTCATCGGGAATAAGCGGCTCGTTCAACTCTATTTTTATGGTGGCTTGGCGGGTGCGACAGCCTTTCTTTTAGCGATGAACACGGTGAGTTTTTTCATGGCCAAAGGGCCTACTTTCCTTAATGGCGCCTCCGCTGGTGTCTTTGCGGTAGTGGTGGCGGCGGCGACGATTCGACCGAATTACCAGGTGCATCTGCTATTATTAGGTCAAGTTCGAATCAAATACATTTCCGCTTTTTACGTGCTTTGGTCCTTCATCGAAACAACTGGGGCGAACGCGGGAGGCAACATCGCCCATTTAGGGGGAGCTATTTTAGGTTTCGTATTTGCTAAAAATTTCTTAGCTGCCTCTCGACCACAAGCGATTTTTGAAATAAAAATTAAAGAGTTTGCACAGGCCGTACATCAAAAAGTGCAACCTCGAAAAGAACTCGAAACCGTACCTGAGGAGGAGCTGAATGCGATTTTAGATAAAATATCCCAATCCGGTTACGACAGTCTAACGGACTTCGAACAAAAAAGATTATTCAAAGCGAGTCAAAAAAATGACTAAGGCTTAAAAACATTTTTACCTTTGTAAGGTTAATCTCTCACTATCCATCATCACAAGCGTCTATGCAATTTGAAGCCGGTCCTTTACTTAGCCAAATCACCACACCGGAGGATTTGCGCAAGTTGCCGAAATCAGACTTACCTCAAGTTTGTGACGAATTGCGTCAATTTATCATAGATAATGTATCGGTGAATGGGGGTCACTTTGGGGCTTCCTTAGGCGTAACCGAGTTAACCGTGGCCTTGCATTATGTGTTTAATACACCTGATGACCAGTTAGTCTGGGATGTAGGACACCAAGCATACGGGCATAAAATCCTAACCGGACGCAGAGAAAATTTCCATACGAATCGCTTAATGGGAGGTATTTCGGGCTTTCCGAAACGTTCCGAAAGTCCTTTTGACACGTTTGGCGTAGGGCACTCCTCTACTTCCATCTCAGCAGCGCTGGGGATGGCCGTAGCTTCTGGTTACAAAAAAGAAACAGACAGACAACACATCGCGGTGATCGGCGATGGATCGATGACGGCGGGAATGGCTTTCGAAGCCATGAACCACGCAGGTGATATCCCGAATAACATGTTGATTATCCTGAACGATAACTGCATGGCGATCGACCCGAATGTGGGTGCCTTAAAAGAATACTTAACGGACATCACGACATCGCACACCTACAACAAGGTAAAAGACGACGTGTGGAACCTATTAGGCAAGATGTCCAAATTCGGCAAAACGGCTCAAGAAATCGTTTCCAAGATCGAGAATGGGCTGAAAGCGACCTTATTAAACCAAAGCAACCTGTTTGAATCCTTGAATTTGCGGTATTTTGGCCCTATCGACGGACACGATATCGATAATTTAACGACGGTTCTAAACGACTTAAAAGATATTCCTGGCCCTAAGATATTGCATTGCATTACGACTAAAGGCAAAGGATACTCACTGGCAGAAAAGGATCAAACCTTGTGGCATGCTCCCGGTAAATTCGATAAGACGACCGGAGAAATCCACAAAAAGACCTACGATGACCCTCAGCCTCCTAAATACCAGGAGGTTTTTGGCCATACCCTTTTAGAATTAGCGGAGAAGAATCGCAAAATCATGGGTATCACCCCAGCGATGCCATCAGGATCTTCCTTGAATATCATGATGCGTGCGATGCCAGATCGCGCTTTTGACGTAGGAATCGCAGAACAACATGCGGTCACTTTCTCTGCGGGATTAGCGACACAGGGATTAACCGTTTTCTGTAATATCTATAGCTCGTTCATGCAACGTGGTTATGACCAAGTCGTGCACGATGTTTGCTTGCAAAAATTACCCGTTATTTTCTGTTTAGACCGCGCTGGTTTAGCGGGAGCTGATGGCCCTACACACCATGGATTACTAGATTTAGCGTTCATGCGTTGTGTGCCAAACATGATTGTAGCCGCTCCTCGCAATGAACAAGAACTGCGAAACATCATGTACACGGCGTCTTTAGACTCTTTCAAAAACCACGAAAAAGCGATGACTATTCGCTATCCGCGTGGTGAGGGTGTGATGCCGGCGTGGAGAACGAACTTTGAAGAAATCGAAATCGGGAAAGGAGTTCAATTGGTAGAGGGCGAAGAAATCGCGATTTTATCTATTGGACACATCGGTAATGAAGCGATAGCAGCCTGCGAAATGGCGCGTGAACAGGGACTGAAACCAGCCTTATTCGATATGCGTTTTGTGAAGCCATTAGACGAGGAATTATTGCACCGCGTTTTTACGCAATTCAAGAAGGTGATCACGGTAGAAGACGCAGCGATTCAAGGTGGATTTGGATCTGCGATTGCGGAATTTATGGTAGATAACCACTACACTTCACAACTTATTCGCCTTGGAATTGCAGATGAAATCGTCGAGCACGGAGAGCAAAAAGAATTGTATGCCCTATGCGGAATCGACGCAAACGGCATTTTAGCAAAAATCCAAGTGAACGTATCATCGCAAACGGCGAAAAATAATCCGAAAGCGCTTGTTTCTTAATGCGTTAATAGTACTTTTCAAAGAAATAATCCCTACCTTTGCACCTTGAATTTCCCAATTAAAGGAATTTCGTTTCATTCAACGAATACATTTTTATGCAAAGCATTCGCAACATTGCCATTATTGCCCACGTTGACCACGGTAAAACGACCCTAGTTGACAAAATCATTCATGCATCCAAGATTTTTAGAGAAAATCAAGAATTTGGAGATTTGATCCTTGATAATAACGACTTAGAGAGAGAAAGAGGAATTACGATTACGTCTAAAAACGTATCTGTTCGTTACAACGGAGTAAAAATCAACATTATCGATACACCTGGTCACGCCGACTTTGGCGGTGAGGTAGAACGCGTTCTACGTATGGCGGATGGCGTTATCTTGTTAGTGGATGCTTTTGAAGGCCCGATGCCTCAAACACGTTTCGTACTTTCAAAAGCGATTGCGTTAGGATTAAAGCCTATCGTTATTGTAAACAAAGTAGATAAAGAGAACTGTCGTCCAGACGAAGTACACGAAAGTGTTTTCGACTTGATGTTTAACTTAGAAGCAACTGAAGATCAATTAGACTTCCCTTGCATCTATGGTTCATCTAAGCAAGGATGGATGAGTACGGATTGGAAACAACCTACGGATAACATCATTCCCTTGTTAGATGCGATCATCGAGCACATTCCAGCTTCTAAAGTACAAGAGGGTACTCCCCAAATGCAGATCACGTCATTAGACTACTCTTCTTTCGTAGGTCGTATCGCGATTGGACGTTTAGAGCGTGGTACTTTGACAGAAGGGATGCAAATCTCCCTTTGCAAAGCGGATGGTACAACAAAGAAAATGCGTATCAAAGAACTTCAGGTTTTCGAAGGTCTAGGAAAAGTAAAAGTAGAGAAAGTAGAGTGTGGTGAGATTTGCGCGGTAACAGGTATCGAAGATTTCGAAATCGGTGACACGATTGCAGATGCAGAAAATCCAGAGGCATTAGCGCGTATCGCGATTGATGAGCCTACGATGAATATGTTATTCACGATTAACAACTCCCCATTCTTTGGAAAAGAAGGTAAATTAGTTACGTCTCGTCACTTACGTGATCGTCTTTTCAAAGAGACAGAGAAAAACTTAGCCTTGAAAGTAGTTACAACGGAAAGTGAAGATAAATTCTTAGTATTTGGTCGTGGTATACTTCACTTGTCAGTATTGATCGAAACGATGCGTCGTGAGGGTTATGAGTTACAAGTAGGTCAACCTCAGGTTATCTTCAAAGAAGGAGAAAACGGCGAGCGTTTAGAACCAGTAGAATCATTAGTAGTAGACGTTCCAGCAGAAGTAGCAGGTAAAGTAATCGAATTAGCGACTCAAGGTAAAGGGGAGTTGTTGATTATGGAACCTAAAGGTGACTTACAACACTTAGAATTCAACATTCCATCTCGTGGTTTGATTGGTTTACGTTCTAAAGTATTGACTGCAACTTTCGGAGAGGCAATTATGGCTCACCGTTTCATCGCTTACGAACCATTCAAAGGAGCGATTCCTGGCCGTATCAACGGATCATTGATCTCAATGAACACAGGTCCTGCGATTCCTTACGCGATTGATAAATTACAAGATAGAGGGGTGTTCTTCATCGATCCAGGTGAAGAAGTATACACAGGGATGGTAGTAGGAGAGCACAATCGCCAAAACGACATCGAAGTGAACCTTCAAGCTGCGAAGCAATTAACGAATATGCGTGCGTCAGGTACGGATTCGAATACCAAAATTGCTCCTAAATTAAACTTCTCATTAGAAGAGTGTATGGAATTTATCCAAAAGGATGAATACTTAGAAATCACTCCTAAGTCTTTACGTATGCGTAAAATTTGGTTAGATCCAAGTGAGCGTAAGCGTAACGAAAAGAAGCCAAGCTAATCCTGAAAAGGCTGCCCTCACCGGCAGCCTTTTTTTATGGTCTAATCGCGGGTTGCTCATCTAAAAAATAATACCGCGAAGGCAAGTAAGGCTTCAGCTCACCCATCCAATAGGCCGATGGTCGCTTCAGAAAATACCACGTGGCCTCTTGCCAGCTTTTCAGCCATTCTTTATCGCGGTATTTTACGTCTTTCCCTAAAATCAAATGCTGCTGCCCCCGAGCTACCGTGGGGATGCGCACATAAGCATACGTTTCACTTCGGTATTTCCATTGTAAATTACCCTTCACAGGCCACCTACGCGTCAGCGTATCCTTCACCCCACAATTCGCCCACATGGGACTAAGGTGCGCCTGAATCCAAGCCGGATCCGCACTCGCAGGCAATGAAGCGATTGATTTCTCCCCTTCATTCTCCACCCAAACGGCTTCTCCTTTAAAAGCACTCAAATAGGCCTGAGGTTTTGTTTCCGGACTTTGCCAAAACAATAACAAGAGGCATGCCCCCATTTTCCATCGACGCGGTGCCCAAACCAGTAAGGCAATCGCAAAGAAATAAATAGACATTTCAAGTATCGTAATCTGCAAAAAGGGGATTACCGAGGTGACGCGTTCCACCCAGCTAAACATCAGACCATGCAGCAGTTGAAAGCTTGTTTTCAATAAATAAGCCAATGGCTGAAAAGCCCATTCGGGTAAAAAGGAACCAATCGCTAACAGTAAAAAACCTAGAAATAAGGCGATGGAGGAGAATAAAATCAAAAAAGGATTCAATAGAAAGAACGAAAGTGGATGTGGCAATTGATGAAAATAATAGACGATCAAGGGCCAAGTGAGTACTTGAGCTGCTAAGGCGACACAGGTTAATTCCCAAATTTGGGTCAACGGCCAACGAAGCCAACCTCTAAACTGAAAAACAGATGCCCAGCGCTGTTGAAACACCATTAATCCCCAAACGGCCAAATAAGATAACTGAAACCCCGCATCAAATAAGGACGCCGGATGCAGAAACAACAAGACGAAGGCGCTAAAAGCCAAGGTATTCAAGCTCTGCTGACTATGAAGAAAAGTTTTAGCAAACAGTATCACCGAAAACATCCAGGCGGACCTCAGCACCGGCAAAGAAAAACCGCTAATCCCGGCATAGCACCATAGCAAGGCCATCATCAATCCGAAAAAAACATAGGGCCCAGCTGGCCGACGTTTAAGTAAAAAACCCAATATAAGGCTTAATCCCATATACAATAGCCCGACATGAAGACCCGAAACAGACAAAATGTGAATAGCTCCTAAAGCCGAGTAAGCAGATAAAGTTTCGAAATCAATCTTCGTCTTCACTCCTAACAGCATTGCTTCGGCCACATCACGATCTCGCCCCGGCTCGAAAGCCCGTTCAAGTAAGCCCACAAAATGCGCCTGAGCCTTTTCAAAAAAAGTCCGATCTACACCTCCTTTTTCAATGAGCCGAATTCGATCGAGCGAAACAAAGGCAGATCCGCCTATTCCCTTTTGGAAAAAATAGGCACCCCAATCTTTTTCAAAAGGAAAAAGAGGCAATGGGAAGGGCTTGACGGCTTGACGCACGGCATACACATCGGCAGCCTGGGGTTTGGGCAATGTTTTAGCGAGATAAAGCCTGTATAATCCAGAGGAAGAAGACCATACCTGTGCGGAATCTCGTGAGCCCATACATCGTGCTAAGACAGACCAAGATTTCGGCTTCTCCTCTACAGATCCCTCTACTCGAACCACAAATCCATCGCGCGGTAGCACTGGCAAAACGGGCATCAAGTAAGCAGTCCAGGCCATCGCAAAAACAACAATCAAGGAGGAGATACCGGCACTTCTACTAACTCTCCCCGGCAAAAGAAAACCCAAAACACCTAAAAGAGGCCAATAAGCAAATCCCGAAAGCAGAATACCTAGCATCCAAAACAGCAAAATTCGGACAAAAGGAAAACGAGAAAAATAGGAGATCATCGATTAGGCGGAAAGGCCTAAAGGTAGAATTTTTTGGAGGAGATTAAGGCCTCCACCTCATCAGGAACTAGATATTTTACCGACTGACCTTGTTGGATACAGGCCCTGATATAAGTCGCTGAAATGTGTAAAATAGGTGCTTCAATGCGTTGAACGTTCTTATGTGCCCATAAATCCGATGCCGGTTCTTCGCCCCGCGGATACACGTAGAGACCATAATAATCAAGTATTTGGTGATAGTTTTTCCAACTCTTGAACTGCTCTAAATTATCCCCACCTATGATCAGTTTGAATTCTGTTTCGGGATGACGCTCTGCTAAATGCACGAGCGTATCAATCGTATAGGAAGGGCGAGGTAAATTAAACTCGATATCCGATGATTTAAACGAATAATTATCTGCGATAGCCCGATCTACGAGATCCAAACGATCAAATTCATGCAATAAAGATTTACTTTTCTTGTGGGGATTTTGAGGAGAAACGACGAACCAGATTTGGTCTACCTCCGTTTGATTCAACACCGCCTGCGCAATGATCAAATGACCCTGATGTATCGGGTTAAACGAACCAAAAAACAGGCCTACCTTCATTATTTCGTTAATTTATCAAACAAGGCTTGTGCTTCCGCCACTGCATCTTCGAGCTTATCATTTACTAAAATCACATCAAATTGTTCCTGGAAAGACCATTCAAATTTCATCTTGAAAATACGCTTAGACAAAGCCTCCTCATCTTCCGTACCCCGTGAACGCAAACGCTCCTCGAGAATTTCCAACGTAGGCACTTTCACAAAAACCGCAAGGGCGCGATCCCCATAATACTTCTTTAAGGCCAAACCTCCGCGCACATCCACGTCAAAAATCACATGTTTCCCAGAAGCCCAAATCCGCTCAATCTCCGACTTTAAGGTTCCATAATAAGCCCCAGCATATACCTCTTCCCATTCTACAAATTCATCATTTGCGATTCTAGCCCGAAAATCATCTGGCGTTAAAAAGTAATAATCTTTCCCGTGCTCCTCATGGCGGCCTCGCTTATCGCGGGTACAAGCTGAGATCGAGAAGCCCAAATTTGCATTGCGCGCCAATAATTCTTTAACGATGGTGGTTTTACCAGAGCCCGATGGGGCCGAAAATATGATGAGTTTGCCTTCCAAAAATTTCGATGATTAAATGAACCAACAAAATAAGGGAATTAAGAGCAATATAAGGAGTACAATCGACGATATTTTTAAACGAATGCTTTCGAGTAAAGTGGACGGGCAAGTAGAGGTGCATTTCGATTTTAAGGCTTTCCGAAGTGCTACTTCTAGTTCATGTCCCTCCTGACAAGGCAAACATTGGTCTTTATTGGCTAAAAAACGGGCTTCCTCCTCCGCCGTCGCTTCCTTATCTAGGATGCGCTGGATCAAATGCAGGCAATCGGGTTGATGGGAACAATGCGTCTTCATAATTTTTTTAACATCGATGGCAAAAAAAAAGTTCCGGGCTAGGCTGACAACATGTCAGTTTTATAGCCTTTCTTAGCGGCATAAGAAGCCAAGGTTTCTTTCAATAAGGTTCGCGCACGGTGAAGTCGTGAACGCACGGTTCCGATTGGGATGTTCAAAATTTTAGCCATCTCTTCGTAGCTAAACTCCTCTAAATCACATAGAATGATAATCATTCTAAAATCAACCGGCAAAGCTTGAATCGCGGAGGTAATTTCATCCCCCAGCATCTCATTCACCGTTTCCGCCTGCAAATCAGCTTGAAAAGCTGGTTCTGGATCGTCGTCTCCGGCAAAGGATTGCTCCACCCATTCGAATTCTACCTTGGACGGGCCACGGGATTTCTTGCGGTAATCGTTGATGAAATTATTCTTGAGAATACGGAACAACCAGGCTTTGGCATAAGTCCCAGGCTCAAATGACCCGATAAATCGAAAAGCACGCATACAGGTGTCCTGCACTAAATCGTTTGCATCGTCCTCGTCATTCGTCAGTCGAAGGGCAAAATTATACATCGCATCCATATGCGGCACAAACTCCTTTTCGAAGAGTGCTCTGGCTTGCGATTCAGTCAGCGCAACGGCTGAACTCGTTTCTGTACTCATGGCGGTTTATCAATAAGATACTAGCATGCCTACAATTTAAACGCCAAAAAGAAAAGGTGACAAAAAGACTTATTTCCCTTGGTTAAACAATTCTAACAAAGAAAAAACGGCGATCCCTAAAAGGGTGCTAAGAAAGGCTTTCCATAGACTCAGGCCAAAGAGACTCCAATCACTCGCCTCCAGTAAAAATAGCACCAGGTGATGCGTGATGAGCATCAATCCCAAATAAGGGAAAAACCACATCCACTTCATCTCCGCCAGACTGATCGATGAACGCTCATCGTATCCGTTCGCAGGCGTCAAGATATTGAAAAAAGTAGGACGTAGCCAAGCAATTAAAACAGTTGAGAACGCATGCATCCCATGGGTATTATAAAAAGTATCTAACAACCACCCCAGTGCAAAAGCGCCTAAAATCAGGTAAACAGGCGGAGTTTCGATGGGCGCTTTAATAATAGCCCACAAATAAATGAAGCAAAATCCGTAATAAAACAGGGCCAAATCGCGCAAAAACAAAAGTTGCACGACGATCGTCAAAAAGACTGCAATCCACCATTTGTATTGAAAAGTAGTGTTCATCTTAGTCGATTTTAGGTTTTGCCTGTTCTAATTTAGACTGTTGACCCGCAAACTTGTTTTCAATCACATACACATAACGAAGGGTGGAAAAATGGGTCAATAACATCACTTTGATATCGTGAAACGTTCCATCGTCTTGCAATCCTACCTTTGCTACAATACCAATGGGAACATTAGGCGGATACACCGCATTATAATCAGACGTAACGATGGTATCTCCTTTTACTACTTTTTTGTATTTCGAAACGTCCATCAACTCCGCCACTTCGGGCTGATAGCCAGGCCATTTGATGTAACCCAGCTCGCCGGAAGATTTGATTTTGGCAGAAACCGTATTACTCGTATGCAAAACAGAAACGATTAAGGACAAATTTGCTTGACAAGAGATAACTTTCCCTACCACTCCCGTGGAAGAAATAACGGCCATGCCTGGTTTGATACCATCTAAATAGCCTTTTTCAATCGTTAAATAATTTTGCGAATTCCTCGTACTTTGATCAATCACTTTACACGCGATAGGCTTGTAACGATCAAGGGATGCCTTGCTGAAAAATACCGGCAAATCCGCTTTCTGTTGAACCTGTGCCTGCAATTGAAATACTTGCTGATGCAGCTTTTGATTCTCTAACGCTAATTCGCCATTAATCTCCCGTAATTGATGGTAGGATGCCACTTCTTGACGCGTGGACAAAATAGACGCCGCCCAGGCATTCGTTGTGTTAAAATAGAGGGTATGTTGGTAATTATTGTACGTAAACACAGACCAAAGACTGATCAACTGCAGCAGAACAAACAATAACAGGTTTCGCTGACGCAATAAGAACTCAAACAGTTGATTCATCCCCTACTAGGTAATCAATACCGGACGGTATTTCTCTAAGTTTTTCAAGATTTCTCCTGTACCACGGATTACCGCTTTCAACGGATCGTCCGCCACGTGTACTTTTAACTGAGTCTTCTTCTCAATACGCTTATCTAATCCGTGCAACATCGCACCACCACCAGCTAAGTGAATACCGTTGTGGAAGATATCACCAGATAATTCCGCTGGAGCTCTTTGTAAAGTCTCCATAATCGCCACCTCAATTTTCGTGATCGAGCTATCTAAAGCATAGGCGATTTCCGAATAATTGATCAAGATTTCTTTAGGAATACCGGTCATTTGATCACGACCACGGATTTCAAAATCCGCTGGTGGATTTTCTAATTCCGGCAAGGCAGAACCTACTTGAATTTTGATTTGCTCCGCTGAACGCTCACCGATAACCAACTTGTGCTCACGTAACAAATAATCTTTAATATCACGAGTAAACTCATCCCCTGCAACACGAATCGAGTTTTCAACCACGATTCCGCTCAAGGAAATAATCGCCACCTCCGTGGTACCACCCCCGATATCCACTACTAAGGATCCGTTCGGTTGTTCAATATCTATTCCGATACCAATCGCCGCAGCAATCGGTTCGTGTACCATATACACTTCACGTGCTCCAGCGTGTTCTGCGGAGTCTTTTACGGCTCTTTTCTCCACCTCAGTAATACCTGAAGGGATACAAATCACCATGCGTAGGGCGGGAGAAAAGAAGGAATTTCCTTTGTCCATCATTTTGATTAAACCACGCATCATTAATTCAGCCGCGGTAAAGTCAGCAATCACCCCATCTTTTAGGGGACGGATGGTTTTAATATTGTCATTCGTTTTCTCGTGCATCATCATCGCCTGGCGACCCACCGCTAACACCTTATTCGTATTGCGATCTAAAGCGATAATCGAAGGTTCGTCTACTACGACCTGATCTTTGTGAATAATCAAGGTGTTTGCCGTACCTAAGTCCATGGCAATATCCTTCGAAAGAAAATTAAATAAGCCCATCTGATTTTGTGATAGTAAAACACAAATTTACATAAAAAATGCCCTAATGTTTTAAAAAAAATGAATTTTACAATTTCCACGAAATAATTATAAAATAGGCCAAAGCAGGAGCGTAGAATTACCTAAATCAAAAAATCCCTCTCTTATTAATATATTACAATAAAATCGCTGAAAAAAAATAGACCAAATTGGGCAAATTAATCGACAAAATAATTTGGAATTATTATCTGATTTATTAGTTTTGTCCAAGTTTAGTAGAAAAATCGTATTAAATACTCCGTTTGGTGATAAATTATGGAAGATTATAACAAGATCATCGAGTCCTTAGGTGTTAAATTCATCAAAGCGAGAAACATTAGAATATTACAACCGATTCGTATCAAGAATTTCTACGACGTAGAAAATTCACTCTTGATATTGTACAAAGGGGAGGTTTCTTTTGGCGAGGAGGAGACTCCGGTGGAGGAAGGCGATATGCTTTTCATCCCAGGGGGTAAAATGATCAGCGTAACCTACGGAAACGCAGAAAAACCGAAAGCGGTCAACAACGAAGAGTTTATGACGCATCGGGAATTGTACTTTGACCAAAACACCGACGCTTCTCTCATCGGAACCCAGCCGAACTCGTTCGGCATGGTAGCCTTCGAAGCGAAAGTGTTCGATTCAGTCAACTTCTTCACCTCTTTAGACATTCCTCCGTTCTTAATCAAACGGGACGATAAGTTAGCGGCAACCATCCGCGAGATCTTAGAAGAGGATCTTTCTGAGGCGATTGGTAAAGGTCGTATCATTAAGATCAAAACGGAAGAGATCGTCATCGAAGTCATTCGCTACATCATAGAAAACCGTTTATTCGTAGAGCAATTAGCGACTAACTCGACTTACTTTAAAGACCCCCGCTTAATCGATATCTTCGCCTACATCAAGGATCATTTGGGTGGTGATTTATCCAATAAAGTTTTGGCAAACGTCGCTAACGTTTCTGAAGACTACGTAGGTCAGTATTTCAAGATGCTAACGGGTATTAACCCACAAGATTATATCGAATACCAACGTATGGAAGCAGCTGTAGGTTTACTTCGCACAACGAAGAAGTCTATCCGCGCGATCGGCTCTGAAGTGGGCTACAAAGACACGGCGTATTTCTGCCGTCGTTTCAAGATGATGTTTGGTATTCCAGCTGGAAAGATGAGACGAAGAGAATCGTTGATGAATATCTAACAAAAAACCCGCTGAAAGAATTCAGCGGGTTTTTTTGTTAGTAGTCAGTTGCCAGTAATCAGTAAACAGTGACTGACTTACTAGATACTGGGTACTGGCTACTTTTAGTCGAAGCAAAGCTTCGACTAAAGTAAGTACTTCAACTTCACTAGCTCTCTCTCCGTTAAGAATCTCCAGCTTCCGCGTGGAAGGTCTTTCTTCGTTAAGCCGGCAAAAGTCGTACGGTCTAGTTTAGTTACTTCGTATCCAAGGTGTTCGAAGATACGACGAACGATGCGGTTTTTGCCTGAGTGGATTTTCACTCCGATGACGTAACCGTCTGGAGTTACTTTGGCCAAATCATCTACTTTAATTTCGCCATCCTCCAAGGTTAAACCCTCTTTGATTTTCTCGAAATCTTCATCCGTCAATGGCTTGTCTAATTCCGCTTGGTAAATCTTCTCGATTTCGTTCGATGGATGCGTCAATTTATCCGCTAATTCGCCATCATTCGTAATCAACAACAAACCAGTCGTGTTTCTATCCAAACGTCCCACCGGATAAATGCGCGATTCTGTCGCATTCTTCACTAATTCCATCACGGTCTTGCGATCGTTCGGGTCTTCGGTCGTTGTTAAGAAGTCTTTGGGCTTATTTAATAATAAATAAACGGGTTTTTCGCGGTTCAATTTACGGTTACCGTACTTCACGATATCCGTAGGATATACTTGGTAACCCATTTCTGTCACCACCTTGTTATTTACCTTGATTTCGCCTGCTTCGATCAATTTATCGGCGTCACGACGAGAACAAATTCCCGCGTTAGCGATGTAGCGATTTAGACGAATAACGTCTGAACGGCGATCGGTTTGAGCGATTTTCTTCTGGATCTTCGCCGGAGCACGCTCCTTGTAGCGATCTAATTTGTATTGTGGTTCGTAGGCAGGACCTGCATCAAAACGCGAGCGACTTTTAAAGGTCTCCCGATCTGAATAACGCGGATTGCGAGCCCCTTCTGGACGCTCTTCCCGGTCTGCAAAACGTTCTGTACGCTCCTCGTAGCGACGCTCAATACGCGCTGTTGGATTCTCATCAAGTGGTTTCGTCGATTCTTCCGAACCTTCTACTTTAGGGGCCGCATTGCGATCCCAGCGATTATCTCCTTTATAGGGTGTGCGTGTTGGATTTTCAGTTCTGCCAAATGGTTTGCGTTCACCGCCTTGATAAGGCTTGCGTTCGCCACCACCTTGGTATGGTTTTCTTTCTCCATCAAACGGCTTACGATCCCCGAATGAACGGCGCTCTCCGCCTTCACGGTTATCACGATTGAACGGTTTGCGTTCACCGCCTTGATAAGGCTTGCGCTCGCCACCACCTTGGTATGGTTTTCTTTCGCCATCAAACGGTTTACGATCTCCGAATGAACGACGCTCGCCACCTTCGCGGTTATCGCGATTGAACGGTTTGCGTTCGCCACCTTCTCTATTGAATGGCTTGCGATCTCCTGAAAAACGATTGGATGATTCTGAACGTGGTGCACGTGGGGCACCTGAATCGTTGCGTGGAGCTCCTGAGTCATTGCGTGGGCCTCTGAACTCGCGAGGGCTATCTGATCTGCTTCCAGATCTTCCTGTGGATGCACGACCTTCTGTTGGTCGGCTGTCACGACGGTTATCGTCGTTTGAAATTCTTTTTCTCATAATGGTACAACATCACTGCTGGAATAAAAGAGGACGAACGTTTGTCATCTTGGCTTCGATTGTCGAAATTTAGGCAAAGGTACAGAAAATAATCCGGTTTGTATTTATTTTTACGTTACATTAGTCCACTATGAAATTCGTAAAGCCATTTAATTCAAGCATTTACCTCTTTTTGATCGTTATTACAGGCGTGTTAAGCGGCTGCAATTATGATGCCCGATTGTTCAAAAAGGCGAAGCAAAATTTCGAAGTGGGGGAATATGAGTGGACGATTCGGGAGGTAAAGCCTTTGGCCCAACGCTACTACAGAGCAAAAGAAACGAACTACTTCGTGGCGGAATCCTACCGCCTTTCGAACCGCATTCAGTATGCAACGCCGTATTATTTGATTGCCAAAGAAAAGGGCTACGACGACAAAAACATCAATCTACACCTCGCCTACGCCGCAAAAGCGAACGGAAAATACGCCGATGCACGTAAATACTTGAAAGAATTTATCGATTCGAAACCTTCGCGTGAACTGGTGGTAAAAGCCGAAATCGAGTTAGATAATTTGCCCGCAGTAGAAGAATACAGTAAAAAGCCGAGTCCGGTGAAGATCCAAGGATTGGTGGGAAACACGAATCAAGCGGAATTTGGCCCTATCAAAATAGGCGACGAGCTGATATTAACGAGTTCGAAGAAGCCCTTGATCTATAAAAATAATGGTTTGCCTTTTTTAGGTTTGTACAAAGCGCGACTGAAGAGTCCGGGAGAGATTGAAAAATTAGAATTATTTAGCGCGAACCTGTTAGATGCGAATGCGAATGAAGGGACGCCAGCCTTTTCTAAGGATGGAAATACGATGGTTTTTGCTCGCGGAAATTCAGGCAAAAGCAAGGATCCTTCGCCGGATGTGGATTTGTATATTTCAACCAAAAGAGACGGCAACTGGTCTACCCCAGAACGTTTAGCGATTTCGGATTCGATAGGTTGGGATGGGAGTCCGGCCTTTTCTAGAGATGGGAAAACACTCTATTTTAGCTCAAATCGAAGAGGCGGGAAAGGCGGATTGGATTTGTACCGGGCACCCATGGATAATTCGGGGCGTTTTGGAAGACCCATTAATTTAGGCTCCACCATTAATACGCGTGGCAATGAACTATTCCCGTATGTTTCTGAGGACGGAAAATTATACTTCTCTTCGGATGGACATCCGAGTTTAGGAGGATTAGATCTTTTTGTGGCAAGTCGCAGTGGAGATGAAATTCAAATCGAACATTTAGGCGTTCCGATTAACTCGGTGGGCGATGATTTTGGGTTGTTTTTAGCAGATTCAACACAGGGTTATTTTAGCTCGAACCGGGTGGGAGGCAAAGGCGATGACGATATCTATTATTTCGAATCCACTGGATCAGAGGATCGCTGGTGGTCCAATGAAATCATGATTTCGGAGAGCGGAGAAGCTGCGAAAGTGGCCTTATATCACTTAAGAACGCAGATTGTCAATGCGCGTAATAAACCGATCGCAAAAGCGAAAGTGGGCATTAAGCGTAATGGAGAAATTCAGCCGGTTCTATTTAGTAATGCCGAAGGTTATCTGGACATCATCGACTTAAATCCTGCCGATCAAATCAGCTTCAACGCCAGCAAAGAGAAGTACTTGACCAAGCGCAGTGAATTCTTGATGGATGGCCGCGAGATTCCGAAGCAATTATTGAAGAAAGAATTAACGGACACGACTTTTGACCATAAAATTACGCTGGGACTTGCTGAAGTGGGCGAAGAAATCAGCGCCTTATTTGACGTAAATCCGATCTATTATGATTTAGATAAGTCCAATATTCGCCCGGATGCAGCGGCCGAATTAGACAAAATCGTCCAAGTTTTAAAGGATAATCCAGCTATTTCGATCGAATTAGGGTCGCATACGGATGCCCGCGCCAGTGCGGGTTATAACTTAAAATTATCCCAAAGAAGAGCTGAATCAGCTGTAAAATACATCATCGAGCACGGAATCGAGGCGTCGCGCATCAAGGCCAAAGGCTATGGCGAAACGCAACTCATCAACGGCTGCTCTGATGGCGTCGATTGTAGCGAGGAAGCGCACCAAGAAAACCGCCGAACTGAATTTAAAATCACTGATCTAAATGACTAATTACGTTTTAAAAAACGCTCAAATTGTTAACGAGGGGCAAATTATTGCTTCTGATTTACGCATCGAAAATGGTAGAATCGCAAAAATAGCGGCAGATATTAACCCTGCTCCTGGAGATGTCGTAGTAGACCTTTCAGGGAAACACGTTTTCCCCGGAATGATCGATGATCAAGTGCATTTCAGAGAGCCCGGCTTAACCCACAAAGCGACGATTGCCAGCGAGGCGCGGGCGGCTGTGGCAGGTGGTGTGACGAGTTTTATGGAGATGCCGAACACGGTTCCCAATGCGTTAACCCAGGAATTATTAGCGGATAAATACGCGATAGCGGCGGCTGGATCTTTGGCCAACTACTCCTTCTTTATGGGCGCCGGAAACGACAACTTAGAAGAAGTATTAAAAACGAATCCGCGCGATGTGTGCGGGATCAAAATATTTATGGGGTCGTCCACTGGCAACATGCTTGTGGATAACACCCAAACCTTAGAAAAACTATTCTCCAGCTGCGAAATGCTCATCGCAACGCACTGCGAAGATGAACCGACTGTCCGCGCGCGCACAGAACTTTTCAAAGAAAAATACCCAGAAGACGCCCCTGCCTACATCCACCCTTTAGTACGAAATGAAGAGGCTTGCTATCTTTCTTCGTCCATGGCGGTGGATTTAGCGAAAAAAAACAACACGCGCTTGCACATTTTACATATCTCGACAGAGGAAGAATTAGCCTTGTTCGAGACTGGGAAAGCCGTGAAAGACAAGAAAATTACGGCAGAAGTTTGCGTGCACCACTTGTGGTTCGATGCGGCACAATACGACACGCTGGGAAATCAAATTAAATGCAATCCGGCCATTAAAGATGCCCGCCACAAGACGGCTTTGCGGAAGGCTTTAGTAACTGGAGAATTAGATATTATTGCAACGGATCACGCACCACATACCTGGGAGGAGAAATCGCAAGGATTTTGGAAGGCTCCATCTGGCTTGCCTTTAGTCCAGCATCCCCTGTTATTGATGATTGATTTAGCCAAAGAAGGTCACATCAGCCTCGAGCTCATTGCTGAAAAAACAGCGCATGCAGTGGCCGATTGTTTCCAAATCGAAGAGCGTGGGTATATCCGCGAAGGGTATTGGGCGGATTTAGCGATCGTGGATTTACACAAACCATATACCGTTTCTAAAGAGAATATCTTATACCAATGCGGCTGGTCACCTCTAGAGGGACACACCCTATCCGCATCAGTAGAACACACCTTCGTTTCTGGACATTTAGCATATTCACAGGGGTCTTTTGACGAAAGTAGAACAGGGAAACGCTTATTATTTAACCGGTAATATGACTGCGCTCCTCCCCTTTTATGCGCCTTTCGGGCTAGAGGCCGGCTTAGATGAAGCAGGGAGAGGTTGTTTAGCGGGGCCCGTCGTGGCGGCGGCAGTGATTTTACCCCGGGATTTTCACCATCCGTTCCTGACAGATTCGAAACAGATGACGTTGCGACAACGCACTGAATTAAAACGTTTAGTGCGGGAATATGCCATTGACTATGCCATTGCGGAGGTAGATGCGGCGAAAATTGATGAAATCAACATTTTAAAGGCGAGTATTTTAGCGATGCATCTGGCGGTGGATCAATTAACGCATCGTCCGGAGCACTTATTGGTCGACGGGAATCGCTTTTATAGCTACCCCTTAACACCACATACCTGTATCGTAAAAGGGGATTCGAAATATTTCTCGATTGCGGCGGCTTCTATTTTGGCCAAAACCTATCGGGATGAATTACTCGAAAAAATGGCTCAGGAGCATCCCGGCTATGGTTGGGAGCGAAATGCGGGTTATCCCACCTTGCAACATCGCAAAGCCATTCTCGAAAATGGTTTAACAAATTACCACCGAAAAACGTTTAAGGTAGAGATTAAATAATTGCGTAAATTGAACGCTCTATGAAGGGTAAATATGAAGGGTAAACTAGTACTTCTTTTCTTGTTAAGTTTTTCCACCTGGGCACAAGATGCTTTGCGAAAAGAACGTGCCTTACGTTTCGGAATGCAACAAGATTCCATTTACCGAGGGGCGCAGGCTTTGGCCAAAAAAAGAGGCATTCCACTGCAAGTGGACTTGGGTAAAAATAAGACACTACAATTCCAAGGTTTTTCAGAAATAGGGGAAGCATTGTACTTGAGGACAGAATCGAATACGCAAGCGGCCAAAATGACGAAGACTAACCTCTTGTACCCAGGAGCTTCCTTAAACCTAGGACTGACAGGAAAATCGGATTCGATAAAAGGGAAATTAGGCATGTGGGATGGCGGCGGAGTTCTAGCCAGTCACCAAGAGTTTGGGGGCAGAGCAACGGCTGCACAAACGATTACGAGTACAAACGACCATGCTACGCACGTAGCGGGCATTTTAGTGGCAGCCGGAATCAGCCCATCCGCTAGAGGAATGGCTTATGAGGCGGATTTGAAATTTTGGGATTATTCAAACGATAATTCCGAAATGAGCACGGCATCCACTTCTCTTTTAATCAGTAATCACTCCTATGGTTACCAAGCGGGCTGGGTCTATGATGAGACGAAGAAAAAATGGCAATGGTGGGGAAATGATGCGGTCAGTACGGAGGAAGACTATAAATTTGGCTTATACGATGCGAATACCCAAACCTGGGATCGCGTCGCCTACAACGCCCCTAACTACCTGATTGTCAAGTCTGCAGGCAATAGCCGAAATCAAAATGGTCCCGCAGCTGGAGAGTACTATTTATTACGCTCCACGAGTGATTCTTCGAATAAAGCAAGAGCAAAAAATGATGGATTTGACATTATTTCGACCTCAGGAACCGCTAAAAATATTTTAACCGTAGGAGCCGCAACGCTCTCTTCCCTGATTCCCACGAAAGGTTCTGAAGTGAGCATTTCAAGCTTTACTAGCTGGGGTCCCACGGACGATGGGCGCGTAAAACCGGACGTGATGGCGGTAGGGACTAGTTTATTTTCCACCACCAACACAAGCGATAAATCCTACGCAACCCAAAGTGGCACATCGATGTCCTCTCCCCAAGCAGCAGGATCACTTTATTTAATTCAGCAGTTATACAATCGTCTAAATAGCAATACCTTTATGCTGGCCTCCACCCTCAAGGCGGTCGCCATACACAGCGCCTTGGACATGGACGTGGCAGGGCCTGACTACAAAACAGGGTATGGACTTATCCAACTGGACAAGGCTGCTGCTCTCGTCAAGAATGAGGGAAATACGCACTTACTAAAAGAGGAAAAATTAAATCAAGGTCAAACGAAAACCTATACCCTTATTAGTTCAGGAAATGGCCCTTTAAAGGCGACCATTGCTTGGACTGACCCAGAAGGCACCACATCCGCTGCCTTAAACGATAGAACCCCGCGTCTAGTGAATGACCTAGATATACGGATCTCGAGTGGTTCCACTACCTATCTACCTTTCATCTTAGACCCAGGTACACCAGACGCGCTGGCTGTCCCCGGTGACAACATTCGAGACAATGTAGAGCAAATTATCGTCAATAATCCCTTGCCTGGCCAAACATTCACCCTAACCGTGAGCCACAAAGGGATCATAAAAAATAGTACTCAAGATTTTGGAATTGCTGTCTCCGGAATAGGAGGAACAGCCTATTGCGCCTTAGCCCCAAGCACCGTAACCACCGATTTTCAAAAATTTACCTTAGGAACAACAAAGGATTCCACCGGACTAAACCCCACGTTCACCGCGGAATTAGGCGCTAGCTTGCCGCTTGCCTTCCAATTTGCAGGATCTGGAACGAGAAATACGAGCCTTTACGCTGACTGGAATCAAGACGGTGATTTTACTGATGCGGGAGAAGAGTTGTATAGCTCGTCGACCGGCGCAACATCCATCCACATTCCTAGCACCTTAAAACAGGACAACTACTACCGAATAAGGTGGGTGGCTTCTAACGGGTCTGGGGCAGCCCTTTCGTGTGGTTCCATCACCTCGGGTGAAACAAAAGATTACGCTTTACAGATTTTACAGGCCTCTAAAGACTTTTCAGCTGTCTCTGTAGCTCAAACAACTGCTGGATTTTGTGCAAGCGCAGGCGCGACTAATTTTGTGGCCAAAGTAAAAAATGCAGGCTCCCTCACCCAAACAAATGTTCCCGTCTTGCTAGAAATCAAATCTGGATCTACCCTAGTGGGAACCGCTTCTGGCACTATTTCTACCTTAGCTTCTGGCAGAGAAATGGATGTGAGCCTGAGCGGGAGCGCCCAGTTAATCGCAGGATTGAGCTATACATTTCTATTGAAAACGGCGTTAACAGGGGATCAAAACAGCCTGAACGACACGTATACCATCAGCGGAACCATCGAAAGCCCTGCAGCGCCAGTAGTCACGGGAACGATTTGCAGTGGTGCGTCTGAGTTGAGTTTAGCCGCGACGAATGGCAGTCCTCTTTGGTATAATGGAAACACCCTTTTAGGTGCGGGGGCTTCCCTGAAAACTCCATCAACGGGCACTTTTTATGCAGCATTTGATAATTTAAATACGACAATGGGACCTGCTACGAAGGCGGAATTTGGAGGAGGAAGCTATTACTCCAATTTTGGCCCAGAACCCATCTTCACGGTAACACAGCCTACTATTTTAGAATCTGCGACTGTCTACATAGGGACGTCAGGAACCGTCACTTTCGGCATTTTCGATAAAGAGACAGGGGAATTAATCGCCTCCGTGGCGAAAGACTTAACGGCGACACGGACGTCTGCAAACAACACCACGGTAAACAATCAATTAATCGACGACAAAAATGATCCTGGCCAAAAAGTGATTTTAAACCTCCCTTTCCCCAAGGCCGGCACCTACATTTTATCCCATGTCTGCTCAAATGGCGCGTCCATATTCCGCAGCAATCGCACGGCCGCAGATACCGTAAATGCCCCTACAAACATCGGCTACCCTTACGCCATACCGGGCGTTTTAAAACTTACAAGTGCACTCTTTAATGGAGGCGAAATCCAATCTGGCTACTATTACTTGTATGGGATGAAATTCAAATCCTACGCTTGCCCAAGCCCTAGAGTACAAGTAAGCGTCACTATTGGCGAGAGTCCAGTCGTAGCCGTGAGCCCCACAGGCGCCACCACCGTATGCGCGGGGGATAAAATCACCTTAACAGGAACACCTGCATCCGGAACACCTACCTACCAATGGTTTAAAAATGGGTCGGCCATCGCCGGGGCAACGACGAATAAACTAGAGGTCAATTCCTCCGGTTCCTACACGTTGAATTCGAGCTTCAATGGGATTTGTCCCGTGACCTCACCTACTTCTACGGTGACAGCCACTAACCCACTAGAACCCTTAGTCACCTTCAATCAAGGAATTTTGACTACGTCTGCAGGAACAGATATTCAATGGTATTTAAATGATATCGCCATCACTGGAGCCACGGCTACGACCTTTAAACCGACTGCGAATGGCATTTATAAAGTAAAATTAAGGGATGTGAATGGTTGTCTAGCCACGGCTAGTTATGGGATTACCATTTTAGCGTCTGCAACAGATAATCCGTTTGCTACGTTCTATGCTTTCCCCAATCCGGCAACCGAAGTAGTGCATATTGGCATCCCTAGTACTTTTCAGGCCTCTAACATCCGTGTCCGCATTAGTGATATGCAGGGGAAAGAGCTGAGAGATAGCAGAGTAGAGAGTAGAGACAATAGAATAAGCCTGGATATCTCTGCTTTGCCGGCTGGCAATTACATCTTACATTTCCCAGACTTAGAAAATCAGGTGAGCCTTAAATTTCAGAAGAATTAATTCGATTTTTTAGCCCAGGTGAAGATCATGCGAGGCGACTCTTTTTCATCGAATGATGAAAGGGCATAATCGCCTTTCAAGTCAACTAAACGTAGTCCTGCCTGAGCAGCATACGAGATGAAATCATTTTTAGCCACTAATTCGACTTTCTCCACGAAAGAAAATGCCTTACCCTGATCGCTAAAATCGATGGATTTGTATAAATAGCCGGCATCAGACCAGCGCTTGATGTGAAAGGTTATCCCCTCGCGCTCCACCGTTTCCGTAGGCACTAAATTCGCTAAGACAAACGTCGGATTGAAGAAATCCAACACCAATAAACCTCCGTCTTTTAATCCACCGGAGAATGTATTAAAGGCTTTTTGATTGTCTTGTTGATCATCAAAATACCCGAAACTGGTAAAGAAATTAAAAATCGCATCGTACTTATTTTGTAAGGGCAATGGCTCCCGCAGATCATGCACAAAAAAGAGCAAATCTTTATTTTCAAAAGCTTGAGCAGCCTCGATGTTAGCAGGGGATAAATCGAACGCGTCCACAGAGAAACCCAGTTGTTGAAGGGTTATGGCGTGACGTCCTTTTCCACAGGCAGCGTCTAGCACACGAGAGCCTGGAGCCAAATGAAGCTTCTGTAACAAAGAAGCAATGAAATCTGCCGCTTCCTGCTCGTCTCGTTTAGCGTATAAAATATGGTAATACGGAGAATCAAACCAAGTACTAAACCATTCCTTCTCCTCCATTATTTTCTGATACTGACATTCGTTAAGAAATCTTGGTACGCGAGTGCGATCCCTTCTTTCAATGCTATTTTATGTTTCCAGCCTAGCGAGTGCAACTTCGACACATCCATTAATTTGCGTGGCGTTCCGTCAGGACGTGAAGTATCCCACTGAATACTGCCGGAGAAGCCCACTATTTCTTTCACGGTCTCCGCTAATTCTTTAATGGTTACGTCGATTCCCGTACCGATATTCACGAGTTCTGAGTCGCTGTAGGTCTCCATTAGATAAACACAGGCCTCCGCTAAATCGTCCGCATGCAAGAATTCCCGCATGGGAGAACCGGTACCCCAAAGCGTCATCGACGCATCTCCGCGTTCTTTCGCCTCCTGAAACTTGCGAATCATAGCCGGCAAAACGTGGGAATTTTCTAAATCGTAATTATCGTTCGGGCCATACAGATTCGTAGGCATTACCGAGATGAAATCACAGCCATATTGAGCGCGGTAGGCCTCACACATTTTGATACCCGCAATCTTGGCAATGGCATAAGGCTCATTCGTTTCCTCTAAATAACCACTGAGTAAATAAGACTCTTTCAGAGGCTGAGGGGCTAATTTAGGGTAAATACAAGAAGATCCTAAGAACTGTAATTTCTTTACCTTATTGACGAAAGAAGAGTGAATGATGTTGTTTTGGATGGCCAAATTCTCGTACAAGAAATCCGCGCGGTAGGTATTATTTGCTACGATTCCGCCTACTTTAGCCGCAGCTAAAAAGACATAATCAGGCTTTTCTGTAGCGAAAAAATCAGCTACTTTCACTTGATCTCGTAAATCTAATTCCGCCGAGGTTTTCAGCACTAAATTCGTGTATCCTTCCTTCTGTAATTTTCGTACAATAGCAGAACCCACCATTCCGCGGTGCCCGGCTACATATATTTTTGCTTGTTTTTCCAATGAATGAATCAAATAAGGCCTCAAAAAATCCTTGCAAAAATACACAAAGTCCGTCAGGTAATAAGTTTAATTCGTAGTTTTGGGAAATATTTTTAGGTCTGCTCTATGCTTTTGCGCGTCACTCTTATCTGTTTTTTGCTTTGCTTGAACTTAACTGTTCGAGCGCAGAATCGGGCTGTGACTACAAACAAGCCACTCATAGACCCCTCGGTTCACGAAAAAGGTTTATTTAGCGGACGCCTCTCAACCGGATTAGAGAACAAGGCGGCAGAAGCGAAGAAGTTTAAAGAAGATAGTAAAGCGTTTATTGAGAGTTTAGGCGTCAAGGATTTAGGTAAAAAAATCGTCACAAACGCGAAAAAAAAACTCCAACCCCGAGACGAATACGCTGGCATAAAAACCGAACGCAAACTGGGCAATTATGGTAGTGGCGTTCGAATGACAGTGGAAGAAGTGAACGTGGTGAAATATGTGGAAGACGAGGCCCTGAGCCCCTACATCACAGAGGTTTTCATCTTTGACCCCTCCCAATCCCGCGTGGTATCCATCCCTTTAAAGGACACAAAAAACGTGCAAATTTGCCACGGACCCTTCAAGAAATATGTCAATCAAAAACTGATCGAAGAAGGATTCTATTTTATGGGCACGAAAGACGGGCGCTGGGAAACCTACGGTCCAGAAAATGAATTAGAGAACAAAGTGTACTACGAAAAAGGCTATACTGCCGGATCGCATATCGCGTATTACGATGCGTCGAAAAAGAAAATCAAAGAGGTTATTCCACGACTTTATGGCAAAGTTCGCGGCACCTATTTTTCCTTCTATCCCAGTGGCAGTTTAAAAGAAGATGGTCGCTTGGACGATAGTGTAAAGGTGGGCCGCTGGAGAGAATACCATGAGTTTGGGAGTGGTGGGCGCTTGAAAAAAGAGTGGAGATTCGGGAAGGATAAATTTGACAGCGCCGAACCTTTATTAATCCAAGAAAGAGACCCACAATCGAAGGTAATTTTTCAAACAAAGGAACCAATTTCCCAACACAAGCCTTTACCGAGTGTACCCATGGACGCAGATGATGAAGATTCAGAAGATGAGGATACGACGGAAGACGCAGCTATTATTCGCCATACCTCTTGGAATGTCCTTGGCTACCGTTTTGAGCTAAAAAACGTACCTGACTTACGAATCGATCTTTCAGCGGGGCACTTCAATATTCCATTAACCCCGCCCGATTTCCCTGTTTAATTTAGACGAATACCTCATTAATTAAACAAACATATGAAACAATCAGCATACCTTCAGTCCTTCATTAAAGGGGACTGGAAATCAGGAATCGCGGTCTTTTTAGTCGCATTACCCCTCTGTTTAGGCATCGCTCTAGCCTCAGGAGCCCCTTTATTAGCCGGCCTTGTGGCTGGTATCGTAGGCGGAACACTCGTTTCCCTCTTATCCGGATCAGAACTATCGGTTAGTGGGCCGGCCGCTGGCTTAACGATTATTGTGGCCACGGCTATTGCCGATTTAGGCTCGTTTCCCGGTTTTTTAGTAGCCGTCATCATTGCCGGCTTAATTCAGGTCGCTTTAGGCCTATTGAAATTAGGGAAGATTGGTGGATTTTTTCCCTCATCTGTCATACGTGGCATGCTGGTGGCGATTGGAATTGTGATTATCTTGAAACAAATTCCACATGCGATCGGGGATGATTTAGACTTTATTGGAGAGTTTGAATTTGACCAAAAAGATGGTGAAAATACCTTTACCGAAATTTTAAAGTCGCTCGCCTCCATCAAAATAGGGGCCCTTATTATTTCGCTATTGGGGCTTATCATTCTATTTTCTTGGACAAAATTAGGCCAAAAATTCTCCTGGATGAATGCCCTACCCGCTTCTTTATTTGTGGTTTTGGCCGGTGTGGGAATCAATGAAGGATTAGCCATTTGGAATCCAGAATGGTTCTTAGGTGACTCTAAAGACCACATGGTAAACCTTCCCGTGTTCGCTTCCAGTAGTGAAATTTATGCAGGAATCATATCCCCTGATTGGAGTTTCTTAAGCCACCCGAAGGTCTATTCCATTGCTTTGACTTTGGCCATCGTCGCTACCTTAGAATCGCTATTATCGCTCGAGGCAACTGACTCACTTGATCCTCTGAAAAGAATTTCCTCTCCAGACCGTGAACTATTAGCGCAAGGAGCTGGAAACGTCGTAAGTGGACTCCTTGGAGGCTTACCCATTACGTCCGTGATCGTCCGTTCCTCTACGAATATCTATGCGGGAGGAAAAAGCCGCATGTCAGGATTTTTCCATGGCGCCTTATTAATCGTGGCTGTAGTGCTTTTACCCCTTTATTTGAACAAGATTCCGTTAGCGTGTTTAGCGAGTATTTTATTATACACCGGATACAAATTAGCCCACCCGAAAGAGTTTAAAAAAGTATTTGCCGAGGGCTGGAAGCAATGGGTTCCCTTTTTAGTGACGGTAGCCGTGGTGGTGGGAGTCGATTTGCTTTGGGGAATTTTTGTGGGAACTTTAGTGGGATTAATCTTTGTGGTCATCACGAATTATTCCTCCGTATTTACCGTATTCAAAAATGGGAATGAAATTTTAATTAAATTTCAGAAAGATGTAACGTTCTTGCATAAAATGCAATTGAAAGAAGCATTACGAAAAATACCGGAAGGTGCAGAAGTATTTATCGATACCACTAAAGTGCATTTTATGGACCATGACATCCACTTATTGATTCAGGAGTTTGTCAGCACAGCACAGGAACGCGGCATAGAAGTCGACCTTAAAAAGAAATAAACATGAAAGAATATAAAAAATTACTTTTAAGTAATAAGGCTTGGGCTAGCGAAAGGCTAGAATTAGACCCTACGTATTTTGATAATTTATCGAAAGACCAAAATCCATTATTCCTTTGGATTGGCTGTGCAGATAGCCGAGTTCCAGCAGAAGAAATCACGCATGCAGACCCGGGCGACATTTTCGTTCACCGCAATGTGGCGAATATGGTGGTGCATACGGACATCAATTTATTATCCGTATTGCAGTATGCCGTGGAGGTTCTAGAGGTGAAGCACATTATCGTTTGCGGCCACTACAACTGCGGCGGGGTGAAGGCAGCGATGACGAACCACGATTTTGGATTAATCAATAAGTGGCTGCGTAATATCAAAGAGGTATACGAGAAACACTATACGGACTTGCATGAGATTGCGGATGAAACGGAGCGATTTAATCGCTTAGTTGAATTGAATGTGGCGGAGCAGATTCAGAATTTGGCCAAAACAACCATCGTCCAAAAGGCCTGGGAGAAACGCAAATTCCCCCATCTACATGGCTGGGTTTTTGATATCCACCACGGCGAAATCAAGGAAGTCATTAATATCAACGCGGGCGAATGGACAAGTCCCGTTTTTCATTACGATTTTTAAATTTACAAGTTTGCATAAAAAAAGGGGGCCGCTGCGCGGCCCCCTTTTTTTATCCTATCTAATCGACTAAACCGTCGTCTTAATCTTCAATTCATCTAACTGCGCTTGCGCTAGTGGAGATGGTGAATCGATCATCACGTCGCGCCCAGCGTTGTTCTTAGGGAAAGCGATATAATCACGAATCGAATCTGTTCCACCGAATAAAGAGCAAAGACGGTCAAAACCAAAGGCCAAACCACCATGCGGCGGCGCCCCATATTCAAAGGCATCTAATAAGAATCCGAATTGCGCTTGTGCTTCCTCTGGAGTGAATCCAAGGACTTCGAACATTTTTGATTGCAGGTCTTTTTGGAAGATACGAATCGAACCTCCTCCTACTTCTACACCATTAACGACTAAATCGTAGGCATTTGCGCGTACTTTACCGAATTCTCCGGCTAACATCAATGGAATATCCTCTGGCTTAGGGCTCGTAAACGGATGGTGCATCGCAAACCAGCGATCTTCTTCCTCGCCGTACTCTAATAGTGGGAAATCCACTACCCAGTGAACGGTATAATTATTAGGGTCACGTAATCCCATGCGCGTTCCCATCTCTAAGCGAAGCTCGTTTAATTGCTTGCGCACTTTATCTCCGTCTCCTGAAAGCACTAAAATTAAGTCTCCTGGCTCTGCATTAAATGCCGCAGCCCAAGTCGCTAAATCTGCTTCGGAGTAGAATTTATCTACGGATGATTTCACCACACCGTCCGCTTGAACGCGTGCGTAAATTAAGCCTTTTGCACCAATTTGTGGGCGGCGAACGAAATCAGTTAATTCATCGATTTGCTTGCGGGTATATTCCGCTGCGCCTTTCACGCAAATACCTACTACCGTGTTCGCTGCATCGAAAACTTGGAAATCTTTGCCAGACGTCAAATCCACGCCCTCGCCTTTCAATTCCACGAATTTCATATCGAAACGAATGTCCGGCTTGTCTGAACCATAGTATTTCATCGCATCCGCATAGGTCATGCGAGGCACTTGACCGATGTCCAGGCCTTTCACGTTTTGGAACAAATGGCGAATCAATCCCTCAAACATATGCAGGATATCTTCTTGCTCCACGAACGACATTTCGCAGTCGATTTGAGTAAATTCTGGCTGGCGATCCGCACGCAAATCTTCGTCACGGAAACACTTCACAATTTGGTAGTACCGGTCAAAACCGGACACCATCAATAATTGCTTAAAAGTTTGTGGAGACTGCGGTAAGGCATAAAATTCGCCTGGATTCATGCGGGAAGGTACGACGAAATCGCGCGCACCCTCTGGCGTTGATTTAATTAAAACGGGTGTTTCCACCTCGATAAAATCTTGCTTATCTAAGTAATTACGCACTTCGCGACCCACGTGGTGGCGCAATTGCAAACTCTCGCGAATGGGGTTACGGCGCAAGTCTAAATAACGGTATTTCATGCGGATATCATCGCCGCCATCTGTCTCGTCTTCGATCAAGAACGGAGGCAATTTCGCCGGATTCAATACGCGCAATTCTTTTACTTTGATTTCGATGTCGCCGGTGGGCATTTTGTCGTTTTTGGACAAACGCTCTACCACGATTCCTTTCGCTTCTACGACGAATTCACGGCCTAATCCTCTGGCTAATGCCAAAACCTCCGCAGACGATTTCCCCTCCTCTAACATCAATTGAGTGACCCCGTAACGATCCCGAAGATCCACCCAAATCATTCCCCCTTTATCTCGTGAACGCTGAACCCAGCCACAAAGAGTTACCTCGGTGCCCGCGTGTTCGATGCGCAATTCGCCATTTGTATGTGTACGTAGCATAGAAAATTTTAAAATTCGGGCAAAATTACGGAAAAGCGCAGGGAGAGAAAAACATTTAGGGCTTTATTCTTTTTTACTTAATTTTGAATTATGTCAAAAATAGGAATTGTCGGATCAGGAATGGGGAGTTTGGGCTTTGCTATTCGCAGCGCGGTGGCGGGCCACCAAGTCAGCGTTTTCGATGCGAATTCCTATCCTGGAGGCAAATTAGCCCAAATCGAAACGAACGGATTTCGTTTCGACGCAGGCCCCTCCCTTTTCACGATGCCGCATTTAGTGGACGAATTGTTCACGCTGGCAGGCAAAAATCCCCGCGACTATTTCAGCTATGAGCGATTGCCGGAGATTTGCCGTTACTTTTGGGAAGATGGCACACGCTTGCAAACGAACGCAGCGCCTGCAGAAACAGCCGCGGCGATTGCTTCGGAACTGGGCGAATCGGAGGAGAACGTAGCCCGTTTTTTATGCGAAATCGGAGAAAACTACCACATTATCAGTGAGCTTTTCTTAGACAATTCTTTGCATTCTTTGTCGACTTGGACGGGACCTAAAGCCCTGAAAGGCTACCTGAATATTCCTCGCCTAGGTCTTTTCAACACCATGCACCGCTCCCACGCGAAGCGTTTTACTAACCCGAAAACGGTCCAACTTTTTGACCGCTACGCCACCTACAACGGCTCGGATCCTTACCAAACGCCAGCGACTTTATCGATCATTCCGCACTTAGAATACAACATTGGTGCATTTTTCCCCAAAGGCGGCATCATCAGCATCCCTCGAGCACTCCACCGCCTCGCCGAAGAACTAGGTGTGGACTTTCACTTCAACGAGAAAGTGTCCCTCATCACCACAGAAAACCATACTGCGACTGGATTGGAGACCGAAAAAGGAAATTACACCTTTGACTACATCGCCTGCAACGCGGACATCCGCCCGAGTTACACGAAACTGCTGGCACAGGAACCACAACCGAAAAAGCTCTTAAACCAACCCAAATCCAGCTCCGGCATCATCTTCTACTGGGGTATGGACCGCAGCTTCGACGAATTAGGCGTTCATAACATCTTCTTCTCGGACGATTACCAGGGCGAATTCAAGGCCATCTTCGAGGACCAAACCATCAACGACGACCCGACCATTTACCTACATATCTCTTCGAAAGTAGAGAAATCAGATGCTCCAGCAGGTGGCGAAAACTGGTTTATCTTGATGAATGTACCGGCAAACGAGGGACAGGATTGGGATGCGCTAGTGGCAAAAATGAGAAAAAATGTCATAGCTAAGTTATCACGCAACTTAGGTGTAGACATCGAGAAACACATCGTGGCAGAGGATTATTTAGACCCGAGACGCATCGAGGCGAGAACTTCTTCCGCTGGTGGAGCCTTGTACGGAAATGCATCGAACAACCGATTCGCGGCCTTTTTACGCCACCCGAATTACCGTAAGGCGATCAAAAATTTGTATTGGGTAGGCGGCAGCGTCCATCCTGGCGGAGGAATTCCGCTTTGTTTATCTTCGGCAAAAATTGCGGCGAAGCTTTTTGCAGAAAATGCGTAATTTCGCCTATTCAATTCTATACTATTATGATTCAAAGACCACAAACCATTTTCTTAGCTTTGGCGATTATTGGCAATGCCATCGCGACATCGGGCATTTCTATTTGGCAAAAAATAGGCACATCAGGCCAAAAAGCAGAGCTTTTCTCAAACCAATGGCAATTATTCCAAAACGGAAAAGAAGTAGCGGCGCATAGCAATATCGCGATTGCCCTTTTAGTGACTTTATCGACGGTTATTACGCTTGTAACGATCTTCTCTTTCAAAAACCGCATGCGTCAAATGATGTTAGGCTTAGTCAATTCCCTGGTATTAGCGGGAGCGATGGGCTATGCTTTTTGGGTGATTTTCAAGGAGGCGATGCCTACGTTTGAACCGGAAATTCAGGGAAAATATGGCTACGGATTCTACGCCTTAGTGATTTCCCTGCTGGCTAATATGATAGCGAACCGCCTCATCCGCAAGGACGAGATGCTGGTGCAATCGTCAAACCGTATGCGCTAAGTTTTAGACGATACCCTCTTTCAACAGGTCGTGGAGATGCACAAATCCCACGGCCTTTTTATTTGCCGTCACCACCAGTTGTGTGATATTTTTGCTTTGCATGATGGCCAAAGCCTCCGTCGCAAATGCCTCCGCCTCAATTGTCTTCGGTGTGGTATTCATCATGTCTGCTAACACTATCGCAGACCAATCTTTCGAGTTTTCCAAAGTACGGCGAACGTCGCCATCCGTAATGATTCCGGCTAATTCTCCTTGCGCATCCAATACTGCCGTTGCACCTAAACGCTTAGAGGAAATTTCGTGGATCGCTTCCTGGATGGAGGACGTGTGGGAGATGGCTGGGAATTCGTGAGTGGGATATATGTCGCCCACTTTTAAATAAAGGCGTTTGCCGAGGGCGCCGCCTGGATGGTATTTGGCAAAATCCTGTGCCGTAAATCCTTTGCATTCTAACAAACAAACCGCTAACGCATCGCCTAATGCCAAAGCCACCGTCGTCGATGTCGTAGGTGCCAGATTCAACAAATCCGCCTCCTGCTCCGCCAAAGCGTGCAAAATATAATCCGATTGCTGGCCTAAATACGAGTTCTTGTTCGAAACCATGGCAATCAATTTCACCTGCAAACGCTTGATCAAAGGAACTAACACCTTGATTTCTGGCGTATCCCCTGACTTCGAAATACAAATCACCGCATCTCCGTCCTGAATCATCCCTAAATCCCCGTGAATCGCGTCCGCCGCGTGCATAAACAGGGCAGGCGTTCCGGTAGAGTTCATCGTTGCCACAATTTTCTGGGCAATAATGGCCGATTTACCGATTCCCGTGAAGACAATGCGCCCCGGGATGCTCAACAAATGTTCTACACAAGCCTCAAAATCCGAATTAATTCCGGCGCTCACTTGCAGAATGGCCTCTGCTTCCTGTGTCAAAACTTTTTTTGCTGTGGATTGGATATTTTTGCTTAATTTCAATGTTAGAAGAATTTGTAGGGCAAAGATAAGTAGAAGCCCGCAGAATCTAATCATCGCCGAAACAACCCATTAATCAAATTATGCCCCATCCAATTACGATCGATAGCTTAAAGGAACAGCTAAAAAAAACCTTTGGATTTAGCCAATTTCGGGGTGAACAAGAAGCCATTATTCTAAATACCGTTCAAGGAAAGAATAGTTTCGTTCTGATGCCTACTGGGGCAGGCAAATCGCTTTGCTATCAATTACCGGCGATTGTAATGGAGGGAACAGCGATTGTCATCTCGCCTTTGATCGCATTGATGAAGAATCAGGTAGATCAAATGTTGGCTTTTGGCATCAATGCCCAATTCTTAAATTCCTCTTTAACCCGCGCGGAAATCAACCGGGTAAAGGCCGAAGTGATCTCTGGAGCCGTGAAATTATTGTACATCGCCCCGGAATCACTGAATAAACAAGAGAACCTGAACTTCTTAAAACAGGCTAAAATCTCCTTCGTCGCGATCGACGAGGCACACTGTATCTCTGAATGGGGGCACGATTTTAGACCGGAATACCGCAAGATTCGCACCATCATCGAGACGATCGATGAAAAAATGCCCATCATTGCTTTAACAGCGACGGCTACGCCTAAGGTACAAATCGACATCCAAAAGACCTTAAATCTGGAAGATGCGACCGTTTTTAAATCTTCTTTCAATCGCAAAAATCTCTACTACGAGATCCGCTCGAAGAAAGATATCGACAAGCAATTAATCCGTTTCATTAAGTCGCATAACGGCAAAGCGGGGATTATTTATTGCCTTTCGAGAAAGCGCGTCGAGGAAATTGCGGAATTATTACACGTGAATAGCGTGAAGGCGCTTCCCTACCACGCTGGTTTAGAGCCGCAGGTACGCATGGCGAACCAAGAAGCTTTCTTGAATGAGGAAGTGGATGTGATGGTGGCGACGATTGCTTTTGGAATGGGAATCGATAAACCAGATGTGCGTTTTGTCATTCACTATGACGCTCCTAAGTCATTAGAGGGTTATTACCAGGAAACAGGTCGCGCGGGTCGCGATGGCTTGGATGGAACGTGTATCTTGTTCTATACCTACGATGACATCCTGAAATTAGATAAGTTTAATAAAGATAAGGCCGTAACAGAGAAAGAGAATGCGAAAATTCTCTTGTTTGAAATGGTGTACTATACGAATTTAGGCGTTTGTCGTCGTAAGCAATTGCTTCACTATTTTGGGGAGCATATGGCTGAAAACTGCGGTTTCTGCGACAATTGTATGCATCCTACCCCTACGTTTAAGGCCGAAGAGGAAGTTAGCCTTGTGTTGAAAGCAGTGCAGCAAACTGGCGAACAATTCGACGCAGAGCATATCGCTGATTTCTTAGAGGGTAAATCGAATTCCTTTATTGCGAGCCACGAGCAGGAGAAATTATCGCTGTTTGGTGCAGGAAAAACGGTTTCTTGGATTGCTCCTGAGGTAGACGAAGAGGATGATGAGGACGAGGATGAAGACGGAGACGAGGATACGCCTAAAAAACCGAAGATGCGTAAAACGCCATCAAAGCCGGTGCCTATCGAAGATGAAAAGTCCCCTTGGATCTCGTTCATTAAGCAGATGTCCATTTTTGGCCTGCTTGAAAAAGACATTGAGAATTACGGTGTTCTGCGTTTAAGTGAGGCTGGACAGGCTTTCTTGAAGGAATCCTTCCCGATTACGTTCTACAAAGACCACGATTATGAAAAAGAAGCGGAACCCGCTGAAAATGAGGATGAAGGAGCTGCTTTAGGGGCCAAAGCCTATGATGACGCCCTCTTTGACCTACTTAAAACACTCCGCAAGAAGATCGCGAAGGAGAAAAATTTGCCACCGTATGTGATTTTCCAAGATCCTTCTTTGGAAGAAATGGCGACCACTTATCCGACTACACAGGATGAAATGGCCCAAATCAACGGAGTGGGAATGGGTAAAGTCGTGAAATTTGGCAAGCCATTCCTGGATGTGATCAATCGCTACGTGGAAGAAAACGAGATCGAGACGGCGAAAGAGGTAGTCGTGAAATCGACGGTCAACAAGTCAAAAATCAAGATTTACATCATCCAACAGGTCGATCGCAAAATCGATTTAGACCTGATTGCCGAGCAAAAAGAGGTGAGCATGGCAGAATTGATCGAAGAGATTGAGACCATCTGCTTCTCAGGTACGAAACTAAACCTGGATTATTACATCAATCAGGTGATGGAACTAGACAAACAAGAGGAAATCTACGAATACTTCATGTCTGCGGACACGGATGACATCGCAGAGGCCTTGGATACGTGTGATATCGAAGATGTGACGGAGGAAGAACTTCGTTTAATGCGCATTAAATTTTTAAGTGAATTAGCCAATTAATAAGTATATGAACGTTTTAATATTAGGTGCTGGAGGCCGTGAACACGCATTTTCTTGGAAGATTAGCCAAAGCCCTATCCTAGGTAATTTATACATTGCACCGGGTAATCCGGGAACCGCACAATGCGGCACTAATTTAGCCATCGGCGTAACCGATTTTGAAGGGATCGCTACAGCAATCCGCACACATGATATCGGTTTAGTGGTCGTGGGCCCAGAAGAGCCTTTAGTAAAAGGGGTGCGTGATTTCATCGAATCACAAGCTGACCTGCAACACGTAGGAATCGTGGGACCAGGCGCAGAAGGTGCCCAAATCGAAGGAAGCAAAGACTTCTCAAAGAACTTTATGCACAAATACGGCATCCCAACAGCCGCATCGCAAACTTTCACGAAGGACACGATCGCTGATGGATTAGCCTATTTACAGCAACAATCTTTACCGATTGTATTAAAAGCGGACGGCTTAGCGGCTGGAAAAGGGGTGATTATTGCCCTGACTTTAGAGGAAGCTGAGACGGCCTTGAACGAAATGCTATTGGATGCAAAGTTTGGTGATGCCAGTTCTAAAGTGGTGATCGAACAATTCTTACGCGGAATCGAATTATCCGTTTTCGTGTTAACAGATGGAGAAAACTATGTGGTTTTACCGGAGGCGAAAGACTACAAGCGCATCGGAGAAAACGACGAAGGCTTGAACACGGGTGGTATGGGCGCCGTTTCACCCGTTCCCTTTGCGAATGAAAAATTCATGGAATTAGTGAAGCAAAAGGTCATCGAACCGACAGTAAAAGGCTTGAAAGCAGAAAATATAGACTATAAAGGTTTCATCTTCATTGGTTTAATGAACCACGAAGGCGAGCCCTATGTCATCGAGTACAATGCACGAATGGGAGATCCGGAAACGGAGGTGGTTTTACCTAGAATCGAATCAGATTTCCTATCTTTGCTAATTGCAGCCTCCAATGGCACGCTGAGCGAACAAACGATTTCCATTTTGGACCAATACGCCGTAACAACGATGTTAGTGGCGGGCGGATATCCAGAGGAATACCGCAAAGGCGATGTGTTAACAGGGGTTGAAAAAGTGGAAGACGCCATCGTTTTCCACGCAGGTACGACGTCAAAAGACGGCGATATTATCACCAGTGGTGGCCGTGTTATGGCGCTGACTGGAACTTCGAATACCTTGGAAAGAGCGATCCAGAAATCACAAAAGGCCGCTCAAACCATCCAATTCGAAGGTAAAAACTTTAGAAGAGACATCGGATTAGATGTATTAAGATATGGCATGTAAATCGTGTTCCAGTGGGTCATGTGGCTCTACCAGCGCAAGCGGAGAGGTAAAAGGCTGTCAAAGTAATGGCGGTTGTGGCTCAGGTGGTTGCAATAAAATGAACGTTTTTGACTGGTTGTCAGACTTAGACGTCCCTTCTTTTCAGCGCTTTCACATCGTGGAGGTGAAATTCAAAGGAGGCAGAAAAGAGTATTTCCGGAATGTAGATCAACTAGAACTGCATACAGGTGACGCTGTCATGGTCGATTCCAGCAGCGGAACTCAATTAGGAACGGTTTCCTTACAGGGCGAGCTCGTTCGTCTTCAATTGTTGAAGAAGAATATCAAAGACGACGATAAGGTCAAAAATATCTTCCGTTTAGCCACAGAAAAGGACATCGAGAAGCACGAGCAAGCAATGGCTCGTGATTTACCTACGATGTACCGTGGTCGTCAAATCATCAGCGACCTAAAGCTAAACATGAAACTTTCGGATGTGGAATTCCAATCCGATGGGGCCAAAGCGATCTTCTACTATTCGTCTGAAGACCGCGTCGATTTCCGTGAATTAATCAAGCTTCTAGCGACAGAATTCAAGATTCGCGTCGAAATGAAGCAGATTTCTCTTCGTCAAGAAGCGGGTAGATTAGGCGGAATCGGGGTTTGTGGTCGCGAATTATGCTGCTCTACCTGGTTATCTGATTTCAAGAACGTAACTACTTCAGCGGCTAGATACCAAAATCTATCATTGAATCCAGTCAAATTAAGTGGCCAATGTGGACGTTTGAAATGCTGCTTGAATTACGAACTAGAGACCTATATGGATGCCTTAAAGAGCATCCCTACCATTGAAGGCCGCTTAAAAACAAAACGAGGAGAGGCCATCTTGCAAAAGACGGACATTTTCAAGCGCATGATGTGGTTCGGGATTGTGGGCGAAGAGGCTATCTGGATTCCGGTGAGCTGTGATCGCGTGGCAGAAATTGTTGATTTAAATAAGAAAGGGATTATTCCTGAGTCGTTTGAGGATCTGAATCCAGATGCTCCAGCGGTAGAAAAACCTACGGTATCTGAGCTAAACTCTGATTTAGAGCGGATGGACAAGAAATACGGTGGGGTAAAATCCGGCAATCGCAACAACCGAAACAATCGAGGAAATCGCGATGGAGGAAATCGTGGACCACGCCCTGAAGGGCAAGATCGCGGACCTCGTCCTGATCGTGGACCTCGTCCAGAGGGACAGAATCGTGGACCAAGACCGGAAGGGGAAAATCGCCCACCTAGACCACCTCGTCCGGAAGGTGAAAACCGTGGACCTCGTCCAGAGGGACAAAACCGAGGGCCACGTCCGGAACGTGGACCAAGACCGGAAGGCGAAAATCGCCCGCCAAGACCACCTCGTCCGGAAGGACAAGTACGTCCGGAGGGAGTAACTCCAGCAGCGGATGGCGGAACAGCCACGCCTAAACCATTCAAGAAGAAAAAGAAGTTTAAACCAAGACCTCCAAGAGATGGTGCAGCGCCTACCCCTGAAGCTTAGCCTCGGGATAATCGCCCTCTGCACCCTGATGGTGACGGCTTGTGGTGATCCGAAAATTGCCTTAGATGAGACGGCTAAATTTGAAGCAGTGGGATGGATTCAAAAGCAACCCATCCGCTTTGAGGTAGAGGTTCCGGACTCCACAATGAGCTATGCTGTCTATGTAGTGGTACGACAAAATAATGCCTACCCCTTCTATAACCTCTATTTTAGCCCGAGTGTAGTAGATGCAAAAGGAAAAACCCTTCAAAAAGGTTTAGCCGAAGCCATCTTATATGACCCTACAACGGGGAAGCCGAAAGGCGCCGGTTTTGGCGATATTTACGAGAAAAAATTCCTCGTGTATCCAGCTTTATCGTTTCCTAAGCAGGGTAAATACCAAATTCAATTAGAACAAGCTATGCGCGTGGACACCCTAGCAGGAATGGTTTCAATCGGACTCGTGTTAGAAAAAGGAACTCATGGCAAAAATAGATGACATCGATAAAAAGATCCTCGCATTTTTGCACGAGGACGCCTTTCTTTCGAACAAAGAAATGGCCACACGCCTAGGGATGAGTGCGACGCCTATCCACGAACGCATCAAGCGCATGGAAAAAGAGGGCGTCATCACGGGCTATCGAGCGATGATTAATCCAGCAAAACTAGGTAAAACCTTAACCGTTTTCTGTGACATCTCTCTGAAAGAACATGCGGCAGACTACTTGAAGCAATTCGAACAGGACGTGATGCAGTTAGTGGAGGTACAAGAATGCTATTGTGTGTCTGGACACAGCGATTTTCTTTTGAAAATTGTGGTGGCAGATATGGATGAATACCGCGAATTTATTTTGCATAAACTCGCCAGCATTAAAAACATTGGCAATGCGCAAAGCCATTTCGTGATGAACGAAGTAGAGAATGAGCACTTTATGCCCTGGATTTCGAATTCTTTAAAAATATAAGCCTATAAGTTAGGGTAAGCCTTTCCTCGGATTTGATTACCTTAGTATGAAAACCTAGTATCTATGAATAAAATTACAAAAACGCTTCTGTCGATTTTAACCATCGCCTTCATTGTAGGCTTGGCTTTTTATCCCAAAATCAAAAAGACTTTTTTCTCCGCTGAAACCAAAGAGAAAGGCAAAGAAAAAAGCGGCCCAGGTGGAAAGGGAGGCAAAACGGCAGTCATTGTGACTGTGGTGAAATCGACGCGTTTGGATGATATGATCAGTTCGACAGGTTCTATTTTGCCTAATGAAGAAGTTGAAATTCGTTCTGAAATTGCGGGGCGTATCATTTTACTCAACATCAAAGAAGGGGATGTGGTGGCCAAAGGCACCGTTTTACTACGCATTAACGACGATGATTTACAAGCGCGTCTTCGCAAACTAGGATTCAATAAGAAATTAGCGGAGGATAATGAGGCTCGCCAGAAAGTTTTACTTCAAAAAGAAGCCATCTCACAACGGGAATATGATATTGCGGTGAACTCGGTCAATACGATTTCGGCGGATATCGAAGACTTAAAAGCGCAGATCTTAAAAACCACTTTGCGCGCGCCGTTTGCTGGAAAAATCGGTTTCCGTTACGTAAGTATGGGAAGTTATATTTCTCCATCTACGCAAATAGCGACTTTAACAAACACGAACCCCGCTAAAATCGAATTCTCGATCCCTGCAAAATATGCCACGCAAGTGAAAAATGGTGGCACCATCGAGTTTGTGACAGAGAATGAAGAGAAAAACTTCATCGGTCGTGTCTATGCCATTGACCCTAAAATCGATCCGCAAACAAGAACCTTGCAGATCCGTGCACAAGCACCTAATCCAGGAAATCAATTAGTTCCTGGTGCCTTCGCGAAGGTAAATTTAATCCTGAAGTCAAAAGGGTCGGCGATTATGATCCCTACAGAATCGGTGATTCCTGAAGCAAAAGGGAACAAAGTATATGTGGTTAAAAATGGCAAATCTGTGTCTACGAAAGTGACTTTAGGTACACGAAGTGACAAAACAGTGGAGATCTTAGACGGCCTAGCGATAGGTGACACTTTGATTACGAACGGGATCATTCAGGTGAAACCAGATGGCGATGTAGAAATTAAAGAAGTCGTAAAATAAGCTAACAATGGCATCTTTCTCAGAGATTAGTATTAAAAGACCGGTACTTTCAATCGTAATGTCCATTACGATTATCGTATTTGGAATCATCGGATACACCTATTTAGGAGTCCGGGAATACCCATCGGTGGATCCGCCGGTGGTCAACGTGCAAACTTCCTATACCGGGGCGAATGCGGACATCATCGAATCCCAGATTACGGAACCTTTAGAGGAGTCGATTAATGGTATCGCCGGTATTCGTACGCTATCTAGTTCGAGTCGCGATGGCCGTTCGAGTATTACGGTGGAATTTGATCTTTCGGTCAATATCGAAGATGCAGCGAACGATGTGCGTGATCGCGTGTCGCGTGCGATGGGGCAATTGCCGAAAGACGTGGATCCGCCCATCGTAGCGAAAGCTGATGCGGATGCAAGTCCGATTTACAACATCAACGTTTTCTCGGCTACTCGAAATTTATTATCCTTAAACGAATTAGCCACACGTAATATCAAGGAAAAATTCCAAACGATTCCAGGCGTTAGTTCCGTCCAATTGTGGGGAGAGCAGAAATATGCGATGCGATTGCACATTGATCCGGAACGCTTAGCGTCTTTCCGTTTGACGGCGCCTGATATCGTGAATGCCTTAGCCAAACAAAATATCGAATTACCCTCCGGAAGTATCGAAGGAACGAATACGGAATTAACCGTGAGAACGCAAGGTCGCATGACCACAGAGGACGATTTCAATAATTTGATTATCAAAGAAGAGGGTGATCGTTCGGTAAAATTCTCTGATGTAGGTAGAGCAGAACTATCGCCAGAAAACAACAAAACATTCTTTAAGCGGGATTTGAAGCCGATGATTTCCATTGCGGTGATTCCACAACCCGGTTCGAACCAAATCCAAATCGTAGATGCCATCCACAAGAAAGTGGAGCAAATTCGCTTGACTCTGCCAGCGGATGTGGAGATGAAGGAAGGTTTTGACAACACGAAATATGTGCGTAAATCGATTGAAGAGGTGGAGGAAACCATCTTCACCGCGATTTTATTGGTAACGATTATCATCTTCTTGTTCTTGCGGGATTGGAGATCGACGATCATTCCATTAACGGCCATTCCGGTCAGCTTGATTGGGGTGTTCTTCTTTATGTATTTAGCGGGATTCTCTATCAATGTGTTGACGTTATTAGGTATTGTGCTTTCCATCGGACTTGTGGTGGATGATGCGATTGTGGTTTTAGAGAATATTTACACCAAAATCGAAGAGGGACTCAGCCCGTGGGAAGCCGCCGTAGAAGGATCAAAAGAGATCTATTTTGCCGTCATTTCGACGACCGTTACACTCGCAGCCGTATTCTTACCGGTGATTTTCTTGCAAGGAATTACGGGACGTTTATTCCGGGAGTTCGGAATTGTGGTGGCAGGATCCGTGATTATTTCGGCCTTCGTTTCGTTGACGTTGACACCTATGTTGAGTTCGCGTTTATTGAAAGGAAGTCATACAAAACCTTGGTTCTACACCGTTACGGAGCCCTTCTTTGTTGCTTTAACGAAAGGATATGAAGACTCATTAGCGGCCTTTATTAAGATTCGTTGGATGGCTTGGGTGATCATGTTCTCCTTATTTGGCATTATTTACGCCCTGTTTAAATTCGAAGCTATTCCCTCTGAATTAGCTCCTTTAGAGGATAGAGGGGGATTGCGTGTCAGTGCAACGGCCCCAGAAGGCGCGACTTTTGAGTATATGTTGAACTACACCGATGAAATGGCGAAGTTCTTGATGACGGACATTCCGGCGCACGAACGTTATGCTGTTTACTCGATTACATCCCCTCCTTTTGGGAATGGTGGTTCAAATACGGGAACTATGCGCGTTATTTTAGCGGATCCAGAAGGACGTAGAACGCAGCAACAAATTGCGGATGCCATTCAACCTAAAATCAAGAAATTCACTGGTGCCCGGGCGACCTTGATCCAAGAACCGACCTTGTCTACGGGACAACGCGGTGGAGGTGGTTTGCCGGTAGCCTTCGTGATTCAAGCTTCTACTTTCGAGAGTTTGAAGAAGAATATTCCGTTGTTTATGGCCAAAGTGAGGGAGAGTTCGAAGTTCGAAATGGCAGACGTGAACTTGAAGTTTACAAAACCTGAATTGCGTTTAGAAATCAACCGCGATAAAGCTCAAAACCTAGGCGTTTCCATACAAGATGTGGCAACTACCTTGCAATTAGGGCTTTCGGGCAGACGTTTTGGCTACTTCGTCATGGACGGAAAGCAATACCAAATCATCGGCCAGATCGACCGTCCGATGCGGAATGACGTTTCTGATTTGAAGTCCCTGTACGTAAAAAACAACCGGGGGGATTTGATTCAATTGGATAACTTGGTGAAGATTACAGAGCAGAGTACGCCTCCCCAACTCTTCCGTTATAACCGCTACGTAGCGGCTACGGTAACGGCGCAGATGGCGAAAGGGGTGACTTTAGGAGAGGCATTGAACGAAATGGATAAATTAGCGAAAGAGACCTTCGACGTTTCCTTCTCTACCGCTTACGATGGCCAAAGTAAGGAATTCAAAGAGTCCAGCTCTTCCCTACTCTTCGCCTTCGCTCTGGCGATTTTATTGATCTATTTGATCCTTTCAGCTCAATTTGAAAGCTTCGTCGATCCATTTATCATCTTGTTCACAGTGCCCCTAGCGGTAGCTGGAGCGTTATTAACCCTTTGGGATTTCAGCCAAACGTTGAATATCTTCTCCCAAATCGGTATCATCGTCCTCATAGGCCTCGTGACGAAAAACGGTATCTTAATCGTGGAGTTTGCGAATCAGCGCAAGGAAAGCGGTTTGGAAAAAACACAGGCGGTACAAGAGGCCGCAGTTGCTCGTTTCCGTCCTATCATTATGACTTCGCTTTGTACGATTTTAGGTATTTTACCGATCGCCTTGGCCTTAGGTTCGGGATCTCAAAGTAGGGTTTCAATGGGTATCGCCGTAGTGGGTGGTATGTTATTCTCTACTACGCTGACCTTGTACATCATTCCAGCGATTTACAGTTATTTATCGAGTAACCGCAAACCAGTACATGCCGAATAAAGAAATTTGGATGCAACGCGCCTTTGACCTAGCCTTATTAGGCTCAGGGAGCGTTGCCCCTAATCCTTTAGTAGGTTGTGTGATTGTCAAAGATAACCGCATCTTAGGCGAAGGTTATCACCAACAGTATGGTGGTCCTCATGCAGAGGTGAATGCGATACGTTCCTGCTCGGAATCTGTAGAAGGCGCGACGGCCTTTGTAACCTTGGAGCCTTGCTCCCATTTTGGCAAAACACCTCCTTGTGCTGATTTACTGATTCAATCTGGCATCTCCACTGTCTACATGGCAAACCTAGATCCTAATCCACTCGTAGCAGGGAAAGGAGTCGAGAAACTGGAGGCTGCAGGTATCACTTGCCACATCGGTTTATTGGCTGAAACAGGCGAATGGATTAACCGGCACTTCTTTACCTTTCACCGCCTGAAAAGGCCTTATATTACCTTCAAATACGCGGTTAGTGCCGATGGATTCATCGCTGGCGCCGCAGGTGCGCCCGTTCAGCTATCGAACGAATTATCCGCGATTCGCGTGCATCAAATGCGCGCTGAACACCAAGGAATTTTAGTGGGCGTCCAAACCATCATCCATGACGACCCTTCACTCACCACACGTTTAGTAGCAGGGGCGAACCCAGTTCGAATCGTGTTAGATCCTTCCGGCAGAATTTCTTCCACCGCTAAAGTCTTAACAGATGGAGGAGAAACAATCGTCTTGCGTTCATCAGCAGAAGTAGCTGCCTTAGCTCTTCAATCCATCCTAGTGGAAGGCGGCGCGAAAACGATGGAAATGTTGTTTGCGGATGGACTGGTGGATGAGGTTTGGAAAATCAGAAGTCCCAAAACACTTGAAGAAGGAATCCCTGAACCTAAACTGCCTGTGAAATGGCGAGCTATTGATTACTTAGGTGACGATACTTGGTTTAAAGGAATCCTAAAACCTGCGCCAGCAAGTACATATTCAAGCCTAAAATAATCGCAGTTATCACCCAAACAGTTCCTTGCAAAAGCGATGAATTCGCGAATTTCCCCATTTTCTGTTTATCCCCGGTGAATAAGACCAGCGGAATCACGGCAAAGCTTAACTGCATCGAAAGTACCACTTGAGAGAAGACTAACAGCTCCCCTATCTTCGATTCTCCGTAGATCCAGGTAATAAAAAAAGCCGGAATGATGGCGATTAAACGGGTAATCAAACGTCTTAGCCAAGGGGCAATGCGCAGATCGAGGAATCCCTCCATCACGATTTGACCGGCTAGCGTACCTGTCAAGGTGGCATTTTGGCCCGAGGCTAATAAGGCAACGGCAAACAAAATACTCGCTAATTGACTGCCCAATACGGGGTCTAATAATTGATACGCATCCCGGATATCCGCGACGTGTTGTAGGTTATTTCCGTGAAAGGCTGCCGCTGCTAAAATCAAAATCCCGGCATTAATAAAAAAGGCTAATCCTAAAGATAGCGTCGAATCCCAAGTGGCGTACTTAATCGCCTTAGCCTTGTCTTCGTCCGTATCCTTGATGGCACGTGTTTGTACAATACTCGAATGCAAGTACAGATTATGTGGCATCACCGTTGCCCCTAGAATACCAATAGCCACGTACAATTGACTAGGATTCATCACCACGGAAGTTTGTGGAACTAAGCCGCCTAGGATTCCTGCGATAGAAGGTTGCGAGATAAATAACTCGTAAGCAAAACAGCAAACAATGACGATTAAGAGGGATAAAACGATGGATTCGATGACTTTAAATCCTTTGTTTTGGAAATATAATATCAAAAATACATCTAAAATCGTAATCACGATCCCGGCCAAAATAGGTATGCCGAAGAGTAATTGAAGCGCCAAAGCTGACCCAATCACCTCCGCTAAATCACAGGCGGCGATGGCAATCTCACAGACAAGCCACAGGAAAATGGCGACCGGCTTCGAAAAGGCATCCCCGCAGGCCTGCGCGAGATCCCGTCCGGAAGCGACGCCCAGCTTTAAAGCTAAATGCTGTAAAATGATCGCAAAAATACTCGAAACGAGGATAACCGATAACAAGGTATATCCGAAAGAGGCTCCTCCCGCTAAATCCGTCGCCCAATTGCCTGGATCCATGTAACCTACCGCCACTAAAAACCCAGGGCCCATAAAAGCGCGTAAATTCTTCCAAAATCCATTTCCTGTGGGTACAGGAATCGTCCCAAACACTTCAGAGAGGGATTTCATTTTAGGACTAGAACGCCAAGGACTCGACATAGGTAAGAATTTTGTACAATTTAAAAATAATTTTTAGATTAACCTAAAAAATAAATTTACTACCTTTACCTTATGGCCATTTCATTCACAGAAGAAAACTACTTAAAGGTTATCCACCGCCTATCAGAGGCAACTTCGGAGGACATTTCTACGAACGCCGTAGCGGAATTGATGCAAACAAAAGCGGCATCGGTGACCGATATGTTACGTAAATTAGCCGAAAAGGGCTGGGTGAATTACCAAAAATACCAAGGCGTTCGTTTAAGTGTAGAGGGAGAGAAAATTGCGTTGTCGATTGTGCGCAAGCACCGACTTTGGGAAGTATTCTTAGTGGATAAAATGGGCTTTAATTGGGACGAGGTGCACGAAATCGCCGAACAGCTCGAGCACATCGAATCGGATCAATTAATCAATAAATTAGACGAATACCTCGGTTTTCCGAAGACCGATCCGCACGGCGACCCTATCCCGAATAAAGAAGGAATTCTCCCTGAATTAGCCTATTCCCATCTTTCCGATATCAAAGCTACTAAAACCTGCAAATTAATGGGGGTGGCACAGGATTCGGCAGTCTTCTTGCAATTGCTAACCAAACTGAATTTGAGTTTAGGAGCAAAACTAGACATCCAGGAGATCAACGAATTCGATCGATCGATCTTCGTTTCCATTAACGACGCTTCGCCCATCTTCATCAGTCATGAAGTGGCGAAAAACATCCTGGTTAAAATTCTAGCTTAATAAATCGAGTACTTCATCCTCGCTCAAGGCGCGTAGGATACTCTCATCAGAAGTCACTAACTCGGAGGCTAGATCCTTTTTGCGTTGCTGCAAGGCAAGGATCTTCTCTTCTACCGTTTCTTTCGAGATGAACTTGTAGGTGAATACGGTTTTCTTTTGGCCGATGCGGTGAGCCCGGTCAATGGCCTGAGCCTCTGCCGCTGGGTTCCACCACGGATCTAATAAGAACACGTAATCTGCGGCAGTTAGGTTAAGACCTACCCCACCGGCTTTTAGGGAGATAAGGAAAACGGATTGCCCGTCTTCTTTTTGGAAACTTTCTACTTGACCCTTCCGGTCCACCGTACTTCCATCTAAATAGGCATACGGAATTTCACGTTCCTCTAAGGCAGTCTTAATCAAGTTCAAATGCTGAACGAATTGACTAAAGATCAACACTTTGTGATGCTGCTCTAAAACGGTCTCTAATTTTTCTAACACGGCCTCCATTTTGCCCGAATCTCCTGCATAGCCTTCCTCGCATAACGATGGATGGTTCGCGAGCTGGCGTAATTTCGTCAAACCTTGTAATACAGAGAAACGCGATTTCTGCAAGCCTTCGTCCTTGATTTGCTTCAGTAACACGTCACGGTAGAACGATTTCGTCTTGTCATACAAGCGCTCTTGTTCCTCGGTCATCGAGCAATAGGTCACTGACTCCATTTTTTCTGGTAAATCAGCGGCTACTTGACGCTTCTCGCGGCGCAATAAATAGGGCTTAATTAAGAAATAAAGTCGTTTTTTCTTCTCCATATCTGCCTTCTTTTCGATAGGCAATTGGAAATGGTCTTTGAAATAACGTTGAGAACCTAGCAGTCCAGCATTAACGAAATTCATTTGGGACCAAAGATCCATCGTCGAATTCTCTAGCGGAGTTCCTGTCATCACCAGACGGAATTTCGCATTTAATTTTTGAACGGCTTTGGTAATATTGGCCAAAGGATTCTTAATCGCCTGCGACTCATCTAATATCACATAGGAGAACGCTTGCTTTTCGAACCATTCGATGTCCGAGCGGACCATCCCGAAGGAGCATAGAATCAAATCAACTTTCCCGATTTGTGCCTGCAATTTCTCTCTTTGCGGACCGCTGTACACTAAAACACGTAACTGTGGCGTAAATTTCTTCGCCTCCATCTCCCAGTTATACAAAAGGGACGTAGGCATTACGAGCAAGGTAGGCAAGGTCTCGCCCTGCTCTTTCAAGCTCTGCAATAAGCAAAGCGTCTGTACGGTTTTACCCAGACCCATATCATCGGCTAAACAAGCGCCTAGACCTGCCGCCTGACGTGTACGCATCCAGCGGTAGCCTTCTAATTGATACGGACGCAAGGTGCCTTTGAAGTTCTTGGGCACCGGGTATTCCTTCGCCTCAAGCGCTAAATCGTTTATCGTTTTAGCTCTTAATGCGGTTTTGACTAAATCTTGATTCTCCCATTCCTGCACTAATTGGTAATGCTGGCGACGCAAGAACACGCCCTCTTCTCCTGGACGCGTCTCAGAGAAGTAAAATAGGTCTTGGTAATCGTGGAACCAATTGTCCGGAATCATCGCGATGGAACCGTCCGGCAAATGGAATTCTTTCTTCTTTTGTAAGATCAGTTGGCGAATTTTCAAGAAAGAGATTTGGAACTCCCCAAACGAAATCACCGCCTGAATGTCAAACCAATCCAGTTTTTCGCCAATGCGAATCTTAATTTCTGGCTTTCCTAAGAAATAGCGTGGCGCCTGTCCATCGCCTTTGAACTGAACGACAAAACCAGCTTGATCCAGCGCTTCTTTGTTCGCCGTTAACCATTGAACTGCATCCCCGCGTTGCATAAAGGCGCGGCCATCGTTTTCCATCTTTAACCCTAGAGTCTTCAGCTGTTGGAAGGCACGCTTTTCCTTCACGTGGGAGCGCATAATTTTCTGGAAGGCATAACTATCGCCTTTCTTCTCGAAAAGCACGTTCGCCTCAGACGATAAACCGTCCCAAGGGAAGCGGTTATTGCCATATTGAAAGGATAGTACAAAGTTCCAGCGGTCTGCTGCTTCAAGTGCCGCCTTCTTTTTCAGGGTCTCTTCGTCCTCGATTTTAGGCGCCGTAGGGCCATAAGAAAGTAAGAATTGAACCGGTTTTTCGGTATTCGTAATCTCGAATCCTTTCGCGTGTACGGGGTAACGCGCCACCATCGCCTTCACGAATTTTCGGAAGTAATCTTCCTCCATATTCTTGGGAATCGCGACAAACTTCTTGTTCAAGAACGGACGCAATTTCTTGCCTTCTAGTTCTGGATTAAAGTGATATAGCTTTTGATTCATCAGCATCCAAGCCGGATCATCGCATAAAACGACCGCGTCTTTGTACTGAAATTCGAGTTTATTGCCTAGGTATTTTAGGGTAGGGAAATAATGCGTATTCTCGTCGTTGCGCATAAAGTGGAACAAAACATCCACGGCCTCCGCCTCGATTTGAACGGATTGACGCATCGGATTGCCATCATTCCCCATGATGAAAAGTGTCTTTTCAGGACAAATTAAGCCAAATACTTGACCTCTCTTCTTCTCAATCACGGACATCACTGCCTCTTGAATTTCTTTCTCGCCTTTCTCCGCGTCCCAAGTCTTCAAAAAGAATTCCTCCATCGTCTTACGCTTCGAGGTATTGAATTTTTCAAAAACTGCGACTGGCTTCATACTCTCAATCAAACCCACTGCCGTGCGATCGCGATCGTCTAAAGCGTGTTCAAATTCGTGGAAGTTCCGGGAAGTAAGCGTTTGGTACTCCCAGGTCAATTGACCCTTCTCATTTAATTGCACGACAAAGACGTCGAATAAATATCCGAGGCATTCATGAGACAATAAAGAATAAACAACCTGGAAAGGTTTGTTAGGAGAGATTTTCATTTTAAAAACACCCGATTTCTCGGATTACAAGAGTCAAACCTTTAAAATTAAGGTTTTTTTCTCAATTGCAAGCAAGCCCAGTTGTTTTTTGATGCTTGCGCGATAAAATTAAGTTGCTGCTTTTCAGCGGATTCCAGTAAAAGTGGAATGTCTTCCGTGTAGAAACCGCTTAAGAAAAGTAGTCCGCCAGGCTTGATGCGCGCGGCGTAATCGGCCATTTCGGCTAATAAGATATTGCGATTGATATTTGCTAATAAGACATCGTATTCCCTTTCATCTTCGTCAGTGATGGTACCTAAACCAAAAGGAATCTCCTCGCAGCCATTCAATCCTGCATTCTCGATTGAATTTTCCACTGACCATTCGTCGATATCGAATCCGCGGACAAATCCAGCCCCTCGTTTCTTGGCCACAAAAGCCAAAAGACCCGTGCCTGTACCCGCATCTAACACGCTTTTATCTGTCAAATCCACGTCGAACAAAGCCTTCGTCATCAGCGAAGTCGTTTCATGATGGCCAGTGCCAAATGACATTTTAGGATTAATCACCACCTCCATCTGAAATCCAGGCTCAGAGGGGTGAAAACTCGCGCGAATCAAGACTAAATCCTCAATGCGAATGGGATCATAATTGCTCTCCCACACCTCATTCCAATTTTGCTTCTCGATGCGATTCGTCTCGTAGGTCTCTAGACCATAACGGGACATTATTTCCGTTAACGCCTCCGCAGAGAAATCCACTTCCGGACAATAGGCAATCACCCCAGACTCCGAATCTTCGAAAATATCGAATTGAATTTCGCCTAGCTCAGCGACTAAAATATCAGACAGCTCAGGACTGGCTGTAATTTTCACTTGAATCGTAGACATAGATTAATTAGATGGAGGGGTGTTTTTCTTTCCGAAAACAGAAATGCCGATATAACGCTTCGGCTGCAATCTAAAATCAAGCAATAGCTTGTCTAGATCGATGAGCGTTTTATTTAAGCCTAGGTACAGGCTATCGTTCTTAATCAATTTACCTGCGGTACCTTCCCCACGTTCTAAACCTTGTACAATCTTCTTTAACGAATGCACAGTCGCATCCACCTCTTTCAACGTCTTGCCTATCTTCAAGGCATTCAAGGAATCCGCCACCGTATTAAACTTCGTTAACAACGGACGCAATTGTTTTTCCGTCTCCATCAGGTCGGTAGACAAGGTCTTCATATTCGCAGAAATCTGCGCAATATTCGCCCGGTTATCTGTCACGATACCATTGACAGATCCATTGATGTTAGAAACCGTCTCATTCGATGTTTTCAACAAGGTATTCAAATACGTGCCGGTGTGATCAAATTTGTTCGAAATTTGGCGGAAAGAAACTAAAAGTGAATCCGCATTAGCGATCACGGGAATCGCCCGTTCTTTTAACAAGGCCGTTACTCCTACTTCAGTCTCCCCTTTTAAAAAGGACTCCTCCGCTAAATTCCCCTTTCCTTCTAAACGCAAACGAATGATTTTTCCTCCTAACAAGGCTCCATCAGAAAGGACGGCAACTGTTTTATCTGGGATAACAATATCTTGACTAAACCGAAGTGTAACTAAAATCTTATTGGCCTTAGTCGGCTGAATTTCGACTTTCTTCACTTTACCCACTTCAATTCCATTCACCATTACCTGGTTCGAGACCATGAGGCCATCCACATTTTCATATTCTACATAATAAATGCGGGAAGACGAGAACACATCGTTTCCTTTCAGAAAATTAAACCCAAAATAGAGGATTAAGAAGGCTAACAATGCCAAAAACCCTACTTTTAATTCATTGCTTTGGAACATCGTATCTATTTTTCGATTTCTTCTTTGTACGCTCTAAATGCTGTCGCAATAGCTGTTGCCACCTCGCTTTGTCCTTTTTCAGAAGCTAAATATTGCTCTTCCTCCGGGTTCGTTAAAAATCCCGTCTCTACTAATACACTGGGCATGGCCGTGCGCCAGATCACTAAAAATCCAGCTTGCTTCACCCCAAAACTCTTTCTTTGATACGTTTTCGAAAACTGCTCCTCCACCTTCGACGCGAATTTGACCGAGCTCGCCATGAAGGCACTTTGGTAATTCGCCATCATAATGTGGGCTAGAGGGGAGTTCGGATCGAAACCATCATAGGTCTTTTGGTAATCCTTCTCTTGCAAGATAACGGAGTTCTCACGCTTTGCTACGTTCAAATTACCATCCGTCTTGTGCAAACCCATCGTGTAGGTTTCTGTTCCGTAAGCATTCTTATTCACAGCCGCATTGCAATGCACGGAGATAAATAAATCAGCTTTATTGCGGTTTGCAATATTAGCCCGTTCATTTAATTCGATAAATGTATCGGTATCGCGGGTATAAATAATTTTTAGGTCTGGATGAGCCGCTTTCAGCTTTTTACCCACTTCTAAGATGATTTTTAAGGTCACTAGTCCCTCGTGTGAGCCTTTAGGGCCAGAACAGCCCGGATCTTTTCCCCCATGACCGGCATCGAGGCAAACGATTTTTATTCGATTTTTAATGTCTCCCTTCTGAAAGCCGCTAGGCGTCCAAGCAGTCAGCAATAAACCCAACGAAAAAAATAAACCGATAGATTTTATCTGATTAAACATTATTTTCTAATTGTTACACGTTGATAACAAGCAAAGATGTAATTTTGTAGGCTTGTATTTAATAAGTACAAATATAATTTTTAAATTCCATTTGGTAAAGAAATCCACATATTACCTTTTTATTACCCTGCTTGTCCTTTTTGCTTCTCTTTCTGAGGCTAAGGCACAGCGGGTAATCTCGACGGATACTTTACAAAAGTCTATTCCGAAGGACACGGCTGCCGATTTGCAAACGACCGTTTTCTATTCTGCCGTAGACTCTACGATTTTAGACGCAGACAAGCAAGTGGTGAATCTGTATGGGGGTGCCAAAGTTAAATACGGAGAAATCTCCCTCGAAGCCAACTACATCCGCCTAGACTGGGCAAAAAACGAGGTCTACGCCATCGGAACTCAAGATACGCTGACGAAGAAAATGATTGGGTTGCCCGTTTTTCTGCAGGGCAGCGACAAATACGATTCAGACGAAATACGCTATAATTTTAAGACCAAACGAGCCATCATTAAAGGCATCGTAACCCAACAAGGCGAGGGCTTTGTGCAGGGGAAAAACGTAAAAAAAGACGAAGATGAGAACCTGTATATTCGAAATGCCATCTACACCACTTGTAATTTAACGCATCCACACTTTCACATCAAGGCGAGCAAAATCAAAGTCGTGGGTAAAAAAGAGATCATCTCCGGGCCTTTTCACTTTGAATTAAATGACATTCCCTTACCCATTGGTTTGCCTTTTGGGTTTTTCCCCTATTCGCAACCGAAAGAGGCAGGAAAATCTGGGATTATTATGCCTACTTATGGCGAGGAGCCCAATGGACGTGGTTTCTATTTGAGAGAGGGCGGGTATTATTGGGCGGCGAGTGAAAACATTGGAATTCGCTTTACAGGCCAAATTTATTCCAAAGGTGGCTGGGGTTTAGGCGCTAATTCGCAATACAACAAACGCTATCGCTATACGGGTAGCTTTAATTTAGCCTTTAATCGGAATAGTAATGGGGATGAGTTTGCCCCCACAAAACGAACCGATTTCGCTTTGCAATGGTCGCATGCCCCTAGAAGTGTAGGAAACTCGAGCTTTTCTGCCTCGGTAAACGTCGCCTCGAACTCGTATAATCAATACAACTCCTTTAATACCCAGCAATACCTTTCGAATACGATTGGATCGTCTGTTCAGTACTCTCGGAATTTTGGCCAAACCGTCCGCACCAGCATTAACCTGCGTATCAACCAAAACACGAGTACTCGGGTGTTTGATGCGGGAACAGATTTTAACTTTGGCCTTAACCAGATCCAACCCTTCAAAAAGAAAAATTCGCTGGGGGATCGCTTCATTGATCAGTTCCGGATTGGTTTAGACTTCTCGGGTGGTATTTCGATGACGAATCAAGTGGGTGATCCGTACACGCGATATGAATTCGACGTGTATCCTCGTTCTTCCAATTCCTTGCGGGGAACCATCCAAAAGCCCTTTATTCCTACAGGAGCCGACGATGTACCGCCAGGGGTCATTCCGGTAGATGCGAGCACCCTGCCTATTTTATGGGAAAAGGCGCAGACAAAATTCAATTACAGTATTCCTTTAGCCTTGCCTAATTTGAAGTTAACAAAACACATTAACCTGACGCCTGGGGTTTCTTGGTCGGGAAATATGTACACACGTTCCTACAAATACACCTACGTGGCGGCGGATTCAACTGTGCGCATCGATACGGTGGGAGGTTTGCCTAAATTCAATTCTCAGATCGCCTTTTCTGCGAGTATGAACACGCGTTTGTTCGGAACCTTGCGTTTCAAAAAAGGCCGTTTAGAGGCCATTAGACATACGTTAGTCCCATCGGTTAGTTTGAGCTATACGCCAGATTATTCAGATCCGAGTTTCGGGTATTACCAAGATGTGCGGATTAACAATCGTAAATTCATCAATACGGAGGGGAAAGAACAGATAGGGGATATACGCCGCATTAGCACCTTTGACCCGCGCACGATGAGTTATGGGGGAGCTTCTGGGGCCGTTTCTTTTGGGTTCCAAAATACGCTCGAGGCGAAGTTAAAAACCAAGTCAGACACGGCCAGCGTGCTCACGGAGAAGGTGCGTATCCTGGATAACTTTGGCATTAATGGAAGCTATAATCTACTTGCGAAAGAATATGCGCTGTCGAATATCGGCTTTAACCTGGCCTCGCGCGTGAAGGATTTTGACATCAATATGGGCGGCAGTTTTGACCCCTATTTGTATGTGGCCGACCCCTTGTTTTTTGACATCGGACGCAGAACGCCGGACTATATGTTCAGCCAAGGAGCGGGTCTAGCCCGTTTACAAGGTTTCAATTTCTCCATCGGCCGTCGTTTCTCAGCTGGAAAGCCTAAGCCAAAAGAGAACAAAAACGCCAGTGAGGCTCAAATGAATCAAATTAACCGAAACCTAGACGACTATGTCGACTGGAATGTGCCTTGGAATTTCTCCTTCTCCTACCAATACAGCATGAATAGGACGGGTTTAGCCTCGCCCCAAAACATCAGTGGCTTAAGCTTCCAAGGGGACATAAGTCTTTCGGAAAAGTGGAAATTCTCTGTAACATCTGGCTTTGACTTTAAGTACAAAGGCTTGACTTACACGAATATGTCCGTGCACCGCGACCTGCATTGCTGGGAAATGAACTTCAACTGGACGCCTATCGCGAGCCCATTTTATGGACGCGCGAGCAACTATTCCTTTGACCTTCGCGTAAAATCTACGCTCTTACAGGACTTAAAACTGTCTCGCAGGCGCAGTTTTTACGACAAAGGAGGATTCTAGTTTAATTTAGATTTAAACGCTTTCAGGAACTTATCCATCTTAGGTTTGATGACGATTTGGCAATAAGGCTCCGTCCCATTCTCATTGAAATAATTCTGGTGGTAATCCTCCGCCACGTAAAATTCCGATGCCGGCGTGATTTCCGTAACGATCGGATTAGGGAAAACGTGTTGCGCATTCAACTTTTGCTTCCAAGCCTCTGCTTCTTTCTGTTGTTCGGGCGTATGGAAAAACACCGCGCTACGGTATTGCGTGCCCGTATCCGCCCCTTGTCTATTCAAGGTCGTAGGATCATGTGTTTGCCAAAAAATCTCCAACAACGTCGCCACATCCACTTCCTTCGGGTCATACGCTAACTGGCATACTTCTGCGTGACCCGTTAGTCCTGAACAAACCTCGCGGTAGGTTGGATTCTTAATCTTACCGCCCATATAGCCCGAAGTCACGGACTTAACCCCTTTCACACGTTGAAACACCGCCTCCACACACCAAAAGCATCCTGCTCCAAACGTTATTTTGTCTAATTTCTGATCCATCTTAGTTGTTTGTTTTTTTAATCCTGCCTCCTTTTTCTCGCCGGCACTTCCGCACGAAAAATGAAAAGCGCTCGTGATGATACTCAACACAATTACCGTAATTTTCGAGATCTTTTTCATCTTATTGTTTTTTAGCACTAATTTCGCATCCTAAATTACCTAATTTTAGTTCAAACTTGAAACAAACCTGGAAAGCCGCCTTTCGTGACCGCACCTTTGCGCTACAGTTCGTCAGTGCCTTAGCCGTGTTCCTTATTTTTCCTTTTAAAGCGGATGATTATTTCCAATGGATTCAATTGCGCGAAGGCATCCAATGGAACGATCCATTACTTAACGCCCTTCCGGCCCTAAATGTTTCCTACCCTATCTTTGGGATCATCTATTTATCCGTCATCTACTTGTTATATCGATTACTGCAAGACCCTAAAAGATTCGTTTGGTTCGCCTGGGCATTTAATATCGAGACGCTGTTTCGTTTTTTAACGATTTATTTCGTGGCCCTAAATCCACCTATGGGTTTAGTCGATTTGCACGATCCTCTTGCTGAGTTTTTCATCTATGGCGAAAATATGCCCATCACAAAGGACCTCTTCTTTTCAGGTCACACGGCCACGATGGTGTTTGTGTGCTTCTTTTTACCAACAGCGAAAGAAAGAGTCATCGCCATCACCCTTAGTCTTTTATTAGTTAGCTTATTATTGATTCAACACGTACATTATAGCTTAGACGTGGCAGCTGCTCCGCTGTTTACGCTAGCGGCTATCTGGATCGTTAAAAAGACGGGGATTATTTAGACTATTTCTTGTCTAATGTTTCAAACACGGAATTGTTTGATTTGTACTCCGGAATAATTTCCTTGATTTTGGCCACTATCGAATTATTCGTACCACTCGATAATAAGTGATTCAAATCGTTCGTCGCCACTTCCATGTAAGCGTAAGAAGGCGTATTAACTTCCGCAATTAAGATTTTAGGATGGTGGGTAGGAAGCGTATTTTCGTCATTATTCAATAACTCCTCATATAACTTCTCACCTGGACGCAAACCCGTATAGCGAATCTCAATATCCTTGTCGACACGTAGACCACTCAACGTGATCATCTTCTTCGCTAGGTCAATAATCTTCACCGATTCACCCATATCGAAGACAAACACCTCGCCACCTTGTCCCATCGTAGCCGCCTCTAATACGAGTTCGCAGGCTTCTGGAATCGTCATGAAATAGCGGGTAATTTCCGGATGAGTCACCGTCACCGGTCCTCCACGCTCAATTTGTTTTTTGAACAACGGAATCACCGATCCATTGGACCCTAGCACATTGCCAAAACGCGTCGCAATAAACTTCGTCTTCACGCCTTCTAACTGATTCATCGACTGCGTATACATCTCGGCTAAACGCTTCGTCGCTCCCATCACATTGGTCGGATTCACGGCCTTATCCGTGGAAACCATGACAAATTTCTCTACCCCTACTTCAGCCGCTAATTCCGCTAAAATACGTGTACCGATCACATTCGTCTTAATCGCCTCATAAGGGTTATTCTCCATCAAAGGCACGTGCTTGTAGGCCGCCGCATGGAAAATAATATCAGGACGGTGATTCTTAAAAATTTTACTTACGCGACGCGTATCGGACACATCCGCTACGTTCACAATTAACTGGACATTCGTGGGAACCTTTCCTGCTAATTCGTATTCTAAATCATATAAAGCTGATTCGGCTTGATCCACAAGGACTAATTTAGCCGGGAAATAAGCAATCAATTGACGTACAATTTCGCTACCAATCGACCCAGCGGCACCCGTCACCAGGATTACTTTACCTGAAATCTCCTCCCCTATACGCTTGTTATTCATTTGAATTACTTCGCGCCCTAATAGATCTTCGATCTTTACGTTGTGAATTTGATTCATCGCAAACTCCCCTTCCACCCACTTATCCACTGGAGGGAGCGCTTTCACCACCACACCCCGATCTAAGAAAATATCCGAAATCTTACGCTTCGATTTAGCCGACATATTGTTAATGGCCATAATGACTTCCATTCCGTCATTAGAACCCACAAACTTATCCAACACTTCAGGTAAACTATATACTTTGATCCCCTCGATAGTCTTCCCAATTTTGGACTCGTTGTCATCGATAAAACCCAAGATCTTGTAATTGGTACTCCGGTCTGTTTGGAACACATTCTTTGTCAACATTCCCGTATAACCCGCACCATAAATCAATACCCCAATGGTGGGTTTAAACTGATTCACAAAAGATTCGTAGAAGCTCTTCACGAAAAAGCGAAGAATAACCATCCAGAACAAACAGATGAAAAAGTCAATAATTAGGATGGACGCGGATAAATTAAAGACGTGTTCAAAGCCTAGCGTATTTCGAATCACGGCAGAAACCATGACGGCTCCAAATGACCCTGCAAACACCGCTTTTAAAATTAAAATGGCATCTTCAATGCTGGTGTGCCGAATAATCCCCGCATACGATTGAAAATACAAAAAGGCTAAAAGGCGTAAGCCTAAGACAAAAATCAATTGAGAAGCGAACACAGAGAAATCAATTTCCATTAACTGGAAATTCATTCGCAAAAGTGTCGCAATAGAAAACGAGAAAATGACAATTAACGAGTCAAAGACCAAGACCAGCCATCTGGATAGAAAGCGGTTTGAGTATTTCCGAATGAAGGAAGACTTCGTCATAATTTATCTCTTCTAAACACGGTTAGATTTCAATGACAAAATTACCAATTTTAAAACGATTCCGGTCGTAAATTTATCAAACGGCCGAAAAAGTAGACGAACGGACTATTGCTTTCCGAATCCTGGCGCCGTTAAATCTACGATTGCATCCGATTTCATCACCATCACTCTTTCGTTACCGATGTTCGTCATATATCCGATCGCGGTCACATCAGCGATCTTCTCTATTTTAGGGAAATCCTCCTGAGAAACCGTAAATACTAATTCGTAATCCTCCCCCCCATTCAAGGCAGCGGTCAACGGACTCACGTTAAACTCCGTCGCTGCTAAGTAGGTCTCATCATCAATCGGAATATTCTTCTCGAAAATGCGAGCACCTAAACCTGAGGCGTTACACAGATGGATAATCTCAGAAGCTAATCCGTCTGAGCAATCGATCATCGACGTAGGAACCACGCCTACATCTCTGAATTCGTGAATCATGTCAAAACGAGCCATCGGTTTCAGCTGGCGTAGAACCACATAGCTTTTACCTTCTAACTCTGGCTTCATGTCTGGATTAGCTAAAAACACCTGTTTTTCCCTTTCTAGTGAGTGTAATCCCATTAGCGCCGCACCTAAATCACCTGTTACACACAAGACGTCATTCGGTTTTGCGGTGCCACGTTGCACTAATTTATCGGCTTCCACCACTCCTGTCGCCGTCATCGATATAATCAAACCTTGCGGGCTAGAAGTCGTGTCTCCACCCACTAAATCCACTTTATATTCCTCACATGCAAGTTGAATTCCCTCATATAGGGCATCCACTGATTCCACCGAAAAGCGATTACTTAAGCCTAAACCGATCGTGATTTGAGCTGGAATGGCATTCATCGCAGCAATGTCCGAGAGAACCACAGATACCACTTTAAAGCCCAAATGCTGTAAAGGTGTATACCCTAAGTCAAAATGAACCCCTTCAATGAATAATTCCGTCGTGGTAACTACCTTATTCCCCTTAGGATCTAACACTGCGGTATCGTCTCCAATACCTAAGTCCGTCCAATCCTGTTTCTGCGTAAACTTCGAGGCAATGTGGTTAATTAAGCCAAACTCCCCTACTTCTCCAATTTCCGTTCTCTTTTCCATATAACACAAAAAGCCGCCACAAGGACGGCTTCTATTAAATCAAATCTTCTTAAGGATTAACTAGGACTAATTTAACGATCGCGCTACTTGCTTTCACATAAGCGGCCGTTTGTTGAAGACTTAAGCCTGTGGCCGTAGGTGTAGACAAGATGGTATACGTAATCGTACCGCCAGTTCCTGTAGGTGCACCTTCTGCACTTGTTAAGCCATTTAAAGTCAGGGATAAACCATCCGTCGCTACGGTATAGGTTCCTGTAAATATTTTTCCGTCAAATTCCGTTAAAGTCACCGAACCTGCCGTAGATAAATCGAGTTTGTATTGCGAATAACCCTGCACTACATTAGCTGTACCTGCTTTATCATATTTCGTGACACCATCCCACTGAGCTGTATTGACAGACCATACTTTCTTCACTAATGTAGCCACACTCACGGTAGGAGTAGGTGGTGTAGGTGTGGGTGCTGGATCTCCACCGCCACCACAAGCCAGCACTGAGATCGTCAATAATAGAAGTAGAAACTGTTTCATGTTCGAGCGTTTTGCAATGTAAAATTAAAAATCTTTCTGAAAAAAAGGCGGGTTTGGCCCTTTTTATTTAGCTTCGTGTAAATTATGAAGACATATACGCGCAGCCAATTAGCCCTTCGAAATGGGCAGGACAAGCCTGAGATTTGGGTTGCCTTTCAGGGTCTTATTTATGACATGACGGAGTCCAAACTGTGGAAAAATGGCAAACATTACGAACACTGGGCGGGGCAGGATTTAACGCCTGAACTAGCTGATGCGCCACATTCTGAAAAAGTCTTTGAGAAATTTATCCCCATCGGAATCCTAGCAGTATGATATTAATTGTTGAAAGTGGATCGACTAAAACGGCCTGGAGACTCATCAAAGATCCGGCTTCGGCTTATGAAAGTTTTAGCAGTGCGGGTATCAATCCCTACTACCAAACTACCGAAGAGATTACCACAGCACAACAATCGGTTTTAAGCGGATTTAAAGAACTTCCTATCCAAGCCATCTATTATTACGGAACGGGGGTTACGGGCGAGGCGCAATGCGAGGTCATTGCGGCGGCCTTTCGGCCTTATTTTCCTAGTAATTGTTCCTTAGAAATACAGAACGACCTCATCGCCGCTGCCCGATCGCTTTGCGGGAAAGAGGTAGGGATTGCCTGTATTTTAGGAACGGGTTCTAATTCGGGATTTTGGGATGGTGGGCGCATTTCGGCGCAAATTCCTCCACTGGGATTTTGGTTAGGTGACGAAGGCAGTGGTGGACATTTAGGAAAATCTTTGCTTTTAAGTTATTTACATGGCCAAATGCCGGTGGAGGTTCGTGCCGTTTTCGAGAAACGATTTGGCGTACTGGATCGCTTAACCGTTTTAGACAAGGCCTATAAACAAGCCTTTCCGAATCGCTGGTTTGCGAGCTTTTCCAAATTCCTGTTTGATCATCGCCGCGATGCCTATTGTTATGGCTTGATTGAACAATCCTTCGAGGCTTTTATCTCGTTGTATTTAAAACGCTATACGGAAGCGCCCGTAGTTCATTTTACCGGTTCAGTAGCTTTTTATTATTCGGATATACTGAAGAAAATTTTGAAGAAGCATGGATTGAATGTGGGGCATATTAGTGAAGGACCGATGGCAGGACTTTGCTTGTACCACAAGGGGGAATTTTGGCCATAATTTCGTAAATTGCACCATCTTCAGAAGCCTAAGACAACAAACACAACACATTGCCTATGACATCGCATATTAAATCCATAGGGACTAAACAAAAAGCACTTCAAATCAATCTAGACCGCAGTATCTACGGTTCCTTCGCGGAAATCGGGGCAGGTCAAGATGTAGCTGCGAATTTCTTCAAAGCAGGCGGAGCCTCAGGCACGATCGCTAAAACGATCTCCGCTTACGATATGGCTTTCTCGGATGCCATTTATGGCGAAGAGGCGTCAGGAAAATATGTGTGCGAGCCGCGTTTAATGAAGATGTTAAACCGGGAGTTTAAATTATTGAATGTGCGTTTAACGGAATCGGCTGCTGAGAAACGCTTCTTTGCCTTCGCTGATACCGTCTCTGCCTTGAATTTTCAAAAGACGAATGACGCCCACGGCTGGATCGGTTTACGCTTCCAATTAACGCCAAGCGGAGGATTTAATGATGTGGTCATCCACGTCAATATGCTCGACAATGACAATATTTTACAACAGCAGGCCTTAGGGGTGATTGGAGTAAACTTGTTGTTTGGGTGCTACCATTATTACGATAATCCAGAAAAATTACTCTTATCTCTGTTAGATGATTTGTCGAAAGACCGGATCGAAATCGACATGATTCGCTTCGAAGGACCGGACTTTAAAGAGGTAGACAATCGCTTGATGTCACTTTATTTAGTGAAGCATGGATATACACAGGCGGCGGTTTTTGGTCCCGATGGCAAGGTGATGCAGCCCTATGATGCTTTGGCGAAAAAACACATCGTAGCCGTGCGTGGTCGCTTCCGTCCCGTGACGAATATCTTCTCGGACATGTTAAAGAAAGGCGTCGCGCAGTTCGAGCAAGAGCCAGATGTAGACGATGACAAAATCTGCGTCCTGTCTGAATTAACGCTGAAAAGTTTAGAAAATGAGACACACAAGATCGACGAGAAAGACTTCCTGGATCGCGTGGATATCTTGTGTTCATTAGGCCAAACGGTATTAATATCTAACTTCCACGAATACTTCAAATTAGTCGACTTTTTGAGTCAGTTCTCTAAGTTAAAAATGGCCCTCGTTATGGGTATGCCAAACTTAGAATACATCTTCGAGGAAAAGCATTATAAGGGGGTACCCGGCGGAATTATGAGTGCTTTTGGCTGTTTATTTGGCCAAAACATCAAATTATACCTCTACCCCACCGTCTCCGAAAATGGAGACATCGTGCAGTTAAAGAATTTCGAACCGGAAGCTCATTTGAAAGGATTATTCCAGTATTTAGTGGATAACGATAAGTTAGCAGAGATCAAAAATTACGACGAAAAACTCATGAATATTCGAACGGATCAGGTACTCGACTTAATTCAAAGCGGCACCGATGAATGGGCACAATATGTACCCAAATCAGTCGCCAAACTCATTAAAGAGCACGCACTCTTTGGCTATCAAGCTTAACAAAAAAGCCCTGATTTTCTCTCAGGGCTTTTTTTTATTTCATTAGATCGATAAACTGATCAAATAAGTAACGTGAATCGTGTGGTCCTGGGCTCGCTTCCGGGTGGTGTTGCACCGAGAAGGCTTTGCGACCTTTCACGCGTAAACCTTCAACCGTTTGGTCGTTCAAGTTAATGTGCGTCAATTCTGCTCGATCAGATGCCTTCAACTCGTCCATTTTAACCGCAAAACCGTGGTTTTGAGAGGTGATTTCCGACAGACCTGTGATCAAGTTTTTCACCGGATGATTTAAACCGCGATGACCATTGTGCATTTTGTAGGTAGTTAATCCTACCACTTGTGCTAGAATTTGGTGACCTAAACAAATTCCGAAAACCGGTTTGTCGCTTTTCAAGAATTCAGAAACGGTGTCAATCGCATAGGACATCACGGCTGGATCTCCTGGACCATTCGAAACGAAATATCCGTCTGGATTCCATGCTGCGATTTCCGCAAAGGGAGTCTTCGCTGGGAACACTTTTAAATAGCATCCACGCTCTGCGATGTTTGTCAAAATACTTTTCTTAACGCCTAAATCAAGCACCGCTACTTTACGCTCTGCTTTCTCATCGCCTAAGAAATACGCTTCTTGCGTACATACTTGGGAAGATAATTCTAATCCCTCCATCGAAGGAATTTTAGCTAGGGCAGCTTTTAAGGCTGCTTCCTCAAAAATTTCTGAAGAGATCAAGCAGTTCATCACCCCTTTCGTCCGGATGTGACGTACTAAAGCGCGTGTATCAATACCCGAAATCCCTACAATACCCGCATCAGCCAAATAATCTTGTAAGGATCCATCAGCCGTCTCACGTGAGTGAACGCTAGCGAATTCATTACAAACCATTCCTGCGATTTGGACCTTGTTCGATTCTGCTTCTGCTTCTTGCATCACACCGTAATTTCCGATGTGAGCTGTCGTATTAATAATTACCTGACCCGCATAAGAGGGATCCGTGTAGATTTCTTGATAACCCGTCATACCGGTGTTAAAACAGATCTCACCGCCGTGAGTTCCTATTTTTCCTAGTGCTTTCCCGTGGAAAATGGTTCCGTCTTGTAATACTAAAACCGCTGGTGTGGACTCGGTAAATCTCATAAAATGCTGTTATAAAATAGGGGTCAAATGCTCATTGCCTAAAAAAAGGGCTTCAACGGAAAGTTGAAGCCCTTTAAAAAAATAGAAAGAGAAAGATTAAGCGTCTTCTCCTTTTTCTTCTGTGGACTCCTCAGTTGCTGGTGCTTCTGGTGCTGCTTCTTCAGCTGCAACCTCCGCTGCCGGAGCTTCTTCAACAACCTCTGCAGATGGTGCTTCCTCAGCAGCTACTGGAGCCGCAGCTTCAGTTGCTTTTGCAGCGCCACCACGACGGCTACGACGAGTTTTACCCGCTTTCTCCGCTGATGCAGCTAACATTGTTTCGTTGAAGTCAACTAATTCAATGAAGCAGATTTCTGCGTTATCACCTAAACGATTACCTAACTTGATAATACGTGTATATCCACCTGGACGATTCGCTACTTTCTCAGAAACGATAGAGAACAATTCCTTGATCGCATCCTTATTTTGTAAATAAGAGAATACCACACGACGATTGTTAGTGCTATCTGTCTTTGATTTTGTGATCATAGGCTCTACGTATTTACGTAATTCCTTTGCCTTAGCAACAGTCGTTTGAATACGCTTGTGTAAGATCAAAGATGAAGCCATGTTTGATAACAACGCTGCTCTGTGAGAGGCTGTTCTTCCTAGGTGATTAAATTTTTTACCGTGTCTCATTGTGTTATTTCGTAAGTTAAAAGCCCTTGCGAGCTGCGGTTAGTTTACCTCGCGGCAAACCACCTATTACTTTGTTTAAATTATAAATTAATCTTCGTCTAAACGATATTTAGAAACATCCATTCCAAAGGTCAAGCCTTTTTCCTCGATCAATTGCTCTAATTCAGTTAATGATTTCTTTCCGAAATTACGGAACTTCATCATATCAGAGATTTCTAATTTCGCTAATTCACCTAAAGTGCGAACGTCAGCTGATTTCAAGCAGTTGTAAGCACGTACAGATAAATCTAAGTCAGCTAATGAAGTCTTCAATAACTTGCGCATGTGAAGTAATTCCTCATCTACCACATTATCTTCTTCTGCTTTAGGAGTTTCAAATGTCATTGTTTGATCTGAGAACAACATGAAGTGTTGGATCAAGATATACGCAGCTCCTTTCAAAGCATCTTCTGGGTGGATTGAACCATCCGTCTCGATATCTAAAACTAATTTCTCATAATCCGTTTTTTGCTCTACACGTGTGTTCTCAATGCTGAACTTCACATTTTTGATCGGTGTATAGATCGCATCGATAGCGATGTGTCCGAAGGCTAACTCGTTTGCACGAGGCTCATCAGCGGCAACATAACCACGACCTTTTTCGATTACTAAATCAATTTCAACTTCTTTCGAAGAATCTAAATTGCAAATAACCAATTCAGGGTTTAATATTTGAAAATAAGGAGTGAACTTAGCGATATCACCAGCAGTGATAGCCGTTTGTCCCTTAATTTTCATAGAAACTTTGTTATCCAAAATTTCTTGTGTCTTCTTGAAACGAATTTTTTTCAAGTTCAAGATGATCTCAGATACATCTTCGTGAACGCCTTCAATGGCAGAAAATTCGTGTAACACACCAGAAATCTTAACGCTTGTGATAGCATATCCTTCTAAAGAAGAAAGTAAGATTCTACGAAGTGCGTTACCAATGGTAACACCGTAACCTTTTTCGAGTGGCTTGAACTCAAATAACCCGTGGAAGTCTGTGGCTTTTTCCATCACAACTTTTTCGGGCATTTGGAATGCTAATATTGACATATTTCGTAGCTTAAAATGATACTGAAAAAACGTTATTGGTACTCTTAATAAACTCTAGCAATCTCGTTAGGAGATTACTTAGAGTATAATTCGACAATTGCTTGTTCGTTGAAGTTTTCAGGAATCTGATCTCTTTCTGGCATAGCAACAAATTTACCAACCAATTCAACACCATCCCACTCTAACCAGTTGAAGTTCTTAGGAGAACGAGCTGCTAACGAGTTAGATACTACTTCTAGAGATTTTGATTTGGCACGAACACCTACTAATTGACCTGGACGTAAAGAGTAAGATGGCACATTTACTACTTCGCCGTCTACAATGATGTGTTTGTGAATAACTAATTGACGCGCTGCACGACGAGTAGGAGCAATTCCTAAACGGTATACGACGTTATCTAAACGTGCTTCACACAATTTGATCAAGTTTTCACCTGTGATCCCTGCCTTTACAGCAGCTTTGTGGAACAAGTTTTCGAATTGGCGCTCTAAAATACCATACGTGTATTTCATTTTTTGCTTTTCCTTCAATTGCACTGCGTATTCAGAAACCTTTGAACGTTTTCCTTTACCGTGCATTCCTGGAGCATAGTTTTTACGAGCTAATGCTTTGCTCGGACCTAGAATTGCTTCACCGAAACGACGTGCAATCTTGGATTTGGGACCTGTATATCTAGCCATTTTTCTTAAAAGTCATTGGACCTCTTATGCCCAATGAAGTAATTAAATTGTGAATAAAAAGCGGGGGAAAATAATTACTAATTACCCCTGCATAAAAATTATTAAACGCGACGACGCTTAGGAGGACGACATCCATTGTGAGGCATTGGTGTAATATCTTTGATGATAGAAACCTCAATACCTGAGTTTTGGATAGTACGGATAGCAGACTCACGTCCAGCTCCTGGTCCTTTTACGAAAACCTCCGCTTTCTTCATTCCTGCTTCAACAGCTACCGCTGCGCAGTTAGATGCTGCCATCTGTGCTGCGTAAGGAGTGTTTTTCTTAGACCCACGGAAACCCATCTTTCCTGCTGAAGCCCAAGAGATCACTTGACCTGCTGAGTTAGTAATGGAGATAATAATGTTGTTAAAGGAAGCTTTGATGTGTACTTGTCCGTTTTGTTCCACGACAACTACTCTCTTCTTCGCTTTATCTTTTCTTTTTGCTTGTGCCATAATTTGAAATGAAATACGAAGAGGTGTTACCCTCTAGTTATTATTTAGTTACTTTTTTCTTGTTAGCAACTGTTTTTCTACGACCCTTACGAGTACGTGAGTTGTTCTTAGTGCGTTGACCACGTAATGGAAGACCTTTACGGTGACGTAATCCACGGTAGCAACCGATGTCCATCAAACGTTTGATGTTCAATTGAACCTCAGATTTCAACTGACCTTCCGTTTTGAATTCAGCAGCGATGATCGCACGGATAGCGCTAGCCTCCGTATCGTTCCACTCACCAGCTTTCTTGTCAAACGAAACCGCAGCTTTCGTTAAAATTTTTTGAGCAGTGCTACGACCAATACCGAAAATATAAGTCAACGCAATTTCTCCTCTTTTTTTGTCGGGAATATCAACCCCTGCAATACGAGCCATATAGGTAATTAATTGTTGTTATTAATCAATTTAAAATTCTGTCGAATTATCCTTGTCTTTGTTTGAACTTAGGATTCTTCTTGTTGATTACGTAAAGCTTTCCGTGACGACGGATTACTTTGCAATCTGCACTACGTTTCTTGATAGATGCTTTAACTTTCATATTAACTGTATTTATATAATCAAACCTTAAATTACTTGTATCTGTAAACAATTCTAGCCTTACTTAAATCATAAGGAGACATCTCTAACTTCACCTTATCTCCAGGTAAAATTTTGATGTAGTGCATCCGCATCTTGCCCGAAATATGTGCAATGACTTGGTGCGTATTTTCCAATTCTACCCGAAACATCGCGTTCGAAAGAGCTTCCAAAATAATTCCGTCTACTTCTATCGAGGACTGTTTGGCCATAATTATTAATTTATATATTCAACAATACTGTTGATGTTTTAATTACTTCTTCAATGGGTGCAAAGGTCGTTAAAATAATGGGACCTTCTTTCCCTACTGCAATCGTGTGTTCAAAGTGAGCACTCGGCTTGCGATCTTGTGTTCGGATAGTCCAACCATCCTTGTCTACTGCGATTTGACGCTTTCCTAAGTTAATCATCGGTTCGATCGCAATGACCATTCCTTCTTTCAACTTAGCTCCTTCCCCGCGACGTCCATAATTAGGAACCTCAGGGCTTTCGTGAAGCTTCTTACCTACTCCATGACCTACTAGCTCTCTCACTACTCCGTAACCAAAAGATTCCGTGTAAGATTGAACGGCGAAACCAATGTCGCCTACTCGTTTGCCTGGTGCAGCTTGATTCAAACCTAAATACAAGGACTCTTTCGTCCGTTGTAGCAATTGAACTACGTCCTCAGCGACATTCCCTATAGCATAGGTATAAGCACTATCGGCATGGTAGCCATTTTTATAAACTCCTCCATCTATCGAAATAATGTCTCCCTCTTTCAGGATCAATTCTCCCGGTAAACCGTGAACTACCACATCATTCACCGAAATACACAAAGAATAGGCATATTTCTGGCTTCCTACTTGGTAGTTCAAAAAGGATGGATGCGCTGCATTATCCTTAATGAATTCGTAAGCGATTTTATCTAAGGCCAAAGTACTCACTCCCGGCACTATCGCCTTCGCTACTTCCGCATGACACTTCCCCAGGATTTCCCCATTCTGTTGAATGATGGCTAACTCAGCGGGTGTCTTTAAATAAATCATCTTAACGATTAATCAATTCAGAGCGACCTTTCACTCGACCTGATTGCATTAAACCTTCGTACTTACGCATCAACAAATAACTTTCAATTTGTTGCAATGTATCTAATACTACACCTACTAGGATTAAAAGTGATGTACCTCCAAAGAAGGAAGCAAAACCTCTCGTCACGCCAAACAAGTTAGCTACTGCCGGAAGAACCGCGATTAACGATAACATCACAGCACCTGGTAAAGTAATACGATCTAAAATTGTTGCAATAAAACCAGCCGTTTCTTCACCCGGCTTCACACCTGGAACGAAACCTCCACCACGCTTCATATCATCAGAGATTTGAGTCGGGTTAATCGAGATCGCTGTGTAGAAGAACGTGAACACAATGATTAAGAATGCAAATAATACGTTGTACTGCCATGTCGTGAAATCACCGAAAGCAGAGGCAACCGAAGAAGCAAATTCTGACTTTTCAGCAAATGACTGAGCGACTAATCCTGGGATAAACATTAAAGCTTGTGCGAAAATGATTGGCATTACACCTGAAGCGTTTAACTTCAAAGGAATGTATTGACGCTCACCACCTACTGCAGTTGCTTTGCTACCCACTACTTGCTTCGCATATTGAACTGGAATACGGCGAACTGCTTGAGTTACCATAATCGCTCCCATCACAACGAAGAACAAGGCAATAATTTCAATGATGAACATTAAAGCACCTGACATTCCACGTGAACCTGCTTCTTGTAAAATAGACGCTGGGAAACGAGAAACAATACCAATCATGATCAACATCGAGATACCGTTACCAATACCTTTATCTGTAATCTTCTCTCCTAACCACATACACAACATAGTACCACCGATTAAGATAGCCACGCCATATAAACGGAAGAACCAAGGATCCACCATAATCGCTTCAGTTGGGATCGTTACTTGTAAATAAGTGAACGCTTGAGCAGCTGTTACGAAAATCGTTAAGATACGCGTGATTTGGTTTAACTTCTTACGACCTGACTCACCGTCTTTCTGCATTTTTTGGAAATACGGAAGGGCAATGGTCAATAACTGAATCGCAATCGAAGCAGAGATGTAAGGCATGATACCTAAAGCAAATACCGAAGCATTACTTAAAGCACCGCCTGAAAAGATATTTAATAAACCGAAAAGACCACCCTCTCCTGCTTGAGTTAACTTAGTCGCATCTACACCTGGCAAAGCAACATAAGAACCTAAACGGAAGAATGCAATGAAAAGAAGCGTATTTATGATACGGCTTCTTAACTCCTCGATTGAGAAAATATGCTTGAAAGTTGTTATTAACTTGTTCATTCGATTAGAATAGAGGATTAACCAACAATTGCTTTACCGCCAGCTGCTTCAATCGCAGTTTTAGCAGCACCTGAGAAACCTTTCACGGTAACTTCCAAAGCAGAGGTTACAGATCCACGAGATAAGATTTTCACTAAGTCAGACTTAGATACTAAACCATTCGTATAAAGTGTCTCAAACGTGATCACCTTAGTTCCAATTGAGTCAGCTAATGCTTGCAAAGTATCTAAGTTGATTGCTTTGTATTCCACACGGTTGTGGTTTTTAAAACCAAACTTAGGAACACGACGTTGTAATGGCATCTGACCACCTTCAAAACCTCTCTTACGAGAATAACCTGAACGTGATTGAGCACCTTTGTGACCACGAGCAGAAGTTCCACCTAAACCAGAACCTTGACCACGACCTACTCTTTTTCTAACTTTTACCGAACCTTCTGCCGGCTTCAATGATGATAATTTCATTCTATTGGGGGCTTAGCGCTGCTGTTGCCAGCAACTCGCATGTTAATTAAATATTTTCAACGACAATTAAGTGGTTTACGGCACGAATCATACCTGCAATCGCTGGATTCAATTCTACCTCAACACTCTTACGGATTTTACCTAATCCTAAAGCTGTGATCGTACGTTTTTGTACTTCAGGGCGCTTAATTGCACTTTTAACTTGAGTAATTTTAACTTTAGACATTGTATGTTCTATTAGAGAGGCTTGCGCGCTCTGATTATCCATTAAATACTTTAGCAACTGAAATTCCACGTTGGAAAGCTACTGAGTGTGGAGCTCTCATCTTCACTAATGCATCGATGGTTGCCTTCACTACGTTGTGTGGGTTAGATGAACCTTTAGACTTAGCTAAGACATCATGAACACCTACTGATTCTAACACAGCACGCATCGCACCACCGGCGATCAATCCTGTACCTGGAGCAGCTGGCTTAATTAAAACGAAACCACCTGAGAATTTACCTAATTGCTCGTGAGGAACCGTGTTCTTCAACAAAGGAATTTGGAATAAGTTTTTCTTAGCGTCTTCGATACCTTTTGTGATAGCGTCAGTTACCTCGTTTGCTTTTCCTAAACCGTATCCTACGATACCAGCACCGTCACCTACGACAACGATTGCTGAGAAACTAAAACGACGACCACCCTTCACTACTTTTGCAACACGGTTGATGGCTACTACTTTCTCCTTCAACTCACCTTCGTTAACCTTTATTGGTTTTGCTTGTAAATGCGACATATCTATTTCTTAAAATTGTAAGCCACCCTCGCGAGCACCTTCAGCTAATGATTTAATTCTTCCGTGATACAAATAACCGTTACGGTCAAAAACTACCTTCTCGATTCCAGCTGCTTTCGCTTTTGCAGCGATCGCTAAACCTACTGTCTTAGCAGCTTCTATGTTGTTGTTCACTTTGTCTTTTGTATAAGATGTAGCTGAGAATAAAGTCTTACCAGCTAAATCATCTACTAATTGTGCATACAATGCAGAATTAGAACGATATACAGTTAAACGCGGACGCTCCGCTGTTCCTGCGATCTTAGCACGAATCGCACGTTTAATGCGGGTTCTGCGTAAATTTTTGGTTGTTGCCATTTGTTAACTTGTTTGTGTGGATTTCCGGCCCACGCTTATAATTTATTTTTTACCGCCCGCTTTACCAGCTTTGCGACGTACTTGCTCTCCTTGGAAACGAACACCTTTACCTTTGTAAGGTTCAACTGGACGTAACGACTTGATCTTCGCAGCTACTTGACCAATTAATTGCTTATCGATCGAATTCAATGTAACCATTGGATTCTTACCTTTCTCCATTGCTGTCACAATAGATACTTCTGTAGGAATCGCCATGAAAATCGCGTGAGAGTAACCCAAGCTTAATTCTAAAATATTTCCTTGATTTGCGGCCTTGTAACCAACCCCGATGATTTCCAACACTTTTTGGTAACCTTCACTCACACCCACGACCATATTATTGATCAATGAACGATATAAACCGTGCATCGCTTTGTGACGTTTTTGTTCTGTAGGACGTGCCACAGTTAAAACACCCTCTTCGATAGTAATGATCATATCTTGATCAACTTGTTGCGACAAAGTTCCTTTAGGACCTTTTACTGTCACTAAATTACCAGCACTTACGTCTACAGTTACTCCTGCAGGGATGGTGATAATTTTCTTTCCAATTCTTGACATTAGACTTTAATTATAGCTTAAATTTCGAGATCGCTCCCCTTTCAGCGTGAAACAATTATTAATATACGTAACAAAGTACTTCTCCACCTACGTGTAAAGTACGAGCCTCTTTATCTGTGATTACTCCCTTAGAAGTAGACAAGATAGCGATACCTAATCCGTTTAATACGCGTGGTAACTCTTCAGCACCATTGTATTTACGAAGACCTGGCTTAGAGATACGAGTCAAGTTAACGATAGCAGGTTGCTTCGTAACTGAGTTGTATTTCAACGCAATTTTGATGGTTCCCTGTACGGATGAATCATCGAATTTATAGTTTGAAATGTATCCTTTATCAAAAAGTACTTTCGTAATTTCCTTTTTAATGTTGGAAGCAGGAATTTCAACTACCCTATGGCGTGCCTTCAAGGCATTTCTCAATCGGGTTAAATAATCTGCTATTGGATCTGTCATTGTTTTTAAATTTGCCGCAGGTCTTTTAAAATGGGCCTGCAAAATTACAAAAATGAATTTAATTAATCAAATAATATTACCAGCTTGATTTAGTTACACCTGGAATCAAACCATTGGATGCCATTTCACGGAACGTAACACGGCTAATACCGAACTTACGCATGTATCCACGAGGACGTCCTGTTAATTTACAACGGTTGTGTAAACGTACAGGAGATGCATTTTTTGGAAGTTTATCCAATCCAACGTAATCTCCAGCTGCTTTTAAAGCTGCGCGCTTCACTGCATATTTTGCAACTGCTGCTTCGCGTTTTCTTTCTCTTGCTTTTACTGACTCTTTAGCCATTTTGTAAAAATTTAAAGGTTTTTATGAAAGCCTAAAGGGCTATTTATTTTTTTTGATTTGCAAAAGGCATTCCAACCGCTGCTAATAAAGCATAAGCTTCTTCATCTGTTCCAGCAGTCGTCACAAACGTGATGTCCATACCAGAGATCTTGCTTACTTTATCGATTGAAATCTCAGGGAAGATGATTTGCTCTTTCACCCCTAAGGTATAGTTTCCACGACCATCAAATCCTTTTTCAGAGATTCCTTTAAAGTCACGAACACGTGCTAAAGAAACTGTTGTTAAACGATCTAAGAATTCGTACATCTTATCTCCACGTAACGTTACTTTCACACCGATAGGCATATCTTCACGTAACTTAAAGTTCGAAATAGCTTTCTTTGAGATCGTAGCTACCGCCTTTTGACCAGCGATTTGTGTGATTTCTTCGATTGCGATATCGATTAATTTTTTGTCCGACACTGCGGCTCCTACACCCTTGTTGATTACGATTTTAGTAATCTTAGGCACTTGCATGATAGACTTGTACTGAAACTTTTCTTTTAAGCTTGGTACAACCTCCTTAACAAAACGTTCTTTTAATCTAGGTACTGCCATTGTAGTATATTTTGTGGATTTCCGACCCACGGTTAAGTTCTAATTATGCGATAAATTTACCAGTCGCTTTAGAATAGCGTTGTAATTTACCTTTCTCGTTCAATTTACGACCTGTACGTACAGGCTTTCCATTTTCTACTACCATTAAGTTAGAGATGTGGATTGAACCTTCACGCTTTTCGATTCCTCCTTGAGGATTAGCTGCAGATGGCTTAACGTGCTTCGTTTGCAAGTTAGCTCCTTCTACGATTGCACGAGATTTTTCAACAATCACTTGTGTGATAACTCCTGTCTTGCCTTTCGCGTTACCTGCGATCACTTGAACAGTATCTCCTTTTTTAACGTGCAATTTTGCTGGTTTACTTGTATTTTTTTCCATTGTATGATTATTAAATTGGGTACACCCAATATCTCATCTAATTATAAAACTTCAGGGGCTAGGGAAACAATTTTCATGAATCCTGCATCACGCAATTCACGCGCAACTGGCCCGAAAATACGAGTTCCTTTCGGCTCATCATTTGCGTTTAATAAAACGGCTGCGTTATCTTCGAAACGAATGTAAGAACCATCTTTACGACGAATTTCTTTCTTCACACGAACAACTACTGCTCTTGAAACGGTTCCTTTCTTCATACTAGAAGAAGAAAGAGCAGACTTCACAGAAACGACAATCTTATCTCCAATAGAAGCGTATCTTTTGCCAGTACCGCCTAATACGCGAATGACTAAAACTTCTTTTGCTCCAGAATTATCCGCTACACCCAATCTTGATTCTTGCTGTAACATTATATTTGATCTTTAAATTTTAAATTTTGAATAACAATCTTAGAATTATTTCGCTTTTGCGATTACTTCTAATAATCTCCAACACTTGTTTTTAGAAAGAGGACGTGTCTCCATTACTTTCACTGTGTCACCGATTCCGCACTCGTTGTTCTCATCGTGTGCCATCAATTTTGTTGTCTTTTGTACGAACTTTCCGTACAATGGGTGCTTAACCTTACGGTCAACGGTGATGGTGATAGACTTATCCATCTTGTTACTCACCACTTTCCCAATTCTTACTTTTCTCAGGTTTCTTTCTTCCATGGTTGTTGGATTACTTGTTAAACAATTGGCCGATAGCGTAGTTGAATCAGCCTATTAAAATTAATACTTATGCTTTTGTTGCCGCGCTTAGAGCAGTTTCTAATTTCGCGATCAATTTGCGGTTTTGACGAATACGCATCGGATTTTCAATCGGTGAAATAGCGTGAGCTAATTTCAAACGAGAGATATTCTCTTGCTCAGCAGCGATCTGCTTCTTTAATTCTTCAACTCCTAATTTTTGTATTTCTGCGTTTTTCATAACAATGTTATTTGGATGTATTAAACTGTGGGTTTAATATCCTATTCTGAATAATCTCTACGAACAACAAACTTCGTACGCATTGGCAACTTCTGTGCTGCTAAACGTAAAGCCTCTTGAGCAACCGCCAAAGGTACACCTGACGATTCAAACAAGATAGTTCCTGGGCGAACATTAGCTACCCAATACTCAGGAGCACCTTTACCCTTACCCATACGAACCTCTGCAGGCTTCTTAGTGATAGGTTTGTCAGGGAAAACACGGATCCAAACTTGTCCTTCACGTTTCATAGCACGGGTTACCGAGATACGAGCTGCTTCAATTTGACGAGCGGTGATACGACCTGGCTCTAAAGATTTAATAGCGAATGATCCAAAATCAATCTCGTGGCCACGGGTTGCAACACCTCTAACGCGACCTTTTTGTTGCTTACGAAATTTCGTTCTTTTTGGTTGTAACATCTTCTTATAAGTCTAATATCTAATTCAAATATATTTTATCGCTTTCCACCACGGCCACGGTTCGCACCGCCAGCACCTGGTTTGTTACGGTCTCCACCTTGATCTGCTCCTTCTGGACGACGGCCACGACCACGGTCATCACCACGTCCACGAGGTCCACGATCACCACCGCGAGAATCCGCTGCAGTTGATTGTAATCCCATGTTTGCATTAGGAGATAAATCTGGCTTACCGAAAACTTCTCCACGGAACACCCATACCTTGATACCGATCTTTCCGTAAACAGTTAAAGCTTCAGAGATAGCGTAATCTACGTCAGCACGAAGTGTGTGAAGAGGAATACGTCCTTCTTTGTATCCTTCAGAACGTGCCATTTCAGCACCACCTAAACGACCTGATAATTTTAATTTAATTCCTTGTGCTCCTACACGCATTGCTGACGCGATTGCTTGCTTCATCGCACGACGGAAAGAAATACGAGCTTGTAATTGTTGAGCGATAGCTTCACCGATTAATTTCGCATCGATTTCTGGACGCTTAATCTCAAAGATGTTGATTTGAACATCCTTACCAGTGATTTTCTTTAACTCTTCTTTTACTTTATCTACCTCAGCACCTTGCTTACCGATAACCACACCAGCACGAGCTGTGTTGATTGTCAAAGTGATGCGCTTTAAGGTACGCTCAATAATAACTTTTGAGATAGATCCTTTTGGAATACGAGCGGCTACGTACTTTCTGATTTTCTCGTCTTCGACAAGCTTATCAGCGAAAGTTTTACCTCCGTACCAATTAGAATCCCAACCTCTCACGATACCTAATCTTAATCCAATAGGGTTAATTTTTTGTCCCATTTCTTGTTTTATCTAATAGTCTATTATTCTGCTGAACTGGTTACTAAAGCGGGAGCCTCAGAAGAAGCCACTACAATAGTGATGTGATTTGAACGCTTCAAGATGCGGTGACCTCTTCCTTGCGGAGCAGGGCGTAAACGCTTAATCGAAGCACCTCCATCTACGAAGATCGTCTTGATAAACAAGTCAGCTTCCTCAATTTTAGCATCGACATGCTTGTTTTGCCAGTTAGAAACCGCAGAGAGTAATAATTTCTCTATCGATTTAGCACCAACTTTGGGCTCAAATTTTAAGATACCCAACGCTTTGGATACTTTCTGTCCACGTACCATGTCTGCGACAATACGCATTTTCTGCGGCGACGTAGGAACATTTCTTAATTTAGCAATTGCTTCCATTTTCAATATTGATTAAGACCCGAGAGTCTATCTAATTACCTTTTACCTTTGTCTTTTTTCGCCACGTGACCACGGAAGTTACGTGTGGGAGAGAACTCACCTAATTTGTGACCAACCATATTCTCTGTTGCAAATACAGGGATAAATTTATTCCCGTTGTGAACTGCGAATGTGTGACCTACGAAATCTGGAGAGATCATTGAACGTCTAGACCATGTTTTAATCACGGATTTCTTTCCGGATTCGTTCATAGCCTGAACCTTGTTGTCAAGGCGGTAATCAATGTAAGGACCTTTTTTTAGTGAACGTGCCATCTAACTATTTTTTTCTTCTACTGATGATAAGACGATTTGTGTTTTTCTTTGGATTACGAGTTTTCTTACCCTTAGCCAATAAACCGTTACGAGAACGTGGGTGACCTCCTGAAGAGCGACCCTCACCACCACCCATTGGGTGATCGACTGGGTTCATTACAACACCACGAACACGTGGACGACGACCTAACCAACGGTGACGTCCTGCTTTACCTAAGTTCACGTTCATGTGATCCGAGTTAGATACTGTACCGATTGTCGCAAGACAACGAGCAAGTACCATACGCATCTCACCTGAAGGCAATTTCAAGGTTGCATATTTTCCATCACGTGCTAACAATTGAGCGTACGTTCCAGCAGAACGAGCCATTTCAGCTCCTTTACCAGGTTGTAATTCGATTGCGTGCACTAATGTACCTAATGGGATGTTTGCCAAAGGCAATGTATTTCCCACCTCTGGAGCTACTTTCTCTCCTGAGATAACTGTTTGGCCTACCTGGATACCAGCTGGTGCCAAGATATATGATTTTTGACCGTCTGTATACTCAATAAGAGCGATACGAGAAGTACGGTTTGGATCGTATTCTACTGTTAATACCGTTGCAGGAACGTCCATTTTAGCACGAGTGAAATCAATCACACGGTAACGACGCTTGTGACCACCACCGATATAACGCATCGAGCGACGACCATCTGCATTTCTACCACCCGTTCTTTTGATCGGCTCTAGTAAAGGCTTGTACGGTTTGTCCGTAGTAATCTCCTCGAACGTCGGCGCGATGCGGTGACGTTGTCCTGGAGTTGTTGGTTTAATTTTTTTAATTGCTGCCATTTAATTAGTTCAATTTATCGGGATGAACCCCCTTAGTTTTTTTAATTAGATTCCTTGGTAGAAGTCAATTACTTCACCTGGAGCTACTGTTACAATTGCTTTCTTGATCGTAGAAGTACGTCCAGAAGTGACTTTCGTACGTGTAGACTTGGATTTTACTTTTCCAATCTGACGCATTGTTTTCACATCTTGAACATCAACACCGTACATCTTCTTCACCTCTTTGGCAATCTCAATCTTATTTGCTGTCAACTCAACAACAAACGTGTATTGGCCTTTCTCTTGCATGGCTTGCGACTTTTCAGTCAAGGCCGGACGTTTAATAATGCCCATTTTTATTTTCGTTTATAACAGAAAAACTTCTGTCAATTAGTTACTGAATGATGACTCAATTTTTTCAATCGCTGCAGTCGTGATTAACAACTTACCTGCGTTCACTAAATCGTATGTGTTCACATCTCCTGCGGTTGTTACCTTAGTCTTAGGAACGTTACGACCAGATAATACAACATTCTTGTCTACTTCTGGAGTGATCAATAATGTCTTAGTGTTATCTAATTGAAGCGCCTTTAACATCGCTAAATACGCTTTCGTTTGTGGTGTTGCGAAAGAAACTGAATCCAAGATCGCGATATCTCCACTTTGAGCCTTAGCAGCTAAAGCTGATTGGCGTGCCAATGCTTTCACTTTCTTGTTCAACTTGAAGTGGTAATCACGTGGGCGTGGTCCGAAGATACGTCCACCACCTTTCATCAAAGGAGATTTCATTGAACCTGCACGCGCACCACCCGTACCTTTTTGTTTCTTAATCTTGCGAGTCGAGCGAGAAACTTCTGCACGCTCTTTCGCTTTGTGTGTTCCTTGACGTTGGTTAGCTAAATATTGCTTCACATCTAAGTAAACCACATGCTCGTTAGGAACGATACCAAAGATTTCGTCAGAAAGAGTAATTTTCTTTCCGGTATCTTTTCCTGCTATGTTATATACTGATAATTCCATGTTTCAGAATGTCTATTGTTTAGGCTAGGCCCAATTTTTAATTTTCAATGATTACGTATGAGTTCTTAGCTCCAGGTACTGATCCAGAAACTACTAATAAGTTTTTCTCTGGATAGATTCTCAAAACTTGTAAGTTTTGAACCTTTACACGATTACCACCTGTACGACCCGCCATGCGTAAGCCTTTAAATACACGAGATGGGAATGAACACGCACCAATTGAACCCGGGTGACGACCGCGGTTATGCTGACCGTGAGTTTGACCACCCACACCGGCAAATCCGTGACGCTTAACAACACCCTGGAAACCTTTACCTTTAGAAGTACCCACTACGTCAACGTAAGTGTCTAGCTCTAACATCTCAACAGTTAAAACATCCCCTAATGCAAGAGGTTGCTCAAACGTGCGAAATTCTACCAATTTCTTCTTGGGAGTTGTATTTGCTTTTTTGAAGTGACCCAACAAAGATTTTGTTGTGTGCTTTTCTTTTTTCTCACCGTAGCCGATTTGAACAGCGTTATAGCCTTCTTTCTCTACAGTTTTCACTTGTGTAACCACACAAGGACCGGCTTCAATTAGCGTACATGGAACAGCTTTACCGTCTTCCATGTATAGGCTAGTCATTCCGACTTTTTTACCAATAATTCCTGACATAATATGTTAATATTTAAAATATAAATATGCTTACAAGGCTATCGTGGCTTGTTGTAAGACTTTTATTCAAAATCATCGTTCAACTGAACGTGATATAGGAATCTAAACAATAAAAAAAAGCAGAATTGGTATAAGGCGACAAGATGAGTCCACTGTGGATAACAGTGAAAAAACACCTTGTGTAGCTTAATATTTAATTAATGGGCTGGGCATTCAGCGGTCATCAATCAATACCAGTTCTAACACAAAAATCAAGCTTTCCTCGATTTAAGACCTGTTTGACATGCATTTTATGTGTTTTAAATAAATTCGGGAAGTTCTGCCAACCTCTCTCTGAATAAAAAACTGCGTTTGTCGAACGGGAGTGCAAAGGTAGGAAAAAAAATAATACAAACAAGGGGGTGGGTAAAAATATTTTGAGAATCAGGAGATTAGTCGCTAGTCACTAGTCGGGAGTCGACAGTGAAAATGGGGAATGGATAGGGAAAGAGCATAAAGAATAAAGCACAAAGCATAAAGGAGATAGTAGATTAGAGAGTATAGAGTAGAGATAGCGTTTACAGCATTTCATGAGACCCTAAAAACGCTTAGCGTTTTTAGCCAACTTTATTCTTTATGCTTTGTGCTCTATGCTTTAAATCAACTAGAATAAAGATGGTAAATGGTGAATGGTGAATGGTGAATAGTAGATTATAAAATCCTCCGGACTTCGGACTCATTCCCTTCGGACTCCTTTAGAGTATAGAGTATAGAGTAGAGATAGCGTTTACAGCATTTCATGAGACCCTAAAAACGCTTAGCGTTTTTAACCAACTTTATTCTTTATGCTTTGTGCTCTATGCTTTAAATCAACTAGAATAAAGATGGTAAATGGTGAATGGTGAATGGTGAATAGTAGATTATAAAATCCTCCGGACTTCGGACTCATTCCCTTCGGACTCCTTTAGAGTATAGATTATAGAGTAGAGAGTATAGATGGTAAATAGTGAATGGTAAATGATCCTCGGACTCATTCCCTCCGGACCAAGCCGCAAAGCGGCGACTAAATCGCGCAGCGATGACTAAGCCGCAAAGCGGCGACTAAATCGCGCAGCGATGACTAAATCGCGCAGCGATGACCAAGCCGCAAAGCGATGACCAAACGACGCAGTCGTGACCAAGCCGCAAAGCGGCGACCAAACGACGCAGTCGTGACTAAATTTGACACTCCCATAACATACTTCCCCCCTGGCTTATCTACTTTAGCAGAAACATTTCCTATACTTATGAGAAAATACGGACTTCTACTTAGTTTATTATTCACCATCACTTCAGCTCAGGCGCAGCAGATTCTGGAAGTGCCAGGCATAAACGAATTTGCGAAGATTGATACCAATGGACATTCAGTGCTTCCAAGCGGACGTTATGTGACGCCGGCGGGAAAAACGATTCGTATTACGGATGATCCGTTTGGGTTATCGATTAGTCCAGACAAGAAATGGGCGGTTACGATTCACAATGCGGCGTTTACGCGGGTGGATTTGATTAATCATACGTCGAAGCGTTTCCCGGATTTTGGAACATCTGATAAAGTTTCTCCATACGGAAAGAGTTCCTTTCTAGGTATTGTGTTTGCCTCAGATAGCCAAAGCTTTTACCTCAGCGGCGGGGATGCCGGAAATGTGCATCAAGTGGATATTTTAACGGGTAAGGTGATTAGAACCATTTCACTAGATGGGAAAATAGGCGAAAAGACCTTTAAAGATAGTTTTGCATCGGATATGGCGCTCATTTCCGAAAAAAACGAATTACTGGTGTTAGACCAGGCGAATTACCGAATTGTCCGCATTGATTTAGGTACGGGAGGATTGAAATCGAGTACGGCGACGGGACGCTTGCCTTTTGGCATTACCTTAAGTCCAGATCATCAGTTTGCTTTCGTGGCGAATGTGGGCATGTATGCGTATCCGATTGTGGAGGGAACGACGCCGGAAAATATTCAATCGCAGTATATTCCATACCATCCGTATGGAAATGATACGAAAGAATCGCGGGAAGGGACCGTGATAAATGGTAAGAAAATTCCAGGCCTGGGCGATCCGAGAGCAGATGAGGCGATGAGTGTCTTTCAAATTAATCTTCAGACGAACCAAACGGAGAAAATATACAAACCTGGTTTTCAATTAGGTGAGATGGTAGAAGAAATGGAAGTTGTGGGTGGTTCTAGTCCAAATTCCATCGCGGTGGGTTCCCAATTTATTTATGTGAGTAATGCGACGAACGATAACATCGCGGTAATCGATTATAAATCCAAAAAAATCAAGACACACATTCCTATTCAGTTTTCTACTTTGTTAGATAAGCGCAGAGGGTATTTGCCGTTCGGTTTGACCTTAAGTAAAGATGAGAAAACCTTGTATGTGACGTTATTAGGATTAAATGCAGTTGCGGTGATCGATGTAAAATCGGCCATCACAAAAGGATTCATTCCTACGGGTTGGGGACCTACACGTGTGAAATTATCAGCGGACGAAAAGATGCTATATGTGACTTCATGTCGTGGGTATGGTGCAGGGCCTAATGGCGGTGCTGGATACAAGGCGCCTAAACAAGGAACCTACATAGGCGATGTACAATTAGGCACGTTCCAAGCGATTCCGATGCCTTCGGCGACAGGTTTAGCGGCTTTAACCACACAAGTTAAAAACAACACCTTTGTCGTAAAGGACGGATCGAAAAGAGGCAATGCCACCTTCTCGATCGCGAAACCGGGTCAATCTCCCATCAAGCACATCGTTTACATTACGAAAGAGAACAGAACGTATGATGAGTTTTTTGGCCAGTTTAAAGGGGCGAATGGGGATTCGACGATTGCGCGTTTTGGACTTAATCGAACGGTTTATGAAAAAGGCAAAACCTTTAAAAATGTGGACGTTTCCCCTAATCACCACCAAATCGCCAAGGCATTCTCGATGAGTGATAACTTCTACTGTGATTCAGATGCGTCCATTCATGGCCACCACTGGATGATGGGGGTGATTCCGAACGAATGGGTGGAGACGAATTCGAGTGTTTCTAAATCCGCTAACTACTTCTCTGAAGCGCCAGGACGTCGTTTCCCAGGTTCAACGGGCAGTATGGATCCGGAGGATTATGCAGAGATTGGCGGGATTTGGGAGGCTTTAGAGCGCAAGAATATCCCGTTCTATAATTTTGGAGAAGCGAATGAGACTGGGCACGTGCGTGAATCATGGTCAGATACGCTAACGGGGGCCGGTCACATCGTGATGGTGCCCATGCAAAAAGCTTTGTTTAAAAATACAAGTCATAATTATGCGGGTTTTAACACCAGCATTCCAGATCAATTCAGAGCAGAACAATTCGAAACAGAGTTCACCGAGAAGTGGCTGAGCGGCAAAGAAAAAATGCCCGCTTTGGTGACTATTCAGCTGCCGAATGACCACGGTGGGGATTTGGATTCTACAGCTGGATTCCCGTACCGCTCCTCTTTTATGGCCGATAATGATTTAGCGCTAGGCCGCATGTTACAATTCTTATCGCATACGCCGTATTGGAAAAATATGCTGGTGATTGTTACGGAAGATGATCCGCAGGGAGGTGTCGATCACATCGATGCACACCGCAGTATTTTGATGATGGCCGGACCGTATGTGAAAAGGGATTATGTGTCGCATCGCCACGCGAATTTTGGGTCGATTCTACGCGTGATTTATACGCTTTTAGGTATTCCTGCGGTAAACCATTACGATCAAACGGCGAGCATATTAGATGATTTCTTTACAGAAACACCTAATTTCAAGCCCTATGAATTTAGCTTCCCGGATAAACGGATCTTCGATGCGGACAAGACGATGATTCGCTACAATCGCACGATTGATTGGCGTAAAATCAAGAAGACCGTAGAGATGGATAATGAGGAGGACCAAAGAAAAAACCATTAATTACCACTGGTATCCGATTTGCAAATGGAAACTTCTTCCCATGCCATCGATTCCAGAACCATGCATTCGATAAGGAACATCTCCTAGATTCACACCCTGCATTCCTAGTTGAATGTGGGGTGTCATTTTATAATTGGCTTGCAGCTGTAGAATTCCCCAGCCAGCTGTTCCGTCCGGATTCATCCGGTTATCGGATTTGTCACCGGCGCTCAAGCGATCTTGGCGATCCGCAAAATTCCAAAGTAAGGCAATGTTTCCTTTGGCTAGGTGGTAGTTCAGTGAAACATTTCCATTCAAAGGGGGAATGCGGCGCATGGGTTCGTTTTGTGTTTGGTTTTGGCCCAAAACATAAGAAATCGAATTCCCTATCCTAAAGTGTTCGCCTAAAGTCAGCGTTTGCGACCACTCAAAACCATACAAATAAGCCTGATCCACATTTTCCTTTCGATATACGGGATAACCCTGTAAGATTTCTGCCGTTTTAACACGAGTAATTAAATTAGTTAAAGAAGTATGGAATGCCGTCCATTCTGCCCTGTAACGGCGACTTTGAACACGAAATCCAACGTTTTTCGTCAACGAATATTCCGGCTTTAACTGGTAAGCTGGCTGCTCATAACGAAAGTCAACGATGCCCAAACTGCCCAAATCATCTAAATTTGGCGCCCGAAAACCGGATGAAACCGAGCCAAAAACAGTCACCTGCGGACTTATCGCGAAAGAAATACCGCCGTCATACACCAGCGCTCCTAGCGAAATAGTGGCATTCCCCACCGTCGTATCTGGTAAAAACGCAGACGTATGTTGGTAACGCAATCCAGCGTGCACTTGCCAGGCGCGGTAGGCGAATTCATGCAAACTAAAGGCAGAAAGCGAAGTGTATTGCGATTTATCCGGATACAAGGCACGTAACGCAGACGTTTTTGTAGCTATATCTTCACGACTACTTCTTACCCCATCTGCATAATATTCAAGGCCAGTCATGCTGTGAAGGCCAGGGATGAACTCGCTTTTGATTTGGCCTATAATTCCAATAGTACGTACTTGATCCTCCTCTTTACGCAAAGTCACACTCCCTTTTTTCTGAAGAGCTCTCTGCTCGAGACTCTCTTGGAAAGAGGCTGTGAGCTCCGCAGACTGCATCCAAGATTGATCACCCAAATACAACAGCCGTGAAAAAGCCCGGCGATAAGACTGCAAGGTCATCTCATGTAAGGCGAAATTTTCCAATTGAATTTTATGGTATACTGGAACATGATCCTGTGTATTTTGCTGGACTAAGTTTTCTAGCGTCCAATGGTTACCTAATTTTGCGCGGTATTGTAGCTGCACATTTTGTTCCTCATAGCCAGTAGGGCGCTGAAAAGAGCCGCCTCCGCCTCGGGTAATATCGCCAAAGGTTTTCTTCCCCGCTACAATGGAAAAGGACTTACGCTCGGATTGAAAATTAACTTGAGCTAAACCACTCAATTCCATTCCTTGGCTGATTCCTCGTCCCAGGATTTGGCCTGACCAATCCTTTTTCCCAAAGGAGGGCTTTTTAGAGATCAAATGCACGGCTCCGCTCAAGGCATCAGATCCATATTGTACCGAACCCGAACCGCGAACCACCTCGATTTGGTCCAACGAAAAGGGATCAATCGTATTTAAATATTGATTAGGTCCGTAGCGAAAAGTGGAATTATTGAAGCGAATCCCATCTAATACTAAGAGCGTTTGATTTCCTGTGAGACCGCGGACAAAAGCAGAGCCTCCGCCCTGGTTCGTACGTTGCAAAAAGACACCCGGCGCACTCGAAAGTAGTTCAGGGGTATTCATTAAAGTGTTGCTTTTTACTTTCGCGGCATATACCGGAATGGCTAAACGCTGCGTCGCCACGGGTTGCCTGCTAGCGCTGACCACCACATTTACTAAAGTGTCCGAAAGGTTAGAAAACGCCAATCGGACACCAATTACTGTTACAAGAAATAAATTCATTATTAATCGATATCAGTTGTAGCTAAAATCGCCGCTCTGCGGGGTGCTGGCATCACAGAGTCCTCTCCTTTCACCGCTTTCCAAATCACCTCACTGAATTCTAAATCAGGAATTGAATCCTCCTTTTTGAAATCAAATTTCGCACTTTTTTGAGCACTGGGCGTATTTTTAACGTTCAGCTCAAACAAATTTGTACGGGGCAATTCATGGATAAATGGGGTCTCATTAGGAGTGGCTGTAAAACTTCGGAACATAGGAGTAGCCGCCGCATCGTATTGGCTCATCGGAGGCAAGCCTAAAATTAATTCCATCGTACGCAACATCGACGAAGTCGAATACGGCGTGTGATCCACGAATCCGCGCTTCACAAATCCACCTGCTAAATAAGCCGTCGTGCGGTGAGCGTCAACGTGGTCTGGGCCGTTTTGGGCATCATCTTCTACGATGAAAACCGCTGTTTCTTTCCAAATAGGGGATTTCGATAAGTGTTCCATAAACAAACCGATGGCGTAATCATTGTCAGCCACGTAAGCAAATGGGGTCTTTTTACCTAGTCGCTGCCCTTCTGTGTGGTCATTAGGGAAGTGCATGGAATTAAAGCGAGGGACTTGGTTCAAAGCAAGCAAACGATCAAAATCTCTTTTCCAAGCGTGGAAACGCGTCGTGTCCATGACGTTTTGGTCAAAAGAAGCGAAATCAGGACAGAAATGATCTGCAATGACCGGAATATTGGGCTTGAAATTATCCGCAAACTCCCCGTAGGTGCGGTACGAAACACCCGCACGCTTGCAGTAATCCCAGATAAAACCATTCTTCGGATTCGCAATCGCGCGGTTCCCTTCGCCATCGTATTGACCGCCGCGTCCACCATAAGAAGTAGGCCACGTTTTTTCTAAATAATCTGTCGCATGCGCAGAAGTAGACCAGTTGTGTCCATCTGAACTCACTTCGCCATCCACATAGAAATTATCTAATAGCACGAAATCCTTTACCAACTTGTGTTGATTAGGCGTGTATTTTTCGCCAAACAAAAGCAAGGTTGTATCCCCATTTCCTCCTGCCACATCGGACAACACTTGGTCATAGGTACGATTCTCTTTCAAAATATAGAAGACGTATTTAATGGGCGAAGCGTCCCCCACTTTCATGGGAATGGGATTCCCTTTTTCCCCCAAAGCGTTTAGTTCACGCTCCTTCGTATACGGCGTATTTTGATAAACCACCGCGGATAAAATGGCTAATTCTTTTTCAGATGGCTCATTGAAAACGGACATCGTTCCTTTCATTAAACCTCCAATGTATTCGCTGCGAACATTGGGATTGTTATCTGATTTTTGATAGGTCACCGTTTGTTTCTTTTCGATAGGATTAGGGCCATTCGGGTTAGCAAAAGAAGAAAAACCCTTGCCGTTCGCGACGAATAACTTCCCTTTGACCACCTGAATAGAAGTAGGATACCAACCTACGGGAATGAAACCTAGGGACTTCGATTGCCCCGGCTTTTCAACTTCAAAAACCGCTAAGCAATTATTATCAGCGTTAGAGATATACAAACGTTCTTCGTTTGCAGACAAGGCCAAACCATTTGTCGAACTCCCCTCCAATGCATTAGGTACTAAAGCGGCATTCAAAACCTCCACTTCCTTCCCTGCACGGGTATCCACCACTGAAACTGAATTGTCATTGCCATTCGCAACATATAAGGTTGCCCCATTCTTAGTTAACAATAATTCATTCGGATGATCGCCCACCGCAATGGCCGGCAAAAATTGTTTTGTTCCCGTTTGAAAAGGTAACACCTGACGTGCTCCCCACACCGAGATATACAACAAGTCTTTCTTTTTATTCAACAAACACGTGAAAGCCTCCGCAGGCAAAGCGTGCACAGAAAGTACTGACTTCGTTTTAGCATCCACCACATACAAGGAATTGTTTTCCTTTGTCACCACATATAACAAGCCACGCGCGTCATCTAATTCAATTCCAGCCGGAGAGATGACCGCTTTCTTGTCTGTTGTCAGTGCTATTTTATCTTTTTCTACGAGCTTACCCGCAACGATTTCAAAGACCAAGATACAATTATCATTTCCTCCAGAGGCATAAACGGTCTTATTATCCGCAGCCACTTTTAAACCATACCAAGACTTTTCTAGTTTCTTCGAATCTAAGACCTGCTGAGAGGCTGCATCGATTAACTGCAAGCTTTGTACACTTTGGCCGTTATTGGTTACCAACAGGTATTTCTGGTTAGGTGAAACTGCCACGTGCAAAGGCAAATCTCCTAACGCGATTGAAGAACCATGTGGAGATAATTTCCAGCCATTAGGCAAAGTGACTTGTTTCGCTTTTAATTCAGATGGCAAATCTGACTGGGCAAAAGCTCCACAGCTGATGCCTAAGAAAAGAAGGGATAAGAAGGTTGTTTTCATGTGTTGTTTATAGAAGAATAAATATACGTTCCTGCGGGTGAAATACTGTCTTGGGTTATTCAGATTTTACAATTTGATGATATTAGGTGTCGCCGCGTTGCGGCTTAGTCGTCAATGCGTGACTCAGTCGACTTCGTCTTAGTCATCGCTTCGCGATTTGGTCGCCTGCGGCCTAGTCGTCACTGCGTGACTTGGTCAAAAAGTCGTGACTAGATCGCGCCAGCGATGACCAAGCCGCAAAGCGGCGACTAAACGATGCAGTCGTGACTAGATCGCGCCAGCGATGACCAAGCCGCAAAGCGGCGACTAAACGACGCAGTCGTGACCAGATCGCGGCAGTGACGACTGAGTCACGCAGTGACGACTTTGGCCCTTCCTCCCTTCGAAAAATCAATAATAATTCGTATTTTTGGGCTTTAGTTGCTGAAAATCAGGCAGTTTTTATTTATTTCCCAAGAAAAAAAAGCATTATGTCAAGTTTATCCAATCAAACAGGAGTGTTGCACGGAGATGCGGTTCAAGAGTTATTTGAAATCGCTAAGAAAAATCAATTCGCTTTACCAGCGGTTAACGTAACAGGTACAGATACGGTGAATGCCGTATTAGAAGCAGCGAAAGCGGTGAATTCTCCGGTAATCATCCAATTTTCTAACGGTGGCGGTATTTTCTACGCTGGAAAGACGCTTTCTAACGAGAATCAAGCAGCGGCAATCGCTGGTTCGATCTCTGGCGCTTACCACGTTCACCAAATGGCGAAAGCATACGGTGTTCAAGTAGTTTTACACACAGACCACTGTGCGAAAAAATTATTGCCTTGGATCGACGGTTTATTAGATGCGGGTGAGAAATTCTTCGCTGAGACAGGACAACCTTTGTTCTCTTCTCATATGATTGATTTGTCGGAAGAGCCTTTGGAAGAAAACTTAGAAATCTGCGCTAAATATTTAGAGCGTATGTCTAAAATGGGCATGACCTTAGAAATCGAATTAGGTGTTACAGGTGGCGAAGAAGATGGCGTGGATAACTCTGATGTAGATTCATCTAAATTATATACACAACCGGAAGAGGTGGCTTATGCTTATGAAGTATTGTCCAAAATCTCTCACCGTTTCACGATCGCTGCGGCATTCGGTAACGTACACGGAGTTTACAAGCCGGGTAACGTGAAGTTGCAACCAGTAATTTTGAAGAACTCACAAGAATTCATCAAAGAGAAGTATAGCTTAACAGCTGAGAAACCAATCAACTTCGTATTCCACGGTGGTTCTGGTTCATCTCGTGAGGAAATCCGTGAGGCATTATCTTATGGTGCGATCAAAATGAATATCGATACAGATACGCAATGGGCGTTCTGGGAAGGTATCTTAGGATTCTACAAAGCAAATGAGGCTTATTTACAAGGCCAAATCGGTAACCCAACAGGTGACGATTCTCCGAACAAGAAATACTATGACCCACGTGTTTGGTTACGTAAGGGCGAAGAGACTTTGGTAGCTCGTTTAAAAACAGCTTTCGAAGACTTGAACGCGACGAATGCGAATCAATATTTATAGTCGATAGTCAATAGTCAATAGTCGATAGTCAATAGTGATAAGTCAATAGTCGATAGTCAATAGTCGATAGTGATAAGTCAATAGTCGATAGTGATAAGTCAATAGTCGATAGTCACTAGTCACTAGTCGCTAGTGATTAAGTCAGTGGTCAAATGAGCTGGAACTTTGTTCTGGCTCTTTTGGTTTTATAGCGTATTAATTAAATTCAAATCACCAGAATTACTTAACTTTAGCGCTTAGACTTTACTACCGACTACCGACTACCGACTACCGACTACCGACTACCGACTACCGACTACCGACTACCGACTACCGACTACCGACTACCGACTACTGCTTATGAAAACCGAACTACACCCTGCCTCCTCTCGCGGAACAGCCGATCACGGCTGGTTAAAGACCGCCTTTAGTTTTAGCTTTGCTGGTTATTATAATCCGGCGCGCATTCATTTCGGTGCGTTGCGCGTACTGAATGATGATTTTATTGCGGCGGGGATGGGTTTTGGCAAACATCCGCATGATAATATGGAGATCGTAACCATTCCGATGAAAGGCGCGGTGGCGCACGAGGATTCGATGGGAACGAATGGCATTATTAATGCGGGGGATGTGCAGATTATGTCTGCAGGCTCTGGGATTTACCATTCGGAGTTTAATGCGAGTCAAACAGAAGGTTTGGAACTGTTCCAAATCTGGGTCATGCCTAAGCTGAAAAATATCACTCCGCGCTACGATCAGCGCACGTACAATCCAGCCGATTTTAAGGGACAATGGAAGACGGTGGTTTCGCCACTGGGCACGGACATTGATTCATTGCAGGTAAATCAAGATACGTATTTTAACATGACTGAAATTTCGGAAGGTGAGAGCCTGAGTTATGCGTTGCATGGCGCACAGCAAGGGGCATTTGTCTTTGTGATTGAAGGCGGAATTGAAGTGGCTGGCGAGAAACTGGGACGCAGGGATGCCATCGGGATTTCCGAAACAGAAACCATTGAAGTAAAGGCTTCAACAGCGGGCACGAAGGTGTTGTTGATTGAGGTACCAATGGTTTGGTAGATTTAACAATAGAGTAATATTCTCTTAATAGGGAGGTTAAAGTGATGGCCTATTTTTGGTAAACCAAATAGGCAAACATGGGCCATCATTCTCAACCCACCTACAAAACGATCGTTATCTCAGACTTGCATTTAGGTAGCAAGGGAGCTAAAGCAGCCGAGGTAAACGAATTCTTACGCGCACATTCGTGCCACCAACTCATCTTAAACGGCGATATCATCGACGGCTGGCAACTAAAAAAAGGAGGCAGCTGGAAGAAGAAGCACACGGCCTTTTTCCGTTGTGTGTTAAAGATGATGGACAAGTGGGATACGGAGGTGATTTATTTGCGTGGGAATCACGATGATTTCTTGGAGCAAGTGCTTCCGTTGAAGATTGGAAAGCAGTTTTCGATTCGCCAGGATTATATGTTGAAGAGTTTTGGCAAGAAATACTTCATTACACACGGCGATATTTTCGACAGCATTACCAGCCAAATGAAATGGCTAGCCTACCTAGGCGACATCGGCTACACGTTCTTGTTGTGGCTGAATAAATGGTATAATCAATACCGCAGCTGGCAAGGAAAGCCTTACTATTCTTTATCGCAGGTGATTAAGCAGAAAGTGAAGGCGGCGGTGAATTTCATATCGGATTTTGAGGAGAAACTAGCGGAGTTAGCGAAGGCCAAAGGCGCGGATGGCATCATCTGTGGCCATATCCACAAGGCAGAAATCAAAATGATCGACGGAATCGCCTACATGAATTCTGGCGATTGGGTGGAATCATTGACGGCCTTAGTGGAAACACACCAGGGGGAATGGCAAATCATCGAATTCCCGCTGTATAATTTGAAAGCAGAGTTAAACGAAATTTTAGGCGAGGCAATCGCTGTGTAAGATGGGAAAGTTCATATTTACCGTACAAGGCGAGGGTCGCGGACATTTAACGCAGGCGATCTCTTTCACACAAATTGCACGCGAGGCGGGTCACGAAGTGATCGGTTATGCAGTGGGATCTTTTCAAGGGCGTAAAATCCCGTCGTTTTTCCTCGACTTTATTGGAGATACGCCGGTGCTACAATACGAGAGCCCGTCCATTATTTTTGGGAATGGGAAATCGGTACAGCTTTTTAAAACAGCGGCGCAGGCCTTCACGAATTTCAAGACTTTTTGGAAAAGCGCTACACAACTAGAGGCGTTTATAAATGAGCTAAAACCAGATGGAATCGTAAACTTCTACGAGTCTATCACGGGTTTATATAAATTAAAATCGGGATCCAAAATCCCAACGATGTCTGTGGGGCATCAATACTTGTTACTAAATAAGAACTTCGAAAGTATTCCAGAGAAGAAGATCGACCGAATGCTTTTAAATATGAATACGATGATCACGTCGATCGGTTCGAAGAAGCTGTTAGGCTTATCTTTCCGACCAATCGATAACGACGCGAAGATTGAGGTTGTGCCTCCCCTGTTGCGTCAGCAAGTAAAAAGCATTGTCCCTCAAGCGGGTGAGCGTTGGTTAGCGTATTTAACGCACTTCCGTTTATCAGAAGATATCATGAACTGGTCAAATGCGAATCCGGAGGTAAAGTTAGATTGCTTTTGGGATAATCCAGCGCGCAAAGAGACGTATCACTATTCTGACTCCTTGACTTTCCACCCGATTGATGCGGAGAATTATTTAGCGAAAATGACGGAATGTGCTGGCTTAATTTCTACCGCCGGTTTTGAATCCGTTGCTGAGGCGATGTACCTAGGCAAACCAGCGATGATGGTTCCGGTGCCTAATCACATTGAACAAATGATCAATGCGTTTGACGGCGAGATGTCAGGCGCAGGAATTGGTGCCACTTCTTTCGATTTAAGCATTTTCAAGAACTACCTACCTTCTCACGTTTCAGTGAAAGATCAATACCAAGAATGGGTGGACAAATCCCAAAGCTTAATGGCGGGTCATTTAAGTGATTTAATTGCTCAGCCAGTTTATGTGGCAAACTTTGGCCAAAACCAAGGAACGGGTTTATCCGGGATGCTGGGCAGACGAAGATTCCGCTGGTCACAGTAAATTAAAAAGGCCAGCGAAATCGCTGGCCTCTATCTATTAGAAGTTAACCTGAGCTTGCAAGCGGAGCATGTTCCCTGATTGCAAGTTTTCTTGTAGTTTGAAATCCTCTGCTCGTTTTGTCGCCATGGTATACATGGCAACTAGCTCAAAGTTTTTGTTTGGTTGCCATTCTACACCTAGTTCTGTTTCATCCACGCGGTAACTACGTGCATCTAATTCGTGCTTTTTCCCTCCCTCATAATGCTGAACACGTACGAATGGGATTATCACCTGTTTTTTCCAATCTATTTTATAGGATGCGGTCACGTAGCCACCAGATAATTTTTGATTCTCAATAGCATCAGTTGCTTTGTTAAATTCTGGTCCTGTACCCACATTGTATTCAGCTTGAATTCCAAAGGGCTTAGGGTATAGCACAAAACTCGCAGCATAACGCTCATCTAAATATGATTTGTCAGCCTTTGCTTTCACCCCTGCACTTAATTGATCAGAGGCCATTACCCACTGACCAGAATAGCCTTGAATACTCGCTTCAATGATTTGATTTTTGATCTGAACCGGATAAGAAAGGCGTGCTGCAATATGAGGCGCGTCGTTTAATTCAGGCTTGTTCGCTGTTTGGCCATTATAAGCACCTAAACCAAAAACGCCATAATCACCTGACCCTTTTAATCCATCCGCTACTAATGAAGAATATAATTTACGAACAGATGCTGGCGCCCAGTAAAAGAATACTCCTAAATCACGTTCGTTAGATACGGCACTATTCAAGGCATCGTTACGGTCCAATGGCAAACGATTTTGAGAGGATTGCATGTTTTCAAAGCCAAAAGGGACCTTACTTTGTCCTACTCTAAAACGAAATTCGTTTTTTGCATCTAAACCTAGATCAAAATAAGCATCCCGAATCTGTCCAAAATGAAGAGAAGTAGAAGAGGCGCTACTCGCAAAATCCGGTTGGATGTAGAAATATACACGCTCACTTACTTGGCCACTAAATATGATTCGAAGACGACGAACAAAAAACCCTCCATTATCACCAATGCTTTTATCGCCTTGTTCTGATTTTAGATTCGGATTTGTTTCAAAAAGTCGGTTGTAGCGAACTTGTGCATAACCGCGAATGGAGAAAGAATCGTACCATTTTTTAGGGGCTGGAGCAGTTTGTGCCTGGGCAGAAATCAGGCAAAGGCAAGCCAAGACTCCTGTTAGGAGAAGATTTTTTTTCATGATATATTGGTGTTTGTAAAAAAGAGGGGGATCCTATTCGAATCCCCCCTTGAATTTTATTATGCGGCTATCCAGCGGAATAAAACGAATAAGGTAGCAGATAAAATAATCGTTACCGGCAAGGTTAAAACCCAAGCTAAAACAATGCTCTTAACAGTTCCTCCTTGTAAGTTCTTAATACCTTTTGAAGCTACCATCGTTCCAGCGATACCTGAAGACAAAACGTGTGTCGTAGAAACTGGCCACTTATAAGCTGTTGCTAAACCAATCGTTAAGGAAGCGATTAATTCTGCTGATGCACCTTGCGCAAAGGTTAAGTGATTCTTTCCGATTTTCTCGCCTATCGTTACTACGATACGTTTCCAGCCGACCATTGTACCTAAACCTAAGGATAAGGCAACCATCCACATCACCCAAGCTGGTGCGAAATCCGTCACTCCAGCAATTCCAGATGAAGAGGAATTTCCATAACTAAAGAATGGAGCCTTGTCACCTTGCGTAGCTTTCTTTAATGCTTTCTTATCTCCAGAGGATAAAGCCACTGATTCGCTTTCTAGTAATTTCTTTGATTGTTTATTGATCGTCAAAGCTGCATTACGAATGTCGAACTTTTGAGTTGTAGTCAATGTTTTAGGTGTTACTCCTGTAGCGATAATCGCGCTCAATGCAGTAGAAGACTTGACTAATTTATGGTAGCTCTCCCGTTCTTTTTCTGACAACGGGATGGTATCAATTTTAGCTGTGATCGTTTGCACTGTGGTTAAACTTTCCTTCACTTGAACCAAGTCAAGATTTGTATTGACAGCAAAATAGCCTGGCAAGAAAGCGATCAAAATAACCATCACTAAACCGATTCCCTTTTGGCCATCATTACGACCATGAAAGAACGAAACTAACGTACAGGTCGTAATTAAGATCGCACGAATCCACATGGGTGGAGGTGATTTCTTCTTAGGCTCTTTGAAGATCTCTTTGTTTTTAACAGTTTTCTTTAAGATATACATCAAAATGATAGCCGCGGCAAAACCGAATAATGGCGACAAAAGTAGTGCTTGTCCAATTTCAATAGCCTTGTCCCAGTTAATAGACGATATTCCTTTATTTGAAGCTTCTGGCAATAAGGCATGTCCTACTCCGATACCAATAATTGAACCAATGAGCGTGTGTGAGCTTGAAGCAGGGATACCAAAATACCAAGTTCCCACATTCCATAGAATCGCAGAAAGCAATAACGCTAATGCCATGGCCATGGAATGGTATACATCAGCGTCCATGAGAAGTTCGGTGGGCAATAGCCCAATAATGCTCATGGTCACTCCTACACCTCCCGTCAGAAGACCTAAGAAGTTCATGAAACCAGACCAAACTACAGCTTGCGTAGGTTGCAAAGAATGCGTGTAAATAACAGTGGCTACTGCATTTGCTGTATCGTGGAATCCGTTTACGAATTCAAAGGCACAGGCCGCAAAAAGGCAGAAAAACAGTAGAAATACGAGCGTTGGGTCTAATCCGAACATGTTTAAAGGTTAATATTGGTGCTAATTGCAATGCAAAAATAAGGAACCCCATCTAATCCAATGTTAAGGAATTGTTAATTGAATGTTACGTAATTATTAATCACTCCAAAAAGCCAATATTAAATTTTCTGTATTTGATTAAAACTTACTGCATTAAAGTTTCTTTTCCTGAAATCTTTACATAAGTTTGAAGACAACTATAATCCCAATAAAATGAGTGAGGATAATAAAAAATTAACCGACCAACTAGTTCAAGCCATTCTTCCAAAGCTGAAAGGTTTAACTGAAAAGAACGCCAAAAAAGTCCTTAATGAGACGGAAAAATCCATTACTTCGGTCGTCAAAAAATATAGCAAACTGATCGCAGAACAAGAGAAAGAAAAGGCTAAAGCGAAACATAAAGCAGAGAAAGATGCTAAAAAGAAAGCAGAAAAAGCAGCTAAAAAGAAAGAGAAGGAGGCTAAAAAACTAGCAAAAGCAAAATTACTTGCTGCACTTATTGCAAAAGAAAAACCTGATGCACCAGCAGCGCCTAAAAAGGCACCTGTAGTTAAAGCTCCAGCGAAACCTAGAGCAAGAGCACCAAAAGCAAAAAAGTAATTTGAGATAATAAAAAAAAGGAGGGACAATGTCCCTCCTTTTTTTGTACCAGAATCATCGACTATTTGTTCAACCACATGACGTCGTTGATGTCATCCTTACCAGCGTATTGGCTAGTAATTGCAGCGGTGTAATTCGTTGCATTCGCCGTTCTCTCTGTTGCTGGATAGATCCAACGCTGAGCGATGCGATTCGAGTTTCCATTTCCTACTCCTGAAGAGAACGCTGGGAAACCTGTTCTTCTCCAGTTAAAATAAGCTTCCATTCCTGAGTTCATGAAGAAGGCTGCGTATTTCTGAGAAACAATTTTCTGGATCGCATTCGTTGCGTCATACGCTACAGCTGACTGTGCATAATAAGTATCGAAGTTGAAGTTCACTGTGTACTTCGTTTGGTCAGCGGCGTCTTTTGTACCCGTTTTAGAATACGTAAACGTGTTAGCTCCCTCTACGATTCCGTAGAAAGCGTGCGATGCCTTGATACCTTTCTTGTACCAATCTTCAGCAGAACCTGTAGCCCAACCACGTGCATATCCTTCAGCGATGTTAAAGCATAACTCAGGATACCCTACTAGAAACGTGTTTTCTCCTGTGTAGTTTTGGTAGTAGCGGGAACGGCTTTGGAAAGAATAGATACCTGGAGCAAAACCTGCACCATTCGATAAACCCGCATTCTTAGCCATGTCATCAATGTTATCACCTGAACCTGCACCGCGGTAGGCCGTGAAGTCAGATGGCAATTTACCTGCTTTCAAATCTGAACCAGCTGGCTCACACGTAACCATCACACGTGGATCTTGTGTAGAAGACAAGAAACCTACGTAAGTAGAAGCCATGTTTTGACGCGTCGCATCGAAACCGAAGTTATCCGGGTTTGAAGGATATTTGTTGAATGAGTTCCAAACAAATTGTAAAGACTCTGCATTTGACCCTAATAATGGATACTTTGTAGGATTACCTACCATCTCAGCAAATTTAGTTTTAACGCCTAATTCAGCATCTGTATCTTTCTTAGACAAAGTGATCAACACACGTAAACGGTATGCGTTTACTACTTTTTGCCATTTCTTCAAATCTCCACCGAAATAGAAATCACCTGAAACTGTTTCACCTCTTGCGATTACTGTAGCTAAATCTGCGTTTGCATCATCTAACCATTTCAAGATTTGAACGTAGATCACTTTTTGAGAATCGTATTTAGGAGCTGTGTTCGTGATTCCTTTCAAGGCATCAGTCATAGGCAAGTCACCTACGCGCTTCGACATTTGATCAAAGAAATAGGCGCGGAAGAATTTACCTAAAGCAGAGTAACCGTTCACGTCTGGCAAACCTAATTTCTTTGCTTCCTCCTCCATCTTTACGACGTTTTTCAAGGTCGTATATTGGTTAGGCATTTGGCCTAAATTATACTCATTATTTGCATAATAGTTATAGTTAGAGCAATAGAACTGGTTCCAACGCATCTCCGCAGAGAATGGACGACCATTATCATTCATCACATTGTATTCCACTGCTTGCAAAACTAAAGAAGCAGGAACTTGCACCGCGCGGTTAGAATCTTTCTCTAACTGATCGAAGGTCTTCTCGCAGCTAGTTAAAGCTAATACCGAGAAGCTCAACAGGCCTAAGATTATATTTTTAATTTTCATTGTTTGACTCATTTATAAGAGTGAAAAAAATTAGAATGTGAAGTTTAAGTTAACTCCGTAGCTTCTAACAGAAGGAGTTTGAGTACCTGTAGCTCCGTCCGTCAAATACTGAGATAAATCTGTATCCTTAGCTTCAGCGAAGTACAATAAGTTACGACCTACGAAAGAAACGTTTGCGCCAGAAACTGCTTTACCAAACCATTTAGTAGGAAGTTTCACACCTAAAACAACTTCTTTTAACATTCCGAATGAACGGCTCATTAAGTTACCTTCGTTCGTGTTGTAGTAACGACCTACGTAATCTTGTACGAACGTTTTCACTGTGTTAGGAGCGAATTGCAATTCAGAGAAGTTCGTTACTTTACCGTTTGCATCGTACTTGATCGCAACACCGTTAGAAACGACTACTCCTTGACCTACAAATGCTTTCACACCTAAAGCGTCTTGAGGACGAGCTGCTGCGAAGATTCCTTGTGTCGTACCGATGTGGCGACCACCACGGTAAGCTTGTTGTTGCGTGTAGTTGATGATTTTACCACCGATACGTCCATCAAATAAGATGCTTAAGCTTACATTCTTGTACGTGAATTTGTTATTCAAACCAAAAACGAAGTCAGGGTTTGCATTACCTAAATATTGCGATTGTGTTCCTGTTAAACGCTCTGGAATACCACCTGAGGTATTAATGATTTGGCCATCTGGTGTACGAACGAAAGCAGAACCATAAATTTTATCCGTACGATCACCCACTTTTAAGAAGGTATTTAAGCTCGTAATACCTGGATAAATTTCTGTCAAACGTTGCTCAAAAGTAGAGTAGTTTGCTAACACATCCCAGCTAAAGTCAGCCGTTTGAACAGGAGTTCCAGTTACCGAGATTTCATATCCTTTCTTCTGAGTCTTGATACCATTCACTAAAGCTGATGTATAACCTGAAGTAGAAGAGATAGGTAAAGAGAAGATCGAAGGACCATCATTCGAGATGAAGTACGCTGCATCGATTCCGATCTTGTTTTTAAACAAGCGTAAGTCCATACCAAATTCAATCTGAGATGTTTCAGATGGATTCAAGTTCGGGTTGCTCAATTCGTTACCATACGTTGCACCTGTTTGGTTATTGTAATAGAAACCAGTAGAGTAAACCGTGTTGTTTTGGTAAGATGGACCATCGTAAGGAGAGTTATAGTTTTCTCCAGAATACGTTCCTGCACGGTTATCAATCGTAGAGGATGTTAAACCATCTTTTACGTTAGCATACGATCCACGGAATTTCAAGAAAGAAACGACCTCTGGTAAATTCACATAATCAGATACCACTGATACAGCTCCGAAAGAAGGATAGAAGAAAGAGTTCTTTCCAGCTGGTAACGTAGATAATTTATCCAAACGACCTGTAGCAAATACCGTTAAATACTTCTTGTATGAAAAGTCTGCAGAGTAGTAAGCAGAAAGAACATTCATTTCTGAACCAAAGTTAGCTACCTGAACTGGAAGAGCCGAGTTCGAGAAGTTGTATAAACCTGGAACGTTCAAATAATTCGTAGAAGCGAAGATCGACTTGTATTGGAATACACGTTGAGATGCACCTGCGTTAATTTTCGTATTAAAGCCTGGTAACAAGTCTTTATCGAATGTTAATAACAATTCCGTATTGTTCTCAAATAAAGAACGGCGATCCTCCCGGTAATCACCACGACGCTCATCACGACCATAAGTACCTGCAGAGTAAGGAAATTTCTCTGTACGCACCATGTCCCAAGTTGTTACTTGCGTACGTGCTAATAAGTTCAAGTTCTCGTTAAACGTGTAACGCAACGCCGCTTGACCTACGACATCTGTCTTGTAGTGAGAACGTAACCATTCGTAAGACATGAAATACGGGTTATTGTAACGTTGGTATTCCGCATAAATCTGTTGAACACCTTCTTTCCCTTTTTGCCAGTAGTTACGCATATCATCAATATTCCAGTCAGCACCTGCCCAATACACGATGTTGTAAATGATTGAGTTAGGACCGTAGTTCACATCTGGAATGTTAGGTGTGTATTGACGGTTGTATTGTAAGTTCGACTCAAACTTCAATTTGTTTGAGAACTTATAATCAGCCGTGATATTGAAGTTCGTCATATTCAATTGGGTGTTTGGAACAATCCCTTTTTGATAGATATGAGAAGTAGAGAAACGCAAGTTGTATTTCTCCCCTGTAGCTGCTACTGAAACGTTATTCGTAGACAAGATACCTGTCTCTAAAAAACGCTTCAAGTTGTCTTTTCCGCGTGCAACCCATGGCGTCTTCGAACGAATGCCTGTAATCGGATCAACTGGGGAATCATATTGAGAAATTAATTGTCCGTTAAAACGAGGACCCCAACCACCGTCGTAGTCACCATCGTTCAAACCACCCCCTTTACCATCACCAAAAGAATAGTTACCGTGATCACCGGGACCGTATTCATCTTGCACTTCTGGAATAGCATAGAAACCTGATTGCAATTGCGTAGAAGAGTTCACCTCCACAGAGAAACCGCGCTTATCAGCTGAACCACGTCTTGTCGTGATTAAGATCGCACCGTTTTTACCGCGGAAACCATACAAGGCAGAAGCAGATGCTCCTTTTAATACCGAATAGGTTTCGATATCATCTGGGGAGATATTCCATGTATCTGAGTTAATAGGCACACCGTCTACAACATAAAGAACAGTCGAGCTACCACGTAACGAGATATTCGGTTTACGTAATAATTCCGGTTGAGCTCCGATCGTTAAACCAGCGACGCGACCTGACAATGCGTTAATCGCATTTGGCTCACGTGCTTTGATCGTGTTAGCTCCATCCACCGTTTGGATAGCAACCCCTATTTTACGTACGTCTTTCTTAATACCCAAGGCCGTTACAACTACTTCTTGTAATTGTTTTTCGTCTTGAGATAATACGACATTTAATTCCGAAACGTTTCCAACGGCTACTTCTTTAGATATGTAGCCAATCATGGAAAATTGTAAAACTTCATTTCCTGATACGGAGATCGAATAAGCACCTTGTGCATCCGTTAACGTACCTTTAGAACTACCCTTCACCCGGATAGTAACACCTGGAACACCTGATTTCTCCTCTGTAGAAGTAACCGTTCCTTTCAAACTACGCGACTGACCGAAAGCAGTCATACTTACCGTAGTGATCATTGCAAAAACCAGCCAAATCAACGATTTAGGGCTCATTTTAGCAAAAAACATTTGTACATTGTTTTTCATATGAGTTTGTTTAATATTATTTGCTGCAAAAGTAAGCTGCTCATTTAAAGGGGAAGAATCAGAAAAAACAAGAAATCGTTAAGAAAATGCCCCATGTGTTACGAACATGTTATGTAACGTTTTTAAAATAAATTTTTCGTTAGTAAATCTTTGAAAAATACCATATTTCAAAGCGTAACAATTTCATAAAACGAGCTTAACCACTAGGTAATCTAAGGGTCGTAATTTCGTACATGAAAAAGATCAAATTAGTCGTTTTAGACATGGCCGGCACCACGGTGATGGACCAGCATGAAGTCGAATATTGCTTTAAGCAAGCGGCCATTAAAAACGAGCTACATGCAAGTGACGAGCGTATCCTAGCTTTACAAGGCTATGCTAAATTGTATGTATTTACTTTATTGTGGACAGAGCAATTAGGGGAAGGCGATCCACGCATAACCGAACTAGCCGCGCAGTCGTATGCGGATTTTAAAACCATCTTAGAAAATCATTACCGGACACAACCCGTCTATCCTACAGAAGGATGCTTGGCATTATTCGATGCCTTGCATCAGAAGGGAATTAAAATTGCGCTTACCACCGGTTTTTACCGCGAGGTAGCGGATATTATTTTAGGTCGCCTTGGCTGGGTGGCTAACTTGGAATCCTCGACAAGCATTCATCTTTCGGTGACACCGGACGAGGTAAATGGCGAAGGAAGACCCTCTCCTGCGATGATACACTATGCCATGAAGTCACTAGGTATTACGGATCTAGAAGAAGTAATTAATGTGGGTGACACACCGGTGGATTTGCTTTTTGGCAAAAATGCAGGCGTTCGCTACGCCTTAGGAGTATGCAATGGGACACACACGCGGGAGCAATTAGCGGCACATCCAAACGATGGACTTGTAGAGAAAATTTCTGATCTCATCTCTTATGTATAAAAATAGAAAATACGATTTAGTCATTGTAGGCGGAGGAATCATCGGCACTTTTTGTGCCTACCACGCACTTAGAAGAGGAAAATCAGTCTTGTTATTGGAGAAAGATGCGCAGCCTTACGAAGCAAGTTTTCGTAATTTTGGGCAAGCGGTTCCCTCCGGTCAAGCCTTAGATTCCTGGTTCGATTACGGCAGAAAATCCTTGAAAATCTACAAGGATCTACAAGAAGAAGTGGATATCTCCGTAGTAAAAAACGGTTCTTGGTACGTTGCCTCGGATGACCAAGAAATGACCTTGCTGGAAGAAATGATGCAACTTTTTAAAGACCGTGATTATACCTCACGCCTGTACACTGCCTCAGAAACGTTAGAGATTAATCCCCATTTCAAAAAGGAGTACGTGAAAGGGGGATTGTTTATTCCGGAGGAAGCTTCGCTGAATCCTTTGGTGATGGTGCACCGCGTTCGCGAGTTTATGATTAAAAATCTAGGCCTGCATTACCATCATTTGTGCCCCGTCATTGCAGTGGAAAAAAAGCGCGGCATTGCGATGATTACGACTTCGAAAAAGCAAACGTTTTGGGGAGATCAAGTGATCCTGGCGAATGGTAGAGACACCCAATTTTTATTACCGGAACACTACCCTACAGCCGAGCTAAAAATCAGCAAATTGCAGATGTTGCGATTAGCGCCTCAGAAGAAAATACTCAAATCGAATATCCTAACTGGCTTAACGATTCGTCGCTACGATAGCTTCAAATCTTGCCCATCATTTTCAAAGATTTATACGTCTTCCGAGCAAAAACAATTACAGGCAAAAGGCATACACATCTTGTTTAAACAAGCAGATGACGGCTCGATTATTTTAGGGGATTCGCACGAATATGTACCGGCAGGAGAACAGGCTAATTTTGGTTTTGAAGTCTCTTCTGAAATCAATGAGATGATGCTAGCGGAAGCGAAGCGAATCACATCGCTTGAGAACTGGACCGTCGATTCGACCTGGGCTGGTTTCTATTTACAAGGAACTCAGTCAGAGGTATTCACGAAAGTCGTGGATGACGTGATCCATATTATCAACGGAATTGGTGGCAAAGGGATGACCACCTCGCCAGGTTTCACTGCAGAATACATTCAAAAACTATATTCATGAAAAAAATCATAGCTCTGTGCTTGTTAAGCGCAAGTTTAATGGGCCAAAAAGCCCCTAAAAATGTCATCCTTTTAATAGGTGACGGAATGGGTGTCAGCCAGATTTATGCGGGATTAACCGCTAATCGAGGACATCTCAATCTGGAACGCGTGAAGGTAATCGGTTTCCATAAAAACCAAGCATCTGATAATTATGTGACTGATTCCGCCGCAGGAGCCACAGCTTTTGCCACAGGAAAGCAAACTTATAACGGGGCTATTGGATTAGATTCGTTGAAAGTTCCTTCTGTCACTCTACTAGAAATGGCGGAACAAAAAGGTTTAGCAACGGGACTTGTTTCTACCTGTGATATTACAGACGCCACTCCGTCCTCGTTCATTGCGCATCAATTGAAACGCTCGATGCACGAAGAAATCGCATTGGATTTTATGAAAACGCCGGTCGATGTGGTCATCGGTGGTGGAAGAAAGTATTTCGAGAAGCGAAAAGACGGCCTGAATCTGTTAGATACCTTGCGCAAAAAAGGCTACCAAGTTCAATCGACGTTGGATGTAGATGGTATCACTAGAGGCCCACTTGTCGCACTGTACGCGGAGGAAAATCCAATCAAAGTGATGGAAGGTCGCGGCGATGCCTTATTGAAATCAACTAAAAAATCACTCGAGATTCTGCACCAAAACAAAAAAGGATTTTTCGTCATGATCGAAGGTTCCCAGATTGATTGGGGTGGCCACGCGAACGATACGGACTACATCATTACAGAGATGGTGGATTTTGATAAGAGTATCGGATATGCCCTAGATTTTGCGGCAAAGGACAAAGAAACCTTAGTCGTTATTACGGCAGATCACGAAACGGGTGGATTCGCTTTAATGGGCGGAAATATGAAAACAGGTGAAGTAAAAGGAGCCTTCACGACGAAAGGACATACGGGTCAAATGATTCCGGTATTTGCTTTCGGTCCGGGCGCTGAAGTTTTCGGAGGCATCTACAATAACTACGATATTTTTACCAAAATCAAGTTAGCCTTGAAACTAGGTCAAAAGTAAATCGTAAACTTTTCATGCGAATTCAGGAAGCCCACGGATTGATAAAATGCGTGGGCTTCTTTACGCCTTTTGTTCGAGGTAACTTCTAACGACTTAGCTCCTAGCTGCGCTAATTCAGGCTTTAATGCAGCGATTAATTGACGACCCACTCCTCTACCCTGGTGCGACGCGGTCACGATCAATTCTTGAATCTCAAACACGAGACCTTCATGGTGTAAAAGGGATTGCCCCTTGCATGAAATGAAACCGACGATTTCATCCTCACCATGGACGGCAACCTGCATAAGCGTTAAAGGAGTATGCAAGTATTCCGCATAAATACGATCGAAAATTCCTTGGTCAAATTCGCGATTTTCTAACTCCTCCAGCAAGCATTTTACGGATGAAGCATCGGATTGTTCTGCCTTTCTTATCGTATAGTTTTCTTCCATATTATCAAATAATTACCCCTAGGTAAAATCTCCTTTAAATAGCCTTATTCGCCTTTTATTGGCCTTTTATAAGCCCTAATTTAACATAAATAATTGACAAGCCATGGCTAAAGACATCATCGATAAAATCATCACCCTATTCCAAGAACAAGGGGACTCTGAATATGGTGGAGAGCCGGTGACACAGGGGGAACATGCGTTACAGGCTGCGCATTTAGCCTTTGCAGAACAGGCGTCTACTAGTTTAGTGGTTGCCTCCTTGTTGCACGATGTGGGCCATTTATTGCACGCCCTTCCGGATGACGCGCCGGAGCAGGGAATTGATGATTTACATGAGGAATTAGGCCATCGTTTTTTGATTAAATACTTCACGCAAGCCGTTTCAGAGCCGGTACATTTGCACGTAGCTGCGAAGCGCTATTTGTGTGCGGTGGAACCGGACTATTTTGCGCTATTGAGCGAGCCGTCGGTTATCAGCCTGCACTTACAAGGCGGACCGATGTCAGCGGAAGAATGCCAGGCTTTTGAGGCGAATCCCTATTACCGGGACGCCGTTCAGTTGCGTCGCTATGATGATATGGCCAAAGTCCCTAACCTACCTGTTCAGCCCATAGAATTTTACGCCTCGATGCTACGGGAGCACTTGAAATGATCCAGACAGATGTAAAGAATTGGAAATGGCATCCTGCCTGGTCCATGATCGCCGCTTTTGGTTGTTATTTCTGTGTCTATGGATTTCGCAAGCCGTTTACAGCAGGCACTTATGAGGAACAATTTTTCATGGGCATCCATTGGAAATCAATTCTCATATCATCTCAAATCGCGGGTTATATGCTTTCGAAATGGTGCGGCATTTTCTTCGTCTCCTCCATCACCTGGGAAAAACGAGCGAGGGCTATTATCATGAGTATTCTAATAGCGGAGTTAGCGTTGTTGGGATTTGGGTTAGTGCCAAAGCCCTATAATTTGATCTTTTTATTATTGAATGGTCTCCCGCTCGGGATGATTTTCGGTTATATCCAAGGTTTTTTAGAGGGCAAAAAGAATACCGAATTATTCATCGCTGCCTTGGGGAGCAGTTTTATTCTAGCCGATGGCGTATCTAAATCGGTAGGTGTTTCCTTATTGAATTGGGGCGTCGCTGAGAACTGGATGCCCTTTGCGGCTGGCTTACTATACGCGCTTCCTTTTTTGTTTTTTGTCTGGATGTTGACGCAGATTCCGCGACCTACTGCGCAAGAAGTGGCCGATCGAGCAGAACGTCAACCTATGACCCAGAAAGACCGCATTCAGCTGGTAAAGCAACTTTGGCCGGGCATTTTAACGATCTCCTTATTGTATTTGTTTGCCTCTTTGTTACGCGGCATTCGATCGGATTTTGCGCCGGAAATTTGGCATTATTTAGGGTATGATGGAGTGCCTTCAATATATTCCCAAACAGAGATCTGGGTCACCATTGGAATCCTCGTGATTAACGGAAGTTTAGTCTTAATCAAACGAAATTACCTCGCGTTTTTTATTAGCCTAAGCGCCATTGCAACCGGCTATTTATTACTGGTCATTGCTGGCTTGTGGGGCGTGCATTCGATGAATAGTTTTTGGCTGATTGTACTGACCGGATTTGGCATATACTTGCCCTATTTAACCATCACAACGTCCGTGTTTGAGCGCATGATCGCGATCACCAGACACAAAGCGAATATCGGTTTCTTGATGTATATCGTAGACTCGATTGGCTACTTAGGATACAATGTGTTATTAATTGCGGCAGGTTTTATTTTTCCAAACTGGAACCTGCCGCAACTCTTTTTCTCTTGGATCACGATCTTAGGATTGGCAGGACTTGCCCTATCCGCCGCATCGTGGATCTATTTTAAAGGAAAACTATCCCGTAATCCAACGGAAGAATAAGAACAATACAGCAGAAAGAATAATCGTTACAGGCAAGGTTAAAATCCAAGCCATAACGATATTTTTAACGGTCCCACCTTGTAGATTTTTAATACCTCTTTGCGCCACCATCGTTCCCGCAATACCAGAACTTAATACGTGAGTCGTACTCACTGGCCATTTGTAAGCCGTCGCTAAACCAATCGTAAGTGAAGCAATTAACTCTGCAGAAGCACCTTGTGCATACGTTAAGTGATCCTTTCCAATTTTCTCTCCAATGGTCACCACAATACGTTTCCAGCCGATCATCGTTCCTAAACCTAGTGAAAGAGCCACCATCCACATCACCCAGTTAGGGGCAAAATCGGTTACGCCAGCCATTCCCGTACTAGAAGAAGCCCCAAAAGTAAAGAAAGGTGCCTTGGATCCAGCTGTCGCTTTTTTCCAGACGGATTTATCTGTTTCGGATAGAGCCACCGATTCGCTTTCAATTAACTTTTTAGAGAATTTATTTATGGTAAGTGCTGCTTTTCGAATCGCAAATTTCTGATCCGTTGAAAGCGTCGATGGATTTAAGTTTTGCGCCGTGATCACCGCTAATTCGCCAGCTGACTTCTTTAAAGCAGCGAGCCCCTCACGTTCTTTTTCGGACAAAGGAATGGTATCAATTTTAGCGGAAATCGTTTGAACAGTGGCTAAGCTTGACTTCACCATCTGCATATCAAGAGTCGTGTTGATCGCAAAATAACCTGGTAAGAAAGCGATTAAGATAACCATCACTAATCCAATTCCTTTTTGGCCATCATTCCGTCCATGAAAGAACGAAACAAGGGTACAAGTTGCGATTAAAAGGGAGCGAATCCACAAGGGAGGCGGCGATTTTTTCTTAGGTTCTTTGAAAATCTCTTTATTGGTAACCGTCTTCTTTAAGATGTACATTAGGATAATGGCCAAAGCAAAGCCAAACAATGGCGATAACAACAAGGCTTGACCAATTTCAATTACTTTATCCCAATTCAAGGCAGAAATACCTTTATTCGATTGCTCCGGCAACAAGGCGTGACCTAATCCAATTCCAATAATAGAACCAATTAAGGTATGAGAACTAGAAGCCGGAATACCAAAATACCAGGTGCCCAGATTCCACAAAATTGCTGAAATCAATAGGGAAAGGGCCATAGCCATCGAATGATAGACATTCGTGTCGACGAGCAACTCCGTGGGGAGTAGACCGATAATACTCATTGTAACCCCTACACCACCGGTCAATAAACCTAAAAAGTTCATAAATCCAGACCAAACAACTGCCTGCGTAGGACGCAAGGAATGTGTATAAATTACGGTGGCTACTGCGTTAGCTGTGTCGTGAAAACCATTAACGAATTCAAAAGCACAAGCGGCTAATAAACAGAAGCACAGTAAGAAAAACAGTGTAGGATCTAATCCGAACATAAAACTATTTTTAAAATAAAAATTCAATTTACTAAGGTAAGTTTCATTTACAATACCTATGTTAAGGAATTGTTAAATCCCTTACTTTACCTCGCTTTTAAAAGATACTCCGATGGCCTTGGCTGCCTTGTGAATTAAGTCTTTTTGATAGACCTTTTCTGCCGTTTTCACCTCCCCAAAGGCAGGAACATTAGCTCCTATCATCGCATACCAAATCTGATAACAGTCTTTTACTCTTTCCCCGTGGGATGTCCATTGCGTCTTGATGGCATCGCCACGACCATGATCAGTTGTTATTAACAAGGTAGTTTTACCTTTGTAATCTGGATCTGTATTCACAAAATCCCAAATCTCTCCTACCCACGCATCAAATTGATGTGCTGCATCCAGGTAATGATTATAGGCTCCTTCGTGCGCAAATTCATCCGTTTCTCCGTACGAAATGTAGAGTGCTTTCGGCTTGTTCTTCTTTAAATAATGCATCGCCTTGAAATGCGTAAATACATCAATTGATTCAGCCATGCCAAAGGGCTTGAATGATTCTTTTAACATCTTTGCTATCAGCTGAGTCTCTGGATCTTTCTCTAATTCTGGATACGAATCAAAGGCATTAACCACCGGAAAACCAGCTCTTTTCTCATTCATAATGCGATCAAAGGCATCCCATGCACCGAATGCAGCTACCTTACCTTTATAGGCTGGCAAGGAATTTAAGTACTCAAAAAAGTTTGTATTCGGATTAGGCTTATACTCATTTGAATTAACAGACGTATCCACCTGCCCAGTTAGAATTTCACTGTATCCTGGATAGGAAAACCAATACGGATTTGCGTTATCCACTTGACTTCCTTCTTTTCTATTTCCATGCAACTGGCCAGAAGCAGCTAATTTACCCCAGAAAAAAGGCATCAATTTTTTACGTCTTTCTTGTAAAGAAGGAGACCAATACTGGGCAATTAACCGAGCAGAGTCACCGTGGTGAAAGCGCTTCATTTTCACAAGGGAAGTATCGATACCGTTGAATAATTCTTGCCAGCGATAACCATCCGTAGTGATAACGATGACACGTGCATCTGGGTCTTTTTGAGCTGAGGCCGTAATAGAAACGGCAAATAGAAGGAATAGTAAAGTGTGTAGTTTGTTCATATTTCTTGTTTAGAAAGCCAAAGCTAAGATATACAAATAATCAGATTGTAAACACGACGTTATCAAATCAATAAAACAAGAAATGCCGATGAGAATCTCACCGGCATTTTCTGTATTACACCAATATATTATCTTATTGACCTTTTACTGGGAAACGTGTCCAGCCTGTAGTCCAGCTTGGTTTTTCCAGTTTCAAGATCTCGGCATCTGTCGATTCGATTTCCGAATTACCATCAGCTAAAGCCTTCGTCTTTACATCAGCAGAAGTAATGACAGCTGACTTACTGATAAAATTCAAAGCTGCATTAGGCGTATAAGTGCCAATCTTGTTGTTCTTGAAAGTAGAAACTCCATCCTTGTAGGCTTGTGCCGTTTCGATACTTTCTAAACTGAATCCACCTTTCATATATCCAATGAATGTGGAATTGCTTACTTCGAATTGAGTAGCACGTCTCCAACGCATCGCTAAATTATGATTAGAAAGTGCTGCTGCATTGTTTGGCCCAATTAAAGTCATATTATCTAGAACTGGACGTGTGAATGGAGTAGCGACAGAACCTGTTCCATCATTATCACATTCGATTCCATTACCCGCATCACCCGTGTCTACAAAAGCTGGGTCGCGTCTTGAAATAGAGAAGGATACTTTACCTGTAAAACCAAAATCAAAGTCAAAATCGTCATCAGCTGTCGCAAAAGCGTACAAATACTTAGGAGAAACCGTTCCTCCGAAGAATTCAAAGGCATCATCATTCGCATAGATTGTCTGCACGTTCTCGATGATCGTCTTGCTACCTACAGCACCGAAAGTCAAGGCATTGATTTCAGAGTTAGGCAATGCCGCGATACCTGCGTATTCAATACGTACATATTTCATCACGCCACTGTTATCTTCGTTATCCGTTCCACCATAGGCACGACCAATACCGCCCTCGATAGTAGGCTCAGAGGTACGGTTCGTCTTCGCTCTTCCTAAGATGACAATGCCACCCCAATCTCCCGGAGCACGCTCGCCAGCTGCCTTACCAGACGTAAAGACGATAGGCTTCGCAGCTGTTCCCTCTGCTTGAATTTTTGCACCTCTTTCGATACATAAGGCGCCTTTTTCTGAGATGTCACTTTTGATAACAGTACCCGGTTGAATAATAAGGGTAGCTCCATCGGTTACATAAACGTATCCTTTTAATGTCCATTCCTTATCCGCAGTTAAGGTTGTAGTTGCCGTAATGTTTCCACTTAAAGTCGTAGTAGAGGGTACGTTAATAGGTGCTACATCGCCACCTAAATCCTTTGAACAGCCAAATGTTGCTAAAGCTGCTACGATAACTAGTAATTTTTTCATGTTAGAAATTGAAATTAACGGTGAGTGAAACTGATGTTTCGTTGTTTGTTTTAATTAAATCACGTGAAGGCTTTTGGTAGAAAGTAGTAGGCTGAGCTAAGATGTCGCTCACCGCTAACTTAATTTCTCCTTTTGAAAACTTATGTAAGAAAACGATATCAATAACGTCTCTTGAATTTTCAAAAATATCTGGGTAACCTTGGAAACCTACGGAAGCGATGCGATCGCCTACTCGGTTATAGGTTAAATTCATCGTATTGTTTCCTTTGTGGAAGTTCAAACCTCCATTCAATGCATAATTAGATTGGCCTTGAAGCTGGCGTTTTACCCCTTGAACTTCTACCTCCGATTGAATCAACGCCATGTTAGAGTATAAATCTAACCAAGAGTTAATCGCTTTTCTAAATTCCATTTCCAAGCCATAGACTAATGCAGATGGTGGATTCGTATACGTTAAAGCTAGATTAGAAGGAACAGAACCATCCGCTACAATTTGCTCAATAGGCTTAATGAATTTCTTACCAAAAACACCCACTGAGAAGATTTCTCCTGCTTTTGGATATAATTCCCATTTGAAATCAATGTTGTAGATATCTGACTTTTCCAAATCCTTATTACCCAATAACTGCGCATTACGTACGAAGTCATAGTAAGCAAAATTCGCAACTTCACGGAACTCTGGTCTCGCTAAGGTTTTGCTAAGCGATGTTCTCCATTTCGTTTTTTCCGTCGCAGAGTAGGTTAAGTTTAAGGATGGCAAAAGATCTAAGTATTCTCTTTCCACATTCACTTTTTGACCACTAAAGTCAGCCGTTGCGATATTAAAGAGGTTATACTCTGTACGAAGACCCGTATTCAACTTGAATAATCCCATCTCTTTTTCATACATCACAAATCCATTCGCTAAGTCGAAATCAGCCGTATAGCGATCCGTATTATTCGTTACCTCACCTAACATATCAATGGTTTCGTAACGGAATACACGGGCTTTGAAGTTTCTGTATTTCTTCAAGTATCCTACCCCTACTTTGAAATCCCCTAAGGATTTATTAATCGCTGCATTTCCCGCATTTTCATCCATCACGCTCCAGAAACGGTAAGTGTCTCTCCAAGCAGTCAAATAAGGATTGCCTGAGTTTAAATACGAAGCAGTAGGATTAACTCGGTAATCAGGTTGATCACGAAGCATTAAATTATATCCGATGTTAAAATCCCAAGTCTTGATTTTTGCGTCAAACTGCGTATTAACCACCATTTTACGGATGGCATTAGATGAATTACTGTAGATGTTCTGTACGTTATCGTAATTTTCACCCGTTCTATTCAAGAAATAATCCTCTGTTTGGTAGTTAGCTAGAGTCTTCCAGCTGTAACGGTTTTGGCCCAAATAAACCACATTCAATAAGCCACTTAGGGACTTCGTTTGCGAGAAGTTAATATCCTTGTATTTGTAAGCTAAGTCAGTGGAAGATAAGTAATCAATACGCTCTGTCGTAGAGGAAGAAAACGTGTTTCTCGCTGTAGAGCTAAATAATACGTTCCAGTTATTTCTTTTTACACCAAAAGCCACACTCCCATTGAAGTTAGGAAGGCTAGAAGACTCTGTAATACCAGGAGTCGCAATCAACTTCGTATATGCTCGCTTGTCACCATTTCCACTAATTCTGAAAGCGTTTGTGGAAGGGAAAGTAGAAGGGAATTCAACAGATTCAATTAATTTGAAATCCTTGAAAGTAGAAAGAGAGCCATAGCTTACACCTAAAGAAGCAGAGGCAAAATCGCCTGAAACTTCTTTGGTCGTGATTTGTACTAAACCGCCTGCAAAATCACCAGGAAGGTTTGCTGCAGCGCCTTTGTTAATAATAATGTTATCAATTAAAGCAGTAGGAATAATGTCAAATGAAAAGGCACGACGATCTGGCTCTGTGGAAGGCAATTGTGTCTTATTCAATAAAGCAGAGTTATAACGATCCGCTAAACCACGTACTAATACGAATTTATCATTTTGAATGGTTACACCACTCACACGCTTCAAGGCATCACTCACATTTCTATCGGGTGTCTTCTTAATAGACTCAATGGAAAGACCATCCGCCACGATGAAACTAGATTTTAATGTATTGATCAAGGCAGTAGCCGTTTCTTTTTTAGCCACCGTCTTCACTACGACATCCGCTAATAACTTACTGTCTTCTTCTAACTCAATCGTAACCGAAACCGGTTCATTCGCTACCTTAAATGCAGCATTTGCATACTCTTTAAAACCAACATAACTAGAGCTTAAGGTATAAGTTCCTGGGGCTACATTAGCAAAAGTAAACTTTCCGTCGATGTCAGTAGATGCTCCTTGATTTTTACCTGTTGATGGATTTTTCAACCAAACGGTTACTCCTACTAGGGTTTCTTTAGAAGATTTAACTACTCCGGTCACATTTACCTGAGAAAACGCGATAAATGGAAATAGTAGAACTAAAATGAGGCACTTAAATGACTGTTTCATAAAATTGGTGTGATACGAATAATGTTGACATGTTTTAATCATGGCACAAAATTAGATCTCACCCAATCTGAATTGATTAAGCCATTGTTAGGCTATTGTTATCTACTTGTTAAATAGAAGTGACTTTCTTAATAATTCCGTAACATAGAGATTTTTCGAATAAAATTTCACTTTTCTACACTGTTTTATGGTACTATTTCAAGTTTTTGCATTTTTTATAGAAGAGCTTTCTTAGAAAAGTGAAAATTAACACGGATTTAATTTGCGGGTAATGCGAAAGCACTAGTTTTGGGTCAACAAACGGAAATCATTCCGCCTAAGTTTATTAAAATCAAGCATTATGAAAAAGTACACATTTGCTGCCCTATTTTTCGCAGCCAGCCTGTTTGTCGTTTCTGCCGCTACTGGAGCAGAATTATCGCTTCCCGTGAACATCGAATCTGTAGGTAAATTGAAATATATGGTGTCTGTCAAAGCAGGAGCCACGGTCGTCATCTACGATGGAGAAAATAACGAGATTCACAAGGAAGCTATCACAACGCAAAAATTGTTCAATTTAGCGGGATTATCTGACGGAAGCTACCGTATGGTCGTGTTAGATATGCGTAAAAACGTGATCACTTCTAAGTCGTTTACGATCAAAACGGAAGTGAAGCGCGATATCGTCGCGATGAACTAATTTACCCAACATCAACAAATTATAGTGAAAGATTAAGGGGTAAAAAGGCGGACCAGTGGTTCGCCTTTTTCTTTTTAACTGAGTTCTTTGCTCTTGATTTTATGCAATAAAAACACGGCGACCAGGATTGGAAGCGAGAAAATTAAGAATCGACCTGCCACGGACATGCCGGAATCTGTCAGTAGGCCAAAGACGGTGGGTCCCAAAATTGCTCCAAAACGGCCCGCCCCCATCGCTAATCCCACCCCCGTCGAACGGATTGCCGCTGGGTAAATGCGTGTTGCGGCTGGATAGAAACTATTAAATCCGCCTTGCACTAAAAAGCCGATGAAGAAGACCAGTGTCAGGTTTATCACATAATCCAGCTTCACATTTCCATAAAAATTCATCAACACAAAGGCGATGATGAAGAAAAGAGTCATCGTTTTCTTGATGCCAATTTGACTAATCGCTAAACCCATCACAAAAACGCCTGTAAAGGCCCCAAAATTCAAGGTCATCCCCACGTAGGTGGCGAGTTCGAAGGGCATGCCGGATTGTTTGGCGAGCGTAGGTACCCAGCTGATCAAAGTGTATAAAGTCAAAAAGCCGAAGAAAATGGCCGTCCAAAGTAAGAGCGTGGAGGTTCTGTATTCTGGAGTAAAGAGTTCTTTTATCTTCGTCTTACTGTGTTTCGATTCCGGCACGAATCCCGGGGATTCTGGCAGGAAGAAATAGACTAAGAGTAAAAGTGCAAACGAGAATGCACTCGCGATCAAAAAGGTCGCGCGCCAGCCTAAAAGCGGAAACACCCAGGCCACCACAAATCCAGTCAAAATCGCTCCCAAAGGCCAACCTCCTTGCACAATCCCCACATTGAAATCGCGGGTTTTATCGGTGGAAAACTCAGAGGCAACCGTGGCTAAATTAGGAAGAATCCCGCCGATGCCTAGACCGGTGATGAATCTGAAAATCAGCAATGCATTTAATGATGGAGCAAAATAAACGAGTAACATGCCCACACTAATTAATAACAAGGAGCCTAAAAACACCTTACGCCTTCCCCACTGATCCCCCAAAGGTGCAATCAAGAAACAGCCCGCCGTCATACCCGCTAATCCAGCTGAAAAAACGTAACCTAGCTGCGCATTGTTCAATCCCCATTCTTTCATGATGTGCTCGCCAGCAAAGGAGACAAGCAAAACGTCTATTCCGTCGTTGAAATTGAGCAAAAAGCAGAGGGAGACTACGCCTATTTGGAGCCAGGACATCGAGTTTTTCATACGATTTGAACGACTATTTTTCCCGGATGTCCATCCGTGGCCAGTTGTAAACCGGCCTGAACTTCCGCTAAAGGGATGTATTTTGAAATGATTTTATGCGGTTGAATTTTTCCGTCTTTGATCAGCTGAATCACAGACTTGAAATCTTCTGGATGATCGTAAATTAAAGATCCTTGGATCGAAATGCCTCGGCGAACTAAATCCAAGGGGGTAAAGCTAGCCTGCTTTTCGGATAAGCCTAAGAGAATCACACTGGCACCTCGCGGAGCATCAGCAATAAGCTGTGTAGTAGCAGCCGCTGAACCCGTACATTCGAAAATCACACGAATGTCTTGCGCTTTCCAATCACCGTTTAGGGCCCCGAATTCATATGCTTTCTCCTGCAAAACGGGATTCAAATCATTCGCGAAGACGTGTAAACCTTGCTCTACCGCGAGATGTGTAATTAACATTCCAATGGCTCCAAGGCCTAGGACGTAGATGGCATCGCCTTTCGTGAGCGACGCTTTTTTTAATGCATTGTAAGCAACAGCCGTGGGTTCGATGGTCACAGCATCTTTCGAGGTAATAGAGTCTGGCAGTTTGTGAGCGAAATCTGCCGGAATCAGCACGTATTCCGCGAAACAACCGGGGGCGTTTAGACCGATGGTGCGTTTATTCGGGCATACCGTAGCTTGTCCGCGGGCGCAATAGCTACATTCTCCGCAAGGCGCATTAGGGTCTATGACGACTCTTTCGCCTAGTTCGCGATTCACGCCCTCACCTAGCGCGTCGATGTAGCCCCAGCCCTCATGGCCGATGATGGTGGGTTCAGGCAACGGACGATGGCCCCCAAAATAATGTATATCCGATCCGCAAATGCCCACTTCCTGCAAGCGAATACGCAGCTGGCCGGGACCTGGATTTGGGATAGGATGATCGCCTAGTTCGATTTGCAAAGGTTTTACGAGAACGGCCGCTTTCATTACAGGATCTGATTGAATTCGATGATCTCGCCGTTCGGGCCTTTGACATTAAAAAAGCGTGTGCCGTTTTTCCAAAAAGCTAAAAAAGTGGGCTCTTTCTCGATAATATCAAATCCTGCCTTCTTCAAGGCTTCGAACGCGTAATCTACATCCTCTACGTCGATCGCGAAATGGTCGATGTGACCGACTTTGCGTTGTTTGATTTCGGCTAATTGCTTTTCCGGCATTTGGTATAACTCCACGATCACCTCCTGATTTTTCATCATCACGCACGTCCCAAAACCACCGTCAAACTCAAAGGGCGATTCCATCACGTTCTCGAAACCGAGGCGTTCGTAGAAGGGAATGGAAATTTCCATGTTATGCACGGGAATCCCGATGTGTTGGATTTTTTGGATAAAGTTGATTTTCATAGCTTTTGGTATTTGTTGCAAAATACTAAATTTTGAAAACTTAACACTGTTAATTAACTTTACGGTGTAATTTTTCAAAAAAATGGGAATAGTCGCGAGAAAAGAGAAACAAAAACAGGAGATTCGATCCTTGATTCTAGAAGAATCGATGAAATTGTTCGTGGAAGAGGGCTTCAGCAAAGTGTCCGTCCGGAAGATTGCTGAACGCATACAATATAGCCCCACGACGCTATATCTGTATTTTAAGGATAAAAACGAGATCTTATTTTACTGCTGCGAGTCAGGATTTAAGAAGATGTTGGAGCAAAATATCGCTTTGGCCTTAATCAGCGATCCTATCGAACGCTTGCACCAGATGGGTGTGAATTACCTGAATTTTGGCCTAGAATATCCGGAATATTATGATTTGATGTTCATTCAGGAGGCCCCCATGTCCGCCTTAATCGATATGGGCGCAGGTTGGTCGAGTGGCGATCAGGCGCTAGAGGCCTTGAAAATGATCGTACAAGATGCGATGGACAAAGGATTAGTAGTCCCTGCCAAAGTGGAAACGGTGGCGATGGCGGTTTGGAGTATGGTGCACGGCCTGGTTTCCCTCGCGATTCGCCAGCGATTAGACAAATTAGTGCCAGCGGAGGACGTGGAAAAGACGATGCACGAGTCGCTGGATTGGTTATTGAAAACGATGAAAAAAGCCTAACATGAAATATTTATTACTCCTTTTTGCCCTGCCTGTTTTTGGCCAAAAGTCCGTCCTCGACGAATATGTTGCTACGGCCTTTCAACAAAACATCACGCTGCAACAGAAATCCATCCAGGTGGAAAAGGCGATGATCGCCCTGAAAACAGCCCAAAGCCTCTACCAACCCAGCGTCGCCTTCCAAGGTGGCTACCAAAGTGGTGAGGGTGGTCGTAGCATCGCTTTCCCGGTGGGAGATTTATTGAATCCGGTGTATTCCACGCTGAATGCGTTGACGAAAAGCACAGCCTTTCCACAGATTGCGAACGTGGAGACGAATTTCTTTCCCCGCGACTTCTACGATGTGAAAGTGCAAACGACGATGCCATTGTATAACAAGGACATCAGCTACAACAAGCAAATCCAAGAGCAATCCCTCAGCCTGCAACGCGAAGACGTTTCGCTGTACAAGCGCGAGTTAGTCAAGCAAATCAAGACGGCTTATTATAACTATTTGCTCAGCTTAGGTTTAGTGAAAGTCTACGAAAACAGCCTCAATCTAGCGCTAGAAGGCAAGAAAGTGAACGAAAAGCTGTTAGCAAACGGCAAAGGTTTACCCGCCTATTTATTGCGTTCAGACAGTGAAATCGCCACGATTCAAGCACAAATCGCGGATGCAGTGAAACAAAATCAGACAGCACAATACTATTTCAATTTCTTATTGAACCGCGAATTGCGCGCTGAAATTCGCATCGATTTTGAAGTCGAAAAAGCGGTGGCCGGAGTCTACTCGGTTGTTCCCGGCGTTCGTGAGGAATTAACCTTACTTTCTAAATCGATCAACATCCAAGAGACGGTTTTGAAGATGAATGAGTCCTTTTACCTGCCTAAGTTAAATGGTTTCGTGAACCTGGGATCGCAGGCTACGTTAAATAACATCAGCTCGAAGAGTGGCTACTATTTCTTTGGCCTACAAATGGACATTCCCATTTTTTCGGGGAAGCGAAACCTATACAAGGTAAAACAGACGCAATTAGATATCGCCTCCGCGAAAAATGCGTTGGATTTGAGCACAAAGCAATTTAATATGGCTACCGAAATCGCCCAAAAGAACGTACAATCTTCGATCGTTAGCTTTCAGGCCTCCACGAAATCCTACGAGGCGGCCTCCGCTTATTTACGCCTCATCGAAAAGGGCTATAAAGAGGGCGTGAGCACCTATTTAGAAACGGTGGACGCCAGAAATCAATGGATGAACGCCCAAATCAACTACCAATTAAAACAATTCAACGTATTAATCGCCGCTGCCGCCTACGAGCGCGAAGCTGCCAGCTACCCACTCTAATGAAAAAGATCTGCCTACTTATTTCCCTTATCGCGGTATTCTCCGCTTGTTCTTCGAAGAAGAAGGAAGCCGCGGCTACCACAGCCAGCGAAGTCATCCCGGTTTCCGTGATTTCCTTGCAACAAGAAACCATCACCCGCCCCATCCAGGCTTCTGGCGTCTTCACGACCGAAGATGAGACCTATTTAGGTTTCAAAATAGGCGGCGTGATTCAGCACGTATTCGTAAAAGAAGGCGATGCCGTGAAAGCGGGTCAATTATTGGCCAGCCTAAACCTGACCGAAATCAAGGCGCAGGTGCAACAAGCGCAAATTATGTTAGAAAAAGCACAACGCGATCACGCGAGAGCGAAGAACTTGTACCGCGATAGCGTGGCGACTTTGGAGCAATTTCAAAATGCCAAAACCGGCCTAGAGATCGCACAGCAGGCCTATAATGCGGGTGCGTTTAACCAAAGCTATGCTGAAATCAGAGCCGTAAAATCCGGTTTCGTATTGAAGAAATTAGCCAACGATGGCCAGGTCGTGGGACCCGGAACTCCGGTCGTTTTGTTGAATGGAGCAAACAAAGGAAATTGGGTGTTAAAAGTGGGTTTGATCGATCGTGATTGGGCGGCGACGCAGGCAGGAGATCCAGCGGAGATTACGCTGGATGCGGCTGACGGGAAGACTTTTAACGCGTCCGTTTTAGCCAAATCCGAGGGAGTCGATCCGGTGACGGGAACGCTTTGGGTGAGTTTGCGCATCAGTGGTACGCCGACAGCGCAGCTGGCGGCGGGGCTTTTTGGGAAAGCGAAAATTCGTCCGCGGAAACAGATTAAATCCTGGGTGATTCCATACGATGCGATTTTGGATGGAAATGCGACGGAGGGTTATGTGTTCATCACAAAAGACGGTAAAACGGCGGAGAAAGTGAAGATTCAGATCTCGAGTATTGACCACGGGAAGGTATTTGTTTCTGCAGGTTTGGAAGAAGCAAAATCACTCATCACCAGCGGAAATGCCTATTTAGACGCAGGTTCAGCCATTAAAATCGTCCGCTAATTATGAAGATAGCTAACTACGCGGTAAAGAATTACCAATTTACGCTCACGATGTTTTTAATGGTCGTGGTCGTGGGGATTGTCACGATTATGACAATGCCCCGGGCGGAAGATCCGGACATGAATGCCCCTCAATTCCCTATTATCGCTGTTTATCCGGGTACAAGTCCGGATGACATGGAGGAACTAGTGGTGAAGCCGGTCGAGAAAAGATTGTACGAACTGGAGAACGTGCGCAAGATCAACACGACGATTAGTGATGGTCTAGCGGTGTTTGCAGTCTATTATAAATACGGCGTAAACGTAGACGAGAAATATTCAGAAATCGTCCGCGAATTGAATAGTCTCAAAGGGGAATTACCTAAAGAGGTCATCAAACTTGAGGCTCAAAAAGCCACTCCATCCGGCACGAACGTGTTGCAGATGGCGCTGATTTCGAACAATGCATCTCTAGACCAACTGAAAATCACGGCTGAACGTCTTCAAGAGGATCTGGAGAAAGTCACTGCCTTGAAGAAAGTGACGATTTCTGGCTTGCCAGAATCGCAGGTGAAGATCGATTTGAACATCGAAAAGATGGCGCAGATGCAGGTATCGCCAGACCGCGTGTTGCAAGCAATCCAAAGCGAAATCGCGAACATTCCCGGCGGAAGTATCGTGGAAAATTCGAAGTCTTTTAATATCCTCACATCAGGGAATTACCAGAACATCGACGAGATCAAAAATACGATCGTCTTCTCGTATCAAGGGAAAAACGTACTGTTAACGGATGTGGCCAAAGTCTATTTCGACTACGCCCCCGAAAATCACATCACGCGCTTGAACCAGAACCGCTGTCTTTTCGTGACCGCCGCCCAAAAATCCGGCGAAAACATCGCGAAAACCCAGGCCGCTTACGAACCGGTGATCGCCCAATTCAAGAAGACTTTGCCGAAGAACATCGACTTAGTCGTGAATTTCGACCAAGCCGAAAACGTCAATACCCGCCTTAGCGGCCTATTGAAGGACTTTATCATCGCCATTTTATTAGTGGCATTAACTTTATTGCCGCTCGGCTTACGCGCCGCTTCCATCGTGATGATTTCGATCCCGCTATCCTTAGCGATCGGAATTATCCTCTTGAACATCATGGGCTACAGCCTTAACCAGCTGAGTATCGTGGGTTTAGTGGTCGCTTTAGGTCTTTTAGTAGATGACAGTATCGTGGTGGTGGAGAATATTGAGCGCTGGATGCGCGAGGGACATAGCCGTTTGGACGCGACCTTAAAGGCGACGAATCAGATCGGGATGGCTGTTTTAGGTTGCACGGTGACCTTGATTATTGCCTTTTTGCCTTTGGTCTTTTTACCAGAAGCGTCTGGCGAATTCATCCGCAGTCTTCCGATGGCGGTGATTTTCTGTATCGTTGCTTCCTTAGTCGTGTCTTTAACGGTAGTACCGTTTTTATCAAGCCGTATCCTGAAATCCCACCAGGGAAATCCAGAGGGAAATTTATTCATGCGGGTGTTGAAAAAGCTGATCTCGGGGTCTTATTCCCGTTTGTTAGATTGGGCTATTATTCGCCCTAAAACGACTTTGCTGATCGCCCTTGTCATCTTTGCGGCTTCGTTGCGACTCTTCCCTGTCGTAGGATTTAGTCTTTTTCCGGCGTCTGAAAAACCGCAGTTTATGGTTAATATTTTCAGTCCTTTGCAGTCGAATATGGCCTACACGGATTCGGTTTCCAAACTGATCGAAAGCGATCTGCGCAAGCTGCCCGAGGTGAAATATGTCTCTGCAAACGTGGGCAAAGGAAATCCACGTATCTATTATAATGCGATTCCGCTGAATGACAGAACTGATTACGGCAACTTGTTCGTCCAATTACAGGATGACCTGGGTGCAGACGAGAAAATCAACCTCATCGAAAAATTGCGCACGAAATACACGAACTATCCAGCAGCGACCATCGAAGTGAAAAACTTCGAGCAAGGCCCGCCGGTGGTGGCCCCTGTGGAGGTGCGTATTTTAGGGGATAACGTAGATACGCTACGCCAAATCGCCAGCCGCGTCGAAACGATGCTGAAGAATACGAAAGGCACGATATACGTGAAGAACCCGTTGAAAAACCTGAAATCGGACATCAAATTCGATATCAACAAGGAAAAAGCCAGCATGCTAGGCATCCCAACGGTCAGCATCGACCGGATGATTCGCTTGGTGGTGGCCGGTTTTGATTTGGGCAAAATGACGGACAAAGAAGGCAAGGAATATGCGATTGTGGTTTCGAAGCCACATCCAAAACACCCGAGTCTGGAAGTATTCGATAACCTATATGTGAATAACGTGCAAGGAACTGCGATTCCTTTGAGCCAGGTGGCTTCGGTCAGATTGCAAACGTCGCCTGTGAGCATTAGTCACTTGAATAAGAATCGTTTGGTGTCAGTGAGTTCATTTGTGGAGAAAGGATTTTTGAACAACGAGGTGATCGCGGAGACTGAGAAAAACCTGGAGAAGATGGCACTTCCAGCCGGATATCATTTCGAGATGGGTGGAGAAGTAGAGAGCGCGAACGAGAGTTTCAGTGGTTTTGGGACGATCATTTTAGTGACTATTTTCTTCTTTATCGCGGTATTAATTCTCGAGTTTGGAACGTTCAAGAGTACCTTAATTGTACTTTCCGTGATTCCATTAGGGATCGTGGGGGCACTTTTAGCACTATGGTTTACCGGAACGCCGCTTTCCTTTGTGGCGACGGTGGGACTGATTGCGCTCGCGGGTATAGAGGTGAAAAATACGATCTTGTTGGTGGATTTCACAAACCAGCTACGCGCAGAGGGCATGCCGATGGAACAAGCCATCCGCGAGGCCGGCGAAGTTCGCTTTTTACCGATAATTTTAACAACTTTGACAGCGATAGGGGGCCTTATCCCCATCGCGATATCCACAAATCCCCTTATTTCACCGCTTGCGATCGTGATGATCGGTGGACTGATTAGCTCCACCCTCCTATCCCGCATCGTGACCCCGGTAGTTTACAAATTAATCCCTCCAGCGATATGACTTTGAGCACGATTTTACTGCTTCCGCAACTGATTATTGGTTCGTATACGTCCAAAGGCAACCCCGGCATCGAGGTGTTCAATTGGGATGCGAAGACAGGTAAAGCTTCCAAAAGCTATACGTTAAACTCTCCTGCGGCGTCCTACCAGGCTATTTCAGGGGATTACCTATTCTCCGTTTCGGAAGAAGGCGACGGCAAAGCAAGTGTCTCGTCTTTCCAAAGACGCAATGGAAAATACGAGGCCATCAACACGGAATTAAGTCGTGGTGATCACCCCTGTTTCATCCTGTACCGCGAAAAATCACAAACGGTTTATACCGCGAATTATTCGGGCGGAAGTGTGAGCGTTTTCCAAACAGTGGCCGGGAGACTGAACCCTCTCTCCCAATACATCGCCTACTCAGGTTCCAGTATAAACAAGGACCGCCAAAACAGTGCCCACGCTCACATGGTAGCTCTTTCTCCTGATCAAAATACGTTATTTGTGACGGATTTAGGCTCGGATAAGATGTATGCACACCGCATTTTGGCAAACGGACTTTTAGCAGAAAGTCCCCAAGAAATAAACATCACCCCAGGCAACGGCCCACGCCACATTCGTTTCAATGCGAAAGGCGATCGCGCTTATTTATTGAATGAATTGAGTTCGGATGTGGATGTCTTCGCCGTGAAAGGTTCGCAATTGAATAAAATTCAAAGCATCCCAGCTGATACTTCTGCCGCTAAAGTAAAAGGCTCCGCGGACATCCATATTTCGCCGAACGGAAAATGGTTGATGGCCTCTAACCGCATCTCTAGCAATCAAGTCGTGGTATTTAAGATCGAAGCAGATGGAAAATTAACCCGGGTATTCCATCAAAACGTGGCCAAAATCCCCCGCAACTTCACCTTCGATCCTTCGGGCAAATTTGTGTTAGTCGCGAGTCAAGAAGAAGACCGCGTGCAGGTGTTTCACTTCGACGACAAAACTGGATCACTAAAAGACAGCCACCAAGATATTTTGGTCAAATCACCCGTTAGCTTGCTAATTCGCTAATTGCCTTTACTAAAACGTCCAGTTCTTTCGGCGTCGTGAAAACATTAGGGGTAATTCTGCAGCCGTGGATATTGCCTCCGTCGATGGCTACGGTGAAGATCTTGTATTCTTTCATCAAGCGCTCAGCCAAAATCGATGGCTTAATACCCTCAATCCCCACATTCGCAATCGCACAAGATTTTGTGGGATCTGCCGGATGGTGCAATCGAACACGCGGAATAGCGCGCACTTTCGTGGTCCAGTAATTTTGTAAATAACGTAAACGCTCTTCCTTGCGAGCAGGGCCCAGTTTTTCGTAGAAATCGATGGCGTCATCCACGGCTAAATCCGTGTAAACAGGAATCGTTCCTACGTGATTTAAGTGTTTAATGTCTGTCAAAGGAACTCCCTCCTCCGCTAACAATGGCCAGATTTGCGAGATCTTTTCTTTTCGAACATGCAAGATCCCTACCCCTAACGGTACGGCCAGCCACTTGTGCAAACTCGCCCCATAATAGTCACAGTTTAAGTCTGAAATTTTGAATTGAATTTGCGCCACGGCGTGTGCGCCGTCGACCATCACTTCCACACCGCGGGCGTGTGCCATGTCGCAGATTTGGCGAATGGGATTGATTTGGCCGGTCACATTGACCATATGACACACCATGATGAGCTTGGTTTTGTCGGTGATGGCTTTGGCATATAAATCGACAATTTCCTGATCAGAAGCAGGGTTAGTAGGCAATGAAATGACTTTCAAAACGATCCCCTGACGTCGAGCGACCTGCTTGAACATGTCTTGCATCGCGCCATAATCCTGGATCGCAAAGATGGCCTCATCACCCGCTTTCCAAGGAAAACCGCTGATGATGGTGTCGAGGGATTCGGTGGTATTTCGCGTTAAAACAAGGGTGTCTTCCGGGCAACCGACAAGTCGAGCAACGCGTGCTGCGATTCGTTTTTTATTTTCAAATTGCACCGTCCGCATGTAATAGGCTCCTTGGGCGTTAACTTTGCGGATGTGCTGAAAGTATTTCTCCAAAGTAGACTCCGGAGTGATATTATAATAACCACTTTCCAGGTTAATGAAGTCTGGACTTAGCTTATATCCTCCGCGGATTCCCTCCCAAAAATCTTCGTCTGAAGCGAGTGATTCGACTGTTTGGGTTTTGGCATACGAAAACCAAGGCGCCGAAGCCCCCAAAAGTGTGCAGGCTTTAAGGAAAGTGCGTTTATTCATGGTAGAAAATTAGCAAAAAAATCACATTTTGCCCTTGAATAATGAAGAATGTGATTAAATTTGTTTTCCGCCTCATATTAGGCGAATACCTAGAACAATTTAACATAAAACTCATGATGAAAAGAAGAGATGCCATCTCTCAAATCGCCTTGTTGTTAGGAGGTGCTTTCACAGCTCCTACCTTAATGGCCATGGATGTGAGAAAAGGCAATACCTCCATCGTTGCAGCAGATTTTAGCCTAACAGATGCGCAACGTCAAATCGTCTCAGCTGTCGCTGAACATATTATTCCAAGAACGTCTACGCCAGGTGCTATCGATGCAGGTGTTCCCGCTTTCATCGAAATGATGTTAAAAGATTGCTACAAAAAACCAGAACACAACAGCTTCCTAAAAGGGGTGAACGACTTAGCGAAAGCTAATTTCTTAGCACAACCTGCGGCAGGCCAAGTGGCGATGTTGACTTTACTAGAGGCAAACACAAAAGATTTAATGAAGAGCTATTCTCAGAAGAAAATCAAAGTGGGCGATAACGTGGATAAAGAAACACTAGAAGGCGCTAACGGTGTTCCATTCTGGAGATTAATGAAAGAATTAACGCTTTTAGGATACTATACATCTGAAAAAGGCATTGAAGCTTCTTTCGTTTACGAGCCAGTTCCTGGCAAATTTGAGTTGATTACGGATATGAAGCCGACTCAAAAATCTTTCGTGTATTAATCTGAAAAATTAGAAAAAATGAATCTGAATATAGATGCAATTAAAGGCCAAACGTTTGACGCAATCGTCATCGGATCCGGTATCTCCGGAGGTTGGGCTGCAAAAGAATTAACAGAAAAAGGCTTAAAAGTAGCGGTTTTAGAGCGTGGTCGCGAGATCAAGCACATCGAAGGCTACGAAACGGCGAATAAAAACCCGTGGGAATTCGATCACCGTGGTCGTCCTACGAATATGGCTGCTGAAGAGTATTGGGCAGGTATGCGTACAGGCTATACGGCAAACGAAGAGCACCGCTACTTATTCGAAAACGATAAGCAAAACCCTTATTTAGAGAAAAGAGGCGGATTCGACTGGACTCGTGCTTACCACACAGGTGGTAAATCGTTGTTATGGGGTCGCCAAACATACCGTTGGAACCGTGAGGATTTCTTAGCAAATGAAAAAGAAGGTGTAGGTACACCGTGGCCTATCGGCTATGATGATTTAGCGCCTTGGTATTCATATGTAGAGAAATTTGCAGGTATTTCAGGGCAAGCTGAAGGCTTAGACGTATTACCGGATTCTGAATTCATGCCGGCGATGCAGATGACTGCTCCAGAGACTCACTTTAAAAATGCAGTGAATAAGAAATTAGGTCGTGCCGTGACCGTAGGTCGCGTAGCGCACTTAACAAACCCAGGAAAACAACATACCGCTTTAGGACGTTCGTCTTGTAATTACCGTAACAAGTGTATGCGTGGTTGCCCGTATGGCGCGTATTTCTCCTCTTTATCAGCGACTTTACCTGCAGCGATGCGCACAGGTCGTTTAACGATGGTTCACAATGCGATTGCCGCTGAAATCATTTATGACGAAGCTACGCAGAAGGCCAAAGGTGTTCGCGTGATTGACCAAATCACGAACGAGTCGAAAGAATATTTCGCTAAAATCATCTTCGTGAACGCGGGTGCGATCCAGTCTACTTCGATCTTAATGAACTCGAAATCGAATCGTTACCAAAACGGTTTAGGAAACGACTCGGATCAATTAGGCCGTAACATCATGGACCACCACTTAGGGGTAGGTGCAAGTGCGACCGTGGAAGGTTTTGAGAAAGATTACATGTTCGGAAATCGTCCAAATGGTTTATACATTCCTCGTTTCCAAAACTGGGGCAAAGACAAGCGTGCTTATTCACGTGGTTTCGGATACCAAGGTGGCGCGAGCCGCGAGGGTTGGGGCCGTGGCGTGGGAGCGGATGGCTTTGGTGCAGATTTCAAAGAGAGCTTAACACACCCAGGACAATGGACGGTTGGTTTTGGTGGTTTTGGAGAAATTCTTCCAAACCCAGAGAACCGTTTCGTTCTTAGTGCACAAAAAGATAAGTGGGGCTTACCAGTATTGGAATTCTCTGCAGACTTTGGCCAAAACGAATTACAAATGCGCGAGGACATGATGAACGAGGCAGCGACTATGTTAGAGGCGGCTGGCTTCAAAAACATCAACGCGTACAACAAGCAAGATACTCACATCGGCTTAGGTATTCACGAAATGGGTACGGCTCGTATGGGTACGTCTGTGAAGAACTCAATCGTTAACAAGCACAACCAAGTTCACGAGGTGAAAAACGTGTTCATGACGGATGGTGCGGCAATGGCTTCCGCTTCTTGTGTGAATCCTTCGTTAACGTACATGGCGATGACAGCTCGTGCAGCTGACTTTGCGGTGAGCGAGTTGAAGAAGAGGAATTTGTAAGCGACGAAGTCGCTGGTCGGCGCGAAGCGCCTTAGTCGCCTGCGGCTTAGTCAAAGAGTCCGGAGGAAATAAAAAGGGTGGCAGATTCTGTCACCCTTTTTATTTTATGTGGTTTGCTGCTCTGTAGGGCATTTTTGAGTGAAAATAAGCGCGAGGCACTCAAGCGGCTTTTCGGGTATTGACAACTTTTGTCAAGAGTCGCTGCTTCGCAGCTCCAAAGAGCAAAGCAAAAAGCACAAAGAATAAAGTTTGATCTAGATTTACTTATATCATCGCTCCTCGATTTAGTCGCCTACGGCTGAGTCAAAGAGTCCTGAAAAGACATTCACCACTTACCATTCAATCACTATACTCGTCCCCTGCGGGGGACTCCAACTTTATTATTTGTGCTTTATGCTTTGTGCTTTCTTTTAAAGAATCGCTCGCATCAAAAAATACAACACCGACGGGCACATCAAACAACCCAATCCCGTATAGAAAGTAGCCGTCATGGCTCCATAGGGTACTAATTTAGGATCTGTGGCAGCGAGACCGGCAGCTGTTCCGCTGGTGGTTCCCATGAGTCCACCAAAAATCATCGCCGATTGGGGAGTCTTCAATCCAATGTAAGGGGCGATTAAAGGGGTTCCGATCGTTACCAAAATCGATTTTACTACACCAGCCGCGATACTGATGGCAATGATATCGGAACTTGCACCTAAGGCTGTTCCGGTTACGGGGCCTACGACGAAGGTACAGGCGCCGGCACCGATGGTGGTGAGGCTTTCGGCGTCTGTGATTCCCATGGCATAGGCGATGATGACGCCAGCTGCGAAGGAAATGATGACACCTAAAAATAAGGATAGGACTCCGATGGGGCCGGTCTTTTTGATAATGGCAAAGCTGGCGCCCATCGCGGTAGAGACGATGGCGAAGTCGCGGAACATGGGGCCGCCCATGATTTCGAAGCCGGAGAAACCGGGAATGTCGGCGATACCTTTTTTGCCTAGGGTTTCAAGGCCAGCGAAATAGGCCAAAACTAAGCCCATGAAGATGGAAATGGCGGAGCCTGGGATTTTGCCGCGGGTCAGGGTTTTCGAGATTCTCTCCGAAAAATACATGATGAGGCCTGTGATGAGGAAAGCGAAGACTAGGCCGTTTTTGTCGAGGAAGGTGATGATGTATTCCATTAGTCTTTGGGCGCTAGTTTAGATAAAAGGGGCATTAAGGCGAGGCAGGCGATGACGGGAATGATGCCTGCCAAAAGGGCGAGTAGGCCATTAGAGAAGGCGACGCGGACGTTTTGGACGGATGACATGGCCACGATGATGGGGATGTACATTTTGGACCAAAAGTGTACGCCCTCCCCCATTTCGAGGTGGAAGAGGCCGCGTTTTTCGAGCTCGTTTTGGGATAAAATCAGGAAAAGCATCGCAAATCCGACACCTCCTACGTTTGCTTGGATCCCCAAAAAACGACCGAGGGTTTCCCCCAGGATTTGGCCTGAAACAAAACAGGCAGCTAATAAGGCAACTCCGCGTAATAGCATGTTAGTTTTTGATTAGGTTAACGACGTCTTTTTTCGTGACTTTGCCCATCGCGTTGCGAGGTAATTCAGGCAAACGGTAGTACGCCCGAGGGGTTTTATACGCGGGCATTTGTTCGCGCATCCAGGCATTTAAGGCTTTCGTGTCGAAATCATCTTGGCAGACAATGGCGGCGCTTACGAGTTCGCCCCATTCGTCATTTTCGACGCCCACGACGCAGCAATCCTCGATTCCGGGGTAGGTGCGGAGAACTTCTTCGATTTCCAAAGCGGAAATTTTATAGCCTCCAGATTTAATGATGTCGACGGAGTTTCGGCCCAAAATCCGGTAGCCTCCCAGCTCGTCCATCGTCGCGATGTCCCCAGTTTTGAAGAAACCATCCTTGGTAAATGACTCCGCGGTGGACTCTGGTTTTTGCCAGTATTCATTGAAGACGTTTGGCCCTTTGACCTGAATCTCCCCTATCTCTGTACCCGGAATGACGTTATCTTGTTCATCCGCTAATCGCACTTGAACGCCCGGAAGTGGATATCCCACGTGACCCGGCACACGAGGGCCATCGTAGGGATTACTCAAGGCCATCCCGATTTCGGTCATCCCATAACGCTCCAAAAGGCTATGTTCACTAATCGTCTTCCAGCGCTCCATCACGGAAACCGGTAACGCGGCAGAACCCGAGATCATGAGTCTGAATTTGGACATAATGTGGGTCATCTCTTTTTGGTCCACCTCAGACAACGATTCCCAATGCGTAATCAACTTATAATAGATGGTCGGAACGGCCATAAAGACGTTCAACTGACCTTTTTTAAAGATATCAAACAGCGCTTCCGCCGAAAAACTAGGCAAAAACTGGCAAGTCGCCCCCGCCCAAAGCGAGCAAGAAACGATATTAATCACCCCGTGAATGTGGTGCAGCGGCAAAATACAGATCGAATAATCCGCCGAAGTCCAACGCCAAGCATCGATCAAAGTCGAAATTTGCGCATTCAAATTCGCGTGAGTGGACACCACACCTTTGGGCAAATTCGTCGTACCAGAGGTGTAGAGCATCATGGCGCGGCGGGAAGCAGAAACAGTCGGGAGTCGATAGTCGAGAGTCGCTAGTCGAGAGTCGATGGTCGTCAATTGGGAGTCGCTAGTCGCTAGTCGAGAGTCACTAGTCGTCAGTAGACGTAATCCTAGCTCTTCGCATAATGGTTTGAGTAATTCTTCGAATTCCGGGGAAACGACCACGATGCTCGAGCCAGAATTCTCAATCGTATAGCGCAAAGAGGGCAACGGGTAGGTCAAACAAAGCGGAACGGCCACGCCGCCAGCACGCCAAATCCCCCACTGCACCCGCACATAATCAAAACCAGGGTTCACCATGTAGGCGACTCGGGCTTCATTTAGGTCTGTATTTTTATCTAATAAGGTCGAAGCGAAGGCTTTCGAGGCGTCTAAAAGCTGTGAATAAGTATAATTTGTACCATCCGAAATTATGGCGGTCTTCTCCAGGTGCTTTTCAGCTTGGGCAAAAATGGATATCATGAGGTTGAATAGGTTTGTTCAAAGATAGGGAAAGAATGGTAAATGGAGGATAGTGAATGGCAAGAACAATGGTAAATGGTGAATGGTAAATGGTAAATGTGCGACTGCGGTTCAGAATCAAAGAGTAAAGTTCATTGGGAATCATTTACCATTCACCACTTACCATTCACCATTTTAAGAAAGCTCCCTACAAAGAGATATAATGTATATTCCCCTTCAAATCTTTCAGCAATTTCTTGGTCCTTTCCGGTCTGGCATCGGTGATGAAGACTTGGCCAAAGTGTTCTTCGGCCATCATTTGGACCAAACGCTGGATGCGGCGGTCGTCGAGTTTGTCGAAGATGTCGTCGAGGAGCAAGAGGGGTTTGCGGGGTTTGGCGGCTACGAGGGAGTCGAATTGCGCTAGTTTTAGCGCGACGACGAAGGATTTTTGCTGCCCTTGGGAGCCAAATTTGCGTAAGGAATAGCCATTGATTTTAAAATCAAATTCATCTCGATGAATTCCGATGGATGTCCGCTGCGCGGACAAATCCAGCGGTTCCGCGGCGCGAAGCGCCGCGTCAAAGCCCCCAGCTTCGAAAGTGGTTTCGAGCTGAATATCGACGTCCTCGCGGTCGTCTGAAAGTTTGGAATAATGAAACTTGAAACTAGGCAAAAAGACCTCCAAGAATTGCTTTCTAGCTTTTGCCAGCGATTCCCCCAGTTCTACTAAGGGTGCGTGGTAACTATCTAAATGGAGGCGATCGACCTGACCGCGTTCTGCAAATTGCTTTAATAATACGTTGCGCTGCTGGACGATACGGTTATAGCGTAGTAATTGATCCAGGAAGTTGCGGTCAAGCTGGGACATCATGCCGTCAAAGAAACGGCGGCGCTCTTCACTTCCCTCGCGCACTAAATCGGTATCATGTGGATCCATTAAAACCACCGGGAAGTGGCCAATGTGGTCCGCTAAGCGGGGATAGGGTTTGTCATCGCGGAGGAATTGCTTTTTGGCCCCCTTCTGAAAAACACAAGTAATCTGGGTTTCGCGATCCTGGGTATCAACAAAATCCCCCTGTACTCGAAAAAATTCTTGTGTATGTTTGATGCAAAGCTGATCCGAAATTCCCCGCGCACTTTTCGTCATCGAAAGGAAATGAATCGCATCCAAGAGATTCGTTTTACCAATGCCGTTCTCCCCCACAATGCAATTAATCTCCGAAATAAAGCTGAATCTAGCCTCCTCATAGGATTTAAACTGATTAACCTGAAGAGATTTGAGGTGCATGGATGTAGGAATGCGATTAAAAGCGTGTAAAAATAAAGATTTTGTACTAATTTTGCAGGCATATAGGCTGGAATTAATGCTGGCTTACCGCTTTAAAAATATTCTATCAAGAAGATGGCAAAGAAAAACGCAGACGCGCCCAAGTATTCTAAAGAGACTTACAAGTATTGGTACGAATCCATGCAATTACAACGCAAATTCGAAGAGAAATGCGGTCAGTTGTACGGAATGCAGAAAATTAAAGGCTTTTGTCACTTATATATTGGACAAGAGGCTTGTTCTTCTGGTTCCAAATCTGCCCTGATTGAAGGTGATAAATACATCACAGCGTATCGTGATCACGGTATCCCTTTGGCCTTAGGAACCTCTCCTAACGCAATTATGGCGGAATTATACGGTAAAATCACCGGCGCTTCTAAAGGAAAAGGTGGCTCAATGCACATCTTCGATAAAGAAGTAGGTTTCGTAGGAGGCCACGGTATCGTAGGCGCCCAAATCCCGATGGGAGCTGGACTTGCCTTCGCCGAAAAATACAAGAAAACAGGTAACGTATCTATCACGTATTTTGGTGACGGAGCTACTCGTCAAGGTGCTTTACACGAGGCATTTAACATGGCGATGCTTTGGAAATTACCGGCAATTTTCGTCGTTGAAAACAACGGTTATGCGATGGGTACTTCCGTAGAACGTACCTCTAACGTAACCGAATTATACAAAATCGGTGAGGCATATGATATGCCATCGGAGCCAGTAGACGCGATGAATGTGGAAGCGGTCCATGAGGCAGTTTCACGTGCTGCAGCTCGTGCTCGTGCAGGAGAAGGTCCTACTTTCTTAGAATTCAGAACATATCGTTACAGAGGTCACTCCATGTCTGATCCACAGAAATACCGTTCTAAAGAAGAGGTAGAGGCTTACAAAGACCGTGACCCAATCGAACAGGTGAAGTACACGATCTTAGAGCACAATATCTTAACGCAAGCAGAATTAGACGAGATCGATGCTAAAATCAAGGTTCTAGTTCAAGAATCAGTTGATTTCGCAGAAACATCTCCATTCCCAGATAAATCAGAGGCTTACAAAGATGTGTATGTCGAAGAGAATTATCCTTTTATAGAAGAGTAGGCGCTGCTCCGCAGCTAAGTCGCCTGCGGCTTAGTCACGACTTTGTCGTTTAGTCGCTGCTTCGCAGCCTAGTCAAAAAGTCGCTGCTTCGCAGCTTAGTCGACTTCGTCTTAGTCATCGCTTCGCGATTTAGTCATTAAGTAAAAGCTCATTCGCAAAGTCGGATGAGCTTTTTTGTTGCTTTTCAATTAGTTGATAAAATGGGATGGGAGATATAATCAATTGAAAAATTAATGAGTACCTTTAACGAAGGTTTAATAGTATTAAAACCCCATCTCATGAAAAAAGACATCATTTTAGGCTAGGCCTACCAGAATTTTAAATGAACGAGCTTGTGGAAACGCAGGCTTTTTTTACGTCGCTTCGCGACAGTCGTCCTACGGACTAAGTCAGGACTGCGTCAGTCACTGCTTCGCAGCTTAGTCGACTCCGTCTTAGTCATCGCTTCGCGATTTAGTCAATTCAATCGATGGCCGCTTTTATCAAGAATTCGAATGAAACCTTTAATCAGTAGAGAAATTTCAACCAGATCTTTTTGCAATTGATTAGCCTGTTCATGTGTTATATAGTTTAACTGGCAAGCAATATAAAGCATCGATTTTACCTCACTAGATGACCCTAATGCAATAAACAAAAAGCGTCGAAAATCCGCATCTGAACCTCTTTCAAAACCCTCCGCTATATTATTAGAAATGGAGATTGCAGCCCGCTGGATTTGGTTTTTAAATCCGTAATCTACATTTAACTGAAGTACTTTATAAATCTCAATTGCGACGATTTGAGACTTTTTCCAAGCCTCAATTTCTTCAAAATGGTATATTCTCATAATTCATCAAGATTACACGATTTTTAATTATTATTGTAACAGCAACTTGATAAACGACTAAATCGCGCAGCGATGACCAAACGACGCAGTCGTGACTAAATCGCGCAGCGATGACCAAACGACGCAGTCGTGACTAAATCGCGCAGCGATGACCCTTTGACTAAGCTGCGAAGCAGCGACTAAATATGACTCTAAACTGCGACCTCGGCGAAGGCATTGGAAATGATGCCGCACTCATGCCCTACATCAACGAAGCAAATATTGCCTGCGGATTTCATGCCGGGGATGCGTTTACGATGCGCGAAACGGTAGCATTATGTATTCGCCACGGAGTGAAAATGGGGGCGCATCCGTCCTATTTAGATCGAGAGAATTTTGGGCGAAAAGAAATCGAACTGAGCCCAGAGGAGATCTATTTGCTGGTGAAAAAGCAGATAGAGACGCTGAATCAAATCGTAAAAACTGCAGGTGGAACGCTAAATCACGTGAAGCCACACGGTGCTTTGTATAATACTTCGGCTAAAAATCCTGATGTCGCAAAGGCTATTGCGAAAGCGGTAAAGGATGTGAGTGGAGACTTAATCTTATTCGGACTGAAAGGCAGCCAGTCGATCGAGGTCGCACAGGCAATGGGTCTACAAACAGCAGAAGAGGCTTTTGCCGATCGTCGCTATGAAAGTGATGGTTCCTTAACTCCACGCAGCCAACCAGGGGCTTGCTTTACAGAAATACAAGATGTGCTAGATCAGGTGGAAAAAATAAAGGCCGACACCTGGTGTATCCACGGTGACGGCCCACATGCGTTAGAGTTCGCGAAAGCACTGAAAGCGAAGCGCTATACAAAGTCTTAAAACTCCACAATAAATCCAATCGTAGGTGTTACTTGCGCCCGATCATTTAAGAACTGGATCGGAATGGCGTTGCTCCCGTCTTTCGCAATAGGTAAACCATTCGTCGTCGCAAAGGCTGAATTATCCTCTAAACGTTTGAAAGTATACGTGGGAATTCCTGGATTCACGGCGATGTACCAGTTGGTCACGTCTAAGAACAAATCGATGGTCGTTTTCTTCAAATTGTATTTCTTGTCGATACGGACGTCACTCGAATGGAAGTTCGGTAGACGTTGTGTATTGAGACGCGAGTAATCAAAGGTTCCTTGGCCTAAAGTCAGGTAACTTGACTTAGATGTGGTTTCATCATAAGGTGTGTAGGGTGCGCCTCCTTGGTAACGAAAACGAAGACCTAACTCCCAGTTGCGCGGGAATTTATAGCCCCATGTCACACTTAACAAGTGTTGGTTATCCCAGCTGGAGGCGATTAAATTGCCATCAAAACCACTGTACATACTGCGGTAATAGGTGTAAGACAAGATTCCGAACGATTTGTCGGTCAATTTCTTTTGGGCGAATAACTCAAAACCATAGGCACGACCTTTACCCGTAGTCGTGACATCTTCGTTACCTAGAATGTTGAAGTCTCCCCCTAAATTTGCTAAAGATATCCCCTTAGCGTTTGAAATAGGCACATTCGCATATTCCTTCACGAAGGCTTCCGCCGTGAAACGCAAAGATTCATCGTGTAAGTATTCTAATCCAGTTACATAGTGTTCACTTTGCTGGTATTTCGCGTCTTGATTCACCAGGCTAGGCTGAAGAAGCGCAAAGCTAGAACTCATCAAGTAATAAGGGGGTCTGGTAGCATAACCTAAAACCGTATACGGCGCTAATTTAAAGTAGCGACCCACGGAAGCATTTGCGGTCCATTTTTCAGATAATACATAGCTAGCTGAAACACGAGGAGAGATCGTTTCCAAAGGGTCCATTCCCGTCGTTGTGAAGCTATTCATATCGGTACGAAGGCCAGCGCTTAGACCTAATTTGGCGTCAAAAAAGGTCTTCGAAACTTGTGCAAACGCACCGTATTTCCAGAGCGAATTCAACGGGCTTGTATATGAAATAGTGGTCGTAGGATAAGCTAAACGCACCGCAGGACTCGCCGTCGTATTATTCAAAACTTGGTAGGTACTATTCGCATATTCCACGAATTGCGCAGAAAGGCCATAGTTGATCTTCCAGCCATTGGTATTTTTGTTCACATCCACGCGCAACTTATTTTCCGTTTCGCGTGAGGCATAATCAAAGTTTAATTGCGACGGATCTTTCTTTAAATTGTCCTCATAACGCAAGAAATTATTGTCAAACACATTTCTTGAAAGAGCGACATTCACATAGCCATTATCCAATAACTTCTTCAACGACATCCCCAGCGTATAATTCCATTGATTGATCAGCGGATTTGAATTATAAATATATAATTTCTCTGGCGTGGCTTTTTTTAGTGTCCCAAAAGAGAAGTCATCAATCGCCCCCAATCCCATCAACGACAAGGTGGTTGTTGAATTAATTTGCTTCGTGATTTTAAACTGTCCGTCCCAGAAATTTGGGCGAATGGGAATGTCTAAAGCTTGAAAAAGGAACTGCAAATACGAGCGGCGAACAGAGGCTAAAAACGTGGTTTTACCTGTTTTAGAAAGTGGCCCCTCTGTCGTTAAAGCGAATTCAGTCGCACTTAGACGCGCATTTCCTTGGAATTTATTGGGGTTCCCCGTGCGTTGTTTGAACTGAAAAACAGAACTTAGGGTGTTGTCATAACGCGCATCAAAGGCCGAAGAACTCAACTTCACATCCTCAATGAAAGACACGTTTAGCATTCCCTGTGGGCCTCCACTGCTGCCTTGGGTTTGGAAGTGATTTAATACGGGAATTTCAATACCGTCTAGGTAATAGACGTTTTCGTTCGGGCCTCCGCCACGGATGATGATATCATTTCTGAAGCCTCCGCCTTGTGGGCCTCCGCCTACGCCGGGTAGGGTTTGAATTACTTTGCTGACGTCGAAGTTTCCGCCTGGGTTACTTTTGATTTCCTCTGCGGTTAAGCGCTGAACGCTGAGCGGGGATTCGAGGGTTGCGGCTTTAGCGGTGCGGCGGTTTTGGGTAACTACGACCTCCGTTAATTGTTGGTTTGATGGGAGTAATTCTATGTTCAAGAAATTTTCATTACCCGCATTGACAATCACGTTAAAAGCGGTGTATTTCTCATAGCCTACTGCGGAAAAGGAAATATTATAGGTTTTTAATGCCAAACCTGTTAAACGAAACGTTCCCTTATCATCTGCATTTACGCCTTTTGTTGAACCATCGAGCGATACAGAAACTCCAGCAATCGGTTTTTGGGTTAATTGATCAACGATTTTTCCAGAGATGCGTCCGTTGTTTTGGGCCAAAACCGAAAAAGAAAACAAAAACAATAAAAGGACATTTTTCATCATAGGCAGGTAACCACTAACTAGCTATAAATGTTTCGCTGCAAGAACGCATTTTTCCATTTACCTTGTGGATCCATTTTCTTCGCTAGGGCTAAGAAATCCTTGAATTTAGGGTAACGACTTTGCACTTCGGCAGCCGGCATGGTGAAGATTTTACCCCAATGCGGCATCGCGCCCAATGGGCTTAATTTTGCCTCCACCTGTGGAATTACCTTCATCACTTTCTCCACTTCTTGCTTCCACGTGAAGTGGATCGCGATCACCTCTTTTTTATATGCTGGACTTAACCACAACTCATCCGCCGCTATGCTGCGCACTTCTGTCACAAACAAAACGGGTGAAATGATCTCGTGCAAGCTTTCCACTGCCATTATAGCCTTGTATGCATTTTCGCGGGGTACAAAAAACTCAGTTTGTAATTCAGCTCCATTACTCGGCGTAAAACCCATTTTAAAGTGAGGTAAACGCTCGTACCAGGGCCCTGGAACGCCCATTTGATCCGTGCAATTCACTGGGGAGTTGACCTTAATGGGGTGTAAATTTGTCGTCGCTGGGGTAGCACCGTAGAAATTCGTTTTAGGTACCACATCCCCTACTTTCTTCTTCACCCACACCTGGTTAATATTTTTATCGAGCCAGTGGGTGAACATACTCACACTATAGCCAGCAGCATAAATTTCGTCAAAATGATGCTCTAAAGCGCTCATAGGTAAATTTTCGTATACTTCTTGCGTCACTTGGAAAGTAGGCTGAATGGCTAGGGCTAGTTTTGTCACAATTCCTAGAGCTCCTATATTGACCACTGCCCCATAAAACTCCGGATTAGTTTGGTCAAATTGAACCAACGTTCCATCCGACTTCATTAATTCAATTGCTCGAACAGCCGAAGAAAGATTCCCCGTCTTACCACCAGAGCCGTGAGTCGCTGTAGCACAAGCTCCTGCCACTGAAATATGAGGCAATGACGCTAAATTATGAATGGCATACCCCCGCTCATCAATGTATAATCCAAGTGTGCCGTATTTGATTCCTCCTTCCACCCAAACCCACATTTTATCCTTATCTATCGACAATACCTTGTTTAGCTTTGACGTTGAAATCAAGGTTTCTGTGGTGTCAGCTACGGTATTGAACGAGTGCTGTGATCCAAGCGCTTTTCCCCCTTTAATTTTCAATACTTTGGCTCTCAATTCTTCTATTGTGGTCGGATAAACGACATTTTTAGCGGAATAACGTAGGTTACCAGCCCAGTTTGTGAGGCCTGTATCGGGAGTTTTAAATGAGCTACTAAAGGCTAAAATAGTGGACCCTAGCGCTAATAGGCTAGATTTCTGCAAGAATTCTTGACGATTCATCGAGTTTGATAGGTTTAGTTTTTTGAATTTAGCCAAATTAAGGCAAAATCAAAACCGTCTGCGTCACGAAACCTTTGGCAGACTCATATTTCAATAAATAATTTCCTGCCCCTGGCAACGGCGCAGGAATGCGCAAGGTTTCCCCTGCATCGACCGAAATCGCACCGCCTAAAACGCGTCCAGAAATATCAAACCACTGTAAAGTTCCTGCATTTTTCACTCGAATATTAATGAGCGATGTGGAAGGGTTAGGCCACACATACAATTCCTCCGAGGGAACGATAATGTCCGAGGTGTTTTGGAATAATTGTACTCCGCCAGAGGCTAATCCTACGACGATATCCACTTTACCATCGCGATTGAAATCGGCGGTGGTGATTTGCGCATTTTGGCCTACCTGAAAAGGCAAGCGTTGCACTTCCAATCCCAAACCAGATACATATAGATAACCAGAAGAGTCCACGGTGATTCGCTCTGCGTTGCCGTCACCGGTGATGTCCGCATAGGCTATACCTCGGAAAGAGGTTTCTTGACGCTGATAAGGTTTGGCCAAATCCGACCAATCATACACCCGTGTGCCCCCTAAATAATCCAAAACCACGAGTTCCAGCGATCCATCCTGGTTGATGTCATAAAGACGGGGCGTTTCGCGGAGACTCACCACATTCAAAGCCTTTTCTTCCCCCAGCTGACCCGCTGAATAGGCCCGATAATACACCGACGAACCCTTTACATAATACAGCATCAGGCGACCATTCACTACTTGTAATTGTACCGAGGAAGCTCCGGCAAGCGTTAAAAAATCCCTCGATTTAAACGACAGTACCCCATTCACATTTTCATAAAAAGTGACACTAGCGCTTCCAATCAACAAATCCAGATCGCCATCATTATCCGCATCATAGAACACAGGCGAGGCATTATCTCCCACGTCGATCATTTCTTCTTGTAAAAAGGCCTTGGTTTTCAACACCAAAGCGCCATTTTCAGACCGATAGTAAGACACCGTTTCCAAAGCCGGATTCAAATCTGGCAAATGAGACGACGCGATTAAATCCAGAATGCCATCGCCATCTAAATCGATAGGTGATCCGCTGGCAAGAGATGGAACGCTATGAGGTGCCCCGGTAGGAAAATTGTAATCGGCCGAACGGAACTTAGGTTTTGCACGAGTCCCCTCGTTTTTCATCCATAGAAAGCTAGAACAGTTCACATGCCCTATGATCAGATCATAAATGCCATTTTTATCCGGATCCCAAAGGGCTAACGTACTTCCGGCATGTTGAACCGCCGCTGTAGACTGAGTACTTAAAACAGATTCCGGAACCAGCCCGAACGTGATATCTTGGCAATCATTCAGATAGAAATTACCCCAATTCAAGGATTTGGTGACGTATTTCAAGTCTCCCGTATTCTCATAATACGTGATAAAATGCCCCGCAGATTCAAAGGCTAAAATATCCAAATCTCCATCCCCATCGATATCCGCAATGGCAGGAATATCCGTCGCACTGACGTAGATATTGATGAGGCCATTGAGGCCGGTTGATTTCAAAGTACCGAGTGATTTAGGGAAGTTATTACCTAGGTTCGGATATACCTGTATCCCACCCGGAGTGGAGGTAAACAGATCTTTGTCCCCATCTCCATCGTAATCCAACAAATTCATCCAGTTTTCGATGAGTGGAAAACGTTTTTGATAGCCGGGGGAATACGTAAAACCACCGGAGGAATTCCGTAAAAAAGTCTTCAGGTGTTGCGCACTGCGATCGAAAACCACGAGATCTTCCCGCGCGTCTCCATCGAGATCGAGGAGGAAAAACTGTACCGAATTCATTCCGCCAGCCCACGGATTCTTTAATCCGGTAACAGGGAGATTGGTGATTTGGTCAAAGGAGATTTGTTGCGCTTTCAAAGAAAGCGATAAAAGACACAGCAAGACGATCAGCCTTTTTCTCATCACCATAAAGGTATTCAGATTTTGAAAATAAAATGGTAATTTACAGGGATTAACCTGTCAAACTATGAAAAAAATAGCCTTCCTATGCTTGCTAGCCTTCGCGACACAAGCGCAAAATATCCCGATGAGCAAAGCCGTTTTGAAAGATAAAATCAAGGGAGGCTGGGCTGGCCAAACGATCGGCGTGACTTTTGGCGGACCTGTCGAGTTTCGCTATAACGGAACAATGATCAATTCCTACCACCCGATTCCGTGGTACGATGGCTATCTAAAAAATACGATGATTAATAATCCGGGATTGTACGATGATTTGTATATGGATTTGACATTCGTGGAGGTTTTTGAGAAAGAGGGATTGAATGCGCCTATCGAATCACACGCGAAGGCCTATGCGAATGCGGGTTATGCGCTTTGGCATGCAAATCAGGCAGGTCGCTATAATATCTTGAAAGGGATGATGCCTCCAGCGTCTGGATACTGGGAAAATAATCCGCACGCGGATTGTATCGATTACCAAATAGAATGCGACTTTGCCGGTTTAATGTCGCCAGGTATGCCCAATGCGGCTTCGAAAATCTCCGATAAAATCGGGCACATCATGAACTATGGCGATGGCTATTATGGTGGGGTGTATTTAGGGGCCTGCTATACGTTAGCATTCATTAACAACGACATTAACAAGGTCGTTGCTGAAGCTTTGAAAACCATCCCAGCGAACAGCCAATATTACAAATGCATCTCCGATGTCATCAAATGGCACAAACAATACCCGAACGACTGGACAAAAACCTGGTTAGAAGTCCAAAACAAATGGGCGAACGACATCGGTTGTCCGGACGGCGTTTTCGCTCCGTTTAACATCGACGCGACCGTGAATTCCGCGTATGTGGTGATAGGGCTATTGTATGGGAATGGAGATTTTGGCAAAACGATTGAAATCTCCACTCGCTGTGGACAAGATGCGGATTGCAATCCTTCATCTGCAGCTGGAATTTTAGGTGCGATGATTGGATACGATAAGATACCGGCTTACTGGAAATTAGGCTTACAAGAGGCGGAAGACATCGACTTCAAATACACCTCCACTTCGCTAAATGACGTCTATGAAATCGGGTTCAAGCACGCCTTGCAAAATATCAAAAATAACGGCGGAAGCGTTTCTGAAAACGCCGTAAGCATCCCATACTCTGCCCCTAAAGCGGTGGCTTTCGAACAAAGTTTCGACCATTCATTCCCTACGGAGAAGATTAACATCGGTAAAAACTTAACCGACGAATATGACTTCGACTTCGAAGGAAATGGCTTCGTGGTGCGCGGCGAAACCGCGAAATGGGCGTCATTAGATGCAGGGACTTTTGACCTAGAAGTCTTTGTAGACGGCAAGCTTTTCGAAAAAGTAAAACTCCCTGTGGCCTTCACAACGAGACGCCACGAGATCACCTGGAAGTATAAATTAGCGACCGGGAAACACCACGTGAAGCTGAAAGTGTTAAACAAGGTGGCGGGATATGACTGCAAATTATTCGATGCCATCGTCTATGCAGAGAAGCCATTTTTAGCGACGAATCAAAAGTATTTCAGATTAGGAAATTAATTTTATTTAGGGGCTAAAGGTAATAATTCCCACGTATTGGCAGCATAGGGCTTTGTCGTGGCAGTATAATACTTCGCCAGGCTTGCATTATAGAATTGATACCGAGCTAATTTGTAACTATCTAAATCATAACCCATAATCACGCGAACAGGATTAGCTACAGAGCCTAGTACCGTTGATAATACCGTACCAAAACGGTTTACTCCACCTATGAAAGCGCTCTGTTTTTTACCAAACACATTGACAAATGCAGTTGAACTAGCCGTGTGAGCGCCATAAGCCGTAAGTCCTACATCTGCTACCGTACCATCACTCACCACAAACGTCAGCAACGTTACGGAGGAAACATTACCCATATAAGAAAAGCGCATCGTATGAGCCGTATTGCCTAGGGTAATTGTTGCATTTTGTTCTGAGTTGAGTTTTTCAAAAGTTGTATTAAATCCCCCATCGTGTAAATTACCCCCCACTAAATAGAGATAACAGTAGGGAGGAAACGCTGAGGCTACACCTGCCCGCAAAGTGCCATCGTATATATAAGCGGTATACATTTGATTCACAGCACCTAACAAAAGTGTTCCATTTCCTCGTTTATAGAAGTATCGTCCAGAAATTACCCCCATCACGCCATCATTTGCTCCATGTCCTGACGTCACCACTGGATTATCTGCCGTCAAGTTCACCGTTCCCTCGCCTCCATATCGGCCGCCAGCCATTAATTTCCCATAAATACTCATCCCGCCTTTGCCACTCAATGAGATCGTGCCTCCGGTTCCTGAATTTTGAGTTGGATTTAGTATGTTTATGGCTCCCCCCACATTGATATCCCCATTTACATAAATAGACCCTGTATACGTGCTCATATTTACGTTACCTCCTTTAGTTAAATTAATCCCCGCAGCGTAATTTACCGGATTCGCATTCATGGAAATATCCGCATTTACATAGATATTTTCAGGCGTACCTATTACCAAAATTAGGGATCCTGCAATTCCAGCATACTCGCTAGGGTAACCCATAGAAATGGGCTGGTCGATATTTATGTCGCTAGCAGCGCTGATCTCCAGCGAATTAGTTCCATTGGGACCCCTATCATTATAGGTACTAAGAGGCGTATTCACATCGACTAACCCGGACTGCGTGCAGTCTGGACAGGTAGTTGCAATCTTAGGAGAAGTTTGCTTTATTCTCATAATCAAATCAATGTCTGCCACATTTATATTCGCGTTATCCGCTGTAGGGGTAAAATATACATATGGAACGCCGGAAAGAGTAGATATATTATCGCTCCATGTTCCCCCAGAGGTAGGGCTGGTCGTGAAACGAACATTGGAATTCCTGCCTACCGTAACTGCATTAATCACTAATTCGCCTGTGCTTAATTGTTGACAATTCTTAAGGCTGGTATAATAGGTAAATTTGACTTGTTCGTACTCTGACCGTTTTAGCAGTGGACTGGGCTCTATGAAAATTCGGCCACCGGTTCCGGCGCTACCAGCTGTGCCGAGCCAGCCTTTTATGATCAGGTTTTTGTAGTCCAAATATTGTCTAGGGCCAAATCGCAGCGTATGGGCATTAGCCCCTAATTCGATGGTGGAGCCATTGGCCAAAACGGAAACAGTACCCACGGTTTCTGAAAAACCTCCCGTTTGCAAACTCCCCCCATTAAATAAAAATGCGGAGCTATTCACAATCACTTCGGATGCCCCTAATAGGACAAAACCGCCACTTAAAACCGTTGCTCCGGTATAGCTATTTACGCTATTTAATGTCAGCGATCCCGTGCCATCTTTAATCAAACTCGTGGCTATATAGAGTCCAATTGGACTCGTCCCCCACGTATTCACCAGACTCCCGCTTCCCGTCAAACTACCATTCAAAAGGACATTTCCAGCTCCCCCTATGGTTAGGCCGGCGGCTCCTGCGCTAAGGTTCGCATTTATGTTTAACTGGCTGTTTAGATCCGCATTCATACGTGCGTCAACCGTCAAAGTAATTGTACCGTTCACGGCATTTATCCCAGCCACGCTTTGGAGTGCACCAGTCCCGAGGGGGCCTCTGCCTTTCAAACTTAGGGTATTGGGTATAGCAATCCCCCCCTGCAACTGCAGGCTTCCTCCCAGCGCCACGGTGACCGCGCCTGAACCTAAGGATCCGCTATTTCGAATGTGTACAATGCCACTCGAGACGGTCGTTGCTCCGCTGTAAATACCGGCAGAGAAAAGGGAAAAAGTGCCCATATTGTTCGTAATGCCACCTGTCCCTAAAGTTAAGGTTCCGCTGATCGTCATAGCTCCAGCGCCCGTCGTGACTAGGGAAACATTGCTTCCTGTCATCGTCTGCGTTAAAGAGAGGGTACCGGCGGTGCTATTCAGGGTGGTGTTTTGGCCTAAGGAGACGGGGCCATCCCAGCTATTATTCCCACTTTCGTTCGATAAGGTGACACCGGAGGCATTCAGGGCTAAATCCTCCGCCCCCACCTGGATGTTGTTGTACAAGGCTAATTTTCCAGACCCTCTGACGATCGTCCCTCCACTCGTACTTCCTAAGGAACGGCTGTTATAAATCGCTAGGGTTCCCGCGTAGATCGTGGTCAAACCGGTGTAGGTGTTCGCTTGGCTGTGGGTGGCATTTCCGAGGGAGAAAGATTCTCCGTATTTGGCCAAAGACAAAACGCCCAGCCCATCCTCTATCAAACCGGTATACACCGTATTCATATTACTCGAGCCCACCGTTAACGTGATATTCCCCGCTACGCTGCTAGTCACTTTACCATATCCATTTACACTGGCAATCGAACCAATCGTTTCCGAAACTCCGTTTAAATCCAAGGTCGTGTTTGCCCCCGTAAAAGTCAGCGTATTATAGTCCGGTAAAGCCGTCCCTCCGGCTAATTGCAAGGTTCCATCCGCCAGCTCAGAAGAGGTTACGGCATTGTTTGTCGCGCTTAACTTCAGGATTCCAGAACCCAATTTCTTAAAAGCTCCCCCCTTTATGAGGCCGCTTATACCATCATTCGCCCCGCCCATCGTTACACTTGTGTTTCCATCTAAAATCGTGATGGTCCCCGCAGAATACATCCTGCCCGTCGAAAATAAGGTCCCAGAAACACTCACGCCAGCTGGACCTTTGATGGTGATCGAGCCACCCGTTCCATTGTAGAGACCTGGATTTGTTAAATTAGTGCTCCCACTGCAATTGATATTCCCAGTCACTTTCACTGCCCCAGCCGTCGAATTGAGCGTAACAGAACCGCCCTCGTTTATAATTTCGGAAGCATAGGATTCCCTTACATTCGTCATCGAAATATCCGCTGTCACCGTTATGTTTCCAGATGAGTTGATCACTAAGCTTAGCGAACCTTTGTTTGTATTGCTAGAGGCGGTACTGCGCATCGAAATGGCATTAAGTATCGTTACGTCTGAGGCCGCGCTGAAAGTGAGCGTTTTGTTGTAGGTAGGGCTATTTTGGTTGTAGGAACTCAGCGTCGTATTAAAATCGATTTGGCCCAGCTGAGTACAGCCTGCACAAGCCGTATGAATGATGACGTTGCTAATTTTCACTCGCATTAAATCGTCTATTTCTGCCGTGCTGACAGTTGCATTGTCTGCATTAGGGGTGAAGGTATACGTCGTTTGGGTGGTGGCAGAGGATAATAGCGGCGACCAGGTTCCTCCACTCGTGGCACCGGCGATGATGGATAGGTTGCTATTTTGCGCTTGAAGGTTCAGTGCAAAAAACACGAATAGAATGAATAGCTTCTTCATCCTAGTACGAATAAACAAATTGAATGCGATCTCCTAGGGCAATCACATAGGAGCCATTGTTTGCGGTTACATAGGCCAAAAAAGGCGTAGGCGCCGTAGCCGTCGTCGTAAACGCACTCGTGGTCTTGTAGCTGTAAGCGTTTTGGCTGATCAAAATACCATTCACATACATCTTCAGCTTAGTGGTCGCCGTAGGCGTTTGCGTCAAAGTAAAATTCGTTTGACCAGCTGTTACCGCGACTAAATTCCCCGTGGAACCGGTGGCGGTGGTCTCGTCAAAACCGTCTCTCAAAGCGCTTGTCCAGCTTGCCACTCCGGAGGAGGTTAAACTCAGGACTTGACCCATGGCACCCGGGCTGGATGGAAACGTCGTTCCTCCCAGCGTTAACGTGCCGGTTAAACTCGAATTCACAAAGGTCTTGTTCGTCAACGTTTCCGTGCCAGCTAGCGTGGCCATGGTACCCGAAGTGGGAAGCGTAATATTCGTGACGCCCGCAATGTTTATCGTCGTGGAATAATTCCCAGAAGTCACGAGGTCGCCCGCTAAACTGATCGTTTTGCTACCATTGTTTATTCCAGTTCCTCCAAAGGCGGGGGAAATAATTCCTGTAATCGCGGCGCTTCCGTCGAAGGGGTAGCCGAAGATAGTTTGGGGGGAGGAAAGAGTGGTGGCGGTGTTTGCGGCAGTCGCGAAAGTGGCACTTGTCGCGGTCGATGCTGAGTTAGCTGTATTTGCGGTCAAGGCCGCTGTTGCGGTGCTCGCATTTCCACTTAGGTCTCCTATGAAAGTCGTTGCGCTTAGGGAGCTGAATCCGGACATGCTGGAATAGGTTCCACCTAAAATAGCGCTCGTAGAACCTAGGGTAATTTGATTATTGGCTAATTGGCCATTCGTAATGCTGGCGGTGGCGGAAAGATTAGCTGTGGTTAAACCGGTGGCTTGGATGGTGTTTCCAGTGAGTGTAATGCCTGAACCGGCGATTAAAGGGGTTTGGTAGTTTACTCCCGCCACTAATGGCACTTGATAGTCGACCCCAGAAACTAGGGGCACTTGCACATCAATTCCCGGCCGTAAGGGACTTTGATAATCCACCCCCGCTACTAATGGAGCCTGTACATCTAGTCCGATTCGAAGTCCTAAATTAGTTCGTGCCACAGCCGCGTTCGTAGCTCCTGTTCCGCCCTTTTCCAACGGAATAATTCCCGTTAACACCGCTGCATCCACCGGAATAGAAATATTAGACGACCCATCAAAAGCAACTCCATTAATCGTACGGGCCGTTTCTAAGGCCGTGGCTTTCGTAGCTAAATTGGCAGAGCTCGCCTGATTTGCGACGCTCGAATTCGCCGAACGACTATCTACATACTCTTTCACCGCCTTTACGGATGGATATTTTACCTGAGAAGTAGAATCTAAAAGAATCGAAGTGGATTTGTTTAGGAGGGATTCTTTGTTGTTTAATTGGGCCAAAACCAAGCCAGACACCGGCTTGTCCACATCCGCCGTGTTGTCCACATTACCTAGTCCTAAATTCGCACGCGCTGTCACGGCTGTGGTCGCACCCGTTCCGCCAGAGGTAAGCGGCAACGTGCCACTCAACTTTCCAGCCTCCTCTGCAAAATGCGCATAGGGTAAGTAATTTAGGCCGCGATTGCTGACCTCGGTGTATTTGGCACCCAAATCAAAACTCACTTGCGTCACCAATTTCTTCACCGGACCGCCCCAATTTAAACTGGCAAAAGTCCCGGCTGCACTCGTATTATCCCCCGCCCCTATCTCCAAATTAATCAGCCCATACGCATCCGTCTTCGTCTTGTGCAACTCCTCAAACTGCAAAGTGCTCCCCGCATAAATCCCAAACTTCACCCAAATATCCTTGTTCAAATACAGCTGCGCCTGAACCCCATTACCGGGTAATTCAATGGCGGCCGGATCAACAATCAAGGCCTGGTAATTAATCGACTTTAAAGGAGTTTGTGCCTGAGCACCATAGAAACAGCACAGCAAGGCTGCAAGTATGAAATAATTTTTCATAAGCAATCTAATAATAGAACAGTACAGATTGCTTATTAGTGGTTAAGAAGCAATACGAATATAAATTGATGGTATTGTGTTGAGAACAAAGGTACTAGGATTTTGCAGAGGGCAAAGGGGGAGAGGGGATTTTTTAATTTAGAACAAAAAAGAGAAGCCCGACTGGACTTCCCTTAAAAATATCAGGTGAAATTACTTGAATTTTACCTACCGATTTACATTAAAAAGTCCTTACTGAACGGACTAAAGCATGTGGTTGAGTATCTTTTGGTTTGTCAATCCAAGTTCCAGAATTGAAGTTCAAGACATTTAAAGCTCCACTATATGGCTCTGCAGCACTCCAATGGTCATCATTCGTCATTAGAAGAGCTACCTTAGCTTGATACATCAAATATAGCTCATACTTTGATGGCAATCGCCAATCCATAAAATTCTTCCCGTTTGTACTATGGTTTGTAGGAACAGCTATAGCATTATTTGCACCGTACCACGATATGCCACCCACATTTTGATTAGTCATTTCTGCCACAACTCCATGCTTCCCATCAGGAGTTACGTAAATTACATAACCTCCAAGGCTAGCATTAAGACCTACAGTATAAGTATCACCACCAGTTGAAGGTAAATTTGTCCAAGAAAGTACCCCACTTCCATCTGTTACCAATACCTGCCCAGCTGATCCATCCGAATTCGGATATGTAACGGCCCCGGCTGTTATTGTTCCACTGGTCTTCACATTCGTTACTGATGTATTTCCTAATTGAATACTATTACTTGCTGTCACTTGTGCTCCATATCCAAGAGCAGAGGCATTACTTAATGTAGCAGAAGAAACGTCAGCATCAGTTCCGATGATGGTATTTTGACCTCCGGATGTAATCGTCTGACCTGATCTCTTTCCTACACCCACATTATTATTTCCGGTAACATTAATAAGTGATTGATTACCGATAGAGGTATTTTCTTGGCCAGTTACTAAGGACATCATTGACTCTGCCCCTACCGAAGTATTACCAGAACCGGAGGTCATACTAGGCAAGTTATTGTAACCAATACTGGTATTATTATCCCAAGCGGTACCATTATATCGCGCCATCGCGAAAGCTCCAACAGCCGTATTTCGTTTACCATTTACATTAGAAGAACTCATTGCTCCTTGTCCAATAGCAACACTCTCATCATTGTTTCCAGTTCCGCGACCTACAGAAACACCATTGGCAGAAATATTTGAACTAAAGGTCTTTGACCCCGCTATGGTTTGATTTGTTGTCAAATCCACAAAGCCACCTGCTGCCGAAGTGACCTCTTTCGTTGTTGAATTATAATACAAAACATTCGACGTGGCTGTTGTGGAGCGAATTGGATTGACATAAAAACCCGCATTGGTTGGGTTTAAACTTGCCCCGGTTGCGTTCAATGCAATGCTATTAGCTACTTGAGCGTTGTTTCCGGCAAATGAACCAATGGCTACGGCATTTTGGCCTTGTCCATATTGACCTGCCGCAAAACCTAGCGCAACAGCTTGACTTGCTTGAGCTGATTGAGCTGTGTTACTACCAATGGAAACGCTATTAGCCCCTTGGTTTTGGTCCCCTGAAACATAACCAATAGCGACAGAACCTCCGCCTTGATTCCCTCTTCCGGCACCACCTCCAATAGCAATCGTGTTTGCATTAACACCTTGATTAGGCGTTCCCGCTTGAGAACCGATGGCGACATTATTACTTGAAAGACCTAAAACACCTCTTACGTCTCCTACGGATCTTTGGCCCGTTCCTCCACTTTCTATTGGAACAACACCCGTAATTTTATTTCCGGCTACCGATGCGATTTTGGCATCCGTCACTGCACTGTTCGCAATTTTAACTGTTGTAATTGAATTATCTGCAACACCAGATGAGGCTGTTGCGGCTGCTACAGCGGCATCAGCATAAGCAGTCGTCGCAATTTGTGTTGAATTCGTCCTAGGACTTGCCGTCGCAGCTCTCGCGATGCCCGTAAACGTAGGCGAAGCAAGAGGTGCTTTCGTACTTAAAGCTACTTGCGTAGCACTTGAAATAGGCTTTGACTCATCGGAGGTATTATCCACAGCACCTAATCCCACCATCGACTTCGTGATACCGGAAACGGTACCCGTAAACGTAGGGGAATTAATAGGCGCATAGTCATTTAAATCTGTCAAAGCCGCTTTCGTCGCTAGCATCGACGTATCAGCTGTAATGGCCATATGAGCTTCAAGCGCTGCTACCGTTGCTTTCAATGCCAAAGCTGAATTGACATCCACCGCATTTGCTTTTAAATCTAGCGCTGCTTGCGTAGCTGTTGAAATCGGTTTATCAACATCTGCCGTATTATCCACATTCCCTAAACCTAAATTAGCTCTTGCGCCCACGGCCGTTGTTGCACCAGTTCCGCCGCCAGTAATCCCTAAGGTCGTACTTAATTTCCCTGCTGTTTCTGCAAATAAAGCATAAGGCGAATAGCTTAATTTTTGGTCAGACACTTTAGTATAAGAGGCTCCGTTATCGAAGCTAACAAATACTTGCAAGGATTTTTGATTCGCGTCCCAGCTTACCGCATTGAATGCTGTGCTAGCTACCGAACCGATCGTTAGGTTCACTAAACCATACGCATCCGTTTTAGTTTGTTGCACTTCTTCGAATTGGATATTCGTTCCGGAAATGATGACAAATTTCACAGAGACATTTCCATTGACTAAAGGCTGACCTGTAATGTCAGATCCGGGCAACTCGATGGAGGCCGGGTCTAAAACGACTGCTTGGTAGGATATTCCTTTTTGGGCATTTGCAACAACTGAAATAAATAATAGAACAAGGAGTAATAATTTTTTCATAGTAATAGAACAGATGATTGAGGGATTATTTTGTGGCTATTTTAAGGCCAAAACTAAAAGTAGAGGGAACGAAATTCAGTGTCGATGAACCGAAAGTGTTCGTATCTAGGTGTTGAAAAGAAGTGTAAACCGAAATCTGATCGTTGACTTTTTTCGTGATCGATAAGGTAAAACCTACCGAGAATTTCAGGCCGCTAAATTGATCGTCATCCGCTAAATCGAGGTAGCGGTTTTGTAGAAACTGAGTGCCGTTCATTAGGGTTTGGACGGCTGCTGAAGCTTTGGCAGAAACAGTCAAACCATGTAATCCCGTATAAGAGGGCCCGATGCCACCAGTCAAGCCCATAAAATCAGCTTGATAAGAAAAAGGGATGTTCTGTACATCGCCCACATTATTGTATTGATTGTAGGCCAAACCCACATCGTATACAAACGCCTTCGATAATTTATTCTCACGCGAGAGCGATAAATGAAGGCCAGAACTCGACTTCAAAAAATCAGGATTATTGCCTGAAGAATTCGTAAAAACGTATCGGGTGATGTTGTTTCCTGCTTCTAAATTCCAGGTTTGGGCCTGTAGCGAGGATACGAAAAATAAGGTGATGAGGAGGGTAAAAATGAATTTCATAGAACTTGATTTTAAATCTGTAAGAACAATATTAGTTCAATGAAGTACGGAAAAGAATTTTTAGAACACAGGACTTGTCCTAATTCCCCGAATTGAAACAAATCGTATTTTTTGCTCTAGACGCAAAAAATCCTCCGCCAAGGCAGAGGATTTCGCATGATTTGTAGATGAAGAATTATTTTAGTGTAAGTTATTCCAAGAACCAATTAAAGGGGTGTAAGCCATCGAAAACGGAAAACTATACGATGGGATATTCACGATAATTGAATTGTCATTTCGAAGAGCAGTAAAACCCTCATTTACCCCATCATTAAACTGGCCTAACCTAGGCATGTACATATATGCCGTATTATCAGCACTTAATTTCCAGTAGCAACTTCCCTGAGGTACAGCAATAGGGGTACTAAAATTAAAGGCTATTTGTCCGCCGCTAAATGTAGACGTAGACACGGTTTGAGAACCTAATAAAGTTCCTGATCCAGGCAAACCACTGTAGAGTCCTAACGTTACATTTCCAGCCACAGTTACCCCTTGAACATCAAGCAAAAAACTACTGACATTCCAATTACTTGTAGGCGTAAACGATAAACAGAGATTATAATCATAACTAACATAAAACCCGGCTGGTGAAGATCCCACATTTGCAAGAGTAGCAGGCGTTCCCTCCGCCTCGGCATACGCTTGTACTTTACCTGCTGTAGAATTGTAAATCAATAATCCAGCTGCTAAAGGTGCAGCAATGGCATCGCGCTGTGTCGTAGTTAATCTAGGCAACAATAAACCTTGGGTAGTCGATTTAACTTCCAATGCCGCGGAAGTTCCTGTTCCTGAAGAGGCCCCCACTACCACATTTCCTGAGAATGATTTAGTCCCCGCCACGGTTTGTGCAGAGGTTAAATCCACAAAATTCTTAGTTGAGGATCCGGTTCCACCATTAGCTAAAGGCAACACATTCGTTACTTCAGTACTAAGGTTCGTCGTAGCTACATCATCCCGCAAGTTCACCCAACCATTTGTAGCTGGAACTACCACCGTAATTCTAGAAGCAGGATCGTAGGAATTTAAGGGATTGCCATAACCATAATTACTCACATTCCCTGTCGTCGTATCCTCTCCAGAGTTAGACCATCTTACGCCTAGACAGCGATTAGCATCAGTCGAGGTAATAAAATACGTTGTATTAGCCACAACAGGTACTGGAGTAGCAAATGTCCAGGTATTCCATCCATCTACTGCTGTAAGAGAGTTAGACGTACCTAAAAGAACAGGCGAAGGTGATGCCCCTGAATAGTTTGAATTAATAACGAGAGAAGCCACTTCTCCAGCGCCAAATGCACTTAACTCAATTTGCGTGATGGTACCTGAAATAGTGGGACGAAACCAAAGTTCCCCGCTTCCACGTAGACAGGTGGCTCCATTACTGAGTGTCGTATTTCCAAAAACCGAGGACGTACTCGCGTTAGATTCCTTATATACCTGCATCTTTTTAGAGCTGGTATTAAATTGTAACATAGAAGCAACAGGTGTTGCAATAGCATTAACCTGCGACTGATCCATTTTAGGTAATATGAGGGGTAAAGCGGTCGCAATATCCACCGATGATTCTGCATTAGGGGTAGCAGTGCCTAGACCTAATTTACCACTAATAGAAAGATCTGAGCTAAAGGTTTTTGCCCCTGCAAAAGTTTGGGAGCCCGTCGTAACAACACCGCCGTTAGTAGCATTTGCGGGAGATAAATTCAAGACCCCGTCTGTAATACTTAGCCCATTGGGATTCGAAGTGGTTGAAATAGTTCCGGCGGTAATCGATGTGCCTGAGGGTGCTGTTCCTGAAGTCACTTCTTTCGTTGATGAATTATAGTACAAAACATTCGATGTGGCTGTTGTGGAGCGAATGGGATTGACATAAAACCCCGCATTGGTTGGGTTTAAACTTGTTCCGGTTGCGTTCAATGCAATACTATTAGCTACTTGAGCGTTGTTTCCGGCAAATGAACCAATGGCTACGGCATTTTGGCCTTGTCCATATTGACCTGCCGCAAAACCTAGCGCAACAGCTTGACTTGCTTGAGCTGATTGAGCTGTGTTACTTCCGATGGAAACGCTATTAGCCCCTTGGTTTTGGTCTCCTGAAACATAACCAATAGCGACAGAACCTCCGCCTTGATTTCCTCTACCTGCACCACCTCCAATAGCAATCGTATTTGCATTAACACCTTGATTAGGTGTTCCCGCTTGAGAGCCGATGGCGACATTATTACTTGAAAGACCTAAAACACCTCTTACGTCTCCTACGGATCTTTGGCCCGTTCCTCCACTTTCAATCGGAACAACACCTGTTATTTTATTTCCGGCTACCGATGCGATTTTAGCATCCGTCACTGCACTGTTCGCAATTTTAACTGTTGTGATTGAATTATCTGCAACACCAGATGAGGCTGTTGCGGCTGCTACAGCGGCATCAGCGTAAGCAGTCGTCGCAATTTGTGTTGAGTTCGTTCTTGGGCTTGCCGTCACAGCTCTCGCGGTGCCCGTAAACGTCGGGGAATTAATAAGCGCATAACTGTTTAAGTCCGTTAGCGCTGCCTTCGTCGCAAGCATACTCGTGTCTACAGTTATGGCCATGTGAGCCGCTAGCATCGCAGCACTCGCTTTTAAGTCTAGTGCTGCATTCACATCAGCCACGTTCGCTTTCAAGTTCAAAGCCGCCTGAGTGGCTGTTGAAATCGGCTTATCAGCATCTGCGGTATTATCCACATTCCCTAAACCTAAATTGGCTCTCGCTCCTACGGCCGTTGTTGCACCCGTTCCGCCGCCTGCAATAGCTAAGGTACTACCTAATTTGCCCGCCGTTTCAGCATAGAGCGAATAAGGAGTATACGTTAATTTTTGATCTGATACTTTTGTAAAGGAGGCTCCATCATTAAAGCTGACAAATACTTGTAAGGTTTTTTGATTCGCATCCCAAGACAAGGAATTGAAAATGGTACTTGCTACAGATCCAATAGTCAAATTGACTAAGCCGTAGGCATCCGTTTTAGTTTGTTGCACCTCTTCGAATTGGATATTCGTTCCGGAAATGATGACAAATTTTACAGAGACATTTCCATTCACTAGCGGTTGACCTGTAATGTCAGATCCGGGAACCTCGATATTTTCTGGTGCTAGGATGACGGCTTGGTAGGAGATTCCTTTTTGGGCATTCGCTACGACTGAAATAAATAATAGAACAAAGAATAAGCGTATTTTCATAATAATCGATCAGATGGATGAAAGTAAAATAGCTCTCACAATTTAAGCTATGACAACTGACACAAAGTTGAACTTAAACCCATCAATAAACGATTAATTAAAATTTGAGTTGTTTTGATACCCCGAAAAGAGTCAAATATTTACAAAAGCTTTTTAAGATAAGCCGAAGGCGACTCGCCCGTTTGCGCTTTAAAAGCCTGAATGAAATTAGAGCGAGATTTATAGCCACAGGCCTTCCCCACACTTTCTAACGTATTCGTTTCTGCCTCGCCCGCCTTGAGTAGATTGACCGCCTCTTCAATCCGAAGCTGATTTTTCCACTTTAAAAACGTAATTCCTAAATAATTATTAAAGTAATACGTTAGTATATGCTCAGGCACACCTAAATCCTTCACCAAATCAGAAAGCGCAAAACCAGGTAATAGATATTTTTTAGACTGCAAAAACTCTACTAAGTATCCCTCCACTTGAAAAAGCCGTGCTTCCGATATCTCCAATGACTTAGAGGCAGAAGCTATTTTTTCATTCCGCTCAAAGACATCTGTTAACTTTGAACCCGGTTGTGTATTCAATCCGTATAGAATTCGAGGAAAAAAATAAATAGAAATAGTTAAGAATGACATAATAATCGTCACAAAACTCCTCCCTCGACCTTTCTCATCCAACAAAATCATAAAACCATTACTATAAAATGAGTATACACTCAAAAAGATGATACTCAAATTAAAAATCAAACCTAGCGTAAGATAAACCAGCAGCCATTTCCTGAGTACCTCAGCTGATTTCAACTTTCCCTGCCTTATGGACTTCATTAAAATACCTCCCGCCAGAATAAGATAAAATATGGAAATAATAGACCTTCCAATGAAATAAGATGAAAATGAAACTAAAGGAAAATAAACTAGGTAAATATTCTTTGAATTTGCGTGAATTTTCTCTGCAAAACTTAGCTTATATTCCCATGAATTAATAGAATAGGGAATAATATTGATTATGATCAACAGAATTGGCAAAAAATGAATGTAATCAAATCCCCTTATAAATTTCTTTTCTGTCAATACCGCCCGTACGTAAAAATACAAAAAGGGAGAATTCAACAAATAAAGTGGAAAATAATGAATGGCAAAAAGAGCTCTCAGTTCGATTGAGTCTGAAACAACCGAAGCCCAGTGGGCTATGCCAAATAAGGAATTTAAAAAGAAATGATACGCTAAATAGCGGTTCGCGGGATTGACCTTATCTGCAAACTTCAAAAGAAGAATCGATCCTAAGAATCCGAGAAGACAAATCGCAGGAAGCACGCTTTATATTTATTAGAACAATTAGTTAGCGGAAAGGTAAGCAAATTTTTGAAATTTGTTATCCAGCTTAGTCCGGGCCAGAAAACAAAAAAGCCTTCCCGTTAAGGAAGGCTTTTTCAGACGCTTGAATTGTACTTGGGATGGGAATCGAACCCACACGAGCGTTACGGCTCACGGGATTTTAAGTCCCGCGTGTCTACCAGTTCCACCACCCAAGCGTCCTGGTAAAACTAAAAGCACCGATGGTGCTTTTTCGTTTTGAGCGAAAGACGGGGTTCGAACCCGCGACCTCGACCTTGGCAAGGTCGCGCTCTACCAGCTGAGCTACTTTCGCGTTTTGTGGATGCAAAAATACGGCCTCCTATTGAATTATGCAAGTCGAAATCAAATTTTAGTAAAAATATTCTCTAAATTTATACTTTAGAAAAAAATATGAGCATCAACAAACTCGACCAAACTGATCACAAATTACTGGAAATTCTTCAGCAAAATGCGAAGATTACAAACGCCCAATTATCGAAAGAGATTGGTCTTTCCCCGGCTCCTACTTTGGAACGTGTAAAGAAATTAGAAACTTTAGGGGTTATCCAAAGCTATCACGCTCAGGTGGATAGAGAAAAAGTAGGCTTAGGAGTGAGCACGTTTGTGACGGTAACTTTGACGGGTCACAAGAAGCAAGTGACAGAGTCATTCGTGAAGCAAATCAACCAAATTCCAGAGGTAATCGAGTGCCATCACGTGACAGGTTCTGGCGATTTTATGTTGAAAATTATTTCGAAAGATATTTCAACTTATCAGAAATTAATGCTCGAAAAAATCAATGAAATTGAAGAAGTGGCTGCCACTTCCACCATGGTGATCTTGTCTTCATTCAAAGAAAGTAAGGTATTACCTATTCCGTGATCAAACGTTTCGCGTATTGCGAAACCTTACAATCGGTGCATAAATTGCGGGATCATGCGGTTTTTCCAAGCCGTAAAAGTTCCCGCTTGAATTTCCTTGCGTGCCTCGCCCACCATCCACAGATAGAAGCGCAAGTTACACACACTCGCAATCATGGCGCCTAACATTTCCTCACATCTAACCAAGTGTCGTAGGTAAGACTTCGTGTATTGACCGTGTACCTCATTCACGAAATGTGGATCGATGACCGAAAAGTCGGACTCCCATTTCTTATTCTTGATATTGATAATTCCCTGCGTCGTAAAAATCATCCCGTTGCGGGCATTTCTCGTAGGCATTACACAATCGAACATATCAATTCCGAGCGCAATTCCTTCCAAAATATTGGCCGGAGTTCCTACGCCCATTAAGTAGCGCGGTTTGTCTTTGGGCAAAATATCCGTCACCTCATCCGCCATCGCGTACATATCTTCGACTGGCTCGCCCACGGATAAACCACCGATGGCGTTACCGAAAGCCCCTTTGGACGCAATATACTCCGCCGAGACCTTTCGCAAATCAGAGTAAACACTACCCTGAACAATGGGGAATAAAGTCTGATTATAGCCGTATTTGGGATCTGTTTCGTCAAAACGCTTGATGCAACGATCAAGCCAACGGTGAGTCATGTCCATCGATTTGCGCGCGTATTCGTAGGTACATGGGTACGGCGTGCATTCGTCGAAAGCCATCATAATATCCGCCCCGATCGTGCGCTGAATATCCATCACCCCTTCCGGCGTGAAATAGTGAATACTACCGTCTATATGTGATTTGAATTTGACCCCTTCTTCCTGAATTTTTCGTCCTGTTCCTGCCAAAGAATACACTTGATATCCTCCCGAGTCCGTCAAAATAGGCCCCTGCCAGCCATTGAATTTATGCAATCCCCCTGCCTTTTCGATGACCTCTAAACCCGGACGCAAGTACAAATGGTAGGTATTCCCAAGAATAATTTGGGCCTTAATGGGATCAGTTAATTCTGAAATATGAACGCCTTTAACGGTCCCTGCAGTGCCTACAGGCATAAAAATGGGCGTTTGAATCGTCCCGTGATCTGTCGTTATTTCACCTGCGCGCGCTTTCGAGCTAGGATCCGTGTGGCTTATTGAGAATTTCATAAGACAAAGGTACAAAAGAATTTTCTTGTGAGCAGCTGAAGTCGCTGCTGCGCAGCTTAGTCAACAGGTCGCCACTTCGTGGCTTAGTCGCCTGCGGCTTGGTCGCTGCTGCGCAGCTTAGTCAACAGGTCGCCACTTCGTGGCTTAGTCGCCTGCGGCTTAGTCGCTGCTGCGCAGCTTTGTCAAAAAACATTTAACGAATCGTTGCGAAGCAACAACCAACTTTGTGCTTTATTCTTTGTGCTTTGAACACAGCAGCTTAGTCACGACTACGTCGTTTAGTCGCGACGTTGTCGCTTAGTCGTCCTGCGGACTTAGTCAAAAACATTTCACGAATCGTTGCGCAGCAACATCCAACTTTATACTTTGTGCTTTATACTTTGTGCTTTAAATTATCTGCTTTAATTAACTTTCATAATGCCATTCATAATCCTCCAGTGCCCTGGGAACGTACACAAGAATGGATAATTGCCTGGAACACTTGGTGCTTTGAAGACCACTTTTACGCGGCCATCTGATTCCACTAATGGAGTGTAGGCTAACACTTCTGGCATGGCTGGGATGTAGTTTTTCGCTGCACCATCAGCAGCTGTGATCATCTTGTCCGCGGCTAAGCCGATTTTTTCTTGGCTACCTAAAGCGCCTAACACCCAGTTGTGTTGCATCGCATCGACGTTTTCGAAGATCAACTCAACCGTCGCACCTGCAGGGACTGTGAATTCCGCTGGGCTGTATTTCATTGCTTCTTTGATCGTCATAATCGTGCGTTTCACGACCACACCTTTTACTTCAGCAGTTGGAATTTCTACTTTCCAAAGACCCGCTAAACGCTCATACGCGTCCACATCCTGCGGACGTAATTGCTTGCCTAAGCCTTTTAAGAAGTCCGTATTTTCAGTTGATAAATCTGCCACACGTTTCGCATTCCAAGTAGCTGAAGCGCCTTTCAAAGCCGCGCCCATGGTAGGACTAGCTGTTTGCTTGATCGAGCGTAATAAAGCGACGATATCATTGGCTGAATCATCTGAGGTCATGCCGCGGAACGATTTCTCTACGATGTACGAGCCTAAATCTGCTGGTAAAGAAACCACAATGGGTTGTCTGAAGATATTATTGTTGCGATTCGATTCGCCTAATACGGCTTTCGTATCTAAGGCAATTTCCATCACGTAATTGCCTGCTTCGTCTGCCGTCCAGCCTAAGTTTCCTGTCCAAGGACCGTTGTTATTTTTCACAACAGAAACCGTTTCGCCTGGAGCTGCTCCATCTGTGAACGTGTAGGATTCCAAATCGGTACGACGACCCATACCTTCGATTTTGACGGTTAACGGAAGTGGGGTGCCTTTTGGCAAGGCCTTATCGCCTCTGTTTTTCACGCGGATCACAAAACTAGCGCCTTCACGTAAACGGAAGTTTCCGCCTTTGATTTGAACTTCTTCCACGACTAGGTCTAGGCCTGATTCGGTCCCTGCTGTCGTTGGATTTTTCGCTTCTTTCGCTAATTTCTCTGCTACCACCGCGCTTGATTGAGCGCCTTGTTTCGCGATGAATGCGGCACGACGTGCAGGACCACCGGCCATTACATAGGCCGCTAAAGCGTCTGGAATCCAACGATCCGTTGTTTTAGCAGAGACCGCGATTTTACGCGCCATCGCCGCTTCTACCGCTGGGGAAGACGGAGATTCGATTAAAGCTAAAATGGAATGTAATACGACTAAGGAGTCTTTGTCGTTCAGCATTTTTTGGTCCAAAATCAATTTCGCCGAAGCCGCCGTACGAGGCAATACCTGCACCGCTTGCTTGCGCACCGCTGCAGATGAATGCTTCATCGCACGAGCTAGAGCGTCCATTGGTAAAACACCTAAACCTTCTAACGTTCTAAGCGCGTGGATGGCACCTGGAGCGAGACCGATTTCATCGGTTTTGGCAGAACCTAAAAGCGCTACCAAAGCCGGAACCACGTCTTTATTTCCGCGTTCCACTAATAAACGCTGCGCCTGTAAACGCCAAAACAAGTTCGAATGACTCAAAGCCGCCACACATTCCGCCGGCGTTTTCAAGGAAACTGGCGTGTATTCTGGTGCTTTATTATACCCTACGCGGTAAATACGACCGTGGGTGAAATCACGTAAATCCGTGTCGTAGGCATTACCTCCACCGTTTTTAAATCCTTGCGGAACCGGGTTGTGCTGAATGATGTACGAATACCAGTCCGCCACCCAAACAGCTCCATCCGGACCCACCTGCGCAAACACTGGAGATACCCATTCGTCAGCACCGGCTAGGAAGTTGAATGCTTCTTTGTCGTTAAAATCAGAGCCCGTCGGCACCTGGCGATTCTGGTGAATCACGTGACCCGTTGGTTCTGAAACGAAAGCGATTTGGTTCCAATATTCTTTCGGGAACGAGCGTGCAGAATAGAAATTATGTCCAGCTGCTGCTGTAAATCCGCCAAAAACATCGACCTGACGCACTTTCTTCGTGATCGTCCGCATGTCCTTGTGCGTATCCGTATTTTTGGAACCATTCAAGGTCATAAGCGCATGCCAAATATTGCGGTGCGGAATGGCCATATACCAGCCATGCGCGTTATTTGCCGTCGAACCGAACACATCACCTGCCTCATTGAAGTCGAAGCCCCAGGTATTGTTCGAAGTCGTCGTCATGTGCTCCATCTTCGAGCCATCTGGCTTGAAGCGGAAGAATGCCTGCGCAAATTGTAGCGAATCCGCTCCCACTTTGCCCTTATAACCGGAATAACCCACACAACCCCAGATCCAGTTATCGAATCCATAATGCAAATTCGACGGTCCAGCGTGTGTATCCCCTGTTCCAAAACCGGTGAATAAGATTTTCTTTTCATCGGCTACATCATCGCCATTCGTGTCTTTCAACAAGATCATGTGAGGCGCCTGAGAAATAATCAAGCCTCCATTTGCGAACACCATCCCCGTAGGAATGCTTAGGCCTTCCGCCCATTTCGTGAATTTATCAGCCTTCCCATCTTTGTTCGTGTCTTCGCACAATAAGATATAATCGCTTCCACCCGTTTCTTTGCGTTCGTTAGGATAGTCTTTCGTGATCAACACATACAAACGACCTCGCTCATCCCAAGCCATCGCAATCGGGTGCATCACGTTCGGTTCAGAAGCGAATACTTGCAAATTAAAGTCCACCGGAACCTGAATAAACTTCACTGATTCCTCTGGGCTTAAAGGTAATTGCTGTAGTTGAGCGCCTTCGCGTTTCTCGTAGTTAGGCAATTTCGCTTCGCGGTATTTCAAAACCGGGATGTTCAATGCCGTTAATAAGGCTCTTTTCTCTGCTCCTACAGCATGCAAAATTCCTTGTGTCACTAGATCCTGAAATCCTTCCGTTTCCCAAGTACGCTCGTCGTGACCATAAGCTGTGTAAAACACATTTCCTTTTCCGTAGGTACGCGTCCAAGTATAAGGTTCGGTGGTGGCACCTGGCTTATCTTTGGCCTGCTCAGGTCCTAGAATTCTAGATTGCCAAATCTGGTTATCCGGCTGCAATTGGCTATGCAAATACGTCTCATCGACCGTCTTGATTTTCACGAAGGTGTTCGCCTCGTTTTTCACGCGAATCGAATCCATCCCATGACGCCAAAACTGACCGCCCACCATCTTCACAAATTCCTTCGAATTCCGGAAGTTGAACGACGCACAATGAATCGCCACTAAACCGTGACCCGAAGCCACATAATTCAAGAGCGCTTTCTCCTGCGGTGCTGCGATCGAATCGTGGTTCGCATAGATCACCAAGGCATCGAATTTATTCAAATAAGCCTCATTCAAATCCTTCAAGGATTCCGTGTAGGTGATATTCATCCCCTTGATTCCCACTGCGGATTGCAATGCAGGATACCTGTCAAAGGGCTTGTGGTGGCCTTTATCGCCTAAAAACAATAATTCGAGGCGTCTGCCAGGAGCAGCCGAAACCGAAAATTGAAACAAGAGTGCCGCAGCAAATAAGAGAAAACGCATGGCTTAGAATTTAGGAATTTCAATGATTTTTCCGCCTTGAAGAGCAGATTCGTGAGCTAATATACCTACCGAAGTCCAGTTAGCAGACTGCGGTGCATTCGGGAATGGATCGCGATCTGCGGCCAAAGCCTGCAAAAACTCGTTCACCAAATGGGGGTGTGATCCACCATGTCCGCCCCCTTGGGTAAACGAAAGGTGGGTATTATCCTCCTCGTCGTACACCCCTTTCGTAGTGAAACGTTGAATTTCTTCGGGTAAATAATGGGCAAAATCAGGCGTAGGCACTTTCGATGGAATCTCTGGCTCCGGTTTTTTCGCCGTATGCACCACTAATTCTTCTCCCTCAATTAAAGGCCATTCTACCGATTTCTTCGACCCATAGACCTCAAAACTTTCGCGGTATTGACGCGCCACATCGAACAGCGAACGGTATACCATCGCGCTCAAATCCGAATCACGGAACTTAATGTGCGCTGATTCCACCGCAAATGGCGAGTTATAATGCTGAATTAATTCTTCGCGAATCGTACCCGATCCGAAGCAAGAAACATATTCCGCTTCTAAACGTAACAATCCAGCCACCGGACCTACGCAGTGTGTCGCATAGTGCATCGGAGGCAAGCCTGGCCAATAATCCGGCCATCCGTCCATATCTTGTTGGTGCGATGCTTTCAAGAATTGAATCTTGCCTAGCTCACCCTTTTCGTATAATTCTTTGATGTACAAAAACTCGCGCGCATACACCACGGTCTCCATCATCATATATTTCTTACCCATACGATTGCTCGCCTCCACGATCGCTTTGCACTCCTCAACTGTCGTCGCCATAGGCACCGTACAAGCCACGTGTTTCCCTGCATTTAGCGCTTTTAGCGTCTGTTCCGCGTGCAAGTGAATAGGAGAATTGATGTGAACGACATCTACATTCGGGTCTTGGATTAGCTTCTCAAAATCCGTGTAGCGCGTCTCGATCCCATAGGCATCCCCGATGGAGTTGAGTTTATCTTCATTTCTTTGGCAAATCGCATACATGTTCGCCAACGGATGCTTCAAATAAATAGGAATAAATTCTGCGCCGAAACCTAGTCCGACAATCGCAACGTTATATTTTTTCATAGTTTAAAAGATTTCAACATTCATTTACCATTCACCACTTACCATTTACCATTCGTTTACCATTCACCATTCATTTACCATTCACCACTTACCATTTATCATTCATTTACCATTCACCACTTACCATTTATCATTTTAAAGGATTTTTCCACAAGCTCTCGCTCTGAATTAAACATTTTTCGCCAAATATGAGCCGCCGGCAATTTCTCGCTAAAGGCCTCCACCACGAGCCAGCCGGAATAATTTACGTCCTTAATCGCCTGCAAAACAGACGGCCAGTTCACCTGACCTTCTCCCAAAATCCCCCGCGTACTCTCCGACAACTGAATGTGCGGTGTCCGCTTCGCAATCCGTCGAATCGCATCTGCCGTACTCACTTCCTCGATATTCGCGTGGAACGTGTCAAACATAATCTCTACATAGGGGTGATTAATCTGCTCGACTAAGGCATATAATTCATCTGCACACGAGACCAAATAACTCTCGAAACGGTTCAAATATTCTAAACAAAGGGTAATATTCTTCGTGGCCGCGTGATCTGCCACTTCACGGATGCCGGCGATGGACCAGTCGATTTCTTGCTGGGTGGCTTTGGCCCCTGTAAAAACACCGAGCGCTGAATGAAAAGGCCCAGACAAATACGGCGCCCCTAAAAAAGCCGCCACATCTACCGCTCCTTTCAAATACGCAATACCCGCCGCTCTAACCGCTGGATCTGGCGAAATCAAATTCTCCGCAGGCCCTGCAATCGCACAGGCAAAAGGTTGTAAGCCCAGTCGATCGACCTCCTTTTTCCAAGCAGACCAATGCGCTAAATCAACATTAAATACCGGAATTTCAACGCCTTGATAACCCACCTCTTGAATAAAGGCAAGCTCTGATAATACAGAATCATTCATATCTGGCCCGTAAACGAGCAGATTCATGGCGATTGGGTTCATAGGTTTAGTCATTAGTCGCTGCTTCGCAGCTTAGTCAAAAAGTCGACTTCGTCTTAGTCATCGCTGCGCGATTTAGTCATTTCGCGACGAAGTCGCGAGGTCATCGCTGCGCGATTTAGTCGCTGCTTCGCAGCTTAGTCGTGACTACGTCACTTAGTCAAAACACTTTAACAGCTAAATATAAAAGAAATAATTGAAGATATCTACCCGGAAAGAACAACATAGACTGAGCCGCAGGCGACTAAACGACACAGTCGTGACTAAATCGCGCAGCGATGACCAAGCTGCGAAGCAGCGACTAAGGCGAAGCCGACTAAATCGCGCAGCGATGACTTAGTCCGCAGGACGTCGCGACAAAAACGGATGCGCCATCACCGTCAGCACCAGCAGACTAGTTCCCCAGTAGAAGGCGGGTTGCATGACTTCTTTTTGGCCAAAAATAAAGACCGCCAGCAAAATCCCATACACCGGCTCGAGTGTGATCACGAGATTGATCGAAAAAACGGAGAAAACCTTGTACAAATGGATGGTTTCGGTATAAGCGTAAACGGTGCAAACAACGGCCAAAATCCCAATCCAAAGCCAATCCAGGCCGACGGGAACGAAACCTGGCGAACCGCCAAGAAGTCCGCTCAACCAGACGGCACCGGTGATAAATCCAGCCGCCACCATCTCGTAAACAGTGATCAATTTAGGGTCGTGGGTGTGGGTATAATTTCCGTTAATCACAGAAAAAAGTGCGCCGAAAAATCCGGCTCCAATGCCCATCACCAAACCAATCCATTGGCCGGGTTCGACCGAAAAAATAATACCTAGGGCAATCACGACTAGGATTCCGAGAAAGACTTCAATCTTCGCAATCGGTTTTTTCTTAGCGATGGGCTCTAAAATGGAGGTCCAAAAGGTTTGGGTAGAAAGACCGGCGAGGCACATGGCGACCGTAGAGACTTTGGCAGCCCCAAAAAACAGCAACCAGTGAAGCGCCACAAACGCACCATTCAACAGCCAAATCTTTACAACCGAAGCGGGGACCTGAAAGGACTTTTTAGAAGCTGCGAGCATCAGCCCTAATCCGGCCGCGGCAATCACGCATCGAAAGAACACAATCGTTAACGCATTCGCCTCTGTTGCGTTCCCCAAAATAGCGGTAAACGCATACAAAATGACGATAAAATGTATCTTAAAATAGTCGAGAAGCTGAGGTGCCTGTCTCATCGTTAGCGCGGAATCGTATAATAAAGTCCCACACCCACGGCGGAGAACACGATATTAGGCAGCCAAACCGCTAACAACGGAGGCATTCCCCCACCTTCCGCAATTCCCTTGCTCATCATAAAGAAGAGGATATAGATGAAGGCCAAACTAAAGCCCAGCGCAATCTGGAATCCAACGCCACCTCGTGCTTTTCGAGCCGAAACCAAGAAACCAATAATAGTCAAAATCATCACTGAAAAGGGATTGGCGAAGCGGAGGTATTTCTCGATTTGGAAGACCTCGATTCCATCCGCACCGCGCGATTGCACTAAGTCAATGTGGCGATTTAGCTCTGGCAGGGTAAAGGTTTCGTGTAATAAGTGCTTGTTCTCGAAGTCTTTGGGAAACAAATTAAGCGTCGTATCAATCTTCGCGCCAAACTTCAACGAAGTCGCCCCAGCCGTCCGAATGCGGTAATCATGAATCGTCCATTTCTTCGAAGTCGAGTCCCAGGTGATGCGATCCGACATCAATTTCTGCTGAATTTCCGTCCCCACAATTCGCTCTAAACTGAAGCGATAGCCCGTATTCGTCGTATTATCGTAGGTCTCTAAATACGCATAGGTCTGCGGACCTATCTTAATATGGACGTCACGTTTGTCGAAATAATAGGTGTTATTGATGTACTTATGCTCGAAAGGAACACGAATCTTGTTCGCGTTTGGCACTACCCAACCGATCATAAAAAAGGTTCCCACCGCTAAGATCCCTGAACCGATTAAATACGGGCGCATTAAGCGCGTAAAACTAACTCCAGAACTCAGAATGGCAATAATTTCCGTCTTTGCCGCGAGATTTGCAGTAAAGAAAACGGTCGCAATAAAGACCATCAATGGACTGATATACGAGGCCCAATAGGGAATGAAATTCAGGTAATAATCGAAGAGAATTTCCTTTAGAGGCGCCTCTTTGCGAATGAAATCATCGATTTTCTCCGTGTAGTCGATCACCATCACGATTAAAACGATGATGAAAACGGCGAAAACGTAGGTCTTCAGAAATTTCTTTAAAATGTAATAATCAAGAATTTTCATGCTTAGCAGCAGCGCTTGGGTCGTATTTTAAACCAGAGAACCAATGTATAAATAATACACGAGCAGTCCTAAAATTAGCCGGCACTAACAGCAGGGAAACGGTCGTGATAGGCACCACGTAGCCCTCTGCCGGAGGATCGTTTAGGAAATTAAAGACCAAAATTCCCCCTACTAACATGATCCCCACCGTAAACGCATAGGAGATGTACATCGCACCATAGAAAAAACCAGGCTCCACTTCATAGCGAACGTCACACGATGGACAGTGTTCGTGCATTTGGGCGAAATTGAAGACATTCCACCACTTGTATTTGAACAAACGACCTTCGTGGCAGTGAGGACAGCGGGCGTTAATCATCGCCGTTAGTTTACTAGGATTTGACATAGAATCGGGTAAAATATGGCCAAAGGTAAAGAAAATTAGACGATTAAACGTAACAAAGGTCACGTTACGGAGGCTTTTTGTATCTTTGCTAAAATTAAACACACTCTTATGTATTCAACTTTCGTTACCATTCACTCGATCTTGTTTCTAGTGGTTTTAGCCCTAGGAATTTTATCTATTTTCAAAGGATTAACAGGCAAAACTTTCACAGAATCTGATCGCAAAGTAGGCTTGTTTTACATGATCTCCTTGCACACGCAATTATTGATCGGTTTAGTGCTTTATGTAGCGCTTAGTCCGGTTACGACGGCTGCCTTTGCTGATTTTGGAGCAGCTATGAAAGATTCAGCGACTCGCTTGATCCTAGTAGAGCACGTTACGGTTAATATTATCGCGATCGTCTTAGCGACGGTGGTGAATGCCAAAAATAAAAAAGCCATCACTGATGCCGCGAAGTTCAAAAACATGTGGTTGTTGAACGGCCTTGGTCTAGTTTTGATTTTAAGCCGTATCCCATGGAGCCGCTTAGCTGCTTTATTTGCCTAAATTGAATTGAATGAATAAGTGTATTTTCTTAGATCGCGATGGCGTTCTAAATGTGGATCGCGTGGATTACGTGTACCATTTAGGCCACTTTGTGATCCCTCCCGGCGTGAAGGAAGGCTTACAGGCTTTGAAGGACGCGGGGTATTTGTTGATTATTATTACGAACCAAAGTGGTATCGCAAAAGGCGTTTACAAACGTGAAGACGTGTACTTAATTCACGATGCGATCCAAGAGGGAACGGGTGTGAAATTAGATGACATCTACTTCTGCCCTTACCACGAGAATTTTGACAGTCATTCGCTGACGCGCAAACCCGGATCATTAATGATCGAGAAAGCCGCCGCGAAATACGACATCGATATGGATGCCTCTTGGATGGTGGGCGACCATGAACGCGATATTACCGCTGGAACGCGCGCAGGTTTACGGACCATTCGCTTAGCGCCTGCGGGAACGGAGACCAAAGCCACCCATTTAGTGAATGATTTATTAGCCGCTTCTAAAATAATTGTAGGATGAAAAAAGTATACTTAAGTGATGCAGGCCCCAAAGTTTCACCAGCCATCTACGGCTTTTGGCGTTGGGAAAAAGAAGACAAGAAAATGGACGAAATCGTACATTTCTGTCTCGACAAAGGCATCAATACTTTTGATCATTCGGATCGGTATGGCGAATACACGGCGGAGAAGACTTTTGGCGAGCTTTTGGCTAAAAAATCCATCCAGCGTTCTGACATCGTTTTGTTCTCCAAATGCGGAGTTAACATCCCATCCCCTGCCCGACCGGACATCCGTGTAGCACACGTAAATACATCTGCAGCCCACATCACGGCTTCCGTTGAAAACTCGCTTCGCAACTTGCAAACGGACTATTTGGACGTCTTTTTATTAGACCAATTAGATCCTTTGTCAGATATTGAAACGACGGCTTTGGCGCTCGAAAAATTAAAAAGCTCTGGAAAAGTGAAAAACATCGGTGTTTCGAACTTCTCCGTTTACCAACACCAATTGTTAGTTTCTTTCTTGAACATCCCCGTTGTTTCTAACCACATCGACTTGAACTTGTTGAATACAAGCGCATTAGATAACGGAATCGTAGATTACATCAAGCAAAAATACATGCGCCCTTTAGCGGTTTCGCCATTAGCGGGTGGTCGTATCGAGCACGGCACTGATGAGCAAGCCTTGAAATTGCGCAAGAAATTGAACGAGATGGCTACGAAATACGATAGTAATATCGAATCCGTAGCTGTGGCCTGGTTAATCAAATTAGGCGCCTTGCCATTAATAGGCACCTTGGAAGAAAAGCGTATTCAAAACATCGTGGACGCATTCGACATTGAGATGGATCACCAGGATTGGTATGAGTTGTATAATACGAGTAAACCGACGCAGTCGGTGTTGGACTAAGATTAGAGATAATAGAGTAGAGAGTAGAGATCTAAAGCATAAAGCACAAAGAATAAAGATTGTTACGGAGGCTTCCGAAAGGGGGCCTCTTTTTTAGTATCTAGGAAATACTAAAGTGATTCGAAACCTACAAAATATTTATTTAAAGGATTAACTACACTCTTGTCACAGAATTACTTGTTTTATTACTTTTAGGATTCTATTTCTTGTTGATTTTTTCGCTATTTTGTACTCAATTGTACCCAGAGAACCGAATTATTAATCAATGAAAAACGTTAAAGAATCTGCCAACTTTATTTGGTCTATTGCCGATCTACTTCGTGGTGATTATAAGCAAAGTGACTACGGCAAAATCATACTGCCATTAACCGTTATTAGACGTTTGGATTGTGTTCTTCAAAGCACAAAGGAGGATGTATTGAAAAAATACGAACACCTCAAAACCACGAATGTTGAAAATGTTGATCCGATATTAAATAAAACTGCCGGATTGAAATTCCACAATAAAAGTCTTTTCGATTTTGATAAGCTAATTGCAGACCCCAATAACATCGCCGCAAATCTTCGCAATTACATTAATGGATTTTCAGAAGACGCGCGGGAAATCATCGAACAGTTTGAATTTGAGAATCAAATAAATAAAATGGATGAGGCTAATCTCTTGTTTATGGTTGTAAAACGATTCCAAGAAGTTGATCTTCATCCGGATCGGATTTCGAGCATGGAAATGGGGTACATGTTTGAAGAGCTTATTCGGAAATTTGCTGAAATATCGAATGAAACTGCCGGAGAGCACTTTACTCCTAGAGAGGTTATAAAATTGATGGTTAATATTTTGTTCCTAAATGACCGGGATATTTTAACCAAAAAGGGAATTACTAAAACTATCTATGATTGTTGTGCTGGCACAGGTGGTATGCTTTCTGTTGCAGAGGAATATTTACACGAATTAAATCCAGACGCCCGCTTGGAAGTATTTGGTCAAGAATTAAATCCTGAGTCTTATGCCATTTGTAAATCAGATTTATTAATCAAGGGACAAAATGCATCCAACATTAAGAAAGGCAATAGCATTTCAGAGGATCAGTTATCCCACGAGAAATTCGATTACTTGATTACAAATCCTCCATTCGGTGTGAAGTGGGAGAAGTTTGGTAAGAAAGTCAAAGATGAGCATGAATCCTTAGGCCATGGAGGTAGATTTGGAGCAGGATTGCCCTCCGTAAGTGATGGCTCCTTTTTATTTTTAATGCATTTAATGAGTAAGATGAAGCCAGAAGGCTCGCGTCTTGCTATTGTTTTTAATGGTTCTCCCCTCTTTTCAGGATCCCCAAGTAAAACAAAGAATGAAAGCAGCATCCGTCAATGGATCATTGAAAATGATTTATTAGAAGCTGTGATTGCTTTGCCAAATCAGCTATTTTACAATACAGGCATTTCCACCTATATCTGGGTCATATCAAATCATAAGCCGGAGAATCGCAAAGGGAAAGTTCAGCTTATTAATGGCGTCGATTTCTTCAAGAAGATGAGTAAATCATTAGGCGACAAGCGAAATGAATTGTCTGATGATCATATTGCAGAAATCACCCGAATCTATGGTGAATTTATCGAAGGAGAGTTCTCCAAAGTATTTGAGAACAAAGCGTTTGGCTATTCCAAAGTAACCGTAGAGAGACCTGAAAGAAATGAGAAAGGCGAGATTTTGAAAGACAAAAAAGGAGCCCCGAAGCCAGATTCATCCTTACGAGATACTGAGAATATTTCATTGCTAATGGATATCCAAGAATATATGAAAAAGGAGGTTTTACCTCATGTTCCGGATGCCTGGATTGACGAAAGCAAAACTGCAATAGGGTATGAAATTAACTTCACCAAATTCTTCTATCAGTATAAGCCTCTTCGTTCGTTGGAAGAAATTCGCGCTGATATTTTAGCATTAGAGCAAGAGACAGATGGGTTGTTAAGACAAGTTATCGTATAAAAAATGAAGAAATACGATAGCTATAAGGATTCAGGGATTGAGTGGATTGGGGAGATTCCATTACATTGGCAAATTAAACGAGTTAAGCACACTACCTATGTAAAAGGCAGAATCGGTTGGCAGGGCATGCGTTCCGATGAATTTCTTCAATCTTCAGATAGTTATGTTGTTACAGGAACTGACTTTGAAAAAGGGCGAGTGAAATGGGAAACATGTTATCAAGTTCCGATGGAGCGTTATGAAGAAGACCCATTTATACAACTACGAAATGGGGATTTATTAATCACTAAAGACGGTACAATAGGGAAAGTAGCTGTTGTTAAGGATATTCCAAAAATTGCAACATTAAATAGTGGGGTATTTCTTACTAGACCAATAGATGATTCTTATGTCCCAGAATTTATGTTTTGGATTCTTTATTCTGACGTTTTCAAAACTTTTTATGATTACAATAAATCGGGTTCGACCATTCAACATTTATATCAAAATGTATTCAATGAATTTAAGTTCCCCTTACCAAGCATAAATGAACAAACTACCATCGCCAATTATCTCGATCAAAAAACCCGTCAAATTGACAACTTAATTGCCAAGAAAGAAGCTTTGACTCAATTGCTAGAAGAAGAACGAACTGTCGTTGTAAACAATGCGGTAACCAAGGGTCTTGATACGAAAGTTCCAATGAAGGATTCGGGTATTGAATGGTTAGGAGATATCCCAGAGCATTGGAAGGTGAAGAAAATAAAGTTTATTGCAATATTGAAGAGTGGTGAAAATATTACATCAGAGAGCATCAAAGAAGTAGGTGATTATCCTGTTTATGGTGGAAATGGATTAAGAGGATTTTATTCTGAATTTACAAATGATGGAGATTACATATTAATTGGCAGACAAGGTGCACTTTGCGGAAATATTAAATATGCCAGAAATCGATTTTGGGCTTCTGAACATGCTATCGTATGCTATTTGGAGCCTGATAATAATTGGCTTTGGTTTGGTAAACTTCTAGAATCAATGAATTTGAATCAATACAATCAATCGGCTGCTCAGCCAGGATTAGCAGTTGGTGTTATAAAAAATCTTTCTATTCCTTTCCCAAGTATTGAGTATCAGAATGAAATTGTAGAATTCATTATTGATTATGAGAAAAAAACAAATGAAATAGTTGAGAAGACTAAAAATGAAATTGGATTGTTAAAAGAATATAAAATCGCCTTAATCAGTGAGGTGGTTACAGGTAAGGTGAATGTAAGAGATGAAAATTTGAATTGAGATGATTACAGCAAAAAATGCTATTGATACTCTACAAAAGAGATATAATGAATTAATAAATATCCATGATGCACAAAGGTTCAATGAATGGAAAATTAAAACATTGCAAACCCTAGGCCATATTTATGGAGCAGATCATAACAGCTATTCAGCCCTAAAGAATATCAATAGTTTTTCCTATTCGGACAGAACTATAAACGCGATACGAGAAGCGACTGAATTAATTAAAGGTTTAATTGAGGACCTGGACAACCTTGGATTACCAATTATTTTTAACAATAACACGCCGAATGTAAACTTAAACATCAGCCAACAAAATACTCAACTTCAAACTACGAACATTTCAATAAATCTAGATATACTTATTGACATATTAAAAGATGAATTGAAGGGAAGTCAAATAAAAGAATTGAAAGCTATAATAGAATCAAATGAATCTCTGGAAGAAAAGAAAAAATCATTTTTTGATAAAATAAAATCCTTTGGTGCAGATATTGCATCTAACGTTTTAGCCAATTTATTAACCAACCCAAATATTTATGAGCAAATTTTGCTCCATCTGTAGGATTAGAAAATTTTAAAATGAAAAAAATACTCGGCGCACCTAAAAGTATAAGAGAGCTTTTTACTGGGGTTAAATACAGTATCCATTATTATCAAAGGGAATATCAATGGCAGCGAAAGCAAGTTGAAGAGCTGATTGAGGATTTAACTGGAGAATTTCTAGAATATTATTCTGAAACACATGAACGTAATGAAGTAGAGAAGTACGGGCATTACTTTATGGGTTCAGTGGTTTTAACAGAAGATGAAAATGCAATTATAGATGGACAACAAAGACTTACATCTTTAAGCTTAGTTCTTCTTTTCATTACCAAACATCTTCAAGACACTAATGATAGGGCGGAAATATTAAACTTGATTTATTCACAAAAATATGGCAAAACAACTTTCAATATTAATGTTGAAGAACGGACAAAGTGCCTAGAAGCAATTATTAATGACGAAGTTTTTGAGCCAGAAGGTCATCCCGAAAGTGTTCAAAATATTTGGCATAGATATAATGACATAATTGAATTAATGATTGATGCCATCCCAGAAGGAGCGTTACCATTTTTTAAAGATTGGCTTATAGATAATGTTCAATTTATAAAAATTGTTGCACAGACCGAACAAGACGCACACAAAATATTTGTCTCAATGAATGATCGCGGTCTTAGTCTTACCGCGACAGAGATGCTAAAGGGCTATTTATTGTCAGAAATTGCGGAAAATGAGGATCGACAAAAGGCAAATGAATTGTGGAAAGCAAAAATGCTTGACCTGAAAGCATTAGGCAAAGAACAAGAAAGTGATTGCATCAAAACTTGGTTAAGGTCACAGTATGGGGAAACAATTCGGGAACGGAAAAAGAACGCAACACCTGGCGATTTTGATATTATAGGAACAGCTTTTCATAAATGGCTTCGGGAAAATGCTAATACAATTGGATTAAAAAAATCTGTTGATTACAGTGACTTAGTTCAAAAAGAGTTCATCCTATTTTCCAATACATACATCAGAATATCTGAATATTCGACAAAGTTGACAGAAGGGTTTGAATACATTTTTTACAATGCTGACAGGAACTTCACATTACAACCCTTGTTGTTATTAGCCAGCTTAGATAAAAATGATACAAAAGAAATTATTGATGCTAAACTTAGAATAGTTTCCTGCTTTTTAGATCAATATATTTCAATTAGAATCTTCAATTTTAAAACATTAGATTACTCAGCGATGACGTATACAATGTTTATGCTTGCAAAGAAAATAAGACGAAAAGATAGCACTCAATTAGTTTGGATTTTGACTGAGGAAATAGCAATTATGGAGTATAACTTAGGCGGTATTGAACAGTTTCATTTGAGTGGATGGACTAAACGATATATGCTTCATCAACTTGCTAGGATAACTCATTTTGTAGAATCTCAGAGCGGGAGAGATACTAAATTTGATGTTTATGTAAATCGGAACATTAAAAATCCTTATGATATAGAACATATTTGGGTAGACCACTACGAAAGGTATTCCGAAGAGTTTGAATCAGAAGAGGAATTCCAAAGAACCAGAAATATGCTAGGCGATTTAGTACTATTACCACAAGATATAAATAGGAGTCTAAATGATACGACATATGCGAAAAAGCTACCAAAGTATTTTGGACAAAATTTATTAGCGTCATCATTAAATGAAAATTGCTACGAAAACAATCCCAATTTTTTACGATTTGCAGCGAACTATAAACTTAACTTTAAACCAAATACCGATTTTACTAAGGAATCAATCAAAGAACGGCAAAAGCTATATTTAGACATTTCCAAAGCAATTTGGAATGTTGAAAACTTGAAAAGCTATTTATAACAGCATAATACAATAATAATGAGCATCCCCATTAACATAGAATCTCTTCTTTCAGGTAAAATTGTTGAAGGCTCGCGCATGGAATTCAAAAAAGGCTGGAACCCCAAACCTATTATGAGAACCATTTGCGCGTTTGCGAATGATTTTGATAATGAAGGAAGTGGCTATGTGATTGTTGGGGTAGATGAAGAAAATGGCATTCCAATACGGCCTGTTGACGGATTTGATCCTACTCATTTAGAAAAGGTGGAGCAGGATTTAGTGAAGTTTTGTAACCAAATTCATCCATCCTATTTCCCTAGACCATCTCTTGAAGAAATTGATGGCAAAAATGTATTAGTATTGTGGGTCCCAGCTGGAGCAAATAGGCCATACAAAGTTCCAGATGATGTTCTTGCAACTCATAAAACACTGAATTACCGTATTCGATTTCGTTCAAGTTCTATTATCCCAAATAAAGAGCAAGAAGCAGAATTAATTCAGTTAACCGCGCAGATTCCATTCGATGATCGCGTGAATACTTCAGCTTCAATTGAGGATTTAAGCAAGCATCTTATGCGTACACATTTGGCAGAAATCAATAGTAAGCTATATGCTGAAAGCGAAGAGATGTCATTATCGGAGCTGGCTAATGCAATGAATTTAGTCCAAGGTGCGGCAGAACATCTGTTCCCCAAAAACATTGGATTATTAATGTTTGGCAAAAATCCTCAAAAATATTTTAAAGGGGCAATTATTGAAGTAGTTGAATTTCCCGAAGGTCTGACAAATCCGTTTACGGAAAAGATTTTTGAAGGTACGATTCAAAAGCAGCTAATTGACGTGCTTTCCTATATCAAATCAAATGTAATTAAAACAAGGGTCATCAAATATAAAGACCGCGAAAAATCAGATCGCTTTGAGAATTATCCTTATGCTGCCATTGAAGAAGCAATGGCAAATGCGGTCTATCATCGAAATTATGAGTTACTTGATTCCATTGAAGTGCGAATTATGGCTCATTCTATTGAAATCATAAGTTATAACGGTGTTGATTCTTCTATTAAACAAGCTGAATTTGATGCAGGTCGCGTTAGAGCAAGGCGTTATCGAAATCGCCGAGTTGGAGAGTTTTTAAAAGAATTACAATTAACCGAGGGTCGAGGAACAGGGATCCCCACCATTGTTAAGGCATTAGATGAGAATGGTTCTCCCGCTGCAAAGTTTGACACGAATGAACCTGAACGAAGCCATTTTTTGATCGAAATTCCGATTCATTTTTCATTTATGGTAAATGAGGAAGGGGATGCTATCGACCAAGTCACCGACCAAGTCATAGCGGGCATTAACTATCAAATAATCAGCAAATTAAACGAATTTGAACCCATACAAATTTCAACTCCCGCTATGTCTACCGACCAAGTCTCCGACCAAGTTGATGAGACTAAAAAGATGTCGTTCATTATTCATACCGACGCCCTTCTAGATCGTATTAAAAAGCTTCAGGAATTTGGTTCCCCTAAACCTAGCCCAGAGGTGGTCAAAAAATATACAGAATCAGCCATTGCAATAACAGAAGAGCAATGGAAAATTTTACAGTTTAGCGTATTTCCTAAATCTAACAAAGAGATACAGGAGGAGGCGCTTAACCTAAAAAATCACACAGACAACTTCAGAAACCACGTAGAACCTCTTTTAAATAAAGGCTATATAGCAAGAACAATCCCTAATAAACCTACAAGTAGCAGTCAAAAATATTTTACAACAGAGAAAGGTAAAATAGTAGCAAACATTCGAAATGAATTAATGAAAGAATAATGGCGAAAGGAATCCATACTGAATTAACTTTTGAACAAGCAATCGAGGCATTCTTACTGGAGCAAGGTGGCTACGTGAAAGGAAATTCTTCTGATTTTGATGTAAAACAAGGATTATTCCCTTTGTATATCACTGACTTTTTAAAGCTCTCTCAACCGAAAGCTTGGGCAAAAATTGAATCCATTCATAAGGACGAAGCAGAGAAAAAAGTAATTCTTCGCCTTGTTAAAGAAATTGATTTACGAGGAGCACTTGATGTTATCCGCAAGGGCTTCACAGATTATGGCGTGAAATTTCAGATGGCCTATTTTAAGCCTGAAAGTTCATTGAACCCGGAAGCCGAGGAACAATATAAGACGAATCACTTATCGGTCACAAGGCAGCTCTATTATGAACGTGATGGCAAGAACTCCTTAGATATGGTTCTTTCTTTAAATGGATTGCCCATCGCAACGATTGAACTCAAAAATCAGTTTTCTGGTCAAACGGTGGAAAATGCAAAAAAGCAATACGTATATGACCGAGAGCCTGGCGAGCCCATCTTCCAATTTAAGAAAAGAGCCCTTGTTCACTTTGCAGTAGATACGGACGAAGCCTTTATGACGACGAAGTTAGATGGCAAAAAAACACGCTATTTACCTTTCAATTTAGGTTATCAAAATGGTGCAGGCAACCCTCCAAATCCTACTGGATACCGAACCTCGTATTTGTGGGAACAGGTGTGGGCCCGAGATAGCTTTCTCGATATCATTGGTAAGTTTCTTCATTTAAGTGTCGAAGAATTTGAATTAAATGGCGTAAAAAAGAAGAAAGAAGCTATTATTTTCCCCCGCTTCCATCAAATGCAAGTTGTCCGCAAAGTGACTTCTGACGCAAGACTGAATGGTGCTGGCCATAATTACCTGATTCAACATTCCGCGGGTTCGGGGAAATCAAACTCGATTGCTTGGTTATCTTATCGACTTTCGAGCTTACACGACGATTCCAATAATAGAATCTTCGATTCCGTAATTGTCATCACAGATCGAAAGGTTTTAGACTCTCAATTGCAACAGACCATTTTTCAGTTTGAACACAAAGATGGTGTCGTTCAAAAAATTGACAAGGATTCGACGCAACTAGCAACAGCTATTTCAACGGGTTCTAATATCATCATTACTACCCTTCAAAAGTTCCCTTTTATTCTTGATAAGATTGGTGAAATTCCAGCAAGAAAATATGCCGTCATAATTGATGAAGCACATAGCTCACAAGGGGGTGAAGCCACTAAAAAAATGAAAGAGGTCTTGTCCGCAAAATCGTTAGAGGATGCAGAAAAGGACGAAGCTTATACTGGTTTAGAAGAAGATGCTGAGGATGAAATCAGAAAATCCATGTTAGCGAGAGGAAAGCAAACTAACTTGAGTTTTTTCGCTTTCACTGCGACGCCAAAGCCTAAAACGATTGAAGTTTTTGGAACAAAAAGCTCAAATGGGAAGCCTCAACCATTCCATTTATACTCGATGAAACAAGCGATCGAAGAAGGCTTTATTCTCGATGTTTTGAAAAACTATACTACCTACAAAACGTACTTCAAGTTATCAAAGGAAATAGAAGAAGACCCTAAGGTTAACCGAAAAAAAGCGGCTCGAGCTATTGGTCGTTTTATGTCATTGCATCCACATAATTTAGCGCAGAAAACAGAAGTTATGGTGGAGCATTTTCGTCAAATCGTTGCGAAGAAAATTGGTGGAAAAGCAAAGGCAATGGTCGTTTCAAGTTCACGACTACACGCGGTAAGGTATAAGGAAGAGTTTGATAAATATATAAAAGAAAAGGGGTACCAAGATGTAAAAACCATCGTCGCTTTTTCCGGAAAAGTAATTTATGCAAATGCTCCTGAAGGAGTCACAGAAGTAGAATTAAACGGATTTGCAGAAAAGGAACTCCCTAAGAAATTTGCTTCCGACGGGTATCAATTGCTTTTGGTAGCAGACAAATACCAAACCGGTTTTGACCAGCCTCTTTTACATACGATGTACGTGGATAAAAAATTATCAGGTGTAAAAGCGGTTCAGACTTTATCAAGATTAAATCGAATGTGTGCAGGAAAAAATGACACGTTTGTGTTAGACTTTGCAAATGAAACAGATGAAATTCTAGAGTCGTTTCAACCCTATTATGAACTGACTTCAATTCAAGAAAATTCAGATCCGAATTATTTGTATGACTTGAAAGCCGAGATCGAAAAAGCTCAAGTGATTTGGGAGTCAGAAGTGAATAACTTCTGCAACCTTTACTTTAAGTCAGCTAAGTCATTGACTGTTTCTGACCAAGGAAAATTAAATGCCTACATAGATCCAGCAGTTGAACGATTTAAGCAATTGCCAGAGGAGAATTCTGATAAAAACACGGTAGGCACTGAAGTAACTCAAGAGGACTTTAAGAACACGCTGCAAAGTTTCAATCGGACCTATTCCTTTCTAACTCAGATCATGCCTTTTTCTGACGTTGACTTGGAGAAACTATTTACCTACACGAGATTTTTGTATAAAAAATTACCGCGGACTGCTCAAAATGATAAGTTTAAGCTTGGCGATGAAGTATCTTTAGAATATTACCGTTTGCAAAAAATCGCTGACCATAGTATCGTAATGGAAAGCCAAAATGTCTATGAATTAAGAGGAGGAGGAGATGCTGGTTTACGATTATCCAAAGAAGATGAAGCAAATTTATCTGAAATCATCGAGGTACTAAACAAGAAATTCAAAACAGAGTTTAACACCGCGGATAAATTATTCTTTGATCAAATTGAAGAAGATATGGTCCTCGATCAAACGCTAATAGAACAGGCAAAAAACAATCCTATTGAGAACTTCAAATTCGGATTTGATGACGTGTTTATGGATAAACTAATCAGCCGAATGGAGCAAAATCAAGATATCTTTGGAAAGATGATGGATGATAAAGATTTTGGAGGCTTAGTAAAAGGATATATGCTGAAAAAGGTTTACCAAAGATTAAATGCCTAATATAACTTGAGGTCCCAAAATGGAACTTCAAGATTTTACTGAGTTCATCAAAAAAGGTTTCATTTCTGAAGCCTTTTTTGATTCCTACTCTATGCTTTGTGCTTTATTCTTTATGCTTTAAAAAGAGAGAGAGAATTATTTTGTATTCGGTCTATAATTTATTGCAAAGCACAAATTGAGACCGAATACAAAAAATTATCTTCTACCACCAGTTCTCCTACCACGCTCCTTCCCCTTCGGAATCACTCTTCCACCCCTCGGCGCTTCTCTCTTACGAGAACGGTTATTCGCGAATTTGCCTACTAGGCCAGAGCGCATACCTATTAATTCGAGGTCGATCGTGCGTTTCGCTAGGTTCGTGTCACGGACTTTTACCTGAACCTTATCTCCAAAGGTGAAGACACGGCCATTCGATTTACCCACGATGCGGTAATTGTTTTTATCTAAATCGTAGAAATCATCATTCAAGTCGACCATACGCACAAGGCCTTCGCATGAAGTTTCTCCGATCTCTACGAAAATTCCGAACTCGGTTACACCGGTGATGATACCGTCGAAAACTTGTGGTTCGTGCAAGCTCATGTATTCCACTTGCTTGTACTTGATGGAAGCGCGTTCTGCATCAGAAGCGAGTTTTTCGCGGTCTGAACTGTGCTTACATTGGATTTCTAAAGGGGCGCGCTCCGCTGGAGTGCCGCCGTCTAAATAATGTTGCAACAGGCGATGCGTCATGACGTCTGGGTAACGGCGAATCGGGCTGGTGAAGTGTGAATAGAACGGGAACGCAAGGCCGAAGTGACCGACAGGATCGGTGCTATAACGGGCTTTGGACATCGTACGCACTGCTAAACTCTGCAATACGTGTTCTTCGCCTTTGCCCTCGATGTTTTCCATCAAGGCATTGAACGATTTGCTGACGTGCTGTGGATCAGTCGTTACTTGGTAGCCAAATTTCTTCGCAAACGACGAGAATACCTGCAGTTTTTCTGGATCCGGTGCTTCGTGGATACGGTACACCATGGTATTGCGAGGCTCGTCTTTTTTCTTGTTGAAGACGAATTCAGCGACTCTTTTGTTAGCTAACAGCATAAATTCCTCAATCAACTTGTGCGCATCCTTCCGCTCACGTGGAAAAACGCCGGTAGGCTTGCCATCCGCGTCTAATTCAAAGCGGACTTCGGCTGTTTCGAAGTTCACGGAGCCGTGCTCGAAACGTCTACCGCGGTAACTTTTCGCAATGCGATTCAAATCCCGAATAACGGGCACATAGCTGTCATCGGAATCATTTTCGATTAATTCTTGCGCCTGCTCGTAAGCGAAACGGCGGTCCGAATGAATAACCGTGCGGCCAAACCACTCTTTCACAATCGTGTCGTTCGCGTCTAGTTCGAAAACGGCGGAGAAGGTTAATTTATCTTCGTTTGGACGAAGGGAACAAAGTCCGTTCGATAGTTTTTCTGGCAACATAGGAACTACACGATCCACTAAGTAAACCGAAGTAGCACGCTTATAGGCCTCGATATCGAGTACACTCCCGGGTTTCACGTAGTGGGAAACGTCAGCGATGTGAACACCGATTTCGGTGTTGCCGTTCTTTAGTTTTTGGTAAGAGATGGCATCGTCAAAATCTTTCGCATCGATCGGGTCGATCGTGAAAGTTAAGACCTTGCGCATGTCCTTGCGCTTCTTGATTTCAGTGGCAGGAATCTGCACTAAGATCGAAGCAGCGGCCTTTTCAACTTCTTCTGGGAAGTCGTATGGCAAGCCGTATTCCGCTAAAATCGAGTGCATTTCTGTATCGTTCTCTCCGGCTTTACCGAGCACTTTGATGACACGACCTTCGGCCTTTTTACCGTCTGTTCCCCAGCGAGTTACTTCTACGATCACTTTGTCTAGGTGCTTTGCGTCCTTGATTTCGAACTTAGGCAAATAGACATCTTCGTAAATTTTCTTCGAATCGGGGATTAAAAACGAATAGTGCGGAGTCACTTGGATGACACCTACTAACTCAGCGGAACGACGTTCCAATATCTGTACGACCTCTCCTTCCGGACGGTCATTTTTTCTTTTTTCTGATGGGCGACGCGCTTGGACGATGACTTTATCCCCGTCTTTGGCATTATTTAAATCCGCTGTAGCCACCCAAATATCCTTCGCCCCATCTTCCGGAATCACAAAGGCAAAACGCGCATTCACGTGATCCACGCGACCTGTCACCTGGAAAGATTCATTGTCAAAACGAATATTTCCCTCCTCATTCTTAATCAAGCGGTTTTCGGCAATCAACTTAGCGACAAGGTCAGAATAAATCTCCTTCGTCTTGCGATCGCGGATGGCAAAAGCCTTGTGTAATTGGTTCAAAGAATACGAACGGTAGTCGTTCAATTCAAAAAACTCCAATATCTCAGCTTTTAAGCCGCTCAAAAATTTCAGTTCCTTAGGAGAAGGCATGGTATTTCAATTCAAATTATCCTGCAAGGTACACATTATTGATTTCTTAATTCCTAATTCGGCATTGTATTGCTATCTTTGAGCTAGTTTTTCCGCTTTTCTTAGATGAACCGTTCCCGCATTGCCCTCTTTTTGCTGCTTGTTTTCGCCCTGACTGGCGCTTACTTCGTTTGGAAGCCTTCGGCGGAGGTGCCAGCTGCGGAAGTTAACCTTGTAGAAACGCCTGATTTCAAGGCGGATTCTGCCTATCAATTTATTGCGCAGCAGGTGGCTTTTGGCCCGCGTGTTCCGGGTTCGGAGGCGAGTCAAAATACTCTGAAGTTTTTGGTTGCCAAATTAAAATCCTACGGCTGGACCGTGACGGAGCAGCCTTTTACGGCTTTCCGCTACGATGGCAAGAAATTACAAGGCACGAATATCATCGCGCAATTCCAACCAGCCATTGCTAAACGTATTTTGTTATCGTCCCATTGGGATGCGCGCAGCATTGCGGACAAAGATTCAGTGCGTAAAAACGAACCGATCGATGCGGCAAATGATGGTGCGAGTGGTGTGGGGGTCTTGTTAGAAATCGCGCGCAATTTGCACGAGGCTAAGACGAAACCCGCGGTGGGGATTGATATCGTCCTTTTTGACTTAGAAGATCACGGGGAACCGGAAGATTATACGGGCGAACACAAGCCGAATAGCTGGGCTTTAGGGTCACAGCACTGGGCTGCGAATTTGGTTCCAGCGAACTACCGCCCCTACTATGGTATCTTATTAGATATGGTGGGTGGAAAAGGCGCGATGTTCCCGCACGAGGGGACTTCGATGCAATATGCGCCGGGAATTGTACGCTCGGTTTGGGCGACGGCGGCGGATTTAGGATACAGCCATCTGTTTGTTGATCAGGATGCCTTCGGGATTTCAGATGACCATACGGCTGTAAATGAAATTGCCAAAATTCAAATGATTGATTTAATCGATTTACGCGCGTCGAATGGCGGCTTCGAGTTTGGAAGCTTTCACCACACGCATGCAGATAATTTAGCTAACATCGACAAATCGACCCTGAAAGCGGTCGGCCAAACACTTTTACAGGTTCTATACCGAGAATAATCCATGGAAGAAACAAACTTGCAACAGGTTCATTTAAATGACCTTCACGTATCGCTAGGCGCTAAAATGGTGCCCTTTGCTGGCTTTAACATGCCCGTATTGTACACAAACCTGATCGAAGAGCACCTAGCTGTGCGCAATTCGGTAGGTGTTTTCGACGTGAGTCACATGGGTGAATTCTTCTTGAAAGGGGATCGCGTTTTGGACTTCCTTCAATACGTGACTTCGAACGACGTTTCTAAATTAGTGGACGGAAAAGTGCAGTACAGTTGTTTGCCGAACAATGAGGGAGGTATCGTCGATGACTTATTAGTCTACCGCGTGAACGAAACCGAGTACATCTTGGTCGTGAACGCATCCAACATTGAGAAAGATTGGAACTGGATTTCCTCACACAATACCTTCGGGGTAGAGATGGTGAATCGCAGCAACGAATATAGTTTATTAGCGGTGCAGGGGCCAAAGGCGATTTTGGCACTACAAAAATTAACAGCTGTTACTTTAGCGGACATGCCGTATTATACCTTCAAAATAGGTGAAATGGCCGGTTTCTCTGACATCATCATCTCAAACACGGGTTATACCGGCGCAGGTGGATTCGAGATTTACGTGAAAAACGAAAACGCCTTAGCGATGTGGAACGCGATCTTCGAAGCAGGCGCAGAATTCGACATCAAACCGATCGGTTTAGGTGCGCGCGACACGCTGCGTACCGAAAAAGGCTATTGCTTGTATGGACACGACATCGATGACACGACGTCGCCGATCGAGGCTGGTTTAGGCTGGATTACTTCATTCAACAAAGAATTCATTATGAAAGACCACCACGCCGCAATTAAAGCGAATGGTCCTTCGAAAAAATTAGTCGGTTTCGAAATGATTGAGCGCGGCATTCCTCGCCAACATTACCCGATTTTAAACGCGGCAGGCGAGACGATTGGCGAAGTAACTTCAGGCACGCAATCACCCTCTCTTTCGAAAGGTATCGGGATGGGTTATGTGAGCACGAAACACACGGGATCTGAAATCTTTATCTCGATCCGTGACAAAGCCATCAAAGCCGAAATCGTCAAATTACCGTTCTTATAAAATGAAGAAAATCGACGTCTGTTTATCGCCGGACTTGATCCATTTATATGATTTATCCTCCGTGGCGGTGGTTGTGGTGGATATTTTCCGCGCGACGTCCTGCATGGTGACTGCTTTTGCGAGCGGTGCGGCGGAGATTGTTCCAGTGGAAGAGGTCGAACTTTGCCAGCAATATGGTGCTAAAGGGTATTTGACGGCGGCGGAACGCAACGGGGTTACTCCTGCGGGTTTTGACTTTGACAATTCCCCTTTTTCGTATCAAGTAGAGAAGGTGAAAGGGGCCAAAATTTGCGTCACCACTACGAACGGTACCGTGGCAATTCGTCGGTCGAGCAGCGCACCTGCAGTCTATGTGGGGGCTTTCTTGAATATTTCCCGAGTGGTCTCAGCACTGAAAGATTGGAACGGAAACGCCTTAGTCGTTTGTGCTGGCTGGAAAGGGAAACCTAATTTAGAAGACACTTTGTTTGCGGGGGCCTTAATTGATGCCTTAACAGGTGAATACGAAGCGGCAGATGATGCTGCTTTGATGGCCTGGAAACAATATAACCTAGCCTCGAATGATCTATTAACGGCGGTGAAGAATTCTTCCCACGTGAACCGCCTATTAGGTTTAGGCATTGAAAAAGATATCGCGTTTTGTTTAGAATTTGATCGGTATTCCGTACTTCCTAGATTGGAGGGAGATGCCCTAAGATTAGTATGATATTATATAGCACCGAACACAAAAGCCCTAATGTAAGCCTAGAGGAGGCTATTTTCCGTGGTCTTCCCCCGGACAATGGCTTGTATATGCCTACCTCCATCCAACCATTGCCGGCTTCGTTTTTCGAAACGATTCAGGACCGCAGCTTGCCAGAAATTGCAATCGCGGTGTGTGAAAATTTGCTCGGGGATAGCCTAACGTCTGCGGAGATCAAGAAGATCATCGATCAATCGATGACTTTCGAGGCGCCTATCGTTTCCTTAGAGCCGGGCACGGAGGTTTTGGAATTATTCCACGGGCCATCGATGGCGTTTAAGGATTTTGGCGCGCGCTTCATGGCGGCGATCATGTCGCACTATTTGTTGAAATCGAAACGTGAAATCCGCATTTTGGTGGCCACTTCTGGTGACACGGGTGGTGCGGTAGCGCAGGGTTTTTTCAACACTCCAGGCATCTCGGTGACGATTTTATATCCTACTGGAAAGGTATCCGATATTCAGGAGAAACAACTAACGACGTTGGGCGGAAATGTGACCGCATTAGAAATTGATGGCACGTTTGATGATTGCCAAAGATTAGTCAAACAAGCCTTCCTCGACGAAGAACTTCGCTCCGCTTTCGATTTAGCGTCTGCTAATTCCATCAATATTTCTCGCTTAATTCCGCAGTCCTTCTACTACTTCGCGGCTTATGCGCAAGCGAAAAAGAAAGGTTTGAATGCCCCGGTGGTATTTAGTGTGCCATCTGGAAATTTTGGAAACCTAAGTGCTGGATTGATGGCCTACCGAATGGGTCTTCCGGTAAAAGCATTCGTGGCTTCTTGTAATGAGAACCACCCGGTAGCCGATTACCTGCGTACCGGCGAATACAATCCAGTTGCCTCAGTGGAAACCTTATCGAACGCGATGGATGTGGGTAGCCCTTCTAACTTCATTCGGATGCGTTTACTGGCAGGTGACGAATGGTCTCAAGTGCGCGAGATTATTAAAGGTTACTATACAGACGATCAGAAAACACAGGAAATCATGGCCGACGTATTTGCACGCACTGGCTATGTGATGTGTCCACACACGGCTGTTGCCTACGATGGTTTGCAACAATATGCGGCTGAATATCCGGGCGAAATCACGGGAATTCTATTGTCTACCGCCCATTACGCGAAGTTCTTACCTACCGTGGAAGGGACATTAGGCGTTTCCGTTCCGGTGCCTGCTCGCTTAGCGGAGCTTTTGGATAAAACAAAAAAGTCCATCCCCATGGGGACGGACTTCGCTGAATTTAAGGCTTATTTATTACAATAAAGCCTTGAATTTTTCTCTTTCTTGGTAAGCGATAATCGCTGATAATACCATTAAAGCCACGCCTACACTAGGTGCATGTGCTAAGAACAATTCGAATAACAAGATATTTACGGTGATTGGGGCTAAAATCGTTAGTCCTAAAGCACGCTTGCTCGGGAATAAGATCAAGGCTCCTCCGATTACTTCTAATACTTTGATAACCTTCAAAATTCCTGAAGAGAACAATACACCCATGAATACACCTGGATCTCCAGTCATAGGTGGCTGTGCAACGAAGTTAAAGAAGAAATTCAATCCTCCGAACAAGAACAAGGCTCCCACGAGAACTGAAGGCAATAAGTCGAGTACTTTTTTCATACGTATGTTTTTTGGTTATGAGTAAATTTATATTATTTAATTGAATGATGCAAAATCTAGCGCGCGTAATTGCAAGGTTCGATTCCCTAGGTATTCATTTACTTCCAAATGATAGACCAGTTTAATGGGTAACCGCTGCTCATAAGCGGCACATAATCCGTCATAAAAATCCGCTTTCATTCCAAAGCCTACTACCTCAAGGCCCCGCTCATCTGGCGTAGAACCCACGTAAATTTTCAGATGCTCTTCCTTCATGACAAAAGGACTTTTCGTTACAAAAACAGGTCCTGAAACGAAATTAGGCAACATATTTCCTGGGCCGTATGGAGATAGACGAACTAAGAGTTTATCATAAAAGGACAGACTTAAGGCCTCTAAGGGAATCTGAATATCGACCGGCAAATCCGCTTTCAGCGAGATATTCGCCAAACCCTCCTGCGCAATTCGTTCGAATTTCTCGATGAAGGCCTGCAAATTATCCGGTTTCAAATGCAAACCTGCCGCGTGCGTGTGCCCTCCGAATTGCTCTAATAAATCCGCACATTCCTCTAATGCGTGGTGTACATCAAAACCTCGAACAGAACGCGCAGAACCCACTAATTGTCCGTGTGATTCCGTTAAAATAATCGTAGGTCTAAAATACTGGTCCTGGATCTTGCTGGCCACAATACCCACCACGCCTTTATGCCAGGCCGGATTAAATAATACGGTGCTACGTGCTGAGAGTAGAAAATCATTCCCTTCAAACATCGCCAAAGCCTGCCCCACAATCTCCTTCTCCACCACACGGCGATCCAGATTCTGTTGAATCACTGCCTCCGCCAGCGCCTCCGCCTCTTGATCATCCGCAGCTAACATTAATTTTACCGCTCCATGGGCGTGGTCCATTCGACCGGCCGCGTTGATGATAGGTGAAATCGAAAAGACGATATCAGAGATTTGAATTGGCGCTTTCTTCTTCGCCTTTTTCAATAGATAGGCGAGTCCTGGACTTGGATTGGAACCTAATTTAGCCAGGCCAAAAAAGGCCAACACCCGGTTCTCCCCATTCATCGGCACAATGTCCGCTGCGATACTGCAGGCTAGCAGATCCACCGATTCCCATAAAGGATCCAATTCTAAGTCATTCGCTATCGCAAAAGCCATCATGAGTTTAAAGCCCACGCCAGCACCGGTTAATTCTTTGAAAGGATAAGGACAATCTTTTCTTTTAGGATCTAAAACCGCGACTGCATCTGGAATCGTGGCCTCTGGTAAGTGGTGATCACAGATGATAAAATCGATTCCGTTTTCGTTGCACCAAGCCACACGTTCGTGGGCTTTGATACCACAATCGAGAGAGATGATTAACGTATAATCATTGTCTTTCGCATATTGAATACCGGCCTGCGAAACGCCATAGCCTTCCGCATAGCGATCCGGAATATAGTAGTCGCAATCCGCGCCTAAAATACCTGCGAGATAACTATAGACTAACGTTACCGCCGTCGTACCGTCCACGTCATAATCACCGTAAATCAGGATTTTCTCTCCAGATTCTAGGGCAAGTCCAAGGCGCTCCACCGCTTTGTCCATATCCTTCATCAGGAAAGGGTCGTGCAGCTGGCTAATTTCTGGAACCATGAAGTCCTTTACTTCTTGGAAAGTCTTGATCCCTCGTGAAACGAGTAAGGACAAAAAATACGGATTCTTTAAGCCCAAAGCCTCCCCTAACGCTTCCACCTCCGCTGCCGGCGGTGCGGGCACGTATTTCCAATTCTTTTTTGGCTCCATCTTATAAAATTTCTATTTCTACGCGGCGGTTGATTTGGCGTCCTTCCTCGGTGGCATTATCCGCCTTGGGTTTCGACTTACCATAGCCTTTCGTTTTAATTCTTACTTGATCAATTCCCCCTTTCAGTAAATTTTCCTTCACCGCATTCGCCCGCTCTAATGACAATTTATTATTGATCTCGTCCGATCCCGTGTTATCCGTGTGTCCACTGATCTCGATGACCAAAGATGTATTCTCTTTCATTACTTGCAAAATACGCTTCAATTCTGGCTCCGATTCAGGCTTCAAAGTCGCCTTACCCAGGTCAAAGAATAAGTTATTAATCGTCGCCGTATTTCCTTTCATGAGCGGTACCATCGACAGGTCGCGGTCATCTAATTCCAAATAACGGCCTCGCATCGTAGTCAAATCGAGATTCGTGGAAGTGGGGATCAGGCCTTTAGCCTTCGCCGTAATTCCATAGTTCTTTCCATAAGGAAGGACCAATTTGTATTTACCCGTGGTCGGATCCGGCTTAGCCTGACCTAATACTTTCCCGTTTGATAAATCTTCATACGTCACCGAAGCATCCTCTGGCACTTTACCTGTTTGCTGATTTAGCACCGTCCCGGATAATAAAACCACTGGATCTGACTCTTGGGAAGTCACGGAGCGGGTGGACCCATTGACTGGGCCGCGTTGCAGCGACTCTTTGACTGAGCCGGAGACATCCGGCGACCCTTTGACTAAGTCACTGGCGGCACCGCCGACCTGTGACGACTCATTGACTACGCCAGAGGCGTCAGGCGACTCGACTGAAAGTCGAAATATATCCTTCTTCCCTAGCGACCCCTTACCAGACATAAAATAGGCATAATCGCCCTTTGCCGCGATGGAATAATAGGCATCGTATTCATCGGTGTTGATGGGGGAACCTAGGTTTTGAGGTTTGCGCCAGTGTTGCCACGTATCGTCTAAACGACGTGTCAGGTAGATATCTTGACTTCCTTGCCCTCCCGGACGATCGGATGAAAAATAGAGTGTCTTTCCATCGGCTGATAAAAAGGGGGTGGTCTCCGAGTATTTCGTATTAATTTCTTCGCCTAATTCGAGTGGTCGCGTCCAGCGGCCCTCCTCAAAAAAGCTAACATATAAATCGTCATCTTCGCTGTTCTTCTTACGAGCAAAAGCCAGTAAAATCGCCTTCCCATCCATCGTCAAATACCCGTATTCATTCTTCCCTTTGCTCATTTGTTCGTAGCCCGGGATGTCGACTTTGACGGGAACGGTCCAGCCGGCGGTTGTTTTATTTGAGATGGAAAATCCGCGAGTTTCGTAGGCGCCATTGACATAGGCTCCTTTTAAAAGGATGGTTTGACCATCTGGTGAAATCGATAGAATGGTGTTGTATTGATCTCGATTTAGGACCTCTGAAAGCCGTCTGGCTGAACTCCAGGTGTCCCCTACTTTTTCAGAGAACCAAATATCCTGGGAACCCGAAATCGTTTCGGAGCCTTTCACTCCATAGCGATTAGCTGGGTGGTTTTTACGTCCAAAATACAGCGTTCTTCCATCCGGCGAGATCACCGGATTTAGCTCTGAAAATTCTGAATTCACGGCAGAACCTAAGTTCTCCGGGGCTTTTTGGGCCATCAGAAATCCCGACATCAATAAGAAGAACAACAGCTTTCTCATCCCACGTAAATCCACTTCTTCTCCATCTTCTCTGGCTCATACGCCATGATCCAATCCGCTAATTTTTCTGGATCTGATTCCACTTGCAGGGCATCCATATTCGGTTGCTTCAAGAATCCTTCGTCCACCATGTGTTGAATTTGCTTCAATTGGTGGTCAAAATAGCCATTGATATTAAATACCGAAACCGGCATCTCATGTAGGTCTAATTGCTTCCAGGTTAAGATTTCGAACAATTCGTCCAAAGTCCCAAAGCCTCCTGGCATCGCAATGACGCCATCCGCCATATCGGCCATCAAAGCTTTACGCGTGTGCATCGTATCCGTCACATGCAGTTCTGGCAAACCCTTGTGTTTCACTTCCCATGGTTCCATGAATTGAGGAATCACACCGATAGCGTGACCGCCTAAACGCAAGAACTCATCGGCTAAAACGCCCATCAACCCCACGCTTCCAGCGCCAAAAATCACCTGGCAACCATGTGCATGTAAAGCCTGCGCTAACTTCACCACTTGCTCCGCGTAAACCGGATTATGGCCTTTCGAAGACCCACAATAAATCAATATTTTTTTAGACATGTACTAGTTCTTTTAATGCTTCCTCGAAGCGGACAAAGGTAAAGGAAAAGGCGGCGTCTTTTTCTATTTTGGCCGAAGACACACGGCTACCTCCCAGCACTAAACAGGCCATCTCGCCTAACACCAGGCGAAGTAAAAACCCTGGAATAGCAGGTAAGAAGAAGGGTCTGTGCAATGCTTTGGCAATTTGCTTATTCATTTCGCCCGCCCGAATCGGTTCTGGAGCTACGCCATTATAGACTCCTGAAAGGCTGGAATTTATCAATAACTCGTTAAATATTCTCACAAGGTCGTTAATATGAATCCAGGATTGCCATTGCTTTCCCGAACCTAAATTAGCCCCCACGTAATACCTGATTGGCTTCGAAATAACGGGGAAAATGCCACCATTGGCTCCCATCACTAAGCCGATGCGGACTTTAGCCAGGCGAATACCTAGGGTGGCGATTTGGTCGACTGCCTCTTCCCATTGTTTCGTGCAATCCGCTAGAAAATCCAAGCCCGCAGGAGAGGTTTCCACGCATTCTTGCTCGCCCGTATCAGCCCCATAAAAACCGATGGCAGAAGCAGAAACGACGGTCTTAATGGAATGAGGAATCGTCGATAAAGCCTGGTATAAAACCGCGGTGCTCCGCACGCGGCTGTTAATTAATTCTCTTTTGCGCGCGGCAGACCAGCGTTCATCCGCGATGCCCGCCCCGGCTAAATGCACAATCGCATCTACGCCTTCGAAAGCCGCTGGGTCGATGTAGCCATAGGAAACATCCCATTGGAAGTCTCCACCAGATCGGGATAAAATCACCACCTCGTGGCCCTGAGTCAGCAAAAATTGCTTCAGAGCACCACCCACAAAACCTGTACCCCCCGTGATGAGAATGCGCATATTAGTTTCCTTTTTTAATCGCTTGGTAAATCACTTCATTGATTCCCGTGCGAATGTTCATATCCGAAATTTTGGAATTATTCCGCGTCGGATAAACCCTGTTCGATAAGAAGACGTAGACCAAATCCTGCGTAGGATCAATCCACGTGTACGTTCCCGTAAAACCTGAGTGGCCGAAGCTCTCCGGACTTGCCGACGCAGCCGCCGAAATACCCGCCTTATTGCGATCCACTTTGTCAAATCCTACCCCGCGACGCGCATTTTCAGCCGCACTAAATGGATACGAAGTCCACTGTTTGATGGTGGATTCTTGAATGAATTGCTGACCACCGTAATAGCCTTTTTGGAGGTACATCTGCATCAATTTCGCTAAGTCATTCGCATTCCCGAACAAGCCCGCGTGACCTGAAATCCCGTCTAATAAGGCAGCGCCCTCATCGTGCACCTTTCCGTGAATCAAGGTCTTGCGGAATAATGAATCATATTCCGATGGCACGATACGTGCTAATGGAAAATGCTTTTCAGCCTGATACACTAAAGTCGATGCACCTAAAGGTTTGTAAAACGAATCTGCTAAAAAGTCCGTCCAAGGCTTTCCGGTCATACGCGGCGATTCAGCTGGCAACAAATAATACGATAAATCCGAGTACACATATTCCTTCTTCTCGCGCAACGGACTTTCCTTAATCGCCGTCATAATCTGCTCTTTCAAGGTCTTGTGTGCCCATAAAGTAGGCGCCACCTGCGTAGGGTATTCCTCGGATTGCGCATAAGATAAGGTAAATGGCTTCCAACGTGTCACATCTTTCGTGATGTCTACGAATTCTTTCCACATGGCCTTCTGGTCTGTAATATTTTTCTTCAAACGCGCTTCCCCAGAGGCTGGGCTCAAGAATCGTTCGATGTATTTGTACTTCACATCGTCCTGCGTGTATTTAGCTTGGAATTTCTTGCTGTGAAAAATCATATCGGTACTATCGATATAGTCCATCCAGAACTGAATCCAAGCTTTCAAGCGAGCCTGATGCGTTAACACATCTTCGTATAAAAGTCCGGATTTATTCGATTTAGCAAAAGAGGGAACGAGTTGTCCCATCGTCGTTTTCAAAGAGAATTTACCTTCATCCTGCCATCTCATCAAGGCCGGAACGGAAGTTGAAATCTTGGTAATAGAAGCTAAATCGAAGATATCAGAGGTCTTCAGTGGAACTGTCGTTTCGTATATCTGGTTGCCAAAAGCTTTGTGGTAAATAACCTTCCCTTCTTTGGCAATCAACACCACCACACCAGGAGCGCCCTTCACCGCGATCGCTAATTTCGCCATCGAATCCACTTTTGCATGTAAATAAGCAGACGAAATGCCCACCGCTTCCGGAAGTAAATTGTATTGCAAACGCGCTAACGAAGTCGTCGTCAAACCCATTCCCTGCTTATAGCTCGCGTTCAAACTAACCGGTAATTTCCCCGTCGCCGGAATCGCCCCAAAAACAATCTCCGCCGCCGCTTCCTGCTGCGTTATCCCATCCTGATAAGCTGTCATCAAGGCTCCTGCGTTCTTCAAACTGTCAAATTGTGTCAACGTATTCACGTTCGCAAAATGAATCGCCACCGTTTTAGGCGTGGCAAAACGGTTCACCAAAGCCTTGATTGCTGGCTTCAAACTGTAATTATTCGCCGGGCGAATCGAAATGCTGTGAATCCCCATCAACACCACATCGTAGTTTTTCAGGGTATTTTCGATGCGTGTAATCGTCGTATCCGCACTCGTTTCGTCTACATAGAAATGAGGCATTTCGACGTAGTTGTTGGCCATTTTTTGGAATTCTGTAGGAAAAGCAGCACCGTAAGATGGCTTCCCGATCGCTAAAGTCGCGATACGTGTTTTGTCCAACGCTTTAATCGGAACTAGCTCGCCCGGATTCTTGATTAACGTAATCGACTTCTCTGCTAATTCGCGGTTCAACACTTCACTCTTAATCGGATTCAAATCCTTCAACAAGTTCTCCACGACGATGGGTTCGTAGTGGGCAAGTCCCGCCCAGGCTTTGGCATGTAAAATACGTTTAACCCGCTGATCGATATCCTCTTGCGAGATTTCGCCGTCCGTTAACGCCTTCTTAATGGCATCAAAAGCCGCCGGAACATCCACAAATGTTTCTAAAATATCATTACCGGCAAGGATCGCCTTCACGTTCGCTGTGCCTTCTGGGAACATTTTGGTCGCCCCTTTCATATCCATCGCATCCGTAAACACGAGGCCTTGGAATTTCAATTCATCGCGCAATAAACCGGTCACAATCGGCTTAGAAAGCGTCGAAGCTAAAGACTTCGTTGTATCTAACGCCGGTAAATTCAGGTGAGCCACCATCACGCCCTGCAAGCCATTCGAGATCAATTCTCGATACGGGTATAATTCCAAACTATCCAAGCGCGCACGCGAGTGATTCAAGACCGGAATATCAAAATGAGAATCCACGCCTGTATCGCCGTGGCCTGGAAAATGTTTCGCTGAAGTAATGATCCCCGCTTTTTGGAGCCCTCTCATATAGGCCAAAGACTTCGCCGTCACATCCTCCCGGTTCTCCCCAAACGAGCGGAAATTAATCACCGGGTTCAACGGATTATTGTTCACATCCACCACTGGCGCATAATTAATGTGCACGCCCATTCTCCTGCATTGCTCCCCTATTTGGACGCCCATTTTCTCGATCAAAGCCGTATTTCCTTGCATCGCACCTAAAGTCATTTGGTATGGAAAACGGAACGTCGAATCCAAACGCATCGCCAATCCCCACTCTAAATCCATCCCGATAAACAGCGGAACCTTCGTTCTATTTTGTAATTCATTCACTAACAGCGCCTGCTTCACCGGATGTCCTTTAAACAGCACAAAGCCTCCCACGTGGTAGTCTTTCACAATGGAATACAAACGCGTCGTGTCGTAGGTATCCGCCACATTTCCACGGGGCATCAATAGTTGACCGATTTTCTCGTCTACACTCAAGGAATTGAAAACGGAATCCACCCATTTTTGCTGGGTATGCGGGAATAAATCCTGTGAAAAGGCCTGGAAACTTAAAAGGAAAAGCAGTAATCCGGTGCTGATTTTTTTCATAGCAAGGTTAACATTCATATAAGGTGTGAAAATACGCTAAATGTGGGAATCTTCTGAAATATCCGGCCTAATTTTTCGTGCTAATTTTCATTCCACGGAAAGCATTCGTAATTTTAGAACTTAAATGATGAACGTATGAGAAAAAAAATTGTTGCAGGTAACTGGAAAATGAACAAAACGGCGCAAGAAGCATTCGTTTTGGCTACTGAAGTAGCAGAATTAGTGAAGTCTAGCGTTTCCGCGGATGTTCAGGTGATTATGTCGACACCGGCTTTGTATTTAACAGGTGTAAATCAAGTCATTGAGGGCATTCCAAATTTAGCCGTTGCAGCCCAAAACTGCCACGAAAAAGCCTCTGGCGCTTACACAGGAGAGATTTCTGCTCCCATGTTAGCTTCTGCTGGCGTACAATATGTCATCTTAGGACACTCTGAGCGTCGTCAATACTTTGCAGAAACAAACGAGCAATTAGCGGCTAAAACAGACGCAGCTTTGGCAAACGGCTTAACGCCTTTATTCTGCTGCGGCGAAAGCTTAGAAACACGCGAAGGCGCAGATTTCTTAGGCCACGTAGCACAACAATTAACAGAAAGCTTATTCCACCTTTCAGCGGAGGAATTCAGCAAAGTGGTCATCGCATACGAACCCATCTGGGCAATCGGAACCGGTTTAACCGCTTCTTCAGATCAAGCACAAGAAATGCACGCCTTTTTACGTGCACACATCGCTAAGAAATATGGCCAAAGCGTAGCCGACAGCATCTCTATCCTTTACGGCGGAAGCTGCAACGCGAAAAACGCGAAAGAATTATTCGCTTGCCCAGACGTAGACGGTGGTTTAATTGGTGGCGCTTCTTTGGTTGCGGCTGATTTTATTACGATTGCTACTTCTTATTAGCAAAGCCGAGCTTTGCCCATAAGAAGCAAAGACCAAAGTTCAAAGAGCAAAGTTCAAATGTGGCATCACCTGTGGCGATAATAGTATTTGGGCTTTGCTCTTTGCTATTTGATATTTCTCTCTGAACTTTGATATTTGGTCTTTGAAATTTGCCTCTGAACTTTGCTCTTTGAACTTTGATATTTGAAAAGATGGAACACGTAATCGCATTCGACGCAGACGATACCCTTTGGGTGAACGAACCCTATTTTAGAGAGACAGAAGACAAATTCTGCGCGCTCTTAGAAGATTATTTACCCGTCCACACCACCGGTCAAGAGTTGTTTAAAGTCGAGATGAATAATCTTGCACTCTATGGTTATGGGGTCAAAGGTTTTATGCTTTCCATGGTCGAAACCGCGATTCAAGTTTCTGGCGGAACGATGGGGCTAGACGGAATCGAAAAGATTCTGAACCTAGGCAAAGAATTACTCGAACGCGATATCGAAATTTTGCCCGGCGTCGTCGAAGTTCTACAATCCTTACAAGGCAAATACCGATTAGTCGTGGCCACCAAAGGCGACCTATTAGATCAACAGCGCAAACTAGCTAAATCCGGCTTAGAGCAATATTTCCACCACATCGAAATCATGTCGGATAAGCAGGAAAGCGATTATTTAAAACTGATCAAACACCTCGATGTCGATCCCGCTCATTTCACGATGATAGGAAATTCATTAAAATCAGATATCCTACCGGTACTCGCAGTAGGCGGACGCGGCATTCATGTACCTTACCATACAACTTGGGCTCACGAGGTGGTTTCGCACAAGGTGGAGCATGAGAATTTTAGAGAGGTGGAGGCTTTACGATTAATTTTAAATTTCATTTAAAATTAATCGTAAAGTAAAGCACAAAGAATAAAGAATAAAGGTGGCATCGCCTGCGGCGATAACCTTCGTGAAATGTTTTAAAGCATTTCATAAAACATAAAAAATGGGGCCTCGGCCCCGTTTTTTATTCCAACTTTATTCTTTGTACTTTCAGTTGATTAAACAGTCATTATTGTTTCAGAAGTCACATAAAACTTTCTTCCATCGACTTGTTAGTCAGACTTTTGTATGCGCGGATCAATACAACATGTCCAGGGTATTTCATCATAAAATCTCTTAATGCATTAAAATTGTGCTCTTGGGTTAGTATTGCCAATTCAAGTTCTTTAGGTTTATAATTCGGTTGAATTTGGCCAAATAACACTGGGAGTATATACCACAAGTATTTATTTCTATTCTTTTTCAGCCAAGGAGCTTTTGCGTCATGAACATTCGCTTCTAAAATTTTCTTAAACTTATCCTCAAGTTCTCCTGCCAAATGAAGATTTGTGACTTTTCCTGTTTTTTCAACTTTAATTACAACCCAGGCTGATTGCAGTTTTATTGTAGAATCAATAATTAACCCTTTTGTCAAGAATGATCGTAATTTTTCTGATTCAACATGTTCATTGAAATTAGTAGAATTTATTTGTATTTTTTGAGAGAAGGCTCCCAAAGCAATGCTAATAAAATAGAGTGTAATTATATATTTTTTCATTTTTTGTTTGGTTAGTTACAATAATGCCCAAGGGTAGATTTATTAAACCTATAAATATCAATTGCCAGGTCTATATCTGTATATCTTCTAGTAACGAAACCACCAGTTACTGTCACATAATTATTAGCATTTTTAAGACCTGCAATGAATAGATTTTCAGCAGAAGTTTTATCTATATTATAAATTTTATTTAAATATTCCCCTGCTGGTTTTACATATTTTTCTAACATTGTTACGTGATCTAAATCTTCCGTCTTTCCAATATTAGCGTGCAAAACTTCATGAATTAGTACGGATGCTATAAACTCTTGCGAAGAACTTGAGAGTAAACTTTCACTTAATTTTATAGTTTTTGTATTAGGGTCATATAGCCCCAATAAAGGCTTCTGGGTTATTAAATCTTTCAGACTATTTTCCTGAGTAAAATTTAACTTAATTTTTGGATTAACTATAAATTTATTAATTATGTCTCCAATTTCCCCATAAAAATTGTGAGCTCTCAAATCTGCCAAAACCTTTGAAAAACATGGATTGGTAAACTTATCTTCAAATTCGGTAATATTATAATCGACAAAACCATATTGTGAATTACCCCCACCATAATTTCCTGCATTAAAGTAGCCCGCTTCAAAATAATAATTAAAAGTATTCATGTCGAATCTGGTATTCCCAAAATAAAATCCACCCCCTCCTTGGTTTAATCTGGGTGCACTAATAGTAACGTTTTCTAATAGAATGCCGAGTATTTCTTCAATAAGCATCCAATCTATCGGTGTATCAAAATTCATTTCGCGCATCGGTGTAGCCTTTCCTTTAGGGGTAGACGCACTTTTCTTTCGGATAAATCCAGATCTTAACGTTTTTCCCTCTGCCGTCTGAATCACGATTTGCATATCGGTACTATTTAATCTATTGTAAGACTTGTACCATCCATGTCTTTTTCCTCCTAGCTCAAAAGTAATAAACTCTTTGTATCCAGATGCTGTCTTGACAGGAGCAGCATATCCTTTAATACTATCAGGCAGCATAATTGGAATAGAATTATTCCATTCAATCAAATTGGCCTGATTTAACTTATCATTTTTTGTTGCCCACGTTTTTAATTCAGAAATGGTCTCAACAGAAGAAGGTCTTACCTCATCCAATGTAGCTTCCTTACTACATGAATTCAACAACAAGAGAGAGAATAATCCGAATAACAGTTTGAAAAAACCTTCGGGGGTTAAATGAATAACTCGAAATTCACTTAAGGTTAATAGTACTTTGTTTTCCATAATAAAAGATGTTTTATCTCGATCTTAGCTAGGCCAAAATAGAGAATGGTGAGATCATCCATCAGTAGGATGATTTAAACAAATTATGATGGGGGAGAACAGGATTATTGAAACAGAAAAAATTCAACAATACGAAGTAAAATAAGTGGTTGTCTATTCTGAATTGAGTTTCACCACAGGATTAAAAGTACCCTTAATAATTGAAGAAACAATTACAATCAAAAGAATGCACGTAGAATATCAGTTATCTGGTATTTTTAAAAAGTGCTAGGTTCATAGAGCAAAGTTAGCATCGCCTACGGCGATAACATTCGTGAAATGGTTTAAAGCATTTCATAAACCATAAAAAAGGGGCCTGAGCCCCGTTTTTTATTCCAACTTTATTCTTTGGTATTTGCCTCTGAACTTTGAACTTTGGTCTTTGGTATTTGCTAAACCCCTTCCGCCACCACTTCCTTCACCCCCGGAACCATACGCGTTAATAACGCTTCGATTCCTTGCTTTAGGGTCATGGTTGATGATGGGCAGCCAGAGCAAGAACCTTGCAATAAAACCTTTACTTGGCCAGTTGCTTCGTCAAACGAGTGGAAGGTGATCGCACCACCGTCGGATTCTACTGCTGGACGAACGTACTCATCTAGAGCTTGCTTGATTTGTTTGATAGCTGGCGTGTCGTTAGACTGATCGTCAGCAATCGCTGCTTCTGGTAGAGAGAAAACGGGTTGTTTCTCCTCGAAATATTTCTTTAAATAGGTCTTGATCCCGAATAACTCATCTTCCCAAGCCACTGACTCGGATTTTGTTAAGGTGATGAAGTTGTTCGTGATGAAAACGCGGGATACGAAATCAAAGCCAAAAAGAGCGACAGCTAGTGGAGAGTTTTTCTCCTTCGTTAATCCGTCGGCTGGTTGGGTGTAATCGAATGACATCCCTTCTGGTAGTAATTCCATATTGAAGACGAACTTCATGGAATGTGGATTAGGGGTAGATTCCGTATATATGTGGATAGTAGTCGAAGTATTCATTCCAGTGTATTTAAAAGGAGGGGTATTTTAAAATCTAGAACAAAGGTACGGCCTATTTGGTTTCCAAAAAACAAAAAAACCCGGCATTTTCATGCCGGGTTCTCTATGTCAAATAACGAAAATTACTCAGCTTTCGCCGCTTTTTTCGCTGGTGCTTTTTTCTCTGCTGCTGGAGCTGCTGCTTTTTTCGCAGGAGCTTTCTTAGCTGGAGCCTCCGCTGCTGGAGCTGCTTCTACTGCTGCCTCAGCTACTGGTGCTGGAGCTGCTTTCTTAGCTGGAGCTTTCGCTGGTGCATCTGCAGGAGCTGCATTAGCTGAAATAGGTAAAACGTGAACGAATGAACGTCCTTTGAAACCTTTTTGGAACTTAACAACACCATCCGTTAAAGCGAATAATGTGTGATCTTTTCCGATTCCTACGTTTAAGCCAGGATTGTGAGCAGTACCACGTTGACGAACGATGATATTTCCTGCAATGATTGCTTGACCTCCAAATAACTTAACGCCTAATCGTTTTGAATGTGATTCGCGACCGTTTTTGGATGATCCGGCGCCTTTCTTATGTGCCATGTTATTATTTATTTATGCGTTCCGAAGAATCGCTTAGTTTAAGACTTATTTTACCCTTATTTAAGGTTAATTGATTCAATCAATACTTTCGTCAAATCTTGACGGTGACCATTCATTTTTTGGTAGGTCTTTCTACGCTTTTTCTTGAAAACTAAAACTTTCTCGCCACGAACGTGTGCAACAATTTTAGCTGTAACAGTGGCTCCAGCTACTGTGGGAGCTCCTACGGAAATCTTTCCGTCATTGTCAACAAGTAATACCTTGTCGATAACCAGTGCAGCGCCTTCTGCTCCCGCTAAACGGTGAGTGTATACAGAACGGTCTTTTTCTACTTTAAATTGCTGCCCGGCAATTTCTACGATTGCGTACATTTTTACTGTATTTAAGTGAAACAATCCCACGAGGCTAGTGATTCAAGACAAATGAAAAACTTTTAAAAGCCTTTTAAATGGGGGTGCAAATCTAAAAATTAATTCGCTTAATAGCAAACACTATTCATAAATAAATTCTCCGTATTCGCTACTGATGGTCAGCTTCTTAGTCGCTGAGGCTTCTACGCGGCCCACGATTTGGGCAGGAATACCAAAGGACTGGGAGATGCGGATGATTTCATCCGCGTGTGCTGGATTCGCATAGACTTCTAAGCGATGGCCCATGTTGAATACTTGGTACATCTCTTTGAAGCTAGTTCCGCTCTCTTTTTGGATCAAATCAAACAGCGGAGGAATCGAGAACAAATTATCCTTAATCACGTGCAAGTTGTTCACAAAGTGCATCACTTTCGTCTGCGCTCCACCGGAACAATGCACCATTCCGTGCAAATGAGGACGTAATTCTGTTAGTAAAGCTTTCACGACTGGCGCGTAAGTACGCGTAGGGGAAAGGATCAATTGACCTACGTTTAAAGGGGTTCCTGGAACCGCTTCCGTTAAGTTGCGAGAGCCGGAATACACTAAATCCGAGGGAACAGATGGGTCAAAGCTTTCTGGGTATTTGTTCGCTAGGTATTTTCCTAACACGTCGTGACGTGCGGAAGTCAAGCCATTGCTGCCCATTCCGCCATTGTACGTGTTTTCGTAATTCGCTTGGCCGTCTGAAGCTAAACCGATAATCACATCGCCTGCTTGGATATTGCCGTTTGAAATGACGTCTGAGCGCTTCATGCGACCGATGACCGTGCTATCCACGATAATCGTGCGCACTAAATCGCCCACGTCTGCCGTTTCGCCGCCAGTGGAGTAAATGCCGATGCCGTTATCGCGTAACATTTGTAAAACTTCTTCGGTTCCGTTGATGATTTCGGCGATGACCTCTCCTGGAATTAAGTTCTTGTTGCGACCGATGGTGCTGGAAAGCAACATTTGGTCTGTGGCGCCCACGCAGATTAAATCGTCCGTGTTCATCACTACGGCGTCTTGTGCAATGCCTCGCCAGACGGAGATGTCACCCGTTTCTTTCCAGTATAAGTAGGCCAAAGAAGACTTCGTCCCCGCCCCATCCGCGTGCATAATGTTGCAATAGTCCGCATCACCGCCCAAGATATCTGGGGAGATTTTGCAGAATGCCTGCGGGAAAAGACCTTTGTCTAAGTTCGCAATGGCTTTGTGAACATCTTCTTTCGAGGCAGAAACGCCTCGTTGCATGTAACGGTCTGACGACATCGTAGGATCAGTTTTAGGATATTTTTAATTGGGCAAATTCTTTCGCAAAATAGGTCAAAATGACCTGAGCTCCGGCGCGCTTCATCGAAAGCAAGCTTTCTAACATCGCTTTTTCGCCATCGATCCAGCCGTTTGCTGCGGCTGCTTTGACCATCGCATATTCGCCTGAAACGTTGTAGGCGGCGATCGGTAAATTCGTATTGTCGCGGAGTAAAGAAATGATGTCTAAGTAGGCCAAAGCCGGTTTGACCATCAAGAAATCTGCTCCTTCTAATTCATCTAATTCCGCCTCGCGAAGGGCTTCGCGACTGTTTGCGGGGTTCATTTGGTAGGTCTTTTTATCGCCAAATTTAGGCGCAGACTCTAACGCATCGCGGAAAGGTCCGTAAAAAGCAGACGCATATTTCGCACTGTAAGCCATAATACCCACATTCGTGAAACCGGCATCGTCTAAGGATTCGCGTAAATAACCCACGCGACCATCCATCATATCCGATGGACCGATCAGTTTTGATCCGGCTTGGGCTTGTGCTATGGCCATTTTGGCCAACACCTCTAACGTTTCGTCATTCAAAATCTCGCCGCCGCGAACAATCCCATCGTGTCCATCCGAACTGTAGGGATCCATCGCCACATCCGTTAACATCGAAATCTCCGGAAAACGGCTCGTCACGGCGTGAATGGCTTCTAAATACAGGCTACCTTGGCGGTGCGATTCAGTCGCTAGCGAATCCTTGCGGTCCTCAGCCACCTGTGGAAAAAGGGCGTAAGAGGTAATTCCTAGGTTTAAACACTCCTCGATTTCTTTCAATAAAAGGTCGGTCGTGTAGCGGTAAATGCCCGGCATCGACTTGATTTCGGTTTTCGTAGCAGAACCATCCATCACAAAAAGAGGGAAAAGTAAATCCTTCACCGAAAGGCGATTTTCCTCCACCATCGTGCGGATAGCGGCACTGGAACGGTTACGACGCGGTCTATTCAACATAGGAATTGATTTTGAACCTGCAATTTAGGCATAAGCCCTGATTCCGCAATGAAAAAGGGGGATTAAAGGAGGCGATCGTTCAAATTCCGCAATTGCTCTTGCAGGTCGCGAACTAAGCCTACACAAGCATCAAATTCATAGCGAAAAACGGGTTCATTGGAACCACCAGGATCGGCAACGCCGGAGAAATGGGGATAGTCTTTGGACTTAAAAAGAACCGACAAATCTGCTTCTAAAATTCCTGCGATTTGCTTCATGCGACTCAGGGAAGGATCCGTCAAGCCGCGTTCGATTTTAGAGTAGGCAGATACCGTAATTCCTAATTCCGAGGATACATAATCTTGGCTATAGCCTATATCTATCCGGGCTTTTCGAATTAAAGTAGCAAATTCTTTCATTCCGGTAAAATTCTAAAACTCTGAGGATAATTCGTAGCTACTGAAAAGACAAAACTTCTACTTTCAGGACAAAAAGCGCAATCAAAAGGCGTGTTTTTCAATTAAGGTCCAGCCTTTCGAAATGTCCTGCGCGAATTGCAGGCCGGCGCTTTCGAGAATGCCCTGTAAATCAGCGGTAATGTCAGTTGTTGTTTCCACGAATTGATGGAAAAAATCTTGTAAAGATTCGCCATACGTTTCCTCGCAAATCCGGATGAAGTCGGCTTTCGTGTAGCCTTTTTTCAATGCCCCAAACTCCGCGTTCATTTTATGCATTACTTCTTTTAACGACTTGCCATTTTTTGCCTGTAATTTTAGGTCCAAAGCCAAAGCCACCACCGCTCCCTTATAATAAATGGACGCGCGCTTAGAAGGCAAGCTCACCCCGTAACCGTCCAGCCATAAATCGATCGAACTTTCCTCTAGCGACTGCTGCGCATTCGCGTCGCGATCAAAATGTAACTTCAAGTTGCCTAATAAACCGGCCAGGTATTCTTGCCGATTCCAAACGCCCGACTCATACAAAAACCAATCCCCAAGATAGGTCGTAATTCCTTCCACGACCCAGCCGGTGGAAAACGGCACCTCTCGGTCGTATGCATAAGGAAATAGTTCCTTCGGGCGAATCGTCGCAATGTTCCAAACGTGAAATAATTCGTGCGAACCTAAGCCGATCAAGTCTTCATAGGCATCGCGGTCCGGCGGTCCCATCACCATCATCGTAGATTTTGTGTGCTCCACCCCGTGGTAATAGGGCGTAGGACAAACCCAGAGCATATAGTGGTATTCTTTGACGGGGAAAGTGCCCATCCAGTCGAGCTGGGTTTGGGTGAATTTTTCGTAGGCGTCTGTCAGTTTTTTCGTCAAAGCCTGGCGCGATCCCACTACATCGATCGCAAATTTCACGCCATTGCATTTCCATTTATGTTGAAAGATGGCCGGGGCGGCGATGTAAGGCGAGTCCACAAGCTCGCGGTATTTTCCACCGTTTTTGAAAGTACAGACACTCTGCCAGCCAGCTGGTTTTTCAATCTGGATTTCGCAACGCTCGTTTTCACGGCCCTTGACATACAGAAGACAATTGATGAAATTGATATAGAGCAAGTCAGCCTCCGCCACAGATCCGCCGGCATCGGGTTGATTCGCATAATAGCTGTAGCGAATTTCGACGGTTTCTGATGCTTCTAAGGTCCAAATAGAGGAAGCGATTTTTTCGATGGGTATGGAAACACCCCCACTAAAAGCCTTTAAAACCGGAATGTTTTTCGCAAAGTTTTGAGCCTGGTAGCGGCCTGGGCGCCAAATAGGTAATTGAATCACCTGTTTGCCCGGTTTACGTGGGGTAAACTGAAAGGTGATGTCCAGATAGTTCGGCTTTTCAGCCAGCTGAATGTGATAGCGATTAAGCATTAGGCTAATACTTCTTGTAGGATTTGCAAGGAACGAATCTCTCCGAAATTTTCCATGTGCAATTGATAATAATTAAGCATTCCGGCCAATAATTCTTTGCGTTCCGCCCGGTGCAGCACAATGGGATGCCCGTAATCCGCGTGAATTAAGGCGTCTAATTCCGTAAAATTTGGCACGATGCAGCCGGCGGCTTTCAGTTGCTGGTAGAATTCTGCCGCATTGCCTGCCCCAAAACCTAAAAACGCCGCTAATTGCCACAGAAACTGCAAATGGAAATTTTCGAAATGTTCTGAAGCGCGATCCAGATACTGCATGGAATGGCTCAAGAACTCAAATAAAGCGGGATTTGCCTCCTCTTCTTTTAAAACTTTACTCAATACTTCGGAGAGGAATAAGGCAAGAGAAGACTTCGCGATGTCGAAGGGGATGGCTTGGTAGGGGAAGAAACATTTGGCCTCTGAAATCCGATGCAACCCCTTTCCCGGCTTGTGGTAGACTTCTAAGTCTAGCAAGGTGAGCGGTTGGAAGAGGGCCATTTTATGCTTGGCTTTGGCAGAACGCACCCCATTTTCGATGTAAGAACTGATCCCCATTTCCGCGGTGTAGACGTTCACCAAGATCGAGGTTTCCCGATACCGCATATAGGAAATGACGATGCCTTGGGTTTTAGTTAGCATTTGGGTCGGCCATCGGAATACCAGTAGCTTCCGAAATTCGTTGGCAAATTTCTTCGATTGAATCTGATTCTTTAAAGCGAATCGGGTCTTTGAACTCCACGCTCAAAGTCGTGTTACGTTTCTTTAAGAAGAAGCCTTTCTTGTCAAAGGCGCGGCGGAAACCGTTGATTTGGACAGGAACGACGATGGGATTTGCGGCCTTAATGAGGTGCGCAGTTCCTTTTCTGATGGGGGCAAATGGACGCGTAGTTCCTTGTGGGAAACTAACTACCCAGCCAAAATTTAGGCCTTTAATAACCTTCGCTTGGGCTTCTAAATCTACCTCCCGCTTTACATCCTGGCCATGTGCACGCCAGGAGCGATTCACTAAAATAGCCCCGGCTAACGAAAATACCCGGGGTAAAAAACCATCCTCCTTCATCGTCTCTAATGCCGCCACGTAAAAAAGCCGAGAACGCGGAGCCAGTAAATAAAAAGGAAAGCGAATACTGTTATTCACCCGCCATTTCACGGAGAAAAAGATGTGGTAGAGGCAAATCACGTCCATAAAGTAGGTTTGGTGATTCGATAAAAACAGAACGCCTTCGTGTGGTAAATCGATGATTTTTTCAGTCCCCTTAATCTCGGTTTTATTGTAAATGCTCAAGCGAGCAAAGGTTAACCAGCCTAGAATAAACACGATGATTCGTTTCATTCCGATCGGGTTCCCAAACGGGTCACGACGCACCAGACCCCAGCGGTCTAAGCAATCAAAAAAATGCTGTAAAAAGGTTATACTCTTAAAATCCACCGCTCTTCTCTTTGCCTTTCTTGGCTGGTTTTGTTTTTGTTGGTTCTATCTTAGCCGGCGCTTTCTTCACCGGAATCAATGGTTTGTAATAGGTAGTGAAGCGCTTGATAAACGCATTTTTTTCTTCTGCAGCCGCCTCCACTACTTTTATTCCGCCTTTTTTCTGTGTCTTCATCGACTCACGCACTGTGGCTAAAAAGGAATTGTCAGAAGAATAAACACCTAACTCTCCCTCAAAATAAGCGAAATAATACCAAAGATCTTCGGATAATTCCCAATAGGCGTAAAACTCTTCCTTGTTTGGCTTCTTCACCACCTCCATCATCCCCTTCACCGTAGCATTCACATCTACCGGCCCCACATGAATCAAAGGCAGATCCCCTATCGAATAAAAAGCACTCAAATTAGGCGACCAAGCCCATTTTACAGAAGAGAAATTAATCATGCTGGCGAATTCAGGATCCACTTTATCCAAGGCCAAATGCTCCCGATCCATTCTGGCTTTCGTGGCCTCCGGAATTTTTTTGCCTAAAATCGGCTCTACCCGCTTCAAGTATTCGTCTCGATCCGCCGGCTCATCCGCCGCAGCTGTAAGTAATCCCTCTTCTAAATTGTATTTCACAATGCGATCGCCCATTTTCTGTAGAATGGGAACCGGCACTTGAAACTGTAAACTGAGCCAAGATTCGATGCGCGGAATCAGCGTGTCGATGGACATCGAAATCTTACCAAAAGACCGTACCAGCTTATTTCCCGTGAATAATTGCACCATCCCGTCCGTGTCCACGCGCTTTTTCGGAATCGATAAATGCATCTGCGATTCCGCATTTTTAATGCTGTACACTTCGGACGCTTCCGTCACTTCGCCGGCCGCTTTGAACAAGACTGGGTCGTCTTCATTCGACATGGGACCTAGGAAAGAGGGGTATAATTTATTCGCCGCATTCACGAAAATACCGGCGGTGACCGAGCGACCGAGTTCGTCTTTTAACTCGTCGTTTACCACAATTCCCTTCGAATTCGCGAATGGAATCCAGGCCGTTTTGAATTTCAGGGTGCCTAATAAGGGCCGGATGGATCCTTTGAATTCCAAGCTCGGTTTTTCAGAAAGGAAATACACATCGCCTTTGAATTCTTGGTGTGCCGTTAATTTTAAAGGCGTTTTCTCGATGTAGCGTGCCTCGGCTCGGATTCCTTCAGGCAGAAAATCGAAGTTCTTCATCGGAATCATCAAGCTGTCGCTTCCCTCCACCGGCAACAAGTAATTCGCTGTTCCCGTAAATCGATTCGCGTTAGCGGTAACGGTGTTGATGTTTGCCAAAACATGGCCATTCACCGTCGCCCTCGCTCCTACTAAAGATTTAAATTGGCCACCCTTCGCGATAGCGAGTAAGCCTTTTGCTGGATAAACGGTTGCAGGCCCAATCTCGATTTCTTTCACGCCTTCTAGCGAAATGACCTCAGAAACTTGATCCAGCACCCCAAATTTCGCGGTGATGGGCCCTGCTTTCGAAGTGGAATCTAAGATGTGTAAAACAGGCTTCTGTAGTTTGATCTTTTGGTTTTTTTGCTCCCAAACCGCTCCTGCGTAAGTCGTGGAATACCCTTGAATCGGCAAGACAGCTTTCGCATCTTCCACCGCTTTAAAGTTCAGATTCACCGCGCCGGGTGCAGCTTCGATAGAAATCCGTTCCGCCTGGAATACCGGTTTCTTCAAACCTATGGTGAGCGATGCATCCTTCGATTTCCACGTCGCAGGTTGGAAATAATACAGTTCTGATTTCAGTTTTCCATCACCTAAGGTAATGTCGCCCTTCCCAAAAACCTGCTTCTTGTGCATCCAAACCGGACCCTCTAATTGCAATTGATTCGCATAGAGCGCAAAGGAATTCTTCTCCGGATAAATGGCTAGGGAATCCTCGCGTGGCAACCAGGTGAATCGGTGTCCTGGCAGACTCGCAATGGGGCCTTTCTTGTTCGCCATCTCCCCTAGTTTCCCTTCGGAGCCGACACTAATTAGCGAATCCGGATACAGGAAGGCCTCTTTTAGCGTGGATTGGAACCCATCCATCGAGAAAAATCCTGCCGTGTGGAGGCCCTTTTTGTCCATTTCCAGTGGGGCGCTTAGGCTGAGGTTGGCCTTGTTTTGATAGATTTTAAGGGGCGTTTTCTGAGTATAGGTAAAGCCAAAACTTTGGTCCGGCTTCAAGATCAATTGCGTGTTTAAAGCAGGAACTAGTCCTTTGGAATGGAAAGTACCCACAAATACGGGCGCCTTTTGCGTCAAACTATCTAATGCAATGCTGGGCACCTTAAAATAGTAGGTCGAATCATACACCCCATTCGCGCGCCAGGGCTCGTCGAAGTGGGCGGTCATTCCCTTGGGAATAATCAATTTAGGGTATTCTGCTACGCCAAAACGTCCCGACTTATTTCCTGGTGGACTCAAAATAAGCGAACCAGATCCGTAACGAAAAGCCCCTCCAAACTCCTTGGATTGGCCTTTAGGGATAAAAGTGATCGAATCAATCTGCGCAAATTGCGCGGTAAAGTCGTTGAACTTGAAGGCAAAATCTGGGCCTCGGAAACGGTAATCACCGATCTTGATTTCGCCTAGGAAGTTGAAGTCGCGCCCTTTTTGGAAAGTCAACGCCTCATCATACGGAATAAATTCCGCCTTCAGCGAGTCCGAAATCATTACCTGCTGGATGCCCCGAATGCGCAATTTCTTGTCTACTAAATCGAGGGAAATCGAGGCCGAATCCGCATCGAGATTTTCGCCCATCGAGGCCGCATAAAAGGTGTCAAAATCCTTTTTCTCATACGCCACACGTGCATAATGCCGCCCCAAAGCCGTAAAAGAATACAACCCGTCCACCACTTGCATATAGCCCGCATCCACATAGGACTGAAAACCGGATTGAATCTGCTCCGGCCGGCGATTCACTAAAACAGCTAGGTCGCCGATGGTCGCCGCCTCTACTTTATTCTCCACTACATAGCGGTACAGAATCCGCATAGGGCTATAATTCAACAAGCCTTGTAATTCCTGAATGCGGCCGTCGTTGTAATAATCCTTCGACTCAAGCCAGGCTGGAACTTGGTTTCGTCCGGAAATTTGGTAAAAATCGATGCGCTTTTCCTTCACCCTTAACACCCCTAAATCCACCGACATCCGCATCTCGTGGAACGTGTCTTCGAACAAGGCGCGATTCGTGGCACCGGTTAATTTTTTAAAATGGAAGGTCTGGTTTTTCGGATAATACTGACCGGCTAAATCCCTTCTTGTGAGCGAATCGTTTTCGCTTAATGGACTACTCCAGCGACCTTGCGGAACGACAATTGACGAGTCTGGCAAGAACCAGATCAGTGGCGCAGCCATCGTTCCCAGCTGTTGGAAATGCAAAGCCCCGTCCCTTAAACCTTTCCGCAGATCCTTGAAAACGGGTTTCCCCTCCGCTTTCCAGACATCGCCGATCATTTCGGTGGCTTCGGTTCCCTTAAATTCAAAGGGAAAGTATTTGTCTTTGCGCCGTAAGGTGAGTGATCCCTCGCCATTCAGCGCTTTTTCCTGCTCAATCCAGTCCGCCGAAATAAATCGAAGCGTTCCATTCGCCGGTTGAAATTGCATCGCATCGATTTGTAGACGTGCGTTCTTGTGACCTAGTTTTTCGCCTTGAATTTCTCCGCCTTTGGCTGTGCCGGTTTTCGACTTTTCGTCCCACGAAAATTCCGTCACTTGAAAAACGAGGCTATCATTCGCGACGCGGTAAGTGATTTCCGAGGGCCCCCACTGGTTCTTCTCTTTCTGAGCGCTATTCACGCGCAGCGAATAGGGCCCCACCTGAATCTTTTGCGCAGAAAGGCTAAAGCTCAGGGCGAGGGTGAAAAGTAGGATGCGAAAGAAAGTGATCGTATTCTGCATAAAGGGATAAAAATACATAAAATATTCAGATATTTGGGTCAAAATAATCCCTATGTCTAACGTACTTTCCTTATTCTCAGCTATTAAAGCCTTTATTTTTGACATCGACGGTGTGATGACGGACGGCAATGTACACGTTCTGGAGACAGGCGAACATTTCCGCACCTTCTACATCCGCGATGGCTATGCGCTAGAAAAAGCGCGGGAGGCTGATTTTCAACTGTGCGTTATCACAGGCGGAAGTCATCCAGGGGTCAAAAAACGTTTAGAAAACCTCAAGTTTCAACACATCTATTTCGGTTTAGGCGGGAAAGATAAATTAGAAACCTACCTCGAATTATTGCCCAAATTAGGGGTCAAAGAAAATGAAATCCTATATATGGGCGACGATATGGCGGATTTAAAAGTCCTGTCTCGTCCAGATATTTTAAGCACTTGTCCGGCAGATGCGATTCCTGAATTGCACCAAGTCGTGAAATACGTTTCTCCTTTTAATGGTGGCCGCGGTGCGGTGAGAGATGTGATTGAAAAAGTATTAAAACTCCAAGGAAAATGGGCTTAATCTTACCAGTAAAGGGGATATCACCCGTTTTAGGAGAAGACAACTGGGTCGCACCTAATGCCACCATCGTGGGGGATGTACAGACTGGAAAGCAGTGTACAATCTGGTTCAATGCGGTTGTACGCGGGGATGTGAATTCCATTCGCATCGGCCATTATTCGAACATTCAGGACGGTGCGGTAGTGCATTGCACCTACCAAAAAACCGTTACTTCCATCGGTGATTATGTTTCTATCGCACACAACGCGATCGTTCACGGATGTACCATCGAAGACAATGTGCTCATCGGAATGGGGGCCATCGTGATGGACAACGCCTACATTGAAACAGGCAGTATCGTTGCAGCAGGTGCCGTGGTGACGCAAGGAACTCGGGTGCCGGCAGGCAGTATTTACGCGGGAAATCCGGCCAAATATTTAAAAGATGTCAGCCCTGAGGCGGCTGAAGTTTTCAAGCGCACGGCCTATAATTATGTAGAATACGCGTCTTGGTTTTCAAATCCAACACAATGAGCAATGATCCCTTACATGGCGTAACACTCGAAGCCATTTTAACTGATCTAGTCGATTTATTAGGCTGGGAAGAGATGGCTCGCAAAATCCGCATTAACTGCTTTGCAAGCGATCCGAGTATCAAATCTAGCTTAACATTCTTGCGCAAGACGCCTTGGGCGAGGGCGAAGGTGGAGACGCTGTATATTTGGAATATTAAAAAACTAGAGAAGCACAAAAAGGCCCGCAATGCCCAGCAGGTAGACGAGTAGGACCACAAAGGAGTCGTAGCCCATCCGCAGAATTTGCTTTTTCGGGTGTATCACCATTCCCACCATGTAAATGCCGGTTAAGAAGATGCCCAAAGCCGTGAGGTAAATATCTGGTTTAGAAATACTCGGCAAAATCGCGTCGCCACCGATCAGTGAGGCGACTAAAAACAAGACCGGCAAGAAGGCATTACCGCCAAAAATATCACTCACTGCCATATTATAATCCCGGATCCGTGCTGACGCAATTCCGGTGGAAATCTCCGGCAAGGCGGTGCAAAGTGCCAGTATTGTTCCTCCAAAAAGTACCCCATCAATCCCCCAGCGAACAGACAACGTTTCTCCAGAAGCTTCTAAGGCCCAGCCAGCGCTTAAGGTGAGCACGGCGCCACCCGCTAAGACGAAAAAGGCTTGACGTAATGTCCCCTTAAAACGAACATTGGGATGACGAAGCTGGTAATTCACATCTTGTTTGCTGCGGTAGTCCGGCTCGGATTTACCTACTTTGGCAATCATAAAAATCGATCCCAACCAGATTAATGCAATCATCCACTCGAAGGGGGTCGAACGCAATAGCAGGAAAGAGGACGGGAATGTGGTCCCCATCAGTACCAAAGTCAAGATAAATATAAGCGCCACACCCTCTAAAACGAGTACCTTTGAATGCCCTTTCCAAGTCAAGGGGGCCGATCTCCCTACCCCAAATACATCGATTAACACCAACACCACCGTCTGAATCGCAATGCCGCCTAAAATATTGCTGACAGCGATATCATAATCTCGGTGATAGGCCGCGACAACCGTAATAGCGATTTCAGGCAGATTAGTCACGATGGCCAAAAAAACCATCCCCCCAAAAGCCTCCCCTAAATCATAGTGGTCTGTAATATGGTCAATGGCCTTAGTCAAGTGGATTCCGGTGATCCAGATCACAGCGGTTGAAACCAGAAAAATAGCTACTAGGATGAAATCAGACATGTTCGCCGCGATTTACCAGCCAGCCAAAAATAGCCGCCGTGATGAACATGATAATACTATACACCACCGCCGGAATCGTCATTGTCCCATTCCCGATCTCGCTCAAGGCAATAAATATCGCCAAAGACCCATTGTGAATCCCGATCTCCATCCCTATCGCGATGGCCTGCTTCTTCTCCAAATTCAACAATCGCGGCAGAAAATACCCAATCGAAAGGCAGGCCACATTAAATAAAAGACAAGCCAAACCGACCGTCTGAATATCTTGCATCAAGTGATCGCGCTCTTTCCATCCGGCCAAAACGATAATTAAGGCGAGGAAAATCGCGGATAAGATTTTCACGGGAGACTCGAGCTTTTGTGCAAATCCGGGTGCTTTTTTTCGAACCAACATCCCGATCGAAACAGGTAAAATAACAATCAAACACACCTCTAATACTTTCGAAAATTGCAGAGGAACGTAGGCGTCCTGCTGCATCAATAATTTCATCGAAAGATTGACGATAAAAGCGATGGAAACCACCGATAAAATGCTGTTGAGGGCGGTGAGGGTGACATTCAGCGCGACGTCGCCTTTGGCAATATGCGAATACAAATTCGCCGAAGGACCGCCAGGAGCCGCAGCTAAAAGCATCAAACCGACGGCTAATTCAGGGGGTAAGTTTAGCCCTTTCGCGATGAAAAAGCAGATGATAGGCAGCAGAATCATTTGGGTTCCTAGGCCTACGATGACCGCTTTCGGATATTCATAGACGCGCTTGAAATCCGCCATCGTGAGCGACAAACCTAATCCGGTCATAATTATCGCGAGGGCGATGGGCATTAAAACGACGGAGAGAAAGCTTGCTTGCATGCGAAAATTTTTAAACCTTGCGGTGCTTAAAATTAAAGAAATACTTGATCTTTCTCCTAAAAATCTTTGTTCGTTTAGCTCTTCGCCTCTTTTGCCCGTCCCTCGTGGTAAAAAATGCGGAACTGATGAAAACCAAAGGCCCCGTTTTATTAGTCGTTAACCACCCGGATTCTTTTTTAGATGCGATCATCATTGGCGCTTTGTATCCGCGAAATATCAATTATTTAGCGCGGGGAGATGTATTTAGAAATCCAGTTTTCGGGTTCTTGCTGAGGCAATTAAATATGCTTCCGGTATTTCGCCAACGAGAAGGGAAAGAGCACCTGCACCTGAATTCAAACACCTTCCGTCAAGCAGTGGAATGCCTCCGCAACGACGGAATTGTATTGATTTTCATCGAAGGAATCTGCCTGAATACCCACGAGTTGCAACCGTTTAAAAAGGGCGCGAGTCGTATTTTAGAGAGTGCGCACGCGGAGGGAATCTTCCCGATTGTTCAGATTGCGGGGATTGGGTATTCGAGTTTTACGGCTTTTGGGAAGGGAATTCACCTGGCTTTCAAAAATATGTCGTGGACTTCGCCTATCGTGGAAGCGGCGGATCGAGTCAAGTTTAACGCGGCGGTTTTCGAGAAGATGGAACGCTTGATTGAGGTTCCGAAGCACGTAGGATTCCCACGCGGATTGCTTTACTATTTTGCCTTGCCTTTGTATATTCCGGTGCGGGCTTTTGCGGCGGCGAAAACGAAGGATTCTGTCTTTTATGATTCGGTTTTGTTCGCCCTTTTGCTTTTTACTTTCCCCGTCTACGTCGCGCTCGTGGTGACGATCGTTCTGAAGGTCAAATTGATTCTGGGCTGATGCACTTTCGTGGTGGGTGGCAGACGATGTAGCCAGTGCGTTTGGGTTTCGCCTTTCATGACAAGTAAGCTTCCGGCTTCGAGGAAGACGTCTATTTTTTCGCCAGATTGTTTGTGCTTGAAACAGAATTTACGTTCTGCGCCAAAACTCAGCGAGCCAATCGCCCCATTTTTCTTCAGGTCTTTTTCGCCGTCACTGTGCCAGGCCATTCCTTCGGAGCCGTCGTGGTACAAGTTCAAAAGACAGGAATTATAGGTTTCGCCGGAGTGTTTTTCCGCGAGGGATTTTAAGGCTTGCAATTCAGGCGTCCAAGGCAAGGCCGTCTTAGTCGTGTTCGAATAGGTATACGAAAAAGGTTCGTCTCCATACCAAGCCACTTTGCGTTTCGTGATGATGCGTTTGCCATAAATGACCGCCTCATCGTTGCGCCATTCGATGCGTTCTAGTAGGGCCTGCGCCATGTCGGCAGCTTCCGTAGAAGACATCAACTTCCCGTAATAATGAACGATTCCGTCGCCTGGAAGCAGGTTTACCGAAGGGTCCGCAGGGAAATCGAATAGCTCCATGTTAGTTCAGACGGCGTAAGCTGATCGCACAGCCGCCACCGCGTTGCAGGCGGAATGTCATTTTTGACTTCGCCGTTACGAGGCGTTTTTCGACTACGTAGGCTTCTGGATTCTTCTCAAAATCCGCATCATCCGCATCGCGGTAGAGTAAGGCTTCGTAGGTTTTATCCGGATCTAAAAAGTCTAGATCGAAGGACATATTTCGAGCCGTCGCGTTCGTGATCGAACCGATGAACCAGGTGTCTTTGTTTTTTGCCTTGCGGGCAATCGTTACGAATTCGCCCGGTTCTGCGGTGATGATTTTCGTGTCGTCCCAGTCCACCGCTACGTCCTTGATGAATTGGAAAGCGTCCAGTTTAGGCTCGTAATTTTCCGGTAAATCTGCCGCCATTTGCAAGGGGCTGTAGATGGTGACGTAGAGGGCTAATTGTTTGGCCAAAGTAGAGCGTACTTTCGTCGTCCGCGTCGAATCGAATTGATTCAAGTTCATGTGGAAAAGTCCCGGTGTATAGTCCATTGGGCCACCCATCAAACGTGTGAAAGGAAGAATAGTCGTGTGTTCCGCGTTAATTCCAAGCGTAGGCGCGTTGTTAAATTCCGATCCTCGGGCGGCTTCGGCGGCCATCCAGTTCGGATACGTGCGATGCAAGCCCGTCGGGTGAACCGACTCGTGTGAATCGACCATCAGGTGGTAATTCGCGGCTTTCTCTGCTACACGAGTGTAGTGGTTCACCATCCATTGGCTATCGTGGTGCTCGCCCCGCGGGATGATTTTACCTACATAACCCGTCTTCATGGTGTTGATTCCTTTGTCTACCATAAATTGGTAAGCTGCATCCATTCGGCGCTCGTAATTCGTGACTGAACTCGAAGTTTCGTGGTGCATAATCAGTTTCAAGCCTTTCGATGCGGCATATTTTGTGAGGGTGTCTATTTGGTAATCCGCGTAAGGCGTCACGAAATCGAATACTTCTTCCTTCCAGTTTCCGAACCAATCTTCCCAGCCCGTGTTCCAGCCTTCCACTAAGACGCCGTCGAATCCGTGTTTGCCCGCGAAGTCGATGTAGCGTTTCACGTTTTCCGTATTTGCGCCGTGTTTTCCACCTGCTAAAGGCCAGTTCGCTTTGCCCACGTGCATTTCCCACCACATGCCCATGAATTTTTGGGGTTTGATCCAGGTGGAATCCTTGATTTTCGAGGGTTCGTTTAGGTTCAAGATTAATTTAGAGGCCAAAATCTGTTCCGCCTTATTCGACACCACCACCGTTCTCCACGGGGTGTTGAATGGCGTCTGTGCGTAGGCCTTATTTCCAACTGCATCCGGCACTAGAGCGGAGGTAAATTCGAGTCCCTCTAGCTTCAAATGCATCGCCGGATAATTGACTAATGCCGCCTCATGCACATTCACATAGAGGCCATCCGCTGACTTTAACATCAGGGGAGTTTGGACGAAGTTTTTGCCCATTAAAGACGTCACCGCGATGTCTTTTTCTTTTGCCGCTGCGGCAAGGGCATCGATTTCAGAGATTTTAGTTCTTTGGTAGGTATATTCATTCGTATCGTAATCTCCCGGAATCCAGAAGGCATTGTGGTCGCCCGTCATCGTGAAAGAAGACCACTCGTTATCGACGATAAAATGTTTGAAATTGTCTTGCGACGGGAAGAAATAACGGAAGCCGATTCCATCATCAAAAACGCGGAAAATCACGTCCATCCATACCCCCGATTCCTTCAAATGCAGGGTCAATTCCTTGTAGTTATTTCGGATCTCCTTTACCTCGCCCCACACCGGTTTCCAGGTGCCGTCCACGATAGTAGAATCCACGCCTAGGATTTGGAATTTACGTAATTCTAATGCCGGCTTCTTCAGAGTCAAGCCTAGATCAGAAGGTGCGATGACCTCTTTGGCTTTATAAAAAACCTGGTATTTTAAAGCTCTATCAGCACCTTGCGATACTTGAATTGAAATTTGATCTGTAGGCGAAGCTATCTTAAACGATTTTTGGGCGAATAAAGAGACGCTCAAAAGTAGGAGAAGAAGGGTTTTGTTCATACCGCAAAATTACTAAAATAATAGATTAAACGGTAAATGATAGGCAAAATTGCCTAAGGCAAAAACTCGATCGCTGGCTTCTTTCCTGTCTTCACAAAAGCGCGCATCGCATCAAATGCTTTAGCGGTCTGTGCATCCGTGAACTGACAATGCGCCTGACCGTTCGTGTATTTAACGGCAAAGTATTGATCGCGCCCTTGTGCGTGAATCATATTTTCAATGTTCGTCACGGCATAGGAAACCGGAATTAATTGATCGTAAATCGTGTGCATTAACACGACTGGCTTATCAATTTTTCCGGTGCGGTCGTAGCGTGCAAAAAGCTCTGCCTGATCCTTCGTGGCAGGTAAGCGTTCCGCTACTGCGTTTACTTTCAAGTTATCTGGGAAGCCCGTGTAAAGCGTTTCAGTATTGTCAAAAGGATTGCCTTTTAGCTTGAGGGCGATGTCGCGTAACACGTTTTGGTTAAAAAATAAGGCGCCAGGAAGGTCATCGAATTTCAAGTCAAAACGCTTCGCAAAAGCCACGGCTAACACGGAGTCTTTCTGCAATAAGGCCTTTTTGATCTCGCCCATTCGTTTGCCTGCGGTGGCAAATGACACAAATCCGACAGTGCTATTGACGTCAAAAATATCTTTCAACGAAGGTACGATTCCTGGGAATAAACCGTTCATCGTCGCATACATATCGTACTCTTTTCTGCACTGTAAATACGGGCGAGAGGATAGCGGGCAAAGAGGTAATCCACCGTTATAGTATTGGCCAAAATTCTCCAAAGTCGCGAACGTAATTCCACCGCCCATCGAGTGCCCCATCATAAAGGTCGAGTCCGGTTGGCCCATCTTTTTGATAAAGGCTTGGCGCAATTCTTCGGTCGCATCCACTCCCTCGGGCAAAGCAAATCCTTGAATGGGATAATCAGATGCTGCAACCGCAAAACCTCGATCCAAAATTACCTGTAAACGCTTATCTAATCCCGCATTCGCACTCGCCGCCGGGGTTCCCATAAATTGGTACCCGTGGGCATACATCACGAGTTTTTTGTTCCATTTAGCCGGCATCAAAATCTGATAACCTCCCCCTTTCAGGGTACCTAAATCAATTTTTTCTTGGGCAAAAATAGTGGTGCTAAGTGCGAGGAAGAGGAATAGTTTTTTCATAGTGAAGATTAAGGAGAAGCAAAATAGGAAAAAAATGGTAATTTGCGGCATGGAGAAGCCTTATATCGTCGACCAAAAATTCGAGAAAGAAAGCACACTCGCCATCGGCGAATACGAACATTGCATTTTCAAGAACTGCCTGTTCGAATCGGCTGATTTTCAACAATTCCAGTTCATCGACTGTGTTTTTGAATCATGTAATTTGAGCCTCGTTAAACTTAGCGGCGCTTCTCTCCAAAAAGTACATTTCAAAGACTGCAAAATGCAGGGCCTTCGCTTCGAAGCCTGCAATCCTTTTTTATTCGAAGTAAGTTTCGATACCTGTGTTTTAAACTTGTCTTCCTTCTACCAAATCAAGGGGAAAAAGGCGAAGTTCGTGGGCTGTTCTTTGCACGAAGTGGACTTCACAGAATCCGATTTCTCGGAAGCCATTTTCGATGATTGCGATCTGGCTGGGGCACTTTTTGACCAGACGAATCTAAGCAAAGCGGACTTCCGCAGCGCGTTTAATTTTATCATTCATCCCAGCATAAATCAGATCAAGAAAGCGAGGTTTTCGCAGGACGGTTTGGCAGGATTATTACAGGGCTTTGACATCTCTATCACCTAATATGAAAAAAATCTTACTCCTACTCCTACTGAGCACCACGCTTTTCGCGAAAGGCCGCTATCCTCGTACGATTGTGACAACTGACGGCGAAATCGATGACGTGGACACCTTCATCCGAATGCTATTGTATTCGAATGAATACCAGCTGGAGGGCTTAGTGTATTCGAGTTCGATGTGGCATTATAAGGGCGACGGGAAAGGGACGAAATTCACCTCCGAAATGGAGATGACCCGCCAGATGTACGGCGCAAAAACGGATCTGCGTTGGCCAGGCGTTCAATGGATTCAAGATTTGTTGAAAGCGTATGGACAAGTTCATCCGAACCTGATTTTACATGACAAAAACTACCCATCTCCTGCCTATTTAAACTCATTGGTCAAGGTGGGGAATATCGATTTCGAAGGAGAAATGGAGCAGGTGACCGAAGGATCAGAATGGATCAAAGCAAAATTGTTAGACAACGATCCGGAGCCCATCTACTTGCAAGCCTGGGGTGGAACAAATACGATTGCTAGAGCTTTGAAATCGATAGAGGAGCAGTTTACGGGAAAGCCGGGCTGGGATGCATTGAAAAATAAAATCTCTCGAAAAGCCATTATCTACACCGTGATGGATCAGGATGCGACGCTGAAAAATTACATCGCTGGACATTGGCCGCAGATTCGCGTGTTTTACAATGCGCAGCAGTTTGCCAGTTTCGCTTATCCATGGAAGCGTGTGATGCCTAAGGCGACGCAACCCTATTTTGAGGGAACCTATATGGGGCCTAAAATCATCCAGAATCACGGGCCTCTTTTACAGATGTATTATGCCTACGGGGATGGCCAAAAGCAGCCCGGCGACGACGAGCACATACACGGTGATCCGACCAAGCTGAAGGATGCGCAATGGGGATCTTTCCAACCTTTTGATTTTATTTCCGAGGGAGATTCTCCCGCGTTTTTGCACCTGGTGGATGTGGGATTGAATAACTTGAATAACCCGTCCTACGGTGGTTGGGGTGGTCGATTCGCTCTTGCAGAGGGAAATCCGTATCGCTTCGAAGACAATGATAAAGCGGCGGATTTTAATCCGGAGACAGGGAAATTAGATATTTCTTATTCCCAAACCCGCTGGTTAATCGCCGCGCAAGAAGACTTCGCGGCCCGCGCAGATTGGTGTGTGAAATCGTTCAAAGATGCGAACCATGCACCGCAAATAACGGTCAGTGAAGGCATGTATGTGTACGCAAAACCAGGTGCAAGTCTTGACCTTCATGTGATTACTAGAGACCCCGATGGGCACGCCATTAAGCTGAAGGTTTGGCCTTATCCGGAGGCAGGATCCGGGAAAGCTGAAGTGCAAATAGAAAACATAACGGTAAAAGTGCAAATACCAGCGACCGCAAAAAAAGGCGACACTTTTCACGTCGTGGTAGAGGGAACTGACAATGGTTCTCCTGCCTTAACCCGTTATAGACGTGTAGTAATCACAATAGCCTAAAATTGTCCATGATCACACTTCAATTAGTTAAATCCCAGGAGGAGATGAAAGGCGTTTTAGCCTTACAGCAAGCTAATTTGCGTAAAAACATTACCCAGGAAGAAGCGGAGACGCAGGGTTTTTTGATGGCGGAATATGATGTTGATTTTCTAGAATTACTGAACCAAAAAAGCCCGGGTATCATTGCGAAAGATGGAGAAAAAGTGGTGGGATACAGTTTAGTCGCCTTACCAGAAACGGCACGCCAGCACCCTTTATTAGCAGATCTGGTGCAGAATATTGAACGCTGCATTTTCAAAGGTAAGCCGGTTGAAAATTATGCGATTGTGGCTCAGCTTTGTGTTTCGAAGGAGTATAGAGGACAGGATTTGGTCCAAAAACTCTACGGAAGTTTCCGAGATCATTATGCTAATCGTTACACGTATTGTGTAACAGACGTCGCCCAGGCAAATCACCGTTCGCTAAAAGCGCATCAAAAACGTGGATTCCAAGTAATTGATACCTTAGATTATGGTGGAATTGGCTGGAATATTGTGTTGTGGGATTGGAATAAAAAAACTTTTTAAGGGATACGATGATATACCATAATGCTCAAAATACTGCGGTCGTAATAATTCAAATTAGGGCGTTGCTGAAAGGCGTGCAAATAACCCACATCAACTGTTAAATTATCTCGTAAGGGAATACTGACACCGGCAAACATCCGGTGTTGATCTAAGTCATTCGCGGGATTTTCCTGCGCCGCATTCAGTAAAATTTCCGTATTCACTTTTCCTTGGATTCGCTTGATGAAGGGAAATAAGGCTTGAATTCGGTAACGAAGTCGGTAATTGCTGAAGTTGATGGCATCCGTCAGTTCTGTACGACTCGTATTCGGTACTCGGTTAAAGCGCATCTCCGACCTGAAACGATGATCTAAGCGTACCTTGGACACGCGGTGTTTGTAAACGATATCTAGATGAGGGCGGTATTCCGGAATGGCTAGTCTATTCGCCGTTCGTGGATCATTAGGGGTGTTTAGGAAAAGGGCCGCTCCAGCAGAAAGATCCCAATTATCCCCAATCGTTAGGTGCACATGCGCTCGAAAGGCATTTTGGTGGTGTACTAATGGGTCTATAAAATGACGGGTATGTGCCTCGCCTTGGACATACCATTTCGTATGTAAAGAATGAGTGAGGTAATATCCGTACCAAACTTGGGATTGATGCTCAATTAGACCTTGGCTTTGCGCTGCGAAGAACGGGAACAAAAAGAAAAATACATACTTCATCTAGCAAAGATACTATTATATTCTATAAAAACGATAGACTAAGTATTCTTTATGTATTTCTGCCTAAAAAACTAACTAAACAGCACATAAGCTACCGCCAATGTCACAAACACATTAAACAACTGGGCGATTAAGAAAGCGTATAAAGGCTTCTTTCCTTCTTTCGAGAATAGGTCTGAGAATTTGGTTTCCAAACCGATGCTCGTGAAAGCTAGGGCAAACCAAAGTCCTTGCAAGGCTTTAAATCCTCCCTTCACTGAATCGATCGTTTCGGATGAAATCACGAATGAGAAAAGCAACGATGCCGCGATGAAACCCAAAACGAACTTAGGGAAACGCTCCCAAATAATCGCTCCCGTTGGCTTCGCTTCTTGTACTGTAGCAGATTGATTGTTCGTCACCGTCCAATAGATAGAGATGGCGAAAGCGGCGAAACCTAATAAAACGTTTTGGGAAAATTTAACGATCGTCGAGATCTTCAAAGCCTCCTCGCCCACCATCGTTCCAGACGCAATCACCGCTCCGGTCGTATCAATCGTTCCGCCTAACCAGGCACCAGTCACCGCTTGCGAAAGACCCAAAGCCTGTGCAATAAATGGCAAAAAAATAATCATCGGAATCGCTGTAATCAAGACGATGGAGATAACGTATGATAGCTTCTTCGAATCTCCTTTAATGGCTCCAGACGTCGCAATCGCAGCCGAAACACCACAAATAGAAACCGCACTGGAAATCATGATGGCGAATTCTTCGTCGATGCCCATTTTTTTGGAAACCCAAAAAGCAAAGTACCAAACCGAAATCACCACCACCAAAGCTTGAATCAAACCGAGTGAACCGGCCTTCAAAATATCCCCGAAAATCACGCTCGTACCTAATAAGATCAAACCGATTTTCACGAACAATTCTGTCGAGAGGGATTCGGTTAACCACGCCGGAAGCGTGAAGAAATTACTCAAAACCAACCCGATCGTTAAGCTGAAAATCACCGCTTCTAAATTCCAATTTTTCAGGAATGCGTTGCCGGCTAACACTAGCGCGAGTGAGGTAAGCACGAAAACAATGGGGAAACCTTTGGCCGTACCTGACACACTTTTGCCTAAAACACTTGCCGCGAGAATCGCGATGATATACGTGAAAATAAATAGCTGACCCAGCTTTAACAGATTGCCGGACGTGATAACCTTTTCGGTTAAATCAACGGTGGTGTCCCAGCCGAAAGAAGGAGATGGAATTTTCACTCCAAGAAGGGCCACGCCGATGATGATAAATCCTAAAAGGACAACGGTCCAATCTTCAGTTAAAAGGTTCTTCTTCATTATTTTGCTGGAGTCAACACGATGTTTCTATATTCCACTGGACCATGATCGCCCTGAAACATGAGGGGCCCTGGCGCTGCTTCGTCGCTGTCCATCGCGCCGCCTGTGATGCCGGGGATGTTTTGTTCGACGATGACTTTTTGGCCATTTAGCATGACTGAAACCTTGCGTCCTACTAACGTGATGTCATAAGTTTGCCATTCGCCGGATGGTTTTGCGGCTTGGAAAAGCGGATCGATAAAACCATAAATACCGCCTAAATAGATGCTGTAGGGCTCTTTGCCAAAACTATCTTCCACCTGCACCTCGTAACGGCCGCGTAAATACACGCCACTATTACTTCCTGGCGGCAAGCGGAATTCGATGTGCAATTTGAAGTCGTTGAACTTTTGTTCGGTGCATAAATTTGCACCAGAAGCAGGACTTTTCAGCACGCCATCCTCCGCGATCCATTGGTTTTTAGGCCCTAAGGCTTTCCATCCTGTTAAATCTTTTCCATTAAATAGGGTGATCGGTTTTTGCCAAACCGGTTCCGCTGTTCTCCACAAAGAGGGGGCGCGAACTCCAGTAAAAGCCATCGCTTTGCCGTTTGGTTTTGTGATGATTCCAGACAATTTGCCGTCTTTCAAATCTCCCTCAAAACTCATCTGAACGTCCGTCAATTCCCATTGAGGGGGAATTTTAAAGGAAATGTGTCCATCCTTAAAAAACACTTCTGATATGGGACGAGCAGAACCGCCATCCGCCACAAAACGACCCGTTAATGTTTTTAATCCTGAATGACGCACCTCTAACCAAGACGGCGCCGTCGAAACGCCGCCATTGCGGTTTTCCATGGATACGTTTAAATCCCAAGCACCTTCTAAAGGATGGTGTTCTTGTGCAAATAGGCCCGTTGAAATGGTCAATAAGGCAAAAAGTGCTTTTTTCATCTGTGATCTCCTTTTTAAATTAGCTACTACATGTAAACAAATATACTTATAAATAGGGGGCACTAAAACCTAATTTTTTCATTCCCGCTTTAATTTCAGAACAAGATGTAAGTAAATTCCAAACAAGCCCTGTTCGATAATTTTCAATCATTATGACAATTGGACCTTGATCAATTGCTAAATGAGAGTTACTAAACCAACGGTCCTCTAAACTAAATGCATCTGCAAAACCTCTATTGCTAGAAAACAACCTATCCCCAAGAACATAATAATAAAAACGAAGGGCTCTCATACTCTCCTCGGGCGTATAAGGCATTGAAGATAATGCAGCCGTTGGTGAAATGACCCCTATATCCGTTGTCGGATCATTCGCGGCATAACCGTTTGGAATATCAGATGCGGTTAATCCCCAACAATTCTTACTATAGCCTTGAAAGTTTTTGGGATTTGAAACACAATATTGATAATTGATTTTTGTATGATTGACGACTTGTACTTGGTAATCCGCATATTGATCCTTTAATCCAAAAGGATTTATGCCTAAAAATGAAAAATGTGAAAAAAATAACGGGCCTCCAAAGCTTGGTCCTAGTGGTAAAGAATGCCCAAAATAACTATTTCCATTTTTCATCGTTAATCCTTTTGCAAAACCGTCGTGGTACACCATTGCAGAGATTGGATCTTTTGAAGCGGATGCTGCTAAAATATAGGTTATTAAGCATTCATTCCAACCGCGGATAGGATGGTTCATCGCAAAAGAATAATTGGGACTCCAATGCCAATATAAAACGTTTTGGTTGTTATTTCTAAACCAATTCCATTCCACTTCTTCACAAAGTGTATTTATATCTGTTCTTAAGAGTTGCTCCCTCTCATCGTTTGAATTAAAAAATTGCCGTACCGTTAATAAGCCAGCTATCAAATACGAGGTTTCCACGAGGTCAGCCCCATCATCTTTTAGACTAAACGGTATAACCTTACCCGTCGTTCCATCGATCCAATGAGGAAAGGCTCCATGGTACCTTTGTGCTTTTGATTTTAAAAATTGAACCATTTTTAAAGCCCTTGCCAATCCCTCTGATTTTGAAATAAATTGCCTATTAATGGCAATCGGTAGCGCCATTAATCCAAATCCTGATCCACCAATAGTTACCGTTTGACCAGAACTTGTTCTTTCTCGAGCTAAACCAGAATCCGGATGACCAAATTCCCAAAAATACATAAAATGACTCTTTTGAATTGTATCAAGCAATGCTTCATCTGAAAGAAGAGGAAACTTTTTTGAAGTATCTATCCCCGTTACCCACTCCGTTTGAAAAGAAGTTAATAAGCGTTTCCCTGAAGGTGATTTTAGGCCCGAAGATAGGAGTAATCGATAGGCACTAAGTGATTCAAATTCCGACAATGGCTTAATTTCTAAAATACGATCCTCCCCTGAAATCGAAATTTGTACAGGAATTCGTACGCCTCCTTCATTAGAAATAGATGCCGCATCCTCTACGCTTGAATTCGCTACAGAACTATTAAATTCTAACTTTATAGAGGCATTCAAGGGTACCCCTTTCGTTATCTTGGACTTAATTACCTCTTCATTGATTGTTACTTTAATAACTTGTAGGTCATTTAATGGATTTGCGGCGGCTGGCAACTCCATCGATTTTGAGCATGACAAAATAATAATACTCAAAAAAAATCCTCTGAATAATAAGCTCATCGAACAAGTTATTTGATTTGGCAAATTAATGGCGAACCGCCTTCATCTGAGGCGAAATAAAATGAATTAATAACCACGCAAATAAATACGCGCAGCCACAAGCCACAAATATAACATTATATCCGGCTGACAAAGCCTGGTCTGCCTTGTAGGAATCTAAAATGACTCCAATAATGTAGGGGAAAATCACGCCTCCTAGCGAACCTGCCAAGCCACCGATGCCCACGACGGAGGAAACGGCGTGTTTGGGAAACATATCCGAAACCGTCGTAAAAATATTTGCCGACCAAGCCTGGTGCGCCGATGCCGCGATGGAAATTAAGAACACCGCCTGCCAAATATCCGTTGCCCAGCGCGCCCCAATAATGGGCACCGCACAGAGCGCAAAGAAAAACATCGAATACTTCCGCGCCTTGTAGACCGGCCAGCCTTTCTTCATCAACCAACCCGAAATATAGCCTCCGCCAATACTCCCGATCGAGGTACAGGTGAACAAAATCGCCAAATGCAAACTCGGCTTTTTCAAGTCAAGCGCGAAGGTCGTCGAGAAATAGGACGGCAACCAAAACAAGAAAAACCACCAGATGGGATCCGTGAAGAACTTGCCCACGATGAAGACCCAGGTTTGGCGATATCCAAAAAGTTTAGACCAGGCGATAGGTGCGACTTCGGACTTTTCTTCCTCAGACTGTATATGCGCTAATTCTTCCGTAGTTACCGATTTGTGTTTCGCGGGAATTTCATAAAATACCCACCACAAAATCAACCAAATAAATCCGATCGCCCCCGTAATAATGAAGGCTTCTTGCCAGCCATAGGCGCCTAAAATCCAAGGCACCATAATGGGCGCGACCATGGCTCCTATGTTTGCTCCGGAATTAAAAATGCCCGTCGCTAAAGCTCTTTCTCTTTTAGGGAACCACTCTGCGACCGTCTTTATCGCCGCCGGAAAATTTCCCGCTTCCCCGGCTCCTAAAGCGGCGCGTGCCGCGCCGAACCCGAACGAAGTCTTCGCCAAAGCATGCGCCATCGCCGCGAAAGACCAGATGACGATGGAGATGGCGTAACCCATTTTGGAACCAATCTTATCGATCACCTTCCCAAAAGCCAACAATCCGATCGCATACGACGCCGTGAAACACATCACGATGAAACTGTAATCCGTCTCCGACCAGTTCAATTCCTTCTCCAGCGTGGGCTTCAACAAGCCAATCACCTGGCGATCCAAATAGTTAATCGTGGTCGCAAAAAACAAGAGGGCGACCACCACCCAGCGGTAATTTCCTTTCATTAGAATCCGATTGAATTCCCGCCGTCAACCGGGATTGAGACGCCTGTTACATAATTGGATGCATCCGAAGCTAAATAAACCGCCGCCCAACCGATGTCTTCCGGTTTCCCAAAATAGCCCATCGGCGTGCGATCCATCGCCTTGTGTTTGCGATCCGGATCCGAATTCATCGCCGTTCTACTCATCGCCGTTTCGATAAATCCTGGCGCAATCGCATTCACGCGAACGCCTTTGCCGGACCACTCAGAAGCGAGCACCCGCACTAAACCATAGATACCCGTTTTAGAAGATGCATAGGCCGCGACACGGTCGATTCCATAATAAGCCGCCATCGAAGAGATCATGATGATGGATCCTTTTCCGCGTTCCAACATATGTTTCCCCACCTCTCGCGTCAGCGAGAAAACAGCATTCAAATTCACGTTAATGATGTTCGCAAAATCATCATCTGAAACTTCTACGGCCGGACGTTTCATGTTGATGCCCGCATTGTTGACGAGGATATCGATGGCGCCATGTTTCGCCACAAGATCCGAAACCAGCTGTGCCGTCAAGCTTAAGTCTGACACATCATTCACCGCATAATTTGCCCCAGCACCCAGATTTGCGACCGCCTCTTTTAGCACCTCTTCGCGGCGACCCGTGATCACGACTGTGGCGCCGGACGCTAAAAAGCATTTCGCGATATCGAATCCGATTCCGGTTCCGCCGCCCGTGATGAGCGCCACGCGCCCTTGCAATGAGAATGGTTGTTGCATCTTATTTCAGTTGGTAAATACGTACAATTTCTTTTATTTCTGCCAAAGTCCGCGCAGGCGTCCCGTAGCTTATCGGTAATTTCGAATAGGTTTGGAAGTACAATAAATGGGCATCGCGCCACAATACCGACTCCCGTTGTTGCGACGCTAAACGTCCGCGAACATCCGCAAAAATCTCCGGATCCACCTTGCCTTGCAGCGAATCCCAGTCCTTTTGCAAATCCTTCACTCCCTGCAAACCGGAATTCATGCGGTAGCAGAATTCATCCCAAATCGTCCGCCCAGAAGTCAATTTCTCTTTCCAGCCCACATGGTGAAACCACAATAGATAATTCAAATCCGTCTTCGCAGGATCAAGCCATTGTTGTGCGACCGCCGGATGGTATAAACTTAAAGCATTGCTTCCCGACGCTTTTCGGTCAAAACCCAAGCCCACAGAATCCGCGCGATGGTAATAAATCGACGTCCAGTCGGGGCGCTGACTACGCTCGAGCCAAGGCTCCGGGCCCCAGTGAATTCCCTGGCCCATCACGTGGTGCAAGCCTAGAGGCGTCGTAAATTTCACATAAGTGTCGCGGGATTTCATCAGAATATCCGAAGCCGTTTTCGCCGCTTTTTCGTCGTGGGTCAAGGTCTGCTTCACCCACTCGTCCGCAATTTTTTCGGAGCTCAAGGTGTGATCCCAAGCCAATCGGCCGAACGCATACCAGTTCGCTTGCGACAGTAAATGTCCTGTCCAGTTTCTGTCGGAACCCGTGTTTGCCACGCCCGCCATCATCGTGATTTGGTCGTTGCCCAGGCTGCCGTCGATGACTTTCGCGACGGTGGAACCCTTACCGTTTTGGTAGGTATCTGAATCCAAGCATTCCTTAAAGAGGATGGATTGGTAGAAAACGTTCGTGCTGAAACCCGTGTATTCTTGGGTGATTTGGAATTCTAATGCCAAAGGCGTCTTCGGCATCGCTCCGAAAAGTGGATGAAATGGTTCCCGAGGTTGGAAGTCAATCGGGCCATTTTTCACTTGAACGATCACGTTTTTCGCGAAAGTTCCGTCCAAAGGTTTGAAGTCGTTATAGGCTTCTTTGAAACGGTCGCCCTTCGGGTTAGGCGCATATACAAACGCGCGCCAAATGACAATTCCATTAAAGGGTTTCACCGCCTCCGCCAACATATTTGCGCCGTCGGCATGTGTCCGACCGAATTCTTGTGGCCCCGGTTCGCCCTCTGAATTGGCTTTCACTAAGAAGCCCCCGAAATCCGGAATCTGTGCATAAATCTCTTTGGTTTTGGAAGCCCAAAACGCACGAACCTGTGGATCCAAGGGATCTGAGGTTTTCAATTTCCCCACCAGTTTAGGCGAGGCAAAGTTCACTGATAAAAACAGTTTGATGCCGTAGGGTCGGAACACGTCGGCAAGCACTTTTACTTTCATTAAATACTCCGGCGTCATAAACCGCGCCGAGGCATTTACGTTGTTCACGGAGACCGCGTTGATCCCGATGGACGCGTTTGCCCGGGCGTAATCCGTGTAGCGCGGGTCGACCGTTTCCGGCAATTCGTACCATTTCCACAGCGATTGCCCCGCGTATCCGCGCTCGATTGTGCCCATCACGTTGTCCCAGTGGTTCAACATGCGGAATTTGACTTTGGGCGATGAGCTGAAGTTTGCCAAAGGTTTCTCCTGCTGAATCATCCTTAATAATTCGAAAACCCCGTACAAAATCCCGCGGTCAGAGCTGGCTTTTATTTGAATTTGCGGGCCTGCAACGATGCTAAAAGCTTCTTCTTTAAGACTCGGATCTTTCACGAATTGAATGCTTCCTTTCGACGTCGCGCTGATCGGCGCCACCCCTGTCAAACCCTTCAAGCCATTCGTTAATTCTTTCTTCGCCGTCTCTAAAATGGGCGTCGAGGCAAACTCGGATGAGATCGATTTCGCATACGGCGCATAGCGAGCCGAAGATGCGACTTTGTCAAATTTCAACCACAAGCGGTAGCCATCATCTGCCCTCAAAGCGAAACTACACACAACAAAAAACACCGCTAAAAAGGAGCGAATCGCTAGTTCTAGTCCGCGGATTTCCGCCAAACCGCGCAATCGTCCGATCGCCGAATAGCCTGGATAGGTTTTCTTTTTCAAATCATCTAACATTTGGTGACCATGATCTGGGCGCATCGGAATCTGTTCACCACCTCTTCTTTTTTCTTCTTCCACCACCGCTTTCACTACTTCAAACATATCCACATCACCCGTTAAATGCGGTGCCTCGTGGAAAATCAACGGGTCATTCTGTTCTCTAAATGTAGTCCGCAAATGCAAGAAGTGAATGCGATCTGCGAAGCGACGAACCATCCCTGGCAAATCGTTATCCGCTCTCACTCCTAATGAACCCGTGCAAAAAGTAATACCGTTCGCGCGTTCTGGAGAAGCATCCATCAATGCAGTCAAATCCGATTCCGTACTCACCACTCGCGGCAAGCCTAATAAGGGGAAAGGAGGATCATCCGGGTGGATGCATAAATTAATACCCAATTCCTGTGCCAAAGGCGCGATGGATCGCACAAAATAGTGCAAGTTTTCGCGCAATTGATCCGCAGAAATGTCTTTGTATTCGTCTAAAAGACTTTGGAAATTCTCTAAGTGAAAAGCCTCCTCTGAACCGGGAAGACCTAAAAGTGCGGTGTTTTTTAACTCTGCTTTTTCTTCGTTCGTCATTGTGGCGAAACGCTGAGCCGCCGCAGTCTGAACCGCCGGCGTGTAATCTTTCGAGGCCCCGGGACGTTGTAAAATATGCAAATCAAACACCGCAAAATCCGTCCAAACAAAACGCAATGCGCGTGCGCCATCCGGCATCTCAAAGTTCAGTTTTGTCCGCGACCAATCAAGCACGGGCATAAAATTATAGCACACGGTTTTAATCCCGCAAGCCGCGAGATTTCGTAATGATATCTTGTAATTTTCTATGAGTTGATCGCGCGACGACAAGGCTTTCTTAATCCCCTCGTGCACTGGCAGCGATTCCACGACTGACCATTGCAAAGGTGTCCAATCCTGATTCCCCGCTTCAATAATCGATATACGCTCTTGAATGGACTCGGTAGGCCAAACTTCCCCCACCGGAATTTGGTGCAATGCAGTCACGACCCCTGTACATCCGGCTTGACGAATATCCATCAAGGAAACCGGATCGTTCGGACCGAACCAACGCATCGTGTGTATCATTGTATTTTGTTTAGAGGCTTATGCATTCAGTTTAGAAGCTTTTGCTTCTGGGTAAAGCGCAAAATGCACAAAATTTACTGAAAAACCTGCGGGATTGGGGGGATGGTTGCAACCGTATTTGCGGATATATTATCGTATATTTGCGGATATTTACGTATATTTCTGAATGAAAATAAATAACCTACAGCTCGACCTAGATATGGCATTGGTGTCTGAAATAGCAAAAATCGACCGATTTGATGCAGCGTGGGCGAATTATGAAAAACGGGAGGGCGACTCGTTGAAACAATTAAAATCCATTGCCACCGTGCAAAGTGTGGGAGCATCCACCAGAATTGAGGGCTCTCAAATGACGGATGACGAGGTGAAGGTTTTTATCAATAAAATTGAGATATCTTCTTTTACAGAAAGAGATCAGCAAGAAGTGGCGGGATACTTTGAAACATTGGATACTATTGCTGAGCACTTTGGCACGATTGAAATTTCAGAAAACCAAATCATGGGGCTGCACAGCCTCCTACTAAAATACGGCGAAAAAGATGCTTGGCACAGAGGTAAATTCAAGCAGGTAAGTAATTCTGTCGAAGCAAATTTAGCGGATGGAAGCAAGCAAATCATTTTCAAAACGAGCGAACCCGGACTCCGGACGCAAGATGATATGATTCGTTTACTCGAATGGTATCGCACTGACAAGGAAACCTTACCCCTTATCAAAGCAGCACTTTTTGTTTATGAATTTTTAAGTATTCATCCTTTCCAAGATGGAAATGGGAGATTAAGTAGATTATTAGGCAGCTTGCTCCTATTGAAAAGCGGATATTCTTGGATTCAATATATCAGTTTTGAAAAGGAAATCGAAAGCAGGAAATCAGCCTATTATAAGGTTCTCATAGACACACAGCGAAACCGACCTAGTGAAAATGTGACGGAATGGCTGCGCTTTTTCTTAAGCTGTTTAAGTCATATTCAAGAGAACTTGCTGTTAAAATTAGACCAAAGAAGAACGGACAATTTCGCTTCCAATCAACGTGAACGCAAGATCCTTTTCTTCATTGAAAATCATCCGGGATGCAGCTCTGGAGAGATTTCAAGCAAACTCGATTTAGCGCTTCCTACAGTCAAAAAAGACTTAAAAGAGTTAGTGGAAAAAAAGGTGATTTATAAAGAGGGTGTGGGAAGAGGAACGGCGTATTTTTTGATTTAAGTAAACAAAATTTCTAATCGCCTCATAAATCGGGCTTTTTTGAGTCGATTAGCGAAATTAATCGACTCATTTCTACACCCCCCTACTAAACTGAGGCGCGGCCTCCGCTGTCGCCAGCAGTTTCAGGTCAAAAGCCTTGCAGATATTGCGGATGAAATGCTTGCCTAGATCTGTGACGATGACGCCGTGTTCACCCCAGGTGACGAGGTCATCGATCGCAAGTTCGTCGAGTTCGTGAAAGGTGTATTGGCGGAGGACTTCAAGGTCTTCCTTGTGGAAATGGGTCTTGCCTTGGCAGGCGATGTCGAGGATGTATTGGCGCATTTTTTGGTCCATCTGACTTAAAAAATAGCCCTTGAAAACGGCCAGTTCGCCGGCATGGATTTGCTGGTAATATTCCTGAATCGTCTTTTTGTTTTGGGCAAAACCATAGTAAATATCGCTGATGCTCGAGACGCCTAAACCTAAAAGCAAACCCGTCTGCTGCACCGTGTAGCCCATAAAGTTGCGGTGTAAGGTGCCCTCGCTGTGCGCTTTAACCATTAAATCCGATGGGAGCGCGAAGTGATCCATCCCGATGTCCGTGTAACCGGCGGCGCGGAAAAGCTCCTTTCCTTTTTGGTATAACTGCATCTTCTCAGACGCCTCCGGCAAATCGTTTTCGTCAAAAAGTCGCTGCGCCTTACTCGTCCACGGCACATGCGCATACGAATAAAAAGCAATGCGATCCGGCCGCATCGAAATCGCATCCTGAATCGTCTTTTCGATCCGCGGCAAAGTCTGCAAAGGCAGGCCATACACTAAATCCAAGTTCACCGATTCATACCCAATCTCCCGCGCCCATTCCACCACCTGTCTGACATTTTCCAAAGGCTGCACCCGATTTATCACCTCCTGAACCTGCGGATTACTGTCCTGCATCCCAAAACTCACGCGGTTAAATCCGAGCTCAAAAAGCGTTTGCAAATGCTCGCGTGTCGTGTTATTTGGATGCCCCTCGAAACCGAATTCGTGGATCTTTGGCACAACTGAATCACCTAAAATCCCCTGCAACATCCGCTGTAAATTCTGCGGCGAAAAGAACGTAGGCGTCCCGCCTCCGATATGTAATTCTCTAATAACGGGCTTAGAGCTCATCGATTTTCGGTACAAATTCCATTCCTGTAACAGCACATCGATGTACTCCTCCTCCACGGAATGATTCGTCGTAATGCGCTTATTACAGCCACAAAAAGTGCAGAGTTTCTCGCAAAAAGGCAAGTGAATGTACACGCTAATCCCCTCCTGTTCATTGCTCTCCTCGAAACGACGCACAAACATCCGTTCCCAGTGTTCGCTGTCAATCGTCTCATCCCAAAACGGTACCGTCGGATAACTCGTGTAGCGCGGAATCGCTACGTTGTACTTGTTCAATAAATCTAGGCTTACCGGTTGCATGGGGGCAAAGGTAGCTTTGAGAGGATTGTTGAAAAATGACGAATGTCAATTTTGCCAAGAGAAGAGAGTATAGAGTATAGATAATAGATGGTAGATTATAGAGTATAGATAAATGATAGCCCATCTCTACTCTATACTCTATAATCTCTACTCTACCGCCGAAGCTAGCTTAAAAGTCCACGCATACTGACACGGACTATTCCCCGGTGTAACCGCCGGTGGTACGATGCTGACAACGCCATTTTTATACGTCGACTTAACTGGCGTTGAAGACCCTACTAGCGTAACCGAAGTCGGTTTTTTCACACCAGCCACTTGAAGCGCGGCCGTCGGGAATTCTGTCGTAATCAGGTATAAATCGTTGCCCTTTTGAGTGAAGAATTGTTTGGTGGCGGGCGTGACCTTAGGAGCTTTGGCCCACTTACGCGTACTATAAATCCCCTCGCCATTCACCTTTAACCAAGACCCGATGTCCGTCAAACGTTGCTGCATAATCACCGGAATCCGGCCATCCGCAGTGGGCCCGATGTTCAGCAATAAATTACCTCCGCGCGCCACCTTATTAATCAACATGTGCACGAGCTGCTCAGAGCTGGAATAGTCCTCGAGATTTTCGTTTCGGTTATAGCCAAAAGATCCGGCGATGCCACGGCATTCCTCCCAAGGTTTGGCAAAATCCAAACCATTCGCATCCCCATTATGGACTAAATCGTATTCCGTGGTGTAAAATCCACCGTGCTTACTGCGCGTTTCCTTGCCCCAGCGATCGTTCACGACTACACTTTCGCGCACTGGCGAATCGTTGTATAACCAAGACAAAAACTCCGTGCTGCGCAACTTATCCGACGTATAATCCCACTCGCCATCTGTCCAAACCAAATCCGGATGATACGTATTCACCAAGTCCTTCATCTGCGGGAACATGTGTTGGTCGATATACTCGTTCAGCGTCTCCTTTTTATACAAGGGATTGTACCACTCGAGCAGCGAATAATAGTAGCCCATTTTGATGTTTTTGCTTTTGACAGATTTGGTCAAATCCCCTAATAAATCCCGGTGTGGACCCACATCCACCGCATTCCAATTCCACGATTGTTTTGATGGCCAAAGCGTAAAACCCTCGTGGTGTTTCGACGTCAACACGACATATTTTGCGCCCGCATTTTCGAACAATTTTGCCCACTCATCTGGCTGAAAAAGCTCGGCTTTAAATTGATTTGTGAAGTCTTGGTATTTGACATTGGGCCCAAAAGCCTTGTTATGAAAATCCGTAAAGAAATGCTGCGTCTTATTCGGCTCTTGCCAGCGACGCCAGTACCATTCCGCATAGCGATCGTACACGCCCACTTTATCTCTGGCAGTCGGACTATAAGCCGGCACAGAATACAATCCCCAGTGAATGAATATGCCAAATTTCGCATCTTCGAACCAACCCGGTACCGGGCGGCTGTCGATGGATTCCCAATTGTTTTGGTAGGTTTTTTGGGCGAATGCGTTGCCCGCGAAAAGGCAAAGTGCCAGAATTAATAACTTGATTTTCATAAGGTTTAGATTTTATCGAGCCTAATTTAATTAAAATTGTTAATTTCAACCCCATGCAACAATGGATATGTAATGAGCCTGGTATTTTGGTTTCTCAAGAAGCAGAAATGCCTCAGCGCACACCCGGATTTTCCCTCCTTCGCGTACGCAACATCGGCATCTGCGGAACCGACATTCATGCCTTCGCTGGCAACCAACCTTTCTTTTCGTATCCCCGCATTTTAGGCCACGAACTGGCGGTAGAAATCGTGGAATCGGACACCTTTTCGCCGGGAGAATTAGCGACAATTATCCCCTATTTTAATTGTGCTACTTGCGGCACTTGCGTGGCCGGGAAGCCGAATTGCTGTGAGAATATCCAGGTTTTTGGGGTACATACAGACGGCGGAATGCGGGAATATATCGTGGTGGAAGATCGCTACATTTTGCCAGGCAAAGGTCTTTCAGCCGACGAACTTGCCCTAGTAGAGCCGCTTTCAATTGCCGCACACGGACTTCGTCGCGCGGAACTAAAAGCAGGTGAAAAAGTCCTCGTGATGGGCGCCGGACCTATTGGTTTATTCACGATTTTACTCGCTAATATTCAGGGGGCTTTAGTTGAAGTGGCAGAACCTAATAAGGCTCGTTTGCAATTTTGCGTAGAGAATTTAGGGGTTTCGGAAGCTTCCTCAGCGGCCTACAGCACCGTCATCGATGCCACCGGAAATCTAAACGCTATTGAATCCGGTTTCGCCAAAATGGCGCACGGCGGAAAATACGTTTTGATTGGATTACAAAAACAAGCGATCTCCTTTTCACATCCGGAATTTCACAAAAGAGAAGCGACGCTGATGAGTAGCCGAAACGCGACTTTGGAAGACTTCGAATACGTCATTAATTTATTCCGCGAAGGCAAAATTCAGGCAGAAAAATTCATCAGCCATCGCTTCACAAAAAATCAAGTTCCTGGTATTTTTACAAAAATTAACGAGCCCACTCAACAAGTAATCAAGGCGATGATTACTTTAGCGGAATGAAACCACTACTACTACTCTTCTGCCTATTTCTACTAGGGGCCTGTAAATCCCAAGAAGTACTACCCGATAACTGCTACAAAGGACGTCTTTCCCTGAAGGGTATTTGCAATAATTACGTGATTGAATTGATAGGGGGAACGATTGATCTTACTAAAGTTGAAACTACTTGGGAAAATCCCTCGACGGGGAAAAAATATACCAATGCCTTCGCTCTATCGAACCCTTGCGCTTTACCCGTTAGCCTGAAAGAAGGGGACGAATTCTTTTTCAAATTAGATTCCACCCAGCTGACTGCTGAGTGCGTTACGTGCAAGGCTTACAGCCCTACGCCTAGGAAATCTTTACCTATCTCAATCTGTCCCTAGTTGATTTTGAAATTCGTTACTTCATAGCCGATTTCTTCGTCTGCTATCATTTCCGAAAAGTCGAAGAAGACATTCGTGGGGTAGCCATAGGTGGCATTGAAATTCAGCACTTTCTTCGCTGGATTTTTGTCGACGTTCGCCTTAATGACTTGCAATAATTCCGGGATCGTATACATCACACCGTAGCGCTCCGCAGCATTATAGGGCGCTCCATTTACGGTGGTTATTTTACCATTTTGAACGACAATTTGATGCGGACCCACATATTCCAGGGGACAAAAACATACCCGTTTAAAGGAAAAAGAATAGTTAACAATCTTCTTTTCATTCCAAAGATTCAGATTCACCGTCGCTTCATCCAGCGGCTCCACGGTTTTGCAGCCTACTATACTTAAACAGAAAAGGAAAAGTAATTTCTTCATTACAGCGCTAAGCGAGTGAACAGACCTACATTATCTTTCTCCATCTTCATCGGTCCATAGTAATCAAAGTTAGCTCCAAGGCCTACAGTGAATTTTCCTTTGGTAATACCCGCACGCAACATCAAAGCACTGCGCGCGTGCGTTCCTTCGCTTAAACTAGCGACATGTAAGATCTGGGCTTTGGAATAAAAAGAAAGGTCCTTCGATATAGCCGGCTTAAATTCGACGATACCAATGGTGGAGATGGCACGCGATGGCTGTAAATTTATATTGGGATTCAATAAAAATAACCACGTCCGATTCGCCTTAAAATACTGCAAACCCACCTGTGGCACTAAGCCTAATTTATAATGCCATTCCGCTCCAGCCGTCGCTCGAATATTCCCAAAAAGCTTGTACGTGAGGTTATTCACAATCACTAATTCCGTCTCTGAAGCGGTGTTATTATAATCCACCATCCCAGTGCTGAGATTAAAATAACTCAATTTCCCATCCGCTGAAACGGGGCGATTGATAACACCGATAAACTGAACACGGTTATTGCCAAAAGTCGCCTCCACCGGAAGTGGTGGAAGTGGAGCGTGGTCCTGACCAAACACGGCAATAGAACAAAAAAGTAAAATGGTAAATGGTAAATGGTGAATGGTGAATATACGTTTCATACAAAATAATAAAATACCCAGGCAACGATCCCGCCGATAGCTAACCAAAGCATCCCGTTCGTCCTCTTTTTCTTTAAAAATAATAACAAAATTAACCCCGTTACCGAGATTACAATCATAAAGATCGCAGAAAAGTCAATGACCCAAGACCAAGACTTCCCGGTATCACGCCCCTTGTGCAAATCGTTGATCACGGCGATAATACCCATCTTCGTTTCCGTCAATTCGTATTTGCCATCCGCGCGATTCACGAAGAAATCGGCCGTGTAACCGGGTCCTTGAAAGGAGATCGAAATTTCTTCTTCATCGATTCTGAAATCGTTCAGTTGTCCCTTAATGCTGTGGTTTGCGCGCAGTTGTTCGACGATGTCGAGTTTGGGGATTTTGGCGGTATCAGCTACCGAAACCCAGCTAGCATTTACAGAACCCTTCAGCTCTGAAACCACCGTACTTTCCGGAAACCAATCCACATGGTTCAGGGTCAAACCCGTCACCGAAAAGAATAATACGATAATGAAACTGAACATCGACAAATAGATGTGCAGCCACCTCGACCAAGTCGCTAAATCTCTCATTTAATTGCTTTATAGACTAAGGAAGCTGCGGTCATCTCCTCGCCACCGGCTAAGGTTTGGCTTTTGGCCTTACCATCAAACTTCATTTCTTGCTTAATCAACTGATACGTTCCGTGCTCGCGAGCCGCCTCGATAAACACGGTATATTTCCCCAAAGGTACGTATTCCCCCGCATCATTCTTCCCATCCCAAACCAAGGTATACTGCCCCGCCCCACGCGTCGCACCCGTCACCGAAGCCGCATCAAACTCCACTTCTCTTTTCGCCGCAAACCATGAACGCAAATCCGGCAACCAGCGAGGCTTGTTATACCAAACCGCGATACGCCTCACCGGCTTGTGCTTCTCATCTTCAATCCAAACCGCCACAAACGGACGACGCGCGCGTCCTTCGAAACGCGCAAGTTCGAAATTGATATCTAAGCTTTGGCCTGCCGTCCACAACTTCTCTTTTATATTCACTAGGCTGATCGCGGACTTCTCTACAGATGTCGCTGGCCAGTTCTCACTTCTATATTCCGCACCCTCTTTGTCCACGATTAAATACGACGCCTCCGGATACTGAGCCGCTAAATCGATCGAAGCCGCCACGCCTAACACGTTAAATGCGGTTGCCAAAGCTCCCGCCGTCACCGCATCCTCATGCGCCACCGTCGCCGAAATCACTTCCGATGCTGGTTCCGCCGTCCGCGGATCCATAATGTGCGAATAATGCACACCATCGATATCTGAACCTCTTCTATAATCGCCAGATGTCGCCACCGCTTGATTATTCACTTGCAAATAACCTAAAACCTCCGCGTTCTCAGCATCATTTCGCGGATTTGACACACCAATTTTCTCCGTCCAATCCCCTTTCACCACAAAATCACCCCCAATATTCACGACCACTCCAGCTACTCCCTCCTCTTTCATCGCCTCTTCGGCGGCTTTCTCCATCACATAAGACTTCGTGAAGCTGTGTAATTTCAATTCTGTGTCCGTTAATCGCGTTGCTCCATCTTCGTCTAGAGACCAATGCGCCTGATTGACTTCCTTCACCGCATTTTCACGCGCTCCTTCAGAGGGGATTTCCGATGCCCACATTTTGGCAATATGCTCAGACGCCGGATTCAAAGCTCCGTCCGTTTTCAAATTCCATTCCTCGAAATGTTGCAACACCTCGCGTAATTCGGAAGAAATTTCGATGGACTCGCCGTGCGATGAGCGCCATACATTAAACTCCGAAGATTCACGGGAAGAAAGGATATCGTTCAAGCGATTAATCTCCGCTAACACCTTCGATTCTGCGGTGGAAGCAGCGGCTTTAGACGAAGCGATGATCTTAAGATCTAAAGAAGTACCTAATACATTTTCGAAATGTGCGGTTAATAAACCGGTAGCGGTAGACGCGCTGGGCGTTAAACTAAGTAGACTTAGGGCGATTGAATGGATCATAGGGTTTGTATTTAGACCACAATATTGAAAAATAAACTATTTTATGGAATGATATTTGCGATAAAGCGTAGAGATTTGTAGATATAATCGGGGAAATAATGAAAATCGAGATTTGGAGTGATATCATGTGTCCGTTTTGCTACATAGGCAAGAGGCATTTGGAAAAGGCATTGGAAACGTTCCCAGGAAAGGATGATGTGGAGATTGAATGGAAGAGCTTCCAATTAGACCCCACGATTCCGATGGATTTGGGCGAGGAGACCAACGTCTACGATTATTTAGCCGCCAGAAAAGGCCTCTCGTTAGAGCAAGTGAAGCTGATTCACGACCGTGTGTCAGACATGGCAGAAGCGGTAGGTTTGCACTATGATTTTGATCAGGCCAAAGTCGCTAATTCCCTGAAATCCCACCACCTCATCCAATACGCGAAGGACCAGGGCAAAGGCGACGCCATCGAGGAACGCTTATTTCAGGCCTATTTTATGGAGGGCAAAAACCTAGCACTCGACGAAGCGCTCGTGGAATGTGGAGAAGCTGTAGGATTATCACGCGAGGGAATTCTGAATGCCTTGCAAGACGAGAATTACGCGTACCGCGTGAAACAAGATATTCAAGAGGGCGAAAATCTGGGCGTGCGAGGCGTGCCCTTCTTCGTTTTTGACAGAAAATACGGCATTTCAGGGGCGGAACCCATCGAAGTGTTTACGAAAACCTTATTGCAAACAGCCGCAGAATGAAAAAGCTCATAATTTTTTTACTCCTAATAATAACGACAGCTGCAAAAGCACAAGATTCCACTTATGTCTCCGTCGAACTGAAAAATGGGAAAAGTGTATCGGGTCAATTGATCCATAAATCAGAGGCAGAAGTAACCGTCGCTACAAAGGATTTAGGCAAAGTCACGCTAGCTTGGTCAGCTATCAAGTCAATTAACCTGATTTCAAAGGATGGGAAAGGCCAAAACACGCACCCCACCCGCTATTTCTTCGCTCCTTCAGCGATTCCTTTGAAAAAAGGAGACAAATATTACCAAAACGCACTTTTCCTAGTCAATTCGTTCCAAGCTGGAATAACGGATCATTTCTCCATAGGGGGTGGTTTAGTCGTCCCTTTTGCGCTTTTTATCACGCCTAAAATAGGCTATCAGGTGGCGGATAAAGTACACGTAGGTGGAGGAATTCTATTTGCCACTTCCTTGATAGGAGGATTGAATTTTGGGGTAGGAACGGTCTACGGATCTGTCACCTACGGGACAAAAGAAAGCAACCTAACCTTAAACACGGGATTAGGGGCGTATAATGAAAACACCGGTTTAGGTAGAGATGATTATAACTGGAAGTTTGCCAGCCATCCGATGTTCACTTTATCGGGTATGACACGCGTTTCGAATAAAGTCATGTTACTCACAGAGAACTGGTTTTTCTCTAACAAGACCGTGAATTATGACGCTAATGGGCAATTCCTAAATGAAACTACCGCTTACAATGGGATTCTTTCCGGAGGCGTGAGAATTTTACTAGAACGCTCCGCCTTCGACGTGGGCTTTTTAGTTCCTACCAGCATCGAAAGTGGAGCGATTCCTTATTTAGCTTATAATATCAAATTCTAAAGACTCTTCAAGTACGCAATACTAATAGGTACAAATTGCTCTTCTTGATTGCTTTCGTCCTCGATGAAGCAATGTTCGATGCCGTTCTTCTTCGCAAGTTTGATGATGGCTTTCCAATTTCCTTGACCCGTTCCTACCGGAACATCGTTTTCTGCTGGAGTTCCGCCAGTTAAATCACCCGCCACGCCTTTGCGCAAATCTTTCACGTGCATTAGCTTGAAGCGCGTTGGGTATTTTTTCAATAATTTCTCTGGCATCGAAGCACCACCGCCGTGCATCGTCCACAACACATCCATTTCGAAAGAGACGTATTCCGGATTCGTGTTTTGGATGATGTAATCTAAGAGTGTTTCGTCTTTGCCAAAAGGCTGGAACTCATAGCCGTGATCGTGATAGCAAAGGGTCAAGCCATTTTCTTTGAATTGCTTTCCTGCTTTATTGAATAGAGCAACGGCCTTCTCCGCTTCCTCTAAAGTAAAGCCTCCGCGCACTTTGTGCGGAATCCAAGCGCACATCACGAACTTTGCGCCTAATGCTTTTGCGTTTGCAATCGCCTCCGCTGGATTCTCGAGTTGCTCATAACCTACGCCGGACGAGGGAATGCTGATGCCGCGATCCGCGCACATTTGCTTGAATTGTTGTGGGGTTTGACCCTTTTGAGCACCTCCTTCAATCTCTGTAATACCCATCGATTGAATCAGGTCGAGCGTCTTCGCTACATCTTTAGGGAATTGATTTCTGAAAGTATAGGCTTGAACACCAATGGGATAGGTGTATAATTTCTGCGCATGCACGAATGCTGGCAATGCCAAAAGGCAAACAATTAACAGTTGTTTAATTTTCATATGTATAGGTTTTATGTAAAAATGACTTTTTTTTGTGAATAAATCGAGAAACGTAAAAAAATATTTGCCATGCCTATCACCTATATCGCTCAGCCTATAATCACGGCTCAAGATTTCATCGACATCCTGGACAAGTCTACTTTAGGAATACGTCGCCCGCTGGCAGATAAAGAGGCGATGCAGATGATGTTCGACCATGGGAATGTGTATGTGGGTGCTTACGACGGCGACAAATTAGTAGGTTTAGCCCGCGTGATGACCGATTTTGTCTTCACTAGCTACCTATCTGATCTCGCCATTGACGAAGCTTATCAGCACAGAGGTATAGGAAAACAATTGATCATTGAGGTGAAAAAATTCCTCCCGCGAGCTAAAATTATCTTACTCGCAGCCCCGGCTGCGGAGGGATATTACCCTAAAATTGGGATGAGAAATCACGGACATTGCTACGTTTTAGATAGCGTTGATGAAATCAAATAGTTTGGCTTTTTCTTTGATTTTTAAACATTCTGTGCAAATTTTCGGTTTGAAAACCAAATAAACGTTTGGCATTCAGTATAAAACCCAAATTAATTCTATCATTTTTTAACCCAATTTTTGCAAAATTCATCGCTTATGAAAACAAAAATTACTAGCCTTTTGACACTAATCTTAGTGTTCATGATGCAGGTATCGTTCGCCCAGAAAGCAACGAAAACTGTAACAGGTACGGTAGCAGATGAGAACGGCCAACCTTTAGTGGGCGCATCTGTCATCGTAAATGGAACAAAAACGGGAACAAACACAGACAAGTCTGGTAAGTTCTCGATTGCGGCCGCGGATGGCCAAAGCTTAACTTTCAGCTTCGTAGGTTACAACAAATCTACGGTCGCTGTAACAAGTGCCACTTCATCTGTTCAAGTAGCCTTAACATCTGACAATACGTTAGATGAAGTTATCGTAACCTCTTATTCTACGACAACAAGACAATCCTTTACAGGTACGGCGAAAGTCGTAGATGCGAAAAACATCGAGCGTAAAAACTTCTCTAACATCTCTAAGGGATTAGCGGGTGAAGCAGCCGGTGTGACTGTCATCAACTCATCTGGACAACCAGGTACTTCAGCGGCTATTCGTATCCGTGGTATCGGTACCGTTAATGGTAGCCGTGGCCCACTTTACGTGTTAGACGGTGTGCCTTTCGAAGGAAACATTAACTCGATTAACCCAGGTGATATCGAAAACACCACTATCTTAAAAGATGCGGCTGCAACAGCGATCTACGGTTCTCGTGGAGCAAATGGTGTGGTGGTAATCAACACAAAAAGAGGTAGTAAAACAGGGGATGCTGTGATTGAACTTGAATTAAAATCAGGCCAAAACATGAGCTTATTACCTCGTTACAGCACCATCCGTAACCCAGAGCAATACATTGGTTTGACTTGGGAAGGCTGGTATAACAGAGGTGTGGCCTTGGCTAACGCTAACCCTACGGCTTATGCAAACACAAACTTGTTTGCAAACATGCCTAACTACAATATGTGGACTGTTCCAGCGGCTCAATTAATTGATCCTACTACAAGACAAGTCGTTCCAGGAACACCGCGTCGTTATATCCCGGAGAACTGGGCTGATTACGCATTCCAAAACTCGAATCGTAACGAAGCAAACTTGAAAATCTCAGGAGGAAATAGCAAGACTCGTTATTTCGCCTCTTATGGTGCATTAGAAGATGTAGGTTACTCTGTAAACACAGATTACAAGCGTTATTCTACTCGTTTGAACTTGACGCATAACCCTAAGTCTTGGTTAAGCTCGACTACAAACATCGGTTACTCTTACGGTGTGACAAACAACCCAGGTCAAACATCTGACTCAGGATCTGTATTCTGGTTTGTGGATAACTTGCCACCGATCTATCCTTTATTCTTACACGATAACACAACATCTCAATACGTACGTGATCCATACTACAATGGATACCAATACGATTACGGTGTAGGTCGTGGTTTTGGTGCGTTAACGAACTCGATTGCTGATGCTAAATTAGGTATCCGTAACACGAAATCACACGATGTAAACGCAGCGACTTCATTGAATATTCAAATTACGCCTGCTTTGTCATTAGAAAACAAATTAGGTTTACAATATTCAAACGCTTCTTTGGATAACCAAAACAACCCTTTCTACGGTCCTAACGCAGGTCAAGGTGGTTATATCTACAAGCAGAAAACGGAAACCTTAAACTACAACTTGTTAAACTTATTACGTTACAAGAAGTCGTTTGATGTGCATAACTTCGAAGCATTCGTTGCACACGAGAGCTATGCGACAGAAACGAAGTACATGTGGGCGTCTATGTACAAGTTAGTGATGCCAGACGGTGTTGAATTCAACAACGCGGTTATCTCTAACCCTCCTCAATCGTACTTAAATAACTACTCATTAGAGTCGTATTTTGGACAATTGAACTACGATTACGATGGCAAATACTTCTTATCTGCTACCGTAAGACGTGACGGATCTTCTCGTTTCTTGAAAAACAAATGGGGTGATTTCGGTTCCGTAGGTGCTGCGTGGTTAGTATCTAAGGAGGCATTTATGGACAATGTTCCAGTGATCAAAGACTTGAAGTTAAAGGCTTCTTATGGTCTAATTGGAGAGCAAGGTGGTATCGGTCTATATCCTGGATATGACTTATTCCAAGTACAAAACTTGAACTCTAACATCTCTTTATCATTCGTTTCAAAGGGTAACCCAGATTTAACGTGGGAGATTTCAAAGCAAATGCAAGTAGGTGCTGAATTCAAATTAGGCAAATTCGTAGATGTTGCGATTGATTACTACACAAAGACGACTGATAACTTGATCTTCGATCGCCGTGTAGGACCTTCCGTAGGTTATGCGTCTCTTCGTGTGAATGATGGTGCTTTACGTAACACAGGTATCGAATTCGATGTAACAGCTCACTTATTACAATCGAAGAAAAACTACTTAGACTTCACGATTAATGGTGAATTGATTGAGAACCGTATGTTACGTTTACCAATCGACCCAGCAACGGGTAAAGAGAAGATCATCGATATCGATGGTATCTACGGTAGAGCAGTAGGTCACTCGATCTTTGATTTCTATACACGTGAGTTTGCAGGTGTGAATCCAGAGACGGGTGTTTCTGAGTGGAACGTCTATTGGGCAGATGCAAATGGTGACAATGTGCGTCAAGCAACAGAAAACATCAAGTCAATGGCTGATTTCGAAGCGACTGCTACAGCAGAGACATTGAAAACAGTGAAGGTGTCTCGTACAGCTACGTATGCGGATGGAACAACTAAGTTCATTAACAAGTCCCCATTCCCTACCGTTAGAGGAGCGTTTACGTTAAATGGTGGATTAGGAAACTTTGACATCAGTGCACAATTCCTTTACAGCTTAGGCGGTTACGCTTATGATGGTGCTTATGCTGGTTTAATGAACTCAGGTGGTGCTGCAGGTGGAAATAACTACCACACAGATATCTTAGCACGTTGGACAAAAGCAGGTATGGCAACTGATGTACCTCGTCTATCAGCTGGTCAAGATGCAAACGTAAACTCTGCATCGACTCGTTTCATTACGAAATCAGATTTCTTAACGTTAAATAACATTCAGATCGGATATAAAGTCCCTAGCAAATTCTTCACGAATAGCCCTATTACAGGTGTGTACCTTTGGGTATCTGGAGATAACTTGTTCTTAGCTTCAGCTAGAAATGGTTTCAACCCAAGCTCAGCGGAAACAGGAAGCTCTGATCAATACCGTTACTCGCCATTGTCTACTTTGACAGCAGGCTTACGCGTTAAGTTTTAATTTTTTAAACGAAATAGAAAGATGAAAACAGTATATAAATTTTTATTTGCGGCTGTCCTAATGGGAACAGTTAGTTGTAAAGAAGAATTTTTGCAGACGGAACCGACCGAATTTATTTCAGCGAATCAAATCGCAGAAGCCTCTGCTTTAAATCCAAGTTTACAATCTGCGAACGTAGCAGGTATTTATGCAACGATGTATGGCGCGGGAACGGGCGGTACAACGGGTCACGATGACTTTGGTCATAAATCATACGATATGTATGGTGACTTACTTTCTGGTGACATGGCTTTAACTTCGGTTATCTATGGCTGGTTCAGAACGATTACAGAATTCCAAACAACAGTAGATTATACTTTCCAAGATAACTACCAAGTATGGCGTTTCTACTACCGCCTTATCTTTGCTGCTAACACAGTCATCGATGGTTTAGGTGGAAGCGATGCAGTTCCAGCAACGGCAGCTGGTCGTTGGTACATGGGTCAAGCTAAGGCAATGCGTGCCTTCTCGTATTTCTACTTAGCGCAGTATTTCCAAAACGAATACAACCCTTCTGAGAAGATTTTACCTTTGTACAAAAATACAACTGATCCTAACTTGCCTAAGAGCACAGCGGCGGATGTATATGCGTTAATGGTGAAAGATTTAACAGATGCGCAGACTTTGTTAGCAGACTTTAATCGCGCTAATAAATCGGAAGTAAACGCTTCAGTAGCGAAAGGTATGTTAGCGTATGTTCACGGTGCGATGGGTAACAACGCAGCGATGAAGTCTGTAACGGCTGATGTAATCGCAACAGGTGGTTTCAAAATCATGACAGCTGCGGAAGCAACAGGTGGTTTTAATAACCTAGCTACTAGCCAGTGGATGTGGGGTGTAGACATCACAGTAGATTCGAAGTTAAACTTGATCTCTTGGTGGGGCCAAATGGACCTTTACACGTACTCATACGCCTGGGCGGGTGATATCAAAGGGATGGACAAAGCTCTTTATGACTTAATCCCAGCGAATGACATCAGAAAAGCGCAATTCGCAACAGCGAGCAAACTAGCTCCTATTGGTAAGTTCTACCACCCGAACAAAGTGATCGGTGGTCAAAGAACAATCGACGCGGATTATATCTACATGCGTGTGGAAGAGATGTACTTGTTAAATGCAGAAGCTTGTGCTAAAACAGGTGATGAAGCAGGCGCAAGAAAATCGTTAAAAGCTATCATGGCGCTACGTGTTCCTGATGCATCTTACATCGATGCATTGACTGGAAAAGCGTTATTAGATGAGATTTACTTACAGACTCGTATTGAGCTTTGGGGTGAAGGAAAGTCGTACTTATCATTGAAGCGTAACAAGGGAACTGTGAATCGTGGTGCTAACCACTTAAAATTTGTAGGAACTCCTATTCCTTCGAACGATACACGTTTAACTTTCAAGATTCCAATCGAAGAAGTTCAAAACAACCCGAACTTGAACAAGTAATCAGGTTTAAAATGAAAAGCCGCTCCTTCTTATGAGGGAGCGGCTTTTTTGTTTATTTAAGTTTAGCCGTATCTACGCGGCTAGGCGTATCTTGTCCAGAGATAATGCTGGTGGCGCTCTTCGCGATAGCCTTAATGATTTCAGTCATATTGTCTAGGTCCAAAGTCTGTATCTCATCACTCGCCTTGTGGTAATTAGGCTCGCTGTCCATCTTAGACGTAGAAATCGTATGGGCTGGAACGCCTAATTCTGCTAGCGTGGCATTGTCAGAGCGGTAAAATAAGTTTTGGTCTAGGTATGGATCTGGATAAAAGGTGAAGGGAGAACCCACTAAATTCTTCTTCAAAATTTCACCCATCGACGACTTCTCGTAACCGGTGATGTAGGCACTGTTTTTCCCCCATTTACTTTCTGTACCGATCATCTCGAGGTTAAACATCGCCATCACTTGATCTGGATTAAATTGCTTCGAGAAATAGACGCTGCCATGTCCCCCACTTTCTTCTGCCGTGAAGGCTGCAAAGATCAAGGTGCGTTGGTTATTCCGCTTTTTAGCGTAGTATTTAGCAAGCATCATCACCGCCGTAGTTCCTGCGGCATCGTCGTTTGCGCCATTGTAGATGGAATCGCCTGCTACGGGTTTTCCAATGCCTAAATGGTCGTAGTGGCCAGAGAAGATCACGTATTCATTCGGGCGGCTTTTGCCGGGAAGGATGCCCACGACGTTAGATAATTGTAGTTTCTCTACTTGCTGCGTCGCGCTCACTTTAAACTTCGTAGGAATGGTATTCGCAACTACGAAAATAATCGTAGCTTGATTTTCTCTGAGTGGACCTCTACCAGAAAGACGCGGGATGTATTTGGCAAAGCTCTCGTGTAAGAAGGCGATCGTTGGTTTTTTGGCGCTCATCAGGCGGTAAGCATTTTGGCCAAAATTCTCGCCTTCCTTAATGCTCGCCACTTCAAAACCCGATTTCTCGTCGATCTGGATGGTCGCTTCTTTGGAAATAATGGCGACTTGTTTTGACTCTAAGGTTTGTTCATCTAGACCACCTGCTACCGATAGCACCTTCGACTGATACATCGGGAAACTTTGCAAATAGGAGCCATTCGTCTTCTGCAATCCCGCTTTCTCGAATTCAGCTGAGATGAATTGCGCCGCCTTTTCAATACCCGGCGTGAACGGTTTTCTGCCCGCCAGCTCGTCAGAGGCTAAATAGGTTTCGATACGCTCGGTTTCTGAGCGCGTAATGATTTTGTCAATTTTCTGCGCTTGAGCCAATAATGGCAGCGCTAAGAGTAAGAAGATTTTTTTCATCGGAAGATTTTATTCCGACAATATTACACAATTATCTACAGAAAAGGATTCCCCCATTTCTTGTTCGTGTAGACATCCTTTCCGGTTAAGGTGCGCAAAAAGGCGACCATGGAATTGATCTCGTCGGGAGTCATTTGGAGGTTTTGACCGATGTTATTCGGCTTCAAACGCGCATCTAAATTCGTGTTTCTGGCAGGTGCGGCAATGGAATTATAATGTGCTAAAACCTGGCGAATCGTGACAGGAACGGCCGTGTGCATGAAGGGCGTGTTTGCGACTCCGGCCGCATTTAAAATGTCTCTTAAGGAAGGAGAACGCGTATTGGTGAGGTCAGTATTGGTACTTCCGATCACACCTATGAAACCATTATTACGTGAGTTTGGATCAATGTCAAATTCCGGAGCTTGGTGGCAACCTTGGCATCCGAAGCCCCCGCCAATGCGTTCGCTCGCCGCATTAAAGATAGGCGGAGCTAGAAAGAGGTTCTTGCCCGCATTTTCTTGAGCGTTGAAATTAGGGAAAGGCGCGCCATCATTGCCCACTTGTGCGCGGCCTATGTCGTATTTAGAATCGAAGGATTGTATGCTGCGAATGAATTGGGCCAAAGCCGTTTGCATCCGCGCCTCCGTGATCGTCGCATCGCCATAAGCGAGTGTAAATAATTCTTTGTAATAGCCGATTCCATTCAGTTTTGTGAGGAGTGAAGTGATGTTGCCGCGCCCTGTTTGGCCACTAAAACCCATCTCTAAATGATCCACAATGGGCATCGTCGTCTGCGCCTCTAGACTCGCCGCACGCTCGTTCCAGAAAAACTTCGCCTCGTTCGCATAGCGCGTATTAATCAAGCGCATCGAATGCCGTTCCGTCCGCCCATTTTCCACGCCTAAACTGGAAATAGCGGTATCCCCAAACGCAAATTCCTGCTTATGGCAACTCGCACAGGCAATCGTATTATTCGTACTCAGATTCTTGTCGTAAAACAAGACACGACCTAGCGTGGCAGCCTTGTCCGTGATTGCATTAGGTCCGGTATTATCCTTGTTCACGTAGGCCGGCTTGCCTTGCGCGGCATAGTTTTCTAGCGCGGAGGGATTGATGGAGAGGGCTTTTTGGATTTCTGTATACGGATCCGAGGTAACGGTATCCAGTGCATCTTTGCAGCTGAATAATAAGATTGATAGAACAAGAGTGTATAAACGCATAGGGTGATTTTTTGTGAAGCTAGGAAAATCTACGTCTATAAGCCGGCTAAGTAGACGTTTCGTAATATCCTGGCGATGAACAGACTAAGGTTGACTAATGTCAAAGTCCAAAGGAAGCAAGTCCGCCATCCCTATCTTCCCCATATCTCCCCGCATCTCGATCGAATAAGGGTTCATAATATCACCCGTATTCGTTACTTGAATCAGGCCTTTCGGAATCAAAATAGTGTAAGGGTATGGGGCATCCATAAAGATGGGTCTTGTCACGCGTTTTTTATTAAACACAATTTCCATGGGAATTCGCCATTCAAGGGTTCGCAAGCCATCTGTAGTAATAGGTCCGGCTAATTCGGCTGCCTTAAAAGCAACGTGCCGTTCATTATTCCGATCAAAAAACAAGCCCCTCCGCAAATTATTCAAGTATTCCGGCTTCAATAAAAACGCATTAAATCCTTCCTCTTCTACCCGATTATCCACTAAAGCCTTCAAAAAATGCTTCATCGATCCCTCATACGCCTCCACACGATTTCGTTGCCATCTCCGCTCCTGCTTCGCGTCCTCTGCCACCATTTTCTCAAAACTCGCCAAACCCTTATACGCCGTCAAGCTATTCGTCTTCTCAAAATTGTCCATAAAATACGTGATCTTATAGCCCAGCGTTTTGTTCACAATTTGCACAGGCTGTGAGGCTTTAGCCGTAAAAACGTCCTCGTCTTCGGAAAAATCAACTACCTCTCTATTCGTGATATAGACCTCTTTTCGATTGAAACTTTCTCCTAAAAACCCTTTCTCAAAGGCCCTGAATTGCTTTTCCCAGATCTTGTCTTGCGAACCCACCACCCGAACTTCGTCAAGTGTTTTGTTGTCTTCCTCTAAATTGAAATTCAATTCCGAGGTTTTTGCGGGAAATTCCAGGGAAACTAACTTGGGTAAATACCCCACCATCGAAGCGACTAAGCGATGTCGACCAGTCGGAATATTTCTCAAAACATAGTGCCCATTTGCATCCGCCTGTGTCCCTATCGTCGTTCCTTCGATGAAGACACTCGCGCCCGGAATGGAAACGTTTCCTTTCTCCACCACAGAACCAGTTAACTGATATTTTTGCTGTGCGAAGAGGAAAAAGGGGGCAAGAAGCAGGGTGAATAGCAGGCGCATCATTTATCTTTGACTAAATTTAAGCAAATAAATTCAAGAATGATTAACCGCCTATTTTACGAGCCATTAACGCCTGAAAACAGTATCACGCTGGATCTAAGTGCGAAGAATAAGGAGCTAAAACGCCGTATTTATTCGAAAATCGACGCTTTTTGTGCGTATATGGAAGAAAAATTAGGGGCCAAATACGGTGTGGGCGGCTACCTCGAACACCGCATCATCTACGAGGCACACGAGAATTTTGCGACGAACTCGGACGATTTCAGAAACATTCACTTAGGGGTTGATCTCTGGGCTCCAGCTGGAACACCCGTTTTCGCGCCGCTGGCTGGTATCGTGCACAGCTACCAGGTTAATCGCGGTTCTGGCAATTATGGCCCCACGATTATCCTCTACCACCCGGCAGAAAACATCTACAGTTTATACGGACATCTAGGGATGGAAGATATGGCCGAGATAGACGAGGGAATGACTTTTGACGCAGGAGAACTACTTTGCCACCTAGGCAACTCGGACGAAAATGGCGGCTGGCCTCCACACCTACATTTTCAACTCATTCGCGACCTGCAAGGATTTCACGGCGATTATCCGGGCGTTTGTTCTAAGCGGGATGTAGCATTTTATGCGGAAAATTGCCCGGATCCAGCTACTTTTTAGCGCTCTTATTCAATTATGTGACATTTTTGAAAACAAGAATTTCGCGAAATCGGTCTTGCCTTTTAGTCCTAGTTTCAAAATTTACTTTGGACTAACTTTAAATTCTTTCTGAAAATTTAAAAAAGCGAAATACAGCATTAGACCACCAATTGGAATAAACAAAACTAGCATTATCGCTATTGTTTTTTTGTAATTGGAAAATGATTTCTCCAAAATAATTTGCCTAAGAACTTTTATCAAAAATAGAAAATAAGCAATGAAAATTCCTGCAACCGTAATTCTGAATATCAGTGAGTTAATGGGAGATAGAAGGTTCATAGCTAATTGTTTAGTGTAGATTCAAATGTAGATATGGAAACACAACCTATAGATTCATTCAAGCTAGGAATACTTGTTTCCGATAATTTACATTGATAATAGTTAATATCCCAATTTCCCCCTACTCTTCAGTGGTTTTTCGGGTTTCACCAACACTTCTGTGTACAGTATAGGAAATTCTGAACAGCTTTTTTACTGTCTACATTCAAGTCTGAGCTCAAGAATATGGCCTGAAATGAATCCGAAATCAACTAGGTATAAACGGTAATAGCCTGGTGAAAATCACCGGCTATTACATATTATTCTATCATTTTTTAAAACCTTTAGCGCTAGGGCTTTTTGGTGGTGATTTCAATCACACCATTCGCTCCTTTTTCTGCATATTTAGTCGTGGCTTTTTCGCCTTTCAAGACATTCATCGATTGGATGTTATTCGGGTTAAGATCATTCAAGTTTATCTCTGAGGTAATGACTCCGTCGATGACGATGAGGGGCTTGACTTTAGGAGAAGTAGACGCTGACGGACTTAGGATAACATTCGGCTTTTTTCCAGAACCTAAGTCGTTATTGTTCACTTTTTCAGCACGAAAAACGATCTCTTTCCCACCACTTTGTCCTTTGAATTCAACAGTAGTTGAATCGAGATGGATCACTTTGACGTCAGAACCAGAGCCATGTAAAGTGAGAACAGCCGGAGTAGGCGGTGCTGGCGCACCAGCGGGTGGCGGCGGAGGTGGCATATCACGTGTGGCAACAGAAAATACTTTCTTGCCTGTTTTAGGGTCAGAAAAAGTGGTCGAATCTGGTCGCATCGTAACCGTGTACTGTGTTGCCACTTCCTTTTTAGGCTTAGGCTTTTGAGCGCTCAATTGGATCGAGAATAAGACCAAAGAAATCGCCACTAGAGGCAATACGGCCACCTTTCTAAGGTAGGCGTATTTAGGGGTATTGGAGGTTGTTAACATAATAATTCTTCGTTTAATAGATGAGTAATAGAATGAGTGACTCGGATTTAAAAAATGATTACCGTAATAGGTTTGTAAGAGCATTTTGGCAAAAGCATCCACCTCTCCGGTGCCCACCGCGTCGCGGTCAGCGATAAATTCATGAATGTTTTGCAATTCCTTTTGCATGATCCAGTTGAAAGGATTCATCCAAAAAACGGAACAAATCAATTGAGAAAAAAGACGATCCCAGGAGTGTTTCTCCCGAATGTGAGTGAGCTCGTGCTGCAGCATTTTTTGGCCATTTTCGTCTTCTATGGAGATGGATTTTTTCCAAAAAAGGTTCGAGAAAAACGAGAACGGCGCCTCCTCTAAGTCTGTTTCGATGAAGGTAAAATCGCCCATTTGTTTTTTGGCATTCATCGCCTTCAATCGGAAAATCCGAATAATCGAATAGGCTAAATAACAGAGTAATAAGGCACTGATTACATACATTGGCACTAATTCCGAAGGAATATTTGCACTCGTTACCCTTAATCCCTGCACTGGCGCGGTTGAACCATACATCAGGTATTTTAATGCGGGTGTGGCAGCTACTTCTTCTTCAAAAACACTAATACTTAGATGAAACATGGGAAAAACTACACTTAAAGCCATCGCCGCTAACAGATAAAAGCGATTATAGGCGTGGTAAATCGTATTCTTTAAGAATAGCGTATAATAGCCAAAGAAAATCCCTGCATAAATCATCGATTTCAGCAGGTAAATAAATGTATCATTCATCGCCTTTCGATTTTAAGTTTTGCAAAAGGAGTTCTAAATCTTCGATCGACATCTGCTTCTTGTCCACTAAATAGGACACGACATTCGTGTAAGATCCATCGAAAAAGGATTCCGTTAAACCGGCCATGCGTTGGCCAGAATAATCCCGTTTCGAGACTTTCGCGGAATAGAGATTATTTCGGTTCGGATTAGAGATTTGGACAAAATCCTTCTCCACTAAAATCTTCAACAGCGTCGCCACCGTATTCGAGTGTGGCTTCGGCTCCGGCAACAGCTCGATGATGTCCTTCAAAAATCCGCCTTCCGACAAATTCCAAATGACCTGCATGACCTGCTCCTCTGCTTGTGTTAATTTTTTCATTCGTTTTACTTTTCGTATGCTTTGCGTTCGAGTTTCTTTTGCGTTTCGTTGAGGCAAATGTATAACTAAAATTTTAGTTACAAAATATTTCTAACTATTTTTTTAGTTATTATTTTGTGTGTAGTAATTTGGAAAGTCAAATAATCTATCGAAATTTAATTCCACTATGGTACACGAAATCGCGACCTGCCTCTGGTTTGACAAGAATGCAAAAGAGGCTGCTGACTTTTATCAAAGCACTTTTTCAGGCTTTGAACCTCTTTCCGAAAATCCGATGGCGGTGAATTACCGTCTTTTCGATAGACGCTTTATGCACCTAAATGGCGGACCGGGATACCCAATTAATCCATCCATTTCCTTCTTCTTGAACCTAGAAGACGAGGAAGAAATCAAACGTGTTTGGGCGAAGTTAACCGAAAATGGAACCGTATTAATGGATCTAAATACCTATCCTTGGAGTCCTTTGTATGGCTGGTGCGCGGATCAGTTTGGGGTGAATTGGCAGATCATGAAGAACCATGAATCACACGCTAAGCTGGCCCCTAATTTGATGTTTAACGGCGTCAATAATGGTAAGGCAAACGAAGCGATTGATTTCTATACCTCTCTTTTCCCAAATTCTGAAATACTGCACAAAGCGCTGTATGAAAAAGGGGAACACGACACAGAGGGGAATGTGAAATATTCACAGTTTACACTAAATGGCAAACCGTTCCACTTAATGGAGAGTTCGATGGAGCACCAACATAACTTTAATGAGGGTGTATCCATGATGGTCTCGGTCGATACGCAGGAAGAAATTGATCACTTGTGGGATCATTTAGTTGATGGTGGTTCGCCGGGAAGATGTGGATGGTTGAAAGATAAGTACGGTGTTTCTTGGCAGATTGTCCCTTCGGTTTTAGGAAAATTAATGACTAATCCAGAGACCGCTCCTAAGGCGACTTATGCCTTTTTACAGATGTCTAAATTTGTGATTGCAGAGTTAGAGGCTGCCGTAAAATAGGCGGTAAATAAAAAAGGGAGCAAATCCGTACAATTACTGCATCGATTGAATCCAAGAGCGAACTAATTCAACTCCCTCGTGATGAGTGAGTTGCCTGCCTAATTCCGGCATCATGACGCCGGGGTCACGGGAAGCCATGCGGTAGTGTAAAATACTCTGTTCCGGCTTGCCAGGAACAATGTCATAATTCAGATTTCCGGAGCCGCGACCGGCAGCAACAGGGGATTTTAGGAAACCATAGGCGGTGCGATCTTTGGAATCCCAGGTTAAATAAAGGCCAGAAGAGCGGGCTGGTCCGGTGGGATTATGGCAATGGGCACAGTTGATATCGAGGTAGGCTTTCACGCGATCATCGAGCGAGGCCGCTGTGTTCGAATAATTCACCAGAGCGGGAATGTGGTCTTTTGGCAAGCCTTTTAAGATGCCTGCCGTCTCCCAATGTTGCAATTGTTGGCCATCGTTTAATTGACGAACGGATGGGCCGATAGGCGTCATTTCCCCTGATCTTTCGTGGCAGCCCTTGCATTGGTTCATGTTAGGGACTTGGTATTCGAAAGATTGCTTTTTGCCGGAGGCGTCTGTCCATGCCACCATGTCGCTTCCGCCAGCCACTTCCAGCGTCGCATCGGTTTGTTCTTTATTCCAAATGTAAGGTAATGCCACCCAGCCTTTGGCTTCATGCAATAAAACGCGGGTTTCCATCAGGCGACGGCCCTTCTTCGGATTGCGTTCGTCCACCGGATAATAGAAGGTTTTGACGATCGCCGTACCCACGGGGAATTGCAAAACGGAATCCGGATTATAGGAGACCGATTGCCCTTCTGGGAGTTTTATGAAACGTAGTTTCGAAGCGTAGTCAGAGAATAAGGGGGAATTGAGGGCGTAGGGAACGACGCCATCAGCCGGGATTTGGTCCTTTAAGGTGCCTTTGAAAAAACCGTAATCAGACAGGTTTTCTCGGTAATTCGATTCCGCCGAAACTAGCCCAATAAACGCTACCAATAAAACGATTAGTATCCGCATTAGAACTTAATAGATTTCACATGTTCTAAATCACAATCAAACAAATCTTTACCCTGCTGCAAACCCTTGAAATTGTGCTCTGCATCTAGGTTAGCCGTACTTTGGTTGACATTATCCCGCACGCAAATCGAATAATCCAGTGGGTATTTTCCGTCTGGACCCACCTTCGCGGGATTCAAAATGCCGTCATATACGACCGCGGGAACGTGGCGACCGAAGCGTAAAACGAAGCGGTACATTTTGCCAAAACGGCTGTCCATAGGCACTCGACGCGGCTTTCGCTCGAAGGTGTTATGGTGAATCGAAATCGCCGTAGGATAGGGATCGTAATCCTTGTCTTTGATGGCGTTTTCGGTCATATAATACGAGATAATCGCAACGCCGATGGTGGCGTGGTTGATGATTTGGTTCTCAAAAAACTCGACGTTACTCGCCGCCAAAACCATCATCCCCGTTCCTTTAGGCACATTTCCCACAATATTTCCTTTAGGGGCAAAGTTCTTCAAATTATTGTCCTTCACCAAGTTGTGGTGGACACGGACGTGGCCGCCCTTTTTTTGGACTAAATCCGGTAAATCAAAAACCAAAATGCCACCCGTATTCCCGATCGCCTTATTATTATAGACATCCGCATAGAGGGAATTTTCTATTTCGATGCCAGCTACATTTTCGTAGGCCTCCGAGTTCCGAACGATAATATGTTTAGACTGCCCCACGTAAATGCCCGCATCTGAAGCGCCAATCGCGATGCACGAATCGATTAACACGTTTTCGCATAACACGGGATAGAGTGCGTAAGAGCCATTTGTGGGCTTGGGACCACCTGTCCAGGCGGCCTTCAGGCGGCGAAAGGTGATGCCTTTTACATTCATCGTCTTGATCAAATCGCCTTTGGAATCCTCCGTCGTCATATCCTCAATCACGATGTTTTCGCAGTTCGAAACCTTGATGCCTTCTGCGCCTTGGGTTTGGCCCTTAAAACTTAAAATCGTTTTATCGATGCCTTTACCGCGCAAGGTGATGTTCTTTTTGCCCTCCAATGAAAGGCTTTTGGTCAGCTGGAAACGCCCCGCCTCGATCTCGATCGTGGAGCCATCTTCAGCTAAAATGAGGCGCTTTTGCAGGCTTTTTTCAAAGTCTGCTTGGCCTAAAGCCGAAAAACACAGGAAAAGGAAGAGGTATTTCATCCGGTTTTACATTAATTGTTCGGTATCAATTTCCATAAAGTCCTCCACTAAGGGAATGAAAAATTCCTGCACGAAGGCGTCGTGTTGAGAGTGAATGGAATAGGCTTGGTACAGTTCAGGCGAGGCGAATTCCATCGAGAAGCCGTATTTGAACTTATTTTTTGGGCTGGTTTGGCGAGAAACTTCCATTTTTTCTACTCCGTTAATTTCCTCCAAAGCCTTCAGCGCCAAGAAAAATTCGTGCTTCTGTGACTCAGAAACGGTTGCCTTAAAATTAAAAATGCCTGCGTGTCGTAAACTCATGAGTTACCGTATTTATGAATGCTGGCTATTTGTCCAGCATGATAAGCCGTATGGGAGATAATTCTACCCAAGGCTTCCGCTTTTGTTTTTGTCCCAAATTCCTTCGTCGTAATCACCTCCGACCAAACCGAATCGGGCTGTGCTACAAGGGTGTCATGTAGGGTTTCGAAAGACTCCTGCACATAGGCTAACAAGGCGGGCAAATCTACCCACTCGCCCGTATCGTGGCCGGAAATAACCGTTTTAGCGGATACTTGCACCGAAGAATTCCCAAACACATTCTTCGAAAATAACAATTCCACATCCCCGATGTGGCGAATCAAAAACCCGATCGAATTAGGGGAATCACCTAATTTTTTAGCTAAATCTACTGCATGTAGCGATTTCAATTGATTCGAAAATCGCGTGCGGGCCTCAAGCCATTGAGCGACAAAGTGAAGGGTAGTTTCCATACCCCAAGTTAAGGAATTTGCGGTAAAATTTTTGAATAGCGCTGACAACTAGTAAATTGAGGAAAATCTAGACCTATGAAAAAAGTACTTTTACTATCGTTGTTGCTAACCAGCACGCTGGTTTTCAGCCAAACTTACTCCCCTACTCCCGCAAATCTAGCGGCGAGAACGGACTTCCAAAACAATAAATACGGTCTTTTCGTACACTGGGGCATCTCTTCGATGCTAGCCGATGGCGAATGGGTAATGAACAACCGGAAGATCGAAAAGAAAGATTACCAACGCCTATTGAAGGGCTTTTATCCGTCTGAATTCAATGCAGCCGAGTGGGTTTCTGTGGCCAAGAATTCCGGCATGAAATACATTATTTTCATCACGCGCCACCACGATGGTTTCTCGAATTGGGACACACAGCAATCGGATTGGAAGATCACGAATACGCCGTTTAAGCGAGATGTGCTGAAGGAATTAGCGGCGGAATGCAAGAAGCAGGGGATTAAACTGGGTTTATACTATTCCACTTTGGACTGGTACCGCGATGATTATCCGCGGGAAACGGGGCGCACGGGACAAAACTCCGGCAGAACAGGCAAGAGCGATTACGCGTCTTATTTGAAATTCATGAAGGCGCAGTTAACGGAATTATTGACGAACTATGGCGAGATTTCGAATATTTGGTTTGATGGCCATTGGGATCAAACGAATCCGGAGGGAAATAAGGATCGCAGCTCGCGGATTGATTGGAAATACGATGAGATTTATGGCTTGATTCACTCGATTCAGCCGGCGTGTATGATCGGGAATAACCACCATTTGGATCCGATTCCAGGAGAAGATTTCCAAATGTTCGAACGAGATCTTCCAGGCGAAAATCTACATGGTTTGAGCTTTCAAACGGCGTCTGCTTTGCCTTTGGAAACCTGCGAAACCATCAACGGCGCCTGGGGATACAACATGAACGACCACAAGTACAAAACGCCTACCCAAATCCACCAGTTAGTAGTGGGCGCAGCAGGTCGCAATGCGAACTTATTATTGAACGTGGGCCCCATGCCTACAGGCAAGATTCAACCGGAATTCACGGATAGTTTAGCAGTAGTAGGCAAGTGGCTAGAGGCGAACGGCCGTTCGGTTTATGGAACGCGCGGAGGTCCGGTGAAACCGCAACAATGGGGTGTTACAACGGAGAACGCGAGCAGCGTATTCGTGCATTTGTTCCGCAAACCGAGTGAAGAGAGTATGTTCATTCCAGGCAAATACAAGAAGGCATCCGTTTTAAATGGCGCCGCTGTAAAAGCTAAAATCGAGAAGGATGGAATGCGAATTCTGGTGGCGGATGTGCCGATGGGGACGCAGGTGATCGAACTTATAAAATAAAAAAGGGGCCGCTTCTTTCTAGAGCGGCCCCTCCTCTTTTATTTCAATGCACCGTAAATAATGTTTTCTATTTTTTCTTGGTAATCACCGTGGGAGTTTGGCGTGTGTTGTGACATGATTAACACGATCATTTTCTCTTTCGGGTCTGCCCAATAGGTCGTGCCGTAGTAGCCGCCCCAAGCGAAGGAACCTTTGTTGCGCATCTTGCGGTTAGCGGTTTTTTCGCCGGTGATTTGGAACCCTAAACCATAATCATCATTGCCTAAATTGAAGTTCGGGCTCACCATCAATTCTGCGGTACGGCGTCCAATGATCTGCTTTCCGTTGTATTTACCGCCATTCAGGATGCATTGCAAGAAAATCGCATAGTCAAATGCCGTAGACGAAAGGCCAGCGCCACCTGAGAAGAAGGTCTTCTTGAATAAGGGATAGTTCGGGTTAATGCCGCGGAAAGTGGGTGACCAGGTGATGATTTCGTTCTTTTCGTTTTCCGTGTACACGGTGGGCAGGCGCGATCCCTTATCTGCTGGCAAATTGAAATAGGTATCTTTCATGCCTAATGGGATGAAGATATGGTTTGTTAAATAGGCTTCCAAAGTCTCTCCACTGATTACCTCGATCAAACAGCCTAACACATCCGTGTTCAAACCGTAGGTGAATTTTTCACCTGGATTGTGGATTAAAGGCAGGGTACCTAATTTTGTGATCGCCTGCAATAAAGTGGTTCCGTTGTCGCCTAGGCCAGATGGGACGCCGGCTTTCGCGTAAATCGCCTTCATCTTATCGGATCCAATTCCCGCATAGTCTAAGCCCGAAGAGTGCGTTAATAGGTCGCGGAAAGTGATCTCGCGTTTCGCCGGTTCCGAAGTATAGCTCGTGTCTGCGGCATTGAAATCCTTCAAGACGCGCGGTGATTTGAAGGACGGAAGGAAGTCTGAAATCGGTTGGTCTAAGCGCAATTTGCCTTGTTCGAAAAGTTGCAAGATACCTAAGCTGGTTAAGGCTTTGGTCTGTGACATGATGCGGAAGATCGCGTCAGCCGGCATCGGTTTTTTACTGGCCAAATCCGCGTAGCCATGGCCCTTGTAATGCACGAGTTGATTGTTCTTCACGATCAAGGTAACCGCTCCTACTAAGTGGTTTTTCTCCACATAGGATTTCACTAAGGCGTCAATGGATTCTAATTTTTTCGCATCAAAATCTGCCGTGGGCTGCACCACTGGCGACAACACTTGCGCCGCTAAGGATAGCGGGAGCAAGAAGAGGATTAGGAGTTTTTTCATTCGTCTGTTTTGATATTCTGGTTAAAGGGAAGATTTAATTGGTAAGCAAAAGATTGGTCTTTGTCGTTTTCTAACACGTCTAAACCATACGTAATTTTGTCCATCGGTGTGGCGTCAAACGTGCCGAAAAGACGATCCCAAAACGCGAAAATGTTACCGTAGTTCGAGTCCGTTTGTGGGCGCTCGAAGTGGTGGTGTACCTTGTGCATATTAGGCGAAATGATCACATAAGAAAGGGCCGTGTCTAGCCAAAGCGGCAGACGGATATTCGCGTGATTGAATTGGGAAAGTACGACGCTGAGGCTTTGGTACAAAAACACGATCCACATAGGCGCTCCACACACCAAAATCGCTAAAATGGCGAAGACCGCACGAATCACGCTCTCGCCCGGATGGTGGCGATTCGCCGTAGTCGTGTCCACCTGCGTGTCCGCGTGGTGCACCATGTGGAACTTCCACAGCACCTTAATCTTGTGCTCGATCAAATGCACTAAATAGGCTCCCACTAAGTCCATCAATAATAATCCCACGATTAAAAAGGCCCAGCTAGGCATCGCAAACCAGTGCAAAATGCCAAAGTTCGCTTCAGTCGTCCAGTCGCTCGCCATCACTAATAGCACCGCAAACGGGAAATTAATCGCAATGGTGGTGAAGGTCAAAAAGAGGTTTAGCTTCGCGTGAGCCCACTTATTCCCTTTGAAATTCACTAAGGGAATCCCGGTTTCGATCAACCAAAACAACATAATTCCGCCAGCTAAAATCAAGCCGCGGTGCGCACTAGGGATGGTAGCAAAATACGATTCAATCATCATTTTTTAATGTTACGTAAGACATATACAAAGTTTTTCACGGTCGGTCTTTTGTCATAAAAGTCCAAAATATAATAGTAGGTTCCGTCTGGAACTGAACCCGTTTTCTCAAACAAAGAAGTACCCTTGGATGTTTCGCCGGCCCAATTGTTTTGGTAATTATCCGTCTCATATACTAAACTTCCTACCCGATCAAAGATTGAAATATGGTTCGGAATCGGCTTTGTTAATAGGCCTTCAAAGACTAACACATCATTTTTCCCATCCCCATTAGGCGAAATTCCTTGGGGCTCGAAGAACGGACAAGGATCCGGATCTAAGCGATTTTCGATCCCATCGCCATCGCAATCCGGCTTGTATTTCAAGGGATTTTCCTCGTCCTCATCATAAATTCCATCACCATCCGTATCCAAGGTTCCGGCTGATAAAACCGTCACCGTAAGGGAAGTCGTGCTATTGCAACCCGTGTTATTGGTTCCTTTAATGGAATAGGTTGACGTCTTAATCGGGTTCGCAATCACCACCGCTTTGTCCACCGCCGAAAGACCATAGCGCGGCGACCAAGCAAAGCGATCCGCGCCTGAAGCTGTTATGGTCAAACTAGACCAGCGAACTACTTCCGCCGGATTAGGCACAAACGTAATGACTGGAATCGGGTTAATCACAACCACTGTTCCGGAACTATAGGCCGTTCCGCAAACGGGTTGCGTGATCACGGCGCGGAAATATTTCGTGTTAGGCAAATTCGTGGCCGTATAACTGGAATCCGTATTCGCGATGTCCGCCACCCCCACTAAGAAATCCGGCGTATCTGCCGATTGCCATTTCGCAATCGTCCCGATGTGCCCGCTCAGCTTCATTGGTTGACTATTCTTATCCCCGCAGAAGGTCCCCGTTCCGGTTAATTTTCCGCCCGCAATTTCTTCGGTTCGAATGACAACAGCATTCGTGAATTCCAAACTATCCAGCGATGAACGAGCCCCGCGGCGGTAATAATAAACCGTTTTCGAAAGCGGTGGCGTGTAGGTTTTAGCGGTGGCTCCAGGAATCTGCGTGAATGAAATGTTGTCCGTACTTGCTTGCCAAACATACGTAATCGGCCTAGGGACGCCGTAGGCATCTGTTTTAGACGTTAATGGCGAGGGTTTAGCCGGGTAGCAGAGGGATTGGTCAGAGGCAATTTCACCAGGCCAAAGATAGGGCAATATCGTCACCGAGTCCTTCTGGACGGCATTCGATCCATTAATCGTGAAGCTGATGATAGCCGTACCCGCCGTGATGCCACCCGTTAAAATGGCGGTATAGGTTCCGTCATTATTATTCACCACAGCTGAAACCGTTCCCAAGGTAGAAGAGATCGTTACTAAGCCTCCATTCCCTTTCAGATTGTTCCCTTTAAAATCTTTTAATTGTACGAAGATCGTGGAATAATCCTTGTTGTTTGCCTTAATGATTTTAGGACTTGCATTGATGGTCGAGGTTGTCGAATCGGAAACATTCGGTACAGCTCCGCAGAGGTCGATGGTGGGGGTTTGGTCGCAGTTAAAGATAGGTTCTTTGGCATCAAACGACGTTCCATCTCCCATAGATCCGTTTATCCGGTGGCCTACATAGCAGAATTTCGAACTGCCTTCCTTCACATATAACAGCGTATGACCCCCCATTTCCGCAAAGAGTGCTTTATCAGTTCCTTGATTAAATCCACCTGCCAGACCGGGATCATAGGAACCGTTCTCTATGGGCCTCCCTAACATATTGCGGGCATTGAAACCCCAGGAGTATAAATCGCCCGCCTTCGTGATGGCCGAAGCTGCCGGAACGGAATTACTGTGCTCCTGAACGGTCACAAAAATGACGTTCGTGAGGAAGTCATTGGGGGCGGAAGATTTTTGGGCTTGAACCCAATTCAAGTGAACTAAATCCCGCGTAAAGGCGCCGCATTGGTAATTTTTATTGTCCCCCATCGCGTAGAGGTTCCCCGAATTACTCAAGACATAATAGGTATTATACGAGCTACCGCCAGATATTCCACCGGTGACACCGATCATTTTGATTCCCTTCGTTTTCACATCGTCCGGCAGCGTCATCTCTGTGGCATACGAGCGATAAGCGGATCCAGTGCCGTCCCCTAAAAAGGTTGAGGCTCCCCATGTGTACATTTTACCATCGTTCGTTTCCGCCACGAAGGCATTGTAATTCGCCCGGGCAGATTGCCCCCGCACATTTTTCACACCGGTTAAATAGGTCGTCGCGTCTATCTTCACGCGTTGCCAGCTATTCATCCCGGTGGTACCTTGCACGGCACCATTCCCATCCAACGCTCCAGACAGATAACCTAATACATACACATCGCCAGCCTTGCTTAATAATACCAAGGTTCTGTAAACGGCAAAAAGCATTTTTACATCTTGCGGTTCTAATCCAATAGGCAAACCGATAGGTGAAGAGCCACTGGGAGGCGTGATTTGGGCAACCCCGGCGGAAGTGGTGAGTGATGGGTTAAATAGTGATCCTACTGCGCCCCAGGCAAATAATCCAGTCGAGGTTAAGACAACGGCTTGGTCAATAGACGCCCCGGTGTTAGTCCCTCCGATACCCGCTTTGTAGATGGTTCCTGATATCCCGGAATAATTCGTTCCATTAATTTCTAATGGATTTAATTGTCCTAGTAAACCTGTGGGCGCCATATTCGCTCCCCAGATGGAGTATTCTCCTGTACTCTTGATCGCCACGGAGGCGTGGTAGCCACTTATAATTTTATCGTAGGGATCATTTACGTTGCATTGCGCAGTGCCGCTGAACGCGGAACAAAAAAATAGGATCATCCAGCCCCATACCCTAAAGTAATAGTTTGTGCTAGATGATCCCATATAATAGATTTCAATTTTGATTTTAAAGTCTAAATATAGCCTTTAAAAATTGAAATTTATTATTTGATAATTCTAATTTCAATGCGTCGATTCTGTGCCATTCCCGCCTTCGTTTTATTCGATGCGATAGGCTTGTCTTCTCCGTAGGCATTTACCTTTAATCGAGAAGGGGCAATTCCGCTTTTTACTAGGAATTTCGCCGCTCCTTGCGCTCTAAAGCGAGATGCCTTTAAGTTATTTTTCGAGGTACCAAAAGCATCCGAGTGACCATCAATGCGCACATTAATTTCCGGACGAGCCGTCAAGGCTGAAGCTACCACTTTTAATTTTTCTTGCGATTCCGCCGTCAACTCCCACTGGTTATTCAAGTATAAAATGGTCGTTTCCGCCATCGCCTCTTGATCTGCTTTCAACTGAGCCGCAGCCTTCACTTCTGCCTCCGCTTTCGCGATGGCCTCCGCTTTTGCTTTCGCTTCTGCTTCTGCTTTTGCCAAAGCCTCTGCCTTTTCTTTCGCGTCAGCTGCCGCTTTTTTAGCTGCCGTCTCGCGTGCAATTCGATCTTGCTCTGCTGCCTCCGCCGCCGCTTTCGCCGCTGCTTCTTCCGCTGCTTTCGCTGCCGCAATGGCTGCCTCTTCCTCTGCCTTCTTCTTCGCCGCTTTCCAACCGAAATGGTAGACAAGTCCGAAAGAAGTACTGTTATTCGATCCACGTACAGAAGCTACTTTTACTCCCGCATCTGTCGCTTGCGCCATCGGGATGGCTAAATTCGATTGAACGATAATGGAGAAATCTCTCGATAATTTTAGATCTAATCCTACACCACCTAAAGCACTTACTTCATACGCATTTCCCGGAAAACCGTAGTCGCGGCGTGCGAAAGCTTCTGCGCCTATTTGGAAAAAGGGATTGAATACGGAGGTTTTTTTACGCGGAATTAGAAAATAACGCATGTTTGCTCCAGTGGTGATGAATTTGTTGTTCCAGCTCCCGGGACTGAAGAAATCACCTTTAAACCCGGCCAAAGACGTATAAACCACATCCATGTTCGCCGATTTGCGCTTCGAGAATTGCAATCCTAAGTTCGTGAAAGCATTAAATTCATCCTTTCCCGTCCCCCGGTTATTGGTCCACAAATCGGTGGGACCGCCAATGATGACTAGTGATTTATCGTTTTCTTGTGCTACGATGGTACCACTCAGGAACAAGAGAAATAGTAAGATTTTCTTCATAATTATTTTTTACAATGCTGCGCAATCGCTGCAGCTGCGTCTGGGTAGCCCTTTGCTTGCGATCGGTTAAAACTAGCACAGGCGTCTGCTTTCTTGCCAGTGGACAGCTGAGACATACCCGCAAAGTACGCCGATTTTCCGGTATTGTTTCCGGGGTGTTGTTCGGATTTGGCAAAATAGAACAAACTTTCTGAGAATTTGCGACCCGCATAATAGCAGATACCTACGTTTTCTAGATGGGAGAAGTTGCCCGGATCCAGTTGTGAAAGTTCCTTATAGATGGTAGCCGCTTGCACGTATTTCCCTTTTACAAATAGGGCATTCCCTTTTGCTGTTAAGCCTCGTAAATCGCGGTTGCCTCCGCGCAACATGTTCTTGGTCGGATTCAGAATCGCGGTGTCCGCTGGGAATTTCTTCAGCGTAGTTTCTAGTTGCGCCAGTAAGTTTTTGTCTGCCCCTTGCTTCACTTCGAACATGCCTAGCAAGTATTGATTCCACGTTAAGGCGTTGTCGTTGTGTACGTCCAAAGAAACCTGCAACGCCCGCTTGATCTCATTCGTATCCTTGAGTTTAGCCGACGTAAAAATCATATTCTTGTAATAACTAGACGCGCGCGGCCAAGCATCAAAGGCACGTTTGGCATAGAAATGAGCCGAATCCATTTTGTTCAACGAGGCATAAATGGAAGTACGCAAAAAGTCGTTATAGTGCAAGAAAGGGTTGTCGTTTTCACTCTCCTTCAATACGCGCAACGCGTCATCAAAACGTTTGTCCCGGATGTAGTAGCGAGATAACATGGCTTTCATCGGTAAAGTGGACGAAGACAAGTTCGGAATATCTGGAAGCTTTTCCACCTCAATGGTCGCCATTTTAGGGTCCGCGTTTACTTCGCCCATCACGAATTTTTGGATCTTCAAGGACTCAAACGTTTCGTTCGCGATGTAGATCGCTGGGATTAAAAGAGCGGCTCCCGCGATGAGGTAAATGAAGGGAAGCGCGCGTAGGTTTTGGGAGGTTTTGTCCAAAGGAATCAACACCAACGCCGCCGCCAGCGACAGCATCGTTTGCATCGCTGTGCGTTCTGCCGGGAAGTTTAAAAGCGCATCGATGCCGTAGCAGGTAACGGCTAAAAAGGCGATGATGACCATGAGTTCGTCACCCCGTTTTTGGGCTAAAAAATGAACCGTATAATAGAGCAAAAGCAGGAACAATCCAGCAAAACAAAGTCCGCCCACCAGACCTAAATCCGCAAACATTTCAATGAAATCATTGTGCGCGTGATATGGCACAAATAACTCGTTCGCCCTGTCGCGCTCGTACGGAATCGAGGCTAATTTCCAGTTACCATAACCGGCACCTAGGATGGGATTGTGAAGTGCATAATCTGCAGCTGTTCCCCATAAGTGAATACGGGAATTCTGTTCGCTAGCGATATTGATGTCTCCGATACGCTTCGTTACGGTTCCATAACCGCCCGCATTTTCTTGCCCAGCCACCGCGAGTTTCAAGCGCATGTTCGACGCGAAAATCGCTAAGACCGCCGGCAATAAAACGAAAAGAAGCGCTGGTTTTAAAGCCGCTCTTTTCTTCCAAATAAGTCCACTGAAAAACAAGAAAAAGATCAACGCAAAGCCCACATAAGTGGAACGCGTGTTCAATAAAAACAGACCAAAAATCCCTAAAAATAGGGCAATGATTCCGGCGATTTTGCCCAGCCATTTGGCAGACATAATGATATACATCGCAAACGGAATCAATATCAACAGCGTCGCCGCCGTCACGTTCTTATTCCCGTGGTATTTATTCAAACCAAGGATGGCTGCGTCTAAATCCATCGTGCGCAAATTCGCGCTGAAACCCTTGATCACATAGATGGCATCGAAGAACAAAAAGGCCGTAATCGCATAGGCAATCCCCGTAAACAGAAACGCGCGATCTTGATTATAATAGAGAATCGAGAGATTCAAAAAGACGAAATAGGTGGTAATCAATCGGGCCAAAGTCACCAGCGTCTCCGTGGGATTAATCGCATACACATACGACCCAATCGCCCAAAAAACCAACAGCGAAAACACCCACGTAAACTTGTATAAAAGCACCTGTTTTATCGCCTCTTCGTAGACTTTAAACCGTACACCGATGAAGGCCAAAATTCCTAAACTCAAGCTGCTCGAATACAACCACTGCGCACCCATCACATCGGATCCACCCATGTCTGGGATGAAATAGACGGCCAGGTAGAGGACGCTGGCTATGATGGCGATGAAAGAGGATAGGGTGGGTTTCATGGGGTAAATTTAAGAAATTATTAAAGTGCCTTAAAACGGAAAATCATTTTCATGCCAAATGTACTATCAGACATAGCATAATTTGATGGCCCATGCATAAGCCAAGTATTATTCCCCCAGTTATTGTTCATAATTCTGAACTGTGTCGCATTATAGGGTATAGCTTCACTTGAACTATGAAACCCACTTACGATTAAATCGCCAAAAGAACTCGCAATTCTATTCTTCATCGCGTTATATCCACTAGCACCAGTATAAGCGATTAGACCAGGAGATGTAAAATCAAACTGCAAACCACCAGGCAATGTAAATAAATAATCGCCACTACCCGCAGTACCAACGCTTGTAAACAAAATATTGTATTCTACTTCATATTCCTTCCCCCCTACGTTTCTGTACCGGACATAATCTATACTGGTAGTTCCTTTTGTAGGGGCAGTAGTTATCGCACCTAATGTAATTGGCACTCCTGTCGACCACCCCTCAGGATCCATTCTAGTCCAAATTGTCCCTTTAAAATAATAATATCCAGGAGTTACAGCATCTCCACCTGTACCCGCTGATGCCGTATTGTAAACGATTAGTCCGGTTATGGGTGACGCTATTGGGGTAACAGTTCCACTCTTTGCAGTTAAAGCCACACGGGGTGGTAACAACCCCTTACTTGTAGACGTAATATCAAGTATGGAGGAGGCATCAGGCGAAGAGGTACCTATTCCCACTTTTCCTGTTGTATTGGAAGTATTCGTACCAGAAAGTGTCCAAGGATTTATGATCGCTGATGATCCGATTTGTGTAATGTTAGCAGTTCCGGAGATAACAAGCTGTGTACCTCTAGTAGTACCTATTGTTCTTAACTTAACAGTTTGATTTGTTGCTGGAGTATAGATGAAATTAATAACAGGATTGGAACCGTATCCTGCAGTAGATGTAGTGGAAGATGTTATGGTTTGCGTTCCGTCCACTAATAAAGCATTTGTGGTAGCATCTACAAAACCGTATTCAATATAATTTGCATCAGCTGAGGGTGTATTTGCTCTTACCTGAGCCTGGAATAAATATGTTTTATTTGCCGACAAGGAAAAAACACCTGTTGAAGTATTGTAAGGAATAGTGCCGCCATTATTTGAAGTAAAAATTAAATCTTTGTTAACTCCCACAGCCGTTTGGTAAATAGTACTTACAGAGACGTAATCCACGCTTTGGCCTGTAACGGGTAAATTACCCGCAACTTGTTTCATATACACTCTCGTATAATCATTACTGTAAATAGCACCACTTGATGCAGTCACTAATACATTATAAGATCTACCCGCTATGAGGTTTGTTTCTACTTTACCATTATATTCTGCATGCACATTATTACTATAACTAGTTTGCATATCTGAACCAATCACAGCATTACTATTTGAACCATCTCTCACTTGAAAATTAAGCGTAACGACACAGTTACCACAAGTCGCGCTCGTGGAAAAATCAAATGCATATTTGCCGGAAGTTGTCACTGAAAAAGTAGCCCCGGTCGTATTAATTGTGGCTGCATTCCCCAGACCATCATATATTTTTACCATATCAGATGCCGTCACCCCATTCCCAGCCGAAGTCGCCGTCGCAATCGTTGCCCAGTTTGCCCCATTCCAATAATAATAACCTGCTTGCAATCCTACAGAACCTAGATTATACACCAAAAGTCCCTCCGCCGGAGAGGCAATTGTTGAAGCATCTGTGGTACTAGTTAAGGTGACACGCGGTGGCAAAAAGCCTTTGTTGGTTGAACTTACATCCAATTTTGCCGAAGCATGAGGCGTAGTGGTGCCTATGCCGGTTTGGGCAAAAAGACCGGTTGAAATAAATAGGAAAAGGAAAATTATTCGTATCATTTAAGCTTCAATTCTATGGCTTTTAGACGGTTTTCAAAGTCCGCTTGTTTTGCCTGAACTTCTTTATTTAATTTTTCATTTTCAAGTTTTAGGCTATCCATTTGTTTGCTTAGTTCTTGAATAGCGCCTACGCTTAAGGCGGTGATTTGGTCAAAATCGATCGCTCTAAAATCGCTTATTTTCTTTCCATAGATGAATACATTGTCTGTTGCTTCAGTCCATCCTTTAATAGTGAAAGTATGTGAATCAGTAATGGATTCAACAGTCAAAATGATTTCTTTATTGCCCTGAGCAAAAAACTTGACTTGATCACCTTTGGCAAAATCATGAGGCTTTTCTGTAGAAATTTTCAATGCATCCTGCTCAACCGAAACAGATTTTGCTAAAGCAAATACAGACGGGATATAGTCGGTGGACTGATTCACAAATCGCGGATTAACCTGCTCTACCTCTTGCGCAATAAATCCTGTTTTGGTTTTACTTCCATTCGCTAATTGATCGATGTAGGCATAATTGACGACTTGAAGTTTATTCAATTCGCTTAAGGAATTTCCCGTATTCAATTTCAAAATATCCTTTTTAATTCTAACATCTGAAATGGCATTGAACTCAGGGCAACGGATTCTTTGATCAGCCATGATAGAATAATAGACATTTGTATTGGCCGTATAAGCCCCTTGCGCTTGATTTTGGTTTAAATAGCCATAAACACTGACATATTGTGAAACGGAGGTGGCCACATGCAAAGGGGCAGACGGTGAGGTGGTACCAATTCCTACATTACCAGCATGGTAGGCATTCCCATCTGATCGAAAATAATGATATAGTACCGAACTGTATTCTCCACATCCTCCGGGTGATGCACAAGAGTTTCCATAAATGGCAAAACGTTCTGAGGAGTCATCATTCAAATGAAGTTGCAATTCATTTATATTTGAAGATGTTTGCGTTTTTCTTAAACGATAGGGATCTGTATCGTCACCACCGTCAAGATTCCGAAATTTAATTTCATTGAGACTCATAGCACTTCGCACATCTAATCGATCTACAGGGGTATTAGTCCCTAAGCCAACACTGTTGTTCAAAAGGGTGTAACCAGTCCCACTAGGGTTTAAAATAATATTTTGATTAGTTCCACCTGCCGAGAAAGTAAGAGCCCCTGAGCCCGTAATGGAACCGGTCGTGGTTCCTGTTCCTCCATTCGCAACAGCGACCGTTCCAGTCACATTAGCCGCATTATCAGAGGGTATTGTCAAACGAATCCAAGCAGTTCCACTCCAATAATAGAAACCAGGGCTTACCTCTCCATTCGAAGTGGTATTATACACTAATAATCCTGCAGCAGAAGCTAGCGCAGTAGAGCCAGATAATCCTGTTACGGGGGCAAATACACTCGTTGAAGTTAGTGCCACTCGTGGTGGTAAAAAACCTTTATTTGAAGAGGTAACATCTAGTTTTGCTGATGCATTAGGCGTGGTAGTGCCAATACCTGTCTGAGCAAAAACACTCCCTGAGATCAAGAAGAGAAATAAAATCTTTTTCATATTACAAATTTAACGAACCCAATACCAAATGATGCCGGGGTTTGCAGACGTAGCCGTCCCACCAACTGCAGCCTCTGCAATCCAAGGTGAAGGCGAATAAGCATTTCTTTTAGAAATTAAAGTCCCCCACCAGTTTACCGTCCCATCGTCAGTTGTTATGAGACCATCTCCTCCTCCAGCAGTGCTACTATACCATGGCATTCGTTGTGCAATACCTTGTTCAGGTTCATATGTCCAACTTCCAAATTTTGTATTTAACACTACATCCGTTTGAGTATTGCTCGTACTGACAAAACTATAATTCCCATTTGCTGTCCATATTCCTCCAAAACTTTTTCTAGTGGAAGCGTCAATCATGTACTGAAACCCACTAGGGCTTCTTTTAATGTAATCAGCCCAGGCTAAAATTGAATAATTTTGGGTTATTTTACTAAGAACGTCATCAGGAGAGGTAAAGGGGATGGTGGAATTATAATTTATAGCATTTGCATACGTCCAACCGACATAAGACGAGTTTTTCATAATTAAAGTCCAGCCTCCGCCATCGGTCGTCATATCGGCATATATTTTAATGGGACTACCACCATTAATATTGGCATTTTTGATCCAATATAAGCCATCAGGCGAGTTAGGATAATCCTGCTTGATTTGATAAGCGCTTGAAGAAGCAGTGTTTGGACTCAACCCGTCTTTCTCTGCATAAAAACGGGTTTTGCTCGTATTAAAATTATTAGTAATCTCTTGTATTGTTAATTCTCTATTGTATATCTTAAAACTGGCCACCTGTAGATTCATCAACCAATTCAAGTCATTTTTCCAACAGGCAATTCTTCCGATACCTGAATTAAAATTTGAATTAATTGTGCTAAATACACCTGCAAGCTGCTCGAGGGCTTGGCTCTCTCCATTTACATATATTTTATTATTTGTTTTTGATCCCGCATTCATAACAAAAACGAGATGCCTCCAATTCCCCTGAATTCCTAAATAATCGACTTTAGCACTTGAAAATCCAAACTGATCTCCACTAGCCGTATTGAAACCAATATTTCCGTTAACAGTCCAAGCGTCATACAAACCAAAACCAAAATACATGGCTCCGCCAGGGGCTTTCAAAGAATTTGTTTTCACCCACATTTCAACAGTCACAACGTTAGTGACACCAATATTAGCCGTAAAATCAGCATAACTAGAAGTTCCATTGAAAGCAATCGAGCCACCATTAGCTGAATTAAATGTCGTATTTGTCAATGTTACATGAGATTCATTTCCAGACAAATCGCTCCAAGTCGTTCCTGATCCGCTGTAGCTTGCAGGATTTCCGGCATCCAGATGCAATACTAAGCTGGAATTTGATAAACACGTAATGGATACGCTTCCATCTCCAGTGGTATTAGGGGTTCCAAAGGAATTATGGCCAGAGGTTGTTTTCGTAGATCCGCCACCGCCGCCGCCATTAGCGCCACCACCGCCTGCACCACCGCCGCCACCAAAGAACCCTCCACCGCCACCACCTGCTCCTTGCCAAATGGTACCCGGTCCTCCAGCACCCCCATTAATATTATTTCCATCTAAGCCGTGTTGAGCTGGTGCATTATCAAATGCATAGCCGCCTACTCCTGCAGCTGTCGTGGACGCTCCATAGCCAAATTGATTCCGTCCAGAGACGGGCCAACCTGTACCCCCAAGTCCATTTGCAGCAGTACCCGAAACAGCATTTAACGCAGCTCCTCCCGTGTATCCTGTTGTTCCTCCGGTTCCAGATCCGCCTCCGCCTCCACCGGCGACGATCAATGCGTTGGAATTAGAAGGCGTACTAGAAGAAAACACCCCCGATAACCCACCGCCTGCCCCACCATACCCGCTTGCAGCATCTGCATTACCTCCATTACCCGCAAATCCATATTTTGCGATATGCGATTGCCCTGGTGCGCCGCCAACGACAATGTAGAGAATTTGACCTGGTGTAACGTTGAGTGTTGAAGTGATATTGGCTCCTGCTCCTCCGGCCATTCCACCGGCACCTGTACCCCCTTTGGCCCCTATTGCATTCACCTGAATACTGGTGACCCGATTTGGTACTACAAATTGTTGGATTTCCCCTTTGTACGGAAATATATAGGTATTAGGGATCACCGGCTTACGTAGGGCCAGGTTTTTCACCATCAATTGCGCGGGCAAAGTGAAAGAAATGAGTACTAGAAAGGACGCGAAAATCTTTTTCATTAGTTCATGGTATCGCCAAAAACATAGCCAGACGTAGATGTGCTCATCACTAAACCTATGGCACTATTGATGGAACGACTCGTTAAGCCATTCGCAGAATTTAGGGTAAAACCAGAACCGGCTAATGTAATTGTACCTGACCCTGTTTGGATAAATTGGCATGAAAAACCGACGGGTAAGGTATTAGGAATTGTGACCGTAACGGCCGTAGAAGAGCTGATCAAAAACAATTTATTATTGTCCGCCGCAGTGACTGAAAAACTGGCCCCTTTACTCGCATCGATTACTAATCCACCTGTTAATTGTATCCAAGCTGTTCCGTTCCAATAATAATAGCCAGGGACGACATTGCTAGGGGCAGTTCCTGCGGTAGCTGTGTTGTAGATTAACAAGCCGGCTACAGGAGATGCAATTGTGGAAGCATCAGCAGCCCCAGTTAAAGCGATGCGAGGGGGTAAAAAGCCTTTGTTTGTTGCATAGACCTCTAACTTTGCGGAAGCTGCGGGCGCGGTGGTGCCTATGCCGGTTTGGGCAAGTGCACCAAGAGAAACAAATAAAAACAAAACTATTTTTTTCATACTTACTTATAATCCGTACAAAACTTTATTTGCATTGAAATTTTTAGCTACCTCAGACGCAATAAGTGCTTTTTTATATAATCGAACTATACCTATGTGACCATTAAAATATTGAGGATATTCCCCCCCATTGTACGATCCTAAGTACAAATTCGTAGTAGCATTCAAAATACCTGAAATTGTAATTGTTTTTGATTGCTTTAATTCTCCATTAAAATAGGTATATAAATTGTTATTGGCTTTATCCCACACATATACCATTTGTACCCAATTATTTAATGTGAGCAAAAAAGAATCACTTAAAAAGCCGGTAGATCCGTTGCTGAAATTGGCTATAATTGAACCATTATACACACGCAAAGCGTAGGATATAGTTGCCGTTAATCCACCATTATTATATTTCCCTAGTACCGTTTGAGAACTAGTAGTAAATTGAGTTGGCTTAATCCAGGTTTCAATTGTCCAATTTCCTGTCCCAGGTTCCAATAAAGCATTGTCTGGAATACTAACTTGTGATGAGGATCCATTATAGGTAAATGAGGGAGTAGAATAGGTCAAATTACTTGCTGTCCCATTCAATCCATTTCCCGCTAAATCAATCAAGGTTGTCCCTGATCCACTATAGCTTTCCGTCATAGCTGGATTAAAGTGTAAAACTAAATTATCTGATATAAAATCATTTTTTTTAACCACTAATCCCATTCTCAGTGTAATGTGATTGTTCCAATCAGTGGGTGATATCCTTACGGCTTTCGCAAAAATGGGAGTTGAAAATAAAGTAAGAAGATCATTTGTGGAATTTGTATGTAAAGCTTTATTTGTCCAGACACTTGTCCATGGAGCAGCACCCGTCATACTGGTTTCGATAGTAGCCTGTTTTACCCATTGGTTTCCATTATATGCCCTTCCTTGTGTCACTATTCCCTTTAGTAAAGCGGGAGAATCATAACTTAAAGTAATAAATTGACTTGTATTATTTGCTTGGGCGGCCCAGCCTAAAGTGGAATTCAACCAAGGGTTATAATGACCAGCGGCAAATGCGTCAGAAGCTCCTGTACCACCTGTAGATGAGTTCCATGCGCTTGAAACAGTCCAATAAATAGGATTCGAATTTGTGGAAGGACTATGAATCACATAATCAAATTCACTTTTCCTTGTCTCATATTCCTGTAAAATATCGCTATCAGTTAAGGGCAATTGATGTATTTTAAATTGCGCTAAATTAAATCCTCCATACCCACTTGAACCCATATTAGTAGGCTCTGTTGCAGCAATAGCATAGTGCTGGGCTGTAGTAGGAATTTCACGATCGATCACATGAGTACCTTGTAAGATTCCATTTAGATAGGCTTTAGATGTAGTACCATCATAAACTAGTGCTAAATGATACCATTGATTTAAAGCGACGCTCGAAGAGGAAATAGCTGTACTAGTTGACCAAACTCTAAATTTAAAGACGCCATTGACAATTTCTATATTACTTGCATGCCAGCCTGATCCAGGAGTTTGCGAATTTAATTCACTTACAATAACCCCATTCAATTGAGTAGGAAATACCCACATGCTCATCGTAAAGCTTTTTTGAACCGAAGAGTTGACTGATTTAAAGTAAGGTCTAATATTAGGAGTTACCACATATTGATCCGTTCCGTTTAATGCAATATACCCCAAGCTATTTATGAAAGAGGGGCTATTAACTAATGTCCCGTTTCCCGATGTCTTACTTGCGATATTAGTAACCGATGTGGCATCACGCGTATAGCTACTCGCATTTGAAAAGTTATAATCTAGTACTAAACTATTTTTAGGCAAAACAGATTGCTGCACAGGTAGCGCCATTTGTGCCCAAGCATTTAAGGAGAATACTAATAAAAAGAATACTAGCTTTTTCATCTTAATTACTCATTTCGCCTGAAACGATGATGTTATTACTTCCCAAATGAATAATACTTATAACGGAATATTGACTAGCTGATTTGGTAAAACTCCCTCTATTAAAGTAGGTTCCGGAAAAGGTTAGTTGACCGGCACCCATTTGGACTACTGTACAATTAAACCCAGTGGGCAATCCCGTGGGAATGGTTATCGTAATAGCAGTGGCACTGGTGGATTGTAAAATTTTACCATTATCAGCAGCGCTTATATTGTATGCCGATGATATGGTTCCCACATTCGCTGCAAATCCAGAAATCGTAGAGCTGCTTGTATTCCCTCCCGTCAATGTTCCTGTTGTTGAGACATTGCCAGTCGTAAAGGCAATGTCATTGCCCGATCGTGTCCAATTACTATTTACGCGAGTCCAAGAAACGGTGGTTGTAGTACTTGTATTAACATAAAAGCCGGCTAAATCATCCGTTTGATAAACCATCAGTCCATTTGCCGCAGAAGAAAGAGTGATTGCCTCACGTTGAGCTTTCGTCATGCGAGGAATCAGTAATCCTTTATCTGTTGCTGCAATTTCCAGTTTCGCGGCAGCATTAGGCGTGGTGGTGCCTATGCCCGTTTGGGCTTTTATAGAAAAGCTTAGGAACACAAAAATAAGACGCGCATATATTCTAAAGCCCATATTTATGTTTCGTTGCGTTATAGTTTTGAAGTACTTCGTCAGCTGCAATCACTCGATTATAGATAAATACAGAACCCAAATTTCCTATTAGTCCACCTGCCCCTACCCTTCCATCGCCTAACCAAAAGTATGACTGCGTATAATTAGTGCGACTATTAGCTCTAAGAGCACCGTCTGTAGTTCCATTAATATACATTTGCATATATCCGCCACCTATAGTAAAGCCAACTTGATACCATGTGTTTGTTGAAATAGCAGTAGCACCAAATAAATTATATTGGGTTGCCGTGTATAAATTTTGGTAATAAATTCCGCCATTAGGGTAAATGGCGTAATGAAAATCACTATATCCACCATTGCCTGCAAAATCAGTGAACCATTTACTCATAAATATATTCCAACCGTTCGTCAGAGAGGTGGGTCTTATCCAAGCAAAAACACTGATATCACCAGTGGGGAAATTTGTGGGAGTCTTACCAAAATCAATATAATCTCCATTGCCATCTAATGAAAAAGCTCCCCCAGCCGTATTGCTAAAAACCATATTGCCGCCTATTGTACCCGTAGCATTTCGTTTTAAATCAGACACAGAGGTCCCATTTTTAGGATACGAATAAAAATTTCCCGGATCAACATTAAAAACGAGACCATTGGGAACAACTTCTTCTCCTGATAACTCCTCCATATCCTGGTACCAGGTTGAACTAGATGATTCCGATGGTTTTTTCCAAAAAAGTTGCATGACTTCTCCTCCTGCACCCTCTTGCATCCTAGCTCGGAACAGATATTTTTTCCCGGCTATTAAAGAAATTGTACCTGTGTGAGTACCTATTGCACTATAACCGTGTGCGCCATAGTGATTAACTACATTTTGGTCATTTATAAATAAATCTACTGCATCATCCCCTTCAATCGTAAACGTGTAGGTCCCAGTCTGCTTTGGAATAAAATAACCAGACACTACGATAGTAAAACCATCACCAGTAAAACCACTATAGGGAGTTTGATTATTTATAGCATTTTTTAAATCAGTCTGACTTAAAAAATTAATAAGATTTGCACTATAACTAGAAGATGAATTTAAACCTCCTGCATTACTAGATAAGGGTACATAACCAGCAAGTTTAAAATTTGCCGGAGTGGTAAAGTTAGCTTCAAATTCGGCGGCAGATGCGGGAAAAGTAGATGATGATGTGCTATATAACCTGTAAAACAAATACTTATTCCCTTTTCCACGATTCGATTCAAAAGTAGGATAATAGGTTGACATTATTTGGCCAATTGCGCTGATCGAAAACAATAAAAGAAATACTATCTTTTTCATTAATTGCTCATTTCGCCAGACACGATATAAACGCCCCCAACATAAAGTATTGTGGCGATAGCATATTGGCCGGCTGTTTTTGAAAAGCCATTTCGATTGTTAAACGTACCAGAAAAGGTAACTTGGCTAGTACTTTGTTGCAAAACCATACAGTTAAACCCTTCTGGAATACCGGATGCAGGGAGCGTAAGAGTTATCCCTGCGCTACATTTTAGAATCATTCCATTATCAATAACTGAAATAGACCTACTAACGGATTCCGAGCTGGTATTAGAGACAAATCCACTTAATTTAGAGCTTACCGTATTGCCTCCTGTTAAACTTCCTGTAACCGATGTGGATCCATTTTTATCTATCCTTACTCTTTCTACACCTGCGGTTTTGATAACAATATTGTTATCCATATCTGCCTGATTAGAAAACCCGGAAATATCAATAGAAGATTGAGTATTTGCATTTGTACCCCCTCCTGCGGATAACCTTAAGAAACCATCATCTCCACCATCTCTTTGGGTTGTTCCAGATTCACTTCCAACTCCTCTTATTTCATAGTTCCCTATCGTAGAAGTATTGATCGCTGGCCTAGTGGAACTATTACTAAACCCACCATGAATACGAATACCCCCACCCATGAGGTTCAGTTTAGCCGTCGGGTTAGTAGTGCCTATCCCCACATTTCCACCTATCGGATTTAAGGCTAAATTATAGGTAGTTCCATAGGCCGATTTTGACCTCGCTTGCAACCAAGAAAAAGTAGATGTTGAGCTAAGGCCAAAGTCTAACACATGCGTCCCAACACTAGGGCCTATTCTTAAATTTCCATTCGCATTTAACCCTGTCGATGCTGGATCCGCCGTAGTTGTGACTACTTCGAATTTATTCACAGGCGTAGTCGTCCCTATACCCGTTTGGGCAAAGGAATAAAACGATACCAATAAAAGGAAAACTACTTTTTTCACCCTATTTCTTTTTAGATGGCGCTGCTGCAGGAGCAGGAGCCGCTACCATACTGTCCAAACGAGCTGTGCGCGCCATGTCTTTTTGTAAACTATCGATCGAAGCGATGATGAATTTCACTTGCGAGTGGGGCAAGTTGCTTTGGTCCGCAATCGCCTTAATGGAATTCAAATTATTCCAGTGGTAATTCACGGTAGGTTCCGCGATGCGCATCGAGATGAATTTATCAGCGGCGAAAGAGAATAGGGCCAAAGTTCCGGCGAGTAGAAAGATGTTTTTCATGTTGTTGTTTGTATAATTTTTTAGAATAGAGCTCTCATGACATACCAACTTGTACCATCTGAAATTAACTTCATCCAATTGTTAGATGGCTCTATACCAAGTAAAGCTAATGTAGCGGCAGTTGTAGTACTATCCGATATAATATTAGATCCCCCTGCCGAAATAGTTACACTAACACTAGCGACATTCTTAATGGTATATTCTCTTCCATTACCTGCAGCTGAAGCTGTGGGTAATGTGATTGTTTGAGATGCGGTTGAACCTGTAAAAATGATATAGGTTACATTACTTGTAGTATATGTTGTATTTGAACTTGTAGTTGTTACCGTTCCACCTGCATTACTCCATGTGGCATTTCCGGTTGCATCAGAAGTTAAGACTTTACCTGCAGCTGCTCCTGTTGTAATCTTCACCGTGTTACTAAATGTTGCTGCACCAGTTGCTGTTACTGCTGCTAGTGTTGTAGCACCCGATACACTTAATGTATTTCCCAAGGTTGTCGCCCCAGTAACTCCCAATGTTCCACCTACTGTTCCACTATTTGTGACGCTTAAGCTAGTTAAGGTAGAGGTTCCTGCTGTTAATGTAGAAGATAAAGTTGTAGCTCCCGTTACTCCTAGTGTTCCTCCCACTGTCGCATTACCCGTAACAGCCGCACTCGCCAGTGTAGAAGCTCCCGCGTTTAAAGTCGAAGAAAACGTTCCTGCTGCAGCACTTAAGTTACCCGATAAGCTTAAAGATGTTCCTGTGGCTGATCCGATAACTGGAGTGACCAAAGTAGGTGTATTAGCAAATACTAATGCCCCTGTTCCTGTTTCATCCGTCATAGCAGTAGCTAAATTTGCACTAGATGGAGTAGCTAAATACGTCGCCACATCCGTACCTAATCCGCTTACACCCGTTGAAATAGGTAAGCCCGTTCCATTGGTTAAAGTGACAGAGGTAGGAGTTCCTAAATTAGGAGTTACTAACGTAGGACTCGTATTCAAAACTAAGTTACCACTACCTGTCGATGCCGTAACGCCTGTTCCACCATAAGCAACACCAATAGTTGATCCATTCCAAGTTCCAGAGGTAATCGTTGCAACGCCTGTCAAGCTAGAACCTGTGACGGTAGACTTTAATATGGTTCCACTTAGGGTTCCAGCGTCTGCCGCAATTGTAATATCAGCTGACCCATCAAAAGCAATTCCGTTAATTGCGCGCGAAGTGGCTAATTTCGTTGCTGTACTCGCATTACCCGTTAAAGCCCCGGTGAATCCAGTTGCACTAATCGTTCCGCTTGTCACCACACTCGTTACACTAGAATTACCTAGTTGAATGGTATTGTTTGATGTTACAATTGCTCCATTACCAATGGCCGTAGCATTCGTAACAGATCCTGATGAGTTTGATTGATATCCTAAAAATGTATTATTAGAACCTGTATTTGCATAACCTGAACTATGGCCCAAAGCTGTATTATTATTTCCAGTATTGTTTGTCCATAATGAATTATGTCCTAGTCCCACATTATTACTACCTCTAGTGCTGTACATAGCTGAATAACCCATTCCTAAGTTCTCACTTCCACTTTCTAAATAATTTAACGTGTATTGACCTACTGCTACGTTATTGGACCCTGTCGTTAAACTTCCTAGTACGTTTCCTTGGCCCAAAATAACATTAGTCCCTTTTGTATTAACAACCATTTCATTAATTGAAGCGGCCTTTATATTGCCCGCTACTTCAAGTTTGGAACTAGGTGCAGCTGTTACTCCAATTCCCACATTTCCTCCATTGGGATTTAATAATAATGAATAGTTAAAGCCTAAATTTAATTTGTCAGCTACCTGTATCCAGCCATTTAATGACCCAATACCCATATCCATCACATCATTACTCGAACCTCCTAAACGAATTGCTCCTCCAGATTGTGTTGTACCGGTTGTTGCAGGTAAAGTTCTTGCTCCAGAATTAATAACAAATTTATTTCCACCGGCGCCTGATGTGGCATTAACAAAAACACTAGTTCCATCGTCATAAAGATTGCTATTCCCTAGATTAGTTGTTGATCCGTCAAATTTTGACAAATAATTAACTGTTCCAGAACCTCTTATTCCCGAAGCTGGAGTAGTCCAAGTATAAGTACCACCAGCAACCGAGGTTAAAACCTGATTCGCAGATCCCACCGGAATCATAGCTGTTGTACCTGCTGCAGTTTGGTAAGGAATAGAGCCTGCAACACCTCCTGCAAGATTTGTTGCTGTAGTTGCTGTTCCAGATAATGTACCGGTAAAATTGGTCGCAGCTAAACTAGTCAATCCTGTCACACTTGTAACTGTTCCTCCCAAACTCATAGTAGTCGAACCTAACATTATAGAGCTATTCGCTAATTGACCATTTGTAATTCCGGCCGATGAAGTCAAGTTCGCCGTAGTTAATCCCGTTACGGAGATGGTTCCAGAGGAAAGTGAAATACCAGAACCAGCCGTTAAACCATCTTGAATTCCTAAGCCGGCGATATCTGCTCTGGTGATATTTAATTTCGCGAAATCGATTGCTGCGCCTGAGGCTACATCCGCATTTGCGATGGTTGATTTTGTTGCCAAAGATCCTAATCCTAAATTCGTTCTAGCCCCGGCTGCGGTGGTGGCGCCGGTACCTCCTTTGGCAATCGCAACCTCCGTTCCACTCCAAACACCGCTCGCGATTGTCCCAACTGAAGTCAAGCTCGAGGTCACCACATTGCTCGCAAGAGTTGTCCCTGATAAGGTGCCCGCCTCCGCAATTATCGACGCCGTTCCAGCCGCGGTTAAACGACCTTTACTATCGACCGTAAACGTAGGGATGGCTGTCGTCGAACCATAGGATCCTGCCGTAACCGCCGTATTCGTTAAAGTGGCTGAACCCGTTACATTACTTGTTCCATTAAATGCGCCTGTTGTAAAGTCTACGTCTCCAGAGACAGAAATCGTTCTACCTGTCGTTAATGCGGTGGCCGTTCCCGATAAGGTTCCCGTTATAACATTCGCGCTAAAGTTTCCATTGGCATCACGCGCCACGATGGCAGAGGCCGTATTCGCATCTGTCGCCGTTGTTGCGCTATTGCTCAAATTCGTGATACCAGAACCGTTTCCTACAAATGCATTTGCCGTGATCGTTCCGGAAACGGTTGCGTTAGAGGCAGTTAATCCGGCGCTTAAGGCCAAAGAAGTTCCAGACGCCGCCCCTAATACCGGAGTTAAAAGCGTAGGGCTGTTTGACAAAACAACACTTCCCGTACCCGTCGATGAGGTCACTCCCGTTCCACCATAAGCAACACCGATGGTAGATCCATTCCACGTTCCAGAAGTGATCGTAGCAACACCTGTTAAACTAGAGGTGAGCACATTGCTCGCAAGCGTAGTCCCTGATAAAGTACCCGCCTCCGCTATAATCGACGCCGTTCCAGCAGCGGTTAAGCGGCCTTTACTATCGACCGTAAACGTAGGGATGGCCGTCGTCGAACCATAAGATCCTGCCGTAACCGCCGTATTCGTCAAAGTAGCGGATCCGGTGACATTCGTTGTACCATCAAAAATACCTGAAGTATAGGTTACATCACCAGTAGTCGAAATCGTTCTGCCTGTCGTTAATGCGGCAGCCGTTCCCGACAAGGTACCCGTAAGAGTTGTCGCAGCCAAACTAGTTAATCCCGTCACCGAAGTCACCGTTCCGCCCAAAGTCATGGTCGTCGAACCTAAGATTGTCGTACTGTTCGCTAATTGTCCATTTGTAATGGCTGCATTAGAAGCCAAATTAGAAGTGGTTAATCCCGTGGCAGAGATTGTTCCAGATACAATCGAAATGCCCGATCCTGCGGTTAAGGGTGCTTGTACATTTGTCCCTATTACCAAGCCTAAATTTGCTCTGGCGTCTGCGGCTGTTGTGGCGCCGGTACCTCCTTTGGCAATCGCAATCGCCGTTCCACTCCAAACACCACTCGTAACCGTTCCTACTGAAGTCAAGCTCGAGGTCACCACATTGCTCGCAAGTGTTGTCCCCGTTAACGTTCCCGCATCAGCCGTCACCGTGATGTCAGCTGAACCATCAAACGCTACACCGTTGATGTTTTTCGTCGCGGCAAGTTTTGTGGCGGTACTTGCGTTACCCGTTAAGGTTCCCGTGAAACTTGTGGAAGTAACAGAACTTAAGCCGGTCACCGAAGTAACCGTTCCGCCCAATGTCATGGTTGTCGAACCTAAAATCGTCGTACTGTTCGCTAATTGCCCTACAGTTATGCCTGCCGTTGAGCTTAAATTCGCAGTAGTTAATCCTGTTGCCGAAATAGTTCCGGAAGCAATTGAAATTCCGGAGCCAGCCGTTAATGGTGCTTGTACATTTGTTCCTATCACTAAGCCTAAATTTGCTCTGGCATCTGCAGCGGTTGTGGCGCCGGTACCTCCTTTGGCAATATCAATTGTGGACGCACTCCAAGTTCCGGAAGTGATTGTACCTACTGTAGCTAAATTGGTTAATGATGTCAAAGTTGTGTTCGATGTCGCAGTAATGTTACCCGCTGTCGTGGCAGTAGTCGCATTGCCTAGAAAATTAGGGGCTGTCACATCTTGCGTAAACCTGGCATTTCCTTGCACATCGAACTGAAAAGTGGTAGGTGCATAATTCGCGCCTAAAGCTAATCTGCCATTATCATCCATCATTAACCGACCACAACATCCGCCCTGTAATAAAGAAATTCCAGTCGAACCTACCCCTGCTCCAAACTCCCAAATCGCTGTTCCGTTATTTAATACAATCGATGGAACAGTCATTTGATTGCTAAAGGTCTTAGCTCCCGCTATCGTTTGTGCCGTCGTTAAATCCACAAAGTTTTTCGTCGTAGATCCTGTTCCTCCATTCGCGATAGCTATCGCCGTTCCACTCCAAATACCGCTCGTAATCGTTCCCAAGCTCGTTAAGCTCGAGTTTACCACACTGCTCGCAAGTGTAGTTCCCGTTAATGTATTCGCATCTGCTGCAATCGTAATATCAGCTGAACCATCAAAACTCACCCCGTTAATGGCGCGTGAAGTAGCTAATTTTGTTGCAGTGCTGGCGTTTCCAGTTAAAGCTCCGGTGAAACTTGTAGATGACAAGGACTCTAAGCCCGTCACTGAAGTTACGGTACCGCCCAAAGCCATCGTGGTCGCTCCTAAAATCGTTGTACTATTTGCTAATTGTCCATTCGTAATACCTGCGTTCGCCGCGATATCAGCGCTTACGATGGTAGCATCCGTGATTTTAGCCGAAGTAATAGTCCCATCGCTAACGCCGGCTGAAGCCACGCGGGTGTCTACGTAGTCTTTGATTAATTTGACAGATGGATATTTATCTGTCGAATTCGCGTCTACTGATAAGTCTGTACTTTTATTTGCAATTGCCTCTGCGCCTAGGTTTGTTAAGGCGCCGGTTGCGGTAGTGGCGCCGGTACCTCCTTTGGACAGATCAATCGTAGTCGCACTCCAGATTCCAGACGTAATCGTTCCCACCGATGTCAAACTTGAGTTCAATACGTTGCTCGCTAATGAGGTCCCAGTTAATGTATTCGCGTCCGCCGTCACCGTAATATCAGCAGAACCATCGAAGGCCACACCATTAATGTTTTTTGTAGCCGCTAGTTTTGTGGCTGCATCTGCCAAAGTCGCGGTCGTCGCATTACCCGTCAAAGCTCCTGTGAAGCCAGTAGCCGTAACAGAACTCAGCCCGCTTAACGAAGTGGCCGTTCCACCCAAAGCAATGTTCGTCGTTCCCAAGGTCAGCGAGCTATTCGCTAATTGTGCGTTTGTGATAGCTGCATTCGATGCGATGTCTGCACTGACGATGGTTGCATCTGCGATTTTAGCAGAGGTAATCGACCCGTCGCTCACCCCAGCTGCGGCTACGCGTGTATCCACGTAGTCTTTAATTAATTTCACGGAAGGGTATTTCTGAGTCGAATTTGCGTCAGCACTAAGATCTGTACTTTTATTCGCTACTGCTTCCGCGCCTAGATTCGTTAAGGCACCAGAAGGCGTCGTTGCACCTGTTCCGCCGTTTGAGACAGCAAGCATTCCTGTTATATTCGCTGCATTCCCGGTGATATTTCCCGTTACTTTCGATCCGGAAACGGAGGTGATTTTTGCATCAGTAACCGCCCCGTCTATGATTTTCGCGGTCGTTACAGCGCCGATAGCAATGGCCGGCGCATCTGCCGTTCCTGTTAAATCGCCCGTTAATTTGACTAAACCTTTTGTGGTTGCATCCGCATCTGGCGGGGTTACACCTACTGGAATCGTGATGTTTGTGGTACCGTCAAAAGGAATTCCGTTGATGGTGCGCGGGGTTTCTAGTGCCGTGGCTTTGGCCGCTAAATTAGCGCGATTTGCCTGTTGCGACTGCAGCGCCATGGCGGAGTTTCTGTTATCGATGTATTCCTTAATCGCCTTCACAGACGGGTATTTTACGGACGAGGCGGAGTCCGCGATGATGTTCGTTGATTTGTTTGCGACAGATTCTTTGACGTCTAAGATGGCCAAAGTCGCCGTAGACACCGGCTTGTCGATATCCGCCGTATTGTCCACATTGCCTAAGCCTAAATTTGTTCGCGCAGCGATGGCATTCGTCGCACCCGTACCTCCCGAAGCGATCGGTAAAACCCCCGCTAATTTCACCGCTGTCTCTGCTAGCAAGGTGTAAGGCGTGTAATTTAATTTCTGATTACTTACCTCGGTATAGCGACCCCCTTGGTCAAAACTCACGTTTGTGATGATGTTTTTTGTGACGCCATCCCAGCTCAAAGACGTAAACGTACCCGCTTTGCCGGTATTGACACCACCGCCAATAATCAGGTTTACCAGACCGTATTCGTCTGTTTTGGTCTTATGAAGTTCCTCGTATTGCAAGGTCGTGCCGGCATAGATTCCAAAACGGATCCAGACCTCCTTGCTCACGTAAGGTTGCGCTGACACATCGGAACCCGGAATTTGAATCGGGTTCGGATCGATGATGACGGCTTGATAGGAGATTCCTTTGGTCTGTGAAAAACCGACAAAAGAAATCAAGATGAATGCGATGAGTGTACTTATTTTCTTCATAAAAAATACTATTTCGACTGTATCTTAATGCCAAAAGAAACCGTTGAGGGTACAAAGTTCAGGCTCGAAGTCCCAAACTGAATCGTGTCCAAATGCTGGTATTGCGTATACACATACAAGTTTGAATTCACTTTCTTCTCTAATTCTAAAGAGAATCCTACGAAATACCGAAGCCCTTTGAACTGCTCGTCTTCTGCTAAATCCTCGTAATGGTTTTGTAAGAACTGGTTGCCGTTAATCATTTTTTGGACCGCTCCTCTCGCTTTCAGCATTAAAGTGAAATCATTTCTAAATTCCAGCTTCGGACCGATGCCCCCGGAAAGTCCCATGAAATCGGTCTGGTAGGAGAAGGGAATATTTTGGACATCACCCACGGCATTGTATTGTGAATAGGCTAGACCCAGGTCATATTGGAAACGACGCGACATGGATTTCTCGTAACCTAGCGTCATATTAAACCCAGAACTAGGCTTTAAATAGGTAGGATTAACCCCCTGCGAATCCGTGTAAACAAAGTTCGTGGTGTTCGCCCCTACGGAAAAATTCCAGGTTTGAGCTGATACTGAGCTCATTACGAACAATAAAAGAAGCGTGATTCTTTTCATAATTTTACCTTCAAATGGCCATTTAATTTGCTTTCTGAACCATTTAATAAGTAAAATTGGAATTAATAATGCGATTGTTCTTTATAGGATAAAATGGATTTAGTCCAAATTGTGTTTTTTTGGACTACTCCAGAAAGAATCTTTTCTTGGACAAGAAAAAATACTTTCCTTTTTATGTACTAAATTGCACGGCATTCATTTATTAAATGATTTTATACATCTCCCTGTTCTCTATTATCACCTCTGCGATTATCGCCATTTACAACTGGCGCATTAATCCGAACGCGTTATTATTAACAGGGATTTTCGGGATATTCTCCACGTATGGCTTAACCCATTATTTCACGGTTTACCACCACGACATTTTTTGGACAGCCATTTTCTACGGTAATCTCTCTCCCTTATGGTATTTACCAGGCCCGATGTTGTATGTGTATACGCGGAATACCATCACGGATAAAAGCCTATTTTCATCTAAAAAAGACTACCTGCATCTGTTGCCTTTTCTCATTCAAACTGTCAATATTGCGCCCTATTTATTCAGCACATTTGACTTTAAATTACAAACGGCAAGGCTAATCAATGAGAATATAAACAATGTCCGAACCCTAGGAAGCGGCTTCTTTATTCCACCTAGTATCTCCTTTGTGACACGACCTAGCTTGGTGATTATCTATGCTATTGCCAGCGTTTTCATCTTGCAAAAATACCATCGGAGAGAGCGGAAAAACTTAGATGGGAACAAGCAAAATAAACTCGTCTATAACTGGCTGTTTACCCTCATTTTAGTCACCTTAATCGTGGCGGTGAATTTCCTTGTGATGACGCTAGATCTATATGATGCGCCTGTTAACAGCGTCATCATGGAATCCGAGCCTACCTACAATATTTCTGGAATTGCCTACGCCTTACTTCCCCTCGTTTTAATCGTATTCTTCCCGCAAATACTATACGGGATGCCTATCGCAACCTCGACTAAAAAGGCGCCTAAAATAACGATTCAGGAGGCTGATTCGGAGGATCCTTTGGCAGAAACCGCTCAACTCATCGTCGATTACATCAACAACGAAAAACCTTATTTATATCCGGATTTTGACATCGAAGATATCTCGGAAAAACTCGACATCCCGAAGCACCATATCATTTATTGCTTCACCATGATCCTGCAGAAAAAATTCACAGCCTACCGCTCCACAGTACGCATCGAACATGCAAAAGAGTTGTTAAAAGCAGGTAAGGCAGACACCCTGTCCATCGACGGAATAGGCGCCCAGTCTGGCTTCTCTTCGCGCTCTGGTTTCTATGCGACGTTTAAGGCGGAAACGGGGATGACGCCGAGTCAATATTTGGAAAGCTTATAAAAAAAGAGGCCTCTTTTCAGAAGCCTCCTCTTTCTATTTTACGATCTGTACTTCCACTCTTCGATTCAGCTTCATGCCATCCACCGTCGTATTCGGTGCGGCTGGCACTAACTCTGAGAACCAAGCCAATTTCATTCGCTTTTTCTTCACCCCATGCTTCATCAGGTAGTTGCGCGCCTCGAATACACGGTTCTTCGAAAGTTCGACGTTGTATTGTACGGTTTGGCGAGAATCCGTGTGACCCGTCACTTTCAGCTTTAGACTAGGCTGAGCTTTTAACAAGGCCAACGCAATATCAAAGGTGCTTATCGACTCTGCCGTTAAGCTAAATCGATTCGTATTAAAGTAGATCACTAAGTTCTCTGGCACCCCTTGAAGGGCCACTAAACCGGCCACGTTTGGCATCAAATCATCTGCATCGATTACACCGTCACCATCCGCATCTTTAGGCGCAGGACAGCCTTTTAAAGAAGCAATTCCAGCTACGTTAGGACATGCATCTTCGCTGTCATAAATTCCATCGCCATCTGAATCTGCTGGGCAACCTTGATTCGCTTTAATACCCGCTAGTGTAGGGCAACGATCTTCCGCATCGATGATTCCATCGCCATCTGCATCCGCTGGGCAACCAGCATTAGCCCGAACACCTGCCACCGTAGGACATTTATCTTCTGCATCAATAACGCCGTCACCATCCGTATCTAGTGGGCAACCGTTGTTCGCACGAACGCCTTTTACCGTAGGGCATTTATCTTCTTTATCTACGATGCCATCGCCGTCTGTATCGATCGATAAGGGCTCGGCTACATTCACCGGGGCTGGCTTAGGCTTGTTCCCCCATTCGTACACTAGACCTGCGGTATAATGTGCATAAGTACCACGACCGTCAGTGAAGTCTACCTTACCTAATTGGAAGAAAGGAAAACCTACATTCACCATGGCGCGACCGTACAAAGAGCCTAAGATTTTAAAGTCAAATCCAGATCCTACGGAACCCGTCAAATCCACATCGCTGTAGGTCGTACGCGTCGAGTTATCTGCCACGACTTCACCACTGAAATTCGCAAATGGTCTAAACTTTTTGTGTGTTTCGCGATCTAATAAATAGTAACGAAGACCTAGGCCGGCTGAGGCCATATCTTTGGCATTTCGTATACCGTAAATGAGGGTTCCATAGACATCCACATTCGGCTTTACTTCAGCCGCATATTGAATCCCAAAATGCGTATAACTCTGCACGTAATCCCGGCGAGTCACAAAGTTTTGGTGCCACATATCGGAGACGCCACCGATTAGCGCGAAACTCTGACGCTTGGGTGTTTTGGCTTGTGTACTGTCCTGCGCAAAAGTGGGCGTAAACAGGGTCGTTAGTATCAATAAAAGTATAAAGTTCTTCATGTTATTTGGCTGATTCAGTTGGTGCGTCTTTCTTAAAAATCGATAAGCGAATCGCGATCTCGTGAGACTGCAAAGTGACTTTGCTTAAAGACGAAATAGGCATTTCGTAGATATAGGTCAAATAGATTTTAGGACTCGCCTGCACGCCTAAACGAGCACCGTAGCTATCTTTGTGGCGATACGAAATCCCCGTATCGAAGGCATTCCCGATGCGAGCATTCACGTTTACATCCCAGCTAACCGGCACATCTTTCGCGATACGCGCCATAAACGAAGGCTGTAAAGCCAGGCTATTCGAAAGTCGAACGGTCGTTCCCGCATTCACATAATGATACGTCACATCTTTATAACCCCCATTCCCAGAACCAAAATCATAGCCAATCACCCGCGGCTGCGAAATAGCCACAAACAAACCTTTGTTATTCGCTAAGCGCAAACCCCAGCCCGTATTGAACTTCATTCCGGTAGTGCGACTGCCCTGGAAAACGGGATCCGTAGGGTCCACGACTTGGATACCATCGTAATCTAATCCTAGACTTGACATCCCCACGCGAACGCCACCGGAAACCTTCCAGCTTTCATTCAATTTCACTTGGTAGGCAAAATCCCCTGCGGCCGTCATAATCTTCGAGGGACCTGACACATCTGAAAGAAAAACAAACCCTAGACCGGTGTTCGGTTTCCATTTAAAATTACCCGTAAAACCCATCGTGCGAGGAGCCCCTTGAATCCCCACCCATTGCTGGCGGTTCATCGCGATGATTTCCCCTTGGTGTTCCACCTGTCCCGCAAAGGCTGGTGAAACAACGATTGGGTTTAATCGGTACATCGAGTACATCGATTCGATTTGTGCGTTTGTTATATAAGATCCCAAAAGTAGGACTGCTATTATTACTATTCTCATCTTCTTGCTTATTTAATCGTACGATCGATGGCTAAATAATTACTGATGGTAGGCTTTCTACCATAGAAATCTAACACGTAGAAGTAGGTTCCGTCTGGCAGAATCGTACCACTCCAGCTGTTATCATAGTCATCCATTTCAAAGACTAAGGTTCCCCAACGGTTGTACACCGACAAGTGATTCGGTAACTTCCGGAACACCAATCCTTTGAAGACTAATCGATCGTTTTTGTCATCATTATTAGGCGAAATCCCCTGAGGTGCAAAAATCTCACACTCATCCGGATCTAGTCGATTCACAATCCCATCTTTATCACAATCAGCGAAGTCCGCCACTTCATTATACTCTTCGTCAAAGTCAGAGATTCCATCTCCATCCGAGTCCACATCGTATGGATCTAATTTCCCATCGCGATCCGTATCCGGCGGCGTTAAACCTTTATTCGCAGAGGACGGAATTCCTTTCTCATCGATGTTTCCATCCGCGATACCATCTTGATTATAATCCGAACCGCTCGCTTCGATTACGTCTTTGATTTGGTCTGCATCAGAATCCAAATCGCGGAAGTTAGGCGTACCATCTGCATCCGTGTCACAGAGAATTCCGGTGCCCGTACACACCTTGTTTTCAACGGAATCGAGGATACCATCGTTATCAGAATCTAAGTCTAAATAATCCGGCTTACCATCCCTATCCGTATCCACTATCGTCTCTAATTTATCCGAGATGCTGTCCCCATCTGAATCCGTATCCAAGCAATTTGGAATTCCATCTCCATCTAAATCCTGCGTTCCTTCTACCTGATTCGTCACGCCATCCGCGTCACAATCTAATAGTAACCAAGCCGCGCTAGGAGCCATGGTAATACTTCCCGCTTTAAATGAACAAGCATCGGAAGGCGAAGTGCCATCTGCTAATTCCGTTCCATTTAAAACGCCGTCGCCGTCACAATCCAAGGCTTTCCAGTCATCCGATACGTTCGCTTTCACTTGACGCGTAGGTTCGTAAACGCAAGGATCTGTAGGGGCCAAATCCGTTCCATTCGGCTCACCGTCACCGTCGCAATCGGATAATGGATCCTGTAAGTCACAAGCCAAAATCGTCACAAAAGCGAACGCAGAAACCGGTGGCGATACCGCCTTATTAGTTACCTTGTAACCCATCGTTACTAGGCCGGTCTCAAATGGAGCGCGCTTATACGTCATCTCGCCCGTAAGCGGATTAAAGGTGACGGTTCCTTTGGCCGTACCGTCATTTGGAGGCAATTGTCTCGAAATTTCTGTATTTGCACCTGGCAAGAAATCATCATTCGTTAAAATGTTAACCGTTAAAGCACCCGAACTTGGTAAGTTAACCAAATCATTAGAGGCCACTGGCGCATCAATATTTGGATCCGTTGCATTCGAATTTCCATCCGCATCACAGTCTAGCGTTCCCCAAGCCGTGCTAGGCGTTAAGGTTCTGCTCGCGACTACATAAGAACATCCCTCATTCGGATCCGTTCCGTCATCCGTTTCTTTTCCATTGGTCACACCGTCACCATCGCAATCCGCCGCACGCCAGATCGCATTCGTGGTTACTGGAGTTGCGCCTGCTAAATGAATGCAAGGATCGTTAGGATCTGTATCTGTTCCGTTAGGCGTACCGTCTCCGTCGCAATCCGCCGTTGACCATGCAGAGGTAGGCGTCAACGTTTGGCTAGCTACTAGGTAAGAGCAAACGTCGTTAGGATTTGTTCCGTCAATGGCCTCTTGTGCATCGGTGACTCCATCACCGTCTGTGTCAGCTACTGGAGTTGGAGTCGTCACGGTGACAGTCACGGTAGCAGTGGATGAACAAGAAGAACTAGTTCCTGATACAGAATAAGTCGTCGTTACTGTAGGTGATGCTGTCACTACAGCCGTATTAGTCGCAGACAATCCTGTGGAAGGAGTCCAAGTATAGGTCGATGCGCCAGAGGCTGTTAACGTAACGCTCGATCCAGATGTAATCGATGGCGCCGAAGGTGAAACTGATACTACTGGCAATGCATTCACAGTCACTGTTGCAACAGAACTATTTGATGCTGCACATACACCTACCCTAACTACCGCTCTGTAATATTTAGTTGCCGTTAAGTTAGTTTCCGTAATACTGGTTGAAACACTATTGATATTCGTTACTGTTCCAGAGAAATCCGCCGCTAAAGCAGATTGCCATCTCGTTACCGATCCAGTATAACCTGATAATGTCAACACTGTACTATTTGTTCCAGCACAAACGGCTGCAGATCCTGCTATCGTTCCACCCACACTTGATTGAACCGTAATTAGAATCGCTGAAGTATAAACCACCGCATCAATTGCTGTACTCACTCCGCGTCTAAAATAGGTATTCACTGAAATTGCTCCAGGGGAATAGGTCGATGAAGTAGCGCCCGAAATCGTATTAAAGGTTGTACCATCAATACTAGACTGCCATACATAAACAAGCGACCCAGTTCCTCCGCTTGCATCAATAGCTGAGCTTAAGCTAGCCGGCGTAGCGCCTACGCAAATGGTTTGATCAGCTGAAATCGTTCCGGCAGTTAATGCCGGATTAACACTAACCGTCACTGTTACAGCAGAAGAGCATGAAGTCGTTGAATTCGTCCCCGTAACAGTGTAGGTGGTTGTAACAGTTGGTGTCGCGGTGACTGCTGCGGTATTCGCGGCAGACAACCCTGTTGATGGAGTCCAGCTGTAGGAATTCGCTCCAGAGGCAGACAATGACACAGAAGATCCCGTTGTAATAGAGGCCGATGACGGAGATACGGCGATTGTAGGCAGCGCATTTACTAACACCTCAACTGGATGTGTAACGGCAAATGAAACACCGATCGTCGCTTTTCTTCTAAAATGAGTCGTGGACGTCAAGGCAACTGGATGCGAGTAAGATGCAGACGTAGCCCCTAAAATATCCGTATAAGTACCTGAATGACCATTGGTAGAAATTTGCCAAATATAAGTAGGCGAACCCCCTCCAGAAGCGTCAGTTAAGCTGGTAATTGTTGCTGGGGTAGAACCATAACAAATCGATTGATCGCCGCTTACTGTTCCAGGCGTTATATCGCTAACACTTAACACAAATGGTACAATTGCTGATGTACAACCCGTCGTACTATTCTTTACCGTTAAGTTAAAATCATAACTATTCTGAGCACTCGCTGGAATCGATATGGTCAATGGACTAGTTGTAACAGAAGCATTCGAAACCACTACAAAATTTGTCATGGCTGTAGTACCCGCCGTTAATGAGTACTGATCTGCCCCAACAGTCAAATTAGTGTAAGGAACGGTAAAGCTTGTTGCTGATGTCGTCACATCTGGAATGACATTGACTGAAACCGTAGGTAACGCATTCACAGTTACTGTTGCTACCGAACTAGTTGCTGCAGTACAAGATCCTAAAGTAACAACCGCACGATAATAAGTAGTCGCTGTTAAGTTAGTCGCTGTGATACTTGCCGAAGTACTAGCAATATCTGTTACGGAAGTAAAATTAGACGTTAATGAAGATTGCCATTTAGTTATGGATCCTGTTTCACCAGATAAGGTTAAAACAGTGCTATTAGTCCCAGAACAAACAGATGCTGATCCGGAAATTGATCCGCCTACGCTACTAGTCACAGATGCATTACCTGTGGTAATAGTTTGTGTAACAGCATTCGAAGAAGTGATACTGATAGTACCAGATTGCCCATCAATAGAGGCAGAAGACAAACGCACATAGATTAATCTTGCACTGACGGAACCCGATGATGGCGCGATACTTAAAGTAGAGGAATAAGTCCCGCCTGAACTTGCCGCTAATTCATAACCTGCCGGAGCCGTTAAAACTAAATTTGCTGTTAAATACTGAGCACTAACTGTAAATGTTTGGGCTACAGATGCAGTACCTAAGCACGTAGTAAATGTCGTTAAAGATCCCGATGTAGTGATTGTAGGAATAACAACAGTAACTAATTTGGAAACCGTTTTATCACACAAAGTATAAGTGATGGTACTTGTTCCAGCATTCACACCTGTTACCACACCTGTAGTAGGATCCACTGTAGCAATATTAGTATCAGTAGAAGACCAAGTTCCACCGGTTAATCCATTTGTATAGTTTGTGGTTGCGCCTTTACTTAATATAGCTTCACCAGAAATTTCTGGGATTATTCCAGGTACAAAATTTGATGTGGTCCCAGACATAGCGAAACCTTGTAAGGCACCATTTATATTAGCTACACTCGTACTATTAGTTATAATGTCATTTATTGAATTAGTGCCATTTAAGACTCCTTGGTTAAATTTATAATAGGCCACTAATCCTGTTTCATTTCCAGCTAATTCAGTTAGATAATTTAATCTTATTTGATCTGATGTTCTAGCTGTGTTCCAAATTCTTACTTCGTCACTTGCACCCTTATACATGTAGGAAGGGGATCCTCCGCTTACCAAACCTCCACCAATTGCAACTGGGATTGTTGATACAGAACTAATAGACCCCGTATGACCTACTCCAGTCTTAACGAGAACACCATCAACGTACAATTTCATATTTGAACCATCGTAAACTCCCGCGATATGATGCCATTCATTGATTGGCAAAACATTATCTGATGTTACACTATAGGGATACGATTCTCTATTTAATAATGGTTTACCATTATTAAGCGCTAAATAATAATTTCCCCCTACTCCACCCTTGTATTTTGATATTACCATTTGAAGACCAGCAGCATCCTCTCTTTTGACCCAAGCTTCTAAAGTAAAACTTGCCGTCCCTGTAAAAGCTAAATTACCATTGCTGCCTAAATTGTCTAATACCACTAAATCATCTACTCCATCAAAATGCAATGCGTTATCTGTATTAGTCGTGACAGTCAATGTCTTACTTGTTGCACTAGTAGATGTGACAGAAATGACTCCCGAAGCTGCCGATATTGAATTATTAGTCAATTTCGCAAATAGAGTAGTTGTTGGCACTGTAGCTGAAGTTGGAACAAGATTAATGCTTGATGCAAATCCACTATTCGCATTCGTAGAAACCTGAACTCCCGTGGGTGCCATAATTACTAGATCTCCAGTTAAGTTTGAACCTGAAACGGTGAATGCTTGAGGGTTAACCGCACAGCCCGAACACGTTGAGAATGTTTTTAAGGTTCCTGTGGTGGTTATGGAAGGTGAAGGCAGAATAGTACCTATTCCATACGCTCCGTCACTATTCAAAACATTACTTCCAGATATAGCTCCTGTATTTAAATTAAATTTTCTACTGGAAACTGCACCTGCATTCAAAATGGGTACTCTAATTTGTAAACTTGTTACACCTTGAGCAATTGACACTGTACTTGAAATATTGACCCAAGTACTTCCATTGTAATACTGAAGACTATTTGTGTAATCCGTATTTAATGTGGCTGTAGCTGGAGATAAACTTGGTGTAAAGGTTGTAATACCTGTAGCAGTCCTTGATAGTGTGATTGCAAATACTGCGTAAGAGTCAGTGTTATTAACTGTCACGTCATTGATTGAAATAATAGAGGATGAATTCTGAGTAGTAAGTACGTCATTTAAAACTGCGGCTATAGGATCTGATGATGTACCTACGTTTATTCCATTTTGAAAAGATCCTTCTTTTGAAGGAATAACTAAAATATATCCTTCTCCAGTTACAGTAGTATAGGTATTATCTGTTGGCATAAAATTGACTGCCATTGTGTTACCGTTTGCTTTATTCTGTCTGGATATAACACCATAGATACTAACTTGTTGATTAGACGAATTAGTATAAGAAAGAATACCTGCAATGTTATTACCAGAAAAACTAACATCAGCAGGGTTAGCAGACGTAAACTTAAATCCCGAACCTGATATAAAACTTATACCATCAAGAGAACTTGGCTGAATTGAATAAGAACTACCCGTTGCTTTGTATATATCATTGAAATACAGTTTGGCAGCATGCGCTTTCCCAGAAAATAAGACAAGCGAAACTACTAGGATTAAAAAACAAGTAGCTTTATGAAAAGACTTTAAAAAGCCTGTCCAATTGTTTAAAATAAACATATTTATAAAATTTAGAACACGGAGTTATCTCCGTTATTGGTACGCATGAACCTTACGTTATATCAACGAATGACTCAAAAATTCAATTATTAACACTAAGTTACGGCAAAGGAAAATCAATCTTTAGAGATCAATTTGAGTAATTAGTCCAAAAAAAAATTGGACTAACTCGAATCCCTCAAGATTTTGAGCAAATTTTACAATTAGCCAGTTTTTAAAAAATTTAGCTTAATTTTAAACCACATGAGAGCGCTGTTTATACTTTTTATACTATTCATTTATTTCCCGGGGAAATCCGAGGAAATTAGTTTGGCCTACGAGGGAGAAACCCTGATAAGCTACCAGAAACCCTATATATACATCATCGAAAAGGGACAATATAGGACGATCAAGATTCCCGAAATGACGGCGTCTGCTCCCATCCCTTTCAAGTTTACAGATACGACCTTTGCCAGAAAATTTACCCCCGCGTCTCACAACCTATTTAAGGTAAACAATAAAATTTATTTGGCGGATAATTTAGGCGGGATGGTGTATGAATTACGGCAGAATGAACTGGTCCGAATCGATCAATCTTTTGAGCATAAAATGCAGATTAATTCGGCTTCGTTTACCTTTGATAATCGCATATTTAAGTTTGGGGGATATGGCTTTTGGTCAGCGCGTAATTTCTTCACTTATTTTGATTTAAACTCCAAAGAATGGGAGGCCTATTCCCCCGTCCAAGGGGATCAAATTCCGCCTGGATTATTCGATGTAAATCAATATAAAAATGGGGATGAAATTACGTATTTTAATGGCATGTCCATTGATCCTTTCGATAATTTAAAGTTTGAAAAAAATCAAACCGTTTGGCATTTTAATTTGCGGAGTAAAACCTGGGAAAATAGAGGTAAAACGGCCCTGTTTTTTGGAAATAATCCCCAAAATTTTCAGTACAAAAACTACTATTTTGCCTTCACCGATGAACGTAGAATTATCCGCGTAAACTTCAGCGATAATTTCTACGAAATATTCTCTAATGAAGCTGTATCCAGCAAAATATCGCCTAAAATGCAGCCCTTTGTGGAGAACGAACGAATCTATTTTTTTGCCAATAACCACGCTTCTGAAGGCATCGATTTAGTTTCCATATCCTTACCGGAATTTTTAGGCAACTCACAATCAAAAGAGGACTTCATCAAAATTGATTTTTGGTCCACCTACTCTTCCTATTTTAACCTGGTTTTAGGTCTAATTTTGCTGGGTTTAATCGCCTATATTTGGCGTAAATACAGACCCGCAAAACCGACCCTTATTACCGATAAAAACGGAATGCTGTATGTAGGAAATGCGGCCATTAATTTTGACGAAACAGAGCTAAAAGTGCTGCGCTTTTTGTTGAAAAACGATGACGTTCCTAACTCCGAATTACTTGAACTAATCGAGCAAAAAGGCGTACATTTTTCACACAATATTCGGTTAAAAAATGACCTTTTAAATCAATTAAATCTGAAGCTAAAAGCCATCCTTCAAGTCGATGTCAATTTCATTATTTTCAAAAAATCAGACACCGATTCCCGCTTGAAAGTCTATCGATTGAACAAGCACTATTTTAAAGTAAGCGAGGAATTTTTGAACGACTAAGATATGATCCAAATCTTCGTAACCGGTGGGACTTTTGACAAAGAATACAATGAGCTGAATGGCTCCCTGTTTTTCAAAGACACGCATCTGCCAGAGATGCTGGAGAAGGGCCGCAGCAGACTTTCGGTGAATATCGATACGCTTTTAATGAAAGACAGTTTAGAATTTAACGATATCGATCGCCAGCTCATCTCGTCTTCCTGCGCATCTGCCGCTGCTGATCGCATTTTAATTACCCATGGAACCGATACGATGGTGCAAACCGCGCAGTATTTGGCCGCGCAGAATTTGGGAAAAACCATCGTCCTCACCGGCGCCATGATTCCCTACAAGTTTGGTAGCTCAGATGGGATGTTTAACCTAGGAAGTGCTTTGGCATTCCTCCAAATCCTCGACCCCGGCGTCTACATTTCGATGAACGGCAAGATTTTTGCGACGAATAACGTCCGCAAGAACCTAGAAAAGGGTGAATTCGAGACAATAAATTAATACCTTGCATCCACATAAAACCCTGTTAATCATGAAAAACAAAATCATCGTCGGCTTAATCGTCGTATTAATCGCCATCCAATTCGTTCCCACAGAAAAAAATCTCTCGAACGATAACACTTATGCTATCGAAACGAAGTATGAGGTTCCCGCAGACGTTAAGGTCCTATTAGAAAATGCCTGCAACGATTGCCACTCGAATAAATCAACCTATCCTTGGTACAGTTCGGTTCAGCCGGTGGGTTTTTGGCTAGATCACCACGTGAATGATGGTAAAAAGCACTTGAATTTCGCGACGTTTACGAAGATGCCTATCGCGGTGCAAAACCACAAATTAGAAGAGGTGGTGGAACAAGTAGAGTCTGGCGAAATGCCGATGCCGTCTTATACATATTTTGGCCTGCATAGTAATGCCAAATTATCAGAGGCAGACCGCTCTAAAATCATCAACTGGGCTAAGTCTCAAATGGCGATGTTGAAATCAAGCTATCCAGCTGATAGTTTGAAGATGAAGCCAAGACCGCGGGGCTAAGCGCTGCTGCGCTGCGCAGTCGATAGTCGATAGTCGATAGTCGATAGTCAACTAGTCGAGAGGCTGGAGGCTGAATGTTCGTCTGCTGACTCTAATGGCACTATCTAGTGAAATAAACCTCGAGGTACTCAGAGGGCTTTTCAGGTATTGACAGGTTTTGTCAATACCTGAAAATCGACTTTAATATTTTACGAGTTATTTCAACTAAAAGTGACAATAAGCGCAGTAAGGGACTTTTTGACTAAACCGAAGGTGACTGAATCGCGAAGCGATGACTGAATGACATAGTCATGACTTCGCTGCTCCGCAGCGATTACAGCGACTTCATATCAATCACAAAGCGGTACTTCACATCTGACTTGATTACGCGCTCGTAAGCCTCGTTCACGTCTTTCATGTTGATCATTTCGACATCAGAAAGGATGTTGTGCTCCGCGCAGTAGTCGAGCATTTCTTGAGTTTCGGCGATGCCACCGATCATGGATCCGATGATGGAACGTCTTTTGGAAATCAACGTAGCCGCGTAAACTTGAGCCGCCTCTGGAGGAATTCCCACTAAAAGCATCTTGCCCTCGACCTTTAATAGGCCCAAAAACTTGTTCAAATCATGTGACGCCGCCACCGTATTCAAGATAAAGTCAAACGACCCTTTCAAGGATTCCATTGTCGCTGGATCCGTCGATAAGGCGAAGTGATGAGCGCCCAGGGCTTTTGCGTCTGCTTCTTTGGAAGGAGAAGTACTCAACATGGTTACTTCCGCGCCAAAAGAGGCCGCAAATTTCACCGCCATATGGCCCAAACCACCCAAACCTAAGACCGCCACTTTGTGACCCTTTCCCACCCCAGCATAGCGCAAAGGCGAATACGTCGTAATGCCGGCGCAAAGAAGGGGAGCGACGCGCTCGAGCTCTTTGGTAAACGGAATATGCAAGGTATACGCTTCGTCGATGACATAGGTGGAAGAATATCCGCCAAAAGTCTGCGTCACCCCATCGCGGTAATAGCCATTGTAGGTAGGCGTCATCTCCTCGTCGCAGTATTGCTCCTGGCCTTTTTGGCAAGAAGGACAAACGCGGCACGAGTCCACAAAAACACCCACACCGGCCAAATCACCCACTTTAAACTTCGTTACTTCCGATCCCACTTCCGTGATCGTACCCACAATTTCGTGGCCAGGAACAATGGGATACACAGACGGCCCCCACTCGGAGCGCACCATGTGAATATCGGAATGACAAACCCCGCAATAGAGGATGTCGATTTTTACGTCTTTGGGACCCACATCGCGTCTTTCAAACTCAATCGGTGCCACCGGCGCCTGCGGATTCACCGCGCCATATCCGTGTACTTTTATCATAGTCTTGTTTATTATTATCAGGTAAATTTAGCAGATAAATAGGTAGATTTATTATATAAATGTTTCTAAAATATTTCAAACCCCTACAAACAATGGCAACTAAGAAATTACCCAATAATGAAGTATTTGAAGCAAAGACCTTGTTGTTAAAGGGCGCGATTAAACTCCCCAAAAATTTCATTTATAAATCTTCTTTGGTAAAAGCAATTACTGATAAATATGGATTGAAGCGTTGAGAGCCACTAATATTAAAAAAACGTCAAGGCATCCAAGCCGCTTTTGGACTATTGACACTTTCTGTCAATACCTGAAAAGCCCGCTGCGTACCTCGACGTTTATTTCACGCAATATTGCCATCAGAGGCCTTAATAAGCATATTAGACCAAATCGCGAAGCGATGACTAAACGACACTGTCGTGACTAAGGCGCTTCGCGCCAAGTCGACTAAATCGCGAAGCGATGACTAAGTCCGCAGGACGACTAAGCGGCAACGCCGAGAATAAGAAAATCAAGGCATAAAGCGATTTATGCAACGATTAATCCCTACATTCGTTGCACATTATGCAAAGATTAAGCACCTACATCCACGAACTCGAGTCTTGGTCTAACTTCACTTGGAGATTAGATCAGTTGATCTTGCCCCTAAGTGAGGTGCATTTCTTGCAGGGACGGATTTTAGGGAAGATGGAAGCCCTCGGTTTTTCTTTGCAAAAGGAGGCTTTTTTAGAGACCCTGACCTTAGATGTGCTGAAGACTTCGGAAATCGAGGGCGAGCGCTTGAATGCGGAGCAGGTTCGCTCTTCGATTGCGCGGCAGTTAGGTTTGGAAATTGCCGGTTCGATTCCCTCTGATCGCCACGTGGATGGCGTGGTGGAAATGATGTTAGATGCAACCCAAAACTTCAACGACCCACTCACCTCCAACCGGCTTTTCAACTGGCATTCCGCCCTTTTCCCCACCGGGCGTTCCGGAATGTACCCTATTTCGGTAGGCCAATGGAGGACAGATAAAAAGGGTCCGATGCAGGTAATTTCGGGGGCTTTTGGCAAGGAAAAAATCCATTTTCAAGCACCGGATTCCACCAAAATCGAGGACGAAATGGCCCTCTTTTTAGACTGGTTTAACACCAATAAAACCCTAGACTCCGTCATAAAGGCGGGCGTTGCTCACCTCTGGCTATTGACCATCCACCCTTTTGACGATGGGAATGGTCGAATTACACGCGCGGTGACGGATTTATTAATGGCCCGCTCAGACACTAGTGCGCAACGATTTTATAGCCTTTCGGCGCAAATACAGCTGGACAGAAATGCCTATTACACTATTTTAGAGAAAACCCAAAAAGGAAACCTCGACCTCACTCTCTGGCTCCACTGGTTTTTAGAAACCCTCATCAAAGCTCTAAAATCAACGGATACGCTATTAAAGCGCGTATGGTTAAAGGGAGAATTTTGGCAAAAAAACAACCTCATCACCCTCAACGACAGGCAAAAGCGAATGCTCAACAAAATTCTCGACGGCTTCGACGGCCATCTCACCTCCGATAAGTGGGCAAAAATCTGTAAATGCTCAAAAGACACGGCCATCAGAGACCTAAACGACTTGCTTTCTAAAAACATCCTGCAAAAAGACGAGGCAGGCGGTCGCAGTACGCGCTACCGCCTGAGTTAAAGCAGCGCATCACTATTATCGAAACTTGCAAAATTTACAAGTTTTGATAATAGTGGATTCTTAATGCAATGTTGTTAAAAAAACTTGTTCATTGATGCCATACGGAACGCATTTGCTTTTAAATCACGCTCTAATAAAGGAATTCCAACAGCTTTTGCTTCTTTCTCCCAGCCCTGAACGGCATTCTTCACTTCTACAATAATCTTCTCTGCTCGTTCTGCTTCTATTCTAAAGAATGGCGCGGTCTCTCTGAGTAGATCCCAATCCAACGCATTATCCACATCAGAGATATTTAAATGAAGACCTGTACCTGTTTCAACGGGATTAATATCATAAGCCGGAGATAAAATCCATCCTTCTTTGGACCACAAAAAACCGTGATTTCTAAGGTGGTCATCCACATTAGAAACGGCAATAGAAAAGGCCATTCGTCTCCACAATTGGACTAAATCACTCGAAACATTCGCACCCTGTTGTATGATAAAATCAGCTAATTCAAGATAACTAGCGCCATCTTGTCCATCAGAATAGCCTAAAAGTGTCATCGCAGAAGCAAAATGTTTTCTTTTGCCAGCACTTGTACGATCAAAGCGTTTCGTTAAAAAAGTATGGTGCTTTGTCGAATAGATTTTAGCTTTTGCCTCAGCCATTTCAAGGCCCGCTTTTAAAGCCAAACGATGCGTTACCAATTCCCAGCCACCTACATCAAACGTATCTTGTCCACTGGGGAACTTGGCGATCCATAGGTGCCCGTTCACATCTGCAACACTTGCTTTTGGGCGAGCGCCCCCTAAGGAAGATCCAGGCGCCACTAACAAGCTTAACCACCGCAAATAATCAGGATCCTGAACCGCTTCCTCGCTTTCTAAACGCAAACTTATCTGTTCTAATTCTCTAATGGAAGTCCAGGCCGGAACCGCGTATTGTTTGTTATCGTCCAAAAAAGGTCCATCCATTTCCCTTTTATAACGCAATCCCCCCATCCGATTTCCATCAAAAACACCCAATAGAAAATCCAGTTCGGTCAAATTTTGCAGGGCCCTTTTCTCCAAACGCGCCATAGCCGCCTCCCTCCTACGCAACAAAACTCTTCCCCAGCGATCCGGCGATGAATCTAAAAACAAACCAAAATTCATTTTATCATCACTCAAATACTGCAAACCCTCACTAAAAATTAAATCGGGATCCAGTATTTGCGCAAAATTACTCGACAACCATTCCTTCGAATAAACAAAAGAAAATACCTCTTTTCCTCGCAATAGTTCCGATTGCAGTTGACCCATGAGCATTTTCTCCTCTGGCAAACCCTCCCAATCAGCATATACAAAAACACTTCGATAAGCCATCTTTCTTATTTTTTAGGCGCGCGTTGCTTTGTCACTAATTCTAAATCCTGTAATCTCCTTCCCAGCACATCATCTTTCGCTAGAAGCAAAAAGTCAGAGGATAAATTTAGCACGTGCAATACCATAAAATACGCCCCCATACTGACAGAATCCACCCCTTTTTCAATCGAAACAAGCGTAGGGCGACTGATCCCTGCCCGCATAGCCACTTGCTCTGCGCTCAATTTTCTGCGCAAACGCGCTAGCTTAATATTCTCGCCCATACCACTCAAAATTCGTTGGTATTTAGGCATAAGTGGAAATCCTGAATTCGCCATAACATTAAATATAATTTACAAATATACGCTATTTTGTTAATTTAAATTAACATTATGATTTCTTGTGTGAGTAATTTATAAAATGCTGTATATTTGCCCCCATGAACCGATTCTTTGCCCTTTTACTTTTCATCCCTCTTTTTACCCAGGCGCAGTTTAAAATCACTGTTTCCCGCACAAAAGACCCCGTTTATTTCCGTGGAACCCTGTTTGATGAGAAGAATTATTTGGCCAAAGATACGGTGCGCGGCACACTTTTAACATCGAAAACCCCCATCAAAGGCGGTATCTATTACCTACAATTCGCTCCATCCAAAGAGCGCATTTACTTCAATATCGAGAACAACGATCAATTCGCTTTGACCTTTTCCGGCCCGGCCTATTTAGCCACAGCCCACTCCTCAGACCCGAAAAACGAAGTATTTTTGAACTACCAAAGACTCGAAAAATCCTTCTCCGTCATCGACTCCCTGTACCAGGTAGAAATTGCGCGCGGCCGCAAGTTCAAGTTCGCGGAGAAAGCGGCCTTTTTCCAGTCCAAAACGGCTGCCTTAGTCGCCTTCCGCAAGAAAGCTCTTGCTACGCTTCCTCCCTCTTCTACGCTTGCGCTCTATTTTAAATCACTCAATACGCTAGACGAATCAGTTCCTAGCCGTACGGACTACGCGGCTCGTGTCCGCTTTTTCACAAAGATTCCGTTCAGCGATGGCAAGTTATTGTTCACCCCCGTTTACCGTTCTTTGCTCGTAGAATACCTCTCCTATTATCCTTTGCAGGCTGATTCGATCCGTGTAGGTGTAGAAAAGGCGATGTCCAAAATCGACTGCGGCGCCAAATCCTATCCCTTCCTTTTCGACTATTTCTCCAGCGTGATGAAGAACCGAAACATCGTAGGAAACACAGAGGGCTATGCCTGGTTTTTAACCAAATACGGGGTAGGGAATGCGTGCGGCGCGTTTACCGCCGCGCAGAAAAAAGCCTTTAAAGAAGAAGCCGAAAAATTGAGCGCCTTAAAATCGAACGCAGTCGCCGCAAACATCGTGCTAAAAGACACCGCCGGTGCCACCCAGGACCTCCATAAATTCGCATCAGAAAACGATTACACCCTTTTAATGTTCTACGCACCCACCTGTGATCATTGCCAAAAAGAGGTCCCCGAAATCGACTCCACCACCTCTGTCATCTCCCGCATCATGAACCTAAAAATAGGTCGCTTCGCGGTCTGCAACGAACCCGGCGTATCCCGCGCTGTTTGGCTTGATTTCATTTCTAAATACCGCGTAAACACGAACGTCCTCCACGTCGACTTACCCGCTAATTCCCCCTTGCGCAGCACCTACGACGCCTTCTCAAACCCCACCTTTTATCTCTTAAACCGCAAAGGCGAAATCGTGGCTAAAAAAATCAGCCCCACCACCCTCCGAAAATACTTCGCCGGGCTACAGTCTGCGCGCCCTAATGTGCCCTAGCGTACTCTAATGGCACTATGCTGTGAAATAAACGTCGAGGCACGCAGAGGACTTTTCAGGTATTGACACATACTGTCAATTCCCCCGTTATGATTATCAATAACCTGATAGGTTTAGGCTGAAAATTGTTAGAGGTTTGCAAATATAACCACTAATAAAATGCCCGAAATTTGCCGATTCTACGGCCTAACGATTTACATGTTCTTCAACGATCATCTACCTCCGCACTTCAAAGTAAAATTTGCAGAATTCGAGGCCAATATCAAAATTCTAGACGGCTCGATTCTAACTGGAAATTTGCCAAAGAATAAACTCAAGCTAGTACAAGCATGGGCAGAAATTCATACATTTGAATTAATCACTATGTGGGATAGCAAGATTTTTCACAGTATTAAACCACTTCAATAATGATACGCATAGATAAAATCATCGAAATTGCTCCCTATTATGTTGACTGCCTTTTCAATACGGGAGAACTAAAGCGAATTGAAGTGCTACCGCTGCTTTTAAATCACCAAAATTTAAATGGAATTGATCAATTAAAAGACCATTCAATCTTTGAAAAAGCGCTCATTGGTGAAATGGGCGAACTAAAATGGGAGAAAATCATTTTATCGCCCAAGGATGATTCAGGAAAGCGTTGGGATTACGATATCTCTCCTGAGTTTGCATATGAAATAGGCAATATTTTGGTTTAAATCCGGCAATTATTTAACCGTAAAATAAATCATACACAATCGTCATTAATCCATTTTTCCTCCTACCTTTATCTCAGTTTTAAACAAACACAAAATGAAAAAAGATGTAATTGTAGGCTAAGCGCCTAATTAATATTCGAATTGAAAAAGCCTGAATCTTCAGGTTTTTTTTATGCCCTGAAAACAGGAAGATAATTGACACATTCTGTCAATACCTGAAAAGCCCTCTGCGTACCTCGACGTTTATTTCACACATTAATGCCCATAAGCCCCGTAAACAACATATATGACTAAATCGCGAAGCGATGACTAAGCCGCAGGCGACTAAACGGCCTCGCCGTGACTAAGCCGCAGGCGACTCTTTGACTAAGGCGCGAAGCGCCGATCCGACTAAGCGGCTCCGCCGCGACTAAGTCCGCAGGACGCCTTCTGCCAGCCCCCGGTCATTCGAGAGGCGGGGAACTTTGTTTTGGCCCCCTAATTTACCCTGTGACTTCATATACGAGATAAAGGCTCCTGCGGGAAGCGAGGTAAGCACTAAAGGACGCAAGATGGACCCCGTAATCAGGTCGCGGTAATAGATATTTTGCGCGCACATGGACGCGTCTAAAGCCTCCTGAAAAGTAGATAAAGACGACGGCGGCGACGAAAACTCGATCAGCCACTCATGGTAGGGTAAACCCGAAGAAGGGGAAACCTGCGGTGCGACAGTAAACTCAACGACTCGCGCTTCAGGACAAGCTAAAAGTGCAGCGGCGAGAGCTTTCTCGACTTCTTCAGCGATGACGTGTTCTCCAAAAGCCGAAATAAAGTGCTTAATCCGACCCGTCACCACAATGCGGTAAGGATTCAAGGAAACGAACTTCACGGTATCGCCGATGGAATAGGACCAAAGGCCGGCATTCGTCGTTAATAATAGCGCGTAATTAACGTCCAATGAGACCTCTGTGAGGCTTAAACGGACTGGGTTAGCGCCGAAATAGGTATCCGTAGGAACAAACTCAAAGAAAATCCCGCCGTCCACGTTCAGTAAAAGCCCTGGTTCGCCCGAAGAGTCGTCAAACGCAATGAACCCCTCCGAAGCGGGATATGTCTCCACCACGTCAATTTCTCGGCCTATCGAAGCCATTAGTTTCTCGCGGTAAGGTTCGAAGTTCACACCGCCGGTCACGAAGACCTGGAAATCGGGGAAGAGGTCGCCTATTTTTTGGCCAGATAACTCCTCTAACCGATCAAAATACATCTGCACCCAAGGCGGAATCCCGGAAATCAATCCCATCCGCTTCGAAATCGTTTCTTGCACAATGGCCTCGAGCTTTTGCTCCCAATCTTCGATGCAATTCGTCTGGTAAGACGGCATCTGATTTCCGCGCAAATAGCCCGGTACGTGGTGGTTCACGATACCAGAAAGGCGGCCCGTGGGAACACCATTCGTCTCGGTCATCTCCGGAGAACCGCTTAGAAAAATCAATTTCCGGTCTAAAAACGAGGAATTCCCGCTGTAATACACGTAATGCAACAAGGCATCCCGCGCAGCAGTAATGTGAAAAGGCATCGAATCCGATGAGATGGGGATGTATTTGACGCCGGAGGTGGTGCCGGAGGTTTTGGCAAAATAAGCTGGTTTTCCTGGCCAAAGAATGTCTTCTTTGCCCGCCACCACTTCGTCAATATAGGGCTTGATGTCTTCGTATTCGAAGATGGGTACGTTAGAGCGGTAGTCGAGGTAATTCTTGATTTTGGAGAACGAGTGTCCACGCCCGAAAAGCGTTTTCTCCGCCTTCGCCACCATTTGCTTTAACCAAAAGTCTTGGCGCTCAAAAGCCTGCTCCTGGCTCAAGCGGTACTTTTTGACGACACGGGCCGCTAGAGGTTTGGCAAAAAAGGAACGAATACCCATCGCTACACTATTTAAATATGCCTTTGGGATCTGGCATTTTGGCCGCTAACTGCGAACCAAAATTCAAGTCCAATTGCAAAATATCAGCCATGCGAGCTTCGTGGAAATAAGTCCACGCTAACTCGTAATTCTCTTTGTAATAAGCTACCTGGCAACGCTTCATCCACGCATTTGCGTTCTTCGGATCCTGCGCTAAGGCATGCTTTAATTCTGTTTCTACCTCGTCCAAGTTTCCACAATCTTGGCCTTTCTGATAACAATCTAACTTCACAATGGCATAATCCACGCGCATCATCGACTGCGTAGTATCTAACTCTAATCCCTTGTTTAACAGGCGAATAGCTAAATCATTGTCCCCTCTTTGGAAAGAAATAACCCCTAATCCCCAAAACGCATCCACGCTATTCGGGTCCAAGGCACTGATTAAATTAAATCGTTGTGTTGCGGTGTCTAATCGGGCGGTAGCTACATATTCCCATGCGCGTTCCGCGAAAAAAGCCACGGCTTCCGCTCTCGAGCCAAAAGAGGCATCGCAGCTCGCCACAAATTCATTTAATTCCTTTTGATCGGCTTTCGAAAGTGGTTTCGAACCATACAAAACTTCGTACTTCGCTGCGCGAACCGGAGTATTAGTAACCGGAGTAGCCGGCGCCTTCGGCGCCGCAGCCGCTTCACTCTTTGCGGTCTTCGTCTGCGAAAACGCAGTGAAACCAGCCATCGAAATCAAACACAATAACAGAACTCTCTTCATAATCACAAAACTAACGTTTCTTTTTATTGGACGCTGCGCCAGGACGGAATTTTGCATTCTTTCCCGGACGGTTATTTCGAACAATAGGTTTGGGACCTTGAACGGCACCGCCTTTCGGTCCAGCTTTGGTAACAGCCTTTTTCTGAGGCACTTTCTTGCCTGCTGCTTTGGCCTTAATCACCCATTTTTTATCGTGGAACGCACCCTTAAAGTCCGGATCCTCGCGTTTGCGCTGGTCATCGACCGCGCGTAACATATCTTGTTGCTCTAAAAACGGCGTTTCTTCGATCTTAATTCCTTCCGGCAGCTGTTCGATTTCAATCTTCTGCTGAATGATCTCCTCGATTTTCGTCCAGTGGTAACTTTCCGCTAACGTAATAAAGGTAATCGACTCCCCTATCTCCTCTGCACGACCCGTACGGCCGATTCGGTGGACATAATCCTCGTAAATCAAGGGCACATCGAAGTTGATTACGTGGGAAACTTTGGGGATATCAATCCCGCGAGCCGCCACATCCGTCGTCACTAAAACGCGCACATTTCCCTCTCGGAATTGCGCCATCGCGTTGATACGCGTGTTTTGACCTTTGTTCGAGTGAATTACGCGAACCTGGTCTTTCGGTAAGGATTTCAACAACCACTTCTCCACCTCATTTGCCGCATCTTTCGAGCGACAGAAAACCATAACCCTATGAAAATCAGGGTTTTGCATAAAGTATGCGAGGGCGTGTAGCTTCGTCAATAAGTTTGGTGCCTCATAGACCGATTGCGTCACCTGACTCGCTGGCGTAGCCTGCGGGGTGATTTCGATCTTCATCGGAAACTCCAAAAACTCGTGAGACAAGTTCTCCACCTTCTCAGGGAAAGTCGCGGAAAACAATCCGTTCATCCGTTTTTTGTACGGTATTTTCTCCAAAATCTGACGAATCTGCGGCATAAAGCCCATATCCATCATCTTATCTGCTTCGTCTAAAATCAAGAATTTCAATTCCTTCACCACGATCACATCCTTGCGGTACAATTCTAAGAATCGACCCGGCGTAGAAACGAGGATGTCGATGCCTTCCTCGAGGGCTTGGATCTGAGGTTTTGGCCCTAATCCTCCGTATAACGCTAAAATACGCAAGTCCGTAAACTGCGCTAAACCGATCATAACGGTGTGAATCTGCATCACCAGCTCGCGGGTAGGCGCCAAAATCAAGGCACGCGGGTTCTTTCCCTGCGCATATTTGCAGCGCATCAAGATAGGCAACGCATAGGCAGCCGTCTTTCCGGTCCCCGTTTGCGCAATTCCCAGCAAATCGTGGCCTTGCAATAATAACGGAATGGCCTTCTCCTGGATCGGAGTTGGTTTCGTATAACCCACCGCGGTACACGCGCGTTGCAGCTGTGGATTTAATCCCAAACTTAAAAATTCATCCATTGGATTCGGCATTGTAGTAGATTTGCAAAGGTAGGGAAAATATAATTCTTACCTTTGAAACAAAAATACGATTGTTTTGGCTCAAATTAAGGCATTTCTGACGAATCTAGGCCTATTGGTCGCACTCTCCTTCGCCACAGGGAGCCTTTCTTCGCTATTTTTAGCCGGCCTCGACTGGATTCAACACAACGGATCCTACCTCTATGCCTTACCTCTGGTAGGTTTAATTTTCCAAAGCTTCAAAGTCCCAGCCTACCTCATCATCCCCGCCACCTGGCTCAGCCATTTGGCAGGAGCGTCTGTTGGTCGCGAGGGAACGGCAGTAACCACAGGTCGAGAATTGGGTCGCGTACTGGGAGAGAAAATTACATCTTCTACTATTTTTCCCAAAGCAGGTATGGCCGCCGGCTTCGGCTCCGTTTTTGGGACGCCACTCGCCGGAGCCTTTTTTGCACTCGAAGTAGGCGAGGTGGGCAAAATTAATTTTCGCCACATCCCCGCCTGTCTTTTCGCTGCCTTTTTCGCAAATTATGTAAGTCTCCACGTGTACGGCACAAAACATCTTTCTTACCCTTCTGTTTTTTTGCCCGAGTTTTCAGGTGCATTTTATGCGAAATTAGCGCTCCTTGGCCTATTTTTAGCCCTAATTGCCTTTCTCTATAAGCGCTCAGAATCGATTATAATTGCTGCGCTCGACAAATCACCCGTACAAGGTCCTCTAAAAGGGATTCTCGCGGGCTTGATTTTGTTCGGCGTACTAAACATCCCGGTGTTTCACGAAACGATCGGACTCGGTTCGGAATTTTTACTTAGACCATTTACGTCGGTCGCACCAGACTTCGCCCTTTGGAAAATGCTGGCTACAAACCTGAGTTTAGGTCTCGGATTTAAAGGGGGAGAAGCGACGCCCTTGTTTTTGATCGGGTCACATGCGGCGTCCGGTTTCGCCTCTTGGTTTTCATTGCCTTTGGGATTGTCGGCAGCCATCGGCTTCGTCAGTTTATATGGAGGTCTTGCCAAAACTCCGCTTGCCGCCACCTTCCTAGGCATGGAACTTTTTGGTCCATCTGCCTGGTTCATCTATTTCATCATCACCCTGATCGTCCTATTCGGCTCAGGTAAAAAAGGAATTTTCTCTAATCAAACCTGGGCAGATTACCTACCTAAACCCATCTACTAAATAGCACTAATGTTTGCAAAAGCCTTCGAACACTACGACTCCTTCCGCGAAAATCGCCTAACAAAACGCCGTTTTTCGGCGGCTCTTTGGCAAGAATTAATCACTGAATGGTCCACTCATTTTGCTGTCCGCGAACTGGGTAAAACCGAAGAGGGTAGACCTATTCACGAGGTAAAATGGGGCGAAGGACCCATTCAAGTCATCGCCTGGTCCCAAATGCACGGAGACGAAGCGACAGCCACCATGGCTTTGGCCGATATTTTTCGTTTATTAGCCCCATCTGGTAAACCGAGTGATGAGTTTAAGCAAAAATTGCATCAGAATATCACCTTGCGCATCATTCCCCGCCTGAATGCAGACGGTGCAGAAAGATGGCAACGTGAAACGGCATTAGGTATCGATATGAACCGTGATGCGACGAAACAAAACTCCGTAGAAGCACGCCTTCTATCTGCTTGGGCGGACGAAATTAAACCCGCATTTGCTTTTAATTTACACGACCAAAATCGCTTGTATTCGGTAGGCAATAGCCCAGAACAAACCCATATCGCGTTCCTTGCCACCACAGGTGACGACGCAGGAACTTGGACTCCATCTCGCTTTCGTGCAGGCCAAATCTGCCAACGAATGCTGCACCAAATCCAGCCCATCATCCCGGGTAAAATTGCCAAATGGACAGACGAATATGAGTCACGCGCCTTTGGTGATACCTTCTCGTCTCGCGGATACGGTTTGGTTTTATTAGAATCAGGCGGGGCAGGATGGGACCTAGAAAAACATTCGTTACGCAAATTAAACGCTTGTCTTTTACTTGATGCTTTCTGCGCCATTGCAGACGGAAGCTACGTGGCTGAATCCATTACTGAATACGAGGCCTTACCTACAAACGAGCGAGCGATTGTGGACATCAAAATCACCGATGCGCCACTCAGTGCAACGGTTCGCGCAGACGTTTTATTTAACCTCGTAGAAACCCCAATGACCGACGGAAATATTCATTATTCATGGGTAGTCGAAAACATCGGAGACATGTCACCATTCTATGGATTAACAGAAATCGATGGGAAAGACTTACATTTGTCTCCTGATTCAAGCATTTCATTAGGTGAAAATTACACCGAATTGGTCTTATTAAAAGACGGAAAACCCAGCTTTAAACTATCAGATTACACGCATAAAATACAATTCTAAATGACTTCATTACCTGTAATTATCATTGGCGTAAATCCTTTTGGCCTAGAGGTGGCTCATATCTTTCAAAAAAACGACGTCGTTATCTACGGATTCTTAGACGATGATCCTAAGAAAAAGGACACCAGCATTGGCGAAATTCCCGTTTTAGGAACAGCAGACGATGAGTCTTATTTCAAATTAATTGGTAAAAACTGCGGCGTATTTGTGGCCCTAGAAAACCCAACCGAACGCAAAAAAATGATCGAATTGATCTTAGAAGAACGCGAAGTAAAACCCGTAAATGCAATCCATCCATCCGCTAATGTGGCAGACGTGAAAAGCCTTGCGTACGGAGTATTCATCGGTAGCGGAGCGCAAGTTTTACCTGAAACAAAACTAGGGGATCACGTCATCATAGGCTCCGGCGCCATCATAGAAACCGGTGCACAAATTGCAGATTTTGCTTCCATCGGAGCGGGCTCAGTGATAGGCAAAGAAGCGATCATTGAGAACAACGCTTACGTTGGAATTCACTCAACAATTGTGGGAAGTGTGAAGGTAGGAAAGAGCGCTACGGTAGGAGCGGGTAGTGTGGTAATTGAAAATGTCGCTGCCTCGAAACGCGTATTCGGCAACCCGGCCAAAGCCCTGTAGTGAGCCCTATAATTTGACAATATTTTCTGGCGCAACTAGATCTAAAAAGTGAAAACGTAGATAGAGTTGCGCCACTACGATTACATCTTCTAGGCAATACTCATTGATCCTAGCTAATCCATTTTCCTTGTAGAAAACACGGTTCACCTGGTCTCCAGAAAGATCAGCTTTGGCCCCTGAAATACCCATCAATTCCGCTAACAATTCCAGCGAAGTATAGGATCTTCTATCGCCAAACTTCCACATCTCCATCGTATCCTGGTGGATAATTTCCCATGGTTTTTTGCCTTGCAATTGCAACGATTTCGGAATCTCCAAGCCATTAATGAGCATGCGCCTACACAAATACGGGAAGTCAAATTCCTTTCCATTATGCGCCACCAGCGTTAATTCTCTCGACTTATAGGTCTTGTTTACGAAGGCGATGAACTCTGTGAGAAGCGTTTTTTCGTCTGCGTGGGCTATCGTCTTCACTTTTAAGGCCATCTCACCCTGTTTGTTAACGAACAAAAAGCCCATTCCCACCACGATAATCTTCCCAAATTCCGCATACAATGGCGCCTTTTCGAAATACATCTCTTCTAGGCTGATATTAGCGGGATTTATCAAATTCTTCGCCTTTCTTAGCCAAAATTCTTTCATTTTATCTGAAAGTAGGGCAAAATCGGATACTCCTGACGAAGTTTCGATATCAATGAAGAGGGTATTCTTGAAGTTCTTTAAGGTATCCATATTTCATGTTCCACGTGGAACGCGTAAATCTTATGCTTTCAATGTTTCACGTGAAACATTCACTAATTCCATTTTAAACAGATCATTCAAATGCCCTTTGACAATAGCCGAAACAGCTTCAAAATCCATTTCCTTGCCTAATTCCTGCTGTAACGAAGTAACTCCACGGGTCGCAATGCCACAAGGCACAATGTGAGAGAAATAGCTCAAATCCGTATTGACGTTCAGCGCAAAGCCGTGCATGCTTATCCAACGAGACGCCTTCACACCCATGGCACAAATCTTGCGAGCGCCTTCTTCTGTAGGATCAATCCACACACCCGTCAAGCCCTCAATCCGGCCAGCTACTAACCCAAAACCCTCACAGGTTTTAATAATCGCCTCTTCCAGCATACGCAGATATAAGTGAATGTCTGTATAGAAATTCTCTAAATCCAGAATAGGGTAGCCCACTAATTGGCCGGGTCCGTGGTAGGTAATATCACCACCTCGATTCGTCTTAAAAAAGGTAGCACCTATAGTAGACAAGAACGATTCTTGCAACAACAAATGGGACTCGTCACCGCTCTTACCTAGGGTGTATACGTGGGGGTGTTGGCAAAATAGAAGGTAATTATTCGTGGTGATTTTGTGGTCCTCTTCAAGGCCTCTGTTATCTAATTTCACTGTCGCTATGCGATTTAATAAAGTCTCCTGTAGATCCCAAGCTTCCTTGTATTCTATCAGTTTTAAATCAACAAATTGGACTTCTTTATTCTGCTTCATTCTTTATCAAGAGGCTGATAGCGCCAAACTAAACCCCGGGCTATCTTTAGGAAAACAAAGATACAATAATGGCAAAACATATAACACAAGGAAAATTAGGTGAACAAATTAGCGTAGACTATCTATTAAAAAACGCCTATACCATCGAAGCAAGAAACTACCGCTACAAACGAGCGGAGATCGACATCGTGGCTAAAAAAGGGGATCTCTTAATCTTCATAGAAGTCAAATCCCTTCGCAGAAATACCCACGGACACCCGGAGCAGAAAATCACCCAAAACAAAATAAGGCTCATCAGCAGGGCTGCTTGTGCCTACCAATACCAGCATAAATGGCGCCAAGAAGTTCGTTTTGACAGCATTTCGGTGAATTTTTATCCACAAGCGTTCAAAATAGAGCATTTCGAGGATGCTTTTTCGTAAATTCGCGCTTTAATAGCGCGCACATGATTCAATTTTGCACAGAAGACATAACATTCTCCCTAAAAGAGAAGTTAAAACACAAAGCCTGGTTAAACGAGGTGGCGAAACAAGAAGGGAAAAAGATCCTAGAACTAAGCTATGTCTTTTGCTCCGATGATTATCTGTTACAGATTAACCAGGAGTATTTGAACCACGATACGCTAACGGATATCGTGACTTTTGATAACTCAGAAGACCCAAAGAAAATCGAGGGAGATATCTTTATCTCGATCGATCGCGTGAAAGAAAATGGGGAAAAGCTCGGTACCTCTGAAACAGAATTAGAGCGCGTCATGGTGCACGGTTTATTGCACTTACTGGGTTATAAAGACAAGAAGAAAGAGGACAAGGCATTAATGACCGAGAAAGAAGATTTTTACATTAAACAATACTAAAATGTTTCACGTGAAACATGCATAGCTATGCTAAATTCATACGATGTAATTGTGGTGGGAGCGGGACACGCCGGATGCGAAGCAGCTTATTCGGCGGCGCAGATGGGCTCACGTGTTTTGTTGGTCACGATGAATATGCAGACGATTGCCCAGATGTCTTGCAACCCAGCAATGGGGGGTGTAGCGAAGGGTCAAATCGTTAGAGAAATCGATGCCCTAGGTGGAATGTCTGGAATCATTTCAGACAAGACCATGATTCAATTTAGAATGTTGAATCGCTCTAAAGGTCCGGCGATGTGGTCACCCCGTTGTCAATCCGATCGGATGCGTTTTGCAGAGGAATGGAGAAATGCATTAGAGGGGAATTTGAATGTTGATTTTTGGCAAGATTCTGTTCAGCAATTAATCGTAGAAAAAGGCGAAGTGAAAGGGGTCATCACCCGCATGGGAATGACTTTCACCGCACGCGCCGTCGTACTAACGAACGGAACCTTTTTAAATGGCTTGATCCACATAGGAGAGAAGAATTTTGGCGGAGGAAGAATGGCAGAACCGATGGCCATCGGACTAACGGAACAACTGGTTAACCTAGGTTTCGAATCCGGGAGAATGAAGACAGGAACGCCACCACGTGTGGATGGTAGAAGCCTAGACTTCGCAGCCATGGAGGAACAAAAGGGCGACGAAAATCCAAGTTCCTTTTCGTACTTAACTGAAACTCCGCTGACCGAGCAACGCTCTTGTTGGATCACGCATACGAACACGAAAGTACACGAGGTCTTGCGTAAAGGCTTCGACCGTTCGCCTATGTTCGCTGGTAGAATCAAAGGTTTAGGCCCGCGCTACTGTCCATCGGTGGAAGATAAAATCAACCGCTTTGCAGACAAAGATTCGCACCAGATTTTTGTAGAACCAGAAGGCTGGAGCACGGTAGAAATTTACGTCAATGGATTCTCGACTTCCTTGCCAGAGGACATTCAATTCGAAGCGATTCGTTTAATCCCAGGATTTGAAAAAGCGAAGATGTTCCGTCCGGGTTACGCGATCGAATACGATTATTTCCCACCTACTCAATTGGCTCCCACCTTAGAGACGAAGCGCGTGAAAGGCTTATTCTTTGCTGGCCAAATCAACGGTACCACAGGTTACGAAGAAGCCGCTTGCCAAGGACTAATGGCGGGTATCAATGCCCACTTAAAAACGCACGAATTAGATCCATTTACGTTGTCTCGTTCGGATGCGTACATCGGTGTGTTAATCGATGATTTAATTAACAAAGGAACGGACGAGCCGTACCGCATGTTCACATCCCGTGCCGAGTTTAGAACGCTGCTAAGACAAGACAATGCGGATGAACGCTTAACCGCAAAAGGATACCAATTAGGTTTAGCGACCGATCAACGCTGGAATAAATTCCAAGAGAAGAAAGCGCAAGTAGCGGCTTTGACAGAAGAAATAAAAAATACGAAAGTAAAACCAACCGAAGTAAACGACTGGCTAGAGCAGGAGGGAAGCGCGACCTTAAAAGAGGGGGCGCCCATCGTGAATTTATTACGCCGTTCCGATTTATCCTTCGACCGCATCGCAACCCACCCAAGTGTGGAACCGATCGTTAGAAACTATTCACAAGAAGTACGCGAACAAGTGGAGATCCTTGTGAAGTATGAAAGCTATATTGAGAAAGAACGTTTAATGGTAGACAAAATGAAATCAATGGAAGACTTAACGATTCCAGCGAATTTTGATTACGATAAAATCAAAACGCTTTCGACAGAATCGCGCATTAAATTGAAATCGATTTTGCCACAAACCATCGGACAGGCAAGTCGCATTTCTGGCGTATCCGCATCGGACGTTTCGATCTTACTTTTATTCATGGGACGCTAATGGAAAACATACAAAACTGCCCCATTTGCGGATCGCCTGATTCCGCCTTGAAATTCAAGGCGAAAGACTATACCGTATCGAACGAACTGTTTCATATCGTGACCTGTCATTCATGTCAGTTGATCTACACGAATCCACGACCAGCGGCACACGAAGCGGGACCTTATTACCACGCGAGTGCCTATATTTCGCACAGCGATACGAATGAGGGAATTGTCAATAAGTTATATCACGCCGTACGCAAATTCACCTTGCAGTCGAAAACGAAGTGGATTGAGCCAGAGAGAAAAGGAAATAAAGAACTGCTAGATATTGGCTGTGGAAACGGCCACTTCTTAGCGGCCGCGAAAGAAAAGGGTTGGCATATTAATGGCGTTGAATTAGACCCAGAAACAGCCACTAGAGCCGCGAAATTAACGGGCCTACCCATTGCGCCGTCTTTAAAAGAAATCAGCTCAGACAAAAGCTTTCAGGTGATTACACTTTGGCATGTGTTAGAACATGTCTACGAACTAGACGAATATTTTCAATTCTTTAAAAGCCGTTTAGCGCCAGACGGAAAATTGCTTTTAGCCTTGCCTAATCCCGCTTCCTTCGATGCAAACCATTTCGAACAATACTGGGCAGCCTATGATGTTCCACGACACATTTACCACTTCACCCCAGCCACCATCACCGCATTAGCGGCTAAATACGGGTTTAAATTAAAGAAGAGTCGCGGACTGATCTTCGATAGCTTTTACATTTCTTTGTTAAGTAACGAATACAAAACGGGGAACAAGCGCTTACTTCATTCGTTCTGTATTGGTCTACTTTCTAACCTACGAGCGATGCTAGGCAAGCCGAATTTTTCCAGTAATTTATACTTTTTTGAACATGCGTAATTACCTGAAATTCAGCTTATTGTTTGCATTTTTAGGCCTAGGAATCAGCTTAGTTTTTCTACAGAGTTGCGCCCAAATGGCCTCTCCTCCCGGGGGAAAAAAAGACACCTTAGCGCCGGTAGTTCTGAGCTCTATCCCCTTAAACAAAAGCAAGAATTTCAAAGGCAAAAAAATCGAATTAAACTTCAACGAATACGTCACGGTTAAAAACCTAAATCAGGAATTGTTAATTACTCCCTCAATTGGTAATTACGAAACGCGGATTCGGCCTACTGGCTTAACACTCGTTCTGGACAGTGCTCTAAAAGATAATACCACCTATACCTTCAACTTTAGAAATGCCGTAGAAGATATCGCTGAACGGAATAAAGGCAAGAATATAAAACTCGTTTTCAGCACCTCAAATGCGATTGATTCCTTGAAAATTGAGGGTCGCATAAAGCACCTGTTAACTAACAAGAAAGCCGATAACATCACGGTAGGCCTTTACCCTTACACAGATAGCTTGTCTATCGACAAAGCGAAGCCTTACTATTTCGTTCGAACGGATACGTCTGGTACCTATGCTTTGGAAAACTTAGCTGCCGGGAAATACTACATGGCAGCCTTCGAGGACGCAAACAATAACCTGGTTTATAATTCCGCCAAAGAATCGGTAGACTTCATCACAGAACCCTTCATCGATCTACGCAAAAATGAGACGCGCAACTTTAAAATCGCCCTACAGAACCAGGATCCGCTAAAATTAAGCAAAACGACCTCCACCGCAAAGACCATTCTTTATGAGTTTTCGCGTGGAATTAAAACAGCAGATTTACGCTTTTCATCGAGCGAAAAACCCCTTTATCAAATCGAAAACGACCGCAACTTGCGCATCTATGCCGGCGGATTAAATAAGGCCGATACACTGAAGATCGAAGCGGCCCTAGAAGATTCGGTAGGCAGAAAATACGAGTTCAAGTTAAAGGCTAAATTCCGCGAACTAGCAAAAAAAGAAAAGTCAACCTATGCGGCACTTGGTTTCGACGTGTTCCCTAAGGTAGGTGCACAAATCGTTCCCACAGACTCCCTAATGCTCATTTTCCCTAAACCAGTCTTACAATGGGTCTCTAAAAAAGTACACATTTTAACGGAGAATGAGGATGACTTAACGTTCCCTGATGAGGCATTCTCATGGAATAAATTCCAAAATGTATTGACCATTAAAAGTACGTTTTTACCTAAGGCGCCCAAGTTCACTTTGGCCTTAGATAAAATTGCTTTCGTGGGCCCAGAGGCAGATTCTACAAACGAATACAAACAAGTTATTAAACGTTTAGATCCGGAAGAAACAGGTGTCATCGAGGGAGGTATTCGCCAGCCTGGTCATTATATCTACCAGCTGTTAAAAGGGGATAAACTAGAGAAAGCATACGAGCAAAAAGCCACGGGTCCTTGTTCTTTTGTAAACGTGGAACCTGGCCTCTATACCCTAAGAGCCATCGTGGATACCAACGAAAATGGCCAATGGGACATTGGAAATTACAAGACACGGACTAAATCAGAAGAGGTTTATTACTTTGATACGAAGATCAAATTAAAGGCCAACTTCCAGTTAAGTGACTTGTGGATAACCCTACCATAGCAGTGTGGATAAGTGCCTTTTTTATCCACATTCTATCCACATAAACCGTGGATAAGTGTGCATAAGTTTTTACCCACACAAGGCAGTGTGGATAAACTCAGACTTATCCACAAGTTGTTAGCTACTTATCCACACAGGTGTATTGCGTTTCGAATTTGCAAAACTCACTGATATCAAGCACTTACAAACACGATTTTGAGTTATCCACTTATCCACAGAGAACAACAAGAAGAAACAAAAAAGAGATTTAAAAAACTTTTTCTTTTTTTAATTTATGTGTGTGGATAAGTTTTAAGCTGAAAAAAAGGTTTTGATGCTTTTTTGATATTATAGGTATATAAAATAGTATAAAGAGATAAAAAAAGAGTAAATCACCTGTTCGAATGTGGATAACTGGTGGATAAGTAAATTAGGTGCAAAAATAACTATATTTAATACAATTTGGCTAAATTGCCGCTTCTAAACCCTTCAGACAAATGGTTCATCAACAATTCAACCGCGTATTCGACTTATTGACCGCGTACAAAAGTTTTCAAAAAGAAGACCTCTTTAACAAAAAGAGGGATGGCGAATGGAAAAACTATTCATCGGCAAGTACCTTAGAGAACATTCAAACCTTAGCCTTAGGCCTTTTAGAACTCCAGGTAAAACCGGGGGATAAAATTGCGATCATCTCGGGTAATCGTCCGGCTTGGAATTTCGTTGATTTTGCTGTTCAAATCATTGGAGGTGTGACAGTACCCATGTATCCCACCATTACGATTGAAGATTATGCGTATATTTTCAAAGATGCAGAGGTAAAATACATCTTCTGTGAAAATGAGGAATTGTATTTAAAAGTAAAGGAAGCTTCTAAAGGGAATAAGCAAATCAAAGGCGTTTATACCTTTGATCCAGTAGCGGATGTGGAGATGTGGACGGCAGTGAAGGAATTAGGAGAAGGAAAAGACGCGGCCGTTTTACAGCCTTTAATGGATGCGGTAAAACCTAGTGATTTATTGACGTTAATTTATACCTCTGGAACCACAGGTCGTCCGAAGGGTGTCATGTTAACACATCATAACATTGTCAGCAATATTAAGGCCTTGATTCGGGGCAAATTCTTTGATTTATATGCCAGTGATCGCGCGTTAAGTTTCTTGCCTTTATGCCATATTTACGAGCGTACAGATGTGTACATGTACATGTATTACGGTGTTGCGGTCTATTATGCGGAGAGTATGGAGACGATTGCAGATAATATTAAGGAGGTAAAACCGGCGATGTTTGCGACCGTTCCACGTTTATTGGAGAAGGTTTATGATAAGATTTTGGCCAAAGGAAATGAGCTCACCGGCATCAAACGGACGCTATTCTTTGGCGCTTTGGAATTCGGTTTACAATACGATCCCATGGAGAAGCTAGGTTTACTAGATTCTTTAAAACTGGCCTTTTACAGAAAAGTTATTTTCAGCAAATGGCGTGAAGCCTTGGGCGGAAGCGTTCGATTGATCGCTTCGGGTTCTGCTGCATTGCAACCTCGTTTATCCCGTGTTTTCTGGGCGGCCGGCATTCCGGTTTCAGAAGGCTATGGTTTAACCGAGACTTCGCCCGTTATTTCGGTATCACGTGTGAATCCACCGGATTTTAAGGTAGGCTGTGTGGGTTCTTTAGTGGACTCGATAGAATTGAAGATCGCAGAAGATGGGGAGATTTGTGTGAAAGGGGATTCGGTGATGGTCGGTTATTACAAAAATCCAGAGGCAACGGCTGAGGCGATTGATCCAGAGGGTTGGTTCCACACGGGAGACATCGGAATGATGGTAGACGGAAAATATTTGAAGATCACAGATCGCAAGAAGGAGATCTTTAAAACGTCTGGTGGAAAATACGTAGCGCCACAATTAGTGGAGAATAAGCTAAAAGAATCAGCCTTTATTGAGCAATGTATGGTAGTGGGCGAAGGCCAAAAATTCCCATCAGCACTCATCATCCCAGAATTTAATGCCTTGCAAGTGTGGGCGGATCAACAAGAATTAGGCGTAAAAGGCCCAGAAGCCTTGATTAAAAACCCGAAAGTGTTCGCTAAAATAGAGCAAGAAGTTTTGGAAACGATGGCTTCGGTGGCGAAATACGAACAGGTTAAAAAATTCGTTCTTTTGCCGCGTTTGTTCACGGTAGCGGATGGTGAAATCACTCCTACCTTGAAATTAAAGCGCAAGGCGATTTACGCGAAACACGAGAAGGCGATTTTGGGCCTGTATGAATAATTGCGTTAGGCCTCTTTTTTGCGTAATTTTGATTTCTTAATGAATCGTATGTCGACAGGAAAAAAGGTAGCCCTTATTACGGGTGTAACAGGACAAGATGGCGCTTATTTAGCGGAATTTCTTTTAAATAAGGGTTATATCGTGCACGGTATCAAGCGCAGAAGCTCGTTGATTAATACCGATCGCATTGATCATTTGTACCAAGATCCGCACGTGGATTCGGCCTCCTTTATCTTGCATTACGGAGATTTAAGTGATTCCACGAATATCATTCGCATCATTCAAGAAGTGCAGCCGGACGAAATTTACAATCTGGGGGCGATGTCTCACGTGAAAGTATCTTTCGACGAACCCGAATATACAGCGCAGGTAGACGGCATCGGAACCTTGCGTATTCTAGAGGCCATACGTTTGCTAGGTTTGATTAAAAAGACCAAAGTGTACCAAGCGTCCACTTCGGAACTTTACGGCCTAGTACAGGAAGTTCCGCAATCGGAGACGACTCCCTTCTACCCGCGTTCTCCTTACGCTGTCGCTAAATTATACGGCTACTGGATCACGGTGAATTACCGCGAAGCTTACGGCATGTTTGCGGTAAACGGTATTTTATTTAACCACGAATCCCCGCTTCGCGGCGAGACTTTCGTGACGCGCAAGATTACTCGCGGTGTGGCCCAAATCGCTTTGGGACAAGAGAAAAAGATTCACTTAGGTAATCTAGACGCGAAACGCGACTGGGGCCACGCGAAAGATTACATCGAGGCGATGTGGTTGATTTTGCAACAAGATACACCAGAAGATTACGTGATCGCAACTGGCGTTACAACGACCGTTCGCGAGTTTATTCGCCTTTCATTTGCGGAATTAGGCATTGAAGTAGCCTTCTCAGGTGAGGGTGTGAACGAAAAAGGAACCGTCGTTTCTTGCTCGAACCCGGCGTATCAAGTACCAGTGGGACAAGAAGTGATCGCGATAGATCCTCGCTATTTCCGTCCTACGGAGGTAGAATTATTGATCGGAGATCCTACGAAGGCCAAAGAAAAACTAGGCTGGACCCTCAAATACGACTTAGCCGCGCTAGTGAAAGACATGATTCAGGCGGACGTAAAACTTTTCTCGAACAAATAAGATGAGTACACGGATCGCCATTATTGGCTTAGGATATGTGGGTTTTCCGCTGGCGGTGGAGTTTGGAAAAAACATCCCCACCCTCGGATTTGATATTGACACGAGCCGCATCGCGGAATTAAACACGGGTTTTGACCGTACTCAAGAGGTTACAGCAGAGCAATTAAAGGAATCTGTTTCTTTAACTTTCTCCTCGAATGCCGCCGATTTAAGCACTTGCAACACCTTTATCGTTACGGTTCCTACCCCCATTGACCACTTCAAAAAGCCGGATTTAAGTCCCCTGTTGAAGGCATCGGAGATGATTGGGAAAGCCTTGAAAAAAGGCGACCTAGTCATTTACGAATCCACGGTTTACCCGGGTTGTACGGAGGAAGATTGCGTTCCGGTTTTGGAAAAATTCTCCGGATTAAAGTTTAACGAGGACTTCTTCTGCGGCTATTCGCCAGAGCGCATTAACCCAGGCGACAAGGTAAACACCTTGACTAAAATCAAGAAAGTTACCTCTGGATCCACTCCCGAAATCGCCGAAAAAGTCGACCAACTCTACCGCTCCATCATCACCGCAGGAACGCACAAAGCGCCTTCGATGAAAGTAGCCGAAGCGAGCAAGGCCATCGAAAACGCCCAACGCGACGTCAACATCTCGTTCGTAAACGAATTAGCCTTGATTTTCGATCGCATGGGCATTGACACCACCGAGGTGTTAGAAGCTGCCGGAACGAAGTGGAATTTCTTGAATTTCAAACCCGGATTAGTAGGCGGCCACTGCATTGGCGTGGACCCCTATTACCTATTGCACAAATCCGAAAGCCTCGGTTATTATCCACAAGTGATCCTTTCGGGTCGCCGCGTGAACGACAACATGGGTATTTTCGTGGCGAATAAATTAGTCAAACTATTGATTAATAAAGGCCAAAAAATCGGCGGCGCCAAAACCCTCATGCTCGGCATCACCTTCAAAGAAAACTGCCCAGACATCCGCAACTCTCGCGTGGTGGATATCTACAAGGAATTAGTAGACTTTGGCATGGACGTAGACGTCTACGATCCCTGGGCAAACGCAGCCGAAGTGAAGCACGAACACGGCATCGAACTAGTCTCAAAACTAGCTGATAAATACCAAGCGATCGTTTTAACCGTAGCCCACAACGAATTTCTTGACCTCCCCTTCGCAGCCTTGAAAGCAGAAAACGGAGTCATTTTTGATATCAAATCTATCCTTTCCAAAGACCTGGCTGACGCCCGCTTATAAACATGGCTTGGTACGCGATTTATACGAAATCCAGAATGGAGAAGAAAGTCTCCTTGCGCCTCGAAGAGCTAGGCATCGAAGCCTATTGCCCTACCACCAAGCGTAAGAAGCAATGGTCTGACCGCAAAAAATGGGTCGAAGAAGTCCTCTTCCGCTCCTACGTCTTCGTTAACATCGACCTAGAGAAACAAAGTGGTTTAGTCCGCCGCACCTTCGGTGTCGTGAACTTCGTCTACTGGCTCCACAAACCTGCCGTCATCCAAGACGCTGAAATCCTTGCCATCAGACAATTCCTTTCTGACCACCTCGAGGTAGAAACCATCGGCACCACCGCAAAAATCGGCGACTACATCACCATCGAATCCGGCCCACTCACCGGTCAAACCGCCAAGATTGTAGGGCTGAAGAATAAGCATGAGGTGAGGCTTAAGATAGAGAGTTTAGGGTTTGAGCTTGTTGCGGCATTAGCAGAGAAGTAAAACTATAAATGGTTAATGGTAAGTGGTGAATGGTAAATATTTGATGGTAGATTCATTCACCATTTACCACTTACCATTCATCATTTAATGCCTATCCGAAAAAAAGATAACTCACAAAAATAGCAGTAAGGATCCCCACCAAATCCGCCGCTAATCCCGCCCATAGCGTGTAGCGAATGTTGCGAACTTGAACAGAGCCGTAGTACAGGGCGATGACGAAAAGGACCGTTTCTGCGGAGCCTTGGAAGACACAAGAAAGGCGGCCGGCGAAGGAATCTGGGCCGAAGGTTTTCATCGTGTCAATCATCATGGCGCGGGAACCGCTACCTGAAACGGGGTGTAAAAGAGCAGTGGGCATTGCGTCTGTGAAGCGATTGTCGATTCCCATATAGTTGACGGCCATTTTCATGCCGTCTACGATGAAATCTAAAACGCCAGAGTTGCGAAGGCAAGAAATGGCTACGAGCATGCCTACGAGGTAAGGAATGATGCGGACGGAGGTTTCGAATCCGCCTTTGGCGCCTTCAACGAAGGTCCCGAAAATGTCTACTTTCTTATAAAAGGCCGCAGCGATGAAGGAAAAAATGAGGGCGAAAAGGATGCCGTTGCTGAAGAGTTTGGACTGGATGTCGATTTGCTCTTTTGGGAGGCTGCTGAAGTACCATAAAATACCGGCAAGAATGGCGGTGATGCTGAAAAGCCAGCCAAAGAGAACGGGTTCAAACAGACGAATTTTTTGCTTGAAGGAGACGAAAATCAGACCCGTGATGGTGGCGGCGTAAGTGGCCATGAGGCAGGGAATAAATACGTCTGAGGCGTCTTGGGCGCCATAAATGGCCCGTTGAGCCATGATGGAAAGTGGGATTAAAACGGGGCCTGCGCTGTGGAGCACGAGGAACATGATTTGGGCGTTAGAGGCGGTTTCCTTCTCTGTATTCAAATCCTGTAAACCTTGCATCGCTTTTAAACCGAATGGGGTGGCAGCGTTATCTAATCCTAAAAGGTTTGCCGAGAAGTTCATGATCATTTGGCCATGAACGGGGTGGTCTTTTGGAACTTCAGGAAACAAACGAGAAAAGAAAGGTTGGATTTTGCGGGCCAAAAAATGAATCGCACCCGCCTTCTCCCCTACTTGCAAAATGCCCATAAAGAAGGCCATGACGCCCGTTAATGGAAGAGCCACTTTCATGACGGCTACTTCCGCGGAGTCAAACATCCCGTCTACCAGGATTTTAAATATGTCGGTATTACCGAAGAAAATGAATTGAATCAGGGCGACGACGAACGCGACACCGAAGAACAAAAACCAAATCCAATTTAAAGCCATAGGTAAGAGAGGTAAAAAACGATTAAATTTAGGGAAAATTCCGTCAAAATGAAGAATCTATTCGCTAAAGCAGTTCTAATGCTACTAATTAGCTTGTCGTTGAAGGCACAAAAAACGACCTGTGCTGCCGAATTATCCATGCAGAAACAGGGGCTACAAGAGGTGACAGCTCAAGTGAAGAACGTTTTAGTTGAGCTAAAATATGCGACTTCTGATAATTTCATGAAGAAGAACGTATATGGTTGTTTGACGCATGCCTACTTGCAAAAGGAGACGGTTGTGATGTTGAAGAAGGCACAGGAGAATTTGGAAAAAGCGCATCCTGGCTATCATTTGTTGATTTATGATGCGGCTAGACCGCTTTCGAAGCAGTGGGAACTTTGGAATACGTTGACAGAATATAGCCCAGAAAAACGCCGGACCTATGTGGCGGACCCGAAGGAGCATTCGATTCACAATTATGGAAGTGCGATCGATTTAACGGTGGCGGATGAGACAGGAAAGCCGCTGGAGATGGGGACGAAATATGATTTCTTTGGCGAAATGGCCTACCCGAAAGAAGAAGCGAGGTTATTGAAGGCGGGAAAATTAAGCCAAAAAGCCATCGATAATCGCCTCATTCTACGCAAAGCCATGAAAAGTGCGGGCTTTATGCCCATTGAATATGAGTGGTGGCACTTCAATGCTTTTTCGCGCAAAGTGGCGAAAGAAAAGTTCTCCGTTATACCATAAATGGGGTTTTATCCTGAAGCCTTGCCGTTTATCCTAAAATAAGGAGCGGCTTTCGCGGGATTGTTTACCTTTGCATACATTTTATTGTTGACCTATGTCTTTAAAAATATTCAGTCTTTCTGCTTTGCTTTTGGCCAGCGGAATATCAGCGACAGCTCAGAACGCTTCAGCGATTCAGGCGAACGGAAATACAGTTCAATTATCGCTTTCGAAGGCGGTTGAAATCGCGTTACAACACAATCTAAATGTGAAGTCTTACGAGGTGAGTTTGCGCAACGCACAATTGCAGTTGCAGCAGTCGAAAAATAACGCCTTGCCTAATTTAAGTGCGAATATTAATCAATCGGCTTCTTTTGGACGTAGTATTAACCCCTTCACGAACGGATACGATTCGCGTAACATTAATTACAATAACTTGGGTTTAAACGCAGGAATGCTTCTTTTTAATGGAGGCCAAATTCGTAACTCGGTTCTCCAAAACGATTATAACCTGAAGGCTTCGCAAGAAGATTTGGCATCTATCAAGGAAAACATTTCCCTACAAGTGGTGCTTTCGTACTTAGCCATTTTGAATTCGGAAGATCAATTAAGCATCGCGAAGTCGCAGACAGAAATTACGAAATTACAGATTTCTCGTACGGAGAAATTAGTGAATGCGGGCTCCCTTGCCCCTTCTAACCTATTGGATTTGAAAGCGCAATTAGCGAATGAAGAATCGAACGTGGTGAGTTTCCAGAGTTCTTTGGACCTCAATAAATTGACCTTGATTCAATTGTTAAACGATTCGAGTATTTCAGCCATTTCATTGCAACGCATTCAGGTTCCTACGCCTAGTTCTAATGGATATGACACGGGAATGGATGATTTATATGCCAAAGCTTTGGCGATCCAGCCTCTAGTGAAAGCCGCTGATCTACGGGTACAAAGTGCCTTAAAAGGTATTTCGGTGGCCAAAGCAGGTACCATGCCTACCCTATCCCTAAGTGCAAGTATGTCTGCGAACCAGTCAAATGCCTTAACGATGGGCTACTTTGATCAATTGAATAACACCCAAAACAAGGTGATTTCGCTAGGATTAAACATCCCGATCTTCGCGCGTTTTGCGAACAAAACGAGAATTGCACAGGCCGGTTTACAACGCGAGAATGCTTCGATTGAAGCCTCAAAAGCGCGCTTAACGCTGCGCCAAAACATCGAGCAAGCCTACGTTAATTTAAACAACGCAGCCATGAAATACGAAGCGGGCCTTTCACAAGTATCCGCTTTAGAAGAGTCTTTCCGCGCAGCTGAAAGCCGTTTTCAAGCAGGAACAATCGATTTCGTAAGCTATAACTTACAAAAAACGAATTTAGACAAGGCGCGCTTGAGCTTGGTACAATCGAAATATGACTTCGTGTTTAGAACGAAGATTTTGGATTTTTATCAAGGGAAGAGTCTGGTTTTTTAGATTGGAGATAATAGAGTAGAGAGTATAGATAAAGAGTTTAATTAAATTTTTCGCTAGCGACTATCGACTAGAGACTATTGACTAAAATTATGGCAACAAACAACAACAGTAAGCGGACTTGGATGATCATCGGAGGCGCGGTGGTATTGATTTTTGGTGGATTATTTCTAGCCAAAAAAATGGAATGGATCGGGAAAGTAGAGCCTACAGAAGTAGAGTTCGCGAAGGTTTCTCGTTCGACGATCATTGAAAAAGTCAGTGCGTCTGGAAAGATCCAGCCGGAAGTAGAGGTGAAATTATCGCCAGACGTTTCTGGGGAGATTGTTTCCTTGAACGTAGCGGAAGGCGATTCCGTAGTGGCTGGCCAGGAATTGTTGAAGATTCGTCCGGATAACTATGTGTCTCTTTTGGCACGTGCAGAAGCACAAATGAATGCGACGAAAGCAAACATGGAGCAAAGTAAGGCAGTTTTAGCCCAAAGCGAAGCACGTCTTTCTAAGGCCAAAATTGACTATGATCGTAACGCGAAATTGCACAAGGACAAAGTAATCTCTGATGCGGACTTTGACCAATTTGTATCAGCCTATACAGTGGCTAAACAAGATTTGGAGGCTGCAAAAGCAAACGTAAATGCCGCGAATTACAATGTGAAATCATCACAAGCGACCTTAAAAGAAGCTAAAACGAACCTAACGAAGACGACGATTTATGCCCCTCAAAGCGGTATCATCTCGAAGTTAAACGTAGAATTAGGGGAGCGTGTCGTAGGAACGTCACAAATGGCGGGAACAGAAATGTTGCGCATCGCGAACTTGAACAAAATGGAAGTTCGCGTGAACGTAAACGAAAATGACATCACCCGTGTAAGCATCGGCGATACCGTTTTAATTGACGTAGATGCTTTCTCTTCAAGCGAGCGTAAGTTCAAAGGGGTGGTATACGAAATTGCGAGCTCAGCGAATTCAAGTGGAGCGTCTGCTGTTTCAAATGATGCAGTAACGGAATTCGAAGTGAAGATTCGTGTCTTGCGTTCATCTTACGCGGATTTAATCAAAGGCAAATTGTCTTATCCGTTGAAGCCTGGAATGACAGCGTCTGTGGAGATTTTGACCAACAGAAAGGAAAACATCGCTACGGTACCTTTATCTGCAGTAACCACTCGTGAGATCGGTGCTGAGGTGAAAGAGGGCGAAAAGAAGGAAGAGGACGGAACGAACGCGACGAACTCTAACGATGCCTTAGAAGCGAAGAAACGCAAGGAAAACACGAAAGAAGTAGTATTCGTGATGGAGAAAGGTAAAGCGAAAATGATCCAAGTGAAAACAGGCATCTCAGATTTTGAAAATATCGAAATCGTGAACGGCTTGAAAGACGGACAAGAGATCATCGCAGGGCCATATGCGACAGTTGCTAAGAAGCTGAAAGAAGGAGACTTAGTGAAGAAGAAGGATCCGAAAGCAGCAGAAAAGGCCACTGAAAAGAAATAATTTCAAAAAAAATGGGGGGCAATCTTGCATTTAATGAATTGTCCCCCTATTTTTGCAGTCCCAATAGGAACAAAATTCCTTCTTAGCTCAGTTGGTTAGAGCACATGACTGTTAATCATGGGGTCCCTGGTTCGAGCCCAGGAGAGGGAGCAAACAAGAAAGTCACTAGAAATAGTGACTTTTTTCGTTTAAAATCAACCCATATTCAACGATTTTTGTGGTTCGAGTCCCATGAGAGGGTTATGTGTTTTTTGGACATATTTCATCAAGTGTTTTACATGCGATTTTCTGTTTGTGCCAAGAATATGCCAAGAGTTGGTTTGGATATTGGAAATCCGACAAGTGTTTTTCTTTTAACTTTGTCTAAATTGGAGGTAGTATTTGACATTCATCACTTTTTCATTCATTGTAAGAAATTGCGCGCTTTATCATTAATTGTGAAATTAGTATAACAGCACTTTATTTGAAGGAAGTATTTAAATTTAGAGCTAATTCATTAAAAATTGAAACAAATTCGTACTTTTATCGTTATAAGAAATATGTTGCAAAAATTTCACATACTGCTCATAATTACATTTCTTGGCTGCCTAACCGTGCCCGTGAAATCCTATGCGTGTGGAGCAAAATCTAAGAAAGCGGAGAAATCCTGCTGTTTAAAAGACTCGTCTGATAAATCTAATAAAAAGGATTGTTGCAATAATCATAAAAACACCCAACAGAAGGAAGACAATAGTTGTGGGGGGAATTGTGATAATTCAAAATGTAGTTGTCCGCCAACTTTAACGTCGCTGGTTTTGTCTAATTATTTAGTGCGCGTAGATATTATTACCTTTAGAACTAGTGAAAAAGTAAAATCTTATTACAACGAAACCTACCATTCTTTTGGCTTTGGTTACATTTGGACCCCTCCCAATATAGGCTAATTTATTGCCATGGCAGTCATAGGACTGTCTCAACGAAAGCAAATTATTGCTTCAATTCTTACTATTTTTACAAAAAAAATTTGAAAAAATGAAATCAATAAAATTATTGATGGCAATGGCATTAATGCTATCCATCTCGACTTGTTTCGCAGAAATCAAAAATGCCAAGGTAGAAACCGTACACATCTATGGAAATTGTTCAATCTGTAAAAGTACTATCGAATCGGCTGCTAATGTAAAGAATGTGGTCCATGTAGAATGGAACAAGGATACGAAAATGGCGGTCCTGACCTTTGATGAAAAGAAAACAAATCAAGATGAAATTCTAAAACGAATTGGTTTGGCAGGATATGACAGCGACAAATTTCTCGCTCCTGACAATGTTTATGCTAAACTTGAAACTTGTTGCCAATATGAACGGACAGGAAAAGTTCTTGTAAAAGTTGAAGATGCAAAAACGGTAATTCTTGCTGTAGAAGAAAAAGTTGTCGCACCCATTTTAGCAACAAATATACAAGAAGAGCAACTCAAAGAAGTCTTCGATTCCTATTTTGCTGTGAAAGATGCTTTGGTGAAAACGGATGGTAATCTGGCAGCAACAAAAGCAGCATCCCTGTTGAATTCTATTAATTCGGTTAAAATGGAATCATTAACAAAAGAAGAACATGTAGAATGGATGAAAGTGATGAAAGATTTGGTCTTTGATGCTGAACATATTTCGGAAACCAAAGATGCCGGACATCAAAGAGACCACTTTACATCTTTATCTAAAAACATGTATTCGGTGATGAAAGTCTCAAAACAAGATACCCCAACATATTATCAATTTTGTCCAATGGCTAACAAAGGAAAAGGGGCAAATTGGTTGAGTAAAGAGAACATCGTTAAAAACCCCTATTATGGTACTAAAATGTTGGGATGTGGTAAAGTTGTTGAAACCTTAAATTAATGAAACTATACATTAAAAACATGGTTTGTAATCGATGTAAAATGGTCGTGAAGTCTGAGCTAGAAAAACTTGGACTTCACCCAATTCACATTGAGTTAGGTGAGGTAGAAATAAAAGAAGAAAATATAGATTCCATAAAATTGGATGTAATCAGTGTCTTCAAGTCTGTTGGGTTTGAATTAATTGATGACAAAAAAGGTAGAACAATTGAACAGGTAAAAAATCTAATTATTGAATTGGTTCATCACAAAAACAATGACTTAAGAGTTAATCTTTCTAATTATTTATCTCAACACTTAAATCACGAATACAAATCTCTGAGTAACCTTTTTTCGGTAGTAGAACAGCAAACCATTGAACAATTCTTTATCAAGCAAAAAATTGAAAAAGTAAAAGAATTGCTCATGTATGATGAATTAACATTGAGCCAAATTGCATACCAATTGAATTACAGTAGTGTTGCGTATCTAAGTAATCAATTTAAAAGGGAAACAGGTTTTACAACGTCCTATTTTAAACAACTTAAATCAAGTAAAAGAACCGGTATTGACAGTGTATAAGAAAGGAAATCTTATATAATTTCTAAAAAATAACGTAACGTCACGATGGTTTTAATTTGGAAAATTTGCGTTTTATATAACTCTATTTAAAAACACAAATATGACACATACATATCAATTAACTGGAATGACTTGCACAAGTTGTGAAGCAAAAGTAAAATCATTGTTAGAGAGCGTTGAAAATGTAACTAATGTTGAGGTTTCTAAGGAATACGATTCGGTTACCATTTCAATGGATAGGCACATCAACTTGTCAAATTTCCAGAAAGTATTAGATGCAAAATATACCATTTCTGCAAAACAAAACATTGAATTAGAGGAACAAGCAAAATCGTGGTTTCAAACTTATGCTCCAATTTTGCTGATTTTTCTCTATGTCTCTACTATTACTTTATTGATACAACTGAAAAGCGGACATATTATTTTAATGGAGGCGATGCAGCATTTTATGGCTGGGTTCTTCTTAGTGTTCTCATTTTTCAAATTGTTAAATTTAAAAGGTTTTGCCGAAAGTTATGTCATGTATGATGTGGTAGCAAAAAAATTCTCCTTTTGGGCATATTCATACGCTTTTGTAGAGGTTGGCTTGGGTATTTCTTATCTTTTAAATTACAATCCTTTAGTAACAAATGCCTGCACGTTTGTGGTCATGAGTATAAGTATAATAGGTGTTTTGCAGTCAGTATTTGATAATAAGAAAATACAATGTGCTTGTTTGGGGGCAGTTTTTAATTTGCCAATGAGTACTGTGACAATTATCGAAGATGCATTGATGATTGTAATGAGCGGATATATGATTTTAAATTTATTTTAAACATGAGATTGATACCAATAATTGCCGTTTTTGTGCTGTTTTCAACAACTGTTTTCGCCCAAAAAGTTGTTCGCTATGACCTTTACGTAAAAGACACTTTAGTGCATTTTGCTGGCAAAGAAAAAAGAGCGATTGCAGTTAATGGTCAAATACCAATGCCAACCTTAACATTTACCGAAGGTGATACGGCTGAAATACACGTTCATAACCTACTTAAGGAGGAAACCTCTTTACATTGGCACGGGCTATTTTTACCCAATAAAGAAGATGGGGTTCCCAACCTTACACAAATGCCCATTCGGCCAAATACAACTCATATCTATCGTTTCCCAATCATTCAAAATGGTACCCACTGGTATCACTCACACTCAGGGTTGCAGGAACAAATAGGAATGTATGGGAATTTTGTCATGTTAAAAAGACCGAACGACGACTCTTTTAGGAAAGGAATCGATGACTTACCAACGCTTCCTATTGTACTGAGTGAGTGGACCAATCTCAAACCCGAGAATATTCACAGGATGCTTCATAATGCCAATGATTATCCCGCATTGAGAAAAAACTCCGTTCAAAGTTATGGGGAAGCAATATCAGCAGGTCATTTTAAAACTAAGTTGCTAAGTGAATGGAAGCGGATGTTAGCGATGGATGTTAGCGATGTCTATTATGAAAAAATATTCATGAATGGTAAACCAAGTTCTGAGCTTAAAAGTATCTCAGGAAATGAGTTGAAAGGTGGAGACAAGGTCAGACTAAGAATTTCAAATGGGGGTGCATCATCCTATTTTTGGCTGACTTATGCCGGGGGTAAAATTACAGTAGTAGCAAATGATGGGAACGATGTGGAACCGGTTGAAGTTGATAGATTAATTATTGCGGTTTCAGAAACCTATGATATTATTGTTACTATTCCAGCAGATAAGACTGCCTATGAATTCTTAGCAACGACTGAAGACCGGACTAATTCAGCATCCATTTATATTGGAAATGGAATTAAACAGTTGAAATCACCTTTACCCCGATTAAAGTATTTTGAAGGGATGAAGATGATGAATGACATGATGAAGATGAATGGCGAATTGGATGATATGGGTATGGCCATGAGTTTAAATCAAATGGATATGAATGTGGTGATGTATCCTGAAATAACTGGCGATGCTAAGCCAAAACAAGATGACAATGACCCCAATCGTTATAATGCCAATGCACTGGGAGACATTGTTACCCTGAATTATGCCATGCTGAAGTCCCCTAGCATAACAGCATTGCCCAAGGATGCTCCAGTAAAAGAATTGTACTTTAAACTCTCCGGTAATATGAATCGATATGTTTGGAGTTTAGACAATAGGGTCGTTTCAGAAGCCGATAAAATCCTTATCAAAAAAGGAGAAAATGTTAGAATTATTCTCTACAATGGTTCCATGATGCGCCATCCGATGCACCTACATGGGCATGATTTTAGGTTACTTAACGGTCAAGGACAAAATGCTCCTTTAAAAAACATTGTGGATGTTATGCCGATGGAGACGGATACATTAGAATTTAACGCCAATGTTGAAGGTGATTGGTTTTTCCATTGTCATATTTTGTACCATATGATGAGCGGAATGGGTAGGGTATTAAGTTATGAAAATCAGATGCCCAATCCATTGATTCCTAATCCAAAACTAGCGCAACGGAAACTGTTTGCAGACGACCGCAAGTTTCATTTTATGGCTGAGAATGATTTTGCAACCAACGGTAATGATGGAATGGCCATGTTACAAAATACGAGGTGGAGCATTGGTTCAGAATGGCGATTGGGCTATCATGATTTTCACGGATATGAGGTAGAAACACATATTGGTAGATATGTTGGGAAAATGCAGTGGTTAATGCCATTTATTGGCTTTGATTGGCGTTATAGAAAGTTTGGAATAGATGAACAGGAAACAAATCTATTTGGGCAATCAAATAGTAAGGACCTAAGAAGTCTTGTTACAGTCGGCGTAAATTACACGTTGCCATTACTCATTGTTGGACAAGCTGAAATCTATCAGGATGGAAATATTCGTTTTCAACTTATGAGAGAAGATATGCCTATTACCAAACGACTTAGAGTGAGTTTTATGCTTAACACCGATAAGGAATACATGGCAGGTTTTCGTTACATCGTAAACAAAAACATGGGCATTACATCACATTATGATAGTGATATGGGATTGGGTGCTGGAATAACTTTTTCTTACTAAAAACTTTTTAATTGTCTATTGAGATAATTTAACTTCAATAAAAAACAAAATCATGAAAAAAAACATTGTTTTAAACCTCTTGTTGACATTACCTATTGGCGTTTTTGCCCAACACCAAAACCATCAACCCAAAGTCGATACCAGTCAAACAGCAGTCAAGCCCAAAAGTCCAAAAATGACGGCAATGGCAATGGTAGGCACAAATCATGTACATATAGAATACGGTTCACCGAGTGTGAGAGGGCGGAATATTTGGAATGGTTTAGTTGCCTTCAATCAAGTATGGTCATCGGGAGCTCACAAAGCTACTTGGATAGATTTTGGTCATGATATAATGGTTGAAGGTAAAGTTATTACAAAAGGTAAATATGGATTTTTTACTATTCCTGATAGAGAAACGTGGACTTTGATTTTGAGTAAAACGTGGGATATGCACTTATCGGACGATTATAAAGAAGAAAATGACATCATCCGAATTAAGGTAAAACCCTTCAAAAGCGATAAATTAGTTGAAGCCCTTACGTATGAAGTAATGCCGACCAATGCTAACGAAGGCAAAATAAAATTGAGCTGGGAGTATTTGAGCGTTGAGTTTCCGTTTAAAAATAAGTAAATGATTTTGGGGGAAGAAATGAGCGAAATCAACTAATTTAACCCGTATTGCTATGAATAGTCTTGGTCAGAAAGCACCCAAGGGCTATGGCTGATTAACTAATCCAAAATTCATCTATTAGGAGATTTGCGGGATAAATCATTAATTTTTATCATTGGAAAGCGACATTTACTTCCTCCAATTTACAGGATGATTTCTCTCTTTAAAAAGTTGAAACCGGATTGACTAAAACCAACTCTTGGCACATTCTTGGCACAATTTGAAAACCACAGGTATAACTCTCAACTAAAATAGTCAAAAAACACTAAGCCCTCTACTGGGCTTAAACCAAGAAAATCGATGAATAAAGGAAATAGAGATAGAGTTTAAACGAAAAAAGTCACCATTTCTGATGACTTTTCTAATTGCTCCCCTTACAGACGAAAGATGCAGCTATAATGCGATGATTGAGTATGTGACTATCAGGAAATTAAAGGGCTGAATGCTATATATAAATTCTTTAGCGGTTTTGATATTTTAGTTAAAGAAAAGAGTATGTAAATATCTACCTGGTGCAAGAATGGCAAAACTTCCTGCAATGATAATACCTCCGATATATAACCTAATCATTGAATTTTTGTGTGTTTTAATATCCCCTCGTTTAATTGCAAACCAAGCCTTTGGGACAGTATATATAGTTAAAATGCTCAGAAGGTGAAGTAACCCAAAATGATTGAAAATCCGTTGACCTACTTGAGCTGGTATAAATAAAGTTAAGATGCCTGTAATAATGTTGGGCAAAGTATTTACATTCGGTAAGATTTATTGAAATGAGAATTGCATTTTCTTTGGCAGGTGCAAAATCCGTGTAAAGCCAATTACCATAATGCAGTTCGCTTTCGTCAATGATGCCTTCAATTGCTCCGTTTAAATCGTCTTTGTGTATTGGGCAATACCCATCTTGCTTTGAAGTATAAAAAGCAAATTCAGCCTCTTGCACTGGGGCTGAAAATGGGATGATATTTAATTGAAGTGTCTGCTGCATAACTTACTTGTTGTGTTGTTTATTTATAAATTATATTGATGGTTGGTTCCTCACTTTGTTTTGTTTGAATATTACAAATTTAAAACTTCATCCTTTGTATTCTCACCGCATTCAAAATTGCCAACAGAGCCACACCAACATCCGCAAAAACAGCTTCCCACATGGTGGCTAAACCGCCAGCACCCAATACCAATACAATGGCTTTTACTGCAAATGCTAAAATGATATTCTGAATAACAATGCTACGGGTGGCTTTGCCTATTTTAATGGCGGTTACAATCTTTAAAGGCTGGTCTGTTTGTATCACTACATTGGCTGTTTCTATGGCTGCATCGCTGCCCATTGCACCCATTGCAATGCCCACATCGCTTAAAGCCAATACAGGTGCATCGTTGATGCCATCGCCTACAAATGCAATGATTTTTGTCTTGTCCTGTTTTAGTTCTTCTACTTTCTGTACTTTGTTTTCTGGTAGCAAATCGCCAAAGGCGGTATCTATGCCAATTTGTTTTGCTACTTTTTGGGTAATGGAATTTTTATCGCCACTAAGCATTATGGTTTGTTTAATGCCGTTCAGGTGCATTTGCCTGATGGCTTCCTGTGCATCCTCTTTTACTTCATCGGCTATCAATACATAACCTGTATACTTGTTGCCTATGGCTACCACTACAATGCTTTCTATAATTTCGTCAATAGCTGCATCGTATGTGATATTATATTTCTTTAGCAGTTTTGTATTACCTGCCAATACTTCTTTCCCGTTCACATTTCCCTTTAAGCCATGCCCTGAAATTTCTTCTATCTCTGTCGCCTGGTAAGTTTGTGTTTCGTTCTTTTCATACTCGGCAATGGCTTTGGCAATAGGATGTGTTGATTTGCTTTCTAATGCAGCTAATGTTTTTATGAAATCTGTTTTGTCCATTCCGTTAGTTACAATTGCCTGCACTTTAAAAACACCTGCCGTTAGTGTGCCGGTTTTGTCCATCACAACGGTATTTATTTTGGTCATTAACTCTAAATAATTAGAACCTTTAAACAAAATACCATTTCTTGAAGCCGCACCTATGCCGCCAAAATAGCCCAATGGAATAGAGATAACCAATGCACAAGGGCAACTGATAACTAAGAAAATTAAAGCCCTGTACAGCCAATCATTAAACACATAATTGCTTAGAACAAAGTAGGGAACCACCACCAATGCTACTGCCAAAAAGAAAACGATAGGTGTATAGATTTTGGCAAATTTTCTTATCAGCAATTCTGTTTTTGCCTTTCTTGCAGTAGCATTTTGCACCATTTCCAAAATCCGTGCAAGGGAACTATCGGCAAATTTTTTGGTTACTTTCAGTTCAATTACTTTATCAAGGTTTAGCATACCTGCCAATACCTGTGCTCCTTTATAAATAGATTTTGGTTTGCTTTCTCCTGTAAGTGCTGCGGTATTGAAGCTGCTGCCCTCACTTAACATTTCACCATCTAACGGAATTTTTTCGCCTGCTTTAATTTGTATGGTTTCGCCTATTTCTACTTCTTCGGGTTTTATTTCTTCGTATTTATTATTCCTTAAAACGCTGGCAGAAGATGGACGGACATCTAATAAGGCTTTGATATTGTTTTTTGCTTTATTAACTGCTGCCTTCTGAAACAATTCACCAACGGCATAGAATAACATTACCGCAACACCTTCGGGATATTGACCGATGGCAAAAGCCCCCATAGTGGCCAATACCATTAATGTAAACTCGGTGAAGAACTCTTTTTTAAGACTGGCTTCCCATCCTTCTTTTATTACCGGTAAACCAACAGGTAGGTATGCAATAGCATACCATGCAAGGCGTACATAGTTTGTAAAGAATGAGGGTTTGAAATAATTATCCAACGCAATGCCAATGAGCAACATAACGAAACTGATAATGGCTGGCAGGTATTGTTTCCATACACTACTATGAGCTTGCAATTGGACTTTATCTTGTCCACTATCAATGGTTTTCTTTTTATGCAGCAGTTGTTCTGCACCTGCTTCGGTATAGATTTTTTCTTCTAATGTGCAGCAGGTCATCCTGCCTTGTTCATCGTAAGTATGCTTATGATTTGGGGCTGTATTTATCATTTTATGAAAATTGATTTAGTTATTATTCTTCTTCCTCTTTACCACCACTGGTTTTTGATAATACATAAAATGCACCTTTGGTTGCAATCCTTGCACCTTTCGGTATTTCTTCCAATGGCGTAATTTCTATGTAGCCCAATTCTGTTACACCTGTGGTTACTTCTATCTTTTTAAACTGAATATGCTTTTCAGCTTTGGCTTCTGTATTCTTTTCTGACTTTTCCCCTGCTTCCTTTTTTTCAGCCTTCTCTTTACCTTCGCTTTCCTCATCCACAACCATAAAAATATATTGCTTGCCTTCTGCACTTACCACTGCATCAACAGGAACTGCCTGTACTGTTTGATTACCTACATTAATCAATGCAGATACATACATACCCGGTAACAATTTGATGCCGCCTGTATTGTTGATTTTGGCATGTACAATTACCGATTTGTTTTCATTTTCAAAAGATTGATTGATACCGTAAATAGTACCTGTTATTTGCTTATTGTTCTGATTGGATAGAATGAACTCTACTGTCTGCCCATTCTTTACTTTAAACAAATCCTTTTCATACACCTGCAAATCACAATGAACTTGTGAGTTATCTACAATATCCATTAAGGAGGTTTGCATATCAATATAGCTGCCTGTTTTAATTAGTATATGCCCTATAACACCACTAATAGGTGCGGTGATGGGAATTTGATTTACAAAATTTCCATTCGCCACCGATGCAGGACTGATATTTAATTGTTGCAATTGTTTTTCTATCCCTTTCATTCTTGCTTTATCCGTTTCATATTTGGATGCTGCCTGTTGAAACACTTTTCCTGTACCTGCACTTTCGGTATTCAGTTCCTTTTGGCGTTGGTACTCCTTTTCAGAATAAACAAATTCTTTTTTCAGCATGAGGTAGTCCTGCTGCAACTTCACAATGTCTGTGTTTTCTAATATTGCTACTGTTTGCCCCTGGCGAACATAGTTGCCTTCCAACACTAATATTTTTTTAATGATGCCGGACACCAATGAATTTACATCGGCTTTATTTTGTGGGGGCACTTCCAATTGTCCGCTTGACTTTACCACACTGTTTAGATTTTTCATTTCTATTGTACCTAACTCAATGCCTACGGCTTTCATTTGCTCCTCCGAAACTTCTATGGTTTCTGAATGGGGTTCCTCAACTTTAGTTGTTTCTTTTGTTTCCGTTTTATTGCCCGATTTGCAGGATGTAAAACCGATTGCAACTACAAAGAGTGCAAATGCTATGATTGATTTTATATTTATTGACTTCATTTTATTTATTTCCTTTTAAGTAGTTTAACAATATAATGGACTGATTGAACTGGTTCACTGCATCGGTATATTGCAGCCTTGTATTGATAGCCGTTTGCAGGTTTTGGATATACTCCATGTAACCAATTTCGCCTTTTGTGTATGCTGTGTTTGAAATTCTGATAATATCGTCTGCCTGTTTTAAACCTGTGGTTTCGTAATACTGCAAACCTTCTTTTGCTTTCAGGTATTCGTTGTATTGCACTGCATAACTACTTTGCATGTATAGCAAGGTTTGCTGCCGTTCTGTTTCAATCAACGTATTATTAATTTTGGCAGCTTTTATTTTTGCTTTTTGTGAACCAAAGAATAACGGCACTCCAATACCTACCTGAAATCCTGCTATCCTTGTACCAGGGAAATAATTACGGTTAATTTTTGCTGGGTCAAACCCTTTGACAATAGCCTGATGATAATAGCCCACATTCAAATCAGGAAGTAGCTTGCTTTTCTCCAAATTTATTTGTGATGTACTTACATTCAGCCGTTGATTATAATACTCTATCAGCGGATTTGATTTTATTGCAGCCGTGTCAAACTTGTAATCATCCGGCATCTTGGGTAATTCATTTTCTTTTGGCATTACCGGTTCGGATGTATTCAGCCATTTCTGCAATACCAATTGATAACTGCTTAATGTTGTATTGGCTTGCTTTAACTGCAATTGGTTTTCTTTGTATCTGCTTTCGGCTTGCATTTTCTCCAACTGGTTTGTTTCACCTGTATTATAGCGAAGGGTAGCCCGTTTGAGAAAGTTGCTGTAAATACTATCCTGCTGTTGCAACAGCTTTATTTTTTGTGAACTATAAACCAAATTGTAATAGGCTTCGGTTACTTCTTTTATTATTTCATTCTGTGATAGCAATTTTGATTTTTGTGCTAATAATGTTTCCTGTTTCAGTAGCTTATTTTGATTAGCATACACAGTAGGGAAAGCAATGGTTTGCGTAATGCCTATGCTGTTATCAATATTACCGCCACTTGTTGGGTCTTGCACTAATTGCAGGTTTGTTTTATCAGGATTAAAACCTGTTTTTTGCAGTACCTGAGATTGCTGAATGTATAAGTCGGCTCCCTTTATTTGCAGGTTATTTTTTAAAGCTATATCAATACATTCCTGTAAAGTTTTTTGATTGCTTTGTGCATAAGATTTTTCTGCAAACAAACCAATGAATGTAAACAGTAACAGCACAGTCATTGAATTGCCCTGGAGTTTTGGTTTCTTCATTTTATTTGGTTTGAAATTAATTTTAGTGTTGAATAAAATGTAGAGTGCAGGAAGTACAAGCAAGGTTAAAAGCGTAGCTGTAATTAAACCGCCAATAACTACGGTGGCTAATGGCTTTTGCACTTCACCACCTGCACCTGTGGAAAGTGCCATTGGTAAAAACCCTAATGATGCAACTGCTGCCGTCATAATTACAGGACGCAGCCTTACGGCTGTACCTTTTCTTACCCTTTCATATATATCGGTAATGCCTTCGTCTTTTAACTGGTTGAAGTAACCAATCAATACAATGCCATTTAATACTGCTACACCAAACAAAGCTATAAAGCCAACACCTGCCGAAATACTGAATGGCATACCTCTTAGCCACAAAGCAATGATGCCACCAATGGCGGATAATGGAACTGCGGTAAAAATCAGGAATGATTGTTTTACACTGTTGAAAGTAAAGTAGAGCAATACTAAAATGAGTAATAATGCTACTGGCACTGCAATACCTAACCTTGCCTTTGCTTCTTTCAGGTTTTGAAACTGACCACCATAGGTATAGTAATAACCTGAAGGTAGTTTTAGTTTTTCATCTAATATGGGTTGTATTTCTTCTACCGTGCTTTCAACATCTCTGCCACGAACATTGAAACCTACAAAAGTTCTACGCTGCCCATCCTCATGACTTATTTGTGCAGGGGCCGTTTTGAATGAAATATTTGCTACCTGGTTAATAGGCACTTTGTTGCCTGATGGCAATGGCACATAAAGGTTTTCAATATTGCTGAAGTCTTTCCGCAAATCTTTTTGCAACCGTACCACCATGTCAAACCGTTTATCTCCTTCAAACACAACACCTGCCACATTTCCTGCAAAAGCAGTTTTCAGCACCATGTTTACATCACTGATGTTTAATCCGTATTGTGCAATTTTATCACGGTTATACTCCACTTGTATTTGTGGCAAGCCGCTTATTTTTTCTACAAAAGGTTCACTTACTCCTTTTACATTTTTTATCAAACCTGCTATTTTATTTGCCTGAGCATTCAGTATTTCCAAATCTTCACCATAGATTTTTATTGCCACATCCTGTTTGATACCTGTAATTAATTCATTAAACCGCATCTGCATTGGTTGTGTAATTTCAAAATTTACACCGGGTAAAATGCTTAGTGCTTCTTCCATTTTTTCCATCATTTCTTCCCTGGTATGTGCAGATGTCCATTCTTCTTTAGGCTTCATGGCAAGCATCATATCGGCTCTTTCTATCGGCATCGGGTCAGTTGGAATTTCAGAACTCCCTATTCTTGTTACCGCCTGTTTTATTTCAGGAAACTTATCCTTTAAAATTTTCTCCGCCTTGCCTAATGTTTCTACTACCTGCGTTAATGATGTACCTTGTGCCATGCTTATTTCAACAGCCAAGTCGCCTTCTTCCAATGTGGGGATAAACTCACCGCCTAAGCTGTTGAACAGGATTAAGCTGCCGGCAAATAATACTACCATAGCAGCCACAATAGTTTTTTTCCAATGCAAAGCCCAATTGAGTAATGGTGTATAAAGTTGTTGCAAGAAATCAATTATTTTATCTGATATATTGCGTTTATGTGTTGCCTTTTTACTAAGGAACAATGCACTCATCATTGGTACATATGTCAATGAAAGTATGAATGCACCTAAAATTGCGAAAGCTACTGTTTGAGCCATTGGCTTAAACATTTTTCCTTCAATGCCCACTAATGCGAATAGTGGCAGGTAAACTATTAAGATGATAATTTCACCAAATGCGGCACTGCTTCTGATTTTTGAAGCGGCTTCAAATACTTCATCATCCATTTGTGATTGCGAAAGTTTTTGCAAACCGACATGATGATGCTTACTCATGTAAATCCTATGAACAATTGCTTCAATAATAATTACTGCACCATCTACAATTAACCCAAAATCAATTGCACCCAAACTCATAAGGTTGCCGCTTACACCAAACAAATTCATCAGTATAATGGCAAAGAGCATTGCTAAAGGAATAACAGAAGCTACTATAAGACCTGCCCTTAGATTTCCTAAAAGCAATACCAAAATAAACACTACAATCAGTCCTCCTTCAATCAAATTCTTTTCTACCGTACCCATTGCCCTGTTTACTAATTCTGTTCGGTCAATAAATGGTTCTATTACTACACCTTCGGGCAATGATTTTTGTATTTGTGCCATTCGCTGTTTAACATTTGTAATTACCTGTGCAAAGTTTTCACCTTTCAGCATCAGGGTAATACCTGCCACTACTTCGCCTTCACCGTTTCTTGTAACTGCACCGTACCGTGTTGCACTGCCAAACTGTACCGTTGCCACATCCCGGATTAATATAGGAATGCCGTTTACGTTTTTTACTACTATTTTTTCAATATCACTTAATGACTTTACCAGTCCCAAACCACGAATAAAATAAGCATTGCTGCGTTGCTCTATATAGCTGCCACCAGTGTTTTCATTATTACTTTCTAATGCCTTGTATATTTCAGGAATTGTAATGTTCATAGCATTGAGCTTGTCATTATCCAAAGCAATTTCATATTGCTTCACATAACCACCCCATCCGCTTACTTCTGCCAAACCCTCTGTACCTGCCAACTGCCTTTTTACAATCCAATCCTGCATAGTACGCAAATCGGTAGCGGTGTATTTGTTTTCATACCCTTTTTTTGCATGTATGATATAATGATATATTTCACCCAATCCCGTAGTAATAGGTGCTAAAGTTGGTTCACCTAAACCTTGCGGAATTTGTGCTTCTGCTTCTTTTAGGCGTTCACTTATTTGCTGCCTTGCCCAATAGACATCAGCATTGTCTTTAAAAACAATTGTGATTACGGATATACCACTCCGGCTCATGCTCCGCTTTTCAATTACATTGGGAATATTTGCAATTGCCAACTCAATAGGTGTGGTAATAAACTGCTCTACCTCCTGAGCACCCAATGTTGGTGCTTGTGTAATTATCTGTACCTGGTTGTTGGTGATGTCCGGCACAGCATCAATAGGTAACCGCATAGCGGATATAACGCCCCAAATAATGAGAGCCAATGTAAAAGCCCCCACTACAAGTTTGTTTTTTATTGAGAACTGAATTATTTTTTGAAACATTGAAATTTTTATTTGTTTATGAATTTTATGTATTGGTTAATCCTTGCAACAATAGCCAACAACATCAAGATGCATATTATCGCTATCGTTACCGCTTTGAATACCTGCAATAGAGTAAGCGGTTTACGCTTTTTCTTTTTGCTTTTAATGGACGATTTGTTTTTGATTTATATGATTAATCACGCCTATAAAACGGGAAGCATACCACAACGAAAAATGAATTACATCAAACTATAAAGCCTGATGAATAGCATTAAGGAAACGAAATGTTGTGATTTGGAGATTAACCTATCTTAGGCGGTTGCCAAACAGAATGGAAGTCGTAGGAGTTAAACACTATTTCGTAATGAAACTTCACAGATTGAAATAGCATTTTAGGCATTTTGTACAATGCCAAAGGCTGAGAAAAAGCCGATGCAGGACAGTGGGAACAAGTACAGAAGGGAGTACAGGCTTCGTCACCAGTTTGGTGTTGTTGTTGCTGAGTAGTAGCTGAAATCTTTTGTTCTGCCTTTACATTACGCTCCTGCCTGTCAATGCATGGAAGGCATGACAGCACCAAAAGGTAAATGCTCATTATGAAGGCAAAAAATTTCATTGCGGCAAATATAAGCAGAAATATGAAAGGTTGTACCCCCAACCTGCAAAACTTGCAAAGTCTTCAAAGTCTGCAAACTCTGCAATGTGTAGAAGGGTTTGAACTGGTGGGGCAAAAAAAAACCCCCGAAGGAACAGTTTCAAATGCGTTGGTATGAACCTGCTTTGATTTTGGTAAGGGTGTACCCGGTTGCAGATTTTAGCACATCATCAACCGTTCTGGCAGATAGCTTAAACTTAGTGCCTATTTCGGTTGCTTCCTTCCTTGTAAATTCTTGGGGCAAAGCCTCAAAGAATTTGCGTTTGCCATCGCCTGAATGAAACTGCATGGTTTCATTTTGCTTGGGTAGGTTATTGAACATTAGTAAACTATGCTCTAAGTAGGTTTGAACTATTAGTAAGACTGTATTAAAATCTTCATCGGTACAAATAATTGTAGCGGTCATTTCTCCGTTTTCAAACTTTCTTAATGCTGATAGTATCATGCAAAGCCTAAAGAAAATTAAACCCATACGATAAACTACCCCTGCTGCATCTTCACTGGTGAAAGTAACAACCTCTGAAAGCATTAAAGGAAATTCTGTATTGATTGTGAGCCATTGTGAGGGGGGTAATTCAATTGTAGTGTGTGATTGTTCCATTAGGCTTATCAAGCCTAAAACCTGTTCAGAAAGTGCCTCAAAGTGGTCGTTAAAAACAATGGTGTTGCTCTGCGGTGATGGGTCTTGCCATTCAATTTTATTTTTATAAGCATAGAATAAGAAACGGCTAAACAAACCATCTTCTGCGGATGATAATAACCTGGGGGCTTGTGCAGGTGTGCCTGTTAAGGCCACCGCCAAACATGGGTCGTTTATTTCATCGTATTGGTTATCTGTTTTTCGGGTACTTGATACTGTTTCGTGGTGAAATGCAGTTCTTAGAATGGTTGAATAATCGCCCCAATCCTGTTTTTTTGCTCCACTCATTGTATCGGCTTCTGTTTCGCAAATAATGCCTTTGCCGTCATTGGCTTTTAAGTGTTCTATCATTCTTGCCTTACTGCAATCGGCTGGAATGAATACTATTTTGAAAGGTGGCTTTTCAGGTTTTTCGGGTGCTGGCTCTCCTTTGCTCTTGGTACGTTCCAACTGTTTAAAATCTGCCATTTCATTCTCATGTACTTTTTGAGCATCCCTGCTTTGCTGCAATATCTTCTGATGGTACTTGTCCGCTAATCGCTTTGCATTTTTCAATACTCCTTTGCCACTTGCTGCCGGTGCAATGATGAAAGTGTACAAGTGAGGAAAAACTCTTTCCTGAAAATACACACCAGTTACGTTTGGTAAACAACCGCTAAGAATAGAAATAGCACCAGTAAAGAATACATCTCTTTTACGTTTGTCGGTAAATGCCCTCGCACCTTCTTTAATGATATTAGGCAAAGCCTCAAATACTTCGTCAGGGATTGTAGGAGTAGTTTTTAAATAATCTTCTAAAGGGTCTTCATCTGTTTGAGGGTGCAACTGCTAAGACTATCAATGCGACTCTTTTGACTTGCGATGGAGATTTTGACCACATTCCAAATTCTATGCTGAAGGTTAAGAAGTTTGAGTACGCCAAAATAAACATAATTTGACAGTTGGATGAAGAATTATACCAATAAACATTACAGCTCAAATAGACTTAATCTTGATATTAAAAATATGTACACTAGACTTTTAGATACAAATAGTCCGGCCATAGATAAATTCTGTCAAGAGCATAAATACATTTACCGTTATTTGCCTTTTGAAAGATTTTTGGAGGTACTTCATAAAAAGCAGCTTGCATTCATATCGCCAATAAAATGGAATGACCTCTTTGAGATTTACTGGTGAGTTTTTTGGTGAATTCACTGCATGTAAAAAATCAAACTTGTTACCGGGATGATTAAATTGGAAACGTGGTCCCGGTATCTTCATTTTTAGATGAGCAACAGTTTAGACCGTCAGGATTCCTCTTTTGATTGCTGTCTTTTTAACTTTCAATATGGTGTTGGTTGATGTATTGTTTGTTAGTCCTGATACTTGGCGGATTGATAACCCTTTTTTCAGATACTTTAGTACCTGTGGGTACTTGCTGAGTAATTCCTCTTCTGTTTGAAACGAACCTACCTTTCTCCCGATAGGATTAGTCTTACGGTACTGCTCAAAACCGGAGCGTAATCGTTGAACAATATTATTCCTCTCCAGTTGGTTTAACGTGTTTATGATTTCCAACATGAACTGGGTCATAGGGTTGATATGGCCTTTATCATCCAAGGTCTCTATGTTAAAGTTCTTGATGAATATAGACACCTTCATAGCATTACATTGATTCAATATCTGTAAGACCTCAAGAGAATTTCTGCCGATACGACTAAGTTCCCAAATTAAGATTTTCTGAACGGGATTGTTTTCTATGTAGGTTAACATGGATTGAAGAACTGGTCTTTCAGATGTCTTCTTGGTGCCGGATATTTTCTCCTCAAATATCTGTAAGACCTGATAGTTCATTCTTTCAGCGTATTCCTTTAATTCTTCTGTTTGACGAAGGGTGTCTTGTATCAATGTACTTACCCTTGAAAAGATGACAACTTTGGTTTTTTGTTTCATTTTATGTTTTTAGCCAAAATTAGAGCAGTATTTTGACCGGTGCGGCATCTTTTTCAAGGTTTTTTTGAGACAGTTTTAAATTGAGACATTTTTATCTCGATTGATGAAGTTGTACTAACCCCCTAATAGACTGGACTAAATTTTAAAAAGAGTTTAGAACCAATTAAATTAGGGAACTATGAAAAGAGAAAGAAGAATTTTCAGTCCGGAGGATCGCTTAGCTATTCTTCAAGAAGGACAGCGAGAAGGCAATGTTGTTACTTGTCGGAAGTATCATTTATCACCTAGTCTATATGCTAAGTGGAGGACTAAATACCTTTCCAAAGGAGTTGAAGGGTTAAAGTCTGCCTATAAGCGAATAGATCCAGAGCTTAGAGCTTTGGAAGAAGAAAACGAACGATTGAAACGAATTATCGCTCGACAAGCATTGGAGATAGAATTCAAATCAGAGCTTTTAAAAAAAAGCCCTGTGCTAACCAAGACAAGAAGATGATCGTCTCACAATACATTCAACAGGCTCCTACACGTATGCTTTTATCTTGGTCTAACCTTCCTTCCAGCGTTTACTATTATAAGTCTACAGGTGGAAAACCGGGCGTTAAAGCCAGTTCTCATACGTGGAAACAAGATGGAGAGAAGGTCGAAAATCAGATCGTTATCGAGCAAATTAAAGACATCCTCTCGCAAGAATTTTGCTGCTACGGGTATGAAAATGTAACAGGGGAATTACGCAAGCTTGATTATTACATTAACAAGAAAAAAGTTTACCGATTAATGGACGAACACAACCTGCTTTTGGGTAAAGTGATACGAACCAGCGGCAAACGCAAGTTTGTCCAGCACCGTAAGATTCAGGCTTCCTATCCAATGGAATACCTATGCCTAGACATTAAATACGTCTATGTACACGGCGAAAAAAGAAACTTTTACTTGCTAACAATCATCGATGTCTTTTCTCGTAAAATCGTGGATCAGATATTTCAAAAAAGCATCAAACAAATTGATGTCATCAATGCATTTAGACGAATAAACAACGAATACGGAATCAAAGGAGTAACCATTCGAAATGACAATGGATCTCAATTTATCGCCAACAACGTAAAGCAATACCTTCGCACAGCGGAAGCCAATCAAGAGTTCACTCACATCGCAACACCGGAAGAAAATTCCTACATCGAAGCCTTTCATTCCATCATTCAGCGGGAAGTAATCGAACGTTACGAATTCACGGGGTTTTATGATGCAAAACAAACAATATTCGCACACACCATCTGGTATAACACCCGAAGATTCCACAAAGCAATCAAAATGACACCCATTGAAAAATGGGAACAAAATATCCACATCACGAACCAAAAACGTCTCGAACAAAATTTATCCGAAAACCAAAACGAAAATGTGGATGATTTAAATCAAAATTATAAATACTTTAGACAAAATTTAAACCCAAAAACAAACAATTATTACACAACTCTTTCAACAAATGTGTCCAAGTAATTAGGGGTTGGTACAGTATCAATTCAAACAACAAAAACAATTGCAAGATCCGACAAGAGAGGGAGCAATAATGATAAAAAGGTTATACTTTTATAGTGTAACCTTTTTTTATGCACTAATTAATATAAATGATGGATAGAAATGAATTTCTTAAAACTAGCGGAATGCTCTCCGTGGCTTCCATTTTACCTTTAGAAGGATTATTTGCAACTAATTTGACTAATAATCGAATTGATAAATTAGTTGATGAAAATGGACATTTTGTTTTACAGCCTTTACCATATTCAGAGTCGTTCTTAGAACCTTATATGGATGCTGAGACGGTGCACCTTCATTATACTTTTCATCACGGTGGGGCTACAAAAGCTGCGAATGTAGATGTAAAAAAAATTCAGGAGGCAATGGATTCTAATAATTTTGAAACAGTTGATTATTGGACGAAGAAATTAGCGTTTCATTCGTCCTCTCATATTTTGCATTCCATTTTTTGGACAAATCTTACCAATAAACAATTGTCTCCTACTGGAAATTTATTAAAGCAAATTGAAAAAGATTTTGGGAGCTATGAAAAATTAAAATTATATCTAGCCCAAACTTCAAAAAATGTAGATGGTAATGGCTGGGGGATACTTGCATATCAACCTATGACAAAGAAACTTGTTGTTCTACAATGTGAAAACCACGAAAAACTAACTCAATGGGGTTGCGTGCCAATTCTGGTTATTGATGTTTGGGAACATTCATATTACCTAAAGTACAAAAACAAAAGAGCAGACTTTGTAGATACGTTATTTAAAATCATCAATTGGGAAAACGTGGCAGATAGATTTAACAACGCGACCAAATTAATTTGAATATAGGGTTCCTTTAAAATTGCACGAAGTTCAACCCTGCAATTTCTTAATAGTCACATACTCAATCATCGCATTATTTTGCATTTTTCGTCTGTAAGGGGAGCCACACTGGACAAGCCGATCAGAAATGATCGGCTTTTTTGTTGTCCTTCAGTGAGTTAGGGTAGCTGCATCTTTTTATTTTTCAATAGAATTTATTATTCTTATATTTCAAAAAATTATATCACAAATTCAATTGAAATACCTATTTACTTTTATCCTTCTAATTGCTAGCATTATTTCAAGTAATGCTCAATGGAGTAAATTACCTATACATACAGATGAGATTAACCACACGTCTAAATTAAACCATAGAACCTATAAGGTTTCTGTTGCATTGCCATCTAGTTATAACCCAGAAAATAAGTATCCTGTTTATTATTTATTGGATGGATATTATGCTTTTCCTATTGCAAAAGAATCAATGAAAGCTTTAAAAATGGGAAATTTATCAAAGGACTTCATACTAGTTTCAATAGCAGGAGATGAAACCAATGATTACGATTGGTTATTGAATCGTTGGACAGATTATACTTTTACACAAAAAATCAAGAAAGATAGTACCTATAGCAAAATCTGGAATTTTTCATCACCTGCTTTGGTTTCTGGAGGAGGAGATATATTCTATAATATCATTACAAAAGAAATAATTCCTTTAATCGATTCAAAGTATAGTACAAATAATGAGAGAGGATTATCAGGTCATTCACTAAGTGGGTTATATGTGGCTAACGCATTGTTTAAATCTGATGGTATTTTTACTAAGTTTGGAATTAATAGCCCATCTTTTTTATTTTGGGATAACGATATTATGGAAGCCGAGGCTAAATATGCTTCAGCCAATTCAACGTTAAAAGTAGATGTATTTTTCTCAATTGCTGAATTAGAAGACGGGTTTGATAATCTATTGAGATTCGAAACACTCTTAAAAAAATACAATGGGTTTAATTCGAAATTGGTTGTTTTTAAAGATGAAACGCACAATTCTGTTGGCCCAGCAATGATAGCTAGAACAATGAGGGAGCTTTATTCAAATAAAGACTAACTAACTCTTCAGTTTCCTAATTGTAACATACTCAATCATTGCATTATTTTGCATCTTTCGTCTGTAAGGGGAGCCCTTAAAAAGACCTTACGTTTTGTAAGGTCTTTTTTGTTTTAATAGGTCAAATCATTTCTTTATAACATTGCAATTAATTCTATATATTTACATCAAATTATAATAAACACACAGCGTTAAATTATAACAAATACACGGCGAGATATTATAACTAATACACAATGGCAACACCCGCAGAAAAATTAGCGGAATCACTAAAAGTTCTCCAAGTAATACAAGGTAAAGGTATTATAGCGATTAAGTCGGAAGATTTAAGTAGAACCCATAAAGACCGTCTTATCGCAAATGGTTTCATAAGAGAAGTTATTAGAGGTTGGTACATTGCAGTGAATCCTGAAGAAAGCAAAGGGAATAGCACATCTTGGTTCACTTCCTATTGGGGATTTTGCTCAAGGTTCTTGGAAGACCGATATGGTGATGAATATTGTGTTTCAGCAGAACAGTCCTTATTGCTGCATTCAGGGAATGAGGTTGTTCCAATTCAGATGATTATTAGGTCGGTAAAGGGTAAAAACAATAACACTCCTTTATTATTTAAAACGTCTTTATTCTGTATGAAATCGCCATTATCAGAATTAGAAAGTGTAGAAGTTAAAAATGGGTTACGAATATTAAACTTACCATCTTCCATTATTTATTGTTCTCCTTCCATTTTTGTTAGCAATCCAATTGATGTAAGAACGGCGTTAAGTATGATAAATGACGCTTCTGAAATAGTAGGATTGTTGTTAGATGGTGGACATAGTTTGAAAGCCGGAAGAATCGTGGGCGCTTTTAGAAATATAGGGAATTCTAAAATAGCGGATGAGATTTTGAAAACGATGAAGTCAGCAGGTTATGATGTCCGCGAAACAGACCCATTTGAACGAATGACTCCATTACCCTTATCTTCAAGAGAACGTTCTCCATATTGCAATAGAATCCGTTTAATGTGGTTTGAAATGCGGAATGTAGTAATTAAAGTTTTTCCCAAACCTTCAGCTATTAATTTTCTTGACAAAGCGACATTTCTAAAAAATATGGATGAAATCTATGTTACGGATGCGTACCACTCATTGTCCATTGAAAAATACAAAGTGACTCCCGAACTGATTGAAAGGGTTAAAAGCGGAAAATGGAATTTAGTAGATAATGAAGAAGATAAAAAACATAGAGATGCTATGGCTGCAAGAGGGTATTGGCTTGCTTTTAATAGTGTAAAAGACAGTATTGAAAAAATTATGGATGGTGGTGATTTAGGTAAGATACTTTTGGAAGAACATAGCGATTGGTTTAGAGAGTTATTTTCACCCAGTGTAACATCCGGCATTTTAAAGCCATCTGATTTAGCTGGGTATAGAAGACATCAAGTTTATATTGGACAATCACAACACGTCCCTGTAAATATGGATGCTCTAAGAGATGTAATGCCCATTTTATTTGAATTAATCTCAGAAGAACCGGAAGCATCAGTTAGAGCGGTGTTAGGACATTTCTTTTTTGTTTATATTCACCCTTACATGGATGGTAACGGTAGAATGGGTAGGTTCTTAATGAATGCAATATTGGCTTCGGGAGGATATAAATGGATGGTAATACCTGTTCAAAAAAGAGATGATTATATGAACTCTCTTGAAATGGCAAGTGTCCAACAGAATATAGAGCCCTTTGCGAAATTCATCGGAGATTTGGTAAAATTAACCATGGCCGGTAAACCTGCCGCGGAGTAATGATTTAGAAAATCTCTCTTTTTTGTGATAAAAACCATTGAACCTACTTCTCCCATTTTGAGAAAGTACGTAGAATGCTTCTATTTTTACGAGGGCAAATCGAACTCTTCTTTTAGTTATTTAGCGTTCCCGCATTTTAACACGGGCCTTTCTTTTATGAAAGGGGCGTCGGTTCAAAGGCAAGATTGGACTCTTCATGTTTCAGAAAATAGGACGGATAGCGTACATATTGAAATACTTGGTAAGTATACGACTCCCGTTTTCTTAGAATATAAGGGACAATTACGAGAGATTTCTGTCATCTTTAAGCCTTTAGGAATAAACCGATTTTTTAAGGACAATTATCTTTCCTTGGCGCCTCATTTTTCACAGGAATTAGTGAATGATGTGTGGAGAAAGTTTGGCGAAACTTTATTTTGTGGGGATGATGATATTAACAAAATAGAATCATTTTTGCTTTCTCAATTTGGTGATCATCCTGAGTTTTCTACCGTTGAAACGGCGCTGAAATGGTTAGAAAATAGCGATGAAAAAATGGCTATATCCACCATCGCAAGTAAAGTAGGACTGAATGCTAAAACCTTTCAAAGGTATTTCCAAAAACATATGGGTTGTAGTCCCGTTGAATACCGTAGAATTTTTCGATTTAGAAGCTCTTTAACGAACAAGTTGAATAGTACTGAATGGAAGAATTTAACGGATATTACTTATGAGGGAGGGTATTATGACCAGTCCTATTTCATTAAAGAGTTTAGAAAAATCACCCATCATAATCCTAAAGATTTTTTCAAATCGACTAGTAAAGTGGATGGTGATAAGATTATTTGGGAAATTAAATAGTGTCCTAAAAGTACAATTTTGATTGAATTCTGGCGCTTAATTTTGGGATAAATTAAACGATAGCTCCATGAAAACATCATTTAACAAGTTCCTCTACATCGGTTTTTTACTATTAGGATTATTTCAAGCCCTTTTCTCTAAAGATTATATGCAAGCAGCGGCATCGCTTGGTATAGGTTTAGCATTTGACCCATTCAATCCAGAACAAAAATGGAGTGACAGGCCTACTTGGCAAAAAATGGTCTTAATTGTAAACCTCGCTATTGTTTTTGGATTGATATTTATTGAAATCTTCAATCCATTTTTCTAATTCCAGTAAGAGAAATTAACGTAGTTTGTTATTAATTACATTAGTCCATCACACAACGAAAACCGGTATGCTGCAAGCCTGAGTCTGGGCTTGACTTCATTCGTGCGGAGCACCGGTAACTAGAACAATACCCATCATTGCATAAAAATGAACCGCCGCGCATGACACGTTTGGCAACACCGGGTTCATCCGGATCATGACTTGAGGAAGGGCCTTTTGGGTTTAGAATCGGACTTTTTTTGTAATAAGCGGCGTGGTACCAATCCGCGCACCATTCCCATACATTTCCAGCGGTATCATATAATCCATAGCCATTTGCAGGGAAAGATTTAACCGGAGCAGTGGTCGTTTTATACCCGTCTAATGCTTGATCCTCATAGGGGAAATGCCCTTGGAAACTATTCGCTTTATACGGGGCGGAATTCACCGACACGTCCCCCCAGGGGTAAATCTTATTTTTTAATCCCCCACGGCTGGCCCATTCCCATTCTGCTTCTGTGGGTAATCTTTTGCCGGCCCAACGGGCATAGGCGGCTGCATCATCCCATGAAACATGAACGACGGGATGATTTTCTCGTCCTTGAATTGTTGAGCCTGGACCCGTGGGATGTCGCCAGTCGGCCCCTCGTTTAAACGCCCACCATTGGGAATAGTCGGTTAAATCGACTGGGCCTGTCGTGGGAACGAATACCAAAGAACTGGGCGCCAACAGTGAATCTGCCGGTTTAGGCGTTCCCTTTGGAACTTGCTTTGACAACTCCTCCCAATCAATCGCCTTTTCAGCCGTGGTTATGTAGCCTGTCGATTTAACAAATGCTGCAAACGCCGCATTGCTTACCTCCGTTTCATCCATCCAAAAGGCCTTAACACGCACTTGATGAACCGGGTATTCGTCTGCACGACCCTGCGTATCGTGTGCGCCCATGGAAAATATGCCTGCCGGAATACGCTTCATCCCAGCATGGGATTTCAACGTAGGTTTGGGACGAATCGATTTAATTTGCTTCAGCCGATTGGGTGTGGAAACGTGGCATATAGGGATTTTAGCCTGACTGAAAACAGACAGTGTGATGACTAATAAATAAAGGGTAATAGAATACCGACTCATTTTCTTTTGGCCTTCATCTCCGCCGCCTTTTGTTTTGGCACACCGAATACTTTTCCTTCTACAGCATCATTCAAAAAGCGATCTATGTAGCCGTTGCTGATGGTGCTATTGTCCTTGTATTTCAGTCGTAATGCGTCTAATTGCTTATGCAACGTCTTTCGGATCGAAGCATACGCCGGATCATTGTAGACATTCTTTAATTCCAAAGGGTCCTTCTCGCGGTCAATAAGCTCCCAAGCATCCGTAGAAAAATAGTAATGAATTAACTTATATTTCTTAGTCACGATGGCATAATGTCGATTCACCATGTGTTCTGCTGGGTATTCATAATAGTGGTAATATACTGCATCGCGCTTCCAAGATTTACCCGTCATCAGCGGGATTAGACTTTGGCCTTGCATATCTTTAGGCGCAGGAATGCCTGCCGCATCCAAAAAGGTTTGGGCAAAATCGAGGTTTTGAACTAAGGCATTTGATTTTTGACCGGCTTTAATTTGGCTTGGCCACGACACCATCAGCGGAGTCTTAAAGGATTCATCATAGATGAAGCGCTTATCGAACCAACCGTGCTCGCCTAAGTAAAATCCTTGGTCGGAAGTATACACAATAATTGTATTTTCCATCAAGTTATTCGCTTCCAAATAATCCAATAAACGGCCTACGTTCTCATCTACTGATCGTAAGGTTCCTAAATAATCTTGCATGTAGCGTTGAAATTTCCAGCGCATTTTATCTTGCTCCGTCATGCTCGGATAGGCCTTGATGAATTCCGCATTAATCCGATCGTAAACGCGGTCAAAATTCGCTTTTTGGCTCGGATTTAATCGGCCCATTTCCATTTTAAAGCGTTGTTTATCAAAACCGATTTCGGGGATTTTCAATGAGTCCATTGTAGCCGGATAAATTTTGTTATCCCCGGCCCAGCTCATACTAGTTAGGATATTCATTTCTGCTTCTTTGGCGGGAGATGTCCGACCGGAATAATCATCGAAAAGCGTCTTGGGTTCCGGGGATGTTTTCTGCGTCATTTCATCCAAATGCCGCTCTGCCATCAACCAGGAACGATGTGGAGCCTTGTGTAAATACATCAACATAAAAGGTTTTTCAGGAGTTCGCTCCTGCTTCAACCAGTCCAAAGTCATGTCGGTAATTATATCCGTCACATAGCCATTGACTTTGATATTTCCCTCCTTTTTTGTGATGAAATCAGGATTATAATAATTGCCTTGGTCAGGTAAGATTTTGAACTGATCAAAGCCCTTTGGGCTATTTCCAAAATGTAGTTTCCCAAACATCGCCGTTTGGTATCCGTTTGCCTGCAAAATCTGCGGGAAGGTAATGTTCGTTGTATCGAATTTAAAGTGATTGTCGACCTTACCATTTAGGTGTGAATGCTTACCGGTTAGGATCGTGGCCCGACTGGGCGCACAGATGGAATTAGTCACACTGGCATTCGTAAACAGGATACCTTTTTTTGCAATGCGGTCTATGTTAGGAGTCGAAATTAAGCGTTGGTCATATGCCGAAATGGCCTGATAAGCATGGTCGTCCGACATGATGAAGATGATGTTCGGACGCTTATTGGTTTGCGCTAAAATTTGTGAAAAGCTCACGCACATGAGCAATCCAATTAATATATGTTTCATGTAAATAGGTTTAATATTGGCAAATTAGATAAATAAACAGGAAAGACCTCCAAGGCTACCGATTTAAATCTAATTTCAGGAATTCTTTTTTGTTCCCTTTTCCCTTTTGGGAACACATTTCAGGCGCTTATTTGAATAGTTCTTTTGCTTATTCTTAAATTCAAACTATGAGTATAAAAACCAAGGCAGCTAAATTACGTTTTGACTTATCGGGATATTACTTTTTCGGATTAGTCCTTCTGGTTTTACTGGGTTTTTGGCCTTCGTATTTTGCCAAATTTTTCAACGGAACAGCTGATTTTTCCTTCTATTTTCACTTCCATGCTGGTGTGCTCATTCTTTGGATGAGCTTGCTTATCGTTCAGCCCATTTTAATCCGGAAAAAGCGCTTAGACATCCATCGCTTGCTGGGCAAAGGAAGTTACCTGCTTATTCCCCTCATCTTTATTTCCATCATTTTATTGACTCATTCTCGGTTGCCACATCAGGGGCAATTAACGGATGATCATTTAGTGGGGACGTTCAATTCGGTTAAGGATTTAGTGATTTTGGCTGTTGCCTTTTTTATCGCGATAAAGTATGTAAAGGATTATCAGTTACACGCTAGGGGAATGATTGTGACCGGTTTGGCATTCATAGAACCCGCATTTATTCGCTTTACGTTACGAGTGATTAGTGATCCAATGATGGCTTATGTAGCAACAATACTAACCGTTTACGCGGTAATCATTTATTTAATTTATCTCGAACGAAAACAAGCGAGTGCTCGCTGGGTGTTTCCTTTGGTATTAGCCCTTTATGTGATTGCACACGGAATGGTTATTTTTGATATACTTTATTATCCGTTTTGGCGCAATTTTGTTACTTGGTTTGCAGGATTACCTTTGACAACGAACTAATTTTAAACTAATAAAATTAGGGTAATTGTCATTTCCAATACTCAAATACTGGTCCATTATCTCCAAACACAGGATCTTTTTCTGGAAGTGGAATACTTGCGATTTCTGCCAAAACAGATGAACGATCTTCCTTTTTCAAACTAAACTTCAGGTTCCATTCTGCGCCATTCGGATAGCCTCCTACAAATTGATATTCTATCGAATTGTCCACCGAATAATGCCCAACACCTGCGGGCAAGATGATCACGTCCCCTTTTTCCACGGTAACAATTTCTCCCTTTTCACCACCTAGCTTTAAGCGCGCTTGGCCACTTTTAAGTCCCAAAACTTCATGCGTATTGCTATGAAAATGGTCTTCGGTTAATATGATATCGTGCCAGTTATTTCGCCGCTAAGAATTTATTCACATCTAACCAGTGCATAAACGCGTCAAACCATTTGTTACTTGTTCTGTTCGGGTTGCCTAAACCAAAACCATGACCCCCGTTTTGGTATAAGTGAAACTCCACCGGTCTGCCAGCTTTGAACCATGATTCAATCACCCCAAACTGGGAGTTAAATAAGAAGTCATCTGAGGCAATCGCATTAAACATCGGAGGTGCGTTTGCAGGCACTTTTACCGGCCCCATTCCGCCGTAAATCGGTCCAATAAAGGCAAGTTTCATCGTTTTCGAATTAAGGGTTGCGTGCATCGTTAAACCAGCGCCAGCAGAAAATCCAATCATACCAATTCGCTTCGTATCTATGCCCCAGGCGGTGGCATTTTTGATGATCATCGCATAGGCTGCTTCTGCGTCAGTTAATTGATTCGATAGGTCCATTTGCGCCATTGGATTGGTATTCTTAGCCGTGCTGTCTGTCTTTTGAGGTGCCGGACGCGGGCGATTCATCCAGACGGTAAAATCATCTAATTTTTCTGGTGTTGGGAATAGACGGTATTTTAGAACGAAAGCGGTTATTCCTTTTTTGGCCAAAGCCTCAGCCACTTCCCAGCCCTCATTTCCCATCGAAAGCCAACGGTAGCCCCCACCTGGCGCCACAATAACAGCAGCCCCATTTGCCTTGCCCTTTTCAGGGAAGAAAGGCGTTAAAGTAGCTTGGGAAATATTCCGCGCCATCGGATCGCCCCACTGGCGAAACCACGTCTCCGGCGCCGGCTGGTCCTTCACAGAACCGGTATTTAAAGGAATCGCATTAGGTTCTTTAGGTGCTTCCAACGGATAAATCGTTCCATCTTGTGCGATGGCGTTGAAAGCCAAACAGGTTAGAATGGCAAAAAATAGCTTTTTCATAGGTTTGAGAGGTTTAGAATGACAAGATAAATAATATGAGTCATGGATATGTAATGGTTTATCCTTTAATTTGACTTACTAATTTCACTTGGATGAAAAAATTCTTTAGTAAGTATCGAAACGAGGTTATCGTGGGCGTTTTAGTCTATCTTTTCTTGATTTTTAGAGATGTAATCAAATCTGTTTTTTAGTCAATCCATTATGAAAAAAGTAGCCTTTATCCTTAGTCTTTTCTTGATGTTATTTTCTGCAAAAGCTGAGGACAATGTGAACATTAATTTTTCTAATGACTACAAAGATGTGTATCATCTCTCGTTAATTATTTATACTCCAGATGGTAAAATACAAACCCGCGTTAGTAATCTAAATCCGGCTGAAACCAAGACTTATTCCTTACCTGCTCGTACAGAGATATTCATCGCAGATTATAAACAAGAAGCTTTTGCGATGAAAGGAAATGATATAAAAGCAACAGGTGTGAAACCTTTTCTTGTGCTGAAAGATTCGGATTCCGAAGTCCTTATTAAGTTAAGCTCTCTCAGGTCCGGATCATAATTTGCTTACATTTGGCCAAGCAATAGCTAACTAAAATATACCGGCAATTTCCCGAAAGCTCTTGATAAGTGCTGAGCGATATACCTACGCGACGAGCTATTGATTGTCATTGCAGGGTAAGAATTAATATGAAGGCAAAAAAAATACTCATCTCAGGCGCAAGCATCGCTGGCCCAACCCTCGCTTTTTGGTTACACCGATATGGTTTTGAAGTCACGATTGTAGAGCGCGCGGAATCATTACGTTTAGGGGGGCAAAACGTCGACATCAAGGGAGCCGCCCAAAAAATTGCCCAATGGATGGGCATCGAAGAGGAGATTCGAGCAGCGGATACGGGGGAATTAGGGGTTTTATTTGTTGATAAAAATAATGTCACCAAGGCCGCTTTACCGAAAGGCGAATCCAATTTGGGAACGAGTGAATTAGAAATTCTTCGTGGGGACTTAGTGAAGATTTTATACGAGCATACGAAGGAAAATGTCGAGTATCTTTTTGGCAATCAAATTATCGCGCTCGATGAACATCAAGATGGGGTAAAAGTCACTTTTCAAAACGGTGAAATCCGTGATTTTGATTTAGTTATTTGTGCGGATGGGATTCGTTCGCGGACGCGGAGTTTGATTTTTGGCGATGAGCCTGTCGTAAAACCGGTGGGTCTTTATGTTTCCTATTTTACGATTCCCAGAACAGCTACTGATAGTCGATGGGCTCGCTGGTATAATGCGACTGACGCCCGCGTGATCTTCATGCGCCCTGACAACGAAGGCACCACACGTGCGTCTTTTTCGTTTATGTCGGAACCCAAGGGTTACGAAAAACTGTCACAAGAGGAGCAAAAAGCCTTGTTGCAGGAAAAATTTGCGGATGCTGGTTGGGAAGCTAAACGGGTATTAGCGGAATTAGATAACAATGCGGACGTTTATTTTGACGCCATCAGCCAGGTTTTCGCACCCCGTTGGTCCGAAGGCCGTTGTGCCATGACTGGCGACGCTGCCTTTTGTCCCTCCCCATTAACTGGAATGGGCGTTAGTTTGTCGGTGGTGGGTGCGTATATATTAGCGGGGGAATTATCTCGCCATGACGATCATAGCGATGCCTTTGCCGCTTACGACAAAGCGTTCAGGCCTTATGTGACGGAAATCCAAAAACTTCCTCCGGGTGTTCCTAGACTGGCTCACCCTAAAACGAAGCTCGGGATATTCTTCTTGAACACGATTCTCAACGTGATTTCGAGTAAGTTCGTGATAAAAATCGGGGAGCTATTTTCTAATAAAAACAAGTCTTCGACAGATGATACGATTGAGTTGGAGGAGTATGGGAAATAGCGTTTTATAATAATGCATGCAGGTAATCTGCAGTATCTTTTAATCCATTTTTTCGACAAATATCTAATACCTGATATTCGTCTAAATCGGGGAGTTTTAATGTTTTCGTTATAGATTCATAGTCGTGAACGAAGGCTCCCGGAAACGCTAAATTTACATTTTCGATTCGCAGTTCAATATCCTCTTCAGAAACATTTTTTCGCCTCATAACATCAGCCCATTCCGTAAAAATATCAGGACTCCATTTGGGCGTATATAATTCATAATGGGCAAACCACAGGAGGATATCCCGCGTCAAGATCGGATAAATGACGTTGGTGTCCAGAAAGCAGGTAAACTTAACGCTATGAATCATACAGCCCGAGGTCTTCATCCATTTTCATCATGTCGATAATTCGCGCGCGTTGTTTGGAATACATGTGGGCTTTGTATTGCGTAATATCTTCGAATTTAATTCGACGATGCTTTCCTACTTTGATAAAAGGAATTTCTCCACTTTCTAGCAATGAAATCAAATGGGGTCTTGAGCATCCCAATAATTCGGATGCCGCCTGTGTAGTCATTTCTGTTGCTATGGGAACGATGGAAATGGGTTTACCTTGACTTGTTGCTTTTAGGATTGTTGCCAAAAGCTTTAAGGCCTTTAGCGGAACCCTGATTTTTTCAGAGGTTTCTTCAATTTCAATTTCTGGGTTTGTTGCATGAAGGGATTCCAAAGTCGCAGATAGCGCTTCATAGGATTCTTTCGCAACCCTTTGCTCCTCTTTAGTGGGTCTACTTATTCTTGCTTCGGCTTCCATTTGTTTAAGTTGATTTACGAAATTAAATGAAATAACTGAATTAAACGAAATAAGTGAAAATATTTTATTTTGTTACGTTGGACGATAGATGTCGATTAGTTTGTGAATAGGCTATTTCTTTGGACTAGTTTTTATATCCCATCGAAAGCCCTACATCACCCTTCACATCTAGCTTAACGTCCACCGATTTATCAGACGAATTTTCAATTCGAAGAGCGGTATTTTTCCCTACTTTAAGTTTCACATTTGCTGCGGGTTGTAACGTCAAAGGAGAGTGACGTCCCCCATCGATTGGATATTGCCAAACCGTTAGCGGCGAAGTAGAAACATTCGTCACACTAGCAGAAAATCGGCCGTGTTTATTATTACCTAGTATAAATGCATCGTTCGCCTGAATAGTAGTAGTGGAATGAAGCATATTGCAAGCAGAAAGGAAGATTCCGGTTATCAGGATGCTAAAAATGGATTTGATCATTTTAGTTTGTTTAGTAGCTTAACGGCATTTAGGAGGAAAAGTTTTAGCTTTGATTTATATTGCGTTTAAGATCTTTATCGACCTATATCCCTACCTAAAATGAAACAAATTTTCTTCGTTCTATTTCTGCTAATGGCTAGCCAAATCTATGCCCAAGACTCCAATCGCATGCACCGCATTGCGAAAATCAAAGTCGATGCGAAGCAACTTGACGTCTATAAATCGCTTTTAAATGAGCAGATGAATACCGCGATAAAAGTGGAACCAGGTGTTTTATCGTACACTGCAGTGGCGGATAAAAAAGACGCGACGAGCATCATTATTTTTGAAGTGTACGCGAGTGTGGAAGCGTATCAGTCTCATATTTTAACGCCCCATTTTAAGAAATACAAAGACGCGGTAAAGGACATGGTTTTGTCACTAGAACTGATCGATACGGACGTCGTTTGCCTAGCTAAGAAAGAAAATTTCTGATGAAATCATTCAAAGAATCTTTGTCGCAACCAGCACCTGATCCGCAGCTATCTATAGTCTTAAAAAGTCTTTGGTACGATGCCAAAGGAGACTGGGCGAACTTAGTTTCTTATTTTATCGAGAAAGTTTGATTATCAAACAGTTGATAGTTTTATTATCAAACAATTGTTTACCTTTGATTCATCATAGTGCTAAACAATAGCGAAATGCCTGACAAACTCACTAAAAAAGATATCGGTTATAGAGTAACAGAGCTTCGGAAGCGGAAAGGCTTGTCTCAGGATGATTTAGCCAAGAAAGTACATATTTCTAGATCCTCATTGACTCAAATTGAATTAGGGAATAGGGGCGTTGATGTTTTAGAATTGCATAAACTTTCGCTTCAACTTGGCTTTTCATTGGATGAATTTTTGTCCCCTGATTTTGATTTGAATCCTGATTTTGTGGAAGAAGAAAATGCGCTTTTGGAAAAAAAAGAACGCATTTCCGTACCCAAACTTCACGTAGAAAAATTTATAAATGTGTTACTCTATTTATTAGAGCGTTGCGCTGGAAAGCCCAATGTAGGAGAAACAGTCCTGTATAAACTACTTTATTTTTCGGATTTCAATTATTACGAATTGTATGAGGAGCACTTAACAGGAGCACAATACCGTAAATTACCTTTTGGCCCTGTCCCTCAAAAACTTGATAACCTTATTCAGCAGATGATTGAAAAAAAACAGCTACAGCGCGTTAAATCAGTTTATCGAGGCTTTCCGCAAACCCGTTATTTGCCCTTAGTAAAAGCTGACTTAAAAGTATTGAAAGCAAGTGAAGCTGAAGTTATGGATCGCGTAATCGAGCAAATGAGTGACTGGTCTGCTTCCGCTATAAGCGAGTACTCTCACAAGGATATGCCTTGGTTAGCGTCGAAAGATGGAGATATAATTAATTATGAATTAGCTTTTTATCGGGAAGCTCCCTTTTCTGTTAGAAATTATGGGGAGGAGGCAGAAGCACCATGATTTTTTTAGAATTAGATGAATTCCAGAAGGAGCTAAAATTCTTACAAAAGAAATACCGATCCCTTTTAGAGGATTTGGAAGTACTTAAGCTTGTTTTAGGAGTATTGCCTAATCAGCGCCCACCTTTTAGTTTCGAAATTTCAGATTTAGGTCTTACAACTTGTATTATTAAGGTAAAAAAAATAGCCTGTAAATCGTTAAAAGGTAGAGGGGTTAATTCAGGACTTCGGTTGATTTATGCTCATTTCCCCGAGGAGGACAAAATTGTCTTTGTGGAGTTATATCACAAGAACAATAAAGAGAATGAAGACCGGGGTCGGATTTTAGCGAATTTCAGTTAAATCGAATCCGGGTTCTATTTTATCAAAAAAATACATTAAATTGTGTCTTTAATGATTTAATCCTACGTTAACTATGAAAATGAAATCAATTGTAGCGGTATTAGCCTTAACGGCGATGACCCTATTCTCGTTCAAAGCATCTGATAAAGAGGTGCAATCTGACAAGCGTTTTGGCGGTTTAGCCTTGTACACGGTTCGTGATGCGATGAAAGATGCACGCGCAACCTTAGAAAAAGTAGCACAAGCAGGTTATGTAAACGTAGAATCTGCGGGTTACAACAATGGTAAATTCTATAATTTGTCTCCAGCGGATTTCAAATCGCTTCTAGATGAAATGAAATTAACACCTATTTCTGCTCACCAAGGAACAGTAACGTTTGAAAATATTGATCAACAAATCGCTGATTTAAAAGCGGCAGGTTTCAAGTACTTTGTTGTTCCAGTTCCCCCAATGGGCTTGTTTATGTATGACGCAGTAAACAAGAAACTAGCGATGAAAGGTGGCGCTAAGAATTTGGCAGAAATCTTAGACAAATTAGGCGAGAAATGTACGGCTGGCGGTTTGCAATTATTATACCACAACCATGATTTTGAATTCCAAAAAGATGCGGACGGAATTGTTCCGATCGAGTATTTATTAGAGCATTGCAATCCGAAGAACGTTAACTTCCAAATGGATTTATACTGGGTAACTAAAGCCGGTGCAGATCCAGTGGATTATTTCAAACGCTATCCAGGTCGTTTCAAAATTTGGCACGTAAAGGATATGGATGATCAAGGTCGTTTCGCTCCAGTAGGAAATGGGAAGATTGATTTCAAACGTATTCTAGACAACAAGAAATTAGCGGGAATGCAATACTATTTCGTAGAGCAAGATGCTTGTTTTAACGAAACGGCTTTAGAGGCGATCGTAATCAGCCACAAGGGTTTAGAGAAAATTGGATTCAAGTAATCTTTGATTTATAGCATAGAAAGAGCCTCGCAATTGCGGGGCTCTTTCTATTTTACTAGGACAAGTAATCCCTTCCAAACAAGATGCTCGTTGACCGTGTAGCGTTCCGCAAAATACCCAGCGTCTCCCCCCGTTAAGATCACGTTAAGATTAGTGAAACGGGATTCAGCCTCTTTTATAAATCCATCAATCTCGAAAAATGTACCCGCCATTACCCCTGCATTTAGATTAGAATCAGTGTCTGTTCCCCAAGGTGTAAAATCAGGCTTAAGTGAAACAAGCGGTAATTTGTCTGTGAATTCAGCCATTGCTTTAGCGCGCATCTGTAAGCCAGGACTGATCGCGCCCCCTATAAATTCGCCTTCAGAAGAAATTAAATTGTAGGTGATGCAGGTTCCTAAACAAATACAAAGAGAATTTTGACTTGGAAATTCAGCGAGACAAGCTTCGGCTAAAATGAGGCGATCAAGGCCTAGAGTAGAAGCGTCATATGCTGAGAAACGGACTGTCGCGTCTTCTTTGGCAATCAAACGAACTTGAAAATTTGCCTTCAAAAAATCAATTATCGCATCAGGGATTTCAATCACACTACAAATCGCGATGAAGCTGATGGTATGAGTAGACGTAAGTTCAGCGATACTTGCCAGTGACACATCCGCGACAAACCCCGTTTCGCGCAGCTGAGAGCCATCAAAAAACGCATATTTTAGGCGTGTATTTCCAAAGTCAAAGCAGAGTATCATACGAGGTTGTTAATAATTTGGTAATTTTGGGGAAAATAAATCAATCCGCAAAACCATGTACCAGATTCAAATTTTAAAATCCAAAGTTCACCGCGCTACGATTACCGAAGCAAACGTAGATTATGTAGGCAGTTTAACCATGGACGAAGATTTAATGGATGCGGCGAATATGATCGAGCACGAAAAAATCCAAGTAGTCAATGTCAATAATGGCGAACGCATCGAAACCTATTTAATCAAAGGCAAAAGAGGCTCTGGCGTTATTTGCTTAAATGGTCCCGCGGCTAGAAAAGGCGTCGTAGGCGACATAGTTATCATTATTTCGTATGCGTTAATGGACTTTGAGGAGGCTAAAACTTGGCATCCTACGGTCATTTTTCCAAACGAGAAAAACCATCTTGCTTAATACGATTCTTCTGCTGAAGGAAATTGCGCTTGCTTCACGTCTTGCACATAGGCGCTTGTTGCACGCGTAATTTCTCCGGCTAAATCCGCATATTTACGTAAAAATTTAGGCTTGAATTCGTTATTCATTCCTAGCATATCTTGCATCACTAAAACCTGTCCATCGCAATTTACTCCTGCTCCAATTCCGATGGTGGGAATTTGTAAGGCAGCGCTCACCTTTGCTGCTAAAGCAGCAGGAATTTTTTCTACTACTAACCCAAAGCAACCAGCTTCTTGTAACATAAGCGCTTCTTTTATCAATTTTTCCGCGGCTTCTTCGCCTTTCCCTTGAAGACCATACGATCCAAATTGGTGGATACTTTGGGGAGTTAAGCCCAAGTGACCCATAACGGGAATACCAGCTTTTGTGATTTTCAGAATTGATTCTAACACCTCTTCTCCTCCCTCTAATTTCACCGCGTGCGCTCCCGTTTCTTTCATAATTCGAACAGCAGACGCAAGTGCGATAGCACTGTCAGATTGATAAGAACCAAAAGGCATATCCACTAAAACCATCGCTCTTTTTGCTCCTCTGCTGACGCATTGGGCGTGGTAAATCATTTGGTCTAGCGTAATAGGCAAGGTTGTTTCGTGACCCGCCATTACATTACTGGCGCTGTCTCCCACTAAAAGCACGTCTGTTCCTGCAGCGTCTAAAAGCGTCGCCATGGTATAATCATAGCAAGTTAACATCGCAATTTTTTTCCCCCGAACTTTCATGGATTGAAGGCCAGTCGTGGTGATTCTTTTTACTTCTTTTAAGTAGCTCATGAAAATGTTTTATTATCTATTAGGCGGACGCCGCCAATGAAGGCAGCGACTAAAATAAGACAGGGTTTTTCGCCGTAAGGCTTTTCTAGTAAGGTAGTAGGGTCCACGCAAGCCACGTAATCGATGGATTCAAAACCGTTTTCCAGAAGGGATTGTTTGAATGCAAACTCGGAGGAAAGGTTGAATCCTTTGTAAATGGCCAAAGCCTGTATTTTTTGTTCCTCAGATAATCGGGCATTTCGGCTGCTTAGTGCTAAACCTTCTGCTGATCGAACGGTAGGACATTTCACTAATTCAACGGATGAATTCGTTAGTTCTAACATCTTTTGTACTACGGCAATTTGCTGGTAATCCTTTTCACCCATAAAGAGCTTTGTAGGCTGCACCGCTTGCAGTAATAAATCCACGACGACACATACCCCTTGAAAATGCCCAGGTCTATATTTCCCCTCTAATATAGTCTCTAGAAAGCCTAAATTATATGATTTTAAATCCGCAGTTCCGTTTGGATACATTTCGGAAACGCTGGGATAAAAAACCGCATCGCAGCCTGCATTTCGTAATTTTTCTAGATCTGCTTCGAGCGTTACCGGGTATTTATCGAAATCACTGGGATCGTTAAACTGGGTAGGATTGACGAAAATGCTGCAAACGCTTAGTTCACAAGCTTTTTTCGATGCCTCCATTAAGGCCAAATGTCCTTCATGCAGTGCTCCCATCGTGGGTACAAATCCAATCGATTTCCCGGTGGAATGTAGGTAACTTTGAAGCTCGCTCGTTTTTTGAAATTGTTTCAATTCATTATGTTAATGGGCGAAATTACCATATTTTTGGCCAAACTTTTCTAAAATGACTCTCCAAGGGAAAAAAATAATACTGGGAATTACGGCCAGTATTGCCGCCTATAAATCGATACAATTAGTCCGCTTATTAACGAAAGCGGGGGCTGAGGTACGGATTGTGATGACGAAGGACGCTAAAGAGTTTGTTTCCCCTTTAGTGCTTTCTACTTTTTCCCATCACCCAGTGTGGATTGAGTTTCACGAAGGAAATGTGTGGAATAATCACGTGGAGCTAGGGTTATGGGGAGATGTTTTTATTGTTGCGCCGGCTACTTGTAATACCTTAAGTAAGATGGCGAATGGGCTGTGTGATAATATCGTTTTGGCTACTTACTTATCTGCTAGATGTCCTGTAATAGTGGCCCCAGCCATGGATGAAGATATGTTTTTACATCCCGCGACGCAGCGATCATTAGAGCAACTTCGCTCCTATGGAAATACGGTTTTAGCAGTTAATTCAGGTGAATTAGCGAGTGGATTAGTAGGTCAAGGTCGTATGATGGAGCCGGAGGAAATCGTTCAGTATTTAATTCAGACCACGTTTCGGGATACGATTCTGTCTGGCAAACACGTCCTGATTACGGCGGGTCCTACCCAAGAATTACTAGATCCAGTACGCTATATTTCTAATTTTTCAACCGGGAAAATGGGGATTTGTCTCGCAGAAGAATGCTACTTACAAGGGGCAGAAGTAACCTTAATAGCCGGGCCTTTACAAGTCTCTACCCACATTCAGGGAATTAACGTAGTGAATGTTAGGTCTGCCGCTGAAATGGAATTAGCCTGTTTAGTTCAAGCGGCTTCCTCTGATATTATTTTCATGGCAGCTGCAGTTGCCGACTACCGTCCTGCCTCACCTGCTAAAGAAAAGATAAAGAAGTCAGAAGCAATGTCTACGCTTGTTTTAGAGAAAACGACAGATATTTTATCGGCATTAGGTGCGGTGAAAAAAGCACATCAAACCCTAGTAGGATTTGCGCTGGAAACCGAAAATGAAGAAGCGAATGCATTGAAAAAAATGCAACAAAAAAACACCGATTTTATCGTGTTAAATTCGCTGAAAGAAGCGGGAGCAGGTTTTGGTTTAGACACGAATCAAGTGACGATTTTTTCTGCTTCAGGAGAAAAGAAAAAAGTAGAGTTACAATCTAAAGTAGAGGTGGCAAAGGAGATTATAGAATTCGTTATTGCACACTAATTTTTTCTAATCCGTTTTACAAGAAGCTTTTTTGTTCTGTTAAATTATTAAAAAAATGAGCTTATTAAAAGAACTAATTGCCCTTTACGATCGCGACTTGAAGGCGCTTCGCAATGAAATCGAATCTTACCCTGATGATGCTTCGGTTTGGAAAAAAGCGGAGGGGATTAATAACCCTGGAGGAAATGTATTTTTGCATTTGATGGGTAATTTGAACACTTTTTTCGGGGCAGTTTATGCGAATACTGGATATGTTCGTGATCGCCCGCTTGAGTTTTCTGCGAGCGGAATTTCCCGAGCAAAATTACTTGCCATGTTGGATGAAATTCATCCGATTGTTTTACAAGTCCTTCGTGATTTTCCGGCTGAAAAATTGGGGGAAATCTACCCTATTAAAATATTCGATGAGGAGAAAACGGTCTCGTATATTTTCATCCATTTAGAGACGCATCTAGCCTATCATTTAGGCCAAATTAATTACCACCGCCGAATCTTAAGTTAATTCACAAACTTCACATTCAATCCCACATACCAAGTCCGGCCATCCGCAGGTAAAATGCCTGGGCCCGGATAACCACCAGATCTTCGAGTAAAATAGCGCGAATCACCTAGATTGTTCACTCCAAACTTCAAAGTGGCGTATTTTTTAAACTTGTAAGAGCCAGAAACATCTTGTACCTGATAAGCAGGAATTAAACCTGTCGTTGCTGCCGCATTAGCTGCCATGGTATTGCTGGCATCTGCAAAAGCTTGACCAATGTCACTGATCTGCCAACTTAATGAAAGGCCTTTTTTCGAATACGTAATTCCGTAACGGTTGATTTTTTCAGGAGCATTTTCGACGCTTTTGCCGGCTAAATTGCTTTCCACGATTTTGCCGCTTACCACAGATGTTGTTTTGAAATCGAGGTAGTGTGCTTGAATGGCAGCGATGGAGGCAAAAACCGAGATATTACCCATTTTTGAGGCTTTCAACCAAGCGGTGGTAGGGCTAAATTCAATGTAGGCCTCAGCGCCTTTGGAAACAGAATGACCTAGATTAGTACGGAACTGGTAGATTTTACCATCGCTATTTGTGCGCGAGATAGTACCCACGCGGTTATCGTAATCGAGGTGGAAATAGTCTACATCGAATGTCAAATAATTACCCAGTTCGCCTCGGTATCCCAGGTCAAAGTTGAAGCCTTTGGCATCCGATAAATTCGGGTCAATGACGTCCGTTGTAGCAGGAGGTAACAGGTCAGAAGCCAAAACTGGGCGATAAGCTTGCGCAATGTTCGTGTAGAGTTTTGTTCCCGAGCTTACCTGGTATTCCGCTCCTGCACCTAGTAACACGAATGATCGTTCACGGGTGCTTGGTGTGGCTGCGAGTGGAGTGCCAGATGAACTAAGTCCAGATTGACCCATCATGTGCGTTTCGATTTGTTCTAAACGGGCGCCTATTGTCATTAGTAAACGTTCTGATGGTCTTAGAATAGTCTCCGCAAAAGCCGCGTAATTTGTGTTATGGAAAATTAAATCGCGGGTATACAAGCCCTGAATGTCAAAGTCCATACCGTTACCATTGCTTCCCACGCCTAGTTGCTTGCGTTTGATTTCTCCAGAGAAATACCGAAGACCAGAAGCTACCGTATTCTTCCATGACCCTAGCTTGTAATCTACTAAATAACGTAATTCTAGCCCATTGGTTTGGTAAAAGTCACGGTCTACTTGCCTGTTTCCCATGGGATCTACTTCTGTAATCGCCTTGGTGAAACCGATGGAATTACGCTCTGCTGTAGTCCCAAAATACTTTAAACTCAGTTTCGAATCCGCAGAAATGACATAGTCCGCGGTCAACGCGTAAATGAACCAAGGGTTGCTAAACCAATTTCTGGCGCGCTTGCTTTGCTGGGCATTTTGGGCAAATTCTGTATCGGTTAACCCCCCTGCTTGTTGACTTTGCGTATACATATAAGTTAGTTGAGCACCTACTTTAAGTTTGTTAGAAAGCGCATAAGACACTTCCCCATGAGAATGGTCCGTGTTAAAATAGGAGTTTTGTCGCCATCCATTTCCTAGACGCTTTTGATAGTAAGTCGTGTAGCTTAAGCGACCTGCGGTTCCCCCCACGTAATTAAAGGAGCTGAAGAGGCCATTGTTTCCGGTGGTGTTTTGGCTTTCCACAACCAGCTTTGTAGATAGATCAGGCTTGCGAAGCACAAAGTTCATTAATCCTCCAAACTGTGGGCCATACTGTAGTGAACTCGCCCCTCGAATAATTTCAATGCGATCGACTACCTCCATGGGCGGCGTATAATAAGCTTCTGGATAACCCATCGGGTCTGGAGTGATATCGTATCCATCCATCCGTACATTGAATTCCCAAGAACGATTAGGGGAAAGTCCGCGCGAGGCCACGCCTAATTGAATTCCGGAACCATCACTTTCCCAGACCGAAATTCCGGGTGTTCTAGAGAAGATTTGGCGGGAATTATTCATGGCTAAATTCGCTTGTAGGTTATCTAGCAAGATCACCTCATTTTTTTTACCTGCTGTAATCGTGTATTCGTTGACTTGAGGTAAAAAGGAATTGCCTTTTACTCCCGATTGAGCCGTGACAGAAACGCCTTGTAGCTCTGTTACATCGCTTAGGGTAAAGTTTACTTCCTGTTGCTTTCCTTCTTTGATGTTGACTTCTCGTTTGCTGGTTCTATAGCCCACAAAACTCACTTGAATGGTGTATTGCCCAGGTTTTAAGCCTTTGAGGATATAAGTACCCTTCGCATTCGTTTGTACCCCACGAACAGTTCCGGCAAGGGTAATTGATGCACCTGGAAGAGGCTCGTTTAATTCAGTCGTAATTAGGCCTGAGATTGAGCCTAATTGCGCAAGTGATGAGAAATTAACTAGTAATACGAAGGCGAATAGTACTTTTTTCATTTAAACTTTATTTAGACTAATTTTAAATAGAGTACAAATGTAGGAAGCGATCGCGACTCACGCAACACTATTTAGAATTATTTTAAATAAGATTTTTAAGGGGCTGATTCGATTGTATTATGTTGAAAGAGGTAATTTTGGGATTCTTATAAAAAAGCCGGATGAAACGAATACTATTTCTATTGTTTGCCTACATGCCGTTTGTTAACGCTCAACAGGTGTTATTAAAACAGCTATCTGAAAACACCTTTATTCATACCTCCTATTTGCAAACGGACGATTATGGACATGTTCCTTGCAATGGTTTAGTGGTTCGAAATGGTCAGCAGGCACTTATTTTTGATACGCCTACGGATGATCAAAGTGCAAAAGAATTGATTTGTTTAGTTCAAGATTCTTTACACTGTAAAATCATGACCGTAGTTCCCACTCACTTTCACAGTGATTGTTTAGGCGGTCTAAGGGCTTTTCATGAGGCAGGGATACCTTCCATTGCGAACGAATTAACCCTGGATTTAGCGAAAAATAGTGGTGTAGAAATACCTAAAAACGGCTTTCGCGATTCTTTAACACTAGAAATAGGACGCGAAAAAGTAGTAATTAAATTTCTAGGCCAAGGCCATACGCGGGATAATGTGGTGGGCTATTTTCCAAGTGAAGATGTACTGTTTGGGGGCTGTTTAATAAAAGAATTAGACGCGTCTAAAGGTTATCTAGGAGATGCAAATGTGGACGAATGGTCCGCCACCGTGAAAAAAGTTAAAAAGGAATTTCCGCGTGTGAAACGAGTGGTTCCCGGTCATGGGGAAGCGGGAGACTCCAGTTTGCTTGATTACACTCAGAAATTATTCACGAAACAAAACTAAGTTTATCTGGTTTATAGCTTGATAAATAGCTACTTAGATGAACATGAATCGCGAAGAGTTCTTACACAAATTATCGGGAGGTTTAGCCGCAACTTGTGTTGCTTGTATGGCCGCCGCCTGTTCTAAAGAGGAGTCGGTGACTCCCGCAACGGGTTCTAATCCCACGGGAAATACAGCGGTAACCACGGTTAATTTAGATTTAGAGTTAAAAAATATCAATGATTTTGTTGCCAAAAGCTCTACGATTGTCATCCGCACCGCGTCCGGAAACGCTATAACTAGTTTTTTAGCATTCTCTTCAGTATGTCCTCATGCAGGGGCCACGGTGGAATATAATAATTCTACCTCCTCCTTTTTCTGCGCCGCTCACGGTTCTTCCTTCAGTGGAAATGGGGCATTAGTGCAAGGTCCGGCTACGAAAGGATTGACGAAATTAACCATTGAAATTACTGGATCTACTTTGACTGTCAAGGCGTAATTATTTTTATCTTTGGTCTAGATAAAAAAGAATAGCCTTATGAAAAAGTCCCTATTTAAATCGTTTGTTGCTCTAGCTCTTTTAGCATCCATGAGTTCTTGTGCTACTGTACTTGGAGGAAGAGTGACAGAATACCAACGAACTAAACCTGCTCCCGGGAAACCTGCCAGAGAAATTAGAGGTGCGGCCTTGATTGCGGATGTTATCTTGTTTTGGCCAGGTGCGATTATTGACTTTGCTACCGGAGCGATTTACAGACCTCGATAATTTCGTAGACAAAATGGGTGGATTGTATCGACAAAAATGGATGGAGGTTAATGATTCTGTGCGGAACTTTGGCAAATGAAAAAATACCTACCTATTTTATGCGCAGTGCTACTTTTTACCTCTTGTAAAAAAGACGAATTAGAGCCTACAGATGATAATGAATTAGTTACTCGCGTTCAGCTAACCTTTACGGATGTCACTTCAAAAGCATCCCTCACCTATACTTTTCAGGACAAAGATGGCGATCCCAATACAGCGCCAGAAAAGTTCGATAAAATCGTGTTGAAAAAAGGGGCGACTTATACGTTGTCAGTGGGGGTTTATGACGATACGAAGTCCCCTGCGGAGGATATTTCAGAGGAGATCGAAGAGGAATCAGATGTGCATCTTTTTGTATTTAAAACAACGCCAGCCTCTTTGTTTACAACGACCATTTTGGACAAGGATAACAATGGGCTTCCGGTGGGATTATCCTCTTCTGTTGTAACTTCTGCGAGTGCCGGAACGGGTAAATTAAATCTATTATTAAAGCACCAGCCAGAATTAAACGGGGTAAAGGTGAAGACGGGTCAAGAAGCGGGGGGAAGTACCGATATCGATCTGTTATTTGATGTGGAAATTAACTAAGTAAGGCCCTCTATTGAGGGCTTTTTTTATAGGTAGCCTACAAGGTGTTCGTAGATTAAAAAATTATTTCATTAATTTGGACCAAATTCAAATAACGAATGAAAAAAGCACTTCTACTCAGCTGCGGCCTTTTAGCCGCTACTTTTTTAAGCCACGCTCAAAACGCTAAAACACCTGCAGCCGTGCAGCCTAAACCGGCTGATTCCACTGCTTCGAAAAAGCCTGCTTCTAAGGCGAAATCCTACGATCAAGTCATTACCAAGGAGGCGAAATCCAAAAAAGGTTTATTTACTACTCACCAAATAGGCGATAAATTCTATTTCGAAATCCCCAAGAAACACTTAGGCAAAGACATGTTATTAGTCAGCCAAATCGCCAAAATCCCCAACGGTTTAGGCGGAGGCTACGTGAATGCGGGTACGTCTTCTCACGAGCAATTGATTGTTTGGGAAAAATTCCAAGAAAAGATCTTAATTAAAATCAAATCTTACGCAGCTGTAGCGGCAGATTCTTTACCTATCAGCTTATCGGTAAAGGCCAATAATTACGAGCCCACTTTGTATATGTTCGATATTGAAACATATAGCAAAGACTCTTCTAATGTCGTGATCGATGTAACGAAGTTTTATAGCAGTGACATTCCAGCCATGAGCGGCTTAGATGCATCTTTGCGGGAGACGCATAAAGTCAGAAATTTAGATGCTTCTCGGAGTTTCATTCGTTCCATCAAATCATTTCCGTTGAACATCGAGGTGTTGCAAGATTTTACCTACAATGCCACTAAGCCATCGGCCACAGCCTATACGGAAACGATCAGCATGCAGATGAATCAATCCATGATTTTATTGCCAGAGAAACCGATGAAACCGCGTTTATTCGATCAGCGTGTGGGTTATTTCACGCAAAGACAGTATGATTACTCGAGTGAAGAATTGAAATCCGATCAGAAAACGTATATCCAGCGCTGGCGCTTAGAGCCAAAAGACATGGCCGCATACAAGCGTGGGGAGTTAGTAGAACCGATCAAACCAATCGTCTATTATTTAGATCCTGCTACGCCGGTGAAATTGCGGAAGCACATGAAGAAGGGCGTAGAGAATTGGCAGAAGGCTTTTGAAGCGGCAGGTTTTAAAAATGCGATTATTTGCAAGGAAGCACCTACTAAGGAAGAAGATCCTGATTTTTCACCAGAAGACATTCGCTATTCAGTGATTCGCTATGTGGCGAGCACGACGCGTAATGCGATGGGTCCTAGCGTGAGCGATCCGCGTTCGGGGGAGATTATTGAGAGTGACATTATTTGGTACCATAACCATTTACGTTCGTACCGGAATCGTTTTCTGTTAGAAACGGGGGCCTCAAATCCGAACGCTCGTACGCTCGATACCCGCGAGGAGGATATTGGCGAGATGATGGAAATGGTGATTTCGCACGAGGTGGGTCATGCTTTAGGTTTTCCGCACAATATGGGAGCTAGCAGCTCGTATGAGGTGGAGAATTACCGCAAGGCAGACTTCACGAATAAGGAGGGAATCTCTGCCAGCATCATGGACTATGCGCGTTTTAATTACATCGCGCAGCCGGGTGACCAGGGGGTTCGCTACATTCGTCAAATGGGGCCTTATGACAGCTATGCTGTGAATTGGGGCTATCGTTTGATCCCAGACGCAGCTCGTCCTGAAGACGAAGTGCCTACGTTAGACAAGTGGATTGAGGCCAAAGCAGGGGATGCAAGATTCCGTTTTGGCAATCAGGGAACGACTTTTGATCCAAGTTCTCAAACGGAAGATATCGGAAATGATCCCATTCGTGCCAGTACCTATGGGGTGAAGAACTTGAAATATGTGGCGCAGCATTTAGCGGAATGGACCAGCAAAAAGACGAATGATTACGAGGACTTAATTGAATTAAATGATGAGCTATTGGGTTCTTGGTCACGTTATGTGGGCCACGTGACTACGATGGTGGGTGGAGTATATGAGCAATATGCCAAACCAAATCAACATATTTCTACCTATAATCCGGTACCGAAAGCGAGCCAACAAGCTGCAGTCAACTGGATCATTTCAAATGTATTTACGAATGTAGAATGGTTGATTAATAGAGAAGTGGTGACGCATCATATGGCGGGTTATACGGATCGTATTCGTAGCCTTCAAGTTAGTCCGTTGAACCGTATGTTAAGTGTAGAAACTTTTGCGCGCTTGGATAACAGTGGCTTGACTAACCCGAATCATTACAAGACCATTGATCTTTTTCAAGATGTACGCGGAGGCATTTGGAGCGAATTAGCTTCAGGAAAATACATCGATCGTTACCGTCGTAATTTGCAGAAGGCTTATATCGAACGCTTGAAAGCTTTGATGACGGATCAGGCGCCTGTTGTTTTAATGTCGCGTGAAAGCTATCCCGTAGCCCAATCCGATGTGCGCTCGATTGTGCGTGGCGAGTTGAAGGCGCTTCAAGCTAGTTTAGCGGCTTCGAAGGCAAAGTTTGCTGATAAAGAAGTGCGCTACCATTTGGATGATTGTTTGGAGCGAGTAAGTTTGATTTTGAAACCTGCTAAATAGTGCTTTCTGCGTAGCTTTTAAAGTTATCCAAAATCATCTGCCAGCCGGCTTGTTGCATGTCCTCCGGGTTTTGATTTTCCGGCTCAAATTGTTCAGTTACTTTCGTGCCCATTTCGGTGGATGCGAAAGTAACTTTCATTTTACGGCCATCTCCAATCAGAATATCGAGTGATTTTTGCTCCTCTATTTCCTTAAAAGTTCCCCAAAAATCAAAGCTCATCGACCCATCTCTGGCTGCCATTTCATAATGAAATTCACCGCCCACTTGTAGGTCTGTTTTCGCTGAGGGGCAATGCCAATCTGGAGAGGCAAAGTTCCAGTGTTGAACGTGTTCTGGAGAAGTCCACTTTTCCCAAACGCTGGCGATGGGTGCGTTTATCGTTGATTCAATCGTAATGAAAGCCATAAGTGATTCGTTGATTTTTTTGCAAATCTATCAAAAGCTTAGACCTTTTTCGCATTATTATGTAAAATATAGGGCTTTAACTATATTTGCACAAACAAAATACAAGCACTATGATTATTGAACCTAGAATGAGAGGGTTTATCTGTTTGACATCACACCCGAAAGGTTGTGAAAAAAACGTCTTAAATCAAATTGACTATGTGAAGTCAAAGGGAGCCATCGATGGCCCTAAAAAAGTGCTTGTCATCGGAGCCTCGACGGGTTTTGGTTTAGCCTCTCGCATTACGAGTGCATTCGGATCGGATGCCGCGACGATTGGCGTTTTCTTTGAAAAAGCACCTGCAGAAGGCAAAACAGCCTCTCCAGGATATTATAATAGCCTTGCTTTTGAAGCAGCGGCAGGTAAAGCGGGTCTTTATGCGAAAAGCATTAACGGCGACGCGTTCTCTAACGAAGTGAAAGCGCAGACGATTGACTTAATAAAGGCAGATTTAGGCCAAATTGATTTAGTAATCTACAGCTTAGCTTCACCCGTGCGTCAGCACCCGGTTTCAGGCGTGTTGCACCGTTCGGTTTTGAAGCCTATCGGCGATACATTCACAGACAAAACGGTTGATTTCCACACAGGGATTGTTTCAGATGTGACGATTACTCCTTGCAGTGATGAAGATATCGCGAATACGGTGGAAGTAATGGGTGGCGAGGATTGGGCAATGTGGATGGACGCGTTATTAAACGCGGGTGTTTTAGCGGATGGCGCGATGACCGTTGCGTATTCCTACATTGGACCTAAAGTAACGGAGCCGGTTTACCGTAAAGGAACGATCGGAATGGCGAAAGACCATTTAGAGGCGACGGCGTTTAAGATTACAGATGATTTGGCCAAAATAGGAGGCAAAGCTTTCGTTTCAGTGAACAAAGCCTTAGTAACGCAGGCAAGTTCAGCGATTCCTGTCATTCCTTTATACATCTCGTTGTTGTACAAAATAATGAAGGCAGAAGGCACGCATGAGGGTTGCATCGAGCAAATCCAACGCCTATTCAGCGCGCGTCTGTATACGAATGGATCGATTCCAGTAGATGAAAAAGGACGTATCCGTATCGACGATTGGGAAATGAATCCAGAAGTTCAAAAAGAAGTGGCTGAATTATGGAAAGGAGCTACGACAGAAAACTTGACTGCCATTGGCGATTTAGCTGGATATAAATCAGATTTCTTAAACCTATTTGGTTTCGGTTTCGACGGTGTAGATTACGCCGCTGAGGCAAACGAAATGGTCGAGATTCCGGGATTGATTACGGTAGTGAAATAAATTGAAAGCCATCTGAGAGGATGGCTTTTTTTATGAGTATATGAACATTTTCGAACGCATGCGTGCCGGCGGAATTATTCCAAACACGGATCCAGCGTGGACAGAGGTTTGGGAGATAGTGAATCAAACGATTGCGCTTTCTGCTAAGCTGAATGCTTCAGGCAATGTGGAGGAGATTCGCGCGATTTTATCCGAAATTTTGGGTCAAAGCATTGATTCATCCACAACCGTTTTAGCTCCTTTTTCAACCAATTTTGGAAAGCATACGACGATAGGGAAAAATGTGTTTATCAACCACGGCTGTTCGTTTTTAGACCTCGGCGGAATTACCATTGAAGACGATGTGTTAATCGGGCCGCAAGTGAAATTAGTGACCGAAAATCATCCGGTGGACCCGAGCAATCGCAAGAGCCTAGATTAGTCCGTTATTTTACTTTAGTGCCCCCAAAGTAAAATAAGAAATACGTTATTTTACTTTCTTCCAGACCATTCATCCTTTTTTGAGCCCATTACTAAGCGAGATTTTGTAGTTTTGGATTATGCTTAAATCAATCTCACTCGGCGCATTATTGCTATTCAGCTTCGTGGCCATAGGTCAAAATCGCGTACAAATTCAAGGAAAACTGGTCGATACTAGTGGAAATCCGTTGTCACAGGCGACGGTGATGCTGTTATTGCCTAAGGATTCTTCGCTGGTTAATTTTGGTCGTGCAAATGAACAAGGGGCCTTTGTCTTTAAAAATGTCAAGCGCCAGCCTTATTTATTGAAGGCCTCTTATGTGAGTTATGTACCCTTGCAAGTGGATGTGAATCCAGCCCAGGAAGAGTCTATCAATGTAGGCGCTCTGACGATGAAACCGATTTCTAAAGAATTGTTTGAGGTAGTCGTACGGACGGCCAAAGCGCCACTGAGTATACGAGGCGATACAATTGAATACAATGCAGGTTCTTTTAAAGTGCCACCCGGGGCGACGGTGGAAGACTTATTACGGAAGCTTCCCGGAATGGAAATTGAGGCAGATGGAAGTATTCGAGCACAAGGTCAAACCGTGAAAAAAGTGACTGTAGATGGTCGTAGTTTTTTCGGTTCGGATCCGAAGTTAGCGACCAAAAATATAGCCGCAGATGCGATTCAAAAAGTACAAGTCTTCAACGGGAAAACGGAAGCGGCTAAGGTGACTGGTATCGACGATGGGAAGAAAGAGAAGACGATTAATTTAGAATTGAAGGAGAGTCATAAGAAGGGCGGATTTGGTAAAATAACAGCGGGAATAGCGACGGAGGGAAGAAATGAGGTCAAAGGAAATTACAATAAGTTCGATGCGAAAAACCAGGTTTCGGTCATTGGATTAGCCAATAATACCAATCAGTCTGGGATGTCTTTTGATGATTACCAAGACTTCCGCGGAAGCCAGGCTTTCTCTTGGGGTGATGAGGCGGATTTCGGTTTCTCAGGCAATAATCGCTATATCACCTTTGATGATGGCGATGACCAGATGGGTGTTCCGATAGGTGGCAGAAGGGATGGTTTTTCTAAAAACTATTCTGGTGGCGCAAACTACAATTACGATACGAAAAAGACCAAGTTTAGTTCGAATTATTACTTCAATCAATCGGAGCGTTTAATCGATAAAATCTCGAGTACGCAACGCTTTTTTCAGGATAAAACCCAAAACTCCGCCGACACCACGAACCAGCGTTCGTTCTCTGCGAATCACCGCATGAGCTTGCGCTACGAGAAAACGATCGACACATTGAATACCTTGATTTTGATTGGTAATGGAAAGCTTTCCTTTGGAAATGCGACACAAAACAGCCAAATATTCCAGCAATTACTCGTTCAAAATAACCTGTTCCCACGCAACACGAAACTGATGAACGGGAGTAATCAGCAATCCTTTTCGTCTCAAAATTCTGCGATTTTCCGTCATAAGTTTGCAAAAAAGGGCCGCAGTTTCTCCGCTAGCGCAGGCTATAATTATGCGAATTCAGATGGGGCAGCTACGCAGAAATCCCTGAATCAATTCCTTAACGCTACTACGCTGCGGGATTCAATTCAGGCCATTGATCAGTTAACAAACAACTTCTCCACGAAGACCCAGGTGAAGTCGAGTCTCTTTTTTGTGGAGCCTTTATCGAAGGTGTTTTATTGGGAATCGTTTTTTAATACAAGCTTCCAAAACAACCGTTTAAACCGTGATCTTTCCGATCGCAGTACGGCTGGTGCAATTGCTAGAAACGACAGTTTGAGTCGTTATTATGACAATAACTTAACCTATAATCGCTTAGGATCTAGTGTCCGTTATTCAAAAGATGGGGTGAATGTGACCGTGGGTTTAGCGGCACAACACTTTAACTTAACGGGTGATTTTAGGAGGGCTGCTGGGGCCACGAATTTGGCAACGATTGACTTAAATTACCTGGCATGGATTCCTAAAATTGGGATTGATTTAGAATTAAAAAACAATCGATATTTGTTCTTCTCTTACGATAAGTCAGCACAGGAGCCCTCTATTCGAGACTTGCAACCTATTGTCGACAATAGTAATCCTTTGTTCTTGCGCGTGGGAAATCCGAATTTATTGCCTAGCGTGAATCATTCCCTGAGTACTGGATTTAATCTCTTTGATGCCGCGAATTTTATGAACTTCTATTCTAACCTTTCTTACAATTACAACGTAAATCAGGTGGTCTACAATCAAAGTATTAATGCGAACGGAGTTGTTTTGACAAAACCGATGAATATATCTGGGGGAGAAAGTTATGTGGGCTATTTTGGATTTGGGTTTCCGTTGAAAAAAACGGTGAGTACTTTGAACATTAATGCGGATTTTAATTCGGCGAAAAACCCGCTCTTTTTGAACGATGTATTATCAAATACCCATACGAATTCCGGGAATATATCTTCGCGTCTTTCTTTTACACCGAGCGATCGAATTACGTTATATGTAAATGCGCAATTTGGTTTAATTCATTCGACCTATGACAAGTCAGCTTTACCTGAGCAGACGATTTACAATAACCAATATGGGTCTGAATTGAACTTTAATTTTGGAAAGAACACGTTCTTGTCTTATAATTTAGACTACAAAGTGTACAAGAATAAGACGCGCGGATTGTATCAAGAGATGCCTATTTTAAATGTTTCCGTCTTTAAATATGTGGGGAAAGCCCAAAAATCAGAGATTCGTCTGACCGTATATGATGTGTTTAAAAAGAATTTAGGAGTGAATCAAAATGCTTTTCAAAACTTCGTAAGTTTCGAAAAGACTCAAACTCTTTCTCAATACGTGATGTTAAGCTATACCTATAACATGCGCGGATTGAGCTCACCCATTCGCAAAAACTAAGCCATGAGAAAAATTGCTCTTTTATTGTTAATACTCTCTTTTTCCGCCATCTGTCAAGAGGTGAAAACGGAAGGAATTGTTCAGTATGAACGAACCACTTTTTGGGCAAATATTATGTCCCGATTGACCTATTTAAGCGCGGAGGAACGAGATCGCATTAAGTTAACTTGGGGTAGTTCAGACGAAGGCTGGAAGCAAAAAATGACTTTGGCATTTACAGAAAACCAAAGCTTGTACCAGCAAGGTGAGGACAACGCAGAGCAAGGTTGGTCTGGCAGAAAAGAAACCTTTTTCCTAACGAAAAATTTTGCCTCTGAGCATTCAACAGATTACATCGATTTACTGGGTAAGTCTTACATTGTGGACGATACCTTGCACGCACCTACCTGGAAAATCCTGAATCAAATCAAGGAGGTGGCCGGTTATATTTGCATGAAAGCAGTTACGGTAGATACGGTGAAAAACCAAACGATCACCGCTTGGTTTGCGCAAGATATTCCCGTTCAAGCGGGCCCAGAACGCTTTTTTGGATTACCCGGTTTAATTTTAGAATTGGATGTCAATGACGGCGATGTGACGATAATTGCCAGTAAAGTCGAGTTTAAAAAACTGACGAATGAATTCAATTTGAAGAAAATGAAAGGCAAGAAAATCTCCGATGCGGAATACAACAAGATCATTGCTGACTTCATCAAAGAATCCATTAAAGGCGAACGTAATCCGTTTTGGGGTCTTCGGTATTAATTCAACAACCTAAACTCATTAGGCGTCTGTCCCACACGTTGTTTGAATAAGCGCGTGAAATGTTGTGGGTATTTGAAGCCCATTTCAAATGCAATTTCATTGATCGTTTTATCCGATTCGAATACGCGGTTTTTCGCCACGTCGATGGTCTTGTTTTGGATGTAATCCTTCGCGGTTAAACCGGTTTCTTTTTTGATTAAATCCCCAAAATAATTGGCCGATAAATGCAGCTCATTCGCGAAATAACTAACGGATGGAATGCCGTAAACTTGCGCCTGATCGGATTCAAAATAGTTGTTCAATAAGGTTTCAAAGCGTTCTAAAATGCCCTTGTTCACATGTTCCCGCGTGATGAATTGACGGTCGTAGAACCTTTGGCAATAACCCAAAAACAATTCGATGTTTGAGACAATCAACTTCTTCGAATGCTTGTCAATGGGTTGCTTGAGCTCGAATTCGATCTTTGCAAAACAGTCCAATATCATTTGGCGCTCATCATCGGATAAGTGTAATGCTTCGTGAGATTCGTAATGGAAGAATTTATACTGGGACATATTTCGACCCAAACCTGTTCCTATCAACAAGTCAGGATGGAAGATTAATCCATGTCCCATCGGTTGGTAGGGAATCTTTGTATTTTGAATTTCCGCCACCTGACCCGGAGCGAAAAAGATTAAAGTACCGGCTTGGTAATCGTAGGTATGCCGACCGTACCGAATGTCGCCACATTGGACATCCTTTAAAATAACGCTATATAGTCCATATTGAAATCGGATGGTATCCGCATCGCCCCAATCGCGAATGTTCGCTTTAGAATAGTCCAAAACAGACACCAAGGGATGAAGGGTCTTGTGATTATTACTGCTGTTGAACTCCGCAATATTATTAATGAGCAAGTTTTTTTCCATAGGATTCAATTGAATGATCGAATTTACCAATTATCGAATAGATGCAAATGGCCTAAATTCTAAATAAGTAAAAATGGTAGAAAATCCCGGAATTTATCTACTTGGTTGTGCGAAGGAAGTTTGAAATTTGTAGCTTAAACAATAAATCTATGAAATCAATCGTATTATTCTTGAGCTTTATGCTCTTGACACTCACCAATGCTTTCGCACAAACCAATTCAGACGAAACGATTAAGCAATTATCGAAAGACAAGTGGCAATGGATGGCCAACAAAGATGCCGATAAATTAGCCGCACTGTTTGATGAAAAGTGCGAGTTTGTTCACATGGGAGGAACCTGGGGGAAAGCGCGTGAAGTGGATATCATCAAAGCCGGGTTTATTTGGTATAAACAAGCGGAAGTGTATTCTACCAATGTAAAATTCTATGGCAATACGGCCATTTTATTAAGCGATATCGATTTAGTTGCACAAGTAGGGGGAAACGTTGTGACGAATCCATTTATGGTAACTGAAGTATATGTATTGGAAAATAATACATGGAAAATGGCTCAATTAACATTCTCTCATTTATCTCGACCAGTTAAATTAAAACAATAAAACACATGAAAAAGCTAGTATTCTTATTGAGCATCTTGCTCGTTTCTATTTCATCTTCCTTTGCACAGACCGCTGCAGAAAAAGAATTGATCCAATTGTCGATGGACAAGTGGCAATGGATGTCGGACAAGGACGTCGATAAACTCGAAAAATTATTTGATGCTAAAGCCAAATTCGTTCATATGAGCGGAACGTGGAATAAAGACGAAGAATTGGACATCATTAAAACGGGGCGCATTTGGTATAAAAAAGCGACAGTGAAAGATACCGCGGTGGAGATCGTAGGGAATACAGCGATCGTTTGGAATCGCATTACATTAGATGCTATCGTGCGGGAACAAGTGGCGGTTACGGAGTTTACGGTGACGGAAGTCTACCAAAAACAAGGGAACGATTGGAAGATGCTCGCATTAACATTTAGTAGCGTGCGTGATACGCATCAGATAAAACATTAAATTTGAATATATTTGCTCCGATTCTCCTAAATCACAAAGACGATGATCAAGAAATATTCCGTTAAGATTAACAAGAAAGTCCACCAAGTAGAGGCGGACGAAAATATGCCCCTTTTGTGGGTGCTCCGTGACATCCTAGGAATGGAGGGCACGAAATACGGTTGCGGTGTCGGCTCTTGCGGCGCTTGCACGGTACACTTAAATGGCGACGCGGTTCGCTCTTGCCAATTGCCCATTTCGGCTTTAGCGGGAATGGAAATTACCACCATCGAAGGCTTATCAGCGAAAGGTGATCATCCCGTTCAAAAAGCATGGGTGGATGTGGACGTCGCGCAATGCGGATATTGTCAATCAGGCCAAATCATGAGCGCCGCGGCTCTTTTGAAAAACACGCCTAATCCGACGGAAGAGGATATTGAGAATTTCATGACCGGCAATATTTGTCGGTGTGGAACCTATACGCGTATCAAAAAAGCTATCCAACAAGCCGCTACGAAATCATGAAAAAGACAGACTCAAATTATAGTAGACGATCGTTCTTGAAAGTATCATCGCTATCCGGCGGAGGCATGATGCTAGGCATTTCTTGGTTCGCGAGTGCGAAGCCGGTGGAATCCTTAGGCGAATTGAACATCGAGCCCGTATGGCAAGAGGTGACAAGTTTCATCAAAATCGCATCGGATAATTCGATCAAAATATTCTCTCCTAATCCAGAGTTTGGCCAAAACGTAATGACCTCTTTACCGATGTTAATCGCGGAGGAATTAGATGTCGATTGGAAGCAAGTGGAAGTGGAACAAGGAAATTACGACCCCAAAGCTTTCCCGCGTCAGTTTACCGGAGGTAGCCAAGGTATTCGCATGGCTTGGAAGCAATTGCGGACGGTAGGTTCAGCAGCGCGTCAGATGATTTTGACGGCGGCCAGCCAGGCTTGGAATTTACCTGTTTCGGAATTGACCACGGCGAATGGAATGATCACGCACGCGTTCAGTGGGAAGTCAGAAACCTACGGCACTTTTGCCGCTGCGGCTGCAAAATTACCGGTGCCGAAGGACATCGTCTTGAAAGGAAATCAATCGTTCCGTTTAATTGGAACACCTCAAAAAAATGTGGTTGCACCCAAGATTGCACAAGGAAAACCCTTGTTCGGGATGGATTACCGCGAGGCCGGGATGTTAATTGCGATGACTGAACGTCCACCGGCTTTTGGTATGCGATTGAAATCCTTCGATGCAACCGCAGCGAAGAAGATGCCGGGAATCGTGGATATTTTTCCGATCCAAGTGTTTAATGACGACCATAAATTTGCAGGTTTTGATACGCGTTCGTTCAATGAAGTAATTGCCGTCGTGGGCAAGTCTACTTGGGATGTGATGAACGCACGCAAGAAAATCAAGGCCGTGTGGGAAGTCGCGCCAGAAAGAAAAGAGATGGGTGTAAATAACCGTGAAACAACGGTTCCCTCTGGACTTGAAAGCACGACGAAACATTACGCCCAAATGCTTGAAATGAGCAAAAAGCCAGGTGTCATCGAGCGAAAAGATGGTGATCCAGAGAAGGCATTTGCGGAGGCGAAACACGTAATTGAGCGGACTTATACCGCACCTTTTTTAGCTCATAATATCATGGAACCGACGAATACGTTTGCACATTATGTGGGCGATAAAGTTCGTTTCGTTGCGCCTATCCAAATCCCCGATTGGATTATGCCATCGATCGTGGCTCGTTTAGGTATCCCTAAAGAAAATATATCGATTGAATTAGTACGGATGGGCGGCGGTTTTGGTCGTCGTGCGTATGGCCATTACATGATCGAGGCGGCCTTGATTTCTAAGCAAGCGAATGCACCCGTTAAATTAATTTACTCGCGGGAGGATGATGTGAGTGCGGGTATTTACCGTCCGTCCTACCAGTTGACCTACCGCGCAGCTTTCGATGAAAATAAAAAGCTGATTGCTTTTCATGCCAAAGGTGGCGGCGTTCCTGAATCCCCTTTACATGCGAATCGTTTTCCGGCAGGTGCGATCGACAATTACCTAGCGGAGAGTTTTGTGATTCCATCGAACATTACGATTGGCGCTTTCCGTGCCCCTCGTTCGAATTTTAACGCCGCGGCGGAACAGTCGTTCTTGGATGAGATTTCAGAATACATGGGAAAGGATCCGATTGCGTTCCGTTTGGAATTATTGCAGCGGGCCAAAGATAACCCAGTAGGCAAAACCAACGATTACGACGCGAGCCGCTACATGGGCGTGCTGGAATTAGTGCGCGAAAAATCGGGCTGGGGAAAACCGGAAAACGCAGGTAAAAAGCGCGGGGTTTCGGCGTATTTCTGCCATAATTCCTATGCGGCACAGGTCATCGATTTACAGGTGAAAGGCGACCAAGTGACGGTTGACCAAGTAACAACAGCTTTGGATTGCGGCGTAGTCGTGAATCCGGAAGGAGCGAAAAACATGGCAGAAGGTGCGGCGATCGACGGGATTGGAAATGCTTTGTTTGGCCAGTTAACTATAACGGATGGTCGCACTGATCAACGCAATTTCGATACGTATCGCATGATTCGTCACAATGAGGCGCCGAAGAAAATTGATGTGCATTTTGTGAAGAATGAGATTGACCCGACGGGATTAGGCGAGCCGCCGTTCCCTCCGATTTTTGCTGCGGTGGCGAATGCGCTGTACAAGGCGACGGGGAAACGTTTTTACCAACAGCCTTTTCAGCCCCAACTAAAAGCGTAAATGGAGTTTGTTACCTTAAATAATGGAGTGAAGATGCCCATTTTGGGCTTTGGTGTATTTCAGATTCCAGATGCGGCGGCTTGCGAAAAGGCAGTTTTAGAGGCGATTTCTGTGGGTTATCGGTCCATCGATACGGCGGCCTCCTACGGAAACGAGGAGGCGGCAGGCCGTGCGCTGGCCGCTTCTGGTGTAGCCCGAAAGGACTTATTTATCACCACCAAATTGTGGATTCAAGGTCAAGGTTACGAAGGAACGATGGAGGCCTTTGAGCAATCTATGCAAAAATTAGGCCTCGATTACCTGGATTTGTATCTGATTCATCAGCCATATGGTGATGTTTTTGGGGAGTGGCGCGCGATGGAAAAATTGTATAAAGAAGGTCGTATCAAGGCGATTGGAATTAGTAATTTTCAACCGGATCGCGTGATGGATTTGATGGTTCATACCGAGGTAGTGCCGGCAGTAAATCAGGTGGAAACACATCCATTCCAACAGCAAATCGCGAACCAAACCTTCTTACAAGAAAACAATATTCAGATCGAATCTTGGGGACCTTTTGCGGAAGGAAAGAATGGGATGTTTAGCAACGAAGTCTTAGGGTCTATCGCTCAAAAACACAGTAAATCCATTGCCCAAGTTCTTCTGCGCTGGTTAGTTCAGCGTGGTATTGTCGCGATTCCCAAAACGGTGAGTCGGGAGCGCATGGTCGAAAATTTCGCCATTTTTGATTTTCAATTAAGCGAGTCGGACATGGTTCAAATCCAAACGCTCGATACGATGACGTCTAGCTTTTTTGATCACCGGGATCCCGTGATGGTTAAGTGGCTAGGGGAGCGTAAATTATAAATTATCTGAAAAAGGCTGCCGGTAATTTCTTTTGCCGGTGGCCTTGTACAGGGCATTCGCTAAAGCGCCGTAAACAGGGGGATATGCGGGTTCGCCCATACCTGTAGGGTCGATCTCATTCTTTACAAAATGCACATCGATTTTCTTCGGAGCCTCGTTGTGACGAATCATGCGGTAGGTATCAAAGTTCGAACTCTGTGGAACCCCATTTTCAATCGTCATTTTGCCAAACATCGCCGCGCCGATACCATCGACAATTCCGCCTTCCGACAAATTTTTCGCCCCATCTGGGTTGATGACGATCCCACAATCAATCGCACAACAGACGTTTTGAACCACCGGCGTTCCGTCTTTCATTTCGAGTTCAAGTACATGTGCGGCATAGGAATCGTGGCAGAAATAGGCGGATACCCCGAGTTTTTTTGTGGATTTCAAAGCATCCCAATTCGACTTTTTGCGTACTAAACGTAAGACCTCTGCGTAGCGTTCCGGTTCGTATTCGTTATTTTTGCCAACGGGTTTGTCCTTTGCGCGTTGTAGTAATTCCAGTCGGAAATCAATGGGATCTTTACCCGCAAATTCCGCTAATTCATCTAAGAAAGATTGCTCCGCCGCGGCCATGAAATTAGAACGTGGGGCCCGGAAAGAACCCACGGTGATATTGCTATCAATGGTCCAGTCTTCGGCTAAATAATTGTCCACCGCCCCTGCAGGGAATCGGTTTGGGAATAGTGGGGATTCTGGAATGCCTCCCGCTTTTACGTGAAAACCAATGACCTGATTATTCGCATCTAACGCGGCGCGATACGTCGCAGTATAAGTCGAACGGTAAATGCCCGCTGTCATATCGTCTTCGCGGGAATAAATTAATTTGACAGGCGCTTGAACTTGTTGGGATATTAATGCCGCCTCAATCAACCAGTGTGAATAGGATCGCCGTCCGAAGCCACCGCCTAAGCGCGTCATTTTAATGTCGATGTTTTCCAAAGGAATACCGATGCGAGCCGAAAGTGTTTGCTCGCTGAATTCCGGCTTTTGCAAAGGACCTGCCAGGCTCGCTTTGTCTTTTGTGACATGTGCGAAAAAGTTCATAGGTTCCATGCAATTATGGGCTAGATATGGGCCATAATAGGTGCGTTCAATGATTTTGGAGGCTTGTTTGAAGGCCGATTCAATGTCGCCGTCCTTTCGGCGGACGATGCCAGGCACCTCTTTTTTAGCCGCCATTTGTGCTTGATGCCCGGTGCTGCTCTCGAGGCCGGCTGGAACGGTTTCCGTGATTTTCCGACCGAGCATATCCCTTTTTTGGGTATAGGTTTCGATCGGTTTCCAGGTGACTTGAAGGACTTTTTTGGCCTGCATGACTTCCCAGGTATTTCGACCCACGATAGCGACGACTTCCGGGAAAGTAGTGGTATCAAAGAAGGTTTTTTCGTAGCCTTCGTTATACAGTTTAATCGGGAAAACAGCTTTAATTCCGGGCATTTTCAAGGCGCGGGCGGCATCAACAGATTTCAATGTCATGCCAAAAGCCGGAGGGTGCGTGACCATCGCAATTAGCATGCCGGGAACACGCGTGTCGATGCCAAAAAGTGGTTGACCCGACACTATTTTTCGGATGTCTACTTGTTGTTTCGATTTTCCGATGATCTTGAAATCTTTGACAGCTTTCAAAGCAACTTGAGTAGGTACGGGAATGGTTGATGCGAATTGTGCCATTTGGCCATAGGTTGCGCTTTTCCCTGATGCGGAATGCGATAAAACGCCAGCCTCTGTGCTAATTTCCGAAGTGGGAACATTCCATTGCAATGCCGCTGCCTCGCGAAGGAGTTGGCGCGCTGTCGCCCCCGCAGTACGCAAAGGCTTCCAACCTTGATGTATCGCTTGGCTACCACCGATGAACTGTCGGGTGAAATGTTTAGTATCTAAATCGGCCTGAATAACCTCCACTTGTTTCCAATCCACATCCAATTCCTCCGCTACGATCATCGGCATGGAAGTCTTCACGCCCTGCCCGCCTTCGGGATTAGGGGACATGATCTGGATGCGATTATCTGGCAAAATTTTGACAAAACCATTCAGTTCAATCGGCTGTGTTCCTGGAGCGGTTTGCGCACTCGCCTTTGAAAAAAAGGAGAAGCTAATCAAGAGTCCGCCACCACTAAGCGCAGAAGATTTCAGGAAGGCTCTACGGTTCAGGGAGGATGAATTTTTCATGGTTTAGGTTCAAACGGAAGACCTAATTAAACCAACAAATGCGAGAAAGCGAAATATATTTTACGGGTATTTCTACCATAATTACGGATGTGTGTAAATCTTCCGTTAAATTTAGAAAACGAGGCTTTAATTTCTATTTTTGATTTTCTCTAGACTATTATGGCAATCGTAAAATCAAAATGTCCTAACCAAAAGCTTGAATGGGTTGACCTCACGGCACCCACATCCTCCGAATTAGAGGAAATTAGTCAGGTATATGGCTTGAATAAATACGCGACTTTTGCTTGTCTGCAACCAGACCACCTTCCGAAACACGAGGATATAGATGGAACACACTTTATCATTACGCGGGTGCTCATTCCAATTAGTGCCGGACAATCAGTTTCGATTCAATCCATCTCGACTAAAATTGCCTTTTTTTACCGCCCCGGGTTGTTGATTACGGTGCATCGTTTGCCTCATGCATTTATGGACGAGGTCAAGGAAAAGCTTTTTGACAAGGGCGATTTTAAGCGAGTGGAATCCATTGTTGCCAAAATGCTTTGGCATATTTTGCATTCCTATGAAACACCGGCGGTGCGCTTGTCAAACGAGCTAGATGATTTTGAAAGCAAAGTGTTTTCGCAGAATTTGACACCTCAAATGTTGTCTGAATTATACCAAATCAAACGCAAATCGCTAATGAGTAAAAAGCTATTATTGTTTAGTCAGGAGGCGGTTAGTTCCATTAAATTACCAGATTCCGAATCGGATGACTTGCAGGACACACGCGATTTGCATTTAAAGTTGTTGAACATCTATGATCAGATTCATGAAGATGTATCCAATTTGGTGAATTTTTACTTGTCGATTTCCGCGCAGAAGACGAATGATGTGATTAAGGTCTTGACGATTTTCTCCGTATTTTTTATGCCATTAACCTTTGTGGCGGGGATTTATGGGATGAATTTTGATTACATGCCAGAGCTAAGAGAACGCTGGGGTTATCCGGCATTACTCGGGTTTATGATGCTGCTCAGCGGTTTGATTTATGTGTGGTTTAGGCGGAAGAAGTGGTTATAAGTTCTGTTTATGGTTTTTATAAAATAGTTTAAATTTTATTATTCATTACGCTTGCCTAGATTTGTTCGCAAACGACTCTGACTCAATTCATTTGTGTTAGTTTAATTAATGAAAAAATAATCTATAAAAGCCAGGCATCCTTTGCTTGGCTTTTTTATTGAAAGTATTTCTGCTTGATCTGGTCTTTATTTTCGCCTACATAAGTTAAGAACGCTTTGGAAACGGGGGACAAACTTTTGTCCTTGTGCCAAATTAATTTCCATTTCGTGGAGATGGGCAAACCCTCTCGCTCGATAATTTTTAAAGTCCCTGCTTTGACTTCATTTTTAATGCCTATAATGGGCATGATGGAATAGCCTAAACCGGCAATGACAGCCTGTTTAACGGCTTCATTTGACATTAATTCAATTTTTTTCAAGCCATCTACCCCCTGTTTTTTAAAATAACTTTCCATTATTTTTCGCGTGCCTGACCCATATTCACGGAAGATGAGGGGAAGTTCATTTTTGAAATCTTGGTAATTAAAGGTGGGCTTCATCTTAGCCGTTTCACTGTTACCAATGAGGTATAAATCGTTTGAAAGTAGGTCGATGGAGTCAAAGGTGGGGTTGTCTAAAGCATCTGAAACGAGGCTAAAATCTACTTCGTTTTCGAGTTGACTTTCGAGTACTTTTTCTCGGTTAGTTACGTCAATACTTATTTCCACGCCGGGATTCGTACGCAGGAAATCGCTCAGAAAATAGGGTAAAACATATTTGCCTGTGGATACAATGGAAATTTTTAGACGACCCACCAGCTGGTCTTTGAACGCCATCGTTTTGTAATTAATGGCATAGACTTGGTCCAAGATGCTTTTAGCAGATTCCGCAATTTCTTTTCCAAAATCCGTGATGTAAATTTTCTTCCCGATGATCTCGATCAGAGGAATGTCGAACTGCGCTTGTAGGTTTTTGATCTGAATGGAAACTGCGGGCTGTGTAAGGTTTAGTTCTTCAGCAGCCTTTGTGATACTGTTGGTTTGTACCACCTTCAAGAAAATCTGTAGTTGATTTAGTGTATAGTTCATAACGTGTCATTATGTATTGCATTATAAACTTAAATAAAAATTATCAATATTTAGTGATTTACTTTGTGGTAGAATCAAGCAGCATGCCCTCCGCCTTTTACACAAGGCAATTAAATATGATCAACTTTGAACTACTTTCTTTTAATTTGACAAATCCCACTTTATTGTTTTTCATCTTGGGGGTGTTTGCGAAATATGTCAAGAGTGATTTAGAGGTTCCGGCGGCATCAAAAAACTTCATTTCACTGTATCTGCTATTTTCCATCGGATTTAATGGGGGAAGTGAACTAGCGGTCACTGGAATTACGAATGAAGTAATTGTTAGTCTCTTATTTGGTATGTTATTAGCGCTGATTATTCCGCTCTACTCCTATTTCATTTTAAGAATTAAATTAAATTCCTCTGACGCGGGAGCTATCGCGGCCTCTTATGGCTCTGTCAGCGCAGTTACGTTTGTTTCTGCGGTCGCTTTTTTAGAAATGAATGACCTAAAGGTGGGAGGGGAAATGGTCGCCGTCATGGCATCCATGGAGTTTCCGGCCATTATTATGGGGGTTATTCTACTGAATCTATTCCCAGATAAAAAAGAGAATGCCCCCGTGCAGTGGAAGGGAGCTATGAAACATTCACTGACCAATGGAAGTGTACTGATGATTTTTGGAAGTTTATTAATCGGTTTTGTGTCCGATTCCTCTCAATCTATTGGAATTAAGCATTTTACTTCAGACATTTTCAAGGGCTTTTTAGCCATCTTTTTATTAGACATGGGGATGGTGGCGGCTAGCAGGTTTAAGGCATTCAAAAAACAAGGTTCGTTTTTACTGCTTTTTGCCTTGCTAGTGCCACTTTTTAATGGAGTTTGTGTCGCCTTTATTTCCCAATTCATCACAGATAATGTAGGGAATAGACTGATATTTTCCATTTTAGCAGCCAGCGCTTCCTACATTGCAGTCCCTGCAGCGATGCGCTTGGTGGCACCTAAAGCGGATCCGGGGATCTATATTCCGATGGCTCTGGGCGTCACATTCCCACTCAATGTCACGATTGGTTTGCCATTATATATGCAAATTATCCATGGCTAATTTCCCTTATTGAAGTAGATGATTACGTCAGATTTATCTTTTGTTAAAGACCAGTTAGAAAAAGGTGAAGTGGTCGGAATTCCTACGGAAACCGTCTATGGTTTAGCGGCTAACATTTACGATGAGCAAGCGATTGCGAAGATTTTTAGTACCAAAGGAAGGCCTAACACGAACCCTTTGATTGTCCACGTCAAATCGATGGATCAAGCGCGCACTTTGGTCTCGTATTTTCCTCTCAAAGCAACCCTATTGGCGGAGCGTTTTTGGCCAGGTTCTTTAACCTTAATCTTGCCTAAAAGCGATTTGATTTCTGACGCGATAACTGCTCAGCAATCAACGGTAGCGATACGAATGCCTAAGCACCGTAAAACCTTAGCGTTATTGGAAGCGCTAGATTTTCCACTAGCGGCTCCCAGCGCAAATCCCTACAATCGAATTAGTCCTACCTGCGCTGCGCATGTGGAGGATTATTTCCCCCAAATTCCCATCTTAGAAGGCGGTAATTGCGAGGCAGGAGTAGAGTCGACCATTCTCTCTTTTGATGGAGATGAGGTCGTTTTACTGCGGCATGGCGCTATTTCCATAGAGCAAATTGAGGAGGTAGCCGGACGTATTTTGGACAGAACATCCTCTGAGTCCTTGCACCTCGCACCCGGCAGAAGCAAGAAGCATTATTCGCCCTTATGTGAATTAATTATTAGCTATGAACCGCTGTTTATGCTGAGTGCCGTTCAGCAAAAGAAAGTGGCTATTTTATGGTTTAAAGAAGTGAAAATTGATAGTCCCAAAGTCGCCATCAACCATATCCTCTCTCCTAGTGGAAGTTTTAAAGAGGCGGCCGCAAACATGTATGACGCTTTGCATCAATTAGAAAAATCAGGGGTGGAATTAATTATTGTAGAGCGTCTGCCTAATTATAATTTGGGACGTACCATTAATGACCGATTTGAAAGAGCAGCCGCGAAATGAAAAAACAAGTACTTGTAAACGCTAAAATCGTCAATGAAGGCACCTCCTTTTTTTCGGACGTGTTGATTCATCACGGTCGAATTGAAAAAATAGCCCCCCATATTTCTGACCCCAATGCAGATGTTTTCGACCTTCAGGGGAATTATTTGATCCCCGGAATGATCGATGATCAGGTGCATTTTAGAGATCCGGGATTAACCTATAAAGGCAATTTAACCACAGAATCTAGAGCAGCTGTTGCAGGCGGCGTAACCTCCTTTATGGATATGCCTAACACTATTCCGAATACGCTAACCCGCGATTTATTGGAACAAAAATACCAAGCAGCGGCGCAGCAATCGCTCGCGAATTATTCCTTTTTTATGGGGGTAACCGCTGGCAATTTAGAGGAGGCCTTGCGGGTAGATAACGAGAGTGTTTGTGGCATTACGGATGATGGGCTGTACTTTAATGAACAACAAATTCTAGCGAATAACCCGGAATATTTGGAAAAATTATTCTCGCGTGCAGAAACCTTGGTTGCCTTACACAGCGAGGACGAATCCATTATTGATCAAAATTACGAGCGGTATTTTACCGAAACGAAAGGCCAAATTACTTTTGCTTTACATGCTAAAATTCGAAGTACGGGGGCCTGCGTGACGGCCACAAAACGGGTTTTGGACATACAATCAAAACACCAAAACAGGCTCCATTTTTTCCATATTTCCACTGGCGAAGAAGCGATGCTTTTCCCCGCCTCTACCGATTATAGAAACAAACGAGTAACAGCAGAAGCCTGTATTCATCACCTGTGGTTTACGGAAAAAGACTATGAAAAAAGTGGGGGCGATATTAAATGGAATCCCTCCATCAAGACGGAATTTGATCGGGTAACGTTAATCCAGGCATTGAAAGAAGGGCGGATCGATATTATCGCCTCAGACCACGCGCCTCACAGTAAGGAAGAAAAACAAGGAACCTACGAACAAGTGAAATCGGGTGCGCCCATCGTACAGCATACCTTGCCGCTCCTGTTTGAATTAGCTTCTCGGGGGGAAATTTCCGTCGAACAAATTGTCGAAAAAACCAGTCATCGGGTAGCGGATATCTACCGTTTGAAGGACAGAGGGTATCTACGCGAAGGCTACTATGCAGATCTAGTGGAAATGCAGCCCAATTCCCCGTGGCATGTTACCACAACATCTCTTTTTTATAGGTGTGGATGGGCACCGGTAGTGGGGGAGCGACTTTCTGCTAAAGTAAAACGTACGTTTGTAAATGGAAATCTCGTATTTCAGGAGGATGCGTTTATGTCGGATGCCAAAGGTTCTCGTTTATTCTTCGAAAAGATCAGGTAGCATTTTTTTGACCACTTAATAGTTTAAATAATTTCACGTGTTCATAATAGTTCTCCCTACCTATTTTATGTTTTACCAAGATATTGGCGCTAACCAAATCATCCAAATAGCGAATGGCCGTATTTCTGCTAACCCTTAAATCTTTCTGTAGGTATTCTATTTTGGTATAAGGGTATTTGAAAAGACTATTTAGTAGGTCTTGGCTATATAGTTTAGGTGCCAATGCTCTAATCTGGCTTTTTTGTTCTTGCATCAATAATCGGAGCGCTTGAATTAATATAATCCCTTCTTTAGCCGTTTTTTCTACTCCATCTAGGATAAATAACATCCATGCCTCCCACGACTCTTTTACACGGATTTCTTGAAGTAATCGATAATAGTCGTTTTTATGGGCGATGATGTAGCTGCTTAGATAAAGAATAGGCAAAGTTAAGAGTCCTTTTTGGACCAAATACAATACATTAATAATTCGTCCAGTTCTGCCGTTACCATCATAAAAGGGGTGAATACTTTCGAATTGATAATGAATGATAGCCATCTTTATTAATGGGTCAAGGTCCATCATCGAATCATCATTGATAAAGGATTCCAGGTTTTGCATCAAGTTAAGGATGGTATCGTAGTCTTGTGGGGGTGTATGAATAACTTCTCCTGTTTGATCATTTAATAATTTTGTGCCGGGAAGCCTTCTAAAACCGGCCTTGTTTTGTTCAACGACTTCTTGGATTTGCAGGATTGTATTATTCGTAAGTAATCCATTTGTTTTAACAAGGTCAAAGCCCTCAATTAATGCTTTTGCATACTGGTGAACTTCTTTAGCTGCAGGGCTAGCAAACTGCTGGTTTTGAAAACTACTTCGATAGATTTCATCAAATGTGCTAATGATGTTTTCTATCGCGGAACTTTCCCTCGCCTCTCTAAGGGCTAACGTTTCCAAAAGAATACGTTCATTTGGAAGGCTACTGATGACCCCTTTAAATTCTGCCAAAGCCTGGTGTGCTAACGCTGATTTACGCAAAACTGCTTTGGTTTCAATATCCTGATGCAAAGGCAGTAGAGGGATTTTTGTCGTTTCCATTTCGAAATATAACCCAAAAATTTAATTATTTGGGTTGTTTCGATTAACTATAACCCAAATAATCAACATTTTGGTATATATCTGCTGCGCTCAATCGCCGTTTATATAATAGACGGGTCTAAAGATGTTTAAATTGTCGTACTTGCTTCCATGACAGCATCGCGCAAAACTTCCCTGACCGCCGGTATTCTTTACCTGCTCACCTTTATTTCCATCCCCACTTTATCGCTTTACCACGAAATTCACCAGCCGAATTTTGTTATCAGCTCAGCGCCATCAACTGATGTGGTGCTCGGAGGGATGTTAGAACTGGTGATGGCTTTGGCCTGTATCGGTACGGCTTTGGCGTTTTATCCGGTCCTAAAGAAGCAAAATGAAATGCTCGCTTTGGGTTTTGTGGCGGCGCGGATTTTAGAAGCGGCGCTGATTTTTGCGGGAGTTGCGAGCCTATTAACGGTCTTGAATTTGCGCTCTCTAGGTGCAGAAGCACAGGTGGTTTCCCGAGGGTTAGTGATGTTGTATGATCGTTTGTTTTTGATTAGCCAAAGTTTCATCCCGGCCATCAATGGGCTATTGTTAGGATCACTCTTGTACCAAACTCGTTTAGTCCCTCGCATTTTACCCATTATTGGGATCATCGGCGCCTTTACTTTAGTAGCCGGTGATGTAGCCGTTTTGTATGGTGTGTATGATCAGCGAGCACCTATCGCCGGCTTATCAGCGGTCCCAATTGCGCTGTGGGAATTTTCGCTGGGGATTTATTTGACGATTAAAGGATTTAAAGAAAATGCCGTAATTTTAGGTTAATGAAAATTCCTATTTATCAAGTCGACGCCTTTACGAACGAACGCTTTAAAGGCAATCCTGCTGCGGTTTGCCCCTTAGACAATTGGCTTCCAGCTGCCGTGATGCAAAACATCGCAGCGGAGAATAATTTAGCGGAAACGGCCTTCGTTGTAGCCGCCGGCGAAAACTTCGAAATCCGTTGGTTTACGCCCACGGTTGAAGTGGACTTATGCGGACATGCGACCTTAGCGAGTGCGTATGTATTATTTAACGAATTAGGTTTTTCAGGGGACCAAATCAACTTCATTTCTCATCGAAGCGGTCCTTTATCCGTGACAAAAAATGGCTCCATTTTAGCCTTGAATTTTCCCGTTGATTCATTGACGGAATTAACCTTAAAACCAGAGGTTGCCATAGGATTATCGCAGACGCCTCGCGCCGTTTTTAAAGGCAAAACGGATTACTTATTTGTCTACGATTCGGAAGCGGAAATCTTGGCTTTGCAACCAGATTTCGTAGCCTTAAAAGCGCATCCTGTTCGCGGGATTATCGTAACGGCTCCCGGTGAAACGACGGATTTTGTGTCGCGCTTTTTTGGGCCAGCTTGTGGCGTGAATGAAGATCCGGTGACGGGTTCAGCGCACACGACTTTGACACCTTATTGGGCTTCGATTTTAGGTAAGACGGAATTAACGGCTCGTCAATTATCACAAAGAACAGGTGACTTAACCTGTAACTTAATGGGCGATCGCGTGGAGATAGCTGGCGAAGCTGTGTTATATTTAAAGGGAGAGATAGAAGTGTAATATGTTAATTATAAGCATATTGGATTTTAATACAGAAATTAAATTGTAATTTTGTATTTCAATAATTCTCCAATTATGGAAAACTTTTCTAATACTGAAAAACGAGTTGTTTTTTTTCAAAAGCAATTGGAGAAAGCGATGCCTGCGGTTAGACAACAAATTAAGGTCTATGAGTCTCATGTTAAATCAGGTAATACGAATAAATCACCTAAAGTAGCACCTCAATTCCATAATGCATAAATCACGATTGCCGGTGATTGCGGGATGCAATGGCTCTGGTAAATCTTCGTTTTCAAAGTACTTAGTTCCCTCGCCAAATACGTTCCTTTTGATTATGATTCCCATTTCTTAAGCCATTATAGGGCCTTAATAGATATTGATATTAAGGAACAAATGGCACATAATTTAGCGTCATCGGATTTAAACGTTGAGATTGAAGAAGCATGGAAAAGTAGGAAAGATTTCGCTTATGAAACAAATTTTGATAGTGAACCCATGTACTGGCCTGATAAATTTAAAGCCAAAGGGTATGACCTTTTTCTGATATTTCTTTGTTTGGATTCCCTCGAGTTAGCGAATAATCGAGTTTCAATAAGGGTAGAAAATGGGGGACATTTCGTTCCTACATTTGAGGTGGAGCGAAGGTATTTTGCAGGATTTAAAAACTTGAATAAGTATTATGCTCGGTTTGATTTTATAGATATATTTGAAGGTTCTGCTCATGCAAAAATCCCTGAGCACTTGGCAACTGTTGAAAAAGGAAAAGTGGTCTTTTCAACTTTGGAATGTTATATGTACTTAAAAAACCTAATTCCTGTGTTAATTTCCCGCTAAGTAGCTCATTTAATTACCTTTTTGCTAGGAGGAAATAACCCATAAAGAGGAAAAACAGTCAATAAACGAATTAACAACCCTTATAAATGATAATGAACATGAAAAAATTAATCACCTTTTTTGCCATTTTAGCGATGGCCACCAGCTTAACAGCTCAAACACCTAAAGCGAATTTGCTTAAAGAATGGGAGCGCGCGCGTGCTTACACGAAAGAGTATTTAGAGGCGATGCCAGAAACGGGTTATGCGTTAAAACCTACGAAAGAAATGCGGTCATTTGCGGGTCAAATGCTTCACTTAAGCGACGCGATTTACATGATTGTGGGAACAGCCACGGATGTAGCGCCTACGGTAAAGGATTTGGAAAAATCAAATGACGTAGCGAAAGTAAGTGTGACGGACAAAGTGTTAGCAGCGTATGATTTTGCCATTAATGCCATCAAAAATGTACCGGATGCAAAATTAGCAGAATCGGTTAAATTATTTGGTCGATTTGAATTGACAAAAGGTCAAGCAATCGATAAAGCGTTTGAACATCAAACGCACCACCGTGGTCAAGCGACGGTCTATATCCGTTTAGCGGGTGCTACACCTCCACAAGAGAAATTGTTCTAGTCTAAACAATTTGCAGTGAAAAGGGTTTGTCATTCATAGGCAAGCCCTTTTTTTATGCAAGGCGTTAAAAAACAACATTTACCCTCCAAAACCTGTCCCATCTGTAATCGCCCTTTCGCCTGGCGCAAGAAGTGGGAGAAGAATTGGGACCAAATCATCTATTGTGGTGAAAAGTGCAGACGTAGCAAATATGTTTTCGGAGGAGGATATTGACCGCATTATCCAAATGGCCTGGGAAGATCGCACGCCTTTTGAGGCGATCGAATTTCAGTTTGGCCTAAAGGAAAAAGAGGTCATCGAATTCATGCGACTGAATAGTAAGGAGTCGAGTTTCCGCATGTGGCGAAAACGAATGACGGGCCGCGGCACGAAACACTTGCAAAAACGTGTTGCGGTAGATCCGCGCTTCAAATGCACCTTGCAACGTAGCATCAGTATGAATAAAATCAGCAAGCGCTAATGAAGTTTTCGACAAAACGCGAAGAGGTATTAGCGCAAATCGATCAATTCGACCCAGAAAAGTATGCACGAAGCCGGAACTTCATTACCGGTGGAGTGTCTTATTTATCTCCCTATTTATCCCGCGGTTTTATCACCGTTCCCCAAGTCGTCAAACGATTAAAGGATCGTGGAATCGGATTAGAACAGGCTGAAAAATTTATCCAAGAATTAGCGTGGCGCGAGTTTTATACCCGTACCTGGTTTCAAAAAGGCGATGCTATTTTTGAAGATATCCGCCATCCGCAGGAGGGCATTGAGCGCTTCGGAATCCCGAAAGCGGTGTTAGAATCTACCACAGGAATTCAAGCTTTAGATGGGGCATTAAAGAACTTCCCAGATACGGGATATCTCCACAATCACCTCCGAATGTACCTGGCCTCGACGATTTGTAACGTGGCCAAATACCACTGGTTAGAACCTGCCCAATGGATGTATTACCATTTGTTGGACGGCGATTTAGCCAGCAACGCGCTGAGCTGGCAATGGTGCGCTGGGACTTTCAGCAACAAGCTGTATTATGCGAATCAGGAGAATATCAATCGATACACCGGGAGTCAGCAACGTGGTACTTTCTTGGATTTTGAGTATGAGGATTTACCTTCGCAACCTGTCCCCGATCATCTGTGTAGATCGGTAGAGGCTTCACTTCAGTTTACCCCGCCCACGACGAAACCGCTGGAATTAATCGATGTAATTCCCACTTTCATCTATACCCATTACACATTGGACCCAACTTTTCATGAAGGGGAAATAGGCAACCGGATTTTGGTCTTAGAGCCGAGCCATTTTGCGAAGCATCCGATGGCGCCGAAAACGATCGAGTTTATCCTTTCGCTGGCTGAAAATATACCTGGAATTCAAGTCTATTATGGGGAATATGCGGATTTAAACGTGAAAGGCATTTTCCGTGATCATCCTATCAATGCCCATTTTCAGGGTATTCGCGAAGTGCACCCGAGTTTAGCTCCCGGCTTGCAAGGGGAGTTCAATAGCTTCTTTTCGTTTTGGAATAAACTAAGCCGACAATTGAGCTAAAAAGGTTTCTGCGCGGTTTAGGTGGGCTTCTCTTTTTTCCAAAGGCATCTTATCCCAAGTACTGATCAGCATCGCCCAGCGCGGATTTTTGCGGAACGTTTCGCGTTGTTTATCTAGGAATCGCCAAAACAATCCATCCCAAATCTCCTGCCATTCGCCCTTCGGATAATCACTCATTTTCAGGATGTAATTAGAGCCACAGATATAGGGTTTCGTGGTCATCAAACCTCCATCGCTGAATTGTGACATGCCATAGATATTTGGCACCATCACCCAATCGTACGCATCGATGTACATTTCCATGAACCAGCGATAAACCGCATCGGGTTTGATTTCGCACAACAACATAAAATTCCCTAGCACCATCAGTCGTTCGATGTGGTGGTTATAGCCCGTTTTTAACAGTTTGCGAATCGTTTGGTCGATGGGTTCCACACCCGTTGTCCCGGTATAAAAGGCTGCGGGCATTTCTTTCGTAAATCCCCAATAATTCGACGTGCGCTGTTGGACCCCAATTTTGCGATACAGTAATTGCACAAATTCCCGCCAACCTACCACTTGACGGATAAATCCCTCCACGCTATTCAAGGGTGCTTTCGAAGTTGCGACATGCTCAATGACTTGCGCGGGATTTAACAATCCCACATTGATCAAAGGACTTAAAATGCTGTGAAACAAGGTCTTTTCTTGCGCTTTAATCGCGTCCTCGTAATCACCAAAAAGGGGAATCCTTTCCCGAATAAATTGATCTAATGCAGCCTGAGCCTCGTCATGTGTCACTGGGTAATAAGTTCCCGAAAAAGGGCACGCTAAAGAACCTGGATTATTTGAGAAATTGGCAGTAACATACTCGATGGCCTCCAGGATATACTCGTTCGGAGCGGTTTCCGGAAACGGTGCCGGGATGAAGGTATTTTTCGGTATTTTCTTTCGGTTGTCCGCATCGAAAGTCCATTGGCCGCCCATCGGTTTTCCGTCTTCCTCGAGGAGAATTCCGCGGTCTTTTCGTTGCTGTGTGTAGAAGGCCGTTTGAAAATAAGGCTTACGCGTACCCAGCAGTGAGGTGTCTGTGTTGAGGAAATTTGGGCTCGCTAGCAAGTGAATTTCACCTGCGCGTCTAAGACGGCGTTCTAGCAAGTAATCATTCGGATCGAACAAGCTTATCGCGCCTTCGATGGAAGAAACCAGCGCAACTTCCGAAGCACGTGGATCTTGCGCATCGATATATTCCACCTTTTTTCCTGCGGCGCGAAGTCGGTCCGCAAAGGCGCGCATACTCGCCCTGTGGAACAGTATTTTCTGTTTGTGGAAGGCGTATTGTTTGAAGAATAATTCAGATTCTACGACATAGAGAATAGCCGCTTCTTGAGCGAGTGTCTCTTCAAACAATTGATGCGGGAAAATTAGAAATGCGCTCATTTATTCACGTGTTTTTGGAGGATTCGCGCCCCCTCTTGCCGGGCCTTTTTCGTTTTCCGCATCGCCCAAACCTGGTCCGACGCTGACTTCCTCGTCGCACTCAAATCCACCACCGGAACGGGATAATCTACCCCGATTTTGACCCCGTACAAAGTTTGTTCCATCTCACTTAATTTCCAAGGCTCATGAACTAAGGTAGACGGAATTGACGCTAATTCCGGCACCCATTTTTTGATGAAGATTCCGTCTGGATCGTGCGCGTATGAATTCTTAATCGGGTTATAAATTCGGATGGTATTAATACCGGTTACGCCGGCCTGCATTTGGATTTGTGGGTAATGTATACCGGGTTCGTAATCAAGAAATTGTCGAGCTAGAAAATGCGCTAAATCCCGCCAATCCTGCCATAGATTAAACACAAAAAAGGATACGACCATCGCCCGCATTCGGAAGTTTAAATAACCTGTTGCGACCACACAGCGCATACACGCATCGATGAGGGGAACTCCGGTTTGACCGTTTTGCCAAGCCTGAATCAAGAACTCATCGCGGTCTTTCTCCAGCGCTTGATAGGCCTTATTCACAGGTTCAAACTCCATACGTGATTCATCCTCAAACTTCTGCATAAAATGCCCTTGCCAGTGCAGGCGAGAAGTAAAATTGGAAAGTGCCCGTTTGTTTGCAGCGGTCTTATAGTGCTGCATCGTGAACGTGTGGGCCATCCGCATGCTGATATTTCCGTAGGCTAAATAGGGGGAGATGCGGCTGCATGCCCGCCGACTGGCCTCGGGTTTGCTGATGGAAGAACTGTAGCCAGTATGTCGGGTTTCGATGAAACTTTTCATGTATTTCCAACCCCAATATTCGCCACCTTCTTGGAAAACAGGGTTACGCGTTTTGAATGCAAGAGGTAATTCGGGACCTTTCCATGAATCATAAAATTCAGGAGATAATTGCAGCAAATTCCAATTGTCTTCCCGAACAAAAAAAGGTTCATGTCGCATGGTTTCTTCCCAGCGTTGTTGCCATGTTTTACGGGATTTCAATCGGCGAATAACGCCACCTGTCCGCGTTTCTTTCCAAGCAATTTTTTCGCGCGCGCAAAAAGCAGATACCGCTTTGTCTCGTTGAAAACTCAAATCATTTCCAATTTCTTGGTGGGAGAAAATTTGGCGTATGTCAAATCGCTCTGCCAACGCCTGAAACACGGAGAGAACTTCACTATGGAAAATATATAGGGTCCCATTTCGGTCTTCTAAGCGACCCTGCATTTCCATCAAAGATTCATGGACAAATCGCCAGTGGCGGATATCGCTGTCCGGAAAAGCGATGAGGGATGGTTCGAAGAAATAAACCAATAACACCGGTAGATCGGACGCCAAAGCCCGGTACAACGGCTCGTGGTCCGTAAAGCGGAGATCACGTTTGAACCAGACGATGTTGATGGGGTTTTTGGACATAAAATACTAACTGAAAAACCCATAGGATGTTTTCAGAAAGAAAAAGCGTACCTTTGCACCGTTAAAAATCTTAATGTATCAAAATGAAACAATTAATAACGCTTTGCTTTATCATCTTCGCGACCAGCACCCTGAATGCCCAAACAGGAAGCATCGAAGTGAGCACAGGAGGCTTTTCTTTCATCCCAGCCTTTACCTCGAGAGAGCCAAATATCATCATCAATGCAGGAACCAATCCGAAGAAACGTTTGACAGGGTCCTTGATGTACATGATGCGCATGCAGAGCATGACGCCTACTACGGTGGCCTTATTTACACGTTATCGATTTATTGATAAAAAATTTAAAGCCATTGTGGGTATCCACATTCCCGCCTTCCAAATGACGGAGGAATATAAAGTGACGAGTTTCTTCGGACGCGAGTTGACGATGTCTTATCCTATCAACGAAAAATTGACCCTAGGGTCCTTCATATTAAATGGAAATGCGCGTAATTCAGACTTTAAAGTGACGTTAATCTCAGGAAATACGAATTACCGCCACAAGAACTGGGGATTTTTAACGCAAGGATATTACTTAACTGTGGGGGATTTAACCGGAGTTGCTGAGACGATTTCGTATGACATTAATTCCCATTTTCAGGCCAAAGCCTTTGGCAATTACACGATCACAGACGGCCAGGTAATCGGAACCGTTGGCTTGAAATACAACCTATAAGTTCTTTGCCTTAAAGGTCCAAGTAAAATGAAATTCGGCCACCACCTGGCCGGCCTCATTTTTCCCAACGGAAGTAGAGAGGAGCTTCGAGCCCTCTTTATTTTCGAGGGCATCCTTGACAGCTTGTTCGAAAGCGGCGCCATCTGCGCAGGTAAAAATAATGACCCCTGTCGCCTTCTTCACAAATACGGCCTCTACCTTTTCCACTAACATGCTCACCGCTGGCTGTCGCTTGTAGACTTGTCCAAAAGCCAACATCCCACAACTCATTTCCGCCGCCATCGATTCCACAGCAAAATAGATCGATCGAAAGGGATTTTGACTAAACCAGGAATATTTTACTCGCACGCCACACGATTCTTCATCGAAATGGGCAATGGATAAACCTGCCCAAAAGGCCGCTGATAGCTTTTGGAAAATAAAAAACTTGAATAATACCGGATTCGTAATGATCCGCTTGAAAGCGGGGAAATGTGGGTTCATAATTGGAATTATTTTTTGTCAGGCGCAATATAAAAAACAGTGTCTATAAAAAAGAGTATTCCGTTTTGCGTAAGCACATTTTCGTCATGAAGGTCTTCTAGAATTAAACCTAGATCTGCATTATAATAATCGTGATTTTTTGTGTTTCGGAAACCATTATTTTCCAAAAATAATTTAACAAGCCTTAAATCTGTTTTTTCGCTTGCTTTAATAAATGGTTGCTCTACGACAGCATAAACCACATCTAGTTCTTTGAAGAAACCTAACAATTGATAAGCAGTATCTGGGAAGAATAAATTATTAAGTAGGAGATTGTGCAAATAATCAATCCAAGATGCATAATAGATAGCATCATTCAATTTTAAAACTGAGGCGCCATCTTTTAAATAGACTTTTTGCTCAGCACCCTGTGAAACGTAATTTTCAACATTGATATCAGCTAACCATAAATTCTCTTGGTTAGCAAATTGAATTAAACTCTCTCTTTCTTGTTGTTTGTTTTGCTTGTACTCTTCAGCCACTGAGCCTGCTCCTTGGCTTCTTTTAAGGTAACTACAGGTTGTTTGGATAAGATGGCAATGCTTAACTTGGCTCTTTCCTGAAAGGATATATTGTATTTCATCTTTCATTTTATTGGTTCTACAAAGGTAAGAAAATTAAGCATCCACTTACTATGGATGCTTAATGCTCTATAAATTACCTAGTTAACCAATACAAACAAAACAAGTAAACTGATATTCTAATAACTTAATCCATGTCCAAACGCAAACAAGCCATATCCCGGACTTTCCATATACCCCGGAACGTCTGATTTATTCGCCTCTACCGCAGCCTGATTCACAGGAGTCGTAAATGGCATTTTACCAGTCGGCTTATAAGCTCCCGTCACGATATCAAGTAGCGCTTCTTGCGTTGTCCCGAAAGTCGCGATGATAGAGGTTGCCTTTCCCTTATCTATCTCTTCAATCACCCAAGGGTTCGTGTAATTGATGGCTACGATCGTGGGTTTGGCATTCAATACTTCATTCACGTGATTCACGTCGATGCGATTCTTAGATAGATTTAAATCGATTTTCGAACCCTGCGAGCTGAATAATCCTCCTGAAGTGGGAACTAGCCACAATAGAACGACATCCGCCTCTTCCTTTGTGGACACGAATTCTAAACCAGGGTAATTAGGTTTCGACACCTTGATCGCTTCACCAGGATTACGACCTGATTGAAAATACGTCTCGAAGTATACTTTGGTCTTCTTCGCTAAAGGCAAACGCTTGTCGTCGTTACGTAATAAGACAATGGATTTGCGCAAAGCTAAATCGGCTGCTGCCACCGCTTCTTTGTTACCCACCGTCTTCACCGCGTCCTCCACATTCACATACGGATTCTCAAAAAGACCTAAGTCGAATTTCTCTTTTAATAATTTCGCCACCGATTGGTTAATGCGCTCCTCTGAAACCAATCCACTCTTCACCACTTCGATCAAAGTCGTAGGATCTGCCGCACCAGAGAAGATATCTACTCCAGCGTTCAACGCTTTTTTATAGCGCTCAGGAATGCTGATATTTTCCACACCCCAAGGCATCATTTCGATAGGGCCTGTATCCGAGTTGATGATCCCGTGGAAGCCTAATTTGTCCTGCAATAAATCACCGATCATCGCTTTGTTATACGAGAATCCCACCTCCTCGAATTCCTTTCCTTTAGGAGCAGAATAGTAGGGCATAATAGCGGAAGTTCCAGCTGCAATTGCTGCCTTAAATGGCTTCACGTGGTAGTCAAACATCCCTCCAGGATAATGCGCAAACTTACCCCAATCAAAGTGAGAATCTTGTCCGTCCACTTGCGGGCCACCGCCAGGGAAGTGTTTTGTCGTCATCGCTACAGAGGTGTTGGAAAGTTTAGCTCCTTGGAAGCCTAGAACAATCTCTGTAATCATCTTCGAAGCTAAATCCGCATCTTCCCCAAATGTTCCTTCCACCCGACCCCAACGCGGTTCAGTCGCTAAATCCGCCATATACATATAGCCTTTGCGAAGACCTACCGAACGCCATTCGGCTGAAGCCGTTTCCGCAAACTTACGTGTTAAATCAAAGTCGCGCATCGCCGCTAAACCTAGTTCGCCTGGCCACTTAGAGAAGGCCGTTACGCCTACACTTAAACCAACAGACGCATCCGTCGTGACATGATTCCGAGGATTCGAAGCAACGATTGCTGGAATACCTAGACGCGTTGATTCGCAAAGTTCTTGTAAGTTATTGGACCATTTGGCCATGATTTCAGGCGACGCATTCGCGCGCAAAATGAAATGGCGCAGATGGTATTGTGTCACGCCTTTTGTGGTTCCCGCCGCAGACATATTGGGAGCGCCTAAAGGCTTGCGGGTGAACATATTTGTCGTTTGGACTAAATCCTCTTCGTTAAATCCTTCCGTGATCGGCGTTTTAGGACCACCTCCCTGCACGCCATTCGCAAACACTTGATCTCCGCCCATACGCGTCGTACTGATGAGCATGAAACCGAGTTTTTCTTCGACGGTCATTTGGGATACTAAGTCTTTTGCCCGCTCTGAAGCCGGCAAGCGCCAGTCTTCGTATTTATCCAGTTTATTATTTTGGTTTAAATCTTTAAAGGACAATTTCCCTATGCGTAGGGTCGGTTTTTTCATAGCGACAATAACGGGTTGCGTTTGGGCTAGTAAAGAACTAGAAGCAAAAAGCAAGGCAATAAGCACACGAGATTTCATAGGATTTTTCTTTCTTTGTATAGGAAAGCAAAACTGTAGCCATTTCTAATCACATGAAAGATCCGAATGTAGACGAATTCATACAAAGTGCCGACAAGTGGTCAGCGGAAATGGCCTTTTTGCGCCGCATTTTGCTCGACTGTTTGCTGGTGGAAACCTATAAGTGGAAGACTCCGGTATACATGGTGGGTACGAAAAATATCATTGCAATTTCTAGCCTAAAGGACCATTGCGCCTTGAACTTTTTTAATGGGGCACTGTTGCAAGACGAGGAGGGGATGTTGATTAAACCCGGCGAACATACGCAATTAGGTCGCTGGATGAAGTTCAGTTCGGTGGAGCAGATTTTGGCCAAAGAAGAGCTCATCAAAGCCTACATCCTAGAAGCCATCGAGGTAGAGAAACTGGGTTTGAAAATGGAGAAGTCCACCGAAATCCCTCATCCGGTAGAATTAACGGCAATTTTTGATAAAAAACCTGCCTTAAAAACGGCCTTCGATAAACTTACCCCGGGCCGCCAGCGCGCCTATCTTCGATTTTTCACGGATGGAAAACAATCCGAAACGCGCACCTCGCGCATCGAAAAAAACGAGAAATACATTTTAAAAGGGATTGGAATAACGGATTGTATTTGTGGCCTAACGAAGCGAAAACCCAGTTGCGATGGATCGCATAGAGCCATCGAAAATTTTAAAAGATGACGTTTACAAGTCGTATGCATGACGTTTTTTGCACCAGATTTTAATCTCAAATTTGCCCTATGAATTTTGGAGAACAATTAAAAGAAATCCGTACCACGAAAGGACTCACTCAAATCGAATTATCGGAAAAGAGTGGCGTCGCTTTGCGCACCGTTCAACGCATGGAACGCAACGAGGGCAAGCCTAGTTTGTATTCGATGAATGCGATCGGCGAAGTTTTGGGGACGAATTTGACCTTGTTGTATGCTCCGGATTTGGAAACCGAAACACGAAATATTATGGAAAGTACAGACCAACAATTGTGGGCGATTGCGAGAAGCCGTGCCAAATTCAAAAGGAGCCTCGGTTCTTATTCTATCGTCATCCCTTTTCTGTGGGTTATTTGGTTTTTAACCTCACAAGATAAAGATATTAATCGCATACCATGGCCTATCTGGCCTATGTTAGGCTGGGGTATAGGTCTAGCCATTCAATACCTGAAAGCGTATGTAATTGAAGTCGGATCTTTAGAACAACGGGAATACGATAAGTTGAAGAAAGGCGAATAAAGTGTATCGATTTTAGAGAATTTGGAGCTAATTTAGTAGCAGACGAATTCTCTATATCTATGAAAACAATCGAACTGTCGATTAATCAGCAAGTTCACCGCATCGAGGTGGATCCAGAAATGCCCTTATTGTGGGCCATCCGCGATATCGTGGGATTGAAAGGAACGAAATTTGGCTGTGGTCAGGGCCTGTGCGGCGCTTGCACGGTGCAGCTAGATGGACAACCTATTCGTTCTTGCCAAACCCCGGTAGGGAGCATCACCGCGAAACAGAAAATCACGACGATTGAGGGCGCCTCGACGCGTTTAGAGAAAATCATTCAAGCGGCTTGGATCGAGCACCAAGTGCCGCAATGTGGCTATTGCCAGTCGGGCCAAATCATGTCAGCCACTGCTTTGTTGAAATCAAATCCGAAGCCATCAGAAACCGATATTGAGAATTATATGTCCGGAAATATTTGCCGTTGCGGTACGTATTCTCGCATTAAGTCAGCTATTCAAACCGCTGCCAAAAATGCTGCCAAAAACACGTCTAAATCCACTAAATCCTAAGCCTTATGTCACTCGAATCTAGAAGAAGTTTCATCAAAAAAGCAGGGGCAACGGGACTAACGTTTTGGTTAGGATTGTCCTACGTTAAAGGAGCAAATGCGCCCGTTATTTCTACGGCAAAATCCCTAACACCCTTCATTAAAATTGACGCTAACGGTATCACGATTTTCAACCCTAACCCAGAAATGGGACAGGGTTCTTATCAGGCGGTTGCCTCGATGATTGCGGAAGAGTTGGAAGTGTCTTTGGACCAAATCACGATCAAAAATACCAGCGGAGAGAAAGAATTCGGGGCAGGCCAATGGGCCGGCGGAAGTTCGACCGTACGCGAAGGCTATTTGACCTACCGCAAGATAGGTGCATCCGCTAAAGAAATGCTTGTAAAAGCGGCAAGCCAGACCTGGGGAGTTAGCCCAGAATCTTGCAGAGCAAAAGAAGGGAAAGTCTTACACGCTGCGACCAATCGCACGTTAAAATACGAGGAACTAGCGGAGGCCGCGTCTCTTTTAGAGATCCCTAAAGAGCCTAAATTAAAGGATCCGAAAGATTTCAAAATGCTCGGCAAATCCGTAAAACGCCCAGATATCCCTTTAAAAGTGACAGGGAAAGCGGAATTCGGAATCGACGCCGATGTCCCAGGCATGCTCTATTCCAGTGTGGAAAGATGCCCTGTGATAGGTGGAACGCTGAAAACGTTCGACGCCACTGCGGCAATGAAAGTCCCTGGTGTGGTGAAAGTGGTGTCTGCGGAACGCGTGATTGGAAAATACAGCTCGACGGGAGTGGCAGTCATTGCGAAGACCTATTGGGCTGCGATTCAAGGAAGAAAAGCCTTGAAAATAGACTGGGATACGAAAGGATTTGAGACATTTAACTCCAGCGATTACGAGCAAAAATTACGTGCGCTATCGAAAGAGGAGGGCATTTTAGATAAGCAAAAAGGTTCGGTGGATCTTCCGGTGGCTCAGGTGGTCGAATCCTTTTATGAGACGCCTATGGTGGCGCACCACCCGTTGGAACCGATGAACTGCACGGTGCACGTGAAGGGAAAGAAAGTGGAGATTTGGACTTCGACTCAGGTACCGATTTCTGTGACTGGTCCGGGCATGATGGGAAGTTTGCCCGGAATGATGGGCATTGATCCAGAAGATATTACGTTGCACGCAGGATTTATAGGCGGAGGCTTTGGCAGAAGATTGTACTTCGATTATATCGTGGAGGCGATTAACGTAGCGAAGCAGGTGGACAGTCCGGTGAAGGTGGTTTGGTCACGTGAAGACTCGACGACGCAGGGGCCTTTCCGTCCGATGACTTTCTCTAAAATGATCGGCGGTCTGTCTGAAAAGAATCAAGTAGTTTCCTTCCAACACAAGGTCATCAGCCCCGGTTTTATGGACAGTGCGATGCCTAATTGGGACAAAACGAAGCTGGACAGCATGATGACCGAGGGCATTAGTGCGCAGGAATACGACATCCCGAATATGAAGAATAGCTTTGTGTTTGCGGATTACCATGTGCCACTAGCCGCTTGGCGTTCCGTAACAAGTTCCACTTTGGCATTTGCACATGAATGTTTCATCGATGAGCTGGCGCATAAGGCTGAGAAAGATCCACTAGACTTCCGCATCGATTTACAATCGACGAATACCGATACGAAACGCGTGTTGAAAAAATTACGCGAGATCACAAACTGGGGCAAGCCGCTACCAGCTGGTAAAGCCCGCGGCGTGGCGCAATGGGACTTTTTTGCGGGACTTTCAGCTCAAGCGGTCGAAGTAAGTTTGGCGAAAAACGGAGCGGTGTCCGTAGACAAAGTATACGTGGTCATCGATTTAGGAACAGTCGTAAATCCAGATAACGTGAAAGCGCAAGTGGAAGGCGCCGTTTTAATGGCCCTAAGTGCGGCAATTCATCCAGCCATCACCTTGAAAAATGGGGTAGTGGAGCAAAAGAATTTCGATACCACGCCGGTGACGCGCATGAGCGAGGCTCCGGAAGTGATTGTAGAAATCATTACGGAGGGGGCTAAAATCAAAGGGGTAGGCGAACCTGGTTTGCCGCCGTTTGCGCCGGCTTTAGGGAACGCGATCTTTGCTTTGACGAAGAAACGTTTGCGCAAGTTGCCGCTAGAAATTGATTTTGTTTAAAACAATGAAAACCCTCCAGCAAACATTGGAGGGTTTTTTATGCTCTTTTAGGACGGCTATTTAAAATAATTCTAAATAAGCTTGCATCGCAAGCGATCGCGTTGTAGTTTTGGTTATTATTTTTAATCAATCTAAATAAAAACAACGCTCAAATGCTTGCTTCCATCCGCCTAATACTACTTTTAACCTTGTTTTCCCACGTAATTTTTGGCCAAACAGCTCAACTCGTGGGTAACGTTAAAGACCTTCAATCTAGACCCGTTTCAGGTGTCAGTGTCAGATTAATGGAAGGCAAGAATGGAAAATTATCCAATGAACAGGGATTATTCGAATTTCAAAATCTAGCTTCAGGAACCTATACCCTTCAAGCTTCTTTTGTAGGGTTCAAGACCTTGGTTCAAAAGATTCAGCTGGAAGAGGGGAAGACGCTTTCTCTCTCTTTGGAACTGGTAGAAACCTCGACCGATTTAAAAGAGATTGTGGTAGTAGGTCAATTGAGCCAAAACGAAAAGCCTGTCAGCATAGGCAAGCTTCCCATCCGTCCCATGGATCTTCCTCAAAGTATGATGACATTAGATCATAGTTTGTTAGAAGCACAGCAAGTGAGAACCATGAGCGATGCCTTGATGAACACGAATGGCGTCTACATTATGGGTGCGACAGGGGGCTACCAAGAGGAAATTGCGGCGCGCGGCTTTGCTATGGGAAGTTCGAATACTTTTAAAAATGGGATGCGATTTGCGAACGGAATGATGACGGAATTTAGTGGGGTAGAAAAGGTGGAAATTTTGAAGGGAAGCACGGCGATTCTTTTTGGGAATGTGGCCGCAGGAGGGGTTTTGAATCTGGTGACAAAGAAGCCGAAGTTTACGTTTGGTGGTGAAATAGGATTGCGCGCAGGCTCATGGTCAGCTTTAAAGCCTACTTTAGACATCTACGGTGGCCTCTCTTCGAAAATAGCCGCTCGTCTGAATGCTAGTGTGGAGGAGGCGAATAGCTTTCGGGATGGCGTCAGTTCGAAGCGGACCTATGTGAATCCTTCCTTTCTTTTTAAACTAAATGACAAGACGGAACTGTTGGTAGAGGGGGATTATTTGCAGGAGGAAAGAACTCCAGATTTTGGCGCAGGAATTATTAATTACCAAATTGTGCAGGTGCCTCGGGAGCGTTTTTTAGGCGTCGCTTGGTCATACATGAAACAAGAACAGGCGAGCGTGAATTTAAATTTAACCCATCGTTTAAGTACGGATTGGACGCTGAAATTAATGGGCGGTTTACGCACAAATTCGAGCGACCTTTTCGCCAATACTCGTCCGAATGCTGGCGCCTTGATCAGCGCAGATGGTACTTGGGTGCGCAATTTGCAAAAGACGGATTTGCAGGAAAAATATGGCATCGCCCAAATCGATTTGACCGGAAACATCAAACTTGGCCAGATGAATCACCAGGTTTTACTAGGTGCAGATTCCGATTTTTTCAATACCGTGACGAATGCGTATAACAACTATGCGCGCTACGATACGGTGAATGTATTCGCATCACGTACCTATCAAAATCGAACAGATCAACCTACCTTAACGCGCGCCACGACTACCACGGGGCCGGTGAATCGCTTGGGAATTTATGTACAGGATTTGGTACATATCTCTGAAAAATGGAAACTACTGGCTGGGTTACGCTATTCTTATCAGCAAACGGCTAGCGAGGTCTACACATTTAGTTCTGCAAAAACGGCGGAAGCGGTCACTTTTGACGGCGCTTTTTCCCCTCGTTTTGGACTGGTTTACCAGCCCACAACGGCACATTCTTTCTTTGCGAGTTATGCTAATTCGTTCACGATTAATTCCGGCGTAGACATTAATAACCAGGCTTTGCCACCTTCGTTGATTGATCAATATGAGCTAGGTGTGAAGAATGAGTTATTCGGAGGTTTACTGAGTGCAAACGTGACGGCATACCGAATTTTGAACAATAATTTAGCCCAAAACTCCTTAATTAACTCCACCACCTATTCCTACGTAAAGGAATTAGCCGGATCTGTCCAAAGCGAAGGCCTCGAAATCGACCTCATGTCTAAGTCTATTCATGGATTTACATTGAACGCTGGATACAGTTTTAACGAGACAAAATACGTGAAAAGTAATACGTACATCGAAGGAAGTTTGTTGAAGTACAATCCCAGTCACACGGCTAATTTGGGCATTTCATATCGCCTAAATGGATTTCAAGCAGGCATAACGACGGTGTACATTGGGGAGCGTTTTGCGGGCCGTTCCACGCGCATTAAAGTAGATAACGACGCCTACAGATTAATCCAGTTACCTGATTATGTGCAAGCCGATGTATCTGCTTCTTATCGTTATAAAAACATCGCGATCAGAGCTAAAATGGCAAATATTGGGGACGTCATCAGTTATAATGTACACGACGATAACTCCGTGAATCCCATTGCGCCACGCAATTGGAATGTAGGAATTTCTTATCTTTGGTAAAATCAAAACAGACTTATGAGCTCGCTATCCACTAAAATGCGCACCTACCACCGTTATTTAGGCTTCTTTTTAGCCGGCATTATGGCGGTTTATTCCATCAGCGGAATCATCTTAATCTTTAGAGAAACCAGCTTTTTAAAGAGTGAGGTGCACAAAGTTCAAACCTTGAAACCCGGGCTAAAAAACGAGGAATTAGGCAAAGAATTACACTTACGCGGCTTTAAGCCGGACACGACGATAGGCGACGTGGTTTCTTTTAAACAAGGAACGTATAATCTGAAAACGGGCGTGGCTGATTATACGGTTTCTGAGCAACCGGCCATCGTGAATAAGATGACGAAATTGCATAAAGCCACCACGAATGATCCTTTGTTCTACCTAAACATCTTCTTCGGACTATCCCTGCTTTTCTTCGTGATTTCATCCTTCTGGATGTTCTTGCCTAAGACGAGCATCTTTAAAAAAGCGATGTTATTTACACTGGCTGGGGCAATTTTAACGATTGTGTTGTTGCTACTTTAATATAGAAGGGGGATAATCGCTTTTACCCTTTTTTGGTAGTCCAGGTATTTATCACCAAAAACTTCCACCAGCTTTCTCTCCTCTAAGCGGTATCCTATCAGGATATAGCCATAAGAAATCAGTAGGACGAGTAACATTTTTTGGGTGGGAACGAGTAGAAATAGGCCCAGGATTAAGACTATAGTGGCAAAATACAGCGGATGTCTCACGTATTGATACATCCCAGTAAACACTAATTCCGGTTTCGTCTCTTTCTTAAGGCCTAAAAATTCAGCCCCGTCAAAAGCTTTAAACGCTAGATACAAGAGCACCAGCCCCGTGATTAGCAGAAAAATCCCCAGCGGAACTAGCCAAGCAGACGCAAATAATAGAGGATCTGGGAGGAAGATGCTTCCATATAAAAGAGGGATTAAACCCGCGATGGCGATTAAATTATAGCTAATTCTGTAATAGGCGAATAGGGCAGGAATCCGTTTTTCAACGCTTGATTTTACCTCGTTAGAAGCCAGGAAACTATGGATAAAAAAATACATTATCCAGCCAAAACCTAAGAGGATGATTTCCATGTTGATTTTTGATAAGGAACAAATCTACGATTTATTAGTAAATGAGGGTACATCATTCATTTCGGTCAGGACATCAAAAGCTAATCTTTTTTCTATCTTGTAGTCTAAACCTATGAAACATGAAAAAAATCGTGATCCTCTTGCTGGGATTCAGCCTGTCTCTTTCTGCGCAGATCCCTGCCGGAAAGAAAGTGATTTCTTCTCTCTATGTGTATGATTTGGCCTCTGGCAAATCGGAATTAATCCTCACGGAAAAGCGCCATTTCGAAGCCCCTAATTGGTCGCGCGATGGCCAGTATTTGTTGATTAATGCGTACGGAAAGCTAGAGAAAATCAGCCCGAAAGGCATAAAATTAGGCGAGTTAAACACCGGATCGGTGGACAAAGCGAATAACGATCATGGTTATTCGTTCGATGGGAAATCCCTGTATATTTCGAGTGCTAAAGCCGAGATCAAAGAGCATACCTCCTTCATCTACAAAGTTTCTTCCGAAGGTGGAAATCCGGTTCAGCTTACTCCATTAACCCCCTCTTACTGGCATGGCATTTCTCCAGATGGCAAGACGATGGTCTATTGTGCGGCGAGAAATGGCAATTATGACGTTTATGCGATGTCTTCGAATGGCGGCGAGGAGATTCGGTTGACCTCTACAGAAGGCTTAGATGACGGTCCGGAATATGCGCCGGATGGCAAGCACATTTATATCAATTCGTATCGGTCTGGGATGATGCAGATTTGGCGAATGAAAGCGGACGGATCAGAGCCGGAACAGATGACCTTTGATGCGCACTCGAACTGGTTTGCGCACATCTCGCCTAACAATCAAGTAGCGACGATTATTACCTATATGGAGGACCAAAAGCAGGCCCACCCCTTTGGACATCAGGTAAAACTACGCTTGTTGGATTTAAAAACGAAAGCGGTGAAAGATTTAACAGACGCATTTTATGGCGGACAAGGGACCATCAATGTGCCTTCTTGGAGCCCAGATGGCAAGAAATTTGCCTATGTGCGCTATGCATTAGAAGATTTATAAATTCGTATATTTAGCAAAAACCTAGTTACTATGAACAAAGATAGCCAAGCTTCTAGACGGAAGTTTTTACAACAAATCGGCGCCACGAGCCTTGTGGCAGCCTCTTCTCCTTTTGCTTCTCTAGGCGCACAACAAAAAGCGGAAGAACGTATTCTGACCTATGAAAAACGCATCTCGGTGGGCGAAAAGATTCGCTTGGGAGTGATTGGTTTTGGGGTTCAGGGTCACTTTGACTTAGCCTCAGCGCTGAAAGTGCCAGGGGTGGAATTAGCCGGAATCTGTGATCTATACACGGGTCGCATCGAAAACGCGAAGGAATTATACGGGAAGGATTTATACACAACCCGTAATTACAAAGAATTACTAGACCGTTCGGATATCGACGCGGTGATCATCGCGACACACGATGTGTGGCACGCGCGGATTACGATCGATGCTTTGGCCAAAGGCAAACACGTCTACATCGAAAAACCGATGGTCTATAAAATTGACGAAGGTCCTAAGGTCATTGCCGCCCAAAAGAAATATGGCAAAGTCCTACAAGTAGGGTCTCAGCGCGTGAGCAGCATCGGCTTAGCGAAAGCGAAAGAGATGTTAGCGGCTGGCGAGATCGGAAAATTAAATATGGTGAACGCGGTCTACGATCGCCAAAGTTCCATCGGTGCTTGGCAATATACCATTCCGAAGGACGCAGACGCTTCGACTTGCGATTGGAATCGCTTCATCGAGGCAACCGCGAAAATGGAATTCGACGCGAAGAAATTCTTCTGGTGGCGTGCTTTTAAAGAAGTAGGAACCGGCGTGGCGGGGGATTTATTCATCCACTTATTGTCAGGAACGCACTTTATGACGAACTCGAATGGTCCAGAAACGATCTTCTCGACAGGGCAATTTAGCCACTGGAACGATGGCCGTAACTTACCAGATGTGATGTCAGGTGTCATGCAATATGGTAACACGGCGGAGCATCCAGCTTTCCAATTAACCTTGCAAGTCAACTTTGTCAGCGGAACGGGTGGTCAAGAGGTCATTCGTTTGATCGGTTCAGAGGGTGTGATGGATGTGAAAGGAAACACGATTTCTGTGAAGCATAGCATTATGCCAGAAGCTCCGGGTTTTGGTGGTTATGATTCCGTGTTTACACTACCTAAGAGTATGCAGGAAGAAATGACGCGCGATTACAACGCGAAATGGACAGACGCACAACGCAAACGTCCTACGAAAGAGGATGTGATTTTCAGAGCTCCTGCAGGATATGATGAGCACGTGGATCACTTCACACATTTCTTTGATGCCATTCGCAACGGGACATCTGTCGTAGAAGATGCGACCTTTGGATTTAGAGCGGCGGCGCCAGCTTTAGCTTGTAACGAAAGTTATTTCCAAAAGAAAATCATTCAGTGGGATCCAGTGAATATGAAATTAAAGTAAACAAAAAAGCCGGCTCTAATGAGGGCCGGCTTTTTTCATTCCTTAAACTCAACTTATTTAAACGTCACGTCAAAACGATCAAGGTTCATCACCTTTGTCCATGCTTTAACAAAGTCGTTTACAAATTTGTTTTGCACATCCTTGGTTGCATATACCTCAGCTAAAGCGCGAAGTTCTGAATTCGATCCAAAAATCAAGTCCGCACGAGTCGCCGTCGCTTTCACCGCACCTGTCTTCTCATCTGTTCCTACGAACTCTTCTTTTGTTGCGTTCGCTGGCTTCCACGTCGTTCCCATCTCTAATAAGTTCACGAAGAAGTCATTCGTTAGCGCATCTTTCTTCGCAGTGAAGATACCGTGCTTCGAACCATTGTAATTCGCGTTCAACGCGCGCATACCACCTGTTAACACCGTCATTTCTGGAGCCGTTAACGTTAATAATTGTGCTTTATCTACGAACAATTCTTCCGTTGATAACGTATACTGCGTTTTCAAGTAGTTACGGAAACCATCAGCCATCGGCTCTAATAAGCCTACGGAAGCTACGTCTGTTTGCTCTTGTGTCGCATCCATACGACCAGGGATAAATGGCACCGTAGTTTTAACCCCTGCATTTGCTGCTGCTTTTTCTACTGCTGCCGAACCACCTAGGACAATTAAGTCTGCGATCGATACTTTTTTCTTACCTGATTTCGCATTGAATTCTTGTTGAATTTTCTCTAAAACAGCTAAGACTTTCTCTAATTGCTTTGGATTATTTACCTCCCAGTTACGTTGTGGCAACAACCGGATACGCGCTCCATTAGCACCACCACGGCGATCTGAGTGACGGTAGGTTGAAGCAGAAGCCCAAGCTGTCGAAACTAATTCGCTGATTGATAAACCCGAGTTTAACAACTTCACTTTCAAGGCAGCGATGTCTGTTGCGTTGATTACTTCATGGTTTAAAGCAGGAATCGGATCTTGCCAAACCAATTGCTCTTTAGGTACTTCTGGTCCTAAATAAGTCGAGCTAGGACCCATGTCGCGGTGCGTTAGTTTGAACCAAGCTTTGGCAAAAGCCTTCGCATATACTTCTGGATTCTCTAAGAAGTTACGAGAAATTTTCTCGTAAGCCGGATCCACGCGCAAGGCGATATCCGTCGTTAACATCGTAGGCTTGTGGAAGGTATTTTTGTCAAATGCATCCGGGATAATGTTGGCGCTATTTTTCGCAATCCATTGGTTCGCACCCGCTGGGCTTTTCTCTAAAGACCACTCATTGTTGAACAATAAGTGCAAGTATCCGATACCCCATTGTGTAGGTGTCGAAGTCCACGTCACCTCTAAACCAGACGTGATCGCATCTTTTCCTTTACCAGATTTATAGGTGCTCTTCCAGCCTAGTCCTTGCTCCTCGATGCCAGCTGCTTCAGGATTTTCTCCAACGTTTGTAGCCGGACCTGCACCGTGTGTTTTACCGAATGTGTGACCACCCGCGATCAACGCAACGGTCTCCTCATCATTCATTCCCATGCGACCAAAAGTCTCACGGATATCTTTCGCAGAGGCTGCCGGATCTGGCACGCCATTAGGACCTTCTGGGTTTACATAAATTAAGCCCATTTGAACCGCCGCTAATGGGTTCTCTAATTTGCGACCCACTGAATAACGGTTTTTATCGTCTAACCATTTCTTCTCAGATCCCCAATATACGTTCGCTTCTGGCTCCCAAACGTCTGTACGCCCACCGGCAAAACCAAACGTTTTAAAGCCCATTTGCTCTAGCGATACGTTTCCTGTCAAGACCATTAAGTCTGCCCAAGAGATTTTATCGCCATATTTTTGCTTGATTGGCCATAACAAACGACGCGCCTTATCTAGGTTCGTATTATCTGGCCAAGAGTTCAATGGCGAGAAACGTTGTTGACCCGCGCGAGAACCGCCACGGCCATCGCCTGTTCGGTAGGTACCAGCACTATGCCAAGCCATACGGATAAATAGTGGACCATAATTACCGAAATCGGCCGGCCACCAATCTTGTGATTTAGTCAAGACAGCCGCGATGTCTTTTTTCAAGGCAAAGTAGTCTAGGCTCTTAAATGCTTTGATGTAATTGAAGTCTGGGCCCATTGGGTTTGACTTCTCGGAGTTTTGGCGAAGCATGCCCACATTCAATTGGTTAGGCCACCAGTCTTTGTTTGTTGTTCCAGACGCTTTCATTCCCGTGTGAGGATTGATTCCAGCATGTGGATTAACACCGGCTGCTGCATGTGGATTCGCACCGCTACCGTGTGGATTAGCGGCTGCTCCACCGTGTGGATTAGCATACTCTTGCGCGAAAGTGGCTGAACTAGCAACCAAACCGCAAAGGATAAGTAGTTTTTTCATGATTCTTGATTTTTAGTGGAGTGAAATTAAGAGCAAAAAATGAATAGAGAAAACTGAAATTTTCTATATTTGGCATAGATAAAATCTATAACAGTGAATATACAGCAATTAGAATACATACTGGCCGTTGATCAATTTAAAAGCTTCTCGAAAGCAGCTGATTATTGTCATGTTACGCAGGCAACTTTAAGCGCGATGGTGAAAAAGCTAGAGGAACAGCTGGATATCGTCATTTTCGACCGCAAGGCAAATCCCATCGCGACCACGGAAAATGGCCGGGAGATTTTAGTACAAGCTAGACAGGTAGTCGCCCACGCGAACGCGCTCTTATCTTCTTCTAAGGCGATCAATCAAAAGGTGGAAGGCCGGGTAAAAATGGGGGTGATTCCCACGATTGCGAGTTCCATGTTGCCCCTTATCTTGAAGTATTTGGTGGAAAAATACCCTATGCTGCAGTTAGAAGTGTACGAGGTGACGACGAATCAACTGATCAAGGATTTACGAGATGGTAAATTAGATGTAGGTATTTTAAGTACGCCCATCGCCTCTACTGAGGTGGAAACGGAGCTTTTGTATGTGGAAGATTTGTGTGTTTATGGTCATTTGCCTGCTGGGAAACGTTCCATTGAAAAAGCGGAATTAGCGAAGCAACGCATGTTTCTCTTACAAGAGGGTCACTGCCTGCGCGATCAAATTATTCAGCTGTGTGATTTGAAGAAGAATAAGTCCTTGCCGTCTAATTTATCGGTGGAATCGAACACATTTGATACCTTGTTAAATCTCGTGGATGAATTCAGCGGCTTAACAGTGTTACCTGCCTTGTATGTAGGCCAAATGAGTGAAGTTAGAAAATCCCATTTGATTGAATTAAAAGAGGGTTCTTTAACACGCGAAGTGAGTTTGGCGTATTACCGGCCCTATGCGAAATGGAATATATTGAATCGCTTAAAGGCTGAAATTGCGGAAATTGTGCAAGGCCATTTAGGGTAATCGCTTGTTTTTATGGATTTCCATTTTAACTTTGTATCGCAAAGTACTTTTTATTATGGAAAAACACGAAGAACAATTAGCCGCGATTCAAGAAATGCGGAATTTAATGGACCGAGCCTCGCGCTTTCGTTCCATTAGCGGACTCTCTGCTGCTGTGGCAGGTTTGCTCGCTCTACTCTGTGTGGCGGTGGTGAGTCTATTCACTGACATCCTTTTTGTAGAAGCGGAGGCCTTTGACCAAATGGCCCGCGGTACGTTTGCCACACCCGTTTTTACCTGTTTCCTGTTATTATTAGTGGTTTCTGTTGGTTTTGGGATAACGCTGGCAGCGAGAAATGCCCGTTCGAAAGGGCAATCAGCCTGGGATTCAGCCGCGAAAAGACTTGCCTATCATGTGTCCATTCCCCTCGTGGCTGGGGGTATTTTTTCTTTTCTGATGGGCCATCTTGGCTTGTGGGGATTAGTGCCCGCAATAACCTTACTTTTTTACGGATTAGCCCTATTTAATGGGAGTCATTATACGCTAGATGCTGTCCGCATTTTAGGGCTATGTGAGATGATGCTAGGTCTCTTAGCTGCCTTTTGGGTAGCGTATGGCCTCGTGATCTGGGTCGTTGGATTTGGTCTGTTGCATGTGGTTTTTGGCCTGTACCTTTATCTAAAATTCGAACGTGTCTAGTTATTTAACAGATTTCAATAAGGTATTTGAAAGTCGTGTCCGCCTGGGCATGATGTCGTTGCTCGTCGTTCAAGAACAGGTGGATTTTGGCCAAATAAAAGAAAATCTTCAACTCAGCGATGGTAACTTGGCCAGTCATATGGCGGCTCTAGAAAAAATGGGCTATGTGGAAGTTCGGAAACAATTTATAGGCAAGAAACCTAACACCACCTATGCGATCACAGCCCTAGGTCGTCAAGCTTTTGTCGAGCATTTAGCATCGCTTGAAAAATTAATTCAACAAATACATCCTTGATATGGAAAATCAAATCATACAACAGATTGCAAATCCGGCTGCTTTAGAGCAATTATACCGTTCTAATCCGACAGCGTTTTCCCGCGCCTTTCAAGTCGTTTACCCACAAATTTCTACTTCATTGGCAGCGCAGGTTTGGCAGGAGCGCTTGGCTAAATCGTCCACCTCTTGGGGGTCGAAAGGGGATTGGATTTTGCTTGTTATTCTCGCGTCTATCGTTGCTTTTTTAATGCAGATGCCAGATCTGTTTTCGATATCACACGATCTTTATTTCCCCCGAAATATGTCATTTATTGTGATGCCAGGTATTGGAGCCTATTTTGCCTACAAACAAGGTTTAACAGTAAGACAAGTAACAGCGCCACTTTTAGTGCTGTTATCCTCTATCGTTTTTATTAATCTTTTACCAGAAGGAAGTACCACGCTAATTTTGACTTGTCTGCATATTCCGCTTTTGATTTGGCTTGCGGTAGGCTATCTTTTTGCCGGAAACGACCCAGCAAAGCGGATGGAATTTCTACGCTACCATGGCGATTTAGTGGTGATGACGGCAGTAATCGGATTAGCGGGGGGCTTGTTTACGGGCTTGACTCTGAATCTGTTCCAACTCATAGGAATTACCATAGAGGATTTCTATTTCCAGTATGTAGCACTCTCTATTATGCCCTCGGTACCGCTTTTTGCCACTTTTTTAGTCCGTCAAAATGGGAGTCTCGTGAGCAAAATCTCCCCTGTGATCGCTCGTATATTTACGCCTTTGGTGACTATCACACTGGCTCTATTTCTAGGGGCGATTATTTATACAGGGAAAGACCCTTATAATGATCGAGAATTCTTAGTTGTTTTTAATGGGATATTGATTGGGGTGATGGCCTTGATTTTGTTCTCTTTAGGCGAAGCTACGAAGGCGAATGCTTCTCGCGTGCATCAGTATTTCTTGTTCGCCTTAGCGGTGTTAGCGATCATCGATAATGGGATTGCTTTGTCGGCCATTGGATATCGACTTTTCGAGTTTGGGATAACGCCTAATCGCCTAGCGGTGCTGGGAAGTAATGCCATTGTGATGCTGCATTTGATGCTGGCTACGAAGAAGCTTTGGGAGTTTTTGAAGGGCCAAAAAACGATCGAAGAAGTCGAACTCGGTCTCACCGCCTACTTGCCCATTTATGCTATTTGGGCAGCGATCGTCAGCTTCTTGTTTCCGCTGATTTTCCAGTTTAGTTAATAAAAAAAGGCCCGGTATTTTCGGGCCTTTCTATTTTTATTGCATCTGCATGGCATCCATTCCGCCACCAGAATTGTTCTTTTTCATTTGGCTCATATCGAATTTACCGAAACGAAGCGATAACGTCAGACGAATCATTTGCGGGTTCGATAGGCGGTAGGATGTCTGTGAGAATCCCTCTCCGAAAGAAACGCGGGTGTTTCCACGAGAACGGGTTAGGTCATTAAACGCTAAGGTCAAAGAAGCCATATCATTTTTCAAGAACGTCTTTTTGATCGCTAAATCGATGCCAAAGAAGGGCTCAATATATCCCTGCGATGAACTTTGCGTTTGCATACCCGGAGGGCCTTGCATTCCTTGGTTCTGTGTGACTGGCACATTCGTCTTACCCTGGTAATCGCCAGACAGCTGGATGCTCCATTTTTTGGGCAAAATAAACGTGTTATTTAACTTCCCAAATACCGTCCATAAAGCCTCATTTACCTGCGTCGCATCGATGTTCGAGATATTGATTTTCGAATTATACATATTCACGTTCGCCGTCAAATCCCACCATGTCTGCAACTTGTTCGTATAAGTGAACTCTAAACCATAGTTAATGCTCGAGTTCGCGTTCACAAACGTGTTAATCAAATCCAGTTTGCCACTAATTGGATTCGTCTCTTGTTTCAAATAACGCGTGATTAAATTGTCTGTGTATTTGTAATATCCAGACACTAAGAAAGTCGCAGACCCTTGAGACTTGCTATAGGAAAGCTCCCCAGATGTGGTGAATTCCGGTACTAAATCCGCGTTTCCGCGCTGGATGTTCAAGCTATCGCTGTAGTCTACGAATGGAATAATTTGGAAGAAATTAGGACGATTTACGCGGCGCGTGACGCTTAATTGCAATTGATCCGTCTTTGATAAATCTTTTTTCAAGAAGATAGATGGGAACAAGCTAAGCGGGTATTTATTGTTAAATGCCTGGTTTGTATTCAACAATTTTCCTTCGTATTCTGAGCTTTCGCCACGTAATCCGATTTTGTAAGAGAGCGTTTTGCTCGCCTTGCCTGAGATAGAAAAATAGGCCGCATACACCTTATTCGTACTCTCGTAGTTCGTCGAGGCAGAGGTGATCGTTCTATAAACGTCTGAGCCCACCGGTTTCAATGTGTTCGTATTCTCATTCGCTAACTCATTGATTTGCGCTCTTACACCCGTTTCGATGGTGCCCTCGTTTTTAATGGGTGTCACGTAATCTAACTGAACGGTCATGAAGGCATTTTTTCCAGAGCCGATGTTTTTCTGAATTTGTGTCCCAGTGATGGTATTGTTGTTTAGGTAATCCGTAGTGAAAGTACCTTCTCCTTTGTTTGTTCCGCCAAAGTAGTTCAAATCTCCCGTTAACTCTCTCCCTGCTTTCGGGTAAGTATGTTTGAATCCGGCTTGGAATCCAGACGGCTTAAATTCGCGGGAGCTCTCAGAAACGCGGTGACTTAAGGTAGTCAGCCCATTCACGGTACTTGAAATATAGGTGTCCTCCGTAGGCTTAAATTGACCGCCCCCACCAAAGAAAGCACCTAAAGACAAGGTCGTCCGATTGCTCGCTGCATAATCTGCTGAAACACGCGGGAAAAACATCACCCCTTGTGTCTTATTATCTGATTCTTGACTGACAGAAGACAAAATGCCACCTAAATCACTCGTACGCTCACTATTTCCAATGGAATTATTGCGTACACGCATGTTCATCAGAGTGGCTGTCAAGTTCCATTTGTTCTGTTGGTAGGTGAAATTCCCCATGATATTCGAACCGCCAAAACGATCCGCCCCCACGTTCACCATTCCATTATAGCCATTCTTTTTGTTTTTCTTTAACACGATGTTAATGATACCCGCCATACTTCCGGATGCATCGTATTTCGCGGATGGATTCGTGATTACCTCTACTTTTTCAATAATGTCGGCTGGAATTTGATCCATCGAAAGGCTGGTAGGACGACCATCAATAAACAAGGTCGGATTCGCATTACGCACTTTCACATTACCGTCGATGTCGACTTGCACGGAAGGGATATTACGCATGACGTCGATCGCGGTTCCACCCGTTGTCACTAAGTTTTGCGCCACATTAAAAGACTTTTTATCGATGTCCATTTCGACCAAAGACTTCGTCCCCGTCACTACCACATTCTCTAATTCTTTCGAATCCTGTGCTAATTTAATGTTCCCTAAATCTTTCTCAAAGGCTGCCATCATTTTCGCCATATCAGGCTGAACTCCTGGCTCCATTTTAGGCATTTCAAAAGCAACCGCTGCTTCGTAGTTTTTGTAACCCACAAAGGAGATTTTGATTTTTAAACGTGCGTTTACGGGAATTTCTTTGAAGTTAAAGTCACCGTTTAGTTCGGCTGTTTGAGCTTTCACTAAGATGTCTTTGCTTTGTTTTGTCGCCGGATCAACAGTCGTCTTTAGTAAAACAACAGAGGCGAATTCTACCGGTTTTCCCATTTCGTCTACGACTTTTCCGAAGACGTGACCTTGGTTTAAATTGGCTCCCGGTCCGCGGGCACCAGCTCCTGCAGGAGGACCTCCTGGAACTTGGGCAAAGGTGGAAATGGATAATAGCGCGATGAGCGCAGTAGCAAGTATTTTTTTCATTAGGTGGATTGATTTCAATTAAATTGTACCACAAAGGTACATTCAATTCTATGAATAGGCCATTTTTTCTGCCTGACGGTCGATTGTAGAGATGAATGATGGATATTGTGCGAGAAAAGGTTTTTCTTTACAGGATGAAAAAGCTCCTTTTACTCTTTTTTTTGTCTTCCTTCGTAGCAGCCGCACAAACCAAACCTGCTGGTAAACTAGACGCGTCTAAACCTGTTTTGGTCCTAGAAACCTCGTGTGGCTCTTGCAATTTTGAGATGCCTGGTAAGGAATGTTTTCTCGCTGTAAAATTCGAAGGGAAGGCCTACGCTGTGCAGGGAACTTCTATCGATGATCACGGAGATGCGCACGATGAGAAAGGGTTTTGTATGGCGGTGCGCAAGGCTAAGGTGCAAGGTAGTGTGAAAGACGACAAATTTGTGGTCAGCTACTTTGAACTATTAAAACCCTAAGCAATATACTTTCTCCCAATCCCAAACAAAATCGTGTTCGCTAGCACCGCACAACCCACGATGATGATGGCCATCGTGAACGGCGTTCCATCGAAAAGTAAACCCACTAAGGTCGCACAAACCGCACCCCAAGCCATTTGAATAGAGCCCAGCATCGCTGAAGCTGTTCCGGCACCTCTATGAAAAGGTTTTAGTGCGAGGGTCGCCACATTTGGGAAATTGAATCCTTGGCAGCCCATAATCAGGAATAAAAGCCCAATGTTTACTTCCATTGAAAGTAGATTTAGTTTCGCTAATACCGATAATAATATCCCTAAAACCAATTGCGTAGGGAGCGTCACTTTTAAAATTTGTAAGCTCGAATACTTTTTCAAAACAACGCGATTCAACTGACTCGCGGAGATAATTCCGGAGGCAACAATCGCAAAAATGAAGCCAAATTTAGACTCATCCACGCCATAATAGGTTAAAAATGTCAAAGGCGCTCCTCCTACGTAGGTAAAAATACTACCTGCACCAATGGCACCTGTAAAAGCGAAAACCAAGTATTCTTTCTCCTTAAATAAAGCCTTGTAAGCTTTCAGTATAGTGGAGATGCGGAATGGTCCACCGTGCTCGCGATTGGTCTTTTCCGGTAACCAGGATTTGATCAAGAAAATGATTACTAAAAGGATGAAGGCCAAAACCAAAAAGATCGCTTCCCAGTTCGCAATCGTTAACAATAAACTACCTAAAGAAGGCGCTAAAATGGGGGAAACCCCTAAAATCAAGATCATCAATGACATGACCTTAGGCCGATCTTTTTCTTCAAACGTTTCCCGAATAACGGCATTGGGAGCGACCATTCCCACACTTCCACCCAGCGCTTGGAACAAACGAAATACGACTAACATTTCCACAGATGTCGCAAAGGCGCAAGCGATCGAACTCAGTACATAGACAGATAATCCAATATAGAGGACGTTTTTACGACCAAAATGGTCTAATAAGGGGCCGCTAATGAGCTGACCCATACAGATACCAAAAAAGAAACTGGATAGCGTGTAGCCCATTTCTTCTTGAGAACAATGCAGGGCTGAGGCGATGTTTTTAAAGGCCGGCAAATACATGTCGATGGACAGGGGTCCAATGGCTGACAAGATTCCGAGTATTAAGATGATTTTCGTGCGGTTAGCAGAAGTAGGCATTAGAGAGGGGGTATTTTGAAGACGCAAAGGTACGCCTAATTATCCTAAATTAATACCCCCGCACTCGCCTGCAACGCATAGATCGTTTTAAACAAGTAGGCTTTTAGCTCCGTTAATTTCTCTGCCGCTTCCATCGCTTTTGTTTCCCTACTGTTAATTAAGAACAAAGAAGATTCTCCTTGCGCGAAGCGGGACTCCTCGGCTTTTACAAGGGCTTGGTAGTTTTTTAACGCTTTTTCCTGTGTCTGAATCTGCTTTTTTAAGCTCTCTACCTGATTAACATAGGCGTTCACTTTTACTTGAATCTGTTGCTTTTTCTTTGAGAGATTCAGCGACTCTTCTTCTATTTTTAATTTCGCTAAGGCATAATCCGCTCTCCCCTTCGATAGGCGTAAGGGCATTTCAAATTTAATCCCATACTGGTAATTATTCTCGAATAAAGGACGAGCCTCTAGGCTAGGGCTAAGGCCTTTAGACAAGGCATTATAGCTTACGTCGAGTTTTGGTAAGAGGCTTTGGAACTTCAATTTCTTCTCCACTTGCAATCCCTGTATTTTAAACTGATAGGCGCTTAAATCTGGATGGTTTGCATAGGCCTTTTCGAGCAAGGAGGAGAGATTCAAATCAAAGTCTGCGATCCAAGCAAATTCATTTGTGACTTCCGCCGGCTGCACTTCCGCAGGCAATTCCTGGGGGCTGTTATTTTCCTGCCACAAATAAACCGAAAGCGATAAGCGAGCGTTCTCTCTTTCGACCCATTTTGCCTGGTAGAGATTGTCGAAATATTGCAACTGTGTCGTTGCCTCGAGCGTATCTATAGCGGGTCTTTCACCTAATTCCACACTGCGCTTAACGAATGAAACGCGCGCCTCTGCGATCTGTAGGTTTTGATCTACAATCTTTAAAACGCGCACACTTTTTACCCAGTTCCAATACGACGCCATCGCATCGGAAAATAGGTCATTCAAGATGCTTCTTTGCTGTTGCAACGCCATCTGATTCATCAGCTTCGCCTGTTGTAAACTCGCTCTTCGCTGATCCATGAACAGGTTTTTCGCGAGTGGAACGCTGATGCCCAGGTAGCTGGTTTCACCCAACGTTTGGCTGGGGTTTAGACGAGAACCACCCAAGTTTTCTATACCGGAACTTAGTTCGATCCCGTACCAGGTGGGAATGCTTAATTCTGGTGCGTGGTATTCGTAATAGTTTTTTCCGTCGAACGTCTTTTGCGTGCTGTAGTGACTTAAGATGGGATCGAAACCCCCTCTGGCTTGCAGAATTTGAGCCTCTGATTTTTGCACACCGATACTCGCCTGCTTCGCGAGTGGGTGGTAGGTTTGCACGATTTTCAGAAACGCCTCGGGGTATAAAACAGGCGTTTGGGCAAAGCTGGTAAAGCTGAGAAACAAGAAAACGAGTAGACTATTTTTCATCCTTTGTTACCGTATAAAAATCGGCTGGGAAGCCATTGATATTTCGCCATAATTCGTACCAAAGTGGTACGTCATTTAACAAGGTAATACCTTGGGCTCCAGCGCCCATCTTAATTTGTTTAGGCCACTTTTTATCTTTCGGATTTTCCACCACGATCACCCGGAACATCCCTTTTTCATCGATGTTATTTTCGATAGCCCGAATCTTTCCAGGGAAAGTTCCAAAACTTTGGTCTGGCCATCCTCCCGCAAAAATGATCGCAGGGAAACCATCAAAAATAAATCGCACATCCTGACCAGGAGACACTAAAGGCAAATCTACCGGTCGAACATACATCTCCACCGCGTAATGGGTATTTTGTGGAACGATCGTCAATAACTCTTCGCCATCCTTCAAAATTTCCCCGATACCTGCCTTTTTTGCATTGATCACCTGCCCACTTTGTGGCGCTAAAATGTAATACATCCCGTCTCGAATGGTATAACTAGCGACTTGGTTCTCTAGTTTAGCGACGTCCCCTTTACCCGTCTCGATCATGCCTAAGCTTTGGAATTTTTCTCCCTCCGCCTTGTTCATTTTCTCGCTGTATTCTTGGTCCACTCCGCGTAATTCAATTCTTGTATTTTGAATCTCTTGTAGCGTTTGGTTTACCTTATTTTCAGCGGTTGTTTTTTTCGCTAAGGAATTCTGCATGGACGCATTTCGCTGCTGGAATTGTGTCTGAGAAATCAATCCCTCTTTGTACATTTTTTGGTTACGTTCGAACTGGTCTTTCACTAAGTTATACTCATTCGACGCAGCCTCAAACTCCGCTTTTTCTCCCGTCAACTTCTGCTGCAAAGCCGTGATCTTATTCGTTAATTGATCCTGCTTTAAAGCTTTGGAGGAACGCAAATTAGCGATTTGATCCTCCGTTGACTTTACCTTTTGTTCGTAATAAGAGACTGTCCCTTTTTTTGCATCCAGTTGCTCTTGCGTTCTCGAAATCAATTTAGGATCGAGGTATTCGGCTTTAATCTCAGAGATTTTTGCTAACGTATCTCCCTGCTCCACGAAGTCCCCTTCTTTTACCCACCAGCGGCTGATTTTACCTGCGATAGGGCTATAAATCTTTTGTGGTTTTTGTTCTTGGTACAGACTGGTAATCTGTCCTTTTGAACGAATGTTTTGGGTCCATGGCAGGAAAAGTACCCCCAGTAAAATAAGGCCTAAACCGATTAACCAAGGCTTCGTTGCGGGCCCTTTATCCCGTAGATAAATCTGATTAAATGACTTAAACTTTTCCATTGTTGATCTCTATTTTTTTGCCAAAAGTTCCATTTTCATTTGTTGAAACCAGAACTGTCGCCTTTAATTGTACTAAATAGGCTTGAATTCGTTTAGCCAATTCCGGCTCTAATCCACTCCACGGATTCTCTAAAAGTACTAACCTTTTGTCTCCACATAAGGCGCGCAACAACAAGATTTTCTTGACAATACTTTGCGGCGTCTTTTTCCCTAGTGGTTCTATATCAGTGTCAAAACCTTTTGTGAAATGATTCAAGAAATCAGCGAAGCCTAATTCGTTTGCTGTGGCTAAAATCATAGAGGGGCTTATGTCCTTATTTCCTAGACTAATGTTTTCCCAAACAGTCCCCTTAAAAATCTCTTGGTTCTGAAGCAAAATACCGGTGTGCTTGCGTAAACTAGCTAAGCTGTAATTTTTGATGGGTACTTTATTAATTAATAAGGTACCCTTAAAGTCAATATAATTTCCGGTGAGCACCCGCATTAAAATCGATTTACCTGCACCGGCAGGTCCGGCAATTTGAATTTTTTCCCCTGGATTAATGTGTAAATTAATCGAATGTAGGACGGGTTTCCCTGGTTCGAATTCAAAGCTGAAATTCTTCATTTCGATTTCTAAACCTTCTTGTGTATCGACGGTTAATTCTCCACTCGTTTCTAGTGGACTATCCGTGACACTGGCTAATTTCTCTAATCCAGTGAAGACATCATAAGCGCTATCTAAGCTGGTGATCAATTTTTCCACAGCTCCTATCACTAGCATGATCACGATTTCTGCAGCCACAAATTCTCCTACATTTAACTGTTGGTTAATTAACAAATACGAACCTAGCGTTAACATCAAGGTAGTTAGGGCTATTTTGAAAAAGATGAGTGACTTGTATTGAAATAATAGCACGTGAAAATGGGTGGTTCTTGCCGCTAAATAGCCCATCACATTTTCATCTGTTCGGATCAAATTCAGGTCAGAACCTTGGCTAAATTTGAAGGTCTTAATGGTCCGTGCGATCTCTCCAAAAAACCCAGCCACCTCATATTTATAGGTCGACTCCTCGATACTTGTTTCAATTCCTTTCTTCGACGTGTAAAATAAAATCAAACCTAAAAGCAGCAATAAGATCAATCCTAAAATGATAAATAAGGGGTGGTATAAGGAAAGCAAAATAATGCCAAAAACAATTTGCACTGTCGCCACTGGAATATCTAGGAGTAATTTAGCGAAGCCTTTTTGGATATTCAATGTGTCAAAAAACCGATTCACTTTCTCTGGGATATGGTATTTATCCATCTGCTTAAGATCCAAACTTGGAAGCTTTTGGGCAAAATCGTAGGCATAATGGGCGAAGATTTTCTGCTGAATAGACTCGATGATTTTCATCTGGTTGATTTGGAATAAGCCCATTAGAAATACGCCTAATACCACGAGAAAAATGAGTACGTAAATCGACGTCACCATGGTGGCTCCCATCACTAATCCGATGATGGTCTGTACCCCTAGTGGTAAAGAAAGATTCACGATACCACCTAAAATAGAAAACAAATAGATCGATGTAATCTCCTTTTTGTGATCCTGTATCAAGGCCTGCACTCGCTTCAATGGACTTATCTGTTGCATAACAATTGGATTTCTATTGCAAAACTATAAATACTTTTTTAAATAATAGTAATGCTATTATTAATAATTGTTAAAATATCTTTTGTGTTAGTGTTTCTATTATTAACTTTGTGCTATTCAAAAGGTTTAACAATGGATTATTCATTAAGTTTTAAGGTAAACGAAAAGATCTATTTACGGGATCCAGAAAGCACTGAATTAGGCAAGCAGATTGTTAAAAATGCTATTGACCTCATTCATACCTTAGGTTTTGAACATTTCACCTTTAAGAAATTAGCGAAGGAGATGAATACAACCGAAGCGTCCATCTACCGTTATTTCGAGAATAAACACCGGATGTTGTTATACATTTTGAATTGGTATTGGTCTTTTATGGAATACTTGGTGGTGTTTCAATTACAACCTTTGGCAAATTCGAAAGAAAAATTAGAACGCCTAGTCGAGTTATTAACGCATCCCTTACCGGAGAGTGAAGGCCAGTCAGATTATAATAAGAATTATTTACACCAAATCGTCATCACCGAAAGCAGCAAAGTTTACCTTGTTAAAGAGGTGAAGGAGATCAATGAAGACGCCGTTTTTAAGCCCTACAAGGACCTTTGTGGCCGTATTTCCGCTTTGATTCAATCGCATAATCCTACGTACGCATTTCCGCATTCCCTCAGTAGCACCTTGATTGAAACAGCGCATTCACAGCTCTTTTTCAGTCAGCACCTGCCTAAATTGACAGACGCCGGGAAGAAGCACAAGACGGAATTTGTCGCGCGCTATTTAACAGATTTGTTATTCAAATCATTGAACTAACTACGAATCGACTATTGACTAGCGACTATTGACTACTTGAAAGTCTTCGCTCTCCCATCCTGAATCACCCCTTTCCAGTTCATCCCAAAACCGAAGTCATAGCGATGTCCTTCCGAGTCCAAGTGGCATTCCATATCAAATGGCACGTCTTCTTTTTGCTTTTCCACGATGCTCATATTCGCTGGCATTTGCATCGGCAATAAGGCTTGTGGCTCCGCTTTTCCTGCTATAATTTCTAAGATCGCTTGGTCTTGCACGCCAAAACTCGCTAGGATCGCATCTGCTTTTCCTTCAAATTCTGCGAACACCATCGGGTTCGATACGTTGACGGAAACGATGACTGGTTTGCCATTCATTTTCGCTTTAGTCTCTTCGATTAATTGGATGTCCGTCACGTTGCGCGACTTCACCGTTTTGCCTTTATAGCTTCTGTTCGTGAAGTTTTCCAAAGGATCTCCACCCGCAATACTTACCTCACGTGCATCGTTTGCTGTGTAATCGTTGTATTGAAGTGAGATTGGCAAGTAACCGTTACCCCCTTTGGCCACATCTTCTTTATCGTAACCGATACCACTTTTCGGATTTTCGATACACACTAAAGCGATGTCCGCTTTCGACGCGTCGTCTGTCACGTTAAAGTATTTCTGTACCAATTCGATGTTGATAGGGAAGTCATTCGAAGCTGGAATCGGGAAGCCCAAAAAGTGACGGGACGCTGCCACGAAACGTTTTGGAATGTAGAGCGTTTTCTTCTCTTTAATAGGCAACAAATTCGCCTTGTTTTTCAAGAGCACAATCGATTGCAATTGCGCTTGGAAACCCGCTTGCATAAACTCCGGTTTACCCACCGTCGCTTTTGTTTCTGCTGGATTCACGTACGGATTTTCGAATAAACCCACTTGGAAAATATTGCGTAATAAACGCACCGCAGATTGTTCCATACGCGAACGCATCTTCGCCTCGCCATGCTCTTTCACGCCCATCGCATACGCATCGATGATCGGTTTCATATCGTTATTTCCCCCAAACTGATCGGCTCCCGCCATCAATACTTTATAATGACGTTCCGCCATATTCAAGTTCTCTACGCCCCATACTTTGCCGTCGATGAATACGTCCATCGCCTGGTGATCGCCAGTCACTAACCAGTCTGTACAAACGACGCCATCGTAGCCGTATTTGGTACGCAACAGGTCCGTCACTAAGTATTTGTTGTAATTGTTTGCGACGTTTTCGTTTGTCTGGTTCCACGAGATCGTATAGTAGGGCATTACGGCCGCTGCCTTCTTCGTGTTACCTGATAGTTTAAACGCGCCTTCCGTAAACGGAATCAAGTGTTCGTTAAAGTTATTTCCTGGGTAAACCGCAAATTTCCCGTTCGCATAGTGCGCGTCGCGACCCGCTTCGCCTGCGCCACCACCTGGCCAGTGTTTGACCATCGCGTTCACGCTTAATCCACCCCAGTTGTCTCCTTGGAATCCGTTGCAATACGCTTCCCCCATTGCCGCAGAAAGCTTTGGACTTTCCCCAAAAGTTCCGTCAAAACGACCCCATCTCGGTTCAGTCGCGATGTCTACTTGGGGCGATAAAGCAGTTGCAATTCCTAAAGCGCGGTATTCTGCCGCCGCAATGCGTCCGAATTGCTGAATTAGCGCAGGCTTGAACGTCGCCGCCATTCCTAAAGACGAGGGCCACATCGAAATCAAGCCACCGGCTGCTGCATTAAATTCCGCACGAGCGGAGGTTCCGTGACGCGGATCCGTGCTGTTATTAGCCGGAATACCTTTGCCTACTGATTCACAAAAGGCTTGCATTTTATTGTTCCATTTCGCCGCATCCTCTGGGCTCGAAACCGTCGTCAATAAGACGTGACGTAAATTGTCTGCTTGTAAAAATTTCTTCTGTTGATCTGTTAAATCCGAGGCATCCATGGTTTTTGGATCAAATGGCTTGCCGCCATACGTCCCTGCGAAATAACCATCGGGTCTTGCTGGAACCGCTTGGTGTCCGGAGTATAACATCAAACCAGCGATTTCTTCTACGCTTAACTGCTTCGCTAGATCTTTGGCCCGCTCGTCTACCGGTTTTCTCCAATCCTCGTACACATCCAATTTTCCGTTTTTATTCAGGTCTTTGAATGATAGGCCATCCTTTTGAATGATTTTGGCCTGATCATAGCCTAGAGTAGGGCCATTTTTCTGCTGAATAAAATGCTGTTGACTGAAAGCTACAGTCGAAATCGCGAGTAATCCGAGGATCTTTTTCATTGAGTGTTAGGGTAATTTTGCCAAAGATAGTTATTGTAGCAGAATGATACAATTAATTATCCGTCCTAAATGGCGAAGCCGGCAAGCCCTCTACATTGATTAAATTAGCTCCCTCCGGATTATCTGCCCAGGCATAGCGAACGTACATTGGCTCTGTTATTTCATCGCTCCAAACCACGACCGTATTCCGTTCGATAATCGCCTTTGCCCATACGAATTTCTTGTCTTTCCCGGCGATCGCAAATTGCATCAATTCGTCTTCATCCGTTTTATTTATCGAGAGTCCGCTGCCCGTTTCGCGGAAGCGAATGCGGATGCGGTTTCCCTCGATTTGGTTGGACTCATAAATAGGTCCAGACGAAACGATGTCCTCTCCGTAGGCTAATTTGCGGGCGGCTAAAGCGAGTCGTTCGCCGATCGGTTTTTTCGTCAATGGATGAATGTCATTCCACTCGCCTAAATCTAGCGTTACCGCCATGCCACTTCGCGGAATGGATAAACTCTTGAGTTGTCCATCGCGCAGAACGGCCATATTACTTTCTGCCGGCAGCATAGTCCGGTCTTGGAAACCGGGTAATTGCACGTATAAAAAGGGAATATTGGGTTGCTTGAATTGTGTTCTCCAGTCTTTGGCTAAAGCGGGCAACAGCTGTTCATAAATCTCTGGTTTCCACACATTGGTTTCGCCTTGGTACCACACAAATCCCTTTAAGGAATACGAGGTAAAAGGGGCAATCATGGCATTGTACAAGGCGGTAGGGGTGAAATTAGATGGAGCTGGTTTTTCCACTACTGGAGGGAAAACTTCGCCTACCTTGTAATTCCAATCCCCTTGCAAATCGACTGTTTGATCGCCCACAATCAGTTCGTATGGCTTATCTGGCACAAAACCACCTTTCCCGGCCGTGTTGGTGACGCGAATGACAATCAGGTTTTTGCCTGCTTTTAACAGGCCATTTTTGACGTTATATCTGCGTGGCGGATATTGGTAGGTGATATTTCCCACTTGTTCCCCGTTCACAAATACCTGGTCAGCATCGACGATGCGGCCCATAAAAAGTTTGGCAGGCAAACCCGCTAATGACAAAGGAATCTCGATTTCTCTTCTGAACCAAACCACGCCGTTCAGATCTCTTAAACCCTGATCTTCCCAAAAACCAGGGATCGAAAAGCGTTTCCAACCTTTGGGAACATACGCAGGATTCGCCCATTTTTCGGTAAGGCCGCGGTCTGTGGACTTTTTTGCAATGACTGACGGGGGCGAAAGGCGTGATGTGTCTTTCACATAGGCCGGAAACTCTTTTAACCCCGCCTCGCTAATCCAGGATTCGATGGGAGTTCCACCCACACTGGAATTAATGATCCCGATGGGTACCTGGTATTTTGCATACAAATCACGTGCAAAGAAATACGAAACCGCACCCATTTGTAGCACGTTTTCAGGCGTAACCGGAAGCCAGGAACTCGCTGGCAAATCGCTGCGAACTTCTACCTTGGAGATGGCGGTGGGAATGAAGAAATTTCGAATTTGGGGGTTATTCGCGGAGGCAATATCAGCTGGGTATTTCTCCTTCACGCGCTCCATGTTGATGACCATATTGGATTGTCCAGCGCATAGCCACACATCCCCGAAAAGGACATCTTTCACGGACTTTTCGTTGATCGTAATCTCATACGGACCCCCAGCAGGCGTTGCTGGTAAGGTGCAAGCCCAGTTTCCTTTGGAATCTCCAATAGCCCGGATCTTTTTTCCTTTAAAGGTTACATTTACTTTCTCGCCCGGATTCGCCCAGCCCCAAATTTTCACCGGCATATCGCGTTGCAGCACCATTCCGTTGCTGACTAAAGACGGGAGTTTAACCTCTGAAAACGCCGCAAAGCTGAGGAGGAGGAGGAAGATTTTTTTCATAGAAGTTTAGATCGTAGCACTAAGATAAGGAATTCTGCAATTTAGGATGGCCTGCCCTGATAATTCCGCTTAACCTATTGTAATTCAGCGAAATTCTGTATTCCTTGTGTACAAATCTAAACCTATGAAAAAATTAGCCCTTTTATCTTTGGCGGGTATGCTGACGCTTGCTGTTTTGGCCTCCTTTCACTCCACCTCTTCTCGTACCAGTTCAGTAGATACGTTGAAAATTCCGGATGGGGTAGATCCGAATGATGAGAACTGGAAAGGGATTGATTTAGCGCCCAAAGCTCCGGTGCAACCTTTGACCATCGACGAACAACTGAAAAAATTCCTACTTCCGGAAGGCTATCAAATGCAGCCAGTTTTAACGGAGCCACAGATTCAGCAGCCTGCGGAAATTGTGTTTGATGGGAATGGGCGGATGTACGTTTTGGAGTTAAGATCGTATATGTTAGATGCAGATTCCAAAAACGAATTAGAACCCACCAGCCGTATTTCTCGCTGGGAAGACAAAAATAATGACGGGATTTACGAGACAGGAACGGCCTTTGTGGACGGATTAATCTTCCCTCGTTTCGTCTTGCCTTATGGTAAAAACAGCATCTTAACGATGGAGTCCGATCAGGATAATATATATAAATACACGGACACAAACGGCGACGGAAAGGCCGATAAAAAAGAGTTTTTCACGAACAAATACGGCCGTTCTGGTAACGTCGAACACCAGCAAGCCTTCTTATTTTACGGGATGGACAATTGGCTTTATTCCACTTATAATGCTTTCCGTATCCGAGAAACGCCTAGTGGCATCATCCGTGAAAAAACGGGGGCAAACCGTGCCCAATGGGGAATTACCCAAGACGATGACGGGAAATTATACTTCCAAGGTGGTGCTTCTGGTGTGCCATCTCACTTCCAATTCCCCATTCAATATGGGAACTTCGAAGTGCCAAATGAATTAGCGCCTGGCTTCGTGGTACCTTACGGCGCGGCGGTAAAAGTATCAGACATGCAAGGCGGAATGGATGAAATTCGCCAACCGGATGGTTCGTTAAATCGTGTAACGGGATCCGCTGGAAACGATATTTTCCGCGGCGATCGTCTTCCTTCTTCTTTACGCGGTCAGCTCTTTTATGGTGAGCCGGTAGCTCGTATTGTCCGCCAAATTAACCCCGTGAAAACGGAGGGTTTGACGACATTGCACAATGTGTTTCAGGATCAAAAATCCGAATTCATTCGTTCCACCGATCCCTTGTTCCGTCCTATCGATATGGCTACCGCTCCGGATGGAACGATGTACATCGTAGATATGTACCACGGGATTATTCAGGAGGGGCAATGGACGCCTAAGGGATCTTATTTACGCATGAAAATCGAGCAATACAAATTAGATAAAGTGGTGGGCTTGGGACGTATTTGGCGCGTGAGTCATGAGGGCTTCAAGCGCGACACGAAACAACCTCGGATGTACGATGATAAATCGGCTACTTTGGTGACCTATTTAAATCACCCGAATGGCTGGTGGCAAGATATGGCGCAACAAGTGTTAGTGCAACGCCATGATAAATCGGTGGTGCCCGCCTTGACGGCGATGGCATTAAAGGGGACGAATGTAAATGGTCGTATTCACGCGATTTGGACTTTAGAAGGCTTAGGCGCTTTGAAAGTTTCCACGGTCACTCATTTAGCGAGTGATGCAAATCCGCGTATTCGAATTCAAGCATTAAAGGCTTCAGAAACCTTGTATAAAGCTGGCGAAAAAGGGCTAGCGGATTTATACAATAAAGCCTTGAAAGACACGGATAATGAGGTGGTGATGCAGGCGATATTTACGCAGAAATTTCTGATGGTTCCTAATCATGAATCTTCCATCAAATCGACCTTAGTTTCGAATAAATCAGCTGGTGTAAAATTGATAGGCGAGCAAATTATCTCACCTCCTAAATCGCGCAATTTTAATGTGGCGGAACTGAGCAAAGAGCAAAAAGGAATTCTAGAGCGTGGCGAATTGGTTTTTGCGGAACTTTGTTCGCAATGCCATGGCAATGATGGGATGGGTAAGTCGATGGGGAATGGGAAATTGTTAGCGCCAGCTTTAGCAGGATCTTTCCGCATTCAACAGCATCCAGAATATGCCGTTCGCGTGCTTTTGCATGGCTTAGAGGGTTCTATCGAAGGAAAAACCTATGCGGGAGGTTTGATGCAACCCATGAAAGAGCAGTCTGATCAGTGGATTTCAGACGTGGTTTCGTATATCCGAAATGGCTTGTCGAACGACGCGTCGTTTGTTAGTCCTGCGCAGGTGGCGGCTATTCGGGCGAACACAAACAAGCAGGCGGGGATGTATAAATTCGAGTCACTACTGAAGCAAGTACCGGTGGAATTTGTTCCGGACCAAAGCTGGAAATTCTATGCCTCCCACACCGCATCGACTCGCGTAGGTGGAAATGCCTCGCCTAAAAGCGCCTTCAATTACGAGGGCTGGTCGACAGGTAAAACGCAGGAAAAAGACATGGTTTTCCAAGTGGAGTTTCCAGCGGAATATACCTTCTCAGAATTCCATTTCACTTCTAATTCTGGATTTAAAAAAGGTCAAAGACCGAAAGCAGGGGAAACCCCTGAATTCACGCATACCTATCCGCGGAATATAACCGTGGAGGCCTCGACGAATGGCTCAGATTGGAAGGTAGTGCAAGCGAACGTGAAAGGAACGCAAGGCGACAACATCATCACGTTGCCAGCTACGCGTGCGAAGTTTATGCGCTTGAAATTAGCGGAGGGAGTCACGGCAGCAGTGGATGACGTCACTCCTTGGTCGATGCGTTCGATGAAGATTTTTGGGTTGCGTTAGCGAAAAAGAAAGGTTGTTAACGGAGTTCTTTCTGTGTAAATTTGAAAGTAACCAAACGCTAAGTAAATGAAAATTCCAGGAAAAGTTTTCGTCATTACGGGTGCCGGAAGTGGCATGGGCCGCGAGATGGCTCTGCAGATTATTGCCCGCGGAGGCAAGGTGGCAGGACTAGATATTCACTTAGCGGCTTTGGAAGAAACGGCACAGTTATCCGGCGCTCGAGCGGAGAATTTTTTGTCTATCGAAGCTGATATTTCAGATCTTACACAGGTCAATGCGGTGCCAGAAAAAGTGCTGCAGCATTTTGGGCAGGTGGACGGACTGATTAATAATGCGGGAATTATTCAGCCCTTTGTGAAAGTGAATGAGCTGACCTTAGACCTCGTGAAGCGGGTGATGGACGTAAATTTTTTCGGACTCGTTTATTTGACTAAGGCCTTTCTTCCTTATTTTCTTGAACGTCCTGAAGCACATGTGGTGAACATTTCCAGCATGGGAGGTTTTTTACCTGTACCTGGTCAAAGCATTTATGGCGCCTCAAAAGCCGCAGTCAAACTCTTCACGGAAGGCCTCTATGCCGAGTTAAAAGATACGGCTGTGAAGGTTTCAACGGTCTTTCCTGGCGCTATCGCCACGAATATTACGGCTAATTCTGGTGTTGATATGCGCGCAATGGAGGGAAAATCGAGTGGAATGACGTCCCTGCCTGCAAAGGAAGCGGCGGCCATCATTTTAGCGGGAATGGAAGCGGATCGTTTCCATATTTTGGTGGGATCTGATTCTATATTCCTGTACTACCTGAGTCGTCTAGCCCCAGAATATGCGACGAATTTTATTGCCAAAAAAATGAAGTCCCTCCTCGGTTAATTCTCTTCCACGACGTATTCATATACCCCTGCGCCTAGCTCGAAGTTCATTCGATTCGCGCTGGTTTTTGTCTGAAAGCTACCTTTCACGATTTTACCCTGAGGTAGTTTCACTTGTGCGGAGGTATTCGCCGGAATCGTGAAACGGTAGGTCGTTTTATTTCCCTGTTTCGACCACTCGCTTTTGATATTACCGTACATGGTTTCGACATTGCCTTTAGCATACGTAATCTTGCCTGTAGGATCTGGCGTAGGCTGCAAAATGAAATGCTTGTAACCTGGAGATGTTTCGTCACGCTGAATTCCAAGCGAATGCGTGTACATCCACGCTGCCACTGCCCCGAACGAATAGTGGTTAAAGGAGTTCATGCTGTTGTTCCCACCGAAGCCGTTTTCGATGGTATACGAGTTCAGTCTTTCCCAAATACTCGTCGCCCCATTCGCCACCGAATACAACCAAGAGGGGTAGGTTTTCGTAGTCAATAGGCCGTAGGCGATGTCGTGTTTGCCATTCGCGGAAAGTGCTTCTGAGATAGAGGCCGTTCCGATGAATCCGGTCATCAAGGAGAAGGGCGGACGAACTTCGCCTTGGTCGTCTTTGTTCGATCTAGTGACGGTTGTAACTAAATGTTCGATCGCTCGTGGTGTATTCTGAGCATTGAATACGTTTAATGCCAAAGGAATCGCATAAGACGCCTGCGTATCCATCAGCTGGCCTTTGTCAGTGGACTCTGTGCTGACACGGTCGTTTGGAGCGCCCATAAAGCCGGTTTTTACACCAGATTTGATGGTTTTATGTGTCGCTTTATCAACGTAAATCGCGTTGAAATTGACTTTTTTGGCTTCGCTTTGGGCCAAATACTGATCTGCCTCTGCCGTTAAACCTAAAACGCGGGCAGCTTTCGAAACAATCGCTAAATCTGCCGCTTGGTAGGCCATCCAGAAGAGGGTATTGTCATTTTTATTGCCCTCCGGACTGAGCCAGTCGCCTAGTGGACCCTCGTTCAAAATGCCATCTTTGACTTTCGAATCGAGGAAAGTCATATAGCGTTTCATCGCGGGATAATGCTCCGCCAGCATTGCCTTATCACCATATTGCAAATAGGTTTCCCAGGGAATCACGATACCCGCGCTACCCCACAAGGTCCCGCCAAAACCCCCACCCATCGGCGCCACATCCGTGAATCGGCCATCGGCACGCTGCACATCGCGCATGCCCAGCAAGTGACGGCGCATGAAGTTATTTACTGGTGCCATCATCGTAGCTGTTTTGGAGAAGACATTGATGTCCCCGCTCCAGCCCATCCGCTCGTTTCTCGCCGGGGTGTCCGTCGGAATTGATAAGAAATTCGAGCGCATTGACCAGGTGATGTTAGACCATAGTTTGTTAACCATCGGGTCAGAGGTCTCATAGGAAGAGCTGATGTTTTTCACGGAGGAAAGCACGATTCCGGCTACCTGAGGTAGTTCAGGAGCTGTTTCTACTCCCGTAATCTCTACATAGCGGTAGCCGTGGAACGTAAAACGCGGTTGAATATATTCGTCTCCGCCTTGTAGAATGTGGATATCTTGCGCTAGGGCTGCCCGTATATTTTCGAGCATGATCATCCCTTTTTGACCAGCATATTCGGCTAGGTCGGGGTATAAAACTTCGGCAAAACGCATGGTGATGACTTGTCCAGGCTTTCCGTTTTTGATGAAGATCTTAGGGAAGCCGACCATGTTTTGGCCCATATCATACACATAAACCCCTTTTCTAGGTTCTGCAATGGACTTCGCCTGCAGTACTTGTTGCACCGTAACGCGGTCATCTAAATGATTTACTAACTTCATTTCTTGGTAATCAAGGGCGAAACTGGTTCCCTCTAAGTTGATTTTTGCGGCAGGGGCCCAGTTTTTATCATTGAAATGAGTAGATGACCAGCCTGCGATCGCTGCGTTTTTCTGAGCATCATATACTTCACCTTGGAAGAAACTTCCCACGCGGATGGGGCCATCGCTGAATGATTTCCAGGTCGAAGGATTCGTCCGAATGACCTGCTGCGTCCCGTCCGTATAGCGAATTTCGAGTGTGGCTACAAGGGATTGGCGATCACCAAAATAATTCCAATTATCACCACTATAGGTTATATTTCCGCTCCACCAGCCCTCACTTAACCAGGCTCCCCAGGCATTTTGGCCCTTATTTAGCAGCGCCGTCACATCAAAAACCTGGTAGGTATGCGTCTTATTGTATTGCGTTAAACCGGGATTAAAGAACTCGTCACCCACGCGTTTGCCGTTTAAGTATAGTTCATAAATGCCGCGTGCTGTAGCATAAATGCGGGCACTTTTGATTGTTTTCCCGTTTGCCGAAGCGAATTCTGTGCGCAACATTGGTGCGGCATTTCGGCTTGGATTAGCCACGCTAAATTTCCCGGAAACGCTAAATGCCTTACCATCAAAAGGGAGCTCTTTCCATAATCCTGGATTTTGAGAAGCCTCAAATAGCGGATTCGAAGGGAGTCTAAAATTTCGAATGATCACATCCGAGAAACGGGCAGAATGTCCAGCTCCAGTGGCAAATCCAATCTCCGAAAGCATGGGATAACTGATAAAATTATTGCCTAAACCGATGGGGTTAAGGTTCACGCCGGAGGGCGCAAAAATATTCGCATTTTTGTCCGTCGGATTAATCTTGTGTTCCTTGTCTACTTGATCGATGTAAAAATCAAACACCCCAAAATTGCATTCCGCAAACACCGTATGTTTTTGAGATTGATTCGCTGCATTGATGAGAGCTAAAGGAATGGTAAAGCTTTTGAACGGTTGATCTTCCTGGTCTTTTTTATCGTAACCTACCCGGTAAATGTGGAAAGAAGCTTGGCCAGAATCGGTTTTTGTTAGCCCGGAAATATCTAATTCCAGCTTAATATAGGATTGATTAGGACCGCTAGCCACGTCTTGAATATTCAGATTGCGGTTTTGTAATCGCGGGTCATTTGCCCCAAAAACAAAGCTCGCCTTCGTTCCTTGATCGATTTGGACCCCATATTGAAACTTATAGACGGATAAATAGTGCGAATAGAATGTCAGGTCATTGGATCCGATCCATTCCGCTCCTTTCCAGGCATCAAAACCCGGATTCATCAGGCCTGTTTCGAAGTGGGAGTTCTGTGTCGATTTCTTTTTGGCGGAATCCCAAACCTCCAGCGTCCAGCGATACGCCGTTTTCGCTTGTAGGGCTTCTCCAGCATATGGAATGCCTAAGGAGATGTCCGTGTTTTGCTTTTTAGAATCCCAAACTGCGCGTCCACTTTCGTCTTGCACCACAATTCGATAGGCTGATTGTTTTGCATTGCGAGCAGTAGAATTCATCTGCCAAGAAAAGCGGGGATGAGCTTCATCAAGTCCGAGTGGAGCCTTTTGGTATTCTACTTGTAAGTTTTGAAGGGAAAACTGCGCTTGAGCCACAAAAGAAAGCACAAATAGCAAACAGGCAAGGATCGACTTTTTCATATTCAATAGGTTTCATTCGAATGTACGAAAAGAAATGGAAGCCGGTGTCCTAGGGGTGAGTAGGACGGCGGAATATTTTTATTACCTTACGGAAAAATAAAACCCCCATGAACAAATTAACACTTAGTTTCACCCTGTTAGTAGTGTTCGCGCTTAGCGCGTTTGCACAACCGAAAACAGAACTTATTCAAGCCCGTATCATCAACGGAAACTGCAAGGTCAATTATTCTAAAGTGACCTCAGACGACGGTAAAGAGCACTTTGAGGTGACTCTGGCCTTTATGAGCACTCGAGATCTTTGGTCTACCTTAACCCTGGATACACCGGAAAAATTCCGTCGTTTTAACAATGATTTATTGAATAGAACACGGGAGACAACGAATGAAGACAAGTCAGCGTATTTGAGCGAGACGCGTAAAGATTATTATATCTCGAAAGACTTGAAAACGGATAACATTTCTATTATGCTGTTAGCGAATCAGGAACGTTGGATTCTTTTTAAAGAAGCAGCGAAGGAATTATCGCTGTATGTAAACACCATTCCGTACGGCGAAATGAAGTAAAAAAATGTTGCAGCGTCCGCAGGACGCTGCAACAAATCAATTATTTTGAAATTTCAACAAAAGCACTTCTGTCATAGTGTAACCATTCTTCGACTTGCTTGCCATCTTTGATCGCATCTACTGCGAAAATGACCATTTTCGTTTGCTTTTCACCTCTTGTGAAGATAAAGGTACTCTTACTCATGACATAGTTTGTATAGCCTTTTTTCTTAGAAGGCTTATCGAATTGATTTTCCCAAACTGGCCCCATCTCGACTTTTAACTTAATGCCTTTTTCTGCCATCGTTTTAAACATGGTCATATTTTCATTAAGACCCATGGAATCTAAATTGTCGTGAAATACGACATCTGGCGCATATGTTGCACGGTAAGCCGCAGAATCACCTGATTCAATCGCACGAATTGCCTTCATCACTAAACCTACGTTAGCGGAAGTATCGATAACAACTCCAGCTAAAACTGCGGAAGGATCAGTTGAAGTGCTTGCAGATGCTGCTGCACCGTCCTCTTTTTTAGAACAAGCGAAAATGCTTCCCGCTAGTACAAATAATAGAATGATTTTTTTCATTTCTTTGGTTTTTAATGGGTGAATAATTTTGCCAAAGAAAGGGGATATTTTACTACACAAAGTCAGTACGTGGGGGCACTTTTGTTCCGTTTACGGATTTGGGAACAAATTTAGCTACGCATCCACCGAATCATAGACCAGTACTTTTTTCCACAAGTGTGCATAATTCTTCACGAAATCGACGTGAATGGGGTGATCCTGGTAGACTTTTTGTCCCGCTTCGTCATCGAAAAACATCAATTCTGAAACATCCCAGCTCGTATCGACTACCTCGCGTTTTTCGGTAGAAGCCAAGGTCCCGATGTGAATTTCCTTGATGGAAGGAATGCCTTTCAGCGCTTTTAAGCCTTTGATTAATTGTTGTTTATCCTCTTTCGAATTCGGATTATTCAGCCAGAAAAACACGTGGTGTAATAAGGGCTTTTTCGCAGCAGTTTTCGCTGTTGTTCCTGTGCTCGCTAATAAGCCAGCTGAGGCAATAAAGTGACGTCTTTTCATATGTGTTAAGATTTAGCGTTCAGGCTTTGGATATCAAAACCTGCTACTTGTTTATACTGATTCATAATTTGTGCTAGTTCTTCGTGCGGAATTTCGTCCTCTCTAAAACCCGCAGGGAAACGCTCTTCCATGAGATCCATAATGAAATCGGGTCCTTTTTGGCGGTTTTGTAAGACTACTTTTGCCGTGGCAGGTACGCGCTCTTGGTCGTAATGAACGAGCGCTTGAATGACATCTTTTTCCGCTAATAAAGCTAAGGCCAAAGCGTCCGCATCCAAAATCGCTTGCGAAGCGCCATTCGATCCAATGGGGTACATTGGATGCGCCGCATCCCCTAAAAGAGTGACACGGGAGAATGACCATTTGTCTAAAGGATTGCGGTCTGACATCGGGAATTCGAAGATGCCGTCAGCTGTTTTTTCGATCATTTCCGGCACATCGATCCAGTCAAATTTCCAGTCTTTGTAAAGCTCCAATAACGGACCCTTTTCCACTTTGCGATTCCAATCACGCACCGTAATTTTTGCCCCTTCAGGCTCGCGAACGTTTGCCACCCAGTTGATGACTTGGTTCCCATCTGCGTCCGGTTCGCCTATGGGATAGATGACCATTTTCTGCTTGTTTGACCCGATCATGGCCATCGAAGAACCTGTTTGATAGGGTTTGATTTTGGCCGTTCCTCGGTATAAGATATTGCCAGAAAACACGACTCCACCCTCATTCGGGTATAATTTTTGACGCAAAACGGAATTGATTCCGTCGGCACCTATCAAGATATCTCCCTCTTCTTCCGCTACGATCTGCCCCGTTTCCTTGTTGATAAACGTCGCCGTGATTTTGTCTCCCTTTTCTTCAAAAGAATGCAGATGGCAATTCGTTTTCAAGTTTTCAGCACCGATTGTTTTCAGTGTTTCTTCCCAAAGCATCACTTGGAATTTCCCGCGGTGAATCGAGAACTGTGGCCAGCGATATCCCGCGAATTTCCCCCGCGGTTCTGACCAGAAAAATTGCCCAAAACGGTTCGCATAAATTAATTCTTTAGTCTCGACCGCAATGGCTGAGACTTTGGGTAACAAACCAATATTTGTCAAAACGCGCACGGCATGAGGTAGAATATTAATTCCCACCCCGAGCGGTTTTACTTCTTCCACGGATTCGAAAACCTTTACTTCAAATCCGGCCTGATGTAAGCGCAAAGCAGTCACCAAACCTCCAATTCCTCCGCCGGCGATGATTATTTTCATAGGGGCAAGTTTTGTAATAAATCCACTAAATGAGCTACGCTGGCTAGCGGTTGGCCGTTATAGATGGAGGCTCTAAATCCTCCTTTGGTAGGAAAACCTTTAATCCCCACGACATCATTTTGCTCTAAAAACAAGTTAATCTGCTGATCCATCTCTGGTGATTGACTCGTAAAGCAGGCGTTCATCACCGAGCGATCTTCTGTAGCTACGATGCCTTTCAGCAGCGGGTTTCTATCGATTTCGTTGTAAATCAAGGCTGATTTTTGCCGACTTAAGCGCTGCATTTCCGCTAGCCCACCTTGTTTATCGATATACCGAAGCATCAATAGCGCCACATAAACCGGGTAAGTCGGGATGGTATGGTAAAGTGAATTTTCGGCGATATGCGTATGATAATCAAATATCTTAGGAACCTTGCGGCTATTTTTCTCAGGCAAAACCGCTTTATTCACCAGCACGCAGGTAATCCCTGCAATCCCAAAATTCTTCTGTGCGGACGCGAAAATCACCCCAAATTTCTCCATCGGTAAAGGTCTTGACAAGAAATCAGAGGTCATATCCGCCACTAAGGGAACATCGACTTCCGGAAAATCGTGGTATTGCGTTCCGTCGATCGTCTCGTTCGAAACGACGTGTAAATAACGTGCACCTTGAACGTCTGTGATTTTAGGGATTCGGTCGAAGTTCGTGTCTTTGGAAGAAGCTAAAAAGAAGGCATTCGCCTCATTTGCCGCCGCTTCGATTGCACGTCCCGCCCAAAATCCGGTATCCACAAATGCAATCTTATCCTGGGGTTCTGTCAGATTCATCGGTGCCACGGTCAGCTGACTAGATGCCCCTCCGGGTAACCAAAGCACAGCCCAATCATCCGAAAGGCCATATAATTTTTTCACGAGCGCATTCGCCTCGTCTAATAAATCTGTGAAAATGGGTGAACGGTGGCTGATTTCAGCGATGGAAACGCCCATCCCATGGTAGTCAACTAAACCCGCCGCTGCCTCTTGAATAACCTCAAAGGGAAGAGTCGCCGGTCCAGGAAAGAAATTGTGTTTGCGCATTAGGAAATGGTTTGGGAACTAATTTTTAGCGTAATAATTCCGGCAAGTAAGGAAGGCAAGGCGAAGAACAAAAAGCTTTCGGCCATACCTAAACCTAGTCCCACTAAAATGCCGCCTAAGATCGGACCTAAAATACCACCTAAACGACCCATGCCGATCGCCCAGCCAATACCCGTCGAACGAATTGCCGTCGGATACATTCTCGCCGCTACGGCATACAATCCTACGAAGCTGCCCTGCACTCCGAAACCGAGGAAGAACAACACCACTAAGATCAAATTAGATCCAGAAAATTGTCCAAAAATTCCTAATAGAACCGCCGTAATTAATAACAACACTCCGATCGATTTTTTCAAGCCAAAACGGGTCGAAAAATAACCTTGCACCGGAATGCCCACGATGGCTCCCAGATTAAAGATCGTTCCGGAATAAATCGCTAATTCCATCGATAGGCCAGCATTAGAGGCTAATTTTGGAATCCAATTCATCAAGAAATACAGGGTAGTGAAAGATAAAAATAAAGCACTCCATAACTGCCAAGTGCTCCACTTAAATTCGGTTGTAAACAGGGCACTGATCTTGGCGTCTTCTGGCTTGGCTTTGGCCTTAAATTCATCAGACTCTTTCAGGAAGAAAAACAAGATAGGAATCACTAAAAAAGTGGCATATCCCGCCAATTCAAATAGGTGCTCCCAGCCATTTTCTGCGATAATTTTCGCGGAAGAAATGCCGGTTAACACGGCACCCACGGGATAACCCGCCACCACCGTGCTCACCCAAAAATCGCGTGTAGATGCCGGAGCATATTCCGCCGTAATCGCCGCCGTACTCGCCATCATCGTCCCGATGCCGAGTCCACTGATAAATCGATAGATCATCAAAATGTTCACATCCGTCGCGTAGGAGGTCAAATATATGCAGGTTCCCATAATCACCGCCGCCAGAATCATTAACGGTTTCCGCCCAAAACGATCCGCCAGCGGAGCTAAAAAAATCGCTCCCACCGTCATTCCCACCAGGCCGGAACTAAATACTATCCCTAAATTCGCCGGGGAAATACTCCAGGCCTTCGCAATCGCCGGAGCCGTATAAGAAATGATCAACACATCCATGCCATCGAGCATGTTGCACAGAAAACAGATCAAAATAATGAGTACTTGTATCGCTCTCATCGGCATTACATTACTTTCCAAACACGAATCAACACGTAATCCGGCAAGCGTTCTCCCGTACACACAAATAGGCTGTTGTTGACCCAATCGTATTGGCCTTTAGGCGCATCGAATTTAGGCATCGCTCGGAAATAGTATTCATTCGCATCCACCTTTTCGCCTTTAGCTAATCGTGCCGCGATTTCTGGAGTGGCAGCACGAATACCTGTATTTTTGACATAAATCAAGGTGCCATCATCCGTTCTAAATTGGTAATGCGCCTCTAATTCGGTCACTCCATCCGCTCGCAATATTTGCCAATCTGCTCCACCATTCAAGATTTCTCCCTTGATTTTAGGACCTTCCACCGTTCCACCGATAATGGGAATAATGCGGCGCGTTCCGTGAGGGGTTTCTCCTACGATTAAGGCAGGATCCAGTTTTACTTTCAGTTCACAGAAGAAATCGAGCGCTGGCGCCGTTTGGGCCTGGGACATAGTAATGCTCATAAAGAATAGGAATAGAATTTTTTTCATAGGTTTAGTTTAATCAGGGCAATCCTTGCTGAAAGGTAATTTCAGTCGTTAATCCCATTGCACTGAAACGAAAAGCCATCGTTCGTGCTTGAGACGGATTCGTAATTTTATCACAATGAGGGCCTTTTTCCAAAAAATACACGTAATATTCCTGATTTCGGTCCGCTAATTGTTGAATATCGGGTTTCCCCAGGATGTCTTCCAAATCATTAGAGCTAACCCCCTTCCACGTCATTTTATGCGTTTTCAGCCAGTCGATCTGCTTTTCTCTCGTCCCGCCACAACTCCCGCGGTCTTTTTTAAAGCTTTCTACATCGAAACCGGTCAAATCAGGTTGATTCGTACACGAAACGGATATCAAAAATAAGAGGGCAAAGGCTGTCAGTATTCTCATACCTTAAATTTAAGGAATTGTGGCTAAATTGCGGCATAAATCCATCGCTGTGCATATTTTAATCTCTCCTGATAAGTTTAAAGGCTCTCTTTCCGCCTCGCAAGTGTGCGTAGCGCTTGAAAAAGGGATTAAGAAACGTCGTCCCAAAACCGTTTTCACCACCCTCCCCCTCGCCGATGGCGGGGAAGGTACCTTGGAAGTAATTCAACAATTGCATGGCGGAACGTGGATTACAGCAGACACGTTCGATCCGCTAATGCGCCCCATTCAGGCAGATTATTTATGGTTAGCGGATCAAAAAACCGCATACATCGAAATGGCCCGCGCCTCTGGGCTCGCCTTATTGTCTGTAAAAGAGCGTAACCCATTTAAAACCTCGACTTTCGGAACTGGAGTTCTCATCGCGGATGCGTTACAACGCGGCGCCACCCAAATCATTCTCACCATCGGTGGTTCAGCCACAAATGATGCGGGAATTGGAATGGCTGCTGCTATGGGTTGGACCTTTTTGGATGAAGAAGGGGCTACTCTGAATCCAGTAGGCAAAAACATGATTCGCATTGCTTCCATATCAGCTGCTGAACCAGTCTCTTGTTCTTTCACGGTCGTTACAGACGTAACCAATCCCCTGGCTGGGAGCGATGGAGCAGCCCACGTTTTCGCCGCTCAAAAAGGTGCGACCGCCACGGCAATTAAACAATTAGACAAAGGTCTAAATAACATCGCTTCTTTCTTCGGATCCATCGCATCAGAACCCGGAGCGGGTGCCGCCGGTGGGCTTGGAGCAGGCGCCCGTTATTTCCTAAACGCTAAAATTGTCTCGGGATCTAGCTGGGTAATGGACAAGATTCATTTTAACCGGGCCCTTTTAAAAGCGGATTTCATTATCACTGGCGAAGGCAAGATCGATTCCTCTACCTGGGGAGGCAAAGTAGTGTCCGAAGTCGTGAAACGTTGCGATAAAGTCTTTAAGCAAACTATTTTGGTCTCAGGTGCCTTTGAAAGTTCTGCTAATTTCCCCCTGTTTTTGGATGAAAATGACGTGTTTACGATTGCGTCCCGTTCTACAGATGCAACTGATTCAATCGAACGTGCCGCTGAGATTTTAGAGCAGATCGGGGAAGAGATTGCGTTAAAGTATTTGAATTAGGGATTTAATTACCTTATTAAGAGTGATTTTTTCTTAAGACAGAATAATATAATATTGGCCCTAGTAATGGCATATAAAATATCATAAAGGAAAGATTCAATTTTGCCTTTTTTGAAATCGTTTTTGATTTATATATATCTAGGATTGCAACAATACTTGTTAAAATTGTTGATATTAATAAGAGGCCTATAATTGTATTTTTCATAATTGAATAGCTAGTAAGCGGAACTTAAATAAACGCATGTTGCACTTTTTGATACCCAACATGAAGCCCATCCTAATATAGGAATATCGCAAACAAATGTTGAAAATCCATCTGCTGATATTGCATCCGTTGCACATTTGTAACATTCTGAAAAGGATATATTTTGATCACTGTTACTATCGCAAAGTGAATAAATTCCTCCAGTAGAACCAAGTAATTGCGAGGATTTTTCTACTTGTTTAGAGGACTGTTTCAAATTAGGATTATCGTATTTTTCTTCAAGATTTTTCGAAAGTCCTTTTGAATCCCATTTTTTAATTAGGTTATTGACTACGTAAACAGACGAGTGATTGAATAAATCATAGTTGATGTCAACCATTTCTATGTTACCTGTTTTTGTTTTAAAATCATACTTTCGATAATCTACTAGGTTTATAGCATAGTCATCATTGTGGGGAAGTCTATTATTGGGGATTTTGATTGACTCTATTGTAGCTACAACAACTCCATTTTTTATAATTGGTGTTATGATTAGCGTTGCTGTATCGCCAGATGAAATCATTAATGTAATGACTTTAGATTCACTAAAGTTTATAATTCCAAAGCTTGAGATATATTCTTGATTTCTATGAACCGTAGAAGAAAGCATTAATTTTTTAGCTTCAAAGGAAAGGTCGTTTTGAGGTAAGGCAATTTCCATTTTTGTACATCCTAAAATGACAACTAATGTAAAAATGAAAAAGTAAAAAGCGCGGGTCATTTGTGTTAATTTCATTTTGTGGAATATTAGGTGGTTTGATATTTTGTTCCCTACTCTTATCTGGTTTTTAGGGGTTCACCATTTACTCGGTGCGAAAAAATCGCAAAAATTAAGTGTACTATGAAGTATGAAGGGGGAACAGATGTACCTAATCGATCGCTTAGGCCGAGGTAAATGTAGGATTGTTTTTGGAGAAACAATATAAAATAGAAAATGAGGACATAAATTATCAAGAAACTGATAATTTAATGAAGCTAAAATGCGTTTACTAAACGTTTCGCCGCTTCCACCAGCACTTCATCCTCTTTCGCAAAACAGAAGCGCAAGATTTTATCCCCAGGATCGGTTTCGTAGAAAACGGAAACGGGAATGGAGGCCACTTTGATTTCACGCGTAAGGCGATCGGCTAAATCCACATCCTTCTCGTTAGATATAGCTGAATAATCGAGGCATTGGAAGAAACTTCCGGCGCTAGGGAGTATTTTCCAACGACTTCCCACGAATTGGGAGGCGAAAAGGTCGCGCTTTTTTTGGTAAAAATCAGACAAACCGAGGTAATGAGCGGGCTCTTTCAAGTAATCTGCCAAAGCATATTGCAAAGGTGTCGCACTCGAAAAGGTGACCCATTGGTGGAGTTTTCTAAACTCAGCAGTCAAGAACGCCGGAGCGATACAATAGCCTATTTTCCAGCCCGTGATGTGGTAAGTTTTGCCAAAAGATCCACACACAAAACTGCGTTTACGCAATTCTGGATGTAATAAAACACTGGCGTGTTGTGCGCCATCGAAAACGATATGTTCATATACTTCGTCAGAAACGATCAATATATTCGTTCCTTTAACCACCTGTGCAAAGGCATCTAAATCCGCCATTGACCATACCGCTCCGGTCGGATTGTGCGGGCTATTCACCATAATCGCTCTCGTTCGGGGCGTAATTTTCGCAGTAACGGAAGACCAATCAATCGCAAAATTGTTCGAAGCCTTAAGTGGAATATGGATAGGAATTCCCCCTGCTAATCGAATGATGGGATCATAAGCATCGTAACTTGGGTCGAATAGTATGACCTCATCTCCGGGCGAAACGCAACAATGAATGGCAGCAAAAATGGCTTCCGTCGCGCCAGAAACAATTGTCATTTCTGAATCTGCATCGACAGGTATGTTATAAAAAGACGACGTTTTTGCCGCTAGCGATTGACGTAAAGCGGGAACACCGGCCATGGGGGCATATTGGTTATGGCCTTTGGCATACTGCTGTAATAATTCCTGCAAAGCGGGGGCACAATCGAAACCCGGAAAACCTTGGGAAAGGTTTAATGCCCCGTGCTCGATGGCGAGGGCAGACATTTTGGTAAAAATAGTGGTCTGAACTTGTGGCTGCTTCGATGGAAATGTAATCATAGCCTAATTTAACAAGGCTTTTCCATCGTACCAAACTTGTGCCACTTCCAGCGCCGGATTCAGCTCCACAAAGCAAGCACGTTTCCCTACTTCAATACTGCCTAAATCAGGTAAATTCGCCACTTCTGCCGGGTAAACTGTCGCCATCCGTATCGCCTCTTCTAACGGGATCGAAGCCTGTTCAACACAGTTTTGAATCGCCTCCATCATCGTCAAGGAAGAACCTGATAAAATACCCGCTTCGTTCGTGAAGCGACCGTCTTTGGCTAAAAAGGAATAGGGTCCAGACACATCATTCGTCACCGCATCCGTAATCAAAAACAGGCGACCTTTTTTCAAGCGATAGGCCAGTTCTAGTGATTTGAAATCGCAATGCAAACCGTCCGCAATAATGCTCGTCCACGCCTGAGATTGGAAGCTAGCTCCCACTAGACCTAAAGCCCGTGACTGCCACTGCGACATCGCATTAAACAGGTGTGTGATGCGAGATACACCCTTATCTATGGCGTTCATCGCTTGCTCAAAAGTGGCGTCGCTATGTCCCAGAGAGCACATGATGTGGCTTTTTACTACTAATGAAAGCTCCTCAGCGCTGAACATTTCAGGCGCAATTGTCAAGTAGGTGGGAATACCTTTCGTTCGCTCGATAAGCTCTTCTAGGAAAGCCAAAGATGGCTTTTGGACGAAGGCCTCCTGGTGCGCCCCGCGTCTAACCGGATTAAAAAAGGGCCCTTCTAAATGCAATCCCACTAGCCCAGGCCCGGTGTAAGTTGAATAAGCTTCGATAGCCTTCCACATGGAAGAAGCTGGCGAACAGTTCAGCGTAATTTGAAAGGCAACCGTACCTGTTTTATAGTGCTCGTCGAAGGTCGCTTGGATGGCCTCCGTTGTCTGGTGATTGGAAAAGAGAATCCCACCACCACCGTAAATTTGGAGGTCAATAAATCCGGGAACAAGGATGTTTTCAGACGCCGCGCCTACTCCGTCCGAAATAGCCGAAATGAGACCATTTTCTACAATGATTTCTTTGTTCTCTAGCCATTCGTGGCCCGTGAAAATGCGACTTGCAAACATCCTTAATATCCTGTGGCTTGTCCGTCTTTTCTCGATTCTGTCGCTCCATAATATACTTTGCGAACCGGATCGTATTTAATGCATTGGTAGCCTCCATAAATACCGCTCATATAGCCCACCTGATGCCCTTTTTGCAATAAATCGCGAATGACTTCATACGGATAACCGTGCTCCAGGGTAATCATACCGCCAGTCGTTTCCATTGTCTCGCCCGTAGGTTCAGAGGAACCTTCGTGGTTCATGCGGGGATAATCGCCTGCTTCTTGTACGTTTAGGCCAAAGTCCACCACGTTCATCACAATCTGCACATGACCCATCGGTTGGAACGCGCCACCCATCACGCCAAAGCTCATCACCGGCTGACCATCCTTCGTCATAAAGGCTGGAATGATCGTTTGGAATGGTCTTTTTCCTGGCGCATAGCTATTGTTTTCACCTTCTTTTAGGTTGAATAATTCTCCCCTATCTTGGAACATAAAGCCTAAACCATCCGGCATCATGCCTGACCCAAAACCTCGGTAATTACTCTGGATTAATGACACCATATTGCCGTCCTTATCAGCCACGGTCAAGTAGATCGTGTCCCCCTCTTTCAAGGCAGGATTTCCCGCCTCGTAATGGCGACCCGCGCGATTCGGGTTGATCAACGCCCGGCGCTTCGCGCCGTACTCTTCTGAGATGAGTTCCGCTACCGGAATTTTGGCAAACTCAGGATCTGCATAGTATTTTGCGCGGTCTTCGAACGCTAGTTTTTTGGCCTCCGTAAACAAATGCACGTGCTCCGCAGAACCAAGTTTAATTTTGGAAAAATCATAGCCCTCTAAAATGGTTAACATCTGTAAAGCCGCGATTCCCTGGCTATTCGGTGGCAACTCCCACACATCATATCCGCGGTAATTCACGGAAACCGGCTCCACCCATGTAGACGTGTGCGACGCTAAATCCTCATAGCTCAAAAACCCACCATTCTTCTTCATAAACGCGTCCATTGTCCGCGCCATATCGCCCTTATAAAAGGCATCACGTCCCTCTTTTCCTAGTTTCTCTAAGGTATTCGCTAAGTTCGGGTTCTTGAAAATATCACCCTCCACCGGCGTTTTTCCAGTTGGATAGTAGTGGTTTGCCACATTCGGAAACTTACCATAATTCGCCGGAACCCGACCTAATGCGGAAGCAAATTCACCGTGCACAGGGAAGCCATTGCGCGCATAGGAAACGGCCTTTTCTAACACCTTGTTCATCGGCATCGACCCGAATTTCTTGTGCAATTCAAACCAGCCATCCACACAACCCGGCACGCTCACCGGCAATGGACCCAGCGACGGAATGTGTGTCAATCCGCGCTTTTTGAACTCCGCTAAAGTCAAGGATTTGGGTGATCTCCCCGACGCATTCAAACCATATAATTTCTTTGTTTTTGCATCCCAAACAATCGCAAACAAATCCCCTCCTATTCCATTCACGTGTGGCTCCACGACACCTTCCATCGCATTCGCCGCAATAGCTGCGTCGATCGCATTTCCACCGGCTTTCAGCACATCAAGTGCAGCCTGAGTAGACAATGGATGTGAGGTAGCGGCCATCCCATTTTGGGCAATGGCCTGTGAGCGAGTCGCCCAAACTTTACCATACGGACGATCTTGCGCCTGAGCAAACAGGGGCAAACAAAGGAGTAGGAGTAATTTCTTCATGTTGTTGATTTTGAAACAGTAAATTAGGGAATGGTGGGGGGAAATGCAAATGGGGTTGTGGGGGTCGGGAGTCGATAGTTGCTAGTCGATAGTCGGGAGTCGATAGTCGGGGGTCGATAGTCGGGAGTCGATAGTCGGGAGTCGATAGTCGATAGTTCGAAGTCCGCAGGGAAAGAGTCCGGAGGGACGGGGCAAATTATCAGTTTGTTTATTGATAATTTTCTCAATAATGCATAACTAGTGCTTTCCCAAACCGAATCAGGATGAAAAAATATCTACTACTACTCTTATTGCTAATGATTTCCTCTGCGAAGGCATTTGCTTGTACTTGTGTTTATACGCGGCCATTTCAAATTTTAGATGATTTAAAAGGCTATGAGTTTATCGCGCATGTAAAAATTGTGAATGATCATGATAAAGAACCGCTTACCAATCCCAAAGGAAATTCATTTGATAAAGTAGACATTCAGGTGCAAGAATTATTCAAAGGAAAAATGACAAACGTAATTTACGAAGTTGATAAGAAAAACTTTTGTAGTTTGAATATAGTGAACGGACAGGAATGGATATTTTTTGCGGTACGTTTGAACGGAAAACTCGTGGTTCGGTATTGTGATGATAACCTAATTTATCGAGAAGCAGATGGTCAAAGAGATTGGGAATACCAGAGGGGATTTAGGGAAATAAAATTACTAAGAGAGCTTTTTGGGATCCCAGAAAGGAAGCTTGCGAATGGAAAGCATACAGAATACTATGAGAATGGCCAAATTGAAATAGAGGAGAATTATGAAAACGAAAAGCGGGTTGGGGAGAGGAAAATTTGGTATCCCAATGGTGTTCTAACCTCCAAAAAGTTTTTTGTAAATGATTCTTTAGATGGAAAATTAGAACGGTATTACCCTTCCGGACAACTAAAAGAAGTAGGGTTTTTCCAAAGAGGCAAACCCTATAATGTCCATCGAAGCTACAATGACACAACCTACTTCCCGGATCATTGGTATAATTCGAGAGATGATTATGAGCGTATAAAAGATTCTTTAATGAAAGAGCATAAACGAATAAGTCTCTCAGAGGAGCTAGTTTTTAATGAGAAAGGAGAGAATATTGTATATAGGAAGTATGATCATTTAGGGATACTTCAAAGAGAAATAATTACCCATCCTGAGACCAATACTGTAACCGAAATTGATTACCACGATGATCATTATGGAAGACTAGTGTCTTCCATAACGTATAGGAAGGTTGGAGAATATAAGCCGCTTGGGCATTACCAATCCTACGATTATGAAGGATATCCAGAAAGAAGTTGGGATTACGATGACTCAGGAAAACGAATAAATGAAAAAATTGCTCCCCGAATTAAGAAAATGAATTAATGGAATTTTTAAACGCTAATGATGCTATGATAATGAAACTTTTCTTGTTAATTGTCTTACTTGTTTACGCTTTCGTTTTTATAAAGGTGGTGCTAGAAATTGCAAAAGACCCCAGAAAAACAGCTTTGCAGAAAATCCTGTTTATATTAATCCTATTCTCCACTCCTGGTTTAGGGTTGTTGTATTTCTTCTTGTTTGAAAGGAAAAGAGATTAAAACACCCCCCCCCCTAGACCTTCGTCCAGGGGGTTTATTAATTATTCTTCAGCTTTTTCGAAGCCGATACCACCAAGTGGTAATGTCATATACATATTCTGAATATCGCTTTTTAATCGATTGTTTAATTCCTCGAAACTAGAGTAAGTTGAAAGGGCTAAATCATTCCCTTTCCATTGTTTATAAGTTCCACCGTAATAAGGAATGACTATCCACTTGTAAGCTTTTGGGTCTCGTTTAGGAGTGGTCCACATAGGTTTTGACTTTAGGATGGCTGATTTTACAACAGTAAAAACTGGTTTATATAGCCCTCCAATATATTGGACATCAGTTATATCTCCAGAACCATGAATTTTGAAAATCAAAAAACTAAAGCTTGCCATCTGTGATTCCTCTGTTGAAAAATTCTGTTCTAAGAATTTAATGAAATAAAAGGACGTATTAGCTTCTTTGAAATAGAATTCATTCGGCTTTTGGGCTGTTTGCGCTAAGGCACTTAGGCTTAAAAATAAGCCTATTAAGGCCCCGGTGAATGATTTGCTAGTTAAAATGTGTTTCATAGTGGTCTTATTTTGATTTTAGAAAGTAAGCTAGTTTATTATTTCACAAAAACAAAAAACCCCTAGACTTATCGTCCAGGGGTTTTTGCAATTCTTGAACCTCAATAAATTAAACGGTTTTCGTGAACCACTTTTGCTTGATACGCTCTGAGATGTAGTACATACACGGAACGATGATTAAGGTTAAAATGGTGGAGAACGTTAATCCGAAGATGATCGTCCAGGCTAAGATTCCCCAGAAAACGGCGGATTCAGAACCGATGAAGATGTGTGGATTTAATTCTGTGAACATGCCCACGAAGTCGATGCTTAAGCCTAATGCCAAAGGAATTAAGCCTAATACCGCCGCCGAAGCCGTCAACAATACCGGAGTTAAACGAATTCCTCCCCCCTCGATGATTGCCTCTTTCAAATCGTAACCACGCTTAAAGCGAAGTTCCTCGATGAATTCGATTAATAGGATACCATTCTTTACTACGATACCAGCCAGGGCGATGATACCTACACCGGACATAATCACGGAGAAGGTCATTCCGAAAGCCATGAATCCTAATAAAACGCCGATTAACGATAATAAGATGGTTGCGAAGATGATCATTGGTTTTACCGCAGAGTTAAACTGCGTTGCCAGGATCAGGTAGATTAAGATTAACGCGACTAAGAAGGCTACGCCTAGGAAGGCGCCGGATTCTTTTTGGTCCTCTTGCTCACCACCCATGCGAAGTGTATAGCCTTGCGGCACTTCGATTCCTTCGAAAAGCGTGGTTAATTCGCCTACGATCTCATTCGCGTTATAGCCTTGAACGACGTCAGACCCTAGGGTTACGACACGCTCTTGGTTTTTGCGGTTGATTTGGCTGAAAGAAGTGGCATAGCGAATATCAGCGATAGAGTTCAATGGAACCTGGCGCAAGGCGCCGCCCATGTTCATATCGCGGTAGGTGATATTCATTTGCAATAATTTCTCGATTTGGTTGCGAGAATCTCCTTTTAAGCGCAATTGAATAGGATATTCATCCTTTGTATCGCGGAATTTCGAGATTTCTGCGCCAAATAATCCCGTACGCACCGCCATCGCCACTTGAGCTGATGATATGCCCTCGCGGGACGCTTTCTCGCGGTCTACGTCGATGATGATTTCCGGCTTGTTTGTCACTAAATCGGATTTCAACTCTTGGATACCTTGGATGCCAGCGCTCGAGATCGCTGCACGTACTTTTTTCTCTAAAGATTGTAAAACCGCGAAGTCTTCTCCAGCGATTTCGATTGAAATAGGCTTACCCGTAGGCGGTCCATTGTTCTCGCGTTCGATGGCAATTTCGACGCCGGCTAGGGGATTTTTGGCAAAATCCGCTTGAATTTTACTCAAAACCTCACCCGTTTTAATGCCCTCGCGCAATTGCAATTTCTCGAATGCAATCGTCACCTTACTCTTGTGTGGCGTTGCCCCACGGTCTGGTTGCATCGGATCTCCCGCGTTTTTACCCACGTTCGAAATGACCGAATTGACAATTTTATTGTAACCCTCTTTGTTCAAGAAAGCAGAAACACGCTTCTCGATCACTTTCGTCACGGAATCCGTTACAACCGCATCGGTACCGATTGGGTTTTTGGAATAAATATAAATGTAATCCGGATCGCCTGAAGGGAAGAAAACCACCTTCGGCTTCACCACGCCTAAAAGCATGATTGTCACGATCAATAAAACGAAGGAAGAAATCGTGGCATAAATAGGGCGCTTACCCATCAATACCCATGAAATTAACTTACGGTAATTCGTTTTGAAATTAGGCAAAGTAACCTCCTGGAACGGCACAATCCACTTTGGAGTAATCACAAAGTGATTGAATATGTACAGAATGATACAAAGCACGAAGAAGTTTCCAAAGCCAAAGTGACCCAAGCCAAAGCCCATCACATAACCGAAAACCGCCAAGCTCAACAAGATGAATACCGTACGACGGATATCCGAAAACTGCGGATTTTTCACGTCGTTCACCTCTTCATCGTGACGCTTCATAAACGTAATCGCGAACACCGGGTTCATGACATAAGCCACAAAAAGGGAGGCAAAAAGCGTAATGATCAACGTAATAGGCAAGTATTTCATGAACTCACCCACGATCCCTGGCCAGAATAACAAAGGTAAGAATGGCGAAATCGTCGTCAATGTTCCAGACAATACCGGTACGAATACCTCTGAAGCGGCTAATTTCACCGACTCGGTAATCGTCAATTTCTTGAAGTTATTGAATAAACGGTGGGCATTCTCGATCACCACGATCGCGTCATCCACCACAATACCGAGGCCTAAAAGGAAACCAAATAAGACGATGGTATTTAAGCTAAAGTCTAAAGAAGGCATGAACAAGAAGGTCATCAAAGCCGATAAAGGCACCGATAGGCCCACGAATACCGCATCTCTAACACCCATGAAGAACATCAATACGATGACGACAAAGATGAAACCTAGGATTACGGTATTAATCAAATCCGCTAAATCACCACGCGTACGCTCGGATTGATCCGCCGTCGTTGTGACCGTTAAGCCCGCTGGGAAACGGTTTTCTTTGTATTCTTCGATCGTCTTCTCGATGCGATCTGCCGCCTCGATTAAGTTCGCACCCCCACGCTTGATGACGTTTAAGGTGATTACCGACTTATTGTTCAAACGCGCAAAATCTTGCTTTTCTTCGTAGCTATCTTTTACTTCAGCCACGTCCTTTAAACGAACGCGTGCACCCGTAGAAGAACCGATCATTAGATTAGCTAACTGATCTACTGCTTTGAATTCACCTGTCACTCGAAGGGAACGACGAACGCCATCCACGGCCAAATCACCGCCTGAGATGTTCACGTTTTCGCCTTGAACGGCAGATTGGATATCGTAGAAAGTCAAACCATAACTTTGCATCTTGTACAAGTCTAGGTTGATTTGGATCTCTCTTTTCAAGGCACCGATGATGTCTACGCGGTTAATTTCCGGCATCCCCTCGATCTCGTCTTGTAAATCCTCCGCATACTTTTTCAACTTATCTAAGGGATAGTCCCCCGCGATGTTGATGTTCATAATCGGGAATTCGGAGAAGTTTACCTCAGCGACAGAAGGCTCACGCGTTAAGTCTTTAGGCAAATCTGCGATCGCTTTATCCACCGCATCTTGCGTGCGTTGCTTCGCAATGGGGACGGTGACGTCCGTATTGAATTCCACGATGATGACCGAAATATCTTGCAAAGCATTTGACTTCACACGCTTGACGCCCGTGATCGATTTGATTTGCTTTTCGATCGGTTTATTGATCGTGTTTTCGATGTCCGAGGGAGTCGTTCCGGCGTAGACCGTTTGGATGACCATTTGTGGCACCACGATGTCTGGGAATTGTTCCTTAGGTAAGCTCGAATAGATTCCCATCCCCGCCACAAATATGATGAACGTGAAGATGTAAACCGTCGTGCGGTTTTGGGCTAACCAGCCCACCATGTTATAGATCAAGCCTTTGCCTTCTGGCAATTGCTCATTTTTGCTATTTTTTTCCATTTTCTACTTAGAAAGAGATGGCTGTACCATCTACTAAATCTTGAAATCCTTGTGTAATGATCGCGTCACCTGCTTTTAAACCTTCAGAAATCTCTGCTTGGCCGTTATAGGTTAAACCGATCGTGACTTGACGTGCACGCGCTACTTTCTTGCCATTCTCCTCTACCGCTACGTATACTAAATTGCCTTTCTCGGTCTTTTGGATGATGTTTTCGCTGATCACGATCGCATTTTTCTTAGACGTATCGTTAATGTTGATCACCGCTAATAAGTTCGGCTTTAACTCGCCACCTGCGTTCGGGATACGCGCTTCGATGTCAAACGTACGGGTTAAGGGGTTTACGATTTTCGAAACTAATGAGATACGCGCCTTTAATTCCTTGTTTAAATCTGGGAATTTGATGCTGATTTCATCGCCTTGTTTCACCGTTCCTACATACGAATCAGCGATTTTAGCCGCGATCTTCAAGTTGCCTAAGTTCACGATTTGAACGATAGGTACACCAGGAGCGCCCATTTCACCTGCTTTTTGGCGAACTAATTCGATGGTTCCAGCGATCGGAGCCGTTACGCGAGATAAGCCTAATTGCGCTTTCAAGGTGACGATTCTTTTCTCTAAAGACTCCATGTTCGACTTCGCACTCAAGTATTGTACTTCTGTCCCGATTTGTTGATCCCAAAGCGCTTTTTGCTTCGTATAGATCGTCTTCGCTAACGACAATTGTTGACGAACCTCTTCTAAGGACTCTTTTAAGATGTTATTGTCCAAAGTCGCAATTAATTGACCTTTAGACACCGATTGTCCCGCTACGACTGGCAAGGATAAAATCACGCCACCCGTTTGTGGGCTTACTAAAACCGTGTTTTCAGCGACTACATTTCCTTGTGCTTCTACGAAGTGTAGGAACGTTTGTGCTACTAATGGGCTCACCGTTACGGCGATTACTTTCGCTGTGGCTTGCTCAGTAGGCTTACCTACTTCTTTTTCTAATTGCGCGATTTTTGCCTGGATTTCTTTTTCCTGAGACTTCAAATCCGCTAATTCTTGCTTTTTGTCTTTTGATCCGCATGCCGCGAAGAAAAGAATTCCACTTAGGAGGATGGCTATTTTTTTCATGTTTTTGTTAGTCTATGTATAGTGTACCGTTTGCTTTTTCTAATTCCACTTTCGCCACTAGGGCATTGTAAAGGGCCGTAAAGTAGTTTGCTTGTGATTCTTTAATGGATGATTCTGCGTTCAAAACCTCTAAGTTTGAACCTACCCCTTGTTGGTATTTCACCCGGGTAACGCGCGAAATCTCGTTCGCTAAGTCCAGGTTCGCCTTTTGTTCTTTCATGGATTCCAAAGCGTTTTTCATCGTAATGCTCGCCTGTGAACGCTGCAAGTCGATAGACGACTTTAACAAGCTGTAAGACTGACGCACCTTTTGTAAGTTATTCGCTGATTGAACCGCTTTGTATTTCTTCGAAAATCCGTCAAAAATCGGGATCTGCAAAGCCACCGTAACAGCTGCGTTATCGAACCATTGTTTAGTGATCAAATCGCTGAATGCATTGGCCCCTGCGTTATAACCGTAGTTCGCGTTCAACACTAAACGAGGCAAATAACCTGCCTTGATGCTCTTCAGATCTAGTTCGGCTAAGTTCTCTTGTGTTTGCAAGATGGAATACTCGATGCGGTTCGCATAATTGAAATCCCCCGCCGCATTCGTGTTGAAGGTCGCTAATTCCACCTTCTCTAAGCTCTCGCTTAGGCGAATCGGTTCTTCCATGGGGAAACCCATTTGGAATTTGAGTAAGGAATAGCTCAATGCCTGAAGGCGCTCAATATTCTCTAATTCCGTGCGCAGGTTATTGGCTTGCACATCTAAACGCTGCACGTCGATCTTTTCTACGAAACCTTGCTTGTTTAACTCGCGCGTCTCCTTCAGTAAGGTATCTAAGCGAGCTACATTTAAGGCTAAAAGTCCTTGGCGTTTTTCGTTCACCAAAATCCCATAATAAGCCTTCGTCACATTCTCTGCTACTTGCTGCTTCGATTGGGTAACCGATTTAACGGCTAAGTCTTTGTAAACGCTAGAAGCCTTCAAACCTAATAAATAAGTTCCGTCAAAAACCAGTTGGCTCAAACCCACACTAGCAAATCCGGAATTATCCACACCGAATTTCGCGGCAATTAATTCACCATCCGCTGCAGCCGGGTTAAATATTTTAGCAGGAATGAACGCACGTTGTAAGACGATATTGTTCGTTAATGCAAGAGAACCATTGACTTGAGGTAAGCCCATGGCTTTGATCTCACTGATTTTCGCACTTGCGTTCTGCAAGTCGATTTGGCTATTTTTCACCTGGACCTGGTGGGCGATGGCATAGTCTACGGCCTGCTTGAGGCTATAAGTCTGTGCATTCGCTGCAAGGGAGGTCAACAAAAATAGACCGGCATAGATTTTTCTTAGGCGGATCATCATTTTAAATTGTTTTGGTAAGATGTGTAAAGTGTTAAACCTTTTTCGGTCAAAATGCCTCGCATGAAAATGTCCATCAGCGTGAGCTGGGTTTCATACAAGGATAATTTATTGTTGGGGTAAAAATCAGGGTTGAAGGCTAAATCTACTTCGGCCATCCGCAAACGCGCTAGCAATTCGAAATCGATATCATTTCTGAAATACCCGAATTGTGCCCCCTTTTTAAAGTCAGCGATTAAATTTCCGTGAATATAATTTTCACCGTGGTTCTTGAATAATTGAAAGGCGGTAGGGAAGTATTTCTGGATTTCAAACAGTAAACGAGGGTTCATCTGCACTAGCATATCCTTCACCATCTCGAAAGATTTGAACATCTTTTCGATGACGTTAGCATATAAGCGATCTAATTCTTCCCATTTCGCAGCATCTTGCTCGATGAAGGATTTGACCACTTCACAGACCATCGAATCTTTATCCGGAAAATGTTGATAAATCGTTTTCTTCGAAATGCCTAACTCGCTGGCAATCGCATCCATCGTTACGGTCTTAACACCATAGCGGAAGAATAATTCAGTTCCTTTTTCTAGAATGCGCGATTTCATTTGCTAACCCCATAAGTTATCGGGATGGCAAAACTATGGAAACTTTTAGAGACTACAAAGTTTTCTTGTATTATTTTAAGATTACCGGCTGGTTAAATTTGATTAACGGCCAAAATCATCCTGCAAACGGACGATATCCGATTCATCTGATGGATGCGCTACATCGGTATGTTGCCAAATCTCCGTCACCACTCCCCAGTTGTCTAAACCGACTAATCGATGGCGCATACCAGTGGGTAAGGTGATCAATTCACCTTCCTGATAAACCCCCGGAGCCGATTGCTCATCCGTCTCCGAAATCACCACTCCTACCGGACCCGCATTCACCGTCCAAACCTCCGCTCTGCGGAAGTGGTATTGCCACGACAAACGCTTCTCTGGCGCCACCACTAAAAACTTAGGACTTAGTTTCTGCGTGATTTGGATCGCATCTAGTGAAAGTTGTGGGAAGAATTGAGCCGCAAATTTCGCTGCCTGGCTTTCATCTAACACAAAGAAACCTCCCCAAGGGCGGCTGTGGTCTTTGTCGATAATGGTATAACCGTGGGAAAGGATGTAGGCCTCGACTTGTGCGAAGACTTGGGAGGCAGGAGTAGTTGCGCTAAAATTCATAGTACAAAAATAAAAAAAAGACGGGAGAGCATCCCGTCTTTTCACTTCTATTTATCGAATGGTCACTTACAGTGTCCAGCCTTTGCGGTATTCGCGTTTTACAAATTGGTTCGCTGCCTCGAAGTTCGTGATGCGCATGTTTTTCGCATCCCATTCTAGCTTTTGGCGACCAATGTATTTCGCATTACGGCCTTCTCCATCACGTAATAAATACGAACGAATAGCCAGATTACCCATCAACACTGATTCCGTAAATGGAGCCGCATAATCAAATGGAGAACTGACTTCCATATTGCCAAAACCCGCTTTACAAGCCTCCACCCACTGGGTATTGTGACCGCCATCGCCGCCTTTTACCCGTGCTATGCTTGCTTTAGGAAGTTCTGATTCATCTACCCGCACACCATTACGGTAAACTTTTGGATTCATACCATACGTTCCGCAGGTCATGATTCCTTTCGAACCGATCAGGATAACGCCATTCGTTCCATCCGCATCTCCGATCACATCGGTCGAAGGAATTCCGTCTGGATGTGGTGCGCGAAGGCCACCGTCAAACCAGGTTAACTTCACAGGAGAATTATTTTTCTTCGAAGGACCATAGTGTAAGGTTACCATCGAGCTAGGAGGACATCCTTGTGGAATGTGCTCCGGTGTCCAATCCTGTAAGAAAACAGAACCTACAGAACATTCTACGTCGATCGCATCGCGGATGCCTAGCACTTTGAAGGGAGGGTCTAATAAGTGACATCCCATATCTCCTAGGGCACCTGTACCATAATCCCACCAGCCTCTCCATTTGAAGGGAAGAAAAGCAGGGTTATATTCTCTGTATTTCGAAGGTCCTAACCATAGATCCCAATCTACCTCAGCCGGTGCTGGGGAACCAGCCGCTGGGTAAGCAATTCCTTGTGGCCACACTGGACGGTTTGTCCACACTAACACTTCTTTTACTTTTCCGATCGCCCCGCCATCGAACCATTCCATCATTTTACGAACACCGTCGCCGGATGAACCTTGGTTACCCATTTGGGTGACTACTTGCATCTCACGTGCTTTCTCCCCTAGGATACGAGCCTCGTAGATGTCGTGTGTCAAAGGCTTTTGCACATATACGTGTTTCTTGCGACGCATGGCCTCCATCGCAATGGTAGCGTGGGTGTGGTCAGGCGTAGAAACAATGACTGCATCTACATTGCTGCCTTCTTTATCTAAAGCAGCACGGAAGTCACGGTAATAGTTTGCTTTGGGTAGGTCGCCTTTGATTCGAGCGATTTGGCGATCATCGACATCGACGATAGCGACGATGTTTTCTGCCCCTTTATTATAGGAACTCATGATATCGCTGTAGCCTTTTCCGCCACCACCGACACCCATGATGTTTAATTTGTCTGAAGGAGCAATGTAGCCCTTGCCTAGCACGTGGCGAGGTACAATGTAGAAACTGGCTGCGGCTAATCCTGCCTTACGCAGGAAGTCCCGTCTTGATTCGTTACTCATGGTTGATAGGTTTAAATGATTGGATGTAAGTTTGGAAAAAAATAGGAGAAAACAAAAAAAAGGGGTCAGCTTTCGCTAACCCCTCTCAGTATAGAACAGTTGAATGTTACTATTCAGCCTTTTTAGATTTTTTCTCTAATTTTTTAATCGCTTGTTCTCTTTCAGCACCTTCCATTTGCTCTTTTAAAGCAGATAAAGCACCGATATCTCCCATAGTCGATTTCTCAGCTGTTACACTAGCAGGCTTGTCAGCAGATTTCGCTGCTTTCTTTTTCTCTGGCTTCGCAGCAGCAGCATCAGCCGCTACTTCTTCCGCCGTTGCCGCCGTGAAAGTACGTGTGTGTGATAAGATGATCTTACGCTCTTCTTTGTGGAATTCTGTTACCACGAAGTCTAACGCTTCACCTACCTCAGCCACTGTTTCGTCTGCTTTCGTTAACTGCTTCAAAGGAGCTAATCCTTCGATACCGTATGGCAATTCTAATACACCGAACTTCTCGTTCTTCGAGATGATCGTTGATTTGTGAGTTGAGCCTAAAGTGAACACACTTTCAAATGTATCCCAAGGGTTTTCCTCTAATTGTTTGTGGCCTAAAGCTAAACGACGGTTATCCGCGTCTAATTCGATCACTATAACATCTAAAGAATCACCTACTTTAACGAATTCAGATGGGTGTTTGATTTTCTTTGTCCAAGACAAGTCAGAAACGTGAACTAAACCGTCGATTCCTTCTTCTAATTCTAAGAATAAACCGAAGTTAGTTAAGTTACGAACGGTTCCTTTGTGCTTCGTACCGATTGCGTATTTCGCTAATAAATCAGTCTTAGTCCAAGGATCTTCTGTTAATTGCTTGATACCTAGAGACATCTTGCGCTCAGAACGATCTAATGTTAACACGACTGCTTCCATTTCGTCGCCTACTTTCAAGAAATCTTGTGGGTTACGTAAGTGTTGAGACCATGACATCTCAGACACGTGGATTAAACCTTCAACGCCTGGCAATACTTCTAAGAAAGCACCGTAATCAGCTACGTTAACAATTTTACCTTTTACTTTCGAACCTACTTCAGTTCCAGCAGCTAAAGCCTCCCAAGGGTGCGCTTGTAATTGCTTCATACCTAAAGAGATACGTTTTTTGTTTTCGTCGAAGTCTAATACCACCACTTGGATTTTTTGATCCAATTTCAACACCTCTTGTGGGTGGTTGATACGACCCCATGAGATATCTGTGATGTGAAGTAAACCATCTACACCACCTAAATCGATGAACACACCGAAATTAGTCATGTTTTTGATCACACCTTCTAGTACTTGACCTTTATCTAAGTTCGTTAAGATCGTTTGACGTTGAGCCTCTAGATCTTTCTCGATTAATACTTTGTGAGATACAACTACGTTGTCATTTGTGTGGTTGATCTTAACCACCTTAACCTCCATGTTTTTACCTACGAAAATATCGAAGTCACGGATAGGCTTCACATCAATTTGAGAACCAGGTAAGAATGCCTCGATTCCAAAGATATCTACGATTAAACCACCTTTTGTACGGCGCTTAACGAAACCATTGATGATGGTATCTTCTTCTAATGCTTTCTCGATGTTAGTCCATGCACCCATCACCTTAGCTAACTTACGTGACAATGTTAATTGTCCGTTTGCGTCTTCTTGGTTCTCGATGTATACTTCAACCTCGTCACCAGCTTTCAAATCCGGCATATCGCGGAATTCTGAAGCAGATACTAAACCATCAGATTTGAATCCAATGTTAATGATTACTTCACGGTCAGTCTTGCTTACAACAATACCTTTCACTACTTCCTTCTCAGTGACCGAGTTCAAGGTTGCTTCGATAGCAGCCTCCATTTTTTCTTTTTGTTCTGTAGTATAGTTACCACCGAACCCTTTTCCTTCAACTAAATCCCAGTCGAAATCTTTTGGTTGTTTTGACATATTTGGTGCCCGTTTGGCTAATCGTTTTTGATTTTGCCTACATCAACAAGCTGGGCTAACCTGCTGAAATTAAGTTTGAAACAATTTTTAAATTGGGGTGCAAAGCTACGAAGAATTAGTTTATTTTCCATCTTTTGTGCTAAATTGTTGTCACAAACCTCGTTAACCTATGAAATATTGCTTTTTAGCCCTTTTTTTCTTGTCCCAAAACCTATTTGCTATGTCTAATCCCGGAAAACCTTTCGGTCAAACGCCTGCGGGCGAGTCTGTTACCTTGTATACCTTGAAGAATGCCAAAGGCATGGAAGTGCACATCATGAACTACGGCGGTATCATCCAAAAAATCCTAACGCCGGATCGCAATGGAAAAGTGGAAGATGTGGTGCTGGGATTCGAGACTTTACAAGAATACATTAAAGACACTCCCTATTTCGGAGCGATCGTAGGACGGTTCGGAAACCGCATTGCAAACGGGAAATTTACGCTGGACGGGAAAGAATACACCCTCGCTGCCCAAAACAACGGCCAACACCTTCACGGTGGTCTCATCGGTTTTGATAAGAAAGTGTGGAAAGTGGAAGCGGCCTCCGCGCAGAGCCTTAGCTTATCCTATGTTTCGAAAGACATGGAAGAGGGATTCCCCGGGAACCTACGCGTTAAGATGACCTATACCTTATCGGAGGATAACGAATTAGGGATCTCTTATGAAGCCACAACGGATAAAGCGACCGTATTAAACCTGAGCAATCACTCGTATTTTAACCTGAGCGGAAACGCGAAACGCGATATTTTGAACCAAGAAGTGCAGATTGATGCGTCGCGATTAGTCGCCGTGAATAAGGTGTTAATTCCGACGGGCGAATTGACTCCGGTAAATGGTACGCCGTTTGATTTTACGAAGCCACATGTCGTAGGCGATCGCATAAACGACACTTCGTCAGAGCAGATTGTGTTAGGCGGAGGCTATGACCATTGCTGGGCTTTGGATAAACCGGCGGGATCGTATGCGAAGATTGCGACAGTAAAAGATCCAGTTTCGGGTCGTAAAATGACCGTGTCAACAGACCAGCCTGGGGTACAGTTTTATACGGGGAACTTCCTAGATGGACATTTGACGGGGAAATACGGGGTGCAAATCACCAAGCGATACGGATTGTGTTTAGAGACCGAGCATTTCCCGGATTCACCTAATCAACCAAACTTCCCTAGCACGGTTTTGCGTCCAGGGGAAGTCTATAAAACGAAAACAGCGTATCAGTTTAGCGTGAACTAAAGCGTTTTCGCCTCGTTCCAGTAGATATCCATTTCTGCCAAAGTCATCTCGGAAAGCGTCTGGCCATTCTCTGCCGCGCGTTTTTCGAGGTGCTGGAAGCGCTTGATGAACTTCTTGTTCGTCCGCTCCACGGCTGTTTCGGGATTAATATCGATGAATCGGGCAAAGTTCACGAGACTGAAGATCAAGTCCCCTAGTTCGCCCTCTGCCTCCGCCTTTCCCGCGGCATCGAGGTCTTTACCCACAAAAGTCTCTTTGAATTCGCCCAGTTCTTCCTCCACTTTCTCCCAAACCTGCTCTTTTTCTTCCCAGTCAAAACCCGCACCGCGCGCCTTTTCCTGTATCCGCATCGCTTTCACGAGTGCTGGGAGAGAACCTGGAACGCCGCCCAGAACGGACGTGTTCCCCTCTTTTAATTTCAAGGTTTCCCAATTCTGCTTTACCTGGTCCTCCGTCTCAGCTACCACATCGCCATAGATATGCGGATGGCGACTGATCAGTTTTTCACACACCCCGTGCAACACGTCGCTTACGTCAAACGCTCCTTTTTCGGAACCGATTTTGCTATAGAACACAAGGTGTAAGAAAATATCCCCTAGCTCTTTGCGGATTTCGGTCAAATCATTTTCCATGATCGCATCGGAAAGCTCGTAGGTCTCCTCGATGGTCAAATGGCGTAATGATTCCAGCGTCTGCTTCTTGTCCCAAGGGCATTTCTCCCGCAGGTCGTCCATGATGACAAGTAAACGATCGAATGCCTCCGCGGCTTTGGGGTATTTCATACTAAGGATTAAGTGCGTAAACGCGAATGTAGTCGATTTGGAATTTGTTTGGGAAGATCGTGTCATCCACGCCTTTTTGTCCACCCCAGTTTCCACCGATCGCTAGGTTCATTAAGATATGTTGCTTCTTGTCAAAAGGCCATTGTTCCCAGCCACCTTTCGGATTTTTGAATTCGAAGTATTGCTTGTCATCGATAAAGGCACGCACGTAGTCAGGCGTCCAATCCACGCGGAACGTATGGAATTCGGTATCCCAATTCGCTAGGGTTGTCGTTGCTGTTTTTTGCGTTCCGATGACGTGATTATACGCTTTTGTGTGCACACTCGCGTGCATCACACCCGGGTCGTAACCCACGTGTTCTAAGATATCGATCTCGCCATTGTCTGGCCAGTATTGTGTGCCGTAATCAGATTGAGACGCAAGCATCCAGATCGCAGGCCAGTTTCCACGGCCAGCTGGAATCTTTGCTTTGGCCTCAATACGACCATATAAAAAGTCATTCTTGCCTTTTGTGACGATACGCGCGGAGGTGTAGGCGCTCGATCCAGCCGTCTCCTTGATCGCTTCAATCGTCAAAATGCCGTTCTCGATATGCGCATTTTTGATGTTTGCGTTGGTGTAGTTTTGGAGTTCATTATTACCCCAGCCGCTATTTCCTACGTCATAACCCCATTTCGACGCATCTGGAAGACCATCTTTTTCGAATTCATCCGCCCAAAAAGGCGTCGTCGCAAACGTATATTCCTTAGGTGGAACCACCGGTAAATCAATAATATTGATCTTAGGCGCAACAGGTTCCTCTGATTTACAAGAGAAAGTACTTAAGCTAAAGATGATGAGTGCAAGTCTTAACATAGAGAGGTTTGATTTTTGCCAAAAATAGTATTTCCTCCCGAATTATCCTCTCCATTATTCGTATATTTCGGGATGGATTTTAAACTCACTTCTTCTTATAAGCCCACCGGAGATCAGCCGGAGGCGATTCGGCAATTAGTCGAGGGGGTGAACAAAGAAGAAGCCGCGCAAACGCTGCTGGGCGTAACCGGCTCTGGAAAGACCTTTACGATCGCGAATGTGATCCAGCAGGTGAACCGGCCAACCCTGATTTTGAGCCATAACAAAACCCTCGCCGCCCAATTATACGGGGAATTCAAGTCCTTTTTTCCGGAAAATGCGGTCGAGTATTTCATCTCTTATTACGATTATTACCAGCCCGAGGCCTTCATCGCCTCTACGGGAACCTACATAGAAAAAGATCTCTCGATTAACCAGGAGATTGAAAAGTTGCGTTTGGCGACGACCTCTTCCTTGATGTCTGGCCGCCGCGACATTATTGTGATCGCCTCCGTTTCCTGTATTTATGGTATGGGAAATCCGGATGAGTACCGAAATTCCATCATGCGCGTCGCCGTGGGAGACATCATCTCTCGGAACCAGTTTTTGTTCCGTTTGGTGGAGATTCTTTACGCGCGGACCGAAGGCGAATTCTTGCGCGGAACGTTCCGGGTGAAAGGCGACACCGTCGATATTTTCTTGGCTTACGCGGATTTTGGGTATCGCTTCGTTTTTTTTGGCGATGAGATCGAGGAGATTCACCGCATTGATCCCTGGACGGGCAAGAAGATCTCTTCGGAGACGATGGTGGCCGTTTTCCCGGCGAACTTGTTTGTGACGGGACGTGAAACCTTGAACAATGCGATCTCCCATATCCAGGAAGATTTAGTGAACCAAATTTCCTATTTCGGCCGCGAGGGTCGCCTCACAGAAGCGGAGCGCATTAAGCAGCGGACAGAGTTTGACTTAGAAATGATGCGCGAGCTAGGGTATTGCTCGGGGATTGAGAATTATTCTCGGTATTTTGACCAAAGAAAATCCGGCCAGCGCCCCTTCTGCCTATTGGACTTCTTCCCAGACGACTTCCTAATGGTGGTGGACGAAAGCCACGCCACGATGCCCCAAATCCGCGCGATGTACGGCGGCGACCGCTCCCGCAAAGAATCCCTAGTGGAATACGGTTTCCGTTTGCCCTCGGCGATGGACAACCGCCCCTTGAAATTCGATGAATTCGAAGACCTCATCGGCCAAACCATCTTCGTCTCCGCCACCCCATCCGACTACGAATTACGCCGCTCGGAGGGAGTTGTGGTCGAGCAGATTATTCGCCCTACTGGACTTTTAGATCCTTTAATCGAAGTCCGCCCTACGAAGAACCAAATCGATAATTTACTCGAAGAGGTCTACGACCGCATCAAGAAAAACGAACGTGTTTTAATTACGACCTTAACCAAACGGATGGCCGAAGAGCTATCGAAATACCTCGACCGCGTAGGCATCAAATGCCAATATATTCACTCCGAGGTGAAAACCCTGGAGCGCGTCGAAATTCTGCGCAATTTGCGTCTGGGCGTCATCGACGTCTTAGTGGGGGTGAACTTGCTCAGGGAAGGTTTGGACTTACCGGAAGTTTCGTTGGTCGCGATTATGGATGCGGATAAGGAAGGCTTCTTGCGCGATATTCGCTCATTAATTCAGACCATCGGTCGTGCGGCGCGTAATGAAAACGGTAAGGTGTTGATGTACGGAGATAAGATCACGGGTTCGATGGAGCTCGCGATTTCGGAAACCAATCGCCGCCGCGCCATCCAAATGGCCTATAATGAGAAGCACGGTATTACGCCAAAAACCATTTGGCGTTCGCACGACGAGATCATGGAGCAAACCTCCATCGCAGATCGCATGGCGAAACCCACGAAGAATTACACGATTCATCCGGATCAAGCACCAGTCGCGGCGGATCCTTTATTAGCCTATATGAAGCCGGCGGAGCTCAAAAAGCAATCCGAAACCATTCGCAAAGAGATGGAGAAAGCGGCGCGCGACCTCGACTTCCCATTAGCCGCGCGTCTTCGCGACGAATTAGTGGTGATCGAATCGATGCTGACTTAATTTCAGCGTACACACATTCCGTACTTGTTGTAGATAGTTTTGGACAAGAATCCATTCGTATTCTGCCGTCATCGAATCGGTTAGGGTGAAGCGGAGGCTGTCGCCGGGGCCTTTTTGGGCTAAACGGGGCAAATCCGCCGAAATCACATGCGCTAAACGCGGGTACCCCCCCGTCGTCTGATGTCCTGCCATTAAAACCACTATCTGACCTGAAGGGAGCAGTTGAATCGTGCCGGCTGTGACCGCGGAAGATATCAGGTTTTGCGAAGGCAGTATCTTCAACGGTTCCTGAATCAATTGATATCCCATCCGATTCGAGGTGGGCGAAATGCCAAAAGGTCTACTTAAAAAACATTGTTGTGAACATGCCTTTATTTGATCCCATTCCCTCCCACATAAAATCCTGATCGGTTCATCCGTGAACACATTCTCCGGGTTCATCGACCAAGGCAAAATCTTCACGCGGGAAACCTGCTCGTCATGTAAGGTTCGGGTGGCGACGTAGACTCTTTGGCCTGAAACTGGCTTTTTACAACTAAAAATGGCTCCAGGCGGAACTTTAATCGGTTGGTTCAGTGGGACTTCCACATTATCCACACAGGCTCTAAAGTCCGCACCACAAATCGCCAGCAAAGTGCTCGTCTCGAACTGGTAAACCCCAGCGGGGAAGTGCATTTCCAGCACCTTATCATATAGATCGTTTCCCACTAACGCGTTTGCAATCTGCAAGGAAAAGGTGTCCATCGCTCCACCGGGCGGGATTCCCTCGTGCTGTAAACCGAAGCTGGGAAGGCCCTGCCATGTATCCAATAAACCTTTTTTGATCAGCTTCATACGGTGACGGGGATAAAACGAACGCGGTCACCCGCTCTGAAATGAGGAATATCCGTCGTCCGACCGATGATCTGCCAGCCGCCGGGAGAAGCGCTGGGGTAGATGCCGGTTTGGTTGCCGGCTAGACCGATGTCTCCCTTCTGTATGGGAGCCGGCGTCAATTTTCTAGACACGGTAATGCGTTCGTCCGTGGTGCCCATATAGGCGAATCCCGGGAGGAAGCCTAGGAAGTAGACGGTGTATTCTTTTTCACTATGAATGCGGATGATTTCCGCCTCGCTGAGTCCGCAGGCGGAGGCCACGGAGGCTAAATCTGGGCCCTCGTAAACACAGGGGATTTCGTGGAGGCGTCCCTCTGGAATGACCGCCGTAAAAGCCTCCGCTAGTTTTTGTTCGATGAGTGTTTTCATTCCTGCCAAACCTTCAAAGCGGCTCGCCACCACTCTTAAGTCAAACACGATCGTGAGGCTCGTATAAGCCGGAATTAAATCCAAGGTGCCGGGTAAGGGAAAGGATTGAAACTGATAAAACCGCCTCATCACCTCCTGGTGTGTATCCGCACTGATTTCGTTACCGAATTCAATCGTTAATGCGCTGTCGCCTAGTTCGTAGATTTGCGGGTTCATGGGGTAAATTTCTAAGGTAATTTAGTATTTTTAGGCAAATATCCCGCTATGAAAAAGATCCTATTTTTGTGCCTTATGATGTTAGCCTTCACAGCGCGTTCTCAGGAGGATTACACCGGTTTTTATGCCAAAAGAGAAGCCAGCCTTAAATCCGAAACTGGTTGGTTAAACCTAGCCGGCTTGTTTTGGCTGAAAGAGGGCGAAAACACCATTGGTGGTGCGGAATCAAACGATTTTGTCTTCCCACACGCGGAGGCTTCCTTAGGGAAGGTCATCTTGCAAAATAATCAAGTACTTTATAATCATCTGGTCATTTTCACCCCGGAGGGTAAAAGCACAGTAATTAGTCATCAATCGCTACGTTGGTTTATCATTAAACGCGGAGATAAATACGCTATTCGTCTGCGCGATTTGGAGGGTGAATACTTGAAGGCTTTTCACGGAATTGATCATTTCCCGGCAGATGCTAAATGGAAAATCAACGCCAAATTCATTCCTACCGTCGGTAAAAAAGTCACCATCATCGACATCACGGGGCGTTCCTACCAAGAGGATTCTCCGGGTTTATTGGAGTTCCAGGTGGACGGGAAGACCTATCGCCTAGAGGCGGGGCCGGGGGAGACGAAGGAGGATTTCTTTGTCGTTTTTGGCGATGCTACCAATAAAACAACGACCTATGGCGGAGGCCGTTTCCTGGATACGAAAGGGTTTAATCCGGACGGAACTGTCACGCTTGATTTCAATAAGGCCTACAATCCGCCGTGTGCCTTCACGCCATTTGCGACGTGTCCGCTACCTACCAAAGAGAACAAATTGATAATCGCCATTCCAGCAGGGGAGAAATACGCAGGGCATCACTAAAATCCGGCCTAAATTACGTATTTTTGAAGCCCTAATTGATTAGCCCAAAACAGATGGATTACCTAGCTGGCCTGAACGAGCCTCAACGAAATGCAGTCGAACATATTGATGGTCCTTTGATGATCATCGCCGGTGCCGGATCTGGAAAGACCCGCGTGCTGACCTACCGTACGGCGCATTTGATTGAGAAAGGCGTGGATCCATTTGCGATCTTGCTGTTGACCTTTACGAACAAGGCGGCGGGCGAAATGCGTCACCGGATTGAAACGGTGATCGGGAATGCGGCGAAGAACATTTGGATGGGGACGTTTCACTCGATTTTTGCCAAAATTCTTCGTTTCGAAGGCACCCGCCTCGGCTACACCTCGAACTTCTCTATTTACGATACAGACGATTCTAAATCCCTGATCCGTGCGCTGATCAAGGAGAAGAATTTAGACGATAAAGTGTACAAAGTGAATTTGGTCTTGAACCGAATCTCTAACGCGAAAAACCGCTTGATCGGTCCGGCACAATACACCGGTTCTTCCATTCTAGCCGAAGAAGATCGCCTCGCGCGCATCCCGGCGATGGGCGAATTATACCAATTGTACTGTGCGCGTTGCTTCGCAGCAAACGCAATGGATTTTGATGATTTATTATTCCAAACCAACATCCTCTTCCGCGACCATTTGGACGTATTGAATAAATACCAACACAAGTTCAAGCACGTGATGGTGGATGAGTTTCAGGATACGAACGTTTCCCAGTATTTGATCACGAAGAAGTTATCTGCCGTGAACCGCAACATTTGCGTGGTGGGTGATGATGCTCAGTCCATTTATGCCTTCCGCGGCGCGGATATCCAGAATATCTTGAACTTTGAGCGTGATTATTCGGATTTAGTGACCATTAAATTAGAGGAGAATTACCGTTCCACGAAGGCCATCGTGGCCGTGGCGAATTCGATCATCTCCCGCAATAAAAACCAATTAAAGAAAGACGTTTTCACCTCGAATGAGGATGGTGATGATATCGAAATCATCCGCGCATCCAGTGATAACGAGGAAGGCCGCATGATTGCTTCGGCGATTTTCGAAGCTGCCCAAAAAGAGAATTTAACTTGGTCGGATTTCGCCATTTTATACCGCACGAACGCCCAATCCCGTTCTTTTGAGGAGGCCTTGCGTCGCTTGAACATCAAATACCGCATCATCGGGGGTGTTTCTTTCTACCAACGCAAGGAGATCAAAGACGTACTCGGTTATTTGCGTTTTACGGTGAACCAGAACGATGAGGAGGCCTTTAAGCGCATCATCAACTTACCTAAACGCGGTATCGGAGACACGACCATCGCGAAAATTGTGGTGACGGCGGCGGAAAATAATGTACCTATTTGGGACGTGGTTTCGAATATCTCCCAATTCCAGGCGGCTCGCGGGAGTGCCGGAATCGAGGCTTTCTCTGATTTGATCAAGTCCTTCAAATTGATGGTGGAGGTAGAAAATAAAGATGCCTACGAAGTGGCGAATCACGTGGCGAAAGCGTCGGGTTTGTTGCGTGAATTATACGAAGACAAGACGGTAGAGGGCCTAGCGCGCTACCAAAACTTGCAAGAATTACTGAATGCCATCAAATCCTTCGTGGACAATCCAGAAAACGAGGACAAATCGCTCGCGACCTTCTTGCAATCGGTTTCCTTACTAACGAACGCGGATGCGGATGAAGATCCGGCGGATCGCGATAAGGTGACTTTGATGACGATTCACTCGGCGAAGGGGCTAGAATTCAACCGCGTCTTTTTAGTGGGATTAGAGGAGGATTTATTTCCTTCCCAAATGATGTTGCAGTCCCAGCAGGACCTCGAAGAGGAGCGCCGCTTGTTCTACGTGGCCGTGACGCGGGCAGAGAAGAAATTGCAAATCTCGTATGCGGAATCACGTTACCAGTTTGGTCGATTGAAGGCTTGTGAGCCGAGTCGCTTCTTGAATGAATTAGATCCGAACTTTGTGAAGATGGCGAAACCCGCCGGTGCGCGCAAAGAAGTATCTAGCTTCCGCCCGGTTCAAAAGACTGGTTTCACCGCGAAACCAGCTCTATCAGCAGCACAACTGATCCAAAAACCTACGACGAACACGAATTACCAGCACGTGGTTTCAGCAAACTTCCAGGCCACGGACGCCTTAGCTTTAGCAGCTGGCCAAAAAGTCGAACACGCTAAATTCGGTTTCGGCCTCATCAAACGCATCGAAGTCAATGGCGCTGAACGCAAAGCGGTGATTGATTTTGAAAAGGGAGTAGGCGAGAAGACGCTCTTATTGAGCTTCGCGAAATTAATGATCGTAACTTAATTCTGGGAATCGTCTTGGTCTGCTGAAACGCGTTGCGTAACGCGCACCTTCTTAATGCGGCGGGTATCGACTGATTGAACCTTGAAGGTAAAGTCTTCGAATTCGATTTCTTCTCCTGCACTCGGAATACGACCAAAAAGTTCGATAATCAATCCTGCCAGCGTTTCACTTTCGCCTTTGGCCTTCTCGAAATAGGAAGCCTCGATCTCAAAAACGCGGCAGAAATCATTTAAAGAGGTCTTCGCCTCGAACACATAAATGTTATCGCCTATTTTCTTGTAATCCGCTTCTACCTCATCGAACTCGTCATTGATTTCACCCACGATCTCCTCGATGATGTCCTCCATTGTTACGAGCCCTTCAGTCTCGCCGTATTCGTTCACGATGACCGCCATGTGTACGCGTTTTTCTTGAAAATCGTATAGTAAATCATCGATTTTCTTGTTTTCCGGTACAAAAAACGGACTATGCAAAAGCGGTAACCAGTCGAATTTCTCGTCCTGATCGATGTGCTTCAATAAGTCTTTGATGTATAAAATCCCCTCGATCTTGTCGATGGTTTCGTTGTATACCGGAACACGCGAATAGCCATTCTTATTGATGAGGTCCATTAACTCGTGGAAATTCATACTCGTATCGAAGGCCACAATGTCGCGTCTTGCCTGCATGACCGATTTCACGGAGATATTCCCAAAATTCAGAATCCCACGTAAAATATCTTTCTCCCGATCACTCGTGTTTTCATCCGTCGTAATCTCCAGTGCCTGATTCAATTCTTGGGAAGTCAGTGTATAGGATTTCTTCTTCACGCGTTTCTCGATTAAGCCAGAAATGCCTAGAAGCGCTTTGGAAAGCGGAGCAAACACAAAATTCAAGAAGCTGATGAAAGGAGCGGAGTAGCGGGCGAAGTTGAGGTTATTTTGCTGGGCCCATACTTTGGGAATCAATTCTCCAAAAAACGTAATGATAAACGTCACTCCAAACAATAAAAACAAGGTCACGAGCAAGGTCTCCATCGACTGTTGACCTAGGACCATGGAGGTTAAATAATTTGCTAGGGTAATGAAAATAATATTGACAAAGTTGATGGAAATCAACAAAGTAGCCAGTAATTGTTGGGGTTTATCTAGCAAATGGCTCACCTTTTTCTCGCTGCTTACCTCACTCTCGCGAAGGCTAATACGCTGGTCTGCGTTTAGGGAAAAGAACGCTACTTCTGAGCCAGCTAAAACAGCGGATAGGAACAATAGAGCCACTAAAATGAAGGAAATAAGAGCAATCGAACTCACACTAATGGAAGGCTCCAAGGCGAGTAAAAACAGATTGGGTAAGGGGTCTGGGTCCATAATTTGGGTGAACTGATCGATGCAAATTTACAAAAAAGGGAATACGAAATGCGATATCCCCTTTTTTGTAATAAAAATTTAAAACGGTAGATCGTCCCCTTCTTCCATCATGGGTGGAAATGGATCGGTCTTCGAAGCACCGGCTAAAACGGCTTCAGGCTTTGGTCTTTCTGCCGCCGGAGCAGACGCTGGCGACCCTTCGTTACGCCCTCCGATTAAATTGATCGACGTTGCGCGTACTTTGTACCCACGCACGGTCGCGCCATTTTTATCTTGCCACTCTTCGGAACGAATTTTTCCTTCGATATAGACTTGGTTTCCTTTCTTTAAATATTGTTCTGCGATGTTCGCCAGGTTATCCCAAAGCTCTACGCGGTGCCATTCGGTTTGGTCTACTCGCTGTCCGTCCTTTCCCGTATACGACTCAGAGGTCGCAATGTTAATATTTGCCACTTTTACACCGCTAGGTAGGGCGCGCACCTCTGGGTCAGCACCTAAATTTCCTAGTAAAATAACTTTGTTTACTCCAGCCATAATGATTTGTCGTTTAAAGGGTTAGCTCAGCAAGGCTCCTTGCATTGCCTAAAGGTACGTGGGCGAAATGTCTTGTAAAATAGGACAATCTAAATTATCAGTTATTAGGTTCAAAAGCAAAACTGGTTTTCCTTTGCTCTCGAAGTCTGAAGGGCTCATCCAGCCATATCCTTCCGGAATTTCCAATTCAAAATTATCAGGAACTTGAACATACCAAGCGTCGCAATGGATTTTGCGGTGACTTAATAGATGTACCGCTGGGGATTTCAAGGCTTGGCGCTGAAAAGGCAACCAATCGCATGAATCTTCGATGAGATAAAACTCCCACAATCCCTTCCAAATACCCTTTTCCGTACGTTCACGCACTAGAAGCTGGCCATTTTGCTCGATGACGAGGTAATTCATCTCTATCTCTTTGACCTTTGTCTTTTTTGACTTTAAAGGTAATTCAGCTACGCGACCTACACTTAAAGCCGCACAAGAGACACGCAAAGGACAATCCGAGCAATCTGGCGCTGGCGTGCATTGCAAAGCGCCAAACTCCATGATCGCCTGATTAAAGGTCGCCGGATCCTGCGTTGGAATCAATGATTGTGCTAAAGAGGTGAAAACTCCACGCGCCGCAGAAGAAGCAATGTCCGTTTCGATGGCAAAGACACGAGACAAAACCCGGTATACATTGCCGTCTACCACGGCTTTGGCCTCATCAAAAGCAAAGGACGCAATCGCTGCTGCCGTATAGGGACCCACGCCGGGCAATCGAATGATCTCGTCATAGCTTTGTGGGAAAACGCCCGAGAAGTCACGCATGACCATTTGGGCTGCTTTTTGGAGATTCCGAGCACGGGAATAATAGCCTAAGCCCTGCCATAAACGTAATAGAGAGGCCTCTGGAGCCTCAGCTAAATCGCGAACCGTAGGAAAAGCGGTGATTAATCGGTCAAAATAGGGCAGTCCCTGCGCCACCCGCGTCTGTTGCAAGATGATTTCGGATAGCCAAATCGCGTAGGGATCCTGTGTTTGGCGCCACGGCAGCTCGCGCTGGTGTTCCGCGTACCAGGCCATAATAGTGGCCGAAAAAGGATGTAAAGGGCTTTTTTGCATGGATAAAATCAAATTTACGAAAAAAATCACCCCGATTTCGAAAGAATTTTTAGAGAATTGAGAGAAAAACGTTACTTTTGTGTCCCTTTTACGGAGGGGAAATTGTAATTACCTAAGAATCATCATTTAATAAATTTATAAAACGTGACTAAGGCAGATGTAATTGCTGAGATTGCCAGCAAAACAGGGATTGATAAGAAAGATGTATCGGAAACGTTAGAGTCATTTTTCGAAGTAGTTAAAAACAACCTAGCAAACCAAGAGAATATTTATGTTCGTGGTTTTGGTAGCTTCATCAACAAAAAACGCGCGCAGAAGATTGCTCGCAACATTTCTAAGAATACGGCGATCACAATCGACGCACATTATGTGCCTAGCTTTAAGCCAGCGAAAGTATTTGTAGAGCAAGTAAAAACGAGTACTGACCCCACTAAATAGGCTTTCGAGCTAAAAAAGGGTCTAGAATAATGAAAAAAAACCTTTTGATCATTCTTCTGGCAGGCCTAGGGATAACCGCCCTATTGTACTCTTTACCGAAAGGTAATGTGGCGGGAAAGACACAAAATACTCCTTCGGGGGGCGCTAACCGAGACGCGGGAAGCGAAAAGACGGAAAAAGTCGCAGAGAAAGAAGAGCACGCTGCTCCTTTGACTCCAGCGCAGCTAAAAGAGATTTCTGCCTTGAAATCCGCTTTTGCTGCGGCTAAGACAGATGCCTCACAGGTGAAAGCCTTAGAGAATCTGATGCGCGCTTTTATGAATGCGAGTCATTATGATTCTGCTGCGGTTTTTGCAGCGAATTATGCGGATCAGCATCCCAGTTTGACGAACGTTTTACGTGCTGGACAGCTGTATTTTGAAGCACAAACGTATGCTTTGAATGCACAGAAAGGCGGTAAAATGGGAGAAAAAGCAAGAATGTACTTCTCGAAGGCTTTGGCCATCGACCCGAACAACTTGCTGGTAAAATCGAACATGGCGATGACTTACGTAGATACACCCACTCCGATGAAGGGCATTACGCTACTTCGCGAAGTGATTGAACAGGAGCCCACGTTTGTGCCAGCGCTGTTTAATTTAGGGATATTATCGATTAAATCGAATCAGTTTGGCAAAGGCCAAGAACGATTCACCCAGATATTGAAGCTGGAGCCGAATAACCACAAAGCCGCGTTAAATCTCGGTTTTTGTTTAGCCCAGTTAGATAAAAAAGAAGAGGCTCAGAAGGTTCTGAAGCGTGTTTTAGAGCAATCTAAAGACGCAGAAGAGCAGAAGGCCGCGAAAGAGTTGCTTGCAGAAATGCAGGAGCATTGAGGTTGAAAGTCAATCTCGTATAGTATTTAACACATTAATTCTTAACATTATGCCTTGCGGTAAAAAAAGAAAACGTCACAAGATCTCTACTCACAAAAGAAAGAAGCGTCTTCGCAAGAATCGTCACAAGAAGAAATAGTCTTCATAAATCCATTTTCCTTCATGGAATTTGCATTTAGGTAACCCAGGAACAGGCATTTTTCGAAATGGCCTGTTTTTGGTGTTTAATTTCCTGTATATTTAGACTATATAGGCCAAAAGGCCTTGTACCCTTCTTCTCGACATAAATTGTGAGCAATGAATTAATCATTAATTCGACTCCCAAGGGGGATCGGATCGCCCTTTTGCACGACAAAAGGATAGTAGAGTACCATATAGAACAGTCGGAACCTCAATTTTCTGTAGGAGATATTTATCTTGGCACAGTAAAGAAATTGGTTTCAGGACTGAACGCCGCTTTTATTGACATCGGTTATGAGAAGGATGCATTCTTGCATTACCATGACCTAGGTCCTAATTTGCCTACCCTGCAGAAGTTTACGCGGGAGGTGATGACGAAGAAAAACAAAGTTGTCCGTTTAGAGAACTTCAAACTTGAGCCCGAAATTGATAAATTAGGGAAGATCGAGAAAGCCGTTCAAAAAGGACATTTAGCTTTAGTTCAAGTCGTTAAGGAGCCTATTTCCACTAAAGGCCCTCGTTTATCTTGCGATATTTCCATCGCAGGTCGTTTCCTTGTTTTAGTTCCTTTTGCGAACGGTGTGAACATCTCGAAGAAGATCACGTCGAAAGCGGAACGCAATCGCTTGCAAAAGCTGATGACCTCGATTAAGCCGAAGAATTACGGTGTGATCGTGCGTACGGTGGCGGAAGGCAAAGCGGTGGAAGAAATGGAGCGCGACCTTAAAGATTCCATAGCGAAATGGGAGGAAGGTTTAGTGAAATTAGTGGATGCTAAAGCTGGAGACCGCATTATTGGAGAAATGAGCCGCGCAACTTCGATGTTACGTGACTTGTTGAACAATGATTTTGATAATGTCATCGTTGATACACCAGAATTGTACAATGAGGCAAAAGGCTATGTACACAATGTGGCTCCTGAAAAGGAGAAGATTGTTAAGTTACACCAAAGTAAAACCAAGTTATTCGAGCAATTAGGCATTGAGAAGCAATTGAAAATGCTTTTTGGCCGTTCGGTTTCCTTGCCTGGTGGAGGTTATTTAATCGTGGAACACACGGAAGCATTGCACGTGATTGACGTGAATTCGGGAAATAAGTCGAATTCAGAAGAAGATCAGGAGGCGACGGCTTTAAGTGTGAACCGAGAAGCGGCGAAAGAAGTAGCTCGCCAATTACGTCTACGCGACATGGGCGGTATTATCGTGATCGACTTCATCGATATGAAGAAGGCAGATAACCGCAAGTTAATTCAGGACATCATGCGCGATGAAATGCGTGGTGATCGTTCGAAATACACCATTTTGCCGCTAACGAAGTTTGGCTTGATGCAAATCACCCGCCAGCGTGTTCGTCCTGAGATGAACGTAGCGACGCACGAAACGTGCCCTAGCTGCGGAGGAACAGGAAGTATCACGGCGAGTATCGCGGTATCTGACATTGTTGAACAGCATTTGGAACATTTAGTGACGAAGCAAAACGAGAAGAAATTGACCATTTTGGCACACCCCTTCTTGAGCGCTTATTTCACGAAAGGTTTCCCTTCTATTCGCATGAAGTGGTTCTTGAAGTACAAGACCTGGATTACGATCATGGAAGATTCCTCATTTGGCATTACAGAATTTAAATTCTTAAACCAAAATGGAGATCAAATTGAGATATCATCTTAGTATTATAGCCTTATTTTTCGGCCTTCTTCTACCCGCTTTCAACTCGAATGCACAATGGTGGAAGAAGGCGGATGAGGCAGAGAAAGAGCGTTCTAAAGGAATGCTGTTGCTCACCACCGAAGTTCAGACGGAGGCCACCGTGGCCATTAACCAGATGTATAACTTCCATTTCCCGGAAGCTGAACGCGAATTCAATTATTTAAAGATCAAATACCCCCAGCATCCGCTGCCTGATTTTCTATTAGGCCTGATGCAATGGTGGAAAATCGTCCCTAACACGAGAAATGAGGTTTATGATGATCGTTTGATCGAGTATATGGACCAAAGTATCGAAAAGGCCGAAAAGATCTACGACGAAACCGAAAACCCAGAAGCCGCCTTCTTCATGGCTGCTGCCTATGGCTTCAAAGGCCGTCTGCACGCAGAGCGCAAGCACTGGACGCGCGCCACGTTGGCCGCCAAAAACGCCCTCAAATACCTCGAATATTCCCGCAACTTCGCTGATTTCAGCCCAGAATTGATGTTCGGCGATGGCTTGTATAACTACTATTACTTCTTCATTAAGCAGAACTTTCCCCTTTTGCGCCCCGTCTTGTGGCTTTTCCCTAAGGCAGACAAATCGCAAGGAATTGCTCAATTAGAGAAGGTAAGCTATCAAGCTTTTTATACCCGGACCGAAGCCCGCTACTTCCTCTTGCAGATTTACGGCATCGAGAATATGAATGAGAAGGCTTACGGAATGGCCAAATACACCTCCGAAACCTTCCCTGACAATCCCTATTTCCATCGTGCCTATGCCCGTTCGGCCTACATGAATGGAAATATCCAGGAAGCTTCGGCCCTATGTAAAGAAATCTTACGCCGCATCGAGCAACACCAAATAGGCTACGAAGGCACCTCAGGTCGCTACGCCAGCTATATTTTGGGCTATTACGCCCTGTATGTCTACCGTGATCATGCGGAAGCGATGCGCTATTTCAAGCAGTGCATGGCCTACACTAAGGAGACGGATGCCACCGATTCAGGTTATTACTGGGCCTCCGTTTTAGGTTTAGCCCGCATTTCCTACCAACAACAACACTACGACGAAGCCGTCGACTTCTGCAAGGAAGTACTAGAGCGTGCCGAAAAGAAATCTCCCCAACACACGGAGGCAAAGAAATTGCTTTCTGAATCCAAGAAAGCCAGACGCAAAAAACGATAACATGAAAGCAGCCATCATCAAACAGTATTTCCCCACCATCACCGAGCAGCAATTAGCCCAATTCGAGCAATTGTTCCCCCTGTATGCAGAGTGGAATGAGAAAATCAATGTCATTTCCCGCAAAGACATTGATAACCTGATGCTGCACCACGTATTACACTCCCTCGCCATCGCCAAATTCGTCGATTTCAAACCCGGCACCGAAATCTTAGACGTCGGCACCGGCGGCGGCTTCCCCGGCATCCCTTTGGCCATCCTATTCCCGGAAGTAAACTTCCACCTTGTGGATAGCATAGGGAAGAAGATCAAAGTCGTTCAAGGCGTCGCAGAAGCCCTAGGCCTCAAAAACGTCCAAGCCACCCACGGCCGTGCCGAGGATGTGGACGGCGAGTTTGAATTCGTCGTATCTCGCGCGGTCACCCGTCTACTGCCTTTCTTCGGTTGGGTGAAGAATAAGATTAGCCTAAACAGCTACCACGATGTGAAGAATGGCCTGCTTTGCCTAAAAGGCGGAGACTTGCAAGAGGAATTGCAAGAATTCGGTAGAAAGCACAAGGTCTATCATCTTTCCAAAAGCTTTAAAGAGGATTTCTTCGAGACGAAGAAGTTGGTGCATGTAGCGCTGTAAGCGCAGTCGTCACTACGTGACTTAGTCGCCCTGCGGGCTTGGTCATCGCTGCGCGATTTAGTCATGACGCTTCGCTTAGTCGGCGCGTTGCGCCCTAGTCGCCCTGCGGGCTTGGTCATCGCTGCGCGATTTAGTCGACTCCGTCTTAGTCAATGCTTTGAACTTTGGTCTTTGCTCTTTGAACTTTGATATTTGAATCTTGACAGAATGTGTCAATACCTGAAAACGCCTCTGAGTGCCTCGACGTTATTTTACTAAAAGTGTATTTACGGATCAGGAGGGCCTATCTATACTCTATAATCTCTACTCTCTTATCTAAGTCGCTCTACGACTGCTGCGCAGCAGCTTTAAACAAATCCTTCAACGGTTTAATTTGGCGACGCGAGATGGTCACCTGATGTTGGTTGATTAAACGAATGCTTTTGTGGATATTGAAATCGATCGCCTGAATGGCATTCATGTTTACGATAGCTGATTTAGACGGGCGAATGAATCCGCGATCTAGTAGGCTGGGCTCGAAGTATTTTAATGTTCGGCAGGAGATGATCTTTCGTCCGTCCGATAAATAGAATTTGGAATAATTTCCTTCGCCTTCGATGCGTAAAATAGTATCAATACAAACTTTTTGATCGCCGATCAGAAGTTCATAGCATTGCTCTCTCTTAATATTAACGGTCATAATTTGGAACAGTTGATGAGACAAAACTACGTCCTTGGATCCCCTTTTGTAATAATAATTAGGTTATTTGCGTTATTGACTATTATTGGGTTTATTTCGTTTATTTACCGGTGGATAAATGATAGCTTACATATATTTTTTATATGAAATACATATAAAAAGCAACATGAAAGGTGTTGCAAACAAGTCTTTCACGTAGTATTCGGGGCAGGGGTAACGAGAATTTTGCTTATTTTTGGAAATAAATAAACACTATGAAAACAAGACGATTTGGCCGGACGAACTGGCATGTGAGTGAAGTGGGATATGGCATGTGGGGCTTGGCCGGTTGGACCGGATCTGATATTGAGGAAGTCAATAAATCTTTAGACCGTTCGGTTGAGCTGGGTTGTAATTTTTTTGACACGGCTTGGGGCTATGCGGAGGGTAAGAGTGAGGAAATCTTGGGAGGTCTTTTGAGACGTCATAAAGAAACCACCTTATACGCTGCGACGAAGATTCCGCCCAAAAACTTTACCTGGCCATCCAAGTCTCATTTCAAAATAGAGGACTGTTTTCCGGCTGCGCACATCGTGGAATACACAGAGAAAAGTTTGCGCAATCTGAAAGTGGAGCAAATTGATTTGCAGCAGTTCCATGTGTGGGAAGATGCGTGGGCAGATCGCGATGAGTGGAAAATGGCGGTGGAGAAATTAACGAAAGAGGGAAAAGTCGCTCATTGGGGAGTTTCGGTGAACCGTTGGGAGCCAAACAACTGCTTGCAGACCTTGGAAACGGGATTGATTTCCTCGGTGCAGGTGATTTACAATATTTTTGACCAAAATCCAGAAGACCAATTATTCCCCCTTTGTAAGAAATTAGACGTGGGTGTGATTGCGCGTGTGCCTTTTGATGAGGGAAGTTTGACGGGTTTGATGACTTATGAAACGACTTTCCCGGCGAATGATTGGCGTTCGACCTATTTCGTTCCGGAGAATTTGATTTCGAGTGTGGATCACGCGAATGCGTTGAAACCGTTGGTTCCAGAAGGGATGGATTTACCTGAAATGGCCTTGCGTTTCATCCTGTCGAATCCAGATGTGGGCACGATTATTCCAGGTATGCGGAAGATTAAGCACGTAGAAAGTAATACAGCCACTTCGGATGGCAATGGTTTATCAACAGAATTAGTAGAGGAGTTGCGCGCGCACCGTTGGGAGCGTCAGCCTACTTCTTGGTCGCAGTAAAGAGTTCTTTTAACGCGGCCTCTTCCCGAAATCCCGATGTTTTAGTGATCAACTCCCCTTTGGAGAAGACCATGAAACTCGGGATTTCGTCTATTCCGTAGGCCTGCATGATGGCCTGGTTGCCGTCCGCTTCGACCTTTAAAACGGTAACTTTACCTTTGAATTCTTCGGCTAATTTATCGACGATGGGCATCATTTTAAGGCATGGCGCACACCATTTGGCATAGAAATCAACCACAACGGCGTCAGATGAAGCGATTTCTTTTTTGAAGTCTCCCAAATTCCAAGCCGCATCATGCTTCACATCGGGTACTCCCTCTAAAGGCTTCAGACGAGTCGTCCATTTCAAATAGCCCCCTTTCATTTCGGTCACTTGAAAACCAGCCGCGCGCATTTGTTCTGCTGCTTGGGCAGAACGACCGCCGGAAAGACAATAGATTAATACTGGTTTATCTTTTGAAAGTTGCGCGACCTTGGCGCTGAAATCGGGGGAACGAAAGTCGATGTTCATCGCCTTTGGCAAATGTCCTCCTCCAAATTCCCCCGTCGTCCGCACATCCAGCAAATAAGCGTTCGGCGTCTCTTTGATCTTCTTTTCGAAGGTATCCACGTCTACATTTTGGCCAAACGTGTTGAGCTTCAGTAGTGAAACAAAAATCAATGACAGATAGGCGATGCGAATTTTCATGACTTTAATACGGATTTTAGGCAAAATTTACGTTATTTTGCAAGGCAATTTAGCCAATAATAAGTAATTCTTTAATCAAAATAAATATTATACGATGAGTGCAATACAGTATGTACACGCAAGACAAATTTTAGATTCACGTGGAAATCCAACGATCGAGGTGGATATCAAGACCGAAGACGGTGCTTTTGGACGTGCAGCAGTTCCATCTGGAGCTTCTACAGGTATCCACGAGGCAGTTGAACTTCGTGACGAAGACAAATCAGTTTACGTAGGAAAAGGTGTTTTAAAAGCAGTTGAGAACGTAAATACGGCGATTGCTGAAGAACTTTGGGGTTTAGAAGTGTCTGAGCAAAACATGATCGATAACATCATGATTGAATTAGACGGAACTCCTAACAAGAGCAAATTAGGCGCTAACGCGATCCTAGGCGTTTCAATGGCAGTTGCGAAAGCAGCAGCACAAGAGGCAGGTTTATCATTATACCGTTACATCGGTGGCGTTAACGCAAACACGTTACCAGTTCCGATGATGAACATCTTAAACGGTGGTTCTCACGCGGATAACTCGATTGACTTCCAAGAATTCATGGTGATGCCAGCGAAAGCGGAGTCATTCTCTCACGCTTTACGTATGGGTACGGAGGTTTTCCACGCATTGAAAGGTGTGTTGAAGTCCAAAGGATATTCTACTAACGTAGGTGATGAAGGTGGTTTTGCACCAAACATCAAGTCGAACGAAGAGGCAATCGAAATCGTATTGCAATCGATCGAAAAAGCAGGTTACAAGCCAGGCGAAGAAATCTTCATCGCTATGGATGCGGCTGCATCTGAATTCTATGATGAGAAAACAGGTCTTTACACGTTCAAAAAATCTGACGGAAAGCAATTGAACTCTATGGAGATGGCTGCTTACTGGAAGACTTGGGCTGACAAATACCCAATCATCTCGATCGAAGACGGTATGGCTGAAGACGATTGGGCAGGTTGGGCTGAGCAAACGAAATTAATCGGTTCTAAATGTCAATTAGTAGGTGACGATTTATTCGTAACGAACGTGAAGCGTTTACAACAAGGTATCGACAAAGGCGTTGCAAACGCAGTTTTAGTAAAAGTAAACCAAATCGGTTCATTAACTGAGACAATCGACACAGTTAACTTAGCGAAACGCAATTTATACAAAAACATCATGTCACACCGTTCGGGAGAGACTGAAGATGCTACCATCGCTGACTTAGCAGTAGCATTGAACACAGGCCAAATCAAAACTGGTTCTGCGTCTCGTTCTGACCGTATGGCTAAATACAACCAATTGCTTCGCATTGAGGAGGAATTAGGGGCTAACGCATATTTCCCAGGTTTGAATTTCTAATTCTATGCTCGATCGCGTACGTAGTTTATTTTTAGGGCCAAATCGTTTCTATTACGTCTCCACCAGTGTTTTATTGGTTTGGATGTTCGTATTAGATACAAACGATCTTTCGGTCCAATATAGACTCTACACCGAATTGGCAGACCTGAAGGCAGAACACGAATACTATCGGCACAAATTAAAGGAGCTGAAACAGGAGCGTGCTGCCGTGATGGGCAATCCAGCGTTGTTAGAAAAATACGCTCGCGAAAAGTACTTCATGAAGCGACCATCCGAGGATGTCTTCGTGATAGTAGATCAGGAGAATCAACCGATTGAAAAATGAAAAAAGTCCAGCAGAAATGCTGGACTTTTTTCATTTCAAAGAGCAAAGTTAAAAGTTCAAAGAGCAAAGCTCAAAGTTCAAAAGTGGCATCGCCTGCGGCGAATCGTATAGAGGAATTTATGCAATCTGCCTTTCCGGCCTCTAAACCCAATAAAGTGTGAAATAAACTTCGAGGCACTCAGGCGACTTTTCAGGTATTGACAGAATTTGTCAATACGCGAAAATGCCATTTAGTGCCTTGAAAGTATTTTAACCCATTTGTGCCCTAGGAGCACCCAGGGCCATATCGGACTCATTCCCTCCGGACTAAGCGACGCAGTCGCGACTAAGTCCCGTAGGGACGACTAGATCGCGTAGCGATGACTCCGACGCAGTCGGAATGACTTCTAGTCGACTTATTTTAAATCAAAAAGCGGAGCTTTTCAATTTAAAATAATGCCACCCCCGTCATCTCTTTCGGTTGAGCCACGCCCATCATTTTCAAGATCGTAGGAGACACATCACCCAGTTTACCGTCGCGAAGCGTAGGTTTGAATTCGTTGTCTACCAAAATACATGGAACAAGGTTCGTTGAATGGGCTGTGTTTGGCGAACCATCTTCATTCATCATTACGTCCGCGTTACCGTGGTCAGCGATGATGATGAAGGAATAGCCGTGGGCTAGACCCGCTGTTACGACTGCCTCGGCGCAAGCGTCTACCGTTTCGACTGCCTTCACTACGGCAGAGAAAACGCCCGTGTGGCCTACCATGTCAGGATTAGCAAAGTTTAAGCAGACGAAGTCTACCTCCTCTTTTTCTAATTCTGGGATCAACGCATCGCGAAGATCTGCGGCAGACATTTCGGGTTGAAGATCGTAGGTGGCGACTTTTGGGGAGTTGCGTAGGATGTTTTGTTGTCCTGTGAAAAGGGCCTCGCGACCGCCTGAGAAGAAGAATGTAACGTGTGGGTATTTTTCGGTTTCGGCGATGCGAATTTGTTTTTTGCCTGCGCCCTCAAGGACCTCGCCCATTGTCATTGGTAGGTTGGAGTCGTTGAAGATGACGTGGACGTTTTGGAATTCTTTATCGTATTCCGTCATCGTCAAGTAGTACAAATTCATTTTGTGCATGTTCTCCTCGTGGAAATCACGCTGTGTTAAAGCCTGCGTGATTTCGCGGCCACGGTCCGTGCGGAAGTTGAAGCAGATTACTACGTCGCCCTCTTGGATGTTGCCAATTGGAGCACCGGACGCATCCGTCATGATGATTGGGTGGATGAATTCGTCCGTTACACCTGCAGCGTAGCTCGCTTCGATGGATTTCAATACATCGGTAGAAGGAGTTCCTTCGCCGTGGACCATCGCTTTGTAGGCCAAAGCCACGCGCTCCCAGCGATTATCGCGGTCCATCGCGTAGTAACGACCCGTTACTGAAGCGATTTGCGTGTTGGTTTTAAGTGTATGTTGGTATAAATCGGTCATGAATTTCAGACCTGATTTGGGATCCGTATCACGGCCATCTGTGAAAGCGTGGACGAAAACGTTGCCCAAACCTGCCTCTGACGCCGTCGAAAGCAAGGATTTCAAGTGCTCGATGTGTGCGTGAACGCCGCCGTCGGACACAAGACCCATGAAGTGAACGGATTTGTTATTTGCTTTAGCATAGTCGAATGCTTTCGCTAATTCAGGCTCCTGGCCCAAAGTATTTTCTGTGACTGCTTTGTTGATGCGAACGAGGTTTTGGTAGACCACGCGGCCTGCCCCTAAGTTCATGTGGCCCACTTCTGAGTTGCCCATTTGGCCCTCTGGTAAACCTACTGCTAAGCCGGACGCCTCTAATTTCGAGTGCGCATATTTGCTGTAAAGCGAAGAAATAAATGGCGTTTTGGCCGCGTCGATTGCGGAAACTTTGGGGTTTGTTGCGATGCCCCAGCCATCTAAGATCATTAAAACTACTTTCTTATCCATCTTTTATTGTATTACATTTCACCACAAAATTACCCATTTCTAGGCAATTCCCCTAGATTCTATTGCTCATTTGTTCTGCCAAAGCCTTGATATCCACCACCTCAATCGTCTTCTTTTCGGTCGGAAAGGCAGCCACCTCGATCATCGCCTTTGCTAATTCCTCCAAAGTAGACGCCGTCTTCCCCGCCACCAAAAGCAGCAGCGGATACATCCAGTCGATGTATTTATAGTATTTCAAGGTGAATTTATTCCCCCTCATTGGCTGCAAATACCCCGGTCTAAACGAATAAGAATCCCGAAAACCCATCTTTTTCAGATCATTTTCCGTCTTCCCCTTCACCCTCGCCCACATAATCGAACCCTTTTCGGTGCTGTCTGTGGACATCCCGGAAATATAGCTGAAGCTTATATGTTTGGGCATTTGAGCCGCAAAACCCAAAGTCAAATCATAGGTCTTACGCCTAAACTCCTCTTCTTTCATCCCCACGGACGAAACTCCGAGGCAAAATAGGCACGCATCGTAATCTTTGGCGACCTCTTTAATCTCCTCCGGCTGATAAAAATCGGCCAAAAAATACTCTTTTAATTTCGGGTGCGAGTGACCAGACGGCTTGCGACTAATCGCCAAAACCTCTTTCACAAACGGCGAACGCAACGCCTCCAACATCACGCCCTCGCCCACCATCCCGGTTACCCCGGTCACAATCACTTTGATTTGTGGATTTTCCATTGTAGAATTGAAAAAATATTAAACCTATGTCTACTTCCCGCCGCGATTTTATCGCCCTAGCCTCGACCTTGCCCTTTGTGGCATCAGCTGAACCTTCAACGAAAATGACCTTTATACATCATGTGTTGTTTTGGGCCAAAAACCCAGCCTCCACCACCGAAACCGATCAACTCTACCGCGCCCTAAAAACGTTAGGCACCCTCCCGATGATCACTTCAGCCCACGTAGGCAAGCCCATCGTCACCGATTTTGACAAATCCGTTACAGAAGCAAGTTACACCTTTTCGGTAGTCCTTGTTTTCGACAGCGCCGAAAAAGAAAAAGAATACCTCTACCACCCACTCCACAAGAAGTTCATTGAGGAGAACATGCACCTTTGGGGAAAAGTTCAGGTGATAGATTCGCTTGCGTAGCAAGTCGCCGCGAAGCGGCTTAGTTGCGACGCTTCGCGAAGTCGCCCTGTGGGCTTAGTCGACGCGTTGCGTCTTAGTCATCGCTGCGCGATTTAGTCAATGGGCTTCGCTTAGTCGCCTTCGGCTTAGTCATTGCTTCGCGATTTAGTCACGACTTTGTCGTTTAGTCGTCCTGCGGACTTAGTCAGCGGATTATTTTTTGAGTAATATCATAATGGCTACAACGTTGACCGCCATCTGAGTAATCCAAAAGAAGCACATCCATTGGAATATTTCCAATTTAGCTTCTATTAACTGAATTTCTAGTTTATTGAATTTTTCAAGGAGCCTTATTTCTAAGGTGTTCATACGTTCTATGCTTCTCAATTCCAAATGATTCAATTTTACCGGTATCTCAGAAAGTTTTTGATCCAGGTATTCTTTCGTCACCAGATTTTCGAATCGGTGATCTTGCAGTTTATTAATACTTGAATCAGCGTTCATGGCATCGCGTTGATAGGATATGAATTTATTTTTTGATTAGCATTAGAACGATGCCAATTGTGATGGATAACTGGCCTACCCAAAAGATAAATAGCCATTTTAGAATTTCAAATTTCGTTTCAGAAAGTTCTTTGCTTACAAATTCCTTTGTGGCCAGATTCTGATCTAAGTGGTCGTGCATTTCGTGAATGGTGGATACAAATTCCATGGCGTCAGAATCTTTCAGGTGCAATTTAGCACGAGCTAAATCGTATAGTTTGATGTTTAGTGGTTGCATGGATAAATGTAACCCATTTTTTGGATATTACCCTTTAATAAACTGATAATTTGGTCGTCCTGCGGACTTAGTCACTACGCTTCGCTTAGTCGCCTTCGGCTTAGTCATCGTTGCGCGATTTAGTCATCACGCTTCGCTTAGTCGCCTTCGGCTTAGTCATTGCTTTGCAATTTGGTCTTTGAACTTTGCAATTTGAATCTTGACACAATCTGTCAATACCTGAAAAGCTGCCTGAGTGGCTCGAACTTTATTTCGCACTTTATTGGGTTTAGGACTCATAGAGGCAGATCACATAAAATCCAACACCGATTCGCCGGAAGCGAAACCTTTATACTTTATGCTTTATGCTCTATGCTTTGATCCGAAGGATCGTTTATTGCAAAGAACGGCGGCCTAAAAGATACATCCCTACAGCGGAAACGATTAAAAGCAGCACAGAAATCACATCTTGCCAACGCAATAATTCGGGCCGGGCAAATAATAAAGCCCAAGATGAAGCAGAGATCCCCGTAAAAACGGCTAAGAAAGTTCTTGGTAACATTCCCAAAGTTCCAGCTGTAATAAAGGCGCGGAAGGGAACACCTACAAAGGCCATGATTGCGTTTGTGATGGCGAATGGGAAAATTGGAGAAAGCCGTGCGAGGAACACCCAGGAAAAGGAGGAAGACCGCACGTTCGCTAGGAAACTAGAAGGTACGCGCGACAGCAAAGCTGTCGCGCCGAACTTTTTGGCCAGAAAATAACCCAAAGCCGAAGCCGCCGAGTAAGCCAAAATCAATGGCAAGAGTCCCGAAAAGCCATAAACGTAACCCGTAAATAAGGCAAAAAACGTTGTAGGGCAGAGGGCCAGGCCCATAATCAAAGCGGCGCAAATCCAAAAAACTACCGACCCCAGCAGAGAAAACGTCGTAAAAAACGAAGGATTCGCCAGCGCGTAGTAGCCCAAAAAGCCAGACGCCAGCAGGGGCAATAGGCCCATCCAAACGAGGTAGAGCGTTTCGTAAACGAGTTTTTTGTTCATAAAAGGGCCCCGCAAAGGGGGCAATTATCCCCCAAAGTTAATACCTTTGTACGCTTATGGAAATTGCGATCATAAAATACAATGCGGGGAATGTGGCATCGGTGATGTACGCGTTGGATCGTATTGGGCAGAAATACCAACTGACAGATGACCATGAGCAGATTAAAAAAGCCGACAAAGTGATTTTTCCGGGGGTGGGCGAGGCGAGTACGGCGATGGCTTATTTGAAAGAAAAAGGCCTGGACGAGGTGATAAAGGGGTTGAAGCAGCCTGTTTTGGCGACCTGCATCGGAATGCAATTGTTGTGCAAGCACTCGGAAGAGGGAAACGTGGATTGCATCGGGGTGTTTGACGTGGAGGTGAAGAAATTCATTAGTAAAGACTTGAAAATTCCGCATGTCGGCTGGAATTCGATCGTGCAGAAAGGCGAGAATCCCTTAATGAAAGGACTGAAAGAAGAAGAGTTCGTCTATTTCGTGCACTCTTTTTATGCGCCCGTAAATCAGTATACGACAGCGGTTTGTGAGTATGAGCAGCCGTTTTCGGCGATGTTACACAAGGATAATTTTTATGCCGCGCAGTTTCACGCGGAGATCAGCGGAAAGGCTGGCGAACAGATTTTGAAAAATTTCTTAGCACTCTAATATGTTTCAACTAATTCCGGCGATCGATCTGATAAATGGGCAATGCGTGCGTTTGACTCAGGGGGATTATGGCCAAAAAACGGTCTATTCAGAAGACCCTTTGGAGATCGCCAAAGCCTTTGAGGGGGCCGGAATTCAGCGTTTGCACTTAGTGGATTTGGATGGGGCGAAAGCGAAGAAGATTGTGAATGCGGCGGTTTTGGAACGCATTGCGTCGAACACGTCGCTGCACATTGATTTTGGCGGCGGAGTTCAGTCCGACGAGATGATTGATACGGCTTTTTCTGCGGGTGCCGCGCAGATTACCGCCGGCAGTATTGCCGTGCGTAATCCTGCGCTGGTCTGTGAATGGTTGCAGAAGTATGGGTCGGAGAAGATTATTTTGGGGGCGGATGCGCAGAATGAGATGATCGCTGTTTCGGGCTGGCAGGAGAATTCGAACATTTCGATTTTTGACTTTCTACAGGATTATACCTCGAAAGGCGCGAAGTATGTGATTTCGACGGATGTCGCCAAAGACGGTTTGTTGCAAGGCCCCAGCTTCGATTTATATGAAAAAATTCAGGCTTCGAGCCCGTCGCTGAGCGTGATTGCGAGCGGTGGGGTAGCTTGTATGGAGGATTTAGTGCGCTTGCGGGAGATGAATTTGTTTGGGGTGATTGTGGGGAAGGCGTTTTATGAGGGTCGGATTAGTTTAGCGGATTTGGCCAAATTTTCAGCAGCAGCATGTTAACAAAGCGCATCATACCTTGTCTCGATATTAAAGAAGGGCGGACCGTGAAAGGGACGAACTTTGTGGACCTGCGCGATGCTGGCGATCCGGTGGAGCTGGGTGCACTATATGCGCAGCAGGGGGCGGATGAGCTGGTTTTTTTAGATATTACGGCGACGGTCGATGACCGGAAGACCTTAGTGAATTTAGTGCGTGAAGTCGCGCGGCACGTGAATATTCCCTTTACCGTGGGCGGCGGAATTTCGTCTATTGCTGACGTATCGGCGTTGCTGAACGCCGGCGCGGACAAAGTGTCCATCAACTCGTCTGCGGTGCGCCGGCCAGAGCTGGTGGATGAACTGGCTTTGGCTTTTGGCTCCCAATGCATCATTGTCGCGATCGATACGCGCTTTGAACCCGCCGCGGGCCAGGACTTCGTCCACACCCACGGCGGCCGTCGAATAACAGAATTAAAAACCCTCGAATGGGCCCGCGAAGTCGAAAACCGCGGCGCCGGCGAAATCTTATTAACCTCGATGGACGCGGACGGAACGAAAGCAGGCTTCGCCTGTGATTTGACCGCACGCATATCCTCAGCAGCCTCCATTCCCATTATTGCCTCTGGCGGAGCGGGAACGATGGAACATTTTACGGAAGTATTCACGACCGGCAAAGCAGACGCAGGCCTCGCCGCGAGTATATTTCACTTTAAAGAAATTGAAATTTTGGCATTGAAGAATTACCTTGCAACCCAAGGCATCCCGATGCGCATTTAATAGAAATATGTCCAAGCAACCCGATTTTTCCAAAGGCCTCGTGCCCGCCATCATCCAAGATGCCAGCACTCGTACCGTTTTGATGTTAGGCTACATGAATGAGGAAGCCTATGCAAAGACCGTTGCAGAGTCCCGCGTGACCTTTTTTAGCCGCTCGAAGAACCGTCTTTGGACTAAAGGCGAAGAATCAGGCAACTTCTTAGACGTGGTCAGCCTCTCAATCGATTGCGACGCAGACACCATTTTAATTCAGGCCAAACCTTTTGGACCCACTTGCCACACTGGCGCAGATACCTGTTTCGATGAGTCAAACGCAGACAATGCAGCCTGGTTAGATCAATTAAAACATGTTATCCGTAGCCGCAAAACTGCCCCTGCAGCGTCTTCCTATACCGCTTCTTTATTCCAATTAGGCACCCACAAAGTGGCCCAAAAAGTAGGCGAAGAAGCCGTCGAGCTCGTCATCGAAGCCTTAATGCAAAACGATGACCTCTTTAAAGGCGAAGCGGCGGATCTAATTTTCCACTTATTAGTCTTATTAGAGGATCGCGGAATCGATTTAAGCGAAATCATCGCCGTTCTTCAGTCTCGTCACGCTGCTAAATAATCTTTCTTATGATCGGATTCATCATTCGTTACATCATCATTGCCTGCGTAGTTATGGTCATTCCTCGCTATTTAAAAGGCATTACGGTAGACGGTTTCACGACCGCACTTTTAGTCGCTCTAGCGATGGGCTTTGTGAATTCCTTCGTCAAACCCGTGTTGAAGATCATCAGCTTCCCTATTACGTTTATGACTTTAGGGTTGTTTTCTCTTGTGATCTCGGTAGGTCTGGTCTATCTAGTCGCTGCCTATGTGCCCGGTTTTGCGGTGACAGGGTTTATCGCTCCTTTGATTTTTAGTTTTCTGGTGTCGCTGTCTACTTCATTTGTAGGGCTGTTTACGCGCTAGGGCACTTTTTGCTATTATAAGTCGCGTGGTACGCAGGCGGCTTTTCAGGTATTGACAGATTTTGTCAATACTAAAGTTTGATGGAAACTTCTAATCGACCTCCAAAACCTAATTCAACAATCTTTTGCAGTGTGGAGATTCTAGCCTCTTTGAGGTTATTCTCAATTTTAGAAATATAGGACTTAGTTGTTCCCGCTTTTTCTGCAAGTTCTGCCTGAGTCATGCCTAATTCTAGGCGCTTAACTTGAATCAATACGCCTGCCTTGAAGATTTGATATCCCGCTTCGTATTCATCTCTTTTTTTTGTACCCAATTTGCCGTAGTGTTTGTCTTTATGCTCCGCGAAGGTCGTCAGGTTTTTGTTTTTCATATTCTGATTTTAGTTTTAAAGCTAATCGTATCTCTTTTTTAGGTGTTTTTTGAGTCTTTTTCTGAAATCCATTGATTAGAATAACTAGTTTCCCCGTCTCGAAAAAGCAAAATATTCGAATGATATCGTTCCCTACCTGAATTCTAATTTCATAAAGCCCATCCGTATTAACGATATGCTTTAAATAGGTGTCTGGGACACATCAAAGGTAGTTAAGTTTCACTATAGTGCAACAATTAATCATCTATTCCTCAGCTCAGTCAAGAACTTCTTCGAGTCAAATATCAGCTGAGATCTGGCTGCCGGAGCAACGATGACCGATTCTGTGTAGACTTCTTGGTCTTTTTCGAAGATGGTGACGGTGACTTTTGTGAATTTGTAGGGGCCCATGTGGCCGTTGTAGAAGAGCAGAGGCTCTTTATTGCCAAAGAAATTGAACATGTTTGTAGGGTTTAGTGGTTATTGACGCCGTGGTGGCGGTATTGAAAATAGCGTAGGTTTTTAACCTGCTTGATGTCGTAGGTAATGGCGTTTTTAGGGATGAGCTTGAAGCTGAATTTCCGTTCTAATTTGACTTTGCGGAGCCGGAGGAAGTACTTGACGTCTTTTTCTGCGTGGGGCAAAGCTTCTTCGACTAAATTTTCGTAGCCTACAAAGGATCGTTTGATGCGCTCCCGCATCCAATAGATGCAAAGTTCGCGTGCATTTACCTGGTGGTAATGGGCAAAAATAATGACGAGGTCGAGGTCTGGGATGCGATTGCCGTTTTCGTATTTGCTCAAAAGCCCGGCGTCGATCCCGAGATCCTGCGCCATCACGTGCAGCGGAACGGCACGGATGAGCTTCAGGTATCTAGAGAAGTGGTTAAACATATTGATTAGTGGTTTGGTGTTCCAAATGTATTCCCGCCCATCCTGTCTTCCTAACAGCTTATTGATAATGTGAATTTAGGGGCCTCAAATTTGTCTTTATGTGCCTTGTGTGCGTCTCAGGGGGCTATTGGTAAAATAGGCGCGTGCCACTGAGAGCCGTTTCCAGGTATTGACAGATTGTGTCAAAAGCTGAAAAAGCCGTTTATACAATTGCAAGTTATAATAGCAAAAACCGCCTATAGGCTCTTCAAAGCCTATATTATCAGTTTTAGGTAAGGAATTACAACAATTGTCGCCCCATAAAGATGAGATAGTGATATTTTGTGTATTTTTAGGAAGAAATTGAGAATGTACTATGCAAGAGTTCGATAATAATAAAGTACCCATTAAGAAGTTGTGGCAGGTGATTGTGGCGTCGAGTGTGGGGACGGTGATTGAGTGGTATGACTTCTATATTTTTGGGAGTTTGAGTGCGATTATTTCGTTGAGTTTCTTTCCGAAGGAGGATCCGACGGCGGCGTTTATATCGACGTTGGCGGCTTTTGGGGCAGGGTTTGTGGCGAGGCCTTTTGGTGGGGTGCTTTTTGGGAGGCTGGGGGATTTGATAGGGAGGAAGTATACGTTTTTGTTGACGCTGCTTTTGATGGGTGGGTCGACGTTTGCGATTGCGTTTATACCGAGTTATGAGAAGATTGGGTTAGTGGCTCCGGCTGTGCTTTTGGCATTAAGAATCATCCAAGGATTAGCCTTAGGGGGCGAATATGGGGGCGCCGCGACTTACGTCGCGGAATATGCACCAGACGCCGAACGCGGGAAGTACACGTCCTACATCCAAACGACCGCCACGCTCGGTTTCTTCGTCTCCATCCTGGTCATCTTAGCGACGCAGCAGCTTTTAGGCGATGCGGCCTTTAAGGACTGGGGCTGGCGGGTGCCTTTTGCGCTTTCTGGTATTTTAGTGGTTGTGTCTTATTTCATTAGGCGGAATATGGATGAATCTCCTCTCTTCTCCAAACTCAAGGCGGAAGGCAGACTCTCCGAAAATCCTTTAAAGGAAGCTTTCGCCAGTAAGGCGAATCGCCGCTTAATGTTAATTGCGATGTTTGGGGCGATTGTGGGACAGGGGGTTGTTTGGCATACAGGACAATTTTATGCCCAAATCTTCATCAACAAAATCCTTCAGGTCGATTTCATTACGACGAACCTCATTATCGCTGCTAGTCTGGTAGTGGGCACGCCCCTCTTCGTGTATTTCGGGAGCCTGTCTGATCGGGTGGGTCGCAAGAAAATTATGCTGGGCGGTATGGCCCTCGCTGCGCTCGGGTACTACCCCCTTTTCTCGTGGATGTCCACGATCGTCGCCCAGGAAGGCACGATGGTCAATGGCGCGATCTTCCTGAACTGGACTGGAAAGCTCAAACTGGCTTTTATTTGCAGCTTATTGGTGACTTTCGCGGCGATGGCCTACGGCCCGATCGCCGCGTTCCTCGTCGAACTTTTCCCTACCAAAATCCGCTATACCTCCCTCTCCATCCCTTATCACTTTGCTAATGGGGTGTTCGGCGGATGTGCCCCTTTTGTGGCCACTTGGCTGGGAGCGGTCACTCATTCGAATTTTGCCGGATTGTTCTATCCCATCGCCCTAGCGGCCTTAACGGTCATCGTGGGCGCGATTTATTTACCTGAAACCAAAGGCCGAGCCCTTAGCGACTAAAATAGGACTATTCGAATAATTCGATGGATATAATTTTAAATATTCCCATTAAATAAATTGTCTTTGGCGCTAAACCAAAATGGGGGTATATTTGTTATTAAAACCATTTTCTGAGGCACAATTTTGTGTGACTCAGGATAGCGAAGCCGTGGAGAAAATATCAATTAATTTTTTTAGATATTAAAATGAATATTGAAAATAAACATATTGCAGTTATTGGTCTTGGATATGTAGGACTTCCATTAGCTGTAGAATTTGGTAAAAAGTTTAAGACCATTGGTTTTGATATTAATAGCAACAGAATTAACGAATTAAACAAAGGGATTGATAGTACTCTTGAAGTATCAAATGAGTATTTGAGGGAAACATTAAATAATAATTTATTTTCAGTTACTTCAGATTGTACAAAAATTTCTGATTGTACAGTTTATATCGTAACAGTACCCACTCCTACTGATAAAAATAATAGACCTGTATTGACCCCGCTAATAAAAGCAAGTGAAACTGTAGCCTCCGTTTTAAAAAAAGGAGATATTGTAATTTATGAAAGTACTGTATATCCAGGAGTAACTGAGGAAGAATGTGTTCCAGTCCTAGAAAAAAATAGTGGACTAAAATATAATGTTGATTTTTATGCTGGTTATAGCCCTGAACGAATTAATCCAGGTGATAAAGAGCATACCGTAACTAAAATACTTAAAGTTACATCAGGATCAACACCTGAAATTGCGGAAGTTGTAGACAAGCTATATAGCTCAATCATTGTAGCCGGAACCTATAAAGCTAGCTCTATAAAAGTTGCAGAAGCGGCAAAGGTTATAGAGAATTCACAAAGAGATATCAACATTGCATTTGTTAATGAGCTTTCAAAAATATTTAATTTATTAAATATTGATACTAACGAAGTATTAGAGGCCGCAGCTACTAAATGGAATTTTTTGAAATTCAAACCTGGTTTAGTTGGGGGACATTGTATAGGAGTAGATCCTTATTACTTGGCACAAAAAGCGCAAGAAGTTGGTTACCATCCTGAAATTATTTTAGCTGGGAGAAGATTAAATGATGGCATGGGGAAGCATATTGCTACAGAAACAGTAAAATTGATGATTAAAAAAAGTATTAAAATTATAGATTCTAAAATTTTAATACTTGGTTTTACTTTTAAAGAAAACTGTCCCGATGTAAGAAATACTAGAGTTATTGACATTGTTAATGAATTGAAAACTTATAATACAATTCTGACAATTGTTGATCCATGGGCTAATCCTGATGAAGTAAAAAAAGAATATGACACAGCAACCTTGGTAGAAATACCAAATGACAATTATGATGCAATTATATTGGCTGTTGGACATTTAAATTTCTTGAAAATTAATTTACAAGATTATCAAAATTCTAATTCTGTTGTATTTGATGTAAAAGGAATATTAAGTAAGCACTTAACTGACGGAAGACTATAATTTATGTATAATAACAATTTATATAACACTCCTTATCATACAGAAGATTTATCTAAGTATAAATTTTTGGTAACAGGTGGTGCTGGTTTTATAGGCAGCAATATTGTTGAATATTTATTAAGATATAATGCAGGGCACGTAAGAGTGCTTGATAATTTATCAAATGGATATATTGAAAATATTCAAGATTTTATGGCTCTTCCAAATTTCGAATTTATGGAAGGAGACATTCGTAATGTAGAAACTTGTAAGAAAGCACTTAATGGAATAGATTTTGTAACACACCAGGCAGCATTGGGCTCAGTTCCAAGATCCATAAGTGATCCAATAACATCTAATGAAGTCAATATAGATGGGTTTCTTAACATTTTAAACAGTGTAAAAGAATCAAAAAATATAAAAAGAATGGTTTATGCTGCGTCATCTTCTACATATGGCGATAGTAAGGTATTGCCTAAAGTAGAGGGTAATGAAGGCAAACCTTTGTCTCCATATGCCGTAACTAAGTTGGTTAATGAATTATATGCAGATGTTTTTAGTCAAGTTTATGGCACTCATACAATTGGACTAAGGTATTTTAATATTTTCGGACCAAAACAAAATCCCAATAATCCTTATGCAGCAGTAATTCCTATTTTTTGTGATGCCTTTTTAAAAAACCAACAACCTAATATAAATGGAGATGGTGAAACAAGCAGAGACTTTACATTTGTTGAAAATGCTGTTCAAGCAAATATTAGAGCCCTTTTTTATGATGATTTGCAAAAACACGAGGTAATGAATGTTGCATGTGGAGATCAAGTTACTTTAAATAGTTTAATTAAAATGTTGAATGTAATTTGTGATAAAAATATTACTGCAAATTACTTACCAGAGAGATTGGGTGATGTAAAACATTCGAAAGCGGATATTACAAAAATAAAAAGTTTACTGAAATATGAACCTGAATTTTATTTTCAAAGAGGATTAGAGGAAGTGCTGAACTGGTACTTAAAAGAGAATAGATAATTTGAGTTTAGCAAAACAATCTTTTAAAGGAGTAACATGGACTATGTTAGATATTATATTTAACAAAGCCATTTATTTTATTTCTACACTTATACTTGCTAGGTTATTAGGGCCCTCCGAATTCGGTATATTAGGTATGATAACTATATTCTTTACAATTGGAACTACATTGGTTGACAGTGGTTTATCAATTTCAATTGTAAGAACTCTTAGCCCCAATAAAATAGAATATTCCACAATCTTTTATTTAAATATTGTATTTAGTACCGGGGCTTATTTTCTGATGTTTTTCATCGCTCCTTATGTTGCAGATTTTTATAAACAGGAAATTCTTACAAATTTAATTAGAATCTATTGTATTGGATTTTTAATTAATGCATTAAAAATGGTTCCGCAATCTATTTTGATTAAAGAAATGGATTTTAAAAAAATTGCAATATTCAATATTCCTGGAAATATTATAGGACTTGTTATAGGTGTTTTGATGGCATTAAATGATTATAAGGTTTGGAGTATTGTTGGGTTATTTCTTAGTTCACAATTAATTAGCTCTTTAGTTTATATATTTTTTAGTAAATGGAAGCCGTCATTTTATTTCTCTATTAAATATGTCAAAAGGCATTTGAGCTTTGGATATAAACTTATGCTCTCCGCTCAACTAAATACAATTTTTGAAAATATCTATAATGTATTAATTGGAAAATATTTCACAATTCAGGTTTTAGGTTATTATGATAGAGCATACACCTTAAATAATTACCCAACATCAATATTATCATTAATTGTAAGTAAAGTATCGTTGCCATTATTTTCAAATATCCAGGAGGATTCCTTAAAATTCAAGCAGATATATAGGAAAATTCAATTATTTTCATTTTTCCTCGCTGCTCCAGTAATGTTAGGAGCTTTAGTTTTAGCAAAACCACTAATTTTAGTATTGATGGGAAATGGGTGGATTGAAATTGTTCCGTTTTTTCAGATACTATGTTTGGCTTATGTTTTATTCCCAATTCATACATTAAATATTAATATTCTTAATGCATTTGGTAAGAGCAATACTTTTCTTAAAATTGAAATTTTTAAAAAGATCATTACAGTTTTATTCATAATTATTGGTTTGCAGTTTGGAATTATGGGTTTAGTTTGGAGCAATGTTTTTGGATCAATATTTTCTTTAATTATAAATACTCATTTTTGTGGTAGTCTAATTTCATATAAATCAAAAAATCAAATTTTTGATTTAATTCCAACACTTGGTATTGCTATAATTATGGCAGTAACTGTACATTTAGCCTCTCTTTATTTAATTAAGTTTAGTAGTTTAACACAATTAGTATCATTAACTATTTTGGGAGTTACATCATTTATTGGGTTGTCCTATTTTACCAAAAATGAATCTTTATTTACATTTTTAGATTTTATAAAATCAAATTAAGTTCATATTCTTATATATAATTAATTATTACTACTTGTGACGAACGTAACAAAAACATATTTCCCAGATATAAATGAATATATTATTCAACTTAATCGAATCTGGGCAAACCAATGGCTTACCAATAGGGGAGAACTTGTTTTGGAACTAGAAAATAGGTTAAAATCGTTTTTAAAAACTGACAATATTATTGTAATGAACAATGGTACGATTCCAATCCAAATTGCGCTTAAATTATTAGGAAATAATGGAGAAGTCATCACCACCCCGTTTAGTTATATTGCTACTACATCATCTATAATTTGGGAAAATTGTAAGCCTATCTTTGTTGATATAGATAAAGATCATCTAACTATTGATGAAGATAAGATTGAAGAGGCAATTACAAATAAAACAACTGCAATCTTAGCTACTCACGTATTTGGTAATCCATGTAATGTGGCTGTAATTGAAAGAATTGCACAAAAGTATAGTTTAAAGGTTATTTATGATGCTGCTCATTCTTTCGGAGTTAAGTATTTAGGGGAGTCAATTTTTAATTATGGTGATGTAAGTACTTGTAGTTTTCATGCTACTAAAATTTTTCATACTGGGGAGGGCGGCGCTGTATTTTGTAAAAATGAAGAATTGAGAAATAAATTATATTATAGTCATAATTTTGGCCACAATGGACCGAGTTCTTTTTTTGGGCTGGGAATAAATGCTAAAATTTCGGAGCTTCAAGCGGCTATGGGTATCGTCGTTTTAGACCATATTGATGAAATATTTAATGGAAGAAAAGATATAGTAGCGTTCTATGATGAAAATATAAAGTTTGACAAGTTGAGTAAAATGAAAATCAGAGAGGGTACGGAATGGAATAATAGTTATTATCCAATTATCTTTCAATCTGAAAAAGAATTAAGTAATGTTCAAACTAAATTAAATGAAATTGGAATTTTTCCCCGGAGATATTTTTACCCATCTCTAAATACAATTGAATTTGTAAATGGTAAAAGCATGAAAATTTCAGAAAGTGTGTCCTCCCGGATTTTATGTTTGCCCTTATCCCATCAAATAGAAGATAGTATTTTAGAACTAATTTCTTCAACAATCAATAATTCTATATGGTAGTTGTTTCTGTTGTAATGATCACTTATGGGCACGAAAATTATATATCGGAGGCAATTAATGGTGTATTAAGTCAAGAATGCAATTTTGAGTTTGAATTGATTTTGTCAAATGATGCATCTCCTGATAATTCAGATTTTGTAATAAATAAATGTTTATCTAGTCATCCCAAAGCTCATTTGGTTAAATATTTCAATCATGATACTAATCTTGGTATGATGGGCAATTCACTTTTTGCAATGAATCGAGCTAAAGGCAAGTATATTGCTTTTTGTGAGGGAGATGATTATTGGACAGATAATCGCAAGCTTCAGTTACAAGTAGATTTTATGGAAAGTCATTCTGATTATAGTATGATCTTCCACAAGGTAATAATTTCTCAAATTAATGATGAGGATACCTTTAGCTACCCTATACCTCCTTGTGATACATTATATTTAAGTGATATTATTAGAAGTCATTACATTCCAACTTGTAGTTTACTTTACAGAAGTAGTTATTTCCCAAAAGGATATCCTGAATGGCTAATTAATTCTATTTCTGGCGATATTCCTCTTGAAATTTTATTGTCATCAAGAGGTAAGACAAAATATATAGATATTTCAATGGCGTGTTACAGAAGGAATTTAGGTGGAATTTCGCAGTCTAAGGCTCAAATATCAAAAATGCGTATCGGTTATATTTATATGTATTGGAAAGTACTTCAAGAAATTGGTTTGATTAAAGGGTATTATTTATTATCAAGGCTAGTGAGATTAGTTTTAGGTCTATTTAGAAATAAAGTTTTGTCGTTTCTCAAATCAAAAGGATCTATAATTTGAAAAGTAAGATTTTGAAATTTCTTGTTATTTTTTTCTTGTTATTTGATGTTAATTTCAAGCAATTGCCTGGATTTACCACATCAAGAGTTATCTTTTCGGGGTTGATGTTACACTTTCTATTAAATAAATCAGGGCCGAAGTTTTCTCTTTCTTTGAATAAAAACTTAGTAAGGTTTAGTTTGATTTTGGGAATTATTTTCATAATAGCTATTCTTCAATATGTTTTCTCAAGTGATATAACCCAAATGGGTAGATTAACATACTTTACAATGTATGGCATAATTACGCCTTTCATATTGATTAAATATTTTAAATCTCGGAAGGAATTTGTCTTAATTGTTGGATTTGCGTCATTGACACAGGCTATATTAACATTGTGTTCTTATTTCATACCTATTTTTAAGGATTTTTTTAATGACTTAATTTTATATAATTCTAATTTCGGTGAAGAGAATTTAATGAGGGCTCGAGGTTTTGTTTCTGTTGCTGGAGCAACTTTTTCTGTAATTCAGTTTTGTGGAGTTGCTTCTTTTTTGATTTATCTTCGTTATTATTCAAAATCGAATATTACTACACTATTGATTTGGTGCGCTTTAATTGTTATAATTATTTCAATATTATTTATTGGGAGAACTGGTTTATTTCTATCTTTAGTTGCGTTGTTATTATATATTATCTCAAATAAAATTTCCATAAAGAAGGCAATTATTTGGGCGATAGTTTTTTTTAGTTTTTTTCAGTTAAATTTTTTGACACTTTTAGAAAAATTTACCACAAATATCGATGGATATAACACGGAATTATTTGTTGCGTGGATTGATTCTGGATTTAGGATTAATAATGATTTGGTTGAAGGATTAAGTGAAATGCCTATACCTAAGCTCTCTTATAGTACGATAATAGGAACTGGTTTAGTTAAAGGGCCTAATGGGGAGGGTAATGCCTCAGGTCATGATACTGGGTATATACAATCGTATTATTCAATGGGTTTAATTTTTGCTATTATATTTTACTTATCATATTATTTATTGTTGATTTCATTGGTTAAAAAAAGTAGGGATTTTGTTGGATTTATTTTAGTTCTCGTTCTTGTGTTAATTGAATCTAAGGAATTTTTTATTTTTAGTTATACTTATCCTTTCTTTTTGTTATCCTTTATTTTGATTGGTCAAAATTTTAATAAAATAACTAACATAAATAAATTTAATAATAATTCACCAATCATAAATTAGCTAATATTCCATGTGTGGTATTTTTGGTTTTATAGGAAAAAAGTATGATGATTTTCACTTAGATTTGGAAGCTATGAGAATTAGCTTAAATCATCGTGGACCAGATTCTTATGATTATGATCAATTAATCTTATCAAATTCTAATATACAATTTGCATTTGGTCATGTTAGGTTGTCTATTCTAGATTTGTCAGATGCTGGTAGCCAACCAATGGACAGCCATTCCAATAGGTACAAAATTGTATTTAATGGGGAGATTTATAATTTTCAAGATTTAAAAAAAGAATGCGAGGTTCGTAATCCTTGTATAACCTGGAACGGCTATTCAGATACTGAGATAATATTAGAGGGTTTTGAGTTATTTGGTATTGAAGAATTTACTTCCAAGTTGGAAGGGATGTTTGCTATATCATTGTGGGATTCGCAAACACAAAAATTATACCTTATTAGAGATCGCATTGGCGAAAAGCCTCTTTATTATGGATATCAAAATGGGTATCTAATTTTTGCTTCCGAACTTAAAGCTTTTGAGGTTCATTCTAAATTTGAGAAAAATATTAATTTAGATGCGGCAGTTGGCTTTTTGATTCGAAGTTATGTGCCTAATGATCTCTCTATATATGAAAATATTTATAAAGTAAAACCGGGATGCATTCTTGTTTTTGATTCAAATTCTATAAATAATCTTGAAGTACCTAAAGAAATTATTTATTGGTCTTTATGCCATGAAATAGAGAGTGCAAAGAATAACCCTTTTATAGGAACTTATGAAGAGGCAAAATATGAGTTTGAAAAGTTATTGATTGATTCTATCCAAAGACAATCCATTTCTGATGTTCCAATTGGGGCATTTTTATCCGGAGGAATAGACTCATCCCTTGTGTGTGCGATCATGAAACAGCATGTCAAGTCTGATCTAATGACATTTACAATAGGTAGCCAAAGCCTGGTGTTAATGAAGCTTTTCATGCAGAAAATGTTGCAGATTTTCTAAATACAAAGCACAATACCAAGTATTTAAACACAAATGAAATTTTAAGTAAGATAGAGGAAATATTTTCTTATTGGGATGAGCCATTTGCCGATAGTTCTCAAATACCTACATTTTTCGTTTCGGAATATGCTCGAGAATTTGTAACAGTAATATTAAGTGGTGATGGAGCAGATGAATTTTTATATGGTTATCCAGATCATAGAATATTTTTAAAGTATAAAAAATTTGTTTTTTTGTCTAAATTAGGAATTGATAAGGCTTTATTAATGATAATGAGAGTTTTTGGTTGGACTCAAAATAAGTTTTACAGAAAAATTAAAAGTTTGGAATTTTTACTTAGGTTGTTGCTAAATCATGATAATGTCGGTGAAGTACAATCTAAATGGCATAATAAATTTTGGGATCTACCATTGCCTCTAGCTGATTCTATAGCGGAGAAGAAAAATATATTTCTAGGCGGATTAAATTTTAGATTTAATAATGTAGGCCATTATGATGCATTAACTTATTTGCCAAATGATATTCTAGTTAAAGTTGATAGAGCAGCGATGGCCGTAAGTTTAGAATCTCGTGCCCCCTTTTTAAGTCATCACTTAATTAAATTCTTAATTAGTCTTCCAGATAGTTATTTATTTAATAATGATACTTCCAAAAGAATTGCGAAAGATGTATTATATAAATATGTTCCACAGGATATTGTTAATAGACCTAAACAAGGGTTTTCTATACCTGTATCTTATTGGTTAAGAAACGATTTGAAAATATGGGCACAAGGAATTATTGATGCGATCCCATCTGATTCTGATTTTTGGGATAAGAAACTTGTATCAAACATCTGGGAAGCGCACCAAGATGGAAATATTGATCATCCCGAAAAAATTTGGAATATTCTTGCCCTTGAATTGTTCTTTAAAAGAAAAAAATTGCTTCATTATCAATAAATATTATTCTGTAGTTAAAATATGAAAATACTTTTACTTGTAAATAATGTATTCTATGAAAAAAAGGGTTCTTTATTCACATTTAGAGCGATTGGGGACTTTGGAACACAATTGATTAATCTAGGTAATGAGGTAGAAATGCTCCAAACTAAATTAAAAAAGGATGAAGAGTTCCATGATTTTGATTTGAATAATTCCAAAATTAAGACTACCGCATTGAATAGATATAAAAGTAAAATATTTACTTATTTGTTGGTCTATTTAGTTGGATTTTGGAAAGTATATAAAAGTGACTTTGTATATATATACTATCCGACTAACTATCATTTTTTTGCCTTCTTTTCTTTGTTACTTGGAAAAAAATATGGTTTAAATGTTAGAGGGCAACAAGGTGTTGACAGTAAACTATCAAAGTTTTTATATAAATATGCAGAGGTTGTTTTTACAGTTTCTCCTAATTTTACAGAATTAGTGAATTCGTGTGGAGGCAATGGAATTACACAGCGTCCAGGAATTTCGTTCAATTACACTGATATTGTTGAAGTAAGAAAATTAAAGAAAAAATCAATCTATAATATTTTATATCTAGGAAGGTTGGATGTAGAGAAAGGATTAATTGAACTTCTAGATGCTGTTGAATTAGTAAAGAAAAAACAAGTATATAATTTTAAACTTACAGTAGTTGGAGATGGATATAATGAAGATTATATCAAGTGTTATTCTAATAAATTAAATCTAGGTGATACGATATATTTTTATGGTCCTGAAACAGATTTATCCAACATAAAAGATTTATATATGGAGTCTGATTTATTCATACTACCAACTCATCACGAGGGTTTTCCGAGGACATTATATGAGGCCATGATTTTTGGGGTACCTATAATCACAACATTTGTTGGCGGAATTCCTAGTAGAATGATTGATAATTATAATTGTTTAAGAATAATGCCTTTTTCGGTTGATAGCATTGTAGAAAAACTGGAATATGCTTTTAATAATTATATTAATCTAAATCCCTTGATTAAAAATGCGCAATTTACAATTCGTGAGATTTTGGATCCTAAGAAATTGAGTCATGCGGAGGAATTAAATAGAGTGATATATTTGTAATGTCTAGCAATCCTAAATTTACTGTTTTAATTCCCTATTATAATTCAATTTTAACTATTGAAGAGACTTTATTGTCAGTTTTTAATCAAACATATATTGACTATGAAGTAGTTTTGGTTAACGACTTTAGCAATGATTATCCTGCAGAATTAATAAAGGCATTCAAAGAAAAATTTAGACAGCTTGGTATAGCTTTTGAATATTATGAAATGCCTGTAAATTCTGGCCCATCATTTACAAGGAATTTTGGTTGGGACTTAGCCAAGGGTGAATATATATGCTTTTTAGATTCTGATGATTTATGGCATCCTGAGAAATTAAATGTTTGTAGTGGATTTATTGATGAATATGCTCCAGCTTTATTATTTCATAATTCTGATGTATCAAAAACTGGAAAATTAATTGAGATTTTAGATTATAATTACTCTCAAAATAGGTTTGAAGCTCAAAGAATAAATCCTGTAAATTGGCTAATTAAAAATTTATCTGTAACCCCAGCGGTTGTAGTTAGAAAAGATATTTCATTAAGGTTTAATGAGGAAATGAAATACTGCGAAGATTATGATTTATGGCTAAGGATTGCATTTAAATATAACGATATATTACGGATCAATGGTTCTCCTCTAACTTTTTTAGGTAAGCCATTCATGGGTGGTAATGGGCTTAGCAGCAATATTTTTAAAATGCGGATAGGTGAAATAAGGTTGTATACGACCTTTTGTTTTACTAATTACTTGTATTTGCCTCTTTTCCCTTTACTTATTACAAGTTCATTAATTAAACATATCCGTTTAATAATATTTGTTTTTTTAATTAAAAAATAAATTCGTGGCTAACAACAAAGTTTTGGTCTTATTATGCTCTTATAATGGGGGTCAATTTATTTACGATCAAATAAAATCGATCCTATTACAAAAAAAAGTAATGATTGAAATTTATGTTTTTGACGATGGTAGTACAGATAATACCCTTGACGTAATAAATGGGTTTGATGATTCTAGAATAAAGTTGTTCAAAAATAAATCTAACTCGGGTTCAGCAGCTTTAAATTTTATTAATGCTATTTGTTCAATACCTTTTGAAGTTTATAATAAATTTGATTGTGTCGCACTCTCAGATCAAGATGATATTTGGTTGGATTTTAAAATTTATTGTGCTGTAAATAAAATTGAAGAGAGTCATGTTGATTTATATTGTTCAAATTTGACAATTTGGGATACTAATTCTAACACAAAAACTTTATTGAAAAAAAATTACAAGCAAGTTAAATTTGATTATTTGTTTGAGGGAGGTAGTGCAGGTTGTACTTATGTTATGCCATCCAATTTGGTACATGAAATGTCTAATTATTTTAAAAAATTGAACTTTACAAACTGGAAATTTATATCACATGATTGGTTAATTTATTTTTATTGTAGAATCAATAAAAAAGATGTTTTTATTGATACCAATAGCTACATTTTGTATAGAATTCATTCAAGTAACGTTCATGGTTCTATGAATATACTTTCTATTAATTCTTTTTTTAAAAGGGCTCAGCTATTCTTTTCTGGTTGGTATGCTTATCAATCAACCAATTTTAAAGAGAACTTTCTTGATCCACATCAAGATGAGTATGAAATATATTACCTTTATAATTTAAATTGGTTCACTCGAATTTTTGTTATTTTAAAATATAATACACAACTTTTTAGAGATAGAAGAAAGTTTATTGTCTTTTTATTTTTTAATATTTTTAATTTTATTAATCATAAATAAGTTTTCATGAAATGTAACTTGATAGAGTATTTTAATGACACCGTCACTAAATTTTCTGATAAAGTTTCTTTAGATGACAATCAAAATCAACTTACTTTTGCAGAGTTGGATCGATATTCTAATTGCTTAGCTACAGCTATTTTGAACGTTAGTAGTAGTTTTAGATTGCCAATTTGTGTGTATTTGCCTAAGAATCTATGGAATATTGTGTCATTTATTGGAATTATGAAATCAGGCAATTTTTATGTTCCTCTAGATGTAAAAACTCCTTTTGATAGGACATCAAAAATATTGGACAAGTTAAATTCTAGTATTATTGTTAGTAATTCTGAGTTTAGGAATAAATTAGTTCAATGTGGTTTTTCAGGTCATATCATTTGTATTGAAGACGAATTAGAATCCAATCTTACAGTAGATTCACTTAGTAAATTAGAATCAATTAAAAATAGTGTAATTGATTTAGATCCGATATATTCAATTTTTACTTCTGGTTCTACTGGCACACCTAAAGGAGTTTTAATTTCTCAACGTGGAGTAATTGATTATATTGAGTGGGCTAGAGAAGTTTATTCGGTTACTGAGAATGATATAATTGGTAACCAGGCGCCATTCTATTTTGATAACTCTACTCTTGACATATATTTAATGATTGTAACTGGCGCTAAATTAAATATTATTCCTGAAGATAGATTTACTTTTCCTATTAAATTAATTGAATATATTAATGAAAAACACATAAATTTTGTTTTTTGGGTTCCATCTGTTTTGAATAGCATTTCAAATTTTGATGCATTTTCCTCTGTTTTGCCGACGTCTTTAAATAAGATATTATTTGCAGGGGAGGCAATGCCAAATAAGCACTTGAACTATTGGAGGTCTAAATATCCTAATGCTTTATATTCTAACTTGTATGGACCTACAGAGATCACAGTTGATTGTACCTATTATATTGTTGATAGGAGTTTCAATGATGACGATCCTTTGCCAATAGGGAAAGCTTGTAAAAATACCCAAGTACTGATTTTTTCAGATTCTGGCAATATCGTTGAAGTTGGAGAAATTGGTGAGCTATGCGTAAGAGGTACTTCTTTGGCTTTTGGCTATTATAACGATTTTGAAAAATCGGAGTCGGTATTTGTGCAAAACCCTTTACATAATTTTTACAGTGATAAAATATATAAAACGGGAGATTTGGTATACGAGAATAATTTAGGAGAATTAATTTTTGTTGGCAGAAAAGATTCTCAAATTAAGCACATGGGATATAGAATTGAGTTAGGTGAGATTGAAACAGCTATTCATGGAATTGATGGTATAAAAAATGTTTGTGTTTTATATGATAACAAGCAGTCTCAAATCGTATGTTTCTACATTGGCGATATTTCATTCGCAGATGTCAGAAAATATTTATTGGATATTTTGCCTAAATATATGATTCCAACTAAATGGATTTTAGAAAAAGAATTTCCATTTAATGCAAATGGAAAGATTGATCGATTGAATTTATTTTCAAAAATTTAATATATGAATATAATTTTTTTAGGAGAAGATTCATTTAGTTCCGTTGTATTAAATGCTCTTATTTCAAGTGGAAATAATATTTTGGCTGTTTATTGCCCTTATTATGAGAATAAAATCTTCGTAAGGCTTAAAATGCTTTGCGAAAAAAATAGCATTAAATTTAATAGAATAAAGGATATTAATTCTGACTTTATTGTTAATGAAATAGCATTATTGCATCCGGATTTAATTGTAGTTGCTCATTTTGAGAGGATATTAAAATATAATATTATACAAATCCCTAGGTATGGTTGTATAAATTTGCATCCATCAATCTTACCTAATTATAGAGGGTTATCACCACAACATTGGCCTATTATTAATGGTGATAGCTATACAGGAATTACTGTTCATTTTATCAATGAAGGAATTGATACAGGAGATATAATTCGACAAAGAGTAATTGATATTGAACCTTGTGATTATGTTTCTGATTTGCAGTTAAAAATGAAAAATAATTATGGCCCTATTATTATTGATGCTATTTCTGATATAAGGGCAAACAAAATTAGACCAATAGTTCAAAGTAATAAAGCTGGGTCTTATTATGGTAAACTTAAAGATTTGGATTGTCAAATTGATGTTAACGGAAAAGCATTGGCAGCGTTAAATTTAGTTCGTGGAGTTTCGTTCCCTTATCAAGGAGCTGAATATAATGGTTATAAAATATGGAAGGCAACATTAGCCTCAAACGAGTTTGTAAATAATTGGGGAAAAATATACACAGAAAATGGTATATATTTTGTTACAGGTTTAGGAGATTTTATAAAATTTAAAGATGGTATTTTAATAGTAGAAAAATATAATAAATTATGAAAGATTTAGTGTTAAATATTTTAAGGGATACAAGGCCTGAATTTGAGTTTAATTCAGAGGTAAATTTTATAGATGAGGGCTATCTAGATTCATTTGATTTGATAACGATAGTTTCAGACTTAGAGTCTACATTTGATATTAAAATTAATGGTTCATTAATTGTGCCCGAAAGTTTTAGTAGTTTAGATTCAATTGTAAAATTAGTCCAAAGTTCAAAAAATGCATCTTAAGTTCAAAAACAAGAGAATATCCGGTATTTTGTCGATATTGCCTACAAATGAAGTTAATTTTATCGATGAAATATCAAACTATAATTTTTCTGATAAGCAAAGTATCAAATTAGGAAAGATTATGGGTTATGGTACCAGAAGAATTGTTGATAACGGTACTACCGTTTCTGATTTGTGTACTTTTGGTTTGAATTACCTTTTTGACAAAAAATTATTAAACAAAGATTCATTTCAAGCTTTAATATTGTGTACACAATCTCCTGATCAATTTATTCCAGCTACTTCTAATATAATTGCTGGGAATTTATTATTGAATGAAGATGTTATATGTTTAGATATTAATCAAGGGTGTGCTGGGTTTGAAGTTGGTTTGATGCAAGCCTTTATGATGTTGGATACCGGTGTAATTAATAAGGTTGTATTATTGAATGCGGATATTCTAAGTACTAAAGTTTCAGTTAAGGACCGTAATAGTCGCCCATTGATTGGGGATGGAGCATCTATCACTATTATTGAACATACTTTGGAAGACGAATCTATTGATGTGTTTATTAAAATGGACGGATCTGGTGCATTAAGTTTACAGATTCCCGCCGGGGGATTTAAAATGCCATCCTCCGTTGAAACAGCAATTTTGAAAGAAGATGTCGCAGGCAACTTAAGATCGCTAGATGACTTAGTCATGAAAGGTGATCAAGTTTTTAATTTTGTTCAGACAAAAGTGCCTGAATTATTCAATGAGATGCTTGTTAAATTAAATGTAAATAAAAGTTTCTTTGATTATTTCTTTTTTCATCAACCTAATAAGTTTATGTTGGAGAAACTAGCTGATAAGTTAGAAATAGGTTATGAAAAAATGCCTAATAATATTTGTGAAAAATATGGCAATGGTAGCAATAACACAGTACCCCTCACAATATGTGATAACTTAGGAGGAAAAGTTAAAAGTGAAAGCTTTGAAGTGTGTTTGGGAGGATTTGGTGTGGGGTTAACTTGGAGCCTGATAAAATGTAAATTAGGAAACTTAGATTTTTGTGAGATTATAAATTATAAATAATATGAAAGAGGAATTATTAATCAAAATAGCTGAAATTCTTGATGTAGATCACGTCAATATGAAAGATAATCTAAAAGATTTTGAAGAATGGGATTCATTAACTGGTTTGTCTATCATTGCAATGTCTCATACCGATTACAATAAGAAAATAACTAATGAAATTTTAAATAATCTTCAAACTGTAGAAGATTTAGCTAATTTTATATTAGCCTAATATTTATTTTATGGATACTGTTCTAATTACGGGGAGTACATCATCAATAGGAGAAGAAATAGCTATTTTTTTATCAAAAAAATATCGAATCATTTTAGCAGGAAGAGATTCTTTCAAACTTCATAATTTATTAGATAGGCTACATGGAGACACTCATTTGATATGGGTGTGTAATTTTGAAACTGATAATGTTGTTGATTCATTATTAAAATTTCTTTCCGAAAGTCCCTTTAAACCAAACCATTTTTTACATCTTGGAGGCGACTTTAATGTATCTCCTATTCGTTTACAAAAAACCGAGAAAATAGTTCGATCATTTAAAATTAATGTCATTTCTGCAATTGAAATGCTAAGTATTTTATGTCGAAAAGAATATAAACAACACATTAAGAATATATTATTTTTTTCAAGCATATCTGCTATTAGGGGGAAAGCAGGGTTTTCAGTTTATTCAGCGGCTAAAAGCTCTTTAATTGGTTTGACAAAATCTCTTTCGATTGAATTAAATCCAATAAAAGTTAATTGTTTAGTTTTAGGGCCAATTATGACTAGTGCAACGAATGAGATATTGAATGTTAATTTTGATGATTTAAACTCGCATATCCCTCTTGGAATAGCTACTCCGAGTGTTTTAAATGATTGGTTAGAATTTTTAATAGAAAAAAATAACTGGATGACTGGTCAGGAATTAATTATAGATGGTGGAGCAACTATTTTGTAATATCAATAATAAATCATCTGTATATAGATATAAATCTGAACTTTTCGGCGCTTGCACCTATTTCATTCTAGAAAAAGAAATACTTTATATTGTAGATCCTGGATACTTTAATAATCATGTTTTTGATTGGGTTTATAAACATAATAATCGTAAAATCATTGTATTTATAACACATGAGCATTTTGATCATCATTTTCATGCTAATGAAATTTTGTTAATGGATAATGCAATTTCATATTCACCATCGAAGGAATTTCAAACAGCAGTTAAAGATTTGAGAATTAACTTATCATATTATTACGGATATAATGTGGAAACTATTCTTAAAGATGGAATTGAAAGCTTTAAATTCCATGTTATAAAAACCCCTGGACATTCTAAGGAGTCTTATTGTTATTGGTATGACGGAATTTTATTTGGTGGGGATACTGTAATTGAAAAAAAGAATTTAGTTTTAAAATTACCAGGAAGTAATAAGATAGAATTTATGAATTCTTATAACTTACTAAATTCAACAATAGATAATAATACAATAGTATTGCCCGGACACGGGGATCTTTTTTATTTTAATGAATGGGAGTTATGAAAAAAGTAATTATTATGGGCTCAGGAGCTCATGCTGCTGAAATTGAGCAATATATAATTGAAAATAATAGTTTTTTAAATGAATTCGAATTATTGGGTTTTATCTCCGACTCTGAAGAATTATACAATAAATATAAATTAAGAGCTCCATATTTAGGGGATACGCTCAATGAAAAATATATCAATGAAAATGTTGAGATTATTTTGGGATTTAGTAATGTTAAAGGTCGATTCAAATTAATTAATCAATTAACTAAAAGAGGTTTCAAATTTGCAAAATTTGTTCACCATACCTCATCGATTTTCCCTACGGCAACTATTGATGAGGGATGCATAATTTGTCCTTATTGCCAAATTGGCCCAAATGTTGTTATTCATAAATTTAATACTTTAAATAATAAAGTGAATATAGGTCATGATACTACAATAGGAACAAATAACATTTTTTGTCCTAATGTTGGGCTATCTGGTAATACTAAAATTGGAGATAATAATTTTTTTAGTATTAACTCTGCTACGATTCCGAATATTCAAGTTGGAAATTCTAATATAATTGCACCTAATATGGTTATTGAGAAAAATTTAAAGTCTGATACCACTTTTTTTCATAGGTTTAAAGAAACTGTACTATTTACTACTAATGAAATCTAAAATTTGGCTTTCTTCTCCTCATATAGGATCAAACGAGCTTCTATATGTAAATGAAGCATTTGCTACTAATTGGATTGCCCCTCTTGGTCCACATGTGAACACCTTTGAACAAGGTCTTCAACTTCAAACAAATACAAGCCATGCTGCCGCTTTATCATCAGGCACATCTGCTATTCATTTAGCATTAATTTTGTTAGGCGTAAAAGCTGGGGATATTGTATTTTGTCAATCAATGACATTTTCTGCCTCAGCTAATCCAATAGCATACCAAGGAGCTATACCGGTTTTTATTGATTCGGAAAGAGATACCTGGAATATGGATCCTGCTTTATTGAAGATTTCACTTGAAGAAGCAAAACAGAATGAGAAATTACCAAAGGCTATCGTTCCTGTTCATTTATATGGTATGCCTGCGAAAATGAAAGAAATACTTTCAATTGCAAATGAGTATGGGGTTCCTGTAATTGAAGATGCTGCTGAGGCATTAGGCTCAAATATAGATAATAAGCCTTGTGGTAGCTTTGGAGAGTTTGGTGTGTTGAGTTTCAACGGGAATAAAATTATTACAACATCAGGCGGGGGAGCATTATTGTCTAAAAATGCAGAAATGATTGAAAAAGCCCGTTTCCTTGCTACTCAAGCAAGAGATTCAGCTCCACATTACCAGCATTCACATATTGGTTATAATTATAGAATGTCGAATGTCTTAGCTGGAATTGGAAGAGGACAATTAGAAGTATTAAGTGATCGAGTTAAAGCAAGGCGAAACAATTTTGAGAGATATAAAAAGTATTTTTCAAAGCATAATTACGCAGGATTTACAATCAAATTTCAAGAAGCTCCCTCAGGATATTACTCTAATCGTTGGTTAACTTGTATTTTAGTTGATCCTGCATTTAATAATGGATTAACACGTGAAGTAATAAGACTGTCATTAGAAGAAGAAAATATTGAATCACGACCACTATGGAAACCGATGCATCAACAACCAATCTTTGCAAATTCTAAGGCTTACCTTAATGGAGTTTCAGATAGATTATTTGAAGATGGCCTATGCTTACCAAGTGGCTCAAATTTGACTGATGAAGAGTTTGATAGAATCTTTGAAAGTTTAGATAATCTTTTTGCTAAATATCAAAATAGTTAATGTACAAGAGTTATTTTAAAAGGATATTAGATTTTATAGCAGCATTGGTTTTGTTGTTAATATTTTCTCCTATAATTATAATATGTTTCATCTTACTTCTAGTTGTCAATAAAGGAGAAGCTTTGTTTTTTCAAGTTAGACCAGGATATCAAAGTGCACCATTTACGATTTTAAAGTTTAAGACGATGCATGATGGGAAAGATGTTAACGGGAATCTACTGCCAGATGAAGTTAGACTCACACAGATAGGTAAAGTAGTAAGAGCGCTATCGATTGATGAATTACTTCAATTGATAAATGTATTAAAAGGCGATATGAGTTTAGTCGGACCGAGGCCGCTATTAACTCAATACTTAACTCGTTACACACCAGAACAAACTCGTAGACACAATGTGAGGCCAGGTATTACTGGATGGGCTCAAGTTAACGGTCGTAATGCTCTAAGTTGGGAGGAGAAATTTAAGCTAGATGTAGAATATGTCGAAAAGGTTTCATTCTCATTAGATTTAAAAATATTATGGATGACGATTTTGAATGTTGTTCAGCGGAAAGGAATTAGTGCTGATGGACATGCGACCATGGAAGAGTTTAGGGGGAGTGAGGGGTGAAATTTTTATTTTGATAATTTTGAAAAGGGAGCACAATGAGCTCCCTTTGTTGTAAATATTAAAAACCTTTAAATTTCAGATTATTTAGTGATTTATTTCTCTAAATTTGATATTCATCTAAGCGCAGTAAAATTCTAGATTAAGGGAATATAATATGAAAGAGTCAATAGTAATTAAAAATTTTGGACCCTTAAAAGAAGTAAATATCGAGGAGATAAAGCTTTTTACGGTTTTAATTGGCGAATCTGGAAGCGGTAAGAGTACTTTAATGAAATGTATTTCCTTGTTTAGATATATCTTTAAGATGGAAAATATACGGTCCTATCTTAAAAACAGTAAGATTTCTAAAAGTCCATTTAGATTTCACATAGTTAAACATTTTAAATATAGTGGTCTCGAAGAGTTTTTAAGCCCGAATACAAGCATAATTTATACTGTAAAATTTGAAAATGGCGAAGAAGTTATAATAAAATACTCAGATAGAAAATTGTATCGCTCAAATTTAATATCAAGTAAAAATTTACACTTCACTAAGGTTAGTTTTATAACTGAAAATAGAAATATTATACCGCTATGGGCTAGCAGAAGCGCTTCTCTTGCGGGGGCATATTTAGGATTTTACTTTCATGAAGTCTATAAAGACTTTGAGTTAGCCTCTGATGTTTTGAAAAGTGTTCAATTAGAACATTTAGGGCTTAAATTTATTTCAAAGAAAACAAATAAAGGTAGGGAATACAAAATTGGGTCAATAAATAATGAATTTGAGCTGGAATTTAAAAATAGTTCTTCAGGGATTCAAAGTTCAGCACCAATCACTTTAATCTCTAAATATTTTGCCTCAAGATTTGACTTTGAGGATGCTTTTAATCGTTCAGTATTAAGTTATTTGTCATCTGTTGATAGTCTTACAGATTTTAGGCCTACGAAGAATTTAAGCGAATTAGGCAAGAAAATTTATATTCATATTGAGGAACCAGAATTAAGCCTATTCCCAGATGCACAATTTAAACTGATGGAGGAGTTGATTAAAGATTGTTTTATGAGGAATGAGAATGATATGAGCCTTTTCATCTCAACGCATAGTCCTTATATAATTAATCATTTAAATTTAATGATAAAGTCTTTTGATGAAAATTGTGAAAATTTTGCGCAGTTTGACTACTCAAAGTTGGGAGTATATCAGGTTTCAGAAGGTATATTGCAAGATTTAATAATTCAAAATGAAAGGTTGGTTAATACTAATTCTTTATCAGATACGATTAACGACATATACAACTCATACAACTCGATTTAATATAATTATATAAAAATGATTGATGAGTTTATAAAATATTATGGTATTCCTAACAGTCAATTGCATAATTTATTGCAAAAAACTTCCGATTTAACTTTTGGTTTAAAAGATGAAAATAAAGTTGTTTGCATTACATCTATTGAACTAGGAGAAGCTAAGTATAGAAATTCAAATAATAAAGTGGTGAAAATATTTGATTATGATAGATTTATATCAAGCTTAGACGCCAATTTTCAGAGAGGAAGAAAAAGGTGCGATGCCGTTGTTTTTACTCAAGATAAAAGCAACTTTATTTTTAATGAATTAAAAAGTAAGCAAAGCTTTAAACAAGCAACTTTAAAAGGTGCTGTACAATTAAAATCAACGTTGGATACTGTTCTAGCTGTTCCAATTTTGAATCGCTACATAAAACTCTTTAAATCAAAGAAATGTTGTTTTTGTAATTCTATTTCCATTTCACCTTCTCAGTTAAATGCTTCTCAAGCATTTGGGAGACTTTCCGACTTATTGCCTAATGGGGCTAAGTTATTGCATAATGGCATTAATAAACATGGTTTTGAATTTTGGGTATTTAGCGGCAATCAAATAATAATATTGGGTTAATAGTACTCATTTTTAAAATGAATTTCCAAATGTTCTATTAAGGACATATAATCTGGTTGAAAATTGTTTTACATCCCTCAACATCTACAAGTTCAGAAGCATGAAGAAGAATACGCCAAATGTCGCGACGCATTTATTAGAAAGCCCTGCGTCCTATTTGTTGAGAATAGGAGGGGTGTTGCGGAAATTGAGTTTGGACGAATTACCTAACCTAATCAACATCATCAAAGGAGAAATAGTATTCGTGGGGCCCAGGCCGGCGTTGTATAACCAAGACGATTTAATGGCCTTACGGGTCGCAGCAGGGGTAGACAAGCTTAAGCCAGGAATCACAGGCTGGGCACAGATTAACGGGCGAGACGAGATCTCCATTGAGGCTAAAGTGGCGCTTGAGAAAGAGTATCTAGAGAGAAAGTCGGTTTGGTTTGATTTGATGATAGTGGTGAGGACTTTTACGAGTGTGCTTTTTAGTAAGGGAGTGGCGCATTGATTGATAGTGTATTTTTGATTTAAAAGCTCGCTGGATGGCGGGCTTTTTTGTTTAAAGGGGGATTTATAAAAAGACTTTATAATATTAAAACATTTTTAAATCGGATATTTAGGAAAATCTAAAAAGTGTGTAAGAATAATTATCCTTAAAAGTGCACAATAAAAGTCCTCATATTTGCACAATGTCTAGGTAATGAGTTACCGTCGCCCCGATGGGATAAACGTAATTTCATTAGCTTCTTTAGGGCATTAGGATCGTTTGCCCCTTTTTTTGTACAATATTATCAGTTTCTTATTAGGGAATAGTAGATAATAAGTTGAACTAGCGGATTCAACAAATTCAATACTTTTTTGATAACATTATGAATTGAATTTTGTTTACGTATTTTGTAAACTTTTGCTTATATTTACTAACACATGAAGGTTATAGAGGTCTTGACAGGAGAAGAATTTTTGGCTGAAATCGTTCTCGCTGAATTGGCGGATTTGAAACGAGACAACTTTTACTTTGAATGGGAGAAAGAGCTTAATCAGGGTGTTGTAAAACTGCAGCTAAAGTCGACTAAAGAAATACTAGGATTAATGTCTTTGGAAGTATTCTCGAAGGAGAGCTTTGTTAAAATTAGGTTATTAGCTGTCTCAGAAGATAATAGAGGAAGAAATAAAAAATTCGATCGGATAGCTGGACATCTTATCGCTTATGCGGCTCAATTAGCAGTGTATAATTTTGCGGAGGATGCTTGTTTAGTTATTTGGCCTAAAACAATAGTGGCAGCGCATTACAAAGAAAAGTATAAGATGAAACAAGTGGGGTCATTGCTAAGCCTTGAGGTACCAGAAATAATAGACGTGATAAATACATACGACCATGATTAATGAAAATTTAATTTTAGATCCGGATAGTTTGTTAGACTCAAGGGAGAGTTCCATGCTGGCTGGAGAGAATGAATTAAAGTCTTTAGCAAAAGCGCGTGCGTTAAGAAAAAGCAATTTGTCCTCAAACGATATAAGACGAGCAAAGCTTCTTCAATTAAAATTGAAAATGGAAGAATTCTTATCTTCTGAAGTGAATGATAGTAGGGGTCAATTTCCCTCATTTTTGGAATTTTATGTCGATTCTATATATCCCAAAAGAAAGCTCTTTGCTAAGGATATCGATGTTAATCCGACTAGTTTAAGTCAAGTAATAAATAACCACAGAGATCCTAAGGAAGAATTTATTCTTCGCCTAATCATTCACTCAGAAGAAGTCTATAAGCAGGTTTGTGATTTTCAAAGTAATAACTGGCTCAAGGTGTATTTTAAAGATAAATTAGTAGAAAAGATTTCTACTGAAAAGAAATGGAGAAAAGAAGAGGGAAAACATGTGAAGGTTTTTGCAGAAGTGTAAGTAACACCCTTAAAATTTGAACCGGATTTGACCATTAAATAAAAATCCTTGCAGCACTAACCGCCAAAGCATCGCTTGTCCTAAATTTTAGTTAAATTTGCCTAAAATATACGTATCATAACATTCTTGTATGAAATTATTCAGTCGAATTCTTTTGACCCTTTCTTTCCTAGTACTTGTTCACGCAGCCTTTTCTCAGGCAAAACGCAAAGTGGAAGACCTGAGTGACGAAGAAATTTCTACCTTCTTCGAGCGTGCCCAATCCAGCGGAATGACAGAAGCACAGTTAGAAAAAGCAGCCAAAGCACAAGGATATACCTCAGCGGATATAGCAAAAATGCGCAGCCGTTTGACGCAGATAGGGGATACAAAAACGAAGGAAAAAACGACCACGTCGAAATCGAAAACCTCTTCTAAAAGAACGGTTTCGGGGAAATTGAGCACGAAAAAAGGGGCTAAAAATACCGATGAGGAGGGCTCGGAAGACGTTTCGATGGAGGAAGAGGAAATGGTAGACTCTACTTTGTTGCCTAAGAAAAAGATCTACGGTGCGAACCTTTTCAATAACAAGAAATTAAACTTCGAGCCGGATTTGCGTATTGCGACTCCTGTGAACTATACGCTAGGACCAGATGATGAGTTGAATATCGACATCTTTGGCGAAGTAATGGATAATTACACCGTTACGGTGAGTCCAGAGGGAACGGTTAAGATTCTAAACTTGAGCCCTATTTATGTCAATGGATTAAACGTAGAGGCAGCATCTGCCCGTATCGTGAGTCGCTTAAGGCAATTATATCAAGGTTTGAATCGCCCTGGTAGCGGATCTTCTGCCATTATCACCTTAGGAAATGTGCGCAGTATCAAAGTGACCCTAGTAGGGGAAGTGGAGAACCCGGGTTCATATACCATCTCTTCTTTGGCAACCGTATTTAACGCCTTATACTTAGCAGGTGGGCCTAACGAAAATGGATCCTACCGTAGCATTCGCGTGATAAGAAACAACAAAGTGGTTCGTACGCTAGACTTATACGATTTCTTACTAAAGGCGGATCAAAAAGACAACATCCAATTAAAAGACCAAGACATCATTCGTGTAGGGGATTTCGATTCTCATGTCGAATTAGCCGGCGAAGTAAGACGCCCCATGGTTTTTGAGGCCGTAAAAGGAGAAACCTTAAAAGACATCCTGCGTTATGCGGGGGGCTTCACAGATAAGGCCTATACCTACTCCTTAAATGTCCGCAGAAACACTTCGCGTGAGTTGAAATTACTAAACATCACACAAGATGAAGTGGCGACTTTCCAACCTCAAAATGGAGATTCGATTTCGGTAGGTAAAATTATCGAGCGTTATGAAAATCGTGTAACAGTGAGTGGCGCGGTATTTAGACCAGGTGTTTTTGCCATCGAAAATGGCTTAACGACGGTAAAAGAATTAATCAAACGCGCTGAAGGGCCTCGTGAAAATGCGTTCCTAAATCGTGCAACTATTTCCCGTAGAAAGGAAAACTACGATCCGGAAATGATCTCCTTCGACTTAGGAAAAGTATTAAGAGGCGAATTAGCAGATATCGCGCTACACCGCGAAGATTCCCTAATGGTCTACTCGCTCGATTCTTTGCGTGAATACCAGCGGGTCAGCATTTTTGGTGAAGTGAATAAACCAGGTATATTCGAATTCCGTACCGGAATGAAGGTGGCAGATATCATTCTGATGGCGAAAGGCTTTAAAGAAGCGGCTAGTTATGCTAAAATCGAATTATCGCGTCGTGTGATCACGCATGGCAACGACAACGCAACCAATGAAAAAATCATCGTTAAGACTTTCGATATCGATGGCAGCTTGAATATCAGCAGCGAAGGAAGTCAATATGAATTGAAACCTTTTGACATCATCTCTATTCGTCGATCGCCTAATTATGAAGTGCAAAGAGGGGTGACCATCGAAGGTATGGTGAACTTCCCCGGTCGTTATGCGATTCCGAAAGATGATCAAAAGATTGCTGATTTAATTTTTGAGGCGGGAGGTCTAAAACCGGAAGGCTATTTAGATGGCGCTATTCTGTACCGTGATTCAACTGTGGTGGGGGTAAAACTTTCTGAAATCCTCAAGAACCCAGCTTCTAAAAACAACCTATTACTCATGGAAAATGACCGTTTAGTCATTCCACGTGTGTTAGAAACGGTTAAACTTTCCGGAGGTGTTCAGAATCCGATTGCTATTGCTTTTGTGGATGGATATAGTCTTCAAGACTATCTAGATGGCGCGGGTGGATATACTGAGTATGCGGACAAGAGAAATGTATACGTGAAAGCGCCTAACGGTATTTCCACGAAAAGAAGACGATTCTTATTCTTCCGTATTAATCCGAGGGTACTTCCAGGTTCTGAGATAGTGGTACCTGAATTCCCGACGACTAAAAAGGGTCTAACTACTGCTGAGGCCGTTGGTTTATCATCTGCCTTAGTTTCTGTTGCGCTTACCTTGACAACACTTATTAACAATTTGACTAAATAAGCGCCATGTCTACGATAGAAAATAATCAATTAGAAGATAACGGGGAAATTTCGATCAACTTTGGTGAGATTTTCCGTACGCTGAAGTCGTATCGGATTTTAATAGCTACTTGTGCTGTGCTTTTTGCAGCATTAGGGGCTATTTATTCCCTAACGCAGCCTAATGAATATAGCTCTAACGCGAAACTATTACCGGAATTAGATTCTAAATCCGGTGGTGCAGGCGGAATGGGTGGTTTAAAATCCCTAGCAGGGCTAGCTGGTGTAGACCTAGGCGGAAGCTCCTCTGGAGCCGAAGCTATTCGTCCAGATTTATACCCTAACATCGTTCAGAGTGCTCCCTTATTACAGGAAGTATTGAAAGCAAAAATCTATAGCACGAAACACAAGAAATGGCAAACGGTTTTGGACTTTTTATCTGAGAAGCAAGATTCTGCTCCATTAGATTTATTTGGCGATCCTGATGAAAATGAAATTGTTTATGATGTAAAACTAGATAAAGTCCCATCTAGCGCCCTTTCTGCAGATTTAATCAAATTAAATAAGAAGGAACAATTAGCTATTAAGAGATTAAGAGCTTCAATAGTACTAGAGATTGATAAAAAATCTGGTGTCATTTCGTTAACGACTAAATTAACGAATCCGGTGGCGGCAGCGAACATCACTTCGCTAATTCAGCACTACTTGACGAAGTATGTAACAGATTATCGCACTCAGAAGGCTAGACAAGAATTGACCTTCTTAGAAAAGCGCCTTTCGGAATCCCGCTCACGCTATGACCAAGCCTTATTTACTTTAAGTGCATATCGCGATCAAAACATGAACTTGTTCTTGAACGTGGCAAAAGACCGCGAGAAGAAATTGCAATACGAGGTGGATATGGCTTACAATTTGTATACGACTATCAGCGGACAATACGAAGAGTCTAAGGTAAAATTACACCGTGAGACACCTGTGTTTAAAGTATTGGAGCCGGCACAGGTAGCAATTCAGAAGGATGGCCCCAAGCGTAGTTTGATTACGATTGGGTTTATGTTTGTGGGGGTGTTCTTTTCTTTGATCTATGTGTTTTTTAAGACGGTGAATTTGAAGGAGCTACTAGGGTAGTCGCCCTTCGGGCTTAGTCATCGCTTCGCGATTTAGTCGTCACTTCGTGACTTAGTCACGACTTTGTCGTTTAGTCGCCCTTCGGGCTTAGTCATCGCTTCGCGATTTAGTCGTCACTTCGTGACTTAGTCATTTATTTTAAACAAAGGAAGCTCGCTGGAAGGCGGGCTTTTTGTTTTAGGGGATTATCAGTTTATTGATAGGGATGGCCCGGCTATTTTGATACCTTTATCGAACCACTATTTAATTAAATCAATGTCTCCTAATACACTCAAGAAACAAATTGATGCGATTCATAAAGCAACCGCTCTGGCCACGAAATCACGTGAATCAGCAATACTCTTTCTGACTAAATCGGGTATATTGAAAAACCTTCCTAAAGCGAAAAGGGTAACCTTTATCTCTAGATTGAGATAATCCCGGATTTGATTGTTTTCCGAATTGATTTTAAAAATTTGACAATTAATGTAATAAAATATAGTGTAATTCGGAATAAATCCGAATTATATAATTAATTTTGACATATGGATGTCAGAACACTTTTAGCAGAATATGCGGAACAGCCTATAAGCACGCAGATTTTACTAACAATTTTGAAGGATTACAATAGGCCCTATGATAAAATTATGGAATTGATGAGTCAGGGGGATTTAATTCAGTTAAGGAAGGGTCTGTATATGACTAGTACTTTAATAAACTCGAATAGACCTGAGCCATTTCTGGTAGCGAATCATTTGTATGGTCCTAGTTATGTTTCTCTTGACTCCGCTTTGTTTTATTGGGGGTTTATACCTGAGCGTGTTTTTGAAATAACTAGTGTTACGAGTAAACTTTCGAAAAGATCTACTGTTGAAAACACGGTTTTTAGCTTTACTCATTTGCCTTTGGCCTATTATCCTGTAGGGATAAAATCAGTCCGATTAACTGATAAACAAACGGTTTTAATTGCGAGCCCAGAAAAGTGTATATGCGATAAAGTAATTACGACTGCTGGAGTAAATCTGAGGAGTAAGAAACAAGCCATGACTTTTCTCGTCCAAGATCTAAGAATGGATAAAGATCGCCTGAGAGAATTGAATTTACGTGAGATGGCCAAGTGGTTACCAGTTTGCCCTAAGCGGACGAGTATTAAGAATTTAATCGAAGCAATAGCTGAATTATGATCAAGGAATGGATTGAATCGTATGAGCCTAAAAATATTCAAGACACCGAACAGGCGTTACGAGAGATTATGCAAGAAATTGCTTTGGCAGGCTTATACAGAGCTAATTTTTTCAAACATGCTGCATTTTATGGCGGTACTGCATTGAGAATTTTTCACGGATTGAATCGATTCTCTGAAGATTTGGACTTTTCCTTATTGCAAAAAGATGCTGATTTTGAATTCGATCACTATTTTAAATCAATTGTGGATGAGTTTCAGGCTTTGGGAATAAAGGTAAGCTTGAATCAAAAAATGAAATCCACGATTTCAACTATCGATTCTGCCTTCCTGAAATCAGATACACTTTGGAGTGAATTGATATTTGAGGATACGATCCCACAAATCAAGCTTTCGATAAAGCCAAGCATTAAAATCAAGCTGGAAATTGATACGAATCCGCCGCTTCGATTTGGCACAGAAAATAAACTCCTGACTAAACCCTTCTCATTTTACGTTAACTGTCTTACACTTCCAGATCTGTTTGCCGGTAAAATGCATGCGCTTCTTTTTCGAAAATGGAAGACTAGGGTTAAAGGCCGAGACTGGTATGATTTAGACTGGTATATAAAAAAAAGGGTAAAAATTAACTTAACTCATTTTTGCCATAGAGCGATTGAAAGTGGAGACTGGGCTCAAGAAACTATGACAAAAGACCAATTGCTTGAATTGCTAGCATTGAAAATCGCATCCTTAGATATCAATAGAGTAAAAGAGGACGTAATTCGTTTTATTCCTAATCCACAAGATTTAGAAATCTGGTCTCAAGGATATTTTCAGCAAATCTGTGATAGGCTGGAAGTGAGCTGAACAAGCTCGCTGAAAGGCGGGCATTTTTGTAAACTATATTATACATTTATGCTTATATATGCTTATATTGTATAATATAGTTTACAAAAATGGAAGAAATATTCTTTGATTCAATAAAAATAAGTGACGTAAAGCTTCTGATGGGTACATGGTGTAAATCGATGCGCCGGCGAAAAAGGCTTTCCCAAGAGGAACTTGCGGCAAATTTGAATTTGTCTAGAATAACGATTCATAACTTAGAATCAGGTAAGAACGCTACGATTGAGACCTTTCTAAAGGTTGTAAATCATTTTCAAGAATTGGAAGAGTTGTTTAAGTATATGAAAGAAAAAGTAGCAGAAAAAGAGGTTAAATCATTGTATTGACAGTAAACAAATAACTGGACCAATTGTAAAAAATGGAGCAGGATTTTGTTCTGTCCCTTAAATGAAATAGAATTATTTTAGACTTGTCCCTTTTTACTCCAGGAATCATGAATCTCCTGAAAAGTTGTTTGCAGATCTTTCGTTATTCCCCAGCTAGGGTAGTCGGTCTTGATTTTATTGAGGTTTGATATGTAACAGATGTGATCCCCAATTCTATTTTCATCTACATAAGTGTATTTCATTGGTTTACCTGAAATACTTTCGATAAGTTGGAATGCCTCTAGGATGGAGATGGAGTTATCTCGTCCTCCACCTATGTTATATACTGCGGCTACTTTTGGATTTTGGATAAATAAATCAATAAAACGCGCCACGTCGTAGCTATGAATATTATCCCTTACTTGCTTCCCTTTATAGCCATATATTTTGTATTCAATTTCGTTCAAGTTGCATTTGATCAAATAGCTTAAAAAGCCATGTAATTCTACCCCGCTGTGATTAGGGCCTGTTAAACAGCCTCCTCTTAAACAACAAGTAGGCATATTAAAATAGCGGCCGTATTCTTGAACTAAAATATCCGAGGCAACTTTAGAGGCTCCGAAAAGAGAATGCTTGCATTGGTCAATACTAAATGTTTCACTAATGCCATTAAAATACTTTGAGTCAGCATAGTCATACCTTGTTTCTCCCTCAGTCAGCTCAAGGAAATTAGGATTATCTCCATAGACCTTATTCGTTGATAAATGAACAAAAGGAACTGAGGTGTTATATCTTCTTGTAGCTTCTAATAAATTCAATGTACCTACTGCATTCACATCAAAATCTTCAAAAGGCATAGAGGCGGCTAAGTCGTGACTAGGCTGAGCGGCAGTATGTACGATGGCATCCGGCTTTATTTCTAAAATGAATTTCGATACGGTTTCACGATCTCGAATATCAATCGTGTAATTTTTAAAACGGGCATTTTCTTTTTCTAATTTTGAGATGTTCCAGGTGGTATCGCCTTTGTCTCCAAAAAATACCTGACGCATATTATTGTCTATACCCACTACTTCAATCCCTTTTTTGCAAAAGAAACGGACAACTTCACTTCCAATTAATCCTCCAGCACCAGTAACTAAAATCTTTCTCATTTGTCAAGTTTGACTATTTTTAATAAAATTAAATAAATAAAAGCTGAATTAGTAAATAAATACCTTTTCCATAGTCTGCCAGGCTCTTGGATGAGTCTAAATAGCCATTCCAATCCATTATTTTGCATCCAGGCAGGGGCTTGCTTAAGCGTATTAGCGTGGAAGTCAAATGCGGCACCCACCGCCATCATGACCCCATTAATTTTTCCAATATGCTCCGCTACCCATATTTCCTGCCTGGGACATCCCCTGCCTACTAAAATGAGCTGTGCTCCTGATTGATTTATCTTTTTTATATCCTCCTCATCTTCTTCTTTAGTAGCATCTCGAAATCGATCTACGTGGTGACCGACGATTTGAATCTGAGGGAAGTTTTTGGCAATATTTTCTTGAAATAGACTTAAGGTTTTCTCCGTACTTCCAAACAGAAATAGGCGTAAATTCTGCTCATTTGCCTTTTCTAATACTTTCCATGTTAAGGTAGGGCCATAAACGCGATCCTTTAAATCAGCGTGATGAAAATAATTTAAACACCACTTAATGGGCTGCCCATCTGGAACTACGTAATGAATCGAATGAATCAATTTATGTAAGGCAGGATTTTGGTAAGCTTCTATTAGGCCATGAACCGCTAAAGCGCTAAGTCCTATTGAATGATGTTTTGAAGCATGTTCAATGATTGCCTTTGTGATATTTTCGTAATCAGATGCTGTGTAATCAATACCAAGTAATTCGTATGTAGGCAAATTGTTTTGCATTCAGTCTTTCAGATTCTTTAGTGCAAATTAACAATTATCGAGCTGAATTAGTCAATAATTTTACGGCAATACCTAACTTAGCGATTGATGAAAAATAAAATAATAAAGGTATTGCTTTTTTTAGGATCTCCTCTGACGGTTCTGTCCGCTATCTGGCTGAAGTTTATCAGACAAAAGGGCTCTAGTTCTACATCTGATTTTCTGCTAATGAAAGTGGGGGTTTTCCCCATTTTAGATCATTATTATGATCCGATGATTAATCCGAGGAAGTATTTGGAAAGGCCCTTAAACCAAGATCGGGAATTAGCTTCGATTGATTTGAATCTAAAAACACAAAGAGACTTATTAAATCAATTTACGTATGCGGATGAATTGAGATCATTCCCTTTGCATTCAATAGCACCTGCTACCTATTATTACCTAAATGATTCCTACGGACCAGGTGATGCAGAATATCTGTATAATATGATTCGGCATTTTCAACCGAAACAAATCTTTGAAATAGGTAGTGGAAATTCCACTTTGATGGCGCAAAATGCCATCAAGAAAAATGGGGATCTTAACAAGTTCTACCATTGCAGACATGTGTGCATCGAACCTTATGAACAACCTTGGTTAGAAGAGCTAGGAATTGAGGTGAAACGGGAAAAAGTGGAAGATATAGAAACGTCTATTTTTACAAGTTTGGAGGCGAATGACATTTTATTCATCGATTCATCTCATATCATTAGACCCCAAGGCGATGTGTTACATGAGTACCTAACCATTTTGCCACTTCTAAAGCCTGGTGTGCTCGTTCATATCCATGATATATTTACGCCAAAAGATTACCCAGAAGAATGGGTTGTAAACAAGCATTATTTTTGGAATGAGCAGTATCTACTAGAGGCTTTCTTGTCTTATAATTCCTCGTTTGAAATCATCGGTTCATTGAATTATTTAAAGCACCACCATTTCGAGGATTTAAAATTGAAATGTCCCCTGTTATCGGATTTCCCTGCCTGCGAACCGGGAGCTTTTTGGATTAGAAAGACTAAATGAAATCATTCTTAAAGTTGAATCTTGATTCTAAACGAATTTTAGGCTTAGACATCCTAAGAGCGGTAGCCATTTTATGCGTAGTCATAGATCATGGGGGTCTTCTTATGCCTCCTGCGTTGAGAGAATGGACAGATTTGTTGGTCTTTGATGGGGTATCCATCTTTTTCGTTTTAAGTGGATTTTTGATAGGGGGGATATTGATAAAATTGATTGAAAGGGGAGTGGGAATAGATATAATTGACTTTTGGAAAAGAAGATGGTATCGTACAATTCCTAACTATTTATTTGTCTTAGTTTTGCTAGCGGTTCTCGAACTTATTTTTAATTCCCAATTTGATATGCAACAAATCGGGTCCTACGCACTTTTTTTCCAAAATTTTAATAGCATTCATCCTGCCTTTTTTCCAGAAGCTTGGAGCCTATCAGTGGAAGAATGGTTTTATCTTCTTATTCCATTTTTTCTATTCATTCAATTGAATTTTTTTAAAATACCGACTAAATCATCTCTATTAGGTACAGCTCTTTTAGTGATTTTAGTAATTACCTACATAAGATTTAATCGATATTCAACCTTTCCAGCATTGACCGAAAATATATGGGATAATGTGTTTAGAAAGCAAGTTATTACTCGTTTAGATAGTATTATGTATGGGGTTTTAGCGGCATATGTGTTTTATTTTAATCCAGGTTTTTGGGAAAAATACAAGAGAATGCTATTTATCTTCGGGCTGGTTTTATTAGGATGCTTTAAATATGTAGCGCCTTTGCTTGAGAATAGGGTGAGTTTATTCCAGGCGGTATTTTCCTTTTCTTTTCAATCCATTGCAACTGCCTGCTTATTACCTTTTTTGACCTCAGTTAAATCCAGAGAAGGATTTTGGCCTAAGGCCCTTAGCTACATAAGTATATTATCTTATTCCATGTACCTACTCAATTTAACGCTTATCCAAAATTGGATTTTGCGAAAAATACCTTGGACGCTATTTATGGAATCAAAATATGCCATAGGGGGCATACGCTATGTGCTATATTGGGTTTTAGTATTCTGCCTTTCCCATTTATTATATTTTTATTATGAAGCACCCATGACTCGCTTACGAGACCGTTAGTTAGGCTCATTCGCTTCCCACATAATAAATTATCATTCATCTTATTAAATAAAATAGTAATTTTACAAGCTGGTTTATAGTCTTAAGACTAGACCTAAAAAAAATAGAGATGAAAGCATTACGCATACTTATTTTGTTGATCCTAGCGATTCCCGTTTTCGCTCAGGAGATACCCGTCGATATCAATAACATTAGTGATCAGCAATTAGCGCAGATTATGGTGAAGTACCAGTTGCAAGGTTTAGCGCCAGAAGAAATCGACCAGGTGTTGAAGCAAAAAGGGGTTCCAGCTGATCAAATCATCATTTTAAATCGCCGCATTGCTTCTTTAGATCCATTAACGGGGTCTTCACAGAACGCCTACAAGACGAAAACGTCAGAGGAATTTACGGTTCCACGTAAGAAAATTGAGATATCGGGGCCCTCTGCTGCGCCCTCTGGTTTGCGCGTGTTTGGATCTGAGATTTTTGAAAACCAAAACCTGAGCTTTGAGCCTAATTTGGCGATTTCTACGCCGCGGAATTATTCGATTGGTGTGGGAGATGAGCTGATTGTGGATATTTATGGCTTAAGTGAAAGCACGAAAAAGCTGAAGGTGAGCACGGAGGGATATATTCGTTTCCCTAATTTGGGACCCATTAAAGTAAGCGGTTTGACGATCGAAGAGGCGCAGGTTCGCATCAGAGAAGCGGCTGGTAAAATTTACACGACCATCGCGGGCGGCAGCACGAAAGTGATGGTATCTCTAGGTCAATTGCGTTCTATTCGAGTAACTTTAGTGGGCGAAGTGAAGAAGCCTGGGAACTATTCCGTTTCCTCTCTTTCTACATTAATGAATGCATTGTATGCATCAGGAGGGCCATCTGATTTAGGTTCATTCCGCAAGATCGAATTAGTGCGTAATGGGAAAACGATTACGACTTTAGACTTATATGATTTCCTATTGAAAGGGGATTTGTCGAAAAATAGAATCTTGCAAGACGACGATGTGATCCGGGTAGGAACCTATGAGTCACGTGTGGCGGTGAGCGGCGCAGTGAAGAAGAAGGCTTTGTTTGATGTGAAGAAGGGCGAAAATGCAGCAGATATCTTGCGTTATGCGGGTGGCTTTGCAGATGATGCATTCAAGGAGCGTATTCGCGTGAAGCGGATGGGTGCGACTGGGTTTGAGGTTTTCTCCGTGAAGTCTGATGGTCTTTCGACGTTTCAATTACACTCTGGAGACTCCTTGGTGGTAGATGCTTTGGCAAATACCTTCACTAATCGGGCCTTTATCGATGGGGCCGTGTATTATCCAGGGGAATATGGCTTGAATGAATTTACAAACCTGAAAGACTTATTAACAGCCGTTCGCGTGAAAGAAAATGCGTTTACAGAACGCGCGCTTTTGAGTCGATTGAATCCTGATTTAACGCCGGCTGTGCTGCCTTTTAATGTGAAAGATGTCCTTTCAGGTAAGACCGATATTCGCTTGCAACGCGAAGACAAAATACATATTTACCCCATCACGAGTTTACGTGAGGCCTATTCTGTGACGATAAACGGGGAGGTAAATCGCCCGGCGACGTTTACTTTTGCGGACAATATGCGCGTGCAAGATTTAATTCTGTTAGCGGATGGTTTTAAAGAAGGGGCATCGCGTTCTCGCATCGAGGTTTCGCGTCGTTTGTTATCTACATCTTCTACTGATACGACGGCTTATTCGATTATACATTCGATTGATTTAGGTTCAGCTAAGGCGGAGGATTTGAACTTCGTATTGCAGCCTTTTGACATTGTTTCCGTACGTAAATCACCTTCGTATCGTACGCAAATCACAGTTTCGGTAGAAGGAGAAGTGCTGTATCCAGGAAATTATACCTTATCTGGAAATAAGGAGCGACTTTCTGATATTATTGCGCGTTCCGGTGGTTTGAAGCAAACGGGTTATGCAACGGGTGCGATTTTATTGCGTAAAACGCGAGTGAATCAGACGTCTGCGGATGAGGCGCTGTTCTCTTCCAAGATCAATACGATTTCAAATCAATCGAAGCGTAGCTCTGGCAATTCATTTGCCGCAACTGATACCGCGAAGATTGCATCGAACGTGAATGGTTTGTTAGTGGATCAAAAGCCGGTAGGTATTCGCCTTGCGGAGGCAATGGAAAAGCCAGGTTCGCTTTATGATATTATTTTAGAAGAGGGTGACGTGATCAAAGTGCCTAAATTAACGCAGACGGTGCAGACTTTTGGGGCAGTGAATGTACCACGCCAAATCGCCTACCACAGCGGTTTAGGTTTCCGTCGCTTAATCTCAGAGTCAGGTTGGTTTGCTCCTAATGCAGCCCGCCGTTACGCCTACATGGTGCGTCCTAATGGCGAGATCAAAACAACAAAACGCTTCCTATTCTTCCGCTTCTACCCTAGCCTAGAGCCAGGTGCGGAGGTATATGTGCCTGCTAAGAAGGATAAGCGTCCTATTTCAACGCCAGAGTATATCGCGATGGGAACGGGCTTAGCATCTTTAGGGGGCTTAATTATCGCTTTAATTAACACGGTGAAATAATGGCAGACAAGAAAACCATCGTTTTAGGAGATGTCATCGAATCAATCAAGCGATTCTTTAGCTACTTGCGTTCACAGGTTTTAATGATTGCCTTATGTGCTGTCATTGGCTTTGTTTTACCACTGGTTTACCGCGTCATGCAAAAGCCGGCTTATGCGGCGTCTACGACGTTTATCCTAGAAGAGAAATCTGCCGGTGGCGGGGGTTTAGCGGGTATTGCATCTCAAGTAGGCTTGGATTTAGGTAGTTTAGGAAGTGGTTCGAGCTTGTTTACAGGCGATAATATTTTGGACATCATCAAGTCCCGCGTTATTATTGAGAAGGTATTGTTGACGCCTATTTCAGGGAATTCAGGTAATACCTTAGCGGATTTGTATATAGAATTTTCTGGTTTAGGAGAGCGTTTGCCGGTTCCTGTTTCGTTTGCTATTCCGGCTGATTCTGCCGCTATTGTGCCGGCGCATTCCGTTTATCAAGATTCAGTCTTGTATGTGATGTATGAGCAAATCGCGAAGAAAAACGTGTCTGTGGATCGCCTGAACAAGAAGGGATCTATCTTCAAGATTGTAACGGTTTCCCAAAACCAGGTGTTCTCTAAGAATTTTGCAGAGCGTTTGTTAAAAGAGACGACGACCTATTACGTGAATGTGAAAACGAGCACTGCAGCTGCGAACGTGAAGCGTTTGCAGGCGCGCGGAGACTCTTTGTTACGTGTTTTGAATGCGAAGTCCTATAACGCGGCTTCTTTCCAGATCCTAGATCCGAACGTGGCTTACAAGTCCATGTCTGTTCCGGCGGAAGTTAGTTCACGTGATAAGTCCATTGTCTTCAGCATCTATGCCGAAGTGACGAAAAACTTAGAGATGAGTCGCATCGCCTTGGTTTCTCAGACGCCTGTGATTCAACTACTGGATGTGCCTAAATATCCACTGATGGATGATCGCAAATCCTATCTGTTCTTAGGATTCGCTGGATTGTTTGCTGGTATTGTAGTCGGATTCTTCCTTTGCCTCTACCTTTATACGGATAAATAATGCGTCGGGTGTTTCTATTGCGCGCTTACGGAGATTTTGCGATAGCGGTGCAAGCCCTTGCCGCAACAGATACTATCGTTGCATCATTGCATTTGAAACCTTTATATGATGCGCTGATATCGCGAGGCTGTATTTATCCTCGTATTATTGACTTTGTTAATTTTGGGATCACAGGATCGCAATTAAATATATTTACGAATAAGACGTTTTTCAGTATTGACACATTTCGTCAATTATCGAAAATCAGGAAATATATAAGCGCGAATCCAGGAACGTCTGATTTTGTGGAACAAAGTGTACGCTTGGGGCTATTGAATTTCTTTACGGGTCATTCGTTTAAAGCGATTTTCGAAACAGGGGAGCCGGTTTATGCGGCTTATGCTTTGCCTGCACAGGGTCTGGAAAGAAAAGGCGACAAAGTATTGATTTTGCCGGATGCACGATTGCCTAAGCGTGTCATTCCTTCCTCGATTTTGGCGCGAATCGATGGTCAAGTAGCGCGGTTCGGTTCAGATTATGCTTCGTTCGAGCAATTAATTGATTTGATACAGGCGGCAGATTATGTGGTGACTTCAGATTCATTGCCCTTACATTTGGCCTATCTATGCCGCAAGCCCCATTTCATTCTATACCCTGATGGGGGCAAGCAGGATTTCTTTACGCCGGACGCCTTAGCTTCTGGATCTTTCAGTACATTTAGCCAATTCGATCATGTTTAAGCGCGCGTTCGTCCTTTTTGCGGAACATGAGACGGAGCGTAAGTCACACGTGGAGGCGATGCGATCCGCGCTTCCTGCGTTAGAAGTGGTGGAACCAGTATTTCCGTCACGAGTGCACGTTCCTTTTTTAGAGGCTTTGATTGAAAAATCTTACTCGCGGACCGGTAAGGGATTATTGCCTACAGAAATTGGGGTGATATTGAGCCACCGCAAGGTGTGGCGTATTATTGCACGGGAAAGTTCAGAGGAGCATTTTTTGGTACTAGAATCCGATAGCCGGATCTTAAAGCCGGAATTTTTAAAGCCCGAAACCGTGAAGAAATACGATTTTTTCTTCTGGGGAGCTTGGAATGGTTATACTAGTTTGAAACGCTCCACGAAAGAAAATGGCGTGGGCGAACCCTTGATTAAGTCCGTTTATGGGGCTTATGGCTATTCCTTGAATGCGAAAGCGGCGCGGTATTTGTTGCGAAAAACGGCGCGGGTAGCTTATCCGGTAGACATGTACAAGCGATTTGTGGATCCCTCGGAGATTTCTCTTGGTGCCATTGTCCCGGAAGTGATTTCGACCTGGCGCACATCTGATTCGCTGATTCGACGGGAGAGTCGCAGGCATCTGTTGACCGCTGAATTAATTCGGATGATTTTCTATTGCCGAAACACGATACAATCGTACTTTTGTTAAATATGCGTACACCTAAATCCATCGTTGCGATTACTTGGGACGGCAAGTCTAGCCCCATGGACCACATCCATTTCGATGTGGAGCCCGCTTTCGATTGGTTATTGTACGATTACAGTGGTGCGATTACGGAGGCACCCATGTCCGTAGCGCATTATCTATCTATCAAATCAGAATGCAAGGGTGATGTGATGCAGAACATTTATGCATCCTTGGTTTCAACTCCGCTGACCTATATCGGTTTTCTAGATGATGATCAAATCATCTCGGTTTCCGATCTGAACAAGCTCTTTTTCATTGCATCATTAGAGAAATTAGACGTGTTTCAGCCTAGCTTGAACCACGATTCTTACTATCATTTACGCCAATTCATCCACAAACCAGGGTACTTGGTTCAAGATACCTGGTGGGTGGAAATAATGTCGCCTTTCTACAGCGAGGCTGTTTTTCAGGCCGCTGGACCTCATTTCAAGCACTCGATTTCCGGTACGGGACTTGATGTGTATTTGATCCCGACGATTCAACGCCTGATAGGCAAGACCAAAACGGCTGTGGTGCACGGAGTGCAACTAAAGCATGCGCGTCCGATTCGTACGGACAACCGGGTGTTCTCGAATGGGAAGACCAATCTAGAAGAGATTCGTCATGTGCAGGGCGTTTGCCGTCAGATGGCCGCCGAAAATCCAGAACATTTCGACTCGGATTTTCATTTTCATGTGTTAGACCGTCGCTATGTGCACGGAGTGCCTTTGGCCTATAAAATCCAACGTATTCCGCGGATGATTCGAAACCTATATAAACTGATCGTGGACGCGAGTTACCGCTAATGGAGACCCGGAAAAATGTCTTTTATAATGTGTTATTAGCGATTACGCAGGTATTATTCCCGCTAATCACGTTTCCGTATTTGGCTCGTACGCTAGGTCCAGAGCACGTGGGAGTCTTGAATTTCGCGGAGAGTTTTGCCAAATATTTTGTTTTATTAGCCGCCCTAGGAATTCCTATTTATGGGGTGCGCGAAGTGGCCAAAGCCGCATCAGATCGCACATTGTTAACAAAGACGTTTAGCGAAATTTTCATTATCAATGCGCTAGGGACCTTACTCTTAAGTCTTGTTTTTTTAGTCTTTATTATAGCGGTCCCACAGCTCGCGGCTGAGCAATCACTGTTCTCTTGGGCGCTGGGCTACTTTATCCTACAAGTCTTCCAATTAGAATGGTTCTTCAGCGGGATGAACCAATTCAAATTCATCGCTATTCGTTCCCTCGTCATCCGCCTCTGCTTCATTGCCGCGGTGTTTCTATTCATCCGAAATACAAATGACTACGTGAACTATTTCCGGATGCAGGTGGGATTAGCCGTGATATTAGCTGCATTTAATGGAAAAAGGCTATGGGATTTGCTCGATTTTTCTAGCTTCTCTTTTGCAAACCTGGAGCTGAAGAAACACATCAAGCCGATGGCTTTGCTGTTTTTAACCATCTTCACGATCTCCGTTTATTTCTCGCTCGATACCATCTTATTAGGCTTTCTAGCAGATAATGAAAGCGTGGGTTATTATTCCTCTGCTTTGAAATTAAACCGCCTGTTTATCGGCGTCTTGAGTGCGATTTCGGTGGCGATGTTCCCGGGATTAGTGAGTTTATACCACAAGGGAGAGAAAGAGGCCTTCGTTTTACTCGTGAAACAGTGTTTTTATGTACTGGTGAGCCTTTCGATGCCTTTGGTGTTAGGAATCGTTACCTGTGCGCCGGAGATCATCCATATATTGCTAGGAACAGCCTTTGATCGCGCGATCTTACCATTGCAAATCACGGCGCCGTTGATCTTGATCATCAGTATGTCGGGGATTTTTGGCTTCCAAATCCTCAGCGCCGTAGGCAAGGACAAATCCATTCTGATCTCTGCGCTAATCGGGATGTTTATCAGTATTATATTGGCGTTTCTTTTAGTTCCTACGCTGAAAGAAGAAGGCGCCGCCATCACGATTCTGTTGACTGAATTAGCGGTTTGCATCGCCTTCGTTTTCTTCACTCGCAAGGAGATTTCACTTTCGAATTATACCACGGTTTTCTTTCAACAATTGCTGGGGTTGGTTCCGTATCTAGGAATCGTGTTTTTGTTTAAGCTCTTTGTTCCTACGCTATTATTGCGTTTGCTGGTGATAGGGGTATTTTCGTTGACGTGGTTTGTGGTGTTACAACTGTTTATCTTGCCGGATACAGTATTCCGTACACAATGGAATCGCCTAGCGGATCGCTTTAACAAAGAGGAATAAACTAGCGCGCAGCTGGAAATAGGTCTTCCCGTATTCCGCGTACAAATCGATTTGATCCTGAATTTTCACCTTGTTCATATAAGGTAAATCCAGATTCGTATACAGGCGTTTCATCGCCGCTTTCCAGGTAGCAAAATCTTTCATCACCGGAACCCCATCGTATAAGGCTAGGTTAAAGTCTAGCAAGGCTTGTCTTTCCTTAATCTTTCCACCTACTTGCTGGTTTGCGTGGCTGCGGTACTGAAATAGTTTTTCTGGGTTTGCTTTGAGGGTATTTTTTGCCGCAAAGTAGAGTCCAATCCAGCCGTCGTGCAATAATCCGGGTATCTGGGGGATGTCTTTTTCAAGGAGTTCTGGATTTCGCTTAAAAGCTAATCCCGCGCCCGTCACCACATTGTCTACGCGTCTTTCGAAATCCGTTAGTTCAACTTGGCCATATGGAAAACCAATAATATCCCATAAAGTCATCCCATATTGCGTTTCACCTACTTCATCAATGATATCTGCATTACTAAAAACGGCATCTGCATCAGGATTCTCTTGGAAAAAGGCCAGCGTCTTTTCGACCTTGTTTCGCAACCAAACATCATCCTGATCCGCCAGAAAAATAAGATCCCCCGTCGTCTTGCGTAGGCATTGCTGCATATTAGCTACCGTGCCTAGATTCTTTTCATTAAAGTGGAGCTGAATTTGTGGATTGTCGGCTGCATAAGCGGCTAAAATTTCCCGCGTGCCATCCGTCGATCCGTCATCGCAGACGATAATTTCGTGAACGGGAACACTTTGGCCTAAAATCGAATCCATTTGCGCCTTTAGATAAGCCGCACCCTGGAAGGTGATCATGGAGACGGAGAGTTTCATAGGATACAAATGTACTTACTTAGCCCATTCAAAAAAGGGAATGCACGGCACTTTTTTGCCTGCGATGTGTAAATCCTCCGTTTGATGGGAGGTAACGAACGTGGTAGAGACTAATTCGACGGTGGACATCGCTTCTTCCATACCAGCCATTTCCCGCGCTAAATTGTCTTTATGTATTTCATGGCATACCTGAACAGCATGGTATTGACCAGCTAACTGGTAAATAAAATCACATTCGTGGTTTTCTTTATAGTACCAAATCTGATTCGTCTTCCTGCGGATCTCTAAAAAGACTAAATTTTCCAAAATCCGGCCCTTATCTTCGTGTAGTTGGGTCGAATTCTGTTGTGCGAATTTCGTGTCTATCGCATAGATCTTCTTTTCGTTTACCTGTTGTTTTCTAAAGCTAAAATCAAATTTAGCAATACTGAACAGCAGGTAGCTGTCTTCGTAAAATTTGACAAAATTCGAAACGGTATTAACGGACTTTATGCCATAGCTTTTAGCTAACTTATTCAATGTATAAGGTCTTGCGATGTTATTGAGCAGGTGCAAGGCGATAATCGTCAATTCTTGTACGTTACGAATCCCGTTCCGCACGGCGATGTCTCGTTGAATAATATCTTTAAATAATTCGGTATGGTAACGCGGTATATTGAAGGCAACAAATTCCGGAAATCCGCCCATTTCGATATATTCTTGGAAGGAATCTGCCGTAGGCATCTGCTTCCTGAACCGACAAAATTCCCGAAACGAAAAGGGGAATATTTCATGTGTTATATGGCGCCCGGTTAACAAAGTGCCTAATTCTAAACTCAATAATTTCGCGTTTGAACCCGTGATTGCATAGCGATTTCCTCTCTCTAGCCCTTGTCTAATATAGGCCTCCCAACCATCTATCTGTTGAATTTCATCAAATTGAAATTGGTGGATAGTGGGCCAAATCTCCTCAATTTTATAAAAATCAGGTACTTCAAAAGTGCTAAAACGAGGATCATCAAAATGAACATAGCCTACCTTACTTTTGTCTTTGACTAATTGCTTTAACAGCGTACTTTTCCCTGCTCGACGTATGCCGGTCAAAATAACCGCCAAGGGCACGTCTAATCTAATTTCAGGACTACTATCTCGATCAATGGTGCCGTCTTGCTTGTTAAAATAAAGACGTTGGTCTTCTAAAAGGGATTTTAGTTCGTCGTGAAGCATAGCTTACAATAGTTTATATTACAAATATATACTTTTATATATTAGTAATGCAAACTTTAATTTTTTAGTCTTTTCTCCCCTTTTGTTCAGCACCGGATTATTCCTAACTTTGTTTATGAAGTTTTTGCTGTCGCTTTGTTTCGTTTTGTGTTTGTTTGGGACTCCAATATGGGCCCAAAACGCCATCCCCGTCGGATTCTCTGACATCGATGAGCAAGTTCGCAATCTGCAACTCTTAGGTAAAGTAGACGCGAATCAGTCCATGCTGGCCAGGCCCTTTTATTCTACGGGGAAGCAGAGCATGCAAGACTTATATCGTTTGATCGATCCCTCCGCAAATGATTCTATTAAGAGCTATAAAAAAGGCCTATTTCAGGCTATTTTATTGCCCGCTTCTCTCTCTCAAAAATTGAACACCTCCCGCCCTTATGGCTGGAACGACCAGGCGATGTCCATCTCGAATGGCTATCAAATGCAGGCCAGTGCTGGTTTTTATGCACGATTTAGCATTTTGCATGTGCAGTTCAAACCTGAATTTATACATACGGGTTCGGCAGATTATGAAACTAGCGACGCGTGGGGAGAAGTAAATCCATCGTTAGATCGACTAAGTCTAGGACAATCTTCTGTACGCTTAGAGGCGGGGGGGATTTCGCTAGGCGTATCGAACCAGAATCTATGGTGGGGGCCTGGACACTATTCTTCGTTACTGATGACGAATAATGCGGCTGGATTTCAGCATTACAGCTTGAATACCACACGACCTTTGAAGACTCCGATAGGATCCTTCGAATTCCAATTGATTTTAGGCCGGATGACAAGAGATTCCTTGCAGGGCTTTGAAAACAATGCCTTGAAAAGACGTGATTTGTCTCATAATCCAAAGAATCGCCAATACAACGGGATCATCCTGACCTACCAGCCGCGGTTTATGAAAAACGTCTTCTTCTCCGTTTCCCGTTCTTTTCAAAATTACGAGGTGCCACTGCCCAACGCGAAATTTATGAACACCTACTTGCCGGTGTTGAACAATCTATTCAAGAGCGATTATAATGATGATACACTGAGCAAAGACCAGATTTTAAGTTTTTCCACCCGCTGGTTAATGCCTAAAAATCATGCCGAAATCTATGCTGAATTTGGCTATAATGATGCCAAAGAAAATTTACGTGACCTCTATTTAGATATGGGTCATGCCGCTGCTTGGATGGTTGGTTTTAAGAAATTACACCCACTGAATTCAAGGTCATTCATATCTGTGCAAGCTGAGGCAATAAAAATGTCTGAAACTCCCTCATATTTAATGCGTCCAGCAGGGAATTGGTATGAACATGGTCAAGTCTATGAAGGTTTTACAAATAATAACCAGATTATTGCGAATGGGGTTGGTCATGGGAATGATGCACAATCTTTTGCCATAAGCTGGAATCAGGGCTGGACTAAAATAGGGCTTTCTTTTCAACACGTCTCAAATAAGCCATACACCTATGCTGGCGGAAATGCGGTTTGGCTTAGAGATACTAAATGGGATGATTTTGCCTTTGGGTTTCAAGGGGGATATCGCTATAAAAAATTGTTATTCACAGGTGATTTTAAATGGGTGAATTCTTCGAATTATTTATGGGAAAAGGATCATTCGAAATCAAACCTGTATGCTTTCATTAACACGATATTTTTATGGTAAAGTATATAGTAGGTCTTTTGCTGGTTACGTGTTCTTTATTCGGTCAGACGACTTTATTGGATGATATTTCATTGACAGATGCTCTAAGGAATGCTCAATTAATGAATGGTGCAGATTCTTTAAAATACCAGAACCAATCTTTTATGATTCGTTCCACATCAGCATTACAAGAACTAGAGTCGGTGGCATTGAAAAAGTCATTTCAGCTTGAGAATATTAGTTTTAGCCATACAGTACAAAATAATAATGTGATGCCTTTAGGTTATAATGAAGGGACATTATATCCGGCAGTTGGTTTTCAACGTCGGTGGAGCCTAGGGGTTCATTTACGATGGAAATTCTTAGACATTAACTTGCAGCCAGAATGGGTGATCGCGGAAAACTCTCCACCGCCTGTTTTTATTGGGAATCCACAAGACGGGAATTATATTACGAGGATATTTTTCATGATAAATAATCAAATTGATTATTATAGTCAATTTGGAGAAGCTCCTTTGAAAACCTTTTTTCCTGGTCAATCTAGAATTGCATTCCAGCTAAAGAATATTTCAACGGGAATATCAACCGAAAATAATTGGTGGGGGCCAGGATTTAAAAATAGCTTGATGATGACCAATGAAGCATCTGGGTTTTTACATTATTTTTTGCAAACACGCAAGCCGGTAATTACTCCTGTTGGCTCATTTGAAGGGAAAGGAATCGTAGGTATGCTAGAAAATCCTAGTATGCTATCACCTGAGGACAAGTATTTTAGACCGCTATGGGCTGGAGGCATTGAAAATAAGAATAATTCAGTGAGAATGCTGAAGGCATTTATGGTCAATTGGCAACCCAAGTGGGTGCCTAATTTCTATTTAGGCTATTCTTTTGCGCAGCAAAATTACTTCACGAATGATGGGCCACAATCGGGGAAACCATTTGTGGAGAATCCAAAAATGCAATTAGGGGCATTTCTTTTCCGATTTGCTCTTCCTAGGGATCATGCTGAATTTTTTGGAGAATTTGGTCAACCAGATAAACTAGTGGGTCCGTCGAGCTTCTTTGGAGATTCTACTAAAACAGGGTTTATTATAGGTGGTCGTAAGCTTTTCCCTTTAGGAAAAAGAAAGAAATCATTTATCGAATTTGAAATTGAATTTGCACAATTACAATTAATGAATCCGGCTTTAGTCATCAAGGCAACGGCCGGAGAACCCAATCGTTTTAGCTGGTATACTAGCACTGAAGTACGTCAAGGATATACACAAAATGCTAAATTACTGGGGGCATCTATTGGGCCGGGATCGAATAGTCAAACAATCAATTTAAGCTGGCATAGAGGTAACAATTTAATCAGACTACATGCGGAAAGATTAGTGAAAAATAATGATTTTTATGTGTATCAATATTATGGTAGCGGCTACACAAATCGCTATTGGGTCAATTTGATGACTGGGGTAGAGGCGCAGATACAAGTAAGAAAATATGTACTTTTGGGCGGATCAGTATTCCAAACTTCAGTCAATAATTATATGTGGGTGAGAATAGAAGATGGCTCTGGCTGGTCAGATTCATCAACCAAATCCGATTATACGAATTTACAATGGCAAGCATCAATAAAATATAATCTTCATGGAAGCCGTTAAAAAGCTGTATTTACAGGCTTATTTTTTTGTAATGGCTTTATACGTATTCTTTAACAAAGGAATTGCCTACAGTTTTTTTGCCGAAGCGATTTGGGTAGGCGGATTTATCATTCTATTTATTACTCGTAAAGACTATACGTTCGGCTGGGATAAGCGGACAAAAATTCTGGCATTTTTCCTCCTAATAATGGTAGGTTACATTGCTTGGGGTTTGCGCTCCTATACGCTCTTCGATGTGATAAGAGATTCGTTTATAATTCAATACGCCTGGTTTGCCTTCTTTGTCTTTTTATTTAAGGATTACCAACAAAAAATGTGGGAATACCTGATTTTAATATACACATGGTTTCCCCTGTTTGCTTTTTTTAATTTTTACATTCAAAATTTTTCCGAATTTTTTGATAACCGCGTTTTGTTTGGTTCCGTGCCTTTCGCCCTCTATAAATATGGCGATATGGGGGTGCATTTATTAATTTCGACCCTTGTATTAATTCTATTTTTAAGCCATCGTTCATTTCGTTTTCAATTAATCATGGCCATTGCCATTGCATTAAACTTACTGATAATTACGGCCTATTCTAGGTCTGGTATGCTCGCTTATTCTATAGGCTTAGGACTGTTTGCCTATTTTACCAAACAACATGAAATACGGACACAATTAAAACAATACGCCCGCTTTTTACCTTTGGTGTTACTTATTGTACTCCCCTTATATGCTTCTATTAAAGTGAAAGATAATTTCCAAGGAAGAAAAGTAGGAATGGATCAATTGGTCGAAAATGTAGGATCTATTTTTGGGGTAGGGAAAGATGCTACTTTAGAAGATAATAAAATTTGGCGTTTAGTATGGTGGGCGAACATTTTGGATTACAGTACTAGTCCGGAATTTGCGTTACAAGGGAAGGGATTTGGAATGAGTTTGGCGGAGAGCGATGTCATTACAACTGATTCTGAAGACCTACGGTCGCCACACAATTTTAATTTAACGATATTAGCTAGATTTGGTTGGCCACTATTTTTATTATGGTCCTATTGGCTTTTTTGTCTATTCAAGCCTATGTTTCAAAGGAAGTTAACTGATCGCCAGCTGATGATATCCTGTGTGCTTTTTACTTTTTGGCTAAATGGTAGTTTTGATGTTTTTCTAGAAGGACCTATGGGTGCATTCCCATTTTGGACTTGGGTAGGGTTGTATTTACTGGGAGATTTTTTCCCTGAGCCTTCAGTTTCAAAAGTTTAGTACGCGTTCTGGTCGCCCCTGAAGAAGTTAATGACGGTCTGGAGGATGATTTGGCAATCTAACCAAAACGACCAGCGGTGAATATAACTCAAATCAAAGTCTACGCGATCCTGCATATCTTCCGTCGTCCGCGTTTCCCCTCTGCACCCATTTACCTGCGCCCAGCCGCTAATTCCCGGCAAAACGATGTGGCGTAGCATGTAATTATCCACGGTATTCATCGATTCGATATTCAGGGGAGTCGGGTGCGGACGCGGTCCCACGACAGACATATTGCCGATTAATACATTCCAAAACTGCGGTATTTCATCCAAATTCGTCTTGCGCAAGAAGGCCCCAATACGCGTAATGCGCGGATCATCTTTTTGCGCCTGCTGGTAATTTCCCTCTGCATCTACGTCCTCACTTTCCTGCACCATCGTGCGGAATTTATAGCAAATCAAGGTCTCATTATTCAGTCCCCAGCGTTCTTGTTTGAAGATGACAGGCCCTTTGGACGTCAACTTAATCAACAAGGCGATCAGTGGAAATAGAATCAGGCCAAAAGTCAGGAAGAACACCAGCGAGAACGTCACATCAAAAATGCGCTTCAAAATTCGGTTCTCCAAACGATCCAGCGGTAGACGTCCCACGTTCATCACGGGCACTTGTCCGATCGTTTGAATGCTGACCGAGGAGGTCGCATATTGTTTGAAGTCAGGCAAAATACGGACTTTGGTCCGGTAATAATCACAAATACTGATGCAGCGCTGAATGGTCGAATAGTCGTCCGTAGGCAAGGCAATCACGACTTCGTCCACGTAGCGCGACTTCAAAATCAAGTCCAGCTGGCTGATTTTGCCTAAATAATCACAACCTGGAATATTGTTCATCTCGTCATCAATCAGGCCCTCGACCTTATAACCGTAGTAATAATACTTCTGTACCGTATCGTAAAAATTCTTCGCCGCGGCGGTCGCACCCACTAATAAAACCACGTCATTCATCCGTCCTTGGTAAAAAGCAGCGTGGCGATTCTTCCGTAAAATGTATTTGGTGATGGCCGCTAAAAGGAAATTAGCGCTAATAAAATAGGCAAAGAAGTGGAAATCATAGGCCCCAGTCGGCTTCAAAAAGAAGAGACTGGAACTGAGCAAAATCGTAAATAAAATCAGGTGGTAAACGATGAAAATGATCTCCTCCGCAAACTTATTCGAGCGTCGATCCGCATACAATTTCGAAAAAGAGGAGACAAAATACCACAATACGAGCGAAAGCAGGCCAAAAGCCGGATTCCATTGATCTATATGCCCCGTATTCCAAAGCGCAAGCGAATAGGCTGCAATGACCACAAGGGCATCGTTCACATAGCGAATCAGCGCAAAACGGTTGGACTTTTTGTTCATCGAAATCTTTATCACCCAAATTTACAACATTGCGCCCATTCCTCCCTAAATTTGTCCATGCTTAAAAAGATGTTTTTTTTCTTTCTGACAGCACAAATCTACGCCCAAACCATTCCCGTGGGCCGGCCAGATTTTTCTGAAGAGCGTCTCCGTAATCAACAATTGATCTCCGGAGCCACTTATTCGTTTACTATACGGCCGATTTCAGATTCGGCCGCTACAGGTCTGCTACCCGCCACTGTCCTGAATCAGCTAAATACCTACGCCCCCTTGGGATGGAACGACGGCGCGATGATCCCGGCGAAAGGTTTGCAAACTTATTTAACGGCAGGTTTTTTTACCCACTACAAAGGCCTAAGTCTCCAGCTGATGCCGGAATTCGTCTACGCGGAGAACCGAGACTTCGGAACTTTTTCCCTTCAAGGCCCTCAGCGCGCTCCCATGTTAGTTTTGTGGAATAGCACAGACATTCCGGAACGCTTTGGGACCTCTGCCTATTCCCGTTTTCGTTTAGGCCAAAGTGCCCTCCGCCTCTCCTCCCGCTCCGTCTCTGTGGGTATTTCCACCGAGAATCTCTGGTGGGGTCCGGGTTTCCGCAACTCCCTTCTCCTGTCAAACAATGCCCCAGGCTTCTTGCACGGGACATTCAATAGCGTCAAACCGCTAAAAACCTTCCTGGGCTCTTTCGAATTCCAGCTGATTGGCGGGCGCTTAGAGGGGTCTGGGGTACAGCCTTTGGCATCCGATTATATAGTCAACGGCATCAATTATTTAGAGCCTAAATCCACGGATGCCCGCTACATTTCTGCCCTCACCTTGAATTACCAGCCGCGCTGGGTACCCGGACTATTCCTCGGTTTCTCCCGCGCTTTCCATCTTTATACATCTGACATGGGCTCGGGCTTGACGGACGTGTTTCCGTTCTTACTGCCCTTTGAAAAAAAGAATCTTCCGCTGGAGGATGCGAAGCGAAGAGACCAGTTAGCGTCCTTGAATGTGCGCTGGGTTTTTCCGGCCTCCCATGTCGAGCTCTACGGGGAATTAGGCTATAATGATTACAAGAATAGTTTTTGGGATTGGTTAACGTCCATGGAGCATTCCAGGGCCTATATCCTAGGTTTACGCAAGGTGTTCAAACAGTCTTCCGGCCGGTATATTCGCCTGGCTTTGGAAAACACCACCCTGGAAATGACCGCTGATCGCCTCGTACGCAATAATGGCCCCTGGTATCGCCACGATTTTGTTCGCCACGGCTACACAAACGAGGGTCAGGTGCTAGGTGCCGGCATAGGTCCCGGATCAAACCTCCAAACCTTTGACCTCGCCTTCGTTCGCCCCGCTTCCATCGCCGGTTTTTCTATCGAGCGCTACGCCCACAACATGGATTACTATTACGACGCGTTTAAAACCTATGATGCGAAATGGGTAGACCTGATGTGGGGTGGATATTACCAAAGAAGAATCCAGGCCTATTCCCTCACCGCCAAATTAAATTTCGCCTGGATGCGCAATTACCAATGGGTGCTCGACCAGCACGTACTGAATGCCCAATTGCAATTATCAGCAACTAGATATTTTTAGCTTCCAGAACATTATTTCATTTATTTTTAGGTAATTTCGATTTCTTAATTCGAAGCCTACATGAAAAATATTCTTATCGTATTGCTAATCAGTGCTTTAAGTTCTTTCGTTGCGCCTGCAACTAAGACCATTTCTGTCAAAACGGATCCAGCGGGAGCAGAAGTTATATTAAACGGTTACTTCGTGGGGAAAACCCCCATCGAAATTAAGATCGACGAAAAGCAATACAATTTTCTTTCGATTTCGAAATCTGGCTACAAGCGCCAGCGTGTCGAACTGAAAGGAATTAATAAAGAAGTCGAGGTGAAATTAGAGAAGGATCTCTAAATAGTAGCCAGCGCCTGTTCTAGGTCAGCCCACAAATCATCTACATGTTCTAAACCGATCGAGAAACGCAATAAGTTTCCCGGTGTCGTACTTTGCGGTCCTTCAATGGACTTGCGGTGTTCCACCAGTGATTCTACGCCACCTAAGCTCGTCGCTTGTTGGAAAATCTGCAGTTTACCCGCCATCTCCCTCGTTTCTGTTTCCCCCGTTTTCACCTGCAAAGCGATCATGCCACTGAATCCTTGAGGCATCTGTTTTTTTGCCAAAGCGTGCTGCGGATGTGATTCCAGGCCAGGATAATGCACTAATTCTACCTTAGGGTGTTTTTCCAAACGCTTCGCCAGTTCCAACGCGTTCGCACTGTGCTCTCTCATTCTCAAAGGCAAAGTCTTCAAACCCCTCGCTAATAAGTAACAGTCCAACGGATTAGGAGTCGCACCCATCAAAATCTGCACTCTTTCAATTCTTTTCGCCCACTCATCATCCTCTTTTACTAGCACTGCCCCGCCCATGATGTCCGAATGTCCGCCGATGTACTTCGTCGTCGCGTGCATCACGAAGTCCGCGCCATGAGCGATGGGATTTTGGAGCACTGGTGTGCCCATCGTATTATCCACGCCTAATTTAAGTCCGTGTTTTTTAGCAATGACTGACAGGCCTTCAATATCCGTTATGCTCAGCATCGGATTCGCCGGTGTCTCCGCCCAGATGAGCTTTGTGTTTTTTTGTACCGCTTTTTCTACCTGTGCCAAATCCGTCATATCCACCTGCGTCACTTCTAGTCCCCAGGGACCCAAAATCTCTTCCGCCAGTTTGTACGAGGCATAATACCCCACTTCGGGCATTAAAATATGGTCACCAGATTGTAGGCATTGGAAGACGGCGTTGACGGCGGCGAGGCCTGAGCCGAAGGCGAAGCCTCGCGACGCCCCTTCTAAGGCCGCCAGGCCTTTTTCAAGTGCCGTGCGGTTAGGGTTGGAGTTGCGAGAATACATGTGACCTTTCGGATACGTTCCGTCCAAAGCCCGTTCAAAAGTCGTCGTCAAAAACACCGGCGCCGCAATCGCTCCCGCCGTCTCATCCTTCAAATGACTCCCATGTACCGCAATCGTCTCCTTTTTCATCGCTGATTTTCTCTAAGCTTAAAGTTTTTACCTAAATACAAACGACGAACTTGTTCGTCATCCGCTAATTCTCGTGGCGTCCCCGCCTTCAAAATCTTACCCTCAAAAAGCAAATAAGCCCTATCCGTAATCGATAGCGTCTCATCCACATTATGATCCGTAATCAAAATCCCAATATTCCGGTATTTTAACTTCGACACTATCGTCTGAATCTCCTCCACCGCGATCGGATCGACCCCCGCAAACGGCTCATCCAACAGAATAAACTTAGGATCCACCGCCAGCGCCCTCGCGATCTCCGTTCTTCTCCTCTCACCCCCAGAAAGCACCTGACCTAAACTCTTCCGCACATGCGTTAAGGAAAACTCCTCCAAAAGGCTCTCCACCTTCTCTTTCTGCGCCGCCTTCGACAAATCCGTCATCTCTAACACCGCCTGAATATTTTCCTCCACACTCAGCGTCCTAAAAACCGACGCCTCCTGCGCTAAATACCCGATTCCAAGCCTTGCCCTCTTATACATAGGCAAGTCTGTTACGTCCAAATCATCCAAGAACACTTTCCCCTCATTCGGCTTCACCAAACCCGTAGCGATGTAGAAGGAAGTCGTTTTACCCGCGCCATTTGGCCCCAACAAACCCACAATCTCCCCTTGCGCCACCTGGTACGAAATGTGATCATTCACTAATCGTTGGCCGTATTTCTTGACTAAATTCTCTGTCCGTAAAATCATGCCTTAAAAATACGAATTATTTCGATGTTTTCCCTTCTTGCCCCCTCGCTCTCGTCTTTAAACCCTTTTAGCGCCCTGATTGTTCAGCCTGGCCTTGCTGTTCAGTATGATTTGGTTTTCTACATGGCCTTTCTGTTCAAAATGGCTCTGATTGCGTAGAATCGACAAATGGAGAAATAAATCGTCTGGCGTAAAAGTCGATTTTCAGGTATTGACAGATTGTGTCAATAGCGCGAGTATCCTCCGCCGGCGGAATGCGCTGTAAAAGGCTATTTTGTGAATAATTGCGCGAGTCATTAAAGTCGATTTTTCGGTATTGACAGATTGTGTCAATACCTGAAAAGGCCTCTGAGTGCCTCGAAGATATTTCAACATTATGCCCTTCCAGGCATTTCTGGGTTATTATGGTAATTGTTAGCAGGTTTGCATTAACCCATTCTTCTACTCCGGACTAAGCGACAAAGTCGCGACTAAGTCACGAAGTGACGACCAGATTGCGCAGCAATGACTTCGCGGAGCGACCACGACCAGATTGCGCAGCAATGACTACGCTCAGCGACTCCCGACTAGAGACTAGTGACTGCACGAAGTGCTACAATACCACCCCACTAACCGAATAGCGAGTAGGCGAGGAGAACCAGCGCAAAGCTTGTGAACCTGAAATGGTGTAGGAAACCACGCGACCGGAGATGAGGTGCATGGAGAGTTTTTTGGAGGTAATGTAAATTAAATTCTCAGAAGAGATCTCAAAATCTACCGTAGATGGTCTGCCGGCTGAGTCTAAAGCGATTTGGAAGGAACGAACGGGAAGGTCTTCGCCTTTTTTCAGCACGTAAAGGATCAGGCCTGGGGCGCTGTGATTCTCGTAGCTGAGGGCGTAGGCAGGTTTGTTGAGGTCGGCTTCTTGGAAGAGGGCCCATTCTTTGGCCAAATCCACCTGGGCCGAATCAATCACTTCTGCTGTGCCATCTAAGATGACGGTCTTTTTTACCGAAAGGGGGGAAGATGATAGGCGATTCAGCTCCTTTTTCCAGTCGTAGAAATGGGTAGCCGGCTCCGGGGAGGGGGTGCACGCAACGAATGTCAAAAAGAGTAAAAGGCTGAGGCGAATCATCCCCCCAAAGGTAAGAAAATTTTAGGCCGAGAACACATCCTCAATGGGAATCTTCAAGACTCGGATGAGGAGGTAAATTTTGGTGGCGTTGGGATAATGTTTGCCGGATTCCCAATAATTGTAGGCACTTTGGGAAACTCCTACGGCAGAAGCGACTTCTTGTTGTGTCATCCGTAATGTCAAGCGGGACTTGATCAAAACGGTCGAAAAGACTAGTTTGGTTTTCATATTTTATTAGTGGTTAGCGTTTTATTTTTGATAATATTCAGAGAATAAATGCAAAAACAAAACTATTAACACTTTTATCCTAAACTTTATAAAAACACTGATAATGACGCGCAATGAGGGTATAAAAAAAGTCCTCAAAAGACAAAATTGGCTTTTGAGGACTTTTTAGACTGCACTTTAATTCAACTTATTTCACGTTGTACTTGTACTTATAACGCTCAAAAAGTTGGGAATGTTTGTTGTCTAAATTCAAGGCGCGGCCCTGAATGAAGGCATGAGTTAAAACGCTCGTGCGCATGTCTAACACATCACCTGTTGAGATGATTAGGTTCGCGTCTTTGCCTGATTCGATACTGCCGGTGCGGTCTGAAATGCCAAGGATTTTTGCGGCATTTAGCGTGATCGCTGAAAGCGCTTCTTCCTTTGTCATCCCGTAAGCTGACATGGTTCCAGCGTGGAAAGGCAGGTCGCGCTGGCGCCAGTTTCCATCGCCGCCTTCGAAGCCTACAGAGAATAAGACGCCTGCTTTTTGTAACATTCCGGGTGTCTTGTACGGCTGATCTACGGCGTCATCTTCTGCAGCGGGAAGGCTGTGGATTTCTCCCAAAATCACCGCCACCTTATTCTCCTTCAAAATATCCGCAATCATCCAACTGTCTGTGGCTCCCACTAGGACAAGTTTGAAGTTGAATTCTTTGGCAAAATTAATCGCCGCTAGCATCTCCTTCACTAAATCACAGTGCACGAAAAAGGGCTTGCTTCCGTCAAATAAGCCTCTCGTAGCTTCGAACTTCAAGTTCGTGCTTGTATGTGTCTTCTCGTTTAGATATGCTTTTGCTTCCTTAAAAAAGGACCGCGCCTCTTCGAGGCGCGCCAACCCCGCCGCCACTGGATCCGCGTTTGCTCCTCTTCTTTGAAAAGCAGCTGGACGGTTAATCAAGGCTGGCATCTTAAAGTGAATGCCATTGTCCATCGCGTAAGCGGCATCTTGCCAGTTCCATGCGTCTAATTGCACGACGCTAGAAGAACCGGGAATCATCCCGCCTTGCGGCGTAATTTGCGCTAATAAAACGCCATTCGAACGCACCGTGTTGATGATTTTCGAATCGGTATTATAGGCTACGATCGAACGGATGTTCGGGTTCATTTCGCCTAATTCCTCGATGTCAATGGTCGACTTCGTAGAAGCGAATTCCACCAAACCTAAGCTCGAGTTAGGGGCGATTAAGCCTGGATAGACTTGCTTTCCTGTGGCATCAATGCGTTCTACGTCTCCTGAAATAGTCACAGGAGTGGCAGATACGGATTTGATTTTGCCTTTTTCGAGAACGAGCGTGCCGTTTTCGATGATGGTTCCGTTGCCCACGTGGATGGTACCGCCGGTGATGACGATGGTCTTGCTTTGGGCAGGGGATGGGTGCATGGTTTCTTGTGCGAATGCAGAGATCCCGCTAAGCGCAAAGAAAAGAGTATATATGATCTGTTTTTTCATCTTAAATCTTAGTTTTCAGTGTTAGCCCAACGGTTCGAAATACGGTCCCAAATGCTGTTTCCGTGGTGGTGATCCTCCTCGCATTCGTTCTCCGCCTTGTAGGATGGAGTCGCTGGACGAGTCGATGCGCCGCCTTTTTTCGCGCCGATCATCTTTTGCACTAAGCGTTGTTTTTCTGCTTTCAATTCCGCTTGGCGAATCAAATCTGCCGCGCGGTCGAAAACTACTGCGCCATCAACGATCGTGTGCTCCGATTTCGCATAAATCGATAATGGATTGTCTGACCAAACCACGATATCGGCATCCTTACCTTCCTTGATGGAACCGACGCGGTCAGCGACGTGTAACATTTTGGCAGGATTCAACGTCACCATTTTCAACGCTTCTTCCTCCGACATACCTGCGTATTTCACTGATTTCGCTGCTTCTTGGTTCAAACGACGTGCCATTTCCGCATCATCCGAATTAATCGCCACGTTCACGCCCGTCTTTTGCATCAAGTAGGCATTTTGCGGGATTGCGTCCGTCACCTCCATTTTATAGGCCCACCAGTCTGAGAATGTCGAGGCATTCGCACCGTGTTTGGCCATGATATCTGCTACTTTATAACCTTCCAAAATATGGGTAAACGTGTTCACCGTGAATCCAAAATGATCCGCCACTTTCATCATCGCGTTAATTTCGCTCTGTACGTACGAGTGGCACGTGATGAAACGCTTGTGGTTCAAAATCTCCACCAAAGTCTCTAATTCCAAGTCAATACGCTTGCCAGGACCTTGTTTTTCATAGTCTCTCGCGCGAGTAAACGCATCCATTAACACCTGCTCCACCCCCATACGCGTGTCTGGGAAACGCGGATTTGACGTGTTCCAAGAGCGTTTTACGTTCTCGCCCAATGCGAATTTGATAAATGGATCCCAGTTTGCAAACTTCATTCCCTCGGCGTTCGCACCCCAACGGAACTTCAATAATTGCGTTTGGCCACCGATTGTGTTACATGATCCGTGCAAGATGTGGCTTGACGTTACGCCACCGCTCAATTGACGGTAGATGTCCACGTCATCTGGATCGATCACGTCTTGGATACGCACCTCAGCCGTCACTGATTGCGAACATTCGTTAATGCCGCCGGTTCCCGCTACGTGCGAGTGCTCGTCGATGATACCCGCCGTCACGTGTTTGCCCGTTCCGTCGATCACACGCGCCGTTGGATCTTTCAATCCTTTGCCGATCGCCGCGATTTTACCGTTCTTTAATAAGACATCGCTGTCCTTTAAAACGCCTGATTTTTCATTTGTCCAAACCGTCGCGTTCTTGATCAAGATCGTTTCGGCCGTCGCTGGCTTGGGTGTTCCGTAGCCCGCAAATGGGTAGATGACGGATCCTAATTCCAATTTATCTTCTTTCTTACCTGCTTTTTTCGCTACCGTATCTGCCGCCGCGGAAGCCGTTGCTTTCCACGAAATCCAGTCGCCGTTCGCTAATTGGCCTGTTCCAGCGAAGCTCGCATCTCCGAATGTTCCCGTCAAACGCGTGCGCTTGCCTTTGTCGGCTTTCGAAGAGAAGCTCAAGTTGATTAAGGATTCTTTTTGAGAGAAGTCGACGGATGTGGTGTCTTTGGCCAAAATCTGAACCTTATACCCTCCTGGCTCACCTGAGATACTCAAAGTCGCCTTGTTTGCACCTAATTGTAAATCATATTTCCCTGCCAAAGAACTCCATTGTTCCTTCGCAATCGGATACGCATCGCCTTGTACCCAGTTCTCAATGATAGTCGTTTTTTCGGCGAAAACGGGACCATTCGTGATTACGAAGTTTGCTAATTTGCCTGCATCCAGACTTCCGACCATGTCAGAAACGCCTAAGATCGTTGCTGGGGTTGAAGTCAACGCCTCTAACGCCTTTTGCTCGCTTAAACCGTATTGAATCGCCTTGCGGAGATTGGGCATAAAACTGCTCACATCTTTTAATCCATTCGCCGTAATCGCGAACGATAGACTCGCTTTCTCAAAAGTCGCCGGGTTCGTAGGCGCTAATTCCCAGTGCTTCATATCCGCCACGTTCACGAAACGCGCGTCCGTCGGATCCTCTAAATCCATCGCTTGCGGGAAGTCCAAAGGCAAAATGAATTTCGCATTCGACGCTTTCATCTCATCAATTCGTTGGTATTCGTTACCGCTCGCTTTGATAATGTATTGAACGCCAAACTCGTCGCCGATTTTATCTGCCCGTAAAACGGACCACTTATCGGTTACCTCGAAGATTTGTGGAAGCGCTTGAATTTCATTAAAAGAAGCCAAAGATAAATTCGTTCCCTCTTTCGCCGGCTTCGATTTGTACCAAGCGGCGTCTAAGAAGTTTTGGCGTAAAAGCGCAATCGAACCCATCAACGAGCCCGGATAATCCTGCGTAGACGATCCCTTATTAAACGAATAGTGCGCCGAAGCTTTCTCTTTCAAGACCACCAAGTTTTCTCTTTGCTTCGCTAAGCTCACGAAAACGCCGGTTCCACGAGAGATACCGTCCATTTGATGCGTTAATACCGTGCCAAAGCCCAGCTTGCGCAATTCCTTCGCCTTTGAATCATTCACCTCGAACAATTTCGCGTGCGAAACCTCCGATTTGATAGCCTGATTCCAAGAATAAGGGCCTTTTGTATTCGAAATCATTTGAGAGGGCGAGCGGTAACTACCACCGCCAGCTGCCACAGCGTTCATGCCATAATCACTGTAAATATCGATGAAAGACGGGTAAATGTACTTACCGCCACAATCGATCACCACCGCGTCTTTAGGGACCGCCACAGCTCCGACCGATTCGATCTTACCATTTTTAATCACCAAAGTCGCCTTGGTTAAAGTCGTTTTTGCATCTTTCACGATGGTCGCGTTCGTGAAGGCATAATAGCCATTCGACGGACTTGCGACGTCATTAATCGGGAAAGTGACTTGAGAAAAGAGAGACGTGCTCACGAAGAGGAACAGGGCTCCCAGCCAAAAAGGTTGAAATTTTTTCATTCGTTGATTTTTGTTGGAGATTAAAGATAGAAAATTTTTGTCTTTGGCCTATCTTTGTCTACACATTTTGCCTAAGTCAATCATGAACACCGCTCAAACCATCGCCGCTCTAGTGGCGAATCCTGAATCCCATGCCCGTTTTTTGAACACGCTTTCCTTTATGGAAAATTCCGGGGCTCGTAAAATTTCCAAATTTGAGCACAAAAAAGAGGTCAGCCTAATCATCTTAAAACACGCCGCAGAAGAACACCGCCACGCTTATTATTTAAAGAAGCAAATCAGCAAATTAGTTCCGTCCGGCTTCGAAACCTATGACGATTCCTTTTTGATCAACCCGCGCTCTTCCCGCTTCTATCTAGACGTTCTTGACCTGCGCGTCAGCCAATATGCGAAGAAAAAACTAGGCCTAACCGGCTACGACGTAAAATGGGCGGCCTATTTATTAGTGACCTACGCCATCGAATTGCGCGCTGACGAACTGTATCCGATCTACCAGCAAATCCTGACAGAGACAAAATCTAAAGTCCAAGTGAAATCCATCATCGTGGAAGAAGAGGGGCACCTAGAGGAGATGATCTCCCAATTAAAAGCTACTTGGCCAGACTGGGAACAGCATGCCGCTGTTGCCGTTCAGATTGAAACGGAATTGTATCAGGACTGGGTGAGTTCGCTGGTGGAGGAAGTCGCGTAAGGTTTCACAAAACGTGAACTTCTCCCGTTTTTATCAACAAACTTTTAATCTCGCCATTCACCTTTACTTTCGCCGTGCTTCCTTTCATCCCTTTCAGGTGTAGGGACGTCACTTTGCCGTCTTTCCAGCTCATGGAAACCTCAAATCCACCACGGGTTTTTAAGCCAGATACAGCTCCTTCTAAAGCCCAGGCCGCCGGTAATGCAGGCAAAGTTTCGATTAATTCTGGAGTGGATTGAATTAACATTTCTGCGACTGCCGCTGAGCCACCAAAGTTTCCATCGATTTGGAATGGAGGGTGTGCGTCGAATAGGTTAGGATAGGTACCTCCGCCGCGTGCGTAGTTCACTTTTACACCGTCTGGTTCTACGTATTTCAACAGTTCACGGTACATTTTGTACGCGTGATCTCCGTCGCGCAGACGTGCCCAGAGGTTAATTCTCCAGCCTTTGGACCAGCCCGTTGTTTCGTCGCCTTTGATCTCTAAGGTCTTTTTAGCCGCCGCTGCAATCGTGGGCGTTTCTGCCACCGTTACGTGTGTTCCCGGGTATAAACCGTATAAATGCGATTGGTGGCGGTGCTTCGGATCCGTGTCCTCCCAGTCGAAATACCATTCTTGTAGATTGCCTTTCGCTCCTACTTGGTACGGCAGTATACGGGCCAAAGCCTTTTCTAAAGATGCCTGGAAGGCCGGATCTTTTTTCAGGACTTTTTCCGCCGCGATCAAGTCCAAAAACAACTCGCGAATCATCGCCAAATCCGCTGTCGCCCCGTAGGCCGTCGCTCCTTGGTAGCCCGTAGGCGTGATGAATTTGTTCTCTGGTGAAGTGGATGGAGACGTGATCAAGCGACCGTTTTTGTCTTCAATTAACCAATACAGGCAGAATTCCGCCGCACCACGCATCAAAGGATAGGCCTTTGCCTCTAAGAATTTCTTGTCCTGTGTGAACAAATAATGTTCCCACAAATGGGTGGAAGCCCAGGTAGCGCCCATAGGCCAGTTCGCCCAGCTCGGATCTCCGTTCCCGAAATCCCCCACTGGATTCGACATCGCCCAAATATCTGAATTGTGGTGAACCACCCAACCCGGCGCATCGTAAAACGTCTTCGCCGTAATGCGTCCCGTCTTTTCTAGGTTCTCTAAAAAGCCCAAAAACGGCGCGTGCATCTCGCTCAAATTCGTATTTTCCGCCAGCCAATAATTCTCTTCGGCATTAATGTTCATCGTATAATTACTCGACCAAGGCGGTTGAATGTGTGGATTCCAAAGTCCTTGCAAGTTCGCTGGTACACCCGGCGTCCGCGAGCTCGAGATCAATAAATACCGCCCAAACTGGAAGTACAATGTTTCGAGGTAGTTGTCCTTCTCGCCTTTGGCATAACGACGTAAACGCTCATCCGTAGGCAATTCCGGCGCATTGTCTGCCGGCAAACTCAAGTTCACACGCTTGAAATAGGGCTGGTAATCCGCTAAGTGGCGCGCCAATAATTGCTCCGCACCCTTAAAGCTGGCCGCCTGCAAACGCTTCTCCGACAGCTCATCTTCATTCAAACCCTCCTTCGATGGACTCTTGTCAAAACCATTAAAACTCGTCGCCATCGTCACTAAAATCGTCGCATCCGTTCCGCCCACCATCTGCAAGGTCGAATCCGTTCTCAGCACTTTTCCGTCCGCCGATTGAATCAAAATATCCGAAGCAAAACGCGTTCCTTTGGTATCATCAAACATAATGGGATTCCCCTTTTTGCGCACATAATTCGGATCCGCTCGCACCGGCGCTGTCCCTTTCGCGTGCAAGTGATTAATGGTCGATTTCGTCGAATAACGCAACAAGGACTTAAATTGAACCGTAAAATTCAACCCTTTTTTCTCCTTACTCGTCAAGTGAATCACGAACACATTGTCCGGATGCGAGAAGAAATATTCCTTGCGAATCTCATTCGAACCAGTGTGGTAATGCACCGTCGAAACGGCCTTATCTAAACTTAATTCGCGGCGGTATTCCGTCGGATTATCGTGGTTAAAGTCTACATATAAGGTTCCCAGCGGCGCATACGATTCCGAGAATTTGCCTTGTATTTTACGGACCAAAGAATCCGCCGCCTTATAATTTTCCAGACGCAAAGCCTCGCGAACCGCCGGTAAATTTTTATACGCCTCCTTGTTCATATACGGATCCATCGGCTCCCCAGACCACAAAGTCAGGTCATTCAAGAAGATTTTATCGCTTTTTGTCCCGCCAAAAACAGTCACCCCCTGTTTCCCATTTCCGAGAACAAGCGCCTCTTCAAAATACGTCGCCGGCTTATCGTACCACAATCGCATGGGTTTCTGTTGAGCAAGTGTACTAAATGCTAATAGAGTTAAAAGTAGTATGCGCATAGGTTTATTTTTTTATCGCCAAACGGCCTGTGTAGTCAATTCTCTGCAATAAAATCGATGTCTTTTGCTCTGCGAAATACTCGTCCACCGCTTTGCGGCAGCCCTCCCAGTGGCCATAATCGTCGATGATCATCACGCCGCTTTCGCTTAAAGATGGATATAAATGAATCAATTCGTGCTTCGTAGAAGTGTACCAATCCGTGTCTAAACGTAACAGGGCGATGGCGCCTTTTGGGGTGATTTGCGGAATCGTGTCTTCCACTTTTCCCTCCACGTAGTGGATGTTTTCTGATGGAAATGAGCTGTTCGACATCGTTAATTTTACGTCGTCTAAGTTTGCCAAACACCAAACCGAAGTCTCCTTCTGGTCCTGGGTTTGCTCGAGCATTAGGTCGGCTTTTTGGCCCCTAAAATCCACATCCTCCGCCGTAGGTTCAGACATCCCCTCAAACGTATCGTATAAATAGAGGTGGCGATCGCTCACCCCGCGGTGCGCTAACACCTGCGCCACCATCAGCGACGAACCACCACGCCAAACGCCACATTCCACAAAATCCCCGGGTATATTTTGATCAATCACATAATTCGTCGCCTGGTACAACGCAAACATCCGCTCTACCGACGTCATCGTATAGGGCTGGCATTTCTCGTAAAAGCTCCAAAAAGTTTTGTCCTGAATATCCGCGTAAGGCCCAGCGGCCTTGCGATCGAATTTAGTGACTTGGTAACCGAATTGTTCAATGAGGTTTAGTAGGAATTTGCGCATAAGGGGTAATTTCTCCTAAAAATAGTAAAAAAAATGTATTTTACTATGGGCAGTTTTAGGGTGTTGACACTTTTTGTCAATACCTGAAAATGCGTCAGAACACAGCGCCTTTATTTCACATTGGTTTGGATTTTTATCATTTTGAGTCCATTATTGGTTTGGATTTTTATCATTTAAGTAGTAATATTGGTTTGGATTTTTAACAAAACAATGAGCTACATCCCCAGAATAATTGATCAAGAGCTTGAAAAGTGGCGAAATCAGCGCGATAGGAAGCCTTTGTTGCTACGGGGTGCTAGGCAAGTAGGGAAGTCCTCGGCTGTGAGGCATTTGGCAAAATCATTTGATCATTTCGTTGAAGTAAATTTTGATGAAAACCCCGAATTTTCGACGCTATTTGAGAAATCCATATCCCCCGCTGAACTGTGCGAACAGCTGACACTTTTGTTGAAAGTCCCTATAGTGGAGGGGAAGACCTTGGTGTTTTTTGACGAAATTCAAGCATGCATTCCTGCCATTTCTGCTCTGCGGTATTTCTATGAAAAAATGCCTCAATTGCATGTAATCGCTGCAGGTTCTCTGTTGGAATTCGCTTTATCTGAGGTTCCGTCTTACGGAGTGGGGCGGGTTCGATCTATTTTTCTATACCCTTTATCTCTTCAGGAGTTTTTACTAGCGAATGGTGAAACGGGACTGATTGATTATGTGATGAGCGCTGGATTTACCGCTGAACTACCTGATTTGGTTCACGAAAAACTGAACCATTATTTGAAGAAGTTTTTAATCATAGGAGGGATGCCTGAAGTGGTTAGTTCTTATGTTCGAAATGGAGATATGTTAGAAGTGCAGCGTATTTTAGACGATTTAGTCATATCAATTCAAGCAGATTTTGCCAAATTCCGAGATCGAGTTCCCGCTATTCGTATTAGAGAGGTATTTAACCTGGTTGTTCAACAGGTAGGAAATAAGTTCACCTACACTTATGGGAATACTAATCTGACAAATATACAAGTCAAACAGGCCTTAGATTTATTAACCCTAGCGGGTATTATATATCCGGTTACGCATTCCAGTTGTAATGGGTTGCCATTGGGGGCGGAGATCAATGTGAAAAAGCGGAAGTTTTTGTTATTCGATACAGGAATTTTCCAACGTATTTTAGGATTAAATATGTCCGAAATGCTTTTGGAGAGTGATTTCTCCGTGATCAACAAGGGGAATATAGCCGAAATGTTCGTGGGGCTTGAATTGATTAAAAACACCTCGTGTTACGAAAACTGGGACTTGCATTATTGGCAAAGAGAAAGCAAAAATGCGCAATCTGAGGTCGATTACGTCATCCAACGCAAAGGTCAAATTCTACCCATCGAAGTCAAATCAGGCACGAAAGGCGCGATGCAAAGCTTGTATCGCTTCTTAGAGGAAAAGAATGTTACTAAGGGAATTCGAACCTCTTTGGAGAATTTTGGCCAAATCCCTAACGTCCAGATCATTCCACTTTATGCGATTGGGATGTATAAGTCAGGGAATTAGTTACATCTCTTTCCTTTCTTCTTGCTTGATTAATCCTTTTCTAAATGCTTCATCGTTGCTATTACCATCAATGAAAGTTAGCTTACCAGTAAGTCCTTTCACTTTTTCTATCGTTGACCAAATCATAAACTTGTAGTTATTAAGTTGGTCTTCCAAAACCGATTGTTCGTTACGACAATTTCGATCGAAGCACCCAGTTTTATAACCATTTGAAATGTATTCAAATAGATACCAGTGTTCTGCCTGTCGCATATTTTTACTAGGCTTCAGGTACTTTCCTGAGGTCATTTTAATATTCTGTAGAATACTCTCCTGAGTAGAATCTACTAAAGTGCCCCAATAAATGATCTCTTTTTCATTAATCTTTCCTCTTGAATCTACTTTATATAGATATAGGCCAATATCAGAACGGCAGGTTGCATTTTGAGAAGAAATATATGCCCCTTTAGTTAAGTCGTGTACTAATAACTGACATGAGCTATCTACTGTTAGTTTACTGGTTGAATTACCTTTATATGAAAAATGGTTACTTAGAGTAATTATTCTAGTCTGACCATAAATAAACAATGGTAAAACTAAAAACAGCGTAAGAAATGTAAGATTCTTGAGGTTTTTATTTGCAGTACGTTCCATTATTTCCGTCTTTAAAGTTATAAATTATTGTCTTGATATAATTTTGGGTATTCTCATTGAGCTTATTAAATAGCTCTGTTTCCTGTAATCCTGTAAAAATCAATCCTCCAGCGTAATCTTTTATGTTGGGAAACCTTTTAATCATAATTTCCTCTAATAAACTTAAGTAATAAGTGTCAGTCATTTCATTATGCTCTTTTGATTCATTCCAATTTTTTCCTAAGATCACCCCAAAATAGGCATGTAATAATTCATGATATAAAGTGACAGCCATTAATTCTTGGGACAGCTTAGGTAATACATTTAAATTTAATTCGATCGTAACCTCTTTAGAAGAGATAGAAGTTGTATGCGCCATAACTGTTGCTGGCAAATTAGTTACTTCAATAAAATGAACGGTTTTGGCACTTAGTTTTAATTTCTTTACAATTCCCCCTAAATCATATTTCGAATTAATGACTCCATTTATGGCTTGAAGTAGGCATTTGTTCTTGACGTCGTTGCCGACGGAAAACAATAATTCTTCTGAAGGATCGAAATCAATTTCCTCTTCTGTTCCCGATTCGCCGCCACCTCCTTCAAAAAAAGTGGGGATTGCGGAATCATAATTACCCAAATTGTTTCGGTAGATGGCAATCAGCTCATCATGGGTCATAGGTGGTCGAGTTCGTTCTCCATAGCAGAATACCTCATCTAAATCTAAGTTGGCCATTTTAGGAATGGAATTCTCGAGATTTTTGATCTTTTTTCGCGGATTACTTGCCTTCTTTGTTTTGGTTAAAATACCATCCCGAATCACCTCATCGAACATATTGAGAACCTGTACATTAATATGGGTTTCATCCTTAGGAGTATACCATTTATAAAACCCTTTTTGAACTCCATTTTCTGAATAAATAATCAAATCCTTCATTCCCACTTTTGACATCACGGGTATTTGAAAAGCCTGTGAGCCGTCTGGCATCGTAAAAGGAGTGGTATAATTCCACAACACGGGCTCATTAGTGTGGGTTATTCTGCTAAATGCATACCATTGTTTTAAGTCTTGATGTGGATCGAGGGGTTCGATGATAGAATGACGTTCGCAGGAGTTTAGCAAGAGCAAAAGGGCCATCCCAAGGAATGGCAGGCGAAGGTAGTACATAGGTATTAGGTAGTTAGGTGTTTGGTAGGTCTTTAAACCTGCCTAAATCTAGACTTTCTTCCTATTGAATCCTATGCTAAAAATTAATTATCAGTTTACTGATAAAACAAAAGACCCTAACATCGCTGTTAGGGTCTTTATTCATTGAAGTGGTAGATCCCGGACTCGAACCGGGGACACACGGATTTTCAATCCGATGCTCTACCAACTGAGCTAATCCACCTCAATTCCCCGCGTTAATCGGGAGTGCAAAAATAAGTATAATTTTATTTAATCCCAATCTTGGCTTAAAAAAAACAAAGAAATCTCGCAAAGCGGGGATTTATTCCCCGAAAAGTCCGCTTGATAAATAGCGATCTCCGCGGTCGCAAATGATGCAGACGATCACACCTTCCTCTAACTCAGTCGCTAAGCGTAAGCTGGCTAAAACACTGCCGCCACTGCTCATCCCACCGAATACGCCTTCGACTTTAGCGAGTGCCTGTGTCATCGCGGTGGCATCTGCTTCTGAAATGTCCATCACGCGGTCTACGCGGGAGGGGTCATAGATTTTAGGTCGGTATTCGATAGGCCAGCGGCGGATGCCTGGGATTTTAGAGCCGTCTGTGGGCTGGCAGCCTACGATTTGGATGGCTGGATTTTGTTCCTTTAAGTACATCGACGTGCCCATAATGGTGCCCGTGGTGCCCATAGAGCTCACGAAGTGAGTTACGGTGCCTTTTGTGTCGCGGTAGATTTCGGGTCCCGTCGTTTTGTAATGGGCCAAATAATTATCCGGATTCTCGAACTGATTCAGCATAAAGAACTCGCCGCTGGCGGCTTTTTCAACGGCGTAATCACGGGCGGATTCGATGCTTTCTGTCAAGGTCACTGTAGCGCCAAAGGCTTCCATCGTCAAGACGCGTTCCCGCGTGGAATTCGCTGGCATCGCTAATTCGATTTCGATATCATATAAACGGGCAATCATGGCTAACGCGATGCCCGTGTTACCAGAGGTCGCTTCGATGAGCTTCATCCCTGCTTTCAATTCCCCGCGCTGGATGGCGCCTTCGATCATGTTTTTCGCGGCGCGGTCTTTGACCGAACCTCCCGGATTATTTCCTTCTAACTTCCCGTAAATCTTGACCTTCGGGTTTGGGTTCAAACGCGATAATTCGACTAAAGGCGTGTTTCCGACTAATTCTAACAGCTGGCTCATATTAATCTTGGATAACTTTGACGTTTTCTTGGTGGTAAATCTTCGTGTTAGGGGCAACGCTGCGCGTTAACCAGACGTTTCCGCCTATAATCGAGTTTTTTCCTACAACCGTCTCGCCGCCTAAAATGGTGGCTCCGGAGTAGATGACCACGCCGTCTTCGATAGTGGGGTGGCGCTTCGTGGAAGCCATCGATTTATCGACAGAAAGGGCTCCTAAGGTGACTCCTTGGTAGATTTTCACGCGTTCCCCTATGATGGTGGTTTCCCCAATCACGATTCCGGTGCCGTGGTCCATAAAGAAATAGCGACCGATGCTTGCGCCAGGGTGGATGTCGATACCGGTTTTGGAATGGGCATATTCTGTCAAAATCCGCGGAATCAACGGCACTTTCTCCTGGTGCAATCCGTGCGCTAAGCGGTAAAAGGCCAAGGCGTAAAAGCCGGGATAAGTCCGGATCACTTCGTAGGAAGTGGTCGCCGCCGGGTCGCCCGCCACCATCGCTTCCACGTCCGTTTGCAAGAGGTCGTAGATGGCTGGAATTTGGCCTAAAAAGCGGTGAGCAATGACCGCAGGATCTTCCGAAAGCTGTTCTTTCATCGAATACAACAGACTTTCAAGCCCATTTTCGATGCTTTCCCACACGGCTTTCAGTTCGGACACCTCCTTAAAATGCAGTCGCGTTTGTTCCGGGAAAAGCGTCAAAACGATTTTCGTGAACAACTTTTTGATGTCAGAAGTCGCCGGAAAAGGGGGCGTCTGCTGGTGTTGCGCGACTATCTTGTCTAAAAATTCGTTAGGAAGCATGGCTTAAAAGTAAATCGGTTTGTTCGACCGGGTCCAGCGTGCGGACCTCGATGCGGGTGATTTTGTCGTTTTCTCTTTGGCCTAAACCGTACATATAGGCCTTATCGTAGTAATAGAGCGTGATTTCCGCGACTAAACTAAAGTCGTCTGCCTCTAGCGCTTCCATCGCGATGGCGTAGCGATCCAGGCCTAAACGCTTCTTTATTTTGCCCAAAGCCGTAGCCAAATCCTCCTTCGGATAAGACGCATACACATTCACTAAGTGCGGCAAACGGTAGACCGGTTCAATATCTAAAAACGTGACAGGAGCCTCTCTGAGCTGATTATAGAGCGATGCCCCCATAAATACCTGACCTATGTGGCGGCTTTCATCCTCCACCCAGATCTCCTGGCCGTAATCAAAACCGCACAAAATGCGGTGTACTTCATTCTCAAAATGCTCACTCGTAGGCTGTACTTCCTGGCCTAAATGCCCAAAAGCCGACCCTCTATGGTGCGCAATTCCTTCTAAATCGAGTACCTGATGTCCTCTTTTCGCTAATTCATGCAAGATCTCCGTCTTCCCAGATCCCGTCTTCCCACCCAAAACGCGGAAGGGAATGGGTTGTTCGAAAATGGCTAATACCTCGTTGCGGTAGGCCTTGTAGCCACCCACGAGGATTTTGACCTGCAATCCAGCCGTCTCAAAAAGCCAGGCCATACTGCCGCTTCGCATGCCTCCGCGCCAGCAATGGACGAGGATGGTGTTGTCGACGGCTAGCTTTTTGGCCTTTTTCACCCAGGTCGCTAGTTGCGGACCCACGAATTCTAAGCCTAATTCAATCGCTTTGTCCTTCCCTTTTTGTTTGTAGCAGGTGCCCACCGCCGCGCGCTGTTCATCATCGAAAATAGGAAAGGAAATCGCTCCCGGAATCCGTGCCCGCGTATATTCGCCAGGCGATCGGACATCGAGCACCGGGTACGTTTTTGCGGCTTCGAGGAAGTCTGACGGACTGAGTTTTTCGGGCATTATAGGGTTATTTCGTAGAATTCGAAGTGTAATGGATCGAATGTCTGTAGTAAATCGTGTATAAAATCGGGGTAATCACTCGCGAATTCGAGGAAGTTCGTATGTCTTTCCTGCCATTCTCCAGCAGGGAATAAGGCTTCTTTTAGTGCCAAAACCTGTCTCACCTCATCCCCCTGATTACGCTCTTCCGCGCGCTTTAATTTCTTCGCTAACCGCTCCAAGCCTTTTGTCCAGCGTGCCTGCTCTGCGTGCACACTAGCTTCTAAAGTAGGATCGATGGCTTTTGCCCTGGCGGCCAGTTCCGCTAAAATAGGCATCAGATTTTGCGCCTCTTGATCGGTATCCAACTTATGTGACGTGCGTCCCGCCACAAAATCACGTCTTAGCGCTAATTCATTTTTAAACAAATCCGCTAAACTCAGGCCTAATTTCTCCGCTTTCTCTACCTGTTTCTGCGTCTTCACGATCGCAAAATTACGCGGCAATAAAATAGGGAATGGAACCTGGTGTAAATCAAATATACCTTTCAATTGCAACCAATAAGCCACCTCCGCCGGGCCTCCGATGTAGGCTAGGTTAGGTAAAATGACTTCTTGGTACAAGGGTCGCAAGATCACATTCGGGCTAGCTTTGGTGATATCCACCGAATCCCCTGTTTCCAAACGAACGCGATCGTTATCTGTTAATTCAAACAAGTTCACTGGACGCGCCGAAACCTGTGTCTTGTAGCCTAAGGCTTCTAATTTCTCAGTCGTCGCCCGTACAATCGGCTCGTGAACCTGTTGCTTTAAATCCGCCTCCATGATAGGAGCAAAAATCGACTTCAATCGCGCATCATCTGCATCGAGACAGACTAAACCCTCAGCCCCGAAAAGCGCGTGCATATACATTCTCACTGCTTCTGAGAGGTTTTTTCCCTCTGAATAGGCCTTGTCGAAGATCTCATTTCTCAACGGAATGCGAGGGAAATCGCTCAATGAAAAGCGACCTACGGCACCTTTTTGGGAAGTATTCCACTCGTATTTCGTCCCAAAAGCAAAGAAGTGATTGATCTCCTCAAAATCATGGTCCTCCGTCGCCATCCAATAAACAGGGACAAAGCGCTGAGTGGGATACGCTTTTTGAAGTTTTCGCGCCAGATTAATGGTCGAGACTAACTTATAAATCACATAAAGGGGACCCGTATAAATATTTAACTGATGTCCCGTGGTTACCGTAAAGGTATTCTCATCGCGAAGATCCACCGCTGGCATTTCAGCACCTATCGCGGCATATTGCTCGCTTAAAACAGTCTGAAGAACCTCACGTGTAGCAAATGGGAACGATTTTTTCTCTGAAATTTGGTCTTTGAAATTTGAGATCTTTGGGCCATTGCCGTAAAACTCCTTTAACACCGGCTTCTCTGCTAGATAATCCAGTAACAGTTTGGAAAAAGCGTTCAGCGAAGTGAGTGTATGCGTTTTATGATCCATTATTTAGGTCCGGAATGTTTTGTTCTAATGCTATCGTAAACGCTGTCTGGGATAGGAATGTTCAATTTCTCCGCAGCCGTTTCTGGTTTTTCCCAATTTAAATACCCTTTTACCCAAGCAAAAGCGAGTCCCAAAGCCAGGATTCCCACGAATAATAAAATCTCGAATACCGCATACATCGGGAATTCCGGTGCTGCTGCAGATAGAGCTTTGTCTTTTAATAGGGTGGCCGTGGGGAATAAGAATACTAATTCGATTTCGAACAGGACGAAGAGCAGGGCAATCACGTAAAAGCGCGGATTGAAGCGAATATTGGCGTTTCCTACCGGTGCTTCGCCGGATTCGTAGGTGGAATTCTTCTCGACATTGGGGCGATTTGGGCGAATAAAGCGGGCAAGGGTTAAGATCAAGCCCAGGAATAGCATTCCTGCGCCTAAAAATGCCGCCACATAGCCAAATTGCTCGATCATTTTCTCAATTTCAAATATCCCTTCACCACCGTAAACGTGGTAACTGCTAGGAAGAATAGAATGATGTATTGTACGTAGTTGATGATGCCGGGGAAATTTTGGCCTAAATAAAAACCTGCGGTCACTAAAATGCCCACCCAGAGCGCACCTCCCACCAGGTTCAATAAAATAAATTTATACCAGGAAAGGTGACTAATTCCCGCCAAAATAGGCGTGAAAGTCCGCACAATAGGCAAAAAGCGACTGATCACCAGCGCCATAAATCCGTATTTGTCAAAAAATTCCCGGGTCGATTCCAAGTGTTTCTTCTTGAAAAACCAACCATCTGGCCTATTCATCAGCGATTTGCCAAAAAACCGCCCCACTAAATACCCCACAAAGGAACCGATGACGGCGGCTAGAAAAATACTTAACAAAAGGGAGCTCAATGGCTCTTTCAGCACGCCGGTACCCCCAAAAACACCCGTCAAAAACAACAGATAATCCCCAGGCAGGAAAAAGGCAAAGAAGAGGCCATTCTCGGCGAAAACAATCAAGGTAATGACCATCAATCCAGAGCGGATAATGGTTTCAGAATCAGTGAGCTGATGCCACAAAAGATTTATTTCATCCATGATTTAGGCCGTCATTCCATCTTAAATTAAAATGAAAACATAAATATGGGTGAAAAATTCGAATTTTTGTTACATTTGGGGGATGAAAAATGTCATGGCTTATGTTCTTTTTGTGATCCTATTTGCCGGCGGCTTATTGCCCAAGGTGGGGATGGAGCAGTCCATCAAGGCGAACGAACTGGTGAAGCATTTTCAAGATCACAAGAAGCAGGCTCCGGCGGGTTTCAGTTTTGTGGACTTTCTTTGGATGCATTATGCGGCTGATTCGAAGCACGCAAAAACAACCCAACATCCGAGTTTACCTTCATTCGATTTCTCAGGTGCGATGGGCTTCGTTTTGCCCGCAGTTACCTTCTTTTTCATGAGTGCTGTCGCGCTCATCGTAGCGCGTCGCCGCTCAGAATTCTACGAAAACAACTACCATTTCTCGATGGAGCGTGTCTTAATCGCGCCTCCCCGGTTTTAAAATTACGCCTGTTCTGTACGGTCTCAAGCCGTTTATATCAAAGCTTAATTTTTAAAACATGATTAATTCCATTATCAGTTTCAGTATACGCAATAAATTAGTGGTCGGGCTTTTTGTCCTGGGGCTGATTTTTTGGGGAGGCTATTCGCTGAGCAAACTGCCCATCGATGCCCTGCCAGACATTACGTCGAACCAAGTGCAGGTGATCACCCAATCCCCGGCTCTGGCCGCCTCCGAGGTGGAGAAGTTTATCACCTATCCTTTGGAGATATCGTTACGAACAATCCCCAATGTAAAGGATATTCGGTCCATTTCTCGGATGGGTATGTCCATTATTACGGTCGTTTTCGAGGATGAGGTCGCCACCGAAGTGACCCGGCAGCAAGTGGCCGAAAAATTAAAAGCGGCTGAGCCCTACCTTTTACAAGGGTCTGGCATTCCCGAATTAGCGCCCATCACCACCGGTCTAGGCGAGTTTTTTCAATACACCCTAGAGGTGGATCCTGCATTTAAAGATCAATATTCCCTTGCGGATTTGCGGACTTACCAGGATTGGATTATTAAACGTCAGCTCTTAGGAATCAAGGGCGTGGTAGAAGTGAGTTCCTATGGAGGGCACTTGAAGCAATATGAAGTGGCGGTAGATCCAGAGCGATTACGTGCCATGAACGTGAGCGTAAATGAGGTATTTAAGGCGATTCAGATCAATAATTCGAATTCCGGAGGTGGCTATATAGAGAAAGGTACGGATGCTTATTTCATCCGTTCGGAGGGAATGTTGACTTCGTTAGAGGATATTGAGAATACGGTGGTTTCCCAAAGAGGGGAGGCGGGCTTGCCCGTTCTAGTGAAGGATGTGGCCAAAGTAGGCTTCGGGAAAGCGATCCGCTATGGAGCGATGACCAGAAATGGAAAGGGAGAGGCGGTAGGTGCCGTGATGTTGCTTTTAAAAGGGGCGAATGCAAATCAGGTGGTTCAAGATGTGAAGGCTCAGCTGGAAATCATTGGCAAAACCCTACCCCAAGGAGTTCACGTGGTTCCCTATTTAGACCGCAGCGTGTTAATCGGTCGCGCCATCAATACGGTGGAGAAGAACTTGATCGAAGGAGGTTTGATCGTCGTGTTTATCTTAGTTTTACTACTGGGAAATCTGCGCGCCGGCTTGATCGTGGCCTCGGTGATTCCACTCTGTTTATTGTTTGCCTTTGCGCTGATGCACATTTTCGGGGTGTCTGCGAACCTGATGAGTTTAGGGGCGATTGATTTTGGCCTCATTGTGGATGGCGCCGTCATCATTGTGGAGTCCATTATACACCGGCTCCACAGCCATCGAAAAGGCGAGGAATTGAGTCAGCAGGCGATGGATGAGGAAGTGGGGATTTCTGCCAAAGCGATTTTCGGCTCCGCTGCCTTTGGCGTCATCATCATCTTGATCGTTTACCTACCCATTATGGCTTTAGGTGGAATCGAGGGCAAGATGTTTAGACCGATGGCGCAAACAGTTAGTTTCGCCATCTTAGGTGCGCTGATTCTTTCGCTGACTTATGTGCCCATGATGTCTGCCTTGTTTTTAAGCAAGAAAATCAGTCACGAAATCACGATTGCGGATCGCATTATGGGTTTTTTATACCGCGGCTATCAACCCCTCATTCATTGGGCCTTGAAGCAACGCAAGTGGGTGGTGATCGGGGCTTTTGGCCTATTTAGCGCCAGTATTGCCCTCTTTATGACTTTAGGCGGTGAGTTTATTCCGGAATTAAACGAAGGCGATTTTGCGGTAGAGACGATTTTGCCTACGAATGCCTCTCTTTCCCAAAGTATTAAAATCAATTCCGCGGCTCAAGCGATGTTATTGAAGAAATTTCCCACGGAAGTGAAGCAAATTGTTTCCCGCATCGGAGCCTCTGAAATCCCAACGGACCCGATGGGCGTGAATGCCTGCGATTTAATAATCCAATTAAAGGATCCGTCGGAATGGAAAAATGCGGAGACGATGGAGGAATTAGAGGCCAAAATGGATGCGGCATTAGACGTCTACCCAGAAGTGAATTTCGAGTTCACGCAACCGATTCAAATGCGTTTTAACGAGCTGATCGCGGGAGTGAAATCGGATATTGCGGTGAAGATTTTTGGGGAAGATCTCCAAGAATTATTTGATCATGCGACCGAAGCCTCTCGCTACATCCGCAGCATCGACGGCGTAGGGGACATCAAAGTCCAGCAAATCGACGGCATCCCGCAATTAGTGGTGAAATACAATCGTGTGAAGATGGCGCAATATGGCTTGAATGTGAACGAAGTTAACTCCGCCATCAAGATGACTTTCGCCGGAGAAACGGCCGGAATCGTCATGGAAGGCGAGAAAAGATTCGACTTAGTAGTTAGAATGGATTCCGTTCACCGCCAAGACATTCAGAATTTGCGCGAACTCTACATCGACTTGCCATCTGGCTCTCAAATTCCCTTACAAGAAGTGGCGGAGGTAAATTACGAAAACGCGCCATTAGAAATTTCCAGAGATAATACGCACCGCCGCATTACCATCGGGATTAATGTCCGAGGTCGTGACGTGGAAAGCGTGGTGGCTGATATCCAAAAAGTCATGAAAAATAAGATCACTTTGCCGGCGGGTTATTACGTGACCTATGGCGGAACGTTTGAGAATTTACAGGCGGCGAAATCGCGTTTGGCTTTAGTAGTTCCGATCGCGTTAGCGCTGATTTTTGTACTCTTGTTTTTTACCTTCCAAAGCTTCTTAGAAGCCGCCATCATCTACTTGGCGATTCCTTTATCAGCTATCGGGGGTGTGGTTGCTCTTTGGTTACGCGGGATGCCGTTCTCGGTTTCGGCGGGGATCGGATTTATCGCTTTATTCGGTGTCGCGGTCTTGAACGGAATTGTGTTGCTTTCCTTCTTTAAGCAATTAGCAGACGAGGGGTTGGGCGTGGAAGAACGTTTGAAGAAAGGATTGGAGTTGCGTTTTAGACCCGTGATTATGACCGCGGCGGTGGCCTCTTTAGGTTTCTTGCCTATGGCGCTGAGCCACTCCCCGGGTGCGGAGGTACAACGGCCCTTAGCAACGGTGGTGATAGGCGGTTTGATTACCGCGACGTTCTTAACATTGGTCGTTATTCCAGTCGTCTACTCGATCGTGATGGGCCGCCGAGAGCAGAAGCTGAAGGCCAAAGGTCTAGGGATGATAGTTTTATTCATCTTGATGTCATTTTCAAGCACAGCCTCCGGACTGTCGACTATCGACTATCGACTATCGACTAGTGACTCTCGACTCCCGACTATCGACTATCGACTATCGACTAGTGACTCTCGACTCCCGACTATCGACTATCGACTATCGACTAGTGACTCTCGACTCCCGACTATCGACTATCGACTCTCTTTAAAAGCTTGCCTCTCCCTCGCCTCCACTCGCAACGCCCTCCTTGCCACTGGTTTGGCAGACGTTAAAACCGCGGAGGCTTTGATTAATTCTGGTAAAGAATTGCCTAAAGGAACGGTGGATGCGCAGTACGGACGAGTGCAGACCTATTACAGCCAAGATTATACCCTGGTGGCTTCCCAAAGTATCCCGTGGCCTACGCTGTTAAAGGCACAGGTGAAGTCCTTGACCTCGGCGAAAGTGTTGAGCGAAAAGCGCTTGAAGATCACGCAAAATTTAGTGGCTTCGAGTGTGAAATTCTATTATTACCAGATTTTGGCACAGCAGAAAAATCTATCGTTTTTAGCTTCACAAGACAGTTTATATACCCTGATGAAGCGTGCGGCAACGATTAAATTCCAACAAGGCGAGACGAATCGCTTGGAATTGATGGCGGCAGAAACGCGTTTGCGGGAGTTTCAGCAGAAGCGAATTGCCCTAGAAGCGGATCAAAAGACCGCCTACCAAAACCTCGCTTACTGGATCAATGAACCGGGGGAATTTGAGATTGAAGGGAAGGAATCGCTGGCCATGGAATCCGGCCAAGCTGGGTTAGATCTGTCGAAAAACCCGACTATCGAACTTTTAGCTGAGCAAGTAGAGCACGGGAAATTGCTGACGGCGGTCGAAAGAGAACGCTTGAAGCCGGATCTGAGAATTGGGGTTACGACGCAGAGCATTGAAAATGTAGGGGGTCAAAACTTCGTACAAGCTGGTTTGGCCATTCCGATTTTCGGGAAAGGGCAAAAAGCGAAGATTGCCTCAGCGAAATTACAGGAGGAGGCTTTTGTTAGCCAAAAAATCCAAGCCGAATCTGCCTTGCAAACGGATTACAAGAATGCGGAGGCAGCGGTGGCGAAATACCGGGCGAGTTTGGCCTATTATACCTCCACAGCCTTGCCTCAAGCAGCTTTGTTAGAGAAGACCGCGCTGAAATCGTATCAGCAGGGAGAAATCGAATACGTCGAGATGTTGCAAAATACGCAGCAAGCTTGGCAGATTCGCGAAAGTTATATTCAAGAAGTCAACGCCTACAACCAGGCGATTATCACCCGTCAAACCATCATTGGAAATGAATAAGTTAATCAAATTAGCAGCACTATGCCTTGTATTAGGCGTAGCGGCTTGCTCGAAAAAAGAAGAGGCCACCTCGGAAGCGCCGGTGACCGAAATTAAATTGACCGCAGAACAGAAGACGAACGCGGGCATCGAATTCGGAGCTTTAGAAGAGCGCGAAATGTCTACCGAAGTTAAATGTACTGGGGTGGTCGATGTGCCGCCTATATCTTTAGCGTCTATCTCAATCCCCATCGCGGGTTACGTGAAAACGACGTATGAATTGCTTCCGGGCAAAAAAGTGTCGAAAGGGCAGGCCTTAGCGACCTTGACGTCTCTTGATTTCATCCAAATGCAGCAAGAGTATTTGCAGGCTCTGTCTTCGCAGACTTTTATGAGTTCCGAGAAATCGCGTCAGCAAGTGTTGACGAACGAGGAAGTGGGTTCAAAAAAGAAATTACAGCAGTCGGAAGCCGATTTAGGCAATGTGAATGCGCAGGTGAAGGCTTTGGGACTAAAATTAGAGGTCTTAGGTTGTGACTTGAAATCGCTAGCCAAAGGAAATTTGAGCTCTGTTTTGACCTTGCGTTCGCCCATCGACGGCTATATCCAAGACCAGTTTTTAGCGATCGGGAAATACGTAACACCGTCTGATGTCTTGATTAAGGTCGTGGGAATGGCAGACAAGCACGTAGAATTGAAGGTGTTTGAGAAGGATTTGGCCAAATTAAACATCGGTCAAACTATCGAATTCGAATCAGAGGGTCAAAAAGCAAATGCCAAAATCTTCCTCATCGCCCCACAAGTGGATTTAACCAACCGCACGACGTCCGTTCACGGCCACTTCGCAAACAAGTCGGATGAAAAGAACTTCACGGTAGGTCAATTCGTGAGTGCGCGCATCGAAGTAGGCTCTCAAAAAATTCCTAGCATTCCACAAGCGGGCCTGGCTCGCGTGGGTAAAGGCGGTTTCATCTACGTGGAAATGACGAATGGCGCCATGGCACAAGTGCCTGTGGAGATTTTGAGCTCCACACCAGACTACGCGGGAATCAAATTGTTGAAAGAATTACCGGCAGGAAAAGTCGTAACAAAGGGCGCATCAGCCTTAGAAGCGATCTTCGCGAAAGACTAGTCTTTTTCGACCCAGCCGCTCCAAACCGTATAATCGGCCCATCTTGCAGGTGGGTCGATTTTTTTGTCAAAAATTCCGAAAATCGTCGACCCCGATCCGCTCATCGCTGCATAGCTCGCACCCAAGGTGTACATTTCCTCCTTCAAAGAAGCCAAAACAGGATAATGCGGGAAGATACTCTTCTCGAAATCATTCGAAATCGCCTCTTTCCAATCCGCTTTCAAAATGGCCTTGCGCAGATCTACCGGTGCTTTTGCAGGCGTTACACCCGCATAGGCTTCCGCCGTAGAAATGCCCACTGCGGGGTATAATAACACGAGAAACTTCCCTTTTAGGCTTGCCTCGATAGGGCTCAGTTTGTCCCCTTTTCCTTTGCCGAAAGCCGCCTGATTCGACAAGAAAAACGCACAGTCACTGCCTAATTTTGCCGCATAGGGTTGTAAGTCTTCGTTCGTTAGGGGGAGCTGAAACAAGTCTCTCAAACCCATTAAAGTAAACGCAGCGTCTGAGGAACCTCCACCTAAACCAGCGCCCATGGGGATAATTTTGTGCAAATGGATGTGTACAGGAGGCATTTGATGGTCTTTCCTCAATAGCTCATAAGCCTTGTAGCATAGATTATCCTCGATGGCACCTGCGATGTCTAAACCTGAAGAGCTAAAGGTGAATTCCCCTTCTGATGGCGTGATCTCGAGCACATCCGTCCAAGGCACCGGAAAGAAACAAGTCTCTAAATCGTGAAATCCATCCTTGCGTTTCTTCGTGATGTACAAGCCTATATTAATCTTCGCGTGCGGAAATAAAACCATATTAATCTTCTAAAGAGTTGCCTATCCAGCTGAAACGAACCCATAATCCGATAAAGAATAGGATCAGGGCAATTTCTGCAAATAGGTAAGAAAGGGAGATGTGTTCTTCCCAGGTAACCGTTTTGACCACTGAGGCCTCCATTTTATCAATTTCTTGGAAAATTTGTTGCAAGGCCTGGCCATTCGTGGCCCGGAAGAATTTTCCCTTCGTCAAGCGTGCAATCTCGCGCAAGGTACTTTCGTCCACCGGGTCTATACTTGGTTGTAGGCTTCCCACGGCTATAGTATAGACTTTGATGTTGAAATTTTTAGCCAGTTCCGCGGAGGTAACCGGGTCGAGATTACCGGCTGTATTATTACCATCGGATATCAGGATGCTGATTTTCTTGGGATTTTCAGAGTCGCGGATTTGGTTAATACACATCCCCAAGGCATCGCCCAAAGCGGTTCCTTCCTCCACAATTTGATTCGTCTGGAATCGCTGTAACTGATGCAATAAAAAGGCCGAATCCGTCGTAATGGGACTCGCTAGATAGGGGGCACCCGCGAAAGCGATGAGCGAAATGGGATCGTGATTTCGCTGGCGGATGAACTCCTTGCCCATCTTTTTAGCTGTTTCTAAACGACTGGGGCTAATATCACGCGTCTGCATAGAGGAGGATATGTCCAAAGCCAATGCAATATCAATTCCTTCCACTTGCTTTTTCTGGTGTTTAATCACGCGGTAAGGCCCTGCCGCCACGATGATGACGGAAGACAGGCATAGTACCTGAATGACCATGGGAACATAACTCAGCAAGAGGGTAAGCCGGTTTTGCTTCAAGGGCACAGAAAGCGATAATTCCAGGCGTGGCTGGTTGCCGCGTTGGCGTAAATACTTGATGAAATAAACGAGAAAGGGCCATACCAAGCCATACAAAAACAAGCTATTCTCCCACTCGAAGGTGAAGAATGCCTGGATTTGGTGCCATGAATACAGCGGATTAAACTTCATTGTTCTGGATCTTTTCCTGTTCTATTTCGTATAAATTCGTGGCTAAACCCTCTAAATACTGTAAGGATTCCGTCGTATGTTGGGAAAAATTCCCGCCATAAATAGCTGAATCCATTTCATTCAAGACCTTTTCCATCGCCTCATCTGCCAAGTTATCGAGCATTTCTTTCGAAGTAAAGGTCGTAAAAGGTAATTGCGTTAATTCCTCTAGGTATTTCTTCCACCCAGAAAAGGCCCGTTCTAAATTCAGTAAACCCACCGGAGTTCCCGCCACTTGACGCGCGTAGCGCTGGAAGGTTCGTTTAAATTCCCGGTGACGTCGCCATAATAGGTAGCGTTTGAAGAGTTTGGTGATCGCTTTGCCAAAAATCCAGTAAATCAATCCCGCCATAATAAGCAAGCTAATTCCCGCCGCAAACACGTTTTTCAAATCCGTTTTAGGGCTGAGGGGCTGGATGGGGATGCTTTGGTACAAAGAATCTAAGTCAATCTGCTCTGGATGTGGTAACAATCGCTTTAAATGGATGCTATCGACCACCGGATAAATGATCGTGCAATCGGGCTCCTGGAGGAGGTAAATGGGTATTTGCAGTTTTTGGACGGGTGCTAACTGAAACAAGCGAAGGGTATAAACGGCGGAGTCCAATGACCCCGAGGCCGTCGTTTTCGTCGCAAAAAACTCTCGTTTCACTGTCTCAAACGCGCCAAAATGCTGGTTCGCATTCGGAAAAAATACTTCCTGGTCCTTCGGATGACGCACATACAGCGAATAGTGAATGGGCTGTCCTATGACGACCGAATCCTCCTGAAACTTCCCTTTAATGATGAATGGCGTCTCTTGCATTAGCGTCTAGCATTAAAAAGTTTGACTAATGCCGGCACGAAATCCTCGCCGGAACGCAATTCCACGTAATCTGCGTGCCATCGCTTGCACATTTCCTTTAAATCCCCTCCGCGGTTTTTGACCTGTTGCTGAAGCAACTGCTTAAATCCGCGCGCAGAAGTATTGACCCAAGTGGTCCGCTTTCTTTCCGGATCGTAAATAGGGACGATGCCCATCGAGGGTAATTGAATTTCTTGTTGATCGAGCGTATGCAACACCACTAAATCATGCTTTAAGGCCGCAGCACGCAATAAATCTTCATAGCCCTCGTCGATGAAATCGGATAACACAAACAAAAGACTTTTGCGTTTCAAGGTTTGCAATGCGAAGGTTAATCCGGCCTTCAGATCCGTCGTTGTATTCTCAGGCTTCACTCTAAAAAGCTCCGAAATAACTTTATAGCCATGTTTTTTGCCCATCGCTGGAGGCATGTATTTTTCGTTCTTATCGCTAAAGCAAACAAATCCAAGGTGACTTGCCTCCTGAATGGCAGCGAAGGCTAATACCCCAGCCACTTCCTTCAAGGTCTTCATTTTGCTATTTCCCAGTCTTCCTACCGTGCCAGAGGCGCTGACGTCAATTAAGAAGAAAACGGTTTGCTCTTTTTCCTCTTTGAAAAGCTTCACAAAAGTTCCGTGACCCTTCGACGAGGTGTTCCAGTCAATGTGACGCACATCATCTCCATAATGGTATTGGCGAAGGTCACTAAACTCTAAGCCCGATCCCTTAAAGACGGAGGAGAAATTTCCATGCATTTGTGTGTTAATCGCTTTTCTAATGCGTATTTCCAGCTGAACAACATGGGTCAGGAAGGCTTTGATGTCCATATCCACGAGACTAAATTACCTATTTTTTACCCAATCTGAATGAAATGAGCTAAAAGCTTTCTAATTTACGGGTATATTTACAAGATGAAAAAGGTCTATTTATTGCTTTTCTTGGCCCTAAGCGCGTTTGCCTTGTACGCGTGTACGGATGATTCGACGAGCAATCGATTGGAACAGGAGGAGATGGCTCAGATTTTGGCAGATATACACATCGATGAGGCCATTATTCAAAATATGCACCTGGGCAATTCCGATACGGCCTTAGTCCTTTACCACGAATTATCGAAGCAGACCTTGAAGAAACGCGGTCTTGATTCTACCCAAGTAGCGAAAAGCCTCGGTTCCTATGTCAAAGATCCTGCCGATTTCGTCAAATTATATACCCGTGTGAATGAAATTATCGAGGAGCGCCAGAAAAAAGCAGCGGCTAAAAAACCCGTCGCAGAAAAACCATGAGATCGCTTCTTCTATTATTATTGTGTATTAATCTGATTTCTATGGGGCAATCGCCTGTAATTCAAGGACATCGTGGCTGCAGAGGCTTATATCCGGAGAACTCTTTACCTGCGTTTCAACACGCGCTAGAGATGGGTGTGACCGTTCTTGAAATGGATGTTTGCCTTTCTGCAGATGGCCAGGTATACGTTTCCCATGAGCCCTACCTGAATCCGCTGTATGCGTCTTTTCCGGATGGTTCGCCCGTGAAAGATGCGTCGATTAATTTATACCAAAAGACCTATGCCGAAATCAAATCCTTCGATGTAGGCTCCCGCGGAAACAAGCTTTTTCCAGAACAGGTCCGCGTCGCTACTTATAAACCCTTACTTTCAGAGGTCTTAGCCTTAGGGGAGGCCTTCGCACATAAAACGGGTCGTACTATTTATTATAATATCGAGATCAAGTCCGAACCTTCCGAATACGGTAAATCACAACCGGCGACGGTAAAAGAATTTGCGGACAAGGTATGGGCGGTGATTTCCGCAGGAATTTCTCCGTCTGCATTGATTTTGCAAAGTTTCGATTTTGCGGTATTGCACTACTGGAAAACGGCCATCAATAAGGGACGCATTTCCGCTTTAGTAGAGCAGGAGAGCCCTGAGCAGATGCTTTCATCGCTGGGTTTTGTACCGGATATTTTCAGTTCCTCGCACAAGTATTTGACGAAGGAGCAGATTGATTTTTGTCACGGGAAAGGGATGCAGGTCATTCCTTGGACCATCAATACGACGGCAGAGATGCAGAAATTCAGTGCTTGGCAGGTGGATGGCATCATTACCGATTACCCTAATCGTGCACCTCAATTCCTAAAACCCTAACATGTCGTTGTTTAATGAGACTTTGTTGTGGTTTATGAAGCGGAGAATGCCGCGGATTGAGGCGATTTACGAACGGCCTTTGGAACTACAAGAACAAATGTTGCAGGGCTTATTGTCTCATGGTCGTTCCACTGAATGGGGGGCGAAACACGGCTACCAAGACGTCAGCAATTACGAGAGATTCAAGCAACAAGTTCCCATTTCCACCTACGAAGAGATCTTTCCCTACATCGATCGGATGATGCAAGGGGAGCAAAACATCTTGTGGGATACACCCATAAGCTGGTATTCGAAGTCTTCTGGTACCACGAATGCCCGCAGTAAATTCATTCCAGTCTCGAAGGAGTCGCTGGAAGAATGCCACATGATGGGCGGGAAAGATATGATCACGCTGCTCGCTGCCAATAAGCCAGAGACTAAAGTGTTCGAGGGGAAAGGCCTGTCCATCGGAGGTAGTCTTTCTGAAAGCCCAGTGAATTCGCGCATGCTGATGGGCGATGTGTCGGCGGTGGTGATGAAGAATCTGCCTATTTGGGCGCAAATTATACGCACGCCTTCGCTGGATGTGGCGCTGATGGGAGATTGGGATCAGAAGATCGAGAAGATGGCGATCGAGACGTCGAAGGAGAATGTGACGAGTATTTTGGGCGTGCCTACGTGGACACTCGTGTTGATCGAGAAGATTTTAGAGATTACCGGGAAGAAGTCGATTCTGGAGGTGTGGGAGAATTTTGAGTTTATGATTCACGGGGCGGTGGCTTTTGGGCCCTACCGGGAGTTGTTTAAGAACCAGATTTTTCCGTCTTCGCAGGTCGGATTTTTAGAGATCTACAATGCGTCTGAAGGGTTCTTTGGAATTCAGGATGATCTGTCCAAACCCGATGAGATGCTCCTCATGCTCGATTACGGCATCTTCTATGAGTTCATACCGATGAGCGATGAGGGGGAAGAGGCGAATACCATCGTTTCTTTAAGTCAGGTGGAGGTAGGCGTGAATTATGCGATGGTCATTTCGACGAACGCGGGTTTGTGGCGCTACAAGATCGGGGATACCGTGAAGTTTACTTCTGTCAGTCCGTACCGGATCAAGATTTCAGGAAGGACAAAGCATTTCATTAATGCTTTTGGGGAAGAGCTGATTATCGAGAATGCCGAGACAGCCGTCGCGCGCGCTTGCGCCGCGACCCAGGCAGAGATCAAGGATTATACGGCGGCTCCAGCCTTTATGAACGAGGGTAAAAATGGGCACCATGAATGGGTGATCGAATTTTCAAAAGCCCCAAAAGATTTTCGTACCTTTGCACAGATTTTAGACCAAACGCTTCGCGAGCAAAACTCGGATTACGATGCGAAAAGGTCTTATGATTTAGTGCTTGGCCCTCCTTTGGTCCATATCGCCCCAGCCGGAACTTTCCATAACTGGATGCGGGAACGAGGGAAATTAGGCGGCCAACACAAAGTTCCGAGGTTAAGTAACCACCGGGAATTTTTAGAAGGAGTCAAGGCTCATTTTTAATCAAAACAAGCTATGTCGTTAAAAATAACTATCGAGAATGGTATCAAAGATGCCATGCGTGCGAAAGACGCGGACCGTTTACGTGCATTACGTGCGATCAAATCCATGATTCTTTTGGAAGAAACATCGGGTTCTAGCGGTGACGGTTTAAGCGCAGACGCAGAGATGAAAATCTTAATGAAAGCAGCGAAACAGCGCCGTGATTCATTAGAAGTCTATGTAGCTCAAAATCGCCCAGACTTAGCGGAAAAAGAACAAGCAGAATTAGCGATCATCGAAGAATTCTTGCCTAAGCAATTGTCTGACGCAGAATTAACCGCTAAAATCACCGAAATCATCGCGGCAGTAGGCGCGACGAGTCCAGCCGATATGGGTAAAGTGATGGGTGCTGCTTCGAAGCAATTAGCTGGATTAGCAGACGGTAAAGCCATCTCGGCGAAAGTGAGTGAATTATTAAAGAAATAAGATTGGAAAAGAAGGTCGCGATACGGAATCTAAGTTTTGATCAGCTGAAGGCAGAGATGCTCGCAGCCGGAGAACCTGCGTTCCGGGCTAAGCAGGTGTACGAGTGGATTTGGAAGAAGGCTGCCCGCAGTTTTGACGCGATGGGAAATGTCCCTAAGACGACGCGCGAATGGCTTTCGGAGAAATTCTCTTTGCAAATCGTGACGACCGCGGAGGCACAATATAGTTCTGATCGCACCATCAAATCCAGCTTTCAATTACACGACAATAACCTCGTGGAGGGTGTGTTAATTCCTACCCGCGAACGCGTGACTGCCTGCGTTTCCTCCCAGGTGGGATGCTCGCTAACCTGCAGCTTCTGTGCGACGGGTTATATGGACCGCAAGCGAAATTTGGAGTCATTCGAGATCTACGATCAGGTCGTTTTAATCCGCGATCAGGCACAGGAAAAATACGGTCAAGCGCTGACGAACATCGTTTACATGGGGATGGGCGAACCGCTGTTGAACTATGCGAACGTCTTAAAATCCATCGAGCAGATTACCTCGCCAGAGGGTCTAGGGATGTCGCCACGCCGCATTACGGTGTCTACGGCGGGTATCGCGAAGATGATCCAAAAACTAGGTGACGATCAAGTCAAGTTCAATCTAGCCCTTTCCTTGCACGCTGCAAACGATACGAAGCGTAATCAGATTATGCCCATTAACGAGAGCAATACTTTGCAGGTCTTAAAGGCCGCGCTTTTGTATTTCTTCGAGAAGACGGGCAACGAAATCACGCTCGAATACATCGTCTTTAACAAGTTCAACGACACCCTGGAGGATGCACGCGAATTGTATGAGTTTGCCAAAGGCATCCCGTGCAAAATCAACCTCATCGAATACAATCCCATCGCTCAATCTTCTTTCGTGAATGCGGAGGCAGATGCGATCGCGAAGTTCTCTGCTTTCTTAGAAAGCAAACGAATGATCGTGAATATCCGTCGTTCTCGTGGACGCGATATTGATGCGGCTTGTGGCCAGCTTGCCGGCAAAAAAGCCCCAGCCGATGCCTAACACGATGTTTCCCATCTTCTTGAAAATGGATCAAATCCAGACCTTGGTCGTGGGAGGAGGGAACGTAGCCTTAGAAAAGGCATCCGCGATTTTGCGCAATTCACCGTCAGCAAACTTGACTTTAGTGGCGCCTTTTTTTCGCCCAGAGACAATCGAATACCTGCAGGATTTTCCTCACGTGCGCATCTTAACGCGTGGTTTTCAGCCATCGGATTTAGAAGGCCTAGATTTGATCATTTGTGCGACAGATTCTCCCGCTTTACACGCGGAAATCAAAGCTTTAGCGGCAGCCCAGCACTTACTTTGTAATGTGGCAGATACGCCGCCTTTGTGTGATTTTTATTTAGGGTCGATTGTCCAGAAAGGCGATTTAAAGATTGCGATCTCGACGAATGGGAAGTCCCCTACTTTGGCCAAAAGAATCAGAGCCTTCCTCGAGGATGTGATTCCTGAGGACGTTCAAACCTCCCTCGAACAATTAGAGGAAGCTCGTAAATCATTAAAGGGTGACTTTCAAGAGAAAATCACCCAATTAAATGAACTAACTAAGAATCTAATTTTTAAAAAGAAGGATTAGTCGTCGATCTTCGCTGTCTCAAGCGTAGGCACCAAGGCATAAATAATCACCCAAGCTAACACGTACGCACTTCCGCAAAGCAGGAAGATGATGTTATAACCATCGTTGATATTACCCAATAATTTGTATTTGTCTAACAGGGAACCCACGATCATGGGGAAGAAGATACCGCCCACAGACCCAGCCATTCCTCCGATCCCGATCACCGAACTGACTGCTTTCTTCGGGAACATATCCGTCGCGATCGAGTAAATATTCGCGCTCCACGCCTGGTGTGCCGCAGCAGCTAAGGAAATCAATCCCACCGCTTGCCAAATAGTATCACAGTAACGCGCTAACATAATAGGCACCACCGCAATCGCGAAACTGAACATCGACCACTTGCGCGCCTTGAATGACGGCCAACCTTTGTTAATTAAATAACCAGACAACCAACCACCGCCAATACTTCCAATCGTCGTCGCCGTATAGACAATGATTAATTCTAAACTAGGCTTCTTCAAGTCTAAGTGGAAGCGCTCCGAGAAGTACGAGGGCAACCAGAAAAGGAAGAACCACCAGATAGGATCCGTGAACATTTTGCCAAAAAAGAAGGCCCAAGTCTGCTTAAATCCAAATAATTTACTCCAGCGAACCGGCGTCACATTATCATCCTTCTCCTCCATATCCGCGTGGATATAGTCGAATTCTGCTTTCGATAAAGACTTGTGCTTTGAAGGCACCTCATAGTAAAACCACCAAAAAATCAACCAAATAAAACCGATCGCCCCGGTCGCAATAAAGGCCATTTCCCAACCATAAACGCCTAAAATCCAAGGCACCATAATCGGTGCAGCCACCGCTCCAATATTCGCTCCAGAATTAAAGATACCCGTCGCTAGCGCGCGTTCGTTTTTAGGGAACCATTCCGCTACGGTCTTAATCGCTGCTGGGAAATTTCCTGCCTCACCTAAACCTAATAAACCGCGCATAAAAGCGAAGCTCATCGTGCCAGTTGCTAAGGCGTGCATCATTGCCGCAATACTCCAAACCACGATGGAAATAGAATAGCCTAATTTCGTCCCAATGCGGTCAATAATCCCGCCAAAACCCAATAAGCTAATCGCATAGGCCGCTTGGAAAGTGATGACAATGTTCGAATAATCTGTCTCAGACCAGTCAAATTCTTTTTCCAAGACCGGCTTTAATAAGCCGATAACCTGGCGGTCTAAATAGTTAATCGTCGTCGCGAAAAAGAGCAGTGCGCATATTTTCCAGCGGTACTTTCCAATGGTTTCCATATTATAGTTCGTGATAGGTTTTGATCAGGTTAGCGATCGTGTTTGATATAGAGGTATAGTCTTGTTTTTGAATTAAGTCAGCCGGGAATAATTGAGATCCCATGCCCACGGCTGCAGCACCCGCGCCAAACCAGGTTTTTAAACTTTCGCGGTTCGGTTCCACTCCGCCCGTTACCATGATTTTGGTTTTCGGCATCGGTCCTTGAATCGCTTTCACGAAAGCGGGACCTACCACGTTTCCTGGGAAAATCTTCACGTATTTTGCTCCTAAAATTTCTGCATTGCGAATCTCCGTCAAGGTCATCGTGCCTGGCATCCATGGGATATTATGTTTCGCACAAACCTCGCCTACGGAAGCCGTGGTGAAGGGTTGCAACATAAAGTCAGCGCCCATTTCGATGAATTCAGTCGCCTGTTTTGCATCGTAAATCGTGCCGATTCCCAATATTAAATCTGGACATTCTTTCTCGCAAAAGTCGATTAGTTTCGCAAAGATGGCTGGAGCCGCTTCGCCGCGGTTCGTGAATTCAAAAACGCGAATTCCGCCGTCGTAGCAGGCTTTTAAGACGTTTTGGGCGATCGTTTGATCGGCATTGAAAAATAAAGGGACGATAGGCGTTTCCGCTAATCGAGAATATACTATGTCTGCTGAATTTCTAGCCATGATTATCGTTTTAAACGTCCGGTGATATCGCCACCCATGACGGTTTCAATTTCGTCTAGGTTGGATAAATTAATATCCCCTTCGATCGTGTGTTTTAATGCGGAAGCCGCTACCGCAAAGGCCAAAGACTTCGCCTCATCGCCGTAAACCAAGTTTCCGTAAATGTATCCGGCCATGAATGCATCTCCGCCGCCGATGCGATCGACGATTTGGGAGATTTCTACCGTGTCTGATTTGATGACTTTTGAGCCATCGAATGAGGTGGCGGATAAGGTATTTTGAGAGGCAGAAATCTGGCCTCTTTTGGTGTTAATAATCTTCTTCAAGTTAGGGAAACGCGCCATGATCTGTGCGCAGATATCGTGCCAGCCGCTCTTGTGCGAACCGGAAGGAACGATGTCTAGGATGTCCTCTGCGTCCGCTTTGCCACACACGATAATGTCGCATTGTGCGATTAAGGCGGGCATTACTTCCTTTACTGATTTTCCATATTGCCAAAGGTTCTTCCGGTAATTCACATCCGCTGAGATCGTCAAACCTTGTGCTTTTGCCTCTTTCAGCGCTGCTGTTAATGCTACCGTTGCCGCCTCCGAAATCGCAGGCGTAATGCCTGTCCAATGGAACCAACCCGCATCCTCGAAAATTTCTTTCCAATTAAAATCCGCTGGATTGAGATTAGCAAAAGCAGAATCTGCGCGGTCATACGTCACTTTGCTAGGGCGCATCGCTGCGCCAAACTCCACGAAATACAAACCTAAACGCCCTTCTTTATACGCCGTATGCGACATATCCACGCCTACTTGGCGGTAATAGCCAGTGGCAGCTTTGCCTAATTCGTTGTTTGGGAAACAAGTCACGTGTTCCGCCGGGACCCCGATGTGGGCTAATCCGCCCGCTACGTTTGCCTCGCCGCCACCATAGGTGATGTTCAATGACTGTGCTTGGGTAATGCGTCCATAGCCTGCTGGGCTTAAACGACCCATAATTTCCCCAAAAGTGATAACCTTCTTCATTACTCTTCGAAATTAAAAAATCCTGCCGCGTTGTTATACGAGATGTCTTGCACTAGTTTTCCTAGCCAAGCAATATCCGCGGGCAATTCGCCATTTTCCACATCTGCGCCCAGTAAATTACACAAGATTCTTCTAAAATACTCATGTCTTGGGAACGAAAGAAAACTTCTGGAGTCCGTTAACATCCCCACAAAGTGACTCAACATTCCCATATTGGAGAGCGTGTTGATTTGCTTTTCCATGCCGTCTTTTTGGTCCAAAAACCACCAACCCGATCCGAATTGCATCTTTCCTACAATCGTCCCATCCTGGAAATTACCCGTCATCGTCGCTAACAATTCGTTATCGCGTGGATTCAAATTATACAAGATCGTCTTCGCTAACTGATTCGTCGAATCTAAGTGATTTAAGAATTTAGACAAAGGTCGCGCCTGCTCAAAATCCCCAATCGAATCAAATCCCGTATCAGGACCTAAAGTACCTAACAGACGGTCATTATTATTGCGAATCGCCCCTAGGTGGAACTGTTGTGTCCAACCTTTGGCATGATCTAAATGCGCAAAATACACCAGCATCGCTGATTTAAACTGCACTTTCTCTTTCTGATTAATCGTTTTACCCGTCATTAATCGCTCAAAAATGTGCGCGATTTCCTGTTCCGTATAATCGTCAGCGTATATCTGCTCTAGTCCATGGTCACTTAAACGACATCCCACCGAATGGAAAAAATCGTGTCTCGCCGCTATCGCTTTCTTGTAATCGCCTAAGGTATGAATCTCCATTTCAGCCGCAGCCGCTAGGGAATTCACATACTCTACGAACACGATTTCATCATCCACGCCCATCGCTTTATCCGGACGGAACGTAGGCAAGACTTTGATGGCAAATCCACTCGCCTTGATTTGTTTATGATAAGCCAAATTATCGATCGGATCATCCGTCGTACAAAGCGCTTTTACGTTCATCTTTAACAATAAGTTGCGCACAGAAAACTCCTTAGTGCGCAAAAGAGCATTACACTGATCGTATATACGCTTTCCGCTTTCCGCATTCAATAATTCCGTAATCCCGAAATAGCGCTGCAACTCCAAGTGAGTCCAGTGATATAATGGGTTACGCATCGTATAAGGCACAGTCTCTGCCCATTTCAAGAATTTCTCCTCGTCAGACGCATTTCCCGTGATGTATTTTTCATCCACCCCGTGAGCACGCATCGCCCGCCATTTATAGTGGTCGCCCGCTAACCAAATTTGGGATACATTGTCAAATTGCTTGTCCTCCGCGATCTGCTGCGGAATCAAGTGATTGTGGTAATCAATGATGGGCATCTGCGCCGCATATTGATGGTACAAAGTTTGCGCCGTCTCGGACTGCAACAAGAAATCTTTATCTAAAAACGCTTTCATAGTATGTCGTTTAATCTATTTAGTAGGAAGTCGGCAGTCGATAGTCGGCAGTCGGCAGTCGATAGTCGATAGTCGATAGTCGATAGTCGGCAGTGTACAGTGGGCAGTAGTCCTTGGGTAGTAGACAGTCGTCAGTATCCAGACCGAAACATTCACCATTTACCATTTACCACTTACCATTTCATTCACCATTTCCTCCTTTATGCTCTATTCTTTATGCTTTAAATCTATACTCTCTACTCTATTCTCTATAATCTCCTAAATGTACTTCGTAACCCCCTCCACAAATCCAGGAACCTTTGTCAAATCCGTGCCCCATAAATCCGTATTGGATAATACTTTCTTCAAGTCAAAATCTTTCCACGCCTCATAGAAATACGGTGCATAGTCGCATTGGATAGGGTAGGCCTCTCCGTTGCTATCGCCAAAGTATTTACCATCTTCCACTTTCACCGCGTGCATAAATTGCAAGTAAGCCGCGAAGCCCATGCAGAATAGCTCAGGTGCTTTGCCAAAGTTTTGAGCATAATTAATCAACAATGGCACGTTTCGCATCCGCATTTTGGTCGTGTATTGTACCGTAATGTCGATCAATTTGTGGTTAATGAACGGATTACGGAAACGGTCTAATACCGAACGCCCGAAGCGATCAGCTACCTTGAAATCCATTTTATACGGGATGCCCAGCGCTAATTCGCTTAGCATTAAGTTCATGATCAACTTGCTCAAATAGCCGTTTGCCATCACATCTTTTACGAGACGGAAACCTAATAAAAAGGACATTCCGCAAAGCAAGGTGTGCGTTCCATTCAATAAGCGCAATTTCAATTCGCGGTAGATTTCGATATCCTCAGCGATAATTACGCCTTTATCCGCTGGGGCAAAAGATAGCACCTCTTTTACTTTGGCCCCTCCTTGAATCGCCCAAAGGCTATAGACCTCCGAAATGATCATTAAAGAATCCTCATAGCCTAATTGCGCGCAAATCTCTGCATTCGTCGCCGCATCCGGGCTACCGGGTACGATGCGATCCACTAAGGAATTACAGAAGTGATTCGCCGTTTCTAACCAAGTCACAAACTCCGCAGATAAACCGTGGTCTGCTGCTAATTTCAAGATGATGCCTTTCAACACATCTCCATTATTGATAATTAATTCCGTGGGAACAATAACCATTCCTGAGGCAGCAGATCCAGCGAAATGCGTGAAACGTGCGTGCAAGAACGCCAATAATTTAGCCGGGAAAGAACTAGGGCAACCATTCGCAATCGGATCGTTTGCCACGTAGGTAATTCCTACTTCTGTCGTATTCGAAAGGATGATTTGCATCTCCTCGCTCTTCGCGCATTCGATGATTTTATCCCAGTCTTTCGAAGCAGTAATAGTACGAGAGATGGAGGAGTTGATGATATGCTCTTCTTTGGCCACACCTTCATCGATTCCCTTAATGCAATGCGTATACAATCCATCTTGTTCATCGAAGGCATCTGCGCCTCCTTTAGCCGTCGATTTTACGACCACCACGCGACCCTTGAAAATTCCCGCACGGTTCGCTTTGTCGATATAGAAATCGCAAAGTCCCCGTTGCAACACTCCGGTCCCAAATTGTAGGACTTTCTCCGGATAGGTAAATACCTCCGACGGTGGAACTTGCAAAGCAATGGAAGAATGAAGTTCACCTGACTCCAGGAATTTTTTCGATAAGCGCATATAATTCTAATTTCCTTTAAAAGGCAAAAATCCCGCCTTTTTACCTGAATTTCAGCTAAAAAAATGGGATTTAATGACCTAAAACGTTTACGCTTCGCCTATGGGGCCGTTATAATTCATGGGGAATTGGAAACCTGCGGCATCCCCTTCTTTCATAATGGGGCCAAAGGCCTCTTCGTACTTCTGAATATTCTCTTGTAGCGCCTGCATTAAACGGTAAGCGTGGTCTGGAGTCATCACGACTCTCGACTTTACTTTGGCCTTAGGTAGACCAGGAAGGATGCGAATAAAGTCCATCACAAATTCCGATGGGCTATGCGCGATTAACGCTAAGTTCACATAATGGCCCTCCGCCATCTCTTCTGGAAGTTCGATATTGAGTTGATTTTCTTCTGTTGGGTTTTCCATTTTTCTGTTGGGATAAAAAATAAACCCCCGAACTTAAGAAAAGCCGGGGGTCTATTCAAATGAATCTACAAATTAGTTTGCAGCTTCTACTTTTTCCTTCGCTTCAGCGATTTCTGCAGCTTCTTTCTTCGCTTCCATTGCTTTTAGTTCATCTTTCGATGTCACTAAAATGTCTTTGTAGCGACGAAGACCTGTACCTGCTGGAATCAAGTGACCTACGATAACGTTCTCTTTCAAGCCGTCTAAGGTATCCACTTTCGCGCGAATCGACGCCTCAGAAAGTACTTTCGTAGTTTCCTGGAACGACGCAGCGGAGATGAATGACTCCGTTCCTAACGAAGCTTGCGTGATACCTTGTAAGTTAGAAGAAGAAACGGCTGCTTGCGCATCACGCACCTTCATTAACTTCATATCTCTACGCTTTAACGAAGAGTTCTCATCACGTAAAGCACGAGCAGAAAGAATCATACCTGCTTTGTATTTCTCAGAATCTCCAGCGTCAGTGATCACTTTCTGATCTAAGATCAAGTCGTTCTCGTGACGGAATACGAAACGATCTACGTTTTGACCTTGTAAGAATTGCGTATCACCGGGCTCTAAAATCTGAACTTTTTGCATCATTTGGCGAACGATACACTCGATGTGCTTATCATTGATCTTCACACCTTGTAGACGGTATACGTCTTGGATCTCGTTCACTAAGTATTCTTGTACCGCTGTAGGTCCTTTGATCTTCAAGATATCTGAAGGTGTAATCGCACCATCAGAAAGTGGAGAACCTGCACGCACGAAGTCATTATTTTGTACTAAGATGAATCGTGTCAAAGGTACTAAGTAACGACGCTCAGCTCCTTCTTTCGGTGTCACGATAATCTCGCGATTACCACGCTTAATCACACCGTAAGAAATAACGCCATCAATCTCCGTTACAACCGCTGGATTCGATGGGTTACGTGCTTCGAATAATTCCGTTACACGTGGAAGACCTCCCGTAATGTCACGTGTTTTACCTGCCGCACGAGGAATCTTAGCGATAATTTGACCCGCTTTGATTTTATCTCCTTCGTCGATCGCTAAACGCGCACCTACTGGAACGTTGTATACTAAATCTTCTTTCCCTTTTGCTTTCACTAATACGGATGGGTTCTTTGTCTTATCTTTCGATTCGATAATCACCTTCTCACGCATACCCGTTTGCTCATCCGCTTCCTCTTTGTAGGTATTGTTTTCTTCGATTGCCTCGAATTCCACTTTACCTTCAGCTTCAGAAAGGATTACCGCATTGTATGGATCCCAAGCACAGATTTCGTCTCCTTTTTTCACCGCTTGGCCTTCCTTAACGCGTAAGAATGAACCATAAGGAATGTTAGAAGAGATCAAGATTTGTTTGTTCGCTGGGTTCACAATTTGAACCTCACCTGAACGACCCATCACGATTTCTACTGGATTTCCTTCTGCATCTGTCGAGCTTACAGAACGAACCTCTTCGAAGTTAATTACTCCGTCAAATTTCGCTTTAACGCTCGCATCTAAGGAAACGTTTTGTGCCGTACCACCCACGTGGAACGTACGTAACGTTAACTGAGTACCTGGCTCACCAATGGATTGAGAGGCAATTACACCTACCGCTTCTCCTAAGTTTACCATCGCAGCTGTAGCTAAGTTACGTCCGTAACATTTCGCACACACACCACTTAACGTCTCACACGTTAATACCGAACGAATTTCAACTGACTCGATCGCTGTCTCATCAATTTTCGTTGCTACCGCTTCAGTGATTTCATCACCTGAAGCAACGATTAACTCATTTGTGATCGGATCGTACACATCGTGAATAGACACACGACCTAAGATACGCTCAGATAATGGCTCGATGATCTCCTCATTGTCTTTCAATGGGAACACCTCGATACCACGTAACGTACCACAATCTTCTTCGTTCACGATAACGTCTTGCGCTACGTCGTGTAAACGACGAGTCAAGTAACCCGCATCGGCTGTTTTCAAGGCAGTATCTGCCAAACCTTTACGCGCACCGTGAGTCGAGATAAAGTACTCTAATACGTCAAGACCTTCTTTAAAGTTAGAAAGGATTGGGTTTTCGATGATTTCACCTACTGAACCTTGTAAGTTCTTCTGAGGCTTAGCCATCAAACCACGCATACCACCTAGTTGACGAATTTGCTCACGAGAACCACGGGCTCCAGAGTGCATCATCATGTAGATCGCGTTAAATCCTTGGTTATCCTCTTCCATCTGCTTCATCAATGTCTCGGTAATTTTCGAGTTCACTTTTGTCCAGATGTCAATAACTGCGTTGTAACGCTCGTTATCTGTGATTAAACCCATTAAGTAGTTGTCCCAAACTGCTTGAACATCTTCCTGTGCTTTCTTCACTAATGAAGCTTTCTCCGCCGGAATTTGAACATCGCCAATACCCATCGATAAACCACCGTGGAAGGCTTGTTGGAAACCTAATTCTTTGATATCATCTAAGAATTGCGCTGTACGAGCCATACCACAGATCTTGTGAACGTGTGAGATGATTTGTTGCAATTTCTTCTTCGTCAATAACTCATTGATATAACCTACGGCTGTAGGAACACATAAGTTGAATAATACACGGCCAGCCACAGTTTCCACCATTTCCTCTACCAATGTACCATCGTCTTTACGAACGGTAGCTTTCACTACAATGTTCGCGTGCTTAGATAATTTCTTCTCGTTCAAGGCGATAACAACCTCCTCAAATCCGTAGAAACGGTGTCCTTCTCCTTCTACCTTGTGGTCAGGAGTTGACTTACGACCTTTGGTTACATAATATAAACCTAACACCATGTCCTGAGATGGTACCGTAATAGGCGCACCATTCGCTGGGTTCAAGATGTTATGTGATGCAAGCATTAATAACGAGGCTTCCAAAATCGCTTCATGTCCTAGTGGAACGTGAACCGCCATCTGGTCACCATCGAAATCGGCGTTAAAGGCCGTACACGTTAATGGGTGCAATTGGATCGCTTTTCCTTCGATTAATTTCGGTTGGAAAGCTTGGATACCTAAACGGTGAAGAGTAGGAGCACGGTTTAAAAGAACGGGGTGTCCTTTCATGACATTTTCCAAAATATCCCAAACCACTGGATCCTTACGATCAACAATTTTCTTCGCAGACTTAACCGTCTTCACGATACCACGCTCGATCAACTTACGGATAACAAACGGCTTGAATAATTCAGCCGCCATATCTTTTGGAAGACCACATTCGTGCATTTTCAATTCTGGACCTACGACGATAACCGAACGACCTGAATAATCGACACGCTTACCTAATAAGTTTTGACGGAAACGACCTTGCTTACCTTTCAACATATCAGAAAGAGACTTCAAGGCACGGTTACCTTCAGAACGAACCGCATTTACTTTACGTGAGTTGTCAAATAAGCTATCAACAGCTTCTTGCAACATACGTTTTTCGTTACGTAAGATTACCTCTGGCGCTTTGATCTCGATCAAACGCTTCAAACGGTTGTTACGGATAATCACACGACGGTATAGATCATTTAGATCAGATGTCGCAAAACGACCTCCATCTAATGGCACCAATGGACGTAATTCTGGTGGAATGACTGGAACCATTTTGATAATCATCCACTCCGGACGGTTATCGATACGACCGATCGACTCACGGAACGCTTCTACCACTTTCAAACGCTTCAAGGCTTCAGCCTTACGTTGTTGAGAGGATTCAGTATCCGCAGAGTGACGCAAGTCAGCCGATAAGCTGTCTAAGTCAATGCGTGTTAACAACATATTTAACGCGTCAGCACCCATTTTCGCGATGAATTTCTGTGGATCTTCATCAGGTAAATGTTGGTTCTCGCGCGGTAATTTGTCTAAGATATCTAAGTACTCGTCTTCAGTTAAGAAATCAAGGTATTGGCTACCAATCTTTCCTTCTTCCGCGTACATACCTGGTTGAACTACCACGAAACGCTCGTAATAAATTACTTGGTCTAATTTCTTCGTAGACAAACCTAGCATATAACCGATTTTGTTCGGTAAGCTACGGAAGTACCAGATGTGTGCCACGGGAACCACTAATTCGATGTGGCCCATACGCTCACGACGTACTTTTTTCTCCGTTACTTCTACACCACAGCGATCGCAAATGATGCCTTTGTAACGAATACGCTTGTATTTACCGCAATGGCACTCCCAGTCCTTTGTAGGACCGAAGATACGCTCGCAAAACAAACCGCCCATTTCGGGTTTGTAGGTACGGTAGTTGATGGTTTCCGGTTGTGTTACCTCGCCATTAGACCCCTCTAAGATTGACTCAGGTGAGGCTAGTGAGATGGTTACTTTTTGGAAATCGCTATTCAGCTTTCTAGTCTTTTTAAATGACATTTTCTATGTATTTTATTGGAAAATGAACTCTTTTTATAGGGCCAAAGCCCAATGGTTTACTCAAGGGTGATTTCAAGGGCTAAACCTCTCAATTCGTGAATCAATACGTTGAATGATTCTGGAATGTTAGGCTTAGGCATGTTCTCACCTTTTACAATAGCTTCGTAAGCTTTTGCGCGACCGATCACATCATCAGACTTCACAGTTAAGATCTCTTGCAAGATATTCGCTGCACCGAAGGCCTCTAATGCCCAAACCTCCATCTCACCAAAACGCTGACCACCAAACTGAGCTTTACCACCCAATGGTTGTTGTGTAATTAATGAGTAAGGTCCGATCGAACGTGCGTGCATCTTATCATCCACTAAGTGACCCAGTTTCAACATATAGATGATACCTACAGTCACCGGTTGATCAAATTTATCACCCGTTAAACCATTGTATAAATACGTACGACCCCAGTCTGGTAAACCTGCTAACGTTAATTCAGCAGCTACCTCTGCTTCAGTTCCACCGTCGAAAATAGGCGTCGCATAACGCTTACCTAATTTTTGTCCAGCCCAACCTAATACGGTCTCGTAAATTTGTCCTAAGTTCATACGAGATGGTACCCCTAGTGGATTCAATACGATATCTACTGGTGTTCCATCTTCTAAGAATGGCATATCTTCTTCACGAACGATACGGGCAACAATACCCTTATTACCGTGACGACCCGCCATCTTATCACCCACTTTTAACTTACGCTTCTTCGCCACATATACCTTCGCTAATTTCACGATACCAGCAGGTAATTCATCACCTACCTCTAACACGAAACGCTCACGCTTGAACTGGCCAGCGATTTCGTTACGACGAACGTGGTAGCTCTTGATTAAGGCTAAGAAAGTCGCGTTAGTCGCTGCATCCGCTGTCGCATCTTCTACGATCAAATCTGAAAGTAAATTCGCTTCTTCAGGAACGGCATACGTTGACTCATCGCGGTATAAGTTTTTATCTGGGAATAATAATTCTTCGATGTTCTTCGCTGTGAATTTAACCCCTTTCTCTACGATCACTGTGCCAAACTTGTGACGGATACCCCCACTCGTTTTTCCAGCTAATAAAGCAACGGTCTTTTCGATCATGATCTTACGAACCTCTAATAGGTCTTTACCGTATTGCTTCATAACCAACTTCAATTCAGCCTTCGACTTATCACGTTGATCCTTATCCTTTTTAGGACGAGCAAACAATTTCGTGTCGATAACCACCCCTTTTAATGATGGTGGCGCTTTCTTCGAAGCATCTTTCACATCACCAGCTTTGTCACCAAAGATGGCACGTAATAATTTCTCTTCTGGAGTTGGATCAGACTCTCCTTTTGGTGTAATCTTACCAATTAAGATATCTCCTTCTTTCACCTCAGAACCTACGCGAACAACACCGTTCTCGTCTAGGTTACGAACTGTTTCTTCCGAAACGTTCGGAATTTCAGAAGTTAATTCCTCCTCACCACGTTTCGTATCACGTACCTCTAATTCGAATTCCTCAATGTGGATCGAAGTAAAGATATCGTCACGAACCACTTTCTCAGACATCACGATCGCATCCTCAAAGTTGTAACCTTGCCATGGCATGAACGCCACTTTCATGTTACGACCTAAAGCTAGCTCACCTGCTTGAGTTGCATAACCCTCGCAAAGTGCTTGTCCCTTTTCTACTTTTTGTCCTTTAAAGACAATCGGCTTCAAGTTGATCGTTGTATCCTGGTTCGTTCTACGGAACTTGATTAATTTGTATTCTTTCGTAGATCCGTGGAAGCTTACTAATTTTTGCTCCTCCGTTTGATCGTAGTTCACTACGATGCGTAACGCATCTACGTATTCGATCACACCACTTCCTTCAGCAACAACTAAAGTACGAGAGTCAATCGCAACGCGGTGTTCTAAACCTGTACCTACGATAGGTGCTTCTGGGCGTAACAATGGCACCGCTTGGCGCTGCATGTTCGATCCCATCAAGGCACGGTTCGCATCATCATGTTCTAAGAAAGGAATCATAGAAGCCGCAACCGAAACAATTTGGTTAGGCGCTACGTCCATATATTGTGCATCCGCTGGATTCACTAATGGGAAGTCACCTTCGAAACGTGCTTTCACACGGTCAGATAAGAATTTACCCGTTTTGTCAATCTGCGCATTCGCTTGCACGATGTTCATGCCATCTTCTTCTTCTGCCGTTAAATACGAAACAGTCGTAGACGTATCCACTTTTCCTGATTCGATTAGACGGTAAGGAGTTTCGATGAAGCCCATTCCGTTTACTTTCGCGTGAACGCAAAGAGAAGAAATCAAACCGATGTTTGGTCCTTCAGGCGTTTCAATCGTACAAAGACGACCGTAGTGCGTATAGTGAACGTCACGAACCTCGAAACCAGCTCTTTCACGAGAAAGACCGCCTGGCCCTAGGGCAGACATACGACGCTTGTGCGTGATCTCAGCTAATGGATTCGTTTGATCCATAAATTGAGATAGCTGATTTGTTCCAAAGAACGAGTTAATCACAGACGATAACGTACGTGCATTAATCAAGTCTACTGGCTTAAAGTCCTCGTTATCACGAACGTTCATACGTTCTTTGATCGTACGAGCCATACGTGCAAGACCTACACCGAACTGAGCATATAATTGCTCACCCACAGTACGTACACGACGGTTAGACAAGTGGTCAATATCATCGACAACCGCGCGAGAGTTGATCAAACCGATCAAATACTTCACGATAGAAATGATATCTTCTTTTGTCAATACCTTAATATCCATTGGGATATCATGGCCTAATTTTTTATTGATACGGTAACGACCTACTTCGCCTAAATCATAACGCTTGTCTGAGAAGAACAAGTTTTGGATGATATCACGTGCTGTTTGCTCATCTGGTGCATCCGTGTTACGTAATTGCTTGTAGATAACTTCTACCGCCTCTTTCTCCGAGTTCGACGTATCTTTTTGTAACGTATTGTAGATGATGTTGTAATCAGATACGTTCACATCGTCTTTGTGCAAGATGATCGTGCTTGATCCTGATTCCAAAATCGTCTCAATCTCGTTCTCTGTAATAACCGTATCACGCTCGATCAAGATTTCGTTACGGTCGATAGAAACTACCTCACCTGTATCTTCATCTACGAAGTCTTCTTGCCACGTTTTCAAAACCCTCGCAGCTAAGCGACGACCTACCGTTGACTTCAAAGTCTTCTTGTCTACCTTTAATTCTTCAGCTAGGCCAAATAAATCAAGGATATCCTTGTCATTTCCGTAACCGATTGCACGAAGCAATACCGTCACTGGGAATTTCTTTTTACGGTCGATGTACGCATACATCACATTGTTAACGTCCGTTGCAAATTCAATCCAAGAACCCTTGAATGGAATGATACGAGCCGAATACAATTTAGTTCCATTCGTATGCTTCGATTGCGCGAAGAATACACCTGGCGAACGGTGCAACTGAGAAACGATGACACGCTCAGCGCCGTTGATCACGAATGATCCACGTTCTGTCATGTACGGAATGTTTCCTAAGAATACTTCTTGTTCGATGGTTTGGAAATCTTCGTTGTCTGTATCATTACAGATCAAACGCAATTTCGCTTTTAAAGGTACTGAATACGTTAAACCGCGGTCGATACACTCATCTACCGAATATTTCGGCGGATCTACAGAGTAGTCAACGAACGACAAAACGAAATTTTCCCGCGAATCCGCGATGGGAAAATTCTCAGCAAACACTTTAAATAAACCTTCGTCAGTACGATTCTCAGCAGCTGTCTCTAGCTGGAAAAAATCCTGAAAGGATTGGATTTGGATATCCAGAAAATCTGGATAATCGATCACAGACTGCGTTTTCGCAAAGCTGTGTCTTCCTGTGGCAGTGATGTTACTCAAGGCTTTATACGTTTTAAATTAAATGAAAAATGGCCCTATGGGCACAATTTAAAGCTGAAATGCCTCGTAGATGAAAAAATGATCTCCCTTTGCGCTTCCCCTACGATAAAGGAATTGTGTTTCAGAAATCATTTTTTTTTGGATAGGCCCGAAGGCTTGTACCCTAAAATAGCCTGCAAAGGTACTGATAATTTTCTGAGATACAAGGGGGGTGTGAGATTTTTGTTTGAGATTACACAAGAATCAAAGAGCAAAGACCAAAGCGCAAAGTTCAAATGATGTTATTTTTTCTTTGAACTTTGAGCTTTGGTCTTTGAAATTTAAATAAAATGAAAACCAAACTAATGTATTACCTCCGCTTCGTCCTCGCCTACACCCACGATGAGATCAAAGGGATGATTGTGCTTTTCGGAATGATGGGTATTTATGTACTCTATTATATAGGGAATGAATTCTATAAGAAGGAGCAGGAAAAATTAGAATTTAATCCGGTAGTTTGGGAGGCGAATTATCAGGAGATTAGGCCGAAGTCCGTAGGGAGAGAGTCCGGAGGAAAAGAGTCCGGAGGTTTTAAGTTCGGAGGCCGGGGGAAGGGTTGGGTTGACTATGGAAGCTATAAGTCCGGAGGAAAAGAATCCGGAGGTTTTAAGTCAGGAGGCCACAGGAGGCAGGCGGCCATCGACATCAATACCGCGGATTCGGCGGCATGGGTGGCCTTGAATGGGATAGGGCCAGGGTTTGCGAAACGGATTATAACCTACAGGGAGAAGTTGGGTGGGTTTTACCAGGTGGATCAATTGAAGGAGGTGTATGGTTTGGACTCGATTTGGGTTAAAGAAAATAAGGCTATACTAAAGGTAGGAGCGGGGGTGTATCGGTTTCTGAAGATTAACCAGGTAGAATGGAAAGATTTTAGGCACCCGTATTTGCCTTATGGGCAGTCGAAGGTGGTTTTGGCCTACAGAAAACAACATGGACCGTTGAAGGATTTCGAAACCTTGCACCAAATTCAATTGCTAGATCAGGTGGCGTGGAGGCGGTTGAAACCTTACCTGAGCTTTGTGGTTCTTGATAATAAGTAGAAAACGCGTAATTTAGCATCCTATTTAATACACATCAACGAAACAATATGTCCTCAGGAGTTTTTCAAGTGCCTACACCTGTGAATGAGCCTATTTTGCAATATGGCGCAAATTCAGTGGAGAGATCCAAATTAAAGCAAGCCCTTTCGGATTTGCGGAATCAGCAAATTGACGTGCAGATGCGCATCGCAGGTCGTTCTGTGAAGGGTGCCAAAAAAGTCGCCATGACTTGCCCCCACGATCACCAACACGTGTTAGGGCACTATTATGAAGGAGGAAAAGCGGAAGTGGCGCAGGCTATTGACGCGGCCCTAGCGGCTAGATCTGCTTGGGCATCGATGCCTTGGGAGGATCGCGCGGCGATCTTTTTGAAAGCGGCAGATCTTTCGGCGACTAAATATAGAATGCAATTGAATGCGCGCACGATGTTAGGTCAATCGAAAAACGCCTATCAGGCGGAAATCGATGCAGCGTGTGAGTGGATTGATTTTTTACGTTTTAACGTGCATTACGCACAACAGATTTATAGCGAACAACCGATTTCGTCGCCTGGCGTTTGGAATCGCTTGGAATACCGTCCTTTAGAGGGCTTCGTTTACGCCTTGACTCCTTTTAACTTCACGGCAATTGCGGGTAATTTACCGGCGGCACCTGCCTTGATGGGGAATACGGTCGTTTGGAAGCCATCGCCTACGCAGGTGTATTCGGCTGGATTATTAATGGAGATTCTAGAGGAGGCAGGTTTGCCGGCTGGCGTGATCAACTTAGTACTAGCGGATGGCCCGGAAGCAGGGGAGGTAGTATTCTCTCACCGCGACTTTGCGGGGATTCACTTTACGGGATCGACAGGCGTGTTCCAGACGATTTGGAAGAATATAGGCCAAAACATCGCCAACTACAAGTCCTATCCACGGATCGTAGGGGAAACTGGCGGCAAGGACTTTGTGGTAGCCCATTCCTCCGCAGACGTTAAAGCATTAACTACCGGATTAATCCGCGGTGCCTTCGAATACCAAGGCCAAAAATGTTCCGCAGCCTCTCGTGCCTACGTTCCAGCTTCTTTATGGCCAGCGGTAGAAGCACAATTGAAGTCAGATTTAGCCGCCATCAAAATGGGCGGAACGGAAGATTTCGAAAACTTCGTGAACGCGGTCATCGACGCCAAAGCTTTCGCGAAAATCACCTCTTATATAAGTGAAGCGAAAAAGTCCCCAGAAGTCACCGTCATTTCAGGCGGAAACTTCGACGATTCGAAAGGCTATTTCGTAGAGCCTACGGTTTTATTAACGACGAATCCGACCTATCGCACGATGGTAGAGGAGATCTTTGGCCCCGTGTTAACCATTTACATATATAAGGATGCAGATTGGAAAGAAACCCTAGCCTTAGTAGACTCGACTTCAGCGTATGCCTTAACGGGTGCTATTTTCGCGCAAGACAAATATGCGATGCTGGAAGCCATGAAGGTGTTAGAAAATGCGGCAGGTAACTTATATTTAAATGATAAGTGCACGGGAGCCGTGG
>NZ_SEWZ01000002.1:664630-667941 GCF_004307425.1 Aquirufa antheringensis
CACACAAGGTTCTTTGACATATTGTGAGAATAAAGTAAAGAGTAAGAGCAAATTAGAATTTGAATCCTTCGGGATGAAGATATTTTAAAAGAGTAAGTGAATTAAGGGCGTATGGGGGATGCCTAGGCTCTTGGAGGCGATGAAGGACGTGTTAAGCTGCGATAAGCTTCGGGGAGGTGCACAAGACCTTCGATCCGAAGATTTCCGAATGGGGCAACCCAGTAGATTGAAGATCTATTATCCTATTTAAGATAGGAGGCGAACCTGCTGAACTGAAACATCTAAGTAAGCAGAGGAAGAGAAAACAAAAGTGATTCCGTAAGTAGTGGCGAGCGAACGCGGATTAGCCCAAACCAGTGTTGTTGCGGCAAGACTGGGGTTGTAGGACCACGCCATCGATTATGTAAATCAACGAGAACTGTTTGGGAAAGCAGGCCATAGAAGGTGAGAGCCCTGTATTGGTAAGTTTATGTAATTGTAGTGGTATCCTGAGTAGGGGGGGACTGGAGAAATCCCCTTTGAATCTGCCGGCACCATCCGGTAAGGCTAAATACTACCAAGAGACCGATAGTGAACGAGTACTGTGAAGGAAAGGTGAAAAGTACCCTGAGTAAGGGGGTGAAAAGACCCTGAAACCATACGCTTACAAGCGGTCGGAGCCCTTTCGTGGGGTGACGGCGTGCCTTTTGCATAATGAGCCTACGAGTTACTTTCACTGGCGAGGTTAATCACGTTGACGTGAGCAGCCGGAGCGAAAGCGAGTCTGAATAGGGCGCTTAGTCAGTGGGAGTAGACGCGAAACTTTGTGATCTACCCATGAGCAGGTTGAAGCTCCGATAACACGGAGTGGAGGACCGAACCAGTTTACGTTGAAAAGTATTTGGATGACTTGTGGGTAGGGGTGAAAGGCCAATCAAACTGAGAAATAGCTCGTACTCCCCGAAATGTTTTTAGGAACAGCCTCGGGGTTAAGTTTTAAGCAGGTAAAGCTACCGATAGGACTAGGGGGAGTCAAATCCTACCAAATCCTGACGAACTCTGAATGGCTTAAAATATACCCGGGAGTGAGGGTTGGGGTGCTAAGGTCCCAATCCGAGAGGGAAAGAACCCAGACCAACAGCTAAGGTCCCAAAATCTTTACTAAGTTGAACTAAGGAAGTCTGATTGCAGTGACAGCCAGGATGTTAGCTTGGAAGCAGCTATTCATTTAAAGAGTGCGTAACAGCTCACTGGTCGAGCGAGGCGGGCATCGATAATAAACGGGCATCAAGTAAAGTACCGAAGCTTTGGATTATATTTATATACTGGTAGGGGAGCATTCTGATCTGCGGAGAAGGTGAAGCGACGAGCTTTGCTGGAGCGTTCAGAAAAGCAAATGTAGGCATGAGTAACGATAATGAGGGCGAGAAACCCTCACGCCGAAAGACTAAGGTTTCCTCAGCTATGCTAATCAACTGAGGGTTAGTCGGGGGCTAAGGGTCTAGCGAAGGCGACAACCTAATGCACAACAGGTTAATATTCCTGTACTTACTTATAGGGCAAATAGATGACGGAGATTACAGGTTACCAGATACTGACGGAATAGTGTCTTTGAGAGGCGGCAGCAATGCCAAAACGAGTGTAGTGAGTAAACTTCCAAGAAAAGTCTAGGCGTGTATAACTTATAAGTAACCCGTACCGTAAACCGACACAGGTGGTCGAGAAGAATATTCTAAGGCGCTCGAGTGAATCACGGCTAAGGAACTCGGCAAATTAACCCTGTAACTTCGGGATAAAGGGAGCCACGAGCAATCGTGGCCGCAGAGAAATGGCCCAGGCGACTGTTTAACAAAAACACATGGCTTTGCTAAATCGAAAGATGACGTATAAGGCCTGACACCTGCCCGGTGCTGGAAGGTTAAGGGGGGATGTTAGTGGCAACACGAAGCATTGAACTGAAGCCCCAGTAAACGGCGGCCGTAACTATAACGGTCCTAAGGTAGCGAAATTCCTTGTCGGGTAAGTTCCGACCTGCACGAATGGTGTAACGATCTGGGCACTGTCTCAGCCGTGAGCTCGGTGAAATTGTAGTAACGGTGAAGATGCCGTTTACCCGCAACGGGACGGAAAGACCCCATGAACCTTTACTATAGCTTAGCATTGAGTTTTGGTACTGGATGTGTAGGATAGGTGGGAGGCTGTGAGCCGGTGTCGCTAGGCATCGGGGAGCCAACGTTGAAATACCACCCTTCTTGTACTGGAATTCTAATCCCCAAAGGGGAGACATTGCTTGGTGGGTAGTTTGACTGGGGTGGTCGCCTCCAAAAGAGTAACGGAGGCTTTCAAAGGTTCCCTCAGTACGCTTGGTAACCGTGCGTAGAGTGCAATAGCAAAAGGGAGCTTGACTGTGAGACCGACAAGTCGATCAGGTACGAAAGTAGGATATAGTGATCCGGTGGTTTAGTATGGAACAGCCATCGCTCAAAGGATAAAAGGTACTCTGGGGATAACAGGCTGATCTCCCCCAAGAGCTCACATCGACGGGGAGGTTTGGCACCTCGATGTCGGCTCGTCACATCCTGGGGCTGGAGAAGGTCCCAAGGGTTCGGCTGTTCGCCGATTAAAGTGGCACGCGAGCTGGGTTCAGAACGTCGTGAGACAGTTCGGTCCCTATCTGTTGTGGGCGTAGGAATATTGACAGGTTCTGACTTTAGTACGAGAGGACCGAGTTGGACTGACCGCTGGTATATCAGTTGTTCTGCCAAGGGCATAGCTGAGTAGCCACGTCGGGACCAGATAAGCGCTGAAAGCATCTAAGTGCGAAACTGACCTGAAGATGAGTATTCCATGAAGGGTCCGTGTAGACGACACGGTCGATAGGCTACAGATGTAAAGACAGTAATGTCAAAGTCGAGTAGTACTAATTACCCGAAAGCTTACCTTTTATTAATTTACACACTGCTGTTTATTTTATCTCACAATATGGCTAAAGGCTAAAACCTTGCAAAAAGTATGGAGCCGATAGGACGGGTGTTCACCTCTTCCCATCTCGAACAGAGAAGTTAAGCCCCGCACCGCTGATGATACTGGGATCAAACCCGGGAAAGTAAGTAAGCTCCAAGTTATTACAGAAGACCTGCACCAAAAGTGTGGGTCTTTTTTTATGCCCTACAGTCACTAGTCGCTAGTCGTCAGTCCGGAGGGAATTAGTCGTCAGTTATCAGTGGGCAGTAATCAGGAAATAGAGTAGAGAGTATAGAGCAAAGAGTAGAGATACGGCATAAAAAAGAGGCTGCCGCCTCGTTTTTTATCCACTCATGAAATATCGCCCC
>NZ_SEWZ01000003.1 GCF_004307425.1 Aquirufa antheringensis
ATTAGTCGTCAGTTATCAGTGGGCAGTAATCAGGAAATAGAGTAGAGAGTATAGAGCAAAGAGTAGAGATACGGCATAAAAAAGAGGCTGCCGCCTCGTTTTTTATCCACTCATGAAATATCGCCCCACGCACTCAGCAATTTGAACTTTGCTCTTTGAACTTTGCTCTTTAAACTTTGCTCTTTGCTCTTTGCTCTTTGAACTTTGCTCTTTGAACTTTGGTCTTTGACTATCGACTATCTCCTTTCGCCATCTATCCTCTCTACTCTATTATCTAAACTCGACACATTGAGCATGTCCCCTGTATCAACAAATTACTCTCTTGCTTCGTGAAGCCTGCAGGCAATTGAATACTTGGAATATGAACGGTCTCTAAACAGGTTGTTTGGCCACATTGATTGCACTTGAAATGTACGTGGTCGTGTTGGTGAGTATGATCTCCTTGGTGGCATAGTTCCTTACATAAAGCGTATTTTACGCCACCATTGTCATCTAAAACTTTGTGAAGTAGGCCTTGTGTTAAAAAGGTCTTTAAGGTGCGGTATACCGTTACGCGATCGTATTGATCGCTTAATTTTTGTTCGATGTCGCCTTGGCTTAACGCAAAGTCTACCGCTTGAAAGGTAGCTAGCACATCAACTCTGCAGGGGGTTGATCGAAGGTCAAAATCTGAAAGTGAATAGGATGAATTCATCTAGCCTAAATGTTCGGTTTGTAATTTGACCATATTTTGGTAAATCCCCGATTTTTTCTTCATCAATTCTTCGTGAGAACCGGATTCAACGATCTTACCCTCTTCCATAACGATGATTAAATCTGCCGAACGAATGGTCGATAAACGGTGAGCGATGATCAAGCTCGTCCGGTTTTTCATGAGTTCCTCGAGAGCGGATTGTACCCATTTTTCTGATTCTGAATCGAGGGCACTAGTGGCCTCGTCTAGTAATAAGAACTTGGGGTTTTTAAGGATGGCGCGGGCGATGGCGATGCGTTGTCTTTGGCCACCTGATAATTTAACGCCGCGTTCTCCTACCATGGTATCCCATTTCTCTGGGAATGATTCGACGAATTCTTTGGCATAGGCTAATTCGGCAGCGGATTCGATCTCTGCTTGAGTAGCTCCTGGTTTACCATAGGCGATGTTCTCGCGGATAGTTCCTCCGAAAAGTAGCACTTCTTGTGGGACAAGAGCCACCATTTTACGCCATTCGGTAATGTCGATGTCTGCGATGGAGCGATCCCCTAGTGAGATAGTGCCCGCGTTAGGCTCATAAAAACGCATAAACAATTGCGCTAGGGTTGATTTACCCGTTCCTGAAGTTCCTACTATGGCTACCTTTTGACCGGGTTCAATGGTAAAGTTAATACCTTTGATGATTTGTACGGATGGACGGGAAGGGTAGGAGAACTCGAGGTCTTGAACCTTTATTTGGCCGAATGATACCGCAGAGGCGGATGAATCACGCGTCAAATCAATCTCCGATGGATCGCCCAAGATTTCTAGGATACGATCTGAGGCACCAATGGTCTTTTGTAATTGGGCATAGATGTCACCTAATCCTCCTACGGAACCTCCGATGAAGGCAGTGTAGAAGATGAAGGTCAATAGGTCAGCAAGTATTAAATCGCCATTCGCAACTAAGGAAGCACCATACCAAACCACGCCTACAATGCCGCCAAACAAGGCGAAAATGATGAAACTGACAAATCCTCCCCGCAAGGTCGCCGCTTTTAAGGCCTCGCCTACTACCTTATTTAAGGAAGAGGTGTAACGATCGACTTCGTATTTCTCGTTGGTGAAGGCTTTAACGGCTTGAATGGACGTTAACGTTTCCTCTACGATGATGTTGGTATTGGCTAGTTCGTCCTGTGCCTTTTTGGAGATCTTCCGGATGAATTTACCGAAAACGATTGCTGAAATAACCAATACCGGGAATGTCGCCAGCATAAATAGGGTCAGCTTCCAGGAGATATAGGTAATGAGCGCAACGCCACCCACGAGGGTGAAAACCTGGCGAAAGAACTCTGCTAAGGTAATCGATAACACATCCTGTAATTGGGTGATATCAGAAGTGATACGGCTCATCAATTCCCCTACGCGTCTTTTCTCGAAGTGAAAGATGGGTAGTGTGATGATTTTGGCGTATAATGTTTGGCGAACATCGCGCATTGCTTTCTCTGATACTTGCGCAAATGTATAGATGCGGAAGAAAGAGAGAATGGCTTGTACGATCAGAACCGCGAAGAAAAACAGGGTTACTTCGTTGATCTTATAGGTTGATTTGCCTTCGATGACTTTGGTCATTTCCCCGATTAAAAGGGGAAAACTGAGGGTTGTTAAGTTAGATAACAACAAGAAAGCCATCCCCACGATGAACGTCCATTTGTAAGGAATGACGAATCGGAAGATTTTAATGGCCTTAGATAGACCCTGTTTGCTTACTTTGACGGCATCTTTTGGATCCACTCCTCCGCCTATATCACCGTGTTGTTTTTTTGCCATCTTATTTCTTATCTGCTTCGCCGCGGTAGCCTGAATCGAGGAATAATCGATTGGCTTCTGGGTCGGTCAATATCTTTGCTAATGTTGTTTTAGGCTTTTGTTTCCAATAGGAGTCCACAATGCGCCAGCCTAACCAGCGTCCGATGCTGCCTGGGCAGGCGGGACCGACTTCGGTCGTTTTGGGACGATCATCTAAGTATTTTGCCTTGACGTTTTTATCGCTACTAAATAACAATTTGCGATCGATAAAATGCTCCCAAACTTCTTTTTGAAAGGCATTTGTCTCAGCGATTTCTTGCTGAGAATAACCGAAAATAAGACTGTCAGGGACGGAAGGTAAAATCGTTTTCGTGAAAACGTAGCCTTTGCCATACCAAATCATATCGCTTAATAAACTCGCATCATTCTCTGTTTGTTTGATCAAAAAGGCAGAATATTGTAGGATCACTTGTGCCACTAAGGCTTTGGGTTCTAAACGGCGCATCTGGTACTCATACACATTGGGCGCTTTATAGAGACCGCGAGATCCCATAAAGTAGTCAAGACCAATGATGATCAAGGAGTCTGAAACGACTAGGTTCTGTGCAGTATATTCGCCGCCTCCCACACCTCCGAAACCGGAAAATACCGTTCTGATTTTCGGTGTTTTAACGCCAGGGAATTCCTGTTGAATTTTGGTAAACGCTGTTTTGAGTTCTATTTCTAGTGAATCGCCACCAAAAAAGCTAGCCTCTTGACTTTGATCATAGAATTTACGCAACGCGGGATTAGCATATAATCGATAGAGATCTTGAGCAAGAAAGGGGGTGTTTTCGGTTGTAGCGCCAAAATACCCCACTGTGATCTCCGGGTATTTAGTTAGCACCGCACTCATCTCCGCATCCGATTTAGCTGAGGACATTTCGCGTTCCACTCGCTGAAAATCCCACTGAATGGCCGGCGCTTCCTTTTCTGAAGAACAAGACCATAGTAGCAAACCGAAGAAAATCGCGTAAAGAAATTTCATTATCCTAAACGGGCTAACAATTCTTGCAAGGACTGAATCTTGGTTTCTGCATCCGCTAATTTTTGTCTTTCACGCTCTACTAAATCCGCTTTTGCATTCGCTACGAATTTTTCGTTGGCAAGTTTCGCTTCCACTGATTTTTTGAAACCTAACAGATACACTAATTCCTTCTCTGATTCCGCTTTCACTACAGCTGGATCTTCGTCGTTTGCTAAAGGAACGAAGAACTGATCCGCTTTCACGACAAAGGTTTGGGCATCAGCTACCGCATCCGCTACAAACGTGATGGATTCTAAATTAGCTAGTTTGATCATAATCGCCTCTAGCGGAGCATAGGCGGCTTTATTTTCTGCTTTAATATGTAAGGCCAAAGCCAATTTAGGTGACAATTGCTTCGAATTACGGATCTCGCGAACTTTCGTTACCACTTCGAAAACTACATCGAATTGAGCGACTAACGCCGCATTAACTGGACCTGCTAACGGGAATTCAGCTTTGCAGATGGACTCTCCCGCCTTACGTTCATCGATCACCTGCCAAATCTCTTCCGTTATAAACGGCATGTACGGATGCATTAAGCGCATCAAAGAATCGAATAAACCTAGCGCCGCTTGTAGCGTGTCTGCGTGAATGGGGCTTTGGTAGGCCGGTTTAATGATCTCTAAATACTTACCGCAGAAATCATCCCAAACTAGCTCATATATGCTTAAAAGGGCATCTGAAATGCGGAATTTACTGAAGTGATCTTGAACGTCAATAATGGTTTGGTTTAATTTTGATTCAAACCAAGCCGTTGCTAAAACGTGTTCAGGTAATGAGGCACCTGGAACCACTTCTAAACCGCGTAAAAGTCGGAACGCATTCCAAATCTTGTTCGAGAAGTTACGTCCTTGTTCGCACAATTTATCATCAAATAATAAGTCATTCCCAGCCGGAGCGGAGAACAATAAGCCAGAACGAACTCCATCCGCGCCGAAACGCTCAATCAGCTCCAAAGGATCAGGCGAGTTGCCTAATGATTTGGACATCTTACGACCTTGCTTATCGCGCACAATACCTGTTAAATAGACATTCTTGAACGGCAATTCATCTCTCCATTCGTAACCCGCCATGATCATACGCGCTACCCAGAAGAATAAAATATCTGGTCCAGTCACTAAGTCATTCGTAGGATAATAGTAGTTAATCTCTTCATTATCTGGGTTTTCGATACCATCAAAAACCGAGATAGGCCATAGCCAAGAGGAGAACCAAGTATCCAAAACATCCGGATCCTGTGTCAAATCATCTTCCACTAAGGCATACAATTGGTATGTATCTCTTGCGATGCGCAAGGCTTCTTTTTTATCTTTCGCTACGATCACCGTGCCGTCTTCTAAATAGAAGGCAGGGATTTGTTGCCCCCACCATAATTGACGGGAAATACACCAATCGCGTACATTTTCCATCCAAGAACGGTACGTATTCTTAAACTTCGCCGGGTGTAATTGAATAGTGTCATTCATGACGTTGTCCAAAGCTGGCTTCGCCATCTCCTCCATCTTCATGAACCATTGCAAGGATAGTTTGGGCTCGATGACCGCGCCTGTTCTCTCCGAAGTTCCCACGGTGGATTTGTATTCTTCTGTTTTGGCCAAATAACCTTCTTCGGTTAATTGTTTCACAATGCGTTTACGCGCCTCGAAACGGTCAACACCCACAAATAGGACGGCCTTTTCATTCAAGGTTCCATCGTCGTTTAATAGATCGATGACAGGCAACTTGTGTTTTAAACCTAACTCGTAGTCATTCAAATCGTGAGCAGGGGTCACTTTTAAACAACCCGTTCCAAACTCCGCAGTAACATATTCGTCAGCAATAATCGGAATTTCGCGATCAATCAATGGGATACGAACCTTTTTGCCTTGCAAATGCAGGTAGCGCTCATCTGTTGGATTCACGCAAATGGCTGCATCCGCCATGATGGTTTCAGGTCGAGTCGTTGCAATGGTAACAAATCCAGATCCATCGATTAATGGATAATTGATGTAATGTAATTTGGCCTGAATATCCTTGTAAATCACTTCTTCGTCTGATAAAGCGGTTTTCCCTTGTGGATCCCAGTTCACCATACGCACGCCGCGGTAGATCAAACCTTTGTTATATAAACGCACAAAGGTGTCAATAACCGCTTGGTATAAAGAGGGTTCCATCGTAAAACGGGTACGATCCCAGTCACAAGAAGCCCCTAATTTTTTCAATTGATCAAGGATGATTCCACCGTATTTGTCCTTCCATTCGAAGGCATATTTCAAGAATTCCTCGCGAGTAATGTCGGCCTTAGAGATGCCTTTTTCCTTCAACATGGCCACTACTTTCGCCTCTGTCGCAATCGATGCGTGGTCCGTTCCCGGTACCCAACACGCCTCTTTGCCTTCCATACGCGCCTTGCGAATCAAGACATCTTGAATCGTATTGTTCAACATGTGGCCCATATGAAGCACCCCAGTGACGTTAGGAGGAGGAATGACGATGGTGTACGCCTCTTTGTTCGGATTAGGTTTCGAAGCGAAAAGCTTGTTTTCTAACCAGTAGGCATACCATTTTTGTTCAATTTCCTGCGGGGCGTAATTCTTATCTATCATATGTGTTCTCTAAGCCTACAAAGATAATTGATTTAGGCCAAAGGTCGAGGGTGGATTTTAAAACAATTCGCCGTAATTTTGGTTGAAATAGCGTTATGATGTTAATGGGAATTTTACTTTGGTTAGGTACCTTTCTGGGAATGGAAGGCTTCGCATGGTTTACGCACAAGTACATCATGCATGGGATCATGTGGAACTGGCACGAGTCGCATCACGTGCACCACAAAAATAAATTGGAAAAAAATGACCTGTTTTCGGTTGTTTTCGGAATCTCCTCTACGCTAACTATTATCGTAGGAGCTGAAATTCCAGCCTACTGGCCGCTATTTTACATCGGATTAGGGATTGCAACGTATGGCATCTTCTATTTCATCTTCCACGATATCATTGTGCACCGCCGGATTAAAATCAAGTACAAAGCGGGTTCTGCGTACATGAAGCGCATTATGAAAGCGCATTATGTGCACCACGAGGTGCACACAAAAAAAGGCGCAGAGGCTTTTGGCTTCCTCTACGCCCCTAAAAAATACCAATAAACTTATTTTACGAATCCTACACCGACGGTTGAATTCGAGAATTCATCGATCAGGATGAAGGCTCCATTCGCTGGATTAGCTGCATATTGATCTGCGCTGATCGGTTGTGCCGTGCGCAACGCAATCGTTCCTATCTCATTTAACTTCAGCGTATCTACACCCTGGGTAGACGTTTGAGTCGCTACGTCAAGGCGCTCCGTAATTTGAGAGATTTTGGCCTTCGTTGTATTGATTCCGTGTTGTAATAAGTAGGTCTTACCTGGGCTTAATGCTGTGTGATCTAACCAGCATACTTGTGCTGAAAAATCTTTCAATGCCGGAGCATTGTCCTCTGAAGCTAACACAAGCGTGTTTCCTCTGGAAATATCCACATCCGTCGTCAACGTAATCGTCACAGAATCCCCTGCGATAGCTTGATCTAATTTCGTTTCAAATTTCTCAATGGTCGCAATCGTGCTTTCTTGTCCCGTAGGCAAAACGCGAATCGCATCACCCACTTTGAACGTGCCAGAGCTGATTTTTCCGGCATAGCCACGGAAGTCGTGGTAGGCCTCTGTCATGGGTCTCACGACAAATTGAACCGGGAAACGAGCGGGTGCGTGCGCTAGTGTAGAAGCGTATTCAAAGGCTTCTAATTCACCTAACAGTGTATTGCCCTTGAACCAAGGCATTTCGCTGGCCTTTTGCGTGATGTTTTGGCCGTACAAAGAGGAAATAGGCAAGAAGCTGATTTCCTGTCCTTCGAAAGTGGTCTGTGCTACTAATTCCGCCAAGCTGTCTTTTATCGCATTGAACGTGGATTCTTGGTATTGCACTAAGTCCATCTTATTCACACAAATGATCACTTTGGGGATACGGAGCATCGCGGCGATCGACAAGTGACGCGCTGTTTGTTCCACTACTCCTTGTCGTGCATCCACTAAGATGAGGGAAACTTTCGCGTTCGAAGCCCCTGTCACCATGTTGCGCGTGTATTCCACGTGGCCCGGAGTATCCGCGATGATGTATTTGCGGGTAGGCGTGGAGAAATAAATATTCGCCACATCGATGGTAATACCTTGCTCGCGTTCAGCGATGAGGCCATCGGTTAATAAGGAAAGGTCAAGAAAGTCTAGTCCTTTGCGTTTAGATGCACTTTCTAAGGCTTCTATTTTATCTTTGGTAATCGAATTAGTTTCGTATAACAGGCGGCCGATTAAGGTACTTTTTCCATCATCAACGGAACCTGCGGTAGCTATGCGTAAAATATCCATGTGTTCTTGTCTGAGATTGAATTAAAAATACCCTTGTTGTTTTCTTTTTTCCATCGCCGCCTCCGAACGTTTGTCGTCAATGCGCGCGCCTCGTTCCGAAATTTCGGCAGAAAGAATCTCTTCTATAATCACATCGATATCCGTTGCATCAGAAGCCACAGCTGCCGTACACGTCATATCGCCCACCGTTCTAAAACGAACTGTCGCTTCGAATGGAATCTCATCTGCTTCTTTGTTCAAGTACTCAGAATCTGCCCAAAGCATTCCATCCCGCTCGATTACTTGACGTTGGTGCGAATAGTAAATACTAGGGATCTCCATCTTCTCTTCTTTGATGTAGTTCCAAACATCGAGCTCCGTCCAGTTCGAAATAGGAAACACGCGTACGTTTTCTCCCACTGCGATGCGGCCGTTGAGCATATCGAATAATTCGGGTCTTTGGCGTTTTGCATCCCATTGTCCAAAATCATCGCGCACCGAAAAAATACGTTCTTTCGCTCTCGCCTTTTCCTCGTCACGTCTTGCACCACCGATACAAGCATCGAATTTGAATTCCTCGATCGTATCTAAAAGCGTTACGGTTTGAAGGACGTTGCGCGAGGCATATTTTCCAGACTCTTCCGTCGCCTTTCCTTGGTTGATGGAATCTTGTACATAGCGCACGATTAATTCAGCCCCCGTTTCTTTCGCTAACCAATCGCGGAATTCAATCGTCTCCGGGAAGTTGTGTCCTGTATCGATATGAACCAAAGGGAAGGGAATTTTACCTGGGAAGAAAGCCTTTTGGGCTAAACGAACCAAGGTAATGGAATCCTTTCCTCCCGAGAAAAGTAAGGCAGGGCGCTCAAATTGCGCCGCCACTTCTCTAAGGATGTAGATAGATTCATCCTCTAGCTGGCGAGGGAAATGACCGATTTTGTCTTGTATTGTCTGCATAACTTAAGCGTGTAAACCACATTCTTTTTGGGAATTCTCCCACCACCAACGACCCGCCCGAGGATGTTCTCCTTCCGAAATAGCCCGCGTACAGGGTGCGCATCCGATGGAGATGAACCCTTTTTTGTGCAAGGGGTTTTGGGGAATTTTATGTTCTTGTAAGTAATTCTCTAATTGGCTAAAGCTCCAATCAATTAGGGGGTTGATTTTCCACAATTGACGGTTCTCATCCCATTCGATGATAGGCATATCAGCTCTATTGTCTGATTGTTCGGCTCTTAATCCGGTAATCCAGACTTTCGCCCCCTGCAGGGCCCGATTTAATGGCTCCATTTTTCGAACAAAACAGCATTCTTTTCGGTTCTCTACTGAAGTATAGAAGGAATTGAATCCTTTTTCTGCCACTAAGGTTTCCACCGCGGAGGTGTTAGGGAAAAAAGTTTGTAGCGAAATGCCGTATTTTTTGTTGGTCAAATCCATCAATTCGTAGGATTCTTGGAATTGACGGCCGGTATCCAGCGTGAAAATACCGATGGCCGATTTTGTGCTAGCAATGGCTTGCGTAATGGCCTGATCTTCTTGCCCAAAGGAGGTAGAGAAAACTAGGCGTTCACCCGCAAAATAGGAGGCAATGAACTGAATTCGTTCAGGCAATGATCTGGATAGTAATTCCTTTTCGAGCGTTTTGAGATGCATTTTGTCCTATTTTTTACAAAGGTACACATTGTCTATTGAATAACTATACTAATAAATAAAAAAAATAATTCCTAAATTAGGGCCTTATGCGGATTGGATCAGAAATTTTGTTGGATAGGTCCTTAGGAGATGAGGAGGAGAACTTGTTAGACCTTCGAAATCTGCGAAATCTTGTTCGTCATGGCGAAGGTTTGCGCTTGGAGTTCAAGATGAAGGTTAAGTTCCCGGAGAAGATTATCAAGGAATTGGTGGCTTTCGCGAATACGGAGGGAGGTCATTTATTCATAGGGGTGAGTGATGCGGGGGTAATCGAAGGAGTGAAGTTCGCGGAGGAAGAGCAATTTTTACTGGAGCGCGCTATTGAAAAATTCTGTTTCCCGGCATTCACGTACCGCGCCTATCGAATTCGCTTAGATAATGGCCGCGAGGTTTTGGTCTACCAGGTCTTTGAAAGTGTGGATAAGCCTCATTTTGTTCAATTGGCTGCGGATCCACATCCTATTTGCTATGTGCGGGTAGAGGATCGCACCATTCAGGCAAGTAAGGAAATGAAGCAAATTTTACGACGCCAAAACAATGACGGCATCAGTTTCGCCTACGGGGAAATCGAGCGATTATTGCTAGATCATATCCGGAAAAATGGCCACATCACCCTCGCCCAATTGGTTCAGGAAGCCCAAATCCCTATCTGGCTGGCTTCCAGAAAATTAGTCCTTTTGGTCCTTACGCGTGTGTTAAAAATCGAGCCCGGAGAATCATTCGATACCTACCGTCTAAATTAATTTCAAAGGATATTCATTATCAGGAAATTAAATCTATATTTGCATCCGTTTCTTGAAATATTTCAAGAAAACAGATACAAATAGTACAATTTTGTGCATTTATTGCATTTAATTTTTAAGATAAACAAAGCCGCTTGATAAGACTTTTACTCCCTAGAGATTAATAATGGAACACAAACACAAAAGTAAAGCCACTGCTGCCGGTCTATTGGTAGCAATGGGAATCATTTACGGGGACATTGGAACTTCTCCATTGTATGTAATGCAATCAATCATTGGAGATAATCCGATCAATTCTTTAACCGTTTTAGGCGGGTTGTCTTGTATTTTTTGGACGTTGACCTTACAAACAACGTTAAAGTATGTGATTTTAATTTTAAGAGCGGATAATAAGGGTGAAGGCGGGATCTTTGCCCTTTTTGCGTTAGTAAGACGTCATGCGAAGTGGTTAACCTTACCAGCCATTATTGGTGGTGCGACTTTATTAGCGGATGGGATTATTACGCCGCCTATCTCGGTTTCTTCCGCGATTGAAGGATTAAAAATGCTTCATCATAAGGACGGTACCCCTTTCGTAACAGATACCGTGCCTATCGTTATTGTTATCTTAACGGTTCTATTTATCTTCCAAATCTTTGGCACAAAGGTCGTAGGTAAGCTATTTGGACCTATTATGTTGTTGTGGTTCTCGATGTTAGGATTGACGGGTTTGATCTGGATTGGTCAAGATTGGTCTATTTTCAGAGCTTTATCTCCTGTGTATGCCTGGGAATTGTTAACGACTCATCAAGCGGGATCTGCTGGATTCTGGACCTTGGGAGCCGTATTTTTATGTACAACGGGGGCTGAGGCCTTGTATTCTGATTTAGGTCACTGCGGTAAAGAGAATATTCGTGTTAGTTGGGTCTTTGTGAAGATTGCCTTGATTTTACAGTATTTCGGGCAAGGCGCTTGGTTATTAGCGCACGAAGGCGCTTTGTTAGGTGTTCGTAAACCAATCTTCGAATTATTGCCACGTGAGTTCTTATTTACGGGTATTATGATTGCGACGGCTGCAGCGGTGATCGCTTCGCAGGCCTTGATTTCAGGATCCTTTACCTTGATTTCCGAAGCGATTCGATTGAACTTTTGGCCTCGTGTACGTTTAGTCTATCCATCTGACCAAAAAGGACAATTGTATGTTCCTTCCATCAATATTTTATTATGGATGGGTTGTGTGGGTGTTGTCTTATGGTTTAAGGAATCCGCAAATATGGAGGCGGCCTATGGTCTTGCCATCACGTTGACGATGTTAATGACGACTTCCTTGATGGCCTATTACCTGCATATCAAGAAAGTGGATATGTGGTGGATTCTCTTATTCCTGGCGGTTTATGTCTCCTTAGAAGGATCCTTCTTAGTAGCGAACTTGCAGAAGTTCTGGCATGGAGGTTATGTTTCCTTATTCATTGCTGGGGTCATTATTTTGATCATGTGGGTGTGGTTTAGAGCGACTCGTATTAAGAAAAAATTAACGGAATACGAGAAATTATCGGATTATATCGAGCCATTAAAAGAGTTGAGTAAAGATGAGACGATCCCTAAATACGCGACGCACTTAGTCTTTATGTCTAATGCAGGACGTGTGACGGATATCGAATCGAAGATTATTTACTCTATTTTCCAACGTCGCCCGAAGCGTGCTGATATCTATTGGTTCGTCCATGTGGATACCTTGGATGATCCGTATGCAATGGAATACAAGGTGACGGTCATCGAGCCGGATGACATCATTAAGGTGAACTTTAAGCTAGGTTTCAAAGTAGAGCAACGTATTAATTTATACTTCCGTAAGGTAGTAGAAGAGATGGTTTCTCGAGGAGAAGTGGATATCACTTCTCGTTATAAGTCCTTGAATGAGCAAAACGTGATCGGTGATTTCCGTTTCGTTGTTTTGGAGAAATTCTTATCCTTCGATAACGAATTACCTTTGTTAGACCGAATGGTGATGAAGGCGTATTTCTTTGTGAAGCAGTTTACGCATTCAGAAGACAAGTACTTCGGTTTGGACTCGGATGCGGTAAAACTAGAGAAAGTACCGATGATTATTAAGCCAATCACTAAATGTAATTTAAAACGTATCGAGTAAGATGAGCACGATATTTACCAAAATAGTCAACAAAGAAATTCCTTGTCACTTAATCAAGGAAGACGATCGTTTTCTGGCTTTCTTAGATGTGATGCCTTTAGTGGAAGGCCACGTGCTTGTGATCCCTAAACAAGAGATCGACTATATCTTCGATTTAGAGCCGGAATTACTTGGGGATTTGATGAAGTTCGCTCAAACGATCGCGCCCGCGATTAAAAAAGCGATTCCTTGCAAGCGAGTAGGAGTGGCGGTCATCGGTTTAGAAGTTCCGCATGCACATGTGCATTTAGTGCCGATGAACCGCCTGTTAGACATTAATTTTTCGCAGGAGAAGATGAAGCCGTCGGCTGAATCTTTGGCAAAAACAGCCGAATTAATTCGCTCGTTCTTACTTTAAAAAGCCTTTCAGCTTGTTCATCTCAAGCATCGGATTCGCTTTCTCGTACACGATGTTATAAACCGCCTCGATAATAGGCAATTTGATGTTGTGCTGGCGCGAGATGCTGTAGATACTTCGAACGGCATAATAGCCCTCCGCGATCATATTCATTTCGATTTGTGCTGACTTTACTGAATAACCGCGACCGATCATATTTCCAAAGGTCCGGTTACGCGAAAACTGCGAATAAGCCGTCACCAGTAAATCACCCAGATAGCCTGAGCTATTCAAATCCCGGTTTTTCTCCGGATAAACAACATCTAAGAAGATTTTGATTTCTTGCATTGCATTACTCACCAATACGGCCTGGAAGTTATCCCCAAAACCTAACCCGCGCGTAATCCCGCAGGCCATCGCCACGATATTTTTAATGACCGCACAGTATTCCACGCCATACAAATCTTGAATCGCGTGCGCCTGCAAGAAGCGACTGTTCAATAGATTCGAGAAGGATTGCGCTAAACTTAAATCGGGTGACGCAATGGTCAAATAGGATTGTTTCTCTAAAGCTACCTCTTCCGCGTGGCAAGGACCAGCGATGACACAGGTTTGGCCTAAAGGCAAGTTAAAGGCACGTTCCATCCAGTCTGTCACTAACAGGTTTTCGTCAGGAATCATTCCTTTGATGGCAGAAACCACTTTTTTGCCTTCGAAATGTTTTTTATTCAGGTCTTTTAAGGTACTCGGAATGAAAGCGGCAGGAACGGCAAGAATGATGTATTCTACGCCAGCTAAAGCATCCACCATCTTACTGTAGGTCTTTACTTTGCGTGGATTGATGGCCACATCAGTCAAATAACTCGGATTGTGGTTGTATTTTCGGATGAATTCAACGTCTGATTTACGACGGATCCACCACTTGATTTTCACATTATTTTCAGAAAGGATTTTCACTAAAGCCGTGGCCCAGCTACCTCCACCTAACACAGCTACCTGGGTAGGGATTTTTTTCTTTAATTCCGCTAATTCACTCATTCTGTAAAATTACGCTTATTTGATAAATATCTCGGATTTTTTGCCAAATTTGTACGTCCACCAACCTGGTGCTCAAATCTAAACCTATGAAAAAAATCATTCTATTCCTGCTCGCGGGTTTATCCTTCTGCGCGCTTGCTCAAAAAAATCAACCGCTACCGGAACATCCTCGCCCTGACTTACAACGGGATCAATGGTTGAATTTAAATGGCTACTGGGACTTTACTTTTGATTCGTCGCTAACGGCTCCTACTCGCTATGCGAAGAAAATTCTCGTGCCTTTTCCGTGGGGATCGCCCCTTTCAGAGGTGAAAGATGAGGCCGATGTGGCCTGGTACCACAAGGAAATTAAAATTCCAGTAACTTGGACCGGAAAACGTATTTTTTTTAACATTGGAGCGTCAGATTGGGAAACGACCCTCTTTTTAGATGGGGTACAAATCGGGAAACACCAAGGCGGCTACACGCCATTTGATGCTGAATTAGTAGGGGTTAAACCGGGTTCAGTGCACCAAATCGCTATTCGTGTGGATGATAAGCGTCGGATGTTCACCTTGTATGGAAAGCAAGGGTATGGGAATGCGAGGGGAATTTGGCAGACCGTATATCTAGAGGCTAGAGGCGGAAATTTTATCGATCATTATGCAGTGAATCCGGATATTGACTCGAAAAAGGCACAGGTTAAAGTTTATCTAGGAGCACCTGCTTCGAAAAATCAAGAAGTTAAAATTACCTTATCGAATGGCCAAATGGCCTCGATTTCGATACCAGCAGGAAAACAGGAGGGCGCCGCAGACATAGCTGTAAAAGCGATGCACCTATGGTCTTTAGAAGATCCGTATTTATACGGGCTAAAAATACAGTCGGGTAACGATGTCGTGAACGGTTATTTCGGGATGCGGAAGATTTCTGTGGTGAATTTACCTGGTTCGAAGATTCCGTATATCGGATTGAATAACAAACCTGTTTATGTGCAATTAGCTTTAGACCAAAGTTATCATCCTACTGGATTTTATACTTTCCCATCAGATCAGTTTATGAAAGATGAGATCATACGAAGCAAGCGAATTGGGTTGAATGGGATCCGGACGCACATTAAGGTGGATGTGCCGCGTAAGTTGTATTGGGCGGATAAATTAGGACTTTTGGTGATGTCAGATTTACCTAATTCGTGGGGAGATCCGGACGCAGCCATGCAAAAGGAGTCGGAATATACCTTGCACGAGATGATCAAACGCGATTACAATCACCCGGCGATCTTCTCGTGGATTACGTTCAATGAGACCTGGGGTTTGTTTACGCACAAGGATAATAAATCGATTTATACGCCGGAAACGCAGAAGTGGGTGGCGTCGGTGTATCATTTGGCCAAAACCTTAGACCCCACCCGCCTCGTCGAAGATAATTCCGTTTGCTGCGGTATAGGGCACACGGAGACCGATATTAATTCCTGGCATGCCTACCAAGCCGGTTATGAATGGGATAAATTAGTGGGCGATTATGCCGCAAAGACCTACCCTGGAAGTACCTGGAACTTTGAGAAAGGATACCAGCAAGGATCACAACCGATGATTAACTCCGAGTTTGGAAATGTGTGGGGTTACCAAGGCAGTACCGGCGATGTCGATTATACTTTCGATTACCACAAAGCCTTGAACTCGTTTAGAAACCATCCGCAAATGGCCGGCTGGTTATACACCGAACACCACGATGTGATTAATGAATGGAATGGCTACTACAAATTTGACCGAACAGAGAAAGAGACAGGCCTAAACGCCATCGTCCCTGGGATGTCACTGAAAGATTTTCACGGACCTTTTTACCTGTCTACAGGACAAGAAATCACGTGGGCTGGGAAAGCCGGCCAACAGGTCAAAATCCCTTTGCATCTTTCGTCTATGACAAATACGGCTGGGTCACTTAGCTTAAAAATGTCTTTATCAGGAACGAATGCGGCAGGCGAAAAAGTGAGTCGCTGGTCGAAAACTTCCGCTTTAACTTATGCTGCCTGGGACGTGAAGGCCTTGGATTCCCTATCAATTACCTTACCGGCAGATAAATCGATCAATACCTTAGCGTTTGAATTAAGCGATGCATCCGGAAAAGTAGTGCACCGTAATTTTGTGCATTTGATTGTGGAAGAGGGTGCTTCGCAACCTTTGAAAGGTCAATTGATATCGGTGCCAGTGGAGCGTTATAGCTCATCTAGCTGGCCGAAAAAACAATGGACGGGCGTTTTAGGGCATAAATTAAACGGGGCAGGAGCAGGTTATTTCGAATACGAAATTCCTTTCCCTACGGCTGGCGCTGAGGGTATTAAACAAGTTCGTTTCTTAGTGGAGGCCTCTTCTAAACCCATCCTAGGAAAAGACCGGGATGATGCAGGGAAAATGGATGGTGACTACATGCTAGGCAAAGGAACTTTTGATCCCGGTGTAAATCCGAATGCTTATCCGCAGACCGATCGATACGCTAGTCCTTCAAAATTGAAAGTGAGTGCAAACGGAATGGTTGCTTCTGAAACTACTTTAGCAGATGATCCAGCGGATCATCAAGGAATCTTGTCTTGGCATTACCAGGCGCGAAATAACAAGCTAGACGAAGCTGGAACCTACGGCTACTTAGTGCAAGGTGTGATCCCAGCAGCGGCATGGCAGCAGGCTGCCAAAACGGGGAAACTGATCTTGCGATTCGAGTCCACAGAAGGCGGATTGTCTCTTTACGGAGATAAATCTGGCCGCTATGTGGTCGATCCGAGTATCATTATTGAGCGTTCAGTTTCCAGCGTTTTACGTTGATTAACTCCGGTTTCTTGTCTCCCGTTTGCGTAAAATGAGCATTCGTCAACTGAATATCTGTGGCTTCGATAACACGGTAAGATTGCTTTGCTTCAATGTCTAAATTAGATAATTGGATGTGGTGAATCGGCATTTCTGGCAATCCGCGCACGAGTAATCCGGTTTCTGCTCCTTTAGCTACGACGCGATCCACGAAAATGTTTTTGAATTGCGGAGTCCCTGCATCGACTGGTTTGCTTTCGATTCTAGGTGTTTCGCCTCCATTCCCAAACGTAGCCACCGGATCTTTTCCTTGGTAATACATATCGAATAAGATGGCCTCGCCTGTGATGTTTTTCATACTGATGTCTTGGATATAGACATGCTCGACTACGCCACCACGACCGCGGGCCGTTTTGAAGCGTAAGCCTACATCGGTTCCGAGGAATTGACAATTGGATACGAATAAATCATGTACGCCTCCTGACATTTCACTGCCTACTACGACGCCACCGTGACCGTGAAATACGACACAATTTTCGATAGTGATATGGGCACTTGGGCGACCTCTTTTTCTGCCCTCGGCATCCTTACCCGATTTCAAACAGATGCCATCATCTCCCACATCAAATTTTGAATGACGGACTGAAACATATTCGCATGATTCGATGTCGATGCCATCGCCGTTCTGTGCGAACCATGGATTTTTTACCGTGATGTTTTCCACGGTCAGGTGTTTGCAAAGTAGGGGGTGAATGTTCCACGCTGGGGAGTTTTGGAACGTAACTCCTTCTAGTAAAATCTGCTCGCATTCGCGCAGGGAGATCATATTAGGACGAAGGAATTCTTTGATCTCCTCGGCTTTTGCCTCATTGAAACCTGCGGCGATGACGCCTGGCTGATCCATTTTAGATCCCTTTAATGCACGTTCAGTCGGATACCAAGTATCTTTTTTGTCATCTAACACGCCACCTGAACGAACCAGTTTATCCCATTCGCCAGGTGTTAATTTTCCCTTCTTCACCGGTCGCCAAGCCTCGCCGTTTCCGTCGATGATTCCAGAACCCGTAATCGCAATGTTACGTTCGCCTATCGCCGTAATTGGGGATTGCGCTCTGATGGCATCCACGCCTTCCCAGTTGGTTCTGACAAGCGGATATTGGGCTGCATCCGCGCTGAACTGCAAGACTGCACCTGCATCTAAATGGAAGTTGATATTAGAGCGTAAGGTAATGGCACCCGTCACGAAGAAACCCGCCGGAACGCGTACCACACCACCGCCTTGCTTCGCGGCGATGTCTATGGCCTGTTGTATAGCTGCTGTATTCAACTTGCTTGCTGAAGAAACGGCACCGTAAGAAACGATATTAAACGTATCTTTTTTAAACGCAGTCGTCGCTACGTTCGGTAATTCGAATACATATTTCTGAGAGAAGGACGATTTTTGTAAGAAGCTGCGCAAGTGTTCGTTCGAAGCTAAAATGCCTTCAGCAACCAGGGAGGCTATTTTCTTAGCGCCAAAAGGGGAGAAGTGCGTATCATCCGCCACGCCTTTGCTGAATTTTTTAAAGATGCCAGCTGGGTAATGAAGAAACATCTTCTTTGCTCCCTCAGGTCCTTCTGCTGCCATGTATTTCTTGCTTTCCTTCTCGATGTCGATTAAAAGCACTTTTTCCGCAGTTGCTACTTCGCGAACCACGGCTGGATAATCCGCGTGTTGGTCTACAAAAACACCTGTAGAATCAAATTTTCTGCGTTGAGTGGGAGTTAATAAGACAGGAATTCCTCCTTTTGAACGTGTTTCGCGCACATAGCGTACGAGGTTTTCGCGGAAGTCAGTTTGTGCTGGGGCGTAACGGCTGGTGTCGGAGACTTTGGCATCATTATGGCCAAACTGAATCAACACATAATCCCCTTTTTTGATCTGGTTAAATACCTTCGCCCAGCGTCCTTCACGACGGAAGCTTTTCGTGCTTCTGCCATTGTAGGCGTGGTTTTGGACCTCTACTGCCTCATTGAAAAACGAAGCAAAAGGCATTCCCCAACCCGTCTCCGGAAAATCAGCAGATACTTTATCTGCCATCGTCGAATCACCGATGAGGAAAACGCGCATCGGTTCCGAAGCGGTGAAACTAAAGAAGAAGAGGCAAAGGATAACCAGGTATTTCATAGGATCTAATTTGCTATTAAAGCACAAAAGAGCCCATTTTTACCCAAAAATTATCGATTAATTGCGACGCTACTTAAGATAGATTGGATAATTTGAAGGGTTGTGATGTTATCCGCTTCCGCCACATAATTCAAGATAATGCGGTGATTCAGGATATCTGGGGCCATTTCTTTGATGTCCTCCGGCAATACATAATCACGTCCTTCTAAATAGGCCATCACTTTCGCGGCTAGATTCAGTTGGATACTCGCACGTGGTGATGCACCGAATTGGATATATCCCGCTTCTTGCGTTAATCCATATTCAGCCGGATTTCTGGTCGCGAAAACAAGTTCGATGATGTATTTCTCTAGGGTCTCAGAGATGGTGATTTCGTTAATTTCCTTACTAATTTTAGCGATATCTTCCGCATTTAACACGGTTTTAGGCTCGTAATTGAAGTCCATGTTGGACTTTTGGCGCATCACCGCTAATTCCTGGTCTTTGTCCAGGTAATTCAAGAATACCTTGAGCATAAAACGGTCTACCTGCGCCTCCGGAAGCGGGAACGTACCTTCTTGCTCGACTGGATTTTGAGTGGCTAAAACTAAAAAGGGCTTGTCTAAAGGATAGGTCGTATCCCCGATGGTCACCTGCTTTTCTGCCATCGCTTCTAAAAGCGCTGATTGAACCTTGGCAGGAGCACGGTTGATCTCATCTGCTAGGATGATTTGGGCGAAAATAGGTCCTTTTTTGACTTCAAATTCAGATTTCTTCGGATTGTAAATCATCGTCCCCACTAAATCCGCGGGTAACAAATCCGGAGTGAACTGAATGCGGTGAAAATGGAGGTCGAGAATTTTAGCTAAGGTGTTAATCGTTAACGTCTTCGCTAAGCCAGGCACCCCTTCTAACAGGACGTGGCCGCCCGTAAAAAGACCCACTAATAAGCGATTAATGAGGCGTTCCTGGCCAATGACCACTTTGCCCATTTCGTCAATGACGGCCTGAATTTTTTCTCTCGAGCTCATAATTACTGCAATTTCTTGTAGCGAATACGTTTAGGCGTTGTATCCCCTAAGCGTTTCTTACGTGATTCTTCGTATTCTGAATAATTTCCTTCAAACCAAGTCACCTGTGAATCTCCTTCAAAGGCTAAAATATGCGTAGCAATACGGTCTAAGAACCAACGGTCGTGGGAGATGACTACCGCACAACCTGCGAAGTTTTCTAAACCTTCCTCTAAAGCGCGGAGCGTATTTACGTCCAAATCATTGGTCGGCTCATCGAGTAATAATACGTTGGCACCTTCCTTCAGCATCATAGCTAAGTGAACGCGGTTACGCTCTCCACCGGATAACATGCTGATTTTCTTCTCTTGATCTGCGCCGTTAAAGTTAAATTTGCTGACATAGGCACGCGCATTCGCCTGTTTTCCGCCTAACATCACCCAATCATTGCCGTCAGATATGGTTTCAAACACCGATTTCTCCGCCTTTAATTGATTGTGTTCTTGATCCACATACGCCAGTTTCACCGTTTCTCCCACTTCAAAAGTGCCGGAATCAGGCTGTAATTTATCAGTAATCAGATTAAATAAGGTTGTTTTACCTGCACCGTTTGGCCCGATAATTCCCACAATACCGGCTGGGGGTAAAGAGAAACTCAGGTTTTCGTACAATAATTTGTCGCCAAACGATTTCGATACACCCTGTACCTCGATCACTTTATTTCCTAAACGAGGACCTGCTGGAATAAATAATTCTAGCTTGTCTTCTTTCTGTCTGTTCTCTTCTGAAAGGAGTTTCTCGTAGGCTCCAATACGCGCTTTAGACTTCGCCTGACGAGCTTTGGGCGCCATACGTACCCATTCTAACTCACGCTGCAAGGTTTTTTGACGACGAGATTCCGTCTTCTCTTCTTGCGCTAAACGGTTTTGCTTTTGCTCTAACCAAGAAGAATAATTTCCTTTCCAAGGAATCCCTTCGCCACGATCTAGTTCTAAAATCCAGCCCGCCACATTATCTAAGAAGTATCTATCGTGGGTTACGGCGATCACGGTACCCTTGTATTGACGTAAATGCTGCTCTAACCAGTCTACGGATTCCGCATCCAAGTGGTTAGTCGGCTCATCTAATAAAAGGACATCTGGCTCTTGTAATAACAAGCGACAAAGCGCCACACGGCGTTTTTCACCCCCAGAAAGGGTGCTCACTAAGGCGTCAGACGGAGGACATCGCAAGGCATCCATTGCTTTCTCTAAACGCGTATCTAATTCCCAGGCATTGAAATGGTCCAGCTTCTCTTGGACCTCGCCCTGTCGTGCTAATAATTTATCAAAATCAGCATCTGGATCTCCAAAAGCCTCATTAATCTCATCGAATTCCTTTAACAGGTTCTTGATTTCTACGACCGCTTCTTCCACGACTTCGATCACCGTTTTGTTCGGGTCTAATTGTGGCTCTTGCTCTAATAAACCTACGGTGTAACCAGGTGAAAATACGACATCACCCGTGTAGGATTTATCGATTCCGGCGATTATGCGCAATAAAGTGGACTTTCCAGATCCATTCAGACCCAAGACACCAATTTTTGCCCCGTAGAAAAAGGACAAATAAATATTTTTTATGATGGTCTTTTGAGGAGGGATGACTTTCGACACACGCTCCATCGAAAAGATGATTGTTTCGTTACTCATTAAATTTTATTTTTATACAACCCACAAATATCGCAATTTTTTAAATAAATTAGAGGTGAATTAAGATTTACGATTAACATTTGAGCCAAAGCCCCTGCTTGAAGCTCTTTCCTTAAAACATATGAGCCAGCCCACATCAAACGAGTTTGGATTTTGCCGCGACGGTAAAGTTTTCATCAACGCCTATTTAAGCTATCCTGAGCGCGAAATCGGTTTCGTGCGTCATTCTGAAGAGGAAGCATTAGCCTATTTTGTGAAACGTTTTGACCTCGCCGTAAGCAAGGTAAAAGGTCTATCTGCTGAAATTGAAGCGGCGCAGAATAAAGGTTCGTTTTTGACCAAAGTCTTGCAAATGCAAACCTACCTAATCGAATTCGATGGACTAGGAGACTTCAAGCCACTTTTAGCAGAATTAGAGAAGCACGAGGCTTATTTGAAAGAATTAATTCAGGCGAATCAGATCAAAAACTTAGAAATCAAACGCGCCTTGATTCAAGACGCAAAAGAAATCTCAGAGGAAGAAGAGGTGGTCGAAGCGACGGACAAATTAATGGAGGTGAAGATGAAGTGGGTGAAGACGGGTCCAGTCGATAAACAATTCCAAGATCAATTAACCGCAGAATTCCAAGAGGTGATGGATGCCTTCTTCTTGAAGCGCCGGGCCTATTTCGAAGATAAGAACCGCCAGATAGACGAGAAGATTTTAATCTTGCAAGGCTACATCGATAACGTGCACCAATTGCGTAAGGCTGAGGATATCGATGATTCCGTGGTGAAAGTGAAGGAGATCCAAAAGGAGTGGAAGAATGTAATTGGATTGCCGCCTAAGAAGCAGTCGATGCTTTGGAAAAACTTCAAGAAGGCAAATGATATGTTCTTCGAGAAGTACAACCGTATTAAAGGAATCGATTACAAACCTCGAATTGATCCACGTGTGTTAGAATTAACGACGATGACGGGGGAATTGGAATTGAAATTACGCGATCAAGTAAACATTATAGCGACCGCGGATTTAGCGAAAGCCTACTTAGTGAAGTGGAAAGAGATTTCTTCTCAAATCAAAAATATGGATCGCTCGCTCGCCGAACGATTCAGAACCATTTGCGATAAAATCTTCGAGATGAATTATCTTTTACGCGTCATCTCGTATCGCCACGCGAATTTAAATGAGAAGCCACGGATCGAGCAGTTGAAGATCATGATCAATCAGATGGATTACATGGCAAAAAAGGAGCGAGGAGAACTAGAATCGTTCATTGCTGAATCGGAGGCTACTCGCATGATGGAGGATAAAATTACCTTGAGTAAAATCAATACCCAGAAACGCAAAATCTCCATGAAGGAGATCTTGCTAACGGGCTTTAAAGAAGAATTAGATCAATTATTGAATTCGTAAACCGAGTTCAGTTGCGAATCCAGGAAAATCGAGACCATCGAAGGTGCCAGACGACATCATCAACAGGTTTTGGTTTTCCTGATTTTGTTTTAACAGGATTTGCTTTAGGTCTTCTTGTTCACGTACTACGACCAAGTTTGGGTGATTAAAATAGGACTGAACCGTTTCAGCTTCAATTCTATCCATTTGCTTGATAGCACGCGCGTGTTCGCTTAGGTAAATAATCGCCAAATCCGCATCCGCTAATGTCCCTTTGTATTCCGGAAGAAAAGCGGGATTCAAGCTGCTAAACGTATGTAATTCCAGCGCAGCCACTAATTTCCGTTTTGGGAATTGCGCTTTTAGAGCCTGCGTGGTCGCTTTCACTTTCGAAGGAGCATGTGCGAAATCTTTGTATAGCAATTGCGTATCGGATTCTCCTACCCATTCTAAACGTTTGGCAGCTCCTTTGAATGATTGAATAGCCGTGTAGAATTCCGTTTCATTCACGCCTAATTGCGAACAGATAAGCAAAGCCCCTTGCAAATTTTTCAAGGTATGTTCTCCAAAAACCTGCAGGCCATATTCCTTTCCATCGTTTCCTTTCAAGAAAGTTTGGCCGTTTCTAATGATAGAATCGTGTGCCTTGTATCCCTCTGATTGACAATGCTCTGGGCAGGCTTCGGTGATGGCCTCTAGTGTTTTATCCGTTTTGTCAAAGAATAAATGCCCCGCTTTAGGCATTTCTTTCACTAAATTTTCGAAGGCTTGTGTATACGATTCTAATGTTGGATAGACATTAATATGATCCCAAGCGATGCCGGAAATCAACGCAACGTGCGGTTGATACAAGAGGAATTTAGCTCTGCGATCGATAGGAGAGGCTAGGTATTCGTCGCCCTCGATGATCATAATAGGGGCATCGGTGATAGATGCCATTAAGTCAAAGCCCTCAATGCGTGCCCCCACTAAGTAGTCGAATTTCTTGTTTAGTGTCTTTAAAACGTGCAAAATCATCGAGGTGATACTCGTTTTTCCGTGGCTACCGGCGATGACAATGCGCTGTTTGTTTTTGCTTTGTTCGTAGATGAAGGAAGGGTAGGATTCGATTTTTAATCCTAATTCCTGCGCTTTTAAAAGTTCAGGGTTGTCTGCACGTGCGTGCATCCCTAAAACAATGGTGTCTATGTCCGAGTTTATTTTCTCAGGGAACCAACCAAACTCAGCAGGTAAGATGCCGTGTTTTTCCAAAAGGCTTTTAGAAGGTTCGTAGATTTCATCGTCTGAGCCTGTTATTTCATGACCTTGAGCTAAAAGGGCTAGGGCTAAGTTGTGCATCGCTGCACCACCGATGGCGATAAAATGAATTTTGGACATAATAACTTAATAGGGATTTGTCTTGCAAAGTACATACTTTTATTGCAGTTTTGCACGTTTTTCCACAAACTCGAGGTGAACTCGGGTACATTTAAACAGAAGGATGAAAAATTACATCGATCTAATTGACCAAACCATCGAGTTTCCTACTCGGGAGTTCAATATCAATGAGAACAATGAATTGTTGTTTAACAATGTGCCTTTAATGGAAATCATTAAGCAATATGGTACGCCTTTAAAGGTTTCCTATTTGCCTAAAATTTCTGAACACATCGAGAATGCGAAACTTCTCTTTAGAAATGCGATCAAAAAGTACAACTACAAAGGAAACTATACCTATTGCTATTGTACGAAATCGTCACATTTCTCTTTCATTTTAGAGGAAGTTTTGAAGCAAAATGTACACTTAGAAACGTCTAGCGCCTTTGATATTCCGATCATTCGCGATATGTACAACCAAGGGAAAATCTCTAAATCGACTTACATTCTTTGCAATGGCTATAAACAGCCGTTGTATACCCAATACATTTCGGAGTTAATTAATGACGGATTCAACTGTATTCCCGTTTTAGATAACCTGAAAGAGATCGATTTCTACGAGAAATCGGTGACTGCAGAAAAAGTGAACATCGCTATTCGTATTGCGACAGATGAAGAGCCTGATTTCGCTTTCTATACCTCTCGTTTAGGATTACGTTATTCGGATGTAAACACCCTTTATAACGAAAAAATTAAGCCTAATCCACGTTTTAATTTGAAGATGTTGCACTTCTTCATTAATACAGGAATTAAGGATTCAGCTTATTATTGGTCTGAATTAAGCCGTTTCGTTTACAAGTATTGCGAGATGAAGAAGATCTGTCCAGAATTGGATTCGATCGATTTAGGCGGAGGCTTACCTATCCAGACCTCTTTGCAATTCAATTATGATTACCAAGCAATGGTCGACGAAATCGTTGAGTCGATCTCTTGGATTTGCAACAAAAACAACGTTCCAGTACCTAACATCTTTACGGAGTTTGGATCCTACACCGTAGGTGAAAGCGGCGCTGTTTTGTATGAGATTATTGACCAAAAACTGCAGAATGACAAGGAGCTTTGGTACATGATCGACGGATCGTTCATTACGCAATTGCCGGATTCTTGGGGTATGAACCAGAAATACATTATGTTGCCGGTGAATAACTGGGGTTTACCTTATCAAAAGGTCAACCTAGGTGGTTTGACCTGCGACTCGATGGATTTCTATAATACAGAAGCGCATAGCTCCGATTTATACTTGCCTATTTTTGAAGAGGAATCAGAACGTCAATACGTAGGGTTCTTCCATACGGGAGCCTATCAAGAATCTTTAGGAGGTTATGGTGGAATTCAACATTGCTTGATTCCTGCTCCTAAGCACGTGATTATCGACCGGTTAGAAGATGGTACGATCACGACTCGCTTGTTCTCAGAGGAACAAAAGAGTGCACCGATGTTAGATATTTTAGGATACCAGCATTCAGAACCTGTTACCGCTAAAAAGGAAACACCTGCAAAAGCGAAGTTAGCTTCGGTCTAAGATGAAAAAAGGAATCTTGATTCTGGCTTTAGCCTGCGCATTGATCTCTTGTTCGAGACAAGCCGCTTGCCCAGCCTATGGAATGACCCGTGCGAATACTAATCCTCCCAGTCAAAGGTTTTAGCCACCGCTTTCTTCCATTGCTTGCGGTAATGCGCTCGCTTATCGGAATCCATCGCTGGTTTCCAGGTATGCGCAATGCCCCAATTCTTTCGTAGATCATCCAAGTTTGCCCAATAACCTACGGCAAGTCCAGCCGCATACGCTGCGCCTAGGGCTGTGGTTTCGATAATCTTTGGACAGATCACCTCTTCCCCAATAATATCAGACTGAAACTGCATCAATAATTGATTTACGACCATCCCACCATCTACTCGAAGAGAGGCGATCGGGATGCCTGCATCTTTTTCCATCGCTTCGAGTACTTCCCAAGTTTGGAAAGCCGTTGCCTCTAGGGCTGCACGGGCAATATGTGATTTATTAATATAGCGCGTTAAACCTACTAAAGCTCCGCGCGCATCTTGTTTCCAATAGGGTGCGTATAAGCCTGAAAAGGCGGGCACGAAATAGCATCCCCCATTATCGTCCACGAGTTTTGCTAATTTTTCGATGTCTGGACTATGTTTAATGATGCCCAGATTATCGCGTAACCATTGAACCAGTGCGCCCGTAATGGCCACAGAACCTTCCAGTGCATAATGCACAGGCTCATTGCCTAATTGGTAGGCAACCGTAGTTAAGAGGCCAAATTGGGATGGAATCGCTTTCGTTCCCGTATTCATTAGTAAGAAACAGCCGGTTCCATAGGTATTTTTTCCTTGGCCGGGATTGAAGCAAGTTTGGCCTACTAAAGCCGCTTGTTGATCACCTAAAATGCCCGCTAACGGAACGCCACCAAGCACTCCTTTTGCTTTCGCATACACTAATGAACTAGATTTAATTTCCGGAAGCATCGCTTTAGGGATGCTTAGTACGTTCAGAATCTCCTCGTCCCAAGCACAAGTTTGTAAATCCATTAACTGGGTGCGGCTAGCATTCGTAACATCAGTGATGTGAATTCCGCCATCAACTCCGCCTGTTAAATGCCAAGCGATGAAGGTATCCATGGTACCGAAAAGCGCATCGCCTTTCTCCGCATCCGCTCGCAATCCGTCGATATTAGTTAATAACCAGCGCAGTTTTAAACCACTAAAATAGGTGGCTAGAGGAAGACCCGTTTTAGCTCTAAAACGATCCATTCCGCCATCCTTCGCTAGTTCTGCTAGTTCAGAACCTACGCGTGTATCTTGCCAAACAATCGCATTATAATACGCCTTGCCCGTTTTTTTATTCCAAACGACCGTTGTTTCACGCTGGTTCGTTATTCCTACCGCCGCTAAATCTTTCGCAGAAAGGTTCGCTTTCCCGAGCGCCAGACCGATCACCTCTTGGGTATTTTTCCAAATCTCGTGTGAATCATGCTCCACCCAGCCCGCTTGGGGGTAGATTTGTTGGTGCTCTTTTTGGCCTACAGAAATAATCTCTCCAGCCTTATTAAATATGATGAAACGAGAACTCGTAGTCCCCTGATCAATCGATCCTACGTACATAGTTTTTTAGTTGAGGGTCAAAATGAAAGCACCTAAAACAGCTCCCGCCGCTGGACCTAACACCGGAATCCAAGCGTAGTCCCAGCCAGAATCACCTTTGTTTGGGATCGGCAAAATAGCGTGCATAATACGTGGGCCTAAATCACGTGCTGGATTAATTGCATAACCGGTCGTTCCACCTAAACCAAGGCCGATCGCCCATACTAAAATTCCCACCATAAAGGGCCCTAAACCTGTTTCAATCGTAGAAAAAGTCCCTAAAGCGACTACGGCGAGGGCAGAGGCAAAGGCTTCTGAAATAAAATTGAAGGGGGTATTTTTAATCGCTGGATCCGTGCAAAACGAAGCGCGAATGGCACCTTTATCTTCTGTTACATCGTAATGAGGCTTGTAATGCAACCAAACCAATAGTTGACCTAACATCGCTCCTAAAAGCTGAGCCCCAATAAACGTAGGGAATAAACTCCAATCCCCTGATTTCACACAACCTGCAATCGTTACGATGGGATTTAAGTGAGCCCCTGAGCTACCAAAATAGGTAGAAACATAGATCGCAACCGTTACTGCGAAGGCCCAAGCCGCTGCGATGGCTAATAAACCAGTGCCATTTCCTTTTGTGTCTTTTAATAACATATTGGCAACAACGCCATTTCCGAGGTATAATAAGGTAGCAGTTCCGGCGAGTTCGCCGATGAAAATGGATGACATAGGTTGAGGTTCTATTTTTGGTTTTCCAAAACTATAAAATCTTCGCAATAAAAAAATTATCTTTGATTTCAATTTAGCTGAATGCCCTATGCGCGAAGATTATTTAACTGGAGATGCAGAATCCTTAAATCCACAGGAAAAGGAGTTTGACAAAGCACTACGTCCGCTGAGTTTTCTCGATTTCTCTGGACAAGGTAAGATTGTCGATAACTTGCAAATCTTCGTAGGGGCTGCGAAAGCGCGCGAGGAGGCATTGGATCACGTCTTGTTGCACGGGCCTCCGGGTTTAGGAAAGACCACCTTGTCGCACATTATCGCGAATGAATTAGGTTCTAGTTTGAAGATTTCATCTGGTCCAGTGCTCGACAAACCCTCTGATTTAGCGGGTTTGCTAACGAATTTGCAACCCTACGACGTTTTATTTATTGATGAAATTCACCGCTTGAACCCCATCGTCGAAGAATATTTGTATTCTGCCATGGAGGATTACAAGATTGATATCATGTTAGATTCTGGTCCGAATGCGCGCAGTATTCAGATTGGTTTGAATCCCTTTACTTTAATTGGGGCTACAACAAGAGCCGGTCTTTTGACCTCTCCTTTGCGTGCGCGTTTTGGGATTAATGCACGTTTAGAATATTATGACGCCGCTTTATTGACCAAAATCGTAAAGCGCTCTGCCTCCATTTTGGATATGCCTATCGACGAATCAGGGGCCTACGAAATTGCCAGACGTAGCCGCGGTACGCCACGTATTGCGAATAATTTATTGCGTCGCACGCGGGACTTTGCCCAAATGAAAGGCAATGGTTCGATCGATGTCAAGATCGCCGAAATAGCCTTGAATGCCTTGGATGTAGACCAAAATGGTCTGGATGAGATGGATAACCGCATTCTTTTGACCATTATTGAGAAATTTAAAGGTGGTCCAGTGGGCCTAACGACAATTGCAACGGCCTGCGGCGAGGAGGCTGAAACCATCGAAGAAGTGTATGAACCTTTTTTAATCCAAGAGGGATTCTTGAAGCGTACCTCCAGAGGGCGTGAGGCGACAGAGAAAGCTTACCGCCACGTAGGGATTGCGCCTAGAGCTGAAACTGGATCGTTATTTTAATCTATACCTATGTCAACAAGAAAAATGTTAATCGCAGGAATGATGTTTGTTTCTGCGTCTGCTTTGGCCCAAATGAAATACCCACACACGAAGAAAATCGATCACGTCGATAACTACCACGGAACGCAGGTCGAGGATCCTTATCGCTGGTTAGAGGACGATAATAGTGAAGAAACGAAGGCTTGGGTGAAAGCGCAAAACGAAGTTAGTTTCGGTTATTTAAACCAAATTCCGCTTCGCGAAGAATTCAAAAAGCGCATCGAAGCCCTCAGTAATTATGAAAAGATTTCCGCTCCTTCCCGCAAAGGAGAATGGTATTATTTCTACAAAAACAGCGGTTTGCAGAATCAATCGGTGTTATTCCGTCAAAAAGGCTTGAACGGGAAACCAGAACAAGTCATTGACCCGAATACCTTATCAAAAGACGGTACCACTCGTTTAACCGTATTTTCGTTAGATAAAAAAGGTAAATATGCCTGCGTGGGATTAAGCCTAAGCGGCAGCGACTGGCAAACCTATTACGTTCGGGATATGGAAACGGGTAAAAACCTCGCGGACGAATTGAGCTGGGTGAAAGTGAGTGGTGTGGCTTGGAAAGGCAACGGCTTTTTCTATTCACGCTATCCTGAACCGGGTAAAGGGAAAGAATTAAGTACGAAAAACGAGAACCACCAAGTGTGGTTTCACACGGTAGGAACGCCGCAATCACAAGATCAATTAATTTACGAGGATCCTAAAAACCCACAAAGATTCCATACGGTTAGCACCTCGGATGATGAGCGCTTTGCGTTCTTGACGATTTCGGATCGCGGGAAAGGTTTAGATGGAAATGCCTTGTGGATCATGGATGCGGCTAAAAAGGAAACGAAATTCAAGCCAATCGTCGCGGAGCCAGGTGAATATGATTTCAGTATCGTGGATAACGACGGCGACATCTTGATCTTAGAGACGAATGAGGGAGCACCGAATAAGAAAATTGTTCGCGTGGATCCGGCGCATCCTGAAAAAGCGAATTGGAAAACCATCGTCGCCGAAAAGCCGGAGCCTTTGCAAGGAGTCAATACGGTGGGGAAACGTTTGTTTTTGAATTATTCAAAAGATGTGACATCTCGCGTGATTAGCTACGATTATAACGGGAAAGAATTGGGTTCGGTTAGTTTACCAGGCCTAGGAAATGCCGGCGGTTTTGGCGGAGAGAAAGAGGATACATTTACCTTCTATACCTATTCTTCCTTCAATTTTCCACCCACGATTTACCGATATGACTTGGCGACTAATACGTCGACGGTATTCCAGAAGCCAACCTTAGCTTTTGATCCCACAGATTATACAGTTGTTCAAAAGTTCTATCCATCGAAAGATGGTACTCAAGTTCCGATGTTTATCGTCAGCAAAAAGGGTATTGAATTAAACGGTAAAAATCCAACGATACTGTATGGTTACGGCGGATTCAACATCAGTTCTACTCCTTCTTTCTCGGCTAGCCTTATTCCTTGGTTAGAAAAAGGAGGTATCTATGTGGTGGCTAATTTACGTGGCGGAAGTGAGTATGGCGAGAAATGGCACGAAGCGGGAATGAAATTGAAAAAGCAAAATGTGTTTGATGATTTCATTGCCGGAGCAGAATATTTGATTCGGGAGAAATACACTTCGCCAGCTTATCTAGCGGCCTCTGGTCGTTCAAATGGTGGTTTGTTAGTAGGGGCAGCGATTAACCAGCGTCCAGATTTATTTGCGGCAGCCTTGCCGGGTGTAGGTGTAATGGACATGTTACGTTTCCAAAAATTCACCATCGGCTGGAACTGGGTCGCAGATTACGGCAGCAGCGATAATGCGGAGGAATTCAAAGCCTTGTATGCATATTCGCCTTTACACAACATTAAAGCAATGAATTACCCAGCCACGATGGTCTTTACATCGGATCACGATGACCGAGTAGTTCCGGCTCACTCCTTTAAATATGCAGCCACGCTGCAGGAGAAGAATACGGCGGCTAAACCAATGATCATTCGAATTGATACGAATAGCGGACACGGTTCGTCGAACACCGCGAAGTTGATTGAACTGACGGCTGACTCCTATGCCTTCGTCCTGTATAACATGGGGAAATAAATAAAAAAAGCCTGGAAATAAATCTCCAGGCTTTTTCATTCTCAAACCTCAAGCGGACTATTTTACTTCTACTCTTCTAACTGCTCCGTCATTTCCTTGTGTAACGCGTAAAAAATAGACGCCTGCAGCGGCTTTCTTTAAGTCAATTTGTCCTAAGTAATCGCCTTGGAAATCTTTCACTGTTTCAGTTGCGATCTCTTTTCCGTTCACATCTGAAACGGCGATCGATACATTTCCTTTCGTAGGGGCTGTGAAATGGACATTGATCTTACCATTAAATGGTTGATTTTGCTTGCCAGAAAGACCTTGGATAGTTTTAGAACCTGTATCTTCTGCCCATTTTTGTAATTTTTTCAAGCCTTTCATTTTCATTCCTGGACCACCCATTGGGCCATCTAATTGAATGTTGAATTCTTTTTCTACCCCCTCAGGACCTCCTTCTCCGCGAAAGATCATCACATTAGCATCTCCTCCGTTAGCACCTGGAGCTCCCGGAGCCATAGCCATTCCTGGTCCACCGCGGCGAATAATTACACGCTTGTCAGCGCCCCCTTCTGCTCCGCCTTCGATTTGTTCGATGATGACATTGCCTGGATGGCCTGACATACGGGAGTGAGATTTGTTTACATCGACGCGAACGATTTTTCTCTTACCGCCTGATGAAGTCACGTTGATTTCTAAGGAGTCACTTAATTTTTTAACTTCGGCATCTACCTGATCGAGGTCATTGAATTTTTTCTCGATGATGCGTTCTTTGCCGTTTTCGTTGATGACGATTTTAACGGTTGCTTCTTTTTTTTCTTGTGCGAAAGCAGCTGTGGAAATACAAGCGGCTAAGGCAGTGATGAATAGGATTTTCATGAATTTGTTTTTTGATCCGATGCAAACTTACGAAAAGCGGTAGTTTACTACCTGTTAAAGAATGTTAATGTGATGAGCGGCTGCCATTAATCCATTACATTTGTAGCGAATTATTTTCTTTATGTCGAAACGTAAAATACGCTTGCTGATTGCCTTAATGTCGTTTGCCCTGTTAGGATTAATTGGGTTTCAGGCCTACTGGTTGCGTTTTATGGTAGAAGCAAAGCGAGAGAATTTTGCCAAAGACGTGCGCAATAGCCTCGAGCAAGTGGTCAGAAAACTGGAGAAGCAAGAGATTTTAGTATTAGCCGAACGGCAAAAAAAATTCGAAAGTGTGGCCACTAAGACGGCTAAACCGAAGCCGACTCCGGCATACGTTCCAGATCCCGTTATTCAAGAAGAACATCCCGTGCTAATACAACCACGCCAAGATGTTATTTTCGTTCGTAAATCATTTATGTTGCCGAACGGTCAATTAGCGGAGGTAACAGAGGAATATACGGTGGATGAAGATCCAGAAGAGTTAAAACAGCGCGTGCAAGTGGAAAAAGAGATGAATCGAATCATCAAACGCGAGCAACAAAAAATCTTAAAAAAGATGCGCCGTCGTTCGAATCGCGTCATTCAAAACTTGGGAGATCGCCAGTCTCAAATACAGGCAAAATTAGTGCAGGAGAAATCGGAGCGCCAAGATTTAGAGAAGGTATTACAGAAAACACAGTTAGCTAAAGAAGTATTCTCCGATTTCTTATTTAAAGAAAGACCGATACTTCAACGCATTCAACCAGGTTATTTAGATAGTTTGATTCGAAAGGAATTAGACGATAAGGGGGTGAATTTAACGTATTCTTTTGGTATTCAAAGTTCCCCTAAAACCTGGTCCTATATCTCCTCGCCAGAAATTAAGCAACAAAAGGCCGTATTTGAGGCAGCCTTGTTTCCGAATGATATTCACCCCTCTAAAAATGTGTTGAAGATTTATTTTCCAGACAGTGGTACGTATATCTGGCAAACGATGGGCCTCAGTTTAGCGGGTTCCGGTCTGTTATTATTGGTGATGATCGGCTGTTTTTACTTTGCTGTTTTGACGATTCTACGCCAAAAGAAATTGGCCTTAGTGAAGAATGACTTCATTAATAATATGACCCACGAGTTTAAGACGCCTATCACGTCGATCTCCCTGGCTACGCAATTATTACAAGAAGAGCTGAAGCCGGGAAAAAACGAGTCGATGCTGCGTTATTTGGGAATCATCAAAGAGGAAAATACGCGTTTAGGACAGCAAGTAGAACGGGTATTGCAGACTGCTCAAATGGAGCGGGAGGAAATCACGCTTAAACGCAAATCGGTCGATGTGGCGGCTCTCATTCAACACGTGGCAGAGATTAATGGGCCATTGCTTGATTCGGTCAATGGGGTTTTGTCGCTTCAATTAGCTGATTTGCCTCCCCATATTTCCCTCGATGAAGTACATATATCTAATGTGTTGAATAATTTAGTGGATAATGCGGTGAAGTATAGTCCTGCAAATCCGAAGGTTGAAATCAAGGCGCGAGAGCAGGATCAAGGAATTGTAATCGAAGTGAAAGACCAAGGAATGGGCATGCCTAAAGAAGCACTCAGCAATATTTTTGATGCCTTTTACCGCGTGCCTACAGGTAATGTCCATAACGTAAAAGGTTTCGGTTTAGGACTAAGCTACGTAAAGAAAATTGTGGAAGCCCACGGTGGAAAAGTGAACGTGAAAAGTAAATTAGGAGAAGGAAGTACATTTGAAATCTATTTGCCCTATGTCAAAGACGCCTGAAATTTTAGTCGCGGAGGATGATCCAAATTTAGGATTATTGTTAACAGAATTCTTGAAAAAGAAAGGTTATGCCGTTTCATGGGCCCAGAATGGGGACGAAGCGCTTGATTTATTCGTGAAGGGAAACTTCGATTTATGTCTATTAGACGTGATGATGCCTAAGAAAGACGGTTTTTCTTTGGCCAAAGACATCAGAGCAAATCACCAGCAAGTACCCATCATTTTCCTAACCGCGAAGTCGATGGAAGAAGACACCTTACAAGGCTTTAAAGTAGGGGCCGATGATTACTTGACCAAGCCCTTCTCCATGGAGGTGTTAGTGGCAAGAATGGAGGCCATTTTACGCAGAAGCCATTCGGATAAGTCTGTGCCTAGTTTAGCGGACGAAATTGCCTTAGGGAACTACACCTATATTCCGGGTAAAATGCGCTTAATAATCGGAGAAACGGAGCTAAAGTTCACCCCTAAGGAGAACGAATTAATGAAGCTTTTGTGCGAGAATCTGGGTCGTCCAGTGAGCAGAAGTTATGCCTTAAAGCTGATTTGGGGGGATGATACCTATTTCAACGCCAGAAGTATGGACGTATATATGACGAAGTTGCGCAAGATGCTAAAAGAAGACCCTCGCGTCCAGCTATTGAATCTGCACGGCGAGGGTTTCCGATTGAGTGTAGAAGGGCTCTAGTTAATGTGTGTGAAGCCCGTGTAAGGCACTAATGCTTCTGGAATCTTGATTCCGTCCGGGCCTTGGTTGTTTTCTAAGATAGACGCCACGATGCGAGGTAGGGCCAAAGCCGATCCATTCAACGTATGGCACAAGATCGATTTTCCATCGATTTTCGTTCTTAATTTCAAGCGATTCGCTTGGAAGGTTTCGAAGTTACTGACAGAACTTACCTCTAACCAACGGTTTTGGGCACCTGACCAGGCTTCCATATCGTAGGTTAAAGCCGAAGCAAATCCCATGTCTCCACCGCATAAACGCAAGACGCGGTAGTGCAATCCTAGCTTTTGAAGTAATCCCTGAACGTGTAGCGACATTTCTTCTAGAGCCGCATACGAGTTTTCTGGTTTGTGGATTTGAACGATTTCAATCTTGTCGAATTGGTGCAAGCGGTTCAAACCACGTACGTGTGCACCCCAAGATCCTGCTTCACGACGGAAACAAGGCGTGTGCCCCACGTTTTTAATCGGTAATTCTTTCTCATTGACGATGACATCTCGGTATAAGTTCGTGATAGGCACCTCAGCCGTCGGAATTAAGAATAAGCCCTCTTCTTTTGTGACATACATTTGGCCTTCTTTATCAGGCAATTGTCCTGTCCCAAAACCCGAATCTTCATTAATTAAGATGGGTGGTTGAATCTCATAATAACCCGCTTTGATCGCCTCATCTAAGAAGAAATTAATTAATGCGCGTTGTAAACGAGCCCCTTTTCCCTTGTAAACAGGGAAGCCGGCGCCTGTAATTTTATTGCCTAAATCGAAATCGATGATGTCGTATTTCTTGATCAAATCCCAGTGAGGCTGTGCGTCAGCAGGCAGCTCAGGTAGAGAGCCCCAGGTCAAAACGACCTCATTGTCATCCGCCGTTTTGCCTTGTGGCACAGAGCTGTGGGGAAGGTTAGGCAGAGTGACTAATAAATCAGTCAATTCTTTTTCTGCGGCTTTAGCAGCCTCTTCCATCTCCTTAATCGATGCTTTTAAGGCAGACGTTTCGGCACGCTTGCCTTCGGCTAATTCTTTTTGGCCGGATTGCATTAACGCACCTATTTCTTTCGCCGCCGCATTTGATTTCTCTAATGCGGATTCAGCTTGCTGCAATAGGGCTTTGCGTTGATCGTCTTGTGCGATCAATTTCGCAACGATTTCCGCCGCATTCGCCACATGCTTCTTTTGTAAACCGGCGATCGTGGTTTCTTGATTCGCGCGAATAAAGGGTAAGGTTAACATAGCTCGGTTTTTAGAAAAGTCCTTCGTTTAATGCGTTTAATGCGTCATTCTTGTGGGAAGCATCCACTAATAAAGAGATATTGTGCTCCGAAGCGCCATACGAAATCATGCGAATAGGAATCTTCTTGATGGCCTCTAATACCTTAATGGCAATGCCCTCTTTATCTGCCCAGAAATTACCCACGATGCAGATAATCACTTGGTTCATATCGGGATCTTCCAATTCTGCAAATTCACGTAATTCACTCATAATCGCGTCTAAATGCGTCGTTTGGTCGATGGTCACACTGACAGAAACTTCTGAAGTGGTGATCATATCCACCGGCGTTTTGTATTTTTCAAACACTTCAAATACGCGTTTCAAGAAGCCGTAGGCATTCAACATACGCGTCGAGTGAATGTAAATCGCAGTAATATTATCTTTTGCAGCAATCGCTTTAATCTCAATATCAGTCGATTTTTCTGAAATCAAGGTCCCAAAAGCACTCGGCTCCATCGTATTTTTCAACCGAACTGGAACGCCTTTCAACTTAGCCGGTGTAATCGTGCTTGGGTGTAGAATCTTAGCGCCAAAATAAGCTAATTCTGCCGCTTCAGCGAACGATAGCTCGCGGATAGGGAAGGTATTCTTCACGATACGAGGATCGTTATTGTGCATTCCATCGATGTCTGTCCAAATCTGGACCTCCTCCGCTTGAATGGCACCTCCAATAAGTGAAGCCGTATAATCCGATCCGCCACGCTTCAAGTTATCTACTTCACCAGCTGGGTTGCGGCAGATAAATCCTTGTGTAACGAATATTTGCTTATCCTTGACAGGAGCTAAAACTGCGGCTAGTTTTTGTTCGATAACTTTTAAAATGGGCTCGTTGTCTTCATCGATCACCATGAAATCTAAGGCGGGTAATAAAGCAGAGCTGATGCCTTCTTCTTGCAAGAATGCTTCGAAAATTTGGGTAGAGAGCAATTCGCCCAAGGCCACCATTTCCTTTTCCTGCTTCACTGTATAAGGCGAAGTAGCGATTAGGCTATCAATAAATGCAAACTCCTTAGCAACGATTGCCTGGCCTTGACCAAGTCCCGCAGGAGTGCTGTATAATTCGGTTAAGAATTGATCGTAATGTGCGCGCAATTCGCTTGCTTTCGCCTTTGCTTCTGACGGATTACCCGCGTTGAGCGATTCTGAAATCGATAGCAGGGTATTCGTACTGCCAGAAAGAGCAGAAAGTACCACGATTTTGGGTTGGCCATCTTCCGTAATTAGTTGACGGATAGACTTCATTCTCTCGGGTTTTCCTACGGAGGTACCTCCAAATTTCCAAACTTGCATATGTTCTCGTATTATATTCCTAACATTTTGATGGCAGTAATGGCCGCCTCATCGCCTTTATTTCCGTGCTTGCCGCCTGCGCGATCCATCGCTTGTTCTTGCGTATTAGGAGTTAAAACCCCAAAAATCACCGGCTTGTCAAACTTCAAACTCACATTCGTAATCCCATCCGCCACAGCCTGGCAGATGAAATCAAAGTGCCTTGTTTCACCTTGAATCACACAGCCTAGGCAAATGACCGCATCGATATTCGCCTGCTGCGCCATCTTCTGAGCGCCTAGGCTTAATTCGAAGCTACCTGGCACTTTGGCACTTATAATATTTTCTTCTTTTGCCCCGAACTTCAATAGCGTATCGTAGGCACCTGTATACAAGGCGTGGGTCACGTCGGTATTCCATTCAGATACGACGATGGCGAAGGTTTTACCGGAAATATCCGGTAGATTATCCGTTGTAAAATCGCTTAAGTTTTTTAACGCTGAAGACATAGTAGGGGGTTAAAAAAACAAGGGATAAAAGCTCAAGCTCTTATCCCTCATCCTATAATCTGTTCTAAAAATTATTCAGAGATAGAGCTTTCTAAGATCGCTTTGTATTTCTTCGCAGGGATTGATTCAGACGACTGACCGTATTTTTCTACGATGATGGAATACGTATCCACTGCTTCTTTCACTTGTTTATTTGCTTCGTAAGCGTTCGCTAATTTTAACAAATAGGTAGGAGTGAAGAATTTGTTCGGCTTGTGGTCCGCTGCTTTCTTATAGTAATCAATTGCGTCAGCGAATGATTTCTTTTCAGCATACGCATCTCCGATTAAAGAATAGGCGCGAGCTTGAACTAATAAATCTGAGCTAGAGAAGTTTTTCAATTTCTCAATCGATTGATCGAATTTTCCTTGCTTTAATAAGGTAATACCTAAGTATAAATCAGCTAAGTTTTGTGTATTTCCACCAAACTCGTCTGATACTTTCGCTAAATCTTTTGAAGCTGCTGCTAAAGAATCAGATTCAAAGGCATAAACCGCTTTGAATAATTTCTTCTCGCCTTCCGCATCTTGTGTAGCTGAATACCATTGGTATCCGAAATAGGCTGCTACCACTACTACGACTACGCCTAAGATCGTTGCAACGCTCGTTTTATTTTTGTCTACTAGTTCAGTCACTTTAGAAACTTCTTGTTGAAGCGCTTCAGGACTTTCGATAATTTCAATTGATTCTACTTTTTCTTTCTTTGCCATAAGGTCATTAATTCGGTTGGCAGATTGTTATAGGTGCCAAAGGACTGCAAAATTATAAAATCTCTTTCATTTTTATCCATATTAATGGAATCTTTTGCATTTTATTTTTCAATTTAGGGGTAAATAAACCTATATGTCCTTTAATCGCCTTGACCAGCTCCGTAAACTCAACGAGTCCTTCGATGTTTGTATCATCGGTGGCGGCGCAACGGGCGCTGGAGTAGCTTTGGATGCTACCTTGCGAGGCTATAAAGTCCTCTTAATTGAAAAAGGTGATTTCGCTAGCCAAACCTCTTCTAAATCGACCAAACTAGTCCATGGCGGCGTACGCTACTTGGAACAGGCGGTTCGGAATTTAGATTGGCATCAATTTAAAATGGTTTACAAGGCTTTGCACGAACGCAAGACCTTACTGCAGAACGCTCCCCATTTAGCGCATCCACTCGGTCTGTTAACACCTTGCTATACCCGCTGGGAACGCTGGTATTACCGAATCGGAATGTGGTTGTACGATAAAATCTCCGGAAGCACGAATTTGAAATCAAGCCGTGGTCTCAGTAAAAAAGAAATACAAACCGAATTCCCATCCATCGAATCCCATCATTTAAGAGGGGGCGTTTTGTATTATGATGGCCAATTGAATGACGCTCGCTATGCCCTAGCGATTTTAAAAGAAGCGGAGCGTTTAGGTGCTTGCGTATTGAATTACGCGCGTTTGGATTCGTTTGAACTAGGTCCTAAGAGTTTGAAAATAAAGAAAGTGCTTTTCACGGATCTTCGCTCAGAAGCCTCTTACACGATTCCTGTAAAGGCGGTGGTTAATGCGACTGGTCCGTTTACGGATTCCGTTAGAGTGCTCGCAAATCCGCGTTTGAAGCCTCGGATGAAAGTGAGTCGTGGAGCACATATTGTGTTGCCTGCTGAATTTTGGCAAGGAGAAACGGCCTTATTGATCCCTAAAACCGATGATGGTCGAGTGATTTTCGTCATACCATGGCGCGGTGCAGTCTTAGTAGGGACGACAGACGATCCAGATACCTTATCGGAAAACCCGGTTATTTTAGAGGCGGAAAAGGAATACCTCATCACCTATTTTAATCGCTATTCTGCGAAGAAAGCAAGCTTGACAGACATCGGTGCGACTTTTGTAGGCCAAAGACCGCTCTTGCAAGTCCAGCTCGATTCAGCCATGAATACCGATACAAAATCCTTAGTGCGTGATCACGAGGTGGAAGTGGATGGACGGTCTAAATTAGTGAGCATCATGGGTGGTAAGTGGACGACCTATCGCGTCATGGCTTCTGATACGCTTGACGTGTTAGAAAAGGAAGTGCTACACGTTTCTGCGAGTCCTTGTTTGACAAAAGATCATTCGCTTATTCCGCTCGCGTCAGTGGAGTTGCCATTAGGTGTTGCTGAGGATATAGTAGCCCATTTAGAAGAACTCTATGGTCCGGCAGCTGGCGAGGTGTATGCTTTCGGTTCGGAACGTTTACTGCCCAGCGAACCTTATCTTTCTGGAGAGTTAATCTACTTAAAGCAACACGAAATGGCGGAGACATGGGACGATGTGTTAGCGCGTCGTTGGGGTGTTTCGCTCAGAGATGAGGTACTTGCGGAAAAACTGCAAGCCACAAAAAAAGAGGCTTTCGCCTCTTGATTTTAATATTCGTCTTCGTTAAAGAAGAAGTCATCTTTCGTCGGATAATCCGGCCAAATTTCTTCAATACTTTCGAATGGTTGACCATCGTCTTCTAATTCTTGTAAGTTTTCAACCACCTCTAGTGGTGAACCCGTACGGATGGCGAAGTCGATTAATTCATCTTTTGACGCTGGCCATGGCGCGTCTTCTAAATAGGAGGCAAGTTCTAGTGTCCAATACATAGTTTATAGCTAATTTTTATTTCTAAAATAAACGAAGGGTTTTGCTTTAGGTAAACCCTTCCTGAGTGCAAAAGTAAAATAAAAATGTATTTATGAAAGATTTATTTTTTAAATTTTCATTAATTATCAAAACCTTGATTTAAACCCCCTTTTATGCGTTCATCTACTCCCGTTTCAGTTGAAGTCTGTGCTTATTCTTTGTTTTCTTGTCTTGCGGCAGATCGAGCGGGCGCACAACGGGTTGAACTTTGCGCATCCCCTTGGGAAGGCGGGACGACACCCAGTGCAGGGCTGGTAGAACAGGCGCTACAAGAAACTTCTTTAGAGATTCATGCGATGGTTCGCCCACGTGGGGGGGATTTTGTGTACGATGAAACGGAAAAGCAGACGATGCTAGCAGAGGCTCGTTCATTGATCGCTCAAGGGGTTCATGGAATTGTGGTAGGAGCACTCAAACCGAATGGAGATTTGGATGTGGAGTTTATGCAGGAGTTTCGCAAAATAGCGGGAGACCGCGAGCTAACTTGCCACCGGGCAATCGATGTGTCACGTGATCCCATTCAAGTGATGGAGGAACTAATTAGCCTTGGTTTTAATCGAATTTTGACTTCAGGAGGAAAGAATAAAGCCTTAGATGGAATAGAAAATTTGGCCGAATTAGTGGCGGCCGCTAAAGGACGCATTCAGATCATGGCTGGTAGCGGCGTTAACCCAATGAATTGTTTGGACTTCGTCCACATAGGAGTGGATGCGATTCACCTCAGTGCAAGAACCACGCGTAATTCGGAAATGGAGTATAGACGTCCGGGAATTTCGATGGGAGGAGTGGCGGAGATTTCGGAATTCGAGGTAGCCTACTCGAGCGAAGAAATCATTCGAGCGGCTATCCTTAAAATTCAAGATTTATTCAGCGAATAGATCCGTTGTTTGCCACGCCTTCTCAGGCATAGTCGTAATGTCATATAAACCTACTTCGGTACGCTTGTAGGTAGGGATTTTGAATTCGGTGTCAGAAACGTTTCCATTTTTGAATTTCTCGATCATCAAAGCAAAACGCGCTTCCTCTGAATCTGCTGCCGCCGGAGTGGCTGTTTCTAGTTCACCATCTAGTTCAACGCTATCGCCAGGATTTAAGAATACGGGAGCCGCTTTCTTTACCACTTTGCGCATACCGCCATCCATTCCACTCGAATCTTGCTCGAAGCCGGCTGCGATAACCGTTAAATATAAATCATCACCTAATTCTTCATCGGTTGAGAATCCGAATTTCACCATATCGGCTTGTGCATCGATTCGTTCGTTTAGGTATTCGATAATGGCGTCTTTTTCCCAAATCAACAAATCCTTCTCGCTACTCGTAGAAACAGTCACCAGGATGCGTTTCGCCCCTTTGATTTCTTGAGAGTTTAATAGGGGAGAATTCAACGCTTCGACGATCGCCGCCTTCGCTCTTTCTTCGCCTTTACCTAAAGCAGAACTCATCATGGCTTGCCCAGCATTCGTTAATACCTTTTTCACGTCCATGAAGTCCGTGTTGATATCACCTGGTTTAGCAATCACATCTACTACAGATTTCACCGCTTTCGCTAGTACGTCATCTGCTTTCGCGAAGGCGTGCTTTACCGCTAAATCCTTGTAGTGTTCTGATATTTTGTCATTCATGATCACCAAAACCGTATCGCAATACGCCTTCAGTTCTTCAATTCCGTCTCTTGCATATTGGATTTTCTCTTTTCCTTCCCAGTTATACGGGAATGAGACAACCGCCACCGTTAATAAATCACGGTCTCTAGCGATCTCTGCAACCACCGGAGCAGCCCCAGTTCCAGTTCCACCACCCATACCTGCGGTGATGAAAACCATCTTCGTTTCGTTCGAAAGCACCGCTTTGATCTTCTCTTGACTCTCCTGAGCGGCCTGCTTCCCTACTTCAGGATCCGTACCAGCTCCTAAACCCTGCTCACCTAATTTGATCTTCGTGCGAACCGTATTAGAGGCCAAAGCCTGTGAATCCGTATTGCAAATAATCAAATCGGCACCCTTTATCTTCAGGTTGTCCATGTGCTTCACCGCATTGGATCCGCCACCCCCAATTCCGATCACTTTGATGATGGATTTGAACGAGGTTTCCGGTACTACTTCGATTTGATGGTTAAAAAAGGAAGGATTTTGGCTACTCATAAGTCAAGGTAAATTTTCTAAAACGTAAAAATAATAGAATTCTGCTAATTTTTAGTTCCCCCAGCGCCATTCGTTGCCTAACTCTAGTTCGTGGCGAAGGTTGTGCTTGATGAAAAATTCTTTCGTTGAATAAAAGTCTAATTTCTTAGCGGGGATCTGATCTGCATTGCCTAAGGCATATAATAACATAGCGGTGTATTTCACCGTATTCTCCATTTCTTTTTTATTCACTAAGCTGAAGTCGTCGCAATTTGCGTGGTAGCAATCTAAGACGCTTCGGGTTAATTTTCCCAAAGGATCAGCCGCCGGAATTCCTTCCATTAAGAAAGTCTGGTTATCCGAATGCAATCCTGGTGAATTTTCTAATAGATTACCAAATTCCCCATCAATTGCCTTGATTTGATCCCCAATGGATTTCAATATAGGCATCATTTCATCCCGACCGCCGCCATTGAAACCATTGACGTTATTAGTCATGTCCAGATTGATCATGTATACCACCTCGTCCAGTTCGCCTAGTTTTTTAGCTCGTTCTACATAGGCTTTCGAACCTAAAAGACCTTCTTCCTCCCCCATAAAGGCTACGAATTCAATGGTTCGCTTGCTGCTTAATCCAAGGGCTTTGAACGTTCTAGCTATATCTAACACCGAGAAAGATCCAATTCCATTATCAATCGCGCCAGTAGCTAAATCCCACGAGTCTAAGTGTCCGCCGATGATAATTTTCTCGTTTCTTAATTTTGCGCTCGTTCCTTTCAGGGTGGCGACAACGTTTCGCGCCTTGATCGGTTTGCTTACATTATGCATTTCAATCAAACTTAATAAGCCAGGTTGATCTTTCATCCAACTTCTGATTTCAGTTCCGTTTTCTAACGAAATACAAACCGCTGGAATCGAAATTAAATTTCCGGTTACCGAAGCTGTGCCTGTTAATAGTACTTGCCCTTTTACTGTGTTAACAAAAATGACTCCTATGGCCCCATGTTGAATCGCTAAAGCCGTCTTTTCAGAGCGGTGTAAGTTTTTCGTTCCTGCGGCAGCCTCTAATAGACCGATATTTGCTAAAACCACTTTCCCTTTCACGTCTTTGCCCGTGTAATCAGCATCTAGGCCATTGCCTACATCCACTATTGTACCTTGAATGTTTGATTCTACAGGAGTCATGGCTAAAGACACGACAGGGACTTCTCTGAAATCATCTGATTTAGGAGGAGCAATGGATAAAGTTACCGTATCGCGCGCCCAAGCTTCCACTTGAAATCCTTGAAACTTAGTATCTTTAAATCCATATTCCTTGAGTAAACGATAGGCGTATTCTTCGGCCTTTTTTCCTTTGTCACTACCGGTTAATCTATGGCCTATGGTCTTGCACGCATCTCCTAACGTTTTGTACGCTTTCGAGTGCATTTCAACTTCTTCTTTGATTTTTTTGAAAACGCCTTTCCATTCTTGTTCTCCCTCCACAGGAGTAAATGAACTGGTGAAAAGGGTCACCGATAAGGCTAAAATTCCAAGGGTCAATTTTCTCATACTTGATTTTGAATTATCACCTTAAATGTAGGCTTTTTCGTCGAATAACGCAATTAGCCTGACCAATTTTCACGATCTAAATTTCGGTAAGTGATGGCCTCAGCAAGATGTTTCGCTTGTATCGTTGACGAATGAGCGAGGTCTGCAATGGTTCGTGCCATTTTTAAAATTCGATCGTGAGCTCGAGCGGATAATTGCAGTTTTTCAATGGCGCTTTCCAAGAGATTAGAGGAGGGAGAATCGAGTAGGCAAACTTGTTTAACCTGCTCTGAATTCATCTCCGCATTCGTTTGAATTTTACGGGTATTTTGAAATCGGAGGAGCTGTTTTTCTCTAGCTGCAATGACCCGTTCTCGAATCAAGGCACTTGATTCACTCGCCTTCCCATTAAACATTTCAGGATATTTTAATGGAAATACCTCTAAATGCATATCGATGCGGTCTAATAAGGGACCAGAAATGCGGTGCAAATACCGATCTACTTGAAAGGGTTTGCAGGTACAGGGTTTATCAGGATGATGGAAATAGCCACAAGGGCAGGGGTTCATCGCGGAGATCAATAAAAAATTGGCTGGAAATTCTACCGTCCCGTGTGCACGGGAAATAGGTACTTTTCGTTCCTCCAAAGGTTGCCTTAACAGTTCCAAAACGTGGCGTTGAAATTCCGGGAGTTCATCTAAAAATAAGACCCCCTGGTGTGCAAGCGAGATTTCGCCAGGGTGAGGATTCGTGCGTCCTCCAATTAAAGCTGGCGCTGTGATGCTGTGGTGCAGGGCACGAAATGGCCGTTCTGTAACTAATGGGTTTTCGGAACTTAGCTTTCCCACGATTGAGTGGATTTGTGTAGTCTCGATGATCTCCCGAAGGCTCATGGGTGGCATAATAGAAGGGATACGCTTTGCCATCATCGTTTTGCCTGCGCCTGGAGGACCTACTAGAAGCAGATTGTGTCCGCCAGCTACCGCAATTTCGATCGCACGTTTTGCCTTTTCTTGGCCTTTAATTTGGGAAAAATCATCTTCGTATAGAATCGCCTGTTGACCGATGTTAGGTGCTTTCACAGGCGCTTGCGTTCTGCCATGCAAGAAGCGAATCGTGTCTCGCAAAGTAGCCATGCCAAAAATCGATATTCCATCAATCAAGGCGGCCTCGATGGCATTTTCACGCGGGAGGATGAGCGATTTGATGCCTTGCTTTTTAGCCTCAATCGCCATGGAAAGCGCGCCTTTGATGGGTCGAATTTCTCCAGTTAGCGATAGCTCTCCCATAATTAGATAGTCAGAAAGTCCAATCATCTTTGTCTGTTCAGACGCTTGTAGTAATCCCAATGCAATAGGAAGGTCGTATCCTGAGCCTTCCTTGCGAATGTCCGCGGGGGCGAGGTTGATGACCACTTTTCGGCGAGGAAAGAAATAGCCGATTTGCTTGATGGCAGATTCGACGCGTTGAATGGATTCCTTAATGGTGGAATCGGGGAGGCCCACTAAATAACATTTGGATCCTTGACCTACGTGGGTTTCAATGGTGATAATGGAGGCATGAATGCCTACGAGGGCACTGCCAAAAGTTTTTGCTAACATAGTGGTCGTTTAAGACACAATGTTAAGCGAACAATTCCGAATTACATATCAGTTAATTGGACACCTTCCGTATTTACCAACAACTTGGTTTTTACCCCTAAAACCAACGGCTGGTTATTGGGAATATGACCCGCCGGAAAATCGAAAGCGATGGGGAAAGAAGTCCCAGAAGTGTGTTCCGCTACTAATTCGAAAGCTGTTTTACCAATCGTCAGACTGGCTTCCTGACAGTCCGTAAATCCACCCACGATGAGACCGGCTAGGTTTTGGAACATACCAGCTCTTTTTAGTTGCAAAAGCATCCGATCTACGTGGTACAAACGTTCGCCTATTTCTTCTAAAAATAAGATTTTCCCAGCTGTTTGAGAAAAAGTAGGGGAGCCCACTAAATGGCATAAAAGCGATAAATTTCCACCAATAATCTCTGCGTAGGCCTCACCTAAGCGGTTCAAGGGGTGCGCTGGAGTTGATACCGATAACACACCCTCAAAGAGCGCAGTATACAAGTTTTGGAGGGCAGATTCTCCGCCACTTTGGCAAAAATTATGGGGCATAGGACCGTGGATACTGGCAAAACCTAAGCGATCTACCTCGCATAAAAGGGCGGTGATGTCAGAGAAGCCAACAATCCATTTGGGATTCGATATAAAACCTGAAAAATCCAGCGAATCTAACAATCGAGAGGACCCATATCCACCTCGAATTGGGAAAATGGCCTTAATCTGAGGGTCATCCAGCATTTGCTGCAAATCAGTTAGACGTTCAGCATCCGTGCCGCCTAAACCAAAATGCCGTGACAAATAATGGGGCGCCTTCCGCACGCGAAGTCCCCAGCTTTCTAACACCGCTACTCCTTGTTTCCAATTTTCCGTGGGAGGAAAAGAAGCAGGAGATAGAATCGCGACTTCGTCGCCAGGTTGTAAATACGGGGGAATAATCCGAGTCATAGCGTAAATATCTGCTTTTTTTTAGGATCCTCAAATGCTAAATTTCGTAATATTGTAAAAAAAATCCCTTATCGCACCCATTGATTTAAATCTTGTCCATCCTATTTACAACCCGCATCCGGGCTGGGCGGAGGAATTAGTGCATTATTATACTTTATTTAAGGAGGCGATTCCTTCTAAAACGATTGTTCACATGTTTGTAGTGAATGATGGAAGTAAAACAGGGATTTGTCCGGAGGATATCGACTTATTAAAAACATCTGTTTCTGGATTTACCTACCTTGATTCACCGGTGAATCAGGGGAAAGGTGGGGCACTCAGGGATGCAGTTCGCCTAACGACTGGTAAATACGTCATTTATACCGATGCCGATTACCCTTATCTAATTGAGAATGCCGTGGAGATGTATCGCTTGCTATCTGTAAATGCGGCAGATGTGGTCGTGGGGGTACGCGACGAACACTATTATGATCAACTGCCTGTAGGGCGTAAACTTTTTTCCCTTTCGTTGAAATGGATGAACTACCTGTTTTTTCCTCAATTAAAGGTCAAAGACACGCAATCCGGACTGAAAGGATTTAATCAAAAAGGGAAGGAAGTATTCTTGAATACTCGGATCCCGGCTTTCTTGTTTGATATGGAGTTTTTGGTTTTAGCCTCTAGAAGAACTGACATTCGCATACAATGGATTTATGTGAAAGCTAGAGAGGGAATCGTCTTTTCGACGATGCGCGCGCAGACTATTTTGACCGAATTAGCCAATTTTGCTTCCATCTTATTTAGCGGTAACCGATGAAAACGCGAGAAATGAAACCAATTCTGATCACGATTGATGTGGAGGAATGCGATATTCCTTTAGAATACGGTTTTTCGATACCTTTAGAGGAGCAGCTGGCTATTTCTAGAGAAGGTTTAGCGTATTTTATGCAGCTAGTGGAGGAGGCCGGTGTCCCTGTTACTATTTTTTGTACGGGTGTTTATGCTGAAAACAATCCTGATTGGATCAAATCGCTGAATCCGATGCATGAATTAGCCTCTCACGGCTATTTTCACGGACATTTTGAGGCGTCGAAAGATCTGAAAAATTCGAAGGATTTACTGGAAAAACTAAGCGGAAAATCCGTCACTGGTTTCCGCATGGCTCGTATGCAATATGTGGACGAGAGCGAGATTTTGAAGGCGGGATATGCTTATCATTCGTCTTTAAATCCTACCTGGATTCCGGGTCGCTATGATCATCGAGATAAACCAACGAAACCATTCTTTGAAAAAGGGTTATGGAATGTGCCCGCTTCCGTGAGTCCTTGGTTGCGGATTCCGTTGTTTTGGCTGGCATTTAAGAACTTTCCATTGTGGATTTATACCTTGTTAGCGAAGCGAACCCTACGCAAACAAGGTTTTTTAAATATCTATTTCCATCCCTGGGAATTCGCGGACTTGAGTAAGTATCCGCTACCTATTCACGTGAAAAGAGGTCATAATGGACCTTTACGCGATAAATTGCGTTCTTTTTTGCAGCAGATGAAAGGGGAGGGGAAATTTACGACGATGGCTAAAATGCTAGAGAATAATGAATAAGAAATCCACCTTACTGATTATTTGGGCGTTAGCAGGGTTAGTGACTGGCTGGAAGCAGTTTTCTTTAAGTGCTGTTCATTCGCACATCAATAATTTTCAGATTTTCAAGGCAAGTTTCGGTCATTTTATCCACCGAATGCCGCTTTATCTAACGTATCCTACAGAATATTTTGACCTCTATCTCTATGGTCCTGTTTTCGCTATTTTGATGGCTCCATTTTCAATGATTTCCGATGGACCTAGTGTTGTATTGTGGAATCTGTTGAATTCGGTGGTGTTGTTTATAACGCTTTGGCATTTGCCTATCGTAGAGAATAAACGGGTTGCCATCACCTGGATTGTGTTGAATTCCTCGATTACTGCCTTGTTAAATACGCAGTTTCATGCGCTCTGTTTGGCCTTAATTATCTGGTCTTATATCTGCGTAGAGAAGAAAAATTACTTCTGGGCGACGCTTTGGATTGTTTTAGGAATCTATATTAAGTTGTATGGGGTCGTGGGAATTGCTTTTTTCTTTTTTGCCAAAGAGCGCCTCCGTTTCGCCGCCTACTTCGTTTTCTGGATGATCGTCATCGGTTTTATTCCTCTCGTTTTAGGCGGATTCGATTATGGGATCCAAACCTACCGCGAGTGGATAGGCATCTTAGCGCATAAAAACGAGTTGAACGAAAACATTAAAAACATCCGCACGGATGTCTGCGTAATGGGCATGATCCGTCGTTGGACGGGCGATCCTAACATCTCTAATCTTTGGTTTTTAATCCCTTCCATGATTCTGAACATCTATTTGTTCTTCCAAACAAAAAAATGGTCAGACCCAGACTTTAGACTGCGCATGTTAGCCTTCGTACTACTTTATATAACGCTCGCTAGCACCGGTACGGAATCGCCCACTTTAGTGATGGCTTTTCCGGCGGTTGGAATCTGGTTTGTTTTGGGGGAGAAAACGAAGGAACGCTGGGCGATGTTGATCTTTACCTTATTGATTTCGAGCTTTTCTCCTACCGATTTATTCCCAGCCTATATAAGGAATGAATTGATCAATCCCTTGGCTTTAATGATCATTCCTTTAGTGGGAGTGTGGCTTTGGCTAGCTTGGGATCTATCTACAGAAAAACAACCTCAGTAATGATGTCTTGCTGAGCTGTTTTGTTCAACAGTTCGATCATTTTCTGTTTGGCCATTAGCAGTTCCTTTTTCAAGGGGGCTGAATCCAGTCCTAAAAAGAGCTTTTTATCCTTAATAAAGACTTTTGTCGTTCGAGCGGCGATAGGTTTGCCCATAATCTCCTCCCAATGCGCTACGATATAGGTCTCGTCGAACTTATTTTGCAATTGATAGACTCGCAATAGCGACTCAATGGCTTCTTTTAAGCTCATGTTATCCTTGCTTCTAGTCGAAGCTCGTGGGCCTTTCGGATTGAATGGAGAGTCTATCATTGTTCTTATTGTAGGCCAAATTTATTCAATTATTGGGGTATTAAAGAGATTTTTTTCCTTCAGGGGAATTTTTTTTTGATTTTTTTAAAATTTGATAATCCCAAAATAGTACCCTAATTCTTTCGATAAATTGAAGAAAATATCAGATTAGTACAATAGTCTTCTTTCGATGACCTGAGAGGAACCTCCTAATGATTATTTAAAGGATGAAAATTATATTAGAATTCTATTACTTTTGCCTTTACTGAAAAGGAAAGCGAAAGTCTAAACTATGAAAACTACGATCGCCGCATTTTCTACAAGTTTTATTAACAAAAAAATAATTCTTTAACCCCAAATTACCAAACTAATGAGTACACAACAACCAAAGCCAGCTGCTAAGCCAGCTGCAACCGAAAAAAAATCTGGCGGTATTTCTGCAGGTTTAATTCTAATTGTCCTTTTCGCGATTGCTATTGCAATTTACACTTTCGTAATGGGAGATGGTTCTCACTTTGAAGGCGGAACAAATGAAGGACACCCACTTCCAGGTGACTACTTTGGTGTAGTTTACAAAGGTGGAGTTATCGTGCCAGTTTTGATGACTTGTTTCTTAACTGCATTAACATTCTCAATTGAGCGTTTATTCACAATCGGTAAAGCAAAAGGTACTGGTGATGTAAATGCATTCGTACGTTCGGTACAAGCATCTTTAGATAAAGATGATGTAGAAGGTGCATTGAAAGCTTGTGATAAGCAAAAAGGATCTGTAGGTAACGTAACTTTAGCTGCAATCAAAAAATACAAGGCTTTAACTACTGAGAAATCATTAGATAAAGAGCAAAAATTAGCTGCATTGAGCAAAGAAGTGGAAGAAGCTACTTCATTAGAATTGCCAATGTTAGAGAAAAACTTAACCATCATCGCGACTTTAGCGTCCGTATCAACTTTGATCGGTCTATTAGGAACGGTAATTGGTATGATCAAGGCCTTCGCGTCATTAGGTAACTCAGGTGGATCAACTGATTCATCCGCTTTAGCAAATGGTATCTCTGAAGCCTTAATCAACACGGCATTAGGTATCGGTACTTCAGCGATCTGTATCATTGCATACAACGTATTTACAGCGAAAATTGATGAGTTAACTTATAGCATCGACGAAATCGGCTTAAGTGTTAACCAAAACTACGCTACGCATCACAATTAATATTTGAACTGATTTAGGGGCTTAGCCCTTTCATTCAATTTTATTCACCGTTCAAAAAAATAATTGTTATGCCAAAAGTTAAAGCTAAACGACATAGTGTCTCACTCGACATGACAGCGATGTGTGATGTGGCTTTCCTTCTTTTGACGTTCTTCATGTTAACCGCGAAGTTCCGTCCAGAAGAGGCAGTTACAATCACTCCTCCATCTTCTATCTCAGAGAAACCTTTGAATACGAAAGATGGTATGCTGATGGTTAGTGTTTCACCAGAAGGTGGCGTTTATTTGGCAACTGATGATCAAATGGCTCGTGAGTTTATGTTAGAGCGTATGGCTAATCGCTATGGTATCGCTGTAACGGCTGAGATGAAGAAGAACTTTATGGCTTCAGAAATCGTAGGCTATCCTCTAGGAGCAATGCGTCAGGTGTTAAATATGAAACCTTCAGAAGCGAAAGCACTAAGTAAGGGGATTCCAATTGATTCATCTAATAACGAACTTTCGTATTGGGTGGGTTATGCGAAATTGTCTAATCCAGAGTTGAAAGTTGCTATCAAAGGAGATAAAGAATCTAACTACAAAGTGTTTGCTGATATTATCGGTACTTTGCAGGCTCAGAATATCAATATCTTCCAATTAGTAACTGGACCGGAAAATAAACCGAAATAAGTTTTCATTTTTAATTACGAAAAGAAATGGCAGAAATAGATAGCTCCGGTGGCGGGAAGAAAGGCGGAAAGAAGCGTAGTAAGAAAATGTCGACCAAAATCGACATGACACCTATGGTGGACTTAGGCTTCCTTTTGATTACTTTCTTTATGTTAACTACAACGTTAGCAAAGCCCGTTACCATGCAATTAAACATGCCTGATAAAACGGATACAAAGGAAACATCACCTGTTAAATTATCAGAATCACTTACGGTGTGTCCTGATGAAAATAAGGTGTATTATTACCAAGGTATCCCAACTGAGGCAGGTACAGTAATGCAAGTTACTAACTATTCGGAAACAGGAATTCGCAAGGTTATCGCGGACATGAAGGCGAAAGTGGGTAATAATTTTACTATCGTGATCAAGCCAACCAAAAAAGCGAAGTATCGCAATATGATTGACATGCTTGATGAATGTGCGATTACTAATAATAAGCGTTATGCTTTATTAGAAATCGATCCGGATACGGAGGCACTGATTAAACGATCAGGAAAATAAGGGTATAAATTAATTTTAAATTAAACGAATATTATGTCACAAGTAATAAGCCAAGATGCTACTTTGGACGATATTATCTTCAAAGACAAGAACCGTGAATTCGGTGCCTTCGTTCTGCGCAAGACATATCCTAAAGTAATGAAGCGGTCCGTATTACTAGGCTCTGCACTCTTTGTCGGTGCTCTTTTGATTGCAGCTTTCTGGAAACAGTTAACTGCCGTAGCGGAAGATAAGACTGAGGTGACTGCTGAAGTAATGAAATTGGATAAGCCAGCTCCTACCAAAAAGATAGAGTTGCCTCCTCCGCCGCCGCCGCCACCACCCAAGGAAATTCCTAAGGTGACAACGACGAAATTCTTACCTCCAGAAATCAAACCTGATGAGCAGGTTACAAAATCTGAACCACCGCCAGAAACGGTTATTGGAAATACAGCATCGGAAACGGTGAAAGGCGAGACGGAAACGTATGAGCCGCCTGTAGATCCAGATGCAAAGGGAACAGAACCTGTTGAACCTCCTAAGCCAGCTGAAGATGAAATCTTCACGGCAGTAGAGCAACAAGCTGAATTCCCAGGTGGTGCGGGTGCGTGGGGACGTTTCTTACAGAAAACGTTGAAATACCCATCTGCTGCTCAACGTGCAAACGTAGGTGGTAGAGTATTCGTCTCATTCGTTGTTAATACGGACGGTACTGTTCAAGACGTACAAGTTTTGAAGGGTGTTGGTTTCGGATGTGATGAGGAAGCTATTCGTGTGATCAAATCTATGCCAAGATGGAATCCTGGTAAACAATCTGGACGCGCGGTTAGATCTCGTTTTACACAACCGATCACGTTCGTTTTATCTGAATAAGAGCTAAACGATTAACCATAGACAGACCTGCTGAATGTATTTTTAGCAGGTCTGTTTTTTTAAAGAAAATGAAAAGACCTGTTGCTATTTGGATTAATGTTGGATTTCGTTTACTAGTTGCGTTAGCCTATTTTCTTGTAGGACTCTATGTCGCTTTTTTTTCGGAATTTGATTTAGGTATGAACTTTGGCATACCTACGATTGTATTATTTGGACTACTTTTTATGGCCTATGGCTTGTTTCGGATTTGGAGAGCTTATGCCTATTTTAACTCAACTGAGGAAAATGATGAAGAATACCAGGAATATTAGTCTAGTCCTTCTAGGGCTATGTTTTTTTCAATGCTCTACAGATAAAAAGGAGACGCCCACGGATTCAGCTACTGTGGGAGAAATTACCTTAGGGGTAGATGAATCTTTTGAACCTCTGATGAAGGCGGAGAAGACCGCATTTGAAGAGCAATACAAATACGCGAAAATTAAGTATAAATTCAGTCCAGAGAACGAAATCATTGCGGATATGCTGAATGATAAGATTCGGGGGGTAGTTGTGACGCGTGATTTGACGGCCAAAGAAAAAGAAATTTTTACGCGCAAGTCTGTTACCTACCGCAGCTTCAATATTGCGGCAGATGGCATTGCCTTGTTAGCGAATAAATCCAATTCAGATACCTTACTGACTTTAGCTGATTTAAAGGATTTAATGGTAGGGACTTCCTCGAAATATACGCTTGTAGTAGACAAGGCGAACTCAAGTAATTTGAAATTTTTAGTAGATAAATTAAAGATTGCAAGCTCGGAGAATTTGCATGTAGTGGCGGCAGGTTCTAACCTAGAAGTCATTAATCAGGTAAAAAAGGATCCGCGTGCGATTGGAGTTGTGGGATCTAATTGGATTAGTGATGGAGATAATCCCACTTCGCTTGGTTTTATTCGCTCCGTGAATGTCGTATCTGTGGCAGAAGCTAAAGGTATGCCTTATACTCAGCCATTTGGATATAATCTAGCCCTTAAAAAATACCCTCTGCGCCGGGAAATCAAGTATATCTTGAAAGAAGCCCACCAAGGTTTAGGTACTGGTTTCTTGAATTATGTGTCGGGTGATCTCGGACAATTAATCGTTTTGAAGGCTGGATTAATTCCATTAACCCGACCTATCACGATTCGTACGTATCAAATCAATCAATAGTGCATTTTTATTCGGTTTAAAGTAGGGAAAATAGAAGATTGTTTTTATTTTTGTTCCTCTTAAGATTTTATTTTAAGTGTATAAAATTGGACATTTCGGTGTTCGATGCCTAGGAAAAATATTGAAAGCTATTAATTAAAAGACAAAATGAAGAAAATGAAATCGTGGCTATTGGCAATCAGTTTATTGGTTACCAATTTGGCAATGGGTCAAACTATCGCAGACGGATTACGCTTAATCGATCGCGATCAACCTAGTAGAGCTAAACAAGTTTTTGAAGGTTTAGTGACTGCTTCTCCTACCGGTGAAAATTATTACTATTTAGGTTATTATTATTTATCTCGTAGAGATTGGGCGGGTGCGGAAGATGCTTTCAAAAAAGGCTTAGCTGCTGATCCTAAAAATTATTTGAATCAAGTAGGTTTAGCTTCTATTAAAGTAGGACAAAATAAGGTGAATGAGGCGAAAGTAGATTTTGACCGCATTTTATCTGAAACGAAGTATAAGAACGGGGATGTTTTGCATCGTATTGCTGAGGCTTATGCGATGTTCTATATATTAGGACGTGATCCGGAGTTCAATGCGAACAACAACGATCCGGCTGAAGCGATTCGCTTGATTGATTTGATGTTAGAAAAAACAAAGAAAGGTCCTAACGCAGAGCAAATGATTGTTCGTGGTGATGCATTCTTGATTAAGAATGACGGTGGTAATGCTGTTTCATCTTATGAGCAAGCCTTAATGCAAGATCCTAGAAACGTGAAAGCGAAAGTGAAGATTGGAACGGTTTTCTTACGTGGTAAAAACTACCGGGAGACACAATCTCGTTATAAAGAGGCGATTGAGCTAGATTCAAACTTTGCTCCAGCTCATAAGCGTTATGGAGAGTATTTGATCGTGGGTAGCCAGTATAAAAATGCGTCACGTTATTTCAGAAAGTATTTAGAAAAAGCGGAGGCTACTCCAGAGGTGACTTTGGAAACAGCAAAATTATTATTCTTATCTCAAGATTACGAAGGTGCGATGAAGTACACGGATGAGGCAGACAAGAAAGGCGTGAAAGACAACGATATCTTCCGTATGCGTGGATATTCTAATGTCGAGATGAAGAACTACCAACAAGGTATTGATAACTTAGAGGGTATGGTTCGTTCAGGAGTAAAACCTTATTTCATGGATGATTTATACTTCGGAAAAGGATACCAAGGTTTAGGTAAAGATTCAGTGGCTTTAACTTATTTAGAGCGCGCGGCACCTTTAGATACGAACAATAACGTGTACAATATCATTCACGATATTCGTTACAAGCAAAAACGTTACAATGATGCGGCGAATGCAGCGTTGAAAGGAATTGAGTGGAAGCAAAAGAAAAATCAAGCGATTGGATCAGGAGATTACTTCAAGGCAGCGATGGATTATTATTTTGTAGCAGCTTATACGGCTAGAACGGATACGATTAATCGTCCATTGAATGCAATGAAAGCGGATACCTTGTTTGCTAAAGCTATTTCAGTTAACGAAAAATGGCCTCCATTCTACCTGAATCGTGCAAGAGCTAATAACTTAATTGATTATACTGGAACTAAATGGTTAGGTGTTCCACACTATGAGAAATTCTTAGAGACGATTGCTAAGTTGAAAGAAGAAAAATCAACTACGTTTAAAGAAGATAAGAATCAATTATTTGAAGCGTACAAATTTTTAGGTGGATATCATTTAACGGTAACCAAGGATGATGCGAAAGTGAGAGACTATTTCACGAAGGCTCAGGAGATAAAATCGGATGACAAAGAAGTTAACGATTATTTGAATCCTGCTCCAGCCGCGGCACCTAAGAAATAAATAGAAATTAATCATCGAAAAAAGCTGCTCATCGGGCGGCTTTTTTCATTTACACTAGCACGATGTCATACGCAATCATTACCGGAGGAAGTAAAGGGATAGGCAAAGAAATTGCCTTGCAATTAGCAGAAAGAGGGTATAACCTGTTATTAGTAGCTCGTAATTCGTATGAGCTTCAGCAGGTAAAAGAGGAGATTCAGAAGAAGTATTCTCTAGAGGTGGATTACCTAGTGGCAGACTTAGCGGATCCTGCCGCTGTCAACACGCTCTATGATTGGGTGCTGGCGAAGCAGATTGATTTGCGTATTTTAGTAAACAATGCGGGCTATGGTCTTGTGGGAGAATTCGAAAGTTATTCCTTTGAAGACATCCATAAAATGATGCAGGTAAACATGAATGCGGTAGTGGAAGCGTGTTACCGCTTCTATCCGATGCTTTCAGGGAAAGGTCAGGCCTACGTTCTTAATATCGCAAGCTCGACTGCCTATCAAGCTATCCCGTTAATGAGCGTATATGCGGCCTCTAAAGTATTTGTCTTGAACTTCTCTCGTGGCTTGTTTCACGAGTGGAAAGCAAAAGGTATTTCCGTAACGGCAGTAAGCCCGGGGGCTACTACTACAAACTTTAATGACCGAGCGAACTTGCCTGCAAAGGCTAGTAAGGCGGCCGAGAAAGTAACGATGACTCCCGCTGTTGTGGCAAAGTTAGCAGTCGATGGCATGTTTGCGAAAAAGCAAGAAGTGATCACTGGATTTATTAATAAATTAGGCGCGTTCTTGGCTTGGGTAGCACCTAAAGCGATTTCAGAGAAAGTGGCTAAAGGGATTTACGAATAGTTTTTTCTTGACTTATTCCATCTGAGATCAGTCGGATTACATAGGTTCCAGCAGGGAAACGGGAGATATCCCAATCCATTCTCCTGCTGGAATTTTCTATTTCAGTGGAGTCCAGTAATTTGCCTTTTAAATCAAATAGGTAGAGCTCTGCATCCGCCGTTTCATAGGCAATTTCAATGGATAGTATTCCTTGATTCGGATTAGGATAGGCCGCAAATTCGTAGCTCGCAGGCTGATCTACATAATACACATTCGAATAAGGAGAAAAGCAGGAGAGGCTTTTGTGCATCCATTTGGCTCGAACATAGAATTCGCGCCCTTCCGTTATTTTGCGAATGGATGAAGTGTCGTAGGATTTGGTTTGGTCGATGAGCCATTCGGGGATTCCGAGTGACCGAGTCTTCACAAAATAGGCACCCAATTTTTCCACGTAAGGAGCGGGAGGATTTTCTCTTCTCTCCAGTAGGATTTTCTCCGAGCGATAGAAGCAACCATTTTCTTCTAGAACGGATTGGTATTCTCCACTGGGTAGAAGGCCTTTTAGGTTTTTATCGGTTGCGAATAGATGGCCGTTCATTTCCCAGCCCATGAAATGAACGCTAGAGTCTGCTATAAGGCTAATACTTGCGCTGTCCGCTTTGCAAATGGGACCGGTAAAGGATTTGTGAATGAGGGAACTTGGTTGCTTTAAAATGGGCAAATTCAGCAATAATGTATCTGTTTCTCCATCGTTACAGAGGAAGGTGTAATTTCCGCCGCTCAAGGTGAAATCTGCCGATGTGGATTCGTAACGTTTGCTCCCCGTTATGGCCGAGGTTTTCAGAGGGCAGCCACTGATTCGAATGCGATAATTGCTCGTTAGGCAATTGGTTTCCATTTGAGCGGTTAATCGGTGGATAATGGGGCCGTTTCGCACGTAATGTACTTCAGTGGTGTCTTTCGCTGTACAGCCTAAAGAATCGATGACCGTGCGAAACAAGTATCCACTCGTAGTGAAGGGGCCTAAAGGGCTTTTGGCGGTGGAACTATACGAGATCCGGTAGGGCAGTGTTTCAGGTATAATAATGGTTTTTTCACCGGTGAGTGAAATGGGATTTAAAGGTCGTAAAATGATTCGAGGCTTGATGCGAATCTCCACTGGAATGCGGGCGCTCTCGCAATCGTTGATTTTGACGGAAGCAAATCGGACTAGTAGCGAATCATTTCTGCCGGAGTTTGAAACGGCTTTCATGGCTAAGGCAGTTGCGGTACTAAGACTAGACTTAGCGGACTCGGATTCATACCAAATATTATTCAAGCCCCCGCTGGCCTGTAATGAGAACGGTGTATCTGAGCAAAAGTAATTGGAGGAGGTATTCAGCGGCGGTGGTGGAATAGGGTAGATGGTCGTTTTTACCCCATTCGACAGGGGGCCCTCGCAACCGGATTTAACACAAGAGGCTCGGTAAAACGAGCTATCTGAAGCAATTAATGGCAATCGACTACCTTCGCCTATTTTATGGCCATCCGAATTATACCAATAAGTTAGGGAGGGTGAACAGCCGGTCGCATTGAGCGAAAAAGGTAATCCTACACAGGCTTTGACCAGCTTCACGGCATGTGATGGAGCAGCTGGAAGTGTGGTAATAATCAACGAAACCTCATTAGAAGCTAGCACACAGGATCCCAAAGGAAGAGTCGGAAAGCGTACGAATGCCTTTATTTTTGACCCATTCAGTGTGGGAGTTGCAATAATTGAATCCATAGCCTGTCCATTGAGTGTCCAGGGATAAGGAAAAGAAATAAGTGTCTTTTCACAGGCGCTAACACTTGAAATCACAGGTGCTTTTCGGAGCACCACCAGTACAGAATCTGAATAGCTGATGCATTTCCCTGAAGTGATTTTTAGTCGATAATAAGATCCTGTGGGATGCGTGGCTCCGCCGGAAAGAAAGGTGTAGCGCGTGGCACGCGCGTTTGTGATGCTGGTGAATTTGGGGTCTGAGGGTCTACGTTTTTCCCATTGAAAAGTGCCGCCAGAACTGACCACGATGAGTCGAATGGAATCCCCCTCACAGGTGATTTGGGGGAGTGGCTGGGTGCTGATGGTGGCACATTGTGCGAAAGACAAGAAAGATAAAAAGAGAAAAAAGAGCGTTTTCATGACTCGAAATAGAGCAGAAAACGAGGGCTAAACAAGCCGAAGAAAATCAATATCAGGAACCCGATAAATAAAAAACGCAAACGACTCGAAGCGAGCCGTTTGCGTTTTTATCAAGGTGTTGGTATTCTTAGATGTCGCAGATTTTTACTGCTTGTTCTAAGGACGCCATTTTGTCTTTACGGGCTGGAATAAATTCCTGTCCGATAAAGCCTTTGTATCCTGTGTTGTAGATAGCACGAATGATGGCCGCATAATTTAATTCTTGCGTCTCATCGATCTCGTTACGACCAGGAACACCACCTGTGTGGTAGTGAGAGATGTATGGGTGGTATTTTTTGATGGTCGCAATTACGTCCCCTTCCATGATTTGCATGTGGTAGATATCGTAAAGCAATTTGAATTTATCAGAACCCACCATCTCACAAAGTGCCGCACCCCATTCGGTTGTGTCTGCTTGGTAGTCTTTGTGGTTTACTTTGGAATTTAATAACTCCATGGAGATCGTTACATCGTAGCGTTCTGCCGTTTTCATGATGCGTTGTAAGCCCTTTTTGCAGTTGATTAGGCCATCTTCGTCGCTCATGCCATCTCTGTTTCCAGAGAAAGTGATGATGTTTTTAACGCCGGCTTTCGCTGCTTTAGGGATGATATCTTCGTAGAAACCGACTAAAGCGTCGTGGTTTTTTGTCCGGTTAAAGAAGTTCGGGATGTTCATGCCGTCCGGGTATTTCCCCCAGCCGATGGCCGCCGTCATATCGTGTTTTTTCAGGATTTCCCACTCGTCGGGACCTGTTAACTCGATAGATTGTAAGCCGATTTTTTTGGCATTAATGACTAATTCCTCAAACGGAATGTCTAGGTAGCACCAGCGACAAGCTGAGTGATGCACTTTTCCTTTTAGGTCTAGGCCCGCTTGGATGTCCGCTTCTTGAAAACGATGTCCCATCATTCCAAGGCCAGCGAATCCAGCAGAGCTTTTTAGGATGTCTCTGCGGCTGAATTTGTTTTCCATAGGTTTATTTTTAATAGGTTTATTTTAGCAATCCGGTGACGAATTTTTCACTGAGCTCAAATAGTAAGCCCGGGTAAACGCCTAGCAATATACTGATAATTCCTAAACCAAAAAGGCTAAGTAATTCTAATTTAGTTAAATCCGGTAAAGACCAGTCGGCATTTTTTTGGTAGTGTTTTCCCAAATAGATTTTTTGGAAGGTCCATAACAGGTATCCAGCGCCTAATAATAAGCCCAAAGCTCCAAACACCGCAATCCCTGGATGCACAAATGGGCTCGTGAAGGCGCCCATCAGGCTGAAGAATTCTCCAATGAATCCCGAGAATCCCGGTAAGCCCAAAGATGCAAAAATAGCGATCCCGGAGATGACCGTGAAGCGTGGCATCAAGGTAACTAAGCCGGAATAAGCATCGATTTCGCGGTTGCCGGTACGGGAGTATAATACACCCACCATCAAGAATAAAAGTGCGGATAAAACCCCGTGGGAGATGGTTTGGAAGATCGCCCCTTGCCATCCTTCAGCTGTAAAGGCCGCGATTCCGACGAGCACGAAACCCATGTGAGAAACGGAAGAATAGGCCACTAATTTCTTTAGATCCGTCATGGCAAGCGCATTGTAGGCGCCATAAACGATGGACAGGGCACCTAAGCCGGCCAAAATATTCGCCGCTTCAGTGGCTTCTGCTTGGAAGAACGGAATGGTGATTCGCAACCATCCATATGCCCCGATTTTTAATAAAACACCCGCTAATAAAACGGAAATAGGTGTGGGGGCCTCAACGTGCGCATCGGGTAACCAAGTATGCAAAGGAACCATCGGTAATTTGATGGCGAATCCGATGAAAAGAAGCCAGAATCCCCATTCGCGCGCGCTCAATCCGGCTAAAGCCCAGCCTGAGCTGGCGTGTAGAATGCTGGTAATTTGGCAATTATTGGAGTCTGCTAAAGCCTGCATGTCGAAGCTATGCACTAAAGAAGATGTCGCTAATTCTTGTGACTGAATCAGTTGCTGCACCGCTTTCAAGGCCTCTAAGTTAAAGCCTTGTTCCGGGCGAATCAAGCCATTCAATAAAGCCGTTTCGTAGGGATCCACGTAAGCAACGCCCATTCCGAGCATCACGATGAGGATCAAAAGGGATCCCACTAAGGTGTAAATAAAGAACTTTAAGGACGCGTAGTTTCTACGTGGTCCACCCCAAATTCCAATCAGGAAATACATGGGCAGTAACATGAACTCGAAGAAGACGTAGAAGAGGAAGAGGTCTTTGGCCAAAAAACAACCCATAATAGACGCATTCAGAAGCAAAACCAAGGCATAATAGCCGCCTATTTTCTCCTTGATGTCTGTCGAATTCCAAAGCGCCACCCAGGTAATTAGCCCAGTTAACAGAATCAGGGAAATGCTCAAACCATCAACTCCTAGCGTGTATTTGGACATAAATTGCCCCATTGATCCGAGTGAAATGGAGAACCAGTTGTGCGTTTCGTTGAATTGAAATAAGCCAGATGTTTTATCGAAGGTGCTATAAATGTAGCCCAAAAGCGCTAATTGCAGCGTCGAAAGGCCGATGGCAATGCTTCTCGCTTGTTCTTTTAATTGACCCAAACCAAGCGCTAAAGCACCGAGTAGAGGCAATCCGATTAAAAGCGATAATAGAGGTAAATTCGTCATTGAATAAATAGCGCGTAAAGTAAAAATAAGGCAAATGTCACAATAATCATAGCCCAATAGCTTTGGACTTTAGCTGATTGCCAGCGACTTAAGATTCTTCCGGTACCAGCACTCAAACCGGTACTGCCACCCACTAAAATGCCGTCCACGATGTGTTTATCAAACCAGGCGGTTAGATGGGCAATGATCACTTGCAGGGCAGCAATCCCATTCACGAAGCGGTCAATGAATTGCGTTTCGAAAACCTGTGCAGATCTGCTCTTCCAGCGAATAAAGCGGAATAAGGAAGGCCAAAAGCGAGGCAAGAATTGGTAATTCCCAGCCGGAATCCAGTTTCTTGTTACATACGCTCCCGCAATTCCTAGCACCCAGGTGGCAGCTGTGATGTACAACCAGAATGATGGGATGTGGTAAATGCTTATTAACGTATTTTCGTGCATTTCCAATGGATTTACCGAAATCCAAATGAAGAGACTCGCTATGATCAGTATACTGATCGGCAGTGCGAAATCGAAATGGCTTGAGCCCTCTTTCAATGGCCCCATAAAAATCAAATAGAACTGTCGGCTGATGTAGAAACTGGTTAATACCATCCCTAGCGCTAAAACAACTAGCAATTCTACTTGACCTGATGTGTATAAATATCCTGCGATATTTTCCTTGCTAAAAAATCCACCCGTAAGCGGTAATCCCATTAATCCGGCACCGAAAACGAGGTAGGCTAAAGCCGCCACTGGGGCTTTCTTGCGAAGGCCGCCCATGTCGTTTAGGCTTTGGGAATGTACGGTGTGAATAACCGCACCGGCCGCTAAAAAGAGGCCCGCTTTGAAAATTCCGTGTGTCAATAAATGAAATAAAGACGCGTCAGAACCCATTCCCATCCACATTAAACCCAGCTGGGAGATGGTGGAATAGGCGAGTGTTTTTTTGATGTCGTTTTGGAATAGAGCGAAAACAGCTCCTGCTAAAAAGGAGATCGCGCCGATGATTCCCATAAAAAGATGGGTCTCCGGTCCGGTGATGTCGAAAACGCGAACGCCCACAAATACACCCGCGGCCACCATCGTAGCGGCGTGAATTAGAGCGGAGGCTGGCGTAGGCCCTTCCATCGCATCAGGAAGCCAAGACATCAAGGGGAATTGAGCTGATTTAGCCATTCCGCCCGCAATAATCGCGATTCCGATGAGGGCAGGAGCAATGCCATGCATCGCTGAAAATTGCCAGGTATTGAAATGCAATCCGAGGGCAATTAATCCGAACAATAAGACAATATCTCCTAGGCGATTAATTAAAAAAGCTTTTTTAGCGGCTTGTATGGCGGCCGTTTTTTGGTGCCAAAAACTAATCAACAAATACGAACACGCCCCCACTAGTTCCCAAGCCCCGTAGAAAATCAGGATGGAATCGGTCAGCAGTAAGAGCGTCATCGAACCCACAAATAGGTGTAAATACAGGTAATATCGACCGATGGAAGGATCGTCTTTTAGATACGATTTGGAAAACAGCTGTACACAAAAAGAAACCAGAGCCACTAAGCCCAGGACCAATTGCGCAGAGGCATTCGCCCAAAAACTCGCATTCAGCGACTGCCCACCTAGATTAAACCAAGGATAAGCGATTTTGAAATCAATAGCTGCGGTGGTGCAAAAATACAATGCAGCAACGCTAAAAATTGCCGAAAGAGAAATCGAAAAAAGAGGTTTGGGAAAAAGAGCCACCAACAGCGCGGACGCCCAAGGCAATAAAAGCACTCCAAGAAATAGGAGATTTAATCCCATATACTTTGTATAGATTTAAAAACAAATATACGGATTATCCGCCACTCACGGGTGGAATTAAGGCAATTTCCATCGTATCAGATAGGATAAAATCCGGTTCTGGGAACCGATGTTCGGCTGCAAGACGTAAAGAAGGTAGATTTTTTAAAGCCGGATGCAATGAGCGCAGCGTTTGTAACATTTCCTCCACGGTCACCGAGCCCTCTTTTTCGATCGAAATCGTGGACGATTTTAATAAATCCCGGCAAATACCGAACAGCAAGATGTGGTAGGTTGACATCGTTTTTTGTACCTTTGGTAACTATTGAACAAATATATTGGATAATCCTCAGCTTTTAGATAATCACGGCCGCGAATTGACGTATTTACGTCTTGCGGTGACAGATCGTTGCAATCTGCGCTGCACCTATTGTATGCCGGCAGAGGGGATTAACTATATGCCGGAGCGCGAGTTGTTGAGCTGGGAGGAGATGTTTCGCTTGACCCGCATTTTACACGAAATGGGGATTAAAAAGGTTCGTATTACGGGAGGAGAGCCCTTTGTTCGCAATGGTTTGCTGGATTTTCTAACGAATTTAGCGGGCTTGAAAGACCTAGAAATCTGTTTGACGACGAATGGCGTGTTCATTGGTGAGTACATAGAGGCGCTGAAAAAGCTAGGTGTTCGTCACATCAATTTAAGTCTAGATTCGCTCGATCGGGATCGCTTTCATCAGATTACCAGGAGAGATGATTTTGCCAAAGTCTATGCAAATCTGATCCGCTTAATCGACGCCGGTTTCAAAGTCAAGATCAATGCGGTCGTGATGCAGGGTAAAAATGAAGATGATATACTTGCTTTGACGGAGTTCGCTCGTGAGTATCCGGTATCAGTGAGATTCATCGAAGAAATGCCGTTTAATGGTTCCGGACTGGTAGAAGAAAAGCTATTTTGGGATCACGCCCGCATTTTAGAACGTATCCGTTCGCAATTTCCGGACTTAAAAGCGAGACCCTTTTTGTTCGGGGAAACAGCAAATACCTATGATATTCCTGGATTTAAGGGTAATGTAGGTATAATCGCGGCCTTTACCCGGACTTTTTGCGGAAGCTGCAATCGCATTCGACTAACGGCCAAAGGTCAAGTCAAGACTTGCCTCTATGATGATGGCGTTTTTGATATGAAGCCGTATCTTCGTAGTGAAGTGAGCGATGAGGAGGTGAAAGCACAATTTTTGACATTATTTAAATCGCGTCCTTTGGATGGATTTGAAGCAGAAAATAAACGAAAAGGAGTCATCACCGAATCGATGACGACTATTGGAGGCTAATTAAGTAGTAAGTTTATGAATCCATTATCTACTCTGATTGAGAAATTTTCAAGCCTGCGCGTTCTGGTGATAGGTGATTTAATGGTGGATGCCTATACCTGGGGAAAGGTGAATCGCATTTCGCCGGAAGCACCTGTTCCCGTTGTGAACGTGATTAAGCGTGAATCTCGCTTAGGCGGAGCCGGAAACGTGGTATTAAACATCGCGAGCCTTGGCGCAAAACCCTACGTTTGTTCGGTCATCGGAGACGATTCCACAGGTGAAACTTTACAAGGAATTTTACAAGCCGCTGGTCTTTCCACTTCAGGTATCATAACCGAAAAAGGTCGTCCTACGACGGTCAAAGAACGTGTCATCGCTGGATCCCAGCAATTGATTCGTGTGGATTCGGAAACGGAGGCGCCTGTTTCGCTTGCTTCGTCTAAAGCCTTATTGGAGCAAGTGAAAGCGTGGTTACCAGAGGTCGATGTGATTCTTTTTGAGGATTATGACAAAGGAGTTTTAAGCACAGAGTTGATTCAGGAAATTATCTTGATGGCCAAAGCGAAGCAAATACCAACCGTCGTAGATCCGAAGAAAAAGAACTTTTTCGCCTATAGCGGAGCCACTTTGTTCAAACCCAATTTGAATGAATTACGGGATGGTTTAGGTTTAGATGCCTCAGCCATTGCTCCAGAAGCCATCGCGAAAACAGTGGCGGATTTCAAAGCTGCGCAATCATTTACGGGTCTATTTGTGACGATGTCTGAACGCGGTGTCTATATGGATTTCGCAACTGACCAAATTCAAATTCCCGCACACATCCGCCAAATCGCTGATGTATCAGGTGCCGGTGATACCGTAATTTCCATCGCGGCTTGCGCTCTTGCCGCTGGCGGATCTGCTGCGCAAATCGCGGAGCTCGCTAACTTAGGCGGAGGCTTAGTCTGCGAATCTCTGGGAGTGGTTCCGATTGACGTGGAGTTGCTGAAAAAAGAAGCCGCAAAAATATAAAAAAAAGCCCCGAATTTTTGTTCGGGGCTTTTTTACGGGCTTATTAAATTTATCCCACCCAAGCCGTAAACTCAATCTCCACTTTATATTGCGGAGCGATCAAGGCTGAAATTTCATAAATCCCAGTCGTAGGTTTGATGTCTCCAAAGAAATGGGCGTGAGCTCGAGCGATGTCTAAATTCTTGGAAATATCTGTCGTGAAAATACGCGTGCGGACTACGTCATTAAGAGACGAACCAGCCTCTTCTAAAACCACCGCGATGCGTTCGATGATGTTATAGGTTTGGGCATACAAATCGTCAGCCGTTATTTTTTCGCCATCCACTAGGGCTACTGTGCCGGAGATTTCTAGCAAGTTTCCTGTCTTTACCGCGCGGCAGTAGCCGAAGGTATCTTCGAAGGGTGAACCGCTGGAGATGTTAATTCTATTGCTCATTTTCTTTACTGATTTTCGTGATTTGTTGCCATAATTCCGGCTTTGCGTGACGCACAACCTCGCCTATGACGATGACAGCCGGATTGCTCAAGCCTTCTTTCGAAGCCATGGAAGCTAATTCTGCAGCTGAAGATACGCCAATTCGTTGATTTTTCATCGTTCCGTTTTGGATAATGGCGGCGGAGATGTCACCTTTGCCATATTTTTGGCATAAATCTGAAATCTCTTTTAGCTTATTCATCCCCATGAGAATGACTAAAGTGGCAGAAGATTGCAAGCCTAAAGCTAGGTCAGCTGTCAAAGAGCCATCCGATTTCGTCCCCGTCATCACCCAAAAGCTCTCGTTCACCCCCCGAATCGTTAAAGGAATTTCCGCGCTTCCCGCCGCCGCATAAGAGGAGGAAATGCCTGGAATGTAATCCGTTAATAAACCAAAACCACGCGCATATTCGATTTCTTCTTGACCACGGCCAAAGACAAAAGGGTCGCCGCCTTTCAAGCGAACCACGTGTCCTAAAGCATAGGCTTTCTCAACAATCAACTTGTTTATAGCCTCTTGGGAATGGCTTTCGCCTGCACGCTTACCCACATAAATCTGCTCGCAGGTGGGGGAGCAATGTGCTAACAAGCTTTGGTCAACTAAAGCATCGTATAAAACGGCCTGCGCTGACGCGATAGCTTTGATGGCTTTCAAGGTGATCAACTCTGGATCGCCGGGGCCAGCACCCACCACCGATAATTTCGGGTGAGGTTCTAATGTTCTGAAATGGCTTAAGTTCTTCATAGGATTAAGAGCGGGCTATTTTGGCAGATTGTAAAAAGGCGTGGGCTTGCGCTGTATAAGAGGCCGCAAATTCCGCTGACGGTTCGTTTTGATTAATCTGTAAGACTAATTCAGCGAAGCTAGGAGCATCTACGGCAAATTCGCCAGTAGCTACAAAGTTTTCATCGAACTTGTTAATGACCGAAGTTTGAGTAGGGACGGAAATCGATTTATCTAATAAGAGCGCTTTCGCCGCCGAAATAAACACGCTATAGGCATGGTAGATCGCATCTGCATAGCGTTTGTCTTCTAGTGCCGCCGCTGTCCATTCGTATTTTTCGTCTGATTCAAACAAAAGCGTTGCGACTAAGTCAATCACGACACCCGCACATTCTCCCACCCCGATTTCGGTAGCGAAGTTTTCTGAGGCGCCCCAGTCGATGAAATCATCATCCACCAGTGTGCTTAGATCTGCGATGGGCTTTAATAAATCGTAGAAGTATTTCTCGCCTTGGCGATCGTAATAGCTGTGGAAATACTCGTCTGCCAGTGCGTTCTCTTCGAAGTTATTTAATAAGGTGCGCAAGACTTGAGGACCTCTTTTCGATGGAACTTTAATCACTTTATCCGCGATTTTTCCTTCGCCATTGCCTAGTGTCGCGCCGCCTAATAAGACCTGCAAAGCTGGTAAAACGCGTTTGTCCGCGGCTTTCAAAGAAGAGCCGTGGAAGCCGATCGACGCCATACTGTGTTGTCCACAAGCGTTCATGCAGCCGGAAATTTTGATCTTCATCGCGCTGTCGTGAATCAAGGATGGGAATTCTTCGGTGATGACCGCCTCTAATTTCGAGGTGATATTCGTCGAATCAGAGATCGCTAAATTACACGTGTCCGTTCCCGGGCAAGCCGTGATGTTCGCGATGGAATTAGCGCCCGGAGCCGCTAATCCGTGTGCGTCTAATACGGAGTAGACGTAGGCCAAATTCGCGGTAGGCACATATTTTAGCATCAAGCCTTGGTTAATCGTGATGCGAATATCATCGCCGATATAGCCAGTAAATGCCTCGATTAATGAGCGAGATGTTGTACTGGAAATATTGCCGTTCAGGATGCGCACATAGACCGCGTGGAATCCTTTTTGCTTTTGTTCAAAGGTGTTGGTCGCTAACCAAGTGGCGTAGTCTTCAGTAGCTGGTGTGGCAACGTTTGCTACTAAAGTAGGCGGAGTAACCTCCCAAGCCGTAGCCGATGGAATCTCGAAAGAATGATTTTTTAAGGCTTTCGATTCAGCTTTTACTAGGTCCATAAAGGCCTCGAAACCGATCTTTTGGATCAAGAATTTCATACGCGCCTTGTGGCGGGAATTGCGTTCGCCGTGGCGATCGAATACCCGTAAAATCGCTTCGATGAAGGGGATTACGTTGTTTTCTGCTAGGAATTCGTGTGCCACGTGAGCCAGCATCGGTTGTGCACCTAAGCCACCACCCACGACTACTTTGAAGCCGCGTTTGCCGTCCACGATTTTGGGAATAAAACCCACATCATGTAAATAGGCCAAAGACGTATCTTCATCTGTATTCGAGAAAGACATCTTGATTTTACGACCCATTTCTTGGCAGATCGGGTTACGCAAAAAGTAACGGAACGCCGCATCGGCGTGCGGGCTTACGTCAAAAAGTTCTTTCGGATCAATTCCCGAAGTAGGGGAGGCCGTGATGTTTCGCACGGTGTTTCCACAAGCCTCGCGCAAGGTGATATCGTCCTGCTCTAATTTTGCCCAAAGTTCCGGCGTACGGTCCAGCGACACGTAGTGAATTTGGATATCTTGACGTGTTGTTAAATGAAGGTTGCCGGTCGAGTATTCATCTGAAATATTTGAAATGCGCTTCCATTGGTGGAATTGAATCTTGCCATAGGGCAATTTAATACGGATCATTTGCACTCCCTGCTGGCGTTGTCCATAGACGCCGCGCGCCAGGCGAAGACTTCTGAATTTTTCCTCATGAATCTCGCCAGCCTTGAATTGAGCGATTTTTTTCGCTAAATCCAGGATGTCTTTTTCAACAACGGGGTTTTCTATCTCAGAGCGGAAACTTTGCATAATTTATTCTTAATTGTTTATAAAGTCTATATAATATATAGAGTAGGTGCAAATCTACGAAATAACCTTTTATTGCCAAAGAATTTTTATATTCGTTTTCATAAATCTTCTATCGATGAAAAAATTATTGACGATTCTTTTTTGTGCACTTACGCTTAGCATGTATGCTCAAACAAATGCGCAAATCGGGAAAGACCCGGCTGGCGTACAGGTTGTGAAGACGAAGCACTCGATTACGATCGCCGGCAAGGTGATTAACTACACGGCGACCACGGGTTACATGCATATGAAGGCGGATACGGGTAAGGTTTTGGCCAAAATCTTCTTCACCTACTACGCTAAAGACGACGAAGACGGCGCCAAACGCCCTGTCACATTCACTTTCAACGGTGGCCCAGGCTCAGCCTCTTTATGGTTACACATGGGCGGCGTAGGTCCCAAGCGCGTAGTCTTGAAAGACGACGGCACCGCCACCGCAGCCCCTTATTCCTACATTCCCAACGAATTTTCTTGGTTAGACAAAACGGATTTAGTCTTCATCGACCCCGTTTCCACCGGCTATTCCCGCGCTGTGGGCGAGTCCGCAAGCAAATACCACGGTTATGTCGAGGACATTAAATCCGTGGGCGACTTCGTGCGCAACTTCCTGAGCCGCTACGACCGCTGGGCCTCGCCTAAATTCTTAGCCGGCGAAAGCTACGGAACCACTCGTGCCGCCGGATTATCGAAATTCTTGCAAGACGAACACCGCATCTACATCAATGGCGTCATCTTAATCTCGGCGGTATTAAACTTTGGCACAAACGATTACAACATCGGAAACGATCTACCTCGTGCGCTATATATCCCTTCTTACACAGCCGCAGCCTGGTACCACAAAAAATTAGCGCCAGCCTTACAGGCGAGACCCATCGCAGACGTATTAAAGGAATCCGAGCAATGGGCGATCGGGCCCTATGCCACCGCATTAATCAAAGGCGGTTGGATGTCTGATGCAGAAAAAACGGCCATTGCTGAGAAGATGGCCTACTATACGGGCCTTTCTAAAGAGCTTTGCCTTCAAGCAAACCTTCGCCTCGACGAAAACCGTTTCTACAAGGCTCTACGCCGCGCGGACGGACTTTCGATCGGTCGTTTGGATGCTCGTTTCACTGGCCGTAACCTAGACGACGCTGGCGAATACGTCGATTTCGATCCCTCATTCACAAACATCGACGGACCTTTCACCGCCACGATCAACGACTATTTATCTAAAGAATTGAAGTTCACGGAGGAGAAAGGCTACAACGTCTTCGGCGAAGTATACCCTTGGTCTTACAAAAACGTCCAAAACAAATACCTGAACGTCGCGGAAAGTCTTCGGGATGCGATGGCCAAAAACCCGAACCTAAAAGTCTACCTCGGCTGCGGCTACTACGATTTCGCGACCCCGTACTTCACGGCGGTCTACGACATCGAGCACATGTTTTTGCGCCCGGAGCAACGCTCCCGCGTAGACATTAAATACTACGAATCAGGCCACATGTACTATATCCACAAACCATCCTTGATCCAATTCAAGAAGGATATCGATTCCTTTTTCGATTCGTCGAAATAATTTGCTATTTTTGCAACCCCACGGACTCATCTAGAGGGGTGTCCGAGTGGTTTAAGGAGCACGCTTGGAAAGCGTGTGTAGGTCTCAAGCTTACCGAGGGTTCGAATCCCTTCCCCTCTACAAAGCCTCTCAGCGTTAGCTGAGGGGCTTTTTTTATATGGGGCCGAGTAATGTGCTTGCATAGTTAATCGGCCCCATATGAAAAAAGAACAGGATTCGCGAAGCGAATGCTGTAGGCTTTGTGCTAGATGCCCTGCGGGCTGACAGCGGAACGGAGTGGAGCTGTCACTCCCTGTTGCAAATATCAAGTAACTGATAATCTGATCAAGATATCATCCCCTTTCTTGTTGTTCTAGATCTCATCGGCTACTTTCACGGCAGATTAATTTAATCTTCTAAAAGAGCGTCTTTTTGAAAATTATACGTACAAATTAATTATATTTGCACGTATAAAATCTAAAAGCTATGGATGCTAAACTAACTTTAAAGCTAAATCAAGACATAATTGAGCAAGCAAAAAACTATGCTAAAATGAAAAATACAAGTCTTTCTCAGCTAATTGAGTCTTATCTAGGGATGTTAGTGGAGCCTCGACCTATTCACGAGGTCACCCCCTTTGTCAAAAGTTTATCAGGAATAGTCAATCTTCCTGAGAATTTTGATTCAAAAGAGGCATACAAAAAATATATCCAAAACAAATATTCGCAATAGAATGACAAACGTATTTGTTGACACGGATGTATGTATTGACCTCTTGTCTGGGCGGCAACCCTTTGCTAAACCGGCAGAAATTTTATTTTCACTTGCCGATTTAGGTAAGATTAAATTACATGTATCCTCTCTTACTTTCTCCAATATTGATTATGTCTTAAGGTCTCAATATTCTAGTAGTCAGTCTCGACTCACTTTGTTGAAATTTAAAACACTTGTTCATGTTTTGACAGTTGATAGCAAGACCATAGACTTAGCTATTGCTTCCGATTTTACTGATTTTGAAGACGCGATACAATATTGTTGTGCATTGGAAAATTACCTGAAAATCATTGTGACGAGAAATCTGAAAGACTTTAAAAAGGCTAACATTCTAGTAGTAAATCCCGAAACTTTTATCGCATTAGAATTATAATTTACCTTTCATTTTTAAACTTTTAAGTTCATATTTACCTCCATAAATTAAACCTATAAGTTAACATGAAGAACCTTTTTCTCCTTCTCCTCTTACTAAACTTCTCCGCCCACGCCCAATGGGTCGAACTATTCAACGGCCGCGACTTAACAGGCTGGAAAGCCAGTGAAAATCCAAGTTCATTCCAAGTAAAGGACGGCGAATTACGCATCGAAGGCCCCCGCGGACATCTTTTCTATGATGGACCTGTTGGAGACCATTCCTTTAAAAACTTCGAAGTAAAAGCCCTGATTAAAACCTATCCTGGAGCGAACTCTGGCTTATATGTTTGCACGGCATTTCAACCCAGCGACTGGCCCTCTCAAGGCCACGAAATACAAGTCAATAATTCCCACACGGATTGGCGCAGAACGGGTAGTCTCTATGGCATTATCGACACCGCGGAAAAATTAGTGCACGACGAAGAATGGTTCGAATTATACATAAAAGTAGAGGGGAAACACATCACCACGAAGATCAATGGGAGAACCGTAGTCGAATACGATGAGCCAGCAGATAAGAAAAGAATTCAACCCGGAACGATCGCCATTCAGGCTCACGATCCTAAAAGTAAGATTGACTACAAAAGCATTCAGGTGCGTCTGAATTGATTTTTACATTTGTTAAATTTTTTTGCTGAAAAAATGTCCAACTTGGGTCATGATCACGCAAAAAGAAGTAAAATCCAATTTGAATACTGATCGCATTATTCTTGTGGACGTTCGTTCAAAGGAAGAATACGATGCGAAACATATCCCGTCAGCCTTACACATTCCTCTCACGGAATTAGCCGAGCGGATGAATGAAATTCCGACCTCCCGAAAAGTGGTAACGGTCTGTGGAAAAGGAGGAGGCAGATCCGCTGATGCTGCAAAACTTATTCCAGGTGCCGATTGGCTAGAAGGAGGAACAGAGGCCTATTTCCAGCCATAAAAAAAAGAGGAGCCTTTTGAGCTCCTCTTTCTATTTATACAATGCTGTAGATTACAAATCCACTGCCTCTCCATAAGCCGCTTCTGTCGCGCCTTTGAAGGCCTCTGACATCGTCGGGTGAGGGTGAACTGTTTTCATAATCTCGTAAGCCGTGCTTTCTAACTTGCGAACCACAACCGCCTCAGCGATCAATTCTGTTACGTTGTAACCGATCATGTGAGCGCCTAATAATTCACCGTATTTGGCATCATAAATAACTTTTACGAAACCATCACGAGCACCGGCAGCCGTTGCTTTTCCAGACGCTACGAATGGGAATTTACCCACTTTGATATCGTAACCTGCTTCTTTGGCCTTCTTCTCCGTCATACCTACCGAAGAAATTTCCGGGTTGCAATACGTACAGCCTGGGATGTTTGTGTAGTCCAAAGCCTCTGTCTTGTGACCCGCCATTTTCTCTGCACAAATAATCGCTTCTGCTGAGGCAACGTGTGCCAAAGCCGGACCCGGAGTCACATCGCCAATCGCGAAATAACCAGGGATATTCGTTTCGTACCAAGCGTTTACTGGAATACGGCCTTTGTCTACGATAATACCCACTTCTTCTAAACCGATGTTTTCTAAGTTACAGATCACACCCGCTGCAGAAAGAACGATATCGCATTGGATTTCTTGGTTACCTGTTGGAGTTTTGATGCTCACTTTGCAACCTTTCCCTTTCGTATCCACTGACTCCACGCTCGAAGACGTCAAGATGTCGATACCCATTTTCTTGTATTGCTTCGCTAATTCTTTCGAAACATCTTTGTCCTCTACAGGAACGATGTTTGGCATGAATTCTACGATCGTTACTTTCGTTCCCATCGCCGCATAAACGTAGGCAAATTCAACACCGATCGCACCTGAACCGATCACGACCATCGAATCTGGACGTTTTTCTAAGCTCATCGCCTTGCGGTATTCGATTACTTTTTCGCCATCAATAGGCACATTAGGCAATGCACGAGCGCGAGCACCCGTTGCAATCATGATATTTTTTCCTTCGTAAACGGTTTTCTTTCCGTCTGCGTCTGTTACTTCGACTTTCTTACCAGGTTGGATTTTTCCAAAACCCATAATTACGTCAATCTTATTTTTCTTCATCAAAAACTGAACGCCTTTGCTCATGCTATCCGCCACGCCACGAGAACGGGAAATAACCGCAGAGAAATCAGCTTCAGCGCCTTTTACGGTAATTCCGTAATCAGCCGCGTGCTTGATGTATTCGAAAACTTGGGCAGATTTCAAAAGGGCTTTGGTAGGAATACATCCCCAGTTTAGGCAAATACCACCTAAGGATTCTTTCTCTACAATTGCACATTTTAAACCTAATTGAGAAGCTCGGATAGCTGCTACATAACCCCCCGGGCCTGAGCCTACCACGATCAAATCGTATTGTTGCGCCATTTTATTGCTTGATTTAAATGAATGAGGCCGCAATTTAGCACAAAATCGGGTATATTTGCACTTTATTAAGTAGAAAAACACATGACTAAAGACAGGTTCAATGACCTGAAAGCCAGAATAGAGGCTTTAAGGAGGTATCTTTGACTACGATCACAAGAAATATTTAATCTCTGAATTAGAGACGGTCACCTTGGATCCCGAATTTTGGAACAATCCTGACAAAGCCGAAGGCACGATGCGCGAGATGCGTGGGCTGAAGTTTTGGACAGATGGGTTCGATAAACTCGCGAACGCACAGGGTGATTTAGAAACCATCTGGGAATTTTACGAAATGGGTGAAGCCACCGAGGCGGAAGTGGATGCAGAAGGCGAAAAGCTGGAGGCAAACCTGGAGGCTTTGGAATTCCGCAAAATGATGTCTGACGAAGGCGACAATATGAGCGCCGTATTAGAAATCAATGCGGGTGCTGGTGGAACCGAATCCCAAGACTGGGCAGCCATGTTATTGCGCATGTACCACATGTGGGCAGAAAAGAACGGCTTCAAGGTACGTTTAGTGGATGAAAATCCGGGGGACGTAGCTGGAATCAAATCCGTAACCATCGAGGTCGATGGTGAATTTGCCTACGGTAATTTAAAATCAGAAAACGGTGTGCACCGCTTAGTGCGTATTTCTCCTTTCGACTCGAATGCGCGTCGTCACACGTCGTTTGCCTCGGTCTACATCTGTCCTCTAGCGGATGATACCATCGAAATTGAAATCAATCCAGCCGACATCGATTGGGATACCTTCCGTTCCGGTGGCGCAGGAGGCCAAAACGTGAACAAAGTCGAAACCGCGGTTCGTTTAACTCACAAACCTTCTGGAATCATCATCGCTTGCCAGCAAGAACGTTCGCAATTAATGAACAAAGAAGTGGCATTGCGCCTTTTGAAGTCCAAATTATACCAAATCGAAATTGATAAACGCAACGCTGCGCGCGCCGAAGTGGAGGCTGGCAAGAAGAAGATTGAGTGGGGTTCGCAGATCCGTTCCTATGTATTAGACGATCGCCGCGTGAAAGATCACCGCACGAATTACCAAACATCAAATACTGATGCGGTGTTAGACGGGGAGATTAATGAGTTTATTAAGGCGTATTTGATGGAGAATTAAGTCGGGAGTCGCTAGTCGATAGTCACTAGTCGGGAGTCGATAGTCGCTAGTCGATAGTCGGGAGTCGATAGTCGATAGTCACTAGTCACTAGTCGGGAGTCGATAGTCACTAGTCGATAGTCACTAGTCGGGAGTCGTTAGGCTTTGTCTGATGATTCTTCTACTACCGCGGTTTCGGTTTCTGCTTCCAATGACGCCAGGTAATCTACTAGTAAGTCCTTTGCGTAGGAAAGTGCTAGCGCCAGGGCGTAAGATTTAATGGCATCGCTCACGAAGGAGCCTTTCTTTTTCGAGCCCGAGAACATGGAATAAAGTAAATAGCCACCTGCTACGATGCCGCCTGCGATTAACAGCTGGTTGCCTACCTTTTTGTATTCAGTAACGGTCTCAGTTAATTGCTCTTGAATTTCAGCCGCTTGGCTTTCTAATTCTGCTCTCTTTTCTTTATTCTGACTCATTTTCGCTCGGTTTTAGGGATAAGAAAAGAAATAGGCTGGCTAGGCCCATAATGCCAGCCATGATGAAATAGCCGATAAAACGGCTCTCTAAAACTTGGTTGATCCACTCCGATCCTCCTAAAAGAAGGAAAAATAGGGTAATTGTGAAACCCGCTGCCACAAAAATAAGTTTGAAAATTCGAACAAGAATCTCCTCTAATTTTTCCTGAATGTCTAACTTGATAAGCTCAAATTGCGTTTTGAGATAATCCGTTATCAATTCTACAAGGCGGTTATTTTCGAAAAAACCCATGGTTTATTTTTGCTTTAACTTCGCTTCAATCGAGTGTTGCGTGTGCGGTACTAAACGCAAACGTTCTTTGGAAATTAACTTTCCTGAATCAATACATATCCCGTAAGTCCCATTCTTAATGCGCATTAAGGCATTTTCCAGGTTCTTCGCGAACTTTTGCTGACGAACAGCTAATTGATTTAAGTTTTCTTTCTCTGCGGTGTCAGCCCCGTCTTCCATCACTTTCGAGTTTCCGGAGGTAGCGTCTGTACCCGTATCATTCTTTTTATTCAATGACTCGCGTAAATACTTTAATTCAGCATTCGTATCATCTAATTTAGCACGGATAATTTCTTCAAACTCTTTTAATTCTTCGGCAGAATATCTTTGTTTTTCTTCGTTGGCCATAAATCTATCTAAATTGTAGTCTTTTACCTAAACACAAATATAAAAAGGCTGAGCTTAATAAGGTAATGAATCCGATAAAATCTCTGACAAATTTTTTAGTCCCTGTTTTTCAGGGGCTTAAGCCAGTCGATGTAGCCTTTTAAGGCCAAAGCAATAAAGACAAGGTAAAGTGCCGCCGTGCCCCATAACCCTTTGTTTACATACATTCCCACGTAGACGATGTCCACTCCGATCCAGACAATCCAGTTTTCTATTTTACGTCGCGTTGCCAGCCAAGTCCCGTAAATACTTAGCCCAGTAAGGGTCGCATCTAGAAACGGAAAACTGACCGAGAGGAAATACTGCTGATGTAAAAAGCCGGATCCTGCACCGAAAAGCAAGGCCACCGCTAATCCCGTAAATAAGGTGCTGCGCCTCGATTTTTCAGGCACCCAATCTGGCTCGGATCTCGACCAAGTCCACCAGCCATAGATGGCCATTAGGATAAAGAAACCCTGTAATTCCATGTCGGAATACAGACCATTTTGATAAAAAATGTACCCGTAAAGACCTGAGGCAATGATGTTGCAAACCCAAGCAAGGTTTTTCTTCGCCATGCTGAGAAGCACGCCAGCTAATGAGGCAATGATCGCTAAAATTTCGACCAAGCTCATCATTTGTGGTTTTTCTGGTAAAAGGCGCAGAAATGCGTGATATCGCATTTCGCGCACTGAGGTGTCCTAGCTAAACAGACATAGCGTCCATGTAAAATCAACCAGTGGTGGGCCGTTGCGATGACTTCGTTAGGTAAATTTTTAATTAAGGCCATCTCTACTTTTAGCGGTGTATTGGCTGTTTTGGGGACTAAGCCCAGTCGCTGAGATACCCGAAAAACGTGCGTGTCCACCGCCATGGCGGGCTGGTTGTAGATGACGGAAGCAAAAACGTTCGCCGTTTTTCTGCCCACGCCGGGTAAACTTTGCAAGTCTTCCATCGTTTCAGGCACTTCGCCTGCGAATTGGTCGGTAATCTTTTGGCCTAAACCTAAAAGGTGTTTGGCCTTATTATTCGGATAGGAAACGGAGCGGATGTAGGAGAAAATTTCTTCTACGCTCGAATCTGCGAGGGCTTTTGCATCCGGATACCGCTGAAATAGGGCAGGAGTAACTTGGTTGATACGTTTATCCGTGCATTGCGCGGACAATACCACCGCGACTAATAGTTCGAATGGGTTCGAATAATGCAACTCGGTTTCCGCTTCTGGAAAACGAGTGGAAAAGTGCTCCACAAATGCCTGAAATCGCTCTTTTTTTAACATTATAATCCCTTAGATATTGACCAAACCCAATTTAATACAAGCAATACAATCAAAATAACTGCCACCACGGGCTGTCGAAATTTTTCCTCTAGCCAAATATACATCCGAAATACCCGATCACCACGCGTAAATAGGTCAAAAATGACAAGAATGGGTAATAACATGGTTGCCCCTACGATAATCCCAAGCGGGTTTCCATGAGTGAAATCGCCCAGGATAAAGCGCGTCGTTCCGCAAGCGGGACAAGGAATGCCGGTGATGGTTTTGAAAAAACAGGTAAAGGCAAATCCTGTCCACAGGTAGAAAAAACCGGCACTACAAGAAAGTAGAATGATGAAATAGAGCTTCTTCCGGCTCATTAAACTAGATATGGTTGCAGTGTTTTGAAATTGTGTTCACGGGTGGCATCCATAATGAGAAACCAATCGATAATGGTCCAAATACCCAATCCTCCGCACGTAATCAGCTTTCCGACGCCTAGACCAATGTCTCCCAGGAGAATACGGTCTACACCGAAATGACCACCCACAATAGATACAATCAGTGAAACGGTAGGGTCTTTTATGTTTATGCTTTGGAGGATAATCCATTGTGAATCATCTAGAGCAAGCAATCTCTCACGTATATAGGACAAATGATGCGTTTCGAAGCTCTTCGCATGTGTCATGATGAATAAGTCAACTTTAGCTGCGTCCATAGGATTTGATTTTTGCTAAAATTACCCAGAATTTTCGAATAAAAAAGCCCCTAGTGTGCTAGGGGCTTTTTAGAAGTACGCGCGTGCTCGAGAATTTTCTCGAGGCTCCTTTCGGAGGGCTCTGTGTAAGCCGAATTCAGCAAGTTTTGGACCTGTTTTAAACGAGCAAGTTCTTGCTTCTCGTCTTCATTTAATGTTTGCTGGAACCCTGTTTCAGGTTCATAAAGGTGTTTAATCAGGTCATTTGGGGTAGAGCTTTTTGTCATAGGCTAACTCTTGTTTGTCTAACATTTTACGAAGGTTAATTAAAGCGTAACGCATACGCCCTAATGCGGTATTGATACTAACTTGGGTTAATTCGGCGATTTCTTGGAAGCTTAATTCTTCGTAATGGCGCATCACGAGGACCTCGCGTTGCTCAGTAGGAAGTTTTTTTATCAAGTCCCTGATATTAACGATCATATCTTCTTTTAATTGTTTGTCCTCCGAACTTTCTTCTGCAAATTGAAAACTGTTCCACAGCGGCGAGCCATCGTCTAACACAATTTTGGGATAGCGCTTCTCTTTCCGGAAGTGATCGATCGCCATATTGTGTGCGATGCGGACGATCCAAGGAAGGAATTTGCCTTCTTCGTTATACTTGCCTTGGTTGATGACGTCCAAAGCTTTGATATAGGTCTCCTGCAAAAGGTCTTCCGCGATGTAGCGGTCCTTTACAATTAAATAAATAGTCGTGTATACTTTTGATTTACTACGATTTAGTAGTGTTTCGAATGCCTTAGAATCACCTTGTATGTAGGCAGAAATTAACGCTGCATCATTAACGGGTATTTTGCTCATAAAAAAGTAAAATGGTTAATGTAGAGGTTTATCTCATGCAATAGGGTCTAAATGGGCGAATTGATTGTGACGCAATATGATAGAAATCTTTTTTACATCCAAAATTTTAATCGATTTTGAATAAAATTGAGTGACAAAATTTGGAAGCTCATTTAAATCCTTAATTTTGGACTCCTAAACTTTAAAGAAAAAATGAAAAATCTACGTTCTATTGTGTCAGCTTTGGCCCTGACTTGTTTGGCCTTCGTTTCCAATGCTCAAAAAGCCGCTGATTATGCTGGTGAATACACCATGAGCGATAATCCTTACGTGAAAGTCTTGAAATTAGCGGACAAAGAAGGTAAGTTAATCATGTCTGCAGAAGGTTTTCCAGATACGGAATTAACGGCTGGAGCGAAAGCAGATGCGTTTGTATTAGGTGGAATGGGTGGAGATATCGTCTTTACACGTGAAGGTGGTGCAGTGACTAAATTAAAGATTGAAGCGCAAGGTCAAACCTTAGAAGGCGTGAAAGCAGGTGCAGCTGCATCAGCAGGTGGATCTGAATACGCAGCTTCTTATAAGATGGCTGATAACGAATACGTGAAGAAAATGATTGTCGTTTCTAAAGACGGTAAATTATTAATCTCATCTGATTCCAATCCATCTGAAGGCGCTGTTCTAATAGCGGCATCTACGCCAGATACGTTTGCTACAACCTTGCAAGGCTATGAGGCAGAAATTACGTTCGGTCGTGCGGCTGGAAAAGTAAAAACGATCAAATTATCTGTTGCTGGTGGTGCTGTGGTATTAACTGGTGATGTAGAGTAAATAATTCTTCCTTCAAAAAAAAGGGCTTCGTTAGATAACGAAGCCCTTTTTTTATTTCAATTGTCTGCGGTAGAGTTGAATCGTATTCTCTAATCCGTAATAAAGTGCATCGCAAATGAGTGCGTGTCCGATGGAGACTTCGTCCAGAGGATTGACGTTTGCCTGGAAAAAGGCTAAGTTTTCTAGACTTAAATCGTGGCCGGCATTAATGCCTAAACCTAATTGATGGGCTCTAAAAGCAGCTTTTCGGTATGCGGCAACAGCTTGCGTCGGATTGGTAGGGAAATCATTCGCATAAGGTTCCGTATATAGTTCGATGCGATCAGTGCCTGTAGTGGCAGCGGCCTCGACCATTTCTAAAACAGGGTCCACGAAAATGGAGGTGCGAATGCCCGCTTCCTTAAAGGGAGCAATCAGGCGCTTCAATAATTCTTGGTGTTCGATGGTATCCCAGCCGTGGTTGGAGGTGATTTGGCCTAAAGCATCAGGGACTAAGGTCACTTGCTCCGGTTTAACCGCTAAGACCAATTCCACAAAAGAGGCTTCTAATGGATTTCCTTCGATATTAAACTCCGTCTTCACCGCTTTTCTCAAGGCATACACATCCGCGTAGCGAATATGGCGTTCATCTGGTCGCGGGTGCACCGTGATGCCCTGAGCACCAAAACGTTCGCAATCCAACGCCACCTGGATCAGATCCGGGTTATTACCACCTCGCGAGTTACGCAAGGTGGCAATTTTATTAATATTGACGCTGAGTCTAGTCATTAGATCAAGTGGTTTGCCGCTAAGTATTCGGCGATCTGAACCGCGTTTGTAGCCGCTCCTTTACGCAAGTTATCGGCAACAATCCAAAGGTTTAACGAGTTCTTTTGAGATTCATCGCGGCGGATACGACCTACGAAAACCTCATCTTTACCGTGTGCCGTGATCGGCATTGGATACACTAAGTTCTTCGGATCGTCTTGAACGATAATTCCCTCTTCTTTTTCTAAGATGGCACGAACTTCCGCTAAATCGAAATCGTTCTCGAACTCGATGTTCACCGCTTCGGAGTGTCCTCCGATGGTAGGAATACGAACCGTGGTGGCTGTCACCTTGATGGAGTCGTCCATCATGATTTTATTTGTTTCTAAAATCATCTTCATCTCCTCTTTCGTGTAGCCGTTTTCTAAGAACACGTCGATTTGAGGAAGAACGTTTAAATCGATTTTGTAAGGATATACTTTCGCGTAATCCGTCTTTCCAGCGCGCTCATCAAATAATTGATCGACAGCTGCTTTACCCGTTCCTGTTACGGATTGGTAAGTAGAAACGACCACACGCTTGATTTTGTATTTTTTGTGCAAGGGATTTAACACGACTACCATTTGGATGGTCGAGCAATTCGGGTTTGCAATGATTTTGTCCTCTGGAGTTAAGGTGCTCGCATTGATCTCTGGAACGACTAATTTCTTAGTAGGGTCCATACGCCAAGCGGAAGAGTTGTCTACTACGGTGATGCCGGCAGCCGCAAATTTGGGAGCCATCTCTAATGAGCTGCTTCCACCAGCAGAGAAAATAGCCACGTTTGGTTTCATCGAAATCGCTGTTTCGTAGCCTACCACCGTGAAGTCTTGGCCCTTAAAATTCACCTTTTTACCGATCGAACGCTCGGATGCTACCGGGATTAACTCCGTGACAGGAAAATTTCTTTCCGCTAATACTTTCAAAATTTCTCCGCCTACTAGTCCAGTGGCGCCTACAACTGCAACTTTCATTCTGTTTATTTTATAATGGATATGTGATTCCTACTGATACTCCTGTTTGCCCCGAAGAGCTTAATTTTAGGCCCATTTGAGCCTTACTTAATTCATTATATCGTTTTAACGCTTTGTTGAAGTGTCTGTTACTCACGGCTCCGATGTAGACGTTTGCTAAAGCCACGCCGCCCACCGCTGACCAATAAAAGCCCTCTGATATGCTTCCTTTACTCAAATAGGTAGAAAAAGCGAATACAGTAGAGAAACCGGCTAACCAGCCAGAAAGTTTATGCTGACGTTTGAATTTCAAGAATTCGACATTGACTTCTGGGTCTCTGGCCTCCATTAAAGGTATTTGTAAGGCCAAAGGATGGTCAACTAACTGCCTGTCATACATAAATCTCCTCGTCCAAACCCCTTGCACTTCTTCAATGGGAATTAATTTCTTTTCCTGCGCCATAGCGCCGCCTGAGGCCAATAGTAGAAAGAAAAGTAAGCTCCTGATTTTCAAAGCAAAGCTGGGATTTAAGCCTACAAAATTAGGGCTTAAAATGGGGAATCGAAAGGAAAATCAGCGAAAATCGTACAATTTCGCTGGGCAAATCGCAATGTCCAAGGGTATATCATGGCTTTCCACCTCCTCGATCAAGTCAACTGGATCGAACAGGCTGATGCCTATTTTAAGGCAATCTGGCCTACATAAAGCTAGGTAACGATCATAAAAACCTTTGCCATAACCTACCCGGTTGCCATTAAGATCAAAGGTTAAAAGGGGCAATAGGACAATATCGAAATCGGTCGGTTTTACCACGGTCCCGCCCACTGGTTCGGGAATGCCCCAGTCCGAGTTAGCAAATTCTGCCGCCAGCAACATCTCCATCGAACCCTCCGCGTCTGAAATAACGCGCGGAAAAGCAAAGTCGCCTTCGAGTGAATCTAAACTAATTTCATTGCGATGGGGGATGGCTTTGAAGCTGGCGATGGTTTTCGCGGGATTTAAAAAAGGAGCCAAAGTTTCGATGACGCGCTGGGAGCGCTCACGGAATTCTTTTTCTGTAAGTTCTGTGCGCTGCGCCAACACTATTTTTCGAATCTCGGCCTTCTTCATATTCAAACCTAGTTAATTGCGTTCGGAATACAAATCTTCACGTGAGATGTTCCGTATAATTTTGTATTTTTGCCTCAATTTTGCCAATTTTTTCATTTTAACCCCACACGTCTGTGAGCTTTAAGGAATACAAAAATTTAGATTACGCCGCTTTGGCAGATGAAATTCTAGATTTCTGGAACGCGAATAACATCTTTGAAAAATCCATCTCCACCAGAGAGGGACAGCCTACGTTTACGTTTTTTGAAGGACCTCCTTCTGCTAACGGAACGCCGGGGATCCACCACGTGATGGCGCGGGCGATTAAGGATATTTTTTGCCGCTACCAAACCCTAAAAGGGAAGCAGGTAAAGCGTAAAGGGGGCTGGGATACACACGGTTTGCCGGTGGAATTGCAGGTGGAGAAGGAATTAGGCATTACAAAAGAGGATATTGGTAAGAGCATTTCGGTCGAAGAATATAACAAAAAGTGCCGCGAGACGGTGATGAAATTCACCGATCAATGGAATAGTTTGACGGAGAAGATGGGCTACTGGGTGGATCTTGAAAACCCCTACGTGACTTACCAGGCGAACTATATTGAGAGTGTTTGGAACTTATTGAAGCGTTTATACGATCAAGGATTATTATATAAAGGTTACACGATTCAGCCTTATTCGCCAGCGGCGGGAACGGGTCTTTCGTCCCACGAATTGAACCAGCCGGGTTGCTACCGCGATGTGAAGGATACGTCCTTGACGGCGCAATTTAAGGCGATCAAGAACGCGAAATCGGAATTTTTATTTAAGGCTTCAGGCGATGCACCGGTCTATTTATTGGCTTGGACGACCACGCCTTGGACCTTGCCATCGAACACCGCTTTGACGGCTGGAAAGAATATTACGTATGTATTGGTGAAGACCTTTAATCCCTACACCTACGTGCCGGTGTATGTGGTGCTAGCCAAAGACTTAGTCAAAAACTACTTCCAAGCAGCCGCTGAAAACAGCGACTTTGCCGCTTACGAAGCAGCGGAGAAAAAGCCACAAGCGATTCCTTATGAGATCGTTGCGACTTGCAAAGGATCGGATTTGGAAGGAGTAGAATACGAGCAATTAATGCCGTATGTACAGCCATCGGCGCCCGCATTCCGTGTGATTTTAGGGGATTTTGTGACGACTGAAGATGGGACGGGTATGGTGCACACCGCGCCGACTTTTGGAGCAGATGACTTTAGAGTGGCTGCCCAAAACAACATTCCAGCGCTTTTAATTACCGATGAAAACGGCAAAGAAGTGCCATTAGTAAATCGCCAAGGCCGTTTTGTGGCTCAGGTGACGGACTATGCTTTGGAACCCGTAAAAGAAGCTTACTTAACGGATGAGGAGAAAGAAGCGGAGCGCGTGAAGCAAGGCCGCGACAAATATTTGTCCGTGGATGAGCGTATTGCGATTCAATTAAAGACCGAAAATAAAGCGTTTAACGTTCAGAAATTTGATCACCCGTATCCACATTGCTGGAGAACGGACAAGCCGGTCTTGTATTATCCATTGGATTCTTGGTTCATCAAGACGACGGCGGTAAAAGATAAATTAATCGCCTTAAATAAGACGATTCAGTGGAAACCGGAGTCGACAGGAACGGGTCGTTTCGGGAACTGGTTAGAGAATTTAGTGGACTGGAATTTGTCTCGTTCTCGCTATTGGGGAACGCCATTGCCTATTTGGCGGACGGAAGATGGCTCGGAGGAAATCTGTATCGGTTCTTTAGAGCAATTGAAAACGGAGATTGAGAAGGCGCAGGCTTCTGGGACTTTGACTGACGTTCAGACCAAAGGTAACGCAGCGTTTTTAAAGGCTTTAGCGGCTGGCGAGGCAGACTTGCACCGCCCATTTGTGGATGAGGTATTCTTGCTTTCAGCGACAGGCAATGTATTAACAAGGGAATTGGATTTGATCGACGTTTGGTTCGATTCAGGTGCGATGCCGTTTGCCCAGTGGCACTATCCATTTGAAAATCAAGATGTATTCAAGCAGAGTTATCCGGCGGATTTCATCTCGGAAGGGGTGGATCAGACACGTGGTTGGTTCTTTACGCTGCACGCGATTTCGAGCATGGTGGAAGATTCTGTGGCGTTCAAGAATGTCGTTTCGACGGGATTGGTGTTAGACAAAAATGGAAACAAGATGTCCAAACGCCTAGGCAACGCCATCGATCCATTCGAGACCCTGAAAGCTTACGGAGCGGATCCGACGCGTTGGTACATGATCACGAATGCGCAGCCTTGGGATAACTTGAAATTTGATTTAGCTGGGATTACGGAGGTGCGCAACAAGTTCTTTGGCACACTGACAAATACCTATAATTTCTTCGCTCTTTATGCTAATCTCGATGGGTTTGAGCAAAAAGGCATTAAAGAGGAAGATTTAACGGAATTAGACCGTTGGATTCTATCCAAATTAATGAATTTGATCGCGGAGGTCGATGAGGCTTTTGAGACCTACGAGCCTACAAAAGCAGGTCGTGCGATCCAAGATTTCGTGTGTGATCATTTGTCTAACTGGTATGTTCGTTTGTCACGCCGTCGCTTCTGGAATCCAGAAACGGCGAATCAGGTGATCACCGCGGACAAGCAAGCGGCTTACGAGACTTTATACCACTGTTTAGAGACGGTGGCGCAATTAATGTCGCCGATCGCGCCGTTCTACGGAGAATGGTTGTACAAGAATTTGACGGGCAAAGAATCGGTTCACTTGACGCATTTCGCGAAAGTAAATCCGAGCCTACAAAACCCAGCCTTAGAAACGTCGATGGAATTAGCGCAAGGTATTTGTTCGCTGGTTCACTCGATTCGCAAGGTACACCGCCTGAAAGTGCGTCAGCCTTTAGCGCAAGTCTTAGTGCCGGTTTTGCAAGAGTCCGTGAGAGACCAAATTCGTCGCGTGGAAGATCTGATCAAATCAGAGGTAAACGTGAAGGAGGTTAATTATTTAAATGACGCTTCTGGGGTATTGAACAAGAAAGTGAAACCTAATTTCAAGGCTTTAGGCCCTAAGTTCGGGAAAGATATGAAAGTGGTCGCGGAGGCCATCACGGGAATGTCTTCGGAGGATTTAGCGTTGATCGAATCAGCTGGATCTGCGAAGATTCAAGGTTTTGAGATCGCACTAGCGGACATTGAAATCTTGACAGAGGATATGCCGGGTTATTTGACGGCAAGCGAGGGTGGATTGACGATCGCGTTAGATAATACCTTAACGCCAGAATTAGTTCGTGAGGGGAACGCACGTGAATTTGTGAATCGTATCCAAAACTTACGTAAAGATTCTGGTTTCGATGTGACAGACAAAATATATATCCAAGTGCAGCGTTCGGACGAAGAATGGACGGCCAGCTTGAACGAATTCAAAGCCTATATCTCGCAGGAGGTGCAAGCCTTGAGTTTGGAATGGGTGGATTCGGCTTCGACGGAACTTACTTTTGAGGAGTCTAACTTGTTCGTGAATGTCACGGTAGCTTAAAATGATGCGAAAACTCACTTATTTGATTTTACTTTTAGGGGGGTTTTTTTCTGTGGCTGCGCAGTCTGAAGAACTCATGGTGGATGGGATGCGGGCGTATATGAAGGAGGATTTTGGCGAGGCAATTCTTGTTTTCGAGAAGCTCGCGAAAGTGAAGTCGCAGGAGCCGGCGGTCTTCTATTATTTGGCCAAAAGCTATCTGTCCGACAAACAACTCACCTCAGCCCGCTCAAACGCGGAGAAAGCACATCTGTTATCGCCTTACTCGTTTGATTATGGTCTTTTATATGGAGACTTGCTTTTAGCGAACAAGGAATACAAAAAGGCATTGGAATGCTTCGAAAAACTGCTGGCCTACGACGACCATCGCTTCGATGCAGAACCCGACATGATTCGGGTGAAGCAATTCGTCTTTTTGTCTAAAGGCGATGAGTCGAAAGACCTCGCCGATAAAAATACCTACTATCTACAAGCAGCGAATTTAGGGCCTGTTCAAGAAGAACTTTGGGTGCGCATCATTCAACTGGACTGGGAATTAAATCGAAAAGAGGCCGTGGTGGAACACGCCTTAGAGGCTTTAGAAAATTACCCTCGAATGGCTCCCTGGGTGTTTCCTATTTTAGGAGATGCTTACCAGGCTTTAGGCAATCATGCAGCGTCCGATGCCGCTTTCGATAAAGCCTTAGCTGCGAATCCGAAAGATGACCATGTGCTCAATAATTACAGCTATTTCTTGTCAATCAGGAAGGAGAAATTAGCCTTAGCCGATTCGCTTTCTGCCCGTTTAGTGGCGGATCACCCGCGTAACGGCACCTATTTAGACACGCGGGCATGGGTGTTGTTTGAACTGAAACGTTATCCGGAAGCGCGCGTGGCGATGGAGGCGGCTTTGAAAGATAAAGAAAATGCGTCTGCCACCTTATGGGAACATTATGGCGATGTGCTTTTTCGCTTGAAATTAGTGGAAAAAGCACTAGAGGCTTGGAAGGAGGCACTTCGCTTAGATCCGGCTCGTGAATCTGTAGATAAAAAGATTCGAATGCGTCAAATTCCCGAAAATTGAGCTATTTTTGTTTCCAAAATTCCTTCCTATGCGGATTCTTTTCAGTCTAGTTTTTCTTTCTCTGCTGGGTGCCTGCGCACCTAAAGCGACAGTGGCTACGACAAATCCGGTGCAGGGGGATACCATACAGGTAGATTCTGTTCCCGTCGTGGCGGCGCTTTCCCAGGCAGATGTCCTTGATCAACAGTCCACTTCTGATGATTTGAATTTTACCTATTTAAAGGCGAAATCGAAGGTGATGTGGAAAACGCGCACGAACACGGATAATTACATCGTAGATATTCGGATGAAGAAGGACAGTATTATTTGGGCGAATATTTCCGTTTCGATGATTTCTGGTGCTGCTGTTTTGTTCACTAAAGAACGCGTTCAATTCTACCATAAGATTAACAACGAATACACGAATCTGACTTACGATAGTTTGAGCACAAGTTTGGGCTTTAAAGTAAGTTATGATTTGATTCAAAATATGATTGTAGGCGACCAGCCCTACAAGAAAAATAATACGCGCCGTGTCGTTCGAGAGAACGAAAATTTCTTAGTCAAACAGCAAGAGGGGCACGTGGAGGTGAATAATTGGGTGGGGCCTAATCGGAAATTAAAGAAATTGTCCGTGAGTGATTTACCTTCATCGAACAAGTTAACCTTAGATTACGAGGATTTTGCGAGTTTAAATTCAGCGATTTTCCCGTTCTCTAGCTCGATTACCTTAGATGTAAAGAACAAAGAAAATCAGGTGAATCAGACCTTGATATCTATTAAATATTCCAAAGTAGAGTTGTTAGATACCCCTTTGGAATTCCCTTTTAAAGTGCCAGCCAAACTCTTAAAGCCTTGAAATACCTTTTCCTTCTATTCGCGTTCCTATTTACGAGTTCGTCTTTCGCTCAGGCAGACAAGAAAGCCGCTTTAGAGCAGCAGAAGAAAGATAATTTGTCCAAAATTAAGGAGCTGAATTCCATCATTTCGCGAACATCCAAGAAGAAAAAAGCCTCGATTGGGAAACTCAATGTACTGAAAGAACAGATCGGAGTGCAGAAAAAGCAGATTTCAGTTTTGGAACAAAATCAACAAATTTTAGCAGAGGAGGCACAGAAATTGCGAAATGAAGGCGATGTGTTAAAGGCAAAATTAGAGCGATTGAAGAAGCAATACGCTTTGATGATTTATGAGGCTCAAAAAACATCCTCTGTGTACAATAAGATGAGTTTCTTGTTATTGTCGAATGATTTAGGGGAATTTGTTCGACGTTTTGATTACCTACGTCACTATTCCACGAATCGAAAGAAACAGGCAGATTTGATCTTTAAGACTCGTCAAGATTTGATGACGAAAGAGCAAAAAGTGGTCTTCAAGAAACAAGAGGAGCAAAAGGTCATTGTAGAGAAGGAAGGGGAGAAGAAGAAGTTAGAGGTCTTGAAAACCAAAGAAGACCAAGTAGTCACAGTCTTAACCCAACAAGAGAAGAAATTAAAAATTGAATTAGAAAAAAAGAAATTATCCGTTCGCAAATTGGATAATTTAATTGCAGGAATTGTACAGCGGGAGATCCAAAAAAGTATTGAAAGGGAGCGCAAGCTTCGTCAAGCACGTCAAGTGAAGAAAGTGGAGGTAGCTAAACCTACTTTACCGGAACTAAAGAAAGGGGAGACGACGAAGATCTTGGCTGAAAAACAAGTAGAAAAGAAGGAGTCTCCTAAAGAAGAAAAGAAGGCAGCTGTTGCGGAGGCTAAAAAGTCGAAAGCGGAACCCGCTCCAGCGGCAGCGGTCGAGGAGAAAAAGATCGAAAGCAATACCTATTATATGAATGCGGATGAAGCAAAATTAGCTAGTTCCTTTGCGGCACTGCGCGGTCGAATGCCATTCCCGGTTCCATCGGGTTTTATTTCGGATCACTTTGGCGTTCATAAACATCCCCTGTTAAAAGGGGTGATGATCAATAACAATGGAATTGATATTCAAACTTCCCCTGGTTCTCCGGTACACTCCGTGTACGATGGCGTAGTACAATCCGTGGTCAATATTCCGGGGATTAATATGGTGGTGGCGATTCAACACGGTGACTATTTTACCGTCTATAGTAAGCTGGCGAATGTATCTGTGAGTGTAGGAACGCGGGTGAGAACGGGTCAACGCATCGGTTCTGTAGCCTCGGATGAGGATGGAACGGCAGAGATTAATTTCCAGGTTTGGAAAAATACGGTGCGCCAAAATCCAGAATCCTGGCTTCGTCGCTAAAGCTTCGTCGCTAGATCGAATACGAAACTTTTAAGCTGATATTTCTACCTTGATCATCTGCATAATAGCGGAATCGATTAAGGTAATCGCGGTAAGCGGCGTTTAACGCATTGGAAACGCTCAGGTTTACTTCTAGCTTTTTATACGTCATCCCCCCATTCACCTGTACTAAAAAGTACCCTGCAGGCGGGACAGCATAATCAGAGCCCCCTTCCACCCGTGTCTGTTTGGACACCTGAGTAATTCCACCGCTCACATAGGCCTTATTCGATTTAAAAGCATACCGGAGGAGGTATTCAAATCGATCAGCTGGTATATTGACCAGGTATTGTTCGTTTAGGGTGTCAAAAGCCCGTACGATACTCGTCTTTTGTTGCACCGTTAGTCGCGGACTAAGCGAATAAGTCGCTTGGAAATCTATTCCTTGAAAACGAGCATCGATTTGCTGGTAGCTGAAAATGGGGAAGACCCCTCTAACCGTGGTCGCATATACGGCATTCAAATTGATCACAGAAGGGCGTAAATAGATGAAATTGCGGATGTGATTCGAATACAATCCCACTTCAATGTCCCAACGCTCCGGCTTGTAATTCGTTGAAAAGCTGAAGTTCGTTCCTGTTTCTCCTTCTAAAGTAGGATCCCCTATTTCATAGGCTCCGGCACCGTGGTGAACGCCGTTTGAGAATAATTCATTCGCACCGGGTGCCCGGAAGGCACGCGAAATAGTGAATAGCGATTCCGTCAAGGGATTCCAATGGTAAGTCAAGCCTAGACTGCCCGAAACGCCTGCAAAATGGTGTTTGCTTCGAAGAATACTTTGGGAGAAATTGGCTTTGGGGCGATGCGTTTCTATTTCTTTTATATCATACCGCAGACCCGCTTCTAGTTCCCACTTTTCTGTTACTCTTCTTTCGATGGCGAAAACACCTAGATTTTGTAAGGAATAATTAGGAAGAAGGCTGGTGGTTAAGACAGGGTTTTGGACTTTATTGCCGGAAGTGATGTTGCCTTGATCCAGAAAGGTGAAACCAACCTGTCCCTTCCAGCGCTTATTCGTGTTCGTTTCATCATACACGAGCTCTCCGCTATGCGTATTTAAATTAAAACGGAGTGTATTGATGTTTTTTCCTGCCCTTAATACATCTAATTCCCAGCGTTCATCTGATTGTGCCGCAACGGTCGCTCGTAAAGTAGCTTGATTAGGGAGGTGGTAGAAGGCTTTGACTTTGGCCAAATCATGCCACACATCCTGATTAGGGCGATCAATTCGACGGATAAATTCAGCCGGTGTAAAGGCCGCTAAAGGTCGAGACAGCGTAATGGATCGCTCTAAATCCGAAATATTTCCAATATGAGAACCCTCGTAGATACCGATGACCGTATGGAATCGGCTGACGAAAAAATCCGCTCCGAATCCAGCGGATTTATAGCCTATGGCCATCGAAACATTTTCTTCTTTCACCCCCGTATTGCTGAGGTAGTAATCAGCTGTTCGGACGTTTCCGCCATCCTTTAAAGTACCTTGAATGCGCCAGCCCCAGCCTTTCAGTCGAGGGATTCCTCCTTCTAAGAGTCCGGAAATAACGCCCTGCCGACCATTGCTAAAATAGATACTTTGAACGGATCCATGAATGACAGAGCTGTCAGGTAGCGCATTGGGTTCCAGCATGACAATGCCACCAATAGCATCTCCACCATAGCGAAGTCCACCAGGACCTTTGATTACTTGAATGTTTTTAGATACGAAGGGGTCGATTTCAGGCGCGTGTTCGCTGCCCCAGTTTTGGCCTTCTTGTCTGACTCCTTGATTTAAAATGATCACGCGACTGGAGTGCAAGCCATGAATCACGGGTTTAGAAACGGAACTTCCCGTTTGTAGACTCTGAACGCCTGTCAGTCCTTTTAGCATTTCTCCCAGGGACAAACCTTCTTTTTGAGAGCGTTCCTCCGCGCTCAAGGCTGACTTCATTTGAGACGTAATTTCTTGCTTTCTTCCTTGGACAAAAACCTCCTGCAAATGTTCGTCGTGCGTACTTAATAGAAAATCTTCTTCTTTTTCGTCTTCTAGATAAATTTCTGTTTCGATCAGGTCAAAACTGGCCATTTGGCAGACGAGCGTGTATTTTCCGGGACAAAGATCTTTTAAAATGAACTGTCCTTTAGCATCCGAAGTCGTTGATTTCTTCGTGCCTTTCAGGTAGACATAGGCGCCAGGAACCTTTTCTTTATTCTCTTTCGATGCCACAATACCTTTTAAGGTGCAGTGGCAATTCGTTTGCGAAAAGCTTGAAAACGAATAGAGTACAAGAAGTAGGTAAAGGTATTTCATGGGAATAAGAGGGTTAAAGATAGGTTAAAACCTGCTTTTATGCGAATCTTCCTTTGCTTAAAAGATGAATGGATTTTCTCTATCGATGAACGCGACTTTTTTGGCAACTAAAATTTTTGTTTAATTTTTTTTGAAATTTTTTAAACAAAGTATTTGTTTTGTTTAATCTTTTTATAAATTTGTTGAACAAAATAGAACATCGATATGACAGCTCTTGAGTTTACTTACCAAATAGGCACTTTTTCAAAGTTTTTACGCCCATTCGCGCTTCGTTTGACGAAAGACGGAGATGATGCAAATGACCTGGTGCAAGATACTTTAGTGAAGGCTTTCACGAATCGGGATAAATACCAAGACGGGACAAACCTGAAAGCTTGGTTATTTACGATTATGAAAAACACCTTTATCACCCAATACCAACGTATGGTGAGACGTAACACCTTTATCGACACGACTGATAATTTACATTACATTAACTCGATGGAATCATTGCAGGAAAACAAAGCAGTGAATTCCTTTATCAATGAAGATATCCAAAGTGCTTTGTCGAAAATAGATTCGATGTACAGAGTCCCTTTTATGCTTTACTTCGAGGGATTTAAATACCACGAGATTGCAGAAGAATTGCAGTTACCTATTGGTACTGTTAAAAATAGAATATTTATGGCGAGACGTGATTTGAAGAACCATCTTCACATGTACGCTTAGGTTAGTATTAATAGGTTTTGATTAGTTTTTTGGTTAACAGAAGGAGGTTAAAAAGTCAGATTTTATCTGACTTTTTCTTTTTAGGCTTTGGGCCAAAAGAAAGATCGGTATATTTGTTAAATTAGCGTAATTATGAAGAAAGTAATCGTCATAGGAGCAGGTTTTTCTGGGCTTTCAGCAGCGACAGAATTAGCTTCAAAAGGATATGAAGTCCAAATTTTAGAAAAGAATGATCACGCAGGTGGCCGTGCTCGTGTTTTCCAATCGGAAGGTTTTACTTTTGATATGGGGCCGTCTTGGTATTGGATGCCGGATATTTTTGAGACTTATTTTAATCGTTTCGGGAAAAAACCAGCGGATTATTATGATTTAGTTCGCTTGGATCCATCCTATTCAGTGATCTTGTCAGAGACGGAAAAAATCGATCTTCCAGCTAATTATGCGGATTTGAAAACCTTATTCGAGTCCTATGAACCGGGTGCTGCAGCGCAATTAGATGCGTTTATGGAACAGGCGGCCTATAAGTACAAAGTGGGTATTCAAGAATTTGTATGGAAACCTTCCCGCAAAATCACCGAATTTCTCAGCCTGAAATTACTCATTGACGCGATTCGTATTGATGTCTTTTCTTCGTTTTACAAGCACATTCGCAAGTTCTTCACCTCGCCTACTTTGTTGAAATTGATGGAATTCCCTATTTTATTTTTAGGGGCGATTTCACAAAATACACCCGCGATGTACTCGCTGATGAATTATGCAGAAATCAAATTAGGTACATGGTATCCAATGGGGGGCATGCACCATATCGTCAAAGGGATGGTGGCCTTGGCAGAGGAAAAAGGGGTCAAGATTACGTATAACGCTGAAGTGCAAGGATTCGAAATCGTCAAAGGAAAAGTAATAGGAGTTAAGACGGCTGCCGGATTACAAAAGGCGGATGCTTTCGTGGCTGGCGCAGATTACCACCACGTAGAAGAATTACTAGGCGATGGATTGCGTAATTACGATGAGGCTTATTGGGATAAGCGCGTGATGGCACCTTCCTCTTTGTTGTTTTATCTAGGAATCTCGAAGCGCTTACCTAATTTAAAGCACCACAACTTATTCTTTGATCGTGATTTTACCGTGCATTCGCACGAAATTTATACCGATCCGGCTTGGCCTTCCGATCCCTTATTTTATGCCTCAGCACCATCGGTGACTGATCCATCTGTCGCTCCGGAAGGATGTGAAAATATCTTTTTATTGATTCCAGTGGCTCCAGATTTAGAGGATACAGAAGAAGGTAGAGAGAAGTATTTCGAACAATTAATGGATCGATTAGAAGCACATTGTGGCGTCTCTATTCGCGATTCAATCCTATACAAACGTTCGTATGCACACCGGGATTTCAAATCGGATTACCACGCCTACAAAGGCAATGCCTATGGCTTAGCGAACACGCTGATGCAGACGGCAATTTTGAAGCCTACCTTGAAAAACAAGCACCTAGATAACCTGTATTATACAGGTCAATTAACGGTTCCAGGTCCTGGCGTGCCGCCATCCTTGATTTCAGGGATTGTGGTGGCCACTGAGGTCGATAAAGAATTAAAAGGATAATATGGATTTATACTTACAAGTTTCCCTTGCCTCGAGTAAGTTATTGACGAAGGCCTATTCGACGTCCTTTTCGTTAGGTATTCGAACGCTGGATGAAAAAGTGCACGATCCCATTTATGCCATCTATGGTTTTGTTCGATTAGCGGATGAAATTGTGGATACCTTTCACGATCAGGACAAAGCTGCCTTATTGCAGCGTTTTCGCGAAGATACTTACCGCGCCATTGAGGAGCGAATTAGTTTAAATCCCATACTTCATTCTTTTCAATGGGCGGTGAACAAGTTCGGGATGGAACGGGAATTGATTGACGCTTTTTTGTACTCGATGGAGTTAGATTTAACAAAACGCGATTATAATCCAGAAGAGTACAAGCAATACATTTATGGTTCAGCGGAAGTAGTCGGTTTGATGTGCTTGCGTGTTTTCTGTGAAGGAGATACAGCAGAATACGAGTCTTTGAAGGCGGATGCGTGCGCCTTAGGTTCTGCCTTCCAAAAAATCAACTTCCTCCGAGATATCCGTTCTGATTACGACGAACGAGGTCGGGTGTATTTCCCGGGAGTCGATTTTACGACTTTCACGGATGCGGAGAAAAAGGAAATCGAAGCAGATATTCAATTGGATTTTGACGCGGGTCTACGTGGTATTCACCGCTTACCTACCGTCGCCCGTAAAGGCTGTTTGTTAGCCTATGAGTATTATATTCGCCTTTTTGAAAAGATTAAAGATTTGCCTGCCTCTCGCATCAAAGAAGAGCGTATTCGCGTAGCAGACTGGGAAAAGATGTTTATTTATTTCCAATTAGCCATCCGAAAATAGTGTGGAATTAATTATACTATTGGCCATCATGGCCTTTTTATATGCCTCCGTGGGACACGGTGGCGCTAGCGGCTACCTTGCTGTGATGGCTCTATTTGCTATCGCACCGCCGCTCATGAAACAAACGGCTTTGTTATTAAATCTGGGTGTTTCGTTGATGTCATTTCTTGCCTTTTATCGGCAAGGCTTCTTTAGATGGACTTTGTTTTGGCCTTTTGCCCTCGGATCCATTCCGGCCGCTTTTTTAGGCGCACGTATTCCATTGACTGATTCGACGTATAAACAGATTTTAGGGGCCTGTCTTTTTTTAGCAGTTATTCGAATGGTGATTTCGTTGAAAGAGGCTACTCAAAGGAGTTTGCCTGCTGTCTTAGGCATTTTCACGGGAGCGGCTATCGGTTTACTCTCCGGTATGATTGGAATTGGCGGAGGAATTATCTTAAGTCCACTGTTATTACTTTTCCGCTGGGCTTCGTTGAAAGAAGCGGCAGCCGTTTCAGCTCTATTTATTTTCGTAAATTCCGTGTCAGGTTTAGCCGGTTTGAAAACCTGGATTCCGCTAGATCAATCTCAACTGTTGTATTGGCTGTTTGCCTCCCTGGTGGGCGGTTTTTTGGGTGCGCGTTGGGGAGCAGGCATCGCATCGTACGCGAAAGTGAAATGGATATTGGCTTTGGTTCTTGTGATTGCATCGCTTAAATTGTGGTTCATATAAAGAGCGCTATGAAAGAAAATGTGAATCAGGACACGGGATTTGGAGAAAAAAGCACCGATATGGGTGGCCGAATGGTCAATAAAGATGGATCATTTAATATCAAGCGGAAAGGGATTAGTGTAAAAGATCGAGCCAGTGGATACCAAAGTATGCTGACGATGTCGCGCCCGCGATTTTTAGCCACTATCTTTTTGTTTTATTTTTTAATGAATTGTTTTTTTACGGCTTTGTATTGGCTTGCGGGCCCTTCAGGGTTAGAAGGAGTGCAGAAAGTTGAATTTTGGGATAGAATAAAAGAATTGTTTTTCTTTTCCACTCAAACATTAACCACCGTAGGTTATGGAAGAATTAACCCCATCAGTGAGGCTGCGAATTGGATTGCTGCAGTCGAATCTCTAATCGGATTTCTTTCCCTTGCCATAGCTACGGGTCTATTGTATGGTCGTTTTTCTCGACCAAGAGCCTTTATTCGGTTTTCGGATTTTCTAGTATATACCCACTATAAAGGAACTAAAGCGTTGATGTTTCGGCTGGTTTGTTACAAGGATGATCACCTGTTAATGAATGCTGAAATTAAAGTGAACGTACGTATTGTTACGAATGATCATTCCTATCGATTTTTCAATCTAAAATTAGAGCGGAGTAGAGTGGATAGTTTAGTTTTAAATTGGACAGTGGTTCATCCAATTGATGAAGAAAGTCCTTTTTATGGTTTATCCCAAAAAGAAATTGTGAATCTTCAGCCTGAAATTTCGGCCTATCTGACGGGCTTTGATGAGGTATATTCCTCTATTGTAGTGGCTCGTATTTCGTATGCGATTCAAGATTTTAAGTTCGGATTCAAGTTTTTACCTATGTATTTCAGTAAATCGATGCGGACGGATTTGGACTTATCCAAACTGAACTTAATTGACCAAGAGTAAAAAAAGCCCCGATTGCTCGGGGCTTTTTAATTTAATTTTTAGATCCAGTGACCGCACCCGCCTTTTTGGCATTTTGTGCTTCTTGCATTGGATTAACTCCTCCGCTGTAGGTTCTTCCCTGCATCTTGAATAACTGAACCTTCGTAGGTTGTGCTGGTTCCCGAGGGAAAGCATTGTCTTCCGTATCAATATCCGCGATTTCAAAGAATGGATCTAATGTCCACTTTACGACTTTCTTAGACGTTGGGATGATTTTCTTTGCTGTCACATCGTTCAAACGCCAAACCTCCGCCGGGAAACGCAATACCTCTTCTGTACCATCTTCATAGTTCAAGCGAACGATCACAGGCATGGGTAAACCGCCTTTGTTCTTGAAGTTCACCACATAGAAGTTTTTACCCTCTGACACTAATTTCTTCTCGTCGTCATTTAAGGACGCCATGTAGTCTTGGTATTTCTTTTTATCGGCCTCCGTAGGAGCGAAGCGATCGTAGGTATTATAGAAGTCCGTCAAATCAGGATTTTCCTCCACAACCGTGCGCTTGATATCTGTTTTGTTGCGAATCGCAGACATCGTTTTGCCTTTTGCTTCCGCCACTGCTTTTTCTCCTGCCTTTTTGATGGCCGGATCTTGCGTATCGATTCCGAACCATTCCACCGTCTCAATCGACTGATTCACGGGCTCCGTTCCGTAGAACCAACCTCTCCAGAACCAATCCAAATCCACACCTGACGCATCTTCCAACGTACGGAAGAAGTCAGCTGGATACGGTTGTTTGAACGCCCAACGACGCGCATATTCTTTGAAGGCATAATCAAATAATTCGCGACCCATCACGGTTTCGCGTAGGATATTTAAGGCCGTTGCTGGTTTGGCATACGCATTATTTCCAAAATCCATGATATTCTCCGAGTTCGCCATAATAGGCACCTGGTTCTTCGAATCTAAACGCATGTAGGGAACAATCGATTGAGGCTCGCCACGACGTGCCGGGAAGTTGCGATCCCATTCTTGCTCCGCTAAGTACTGGCAGAAGGTATTTAAACCCTCATCCATCCAAGACCATTGGCGCTCATCAGAGTTAATAATCATCGGGAAGAAGTTGTGACCCACTTCGTGGATAATCACCCCAATCATCCCGTTTTTCACGTTCTCCGTATACGTTCCATCTGCTTCTGGACGACCGCCATTAAAGGAAATCATCGGATACTCCATTCCACCACCCGCTGTGGCGTGGCAAGAAATCGCTACTGGATACGGATATGCGACCGTTCTTTTCGAGTACGAACGAAGCGTGTGCGCTACGACCATCGTCGAATATTTACCCCAAAGTGGATTTCCCTCTTTCGAATAGTAGGACATCGCCCATACTTTCTTGCCTTCCACATCCACTTGCATCGCATCCCAAATAAACTTGCGAGATGCGGTGAAAGCAAAGTCACGCACATTATCCGCTTTGAATACCCACGTCTTTTTTCCTGTTGGAACACTTTTCTCTGCTTTGATCGCTTCGTCTTGTGTTACAATTTCCACCGGGCGAGTCGCCGTTTTGGCTTGCTCCCAACGCTTTAATTGCGTCGCAGTCATCACCTGATTAGGGTTCAATAATTCCCCGCCCGCACCTACGACGATGTCATTTGGCGCTGTGATGGCTACTTTATAATTGCCAAAATTCAATGTAAATTCACCTTGGCCCATGAACTGCTTGTGCTGCCAGCCATATACGTCATTGTATACCGCTAAGCGAGGGAACCAGTGTGCGATAAAGTAGTTTGCAATATTGTCTTTGCCTAGAATTTCTAAACCAGAGCGACCATAGTAGGCTGTGATCAAATAATTCCAATCAATACCAAAGCTCACCGAAGCACCCGATTTCAACGGAGTGGGTAAGTCTATACGCATCATTGTTTGATTGATCGTGTGACGCAATGGATTACCTTTTGCATCTTTTACAGCTGTGATTTTGTAGCCGTAATCTTTCGGGTCTGTCAATTCTTGGAAGGCACCAGCGCTGATGCCATTCTTGATTTCACCCGTCTTAGTCGTTTTACCTGGGGAGTTTTTTTCAAATAGATTTTGGTCTAATTGAATCCATAAATACGGTAAATCATCCGGTGAATTGTTGTAATACGTGATCGTTTCTGATCCAATGATCTTGCGATTAATGTCATCTAGTTCCACTTTGATGTCATAATCCGCACGTTGTTGCCAATAATCTTTACCTGGAGAACCACTCGCGGTCCGGTAGGAATTAGGCGTAGGCAAAGTCGATTCTAATTGCTCGAATCGGTTGTTTGCGTTAAATGAGGTTTGAGCTTTCGCGGGCAGCAAGAAGACTGACAGCGCGATTAGCTGGAGTAGTTTTTTAAGCATGTTGAAAAGGTTATTTAATGCAAAATAGTAAATTTATTTCAATTTTGTAGCTGTGCTAATCTGTGCTAAAATATATTTGTATATAATAGGTATAATATGTAGTTTTGGGACTTTAAGAAGAAACAACATTAAGCATTATATATCATGAGTGTAATCATTGGTCAAAAAGAGTATTTCAAAGGCATTGGTCAAATCAAATTTGAAGGTGCAGAATCAGATAATCCTTTCGCATTCCGTTACTACGATGAGAATCGCATCGTTGCCGGCAAGAGCATGAAGGAGCACCTTCGTTTTGCGATTGCGTATTGGCATTCGTTTTGCGGTGACGGAGCGGATCCTTTTGGACCAGGAACACACCACTACCCTTGGGATGTGGCTTCAGATGCACGTCAGCGTGCGGCAGACAAAGCCGATGCAGCATTCGAATTCATCACGAAGATGGGTGCGCCATACTATTGTTTCCACGATGTGGATGCGATTGATGGGCATAATGATCCCAAAGAATTTGGTGATCGCGTGAAATTCATCACGGATATATTTGCTAAAAAACAAGCAGAAAGCGGCGTAAAGCTTTTGTGGGGAACAGCGAACTTGTTCTCGAATGAGCGCTACATGAACGGCGCGTCTACGAACCCGAACTTTGAAGTAGTGGCTCACGCAGGTGCGCAATTAAAAGGCGCTATTGATGCGACGATTACCTTAGGTGGCGAAGGCTATGTGTTCTGGGGAGGTCGCGAAGGCTATATGAGCTTATTGAATACCGATATGAAGCGTGAGCGCGAAAACTTCGCTCGCATGTTACATACCTGTGTGGAATATGCGCGTCGCAATGGTTTCAAAGGTAAGTTCTTCATCGAACCTAAGCCTTGTGAGCCTACGAAACACCAATACGATTATGATGCGGCAACGGTGATTGGTTTCTTACGCGAGTTCGATTTATTATCAGAATTTGGCCTAAACTTAGAAGTAAACCACGCCACTTTAGCTGGACACACCTTTGCACACGAATGCCAAGTGGCTTCAGACGCAGGTATGTTAGCGTCTATCGATGCGAACCGCGGAGATACGCAAAACGGCTGGGATACGGATCAATTCCCGACGGACATTTACGAATGGGCGGAGGCGATGTCAATCATCTTGAAGCAAGGCGGATTAGCCGGTGGTGGAATTAACTTTGACGCAAAACGTCGCCGTAATTCAACGGATATGGCGGATTTATTCTATGCACACATTGGTGGTATGGATACGATTGCACGTTCTTTATTGATCGCAGAGAAAATCGCGAAACATGGCGAGATGGATCGCTTGAAAGCGGAGCGTTATGCAAGCTTTAACTCGGGTAAAGGAGCGGATTATGCAGCGGGCAAATTGAAATTAGAAGATTTATACAAAATCGCGATCGAGGTAGGGGAACCAGCTCAGATCTCTGGCAAGCAAGAATACTTAGAGAATTTGTTAGGCCGTTTTGTTTAAAAATACGTAATTCGAGGTATGAAAAGAATTGTTTTTCTCCTCCTGTTATTTACCTCTAGATTTATAGCGACAGCAGGGTCATCTGATCCTGCTGTTTTTTCTACCGCTAAACCCTGGGCTTATTGGTGGTGGCCGGGGAGCGCTGTAACGGAGAAAGGGATCACGCATAATCTGGAGAATTTTGCCAAAGCGGGTTTTGGCGGTCTCCACATCATTCCCATCTACGGGGCGAAGGGCTCAGAAGCCTTATTTCAAAATTATTTAAGTTCGGGCTGGCAAGCGAAATTCTTCTTTACGTTGAAAGAGGCGAAGCGTTTAGGTCTTGGAATCGATATGACGATGGGGACGGGCTGGCCTTTAGGTGGACCAACGATCACAGAAAAAGAGGCGGCCAAAAAATACCAATTCGTAGATGGCGTATTTAAGACAGGATTAACCGGCCAAAAAGTTAAACGCGCCGCTCCCGGAGGAGAGGGATTCGTCCTTGATCACTTCGACATGAAGGCCTTCGCCAAATACAGTCACACTTTTGTTCCCCTTTTAAAGAAGTCACATTCTCCCTTACGAGCTATTTATAACGACTCTTACGAGGCTTATGGGTCGAATTATACACCGGATTTGTTTTCTGCTTTTCAACGATTGAACGGTTATGATCTGCGCAAACACTTCGATGTGCTAGCTAAGAAAAAGTCTGAATCAGAAGAAGAGAACCAGATTTTCGCGGATTACCACCGGACGATGTCCACCTTGTTGCAAAACAACTTTGTGTTGCCATTTGATCATTGGATTAATTCGATGGGCTTTACCTCCCGAAATCAGGCCCACGGTTCCCCTGGTAATTTGCTGGATATTTATGCGGCGGCGGATATTCCGGAGGCGGAGTTTTTTGGTTCGAAACCTTTCGATATTCCAGGCTACCGCGTGGATCCGGAATATGATTCCACCACGTTTGGGATTCCGGATATTCGGGCGTTGAAATTGGCGAGCTCGGCGGCGAATTTGACCGGGAAGAAATTAGTTTCGGCGGAAACGGCGACTTGGTTAGGCAATCACTTCAAGGTTTCGATCGCACAAGTGAAACCGGTATTGGACCAAGTTTTTGTGGGTGGGGTGAATCACGTGTTCTTCCATGGGGCTACCTATTCGCCACCTGAGGTTGCGTGGCCGGGTTGGTTGTTTTATGCGAGTACGAACTTTAATCCCCAAAGTCACTTTTGGGAGGCGATGCCTGCGCTGAATAAATACATTGAAAATGTGCAGACGATGTTACAGGCGAATCCGACGGATAGCGACGCCTTATTGTATTTCCCGATGGAGGATGTGTGGCACAACAATAACGGATCAGGCAAATTGCATACGCTGGAATTGCACGCGAATAGCAGGGAATGGTTGAAGAATACGTCCTTCGGTCATTGGGCAGGATTATTACAGGACAAAGGTTTCTCGGTGGATTATATTTCGGATGACTTGTTGGCTGATTTGGAATTGACACCTGCGAAAACCTTTAAAACGAAGTCGGGCGGGAATTATAAAGTCTTGTTAATTCCGGCGGCACATTATGTTTCGGTGGAGACTTTAGAGCGTTTAGCGAAATGGGTGAAACAAGGTTATCCCGTGTATTTTTTAGAACATTTACCCCTTCATTTGAATACATTTCATCAAACGAAAGAGGCCAAAGAACGTTGGGAGTCTGCCCGCAGCGCCTTAATCATGCGCGTGCTTTCAGACCCGGCAGATCAGCTCGCTCGTTTAGGAGTTTCTACCGAGCCGATGGCCGCTAAAGGCTTATCTTTTATTCGAAAGAAGACTCCAAAGGGCGCCGCCTACTTCGTGACTAATTTGAACGCTCGATTCACAGAAGGAAGTATTTCCTTGAAGAAATTATCGGGTAATGTAGAGATCTGGGACCCTTTAACGGATTCGAAATCGTATGGAAAAAAAGGTTCGGATGTCTGGCTATCTTTAGCACCTGGCCAAAGTGTGATCATTCAGCCTGTGGTTAAAATTCCTTCTTTAATTGTTCCAGCGGCTCTTAAAGTTAGAACAGAAATCGAACCTACCAATCTGCGCGTTCAGATCGATTCTAAAACGATCGCATTGCCAGATTTTAACTATTATACCTCGCTAGACACCTCGCTGGCCGCAACTCCATCAGCCCGCTATACTTTCGATCTGACCTTATCAGCCGATCAAATCGCTAACGCGAAAGTGCTTCATTTATCTGAATTGCGCGATATGGCAAAAGTGCGAATCAATGGGAAAGACATCGGGATGATCTGGTCTCTTCCTTTCCAACTTACCATTCCTGACGGAATCTTGCAGGAGCAAAATCAAGTGGAGATAGAGGTTATTTCAAATTCCGCGAATCGAATCCGGAAGATGGATCAGCAAGGAGTGGTGTGGAAGAACTTTTATGAAATCAATTTTGTGGATATCCGCTACAAGCCTTTTGATGCTTCTAAGTGGGCTATTGAGGATGGAGGAATGAAAGGTAAACTCTATTTGACGAACCGATGAAGCCCTTCGTTAAAGCCATAGCAGAAGCCTTACACGACCTAGCGGATGCAGATAACGCGTTTTGGATGTGCAAATACATGCGTGAAAAATACCCTTTTCTGGGGGTGAAAAAACCAGAGCGTCACGAGGTTTTTAAGGCCTTGTACAAGCAATACGGATCTTCTGAAGATTGGTTTGAAGTTTCCACACAACTATTTGCGATGCCAGAACGCGAGTTTCAGTATGTGGCGATGGACTATGTGATGAAGGCCAAAAAATCCTGGGACAACCGCGTGCCTGCCTTGTGCGAACAATGGATAGGCCAGGAATCTTGGTGGGATGTGGTGGATAATTTAGCGCCTAAGATCCTTGGGCCTTATTTTCTGCAATTTCCAGCGGAGCGTGATTTCTGGATTCAGCGCTGGATGGATTCTGGGAACTTCTGGTTGCAACGGGTATGCTTAGTTTTCTCTTTAGGTTATAAAGACAAAACAGATACCGTTTTGCTGGCGAAAACCATTCAGGCATTGAGCTCTTCCAAGGAATTTTTTATTCAAAAAGCCATCGGCTGGGCACTTCGCCAATATGCGCGAACGGATGCGGAATGGGTATTGGATTTTGTCGAGAACAATGCGTTGGCCCCGCTGAGTAAACGCGAGGCCTTGAAGCATCTCTAAGTATCTTTTTAGGAATTATCTCTTCTTTTTAATGATCGCTAGTTCGTGCGCCGTGTCATAATACGAGCGCAGGTTCGACCAGTCAAATGTATCCGCGATACTCTCTACGCGGTTACGCTGAGTGATGCGATCGCGCTGGGATTGCTGAACGAATTTGAATAACAGATTCGCTAATTGCTCCGCCGCTTCTTGGTATGATTGCGTCTTGCGATTCACCACGCTCACGCCCCATTGTTCGTAATCGCGCATAATCTGCATCATATAATCGCCAAAACCCGATAGATCCGACGTCACCGTAGGTACCCCGCGCGCCATACATTCCAGCGGTGTATAGCCCCAAGGTTCGTAGTAGCTAGGGAAAACGCCTAAGTGGCAACCGCGCACGAATTGGCCATAATCTAAGCCGAAAAGCGGATTCGTGGAAACGATAAAGTCTGGGTGGTATACCACTTTAACCTTGTCGTCTGGGTTATTCAATAGATTCGTCCGGTGTAAATTCCGGATGATATCGTCCTCTTGTTTTAATAAGTGGGTGACCACTTTTGGTCGCGCATTCGTTTTCCAAGTCTGCACCGTTCTACGCAAACGCATCCGCCAATATTCATCCACAAAGGCGTTCAAATCCGGCATCTGTAGATCGCTGGATGAAGCGGAGGCCTTGAATAAATGTTCTCCTACTTCTTTCTCGATCGCGTGGCAGTTCTCTCTAATTTCATCTAACACAGCGCGGGAATGCAAGACCTCGGGATCAATGGAATGATAGGGTTGCTTGGTCACAAAGAACATCACCACCGTTTTCTTCGATCCCGCCTCTTTCATCTTGCGATTCAAAATCGCCAAGGCATCTAAGGTAATATCGTATCCTTTGTTCGAATATTCGAAACGTCCGGAGGTGAATAGGTAGAGTGTTTGATCTAGGTCAAAAGGCTGGCTTTGGAAGAAATGCCCCATCACGAAGTTCGAAATGCTCTCTTTGTATTTTGAGTGCAGGTTCTGGTGTTCGTGCAAAGCGGCAAAACGTTGGATGTTTAAGCCGTTTGGCAAAATTAATTCCGGAATGCGGCCTAAGAAATACTGGCATTCTTTCGCTGTAATATCGCTGACGGTGGTTAGCACATCGGCTTTTTGGGCTGCGGCGCGTTCGAAACAAGCTTGAGCCTCGATGCCATAGTGTTTCGCCTCTTTGTGCCAATCAAAGTTCTCGATGACATCATAGAAGTTAGGTACATTGCCCGCTAAATAGCGGCCTAACATAGTCGCGTGCGTGGTGAAGACGGTTGAAATTTTGACCTTGTCCTTCTTCAGGTCGGGTAAGCCAGTAGACGCCATCCACTCATGGAAATGCGCCACCAATTGGGTTTTATTTTTATTTTCTTCGGCCACCTCGGTTAAAAGGAGGCGAATCATTTCACCAAAAACAATCGTTTGGTCCACTAAATCCTCTACCCCTAAGGTCGAGATCTTGTGATTATCCCAAATACGTCCTTTGATCTCATTGACATTAGGCAATAAGGTTTCCAGTTCAAAGAGTACGATTTTAGGCTTTCCCGTGATCAACCAATAGCCATAATGAATGCCTAAACCTTTTTGGCGCAAGCTACTAATCGCGCGACCCAGCGGCGTTTCATCGGTAACTGGAATGGGCTCAAATTCTGCGGAGGCAGTTTGGGGAAAATAGGGTCCTAATAAGGCGTAATCTTCGCCCCATTTTTCGACCATCGAGGGAACTTTGGTCCGAATTACCGTGTAAATTCCGCCTACTTGATTACAGGTTTCCCACGCAATCTCAAACAAATATTTTTTCTTCTCTGCTGCCATAAAAATTACATGTAGGACGCACTTTCAATTACCTGCGTTTTTCCGTTTTTCGTGATGGTGTAATTAAATCCTTTTTGGATGGCATAAGCGCCATATTCTCCTTTTTTATTGAGGGCCAAATACCCGATTTGGAATTCCTTGTATTTATAGCGTTTCACAATCCGCATCACAGCCTCTTCACACGCTTTTTGAGGGGACATGCCCTGTCTCATTAATTCGACAATCAAGAAGGATCCTAAGGTTTTCATTACAAATTCGCCTAATCCGGTCGCACACGCACCACCTACCTCATCGTCACAAAAAACAGCTCCACCGATGATGGGGGAGTCGCCTACACGTCCATGCATTTTGAAAGCCAATCCGCTCGTTGTACAAGCGCCAGCAATTTCTCCTGCTTTTCCGATGCCCAATAAACCGATGGTGTCGTGTCTTTCAATATTAATGACAGGTTCGTACTTGGATTCTTTTTTCCACTCTTCCCAAGCCTTTTTAGAGCTTTCTGTTAACAGATTCTCCACTTTAAATCCTTGGTCTAAGGCGAATTTTAAAGCACCAGCGCCTGACAACATGACGTGTGGTGTTTTTTCCATCACGGCTCTAGCCACAGAAATGGGGTGCATGATGCCCTCAAGAAAGGTAACAGATCCTGCATTTCCTACATGGTCCATGATGCAAGCATCCAAGGTCACATGGCCGTCGCGATCTGGATAGCCACCGTAACCTACAGACGTATCGTTCGGATCTGCTTCAGGAATGCGCGCACCGGCTTCAACACCATCGAGCGCTTTGCCCGTTTCCATCAATTTATTCCAACCCGCGATGGTCGCTTTTTCGTTTTTCCAAGTCGCAATGATGAGCGGTTCAGAGCTGGCCGCTTTTGCGGTGGCACCTAAGCTGGCGCCTAATAGGGTGGATGTTTGAAGGAAGGTACGTCTTTTCATATCGCTTTAAAGATAATTTATTTGGGCTTAAAGGAACAATTTTGTAAAATTGTCTTTCTAAAATAGAAAAAAATCTTCGGATATTTCATTTATCTCCCTCTATTTCATCAATGAAAATCATAAAATCTGCTTTTCCTTTGGTAATCGCCCTGTTTTTAACCTATGCGATGAACCAAAGCTGGGGAACTTTGCCTCCCCTCGGTAAATTATTTAGTCCTTTCCACGGCTTTTGGATGAATGCAGAAAGCCCGGAATCAGGTGAACCCACAGAAGAAACCTTGCAAATCGCGGGTTTACATCAACCCGTTCAAGTCGTGTACGACGAAATGGGTGTGCCGCATGTTTTTGCACAGGATGACCACGATTTGTTTTTAGCGCAAGGGTATTTGACGGCCAAAGACCGTTTATGGCAAATGGAATTCCAAACGCATTTCGCAGGTGGTCGCATCTCTGAGATCGTAGGCGAAAAAGGTATCGCATCTGATCAGTTCCAACGGAGAATGGGTTCAGTTTATGGTGCGGAGAAATCCTATGAAGGAATGAAAGAAGATCCCATGGCTAAAAACGCTTTGGAAGCTTATTCTGCGGGGGTTAATGCCTACATCAATTCCTTATCTGATCGTGAATTACCTTTAGAATACAAATTATTAAACTACCGCCCGGAGCCTTGGACGCCTATTAAGAGCGCCTTGTTCTTAAAGAATATGTCCTTCGTGCTAGCTTCAGGAACCGACGATTTGAAGATGACGAACATCTTGCGCAAATACGGCCGTGAGGTGGCAGAAGACCTTTTCCCTAATTACCCTTTCCAAGAGAGTCCGATCATTCCCGTAGGATCGCCAGTCGATTTCAAACCGGTACCTATTCCAGCGGGTCCTGCAGACTTTACCGGTTTAGGTAGCTCCATGACGACACCAGAAAAAGATCCGAACATCGGTTCGAATAACTGGGCGGTAGCCGGAAATAAAACGGTTTCGGGTTTGCCTATTTTAGCCAATGACCCACACTTGACTTTGTCATTACCATCGATTTGGTACCAAATGCAATTAGTCGCTCCAGGGGTGAATGTCTATGGTTCAACGATGCCGGGAACACCCAATGTGATCATTGGATTTAATAAAAATGTTGCTTGGGGAGTGACAAATGTAGGTTCTGATGTTTTGGACTGGTACCAAGTGAAGTTCAAAGATGCCTCAAAGCAGGAATATTGGCACGATGGGAAATGGAAGAAAACCACCATGCGCATCGAAACCTTCAAGATCAAAGGAAAGAAAGAGATGGTAGATACCATCTTCTTTACACACCACGGACCTGTCGTGTATTTATCCCACGAAAAACCGTTTCGTTCGAACATTCCGGTAGGCCACGCCTTGCGTTGGATCGCCCACGAAAAATCACAAGAACTAACGACGTTCTACCAATTGAATCGCGCGAAAAATTACGAGGATTACCAGAAGGCCTTGACCTTCTATTCTGCACCGGCTCAAAACTTCGTGTTTGCTAGTAATGAAGGCGATATCGCTTTATGGGTGAACGGTAAGTTCCCGTTGAAGTCGAAACAGCAAGGAAAGTATTTATTAGATGGAACGGATGCGGCGGCTGATTGGCAAGGATTTATCCCTCAGGCGCACAATCCGCACGTGAAGAATCCGGTTCGAGGTTTCGTGAGTTCGGCGAATCAATTCTCAACAGATCCTTCTTATCCGTATTACTTAGGTTGGCAATATGCGCCATCTGAGCGTGGCCGTCGCATTAATGAGCGTTTAGCGGTGATGGAGAAGATTACGATGGATTCTTTACGAGGTCTCCAAAACGATAATTACAACATCCGTGCCCGCGAGTTATTGCCTTTGCTTTTCGCTCAAGTGAAATCACCTACATCGGCTCAATCAAAAGCTATTGCAGCTTTAAAATCTTGGAATTTAGTGAATAGTCCAGAGTCTGTGGGAGCCACTATTTTCGAAAACTGGGTCTTGACTTTGCAGTCTTGTCTTTGGGATGATGAATTCGCAGCAGATGAAAAAGCACCGATGAATCGTCCATCGATGGATCGCACGATTCAATTAATCAAATCGGAGCCTAGTGCGCGCTGGTGGGATGACATTAAGACAAAGTCTAAAGAGTCGATGTCTGATATCGTCATGAAGTCATTGCAAGCGAATGTGGACACCTTGGTGAAACAACACGGACCTCAGGGGCCTGAGTGGGCTTGGTACAAACACAAGCAAACGGGGGTTCGTCACTTGATCCCAGGAATGGATGCTTTATCTCGCTTGAATATCCCGATCGGTGGGGGAGGAACCATCGTGAATGCGGCTACGACGAAGACGGGGCCTTCTTGGCGTTTAGTGGTGGAGCTTTCGAAGGAGGGGAAACCTAGAGCCTATGGCGTTTACCCGGGTGGTCAATCGGGTAATCCGGGAAGTAGTCATTATGATGATTTGATTGATACGTGGGCCAAAGGTGAGCTAAAGCCACTCTTATACCTCGAATCAGCCGATCAAAAATCGAATCGTTTACGCAAGAAAATCACTTTATCGAAATAAGCTATGAGTAAGTTAATCTATAGTATCATTTTAGTCGTTATTGGCGCTTTGGTAGGCATTTACCTGCCTTGGTATGCGATGGGCGTGGCTTTTGGGCTGGTGGCTTTCGTATTAAATATGCCCTTGAAATCGAGTTTTTTGACTGGTTTCTTAGCAGGATTCGTCTTGTGGGTGCTTTCAGCCTTGTGGCTTGATTTACAGCATCCTAGTACGTTACCTAGTCGGATGGCTCAAGTTTTCCCTCTAAAAGGAAATGTGTTCGCTTTATTTGTTCTGACTGGCGTGCTAGGAGGCTTATTTAGTGGCATTTGGACCTGGGCTGGAGCCAGATTAAGACAGAAATAATAATTTTTTAGGACAAACGATACAGACCTTGTATATTTGCCGTCAATCCAATAAACAAAATTAAACACGTGAAAAATTTACCATACGCTTGGTTGGGCGTTTTAACCATCGCAATTGCCTTTTTATTTTACCAAAATTCAGGTAGCTCGTCTGCAGGCTTAGGTGCCTCGACAGCTGATGGAAGAAGTATCGTATTCGTAAATTCAGATTCGTTATTAACGAATTACCAGTTTTACAAAGACGCTCAAAAAGAGTTCGAGAACAAAGGATACCGTTTACAAGTAGACTTAGGTCAAAAAGAGCAATCACTTCAAGCAGAGTTACAAGCGATTCAACAACGTGCCTCAGCTATGACTCAAGCAGAATTGCAAGCAGCTGATATGACGTTGAAGAAGAAAGGTGCTGAATTGCAGCAATATTCTCAACAAAAGCAAGCGGAGTTAGGACAAGAGCAAGCAAAGAAAAACGAAGAGTTGTATAACAACATTCGTGATTACATCTCGAAGACAAACAAGGCTAACAAATATGAATTCGTTTTAGGATATTCTAAAGTAGGTGGTGGAATTTTATTCGCTGATCCATCTGTCGATGTTACAAACAAAATCATCGAAGGATTAAACAAAGAGTACGCTGCTACAAAAGGCGAAAAGAAAGAAGATAAATAAGAGCAATAAGCTATATTTAGCCACGCAGTGATTCGCTGTGTGGCTTTTTTTATTCCAATGGCAAAAGAAAAAATCCAAAAGACAGTTGAAATTAAGAACCGTAGGGCTTCCTTTGAATACGCATTCATGGATACCTTCACGGCTGGCTTGGTATTGACAGGTACGGAGATTAAATCGATCCGCCAAGGGAAAGCCAATCTGACTGATGCCTACTGCGTATTCTTTCAAGAAGAATTATTTGTTCGCAATATGCACATTTCGGCCTACGACGAAGGAACCCATTACAATCACGATCCCTTACGTGATCGTAAGTTATTGCTATCTAAGCGTGAGTTAGGGAAACTGCAGAAGGAATTGAAGAACGTGGGTTTGACGATTATTCCTACCCGTCTTTTTATTTCAGACAAAGGCTATGCTAAGTTAAACATCGCACTCGCGAAGGGAAAGAAGACCTTTGATAAACGAGATGACATTAAAGAAAAAGATGTGAAGCGGGATCTGGATCGATCTATGTCTTAATTAAGCCTTGTTTCGGATTTTTTTGACGATCGTAACCGCCGCCATAATCACAATCGCAAAAACCACAAACCCTCCTAATCCATACATCCAGTCTAGTGTATTTTTAGCCACTACTAAGAAAACGACCGCAACTAATAGAATCGTCGCAATTTCATTATAAAGCCTTAGTTGTGTTCCAGATAGGATGAAATTCCCTTTTCTGAATTGAAGAATCAAATACCGGCAAACAAAATGGTAAACCGTGATGGCTACCACGAAGCCTAATTTCAAATGCAACCAGCCTTGAGATCCGAAACTACTCAACCAAGCTACGTAGATTAAAGACAAGCCGGTGATCCAAGTCAAGAACATGGCCGGAATCATAATCGCATTAAAGAGGATCTTTTCCATCTTTTCGAATTGCTTCGATAAAATACCTTTTTCGGGTTCTCCCTTTGCTTGTGCTTCCGCGTGGTAGACCAGCAAACGGGGAAGGTAGAATAAGCCAGCAAACCAGCTGACAACGAAGATAATATGGATGGATTTTAAGACCGTATAGCTCATGTTAGGCTTGGTAACGCTTGAACAAACTATTGACTTTCATTTGGATTACCCCGAAAATCGCTTCTTTAAAAATATTCGCGGACATCTTACTCGTCCCTTTCGTGCGATCCGTGAAAATTATGGGTACCTCGACTAGCTTAAAGCCATACTTCCAGGTGGTAAATTTCATTTCGACTTGGAAGGCATAACCGATAAATTTGATTTGGTCCAAAGGAATAGTTTCTAACGTCTTTCTGCGGTAACAAACAAATCCAGCGGTCGCATCTTGTACATTCATTCCGGTGATAAAGCGAACATAAAATCCTGCAAAATAGGACATTAGTACACGTCCCATAGGCCAATTGACCACGTTTACGCCATTAATGTAGCGGGATCCGATAGACATATCGCCATTTCCAGCCTCTTCTTCAGGTAGGTTTTCCTCCTTTAACTCTGCGGGTGTCGCACAGGCTTTGAACAGGCGAATTAAATCATCCGGGTTATGGGAAAAGTCTGCATCCATCTCAAAGATGAAGTCGTAGCCTTTAGAAAGGGCGATTTTAAAGCCTTCAATGTAGGCGGTACCTAATCCTAATTTGCCTTTTCTCTCGAGTAGGTGAATACGTCCTTCATTTGCTTGTTGTAGGCGTTTTACTTGTAGCGCAGTGCCGTCAGGAGAACCATCATCCACAATCAAGACATCAAAAACAAGGTCTAGGCTCAAGACCTTCAAAAGGATGGCTTCGATGTTTTCAATCTCGTTGTAGGTGGGGATAATGACTATCCGTTTGTTCATTTAGCTATTATTAGGATGGCGAAAGCATTCGGTGGTATGATCGTTCACTAATCCAGCGGCCTGCATCAACGCATAACAAATGGTAGGGCCGACAAATCGGAATCCATTCTTCTTTAGAGATTTGCTCAAAAGGACAGAAATTTCTGTGCTGGCGGGTAAGTCTCCGTGTTGGGCAAAGTGGTTTAGGATGGGCTCATGGCCCACAAACTCCCAAATATATTGGTTAAAGCTACCAAATTTTTCCTGAATTTTAATAAAAGCCAGCGCATTCGTTCGAACGGAACTGATTTTCAGGCGATTTCTGATGATGTGTTCGTTCTGCATTTGGGCTTCGAGCTGCGCATCTGTCCAGTTTGCTAACAGGTGGTAGTCGAATTGCGCGAAGGCTTCTCTGAAGGCTTCGCGTCGTTTCAAAATGGTAATCCAGGAGAGGCCGGCTTGGAAGCCTTCAAGGATGAGGAGCTCAAAAAGTGCTTCATCGCGGTGTTCCGGATTACCCCATTCAAGGTCGTGGTAGGTTTGGTATAATTCATCTGAACCACACCAGCGGCAGCGTATTTTGTTGTCCATCATTTGAGTTTCTTTTTACAAAATAGGAGAATATATTTCGAATCTTTGGCCCAACAAATTGATAAAATAGAAATTGAACTACCTTTGTGGTAGCGAAAGGTTCTGCGCCGCTTCGAACGGCGTTGATTAATAGGGAATTTGGTGAAAATCCGAAACTGTCCCCGCAACTGTAAATTTTCAAAAAGCTTTTCAATCTAGGGTCACTGGCGTCGCTGGGAAGGCCGAAAAGCAAGGGAAATGAGTCAGGAGACCTGCCTTTTACTATTCTTGACCTTGTTTTACGGAGGATGATCCGAGGTCGAGCGTTCGATTACCTTTTTATTTCACAGGCCCAGATGGGCAAAAAACATGTTAAACGTATTAATTGTCGCTGGCGCGTTAGCTTCAGTGGGAGTCACTAGTCGGGAGTCGCTAGTCGATAGTCGGGAGTCGCTAGTCGCTAGTCGGGAGTCAATAGTCGACAGTCGGGAGTCAATAGTCGCTAGTCGGGAGTCAATAGTCGATAGTCGGGAGTCGCTAGTCGCTAGTCGGGAGTCGCTAGTCGATAGTCGGGAGTCGCTAGTCGCTAGTCGGGAGGGTTCATCCACCATTCAGGAATCATCCACCATTAACCATTCACCATTCACCATTCAAAAAGATTCTACGCTCGCAGAGGTCACCATCTCCGCTCCCAAGTACCCAGAAAAACTGGATCGCTCGGGGAAAGTGGTTTCGGTGATTTCGGCCGAAATGATCCAGGCCAATCAGGGGAAAAGTCTAGGTGAATTACTCCAGCAAAGTGTAGGTGTCGCAGTAGTAGGCGCGCGCAGCGCGCCGGGGACAAACCAGGAGATTTATGTGAGGGGTGCGAATACGGGCCACGTTCTGTTGTTGATGGACGGATTTCCACTGAATGACCCATCCCATATTTCGTCGGTGATGGATTGGAACTTGATTTCTTTGGCAAACATCGAACGCATCGAAATCCTGAAAGGAGGCCAATCTACGCTGTATGGATCAGATGCGATGGCGGCTGTCATCAATTTAGTGACAAAGAAAAATGCGAAAGGATTGAATGTCGTACTTCAAGGTGGCGGCCTGGGGACTCATCAAGAACAAATTTCTTGGTCTACAACTCGAGGGAATAACCAGTTTCAAATACAGGCCCAAAATTACGCGACGGATGGTTTTTCTTCGGCCAAAATAGCTCAAGGAAAAGCGGAGGCCGATGGATTTAAGCAGCAAAGTTGGGGGTTGAAATGGGGGCGTGATATGGGAAAATTAGGTAACCTAGATTTCTCCTATTCGTCACAGTTGTATCAAGGGAATGTAGATAATGGTCCCTTTGTCGATGATCGAGATTACACTTCGGAGGCCGTAAGTCATTCGTTCAGAGCGCAATACCAGGTGAGTAAATTCACAATTCGTGCCTTTCAAGATCTAATTCATCGGGAGTTTCGTAACGATTCTTCGGATGTCGCTGCAAATGCTTGGTCGAAATTTAGTCTTTCGAGTTATGTAGGTTTAAATCAAGGATTGGAAGCTTTTGTGAAGATTCCCGTAATGGAAAATGCCACTTTGTTAATTGGTTCTGAATATAGACGCCAAAAAACGGAGCAAAGCGATCTTTCCATCAGCGACTATGGTCCTTACGTTTCACCTGATTTAGCAGAGAAACAAAAGACTCAGCAAATTGTGGGAACTTATGCGACCTGGCAGCAGAGTTGGGGTAAATTTGGTTACGAGGTGGGGGCGCGATGGAATGCGCAATCGACTTTTGGAAACTATTTTACCTATAATCTGAATCCGTATTGGGCTATTTCGCAGACAGCGAAATTCTTTGGGAATTATTATACGAGTTTTAAAACTCCTTCGATTTATCAATTAGCGTCTCCTTATGGCAACTTGGATTTACAACCAGAACAAGGGAAAACGATCGAATTTGGGGCAGAGAAGAAGTTGAAAGCTTGGAGAATTCGTGCTGTTGCCTTTGAAAATCAAGTCAATCAGGGTATTATTTTTCAGGCGATGGATATCGAGCCTTTTGGCAAATACCAAAATATCTCCCAGCAGCAAACCCGCGGAATCGAATTCGAGATTAGCTACCAGACTTCGAAATTTCAAGCGGATTTCAATTATACCTATTTGAAAGGGGAGATGATCGACCGCGATTCGACTTATTCGTCCTTGATTCGCCGCCCAACGAATGCCTGGAATCTGTATTTGCAGGCAAAGTTGACGAATAAATGGTCGGTGGGAATATCAAATCAATTGGTAGGCCAAAGAGCGGATTACTTCTACGACGAGTCCACCTACTCCGTTCAACCGAACCCTATGGCTGCTTATATCTGGACTGATATTTCGGTTCATTATCAAATCAATACCAAATGGAAGGTTTCAGCCGTGTTAAAAAATGCGCTGAATCAAGAAATAATGGAGATTACGGGGTATAGCGGGCAACCGAGGAATTTACAGATTTCCCTACTGGGAAATTTGTAAATTTCAAAGCTCAAATTTCAAAGATCAAAGTTCAGAGTAAGCCTATTTGAACTTTGCTCTTTGGTTTTTGAAATTTGAGCTTTGCTCCGCAAAGCCTATGGCTTAAACTTCTCATACACATCCCTCCCCGTCACCGGGTCCTTCCCAAAAAGTTCGATGTAGTTCACGGTGGTCATGAATTTCGAATCGTCCACACTGACGAAGACACGCTTGAGGATTTGCATCTTTCCGTTGATGGGAAATAACGCGATAGGGTCACCGGTTGCGTCTTGTTTGACCATAAACTTCCGTTTTCTGTAAGCTAAGAAATGTCCTTCGTAGGTATTAGGTATTCCTGTTACTGCGCTAGTATATAAACCATAGGCCAATGTTCGCTGGATAGCTGTTAATTCCTCTTTTTGGCCTTTTTCTCCAAAACGATACCAATACGTGTGAACCGGGTCTTTCGCGTTCAATTTTCCTGCGATCACGTTAGCGTCGTAGACTACTACATTCGCATTTGTGCTTCGCTGTATGAAGAAAAGGCGGTTAGGGGAATCAGGAGGGCTCGGGAATCGGTCGCCGCCAAGGCTACAAAAGGTAATTAGAAGAAGGAGCGACGTCAGTTTCATTGGAAATAATTTGAACCTGCAAATAACGAAAAAAAATGCAATGTGATTTGCTGCTGACTTTCTATCCTGCATCAAATGCTTGTTTTTACCAAGTTTATGCGTATCTTTGTGGAGAATTAAGGAAAAGAAGAGGGGTTTTAATCCCTCTTTTTGTTTTCATAGCCCTGTAGAAAGATGGATTTAACGAGTAAACTAAAAGATTGGACATTGGAGTATATCGGCGATGGCCCTTTGCTTCTGGTCGATTTTTCGGTGTCTCAGGGTGCTAAAAGAACCTTAATAACGATTCTGGTGGATACACTGGAAGGGGTAACTATTGATCAATGTGCCTTAATGAGCCGTAAATTAGCTCACTTCATTGAAGAGGGCGTGCTGATTGAAGAAGCCTATAATTTAGAAGTATCTTCGCCGGGTTTAGACTTTCCATTAAGCCAAGGCTGGCAATTTCAGAAGAATCTGGGCCGCAAGGTGAAGGTTTGGATGAAAAATAAAGACGCAGAAAATGTAGAAGGGACTTTGGTTTCGAATACAGAAGAGGCGGTGGAAATCTTAACAGAGAAGACCGTCAAGCATAGAAAAATCGTTGCAAAAGAGGCCACATGGTTTCCGTTAGCAGAGGTAGATAAAATAAAAGTACAAGTGTCATTTCAATAAACAAAGAAGAGATAGCAATGAACAGTGTTGAATTAATTTCGTCATTTTCAGACTTTGCTCGGGAGAAAAACATTGACAAGCCGACGATGATCGCGGTTTTAGAAGAGGTTTTTCGTACCATGATTCGCAAGAAATTCGGGGCAGACGAAAATTTTAATGTCATTATCAATGCCGAAAGCGGCGACTTAGAGATGTGGCGTAGCCGCGAGATCGTAGACGATAACTCAGAAGATATCTGGGATTTCGATAAAATACCTTTGAGCGAAGCGAAGTTAATCGAGCCCGATTTTGAAATCGGTGAAGAGGTAGCTGAGTTAGTGAAATTAGAGGATTTTGGTCGTCGTGTTGTTCAAACTGCTCGTCAAACATTGATTCAAAAGATCAAGGATATTGAAAAAGAAGGTTTGTACGAAAAATACAAAGACTTAGTAGGTGAATTAGTGACTTCAGAGGTATACCAAATCCTAGGTCGCGAATTGATCTTATTAGATAGCGATGATAACGAATTAGTCTTGCCTAAGACAGAGATGATCTCGAAGGATCGTTTCAAGAAAGGGGAGACAATCAAGGCCATCATCCACAAAGTGGAAATGGCCAATGGTACTCCTCGTATCATTTTATCTCGTGTTTCTCCGGTATTCTTAGAGCGTTTATTCGAACAAGAAATTCCTGAGATTTATGACGGTACGATTACCATTCGTAAGATTGTTCGTGAACCAGGTGAGCGTGCGAAAGTGGCTGTAGAGTCATTTGACGACCGTATCGATCCAGTAGGTGCTTGCGTAGGTATGAAAGGTTCTCGTATTCACGGTATTGTTCGTGAATTACAAAACGAAAATATTGACGTGATTAACTTCACGGATAATTTAGAATTATTAGTAGCGCGTACGTTAAGTCCAGCGAAATTGAATTCAATGGCGATTGACAAAGAGCGTCGCCGTATTTCGGTGTATTTAAATTCAGATCAGGTTTCTATGGCGATCGGTCGTGGAGGTCAAAACATCAAGTTAGCGGGTAAATTAGTAGGTTATGAAATCGATGTATTCCGTGATGTGCCTAAGGATGAGCTAGATGATGAGGATGTGGAATTGACAGAATTCTCTAACGAGATTGAGGCTTGGATCTTAGATGAGCTTCACAAAATCGGTTTAGATACGGCGAAACAAGTTTTGGCCTTATCTAAAGAAGAGTTAGAGCGTAGAACGGAATTAGAAGAAGGTACGATCGATGAGATCCTAGCGGTATTGCGTTCTGAGTTTGAGTAGTTTATTTAAATAAAAAGAATTTAGTTTTTTGTAATTTTTATGGCAGAAGAAAAAACAATGCGGTTGAGCCTTGTAGCAAAGCAAATAAACGTGGGAACGTCTACGATCCTACAGTTTCTCTCTGCGAAAGGTCACAAAATTGACAATAACCCCAACGCCAAACTGAACTTTGAGCAGTTGACCTTGTTAGCGAAGGAATATGGTGCGAACCATATTTTGGAATCCTCTGTAGAGGCTCCTAAGCCAGCACCAGCACCAGAACCGGTTGTTGCTGCTGCACCTGCGCCTACACCAGCACCCGCTCCAGAGCCAGTGGTGGAAAAGCCAGCTCCTGTAGTGGAGGCTCCTAAAGCGGCAGAAGCACCAGCTCCTGTGGCCGAGGCTCCTGTCGAAGAGAAGCAGATGGGATTGAAGATTTTGGGAAAAATCGAATTGGATAAAAAGGGTAATCCAGTCGCTCCTAAGGCGGAAAAGGCTCCAGAGCCAACTCCTGCTCCAGCGCCTGCACCCACTCCGGCTCCAGCTCCAACGCCTAGCCCAGAGCCAGTGGCTGAAAAGCCGGCTCCAACTCCTGCTCAAGCGCCAGTGGTGCCTGTAGCACCCGTGGTTCCTCCTGTTGCTGAGGTAGCAGATATTCAATTAATTGAGGCCAAAGGCGAGACCCTTAAAGGATTAACCGTTCTAGGTAAAATTGAATTGCCTGCCGCAGGTGATCGCGGAAATAACGCGAAACACAAGCGCAAGCGTATCATCAAGGAGGAGAAAAAACCAGCTCCATCTGTTCCTGGAACAGGCGGACGTCCAGGTGATAAAAAGGATTTCAATAAGAAACCAGCTCCGGGTGCTAAACCAGCACCGAAAGGAGAATTGTCAGATAAAGACATCCAAGAGCAAATCAAAGCCACGATGGCTCGCTTGCAAGGTGCGACCAATAAGCAAAGTTTCGGTGCAGATAAGCGCCGCGAGAAGCGTAAGGGTCGTGCAGAGGCAGAAGAGGCACGTATGATGGCGGAAGATGAGGAAGCAAAAGTACTGAAGGTGACGGAATTTATTTCTGCATCGGATTTAGCTTCCTTAATGGATACTTCTGTGAACGAGGTAATCTCGGCTTGTATGAGCTTAGGTATGTTCGTTTCCATTAACCAACGTTTGGATGCGGAAGCCATTACGGTGATCGCGGATGAATTTGGATTCGAGGTGAGCTTTGTTTCAGCAGAAGAGGAAATCGACGTTGTTGAGGTAGAAGTAGAGGATTCTCCAGAGGATTTAGTGCCGCGTGCGCCTATCGTTACGATTATGGGTCACGTCGATCACGGTAAAACTTCCTTACTAGATTATATTCGTAGGGCTAAAGTAGCCGCAGGTGAAGCGGGTGGTATCACCCAACACATTGGTGCTTACTCAGTAGAAACGAAATCAGGTAAGAAAGTTACTTTCTTAGATACACCTGGTCACGAAGCCTTTACAGCGATGCGTGCCCGTGGTGCGAAAGTAACCGATATTGTTATCATCGTAATCGCAGCGGACGACTCTGTGATGCCTCAAACAAAAGAGGCTATCAACCACTCCATGGTGGCTGGTGTTCCAATCGTTTTTGCTTTCTCTAAGATTGATAAAGACGGTGCAAATTCAGACAAAGTACGTGAGGAGTTAGCAGCCATGAATATGCTTGTAGAGGATTGGGGTGGTAAATACCAATGCCAAGAAATCTCGTCTAAGTCTGGTCAAGGTATCGATGATTTATTAGAAAAAGTATTATTAGAAGCGGAGATGCTTGAATTAACGGCTAACCCTAAGAAGAAAGCGGTAGGTTCGGTTATTGAAGCAGAATTAGATAAAGGACGTGGTTATGTAACTACCTTGTTAGTTCAAGCAGGTACATTAAACGTGGGTGATATGATGTTAGCGGGTGATAATTACGGTCGTGTGAAAGCGATGTTTGACCACCACGGTAACAAAATTAAAAAAGCAGGTCCATCTACTCCAGTTCAAGTGTTAGGCTTAAACGGAGCGCCACAAGCAGGTGATAAATTACTTTGCTTAGAAAACGAGCGTGAGGCACGTGAGATTGCGAACAAGCGGGAGCAAATTCTACGGGAACAAACGTTGCGTACCCGTAAACACATCACTTTGGAGGAGATTGGTCGTCGTAAGGCAATCGGTACTTTCCGTGAGTTGAACGTGATCGTAAAAGGTGACGTGGATGGTTCAGTAGAGGCTCTTTCGGATTCCTTGATGAAGTTATCGACCGAGGAGGTTCAAGTACGAATCATTCACAGAGGTGTAGGTCAGGTTTCTGAATCCGATGTGGCTTTAGCGTCTACTTCTGATGCGGTTATCATCGCGTTCCAAGTTCGTCCATCACAAAACGCTCGTCGTTTAGCTGATACAGAACAAATCGAAATCCGTAACTACTCGATCATCTACCAGGCTATCGACGAAATTAAAGCTGCGATGGAAGGTCTATTAGCTCCTTCATTCGAAGAGGTAATTACATCGAACATCGAAATTCGTGACGTATTTAAGATCACCAAAATCGGTACAGTAGCTGGTTGCTACGTATTAGACGGTACGGTGAAACGTGCTCACAAGATTCGTGTCATCCGTGATTTCGTGGTTGTACACGACGGAGAAATCTCTGCCTTGAAGCGTTTCAAAGACGATGTGGCTGAAGTTAAATTCGGTTACGAGTGCGGTCTATCTGTCAAGAACTTCAACGATTTAGAAGTAGGCGATATGTTAGAGTGCTATGAAATGAAAGAAGTAAAAAGAACGCTGAAATAATCTTTCAAATCAGAAAATGGCCTTCGGCATATTTTCTATGATTTGAAATCTCATTTCAGTGTCTATCTGAAAATAAGTCAAAAAAGGGAGCATTTGCTCCCTTTTTTGTATTTATAACAATAGTAATAAAACATTTCTGAACGTATCCCCGCAGGGGATTCCAACTTTATTCTTTGTGCTCTATGCTTTATTCTTTGTGCTCTCTACTCTTCTCCACTTCAGACTAGTGACTAGTGACTAGCGACTAGCGACTAAAATTTCGGACAAGCGAAACTTTGGCGGTAGCGTTGGAAGGATTTTCTTTGGCCAAAATCCCAGTTTAAGACATAGGAGAAGCTCAATTCGTGTGCTCCTCCGGAACCCAAACCTAAACCTGAGACCGTAAAATCATAGGAATAGCCAAAGGAGTACCGATTGTTTTGATAGCCAACTAATCCAATGAGAGATTCTCGACTCGTCGAGGATTCAGAAGTACCTTTATTCAAGGGCAATCCGCGGTACCACAAACCAATAACTAAGGGGTCTAATTGCAGATAAGTCCCTAGGTCTAGTTGGCTAAAGGTGCCTTGATTTTTAACGTAAAGGGCCGGTTTAAGGCTTTTTCCTTCAGAGATTGGTAGGCTGAGGCCTGCCATGAGCGCGTATTTAGGGGCGATTAAATCATCGCTAGAGCGGATGAGGGATTGGTTAGGTCGGTTTAAATGGTGCACAGATGCTCCGAGCCAGTAATTGGAATGGTTCAATACCAAGCCGGCTGAAATGTCCATATAACTCACGCGGTTCACAAAGGAAAGGGCAGTAGGGTCAAACGTATTTCCTAAGGTACCGTTGACTAAAAATTGGCCTAATTGATCTCCGTAGGTTAAATGGCTATAATCTAAACTGCGGAAAACGCCTGAACCTTGGATGCCCATGGAAAGTAAAGTATTCTCATTTAGGTTTGCGTGGTAGGCGTATTGAAGGCTGATGGAGTTCGTTTGGAGGCTAGAAAATTGCTTGTCTGAGGAGAAAAGTAGTCCGATGCCACTGTTGATTTTTCCCAAGCTGACTTCTACTGCTGCGGCAGAATACTGGTAATTAGCCGATTGATTCGGCCATTGGTTTCGATGCGTTAAATAGACTTTGTTTTGATCTTGCAAACCGGCGAAGGCGGGGGAGTTGAGTAGGGGGTTCGCTAGGTTTTGGGATAATTGCGGATCTTGCGCTGAGAGCGAAAGGGCGCTCAGTAAAAATAAGAAAGTAGAAAAAATGGATAAACGAGTCCACATAGCTCAGCAATTTACATTCATGCAACGCAATAACCAATTTATTGACTTATTTTGTGGTTGATTCTAAAACCATGTACCGGACCTTATTATTTCTCTTCCTATCCCTGACGGCATTCGCTCAAGTTCCCAGAACGATTGAGGTGAGAAACAATTGTATCACTCAATGCAATAATTGTACGGATGCGCCGGCCGGAACGGTTTTTGAAATTCGTGATCATTATCCGTTGTCAGCGACTTATTTATGGGATTTTGGTGAAGCCGGTGCGACCTCTACTGCGCGAACAGGAGTATATCAATATTGTAATCCGGGCGTTAAACGAGTGTCATTGCAAGTCACATCCGGTGGAGTGACTACCGTTTATGGCCCTCAAGACGTGAAAATAGGGGCATTGCCTGATTTTATTTTGGGAAAAGATTCGAATGACACGACCCTAATGATTTGTAAAGGGGATCCGGTGGTGTTGAATGCGTTTGGGTCTGTATCTAAACCGGCCTTTCCGGTGGGCGTTTCTTGGTTCCCGAAAGGTCAGACGACGGACACTATTCGCGTCTCGGAATCAGGGTGCTACTCGGTAGTCGTGACGGATTTAAGTTCGGGCTGTACGGCAGAGGCAAAAATGGAGGTGAAGATCTGCGGGGAGCAACCGAAGGCAGGGGGAGAGGATGGCTGGAATTTTGGCACTAACGTTTCCTTAAAATTTACGGGTGGATCATCCACGCCTTCAGCAGGCAGAGGACCGATGACAACGCCGGAAGGGGTGGCCAAAATGACGGATGAAAATAATGATCTCATTTTCTATACGAACGGTTCGCGTGTATATGCCAAAGATAATTCCCTCGTAGCGCAAGGACTTAATGGAGATACCACACAGATTCAAGGGGTGGCCATTTTGCCTAAAACGACGTGCAAAGGCTGTCAGGCCGAATATTATATCTTTACCCTGCGCAAGAATGCAGCTGGAGAAAACCAGGTGTATTATAGTATCTACGATCGGAAGCTGAATGGTGGTAAGGGTGGTGTCTCCATCAAAAATCAATTCCTGAGTCCAGCGCCGTCTGCGGAACGCTTTGGCGTCGCTGTCAGTGGGGGAGATTATTATTGGTTGCAAACGCAAGATGCAGATTCAACTATTTTAAGAACATTTAAAGTATCTAAAGCGGGCATTGGTGCGCCCATAGAATCCGTTGCTAATTCTCCCGTCAAAGGGCCTTCGGCCTCATCCCATTTTTCTCGGGATGGAAAAGTCTTAGCTATCGCCTATGTAAGTCCACCTTCGAATCAGGTGGATATCTATGATTTTGATGTGGCCACAGGGAAAACTACTTTTCGGTATCGAATTCCCTTAGCGAACAGTCCGTATGGCGTGGAGTTTTCGGCTGATGGTAAAATAGTGTATGCCTCAACGAATGTGGGTCCGAATGCCCAGATTTGGCAATATTCCATCGCATCTAAAGATTCGAGTGCCATGCAAAGATCCCAAAGTCTTTTGTGGTCTGGCCCCGGTAAAATAGGGGCTCTTCAGGGAGATCCATCGAGTGGTTCGATTATTTATGCGGCGTTTCAGGGAAGTTCGAGTCTAGGGAAAATTGTCAATCCGGATATTTCGCTGAAAGATTCAACACGGACGATTAGAGCGACCTTTGTTCGAAATGGGTTGAATTTAGCGGCTGGAACGACCAGTGGTTTGGGCTTGCCTCTATCGATTGTATTAACACCCAAACCTAATTCTACGCCCAGTATTCAGCAAAGTTGTGATGGAACAACCTATCATTTTAAGGTGAGTCAAGATTTGTGCGACCCGATTAAGAATGATCGTTTGGACTGGAAGATTTACCAAAGTACGCTGGATCCGACGCGCAATGCAGACGGGCTACTCGTTCCTTTGAATCCGGCTGGAACCTTGTTGTATTCGTATACAGGAACAGAAATGACCTATGATTTCAAGAAGGCTGGAGATTATGTGGTAACCGTGGCGATTTCTAATGCGTGTTTGACGAATTATATGCTAGATGCTTCCGCCTATCACGTGGAGTTATTGGATCCTTTTGTACTACCTGCTACGTATACCTTAATTTGCAAGGAAGATGCGTTGATAGGTCCTACAGCCATACCTCCGGTCGCTTCTTTCACCTATGCTTGGAGTACGGGAGAGTCCTCGCGTTTTATTACTGTGCCCAAGCCGAGCGGAAACTATACCCTAGAAATTAAGGAGGATGCCTCCGGTTGCTCTATTAAAAAGGAAACGCAAGTCAATTTTACGACGAATCCTTTAGCCGTGAAAAAGGCCGATGGAATTATTTGCAATGATAAACCGCTATCACCTTATTTAGTAACCTTAGTTCCTTCTCCTGCTAATTTACAGGTTTCTTGGCAGGCTAATCCGGGAATTGTTTCGGGTTGGAATTCGAAAGAGCTACAAATCAATCGCAGCGGAATTTACCCGTTTACCCTGCGCGATAGTGATGGATGCGAGCTACAAGATAGCGTGAAGATCGAGGATAAATGTGATGCAGTTTTGATCGCCCCTACCGTATTTACGCCTAATGGCGATGGGCAAAATGATGTTTTTGAGCCGTCCTATAACTGGAATGAACCGAATGCGACCTATCCTAAATCGAGAACGCAGGTGATTTCCTTAGAGATTTATAACCGCTGGGGAGAGCAACTGTATCGCACGAAAGGCCCTGTTTTTAGCTGGGATGGAACCTATAATGGGGCCAAAGTTCCGCAAGAAACCTACGCCTACATCATACGCTACCAAGCGATCGATTATCCTGAAAAGGGAGTGCAAGAAAAACGCGGAGCGGTCGTCGTCGTATATTAATACGCGCGAACTTCGATCCCCTTCATAAAGTTAACGAATGATTTATTCACCACTTGATTACCTCCCGGTGTGGGGAAGTTTCCGGTGAAATACCAATCGCCAAGGTGATCTGGGCAGGCTACGTTCAGGTTCGCTACGGTTTGGTAAACGATCGAAAGTTCTGCTTTTAAGCCTTTAGGACGTACGATTTCTGCGATTTTATTCGAGATTTCTTCGTCTGTGAAGGGTGCATAGATCGCTTTCACAAAGTTCTCTTCTGACGCTGTGCCATTTTCCAAAGCATTCAAGCAACGTAAATTTACTTCGTCTAAGATATTTTCTAAGCCGCGTTCTTTTAAAAGGGCTAATGCCGCACGGAAAGCAACAAATTCCTTCATTTTCGACATATCGATACCGTAGCAATCTGGGTAGCGAATTTGGGGAGCAGAAGAAACAATAACGATTTTCTTAGGGGATAATTTATCCAATAATTTCAGGATACTTTTCTCTAAAGTGGTTCCACGAACGATGGAATCGTCGATAATCACCACGGAATCAACTTCTTTATTGATTACCTCATAGGTGGTGTCATATACATGCGCCACCATGTCGTCGCGCTGAGCGTCAGAGGTGATGAAGGTACGCACTTTCACGTCCTTGGAGATTAATTTCTCGACACGTGGACGGAAGGTTAATAATTCTTCGAGTTCTTGTTCGAAAAGGATGCCTTCCATGATGGCATTCTTCCGTTCTTTGGCCAAATGATCTTCAAGACCATCAATCATGCCTAGGAATGCCGTTTCTGCCGTGTTCGGAATGTAAGAGAATACCGTGTTTTTCAGGTCGTGATGTACCTCCTCTAATATTTGAGGGATTAACAACTGGCCTAATTTCTTACGCTCATGGTAGATATCTGGATCGGAACCGCGAGAGAAATAGATGCGTTCGAATGAACACGATTTTTGCTCTAAACGGTCGATGAATGGTACTTCATTTACATTGCCTTCGATGTCGATGATCAGGGCGTGGCCCGGAGTAATCTCCTTGATTTGATCGTAGGCGCAGTTAAAAGACGTCTTGATGGCTTGTTTTTCAGAAGCCACAACGGCCACTTCCTCATCTACATAATAGAAGGCTGGGCGAATGCCCGCTGGGTCACGCGCCACAAAAGAGGCACCATATCCAGTCATTCCCACCATCGCGTATCCACCGTCAAAATCCTTGCAAGAACGCTCTAAAACGCGTTTTAAGTCAATCTCTTGGGCAATTATATCCGATAATTCTGGGTTCTCGTATTGGTCTTTGTATTTGCCAAATTGGCGTTGATTCTCTTCGTCTAAAAAGTGACCGATCTTTTCCATCACGGTAACGGTGTCCACTTTCTCTTTCGGGTGCTGACCTAAGGAAACTAATTTATCGAATAAATCGTCCACATTGGTCATATTGAAATTACCCGCCATCACGAGGTTACGGCTTCTCCAGTTGTTTTGACGCAACATGGGGTGGCAGTTTTCGATCTCGTTTTGACCGTGTGTTCCGTAGCGTAAATGGCCTAATAGTACCTCACCGGTGAAAGCGACATTTTCTTGCCACCAATCTGCATCGTGAACGGCATCAATGCCGGTTTCGCGTTTGACGGATTTAGCTAGCTTTTGTGCTTTCGCGAATTTCTTATTGATTTTTCCAAAAATATCTGCCACCGCTTGTGGCTCTACCGAACGGTATCTGGAAATGTAGCGATGCCCTGGTTTTACGTTGATTTTGATATTCGCCACCCCGGCTCCATCTTGTCCTCTGTTGACTTGCTTCTCCATCATCAGATAAAGTTTGCTCAGTCCGTAAGTAGGGGTTTTGTATTTGTCTAAGTAGTGCTGAAAAGGCTTTCGTAGGCGGATGAGGGCAATTCCGCATTCGTGCTTAATAGAATCAGACATGGAAACGTGGGGCTATTTTGTAAATCAAGCTCAAAATTAGCCAAAATAAATGACCAATAAGCTGATTTTTTTATTTTTTTATCGACTATTTCCAAAGGTTTGTCAAGACCGCTGGGAATAATAGAGATGCCATCAAAATCGCGGTTAAAAATCCGTAAGAGTAGATTTCGAGCGAAGTCAAATCCGCCCAAAGACGGGTTTTTTCTGTCGATTTTTTGAAATACAATTGGAAGGGAATTTTCAAATAATAAAAGAGTGAAATGGCGGTCACTAAAATAGCTACAATGAGTAAAATGAGCAGGCCGATAGCGGTCGTCGTTTCATAGTTTGACCACAACAAACTGAAGTAGGTCATCTTCGCAATAAAGGTTCCAGCTGGTGGTAATCCCACTAAGGCCACAAGTCCTGTGAGCAAGAAAAAGGAAGGTAAAGGTTTCTCAGAACCTAGCCCAGCAAAAGACGTGATCTTATCCGCTGCCGAATCGTCAATTAGATAGAAAACCAATAAACTGGCGATACTATATAAGAAGCCATAAAATAGAATTGCATCCAATGCCTGAATCGGTTGGAAGAACCAAGCCATCGCTAGAAAGCCGCCATGCGCGATGCTGGAGTAGGCGAGGAGACGTTTGGTATTGTTTTGGCCCAATGCTCCTAAATTTCCCACCAACAAAGTCAGTATCGCTAAAACAGCTAATTCATTCGCATAGGAAATGGGTAAACCGGGTAGCAAACGAACGCCCACAAAGGCTATTGCTAGTTTAGGTGCAGTCGAAATCCAAGTCATCCAGGCGGCCGGCAATTGCTCCATTACGTCTGGATTCCAGGGATGAAAAGGCGCCCAAGACATCTTGAACAATAAGCCCACCGCAAAAAGTCCTAAAGCAAAACCGCGCAAATAAGGGTCTGCCACTGAAATGCCTCGAGAGAAATCTACGCTCGTGAAATCTAAGGTCCCTGTCAGACCATACAGCAAAGAAATGCCGTAAATAAATAGGGCAGAGGACCCAAGTCCGAATAAAACATAGGGTAAACTGGCCCGCGAGGACTCTTTTCGAAGGCTCACTAGTACATAAGTACCCATCGACATCAATTCGATCGACAAGAATAAACTCAAGGCATTCGAGCTCAAACTACTTAATAAAGCGCCCAACAAAATGGAAAGGAAGCCGGTTAATTCTTCGAAGGTGAGGGATTTTTTATGGATTTGATTCATCAAAATGAGTAAAAATCCAATTCCTAAAATCAATGTATTGATGGCATTCGATCCTAAATTCACCTCAAATAAGCCGGAGGCAAAGGAGCCGGTTGAACCTAATTCAGATCGTTGAAAGCTGAGTGATAAGGCTAACAAAAGGGGGATTTGACAGGTAAAATAGCGCCAAGACGTACTAAATTTCTCTGTTTTGCCATGTAAAAATAATTCAATCAACAGGCTAAATAAGATCGTTCCCGCCACGATCAATTCAGGGATCGCTAGGTGTAATCCGGCCGTTATGGACTGGATTCTTTCTGCGAGCTGAGTGAGGTTAGAAAACGTGGACATGTACGAATTTACAGTTTTTGGCTTAAATAATGAGCGGTTGGGTTGTTTTTCAGGCCTTTCATCTCCTCAGGAGTACCTTGGAATGTAATATAGCCCCCATTTTCGCCCCCTTCGGGTCCTAAATCAATAATGTGGTCAGCGCATTTAATCACCTCCATATTGTGCTCAATGATCACCACCGAATCCCCCTGTTCTACTAAATCGTTCATGGCTTTTAAGAGCTTTTTAATGTCGTGGAAGTGAAGACCCGTGGTAGGTTCGTCAAAGATAAACAGGGTCTTGCCTTTGTTTGGATTTCCTTTGCCTAGGAAGCTGGCGAGTTTCACGCGCTGTGCTTCTCCACCGGAAAGCGAGTTCGAGGATTGACCTAATTTGATATAGCCCAAGCCTACTTGGAAAAGGGGATCGATTTTATCGGCGATACGCGGTTGTTTCTCGCGGAAGAATTCCACGGCTTCTTCGACGGTTAAATCGAGGATTTCTGAGATATTTTTATCCTGGAATTTGACGTCCAAAATTTCCTGCTTGAATCGGGATCCACCGCAAGATTCGCAAGGCAGCTTAATATCTGCCATGAATTGCATTTCGATGGTGATTTCTCCCTCGCCTTGACATACCTCGCAGCGTCCACCTTCTACGTTGAAGGAGAAATGGGCGGGTTTGTAGCCACGGGCTTTCGCCACTGGAAGTTCAGAATACAAGGCTCTAATGGCGTCGTAGGCCTTAATGTAAGTAACTGGATTCGAGCGAGATGATTTTCCGATCGGCTGTTGATCAACCATTTCGATGCTCGCCACCTTGTTTGTGCTGCCTTTAATTTCACGGAATCGCCCCGTTTCTTCGGTGCCTTGTTGCAATAAACGAAGCATCGCAGGGTACAAAATTTTACGAATTAAGGTGGATTTTCCAGAGCCACTTACACCCGTTACAACTGTCATGATGCCTAAAGGAATCGCAACGTCCACGTTTTTTAAATTATTTTCAGAAGCTCCGGTGATTTCGATTTGAGCTAATGGTTTACGTCTAAAGTAGGGCACTTCGATGCGATCTTCGCCGCTTAGGAAGCGCAAGGTATGGCTGTCGGTAGTTTTGTTCGCCAAAGCCTCTGTTAAATTCCCCTGAAAGATCAAATTCCCGCCATGGCGACCTGCTTCTGGACCGATGTCGATAATCTGATCTGCCGCGCGCATTACTTCCTCCTCATGTTCCACGACGATGACCGTGTTTCCCATGTTTTTCAACATCTCTAACACCGAAATCAATCGTTCAGTATCCCTAGGATGCAAACCGATGCTAGGTTCATCTAAAATATACATCGAACCTACCAAAGCACTGCCCAGCGATGTCGCTAATTTAATACGTTGAAATTCGCCTCCAGATAAGGTGGAGCTCAATCGATTCAGCGTTAAATAGCCTAAACCCACCCGGTCCATATATTCCAAGCGGTTGTTAATCTCGATTAGAATTCGCCTGGAAACCTGCTGATCGTGCTCGTTCAGCTCCAGTTTTTCAAAGAAAGCTTTCGTTTTCGATAGGGGCCAAAGCACCAAATCGACTAAGGACGTTCCTGCAATCTTCACGTAACCTGCATCCATTCGCAAGCGTGAACCCTGGCATTCTGGGCAATTCGTCTTGCCGCGGTAACGCGATAGCATCACCCGGTATTGAATCTTATAGGTTTCCTTTTCTAGGTGATCAAAGAAATGTGTCAGGCCTGCAAAATACTTATTCCCGGTCCACAGTACTTTTTTCTCTGCCACACTAAGATCCTTGTATGGACGGTGTATCGGAAAATCAAATTGAACCCCATTTCGAAGTAATGGACTAAGCCATTCACTCATTCGCTCGCTTCGCCACGGTGCAATGGCTCCCTCATAAACAGATAAATCGTGGTCTGGAAAAACTAAGTCCGGGTCTAAACCCAGGACTTTGCCATAACCCTCGCAATTGCGGCATGCGCCGTAGGGATTATTGAAGGAGAACAAGTTCAAACTTGGCTCCTCAAAAACCATTCCATCTAATTCGAATTTATTCGAGAAGATGTCGCGCTTTCTGCCTTCGATTTCAATCCAGCAAACGCCTTCTCCCTCGAAATAGGCGGTTTGGACGGAATCACCTACGCGAAATTGCGTCTCTTCATCGTCTTTTTTAGAGACTAACCGGTCAATCAAAATCGCGATCTCCGCCGGTTTCTTCGCGAGCTTTTGTACATGAGCTGGGTCCTCCACTAACTCCTCCAAGGCAATGATTTCGTCTTGGAATTTTAGGCGAGAATACCCTTTCTGGATGAGTAATTGACACTCGTTTTCTAGGCTTCTGTCCTCGTGATGAACGAGTGGGGCTAGGATGAGGATTTTCTTGCCGTCGTTTTGGGCAATAAAATCCACGATATGAGAGACCGAATCTTTGCGCACTTCCTTTCCGGAAACCGGGGAAATGGTGCGGCCGATGCGGGCAAAAAGCAATTTTAAATAATCGTAGATTTCTGTGGTGGTACCTACCGTGGAACGTGGGTTCTTTGTGTTGACCTTTTGTTCAATGGCGATCGCTGGCGAGACACCCTTGATATAATCCACCGCGGGCTTTTCCATACGTCCCAAAAACTGCCGCGCGTAGCTGTTCAGACTTTCGACGTACATTCTTTGGCCCTCCGCAAACAAGGTATCAAAGGCCAAGGAAGACTTTCCGGATCCCGACAATCCCGTAATAACTACGAGCTGATTGCGTGGAATCGCCACATCCACTCCTTTTAAATTGTGCACGCGCGCACCTTTGATGATGATGTGCGTTTTCGGATCACAATTATCTATGTTATGCTTTGCCTGTGGGGAGTTCATTTTACAAAAATATCCTTTAATTTTGGTAATCAATTTAAGCCAAATGAAAAAACTGTTTTTATTCTTTTCACTCCTGACTTTTGTGGGAGTTTCAGAGGTCTTCGCCCAAGAACCGGTGGTCATTAAAGAGGAGGGTGCTGAGGGTGATTTAGATGTGGAAAAGGACGTCCGAGAATTACCTTTTCGCCAACGCTTACATTTTGGTGGAGGAATCAGTGGCCTGAGTTTTGGAAACCCGACGAGCATCGGGGTTTCGCCCATGGTGGGTTATTCACTGACGAATAATGCGATGGTGGGTGTGGGTTTAATTTATCAGTATTATTCTGCGAATTATGGCTCATTAGGCACTTATTCGAGTAATCTTTTAGGTCAAAAAATCTTTATTCGCCAGCAAGTTCCCGCTTTGAGTCAGGTCATTGGCCAAGCGTACCTAACAGGACAAGTGGAGAACTACAACAATCTTTCTAATAACACTGGAATTTCGTATGCTAATCCAGTACTAGTAGGAGTGGGAATAGGATCTAAAATGGGTCTTAATTTTTCGATTATGTATGACTTGAATTATACGGCTGGGCGCTCTCCATATGGCTCAGCGCTGGTTGTTCAAGTAGGCGGATTTTTCTTTTAAAATTTAAAACAATTTAGGCCTGTTATTGGTCTTGTATATCAGGTAGAATTTCTTAATTTCGAGTTCAATTTAATTTATATGTCAACGATAGCAGTAGAACCCTTATTGGTTGAGGATCCCAACCGTTTTGTGCTTTTTCCGATTAAGCACGATGATATTTGGCAATTTTATAAGAAGGCGGAAGCGTCTTTCTGGACAGCTGAAGAGATCGATTTATCTCAAGATTTAGCGGACTGGAAAAAGATGAACGATGGCGAGCGTCACTTCGTTTCACACGTTTTGGCATTCTTCGCTGCATCGGATGGTATCGTAAATGAAAATTTAGCGAATAACTTCTTGAAAGAAGTGCAATACGCAGAGGCGAAATGTTTCTATGGTTTCCAAATCATGATGGAAAACATTCACTCAGAAACGTATTCCCTTTTAATTGATTCCTATATCAATGATCCGAAAGAAAAAGATCACCTTTTACGTGCGATTGAGACAATCGATTGCGTCAAGAAAAAGGCGGATTGGGCTTTGAAATGGATCGAATCAGACAATTTTGTAGAACGTTTAATTTCGTTCGCAGCGGTAGAAGGTATTTTCTTCTCTGGTTCATTCTGCTCTATTTTCTGGTTAAAGAAACGTGGTTTAATGCCTGGTCTTTCGTTCTCGAACGAATTGATCTCGCGTGACGAAGGTTTACACTGTGATTTCGCGTGTTTATTATATGCAGATCACATTAAAAATAAATTACCTCAAGAGCGTATCTACGAAATCATTTTAGATGCGGTAGAGATCGAAAAAGAATTCGTAACCGTGGCATTACCGGTTTCATTGATCGGTATGAACGCGGAGATGATGTGTCAATACATCGATTTCGTGGCAGACCGTTTATTGGTTTCTTTGGGATGCAAGAAGCACTACAATGCGACAAATCCATTCGACTTTATGGAGATGATCTCTTTACAAGGAAAAACAAACTTCTTCGAGAAGCGTGTGGCAGAATACCAAAAATCAGGTGTCATGTCTGATAAGGAGTCTATGTCATTCTCTTTAGATGAAGACTTTTAGTCCTCTGAAATTCCAGGAAAAGGCCTCGATGAAAATCGGGGCTTTTTTTATGGCCAGCGATTATGGCCAACGTTCCAGGATCATGGGAAGGACTAAGCCGATGGTGATGCCTGAAATGACTTGGATGTAGGCCGTTTGCTTCCATTTTAATACGTGAAGCGAAAGGATGGAGGAAGCAAGTATCAGGGCAACTACGACTAATTGACCTATTTCTAGGCCGATATTAAAGGATAATAAAGGCGTAAATAGGGAACTTTCGGCACCTAGCAAACTTTGCAAATAGTTCGAAAAACCTAAGCCGTGGATCAGCCCAAAAAAAGCAACCACGCCGTATTTATAGCGTTGCTCCGTGTGAATCAGATTGCTGATAGCAGCTACTAAAATCGTACAAGGAATCAAGAATTCAACCCAGGCGATATTCACCTGGATCAGCTGTAGAGTGGCTAAAGCTAAAGTAAATGAATGTCCCAGCGTAAAGGCGGTCACAAGCCAAAGTAATTTTTTGTAGTCTGTGACTACATAAACGCAAGTCAGCGATAGAATAAACAAAAGGTGGTCTAATGCGGCCCAATTCAGGATGTGCCCGAGGCCTAAAGAAAAGTAGACAGAAAAATTGCTCACAGAGAATTGTTTATTGGTCAAAAATAGGGATATTCAAAGAGAAAATGGTAGACTTATTCTATGAAATTTGATTACATCATTGTGGGGGCCGGTACGGCAGGCTGCGTTTTAGCTCACCGCTTATCCGAAAATCCCCTGAACCAGGTGCTTTTGATCGAAGCGGGAGGAGATTTTAGGGATCCCCGCATATCCATGCCATCGGCCTACTCCTTATTGAATCATACCTATTTAAATTGGAATTTTTTCACGGAACCGCAGCCGCATTTGGGGGGGCGTCGGATCTACCAGCCTCGGGGAAAAACGGTAGGCGGAAGTTCTGCGATTAATTGCATGGCATATATCCGCGGAAATAGAGCCGATTATGACGCTTGGGCGGCTTGGGGTTGTGACGGTTGGTCTTACCAAGATGTGCTGCCCTATTTCAAAAAGTCAGAGGATAACGAAGATTTTCAAAACGAATACCACGGAAGGGGTGGCCTGCACCGAGTGGCGAAGAATCGGCATTTGACGATTTTTGGGGATGCTTTCATTGAAGGCTGTGCCATGGTAGGGATTCCAGCGAATCCCGATTTCAATGGGGCGAAGCAGGTAGGAGCCGGATTATTTCAGTTCAATATTCAAGACGGCGAAAGGGCATCCGGTGCGAAAGCTTTTATTCAACCAGCACTTTCTCGTAAAAACCTACACATCCAGACCTCTTTTCAGGTCGCTTCCTTAGTGATTCAGGGAGAAAAGGTGACTGGGTTGAAAGGCTATAAATTGGGTTCTAAGAAGCCTATCGAATTCGAAGCTTCTGAAGTGATTTTATCAGCTGGTGCTTTCCAAAGCCCACAAATCTTGCAACTATCCGGCATCGGCGATGCGGCAGAATTGAAAGCACACGGAATCGACTCCCGCCTAGAACTACCTGGTGTGGGGAAGAATTTGTCTGATCACTTGTTTGTGAATATGAACGCGCAGGCCAGTACAAAGGGTCAGTCGTATAACGTGGCTTTGGGGGTGAAAAACTACCTGGATTATACGTTTAATAAACAGGGACCATTAGCCTCGAGTCCTTTAGAGGCCGCGGCTTTCTACGATTCGGTGAATCAATCGGATGTGCCTGATTTACAGTTTCATTTCTCTTCTGCATGGGCGGCCGATATGTACGATTATAGTAAATTGCCGCTAAGCGATGGATTTACCATTCTGCCTACCTTACTAAAGCCCAAAAGTCGTGGAACAGTTAGCCTGCGTTCTGCGGATTACCATGACGCACCGGTCATTGATCCGCGTTATTTATCCGAGAAAGAGGACCTCGAAACCTTGAAGCGTGGAGTGCGCATCGCACGAGATATCGTGTTGTCTACAGCGTTTGACGGATTAAGAAAAGGATCGGAATTGAATTATCCATCAGGACCTTGGAGCGAAGAACTAATCGAAAAACACATCGAGCAAGCCACGGAATGCGTATATCATCCGGTGGGAACCTGTAAGATGGGAACGGATGCGGAGGCGGTTTGCGATCCTACTACATTGCGCGTTCGCGGTTTGCAAGGGTTGCGAGTGGTGGATGCGTCGATTATGCCGGATGTGATTTCGGGGAATACGAATTCCGCGGTGGTCATGATTGCGGAGAAGGCAGCGGATTTAATTTTGAGTAAATAACCCGCGCGAAAGCGTTTTAAAACAAAAAGAAAATGAAGAAAGTATTGATTTTATTTTGTTTGTTGGCACCGATGATCGGCTTTGCGCAAAATGAGGAATCCCTTAAAGAAGCAGAATTAAGTCGATTTAAGTACCTAGTAGCGAAAGACCGTGCGGGTCTAGAATCGGTTATTCACAAGGAACTTGTCTACTTCCACTCGAGTGGTGTACAAGATTCGAAGGATAGTTACATTGCGTCCGTTTTATCTGGGAAATCGATTTATTTGTCTATCACTCCGGAAGAAATGCAACAACGGGTGTATGGCAATACGGGAATTAATACCGGTATCATTGTGATTCAGCAGCCCGCAGCTGACGGAGGCCAAACTCCTTTGCGCGTTCGTTTTACCGATGTGTTCTTGTATGCGGATAAGTGTTGGCAAATGGTTTCTTGGCAAGCCACTAAATTAGCCCCTGCGCAAAAGCCTTAATTTTATCGTAGATATACGCTAAATCCTCGTCTTCAATACAATAGGGGGCGAGGATATAGATGGTGTTTCCTAATGGACGCATTAAAATGCCTTGCTCCAAGAAGTAGCGATAGATATCATCTCGGATGGAGTGTAAATAGCCATCTTTCTCACCCGTTTCTACTTCCATCGCCAGGATACTGCCGTGAATTCGCACATTTTTTAGGATGGTATGATTCTTCAGCGTTTCCGCAAACGCCCGATGACGAGATTCCACGCGCGCAATAGACGCCCAGGTTTCTTCTTTTTCCATTAAATCCATACTCGCATTGGCTGCCGCGCAGGCTAATGGATTTGCCGTAAAGGAGTGAGAATGGAACATCATTTTACGGCGATCATTCGATAGAAATGATTGAAAAATTGTTTCACTGCAAAGGGTTAACCCCATGGCCATCATGCCGCCGGTTAGGCCTTTGGAAAAGCAAACGATGTCTGGTTTTTCTGCCAAATAATCCATGGCAAACCATTTCCCCGTACGACCAAATCCGGTCATGATTTCATCCGCAATGCAGAACATTCCTTTCTCATGTGCCATTCGTATCAACGCATCCAAGGTCGACGCCTCGTACATTTTCATTCCTCCCGCACCCTGAATGAGGGGTTCAAAGATGAAAGCGGCATATTCGTCTGCGTTTATGGCAGACATCGCTGTAAGGCAGTCTTGAGCATTTAAAGGACTAGGCAGGAATTCTACCTCGAAAAGCATATCCTGAAACGGGTCATTAAAGGAACTCGGCGCCCCTAAACTCATCGCCCCAAAGGTGTCACCATGGTAGGCATCTGCAAAAGCGAGAATTTTTCTACGCTTGGTGTTTCCTTGGTTGTGGAAGAATTGCAAGGCCATTTTGATGGCTACCTCCACAGCGGTGGAGCCATTGTCTGAGAAGAAAACGCGCTCAAAATTAGCGGGTAAATGGCTTAATAAACGTTCCGAAAGTCGAACCGCCGGTTCATGGGTAAATCCGGCAAAGATGACTTGTTCGAGCTGTAGGGCTTGTTCGTACACTTTTTGAGCTAAATACGGATGCCCATGGCCGTGTGTATTCACCCACCAAGACGAAATTGCGTCGATGTATTTTTTACCGTCTGTATCAACTAAATACGCACCTTTTCCACTCGCAATCGGAATCGAAATAGGTTCGATTTGGTGTTGCGTAAACGGGTGCCAAATGACCGCCGCATCCCGTAAAGCTAAATTCTCCTTAGACATGGATTTTATTTGCATACGAAGCGATAACCGCTTCATTGATTTCTGATTCTGTATTCACGCGCAAAATAAGTGGCAAACCGGTATGATTCAAAATAAATTTCTCGCCTGACGGATTTTCGGGTCCATTGAACACGATTCCGGCCATTGGAATTCCGTGCTGTTTTAATAGCTCGTAACTTAACAAGGTATGATTCAGGCTGCCTAAATAGTTTTTGCTCACTAAAATGACCGGCAAATTCAGGTGTTTGATCAAGTCTAGATTCGTCTGTTGATCATTCAATGGCACCATAATTCCACCGGCTAATTCGACGATTAAGGTCTGATCAGTGGGGATTTTAAAGCTATCCAGTGAGATTGTTATCCCATCGATCTCTGCCGCTGAATGCGGGGACATGGGTTGGGTTAACGCATAGGTGGACGGGTGAACCGTGGCCGATGGAACCCAATTGCGGATCCAATAGGCGTCTCCCGTATCTAAATCCCCGGCTTGAACCGGTTTCCAATAATCAGCTTTTAATCCAGCTGTTAAAATGGCGGAAACAACGGTTTTTCCGATTTCGGTACCGATTCCGGCGACGATAAATTGTTTCATTCGAGTGCTTGGATGAGGGAAAGTAGTTGTTCTGATGTATGGTTTGCGCTGAGCGTAATTCTGATGCGCTCTTTGCCTTTTGCTACCGTGGGGAAAACAATAGGTTTGATGGCGAATTCGTTGGCGGAGGCTGCTTTGGCTCGCACGGCTTCGTTTCCGGTGACGAAGAAGGTCTGGATGGCGGTTTGGCTATCCCCCCAGGCATCCGAATGGCAGTTTGCGCGGAAGAAAGCGATGTTTTCTTGCAGTTTTTGTCTGGCTTCGTTTTGGGAAGGTAAATAGTGCAAAGTGCTTAAAAGCGCGGAAACGTGTGCGGGCGTGGGTGCTGTGGAATAAATGAACGGTCTAGCGAAGTTCACGAGGTATTCTTTGAGGGCCAAAGACCCCAGGACCACCGCTCCCGCATTTCCCCAAGCTTTTCCAAAGGTGATTACGCGCGCAAATACGTCCTCGCAAAGACCTAACTCAGACACTAAACCTTGTCCTTCTGGACCATAAACTCCTCCAGAATGCGCCTCATCCACGATGAGTTCGGCCTGGTATTTGTTTTTCAATGCCACTAATTCCGGGAGCGGAGCTACGTCGCCATCCATCGAATAAACCGATTCCACGACGATCCACTTGCGTGTTTCGGCAGGGTATTGGTCTAAAAGATGAACTAAGTCATCCAGGTTATTGTGTTTGAAGATGCGACGTTCGGCTTTGGAAAGACGTAATCCATCAATCAAACTCGCATGCAATAGTTTATCACAGAAAATAACTTCCCCTTCTTGTGGTAGAGAGGAGATCAAACCGATGTTTGCATCGTAGCCTGAACTAAATAGTAAAGCGGTTTCCGATCCATGAAAGGCGGCGCATTCTTTTTCGAATTGTTCGATTAAGGATGAATGTCCTGAAATAAGACGTGAGCCAGTAGCGCCATTTTTGCGAGCCTCTGCAGGTAAGGCCTCAAAATCGCGCGCGATAGACGCTGCGAGAACGGGATCACCTGCTAAACCCAGGTAATCGTTTGAGCAGAAATCCGTGCGGCCATCCAGTACGGATAATTGCCTGAACAAGCCCTCTTTACGACGGGATTCCAAAAGGTCAATAAGCTGCTGCTGAATGTTTTCCATAGATTCTTGTGCTGCAAAACTACGAAATAATCGCTGTGGACGTGTATTTTATCATTTAATTGATTTTAAAGCCCAAATTTTGGCCTAAAACCTTGACAATTCCCCGCTAATACCGTAGTATTGTAAGTCGATTCTGACAATTCAACGAGTCAACATCCCCGAACTTTCTCATTTGACACACATTCTGACAGACATGTCTGTTGTCAATCTCAATTAATCATTCCCCCTTTATGGAAGATAAGCCTATCAAAAGAGTAAAAAAAGCACAAGAAGAAGATTCATCATCAAACGAACGACCTAAGCGTCAACGAATTAAGAAGAGCAACGAAGAGGCCCCTTTGTTACCGATGGGAAACCAGACTGAAGCATCACCTGAAGCATCACCTGAAGCGGAGGCACCTATCGAATACAAAGAAGTAGCAGCCCCTGAAGAATTCTTAGTCGATACTTCCTTTATCACCAGCACAGAAAACACAAAAGACGAGGTGTCTCCCACGGATGCACCAGTCGATGTAGATAAATTACCGAAAGAAGAGGCGCCAGCACCGGTGCATCACCACAAACCACGTTCGAATTACAACCAGGTCATCAAGGAATTAGATGGATTGATCGAGAACGAGGGTGTTTTAGAAATTATGCAAGAAGGCGGATACGGATTTATGCGTTCGTCTGATTACAATTACTTGGCTTCTCCAGATGATATTTATGTGTCGCCATCACAAATCAAAATGTTTGGTTTGAAGACGGGAGACACGATTTTAGGAAAGATTCGTCCGCCTAAAGAGGGTGAGAAATATTTCGCTTTGTTGAAAGTGGAATCAGTGAATGGAAAGACGACGGATGAGATTCGCGACCGGATCAATTTTGAATATTTGACGCCTTTATTCCCAGAGGAAAAGTTGAACTTGTCTTCTACGCCGGATAATTATTCGACGCGTATTTTGGACTTATTCGCGCCTATCGGTAAGGGCCAAAGGGGTATGATCGTTGCCCAGCCTAAAACGGGTAAAACGGTATTGTTGAAAGACATCGCCAATGCGATTTCCCGCAACCACCCAGAGGTGTATTTGATCATCTTATTGATCGATGAGCGTCCAGAGGAGGTAACGGATATGCAGCGTTCCGTGCGTGCAGAAGTAATTTCATCTACTTTCGATGAGCAAGCGGAGCGTCACGTGAAAGTGGCTAACCTGGTTTTAGAGAAGGCCAAAAGAATGGTGGAATGCGGCCACGATGTCGTTATCCTATTAGATTCAATTACACGTCTTGCACGTGCCTACAATACAGTGGTTCCATCTTCTGGTAAGATTTTATCCGGTGGTGTGGATGCCAATGCGCTTCACAAACCTAAGCGTTTCTTCGGTGCTGCGCGTAACGTCGAAAATGGCGGATCTTTAACCATCATCGCAACTGCCTTGATCGAAACAGGTTCGAAAATGGACGAAGTTATCTTTGAGGAATTCAAAGGAACGGGTAACATGGAATTACAATTAGATCGCAAGCTTGCGAACCGTCGAATCTATCCATCGATTGATGTGACGGCTTCAGGTACGCGTCGCGAGGATCTATTGATGGATCCAGCGGTGCTACAACGTGTTTGGATCTTGCGTAAGCACATGTCCGACATGAACTCGGTAGAGGCGATGGAATTCTTGCAACAGCAAATGAAAGGAACGAGGAACAACGAAGAGTTCTTAGTGTCCATGAATCGCTAAAGGAATAGATAGTATTATGTCAAACATACAGCCAGTTTGGTTCATTGGGCACGGAAGCCCGATGAACGCACTGGCAGACAATCCATTTACGGCATCATTGAATACGCTAGGGGCCTCTATTGCGCCACCTAAAGCCATTCTAGTAGTATCCGCTCATTGGTTAACGCGCGGTATTACCCAAGTGCAAGCGTCGCCGATGCCGGAGACGATCCACGATTTTGGAGGATTTCCGCGTGCCTTGCACGAATTTCAATACCCAGCACCGGGAAGCCCAGAAACTGCGAAAATGCTCGCTTCCGGCTCCCAAAAAATTCAAGAAACTACCGAATGGGGTTTAGATCATGGCGCCTGGTCGGTCCTTTGTCATCTTTTTCCGAATCACAATATTCCCTGTTTTGAGATGTCTATTGACTATTCTCAACCATTAGCCTACCACGTCACCCTCGCTCAGGAATTACAATTCTTACGGGAAAGAGGTGTTTTGATCGTGGGAAGTGGGAATATCGTACACAATTTACAGGCTAGCATACCGAACCTCTCGATGGGTCAGGAGCATTTCGCCTATGACTGGGCACAGGAATTTGATGCCTGGACCATGCAGAAGTTACTGGATAAGGATATTTCGAGTTTAGTGGATTATGCGCGTGCGCCGGGCGGATTAAAATCTGTACCCACGCCGGATCACTACATTCCGATGTTGTATGCGTTGGCTTTGGCCCGCAAAGACGAGACCGTGCGTTTCACGTACGATGAACTCGTGTACGGCGGAATCTCGATGCGCTGCTTCGAAATCGCTTAATAGCCCAGAAAAACTTTGTCGATGATGCTGCAAGCTTGATCCATCTCTGCACCCGTAATAGTGAGGGGAGGAGCTAGTCTTATTTTATTGCCGTGAGTCGGTTTCGCTAGCAATCCTTTCTTCATCAGATCCAAACAGATTTCCCAAGCCACGTGGCTATCCTCATCCGTATCGATTTCGATGGCACATAAAAGCCCTTTTCCTCTGACTGATTTAATTAAGGCCGTTTTATCACGCAAACTTTCTAGGAAGGTCAATAATTGCTGACCTCGAAGGGTGGCATTTTCGACTAAATCCTCGTCTTCGATGATATCGATGGCTACATTCGTAACTGCGCAGGCTAACGGATTTCCACCATAGGTCGAACCATGTTCACCAGGTTTAATGGTGAGCATAATCTCGTCGTTGCAGAGCACCGCTGAGACCGGCATAAATCCGCCAGAAAGCGCTTTGCCTAGTAATAAAATATCCGGATGAACTAATTCGTGGTGGCAAGCTAACCAGGCACCTGTGCGACCTAAACCGGTTTGGATCTCATCTGCGATGAAAAGTACTCGGTGTTTTTTGCATAAAGCTGCTGCCTTTTTTAAATAACCCGGCGACGGGATAACGACCCCAGCCTCGCCCTGAATAGGTTCCACCATAAATGCGGCCACGTGAGGGTTTTGTAATTTCTCTTCTAAAGCCGCTAAGTCATTGTAGGGAATACGATTGAAACCCGGAACAAAAGGACCGAAGTTGTGATAGGACGACGGATCATTCGAGGAGGAAACCGCCGCGATCGTTCTCCCCCAAAAATTTCCCTCCGCAAAAATAATTTCCGCTTGATTCGCCGGAACGCCTTTCACCTCATACGCCCATTTACGCGCTAATTTGATGGCAGATTCGCCGGCTTCTACACCCGTATTCATTAAGAGAACCTTTTCGTAGCCGAATTTCTCGGCTAATTTCTTCTCCGTTGAACCTAGTAGATTCGTGTGAAAAGCGCGGGAGCTGAGCGTTAAACGCGAAGCCTGCTCTGAAATGGCTTTCACTAACCGCGGGTGGCAATGTCCTTGATTTACCGCACTGTAGGCAGATAGAAAATCCAGGTATTTTTTCCCTGTCACATCATACACATGTACCCCTTCCCCGCGTTCTAAAACGACCGGCAGTGGATGGTAATTATGTGCTCCAAAATCAGACTCTAAATCAATGTACTCTTGTGGGGTCATAGCAATTCGTAAATTCCCGCTACCCCTTGACCGCCACCTACGCAGGCCGTGACCATACCGTATTTTTGGTTGCGTAGACGCATTTCGTTGAATAATTGGATGGATAATTTAGCGCCAGAACATCCTAGCGGGTGTCCTAAAGCAATGGCCCCACCGTTCACGTTCACGATGTTTGGATCAATATCGAGGGTTTTCATGACTGCCAAAGACTGCGCCGCAAACGCCTCGTTCAATTCAATTTGTTGAATATCTTTCAGTGTTAAACCGGCCTTTTTCAAGGCAATCGGAATCGCTTCTACCGGTCCAATGCCCATCAAACTTGGTTCCACACCCGCTGTCGCGTAGGAGACCATCCGAGCGATAGGCTCTAAATGTAGTTCTTTAACTAATTTCTCTGAAACGACTAAAACGAAGGCGGCTCCATCAGAAGTTTGGGACGCATTACCTGCGGTAACGGTTCCGCCCATCGCGAATGCCGGTTTTAATTTACCTAAAGCTTCGATGGTTGTATCTGCACGTGGACCCTCGTCTTCAGACACGGTCCAGCTTCGGGTTTGTTTCTTACCTGATTTGGCATCGAAATAATTCTCCGTTACTTCCACGGGAACGATTTGAGACGTGAATTTTCCCGCTTTTTGAGCTTCCAATGCTTTCATGTGAGAAGCAAAAGAGAACGCATCTTGCTCGTCGCGCGTCACGTTGTATTTCTTACTTACTTCCTCTGCCGTCAGACCCATTCCGATGTAATAATCCGGATGTTCGTTCGCGATTCCGTAGTTCAAGACCGTTTTGTGGCCCATCATCGGTAACATCGACATCGATTCAGTTCCACCAGCGATCACGCAATCGGCCATGCCAGAAGCCACTTTAGCAGAGGCCAAAGCAATCGCCTCTAAACCAGAACCGCAATAACGGTTGATGATAAAACCGGGAACGTTTTTAGGTAATGATAAAAGGGAAATGTAGCGCGCCATTTGCATCCCTTGCTCGGCTTCGGGAATGGCGTTGCCCACGATCAAATCGTCGACACGTGCCGGATCTAAATTAGGCACTTGCTTCATCAAATGTTTAATGACTTCCGCCGCTAAATCATCTGGACGCATCGTTCTGAAACCTCCTCTTTTGGCTTTTGCAACTGCTGTGCGGTAACCTGCTATGATATATGCATTCATCTTCGTACGATTTAATTTCTGAGTGGTTTACCGCCACCTAATAAACTTTGGATTCTGTCCATGGTCTTTTTCTCGCCACATAGTGAAAGGAAAGCTTCTCTTTCTAGGTCGAGTAAATACGTTTCGCTCACGACTTGCGGAGCGTCTAAATCGCCACCGCAGATCGCATAGGCTAATTTATTCGCAATTAAGGCGTCGTGTTCTGAGATGTAACGTCCCATTAACATGCCTTGGATGCCTGCTTTGAATAGGGCCAAACCTTGTTTTCCCTCCACCCAGACATCGTTGCGTCTCGCTTTTTGGACATATCCTGCGTCTGCTAAGGCCAAAGCCTCTCTTTTCGCCTCTGATATCACTTGATTGCGATTCAACACGATGCGATCCTGAGCGCGTAAATAATTCATCTCTCTCGCCTCGTGCGCCGAAGTACTCACGCGCGCCGTTGCGATATTCATAAAGGCCTCTTGCAAACGGTTCAACTCCACATCGCCTGTGCGACGTGCATCGCCCATTCTTAAAGCCATCTCTTTCGTTCCACCACCCGCAGGAATCAAACCGACCCCCACTTCAACTAAACCCATATATAATTCTGCATGAGCGACAATCTTATCTGCGTGTAAGTTGATTTCGCAACCACCACCCAAGGCTAAGGTATGTGGTGCCACCACTACCGGAATACCCGAGTAGCGCACGCGCATCATGGTTTCTTGGAAGGTCGCGATCATGTTGTTGATGTCGTCGAATTTCTGTTCCATCGCGAACATAAACAACATCCCTAAATTCGCGCCGGCAGAGAATGCCTCGTTCGACTCATTTCCGATCACTAAACCTTGGAAATCTTTTTCCGCCGTTGCGATTGCCTCTTGAATGCCTTCCAGCACCCCTTGGCCCATCGTGTTCATTTTCGAGTGGAATTCTAATCCCAAAATGCCATCGCCTAAATCCACGATGTGCATATCGTCGTTTGATGAAACAGTCTTCGTCGGCTTTAAGATCTGCAAATTGATTTGCTTCTCCGCTCCTGCAATCGCTTGGTATTTCTTAGTCGCAATGTCGTAGAACAAGCGCTTACCACCTTCCACTTTGTAGAAAGAAGTATGTCCTGCTGCCACCATCTCCGTTACCCAAGCTGCTGGTGCAAGACCCTCGGCTTTCATTAATTCGATTCCATTCACGACACCGATGGCATCCCAGGTTTCGAAGATCCCCATCTCCCAGCCAAAACCAGCGCAAATCGCTTGGTCAATTTTGACTAGATCATCTGCGATCTCCGGAATGCGATTTGACGCATAACGGAAACCATCTAAGATGGTTTTGCGGTAGAATTCGCCGGCTAAATCTTTTCCCGCTAATAAAAGCGCTAAGCGATCAGCTAGGTTATCGATCGCCTTTGAGCGATCTAAGGTTTCGAAATTCACGCGTTCTGCTGCGCGGTACTCAAATGTATTAAGATCAAGGCTCAGGATGACCGTTTTGCCTTTTTCGTCTTTGGTTTTCTTATAAAATCCTTGACCCGTTTTATCTCCCAGCCATTTGTTTTCCATCAAACGCTGTAACATCACTGGTAGGTTGAAAATCTCTTTGCTTTCGTCGTTTACTAAAGCGGCCTTCAAATTGTTCGCTACGTGAACGGTAGTGTCTAATCCGACTACATCCGAAAGACGGAATGTACCAGATTTAGGACGACCTACGACTTTGGACGTCAATTTATCGACTTGCTCTACCGTTAAGCCTAATTCCTCCACGACTTTCATCGTCTGCATCATCGAATAAACACCGATGCGGTTCGCGATAAAGGCAGGAGTGTCTTTACATAAAACGGCTGTTTTACCTAATTGAGTCTCGCCGTAGCCTAATAAGAATTCGATAATCGATTTGTCCGTTTTAGGACCTGGAATCACTTCGAATAAACGTAGGTAACGGGGAGGGTTGAAGAAGTGGGTTCCGCAGAAATGTTTTTGGAAATCTTCACTTCTACCTTCTGACATCAAATGAATCGGAATGCCCGATGTATTCGAGGTAACTAAGGTGCCCGGCGTGCGGAACTTCTCTACCTTTTCGTAGAGGGATTGTTTGATGGCTAGGTTTTCTACGACTACCTCCATGATCCAGTCCGCTGAACTGATTTCCGAAAGGTTGTCATCGAAGTTGCCTAGCTTGATGTTATTCGCAAAGCCAGCTGCGTAGAGCGATGCGGGCTTTGCTTTTATAGTTTGTTGAAATGCTGCGTTGACGATTCGGTTACGTACCGAAGGGTGTTCTAAACGAAGACCTTTGGCCTCTTCCTCTGGGCTCAAAGTCTGTGGTGCAATGTCCAATAAAAGGACCTGAACCCCAATATTTGCGAAATGACAGGCTATTCTTGAGCCCATAATTCCTGAGCCTAAAATGGCTACTTTTTTAATGGCACGATTCATATCTACGTTTTTAAATCTCGATGCGTAAATATAAATAAAAGGAATTATGTTATGCAAGCATACTAAATTTTATTTGCACAAAAAAAGGCGATCCCAAGGGACCGCCTTCCATGTAACGCGTAACGAAAAATTACATATAACTCTCCATCGGCTCGCAAGCGCAAACTAAGTTGCGGTCACCATACGCAGAGTCGATGCGAGAAACCGTAGGCCAAAACTTGTTCGCCTTCACATACGCCAGTGGGAATACCGCTTTCTCGCGTGAGTAAGGACGATCCCAATCGCCTAGTAAAACAGCTGATTGAGTATGTGGCGCGTGCTTCAACACGTTGTTTGCTTTGTCTGCTTTTCCTTCTTCGATCTCACGAATCTCCGCACGAATGCTTAAAAGCGCATCGCAGAAACGATCTAACTCGTCTTTGTTTTCAGACTCAGTAGGCTCAATCATTAATGTTCCAGCTACCGGGAATGAAAGGGTAGGCGCGTGGAAACCGTAATCCATTAAACGTTTCGCGATATCTTCTGCCTCTACGCCAGCCGAGATTTTGAACGGACGGCAATCCACGATCATCTCGTGAGCGCAACGTCCTTGTGAACCGGTATATAGGATAGGGAATTCTTTTTCCAAACGAGCCTTGATGTAGTTCGCGTTCAAGATCGCCGTTTCTGTCGCAGTCGTTAATCCTTTGCCGCCCATCATCGCGATGTAAGCATAGGAGATGGCCAAAATACTAGCTGATCCTACTGGTGCCGCAGAAACCGCACCCGAAGTTCCGTCATGTACGTGACCTGGTAAGAATGGAACTAACTGTGGCGCTACGCCGATAGGTCCCATGCCTGGGCCACCACCTCCGTGAGGGATACAGAAAGTTTTGTGCAAGTTCAAGTGACAAACATCCGCTCCGATGCGCGCAGGGGATGTTAAACCTACCTGTGCATTCATGTTCGCGCCGTCCATGTACACTTGACCGCCATTTTCGTGAATGATTTCACAAATCTCTTGGATGGTCTCCTCGAATACCCCGTGGGTACTTGGGTAGGTAACCATTAAGCAAGAGAGGTTGTCTTTGTGTTCCAAAGCTTTGGCCTTCAAATCAGCCACGTCAATATTTCCGTTCGCATCGCAAGGGGAAACAATCACCTTCATGCCAGCCATAACAGCTGATGCCGGGTTCGTTCCGTGTGCAGATGACGGGATGATGGCAATGTTACGGTGGTGATCTCCGCGAGAGGCGTGGTAGGCACGGATGGTCATCAAACCAGCGTATTCGCCTTGTGCTCCCGAGTTCGGTTGCATCGACATTTTCGCGAAACCAGTAATCTCACATAACCAATCATTTAATTCAGCGACCATTTGCTGGTAACCTTTCGTCTGAGAAGCCGGTGCGAAGGGGTGAATCTTGCCTAATTCTGGCCAAGTCACCGGAATCATTTCCGTCGTCGCATTCAATTTCATGGTACAAGAACCCAAGGAGATCATCGAATGAACCATCGATAAATCTTTTGATTCCAATGATTTCAAATAACGCAACATTCCGTGCTCGGAATGGTATTTATTGAAAACGCTGTGCGTTAAGAAAGTCGAGCTACGAGTTAACGCTGCTGGGATCGCCCAAGTAACGTTTTTCTCTGCTGTTTTCGCGCCTTTTAATGTCTCGAAGAACGAGATAATTTCGATTACGTCTGCTTCTTGCGTCGTCTCATCTAGAGAGATGCTTGTCGTAGTCGCCGTGTAACGTAAGTTGCGTTGTGCTTTTTCTGCCAAAACACGTAAGTCCGACGTCTGTGCTCCCGTCTGAATCGTCAGCGTATCGAAGTGGTTGGTGTTTTCTAAGGTAAATCCAAGTTTGCGTAAGTTAACCGCTAGTAATTCAGTCAAGCCGTATACTTTTTCGGCGATTTTCTTCAAGCCTGTTGGGCCGTGGTAGATCGCGTAAGAAGCTGCCATGATGGAAAGCAATACTTGCGCCGTACAGATGTTAGAGGTTGCTTTTTCGCGGCGAATGTGTTGCTCACGCGTTTGAAGCGCCATACGTAAAGCGCGGTTTCCTTCTGCATCCACCGAAACTCCGATGATACGTCCCGGAATATTACGCTTGTATTTTTCTTTCGTAGCGAAGAAACCGGCGTGCGGTCCTCCAAAGCCCATCGGTACCCCGAAGCGTTGGGAAACACCCACGACCGCATCAGCTCCCATTTCACCTGGAGGCGTTAATAAAGTCAAGGCTAATAAATCCGCTGCGACTACGACTTGTAAGCCGTTTTCTTTCGCTGCAGCGATTAGAGCACTATAATCAAATACCTCACCGTTAGAAGCAGGGTATTGTAACATCATTCCGTAGAAACGTGCGTCCGTAACGTCGAAAGTGCGGTGGTCACCCACCACGATTTCAATGCCGATAGGTTCAGCACGCGTTTTTAATAAGTCAATGGTTTGTGGCAAACATAATTCAGACACGAAATAAGCCTCAGCTTGATTGCGTTCTGCTGGTCTTTGGCCATATAACATCGTCATGGCTTCCGCTGCCGCCGTTCCTTCATCTAAAAGGGACGCGTTCGCTAATTCCATGCCAGTTAAGTCGATGATCATCGTTTGGTAGTTCAATAACATTTCCAAACGACCTTGTGCGATCTCCGCTTGGTAAGGCGTGTAGGCTGTGTACCAAGAGGGGTTCTCTAAAATGTTTCTCAAAATGACCGTCGGCACAATCGTATCAGAGTAACCTAAACCGATGTGTGATTTGAAGATCTGGTTTTGACCCATGACTTCTTTAAAATCACGCAAGAACGCGAATTCAGATTTCGGTTCTGGCAGGCGAAGACCTTGGGCTAAGCGGATTTTTTCTGGTACAGTTTGTTGAATAAGTGTGTCTAGGCTATCCACACCGATTGTTTTTAACATGGCGGTTATATCAGCCGCTTCTGCATTGTTGTGACGTAACGAGAAGTCTTCCTGATAAGTGTAATTTGGGGTCATAAATTCTGAGAATTTGGATGATAAAATCGCCACAAATTTAATCTTTTTTTAGCGATTTATTTTTAGATTCTTAACTTCGCTTTCTTAAATTTTGTTTCAACAAATGAAAAAAACTAACATCTACGTTTTAGGGCTATTTTTAGCTGCTAAATTTATCCCGATGAGCGCCATCGCTCAGGGAGATCCAGTTCCTTACGCGTTGTCTATTCGCGCGGATGATCTGAAAAAACACTTGACTTTTATCGCCTCAGATAGCCTGAAAGGTCGCAATACGGGTTCGCCAGAGCAGAAAGTGGCGGCGAATTATATTGCAGACTCTTTTAAGAAATCAGGCATTGCGCCAGTGAATGGGTCTTATTTCCAAAAAGTGGACTTAGTCAACCGCGCTTGGACGAACGTTTTCATTTCTGCTAAAGGAAAGAAATACGAATACCTAGGTGAGATGATGGCGAATGCACTTGCGCCTGTTGCAGCGAAATCAAAGTTTCCTTTAGTTTTTGCTGGTTTCGCGGTACAACAAGGAGGGTACACGGATTTTGACAAATTAAATGCTAAAGGTAAATACGTTTTAGCTTTCGAAGGGGAAGCAAAAGACGCATCGGGTAACTATGTATTGTCTGGTTCAAAAGATCCATCCGTTTTCGGGAAAGGCGACGGCTGGAAAGAAAAATTAAAGCGTGCACAAGCAGCTGGAGCGAAAGGTTTGATCTTGATCGCGGATCGCGATACGAAATCTTTTGGCAACCAAGTACGTCAACGTCAAGTGATGATGAAGCGTTTCGGGAATGAGCGCATGGCCTTCGCTGATGCGGCCTCTGCAGCAAACGAAGCGCCGGTCTTGTTAATCTCCTCTGAAGTGGCAGCTGAAATCTTAGGCACTACAGAAGCAGAGTTATTAGCTTACAAGGCATCGTTAGCCACGGCAAAAAAATCAGTTGCCTCGAAATTCAAAGCAGCTCCTATCGAAGTGACGATCGAAAGAACGGAGAAGCCAGTGGATACCTACAATGTCGTGGGTTATTTAGAAGGCACAGATAAGAAAGAAGAATTGGTTGTTTTAACAGCACACTATGATCACATCGGAGTTTCAGCAGATGGCCAAATCAACAACGGCGCAAACGATGATGGTTCTGGAACCGTAACGGTGATGGAATTAGCGGAGGCTTTCGGTAAAGCAGCGGCAGAAGGAAAACGTCCACGTCGTAGCATTTTATTCATGACGGTGACGGGTGAGGAAAAAGGTCTTTTGGGTTCTGAGTGGTACGCAAATCACCCTTTATTCCCGTTAAAGAACACGGTTGTAGATTTAAACACGGATATGACTGGTCGTTATGATGACGAGCACAAAGGCAAGCCGGATTACATCTACGAGATCGGTTCTGATAAATTGTCGTCTCAATTACGTGAGGTGTTAGTGGAGCAAAACAAGAAACACGTAGGTTTGGAATTAGACTACCGGTATAATGACGCGAACGACCCGAACCGTTTCTACTACCGTTCAGATCACTACAACTTCGCTAAACATGGTATTCCAGTGGCATTCTTCTTTAACGGAGTTCACGACGATTACCACATGCCAGGTGATGAGGTAGATAAAATCGAGTTTGACCAAATCCAAAAAGTAGGCCGTCTAGTGTTCTACATGGCTTGGGAAATTGCGAATAGAGAGCAGCGATTGGTTGTTGACTCGAATAAGCCATAATTGTTAGATCAATGGGTTCTGTAAATTATATGGTGAAATAAAATTCTGAAATTGTGCTTCGCAATAATTTCTTGAATTTCATTTCACCACACAATTTGAATCGAGCATTGAATCTAAAAATGGCTTGTTCTCTCTAATTATAATTAGTAGAATAAAAAAAGGGGACCTCGGTCCCCTTTTTGATGTATTCAGAAATGTTTCATAAACGTATCCCCGGAGGGGATTCCAACTTTATTATTTGTGCTTTATGCTCTATGCTTTAATCCTTCTAGATTTTCTCTAAAGGATATCGCGCGCATTTTTGCCTCCTGAATAAACTCATTCTCCTTCACATCACCGATCACCGCATCGAGTTCTGCTGCGTTTCCGAACATGGCTAAGCGGAACGGATCCTCATAGTCTTTTGAACGAGATCGTTCGATACCTGCCGTTAAGAAATCAGCGGTAGCGATGGCGCGATCAATCCAGGCTGGTATATTTTCGAACGCTGAAGGGTTGATCTGTAATAAGCCGTTTAAGGCGTTTTCGAATTTCTGCTCTGGGTACAGCGCCGCTTGTTTTTCGTAGAATTCGTGTACCTGTTTCCAGCGAGTGATTTGGCCTGATTTAATATCCTCTTTCATCTCGTTGATGACGCCGGATGGAATCAATTGTCCACCTAGATTTTCCCAAACTTGAATGGCTGTAGCATTTTTTAAGGTCGCTTGTAAAAGCGCCGATGGAGAAGCGGTGGGGTGGCGCTCGGAAGTGGCTAACCATTCTTTGGCCGCATGATAATATAACAAATCATGGAAGATCTGGTAGGCTTTATGAGCCTTAGCGATGCGCGTTCTGCGTTTCGTGTTCTCGATGCCTGTCGCGTAAACGGCTAACGGATTCGAAGCGTTGGCTGGGTCATTTAACCAAGCTTTGCCATCTCCACCGCCTAACGAATCAGAAACCCATTTCTCTAATAAGTTGATCCCTTGCAAGATTTCCGATACTGTGTCTGGCGCTAAGAAATCAAACTCGAGCAACATGTCTTTGTCGGTTCTTTGATCTCTAGCTGCGAATTTCCAGGCATTGCGGGCCAGGGCGTACATGTTGTATTGGAACCAATAGCCGGCGATGATCAATAATCCGCCTTCGGAATCATCGTTTCCGATTAAGGAGAAGGGAAGTGGATTGTGGATTTCACCTGGGTAATTTCCTTTCGAAATGAGGTTAAAGGAGGCGAACTTCGAGTTGTGTTTTAAGGCCACGGATAAGCCAGGCCAAAATCCACGTCCCGCCTGCAATTCCCCATCCGCTCCACGCGAATTGTGGTTTGAACCAAGGGTCGCGCCGGCGGCCATGTTGCTTTGGCCTTTGACGATTGCTGCGCACAAGAACGAGTTGTTGTGGTGTTGTTCGTGAGCCGGAAAAATGAGTGCATTTAATACCTCGCAACAAGAAATGGTGGAATTGCTTCCTAAGAATGAGTTGATCAAACGCGCACCGTATTTTAGTTGTGAGTGTGCCGCTAATATGAAACGAACCGCCTTCACACCGTAGAAAATGCGGCAGCCTTCGTGGATGATACCGTTCACGATTTCGCAGCCTTCGCCTATTTGGGTGGAGGCCTCGGCGTTCGAGATGATCGTTAAGTTCTTTAATTTATTCGCGCCTTTGATATAGGTATCGGTACCCATATTGACGTCTTTGATGATCCCGGTATTTTTGATGACGGTGCGGTCGCCGATTTGGCCGTAGAATCCGCGTTTAGACGAGAATTCTTGGATGGTCATTTCTTTGTACTTCGCTTGTAATAAGGTGTCATCGCGGTCTTGGGTCCATAAAAAAGCATCGGCAGGTTTCATTCCCACGAATGGAATGACCTTGCGTCCGCCATTTTCGTTGCCTAATTCCATCCAAATTCGGATGCGCTCTTCTTCGCCTTTCTTTACGATACCATTACCAAATTTCGCCGTCGCCGTGGTAGCTAATTCGTTCACTTGGAGGATCATTACTTCGTTTCCGATTTGGTAATGAGACAATAAGTTCACGCGATCGATGGCTACGTTATCGCCAAAATCACACGAGATCAAGGTGCTGTTATAAAGACCCACCGGCATGCGCAGGTTTTTGAATTCTAAATAGCAACTTTCTAAAATACCGATACGGTTAATGCCAAAAAAGCGGCAATTCTTCACCAAGTACGGATTAAAACCCTCTTTCACCCACACGTCTTTCCAGTTCTCTGCCTCGTTCAAGTTCGCTTCTAGGATACTAATCTCCCGCGGCGCTAGCGGACGGTAAGCCCCTAAGTCGATGTTGGAGTTGCGGTGGTCGAATTCGCTTTGGCCCTCTTCTAAGAAAGCGGGTGTTACGAAATCGAATCCTAGTTTTGAAAGTGGTTTTTTATCTATTCTATTCATAATTCATAAAATTCAAGGGGCAAATCATCCGGATCCGCGATAAAGGTAAATCGCTTCCCAGTGAACTCATCGATGCGAATGGGCTCCGATGTGATGCCTTTTTTGGTTAATTCCTGCACCGTCAAGTCCAGGTTATTTACTTGAAATGCCAAATGTCGCAAACCACAACTTTCCGGCCTCGAAGGTCGAGCGGGCGGGTTAGGGAAAGAGAACAATTCAATCACATAGTGATCGTTCAGCGCTAAATCCAATTTATACGAATCGCGTTCAGCCCGATACACTTCTCGGATCATTTCAAGTCCTAAATCCTGCGTATAAAAGGCCTTAGAACGCACATAATCCGAGCAGATGATGGCGATGTGGTGGACGCTATGTAATCCTAGTGAGCTCATTTTTTGATAGAAACAGCGATTTTAGAGTCTGCGGTTCCATAATAGAGGAACCATTTTCCTATAAAGGGTACTAAACCCTCCACGAAACATACTTCATTCACTTCACCTACTTTTTCATAGGGCTGATTAGGCCAAATAAAGGGCTCATTTGTTCGCGCCAAAACTTTATATGGTTTCTGTTCGTCGAACAATACTTGGCCGGCGGCATACGTGAATTTGGGGAAGCGCGCTTCATTGTAATTCGCCGCATTCGAGCTGTTGTAGATTAATACAATTCCTTCTTTGCGAAGTAGGGCATAAGGCCCTGGCTCTACTAATCGGCTATCGAAATAGCCAGCACGTGGTTTTAAAACGGATAAGCGAACGCTCATTTCTGCATTTTCTAAGATGTCCCAATGACGTAAGTTTTTCGAAGTCGCTAGGAATAAATCAGTGTCGCCGAAATACATATAATAGAGCCCTCCGATCTTTTTGGCCACGATTCTCGAACCGTTTTGTTCTGAAACTAGGGCACCTGATTTCGACCAGGTATTCAAATATTTTTCTGAGGTAAAAAGGGGGCCTATTTTCTCCCAGGTTTGTAAATCTTTCGAAAAGGCACCGCAAAGACGGGCCACTTTGCCGTCATAAGAGGTATACGTGAGAAAATAGCCGCCCTCTGAAGTTTCTACAATTCGAGGGTCTTCAATACCACCTGGCCATTCAAAGCCACGGAAGGCATCATTTGCCGGAAATAAAATGGGTTCAGGGCTTTTTTTGAAATGGATGCCATCTGCGCTGGTGGCTAAACCAATGCGGGAAGTTCCAAGTGAATCTTGTGCGCGATAAAGCAAATGAACGAGGCCATCGCGAACAAGGGCCGTGGGATTTAAGACGTTTTTGTTTTCCCAGCCTACTTTTTTCCCGGTGATGGGATCGAGGAAACGCGCTTCAAGGGAGGGGGAGAGAATCGGATTTTCAGCGTCAGCCTTTGTAAATCCGGTCAACTGCCAGTTTTGTGCGTTGCTTGTTAATGACAAACATAAAAGCACCCAACTTATGATTCCTTTCATTTTCGAGTCTATTTAGAAATCTAAATTACGAAAAAAGAACGAAAGCTACCGGTAATATAGTACAAGGAAGGAGTGTTAGTCCTTGAAGATTTTGTCTTCTATTCCTTGGTTAATGACGTAGTTCGTAAGAGACAGGCGAATTTGGCCGGTTTTGCGCGTATTTACCGGTGCGACCGCGGTGCGGTTGATATCGACTACGACGCCTTTCGGGATCTTGAATTTTTTTACGTCGACCGTGATATTCAATTCGGATGGAAGTCCGTAGGCTTTTTCAGCACCATATACATAAGTGGAAAGTACGGTTCCGTTGCTACGAGAGGTGATTTGAGATTTTAAAATCAAATCTAACGTAGGGTCGACCCAGATTTTCGCTAATACTATTTCACCTGAATCGTCTGTGGGCAATAAAGTAATTGACTCTGTTTTTACGCCATCAATAACCTCGAAACCGGTGAACAAGGCATTGTAAGCCGCTTTATTTCGCAATAAGGCAGTTAAGTCGGTGAAACCTTTTTTGGGCAAAATCGCAATTCCTTTTGTAATCATCCGAAATTTTTCCGGCTGTTTGAAATAAATCGTCGCCTTTGCCGGCATAATTCTGACCAGCGGAATATCGGATTTAATCAGAGACTCGACTTTGTAGTCACGCACCTTGTTCATGCGGGCTAACACCTGCATCACCGTCTTGTTCGCATCTTGTGCGAAGAGTGAAAAAGAAAGAAATAGTAAGATTACGCGCATCATGATTGAATATCTTTTCGGTGGAAAGTGTAAAGTGAAACGGAAATCAACACCACATTATGCGCCACTAAAACAGCAATGGATCTCCAAATCGCCGAAAGCGGCAGCGGGTCTTCAAAAAACGAACGCCAAGAAGCCATGTGAGTGGTGAATAGATATGGTTTGATGGGGTCAAAAACACGCACATCTAGGGTCCCGATAATGGTAAATAATAAGATAACAGACATCGTCGCCACGATAGGGCCTATGGAGTTATCCGTGAAACACGACAGGCAAATGGACAAAGAACTCACCGTAAACAGCGCTAAAAATGCCACCGCAAACCCGCCCAAATAACGCCAGTTCACATCTGCTTCCTGCAAAATCACTAATCCATCGGAATTCAGCACCATCATGTCTCCAGTTCCGAAAAGTAATTTTCCGACTACCACAGACATCACACCCATCCATAAAATGACGATTAAGGTATAAATGCCTCCGGCAATAAATTTGGATAACAGCAGTTGAACCCGAGAAATTGGTTTCGTGGCTAGCATTCGAATGGTGCCCATAGCCGCCTCTCCTGAGACTAAATCGCCGGTCACTAAGGCGACTAGGAGGGGGATTTGGACTAATAACATTTGTAAAATAATGAAGGCGACCAGGTTTCCATTCAAGACGTTGCCTTCGAAAGTCAAAGTCTGCTCGAAGGAAGCGGTCACAAAAGAGATGATGGACATTCCATCCGCTTTCAAAGCAAATTGGATGACGGCCACCAAAACGGTGATAGCGGCTAGTCCTAAATAACTTCGGGGCTTCAGCGCAATCTTGATAATTTCGTTATAAATGCTGTTGAAAAGGATCATTGAGATACAATTTTAATGAAATAATCCTCCAGCGTGCGTTTCGCTTCTAGGCTGTATATTTCGATATTTTGTTCAACGAGAAGTTTCGTCAAATAGGGGATTTCTGATTTTTCGATGGGGAATTGGATAGAAGAGTCTCCTACGTTATCCCATAAAAGAGTAGGTTTCCAGGCTAATAACACATTTTTTGCAGCGGGCATAGGACTCGCCTCTAAACGCAGAATCAGGTTTTCGCCGTTCATTAGATCACTCACATTGCCTTCTACGATCGATCGACCTTTATTGATGATGACCATTCGATTGCAAATCAGTTCGATTTCTGCCAAATTATGAGACGACAACAACACCGTTTTATTTTGCTCATTTTTCAGTCGCAAAATCAAGTTTCGAATATCGATAATCCCTTGAGGATCTAAACCTGTGGTGGGTTCGTCTAAAATGATGAGGTCGGGATTGTGCAAGAGCGTTTGGGCGATGCCTAGACGTTGCTTCATCCCGTGAGAGAATCCTGCAAATTTATCTCGTTCGCGACCGCCTAAGCCCACGAAGTCTAACATTTTGTAGATTTCTTGCTTAGAAGAAGGCTTTCCGGAGATGCGAGAGAAAATCTCTAAATTTCGGTAAGCCGATAAATATTTGTAGAAATCAGGTTTTTCGATAATACTACCAATGCGACCCAAAATGGATTCTCGGTGCGTAGTGATGGATTGCCCAAAAATCTCAACCGTCCCGCTGTCCGGTTTAATCAACGAATTCAAGCAACGAATGCTCGTACTTTTTCCGGCCCCATTCGGTCCTAAAAAGCCAAACACATCGCCTTTGTAAACAGAAAAGCTGACGTCTGAGACGGCTTGGAACGATCCAAATTTTTTCGACAGGTGGCGGACCTCAATAATTTTTTCAGGCATATCTTTCAAACACCTAAAAACAGAAAAAGGTTTTATTTTTTAATTAAGGAGTGAGAGGTGCGGATGAATTCCAATACTTTATTCTGCGGTAAATAGCGATTTAGACATTCCTCCGAATCAGGTAGACTTAAGGCAAAATCGCGAAGATCTAAAATGTCCATTTTGAGTCGAATAATAAATATTACAATTTAATAATGAAAAAATTATATAGCATTGTATAGTAGTGTGAAAAAATATTTCTAAATTTTCGCATTACAAGTTAATGATTGCCTGGCGGTTATTGGCTTATCACTCAAACCTTTTATTTATATGAAAAACAATTTCTACGTAAGCAGAGTGGTCTTTCTACTGGCCTTGATGCTCACCTTATCCTGGGTGGCATTTGGTCAAGATCGAAAAGTTGCGGGAACAGTCTCAGACGCCAAGGGCGGAGGGATTCCTGGAGTTTCTGTGGTGATTAAAGGTACAACGACCGGTACTACTACAGATGTGAATGGTGCATTTAGCCTGAATGTGAAAGGTAATGCAGATTTAGTGGTTTCTTCTGTAGGTTACAAAACGGTGAACGTTTCTGTAGGAAACAGAAGTTCTCTAGCGATTACCTTAGATGACGATGTAAGTCAATTAAACGAAGTCATCGTGACTGGTTACGCGTCTCAACGTAAAAAAGATATTACGGGTGCGGTAACAGTGGTAGGTGCGAAAGAATTAACGGCGGTTCCATCCGCTTCGTTAACCCAAATGTTACAAGGTCGTGCGGCTGGTGTGACGGTAGGTAATGATAACTCCCCTGGTGGAGGAACGATGGTGCGTATCCGTGGTTTTGGTTCGATTAATAACAACTCTCCACTTTATGTGATTGATGGTGTACCTACCCAAGGAACCTTAAACCAAATTAACCCAAGTGACATCGAGTCAATGCAGGTACTGAAAGATGCGTCTGCAGCGTCTATCTACGGTGCGCGTGCGGCGAACGGGGTTGTGATCATCACGACAAAACGTGGTGGAGAAGGCGAACCTAAGATCAATTTTGACATGTACACTGGTGTCCAAGATGTAGGAAAAACCTTGGACCTTTTAAATACCAAAGAATTAGGTCAGTATTATTATGAATCGGAGATTGGGGCGGGTAAGACTCCTGGAACGTCTCCTTCAGCTCAATACCGTTTCGGTGCGGATGGTTCTCAAACGATTGCGGATTATATTTATCCAAACGTCTATGGCGACCTTCCTTCTAACTATACGTATACGAACGATATTACAGATCCTGCTTTAGGTAAGACGGCTTTCAATATCACAAAATCGAATAAAGCGGGTACAAATTGGCAACGGGAGATTTTTGGCCCAGCTAAAATCTCTAACTTCCAATTAGGCGCTACAGGTGGCTCTAAATATGGTAAATATGCGATCTCAGGTAGCTATTTTGACCAAGAAGGTATCTTGAAATATACAGGTTATAAGCGTTACTCGGTTCGTGCAAATACCGAATTCAAGAAAGGTAAATTGACTTTTGGGGAAAACTTTACGGTTTCTTATGATGAAAGAATCGGTGTGCCATCAGGTAATAACAACGAATCTAATCCCATCATGTTTGCGATTCGTATTCAACCGATCATTCCCGTATTTGATATCACAGGAGGTCCTAAGGGCTTAGGTGGTACTAATACATCAGACTTAAACGGTTTTGCAGGTTCTCGTGGTTCTAACTTAGGAAATGCGCCTAACCCCTTAGCACGTCAATGGAGAGAGAAAGATAATCCAGTGAGAGCTTCTCATATCTTCGGTAACGTGTTTGCGGAAGTAGAAATCATTAAAGATTTGAAAGCGCGTACTAGTTTAGGTTTTGAATATAACAACTTTAACCAGGCAGCCTATTTAAACCGTGATATCGAAGCGGCAGAGCCACGATCTTCGAACTCATTAACGGTGTCTAACTCCTACGATCGCGCTATCACTTGGTACAATACCTTGAACTACAACAAGACACTGGGTGATCACACGGTGAACGTGTTAGTAGGTACGGAATCTGTTTCTACCTATGGTTTTGGTTTCAATGCCGCTCGTTCTAACTTCGCTTTTGATGATCCTTCGTATCGTTATTTGAATAATGGTTCTGCGGCAGGACTCTCGAATGCAGGTTCAGGTGCAACAATCACTGCCTTATTCTCTCAATTTGGTAAAGTGAACTATGCTTACAAGGACTTCTTGTTAGCTGACTTTACGATTCGTCGTGATGGTTCGTCTCGTTTCTCTTCAGCTTATCGTTATGGAGTTTTCCCCGCCTTCTCTGTAGGAGCTCGCTTAACGGAACTAGCTTTTATGAAAGACCTGACATTTATCAATGATTTGAAAGTACGTGGAGGCTGGGGTAAAACAGGTAACCAATTAATCCCGAACGTATACAATGCTTACACTTTGTTTACACCAGATCCGAATAATAACGCGTATGATATCACGGGTTCGGGTAACTCGATTGCGTCAGGTTTTGATATTTCTCAATTTGGAAACTCAGTAGGTCGTTGGGAAACGAATACATCTACAAACGTTGGTTTTGACGGGGTATTCTTGAATAGCAAATTAGATGTGACTTTTGACTGGTATACACGTACTACATCAGATATGTTAACGCAAGTGCCTATACCTAAGACAGCTGGTTCTGCCACGATTCCTTATGTAAATATTGGTGAAGTAAATAACACAGGTATTGACATTAACGTGACGTACCGTGATCGAATTGGTGATTTCCGATACAGCGTTTCAGCTATGTATTCACAATACAAAAACAACGTGGTTAAATTAAACGACGACCCGAAAGCATCGGTATTTGGATTCTCTACACGTCTTCCTGCTATCTCAGTGACGAAGGCAGGTTTACCAATCGCTAGTTTCTTTGGTTACATCGTAGATGGTGTAATTAAGGATGATGCGGAGGCGGCTTCTGCTCCTAAATTTGGTACGTATACTCGTGCAGGTGTTTTTAAATTCCGCGACGTAAATGGTGACGGTGTGATTACAGCAGCTGATAAAACGATCATCGGTAATCCGCATCCTGATTTCTCTTATGGTTTAAATGTAACTTTAGGGTACAAAAACTGGGAATTAACGGCGTTTGCACAAGGTGTTCAAGGAAACGAATTGTTTAACTATTTGAAATACTGGACAGACTTCAATACGTTCCAAGGTAACCGTTCTAAGGACATGTTGTACAACTCTTGGAAGAAGCAAGGAGACGTGGCTTTATTACCTCGCTTGAACTCTCAAGATGGTACATCACAACAAATATCCTCTTATTTCGTAGAGGATGGATCGTACATGCGTATCAAGAATATCCAGTTAACGTATACGGTACCTAAGAATTTATTGAGCAAGATTAAGTTAAGCAGTGTTCAGGTATATGTACAAGGCCAAAACTTATTAACCTTCACTAAATACAAAGGTTTAGATCCTGATATCAACTTGAGAACTTCTGGAAATGATAACCAAGATATTCACATGGGTATCGATGAAGGTGCATTCCCTGTAGCTAAATCATATAATGTAGGTCTAAGAGTTGGATTTTAATTTGAACAAATCAGATAAAAAAATGAAAAAGTTAATCATCATCAGCGCTTTAGTAGCGACCGTCGGTATCAACTTTTCTTGTACGGATAATTTCTTCGAAATCGAGCCTCAAGGTGCGGCTTCTTTGACATCATTAAGTAACAAGAATGGGGTGAATGCCTTGTTAATTGGAACTTACTCCTTATTAGACGGGGTAGGGGCAGGAAATACGGGACGTCAGTCTACGATTTCAAACTACGTTTTTGGAGGTATCACTTCAGGTGATGCTGTAAAGGGAACGGATATTGGTGACCAGCCAGAGCAAGAGTATATCGAACAATTTAACTGGTTATCAGATAACACGTACTTCTTAGGAAAGTGGCAACACACCTACGATGGAGTGGCTCGTGCAAACGAAACCATCTTACTGGCTAAGAGTACGGATGTGAAGGATATGACAGATGCTGAAAGAGCTCAAGTAGTAGCGGAAGCTCGTTTCTTGCGTGGTCACTACCACTTCGAGGGCAAAAAGATGTGGAACAATGTTCCGTATATCGATGAGACCATCTACAAAAGAGATGACCCTAACTCGACTAAGATTCCAAATGATAAAAATATTTGGGCTAATATCGAGGCAGACTTTTTAGAGGCATCGAAGGTCTTACCAGTCGTACAATCTCAAAAAGGTCGTGCAACGAAATGGGCAGCCTTAACCTACCTAGCAAAGGCGTATATTTTCCAAAAGAAATGGGCTGAGGCTAAGACTATTTTGTTAGATGTATATGCTAACTCTGGCAAAAAATTAATGCCTAATTACCACGATAACTACCGTAACATTACGAACAACAATGCGGAATCTATTTTCGAAGTAGAATTCTCAGTAAATGATGGTTCAACGGGTAACAATGGTAATGTGGGGGATAACTTGAACTGGCCCTACTCTGCGAACTCTCCTGGTCGTGGATGTTGCGGCTTCTACCTTCCATCCCAAAACCTGGTGAACGCATTCAAAACAGATGCAGATGGTTTGCCAATGATAGGTGCTAAAGCCGACGGTACGGATGATACCTACAACACAGTGGACGTTCCCAATGACCAAGGTTTGAAATCTAACGTAGCCTTCGATTTAAAGAAAGATGTACCAGTAGATCCACGTTTAGACTGGACAGTAGGTCGTCGCGGTGTTAAGTTCTTAGACTGGGGTGTGATGCCAGGTAATGATTGGATTCGTAATCAGCTTTACTCAGGTCCATACATTGGTAAAAAATGGATGTATTATTTAGCGGATGAAGGTAGTTCGACGCACTCCACTTCTAGACGTGCGGTGAACAATAATTACCGTTTGTTAAAGATGTCTTCGGTTATCCTTTGGTTAGCAGAGTGCGAAGTTGAGTTAGGTAATTTAGCTTCGGCTGAAACCTATGTTAACTTGATTCGTAATCGCGCTAAAACGGGGTCGGTTCAAGATGCATCCATTACCTATGCAGTTAATCCTTATCCTGCGGGCACGTTTGCTGCGAAAGGGGCTGATTATGCTCGGAACGCCGTACGTATGGAGAGCCGTTTAGAGTTTGCGATGGAAGGTCACCGTTTCTTCGACTTAGTACGTTGGGGAATTGCAGAGCCTTACTTGAACAAGTACTTGAAAGAGGAGTCTGTAAATGCAACAGACTTAGCTGGACGTACGTATAACAAGCGTGGTTATTTAGTAGGAAAAACATACAAAGCGGGTCGCAATGAATATTTCCCTCTTCCTAACGACGAGATCTTAAACTCTCAAAAGAATGGGGCTGCTACTTTAAAGCAGAATCCTGGTTATTAATAACTTGGAATAAATTAATGAGGAAGTCAGGGCTGAAAGGTCCTGACTTTTTTTATATTTGACCTATAAACCTGTCTTAATACTTCGTCCCCTTCGGTATACTACCCCTTATATCTTATGTTTGATGGCTTTTCTTGCCTTCACGAAAACTGGATTCTATAGCTGTGTGCCTTTGCAAATAGGAGCGTTGTATATGTTTTTAACGAGTTTAGATTCTTCTTTGACTTTCTTAGACACTGCAGGTCACATAGTGGCGACGCCGGAGGATCCAAGTACGGCCTTGTTAGAAACCGTGAATTACATTGAGCATTATGGATTGCAGCGTGATTTTGCTAAAACAACCTTCGAACGGGTGAAACCGGCCCATAGGCTATCCATGTATGATTTTACTCGCCTTGTTTCCACCTATCTGATTTAAGGTGATGCATCGGCAGATGGATAGGTTTGGGATTATTCCACGGTACTATTTTATCAATTTACTGGTTTCTAAATTTGGAAACTTTGCATAGCTTTGCTAGGTTTGTAAATGGAAAAAGATGAGGTATTTTGAAACGAGATTTTTAGAAGAGGCGAATCAGTTTTTAGCTAAGTTGGATGCCAAATCTGTAAATAAGATACTTTATAATATCGATCTGGCTGAACTGACGAATGATCCGAAGCTTTTCAAAAAACTGACTACTGAAATATGAAAACTTACTCGCTTGGCGAAATGAAGGACAAGCACATAGGGCCTATTGGTTCTAGTGAGCGAGATGAGTATGAATATGAGCTGCGCATGGAGGTTTTGGGAAAAATGATCAAAACAACTAGACGCGAACGAAATTTAACTCAAGAAGAGTTAGGTAAACTAGTGGGCGTGCAAAAAGCGCAAATTTCTAAATTAGAAAGTAGCACCAATAGTGCGACAATAGATACCATCTTGAAGGTTTTCTCTGCCATGAAAGCAGAGATAAACTTCAATGTGAGACTGGAAGATAATTTTGTGAAATTGTAAGAAAGGCTACATCTTACTCAACTGTCACACTTTTAGCGAGGTTCCTCGGTTTATCCACATCCAATCCTCTCAAGACCCCGATGTAATAAGAAAGAATCTGTGTAGGAATCACCGAAACAAGTGGGGCTAATAATTCGTCTACCTCAGGAACCACCATCACGTGATCCGCCATTCCGCGAATTAAGGTATCGCCTTCAGAAATCACCGCGATCACCATTCCTTTACGGGCTTTGATCTCTTGGATGTTTGAAACGATTTTTTCGTAGTAGGCATCTTTTGTGGCGATGAATAATACCGGTAAGTTTTCGTCTACTAAGGCGATCGGGCCGTGCTTCATTTCTGCTGCCGGGTAACCTTCCGCGTGGATGTAGGAAATCTCTTTTAATTTCAAGGCGCCCTCTAAAGCTACAGGGAAATTGTATCCACGGCCTAAGAACAAGAAGTCACGCGCGTCAGCGTAATGCTTCGCCACTTCTTTGATGGATTCGTGTGTTTCTAAAACGGCTTTGACCTTTTCTGGGATTAAAGCCAATTCTGCTAGGTAGCGATTGTATTCAGCTTCAGTAACGGTCTTCTTCTCGCGACCAATTTTGATGGCCATCATCGCTAATACCGTTAATTGTGCGGTAAAGGCTTTTGTAGAAGCTACTCCGATTTCTGGTCCAGCGTGAGTATAAGCACCGGAGTGAGATAAACGAGCGATGGATGATCCTACCGCGTTTACAACCCCAAAAATAAAGGCACCGGCTTCTTTCGCTTTTTCGATTGCGACCAGGGTGTCGGCTGTTTCACCACTTTGGGAAATCGCAATTAACACATCGCCTTCGCCTACGACTGGATTTCTGTAACGGAATTCAGACGCATATTCTACCTCTACTGGAATGCGGCAAAGGGTTTCGATCATGTATTCCGCGACTAAACCGGCGTGCCAGCTCGTTCCGCAAGCCACGATGATAATGCGTTTTGCTTGTGAGAAAACGGACATGTGTTCTTCGACGCCCGCAAGCGTTAACGTTAGATTTTCCATGTCCAAACGGCCACGTAAACAATCTGTTAAGCTGCCCGGTTGGTCAAAAATTTCTTTCAACATGAAATGGTCGAAACCGCCCTTTTCGATTTGGGCTAATTCCATGTCTAACTGTTGTATATAGGGTGTAATAGTTTCGTTACCTAAGTTCTTTAGAATGATCTCATCCGGCGTAATGATGGCTAATTCGTAGTCGTTTACGTAGATAACTTTTTTCGTGTATTCGATAATCGGGGAAGCATCTGAGGCTAAGAAATGCTCGCCTTCGCCTACTCCGATAACTAAAGGAGAACCTTTTCGAGCTGCGATTAAGCGATTAGGGAAGCCTTCTTCCATCACGATGATCACGTAAGCGCCCACTACGCGTTTTAACGCGATACGCATGGCTTCTTCAAGGGAAGAATTGTTGTTGATTTGGATGTCTTCGATGAAGTTCACTAAAACCTCTGTATCTGTCTCACTCTTGAAAGTGTAGCCTTTTTGGATTAATTCTTGCTTTAGCGAAGCGTAGTTTTCGATGATACCGTTATGTACCAAAGTCAAACGACCACTGTTCGAGCTATGCGGATGCGCATTCGCATCAGATGGCTCACCGTGGGTTGCCCAACGCGTGTGACCGATACCGACTGTCGCTTCTGAAATGATTTCTTCATCCCAAGCTTCCAGCTCCGCTACACGGCCTTTTTTCTTGAATGTGTTCACCGTATCACCGAATAATGCAATACCTGAACTGTCATATCCCCGGTATTCTAAGCGCTTTAAACCCTTTAAAATAACGGGAAATGCTGGCTGTTTTCCGATGTACGCTACGATTCCACACATAAAAGATAAAATTTATATTTGTATTATTTAAATAATCGACTCTGGAAGGCTTTGGGCCTAATTTACCGAGCAAATATCTCCAATTACGGGTATAATACCAAATAAATCGGGTATATTTTACTTATCGGTCAATCTTGTTTATAGGATTCTTCCGGGATGCTTCCGGAGAGTCACTTTTTTTGCCTATTTTCGTTCTACAGCTCACAAAGCTATTCAATCATTCACTACTTTATACATTTATGAAAAAAGTCCTTTTTCTAGGCCTCTTCTTTTGTGCCTCCTTTTCCCTTATTGCTCAAGATTTACGTGTCGAACCCCTGAACTGGTGGGTAGGGATGAAGAACCCGAATTTACAATTATTGATCAAAGGTAAAGACCTGAGCGGAGGCGTAGTAACGTCATCGAAGAAGGGGTTGAGCGTGAGAAAAGTAACGAACGCCGATAGTCCTAATTACCTATTTGTAGATTTGATCGTGGAGGCGGGAGCCCAAGCTGGAACGTATCCATTAGTGATTAAGAAGAATGGCACAGTGATCCATACGGTGAATTATTCACTGGAGGCTCGTGCGAATAATTCAGCGAATCGTCCATCGTATTCCACGAAAGATGTCATTTATTTAATCACGCCAGATCGTTTTGCGAATGGTAATCCAGCAAATGACAAAGTCGCTGGAATGCAAGATATGTCCTTGAACAGGGGCGCGTTGTATGATCGCCATGGTGGGGATTTACGCGGGATTTTAGACCATTTGGACTACATTAAAAATATGGGATTTACCGCTATCTGGAATATGCCGGAGGTGGAAAACGACCAAACCCTAGAAAGCTACCACGGTTACGGGATTACGGATCATTACAAGATTGATCGCCGTTTTGGGACGAATGAAGACTACCGTGAACTGGGGATGAAGACCCAGGCGAATGGGATGTATTTAATCAAAGATATTATTTTGAATCACTGTGGAAATGGCCATTGGTGGATGGAAGATATGCCATTCAAGGATTGGATTAATTTTGGTGGGAAATTCGCCTCCACTACGCACCGCCGAGAGACTGTTCAAGATCCACACGTGTCGAAATACGATGCGAAATTACAGACAGAAGGCTGGTTCGTACCAGCGATGCCGGATTTGAACCAAAAGAATCCGTTTATGCAGCAGTACATTATTCAAAATACCATTTGGTGGATTGAGTACGCACATTTAGGTGGTCTACGCATCGATACCTATCCGTATTCAACGAAGGAATTCGCGACGATGTGGTCTGATGCCGTATTAAATGAGTACCCGAATTTAAATATGGTAGGAGAGGAATGGTCTTCTAATCCCATCATTACTTCGTATTGGCAGCGCGGAAAAGTGAACCGCGATGGCTATAAGTCCTCTTTACCTGCATTAATGGACTTCCCATTACAAAATGCGATTTCGGAGGCGATGAATGAAAACGATAAGGAATGGGGCAAAGGTTTGAATAAAATTTACAGCGTCATTTCGAATGATTTGGTGTACGCGGATCCGGATAATTTGGTCGTTTTTGGAGATAACCATGACATGTCGCGTATCTACACGCAGGTGAAGCATGATCAGGCTTTGTTGAAGATGGCAATGACCTACATTTTTACGACTCGTGGAATTCCGCAGGTATTCTATGGTACGGAAATTTTGATGTCAAATCCGAAATCATCTGAACATGGTGAGATTCGCGGGGACTTCCCCGGTGGCTGGGCTGGCGATGCGAAAAACGCGTTTACAGGTGCGAATATGACAGCAGATGAGAAGGCGATGCAAGCGTTCTTCCAGAAAATTTTAACGTGGAGAAAAGGTGCTGAGGCGATTCATAAGGGCAAATTGTTGCATTTTGGTCCAGAAAATTCAGGCGAAGGAAACGGTGTTTATGTGTATTTCAGATATACAGATAAGGCCAAAGTCATGGTGGTTCTAAACAAGAATGCGGAGGCTCGTGCGATCGACTTAAGCCATTACGAAGAAGTTTTACCGGCAGGAGCGAAAGCGCATAATGTGATGGAATCGACGGATGTCGTTTTTGGTAAAACACTTAGCATTCCAGGTAAATCAGCTCAAATTTTTGAAATCCGATGAGAATTTTATTCTTCCTTTTATTCAGTTTTTCTGCCTTTGCGCAAGTAACGACAGAAGAGATTTTCCCTACGGGAGATAAAGAGATTACCTTGATTTTTGATCTGAAGCTCGCGAAAGATTCGAGGGCTTCTGGTCTTTTAGGGAAAACGAGTGACGTGTTTTTATGGTCCGGAGCCGGCGATGCGGATCCCGGAGATGCGTTTAAATACCAGCCCGATGGCCAAACCAACTTCAGCGCTCCCTTTGAAAAAGGAAAGATGACTGCCTTGGGCAACGACAAGTGGTCCATCAAATTAAACCCGCGCACCTATTTCAATGTACCCGCCGGAAACCCCATCGTTAAGTTGGGCTTGTTATTAAAAAGTGGTGATGGAAAAGCGCAGACAGAGGATTTTGTTCTCAAACTGTACGCAGGTTCTTATGCCTTGAAATGGCTTTCTCCTGCGGAGTCTTTTACCTTAGCAGAGGCGGGATCTTCAGTGAATGTCCGTGCGAAATTTTCCGCGACTTCATCGATTAGTTTGAAAACAGCCGGAACAGTACTTTCCAGTTCGGCATCTTCTGATTCCATTAATTATACGTATTCTTTGGGTTCCGAAAAAGGCAAGTTGCATACGCTAATTTTAGAGGGGACTTCGGGATCTTCGAGTTTAAAAGATTCAGTTAGAATCCTTACAAAACCCGCGGTAGTGACGGAGGCTTTGCCTGCTGGAATGAAAGATGGCGTGAATTATGTAGGGAATAAGGTGGTATTGTGCTTCTATGCGCCTTCGACCTCGTTCGTTTATGCGATTGGGGAATTTTCGAATTGGTCGGCCTTGCCTGCTTATTTGATGAAAAGAACCGCAGACGGCTTGCGCTATTGGATTGATTTAGGGGTGCAAGAGGCGGGGAAAGAGGTGGCCTATCAGTTTTGGGTGGATGGAAAATTAGCCGTGGCGGATCCGTTGACGGAGAAGATTTTGGATCCAAACAATGACACCTACATTTCGGCGACTACCTATCCATCTCTGAAAAAATATCCCACCGGAGCGAAAGGAATTGTATCGGTTTTTGAATCAGGGGCGACGCCTTACGTTTGGAAGACGACTTCGTTTACGCGTCCAGCGTCTTCGAACTTGCACGTTTATGAGCTGTTAGTGCGTGATTTCGTAGCGGATCGACGTTACAAAACGGTTGCGGATTCGCTAGGATATTTGAAGAAATTAGGGATTAATGCGCTGGAATTAATGCCGGTGGCGGAGTTCTCCGGGAATGATTCGTGGGGCTATAATCCGATCTTTTATACGGCGCCGGATAAGGCATATGGGACGAAGAACGACTTGAAGTATTTAATCGATAAATGCCACGAAAATGGGATGGCGGTCATTATGGACATCGTGTTGAACCAGGCGGATTACGAGAATCCCTATGTGAAGATGTATTGGGATGGGGCAAAGCCTACGGCTACGAGTCCGTTTTTTAATCCCTCCGCGACGCATCCCTACAGTGTTTTCTTTGATTTCAATCACGAGAGCGCTCACACACAATGGCTGGTAGATGTGGTGACGAAGTTTTGGCTAGAAGAGTATAAAATCGATGGCTATCGTTTCGATTTGTCCAAAGGTTTCACCCAAACCCCTTCCGGTTCAAATGTCGATCTTTGGGGACAATACGACGCGTCCCGCGTGAAGATTTGGAAAAGAATCTATGATAAAATTCGTTCCTACGATGCGTCCGCTTATGTGGTTTTAGAGCATATCGCGGCAAACAATGAGGAGAATGAATTAGGTAATTACGGAATGCTTTTGTGGGGGAATAGCAAATTTGATATGGCTCGTGTGGCACAGGGTTACACCCAAGATTTGAGTAACGCCTCGTATAAAATGCGTGGTTTTACTAACCCAAGTGTGATGAATTACATTGAGTCCCACGATGAGGAGCGTTTGATGGTCGAAGTGACGAATGGAGGCAAAAAAGTCTTCACAGCACAAGAAAAACTGGAACGAATGAAAATGGCTGCGGCCACTTTCTTGACGATTCCGGGACCTAAAATGATCTGGCAATTTGGTGAATTAGGATATGATGTTTCGATTAATGAGAATGGTAGAACAGGTACTAAACCATTAAAATGGACTTATGTACAGGATTCTGAACGCGCTAAATTGTTGAAAGTGTACCAACAATTAGGGGCTTTGAAGTTATCTAAGCCTGTATTCACATCGACGGACTTTACGGTGGGCGCCGTTGGATCAGTGAAGCGGAATCTGTTGACGAAAGGCTCGGACTACTTGTTAGTTTTAGCTAATCCGGATGTCAATTCTCAAGTTGTTTCAGCTAGCTTCCCTAAAACGGGTGTTTGGTACGACTATTTTAGTGGCAAGTCCTTTGAGGTGAAAGACGCAGAAGCGAAGATGAATTTATTGCCAGGGGAATTCCATTTGTTGACGAATGTGGCGTGGAATACAACGAATTTAGGCCTAGTGCCTTGGTCGATCCCTGATTTTAATATCATGGGGGTGGAGTCAGCATCGATAAACGTAAAAGTATATCCGAATCCTTCGTACGATGTAGTTCAACTAGATTGGGAAGCTGAAATGACTTCCGAAACACAATTGCGTGTGGTGGATGCTGTAGGTCGCGAAGTACTACAGAAAACCTTGCCTCAAACGAAGGGCTCTAATTCCACGACTTTATCTACCCAAAATATCCCTAAAGGACTTTATTATATTCAAATTGACCATTCCAAAGCTAAACTTCTGAAACAGTAATATGAAAAAAATCGCCTTCTTACTGCTATTCGCCAGCCCACTTTTTGCACAAACGAAATCTGATCTTTCTGGTGCGGCAAACTTGTTTGACATTCAATTCACCACCCAAGAATTAGATACACTTTATTCAGATGTGGTGGATAATCTAGCGAATTACAAGGCGATGCACAGTCTTTCGTTGAACAATCATGTGCCATTGAGTCTTTGGCAAAATCCGAAACTACCGGGAATGAAATTTGATCAGACCCAGCGTCCGGTGGTTTGGCCGTCTGTGAAAGCGACGCTACCAGCGAGAAAATCTGATTTAGCTTTCTACTCCATCGATCAGCTCGCTCATTTGATCAAGACGAAACAAATAAGCTCAGTTGAATTAACGCAATTTTTCATCGAGCGGATTAAGACGCACGGTCCTACGTTGCAATGCGTGATTAGTATCCAAGAGGATTTAGCTTTAGCCCAAGCGCGTCAGGCGGACAAAGAAATTGCGGCGGGTAAATACCGTGGTATGTTGCACGGAATCCCTTATGGTTTGAAGGATTTGTTTGCGGTGAAAGGCACGAAGACGACTTGGGGCGCGGCTCCGTACAAGGATCAGGTGATCGATGAGGATGCGTATGTATATGCCAAATTGAAAGAGTCAGGCGCCGTTTTAGTCGCCAAATTTACGTTAGGCGCCTTGGCGATGGGGGATTATTGGTATGGTGGTAGAACGAAAAATCCGTGGAATCTAAATTATGGATCTTCTGGCTCCTCCGCAGGGTCAGCCTCTGCGACAGTAGCCGGTTTAGTTCCTTTCGCGATCGGAACGGAGACCTGGGGTAGCATCGTTTCGCCCGCGACTACGTGTGGTGCGACGGGTTTGCGTCCTACCTTTGGGAGTATTTCTCGTTCGGGAGCGATGGCCTTGAGTTATTCCTTGGACAAAGTAGGTCCTATTTGCCGTTCCGCAAACGATGCGGCAATCGTTTTTCATTACTTGCACGGGACGGATGGAAAGGATTTGGCAGCCGTAAATATGCCCTTTAATTACCAGGCAAATCGCCCCATGAAAGGAATGAAGATTGCTTATGCCAAAAACTATTTTGACAAAATCAAAGACACCACTCGCAGCGAATGGAAGGTGTTAGCGGACCTGAAAAAGCAAGGTGTGCAATTGATTCCGGTAGAATTTCCAGACGAAAAAGCCTATCCCTTTAATATCATGGACGTCGTGATCGGGGCGGAATGTGCCGCGCAATTCGACGAGATGACGCGTAAAAACATCGACGATCAACTCACCCGCCAAACCAAATACGACTGGCCCAATCAATTCAGAACCGCTCGTTTTGTACCCGCAGTGGAATACATTAACGCACAGCGCCACCGCTATTTGTTAATGCAAAAGGTGAACGAAGTCGTTTCCCAATACGATGCGATTATTTGTCCATCGCGCGGAGGCGGAAATCAATCCGCGATTACGAATTTAACAGGCCATCCCGTGGTCTGTGTTCCCACGGGTCTCGATGCGAAAAGTGGCTTGCCCACCGGAATCTCTTTCGTAGGAAAACTCTACGACGAAGGTACCTTGTTGCGTATCGCGCAATTTTACCAGGATCACACGGCCCACGAAGAAGTTCATCCTAAGCCCTTTTTATAGTGAGATATCTTTTCCTACTGCTGTCTTTTACCGCTTTCGCTCAGGAGCCTGATTTCCATTACAAGGGGCTTTCTATGACGCTTGATTCTGTCGAGGCTGGATGGGAAGTGCGCAAAGTGCAAGCACAATTAGCGGTGGAAAAGGATCCAATCAAACGCGCCGTACTTCAAAAATCTGCTAGCAATTATGCCTGGTTAGATGCCCTGCGCAAGGACCGAAAGGTGATTTTAGTGAACATTCCTTCCGCTAGGATGCGCGTTTTTTCTGGAGCAGAGGAAGTCCTGAAAATGAAGGTAATCGTGGGCAAAAAAGAGAATCAGACGCGCACTTTACTGAGCAAGGTAGATCAACTGACGATCAATCCTTATTGGTTCATTACCCGTCGGATGGCCACACTTGAATTATTGCCCAAAATTCAGAAAAACCACCAATTCTTAGAGGACAATCAAATCCGGGTGCTAGATGCAAAATACCGTCTGGTGGACGCGCACTCCATCGATTGGTCGAGTCTACATAAAAATAATTTCCCCTATATTTTACGCCAAAACAGCGGGGAAAACAACGCCCTCGGAGCCTTAAAATTCCATTTCAACAACCCATTCAGTCTCTATTTGCACGATACAGACTCGAAGAAATTATTTGCGGCGCCTGAACGCTTCTTCAGCCACGGCTGTATTCGTTTAGAAAAACCTAAGGAACTCGCCTTGTTGCTATTAGGTGAAAATCGCATCGCCCTTGATACCGTAAAGTTTAACCACCACATCAAGAATCCGAAACCTTTGGCTTTAAAAGCAAAGGAAGAATATATCTTGGTGATTTGGTATTCGTTGCTGGATTTTGATGAGAAAGGGGAGGTGGTGTACTTCAAAGATGTGTACAAGTAGTCGTTCGCCGGAGGCGAAGTCGTCCTGCGGACTTAGTCACGACTGCGTCGTTTGGTCGTCCTGCGGACTTAGTCGAGGAGTCGGGTTTTGCCTAAATTCTTAATAATATCCGAGGCGACTAAGCTCGATTTCGATTGTGTTTCGACGGCTATATCCGCCGCCAAACCATGTACATATACCGCTAAGCACGCTGCATCCGCATTTGCATACCCCTGCGCACAAAGTGCTGCTGTAATTCCCGTCAAGACATCGCCAGAACCTGCCGTCGCCATTCCATCATTTCCGGTCGTATTGACAAATTGTTGACCGGAAGGCAAAGAGACCAAGGTGGGAGAGGACTTTAAAATAAGGTTTGTGCTGTGTGCGTGCGCAAAGGCAAAACTTTGTTGCTCACTGTTGCCGGAGAATTTTTGGATCCGTGCAAACTCTCCTATGTGGGGAGTCAAAATATGTCGCTCATTCAATAAATTCAATAAGTCAGGATTCAAGCCCAGAATACTTAATGCATCCGCATCAATCACTAATGGGCCCAGATAGGTCTGCAATAAATAACGCACATTGTCCACCGCCTCATCTGAAAAACCAATTCCTGGTCCGATTGCAATTGCATCAAAGCTACTGAGGTCTAATTCGCGTAAAGAACCTGTATTATACATGATTTCTGGATTTCCTGCGAGCAAAGCCGCAACACCTTCTAATGGAATCATTGCGGTTACTAGACCACATCCCGCATGCAAAGCCGCGCGCGCGCAAAGAATACCTGACCCTACTTTCCCTGGACTACCCGCAAGGACGAGCACATGTCCAAACGTTTTCTTGTGTCCTTTCGTTAAACGGTGTTTTGTGTGGGCGGCTACCCAGTTAGCGTCGATTTGATTCATTTGATAGGTTGGCTACGTCTTTGTAAGTCCAAATGAAAGTAAAAATAATGGGAAAGCGATAGCTTTAGTCGAAACGCGTAGTGAATAATTTTAACAAATAAATCTATCTTGAGGTTATGTTTTGGATGAATGTAAGATTAAGATTTCTTTTTTTAGGGTGTTTGCTTTTCGTATTGACCATCTATGTGGTTGATGCTCAAGTGGTCTCGCGTCAGAAGCAAGGTCAAATGAGAGAATTAAATGCGTTAGCAAACAGTCAAACAAGGGAAGCTTCTTTAAGAATGTTAGCCATTTGGGATAGTTTAAATACGAATCATCACAATCTGATTTATCATTTAGTTCCTATTTCTTTTTGGGAAAAATCACTTGAAAAAAAAATCCGGCTATCTATCCAAGACAAAGAAGAGGAGATTCGTTTGAAAGCAGCCTATGCCTTAGCCCATGTGTATTACGTGCAATTGAAAATCAAGGAGACCGCTCCCCTGATTGACTTTTTATATTCCCACAAGAAGCAATTGACCCGAAAACAATATGGTTCTGTCTTAATAAAAAAAGAGGAGATACATCGGTTTTATAAAGATATTGCCAAAGCGGTAAAGGTTCGCAATGAGCGCGTAGAGAATGGATTCATCAAAACGTATTGGGAGTTGTATTTTGCTGCCGGCTTGTATAATGAAGCGATTCAGGATTTTAAATCATTTGAAAAGCTTCCCGAGCGGCCCTTTCGGAATCGAATGATGTATTTCGTTCATTTAGGGGATATGTACTTTGAGTCTAAACAATTAGATAGTGCCTTTCACTACTACCGTATTGGGTTGAAAGAGGTTGATATTTATTTGGATAAAATGAAGCGGAAGGAAATAATCGAGGAGGGGAATTTTCCTTATTGGCGTGGTTGGTTCACCGGATTAATGGCTAATTGCCTAGTGGAAAAAGAGCAGTATGCGCGAGCGAGGCCGATGTTAGACTATTATTTGAAGATGAGCCCAGCGGATCAACGCATTAATAGCCTGATCCCTTTAAGTATTTGCTATTTTCATCTAGGGGAAATTGAGAAGGGGAAAGTGTATTTAGACAGTGCACAAGTGCTTTTGCAGCCTACTATGTACGGTCCGAATGAATTTAAATTTCTAAAAGCGAAGTCAGACTATTTTAAGGCCAAAAATGAAATGGATTCTGCCTATTTGTTTTTGGAAGCCTACAATAAGAAAAAGGGATTATATGAAGCAGGACTTTTGAAAAATCAATCGCTGTTACTACTGGGAAGAATGGAAATTGATAAAAGGCGGACGGAACTAAAGTTAACCCAAAAGGACCTGATCAAAACGAAGGAAGATTCGAGTCTTCAGAAAAAGCAATTATTTCTATCTCTGGTAGGCTTGGTTTTATTAGCCATTTCTACGGCGCTTATCTTAATCAATTACCGTCAAAAGAGTAGAAGTAAAAATATCATTGAGAAAAAAAATATAGAACTAGCTGCCTTTGCTGAGATTAATTTGCGTAAAAGTCAGCACAATGAGCAATTAGTGAAGGAATTGCATCACAGGGTAAAGAATAACCTACAAAATATCTACAGCTTGCTGAATATCCAGAAGCGAAGAATTGTAGATGAGGAAACGAAAAATTTTGTCACCTCGATTCAAAACAGAATAAATTCCATGGCAGTTGTTCATGAAAGTTTATATTCTGATGATACCCGCGATTCGGTTAATTTTGAACACTATGTGAAAAATTTAGTCGACCATATTAAACTTACTTACGAAAAAGAAGATCAACGGATCTCACTTTCCTATAGCATAGATTCGGTTCAATTGTCGCTCGAAAAAATCATTTTACTTGGGTTGATTATTAACGAATCGGTTTCAAATGCCTATAAATATTTGACTAGTGAACAGGGGAATCAATTGTTTATTTCCTTGGAAGTGGCAGCAGATACGTGCACCTTAACTATACGGGATGATGGGCCTGGTTTTGACCCTAAAGCGGTCAATCGAACGAGTTTAGGATTAAAACTTGTCCAAATGATGGTTGTGCAATTAGAGGCATCCTATTCCATGTCTTCAGAAAAAGGAGTAGAACATCGTATTCAATTTAAAGCGTAGCAGGATGGCAGAAAAGAGAATTTTAATTTTAGAAGACGAAATGTTACAGGCGCTCGATTTAAGTGAACTGTTGCAAAGTGAAGGCTATGTAACTGAAGTTGCCGATAGTTTTGAAATTGGCATTAAAGCCGTAAAGGAGTTTAAGCCGCAATTAATCATTTGTGATATTAATTTGAAAGCCTCACATACGGGGATTGATTTTGCCAAAGAAGTCAATGCGTTTTACCCTTTGGCAGAAATTATTTTCATCACGGCCATTACGAAACAATCCATTATGGAGGAAGCGCAAGAAACGGAACCCTTAAACTACATTGTGAAGCCCTGGAAGGAAGAACAAATAAAGGTCACTGTTCACTTAGCATTTCAATACATTGAGAGTAAAAATAACGATGTAAAGGAGCTGTTGACTATGTCAGAGTACAAAATTTTAAAACTCGTAGCTAAACAATACTCCAGCAAAGAGATTGCGAACCTGTTATTTGTCTCCGAGAAAACGGTGAAGAATCACCGCCATAATATTATCCAAAAATTGAATTTGACTAATGAGCCCAATAGTTTGTTGAAGTGGGCGATTCATCAGTCGGAGATTTAGATGTAGGGCTAGTTCTATTTTGTGGCCTCGGAAGGAATCGAGTCGTACGCGACCCCGGCCTCATCTTAGGTACCGGAAAACTACATTATTAGAAAACATGTGTTTATTTGATTTAATGACCATATTCAGGTCTTTTTGTGTAGCAAAATGGTTGTTTTTGGGTGGTTTGCTACACAAATGCTGCACAAATATTAACGTTGAAACTTCGTTTAATTTTAAACAAAGCTAACCAAAATGTTAATCCAATCGAATTTTAAGAAAAGTGTTTAAAACTCTATGTGTGCTGTTTTCCTTTTCTGAAAAAGGGGGTACTTACGGATGCTTCTTATTTAATAATCCTCTAACTTTAAACTTAGATGGACTAATTTTCAAATAACACTTCTAAATAATGTTTAAAAACATCTTACTCTTATTTTTCTCATTCCTATTTTTTGCATGTACAAAGGATATAATTCAACAGAAATTAACAGTTGATGTTACTCCAATTAGAGGAGGTGCTGTATCACCACTAACTAACGCTTTCGAAAAAGGTACGGTAGTCACATTGGTTGCAACTCCGGCATCTGAATACATTTTCAAACAATGGCAAGGTAGTTTCACAGGTACAGTTAACCCAACTACCATAACCATGGATACCGATAAAGAGGTTACAGGTGTATTTGAAAAAAGGCAATATCCATTAACTTTGACTATAGAAGGTAATGGAACAGTTAAAGAAGAGATTTCAGCGGTCGCACCTCAATCTCTATATCCACATAATACTTATGTAAGAATAACTGCTCAGCCGGACCTTAACAATGTATTTGTAGGATGGTCTGGTGATTTAATAAGTGGTTCAAACCCATTTGCAGTAGTTGTTGATAAACCTGTCAACCTTAAAGCTACTTTTAAACCATTAGTTTTTCCAGGTTATAAAGTTCAGCCGTTTACAAAATCTGATGAACCTAATTATTGGAGAGATTGTGGTGTCATGTGGGATGTAATTGGTGACAAATTCTTTAAAAAACCAAACGGTACATCAGGGTCTTGCTTCTTTCCTCAGGTCATTGCTGGAGATTTTAATAAAGATGGATGGATAGACATATATAACCCAGGCACAGGCTCCTATAATGGTAAAGTTGTTGATAATAACCAATGGTTAATTTGGAATCCTTCTCTTAAAACCTATGAAAATAAGAACTTGCTTAATAACAATTTAACATCTTTTGGAGGTAATCCAAGAAGAACAATATCTGTAGACCTTAACAAAGACGGATACACTGATGCCATAATTCTTGACCATGGTGATGATGTACTTCCAAATGCACCACTTCAGCCAATTCGAATAGTTCTATCTGATGGAAATGGAGGTTATGACTTAAAGGATATAAGTGTGACACCAAATCTTATGTATAACCACGGAGGAGATATTGGTGACCTTAATAATGATGGAAACTTTGATTTGGTCGTAGCAACGGGTAGTATTGTTTATATCACTTGGGGCATACCTAACTATCCTTATTTTGGAACTAATACTACAATGTTCAATATTTGGGATAATAACAACTCGTTTCCTGAAGCTGCCGGTGGAGTAAATAATATTACAATTGCCGATGTTAATAATGATGGATGGAACGACATATTAGAGGGGAGTAATGAAAACTCCAAAACGATTGAGAAAACGTTACCATTTGACCTTCAGAACCGAGTACTCATAAATCAAGGGAACGGAATTTTCAATAAAAATGGACTTAAGTTATTACAACCATATTTTAGCACGCCTGTAGCAAATAACACCGCGGCCACAAATCATGACATGCGAGCCTTTGATTTTAATGGAGATGGATTGAAAGACATTTTAGTGGCCGGTTCAGTTGCATATGATGATTATTACTTCGTCCTACATATCCAACAAAAAGATGGGTCATTCATTATAGGAAAGGATAAAATTTTTTATTCTAACAACGTAATTCGTAAAGTAGGTAAGTCACCTGGATTTTGGAAACCTTGGTTAGTATTTTATGACTTCAATGGTGATGGGAGAAAAGATTTTTCATACATTGATAGTGAGAATTTTAGTAAAACTCTGACAACGAAATCAGTATTTATTCGGATTGCTGATATATTTTTTGAACAAGACCTATATCAATATGATGAGTATGCAAAAAGTATAAAACCATAATCGATAGTCCTCTAAATCGAGTTCTACCTGTAAGTGTCCCAAAATCATAGACAGTTTAGAGTTATAATTTTCACTTGCTACACAAATCTGCTACACAAGTTCAGTTTTTCCCTAAAATACAAAAGGACATCTCATTGCGAAATGTCCTTTTTTGTTGACCAGAGGTCAGTTTGTAGCCTCGGAAGGAATCGAACCTTCATCTTAGGTACCGGAAACCTACATTCTATCCATTGAACTACGAAGCCAGGGCTGCAAAATTACGAATACTTCTCCAAAGTCTTTACCAGCACATTGAAATCTTTTGGATAGGGTGCCTCGACTGTGATTGGGTCTCCGTTCATCAAGTTGAAAGACAAACTGTGTGCATGAAGAGCTACGCGGCGCATAACGGGTAATTCTTCTGTATCTTTTTTCAAATGGAAATTGCGTTTTAAATCGGAGAGGTAAATTTCAGGGCCGCCGTACATCGCGTCGGAAACGATAGGCGCTTTGAGGCAGGTGAGGTGAATACGGATTTGGTGCATGCGTCCTGTGATGGGCATACATTCGACTAAGGTATAGCCACGGTATACTTTCAGCGTTCTAAACCAGGTTTCGGCGTGCTTTCCTTTGGCACGATCAATCACCACTTTTCCATCTTTCAAAGGCAAAATGGGCAAGTTGACTAAAAATCCATCCCAGTCATGCATTCCCTCCACGACCGCGTGGTAGCGTTTCGCCGTTTCGCGGTGCTCGAATTGCATGGAGATGTGGCGGTAGGCCTCTGGATTTTTGGCGATCACTAAAGCCCCAGATGTTTCTTTGTCCAAACGGTGTCCCACCTGCGCATCAGACGAATATTCCTTCGCTAAACGCAAGATGGCCGGCGCTAAATCATCCTTCCGCTCATCCAGCGTCGAAATGCCCGAGGGCTTGTTAATCACAATAAAATCAGCATCCTCGAAAAGGATGGAATCGGTAAATTTGTATTTCATATGTTTCGCCGCTGCGCGGCGTAGTCAATAGTCGCTAGTCAATAGTCCGGAGGAAATGAGTCGCCGCTGCGCGGCTTAGTCAATAGTTGCTAGTCACTAGTCGATAGTCCGGAGGACATTATCTCTACTCTCTACTCTATAATCTCTACTCTAATTTTTCCACTATACTCATCGCCACAGGCGATTCCAACTTTATTCTTTATGCTCTATTCTTTAAATCTATACTCTCTACTCTATAATCTCTAATCTAAAAAAATCGTCATAAAGATATTTTCCCTAGGCTTTCCCACGGCGAATCCCCCAATCTCTCCGCTCCCGGTGAATCCGCCAACGTTTCGTTCGCTAACAAAGCAAATAAAACTGCCTCTTTCGCCGCCGAAGGCATGCCTAGCTCATCACTTTCACAAACGCGGAAAGGAAGAAGCTCGGCTAATCGGGCCATAATAACAGGATTTTTGCTGCCACCACCACTGACATAAACGGTACCATCAATGCCAGATGGAATATAAGTTTTCATGGCGAGGGCGATGCTTTGGGCGGTGAATTCCGTAAGGGTCGCGACTAAATCAGCTGGGCTAATCGAGGCGTGAATAATATCTAAATTAAAGTATTCGGGGCCGGTGCTTTTAGGGAATGAATCCTTGAAAAAGCTCAGGCTCATGAGTTCTGCTAAAATGCCAGCGTCGATTTTTCCGGAAAGGGCGATGACTCCATTTTCATCATAGGCTTGATTGAAATAGCGGCGAACTGCTGCGTCGATCAAGGTATTTCCGGGGCCAGTATCTGTCACCAAAATGCCAGCTGGATCTCCCGAGGCAGGCAAATAGGTAAAGTTTCCGATGCCACCTATGTTTAATAAAATCCGATGTTCGCCTTTCTTGGAGAACAAGAAATAATCGCCAAACATCGCCAAAGGTGCTCCCTCGCCACCGGCTGCCACATGTTTTTGGCGGAAGTCCGAGAGGGTAATGATGCCAGTTAGTTGGGCGATGTGATCGCCGTCGCCTATTTGCAAGGTTGAATGCGGGAGTTTGCCTGTTCTGTCGGGACGGTGCATCACGGTTTGGCCATGGGAGGCAATCGCGTCTACCTCGGACGGTGAAACACCCCAGCTTGCTAAAACTTCTAAAATGAGCGAAGCGTGCAAACGTCCAATTTGCGCGTTGAGCGTGGACAGGGTGGGGAAATGAATATTCTCTTTGGCAAAAACCGAACGAATCGACTCCTTAAATTCTGCCGGATAAGGGCGGGTGTCGTAATGCAAAATCTCGTACGAGGTATCCAGCCCAAAACCCGTGAAGCGAACTAAGGCTAAATCCAAACCATCCAAGGACGTACCCGACATCAGACCTAAAATGGTCCTTGTAGGGGCTTTGGAAATCTGGTATAGTTGCTCAATCCGCGGGTTCATAGGTCAAAGCTACGAATAATTCTTTTTACCACCGTTTAGCCGTATATTTGTTGTTCAAATTTCATTTTATGGCATTAGACGTAATCATCGTAGGCGGCGGCATCGTGGGCCTCGCAACGGCGCATCACTTATTAGAGGCGAGACCAGATCTTCATATCGCTTTGTTTGAGAAAGAAAGTATGGTCTCCATGCACCAAACAGGCAATAATTCTGGTGTGATCCACTCGGGCTTGTACTACAAACCGGGTTCTTTGAAAGCCAAGAATTGCATTGAGGGTTACCATCAATTGATCGATTATTGCACGAAAGAGAATATTCCCTTCGAATTAACGGGTAAGATTGTCGTCGCAACGACGAACGATCAGCGCGTGCAATTGGAGAATTTGTACCAAAGAGGTCAACAAAATGGCCTGGATGGATTGAAGAAATTGAGTTTAGCGGAAATGCGCGAATACGAACCGCACGTGACGGGGGTTGAGGGGATGTGGGTGCCACAAACTGGTATTGTGGATTACCGAGCAGTCGCTGCGAAATTAGCCGTAGGAACCCAAATCAAGGGTTGCGAGATGCATTTAGGCGAGCAAGTGATTGATATTAAGAAAGGTTTGACTTTCTCGATCGTGGAGACGACGAAGTCAGTCTACGAAGCAAAATTAGTGATCAACTGTGCGGGTCTTTACTCCGATAAAGTTGCGCAGATGACCCAAAAAGAACCTCTGGACGTGCGCATCGTGCCGTTCCGCGGTGAATATTTTAAGCTGAGAAAAGACAAAGAATACTTAGTGAAGAACCTGATTTATCCAGTGCCAGATCCGAACTTCCCATTCTTAGGCGTTCACTTCACCCGCATGATGCGCGGTGGTGTGGAGGCGGGACCGAATGCGGTTTTGGCCTTTAAGAAAGAGGGTTACAAGAAATTAGGGATTAATGCGAAGGAACTTTGGGACACCTTAACGTGGCCTGGATTCCAAAAAGTAGCCATGAAATACTGGGAAACCGGTTTAGGCGAAATGTACCGCAGCTTCTCTAAAGAGGCATTCTCGAAAGCCCTACAAGAATTGATTCCAGAGATTCAAATCAACGATTTAGTCGAAGGCGGTGCGGGCGTAAGAGCCCAAGCTTGCGATAGAAATGGGGGCTTATTAGACGATTTCTCGATCGTAGAAGATGCGAAAGTGATCAATATTTTAAATGCGCCTAGTCCAGCGGCGACCTCGTCCTTATCTATCGGTAAGACGGTGGCGGAAATGGCCCTAAGTAGATTTTAATCAACAAACATGAAATTATTACTGAATTATTTACAAGTATACCGCTGGAGAGTGGTGGGGGCCTTAGCGCTGGCAGCCACAAACCAGATATTCTCCTTGATGGATCCCTATATTTTCAGGAAGATCATCGATGATGTCTCGGCGGTGTACCGCTCGGATACCCACACGATGGACCAGTTCGTGGCGGCGATTTGGCCATTGGCTTTAGCGTCCGTGGGCGTGGCTTTCGTGAGCCGGGTAGCGAAAAACTTTCAGGATTATTTCATCAATACAGTAACCCAAAAAGTAGGGGCAAACCTCTATTCAGACGGTATTCGCCACTCCTTGGAGTTGCCGTATGAGACGTTTGAGGACCAAAGATCAGGCGAGACCTTGGGTAAACTCCAAAAAGTCCGCACCGACGTTGAAAAACTGATCACCCTGGGAATCAACATTTTATTCCAATCCATCATCGCCTTGATCTTCATCTCGGTCTATGCCTTTTCGGTGCATTGGATGGTGATGCCCCTTTTCTTAATCACGGGTCCACTAATCGGCTATGTATCTTCTGTATTAAGTAAGAAGATCAAAGTGATTCAGATCGAAATCGTGAAGGAATCGACGGGTCTAGCCGGATCTACAACAGAATCCTTGCGCAATATCGAGTTAGTGAAATCACTGGGTTTAGCAGAGCAAGAGATCGCCCACTTAAATGCGACGACGGAGAAAATCCTGAAATTAGAGTTAAAGAAAGTGCGTTACGTGCGTTCGATGGCCTTTGTTCAAGGAACCTGCGTGAACTTGTTGCGTATGCTCATGGTGGTCGTTTTGATTTACTTGATTTACGAGGGAAAGATAACGATAGGTCAATTCTATTCATTGAACATCTATTCGTTCTTCCTCTTTAACCCCTTGCAAGAGATTGGTAATGTGGTGAATACCTACCGTGAGGCAGAGGTATCGCTCCAAAATTTCGAGCAGGTATTAAGCATTCCTTCGGAGAAGAAACCTACAAACCCGAAGGCGATTTCGTCTATTCAGGAATTGAAGTTCGATCACGTTTCATTCAAACACCAATCCGCAACGACGGAAGCATTGGACGGAATCACGTTCTCCGTTAAAGGCGGCGAGACGATTGCCTTCGTGGGACCATCGGGTGCAGGAAAATCGACTTTAGTAAAATTATTGGTTGGTCTTTATCGTCCCAAAAAAGGTCAGGTATACTACAACGGCGAACCGAGTGATGCGATTGATTTCGATGAATTGCGCAAGAAGATTGGTTTTGTGACCCAAGACACGCAATTGTTCTCCGGTTCCATACGCGAGAACTTGTTGTTCGTTAACCCGAACGCGACAGACGCACAATGTATGGCCGTGTTAGAAAAGGCTGCTTGCCAAACGTTACTAGCCAGAGCCGACAAAGGCCTTGATTCATTAATCGGTGAAGGTGGTGTGAAAGTATCCGGCGGTGAGAAGCAGCGCTTGAGTATTGCGCGCGCCTTGCTGCGTGATCCTAATTTATTGGTTTTTGATGAGGCGACATCGGCCTTGGATTCTTTGACTGAAGAAGAAATTTCCGAGACGATTCGTTCTTTATCCGTTGATACGGAGCACCTTACGATCTTAATTGCCCACCGTTTATCGACGGTGATGCATGCGACGCGGATCTATGTGCTAGAGAAAGGGCAGATTGTGGAACAGGGCTCGCACGACGATTTAGTGGCGAGCAAAGGATTGTATTTTGCGATGTGGAGACAGCAGGTAGGAGAAAACAAATAATTAATTTTGCTTTTTCTATAATTGCCAAAGATTCTTTGGCATATACTACTCGTCTACAAATCGAATTGCGTATATTTATCGTTTGAAAAAATTTCTTACACCCTATGTCATTAAATAAGTATTCACGGACATTAACTCAGGAAGTATCTAATCCCGCTGCGAAAGCGATGCTCTATGGTATCGGCTTAACATCAGAGGATATGAACAAAGCCCAAATCGGTATCGCATCTACCGGTTACGAAGGCAATACCTGCAACATGCACTTGAATGGCTTGTCTGTTCACGTGAAAAAAGGGATCCAAGAGAACGGAATGGTCGGTTTGATCTTCCACACAATCGGGGTTTCTGATGGAATGACGAACGGAAATGACGGGATGAGCTATTCATTGCCATCACGTGATATCATCGCGGATTCGATTGAAAACGTGGTAGGGGCACAATGGTACGACGGCGTCATCGCAGTCGTAGGTTGTGATAAGAATATGCCAGGTGCCATGATGGCGATGGCGCGTTTGAATCGCCCAGGGATGCTAGTTTACGGCGGAACGATTCGCAGTGGTTCTTACAAAGGAGAAAAATTAGACATCGTTTCGGCATTCGAAGCTTTGGGAAAAAAATATGCAGGAACCATCTCTGACGAGGATTATGAAGGCGTTATTCGCAATTCAATCCCAGGAGCAGGAGCCTGCGGCGGTATGTACACAGCGAACACGATGGCTTCTTCGATGGAAGCGATGGGTTTAGTACTGCCTAATTCATCGACCTATCCAGCCACGCACGAAGGCAAGAAAGAGGAGTGTTTAGCGATAGGCGCAGCGATGAAAGTCTTATTAGAGAAAAACATCTGTACGCGTGACATCATGACGCGCAAGGCATTCGAGAATGCGATGACGGTGGTGATGGCCTTAGGAGGTTCTACGAACGCGGTGCTTCACTATTTAGCGATCGCACACGCGGCTGGAATCACGTTTACATTAGAAGATATTCAAGCTATTTCAGATCGCACGCCTTTGATCGCAGATTTGAAGCCAAGTGGTAAATACTACATGGAAGATGTGTTAGCGATCGGTGGAATGCCAGCGATTTTGAAGTATTTACACAGTGTGGGCTTGTTACACGGAGAGTGTTTGACTGTCACTGGAAAGACGATGGCGGAGAATCTAGCAGAGGCTCCAGACTTGAATTTTGAGACACAAAAAATTATTTTCCCTATTACACAACCATTGAAACCTTCAGGTCACTTGCAGATTCTGTATGGTAATTTAGCTCCAGGCGGTGCTGTGGCGAAGATTACTGGTAAGGAAGGCGAACGTTTTGAGGGTATTGCCAAAGTTTGTGAGCGCGAAGAAGAGGTCATCGAATTCATCTCTAAAGGAGAAATCAAAGCGGGTCACGTCATCGTGATTCGTAATGAAGGACCTAAAGGGGGGCCAGGTATGCCAGAAATGTTAAAACCAACTTCGGCCGTTATCGGTGCAGGATTAGGAAACTCGGTAGCGATGATCACGGATGGTCGTTTCTCTGGTGGAACACACGGATTTGTGGTAGGTCACGTGACGCCAGAAGCACAAGAAGGTGGTCCTATTGGCCTAGTGAAAGACGGTGATAAAATTACGATTGATGCGGTGAATAATACCTTGGTGTTGCACGTGTCGGATGAAGAATTAGCAGAACGCAAGAAGAATTGGAAGCCTATCGAGTCTCCATTCAAGCAAGGTGTTCTACGCAAATACATTAAAAACGTATCCTCTGCTAGCCAGGGATGTGTGACGGATTTATAAGAAATTAATTTTTTTATCTATCCAGAAGGCTTAAATTGAGCTTTCGAAACCATTGAAACAGAATTTTTGAATAATTGTTAACCATGGGACAAACCCAAACTCAAACCGAAGCAGCTAATCAACCTGGCCAAAAGAAATTTTTGTCCGGCGCTCAAGCTATCATGCAATCATTGGTAGAGCAGGGTGTGGATACGATTTTTGGTTACCCTGGTGGGGCCATTATGCCTACCTATGATGCGCTTTACGATTACCAAGATCGCCTAAAACATATTCTCGTACGTCACGAACAAGGAGCTGGTCACGCCGCTCAAGGCTATGCACGTATGCTGAACAAGGCGGGAGTTTGCATGGTGACTTCTGGTCCGGGTGCTACGAATTTAATCACGCCTATCGCGGATGCGATGTTGGATTCTACTCCCTTGGTGTGTATCGTAGGGCAAGTAAAAGGAAATTTATTAGGAACCGATGCGTTCCAAGAATGCGATTTGATCGGTATTTCCATGCCGGTAACGAAGTGGAATTACCAAGTGCTAGATGCCAATGAGATCCCTGAGATCATGGCGAAAGCTTTCTACATCGCGGAAACTGGTCGCCCTGGCCCCGTTTTAATTGATATTACGCGTACGGCTCAAACTGATTTGATGACCGTGCCTTTTGAATACAAACCATGTACTTCGATTATTTCTTACAAACCTCGCGTTGAGCCTAAAGCAGAACACGTGGAGGCGGCTGCGAAATTGATCAACAGTGCAAAACGCCCGTATATCTTAGCCGGTCACGGTATCTTGATTTCTGGGGCGGAGAAAGAATTAAATGATTTTGTGGATAAAACGGGTATTCCAGTGGCAACGACCTTGTTAGGTATGTCAGCCATGGATGCAGATCACCCGCTTTATGTGGGTTGGCCGGGCATGCACGGAAATTATGGTGCGAACGTATTAACGAACTCTTGCGATGTGTTGATCGCGATCGGAATGCGTTTTGATGACCGTATCACGGGAGATTTATCAACGTATGCGAAACAAGCGAAGGTGGTTCACATTGAAATCGACCCGAGTGAAGTAGATAAAAATGTGAAGGCAGATGCTCCAGTGGTGGGGGATGCGAAGGCGGCGCTTCAGGCTTTATTGCCTTTAGTGAACAAGGCAGACCACAGCGAATGGAGAGCTGAATTTAAGAAATACGACGACGAAGAATACGAAAAAATCACGAAGAAGGACTTGTTCCACGAAGGGGATAAGATCAAGATGGGTGAGGCCGTCAATCTGTTGTCGAATAAAACCAAAGGAGAAGCTGTCGTCGTAACAGACGTAGGGCAACACCAAATGATCACGAATCGCTATTACCGTTTCAAAAAGCGCAATTCGATCGTTACTTCCGGTGGCGCTGGAACGATGGGCTTTGCCTTGCCGGCGGCTTTTGGAGCGAAGGTGGCGGTACCAGAGCGTGAAGTAGTGGCGGTGATTGGTGATGGTGGTTTCCAAATGACCTTACAAGAACTAGGTACCATCGCGCAGAGCGGTTTGCCGGTTAAAATTATCATCCTGAATAACAATTTCTTAGGCATGGTGCGCCAATGGCAGCAATTGTTCTTTGAGAACCGTTATTCCTTCGTTGAACTGCAGAATCCTGATTTCATTACGATTGCGAAGGGTTTTGGTATTGCGGGTCACACCGTTTCAGATCGGGCAGAGTTAAGTGATTCATTAGATACTTTATTGAATTCAGATAAGCCGTATCTGTTAGAAATCGTTTGTGAAAAAGAGGAAAATGTATTCCCCATGGTACCTGCGGGTGGCTGTGTAACAAGTATCAGGTTAGAATAATCCTATGTTGACGAATTATACCATATCCATTTTTACAATGAACACGGTCGGTTTATTAAATCGAATCACGATCATTTTTACGCGTCGCCGGGTAAATATTGAGAGTTTGACGGTTTCTGAGACAGAACGTAAGGGCGTATCTCGTTTTACGATTGTGATTAAGCAGGAGAACAGGGAATTTGTGGAGAAATTAGTTCGCCAAATCCGTAAAGTAACCGACGTTCTCGCAGTGTTTGGTTACCTAGATGACGAAATCGTGTTTAACGAAATCGGCTTATTTAAGATTGCCACTCCACTAGGAGGAATTCCAGTGGATGTGAAGACGATTAATTTAGATTGGAATGCGAAAATTGTGCACTTTGGCCTAGATTATGTAGTCGTAGAAAAGAATGGCTCGGAAGAAGAAATTCAAGAGTTTTATACCTATTTGAAAAAATGGGAAATATTAGAGTACGTTAAGTCTGGTCGTGTTGCCGTGGGTAAAACGGAGAAAGGCTTAGTAGAGTTTTTGCCGGAAGAAGGCAATTGGGAAATCGTATAATCGAACAAAGAATATAAATTAAATAACAAAAAAATGGCAAAGATTAATTTCGGTGGAGTTGTTGAAGACATCGTAACAAGAGAAGAGTTTCCATTAGAGAAAGCTAGACAAGTATTAGCAGACCAAACGATCGCTGTGATCGGATATGGAGTTCAAGGTCCAGGACAAGCGTTAAACATGAAAGACAATGGTCTAAATGTAATCGTAGGTCAACGTAAAGGTAAAACTTATGACAAAGCTGTCGCTGACGGTTGGGTTCCAGGTGTAACTTTATTTGAAATCGAAGAAGCTTTGGAAAAAGGAACGATCATTTGTTACCTACTTTCAGATGCCGCTCAAATCGAATTATGGCCTACAGTGAAGAAATATTTGACGGCTGGAAAGTCTCTTTATTTCTCACATGGTTTTGGTATCACGTACAAAGAGAAAACAGGAATCGTTCCTCCAGCAGATGTGGACGTATTCTTAGCTGCACCTAAAGGTTCAGGTACTTCATTACGTCGTTTATTCGTAGCTGGTAAAGGTTTGAACTCTTCGTTCGCTGTTTACCAAGATGCAACAGGAAAAGCGCGTGAGAAATGTATCGCGATGGCTATCGGTGTGGGTTCAGGCTATTTATTCGAAACTGATTTCTACAAAGAAGTAACGTCTGACTTAACGGGTGAGCGTGGAACATTAATGGGAGCTATCCAAGGTATCTTCGCTGCACAATACGACGTATTACGCGCGAACGGTCACTCTCCATCTGAAGCATTCAACGAAACAGTAGAGGAATTAACGCAATCGTTAATGCCATTAGTTGCTGAGAACGGAATGGACTGGATGTATGCAAACTGTTCAACTACAGCACAACGTGGTGCGTTGGATTGGTGGAAGCCTTTCCGCGACGCTACTAAGCCTGTATTCGAGCAATTATACAACTCAGTGAAAACGCAAGCAGAAGCAGAGCGTTCGATCACCTTGAATTCTCAGCCGGATTACCGTGTGAAATTAGATGCTGAATTGAAAGAAATGGCAGATATGGAAATGTGGAGAGCAGGTGCTGCGGTACGTAGCTTACGTCCTGAGAATAACTAATTTTTTCTAGTGTTTGAAAAAGGGTAGACAAGCGATTGTCTACCCTTTTTTTGTTAATTTTGGGGCGCATGGAATTCAACAAACTACAACACGTTCCTAGCGTCACAGAAATAAAACAAGTAGCGGAGCAGCTAAAAGGGGTCATCTCAGAGACGCCTTTAGAATTCTCGACCTCGCTTTCTGCGCGCTATGGGGCCAAAATCTATTTAAAACGCGAAGATTTACAGGTCGTTCGCTCCTATAAAATTAGGGGTGCCTACCACAAAATCTCGAACATCCCTTCGGAGTTAAAATCGAAAGGAGTGGTGGCTGCGTCAGCAGGTAACCATGCCCAAGGTGTTGCTTTAGCCTGTGCTTTACTCGGAATTCAAGCGCACATTTTTATGCCTAAGTCGACGCCTTTGCAGAAGGTGGAGGCGGTCCGTTTTTTTGGAAAAGAAAAGGTGCGTATTTACTTAGTGGGAGAGACCTATGATGAGGCCTTCGCTGCATCACGTAAATTCTGCGAGACGAATGGCGCCATTTATATTCCGCCATTTGATGATTTTGACATTATTGCGGGTCAAGCCACGGTTACTTTAGAGATTTTAGATGCAATGTCTGCTGCTCCTGACTTTCTGTTTGTGGCGATAGGTGGAGGCGGCTTGGCTGCGGGAGCTTCGTTAGTTTTGCCTCCCTCGACATTCCTCATAGGGGTGGAGCCGGCTGGGGCGCCATCCATGCAGCGGAGTTTGACGGCTTCGGAAGTGGTGGTGTTGGAGGAGATTGATCGCTTTGTGGATGGAGCATCTGTGAAGCAGGTAGGTTTGAAGACCTTTGCTATCTGCCAAAAAGGCTTGTCGCGCATGTTGACTGTTTCGAAGAAGGATTTATGCCAAACCATGTTAGATCTCTATGCCCTAGGCAGTATGATCGTAGAACCAGCCGGAGCTTTAAGTGTAGCCGGCCTCGAAGAAATGGCGGAGGAAATCAAGGGAAAAACGGTAGTTTGTGTCATCTCGGGTGGAAATTTCGATCCCAAACGCTTTCCAGAGATCAAATCTCTAGCTTCGGCTTAAAAAAATCCAAAATTTTATATTCTGATGATGTTTTGCAATATAGATTAATTATCTTTTATAGCGCAATTATTTAGATTATTAATAGTAATATGATCTTATTTTCCTGAAGTTTAAGATTTTTAATCTGAACTTTGCTCTTTGCTCTTTGGTCTTTGCTTGTTCGTAAACTGAATTAGGTGTAATTTCACAACGAAATAAAACACCTAAAACAAGATGAGTAACCGCATTCAGATTTTTGATACTACCTTACGTGATGGCGAACAAGTTCCCGGCTGTCAATTAAACCGAGAGGAAAAAGTAGAAGTTGCTTTACAGCTCGAGTTGTTAGGTGTGGATATCATTGAGGCGGGTTTTCCCATCTCATCTCCGGGTGATTTTGCCTCGGTTCAAGCCATTTGTGACGCCGTAAAGGAGCCTACAATTTGTGCTCTGACTCGTGCCAAAAAAGAAGATATCGACGCAGCCGTCGCTGCTTTAAAAACGGCTCGTAAGCCTCGTATTCATACAGGTATCGGTTCTTCAGATGTTCATATTAAACATAAATTCAATTCGACACGCGAAGAAATTATCGAGCGGGGTGTGTGGGCTGTGAAGTATGCCAAATCCTTTGTCGAAGACGTCGAGTTCTTCGCCGAAGACGCAGGTCGGGCTGATTTAGCCTTTTTGGCACAATTAACACGCGAAGTAATCAAGGCGGGCGCAACAGTCGTCAACTTACCAGATACAACGGGCTATCTATTGCCGCACGTCATGCACGAGCGCATCAAGTATTTGTACGAAAACGTAGATAACATTCACCAGGCTACGATTTCCATGCACAATCACAACGATTTAGGTTTAGCTACGGCGAACACCATCGCAGGTATCCAAGCAGGTGCTCGCCAAGTCGAAGTAACGATCAATGGAATAGGGGAGCGGGCTGGAAATACGTCTTTGGAAGAAATTGCAATGATCCTAAACGTGCACAAAGACTTAGGATTTACAACGGGAATTAAGCCTAAATATTTATACCCTACCAGTACCTTAGTGTCTAACTTAATGGGCATGCACGTACAGCCTAACAAGGCAATTGTAGGTGCAAATGCATTCGCGCACTCATCAGGAATCCACCAAGATGGTTTCTTAAAGCACGCACAAAACTATGAGATCATGAATCCGGAAGACGTAGGTGTTTCCTCGTCTGCGATTTTATTAACTTCTCGTTCTGGCCGTGCCGCTTTGCGCCACCGCTTGACGTTATTAGGATTCGATTTTGAAAAACCAGAATTAGACAAGATCTACACGCGTTTCTTGTTGATGGCGGATGAGCGGAAGATGATTCATGATGAAGATCTCCGTGAGTTGATTGGATAAAACAAAATTCTAAATCGTGCTGCGCAATGATTTTTGAATTTTATTTTTTCCAATCTCCTCTCTATAATCTCTAATCTGAGTAGAGCGAAGCGATACGATAATTAAAAAAGGGAACCTCGGTTCCCTTTTTAATTACTATTATGAAATGTGAGCTAGTCAGATGAAAATATTTCTTGATTTCATCCCCGCAGGGGATCCTATCTTTATGCTTTATGCTCTATTCTTTATGCTTTAATCTATACTCTCTACTCTATTATCTCTACTCTGTCGCGGCCTGCGGCCGCTACGACCTAGCCATCACCACCTTCTCCTTCTCTAGCACCTTCAAAATCCCTAAATTAATGGCCTGCTTCGTTGCCTGGAACTTAGCGAAGTCTTTCGTTTGTACGAAATAGGTGACTGAAATATCAATAGAATAGGCTCCAAAGCCTTCAAAAATCACTTTAGGCGCTTTTTTCTTGCACAAGGGTTCTTCTTGAATGAATGTTTCAATCGCAGCAATAGCTGCCTCAATTTGCGCAGGCTTTGTGTTTAACTCGCATTGAATCGTGTATTTTGCCCGTCTATAATCTCGTTCGCTCATATTTTCGAGGGATTGAGACGTTAAGAGGCGATTAGGTACTAAAATTAAATTTCCATCGGCACCTCTTAAGCGTGTGCTTCTGAAACCAATTTTTTCGATATCGCCACTGATAGAACCTATTTGGATGCTATCGCCTACGACAAAGGGAAGATCTAAGAAGATGGTGAAAGAGGCAAACAGGTTTTCTAAGGTTTCCCGAGCAGCTAAGGCAAGGGCTAAGCCCCCAATTCCTAAACCTGTAATGAGGGCAACGACATCCACTTCAAAAATGCGACCTAGGAAAACAAATCCAGCGGCCGTGATAATAAAGACCATAGACAGGTCGTTTAGGAAAGGAATGAATTGCTGTTTGGATTTTTGGTCAGCGCCGTTCCATTTTTCTTGAGCCACTAAAATGACGACCTTCATTAGGCGAATGATGACCCAGGTGACGGTGAAAATGACTGCGGATTCGAAGGCTTTTTCGATGAGGTATAATAGTCCGAAATGATCCTTTGGCTGAATATTCCAGGCCGATGGGACGTGTAGGTTTTGGACAGCAAAATAAAGGAAAATCCAAAAAATGAGTAGTTCAAAAGGTTTTCGAATCAGTTGAACACAATCTTGAATGGAAATGGATTCTTCTGGAATAAAGCGAAAAACGATTTTTGAAAACGAGTTCGAGAAAAAGCGTCTTAGGATAAAACTGATTAAAATGATCCCTCCGAAAAGGAGTAAATCCCATGCTGAATTGTCTAAGTAGATCCCGTTTTTCAATTCCTCCATCGTGTGCTTTATTATTTTTGAGCTCAAATATAGCTAATAACTTAGTCGAATGTGAAATAAAATTACGACCTTTACACACTAGTATTCCCAAAAGGGAGGATTTTAATTGTATGAATTTTATTTCTTTGAATCAGCCTATAACCCTTCTGAAAACGCTTCGTTCTCTACTAATCGTCTTCTTGTTAACCGCAGCTCCTGCCGTTTTTGCGCAAACTATTTTGAATTCGCCCTACTCGTATCTAGGAATGGGAGAGATTCAAAAAAGTGAGAACGTAACTAATATGATGATGGGTGGCATAGGTGTGTCGAACTCGAATGGAATCTATACGAATGTGGTGAATCCCGCTTTATTAGCGCGTAACCGCTGGACAAATTTAGAAGTGGGGATCAATACGGAATACAAAACCTTACAGGATTACCGCCAGCAACAAAAGGTTTTTGGAGGTAATTATCAATCGTTGAATTTAACGTTACCTATTACGTCTCGTTGGACGATGGCTGTGGGAATTCGTCCTCATTCGGCAGTAGAATATGAAACAAGATCTTATCGACGTTTGAATTTATTAGGGGTGGATAGCTTGATTTACAGCTACAAAGGAAGCGGTGGTGTAAGTAAAGTTTCCATTTCGAATGGTGTGCGTATTTACAAGGAGTTCTATGTAGGCTTGCAAATGGATTATTTGTTTGGACAAGTAAACCGCAATGTAGCGACGCAAAACATGTCTGATGGACAGTATTACAAGGTGCAATTAGAGGATTTGACGTCCTATTCTGATTTCCAATTTAAGGCGGGATTTGCCTATAGAGCTAATTTAAAGCCGGATTTGTTTTTGAATCTAGGGGCTACTTTAGATGTAAATTCGACATTGAATGCATCGCAAGTGAAGCGATTTGCAACGATGGATCTTTCCGGATTGACGGTGATTAACGCTGATACTTTGGAAAAATCTACCGCTTTTGTTCAGCAAATTCCAGTAGCGAAACGTTTTGGACTTAGTCTAGAAAAGGCGGCTAAATGGATGGTTGGGGTGGATTATTCGTATACAGATTGGAGTAAGGTGAATAATAATTTAGGTCGTTCGGCGACTTTGCCAGCCTCACATAAAGTAGCGGTGGGCGGCGAATATACACCTGATATCGAGTCTATTTCAAGTTTTATCAAACGAACTACCTATCGTATGGGTGCGTCTTACGAGAAAACACCCTATGACTATTTAGGTAATGGCAATTATGCTGTGGATAAGAATTTGAGTTTTGGAGTTGCGCTGCCTCTTCGTAATTTATCTTTCTTAAATATCGCCTACCAAGTAGGTCGACGTGGCTTGGTCTCAGAAAATGGGATGGAGGAGCAATATCACCGCCTGACTTTAGGTTTGACCTTTAGTGATCTGTGGTTCCAAAAGCAGAAAATCAACTAATTTTTCCCAATGCGCAATTCGAGCTTACTCTTTTTGCTCTTTAGTAGTCTCACTATTTTTTCTTGTCGCGAAAAAGCGGATGATTCAAAGGCGGTCTATGTAGGACCTAAGTCGGAATTATACGGTATCGATATGGTCTATTCTGATTCCGCCAGAAAAGTAGTTCGAATGGTGACGGAAACCCAGTTGACCTTAGCTTCCGAGGATCGGGTCTATCCGAAAGAGATGAAACTTTGGTTCTACGATAAAACGGGAAAGATAACTTCCGAAGTTCGGGGTGATTCTGCCCATTTTTACCGGCAAAAAAATACCTATAAACTCATCGGTCACGTAGTGATCCACAACATTGAAAAAGGGGAAACCTTAAAGACGGACGAATTCAATTGGTTACCAGTCGAAAAACGTATTTTTACAGACAAGGCGGTGCAATTACGCACGCGAACGGAATTAGTGAATGGGGTCGGACTTGATGCCGCTCAAGATTTCTCCTCTTATTCCTTGCGTCAAATTCGAAATTCGGTCGTAGCTGTTGAGGGTATGCCCACTAATTAGCGGCAATTTTGCAAGGCCATTTTTACACTATCTACTGGATAGATTTGCTTCTTGCCTCCCCATTTTTCGCGCATATACGTAACTAACTCTGCGATATCTAAAGCCTGTAGTTTCGCATTAGCTGGCATAAAACCATTTCCCTTCTTTCCGTTTTTGAATAAGCAGGCCAAAGCCTCGGGGCTCAATTTCGTCTGTTGAATCGACGGATATAAATCCCGTAACCCTGCTCCATCTGCCTGATGACAATTTTCACAATGGGTTTTATACAGTGCCATACCTTCAACGGAATATTGTTGTTGGGTGATTTCCTCTTTGCTTGAGCAAGAGAAAAAGAAAAATGCGATGAGTATTGGAGCTAGTTTTTTCATATTCTGTATTCAATGGTAAATGGTAAGTGGTAAATGGTGAATAAAAAAATCATTTACCATTCACCATTTACCACTCACCATTCCTTTTTATCATTCTTTTAAAAGCACCTCCATATCCTCCAGCAAATGATTCACCTCTGTTTCCACGGTGCCATCATAAATGCCTCGAACATGTCGGTTTTTGTCTACTAAAATAAAGGCGCCACTGTGGACAAATCCACCAGCCTCGTTCGGGTCTTCTTGTGCAGAAACCATATAACTTTTCTGGCCTAGTTTATAAATGGCCGCTTTGTCACCAGTCAACAAATTCCATTTAGGGGCTTTCACCTGTAATCGAGTAGCATAGTCATGCAGAACTGAAGTGTTGTCGAAATCTGGGTCTATGCTGTGTGAAATGATTCGAACTTCGTCGCGCTCTTTATAGCGCTCATAAATGCGAAGCATTTGTGTTTTCATTTTAGGGCAAATAGTAGGGCAAGTGGTAAAGAAAAAATCAGCTACATAGACTTTCCCTTCGATGTCTTTCTGAGAAACGAGTACCGAATCTTGATTTAGAAATTGAAAATCAGGAATCTGATGATACACGGTATCACCCGTTGCATTGACTGTTTTAGGGCCTAGAAACGGCAGTTTCTTCTCTTGGGAGCAGGAAAATGCGACTACAGCAAATAATAAACTAAGGACGGTATTTTTGAGCAGCATGTAAAGTAGAATCTGTCAGTTGTTGAAGTTCAGTTAATTGGGTGTATTGGTTCTTGAGGTAAATGACCTTGGTGTTTACATCCATTTTGCTCAAGCTATCGATGGAGAATTGGTGCATCCAATCCATCATTGATTTATCAGCTTTATCTAAAGAACTTATCAATTTACGAACGTGAGTAGAATCTGCCCCAGTTGAAAGGCTGTCTAATTTCGATTTTAACGAAACGAGTTGTTCGGTCTTAGGCATCAAGACATCGTGTAATCCGAGGACTTTTGCTTGTAATTCTTCACTGAGTTTTTCTTCTGCTTGAGAACAGCCTAGCAATAGAAGGCTGAGCGCGATATACTTTTTCATTCGTGTGATTGGATTAAATTTCGAACATTATCGAGTAAATCACGGTAGCCTTGTTGCCCACCGATCATTTTAGCGATTTCTTCTACACGTTCCTCTTCTTTTAACTCACGAAGGTTCGAAACAGTTTTCGTTCCCGCGTGATCTTTATAAACAAACCAGTGTGTGGAACCCGCAGCCGCGATCTGAGGAAGGTGGGTGATGGCGATGATTTGGTGGCCTTGACTCATTTGGCTGAGCATTTGTCCCATTTTGATGGCAATCTCACCCGAAACACCCGTGTCAATCTCATCTAAAATAAGGGTAGGCAAAGCTCTTTTCTTCGCTAACAAATGCTTGATCGAAAGCATTAAGCGACTCATTTCACCTCCAGAGGCAATTTGTTTGAATGGTTTAGGGGCCAAACCTTTGTTCGCAGAGAAGAGTAGTTGGATTTTGTCCGAGCCATTGGCTGCTACTTCTTTGGCCGTCATCTCCCAAGCCAAATTCGCATTTGGAATGCCTAAGGATTGCAAAGAAGCGACGAGGGCAGTGGATATGGTATCTAAAACCGCGGAGCGAGACGAGGACAAGGCAGCAGCTGCAGAAGTGAGGATTATGAAATCAGCGTCCACACGCTCCCGCGCGTCTGCTATCAACATGTCCATCGATGAAAATTGAGATAGTCGCAAATCGAGCGATTCGACTAATGCCACTAATTCACCCACGTTAGCCACTTGGTATTTTTGCAATAAGCGATTGAGCAAATCTAATCGTTTCTGTTTTTGTTCTAATTCTAACGGATCGTAAACGAAATCTTCCGCCTCGCCTTCGACTTCAGCACCTAAATCTTTTAATTCGATCCAAATGGATTCAATACGTGTTTTCCAATCCGCAAAATTCTCACCCCATTTACTCAGCGCGGTGGCTTGTTGCAAAGCAATTCTGCTCTGATGAAGGGCGGAAACCTCTGAAATGCTGAGTGCCTGAGCTAAAACGGCCAGTTTCTCCTGGATTTGTTCAGCGTTTTGCAGTTTTTGGACAGCGGTATCTAAAGCTTCATATTCACCCTCTTTTAGCTGTGCCTTACTTAATTCATCAAATTGAAATTGGATGAAATCTAATTCTTGGGTCCCTTTAGTGGATTCTTGTTCCAAGGCACGCAAGGCGGAAACACTAGAAGACCAAGCGGAATAGGCAGTAATGTAGGCCTTTCTCAACGCTTCATTTTGCGCATAAGCATCCACCATATCCAGCGTAAAATCCGGATGGGACATCCACCACGTATCTTGCTGGGAGTGTATATCGACTAATTCGTTTCCGATTCGTTTTAAGGTTTCGAGTGTAACAGGCGTGTCATTGACGAAACTGCGAGATTTTCCTTGTGGATTGATTTCTCGGCGGATCAAGCAAGGTTCCTCGAAATCGATTTCTTCTTCCTCGAATAGGGTTTGTAAATGCGGGAAGCTCTCTAGCGAAAATTGGCCTTCGATGATGCATTTTTTGGTGGCATCGAAAAGGCTTTTGCTGTCCGCTCTTTGGCCTAATAATAAGGAAATGGCACCTAATAAGATGGATTTTCCAGCACCCGTTTCCCCTGTAATCACCGTCAATCCACCTGTCAAATGCAGGTCGAGTTGTTCGATCAACGAGTAGTTTTGGATATGAAGGTGCTTCAACATAGGAAAGGCATCAAAGTTCGAATTTACGCAAAAAAAATTGTTCGCATTTTTATTTCGTCTATCAATCAGGATTTTGATAATTTTTATCAATATTTTGTACCTTTGGAAAAATTTTTCGCCTACGTTATTATAACCCCTACGAAATGAGTGTTTTAGTAAATAAGAATTCAAAAATTATTGTTCAAGGTTTCACCGGAACTGAAGGATCTTTCCACGCGGAGCAAATGATCGCTTACGGAACCCAAGTGGTAGGTGGTGTTACACCCGGAAAAGGTGGCGCTAAGCACTTAGATCGCCCTATTTTTAATACAGTAGCAGATGCAGTTGCTTCTACAGGAGCTGACACATCGATCATTTTCGTTCCACCAGCGTTTGCTGCGGATGCGATTATGGAAGCTGCGGATGCAGGAATTAAAGTCATTATTTGTATCACGGAGGGTATCCCTACGAAAGATATGATCGTGGCGAAAGAATATATCTCGAACTTCGAGACTCGTTTGATCGGACCTAACTGCCCAGGCGTTATGACGGCTGACGAATGTAAAGTAGGTATCATGCCAGGCTTTATCTTCCAAAAAGGTCGCGTAGGTATCGTTTCTAAATCAGGAACGTTAACGTATGAAGCAGTAGATCAATTAACAAAAGCAGGTTTAGGCCAAACAACGGCGATCGGTATTGGTGGTGACCCTATCATCGGGACAACCACGAAAGAAGCGGTTGAATTATTAATGAACGACCCAGAAACAGAAGGTATCGTGATGATCGGTGAGATCGGTGGCGGTATGGAAGCAGAAGCGGCTCGTTGGATTAAAGCAGATGGTAACCGCAAGCCAGTCGTTGGTTTTATTGCTGGCCAAACAGCTCCCAAAGGACGTCGTATGGGTCACGCAGGTGCGATTATCGGTGGTGCTGATGATACAGCAGAAGCGAAGATGAAGATCATGCAAGAGTGTGGAATCCACGTGGTTTACTCTCCAGCTGATATTGGCGAGACGATGATCAAAGCTTTGGCATCTAAATAAATCGAAATAAATCAAGGAATGATTCCTTTCTTTTTAAAATCTGCTCATCTGATTCCTTCGCGGAAAACGATGAGCAGATTTTTTTTATGGGCTTTATTACTCCTTGCGGGAACCAGTCAGGCCGCTTGGAAGAAGGTGTATTCCTTTGAGCGCGATTGGTTAGTGTACCAGGAAGCTTGGAAAAGTTTCTTGCCCTACATCACCTCGAAGCATTATACGTACCATTCGAAGTCCTTAGAATTAGATCCGCAGGCTTTTCCCAAAGCCTATCTAGCCATTTACCCTCAAGAAAATTACCACCTCTTTCTGCAAGGCACCTTGTTTAAGGCTTTAAAGAAAGGGGAGATCTATCGTTTGCCGCTGGATAGTTTGAAGAGCCAGGTTATTTTAACGGTGTACTCCGAGAATCTGGAGGGATTGCCAAGCGAATTTGTCTTAGAGCGGGATGAGCCTGTTAGCACGCAAGGGAAAGCGGATTTTTTCTCGCTTGAAACGCGCTCCGGTTCGGTCTATTCGAATTTTTTTCTCTTGAGTTTTTTAGTGCTTCTTTTTTGCTTAGGTCTGCTCTATGCGGCTTATCCTCGTATTTTTGCCTCTTTTTTCCGCTATTCCGATTGGATTCGTTGGGAAGTAAAGGATGAAGTATGGATGCGGCGGCCCTTTGCCTTGCCTAATTTATTAGTCTTATTTACCCTCAGTTTGCTGATCAGTTGCCTCGCCTTTTTAACTGGAATGAAGTCGAATGTGAAAGAGGAGTTTTTTAGTAACTCGGAGAATTTTATCCATATAGGCCCTAGTCTGTTTTTTATTTTTTCGACATTAGGTCTTTCCTTTTTACTTTTCCTTTCTCGCTTCTTTGTTTATTACCTTTTTACGGACTTGTTCAAATTGAAAGGTCTAGCCAATGTCCACTATTTTAAATCGCTGCAAACGAATCTGCAATTCTTTGTGGGTTTATTTGTCTTTTTGAGTTTTTACGCCATCTATTTAGGGCCTGCGGCTCCTATTGATTTTACTTACGTGCGCTATTTAGTAGACGCGTATTTTGTGATACGTTTCTTTTATTTTTTCCAATCTTTTCGTCGGAGTTTTTCCTACAACGCGTTGTTCTTATTTACCTACCTGGTGATCATCGAAGGACAGATTATCTTGTTTGGTATCAGGGAATTAATTTTTCCAGGTTAACATTTAACGCAGGATAATCTTCTGTGAAAAAATGTCGTATATTTGCATTCTGAATTTTAAGGCTGGTGTTTTTCCGGTCCAAATTGAATGATTATGAGTAAAACTGCAACCGAAGAAACGAGTCGTTTAAAGAAAGTAAAGAGTATTTTAGTCACGCAATCTGCGCCAGCAGATGCGAAATCACCTTACTTTGAGATTGAAAAAAAGTATAATGTAAAGGTTGATTTCAGACCTTTCATCGAAGTACAAGGTATTGCCTATAAGGATTTTAGAAAGCAAAAAATTGAAATCCTTCAACACACAGCTATCATTTTTACGAGTCGTCACGCGATTGATCACTTCTTCCGTATGTGCAAGGAGGCGAAAATCGAGGTGCCTACCGATATGAAATACTTCTGTATTACGGAGCAAACGGCTAATTATTTGCAAAAATACATCGTTATCCGTAAGCGTAAGGTGTTTACAGGTACGAAGACAGCTTTAGATTTATTAGAAATTATTAAGAAGCACAAGACAGAGAAATTCTTGTTCCCTTGCTCTAATAAACGCCAAAAAGACCTTCCTGACTACATGGGCACCAATGACTTCCAATTAACGGAGGCGGTCATGTACGAAACGGTTTCTGCGGATCTATCTGATTTAGAAGAGGTTTTCTATGATGTGATTGCTTTCTTTAGCCCATCTGGAATTACGTCTCTTTTCCATAACTTTCCAGACTTCAAGCAAAATAACACGCGTTTAGCTGCTTTTGGTCCTACAACGGCGCAGGCGGTCGTCGATGCGGGTTTAGTCGTGGACATTCAGGCGCCTATGCCGAATGCGCCATCCATGACCGGTGCCCTCGAGCATTACATCAAGCAAGTAAATAAATAATAAAAAAGCCTCCTTCGTTGAGGCTTTTTTATTATTTTTAGACATCCTATTTTTCATCCAACGAATGACGCGTAAAATGAGCCAAAAAAAGCGGTGCTTTTCTCTACCTGTAGGGCTGCTCTTACTATTCATTTCTGTTGCTTCATTTGCTCAGCAAAGTCCTCAATTCAGTATTTTTTCGGCGAATTCGAATATCGTCAATCCGGCTTTCTCGGGTTGGAAGTCGAATAATTATGTGGCTCTTCAGTTCAGAGACCAATGGTCAGGTTATACCACTTCCACGGATGGATCTGGTACATTAGGGACCACTTGGCTATCAGGATCTTTCGGTATCACCTCGAAAGGGGGACTAGGAGTTCAATTTTACAGTGATATAACACCTTCTGGTGTTTCGCAACAATTAATTCAATTTCAAGGAGCCTACCACCTGACTAAAGGCAATGGACTTTGGTCTTTTGGTCTGTCACTTGGATTACAAACAAAATCCTTTGATGGTCGTAGCTTCCGGGTGAGAGATCCGAATGATCCTTTGGCCAATCTTGTTTCAGGATCTGCCGTAAATCAAACGCAACCAGATTTTGGTTTAGGCGCCGTTTATTCAACGGATAGTTGGCAAGTAGGCCTCACCGCGGATCATATAACAGCACCAAAATTCGATTTCAATGGTGGGACGGCTTCGATGCCACTAGATCGCATATTTGCCCTGCATGGAAGTGCTGAAATTCCGTTAAGTGATTATTTTGACATAGTGCCTTATGCTTTAGTTCGCTATTACAGCGGTCAAATTGTGCCTGAAGGAGGCGCTAGGGTCTACTACAATAAACTAATTTATGCGGGCGCGGCTTATCGGAATGGGGATGCTGCGATGGGTTTGGTAGGAGTTTCAGTACTCCAAAACAAGCTGGATATCGGATATGCCATTGATATTACAACGGCTAATGCCTTGAATAAGAAGCCCTTGTCGCATGAGGTATTTGTAAGGTTTCGAATTCCAGAAAGAACGATTCGCCAGAAGCCAGCTCCTATAAGAACACCACGGTTTAGGATTTTGTAGCGGGTCGCTTGAAAATTATTTTGAAACCTATCCGAATGTTAGAATATTCCTTTAAATTTGAGGAATTTGTTAATTCTGTGAGGGGATTATTTTTGATTATCGGCAATTTTTAGAGGGCCATAACGTTTAGAAAAACAGAAATTTAAAAAGGTATATGAATTTTCATAATCTGAATAAGAAAGTAGTCTGGCTTTTATCCCTGGTTTTAATAACCAGTCTTTTAGCTAGCTGCGGTTCTAAAAGCAATACAGGTGGGAAGACGTTAAGTTCTTCTAAGTCAACGAAGTCGAAGGGTTTAAAAGGTTTATTCTTTAAGCCTGCAACCGAAGATCCAGGTGTTTTCAATGGTGAAATCGTCGCGGTTAATCGCAAGGGTTGGTCTCAACCCACGCCATTTGGAATGGTCTTAGTGCCTTCAGGTAGTTATTTAATGGGTCAAGGCGATGAGGATCCCTCGCGTTCAGCTATCAATTTTCCACGTAGAGTGACCGTTTCAGCTTTTTTCATGGATGATACGGAGATTACAAACTATGAATACCGTCAGTTCGTGGAGTCTATCTTGCGTGACTCTTTGTCTGTTTTAGGTGAGACGAAAATTATGTCAGATTATTACCCTGATACGACGCGTTGGGCAGAAGATTTAAAAATGCCAGGTTATCAGACGCGTGACTTTACGTATGGGGATCCGATGACGGAGAATTATTTTTCTAGTCCTGCTTTTGACATGTATCCAGTAGTGGGTGTTAATTGGTCTGCAGCGAAGTATTTCTGTGATTGGCGTTCTAAATTGATGAATAGCTATCGTAAAACACAAGGTTTGGCTAATTTACCTCGTTTCACTTTACCTACTGAGTCAGAGTGGGAGTGGGCAGCGCGTGGTGGACGCGCCTCAGCGAAATACCCTTGGGGAAATCCTTATTTATCGAATGCGAAAGGCTGTTTGCTAGCAAATTTCAAGCCACATCGGGGTAATTACGATGCGGATGGTTACGAATACACGGCTCCAGCAAATGCTTACAGTCCGAATGATTATGGCTTGTACAATATGGCCGGTAATGTGGCGGAGTGGTGCGAAGATGCATTTGAAGAAAATGCGTCAGCAGTTACTTGGGATTTGAACTCCATTAACCGAGATGCGAATAATCCACGTAAAGTAGTGCGTGGTGGTTCTTGGAAGGATATTGGCTACTATTTAGAGACGGGTACACGTACCTTTGAATTTGAGAAAAACAAAAGATCCTACGTAGGATTTAGATGTGTAATGCGTTACTTAGGACGCCCAGCATCCAGATAATTAAACCGAAATCTACTATTAAGAATTAACAAAATGGAAAAGTCGATTAATGTAATTGCCAGTTTTGGTGCCGCTATCGTTATTGTAGGAGCACTTTTTAAAATTTTGCACTGGACTGGTGCGAATGAGATGTTGATGGTGGGGATGTTTACGGAGGCCGCTATCTTTATTTTGTTTGGTGTTCTTTATTTGAAATCAAAAGAGGAAAAGCATTACGACTGGGAAAAAGTATATCCTGAATTGATGGGTGAAGCTCCTCGTCCCGCTGCGGCACGTCACACGGGTGATGTTCCTGGCTTAGATGCAGAGGCGGTGGCTCATTTAACGAAGAGCTTGAAATCTTTAACGGACACAGCGAACAGCTTGTCTGAAATTTCTAAAGCGACAGGTGCGACACAGGATTTTGTTAAATCATTAACGACTTCAGCAGAATCATTAGGTGGCTTGAACAAGTCGGTTTCTGAAGCATCTCAATCTTTAGCGACCATTTCAGCTTCTTCTACTGAAGCAGCTAAGTATACACAGAATTATGCGAAGGCTGGAGAATCTTTGGAAAAATTAAAAGCAGTGTACGAGGCGGAAATTCAAGAAGCCAGCAAGCACATGAAAGCGATCAACGGATTCTACGGTAACGTGAATGCGAGCGTAGAGCACATTGCTGCAACTCAAAAAGATGCAGAATTATTCAAGGCAGAATTAGCGAAATTAAACGCGAATATTCAATCCTTGAACCAAGTATATGGTAGTATGTTAACAGCTATGAAAGGCTAATTATGGCAAGTTTAAAAGAGACCCCCCGGCAGAAAATGATCGGGATGATGTATTTGGTATTAACGGCCTTGCTCGCGTTGCAGGTTAGTGATGCCTTATTACAGAAATTTGCCCTTTTGAATAGTAGTTTGGAAATGGCAAATCAATCATCCCTGAACAAAAGTAAAGGTATGGTGCAAGGAATCGAGGAACGGATTAAAGACCTTCCTAATCCGGCTGCCTATGCAGATGTATTAAAGAAAGCCAATGAAGTACGTCGTTTAACGGATGCTTTAGTAGGACATATCGAGAATGTGAAAGGTCAAGTGCTAGAAGCGGCTGGAGGTATTGATCCTGAAACGGGTAATATTAAGAATCCGAAAGAAGAGGAAAAGATTTATGAAATTATGGTAGGTGGCGCTAAACAAGGCGAAGCTTACAAATTAATTCCGATGTTCGATAGCTATGTGAAGCAATTGATGGCATCTGCTGATCCTGGAACAAAGTTTGCCTCTTTGGCATTGGAAGCGAAAGATATTCCTTCTGCTCAGAAAGATCCGAATCAAGCGAACAAGGATTTCGCGGAATTTAATTTTGAGCATACACCTGTGGCTGCGGCTTTAGCCACCTTATCTCAAAAGCAATCAGAAATTCGCCGCTATGAGGCGGAAGTTCTCAATCAATTAGCGGCTAAAGTAGGAGCGAAAGAAATTAAGTTTGACAAAGTATTTGCCCAAGTTTCTGCGAATGCCAATACGGTAGTAGCCGGGATGGAATACCAAGCGGAGGTATTTATCGCAGCGACTTCCAGTGGTTTTACCCCGCGCATGAGCTATAACGGTTCTCCGCTACAAGTAGTGGATGGTCGTGGTCAAATCAAATTCAAGACTTCAGGTGGTGGATATGATGCGAATGGTTTAGCGAAGAAGACCTATACGGCATCTGTTTCTTACATGAGCCCAGCGGGTCCTAAGACAGAATCAATTACGAAAGAATACTTTGTTTTAAAACCTACTTACAACATCGAAACGGGAACGTTGCCAGCGCTTTATTTAGGCTGCGCTAACCGTTTAAGTGTGGCGAGTGCGGGTTTAGGAGCGCTTTGGAACCCAAGCTTTACGGCTGAAGGTGGAGAAGCAATTGCTGGTGCTAATAAGGGTAAAGTGACCATTGTTCCTACCGCAGCTTCGGTAACCTTGAATGTGAATAATGCGGGGACCTTATTAGGTAAGGAGACTTTCCGTGTGCGTCGTGTCCCTAGACCAGATATTAAGATCGTGGGAAGTAGCGGTGCGGAGTTGAATGATAAGAGTGGGGAGAATTCTGCCAGTCTGCGTTTTGTGAATGCAAAGGCGATTGCGGATGAGTCATTTGCTGCGACGAATCCAGAAGATGCGAATTACCGTGTTTCTGAAATTGAAGTGGCACTAGCCCGTGGAACGAAGCGTGTGGCATCTATCACGTTGCCAGGTGGAGGATCTATTTCTTCTTTAGCAGGTCAAGCGCAAGCGGGTGATCGCTATCGCATTGAAGTAAAAGGAGTACAACGTAAGAATTTCAAAGGAAGTGTGGAGACGATACCATTCTCATTCGTTAAAGTTATTCCATTGAATTAATCGGATTGATTTATGAAGTTGAAGCCTATTTTATTTGTCGTATTTTGTCTGATGTCATTCGGTGCTTGGGCACAAGAAACATCACTTAATCCGAACCCTAATTCTGCGCATCCAATCGATGAGGCAGATATTCAATACCGTGCGCAAATTTGGCGTAGAATGGATTTGAATGAGAAGATTAACCAGCCCTTCTTTGCGGAGAATAACCAAATCTCTAAATTTCTAATTGATGGAGTGAAGGCCGGGGTATTAACCCCCTATTCAAATGACTCTCTAAATACGAAATTAAGTCTGGAGCAGTTTTTGGATCGCTTGAAGCTGAAAGGTAAGTTAGAAAATGGAGGATTGACAGCAGAGGAAATTGCGGCCGGTTTTGGCGGTGATGCAAAACCAGCGTCAGCACCTGCCACTGGTGGTGCAGATGATGGTTGGGGAACGAAAAAGACCGAGACATCTAACGCCGAGAAGCCAGCTGTCGATGATTTTGATAAAGGACCTATTGTCGCAGGAGTTGAATACTATATTCCGAAGCAATTGTCCATTCTTGAAATTAAAGAAGATGCGATCATTGATCGTAAACGCTCTCGTTTGTATTTCGATATTCAAGCGATCACGCTAAAAATTCCAGCTTCTGCTTCGGATGCGGGTTTAGAAGATGCTGTTGCTTCATTCCGTTTTAAAGACGTATATAAGTTCTTTAAGAATAACCCGAACTGTATTTGGTTTAATTCTACCAATGAAATGCAACACAGAAACATGGCTGATGCTTTTGATTTACGCTTTTTCAGTGCTCGCATTATCAAGAAAGGAAATGCGGCGAATAAAGATATTTTTGATCAATTCCCTAATGAAAAAGAGGCCTTAAAGAAATCGCAAAAATTAGAGCAACAGCTGCAAGATAAAGAGGCTGAAATGTGGGAGAATTAAACCCCATAATCTTATTTTAATACAATTTAAACCACCTTTTGGTGGTTTTTTTTGTGTAATAGATGTAACTTGCAATGTTAATAGAATCTAATCCATATTATGTCGTATCAACGCAAGACAAAAATTGTAGCCACAGTAGGTCCCACATCAGAATCAAGAGAAGCATTAATCCAATTAGCTCAGGCAGGCGTTAACGTTTTCCGTTTAAACTTTTCTCATGGAACACATGAGGATCATTTAGAGCGGTTAAAAACAATTCGTTCTATCTCTGAGGAGATGGGTCTAAACCTAACAATCCTTCAGGATTTGCAAGGTCCTAAAATTCGTACGCAACTAGTGGAGAACAATGGTGTGCCTTTAGTAGCTGGCCAACAATTAATCTTTGCAATGGACGAAAACCTATTAGGTACATCAGAAAAAGTGGGAACAACCTACACGTCTATGTACTTAGATGTAAATCCAGGTGAGCGTATTTTGATGGATGATGGTAACCTAGAGGTGAAGGTGCTTACGGTAGATAAGGTGAAGAAAGAGGTAGTGACAGAGGTGATCTACGGCGGTATATTAAAATCGAAAAAAGGAATTAACCTTCCAGGTACGAAGGTTTCTTTACCTTGTTTGACACCAAAGGATGAGGCTGATTTGTATTTTGGCCTTGATCATGGCGTGGATTGGGTAGCGTTATCTTTCGTTCGTAAGGCGAGCGATATTTGGGATATTAAAGAGAAAATTAAAGCATACGGTAAGAATACACGCGTTATCGCGAAAATCGAAAAGCCGGAAGCGATTGATAATTTAGATGAGATTATCGCAGCAACAGATGCCATTATGGTAGCTCGTGGTGATTTAGGTGTGGAAATGGACGGTGCGGTTGTGCCTTACTTACAAAAAGTAATGGTAGAGAAGTGTACGGCGGCAGGTAAACCTGTTATCGTAGCGACTCAGATGTTAGAGTCAATGATCACGAATCCTGTTCCTACACGTGCAGAAACTTCTGACGTTGCTAATGCGGTATTGCAAGGTGCTTCGGCGACGATGTTGAGTGGTGAATCTGCTTCTGGAGCTTACCCAGTGAAAGCCGTAGAAACAATGGCGCACATCCACGAAGTGGTGGAACAACAACAGAATGAAATTGAAATTGTACAAGGAAATGAAGCGGCGATTTACTTTAAGAATCACTCGTTAAGTGCATCTACCTCTGAAAATGTAGGTTTACAAGATCGTTTAATCGCAGGTGCATGTCGTTTAGCGCGTGACTCGAAAGCAAAAGCGATTTTGTGTATCACGAATTCGGGTTATACAGCGTTCCGTTTATCCGCTCACCGTCCTAAGGCAGATTTATTCGTGTTCACATCGAACAAAGAATTGATGTCTACGATGGGCTTATTGTGGGGAGCGCGTGTGTTCTTCTACGATCCAGGTACGGGTAACGCAGAGAAAACAGTAGCAGCGATGGTGGACAAATTAAAGCAAGATAACTTGTTGTCTAAAGGAGATATCTTCGTGACGACATTATCTGTTCCAGCGAATCAAGACAAGAAAACAAATACAGTTCAATTAGGTGTAGTAGAGTAATTCCTATTTTTAGGGCGCTCGTTTAGATTATGAAAAACAAAAGTTCTTTGCTTTCATCTCTTTTAAAAGGGCTATACACTTTTTGGGCAGGATTGGTTTTTGTACTGATCTTTTTGTTATTATATCCATTAATCTTTGTCTTTTTACAAAGACGATCTTGGAAAAGAGTTGCTCATCGGCTTGTCGGGCTGTGGGGGCAACTCTTTTTTCTTTTTGCCGGAATTCGCATTAAAGTGACGCATCACTTTAAACCAGATCCCAAGCAGACCTATGTGTTTTGTGCGAATCACTTTTCGTATGTCGACATTGCGGTGGTGGTAGTGATTATTCGCCATTATTTCTCCTTTGTGGGAAAGAATGCGATGAAGAAGATTCCGCTATTTGGCTACCTCTATGCTCGATTGAATATCCTGGTGGATAGAGGTGATAAGAATAGTCGTGCGAGTTCATTAAGTCGTTCGATTCGCGCACTTCAGTCTGGCAGAAGTATTATCATCTTTCCGGAAGGAGGAATCATTTCGAAGCAATTCCCCTACATGGCGAATCCCTTGAAGGATGGTGCCTTTATCATGGCCATTCAGCAGCAGGTGCCTATTGTTCCCATGAGCTTTCATAATAACCACCAAATCATGGACGAGAATACCCTAATGATGCGTCCGGGTACCTTGCATGTGGAGATGCATCCACCCTTTGATACGAAGGGGTTGACGATGGAAGATTTACCTGTTTTACGGGAAAAAGTGTTTGAATCCATACAAAATCCTATCTTAGCGTATTACGGTTTAAAATAAGCGAATATGCGTCTTTTTCTCCTAGGTTTTATCTTGACCTTGTTTTCCTGTGGAACGGCCTCAGAGGAAGAGAATACGGCTATGCCGCGCCCTAGAGGATTTCCTGCGATGGAGATTCCATCCCATCAATACCAATCTTTGGAAAAAGGGCATCCGTTCAGCTTTGAATTATCGAAGCAAGCAGTAATCAAAAAAGATACGTTTGCGTTGGCCGAACCCCATTGGATGTATATCTATTATCCACGTTGGGATGCATTTATCCAGTTAACGTATAAATCGGTGGAAGGTGATCGGAAACGATTGGATAAGATGATCCGAGATTCCTATGTTTTAGCCTCTAAACACCAGATGAAGGCGAACCGCATTGAGGATGCGATTTTGACCACACGTGATGGTCGTAAAGCTACCGTCATCGAATTAGAGGGTGAAGTGGCTACTCCTTTTCAGTTTTTTGCCACGGATAGTACGACGCATTTTTTACGTGGCGCAGTCTATTTAAACACGGCGACGAAAAATGATTCATTGGCTCCCGTTATTCGATATCTGAAGCAAGATGCGATTCACCTGATTCAGACTTTGCGATGGAAATAGGGGAAGAGAGAACGGTTTTTGTGGATGCCTTGCTTCCGCTTCCTATCCCTCGGTATTTTACGTACCGGGTGCCTCGGGAATGGGCAGGTTTTGTCCAAGCTGGATTGCGGGTGGTGGTGCCTTTTGGGACGAAGAAAGTCTTGACGGGTGTTATTGTCACGGTTCATCACAATCCACCCAAGCAATACCAAGCTAAATATGTATTGGAGATTTTAGACGATGCTCCCCTGGTGACCTCTTCTCAAATCGCTCTTTTTCAATGGGTAGCAGATTATTATATGTGCTATCCGGGGGAAGTATTTCAAGTCGCTTTACCGGCGGGTTTGAAGATTTCAAGCCAATCAAAGGTACAAGCGAATCCAGAATTTTCGAGCCCTGAAACGTTGACAGAAAAAGAGTTAGCTCTGTATGTCGAGATCCGCGATAAAGGTGCTATGAGCTATGATGAGCTGGCCAAATTTGCCGAAGTCAAAAGCCCTTATCACCTCATTAAAGCCTTAGTGGGCAAGGATGCGGTGATTATTTTTGATGAGCTAAAAGACCGCTACACCCCTAAAGTGCAGCGCAAGGTGCGGCTTGCCTCTGCTTTTGAGGATAAATTAGTATTGACGGATCTAATCCAATCGCTAGAGGAGAAACCGAAGCAGATGGCGATATTATTGCATTATCTGCAATATATTCCAGTGCTCAGAAGCCCAGAAATGAATCAAAAAGGCCTCGCTAAAAACAGTTTTAGTCAAGCCGGATTATCAGAGAGTTCATTGCAGACCTTAGTCAAGAATCAGGTCTTTGAAATTTTCGATGTCGTTGTTTCACGCTTCGATGAAGCGGATGAAAATTTTGTGCCTTCAAGCTTTACCTTGAACGCTCCACAAGAAAAGGCCTACCAGTCTATTTTGAGTCAATTTCAAGAGAAAGATGTCGTATTGCTTCACGGAATCACAGGTTCGGGAAAGACCGAGATTTACATCAAACTGATTCAAGAAGCCTTGGCGAATGGAGATCAAGTCTTGTATTTGCTTCCTGAGATTGCGTTAACAACCCAAATAGTCGTTCGATTGAAGCGGATTTTTGGAGAGCAAGTAGGTATTTATCATTCCAAATTCTCAGATAACGAGCGAGTGGAAGTATGGAAATCCATCGTGGAAGGAAAATATCCGTTCGTGGTAGGAGTTCGTTCCTCCGTATTCTTACCGTTTAAGAATTTAGGGCTGATCATTATCGATGAGGAACACGAAACTTCCTTTAAGCAAGCGGATCCGGCTCCTCGCTACCATGCGCGGGATGTGGCGATCGTCTTAGCGCACCAGCAAAAGGCAAAAGTTTTGCTCGGCTCTGCGACACCATCGATGGAGACCTATTATCAGGCCAAACAAGATAAGTACGGTCTAGTAGTCTTGAAAGAGCGTTTTGGGGCAGCACAATTGCCTGCGATGCATTTGATTGATACGAAATATGCAAACCGGATGAAGCAGATGAAAGGCGGATTTTCGGTGGATTTGATTGAAGTGTTGGCGGAGAATTTAAAGCAAGGAAAACAGAGTTTATTGTTCCAAAACCGCCGCGGCTATTCCCCTTATCTCCAATGCCAGGACTGCGATTGGATTGCGACCTGCCATCAATGTGATGTCTCGTTAACTTACCACGCCCGAGAACAAGAGTTGCGTTGCCATTATTGTGGTCACCATGAATCCTTGCTTCATCGTTGTGGAGCTTGCGGTTCAGCCCAGTTGAAAACGATGGGCTACGGAACGGAAAAACTCGAAGAAGAATTGCAATTACACCTTCCGGATGCGCGCGTAGCCCGGATGGATTTAGACACGACGCGTTCGAAGACTGCCTTCACAAGTTTGATCACCGAAATCCAGAAAGGTCAGGTAGACGTTTTAGTGGGAACGCAAATGGTGGCTAAAGGCCTCGATTTCGACGGACTATCCTTAGTCGCTATCTTCGATGCAGATAAGATTATCAACTTTCCAGACTTTAGGGCCCATGAACGTGGATTTCAATTAATCACCCAAGTGGCTGGTCGTGCTGGCCGCCGTGAAGTGCAGGGACAAGTGTACATTCAAACGAATCAACCCACGCATCGCCTGTTTACCTATATTCAGGAGGGAAATTACGAGCAATTGTATGCAGACGAGATGATCGAGCGGGAAGGCTACCATTATCCCCCATTTACGCGCTTAATTAAGTTAGTGATGCGCCATTTCGAAGCGCGCAATGTGGAAACCGCGGCAAAGGATTTAGGTCAATTGTTGAAGGCCAAATTTGGCAATGGACGCGTCCTAGGACCAGAAAAGCCCTTGATTGAACGCATTCGGAATCAATATGCCATGGAGATTCTGATCAAGCTAGAGAAAGGTGTGGCGTTAGCCGCCTTCAAAAAGCAGCTCCGCGAAGAGTTAGATACCCTTAGCACGAAGCCTGCTTTTAAAGGTGTTCAAATTATTGTAGACGTTGACTGCAATTAACGCACGTGTACCACTTCCTCGTAAGGAACTCTGAAGCGAGGTCCCCACACGCCTTCTTCTGTTCCCTTACCCACCGAAATGATCATGTTGATTTCTGCTCCAGCAGGGAGATGTAAGTGTTTCTTCACACGCTGTGCGTCAAATCCTTCCATTGGACAAGATTCGAAACCTTCAGCGGCGATTGATAACATAAAGGTTTGCGCGGCTAAAGCACAAGATTTGTGGACCATCACGCGTTGATCAGCTTTTCCTCCAAAACGCATCATCGGTTTTCTTAATCCCATCCAGAAACAGATGTTCCAACGAATGAACGTAGAAATACCCAAGATATCGTTGCGGTATAAAAGCGGAATAAGCTTGCCATAATACTCTAGGCCTCTCTTTTGCATCTTCGTGGGCTCTCCTTCGATGGAATCTTGCACTAATTTTAAGTTCCAAGCCGCTCTTTGTTTCCAAAGATCCTGACGTGTCACAAATACGACCAAGTGGGCGGTGTCTTTAGCGGCAGATTGTCCTAGACAAAGCTGATGGAATGCTTTCTTTTCTTCTTCACTTTTGATCCAATAGAACTCCCAAAGCTGCATATTGCTACTATTAGGGGATAAAATGGAACGTTGTAAGCTGCGTTCAATGATGGCGTCGTCCACTTTTACGGAGGGGTCAAAGCGTCTATTGGAACGTCTTTTCTGTATTATTTCTTCAAATTGGGTTGAAAGCATTTCTCTTTTTTATGCCAAATATAGCAGAAAATCCCTGCTTTTGCCTCTGATTTGATTACCTTTGTGGTTCGAAATAATTAACCCACATTTATATGCTTAATCTTGTTTTATTTGGGCCTCCAGGGGCAGGCAAAGGCACTCAGTCCGCAAAATTAATTGCGAAATACGGTTTAATCCATTTGTCTACAGGTGATTTACTACGTGCTGAAATTTCTGCAGGTACGACTTTAGGCTTGGAAGCAAAGAAATTAATGGATCAGGGAATCTTGGTGCCGGATGCAGTTGTGATCGGAATGATCGAGAATAAATTGAACGAGAATAAGGAGGCAGCGGGTTTTATTTTTGATGGTTTTCCTAGAACGGAGGCGCAAGCTCAAGCTTTGGATAACTTATTAGCGGGTCATCAACTGGCGATTAATCACATGATTGCCTTAGAGGTGAGCGAAGAAGAATTAACACAACGCTTGTTAGAGCGCGGTAAGACTTCTGGACGTCCAGATGATCAGAACGAAGAATTAATACGCAAACGCGTACAAGAATACGGCGAAAAAACAGCTCCAGTGGCTGGTTATTACGCTGCACAAAACAAATTCTCAGGAATTAATGGTATTGGCGAAATTGAGGAGATTTTCTCTCAAATCATCGCCATTATCGAAGCTTAATTAATACAATAGAATGACATCTAACTTCATTGACTACGTCAAAATCAATTTACGTTCCGGCCGAGGAGGAAGCGGTTCATCCCATTTTCGGAGGGAAAAACACGTGCCTAAAGGGGGACCAGATGGAGGTGATGGCGGTCGTGGAGGTCATATATACCTAGTAGGAAGTACGCAACTTTGGACCTTGATTCACTTAAAATACCAGAAGCATATTATTGCTGATAGTGGAAACGGTGGCGAAGGTGGACGTCGTTCCGGTGCAGAGGGAGAAGATGTTTTCATCCAAGTGCCTTTAGGAACCATCGTGAAAAATGCGGAAACGAACGAGTTTATTGCGGAAGTAACCGAAGAAGGCCAAAAGATTTTAGTCCTTCCTGGTGGTCGTGGAGGTCTAGGTAATCACAATTTTAAGTCATCCACTAATCAATCCCCACGCCATGCCCAGCCGGGTGAAGCGGGTTTAGATGTGTGGGTAGTGATGGAATTGAAAGTATTAGCGGATGTAGGTTTAGTGGGTTTCCCAAATGCGGGAAAGTCAACGCTTTTATCCGTTCTTTCTGCTGCCACTCCTGAAATTGCAGACTATCCTTTCACCACGTTAGTTCCTCAATTAGGGGTAGTCGAATACCGGGACGAAAAGTCCTTTGTGGTGGCTGATATTCCTGGTATTATTGAGGGGGCTTCTGAAGGTAAGGGTTTGGGATTGAGATTCTTACGACATATTGAGCGTAACTCGATTTTATGTTTTTTGATACCATCGGACGCGGAGAATTGGGGTGAAGAATACCGAATTTTGACAGGCGAATTAGAGAAATACAATCCAGAATTATTAGGAAAACGTCGCGTGATCGTGGTCTCTAAGATGGACCTTTCGATTCCGGAAATGGAAGAGGAAATGCGCGAAAGTTTGCCTAAAGATATCCCGGTTTTATTGATTTCTTCGGTGACTCAGGAAGGAATTCAAGAATTGAAAGACTTGCTTTGGGCGACCTTATTAGATGAAAATAAAGATTTTGGAAAGATAAAGGAGGCACCTCTTCTTTTAGATCTGCCCGTGGTAAATCCGATGGCAGATGAAATGATGGAAGATCCTGAAGCTTTAGACTAAATCAGCTACTTGCTGCGCCATTAAGGTGATACCTTCTTGAAAAGTTCTAGGTGCATAACCTAGGACTTTTTTTGCTTTATCGAGCACAAAGCCTGTGCGAGCTGGTCTTTTTGCCGTTTGTTGGAAGGTGGAAGAATCGGCTTTTTGCAATAAGGATTTGTCCAAACCATAATAATCTGCCGTCATCACTGCCATTTCATAGGGAGTTAAGAAATCAGATCCGGAGATGTTAAAAATGCCTTCCACTTCGTCTTTTGCTAGTAACCAGCAGCCTATTGCTAAATCTTCCGCTAGGGTAGGCGTACGGAACTGATCTGTCACGACTTGGATTGTTTTTCCTTCTTCGAGAGATTTTTTCACCCAAAGCACAATATTAGAACGGCTCATGTCCGGCACAATGCCATACACTAAAACGGTACGCGCAATGCTCCAGCGAATGGTAGAATCAAATAATAATTGCTCTGCTTTCAACTTACTTTCGCCATAATAGGAGATGGGGTTTGCGATGCCCTCTTCCGTATAGGGTCCATCTGCACCGTCAAAAATAAAGTCAGTCGATAGATGGCATAAATAACTGTTATGCTTTTCGCAGGCCTGAATGATAAAAGCCACCGCATCTACGTTTAATAAATCACAACCTTCCTGATCCGTTTCGCAGGTGTCGACATTCGTCATGGCAGCCGTGTGAATCACTATTTCTGGCTTGAATTGATCGAAAACGGCGTTTACTTCCTCTTGATCGGTAATGTCTAGGGACGCATAGGTATAGCCATCGGTAACAGGCAAACGATTAACTCCACGAGCGGTAGCGATTAAATCGACATTCGCTTGTTTGCGTAGAAGTTCGACGAGTTTTTGGCCTAATAAACCATTAGAACCTGTGATTAATAGGCGTTTTTTCATGACCCTAATTGCTGTCTGATTTTTCGTAATAATTGATGAGCTCCTAAATGGATTAACTCCATTGCGACTTCTTTTCCTAGTAAAGTAGGATCTATTCCTGCTGCGGAATGGAAAATATTTTCGATTCCATCGAGGCTAAGTACGCCCGCATGCAAACTTAGTTTATCTCCCACCAGCTGTGCGTGCCCATACACGGGTACGCTACAACCGCCTTCTAAATGCGCTAATAAATGCCTTTCAGCTAATAAGGCAGCCTCTGTTGCGGGGTGGTTGCAAGCTTTACGTACGAGAGCTTTAATGCTAGCGTCTAATGACACGGCACATTGAATCGCCACCGACCCTTGCCCCACTGCCGGGACAAATTGATCTAAGCTCAGGTGTTGTGTGATATACGATTCCATTTCCATTCGATGGACTCCAGCGTATGCCAAAAGCATCGCATCGCAATCCCCGTTTTTTAATTTCTCCAAACGCGTCTGCAGATTGCCCCGCATTTCTACTGCGGTATGCTGTGGGTAGAAATGGCTCAAGAAGGCGCGTCTGCGCGTGGAAGAAGTGCCGATGCGCAAAGGTTCGCTTGAGGCTAAGGTTTTTGCTGGATCTAGGCTTAAAACGACATCCTGGGCCGCCTCGCGCTCCGTGAAGGCGATTAACTCCAGTTCTACTGGTAGATGCGAAGGCAAATCCTTCGCGGAATGCTGTGCGATATCGATTTCACCCGCACAAAGCATCGCCTCTAATTCTTCTGTAAATACTCCCTTTGATCCGATTTTAGACAAGGAACGATCCAAAATCTGATCCCCTTTCGTCGTTATTGCCACGATTTCATAGCCCAATCCCTGCGTAGCGAGTAAGGCACCCACATGGTGTGCCTGCCAAAGCGCCAAAGCCGAATTTCGAGTACCAATGCGAATCGTTTTCATATTAGGAGTTTTTCGCGTGGAAAACGCGTAATAAATAAAGGGATAGATCGAGATGCACCATCTTAGCCCGCGCATTGCGTTCTAAATGGTAGTGCACTTCGGATATTTTCTCCGTCATCGCCGCAATCTTATCCGTACTCAAGGTCTTGGAGAAATTATCCACAAAGGCTTTTTCTTTTTCTAATGACTTGATCAGGCTGCTCGCATCCGAAATTTGGTACAAACATTGTCTGAAAATATGGAGGCTATAACTTAAGATGCCTTTCTGGTTTTCCTTGGCTAAACCGTCGAATTGGTCCGCTAATTGCACTAATTTGGATAGATTTCGGGCATAAATGGCGCGCATCCACTCCGCAAACCAGGTTGTGGTACTTAAGTTGTCAGAGTTCGATTTCTCCAAAGCCTCGGAGATATTTCCCTCGCAATTCACGGCAATTTGATGGGCTTTTTCGGCGTCAATGTCTGCTTTTTGGACTAAATAATCGGCTAAATCTTCTACCTCCACGGCACCCACACTGAGGCGCTGCGTTCTAGAGATAATAGTCGTCAATAATTTGTCCGGTTCCGCGCAAACTAAGATAAACAAGGTCGAACTAGGGGGTTCTTCCAAGGTCTTCAATAAGGCATTTCCGGCTGAAGCATTTAGGGTCTCTGGGTTCCAAAGCATCACCACCTTAAAGGGCGCCTCAAAGGGTTTTAAGCTAATTTTTTGGACTAATTTCCGGGTCTCCTCCACCGGAATATTTCCTTGGCGATTCCCCTCTGCTCCCATATAGCCGAGCCATTCAGGCAAGGTTCTAAAGTAAGATTCTTGAATAAATTTCCGCCAATCGGGCAAGTAAGCATCCGATTCGGCCTCTTTGATTTTTTTCGTGATGACGGTGGGGTAGACGTACACTAAATCGGGGTGAACGCCGCGTTGCAATTTCTGGCAACTGGGACAAACGCCACAGGAATCGGTGTCTGTTCGATTCGTACAGAATAAATAGGTAACAAAAGCATGCGCCATCGCGAGCTGAGCTCCTCCCGGAGGACCAACGAATAATTGTGCATGGGCGATGTGTTGATTTTGCACCGCTTGCGATAAAGTTTTCTTGGTTTTTTGAAGACCTGGAATGTCTTGAAATCGCATGAATAGGGCTTTTGTAAAAGAAAGAACTAATTTCGGAAAGATGTGTCCGCTTTCCAAATTTCTTCCATGCTTTGGCGTAGATTTTCGGGGATTTCCTGATTTTTCAATTTGATCCAGGCACAAGCAGAAGCAAAGGCTTTTTCGAAATCAAAAGCACGTAACGCAGGATACTCTCCAAAGCTAAACGACGGGATGTAACGCGGCGGAAAACCGATGCTGGAAAGATTGCAATGACTTCCGATAACGGTTCCGGTGTTCAGATTCGTTCCTACGCCGGTGGTGACATAGTCGCCGATGATTTGGCCTACAGATTTAATTCCTGTATTTCGCGGCGCTTTCAACAAATAGTCATACAAAGAAACCGGTAGGATATCATTGCGCAGGTTAGAGCCGTTCGTTAGAGCCCCTAGATTTGAGAAGGATCCCACGATTGAATTACCTAAATACCCATCGTGTGCCTTATTGCTGAAGGGAAAGAAAATGCTATGGTTAATTTCTCCACCTACTTTGCAGCCTGGGCCTATCGTGGTGTTCGGGCGGATCTTTGCTCCCATATTCGTCGTTGCGCCTTTTAGAAGCGCCGCAGGGCCCTGAATAAGCGTCCCTATTTGTATGTTTACGCCTTCTCCTATGTGTATGGGTCCATGGCTGGCATCTAAGATACTTCCCTGCACCTGAGCAGTCGGATGAATATAGATGTGCTCCGCTGAGATAAAGGTGTTGTTTCCGGGAGCGGGGTTATTCCCATTTATTTCTGCTCGTAAAAAATCGGCTTGGTACGTGAGTAATTCTTCTGGATGCTGTAGGAAAGGGAGCGGTTGTTCTATGGGTAGGGTGCCTTTTCCTTTTTTGGCCAAAATACGACCTGCTGACACATAGCAACTATCCTGCGGCAATCGGTCTAAAAGGGCAAAAGTGGATGCCAAAGGAAGCACAGCGCTAAGCACCTCAATTTCCGCTTGATCAGTGTTTGAAACACGTGTAGGCCATTTGCTTTCTAGGCTACTAGTGCCCACCCACAATTCAGCGACCGAACGGTGTTGTGTGAGTGGCTGGAGCGCCTGTTTTAAGGCTACATCTTCGAATAAATAGACCTTGAGCTGCATAGGACAAATCTAGGATAAAAAAAGCCTTCCCCCAAAAATGGAAGAAGGCTTTTCGTATGGGCGCTGGGAAAATTACTTCGCGTAACGCTTGTTGAATTTGTCCACACGTCCTGTTGTATCTAACAATACGTTCTTACCTGTATAGAATGGGTGAGATTGAGATGAAACCTCTAATTTGTATACTGGGTACGTAGCTCCTTCGAATTCTGTGGTTTCCGTAGTGGCAACACATGAACGAGTTAAAAACTTGTAATCAGCTGATAGATCGTGAAATACAACTTCTTTGTATTCTGGGTGGATATCTTTTTTCATGATAATGGATAATAGACGATTCCCTGCCGTCTTGTTTACATTTGTTTTCCAAAGGGGATATTTGGACCTTACAATAAGGGATGCAAAATTACAAAATGAATTCTATTTTCCAAGTATTTACCTTAACAAAATTTTAGAGATTTCCATCGCCTTTTTTGCGAGATAAAATTTTACAAAATATTTTTTTAGTACTTTTCTAAGAAGCAATCCCGCTAATGAATTGAGAGGCGGGGGTTTGCATGTGGTATTTCAAATACGTCCTTTTTTTATATTTTTTTGGGCTAAAAATAGTTTGCAAGACGGCTGCTTTTTTTCTAATTTTACCAAGAGCACAATCAGCCAAAGATGCTTCAATTTTTGGTTTAGGAAAGCATAAAAACAAAACCGCCACGCACTCAATTTGTTAGCACAAAAAGAGGCATAAAGCTAAGAAAAAACTTCTCTTAACACGGGAGATCTTTTGCCTTAATTTTAACTGGCAGTTTTTTATATACTAGTTCTGAAAGTTTTAAAATATAATAGATAGATACACATGTACGTAGTAAAAAGAGACGGTCGTCGCGAATCAGTAAAGTTTGACAAAATCACCGCCAGAATAGAAAAGCTGAGTTACAGCTTAGATCCATTTTTTGTTCAGCCTTTAGAGGTTGCCAGAAAAGTGATCACTGGTTTGTTTGATGGCGTTAAAACCACTGAGTTAGATAATTTAGCGGCTGAAACGGCTGCCTCTTTGACGACAAAACATCCAGATTATGCAGTCCTAGCGGCTCGTATCGCGGTTTCTAACTTACACAAGAACACATTGAAGTCCTTTTCGGCTACGATGAAGCGCTTGTATACGTATGTAGATCCTAAGACGGGTTTGAATGCTGCCCTCCTTTCGAAAGAGGTATATGATATCATTAAAAACAATGCCGTTGAATTAGATGAAGCAATTATCTATGATCGCGACTTTGGCTACGATTATTTCGGTTTCAAAACCTTAGAGAAATCCTATCTATTAAAACTGGACGGTCAGATCGCAGAACGCCCTCAACATATGTTGATGCGTGTGGCGGTAGGTATCCACGGAGCTGATATTGCAGCGGCGATTGAGACCTATAATTTACTATCTGAGCGTTGGTTCACTCACGCAACTCCGACCCTCTTTAATGCGGGTACTCCTAAGCCTCAATTATCGTCTTGTTTCTTGCTTACTATGCAGGATGATTCGATCGAAGGAATCTATGATACATTGAAGCAAACAGCTAAGATATCACAGTCTGCAGGAGGTATTGGATTAAGCATCCATAACATCCGTGCAACAGGCTCTTATATCAAGGGTACGAATGGTACTTCAAATGGTATTATCCCAATGTTACGCGTATTTAACGATACAGCTCGTTATGTGGATCAAGGGGGTGGAAAACGCAAAGGAAGCTTCGCTATTTACTTAGAGCCATGGCACGCAGACGTGTTTGAATTCCTAGAATTGAAGAAGAATCATGGTAAAGAAGAAATGCGTGCGCGTGATTTGTTCTACGCCCTTTGGATTCCCGATTTATTCATGAAGCGTGTAGAGAATAACGAAGAGTGGTCTCTATTCTGCCCTCACGAGTGTCCAGGTTTAGCGGATACACACGGAGCTGAATTCGAAGCCTTGTACGAGAAATACGAATTAGCTGGTAAAGCTCGTACAGTTGTAAAAGCACAAGAATTATGGTTTAAGGTATTAGAATCTCAAACAGAGACAGGGACGCCCTACATGTTGTTTAAAGACCATGCGAACAACAAGTCAAACCAAAAGAACTTAGGTACTATTAAGTCTTCGAACTTATGTACAGAGATCATAGAGTATACAGCGAAAGATGAAGTAGCGGTTTGTAACTTAGCTTCTTTAGCACTACCTAAATATGTGAACGCTGACGAAAACGGTGTTTTACGTTTTGATCACAAGAAATTATACGATGTGACGAAGATTGCAACACGCAATTTGAACAAGATCATCGATGTGAACTACTACCCAGTAAAAGAGGCGGAGAACTCTAATATGCGTCACCGTCCGATTGGTTTAGGTGTTCAAGGTTTAGCAGACGTATTCATTTTGTTACGTATGCCATTTGAATCAGCTGAAGCGCAACAATTAAATAAAGATATCTTCGAAACTATCTATTTCGCAGCGATGGAAACATCGATGGAATTAGCGAAAGTAGAAGGTCCGTATTCTACTTGGGAGGGTTCACCTATCTCGAAAGGAGTATTCCAATTTGATATGTGGAATGTAACTCCATCTTCAGGAAACTGGGATTGGGAAGATTTACGTTCGAAAGTAGTAGAGCACGGTGTGCGTAATTCCCTTTTAGTGGCTCCGATGCCTACGGCTTCTACTAGCCAGATTTTAGGAAACAACGAATGTTTCGAGCCTTATACATCGAACATTTATGCGCGTCGTGTATTGTCAGGTGAATTTGCGATCGTGAACAAGCACTTATTGAAAGACTTGATCAAATTGAACTTATGGAACGATTCCATGAAGAATAAGTTGATCATAGCAAACGGGTCAGTTCAAAACATTCCAGAAATTCCTCAAAACTTGAAAGAGTTATACAAGACGGTTTGGGAGATTAAGCAAAAGACCATTTTAGAGATGGCAGCTGATCGTGGAGCGTATATTTGCCAATCGCAAAGTTTAAATATCCACATCCAAGATGTGAACTTCGGTAAATTAACTTCGATGCACTTCCATGCTTGGAAGTTAGGCTTGAAAACAGGTATGTATTACCTACGTACGAAAGCTGCAACGGATGCGATCAAGTTCACTGTGGAGAAGCAAGCAGAACCAGCTATTGAGCAAACTAATTTAGTGAACGAGACGGAATTAGTGTACTCAGAAGCAGCAGCGAAAGCGGCGGCCGCTAGTTTTGATAATAGCGTAGATCAAAATAAAGCAGATATGACATGCTCTTTGGATAATCCAGATGCTTGTGAGGCTTGTGGATCTTGATCCACAACCGATCTGAACGGGAAAAATCACTTGACCATTTGTGTTGAGTGATTTTTTTTTGCCACCTAAAATCGTTGATGATGAAAAATATGTTTTTGAAATTGTTCTGGCTTGATGCAATCGTTGAGTTACTATCTCCCTTGCTTTTTGCCTCTCACCCCGAGGTACGTCTGGTCACCAAGCCCCTGCTGATGATCTTATTAATGGGTCATATCGCACAAGTAAATCCGAAGCCTGCTCTCTTTTTTACGGCCTTTTTCGCTCTGTTAGGCGATGTGTTTTTGATGCTTCCGGATAGCCCGCTGTATTTTCAGCTTGGTTTAGGTTCTTTTTTAATTATGCAGTTAAGCTATATTCGCTTATTCGCTAAAGAAGCCTCAGATGAGACTTGGGTGCCGGCCCATGCGCGAAAGCCTTTAGCTGGCATACTTATTTATGTGTTCTCGTTTTTAGCCTTTTTAAATCCTTATTTAGCCGGTGGAATGAAGATTCCGGTGACCTTGTACGCGTTTGCGTTAGGTTCCATGATGTACTTTGCGGTACGTATGCGAAACCAAACGATTGTCTTAGGGGCCTTTTTGTTTGTGGTTTCTGATAGCGTTTTGGCTTTTGGAAAGTTTTATTATTCTTTTCCTGGGATTTCCGTCGTGGTAATGGGTACTTATATAGTGGCTCAATTGCTACTAATCAGTGCTTTGTGTAAATTGCAACTTAAGAAATAAACCATGGCAACCCAAATCACCGACTCAATTCTCTCTTCTCTAGGTAGCACCTTACAAGGAACGCTTCATACGGATACCGTGATGAAGACTTTGTATGCGACGGATGCGTCAGCTTATCGCGAGATGCCTTTAGGGGTGGCGATTCCGGAGACTCAGGGAGATATAGAGAAAATTATTCGCTTTGCGGATAAGCACGCTATTCCTTTGATTCCACGTACAGCCGGAACCTCCTTAGCAGGCCAAGTGGTGGGAAAGGCCTTAGTGGTCGATGTGTCGAAGTTTTTTAACCGTATTTTAGAAGTAAATGCGGCCGAATCCTATGTGTGGGTAGAACCTGGGGTAGTGCGGGATGTCTTGAATGTGGAGCTGAAGAAACAGGGTTTGTTTTTTGGTCCAGAAACTTCTACGGCTAATCGTGCCATGATAGGTGGAATGGTAGGGAATAATTCCTGTGGCTCAAATTCTGTCGTCTATGGTTCCACCAGAGACCACATATTAGAGGTGGAAGGCTATTTGTCTGATGGTACACCTGTTCACTTTAAGTCGGAAGATCCCTTTGAGACGATAAAAACACTTACGCCAGGTTCTCGTTTGCATGGTATTTATGAGAAGACCCTAGCTGCCTTATCTGATCCGAAGCATCAGAAAAATATCACGGAGGAGTTTCCAAAACCAAGCATTGATCGTCGTAATACAGGTTATGCCGTGGATATGTTGTTGCATACGAATGCTTTTGAGCAGACAGATGCACCATTTAATTTCTGTTCGCTTTTGGCGGGCTCTGAAGGTACGCTTTGCTTTGCCACACGCATTAAGTTGCATGTCGATGTCTTGCCTCCCGCACATTTAGGCTTAGTTTGTGGTCACTTTAATACCATCGATGAAGCTTTACGTGCAAATTTAATTGCCTTGCAATTCAATCCATCTGCCTCCGAGTTGATGGATCATTATATTTTAGAGTGTACGAAAGCGAATCCAGAACAACGCCAAAACCGCTTCTTCGTGGAGGGCGATCCCGGAGCCATTCTGGTCGTGGAATTGCGTTCTGATTCAGCCGAAGATTTAGCCTCACAAGCGCAAGCCTGCGAGGCAGCGATGCGAAAAGCGGGTTTGGGCTATCATTTTCCGTTTGTGACAGGTGGGGATGTGAAGAAGGTTTGGGATTTGAGAAAAGCAGGTTTAGGTCTACTCTCTAATTTGCCGGGCGACGAAAAAGCGGTAGCCGTAATCGAAGATACAGCGGTAGATGTGAATGATTTGCCGGCCTTTATTGCTGAATTCAACGAGATTTTACAAGCGAATAACCTGTATTGTGTGCACTATGCACATGCGGGATCAGGGGAGTTGCACTTGCGCCCCATTATTAATTTAAAAACCAAAGAAGGGCATCAGCAATTCCGCCATATTGCAGAGGAGATCGCTCGACTTGTGAAGAAATTTAAGGGTTCTCTTTCTGGGGAACACGGCGATGGACGTCTGAGAGGAGAGTTTATCCCTTGGATGGTAGGAGAGGAGAATTACCAATTGATGCGGGAATTGAAGTCTTGGTGGGATCCGAAAGGAATATTTAATCCCAATAAGATCGTAGATACACCTCCGATGGATACGTTTTTGCGTTACGAAGCCGGTCAGCAAACTCCTGAATTTAAAACCGCTTTCCGTTTCAAGGATCAAGATGTTTTGCAGCATGCGGAGCAATGTAATGGATCTGGAGACTGTCGCAAAACGCCTATTTCAGGGGGGACGATGTGTCCATCTTTTATGGCGACCAGAAATGAAAAAGAAACGACACGTGCCCGCGCAAATATTCTTCGCGAGTTTTTAACACGCTCAGAACAGCCTAATCGCTTTGCTCACGAGGAGATAAAGGAAGTGATGGACCTATGTTTGGCCTGCAAAGGTTGCAAGGCTGAGTGTCCATCGAATGTGGACGTGGCGAAATTAAAGATGGAGTTCTTGTACCAGTACCAAAAAGAAAAGGGGCTTCCTTTGCGTTCTTGGTTAGTGGGCAACTTTGCGAAGCTATCTAACATAGCCTCTTATGTTCCTTTCTTGTATAATGTGGTGATGGGGACGCCGGCGATTCGACGTATTTCTAACGCCCTAGTAGGTTTCCACCCGGATCGCACGATGCCTCTCATGGCAAAGCAGACTTTGTGGTCTTGGTTAAAGGCGCGTACTAGCCCAGTTCAATCAAAATCGGTTTACCTGTTTGTCGATGAGTTCACGAATTTCAATGATGCTGAAATAGGTCGCACGGCCGTTTTGTTGTTAGAGCGTTTAGGTTATGAAGTTAAGACGATTCCACATCCGATTTCAGGCAGAGCCTACTTGTCCAAAGGTATGCTGGACGAGGCGCGTGTACTAGCCATGCAAAATGTGCGCTTATGGTCATCGTTGATCTCAGAAAATACGCCTTTGGTAGGTATTGAACCATCTGCCATATTGACCTTCCGTGATGAATATCCGGATTTAGTGTCGGATGAATGGGTAGTGAAGGCGCAGGATTTAGCCAAAAATACCTTATTGCTCGAAGAATTTATTGCAAGAGAGGCGGATGCCAAACGGATCACATCTGCGGCATTTAACTCAGATAAGAAGCTGATGAAATTGCATGGGCATTGTCAACAAAAGGCGATTTCATCCCTTGTAGCAGCTAAGAAAGCACTATCCTTGCCAGAGAACTTCGAGGTGCAATTAATTCCTTCAGGATGTTGTGGAATGGCCGGATCTTTCGGTTATGAGAAAGAACATTACGATTTATCGATGCAGATAGGGGAATTAGTTTTATTTCCTACCGTGCGTGCTCAGCCGGAAGAGGTAGATATTGTGGCATCTGGAACCAGTTGTCGCCATCAAATTCATGATGGAACTAAGCGGCATGCGAAGCATGCCGCGGAGATCCTGTATGCCGCTTTAAAATAAGATTAAAATTTCCAGCGTACGAAGGCTTCCATAGCCTCGTATTCCGCTAGGCCTAGCGCGTTGTAGATGGAAGCCGTTGCCCGGTTTCTCTCTTCAGCGCGTTGCCAAAACTCCCTGGAATCATCCCCTTGGAACACGACTCCATCTTTTTGGGACTGATGTTTGAATATACCCATTCTCTTTTTGAACACTTGGTCAGGGGACATGGGCACGGCCATTTCGATTTGGTCAATATCCCACTCTGCCCAGGCGCCCTTGTAAAGCCATACCCAGCAGTTTTTCATATATTCGCGGTGCTTCAGTCGTGTAACAGCCTCCATTATGGCGTCCAAACACACTTTGTGTGTCCCGTGTGGATCAGCTAGATCCCCCGCTGCATAAATTTGGTGGGGTTGAATTTCTTCGATCAGATCCATGACGATTTGGATGTCCTTTTCACCAATCGGTTTTTTGCGAATGGTCCCCGTTTCATAAAAAGGTAATTCTAGGAAGTGAGCATTTTCTTTTTTAATTCCGACAAAGCGGCACGTATTTTTCGCTTCCCCTTTACGTATCAAGCCTTTGATTTCTCTAACGGCTGGAATATCGATTTCGGAATCTGGCTTATTACGTAAAAATTTGATGGCTTCTTTATAGATGCGGTTCGCTTTCGCGTTTGGACTTTCAAATTTTTCGTTGAAATCAACGACAAATTCGGCAAAACGAAGTGCCTCGTCATCCGCTACGGCAATGTTTCCTGTTGTTTGATAGGCAACATGAACTTCGTGTCCTTGATCATGCAAGCGTTGGAAAGTTCCACCCATGGAGATGATATCATCATCCGGGTGTGGGCTAAAGATGAGTACTTTCTTTTTTGCTGGAAAGGCACGTTCAGGACGATGGGTGTCATCCGCATTAGGTTTTCCGCCTGGCCAGCCCGTAATCGTATGTTGTAAATAGTTAAATACTTCGATGTTGATTTCATAGGCCTGTCCATACAACGAGAGTAGTTCGGATAAGCCATGCTCATTATAGTCTTTTGAGGTTAACTTTAAAACGGGTTTTTGTAGAGATAAGGACAGGTGAGTTACGGCCTTTTTGATCATATTGCGATCCCATTTGACAGAGTCGACCACCCAGGGGGTTTTGATACGCGTAAGCATCGAAGCAGCTGTCTCATCTAAAATAAAGGACGCGTTCGGATGTAACTGTAGGTAGGAAGCGGGGATGTCTGAAGTAACAGAGCCTTCCACCGCTTTAGCCACACTAGCTGCTTTATGTTCCCCCCAAGCGAGCAAGACAATCTTCTTCGACTTCATGATGCTGTCGATTCCAAGTGTGATCGCTTTTTTAGGGACCTTTTGTAATCCTCCAAAATCAGGCGATGCATCGATTTTGGTCGCAATATCTAAGGTCATCAAGCGCGTTTTGGAATTGATGGTCGATCCAGGTTCGTTGAATCCAATATGTCCATTGCGGCCAATACCTAATAGATAATAATCGAAGCCACCTAGTCGCTCAATCTTTGCTTCATAGTCTCGGCAAAACTCTGGAATTTTGTCTAAAGCCAAGGTTCCATCTGGTAAATGGTAATTTGTTACCGGTATATCAATATGGTCAAAGAGTTGTTCCTTCATGAAACGAACATAACTCTGGATCGAATCGGGTTCCATCGGATGGTATTCATCGAGATTAAAGGTGATGACATCTTTAAAACTCAAGCCTTCTTCTCGGTGAATTCTGATTAATTCCTGGTAGACTTTTTTAGGCGAGGAGCCTGTCGCAAGACCCAAAATGGTGGGTTTGCTAGCTTGGTTATTTTTGCGAATTAAATCGGCAATTTCCTTTGCAACAGACTTAGAGGCTGAATCGGAGTCTGAAAAAATATGTGTTGGAATGCGTTCAAAGCTGATTTCTTGTTCCATAATCTTATTTTTTTGCGTTTTTGCCTGCTACAATCAGGAGGTCGAGTGAGAGGGCATCGAAAATGCGAAGGATGGTTTTGATGGCTGGGTTGCCTTTTCCTAATTCGATGCTGTGAATCGTTTTGATGGCTACGCCACTTCTTTGGCTTAATTCTTCTTGTTTTAATCCGATGGCATTTCTTTTTTCTCTTACGATTTGCCCGAATACTATTAAATCCATTGTTGCTAGGTTTTTGACAAATGTAAAGAAAATTATAATATAAAAAACAAATCGGAATTATATTACAGATGTATTGAAAATTATCCCAAATATCCGTTTATCATAATTTAACAGTTAGAAAAAACAATTCCCGTATCTTTGGGTTTTTAATATGATGCGCAAACTATTATTCCTTATTTTTCTGCTTTCATCTGGGCTATTAAATGCACAGAAATCAACGATTAGTGGCTACGTGAAAGAAGCTTCTAGTGGCGAAGGCCTCATTGGGGCGAGTGTCTATGTGAAAGAGCTGAAGACCGGAAATGTAACAAACACCTATGGTTTTTATAGCTTAACGCTTCCCGCAGGTAAGTATACCCTTGTTTTTTCTTCGTCTGGATTTAAAAAACGGGAGCAATCCGTTGATGTTGCGGCTAAATCTCAAGAGATTTCTGTGGAATTAGTTGCAGATTCTCAAGAATTAGCTGAAGTAATCGTTAAAGCGCGCGCAAACGATGAGAATGTCAGAGGAATAGAGATGTCCGTTAATAAGGTGGATATCAAAACGATTCGAAAAATTCCTGCCTTATTGGGAGAAGTTGATTTAGTTCGAGCTATTCAATTGTTGCCAGGCGTCTCTACGGTGGGGGAGGGTGCCTCCGGGTTTAATGTACGTGGAGGTGGAGTAGATCAAAATTTAGTGTTATTAGATGACGCTCCGGTGTACAATTCCTCCCATCTTTTTGGTTTCTTTTCGGTGTTTAATCCGGATGCGGTAAAAGATGTGAAATTATTTAAGGGCGGAATTCCTTCCATGTATGGTGGTCGGGCCTCGTCTATTTTGGATGTGAAGATGAAGGAGGGAAATGCGAAGAAATTGGAAGTGAATGGGGGTGTAGGGGCGATTTTCTCTCGCTTATCCATTGAAGCGCCTATCGTGAAAGACAAAGCTTCTTTTATTGTAGCAGCGCGTCGTTCTTATATTGATATTTTAGCAAAACCTTTTTTAACAGGGAATAATGCGAACTCGAAATTTAGTTTCTATGATTTGACGGCCAAAGTTAATTATACCATCAATCAAAAGAACACCGTTTTTATGTCAGGTTATTTTGGGCGTGATGTGTTTGGGACAGGTTTTGGTTTTGATTGGGGGAATACGACTTTAACCACGCGTTGGAATCACGTCTTTTCTAATAAATTGTTTTTAAATGCCACCGCATTCTATAGTAATTACGATTACATGTTAGATTCCGATATTGAAAACAAACGTCCCAATGATGCCTTCAAATGGACTTCAAATATCGAAAACCTAAGTATCAAGCCCGACTTTACCTATTATTGGAGGCCGGATAATACCATCACTTTTGGAGGTCAACTACTTACCTATGACTTTACTCCGGGAAAAGCGAACGCGACTTCGAATGGCGAGAAAAGAGAGTTTGGCCAAGCAAATAAACAAGGGGTAGAGGCCTCAGCCTATGTGGGTCACGATTGGAAAATTAATTCCCGCTTGACCATTCAATACGGAGTACGTTACTCTCATTATGACTATAAGAGTTTGAATGGAGAATATTATGATCGAATTCCGGTACCTGAGAGCACGGAAAATCCATCCGGTTATGTGTTAAAAATTAACCAAACAGACCCGAATGCAGTTGTTGCTTCCTATGGTAATTGGGAACCACGATTTGCCTTAAATGTGACGGCTAATGAATCATCTTCCTTAAAATTAAGTTATAATCGCCTCGTGCAGTACATTCACTTAATGTCGAATACGGCTGCTTCTACACCATTAGATGTGTGGACGTCTTCCACCAATAACATTAAACCTCAGATAGTAGATCAGGTGGCTTTGGGTTTGTTTAAGAATTTTGGCCCAGATGGAAATAATTACGAATCTTCCATTGAGATCTATTACAAGGATATGCAAAATCAAATCGATTATGCGGATCGGGCGAATCTCTTCTTGAATCCCTATTTTGAAAAAGATTTGCTTTTCGGAAAGGGGCGTGCCTATGGAATTGAATTCTTCTTAAAGAAGAATGTGGGCAAACTGACGGGTTGGGCAAGTTATACCCTGGCTAGAACGGAACGTAAAATAGAAGGCTTAAATAACAATGAGTGGTACGCGAATCGCTACGATCGAACACATACTTTGAATTTAGTGGGTCAATATTCGCTATCTGACAAATGGTCATTTGGGGCTAATTTCGCCTACATCACGGGAGTTCCGTACACGGTACCTTCCCAAAAATACATTTTTGATGGAATCGCCTATCCACAAACGGTTCCAGGTACGCGGGGAAATATTCGGGTGCCTGATTACCATCGCTTGGATATCTCGGCTACGAAGAAAAATAAGAAAGCTTTGTTTGGGAAAGGAAGTTCAGAGTGGGTATTCTCCGTGTATAATGTATACAACCGGAAAAATCCTTTCTCCATTTACACGCGACCTAATGAAGATAATTCAGTCCAAACAGAGGCCGTTCAACTATCTATCATCGGCTCCTTTGTTCCAGCCATCACCTATAATTTCTCCTTTTAAGATGAAGCCGATCTATTTATTCTTACTTCTTGTGGCCTTATCTTCTTGCGAAGAAGTGGTTACTTTACCTAGTCCAGCCTCGGATCACTACATCGTGGTAGAGGCGAACTTGACGAATCAGAACAAAGCTCAACAAATTATTTTGTCTCGTTCTCAGGATTATTTTGACCAAACGGCTGCGCCTAAACTTTCAGGAGCTCAGGTTTCTGTATCAGATAGTCTAGGTAATCAGTTTATGTTTACCGAAAAAGTAGCGGCTAGTGGTCTGTATAGCTGGGAGCCCACGCCGCAACAGCCTAGCATCGGGAAAGTAGGAACCACCTTTACCTTACAGGTGAAGTGGCAGAATGAAATAATTACCGCGAAAGCTAAAATGAATCGGGTTCCAGCTATTGATTCTGTTTTATATCAATACGATGAGGCATCTAATCGACAGGCAGCGGATGGACAACCTAAAAATGGGTATGATGCGCAGTTTTATGCACGAGATATACTAGGTGCGGGAGATTGTTATCGGGTGAAGACTTACCGAAACGGCGTACTATTTAATGACCCCATCAATTTAACGCTAGCGTATGACGCCGGTTTTCAAAAAGGAGCTATGACGGATGGACTTATGTTTATCTTACCCTTACGCCGTTCTATTTCTCCTTCCCTGTACCAGGAAAATGATAAAATTCGGGTGGAAATTTGGTCAATTTCAGAGGATGAATTTAATTTTTACTCACAAGCTCGATTAGAGCTCAATAATGCGGGTCTGTTTTCTCGTCCTGCAGCTAATATCCCTACCAATATCAAGAACACGAATCCTGCCTCGAAATTACAAGGAACAGGCTGGTTCGGAGTTTCCGCTGTGAGCGCATTCGAAACGGTAGTAGATCCTAAGAAAGCAAAAACAGGGTTGAAGTAATTACTCGAAATTGAAGATTAAGCTAATCGTGTGCGAATTCAATTGACTCAATTTTGAATAGCTATTGGTTGTTCCTGGCGGTACAAATAGGTTATTCAATCCGTGAGAGATACGAATCTCTGGGGAAAATTTGAAGAAACGGTAGAAGCGTTCGAACCCAATTCCATATTCTAACGAGAGTTCGGAAGTATTAGCCGTAACGGCTGTATTCTTTTTCTTGACGTTCGCCTCTAAGCCTAATTTTAGACCTGAGATTAAGTACATACGGTGATTTTGGCGACGAACTGAACGGAACTTTAATAACATGGGAATTTCTAACCAAGTAGATTCTCTCGAAATCAACTCTTCGTTTGCGAATTGAATTTGACGATCGTACAAGGCGATGTTTAGGCCTGATTTCACTTCTACGTGCTTACTAAGTGCATAATTAACGATTCCTCCGATCTGAAATCCGAAGCTACGAGGTGAGCTAAGCGATAGCGGTTCCCCCGTTACGTCATTGACAAGAACACTTGGGAAGCCATTCGCATAATAATTACTGGAGGTTAAGCCGAACATGAAACCAAAATGCAGCGGTTTTTCGTCGTAAAACTCATCGTGCAACTGAATGTATTTCTTTCCTTGTCCTAAGGCAGTGAAGCCTAGCAAGAATGCGATAGCAAAACCAATTAAGTGACCTTTTTTCACGCGTTTTTCGCTTTTTTATGTCCTAAATAAATAGAGCAAATACCTCCCGTCATAGGGATCCATTGCGTATTAATAAAACCACATTCCCCATAAATTTTCAAGAAATCTTCTCCATCTGGAAAAGCTTGAACAGATTCAGGAAGGTAGGTGTAAGCTGCGGGGTCTTTGGAAATTAATTTTCCTAGAACGGGCAGGCAAAATTTCGAATAGAAGCTATAAAGCTGCTTCATGGGAAAGCTTTTCGGATTCGAAAACTCTAAAATCAAGCAATGTCCGCCCGGTTTTAACACGCGGTACATTTCTTTCAAGCCTTTGTCTAACGTTTCATAGTTTCTCACACCAAAACTAACGGTGATTGCATCGAAACTATTATCCGAAAAAGGAATTTTTTCTGAATCCCCTTTTTGTAAAGTTATGATATTGTCTAAGCCTAATTTCATTATTTTCTCTACACCGAAGGCTAACATTCCTTCTGATATGTCGATTCCTACAATCTTCTCTGGCTTGATTTTTAAGGCTTCAATGGCAAAATCTCCCGTTCCGGTTGCAATGTCTAAAACGGACTTGATACCCTTATTTTGTAATAATTTGATGGCTTTTTTACGCCAAATAATATCAATCCCCCCACTTAATAAATGATTGAGGAAATCATATTTGTGGGAGATGGAGTTGAACATGTCTGCGACTTGTTCTTTTTTTCCTTTAGACTGATTTTTGTAAGGGACTACCATAATTTGAGCGAATTGGTTACGAACTAAACCAGTTCAGTAAGCCAATGTTTCATAAAATTACCAAAAAAAATCGTTTAAATCGCGCTCATGTGGAAAACACTCACCATGATCCACATAATCGCAAAGCTGATGACTAAGGAAATGTTTACAAGCGAGGCAGCAAGGGGCGTATTTAAGTTTAATTCATCTGAATACGTGATGACAGTCATTCCCACGGGTAAAATGAGGCAGAGCATTAATAGGTTGCGAAAACCGAGGTCAAAGGGCAGCCAATAAAAACAGATACCCCCCACTAAAAATCCCATTGCATAACGTAAACTTAACACTTGAAATACGCGGTAATATGATTTTTTAGATAGGCGCACACTGAAATAAATACCCATTAGAAGCAACACAATAGGCTTATTTCCGGAGGCTATCGTAGAAATGATATCTAGCGCAAAAACGGGAAATTTTATCTGAAGCACGTTTACCACCACACCTAATACCATCGCCTGCAAGGGAGGCAGGGAAATAATCCGTTTGAAAATATGAGCAGCAATGTTGTCTTTCTTTGGCCCTCGACTAAAATAATTGCCCATCCCGTAATTCACGAAGAAGTTCACCACTGAATTGCCTAGGTCAAACATAATAGCATAGGTCAACCCTTGAATTCCAAAAATCCCCTCAATTAAGGGATAAGCAAAGATGCCCAGGTTAAATCCGGCACTCCCCAGGGTCATCACACCCCGGTTTTCAGGCTCGGTGTTTTTAAACAGATGAAAGGCAGAGAAGGATAAAAACATCCCGAAAAACATCGCAATCAAGGGTAGGTAGATGAGGTCCCAGGTTATGTTTACCCGAATCATGGTCGAAAATACCAAGGCAGGGAAAGTCGTATGCATAAGGAATTTCGACAAGGATTTTCCGTCGTGTTCCTGAATAAATCCCGCACTTTTCAGGGCATAGCCGATCGCAATAACACATAAGGCAGAACCAAAAACGATATTAGGATCAGTCATCTAGGCAGGTTTAGGAAGGGTAATGCGGAAGGTAGAACCTTTGTTAATTTCGGTAGCCTTCAAGATCAGTTTACCTTGGTGGTAATTTTCGATGATCCGTTTTGCCAAAGTTAAGCCTAATCCCCAACCGCGCTTTTTAGTAGAAAAGCCTGGGGAGAAGATTTTGGAGGTATTACTCGGTAAAATACCTTTTCCCGTATCTGAGATGTCAATATGGATGACATTATTCTTTCCTTCTTTTAACTCTATCCGTAATTGTCCGTGACCTCCCATCGCATCCACTCCATTCTTACAGATATTCTCAATGACCCATTCAAATAGGTATTTATTGAGATTAGCGGTTTGATTCGCTGCTAAGGAGGAATGTATTTCGATGGTTACTTTGGACGAAATACGAATTTTTAGGTAGCTGATAAAGCTTTGAATGACCGCTTCAATGTCTTCTAGCTTTAGCACTGGAGTGGATCCAATATTCGAAAAACGTGTCGTAATCGTTTCTAAGCGTTGAATATCTTTCGATAATTCGACTACGATATCGGGATTGATATGAGGCTCATTGCGCAATAATTCGACCCAGGCTGTCAACGAAGAAAGCGGGGTGCCTAACTGATGAGCCGTTTCTTTCGCTAAACCCACCCAAACCCGGTTCTGCTCCGCCCTCCGCGAATACGAAAGAAATATGTAGCCGAGGAAACCAATAATCAAAACCACTAATAATTGCGATAAAGGATAATAACGCAATAATTTCAACAATTTAGAATTCCCATAATAGATGTACTCTTTCTGGAAACCCATATCCATTTCGATGGGTTTGTTGTTCTCTGCCACAATTTCTAACAGTTTTTGCTGTAAGATTTCTTGTTTTTGTTCGGTAGGTAAACTTTCTTGAATGGGAATATTAATCGAATTCAAATGGCCAGAACCATCTTTCCAAATCACGGGAATCGTATTATTCTCATTGATTTTCTTAATTCGCTCGAAAAAGAAATTGATATCTGCGTTATTATCACTCGTCAGCGCATAGCGAATCGTTTCCGCATATAATTCAATTTGCTGTTTTTCCCGCTCCTCTAGCTTCGTCACTAATCCATCGGTAAAGTAGAGGGAGAATCCTGCCATCACCACGCTGACCGCGAAAAAGGCGACTTTCAACCAAGTATCTCGGTTGTAAAAGGCTAAGGGCAAGGAAAAATCTTTAAACATCATTCGTTTCTTACCCTCAAAAGGGTACGTTTATCACAAATTACCTACCGTTTATCCAAATTCACAAATAAATTTTCTAAGGTACTTTGTATTGCATAGTACCTTGTCTATATTTGCATCATCAAATTAAACAAACAACCGATGGATATTGAAAATGCCAAGGTGCAAATGAGAAAAGGAATACTGGAATTCTGTATTCTAAAAATTATCTCAAAGGGCGAGGTTTATGCTTCGACCATGTTATCTGAATTAACTTCCGCTAAAATTATGGTAGTGGAGGGAACTTTGTACCCTTTATTAACCCGCCTGAAAAATGCGGGTTTTTTAGACTATCGCTGGGTAGAATCAGTGTCAGGGCCGCCTAGAAAATATTATTTATTAACAGAAAAAGGACAAGAGTTCTTAACAGAAATGTCCTTGACTTGGGATGAATTACAAGCATCCGTTAATCAAATCTCTAACGCTTCTCCGCAGGCTTAACCCATACCCCATATGAAAAAGACTTTATCAATTAATATCGCAGGATTTGTCTTCCACATCGAAGAGGATGCCTATGCTACTTTAGATACCTATTTAAAATCCATTCACGCTTATTTCGCGTCTTTCGAAGGTTCGAAAGAGATTATTGCGGATATCGAATCGAGTATTGCAGAGAAATTTTGGAACATCAGAGAAACGGAAAAAACGGAAGCTATTTCGCAGGAGCACGTGGATGCTTTAATCGCTTCTTTAGGAACCATTGCTGATTTCAAGCAAGTGGAAGAGGAGGAAGATAAGAAGGAGGGATATACCGCTCCTAAAACAGAAGGTGCTCCTAAAATTTTCCGTCGTGACATCACTCGTAAGAAATTAGGTGGGGTAGCGGCTGGTATCGCTCGTTATTTTGAAGTAGATGTGACTTGGGTTCGATTGATCTTATTAGCCTTATTGAGCGCGAGTTTCCCTTTATTCCATGTAGGAAATATTGTTTTCTGGGCCTACATTATTATTTGGGCGGCCATTCCGGGTGAAATGAATCCAGATGATGATAAATCATATCGCAAATTTTACCGCGATCCAGAGAAAAAAGTGATCGGAGGAGTGATGGCTGGTATTGCCGCTTACACGGGTTGGGACGTAGGATTATTGCGTGTATTAGCGGTTTTGTCTGTGGGGCTATTTGGCTCAGGTGTCATTGCTTATATCGTAATCTTAGCGATTACGCCAGAGGCTAAGACGATGAAGGATAAGATGGAAATGACAGGTGAGCCTATCACCTTGGAAAATATTGAGAACAATATTAAGAATAGCATTCAGCCAGATGAGACGGAGGAAAAGACCATTACTAAAGTATTATTGTTCCCTTTCCGCATTTTTGCCACGGTTTTCTCTGCTTTAAAAGGGCCTCTAAACGTCATTCGCTGGTTCGTTCAGATAGTATTAGGGGTCATCTTATTGATCTTGGGTATTGCGTTTATTATCGTCATAGGAGCTTTGTGTACGCTTGGATTTACCGGAATTGATCAAGGGCAGCTTGTTCATATGGGTCCTTTACCACTTTATTTAATCGCGAAAGACTTCCCATTCTGGACGGTGCCGGCTTTGGTTTTGGCCTTCTTACCGATGTTTGTTTCGATTGTCATCGCAGGTATTTCCTTGTTAGCGAATCGTAAATTCTATAATAAGACCTATAAGATTGTTTCCACAACCATGGTCATCGTGGGATGGATCGGATTATTTGCTGCGGTTCCCTTTGTAGGACGTAATTTCCAACGTTCAGCCTCTTACAATCAGATGAAAGAAATTGCGGTTTCCGATTCGACGACTTATGTGTTAGATATCGACAAAAAAGACAACGAGACAATCTGGCAAATGATGCTGGGGGAAAAAGTCGAAGAATTTACCTTTGATTTTGAGGAGGATGAGGATAACCACGATTACAACGAGGAGCGTTTTAATCGTACGAATATTGAAGTTGAAGGCTATGATGGGAAGACCATTCAGGTAATTACCTATGCAAAATCGCAGGGTTTGACGCGGAAAGAGGCGGAGACGAATGCCAAAATGATTCAGTACAATTACCTTCAAAAGGGCAAAGATCTTCGTTTTGATACCCATTTTGGTCTACGAAATTCCAAATTTCGTGCGCAACGTCTAAAGGTGAAGATTATGATTCCCTATGGCAAATCGTTTAGCATGACACGTGATTTCGCTTACTACATGGACAATGTATTAGAATCAGGCTACTTTCACGAAGAGGGTCAGGATTTGTTCATTGGGTCGCTTTGGACCTTCTCTGCAGACAAGGGTTTGATCTGTTTAAATAGAACCCCTCACAACGACGAAGAATCGAATAATGAGGATTTTTCAGACGAAAAGATTGGATTTACGATCACAAAAGACTTAGTTAATTTCAGCTCTATTTCGGGTTTAAACACCGAATCTTCTCAGATCAAAATCACCAGAGGAGATCTTCCTAAAATTACTTACCGAGGTAATCAAGCTTTAGAGAGCTCCGCTCACGTAGAGAACAATGTGTTAGTATTGGATAAAATTCAGCCAGGGATTCAGGTGGAAATTGTCGTACCTGAATTGACTAAAGTGGAATTAGGTGGCAATGCGAGCACTGAAATGGAAGGTTTTACTTCGGCTAAAATGGATGTGATTTTACGAGGCTTTCACTCCCTTTCCTTGAAAGGTGGTGGAGATCAATTGAACGCGAGTGTATTTGATTCTGCGGAATTAAATGCGGGAGATTTTTCGGTAGAGAAAGCCTTTGTTGCCATTGATAAGTATGCTTCAATAGAGGTAAATGTCTCTAAAATGGTACAAGGTAAGAAATATGAGAGTTCGAAATTCTCAAACAAAATGAGCAGTGGAGTGAGTTATAAATGGAATGTGATAAAATAACATGCAACCTTTTTTAAAACGTCAGCATCTAGCAACAAATTAAAAAATCTATGAAAAAAATCTTGTCTTTATTCGCCGCCTTTTTAGTCGTTTTTAGTTCCTTCGCAGATCCTGCGGTAGTTACCAAAAAATTCAAAGTAGCTAATTTCAAATCCATCGAGTTAGGGAGTGCCTTCGAAGTACATGTTCACAAAGGGAATACGTATGCTGTTTCCATTACAGGACGAGAAAAAGATATCGAAGACGTAGAGGTAAATACCTCTGCTGGAAAATTAGAAATAGGGTATGAGGAGGGTTGGAATTGGAGTTGGAATAATAGCCGTGCTAGAGTTATCGTAAACATCACCCTGCCACGCCTAGAAAGCGGTGAATTCACCGGTGCTTGCAAGGTTGACTTGCAAGGCTTTACTAACGAAGAGGAAATGCGCTTGTTGTTTTCTGGAGCTGCTAAAGGATTCGCTGAAGGTCTAAGAACAGATAAATTACGGATTGAATTAAGTGGTGCATCTGATTGTAGAATCACTGGGCAATCCGATTATTTAAAGGTAGATGCTTCGGGTGCAAGCCACTTGAAGGCTTTGGAATTCTTATCACGTCATGCAGATATAGAAGCCTCTGGAGCCAGTAGCGCTTCCGTACAAGTACAGAAGTCTTTGAAAGTAGACGCCTCTGGTGCTTCTCACGTAAAATACAAGGGCCGTCCGATTATTTCGAAAGATTTGTCTGGTGCAGCTTCGCTACACGAAGTTAATTAAAACGTTTTTCACCTGCCTCGATGCGAATCGGGAGGGTGTTTTCAGCGGGAGGAATGGGACAAGCGAAGTCTTCGTTGTATGCACAATAAGGATTGTATGCTAGATTAAAGTCCACCCGCAATCGATTGTTTTTTACATTTGTTAGGGGTAAATCTAAAAAACGCCCGCCTCCATAGGTTTCTGTGGGGGCGGTTTTGTCTTTAAAGGGTAGGAAGAATTCCCCATTATCATGTTGATACAAGGTTAAAGAAATACTGAATCCTCCGATTTCCCCTTTTATCTTTCCGAATAAAATTAATTTCTCCGTCGTCCCATCCGTCATTTTTAATTCTACAGTTTTCGCTTTCTCCGCTTTTTCTAAGACGAAATCGACGATATAATCTTTGTTGAAAGAGTAGTACTTCAGACCCTTGAAGGTCGCTTTATTTTTAATGGGGGATTCCTCGTCGTCCTGTAAGGCAGAGTCTTTATCGCGGCGAATTTTCAGCACATCTGCTCCCGTTTCTTCGACTGGTTTCGCCGTAGGAATGCTAAAATAGGCGAGAATTGCGATGATGGGAATCAGAAAGAGGAACCATTTGTTGAATTTCATGGGAATGGGTGTAATTTTGGGTACGTAAAATTAGCAAATAAATCAGATGTTTACAGGTATTGTGGAGGCGATGGGATCGCTGGTAAAGACAGAAGCAAAAGGGACGAATGTGGAATTTTGGTTCACGTGTCCATTTACGCAAGAGTTAAAGGTGGATCAATCACTCGCACACAACGGGGTTTGTCTGACTGTCGTGGAGATTCAAGGAGAGCAATACCGCGTAACGGCGATAGATGAGACCTTGCAGAAGACGAATTTGGGTGATTTAAAGATAGGCCAAAAAGTAAACTTAGAACGTTGCATGGCCGCGAACGCCCGTTTTGATGGGCATATCGTGCAAGGTCACGTCGATTTAACCGGAATTTGTACGGAAATAACGGATCAGAATGGAAGTTGGGAATACCGCTTTAGCTATCCAAAAAGTAGTGGTCACGTGACGGTGGAAAAAGGATCTATCTGTGTCAATGGTACCAGCTTAACGGTCGTGGATTCGCAGGACGATTCCTTTACCGTCTGCATCATTCCGTATACCTATGAACACACCGTTTTTCATCAACTAAGTGTAGGTGATCGGGTGAATTTAGAATTCGATATTCTAGGAAAGTATATTAAGAAATTAATGCAGCGATAGCTTTGTTCACTTTTTCAAAACCGAAACGTTTCCAAGCGATCTCTTTTTGGTCTTGAATTTCTGCCAAACCTAAATTGCCAATACTACCTAAGTGGGAGTGATTAATTTCGCGCGTGCTGCCATCGAAAGCGCCGTCCTCGATCTTTTTCCCCACTATTTGATAGGCTTCTCTGAAGGGAACCCCTTGCACGACTAATTTATTCACCTCTTCTACCGAGAACAATAAATCGTATTTCGAGTCCACTAACAGGTCTTTCTTCACTTTCAGATGGCTCACCATATAGTGTGTGATCTCTAATCCGTCCAAAATTTCCTCAATCGCCGGCATCAACAATTCCTTTGTTAATTGGAATTCCCGGTGGTATCCTGACGGTAAGTTGCTCGTTAATAACTGTAATTGATTCGGTAATGCCTTCAGTTTGTTGGCTTTTCCACGCAATAATTCCGCGACGTCTGGATTCTTTTTGTGCGGCATGATAGAGCTTCCGGTCGTTAAAGAGCTAGGGAGTTCGATGAAGCCGAAGTTTTGGGAATTGTACAAGCACACATCCATCGCTAATTTGCTCAGCGTCGTAGCGATCTGTGCGATGGCCGTTAAGACAAATAATTCGGTCTTTCCACGTGATAATTGTGCGTTCACGACGTTCACGTGCGGCGATTCGAAGCCTAATAATTCAGTCGTGTACTTTCTGTCCAAAGGAAAGGAAGATCCGTATCCCGCACCAGACCCCAGCGGGTTCTTGTTTGCCAGGCGAAAGGCTGCTTCTAATAACTCAATATCTTCTACCAGGCTTTCTGCATAAGCTCCGAACCAAAGTCCGAAAGACGAAGGCATCGCAATCTGCAAGTGCGTGTAACCAGGTAATAAATCGTTTTTATGGGCTTCGCTTTTGGCAATCAATAAATCAAATAAACGCTCCACTGCATCAGCGATGTGCTGGATTTCAGCGCGCATAAACAATTTCAAATCCACTAGAACTTGGTCATTTCTAGAACGTCCCGCATGTATTTTCTTGCCCTGATCGCCTAATTTCTGCGTTAACAAATACTCGATTTGGGAATGCACATCCTCCATTCCGTCTTCGATAGTGAAATCGCCGGCTTCGATTTGGGCATAAATAGCTTTCAATTCAGCACATAAAGGGGCTAATTCGTCCGCACCTAGCAAACCGACTTTCTCTAACATCGTGATGTGAGCCAGGGAACCCAGCACATCATAGCGCGCTAATTGCAAGTCATACACGGGGTCATTCCCAATCGTGAATTTCTCGATCTTAGCGTCTGTTGTCTGATTTTCTTTTTGCCAAAGTTTTGCCACAATCTTAAATGCTTAGGTTGATTAAGAGATTTTGATAGGTTTGGATGCCCTGTTTCAGTTCATCCAAGAAAATATATTCATCTGCCGTGTGCGATCTGCCGGAGTGTCCGGGACCGATTTTGACAGAGGGTATCGTCAATAAAGCTTGATCAGAAAGGGTAGGAGAGCCGAATAAGTTGATGCCTAAACCTTTTGCCGCTTGCACTAGTGGATGTGATTCCTCCATTCTGCTGGAGTTTAAACGCATCGATCTGGGTGTTAATTCAGCCTGAACGATGGTTTTTAATTCTGCCAGAACTTCTTCTAGAGAATAACATTCATTCACCCGGCAATCGATCACGTAATCGCAAGTATCTGGAACCACGTTATGTTGTTTACCTGCGTTGATGACGGTTACTGTTGTTTTTACCGGTCCTAATAAATCAGAGACCTTCTGGAAAGAATGATTTTGGATGTGTTGGATATCTTCCAAAGCCAAGTAAATGGCATTCACTCCCTCATTTCTCGCCGCGTGGCCCGCAATGCCTTTTACTTTCGCATCTACGACCATCAGGCCTTTTTCCGCAATCGCCATCGCGCAATCCGTGGGTTCGCCCACGATCGCAAAATCGATGCGAGGTAAATCCCCTGATTTCAAAAGGGCTTCAATTCCACCCGTTCCCGATATTTCTTCCTCAGCGGTGGCGGCAACAACTAAGTTAAAGCCCAAATTTTCAGCAGCGTAAAAAGAGACAAAGGTCGCCATCAAACAAACCAAACTAGCGCCTGCATCATTCGAACCTAAACCGATCAATTTCCCCTCTTGTTCTGTCGCTTTGAAGGGATCAAAGGTCCAGGAAGCATTCGCCTTTACGGTGTCGTGGTGGGAATTCAGTAGAATGGTAGGCTTAGACGCATCGAAATGCAAATTAGTTGCCCACACATTATTTCCTAAGCGATTTGGTTGAATGCCCTGCGCCATGAAAAAGTCCACCAAAATCTGCGCCGTCCCTTGCTCCTCCTTACTCATGGATGGGCAAGCTATTAGCTGAGCTAATAGGTCTTTCGCGGCTAGAAATTGACTTTCTTGGTACATGTTAGGCACTAATTTTCGTTCCTATTTCGGTTTTCTGCAAGTTATCCGCGTGGCATAATCTGACCACGGAAACGCCTGCTGAGATGGCCTTTAGGGCATTCTCTAATTTCGGGATCATCCCCGCAGAGACAATTCCTTTCTCTTTTAATTCTATGAAGGAGGCTGGATGGATGGAGCTAATGACTGAATCATCGTCATTGGGGTCCAATAAGACGCCATTCTTTTCAAAGCAATACGTTAAGGTAACGTCGTATGACGAGCTGAGGGCTATGGCCAAAGCCTGTGCCATCGTATCCGCATTCGTATTCAATAGTTGACCTGCAGCATCTGCCGTAATAGGCGCAAATACAGGAGAAAAACCGGCTTGCACTAATCCGGAAAGCGATTCAGCATTCACTTTTACGATATCTCCTACAAAACCATAATCGATGGGTGTCGCGGCTCTTTTCTTCGATAGTACGATCCTACCATCTGGCCCTGTTAATCCCAAAGCATTACAAGATAATCCTTGCAATTCGGCCACAATCGATTTATTAATCCAACCCGCATAGACCATGGTCACAATGCGAAGGCTTTCTTCGTCTGTTACACGTCTACCCTCAATCATTTGACTTTCGATTCCCATCGAAGCTGCCATTTGAGTGGCAATCTTACCACCTCCGTGCACCAGCAATTTAGGGCCAGTCAGAGAAGCAAAGTCCTGCAAAAAGCTAGCGAGGGCGGTTGGATTGTCGATGACATTTCCGCCTATTTTAACTACTTGAAGGGTGGGTTTAGAAGACATTAGAATAAATACGGGCTTTCCGTTCTCATGAGGGTTAAAATCATTTCTTTTAATACGGCCTGCGCCGCCCAAACCCGGTTTCCCGCTTGTTGAATCACAATCGAATTAGGGGAATCAATGACCTCGTCTGCAACCACTAGATTCCGTCTAACGGGAAGGCAGTGCATAAATTTCGCATTGTTTGTTAGGCTCATTTTCGCAGCATCCACCATCCAAGCTGGATCGGAAGAAAGTATTTTTCCGTAGTCTTGGTAGGATGACCAGTTTTTAGCATAAATAAAATCTGCACCCTCATACGCCTCTTTAGGATCGTAGCAAATCTTCGCATTTCCAGCGAATTCAGGGGCTAATTCATAGCCTTTAGGATGTGCAATCGTAAAATCCACGTCTGCTCGATTCATCCATTCGGAGAAAGAATTTGGCACACATTGGGGTAAAGCCTTGACGTGCGGAGCCCAGGTTAACACCACTTTAGGGCGCTCTACGGTCTTGAATTCGTTAATCGTAATTAAGTCAGTCAAGGACTGTAAGGGATGGCGGGTAGCCGATTCCAAACTAAGGAATGGACGTCCGGTATATTTTAAAAATTGGTTTAATACTTGTTCGCTGTAATCGAGCTCCCGGTCCACTAAACCAGGAAAACTTCGAACACCCACGATATCGCAATACGAACCTACCACAGCGGCAGCCTCTGAGATGTGTTCTGCCTTATCGCCATTCATGATGACGCCTTCGTTCATTTCTAATTGCCATGAATCTGCCCCCACATTCATAATCATTACCTCCATTCCGAGGTTTTGGGCTGCTTTTTGGGTGGAAAGGCGCGTCCGAAGACTGGAGTTGAAGAATAATAAACCGAGCGTCCGGTTTTTCCCAATGTGCTTGTCCGCATACGGGGTTTTCTTCATTAACAAAGCCTCATTGACTAAGTTTTGAATATTGTAAGCGTCTTTAACCGAAGTGAAATTTTGCATGCGTTTAGCTGTCTAACATTGGCAATTCAGTAAAATTACTGAAAAAGATCAGTATCGAAGGCGTTCCCAGGTGAAAACTTGCATGGGGTTTTCGAGCGCCAGTGTTTTCTCCCCTGTTTTTTGGAAGCGGTTTTTCTCCAAAACCCGTTGCGATGCCGCGTTGTCCACCGGTGTTTCTGCGCGTATGATCTGTAAGCCAGTGTCTTGAAAAGCCCATTCACTCAAGGCCTTGACCGCTTCGGTGGCAATTCCTTGTCCTCTGTATTTCTGATCTAGCGCATAACCAATCTCTGTGCTTCCCTGATCATCTGGCAACCCCGCAAAACCAATTCCCCCCACAGAGCAGGACGTGGCGCTAAGAATTATTTCCCAATTTGTGTACCAATAGTAGTCCAAAGGAAATTTACTTGTCTGAGGAATCCAATAATCGCGTAAAGCCTGCTGGGTTTCTTGTTCGTAGAACAATTCCATTTCCCAGCGGTTAGGCTGTAGATCTAGTGTTTTTTCCAGATCTTTGCGCCCTAATTGATGCCAAACTTGCAAATGCTGGTTCGTTAGCGGGATTAAAGTAAGCCGAGAAGTCTGGATCGAGAATGTCATATTGGACTACAAATTACCCTTTTTGGTCGCAAAAAAGAAGACCTTTAGATAGAATGTACAAATTTTGCATTCGTTAAATGAAGATGTTTAAACAACAAACAATGAAAAAATTAATTACGCTATTCGCCCTAATGAGTTTATCATTTGCCGGTATTTCCCAGATTCCTGGTGGAATGGGCGGTTTTGGTGCAACGCCTAAGAAAGAAGCAGTGATTCCTGGAACGGCTCAAGCCGCGCCTAAAGGAAGTGCAAAAATTATCGGATTCTTATTAGATTCAACCGATTCCAAGCCAGTGGAATTCGCCACTTTGGCCCTCATCAATACAAAAACAAATAAACCAGTAGATGGTACCGTGGCAGACGGCGTCGGTAAATTTACGTTGAACAAAGTCGCGGTGGGATCTTATAAAATCGTAGCTTCCTTCATCGGTTATGAAAGTAAAACGGTTTTAGTAACCGTTTCGGATAAGAATGATGACCACGATTTAGGGGTTATTAAATTACAACCAAGTTCTAAAATGCTTTCTGAAGTGACGGTGGAAGGTCAACGGGCACTCATTGAGGAGCGCGTAGATCGTACCGTTTACAATGCAGAAAAAGATGCCTCTAATAGAGGGGGCGATGCAACGGATGTCTTGAAAAAGGTTCCGATGTTATCAGTGGATTTAGATGGAAATCCCTCGTTACGTGGTTCTACGAGTGTGAGGGTCTTGATTAACAACAAGCCATCTACGATTATGGCCTCTAATATTGCGGATGCCTTACGTCAAATTCCAGCAGATATGATCAAAACAGTGGAGGTAATTACTTCTCCATCTGCTAAGTACGATGCGGAAGGATCAGCGGGTATCATTAACATTGTGACGAAGAAAAACACCCTGCAAGGTTTGACCTTGTCTTTTGACTCTTCAGCTGGAGTTCGTGGATCTAATTTATCTTTGAACGGAAATTTTAGAAACAAGAATTGGGGCTTATCTTTAGGTGGTTTTGGTCGTTCAGAATACAATGTGAACGGAAAGTTTGAGAGTACACAAATCACTACCAATAATGGCTTGCAGACCACTAACGTTCAAACCGCAGAATCACGTCGGGAGGGTTTATTTGGTAACTACCAATTAGGTTTTGATTGGGATATAAACAAGTTTAATTCGATTACTTCTAGTGTACGTTTCGGTCTTCGCAACGGTAACAACTGGCAAGATGGGTTGCAACAAATCAGAAATGGAGTGGTTTCCTCTCTACGTAATACGAATTCCTTAGATGAATCAGCTAACGTGGACGTGAATATTGACTACACGCATACGTTCGAAAAAGCACAGCGCGAGTTCTCCATTTTATCGATGTACAGCCGCAATAACCGCGCGAATGACTTCTATAATTTGATTTTAAATCCTAAGTCGACGATGAGCGAAATTATGAGCTCGATTAAGAATGAGAATACGTCGTATAACGAGGAGGCTACGTTCCAAATGGATTACCAAACACCCCTAGGCAAGAATCAATTATTGGAGTTTGGAGGTAAAGGAATTCTTCGTAATGTGACATCGGATTACAAGTCATTTACAGGCACTTCAGGAGGAATTTATACGCAAGTGAACTCGGCTATCTTGCCATCTAACGTGTTTGATTACAATCAGAATATCTATAGCACGTATGGTTCTTACACATTAACCACTAAGAATAAATGGAGTATTAAGACGGGTGCGAGATATGAATACACGGATATTTCGGCTAGTTTCTTAAAGAAAGAAGGTCAAAATACGGTAATCCCAGCGTATGGTGTGTTAGTTCCGAGTTTCAATATGTCTAAAACATTTAAGTCAGGTACTTGGAGATTTAGTTATAATCGCCGTATTCAACGTCCAGGAATTCAAAATTTGAATCCAAACGTGAATGCAACGAACCCTTTAAATATCTCGACGGGTAACCCGAACTTAGCGCCGGAATACACGAATAACTACGAGGTTTCGTACAGTAAATTTGTGAAACAAACCTATATTTCTACTTCCTTCTTTGTTCGCAATACGACGGGTGCGATTAATCAAATTAGAGAGGTGTTTGGCGATACGGTAAAAACAACGTCTAGAAATATCGGTAATGAAGATGCTTATGGAATGAATGTGAACTTGAATGTGAACCTTTCTAACAAGTTGATGATTGGTGGTGGCGGTGATCTTTCTTACTTGGTATTAGCGAACAATGTAGCTGATCCATTATTGAATGCGAAGAATGAAGGCTTGCAAAAGAACTTCCGTGTTTTTGGTAACTATAACATCGGAAATGGCTGGGGAGCGCAAATTTTCTCCTTTTACCGGGTGAATCAAATTCAATTACAGGGATCTCAAGGAGGCTTTGGAATTTATAGTTTAAGCTTTAAGAAAGACTTTAAGAATAAAAAGGGAAGTATTGGATTCGGTGCGGAGAATTTCTTCACTCCAAATGGTTTTGTTATTCGCAGCGAAACGAAAACTCCTACCATTAATCAGGTGAGTGAGAATACCTTACGCAACATGAACTTTAAGATCAACTTCTCTTACCGCATCGGTAAAATGAGCTTTGGTCCTACGAAGAAAAAGAAATCAGTGAATAACGACGATACGAAAGGCGAAGGCGATGCGGCTCCAGCTGCTCCACAACAACCAATGGGTATGCCAGGCATGCGTATGGGTGGTGGCGGCGGAGGCTTCGGTGGCCCACGTTAATCTGAAAATTGAAAAGAGAAAGGGAATCAGAAATGGTTCCCTTTTTTTATTTATTGCGTTCTATCGTGTAGCTGATTAGGTCGCCTAACGAGTTGCGGTATTCTGAGGCGGGAAAAGTCGCTAGGATCGCACGAGCTTCCTCTGCGATTTCATTCATTTTTTGGTTTGCGTAAGCCAAGCCTCCGGTCGATTTAACGAAATCAATCACCTCGCGCACTTTATTAGCATCCTCTGACTCTTTTTTGATCATCTGAATGATACGCTTTTTAGTCGAAGTGTCTGTGTTTTGCAGGGCAAAAATCAGCGGCAAGGTCATCTTTTTCTCTTTGATGTCGATTCCCAAAGGTTTCCCAATTTCGGCATCCCCGTAATCAAACAAGTCATCTTTGATTTGGAAAGCGATACCTACTTTCTCGCCAAACAAACGCGCCTTCTCCACCATCTCCGCATCAGCGCCGGCAGATTGAAATCCGACTGCACAGCAAGCAGCGATTAGCGTCGCCGTTTTCTTCGTAATAATATCAAAATAGACATCCTCTGTGATGTCTAGTTTTCGTGCTTTTTCGATTTGCAATAATTCACCTTCTGACATTTCGCGAACGGCCGTAGACACCGATTTTAAAAGATCGAAATCCTCGTTTTCCACGGAAAGCAAAAGTCCTTTAGAAAGTAAGTAATCACCCACTAAAACGGCAATCTTATTCTTCCAAATCGCATTAATGGAAAAGAAACCGCGTCTATAATTCGAATCATCAACGACGTCGTCGTGGACTAGAGTGGCGGTGTGCAATAGCTCAATGAGAGCTGCTCCCCTAAATGTTTTCTCCGTGATCTCTCCCATACATCCTGCCGTCAAGAAGACGAACATGGGTCGCATCTGTTTTCCCTTTCTTTGGACAATATAATGCATGATGGTGTCGAGCAACATCACTTTTGTCTTCATAAAAGTTTTGAACTTCCCTTCGAATGCCTTCATCGAATCATCGATGGGGGCTTGAATAGAAGAGATAGAGTAGGGCATGGGGATTGTTTGAATCAGTAAATTGCGTAAATTTAATCAGAATTGTGGATAAAAAGGTATTATGAGTCAGATTTTAGTCTTGGCGGGCGGTTCCGTCAAAGGGGCGTTTCAAGCGGGTGTTATCAAGGCGCTTTTTGAGAAAGGTTACCAGCCAGATGCGATTTATGGGGTATCTGCTGGAAGCTTAAATGCAGCCTATTTAGTGAACCAGTTTGGCCAACAAGCGAATAGCGGAACTCCTATTTCCTATCCACAGGCAGCGCAGGATTTATGGGATTTCTGGGAACTGCGAATTACTTGCCCAGACTGCCTATCTAAACCATTCAACATTTTTCAATTAGGGTGGACAGCTCTGACGAAGAAGTTCAAAGGTTTAGTGGATACGAGTCCTTTGCGCAATCTGTTGAGTGAAGTGTTGGAGGATCGGAATTTACAGGCAAGTCCCGTCGGTTTAAAAGTAGGTGCAGTGAATATTATGGAGGGATCGATGCATTACGTGGATCCTAGTTTTGAAAATTTCCAGGACTACCTGATGGCGTCCTCTGCTGTGCCCATTTTGATGCCCGTGGTGCAGATTCAATCGGAGAAACGTAAATCCTACTTAGATGGCGGTTTACGTGATGTAGCGCCTTTACAGAAGGCTATTAATGATGGGGCCAAAGAAATTGTGGTCATTGCCTGTCACACCGAGATGATTGAGGGAGGGGACTTTGATTCCGGAGATTTATTAGCCTTAGTCGATCGGGTGATGGATATCGCGGTAAATGAGATTTTGAATGCGGACCTTCGAATGCAGCGTTCGGAAGTGAAATTAACGATTATTCGACCGAAGCAACCTCTCAGCATCGATATCCAACGTTTTACGAAAATGGACATTCGCAGAATGCTTGAAACGGGTTATGCCTTGGGTTTAGAACTATAAAAAAAGCCTCGAATTTCGAGGCTTTCTATTTATACTGACATGATGTCTTTCTCCTTTTCGTTAAAGACCTGGTCGATCTTCGCGATGTAGGCATCCGTTTTCTTTTGGATCTTATCTTCTGCCTCTTTGATCGCATCTTCTGATACGCCATCACCCTTTAATTTCTTGATGCTATTGTTTCCGTCTTGACGGGCATTGCGAATGTTGATCTTAGCGACCTCAATTTCTTGCTTGCAACGCTTCACTAAATCACGGCGACGCTCTTCAGTCAACGGAGGAATCGATAAACGAATGATTTCCCCATCATTCATTGGATTTAAACCTAAGCTGGAGTTACGGATAGACTTCTCTATCTCCGCGAAAATACCTTTCTCAAAAGGCTTGATCGCAATCGTACGCGCATCTGGAGTGGTCACTGAAGCAGCACCTGAAATAGCTGTTTGCATACCATAATAATCGATGGTCAAACCATCTAACATGGATGGGCTCGCTTTACCAGCTCTAATCTTCGATAACTCAATGTTTAAGTGCTTGATCGCACCGTCCATGGTTTCGACAGTGGCGTCAATATAGAATTCGATTTCTTCCATTTTATCAATTAACTAATTAATGTTCCTACATCCTCACCCGATACTAAGGCGGCTAAGTTACCCTCCTTGTTCATGTCGAACACGATGATGGGTACGTTATTTTCTTGGCATAAAGTGAATGCCGTGGTATCCATAATTTTCAAGCCTTTAGAGATAGCCTCTGAAAAGCTCAAATGCGTATAACGAGTTGCTGTCGCATCTTTCTCTGGATCAGCGGTGTAGACTCCATCCACGCGAGTTCCTTTTAATACCACATCGGCTTCGATTTCGATTGCTCGAAGAGAGGCAGTAGAATCTGTTGTGAAATACGGGTTACCTGTTCCTGCACCAAAAATCACGATACGGCCTTTTTCTAAGTGACGCATCGCACGGCGGCGGATGAAGGGCTCGCAAACGGCTTCTACTTTGATGGCTGTCATCATGCGGGTGTACAATCCTTGTTTTTCCAAAGAAGCCTGAACCGCCATTCCGTTAATTACAGTCGCTAACATGCCCATGTAATCGCCTTGCACGCGGTCAATGCCTGCTTTCGCAGCACTCGCACCGCGGAATATATTGCCACCACCAATCACGATAGCTACTTCAACTCCTAAATCATGCACCTTTTTGATTTCAGCGGCATATTGACCAAGAATGGTTGGGTCAATCACTTCTCCATCTGTCGAAAGAGATTCGCCTGAAAGTTTCAATAAAATGCGTTTGTATTTAGGTTCTTTCATGAGGAGCTCGTTTATGTCGATTTTGTGCGATGCAAATTTAGGAAAAATCTAGGTCTAGGCAAGGCTTTCGTCCTTGGCTTTGGGTAATTTATACCAAGGCAAATAGGGATGCGCATGGTGTTCAAAATGATAGCCAAAAAAGTAGCAGGAAATAAACGCCCAAATATGGTTTTTACTTTGGCTTCTTGATTGCTGTTTGTTGTCCGCTGCGTGTTCACCTCGGTGCGGCAAATAGGTTCCGAAAATAAATAATTGCAGCGTACTCAAGATCGCGGGCACTTCCCAAAACAAGATCAAATTCCACATCGGAAACCAGATCTTCAACACATTATAGGTAATGGCCATCGCCAGCACTTGTTTCCAAGTCACATATTGCCAAATAAATTTGAACCACCAGAACAAAAAGGGACCCTGGTGTACATCTGGATCATTATCCGTATTGACATGAGCGTGGTGCAAATGGTGTTTGGCACGTAAAGTGCTGTAATCGTTAAAAGCGAAAAGGATGGTGCATAAACGTCCGATGGCGTGATTTAGGCGAGGATTTTCTGCATAAACTACTCCATGAATGGCATCATGTGAAGTAATGAATAAGCCCGTGTACATATGCGTTTGAATAAGGATGGCGACGTAAATCCAAGGGTCAGACCAGCTGAAATCTGCGTTGATCCAATAGGCTAAATTCGCGCTCCACAACGTAATCAATACGATCGCCCAAATAATTCCCTGAAATTTATTTAATTTGCTCATCGATTAGGCCGGATTTGACTGGCACCTATATGACCTCAAAACTATGAAAATTGTTCCAGCATTGCTGCTTTTTATTTTGTCTTTTACTTTTTCAGCTAGCGCGCAAACCGTTTCGTCGCCTTCTACTTATTGTAACCCGATGAACTTGGATTATGGTTTTACACCTATCCCTAATTTCTCAGAACAGGGGCGTCACCGAGCTACAGCAGATCCCGTGATTTCGTATTTCAAAGGCAAATACTATTTGTTTTCCACAAATCAATGGGGCTATTGGTGGAGCAAGGATATGTTACAATGGAACTTTGTTTCTCGCCGCTTCTTGCAACCTTACCATAAAGTCTATGATGAATTGTGTGCACCAGCGACGCTTACGCTAGGGGACAGTTTGCTAGTGATCGGTTCCACGTATGCGAAAGATTTTACGCTTTGGTATTCCCAAAAACCGGAAACGGACACTTGGAAAGAAGCTGTTCACGCCTTTACGGCTGGTGCCTGGGATCCCGCTTTCTTTTTAGATGATGACAACAGGCTTTATTTATACCATGGTTCGAGTAATTTTTATCCGATGTATGGACAGGAGTTGGATCGCAAGACCTTGCAGCCGATAGGGGAACGCAAGGACTTGATTAAATTAAATGATGAGGTGCATGGCTGGGAACGTTTTGGGGAATACCAGGACAATACGTTCTTGAAACCCTTTATGGAGGGAGCCTGGATGAATAAATACAAGGGAAAATATTATTTGCAATACGGCGCTCCGGGGACAGAATTTTCTGCCTACGGCGATGGGGTGTATACGGCAGATCATCCGATGGGGCCGTTTACCTACCAAGCACACAACCCGTTTTCGTTCAAACCGGGTGGATTTACACGAGGTGCGGGGCACGGAGCGACATTTGAGGGGCAATACGGCAATTGGTGGCATGTATCTACGATCACGATTGCGGTGAAGAATAGTTTTGAACGTCGTCTGGGACTTTGGCCTACGTATTTTGATGAAGACGGAATTATGTATACGAATACGGCATATGGTGATTATCCCTACTATATGCCCACGAAAAAAGTGGATACTCCGTCGGATTTATTCACGGGTTGGATGCTGTTGAATTACAATAAGCCCGTGCGAGTATCCTCGAGTTTGCCGGGTTATTCCGCGAATTTTGCGGTAGATGAGCAAATGAAAACCTATTGGTCTGCTGCGTCCTCGAAAAAAGGGGAGTGGATTGAGACGGATTTAGGGGAGATTTCTACGTTGAAAGCCTTGCAATTGAATTATGCGGATCAAGATGTTGATTCGAGTTTCTTAGGGAAAATGAATGGTATTTACCATCAATACCAAGTATTAGGTAGCAAGGATGGCCAGAAATGGGAGTTGATTATCGATAAATCTACGAATAAAACAGACATTCCGCACGATTATGTCGAATTAAAGAAGCCTGTGGAAGTGAGGTATTTAAAGTTAGTAAATCACCACATGGCGGCGGGTAAATTCGCGATTTCGGGGATTCGGGCCTTTGGTTTTGGACATGGCCAAAAGCCGGGTGTCATTAAGGATCTATTGGTCTTGCGGGGCGAACATGATTCGCGCAGCGCCTGGTTAAAATGGGGTCACAAGCCGAATGCGACGGGTTATGTCATCTACTCTGGAATTGCACCGGACAAAATGTACACGTCAGTGCAGGTTTTTGGGGCAAATGAATATTATTTCAAATCCATGGACCGCGGCAAGACCTATTATTTCCAAATTGAAGCTTTCAACGAGAATGGCATAGGGGAGCGCGGGCCCATTATTGAATCAAAAATAATCGAGTCAAAATCAGGCCTTTGATCGGTTGATTTCGTATACCCCGATTAATAGCACAATCATCGCGATGAATTGTGATAGATATACCTGCTCGCCATCGAAAACGCCCCAACCCACGGCCACTATTGGAATGATGTAGGTCACAGAACTGGCCACAATCGCGTTCGTCCATTTGATCAATTGATTAAATAACACCATCGCGATGGCTGAGCCGAAAACGCCTAAAGAACAAGCGGCTAAAAACGGCCACCATTCGATGGCCTGAGAGAAGAATCCAGTGGAGGCTAATAGGATCAATGAAAGTGGTCCAATCGCCATAAAGATGCCCGCCGTAGACGTGAAGGGATTTAATCCTGATAATTTGGTCTTCACGATATGTAGGTTAAAACCATACAAGAAGGTAGCTAACACCACCCAAAGTGCGTGGTAATTAAAGTCCACATTAAATCCTTCTCCACCCACTATCAAGCCGAAACAACCGGCGATTCCTAGTATTATTCCTAGCATCTGGCGCCATTGAAAACCCTGCTTGAACAAAAGAATACCTACAATTAACGTAAACAAAGGAGTGAAGGCATTTAGCATCCCTGATAAGGCAGAAGTCAAGTGCTTTCCGGCAATAGAAAATAGGATCGCTGGGATTAAATTTCCCGTTAAACCGGCTAATAAAAAGCTTTTCCAATGCTCTTTTTTTACCTCATGTCTTTGCTTTAAAAACACGGGAATGAAGAATATGAAGGCTGCAAATATGCGCAAAGCACCCACTTGCGGTGAACTGTAATAGACTAAACTTTTCTTCACTAAGATGAAAGAGCTTCCCCAGATTAAGGACAGGGCCGTAAAGGCTAAGATGACGAGTAATACAGGGGATTTTTGCTTGTTTTCCATTAGGCGTGTAAGGGTTCTCCAGCGTAATGCGCTGCGATTTCGTTTAGAATCCCTTTGATTTCTTCGAATTCATAGGTAGTGACTAAACGAGTTCTGAAAGGTTTGAAATGGTCCATGCCACGGAAATAATTCGCGTAATGGCGGCGCATTTCGACGATTCCCCCGTGATTTCCTTTCCAGCGGATCGAAAATTCGAGGTGATCGAGGCAAACTTGTAGACGTTGTTGTAGGGAAGGAGGGGCCAAATGTTCCCCCGTGGCTAAATAATGTTTAATCTCATTAAAAATCCAGGGGTAGCCAATGGACGCCCGTCCAATCATAATGCCATCTACTTCATAACGATCACGGTATTCTTTGGCTTTTTCTGGCGAATCAATATCGCCATTTCCGAAAATAGGAATTTTGATCCGTGGGTTATTCTTCACTTTTGAGATCAATTCCCAGTCCGCAGCGCCTTTGTACATCTGTACGCGCGTTCTGCCGTGAATGGTCAAGGCTTGAATCCCGATGTCCTGAAGTCTTTCGGCCACATCCTCAATATTTTTTGTAGAATCGTCCCAGCCTAATCGTGTTTTAACGGTCACTGGTAAGTGGGTGGCATCGACAACGGCTTTAGTCATCGCCACCATTTTAGGGATATCTTGTAATAAAGCGGCTCCAGCACCTCTGCAGGCCACTTGTTTTACGGGGCAGCCATAATTAATGTCAATTAAATCCGGTCCTGCCTTCGTGGCGATTTCTGCGCAAGAGGCCATCGTTTCGATGGAACTACCAAAAAGTTGAATCCCAATCGGGCGCTCATATTCAAAAATATCGAGTTTTTGAACACTTTTTGCAGCGTCCCGAATCAGTCCTTCGGAGGAAATAAATTCCGTATACATCAAATCAGCGCCATTCGCTTTACAAACCGCACGGAACGGTGGATCTGACACGTCCTCCATGGGCGCTAATAGCAATGGAAATGAGCCAAGCTCGATGTTACCTATCTTTACCATTCTGATTAAAAATTCCGTAAATTTACGAGCATTATGGTAGATAACAATTTTCAAGGCCCCGAACGTTACATCGGTTTGCTGTCTAAAATCTTAATATTATTCGGATTTTTCCTTTTGGGTGGTTTTATCGGTCAATTTATCGGTTTATTTTCTGTTGTGATCATTACAGGAATGCCCATCAATAATGAACTTGTGCTTCAAAAATCCGTGATTGATTTTTTAGTACATCCTCAAAACTATGAAAATGGCTTGCGTGCATTGATGTCGTTTCAATGGTTTTCAGCACTTTTTACCTTTGTGGCAAGTTCTTGGGCCTATTTGCGTTGGTCAGAAAAACGCGATTTAAATTCTCTTTCATTAGGGCCAACACCAGATTATCGCCTGTTTTTGTGGACGATTATTACTCTATTAGTGGGAATGCCCGTGATGGAATTTCTTATCAAATGGAATGAATCTATTGTTTTTCCGGCCGGTTTCGAAGAAACTGAAAAATGGATGCGTGCCTCTGAAACACAAATGGCAGAATTGACGAAATTTTTACTTGATTTCCGGAGTCCTACTGACTTTGCTATGGGTCTAGCGGTCATTGCTGGTTTAGCGGCGCTGGGTGAAGAATTGTTCTTTAGAGGCGTTTTGCAGTCGCTTTTTGAACGTTATACGGGAAATCATCACGTGGCGATTTGGGTGTCCGCTGGCATTTTTAGCTTTATTCACTTTCAGTTTTTTGGCTTCTTTCCGCGCTTATTTTTAGGGGCCTTTTTTGGGTATTTGTATGTGTGGAATCGCAATATCTGGATTCCCATTGTGGCCCATTTGTTCAATAATGGCTGGACACTGACCATGCAGTATATGTATCAGCAGAAACAAATTGCGGTAGATCCGGAGAAATTAGGAGAATTGACGCCTTGGTGGTCAGTGGTGATCTCTTTCGGCTTAGTGGTGTTTTACATACGACGCTTGCATAGCATGCGTTTAGAAAAATAAGATTTATGGGTTTACGTGAGATGTCTAATTTGCAACAACGGGTGATCGCAGCTATCATAGCGGTGCCTTTTTTGCTTTTTTGTGTATTGTTTAGCGACTATACTTTTTTAGGTTTATTCCTGTTAATCGGAGTGGCTGCGCAGCTAGAATTTTATAAATTAGTAGGTAGTATTAGCGATAATTTACCACTTACTTTTTACGGAACTTTTTGCGGTGTAGTGCTCCATCTGTTGACCTTTTTTATTGAGAAAGGAGAGATCGCTTACTCGAATTATTACATTTTATCGCCTCTGTTAGCCTTGATTTTCTTCATTAAACTATACAATGCGAAAGACGAAAAGCCCTTTAAAAACATTGCTTATACCTTTTTAGGGATTATTTATGTGGCCTTGCCATTCGCCTTGTTAACCGTTTTGGCTTTTATTAAAAACGAAACCTATGACCCTCAAATCATCTTAGGCTGTCTCTTCCTTTTATGGGCTAGTGATTCTGGGGCCTATTTTGCGGGCACGAAATTTGGCAAGACGAAACTATTCGAACGTGTTTCCCCTAAAAAATCCTGGGAGGGAAGTATAGGTGGATTAATTGCCGCTATGATTGTCGCTTATGTGTTGTCGATGTATTACACGAATTATGCGTCTTGGCAATGGTTTGGTATCGGAATCATCATTGTAGTAGCTGGTACCTACGGAGATTTAGTGGAATCTTTGTTTAAGCGAAGTATCAAGATCAAAGACTCTGCAGATACCATTCCGGGTCATGGTGGCTTCTTAGATCGTTTTGATGGCTTGTTACTTTCGATTCCGTTCATCATTACGTTCTTGAAATTATTTCCAAACGGAAAGCTTTAACAGGCTTTAACAGTTCCGAATTCAATTTTTGCTTAATTTCGGCCTTATGAAAAAACGATTGGCTGTTCGTGTAATAGGTGCGCTGGCTTTCTGCTTGGTATCGCTTACTGCTTTTTCCCAAGGGCAGGACAAAACAGTCTTATTTCAAGGTCGTGTGGTTGCTTCGAGTAATGCGGAGTTCCTACCTTTGGCCTATATCTTCAATCCCCAAGCCGGTCGTGGTGCCTTAAGTGATAATTTTGGTCAAGTGGATATGTACGTTTTTCCCGGGGATAGTCTGGTGATTTCCTACATTGGTTACAAGAAAAAATACTATATCGTGCCGCGTGATACAGATTTAGTGCACCAAGTGATCATTCCGATGGAAGAGATGACGACGATGTTGCGGGAGGTCAAAGTTTTCCCTCATTCAAGCGAGGAAGAGTTTAAGCAAGCTTTTTTAGCCATGGAATTACGTGATGCAAAAGAGCGAGAGACGGTTAGAAGAAATTTAGAACAGTCTAAATTGAACGTATTCGCCTTGCAAGCCGGTATGGGAGCCTCTTCGAATTTTAGAAATTTCTCAGATCTGATGATTTCTTCTCAGGCTAACAAGAATTTCTTTAATGATCCGATGTTAGCATTCACGAATCCTTTCGCTTGGATCAATTTCATTAAATCGGTGAAGAATGGAGATTTAAAGAAGAAGGATTACAAGAAAGCCTATGAATTTTTGCCAAAGGAGAATTTGAATCGACAAATGTTCCTACGCAACCTGAAATCCAATTAGGGCCAGCATTCTACCTGTCACGCCCTTTTCCATTCGGTGTGAAAAGAAGTCTGCATTATTCTCCACCGTGCAGGAAGGATCTATCTCTATTTGTTGAATACCTAATGCGCGTAATTGGGCTTCATTCGCAGCTTTTAAATCGACGTGCCATTTGGCCCCTTTTCGCGTTTTGAATTCTTCCGAAAATTGCGCTGCCACTTCGTCTCCAACTTCGAAATGAGCGAAACTGATGCAAGGTCCAATGTAGACTAATAGGTCCGCAGGATTAGACCCTCGGTTCTCAATCATGCGTTTGGCAGTTTTCTCAACAATCCTAGCGACTGTTCCTTTCCATCCCGCATGTATGGCCGCACAAACGCGCGTAACGGGGTCTGCTACTAAAATAGGGGTGCAATCAGCGATTCCCACGCCCGCAAAAACTCCCGGTTGAACTGAAATCATCGCATCGAATCCGGATTGATATCCAGTTCTACCTGTTACCCAAATTTTATCGCCGTGCACCTGGTAGGAACGAGCTAAATCGGCTGGCGCAATGCCTACGTCAGCGCAAAGAAGAGAAAGATTCTGTTCAATGACTTCGGGCGCATCATCGGTGTGGACGCCTACGTTTAAAGAGGAATAAGGACCTTCACTCAAGCCGCCGTGGCGAGTGCTAACACCCGCCACGAGGCCTGGTATGGATTGAAAAATAGTAGGTCTAACGAAACGACTAGGCGTCATAACTTAAACCATATTGTTTTAATACATCGTCTGGAACTCCGTTCCATTGATTCGGTGTATTTCCTTTGTATTCGAGGTCTTCGATACCGATTTTAGAGGTATAGAATCCGGTTGCTGTTAAATTGCGCATCAATGTAAAAAATGATTCTCCTTGGGATAAATGTTTAGGCGTTTTGCCCGGGTACGCGATATCATCTACGATGTTAATCCGCTGTTTGGGCGTAATATCGATGAAGTTTTTAGAAAAACGCTTATTCGATTCTACATCTAACCAACGTAATCCACCGCGCATAGGCGTCTTAAATTCCGTTTTGTCTTTGACGATGAACTCAATAAAGGCTGTTACACCTGATTGAGATGCACTGCCAGATTTCTTGTCTGCCGGAATGATGATATCAGATAGCACCGTAATCGTCGCTAACTCGTGTGCGTTCAAGAATACTTCCGCTTTTAGCGCAGCTTCTTGTTCCGCTTCATCTTGCGTACGACCGTTCGGTCTTTTGACCGGAACTTTGCCGAGATTTAAATTCTCAATCGCTTTTTCATCCGGATTGAAAACGGCTAAGCCCAGTGAACTTAAGCCCATATTTTTTAAATAGTCTCTTCTTTTCATCTTACAGGTTGCCTTTTTTGCGTTGATCGATAATGTATTCAGATGTACGTAAGGATAATGCCAAAATCGTCCAAGTCGCGTTTTTATCTCCTTGAGATACGAATGGAGCGGCATCTGCTACGAACAAGTTCTTCACGTCGTGCGCTTGGCAGTTCGAATTGAGCACCGACGTATTCTTATCGTTACCCATACGAGCCGTTCCTACTTCGTGAATAATGCGACCTGGGTCAGCTAAACCGTAGTTGTTTTCTGCGCCTGGTTTCTTGCCCAAAGCCTCGCCACCCATCGAGTGAATAATCTCTTCGAAGGTGTCTTGCATGTGTTTGGCCTGCTTCACTTCGTAATCGCTCCATTTGTAATTAAAACGAAGCACTGAGATACCGAATTTGTCTACGACGTTCGGATCAATTTCACAATAGTTGTCCTCGCGAGGCACAGGTTCTCCACGTCCTGCAAAACCGACGTAAGCACCATAGAATCGGCGGTAATCCTCTTTCAAGGTCGCACCATACCCTCCAGCCGCTTTCTTAATTCCATCGCGGTTGAAATTCTCCCTCCCGTTTAAGCCTTCGATTCCCCAGCCGAAACCGTAGTTAGGCATTCCCATACCACCACCGTATTCGATGTGGTAGCCACGTGGGAAGTCTAATTTTTTGTTATCTAACCACCAAGGCGTATACACGTGCATCCCGCCCACACCATCTTCGTTATAGCGTTTCCGGTCAAATAAAGACGGGATAATCGCGGAACGAGAGGCTCCAGTGGAGTCATTGATGTATTTCCCTACGACGCCGCTGGAATTAGCAATACCATTAGGGAAGCGTGCGCTTTTCGAATTCAATAATAAACGAGCTGTTTCACCAGCAGAGGCAGCTAAAACAACGATTTTTCCTTTGACAGAATACTCCATCATCGTGCCTGTATGCACATAAGAAACGCCCGTTGCTAAGCCTGTCACAGGATCTGTCATGACTTCTCGCGCCATGGCGAAAGGAAGTAAAGTCGTGTTACCTGTTTGGACAGCTGGTTTTACTAATACGGATGAGGACGAGAAATCGGCGTAGGCAGAGCAACCGCGGTTACATTGTCCGCAATAAAAGCAAGAACCACGCTCGTTGTTAATCGGTTTCGTTAACATCGACATGCGCGACGGATAGGTCGGGATGCCTAAGGCTTTGTTCGCCTTTTTGATCATTAATTCGTGTAGACGAGGCTTAGGAGGAGGCAAGAAATAGCCATCTGGATCATTTCTTAGGCCTTCATTTGTGCCAAAAACCCCAATCATTTGATCTACCTTATCGTAATAAGGCTTCATATCATCATATCCGATAGGCCAGTCATCGCCTAGGCCATCGATACTTTTTCTTTTAAAATCATCTGGACCAAATCGCAAGGAAATACGTCCCCAGTGGTTCGTACGACCACCCACCATCCGAGAGCGGAACCAATCAAACTTTGTCCCCTCTTTTCGCGTGTAGGGTTCTCCTTCGATATCCCAGCCACCATAGGCCGCATCAAAATCGCCAAAATTACGTAGCGAAGAACTCGCTCCGCGGCGAAGCGATTCGTAGGGCCATTTCATTTGGGTCATGTCTTTTGGATCCGCCGGGTCAAAAGGCTGTCCAGCCTCCAGAATGCACACTTTTGCTCCGGCTTTTGCCAGCGTGTGCGCGGCCATACCGCCACCCGCACCGGAACCTACGATCACTACATCGAAAACCTCTTGCTGAGATTTAATGTAAATAGAGGAGTTAATCATTTTGTTAATCTGGTTTAGAGAAATCAAAAATAGAAAAATTGGTTTATTTTTGTCATTAATAGAAAAGAAATATTTGGCACGGAAAGCAGACAACGGAGAGGAGCCATTGAAAAAAGGGGAAACCCCACTTTCAAGGCAGTTTAATCAAATCAAGGCGAAATACCCAGGGGCCATTTTATTGTTCCGGGTGGGGGACTTTTACGAGACCTTTGGCCAAGATGCGGTGAAAGCCTCGAAAATTTTAGGGATTGTTTTGACGCGCCGAAATAATGGCAACGCCGATGCTGAATTAGCGGGTTTTCCACACCATTCTTTGGACACCTATTTGCCTAAATTAGTCCGTGCAGGCGAACGCGTAGCCATTTGTGATCAATTAGAAGATCCGGCGACCGTTAAGGGAATTGTGAAACGGGGTGTTACGGAATTAGTGACCCCGGGTGTTTCATTTAACGATCAAGTACTTGATAATAAGCGCAATAACTATGTGGCGGCTATTTCTGTAGAAGAAAAATCTTCGACCTACGGAATTGCCTTACTGGATATCTCGACGGGGGAGTTTATGTGCTCACAGGGGCCTTTGGCCTATATCCAGAAGTTAGTCCAAAGTTTTCTGCCGGCCGAGATCTTGTATCCGAAGAAACACCGTAATGCCTTCATCGATGCCTTTGGAGAGCAATTTCACAGCTTTACGATGGAGGAGTGGATTTTTACCCACGAATTCACGTACCCGCTTTTAACACAACATTTTAAGACCAAAAACCTGAAGGGCTTTGGGATTGAAAATAGTCCGCTAGGTATCATTTCTGCTGGAGTTATCTTACATTATTTAGCCGAAACAGAGCACCGCGCGATCGGTCATATTTCTTCGATTCAACGCATTGAGGAGGATAAATACGTTTGGTTAGATCGTTTTACCATCCGAAACCTAGAATTAATTCATCCGACTCAAGAGGGCGGAGTTCCCTTAATTGCACTCATCGACCAAACCTTGACGGCGATGGGTGGTCGTTTACTGCGTAAATGGCTGGTCTTGCCTTTGAAAGATTTAAAAACGATCGAACAACGTCAAGAAGGCGTGGCGGGTTTACTCGCCTCTTCGAGTTTATTGGATCAAGTTTCGGATTTATTGAAACCTATCGGGGATCTGGAGCGGATGATTTCCAAAGTCGCCGCAGGTCGCATCAATCCCCGCGAATTAAATGCCTTGAAAAAGGCCTTGCAACAGATTCCCGAGATTAAAACCTTGCTATCGGCTTCTACATCACCGAGCCTTTCAGGTCTTGCGAACAGCCTCGAAACTTGCGCGGAATTAGTAGATAAAATTGACACGATTTTGCGCGAAGATCCGCCCGTTTTAATGCACCAAGGAGGCATGATCAAAAGCGGTTATTTAGCGGAATTAGATGAATTGCACGGACTATCTAGCTCCGGCAAGAACTTCTTAGCCGATATCCAAAAGCGCGAAATTGAACGCACCGGAATTACTTCTTTGAAGGTTTCTTATAACAAGGTTTTTGGCTATTATTTAGAAGTCACCAATGCGCACAAAGACCGCGTTCCTCCGGAGTGGATTCGCAAGCAGACTTTAGTCAATGCAGAGCGTTATATCACGGAAGAATTAAAGATTTACGAGGAGAAAATTCTGAGCGCGGAGGATAAAATATCCGTTATAGAATTCCGTCTATTCCAAGAATTAGTTCAAGATGCTTTGGGTTATATCACTCAGATTCAACAGAATGCGTTGGGTATAGCCACCCTCGATGTCTTAGCCTCCTTTGCTACGGTAGCGAAGAAGAATAACTATGTTCGTCCATTGTTAAACGAAACGGAGATTCTCGATATCAAAGGTGGTCGTCACCCAGTGATTGAAAAACAGTTGCCAGCCGGCGAAAATTATGTCCCCAATGACATCTATTTAGACGATAAAACGCAGCAGATTATGATGATTACGGGTCCCAATATGGCTGGTAAATCGGCTCTATTGCGTCAAACAGCCTTGATCGTCTTGCTTGCTCAGATGGGATCCTATGTTCCGGCTGAATCCGCGACGTTGGGTTTAGTAGACAAGGTATTCACGCGCGTGGGTGCTTCAGATAACTTGTCCAAAGGAGAATCCACTTTCATGGTCGAGATGACGGAAACGGCAGCCATTTTGAATAATTTATCGTCTCGCTCCCTCGTTTTGTTGGACGAAATTGGTCGCGGAACCTCGACGTATGATGGCGTTTCGATGGCATGGGCGATCGCAGAACACTTGCACAATCATCCTGCGTATAAGGCCAAAACCTTATTTGCCACCCACTACCACGAATTGAACGAATTAACGCAAGACTTCCCGCGCATTCAAAACTTCCACGTTTCGGTGAAAGAAGTGGGGAACAAAATCATCTTCTTGCGCAAATTATTGCCAGGCGGAAGTGCGCATAGTTTTGGTATCCACGTGGCTCAATTAGCCGGGATGCCTACATCTCTCGTTTTACGTGCACACGAAATTCTTCAAAACCTGGAGAAAGACCACGTGTTAGAAGACAACATCGATAAGCTGAAAGAGATGCCGAAGGCAAATTACCAAATGAGTCTGTTTGGCGCAGAAATTCCGGAAGGCCTCCAAAAAATCGAGGATCAATTAAAGGAATTAGATGTGAATTCGTTGTCGCCTATTGAGGCGTTGTTGAAGTTGAATGAATTAAAGCGATTGCTTTAAAGATTATAGATAAGAGAGTATAGATAATAGAGTAGAGAGTGTAGATTAGTATTTAATTATCTCTACTCTTTACTCTATAATCTCTAATCTTAGTTCCGAACATCTAACCCCCAATTCAACTTACTCCTCAACGTCTGCAAGAAATCATCTCCCGGAATTTTGATCAATTTCGCAGAGAAAGGAGCCTTTTTGACTTCGATTTTGAAGTGGCTGTCGATGACTTTTGAACGCGAATCCAGCGAGATAAGGAAGTTTTTGCTTCGAGAGCTTACCTCAAAAGTTAATACAGCTGAACTAGAAACAAGGAGCGGGCGCACATTTAAATTGTGCGGGCTCATAGGTGCAATGATGAATATATCGGAACTTGGGATCACTAAGGGACCGCCCACCGCTAACGAGTAACCGGTGGATCCAGTGGCTGTGGATACAATTAATCCGTCTGCCCAATAGGAATTCAAGTAATTGCCGTCTACGAAGGCTTTAATAGTAATCATGGAAGACGTATCTGTCTTCATGATGCCCACTTCGTTGAGTCCAAAGCCTTTTCCATCAAAAAAATCAACCTCGGATTCTACGGAAACCAAACTTCTGTTTTCGATTCGGTAATTTCCTTGTAAAACGGTGTCTAATGCGGCGCTGATTTCTGGGGGTGACAGGGTGGCTAAAAAGCCCAATCGGCCCGTGTTGATCCCTAAAATGGGGATTTCCTTTGCGCCTATTTGAGTCAACGTTTCTAAGAGTGTTCCATCTCCGCCAATACTCCAAGCCATGTCCGCGGATTCTAAACCTTTCTCAGTGGAATAGCTGGGTACTTCTGCCACGGAGAAGCCGTGTTCGAGGAGGTGATTTTTGAAGAAATCGGAGAGGAGGGGCTGGCAGTTTTTAGCACAAATATCCGCCCACATTTTCTCCATTAAGGGCTTGGTTTCAGCCGAAAAGGTTTTTCCGTGAATGGCTAATTGTACACTCATTATAGATCAATAAAACGCATTAAATGATCAAAACGATCCTGGTCAACTTCAAGTTGCTCGCCAAAAACAAAGGCTTTTTCTATGAAAATGCCATGCCTTTCCAGATTAGAAATAATCTTGCCAAAAGTCTCTGTTTGAACTTGTAATACTACATTAGGCTCTTGGAAAAAACTGCGGACGACAAATCCTTTTTCCTCCTCAATGATGCGAATGATCGTACTGAGGCTGTCTCGAGAAGCTTGGAAAGGGATTCGGATAATGCCTCCGTTTTTGTTTTCTAACCCTGAATTTAGTAGGAGATTTCCGGCCGTATTTTTGGTCAAATAACCTCTAAATAAACCCCCCGAATTAGTAATGGCGATGAGATCAAAACTTGGTTCATCAAACCAAGGCAAACTAGCTAACACATCCTCTTCCTCTTCCATGTGAAAGGGGTGGAAATGAGCTTTCAGATCTGATAGGCTTTGGTGAGGAGATAAGGCCTGTGCAAGTATTTCATCGGAAACGAGTCCTATGAATTGTTTGTTTTCTACCACCGCTAACGCATTTACTTCTTGGTTGCGTAACGTTTTCAGTGCTTTCGCAACTGAATCTGTTAAACGCAACACCGGTAAATCATAATTCAGGTTTGATAGCATTAACATATTATACTGGGTTCTGGTTTAACCAATCGGTTAAAATTTCGTTGAATTCAGTGGGTCTTTCCATCATGGGTGCGTGGCAGCATTTGTCAATGAATCGAAGGGTAGAACCTTGAATTAATTGATTGAATTCATGTCCCACTTCTGGCGGAGTAATGGTGTCATTTAACCCCCAAATTAGGAGGGTAGGAGCTTTGATACGGACAATATCTTTAGCCATATTATTACGTTGCGCAGATTTTGCTATCGCGATAATGCGCATCACTTTAGGAATGCTATTCGTGATTTCAAACACCTCATCCACTAATTCTTTACTAGCCGTTTTAGGGTCATAAAAGGTATATTCTACGCGCTCTTTTATATATTCATAATTCCCGCGCTTCGGATAAGAGCCGCCCATCGAGTTTTCAAATAGGCCAGAGGAACCAGTTAAAATTAAGCGTTGGATCTTTTCAGGATGGCGTAAGGTGTAAATTAATGCCACGTGCCCGCCTAATGAGTTTCCAATCGCGCTGAACTTATCCAGCCCTTTAAATGCAACAAAGCCCTCGATAAATTCCGTCAATCCCTCACATCCAGCTTCTTTAATGGGCATTTCGTGGATGGGCATCAGTGGAATAATGACTCTGTAATTTGATTTGAAGTGATTAATCACTCCAGCCCAATTGCTTAATGCGCCAAACAATCCGTGAAGTAATAAAAGGGTCTCACCCTGTCCTTCGTCGATGTAACGGTACTCTCCTTCTGCCTTAATTAGGTACTCCATTCAGGAATTTTGTATTTATAAACTGCAATTTAATAAAAAGAATGTTAAACAATTTTAATTTTGCAGTGTTTTAAAAAATATAATTTATCTATGAAACCTATCTTGATTATTGGTGGTGGAATTGCCGGTTTGCAAGCCGCTACTATTTTACACCAAAACGGCAGAGACTTCATTTTGTTCGAAAAGCAGGCCAAGGTAGGTGGACGCGTTTCTTCCATAGAAAAAGATGGATTTATTTTAGACCGAGGGTTTCAGGTTTTGCAAACCTCTTATCCGGAAGTACAACGTTCCTTAGACTTGACGGCACTTCACCTGCATTTTTTTGAATCGGGCGCCTGGGTTAAAGATCAACTGTTTTTTAATCCCCTTCGCCGACCATTTGATTTGTTTTCATCCGATATGCTGACATTCAAAGATGTGTTTTCGTTGGCTAGAATTTGGTTTAGATTGCAAGGTGACGTGCCCGCTTTAGATGGAAATAAGCAGACAACGCAAGAACTTATTGCATCCTATTCTTTTTCTAATCGGTTCAAGAACGAATTCTTAATCCCGTTTTTTCAAGGCGTATTTTTGCAAGAGAGTTTGACTCAACCTGCCTCTTTGTTTTTCTATTATTTACATCAATTTCTCTATGGAAATGCAGCGATTCCTGCCAAAGGAATGCAGGCTATTCCAGATCAGATGGCTGCCAGTTTACCAGCTGATAAACTTCAGTTAAATCAAGAAATTGTCGCTTTAAATGCCACAAGTATTACATTGAAATCAGGTGAAAATATAGCAGGTGACGCCGTTATTTTAGCGGTGGATTTGCCAGTGGCTGCGAAGATTTTGGGTTTACAGGCGCCGGAAACCTTAGCCTCTCGAACGTTTTATTTTTCAGCGAAAAAGGCCTCGAATGAACCTGCCTTATTGCGCTTAGTAGGGGAGCAACACTTGCTCCATTTTACGTGTTTGACGGATGTAAATCCTGGTCTAGCCCCTAGTGGCAAGGCTTTGTATTCTGCGACAAGTCTTAGCAATAGTTCCGAAAAAGAGGTGAAAGAGGCGTTGCAAAAGCAATTGCCGGGGCGAAAATTGACCCTTGTTGATAGCTTTGATATTTCTCATTCCCTGCAAAAAGTGGATGACTATGAATGGATTAAAAAGGCGGCTAATGGCATCGTATTAGCTGGAGATTATTTGGAATTTCCGTCCTTGCAGGGTGCGCTGCATTCTGGGAGGAAAGCGGCTGAAGAAATTTTGGGAAGATCCTGATTTTCGTCAGTCAAATGATGGGTGAATTTTGTACCTTTGTGAGGTTAATCAAACCCTACATGAAAAAAATTATCTTACTTTTCGCTGTATTGTTCGTAGCAGCCTGTTCAAGCTCGAACAAAGACTATCAAAAAGCGGCTTCCAATCCTGAATTTTTAATTCGCGCGGAAGTGATGTTGACGGAAAGTGTCATTCACGATATTTTCGCTCCCCCCGTATCATCCCGTATTTACATGTATGCGAGCATCGCAGGATACGAGGCGGCCATACATGGGGAGAAAGGATATAAGTCGTTGGTAGGCCAACTCAATGGTTTCGAACAGGTGACGCAGCCTGAAAAGGGGAAAGAATATTGTTACCCGCTTGCCTCTACTCGCGCATTTTTGTCTGTGGGCAAGAAATTGACCTTCGCACAAGAATTGTATGAGGAGTTTGATAAAAAAATGGAAGAAGATTACCGGGCAACGGGGATTCCTGATGACGTTTATGAGCGTTCGATTGCACTTGGTGACTCGATTGCAGAGTCTGTGATGAAGTATGCGGCGAAAGATAATTACAAGCAAACGCGAGGATTCCGTTTTACAGTGACAAATGACCCGGGTACCTGGACTCCGACTCCTCCAGCTTACATGGATGCGGTTGAGCCTTTTTGGACAAAGATTCGTCCCGTTGGTTTAGACTCATCTGCGCAATTTCAGGCCCCAGTTCCGTCTACATTTGATTTGACTCCAGGTTCTGCCTATTACAAAGAAGTAATGGAGGTATACACTACCGTGAATAATTTAACGAATGAGCAGCGGGATATAGCTAATTTTTGGGATTGTAATCCTTTCAAAATGAATATCACAGGTCATGCCATGTTTGCTACGAAGAAGATGTCTCCGGGTGGTCACTGGTTAGGTATTGTGGGTCAAGTTTCTCGTCAAACAAAAAAATCCCACGTACAAGTGGCAGAGGCGTTTGCAATGACTTCAATGGCTATTTTTGATGGTTTTATTTCCTGCTGGGATGAGAAATACCGTTCGGTGAGAATTCGTCCTGAGACGGTGATTAATAATAGCATTGATAAAAAATGGATACCGATTTTACAGACACCTCCGTTCCCTGAATATACATCAGGACATAGTACTATTTCAAGTGCGGCTGCTACGGTATTGACCGAATTATATGGTGACAAAATTGCCTTTAATGACTCTACGGAGATTCCTTATGGCTTGCCACCTCGTAAGTTCACTTCTTTTAAGCAGGCGGCAGATGAGGCATCCATAAGTCGTTTATACGGCGGGATTCACTTCCGTCCGGCCTTAGATTTAGGCGTGGTTCAAGGAGCCAAAGTGGCGCAGCATTTGATGACCAAAGTGAAGACAAAGTAATGAAAAACGACATCACTTCGAAAGCCGATATTAAAACATTTGTGGATGCATTTTATGCCAAAATGCCCTCAGATGATTTAGTGGGAAAGGTTTTTATGGAAGTGATGCACGTAGATTTTTCGACGCATCTCCCTAAAATGTATGATTTTTGGGAGATGTTGTTGTTTCAAGGGACATCCTATAAAGGGGCTCCGATGAGACCCCATTTGCAGATTAATCAGATTCATCCCATTACGCCAGCTCACTTCGAGCGTTGGTTAGCGATGTTCAGAGAAACGCTTCGCGATTTGTTTGAAGGGCCTAAGACGGAAGAGGCGATTACTAAGGCTGAAAACATCGCGGCCACCTGGGCTTATAAATTGGATTATTTAACGAAACACCCTGCTTAAGATGATCGTATCAACCCCGGGTCGTATTTGTCTTTTTGGCGAACACCAAGATTATTTAGGATTACCGGTAATTGCGGCGGCGATTTCGAAGCGAATTCAGATTGAAGGTGATTTCAGGGTAGATAATGTGGTACATTTTTCCTTACCAGATGTAGGAGCGGAAGAATCATTCGAGCTAAGCTTTCCCTTAGTCTACACGAAAGAACGTGATTATTTCAAAAGTGTGTTAAACGTATTGCACCGGAAGGGACATCGCTTAGCCAAAGGTTTGGACTTGATGGTGACCGGTACTATTCCTATCAATTCCGGGACGTCCAGTTCGTCCGCTTTGCTGGTATCGTGGGTGAACTTCTTGAACGAAATATACGGTTTAGGCTATTCCCAAAAGCAAGTAGGTGAGATTACCTACGAAGCAGAAGTACTTGAGTTTTCTGAGCCAGGCGGGATGATGGACCAGTATTCGACAGCAGTGGGGAATGTGATTTATTTAGCCTCTGTGCCGGAGATTCACATTGAAACATACGCTAGAGAGCTAGGAACTTTTGTTTTAGGAGATTCAGAAGAGCCTAAAGATACCTTGGGTATTTTGAGTCACGTGAAGTTTGGGATGTTAGGTGGAATGCAGAAAATCCAGGCGAAATTCCCGGATTTTGATTTAGCGACAGAGAATGATCCTGCGAAATACCGCGACTTGTTAACAGAGGATGAATGGGTGCTTTTACAGTCGAATATTAGTGATCGAGATTTGTTGTTAGAAGCGAAAGCGATGTTTGAAGGAAAAATAGCTTGGTCTGATGAAAAATTAGGTTCTTTATTAAATGAACATCAAGTAAATTTGCGGGAACACAAGCGGATTTCTACGCCCAAGATTGACCGAATGATCCAGGCAGCTTTGGAGGCGGGAGCTTTGGGAGGAAAAATAAACGGATCAGGCGGCGGTGGATGTATGTTTGCTTACGCGCCCAAGAATCCTGAAAAAGTGGTCGAGGCGATAGAAGCAGTGGGAGGAAAGGCTTACATTATAACGGTAGATAAAGGAACAACGAAAATAAGATGAAAAAGAGATTATTGATTTTGGCGGGCGGTATGGCTTCTCGCATGAAGAAAGCCATGGCAGAAGTGAACAGTGATTTAGATCCTAAATTAGTGGCACAGGCGAATGCAGTGACCAAAGGGATGATCCAAGTGGGAAAGAATGGCAAGACCTTGATTGATTACCAATTGTACAACGCACATTTAGCGGGTATCGAAGAAGTAATGTTATTATTACATCCGACTGATAGCGTTTCGCAAGAATATTGTGAGTCCTTAATGGCTAAAGATGCCACTTGGGGGATGAAAATCGTCTTCGCTCGCCAGCAAATTGCGGCGGATCGCGAGAAACCAGCGGGTACTGCAGATGCGGTGTACCAAGCTTTATCACAACACGCAGATTGGCAAACAGGTCGCGTAATCGTGTGTAACTCGGATAACTTGTATTCGGTGAATGCGTTGAAGACACTTTGGGCATCTGAGGTTCCTCAAGCCTTGATTTCGTATCACCGCGATAGTTTATTGTATCCAGAGGAGCGTATTTCTGCTTTTGCCTTGATTCGCACGGATGCAGAAGGGTATTTATTAGAAATTATCGAAAAGCCGACGAAAGAGCAAGCGGAAGAATTAATGGCGAAGCAAGGTCGATTAGGCGTGAGCATGAATGTGTTTGTGTTTGAGGCGAGCACTTTCTTACCTTATTTGGCTAAAACTCCATTCCATCCAGTGCGTAATGAAAAAGAATTGCCTACGTCTGTTGTGATGTTTGGAGAAGGGGAAGGTAAAGGATTCTTCGCGATTCCATTAGCAGAGAATGTGCCGGATTTAACTTCTAAAGAAGATATCTTAGTGATGCAGAAATATTTAGAGGAAACGTATGGTGATTTCTAAAGCTTAATGCTAAATTGTGAGTGATAACCTATTCACTCTATGACTTTATTGATTGTAATTGCTAGCCTTGGCCTTTTAGTACTGTTAATCACGTACTGGAAGGTCAATTCGTTTATATCCTTTTTGCTCGTCAGTATTTTCGCGGGCGTTTGTTTTGGCTTACCGCTGCCTGATATAGCCAAGTCCATCCAAAAAGGGCTTGGAGATACGCTTGGGTCTTTAGTTGTTATTCTTGTGCTAGGAGCCATGCTGGGTAAATTAGTAGCTGCTTCTGGGGCTGCAAAACAGATTTCGGGGACTTTAATTGACTTGTTTGGGTTAAAAAACATTACCTGGGGCTTGATGCTGACGGGTTTTGTGATCGGAATTCCCTTGTTTTATAATGTGGGATTTGTCTTAATGATTCCCTTGATTTTCTCTTTAGTACAACAATACAAGATTCCACCGCTGATGGCGGGCGTGCCTATGATGGCCTCCTTGTCTGTGGCGCATGGATTTTTACCACCCCATCCATCTCCAGCGGCCTTAGTGGCGCAGTTTCACGCGAATATGGGAGAAACCTTAATCCTGGGAATTATGGTAGCGATTCCGGCGATTATTTTGGCGGGTCCTATTTTTGCCAAAACCTTAGCTCATCTCCCCGTCAAACCCTTAAAATCTTTCGCAGCAGCCGAAGTAGAGGAAACGAATCTGCCGAGTAAAACGGCCAGCTTCATTGCTGCTCTTTTTCCTGTTTTTCTATTAGTAGGAACGACGATCGCCGAAGTACAAATGCCTGATTCTGCTGTGGTGAAATTTATAGCCGATCCAGCGATGGTGATGCTGGTGGCTATTTTAGTGGCTACTTATGTGTTAGGAATTCGCAGAGGGAAGAAAATAGAAGAAGTGATGAACGTGTATGGCGAGGCTGTGAAAGAGGTGGCGATGATTTTATTGATTATTGCAGGTGCTGGAACCTTGAAAGAGATTTTGTTAATATCGGGGGTAAGCCAGGAAATTGCTTCGTATTTAGGTGGTTTGCCTATTCATCCTTTGGTTTTAGGCTGGATGATGGCAGCCATCATTCGCGTTTGCCTGGGGTCTGCCACGATTGCAGGCTTGACGGCAGCAGGGATGATCTATCCTTTAGTGGCTGCGGGTGGTGTAAATGCGAATTTAATGGTGCTAAGTATCGGTGCAGGTAGTCTGATGTTTTCCCATGTGAATGATACGGGTTTTTGGCTATTTAAAGAATATTTCAATTTAACTGTGAAAGAGACATTGCGTTCGTGGTCTTTAATGGAGACCATCGTGTCGATTACGGGTTTAGCTGGTGTGATGCTTTTGAATCAATTCTTGTAAATGTGCTATTTTATCAAAAAAATACAAAATTACTTATTGTGTGCGTTTTTGTATTTTTCCAAATATTATATGCTCAATAAGCTGTTTTGCAATACAATTAACTGATTATTCTCAGTTAATCTCGTATTTATTCGTCAATCTTTTACTTTTTTATTGTTTGTTTATTAACATTTTGTTAATTTACCAGCGATAGATTTATCAACAAATTTTTTCAACCCTAACTAAATGTTCATGAAAAAAAACTTACTCATGACTTTGCTGTTTACCTTACTATCGGTTGCGAGCTTGTTTGCTCAAGATAGAAAAGTAACAGGAAAGGTGACCTCAGCCGAGGACGGTTCTGGTCTTCCAGGTGTTACTGTTCAAATTAAAGGAACAGGCAAAGGAACACAGTCAGACGCAAACGGAAACTATGCTGTCTCAGTTCCAAGTTCAGCCACATTAGTATTCTCTTTTGTAGGCCTGAATCCACAGTCTGTTTCTGTGGGAAATCAATCCGTGATTGATGTTAAATTGTCTACAGACTCTCGCCAGCTTTCTGAGGTGGTTGTTACGGGTACAGGTACGGCAATCGACAAACGCTCTACTGCGATTGATGTTCAAGCGATCACAGCGAAAAATTTACCTTCTGTGCCGTCTGCTTCAGTAGACCAAGCGTTAATTGGTAAAATTGCGGGTGCTCAAATTTCTGCTGCGAATGGTATGCCAGGTCAACCGGTAAATATCGTTTTACGTGGTATTAATACGATTAACCGGGGTACTTCTCCGATGATCTTATTAGATGGAGTTGAATTAGGTTCTACTGATCTTAATTCAATCGATTTAAATATCATTGAGCGTGTGGAGGTAATTCAAGGTGCAGCTGCTGCAACAATCTATGGTGCGCAAGGAGCAAATGGAGTTATTCAATTATTCTCTAAGAAAGGTAAAGCAGGTAAAATCTCGATTGATATCAACTCTTCGGTGATTAATTCTACTCCTTTAAATGTGGGTAACTTGAGAAAAGCAGATAAGCATGGTTTCAAAACGAACGCAAATAATGAGGTAATTGGTGGTTCAGGAAATCCTTTGGCTTTAGATCCAATCTATGGAGCATATGGTGAAAACGTCATCTTAGCAAGTACGGATCCTACGACTAATATTAATAAGGCGTATGACAAGAACTTAAAATACTACGATCACTTTAAGATGTTCTTTACTCCTACAACGAACTACAACAATTCTGTGGCTATCTCAGGAGGATCGGATAAAAGTGATTTTAGCTTAGCTTTATCTAATTCAGATAACGCAGGTCCGTTTAAAAATGTGGGTGGTTTAAATCGTACGAACTTAACAGCGAACTTAGGTTTTGAATTAGCGAAAGGTTTGAAATTACGTTCGATTACGCAATTAGTTCACACGAAGAACACGATTAATGATGGAACGGGTCGTTCAATCATTTTCTCTGTATTTAACTCACGTCCATTTGTGGATTATGACTTTAAAGACGCTGACGGTAATTACCCAGGGTATTTTGGTGATGCGGTAGGTGTAAACGGTTATAACCCGAATGCAGTGAACTACTATACTACGACAGATACAAAGCGAATTGATATTAACCAAAGTTTGAACTTAAACTATGAGGTGAATAAATTCCTTTCATTAGATGCGAAGTATGGTGTTAACTACCAAACAGACAAGACAAAATATACTTATTTAAACCAAACTGGAAATAAGAATATTATGGACCAACAGTATTGGTACTATAACTACAATGGTAATGATGCAACGGGTGAGATCAATAATTACGAATACACTAGTGCATTCCAAAACTTATTGGCATCTGCCTTTATTACGACGGATTTACAAAAAGACTTTGGTGTAAATATTCCATTAAGAACTTCTACGCAATTATCGTTTGATTACCGTAACAGAGAGACTACATCATACATTTCTTACGGTATCGGTTTACCTAACTATACTCCTTACAACACTTCACAAGCGGCCTCTACGTATGTAGCTCGTGATTACCGTGAGCCGTTCATTACGTATGGTTATTTAGTGAATCAGCGTTTTGACTATGGTACTTATGGGGGTATCTCAGGTGGTTTCCGTACGGATTACTCTTCTGCCTTCGGTGCAGCTTCTACGCCACAAACGTTCCCTCGTGGAGATGCTTACTTACGTGTATCTGAATTAGGAATTTTCAAAAATTCAGCGATCAGCACAACGTTAGAAGATTTTAAATTACGTGCAGCGTATGGTGAGGCAGGTATTCAACCGCGTCCATTTGATCGTTATATCACCCTAAATACAGGTGTTATTGGTGCAGGTAACGCATTCTTCTTCCCGTTAACGCAATCAAATCCAAACTTGAACGTGGAGATTTCTAAGGAATTAGAGATTGGTACGGATATCGGATTAAACTTAGGAAAGAATTCAGCTTGGTTGAATAACTTAAACTTATCTGCTACGTACTGGAAGCGTTCTACTGATAATGCGATCTTTAACGTAGATGCTATTCCTTCATCAGGTGTAGGTACGGTAAAGGATAATGCCTTCTCTCTTGCTTCTAATGGTATCCAAGCAAGCTTAAATGCGCAGATCTATAAAGATGCGGATTGGACATGGAACTTTACGGTAAACTTTGGAAAGCAATCTTCAGAAATTACAGCGGTTCGTGGTGGTGCTGAAGTAGTATTAACTTCTGCTGCTGGTTCTACGGGTTATATTTTGAAGGCTGGTGAGAAAATCGGACAATTGTACGGTTACTATGGTATCCATAGCTTAGATGCTAAATTACCAGATGGTACAGTCGCTATTCCAGAAGCTAACCGTGGTTTATATACGGTTGCAAGTAATGGTTGGGTAGTGAACAAGGCGACTAAAGCTCCTTTCTTCTCAGCTAAGCGTTATGCTTTAGGGGATCCTAATCCAGATTTCAATGCTTCTTTCATCACGGATTTAGCTTATAAAGGAATTATCACCTTTAATATGCAAGTGGATTTAGTTCAAGGAGCAGGTATTTACAACCAAACTAAAGGTTGGATGTACCGTGATGGTATTCACTCGGATTACGCACAGCCTATCACGATCGATGGTCAAACAGGTGCTTGGTCTGCATTCTACCGCGGTGTGTATGCTGCTAGCTCATTTAATGGAACGAAAAATTACTTCTACGAAGATGGTTCTTTTGCTCGTTTGAGAAACGTATCTATCGGTGTTGATTTAGTGAGAGCGTTAGGAATTAAAGGATTCAGAAAGTTACAATTAGTGGCGTCTGGACGTAACCTTTACACGTTAACGAACTATTCAGGTATGGATCCAGAAATCGCTTCAGGTGGTAATAACTCTGCTTGGGATCGTGGTATCGATCACAACACCATGCCTAACTTACGCTCTTACCAGGTACAGTTAAACATTGGTTTCTAATACAGAATTGAGAAAAAGGTATCATTTAAATTTGAAAAAAATGAAAAATATAAAAATAACCGCGCTTTCCTTTCTGCTTTTAGCTGGATCGGTTATGTCGTGTAAGGATCAATTGGATATCCAAAATCCTAATCAGCCTACGCCTGCGACGGCTGCTTCTGAGGCTGGAATTATCGCGCTTGCGCAAGGATCAGTGTATAAAAATGGTTTCACATCGTCTGGTTATAAGTACTATGATGGTGTTGTAGGCGCGTTTTATAATGGCGTATTAGGTATTCATGATTTAATGGGTGATGTAGTAGGCGCTGAGGCTGCTAATGCTTACATGAATAATCTTTCTGCACCAGACATGGTGACTTTAGATAATGGCACGCAAGTGGCTAATCCGAATAGTCCATCTACGCAGAAGGCCTTAATTCGTGCGGTGAATACTAATTCACAACAAGGAGGTAATCCTACTTTCTTAGAGTGGGCTTTAATGTATCAATTAAACAATGCGTGTAATACGATCTTAGATGCGGTAGATAAAACTACTTTTTCAGGAGACGCAGCGGCTAAGAAAAATGCGATCAAAGCGTGGGCTTATACTTGGAAAGGTTTAGCTTATTCTCGCATTGGTTCGATTTATTATGCAGGTTTAATTGTCAATACTCCTTCAGCTACTAATAATGCGTATGTAACAAAAGAGGCAATGATTGCGGAGGCAACAGCTAATTTTGATAAAGCGGCGACTGCTGTCAATGCATCTGGTTCTTCAGCTGATTTTGCAGAGATCATCACGAACTTGATTCCTGATTTCTTCCAAACAGAGAAAGGCGCTGTACCTACAGCTGCACAATGGATTAAGAACTTGAATACGATGAAAGCGCGTAATATTCTAGTAAATAATTCGACGGCTACGATGACCGCTGCTCAGTGGGATGCCATCTTGTCTTTAGCGAATGCTGGGGTAGGAGCATCTGATCCAGTTTTCGCTGGTAACACGAACGCGAATGGGGATGTGTTCTCTTCCTCTAACTACAATGTAGCGGCGCGTGCGGTAGGTTCTAACGCTTCTGGTAACACATACAAAATCTCTGAACGTTTGATTCAAGAATTTAATGCAGGTGACCAGCGTTTAGCGCAGAACTTTAAGTTATTCCCTGTTTGGGTAGGTAACTCTGACCGTGGTAACGCGTTCAATACGCGTTATGCCATTAAAGATGGTGGTAATGGTTTAGCAGGTGTTTACACCTATGTAAACCGTACAGCGGGTAGTGCTGAAATTTTCTTGTTAGGTTCTTATGAAGAAAACGAGTTAATGAAAGCAGAAGCGAAGTTGTGGAAAGGTGATGTAGCAGGTGCAGCGGCAAGTATTGATGCTGTTCGTGCTTACCAAGGTGCAGGTTTAGCACCGATCTCTTCTACGAATGCAGCTGTGGTAAAAGAAGAATTACGTAAAGAGCGTCGTGTGGCGTTAGCTTTCCGTGGTCTATCATTCTACGATGCACGTCGTTGGGGTGTGTTAGAAGGCGGTCGCACAGGTGCGGTGGTTATTTCTAAGGATGGTTCATCTATCTCTACGAATGCAACGATTAAGTATGGTTATTTAGATTATTGGGATGTTCCAGATAATGAGTTAGCTAATAATCCAGCTGGCGCAGGTTCTGCAACTACTAAAAATCCTAAATAAGGATAGATTAATTTATTTTGAAAGAGGCACTATCACAAGATGGTGCCTCTTTTTTTTGCTTAAATTGTTTGCATTTATATTGGAAAACTCCTAATTTGCCAAACTTATTCTATTATTTTTTCATTAATTAAACTCAACAACATGAAAAAACTATTACTCATTGGGGTATTGATGATGACTGTTTTCAGTTCATTAATAGCTCAAACAAGGCAAGTAACCGGTAAGGTTACGGCTTCAGAGGATGGTGCGGCTCTTCCGGGAGTTAGTGTCAGCCTAAAAGGTTCATCTCGTGGTACAACCACGGCAGCAGATGGTACTTACAAAATCACAGTAGGAGACGGAGCTGCCATCGTCTTCAGTTTTGTGGGCTATAAAGCTCAAACGGTTTCAGTAGGAAGCCAAAGTTCAATCAACGTAGTTTTAGCTTCAGATGCGTCTGAGTTAAATGAGGTTGTTGTAACGGCTTTGGGTCTTACACGTACAAAGAACTCTTTACCTTATGCTGCTCAGCAAGTAAAGGGCGAGGAATTAACTCGTGTTCGTTCTGGTAACGCATTCTCACAACTTTCTGGTAAAGTATCAGGTGTGCAAATCACACAAGGTAACGCAATCGGTGGTTCTACTAACGTAGTAATCCGTGGTTCTAAGTCCTTGACTGGTAATAACCAAGCTTTATTCGTTGTAGATGGTGTGCCAGTAGATAACTCTGTGAACAACTCATCTAACCAACGTACAGGTCGTGGTGGTTATGACTATGGTAATGCAGCTGCGGATATTAACCCAGATGATATCGAGTCAATGACTGTATTGAAAGGTGCTGCGGCAACTGCTCTTTATGGTTCACGTGCTTCGAATGGTGTGATCATGATCACTTCTAAGAAAGCGAAGAAAGGTTTAGGTTTAACAATCAACTCAGGTTTATCTGTAGGAACGATTGATCGCTCTACTTTTCCTAAATACCAAAACCAATATGGTGCTGGTTACTCTGATCCATACCAAAAAGATGGTTTCTTCTATTTTGATGCAAATGGTGATGGACAAGATGATTTAGTAGTACCTACATCTGAAGATGCTTCTTACGGTACGAAATTTGACCCTAGCTTACAGGTATACCACTGGGATGCTTTTGATCCTGCTGGTCCTAACTACCAAAAATCAAAGCCATGGGTTGCTGCAGCAAATACGCCAGATAAATTCTATGAGACTGCTATTTCTAATAACACAAACATCTCTTTAGATGGTGCTACAGATAAGGGTACTTTCAAATTAGGATTTACACGTAACGAAGATCGTGGTACTTTACCTAACTCTAAGGTTTCTAAGAATATCATGAACCTTTCAGGAACGTATGCTATCTCTCCTAAGTTAACGGCATCAGCAACGGCTAACTTCTCAGTAGTAGAAGGTTTAGGTCGTTACGGTACAGGTTATGATGGATTGAACGTGAATCAAAACTTCCGTCAGTGGTATCAAACAAACGTAGATATCTTGGAGCAAAAGGAAGCGTATTTCCGTAACAACAAGAACGTTACTTGGAACTGGTCTGATCCTTCTACTGCAGCTGGATTGAAGCCTATCTATACAGATAACTACTACTGGACTCGTTACCAAAACAAGGAGAACGATACTCGTACTCGTATGTTCGGTAACGCGATGTTGAACTACAAAGCAACGGATTACTTAAACGTAATGGGTCGTATCACAATGGATACCTATGATGAGTTCCAAGAGGAGCGTATCGCTGTAGGTTCTACGGATATCGCTGAGTATTCTCGTTATGATCGTCACTTCGAGGAGATCAACTATGATTTAATCACGAATTTTGACAAAAACTTAACGAAAGATTTAAACTTAAAGGCATTAGCTGGTTTGAACTTACGTAAGTCTTTAAACCGTTCTGTTTATGCTATCACAAATGGTGGTTTGATCGTTCCAGGTTTATATTCAATTGCTAACTCAAAAGGAACAGTTTCTGCTCCATCTGAGTCGTATAACCCACGTGAAGTATTTGGTTTATTCGGTGGTGCTACGTTAACATACAAAGACTTCTTAACCTTAGACGGAACTGTTCGTCAAGACAAGTCGTCTACGTTACCAGTGGCTAACAATGCATACTTATACTATGCAGGTTCAGCTTCTTGGTTGTTCTCTCACCACATCGAAGATTTACCTTGGTTAACTTCAGGTAAGTTACGTGCTAACTATGCAACGGTAGGTAATGATGCTCCTTGGGGATCTATCTCTAACGTATACGATCAACCAGCGCCGTTTGGTTCAACGATCTTATTCTCAGTTCCAGGAACTCAAAACAATCCGAACTTGAAGCCAGAGCAAACGATCTCTAAGGAGTTTGGTTTAGAAATGGCTTTCTTGCAAAACCGTTTAGGTTTTGACGCGACGTATTACCACACTAATACATTAGATCAAATTTTACCTGCTTCTGTTACGACATCAACAGGTTATAACTCGACTTATGTAAATGCAGGTAACATCGAAAACAGCGGTATCGAATTCAGTCTTTATGGTTCTCCTATCAAGACAGCAGATTTCGCTTGGAATGTAAACGTGAACTTTACACGTAACCGTAACAAAGTATTAAGCCTATATAATGAAAGCCAAAACTTACAGTTAGCTTCATTCCAAGGTGGTGTTACATTGAACGCAACAGTAGGTGAGCCTTACGGTATCTTGAAAGGTAGAACTTGGAAGTATGTAAATGGCGAGAAATTAGTGAAAGCTAACGGACGTTATGACATGACGACAACAACTACGAATAATATCGGTAACGTAAATCCTAACTGGATTGGTGGTATCAACAACTCATTCCGTTACAAGAACGTTACATTTAGCTTCTTGATCGATGTGAAGTCTGGTGGTTCTGTATTCTCATTAGATCAGTACTATGGTGCTGCTACAGGGGTATTAGAAGAGTCAGCTTTATTGAATGATAAAGGAAACCCATCTCGTAGCGAAATTTCTGCTGGTGGTGGTGTGATTATGCCAGGTGTGAAAGCAGATGGTACACCTAATGATGTTCGCGTTGAAAACTGGTATGGAACATATGGTTATGCTTATAACCCACAACATGCTTTCGTTTACGATGCTAGTTATGTAAAGTTACGTGAAGCAAACCTTACTTATTCTTTACCTCGTGCGCTTGTAGCTAAATTAGGTGGAGTAAAAGGAGTTGATTTATCATTGTACGGACGTAATTTGTGGATCATTCACAAAAACCTTCCTCACTCTGATCCTGAAGAGAATCTTTCTGCTGGTAACGTGCAGGGATATCAATCAGGTGCGTATCCTACGACACGTTCGATTGGATTTAACGTGAAATTATTGTTTTAATCATCCTTAATTTGATACAGATGAAAAGAATATTTTTAGTATTTGTACCGCTTTTGTTTCTTGCATCAGCTTGTACAGAGGATCTTGCATCCTTAAACGTAGAGACTAAGAAGCCAGCAGCTATTCCTGCACCTACTTTGTTCTCGAATGCAGTTAAGTCTCTTGCAGGGAACTTAGCTACTGCGAGTGTGAACACAAACGTGTTCCGTTTTACGACTAGCCAATGGGCTATGGCCGTATACCAAGATGAAGCTCAATATGATTTCCAAACACGTGCTATTCCTAACCAATGGTGGAATGGTATGTACCGTGATGTATTAGCTGATTTACGTGAATCATCTCGTTTAATCAATGCAGATGCGTCTTTACTTCCTAAGGAGAAAGCGAATAAATTAGCGATCTTGGATATCATGGAAGTATATACTTTCGGTATTTTAGTGAACTCTTTTGGAAATATTCCTTACTCAGAGGCACTAGATGCAACTAAGTTGTTCCCTAAGTACGATGATGCGAAAACAGTTTCTGCTGATTTAATCACTCGTTTGAATGCTGATATCACTAAGTTAGATGCATCTGCAGCTGGATTTACTTCTGGAGAAGATGTGGTTTACAAAGGTTCAGTAACGAAGTGGGTGAAATTTGCTAACACATTGCGTATGAAATTAGCTATGATTGTAGCGGATGAAAACGCAAGTGCTGCAAAAACTGCTGTTGAAGCTTCTGATGCAGGTGCTATCTCAGCATCTACAGATAACGGTTTATTCACGTATTTAACTGCTTCTCCTAACCAAAATCCATTACACGTGGATATCGTATTAGGTGGTCGTCAAGATTATATCGCAGCGAAAGACTTAATGGATAAATTAACTGGTTGGAATGATCCACGTAAAACAGCTTACTTCTCTACAAACAACGCAGGTAACTATGCGGGTGGTATCGTAGGAAAAGTAAACACATACGTAGATTTCTCTCGTGCAGGTGCTAAAGTAATTGCAGCAGATGCTCCTTACGTATTAGCGGATTACGTTGAAACTGAATTCTTACGCGCTGAAGCAAAAGAAAGAGGATTCAATGTAGCTGGTACAGCTGAGCAACACTATAATAACGCGATCACTGCTTCTATCCTATATTGGGGTGGTTCTGCAGCAGATGCAGCGGCTTATTTAGCTCAGCCTGATGTAGCTTACACGACAGCTGCAGGAAACTGGAAGCAAAAAATTGGTACACAAAAGTGGATCGCTCTTTACAATCGTTCTTTCGAGACTTGGACTGAGTTACGTCGTTTAGACTATCCAGTGATTACTGCACCAGTCAATGCAAAATCTGGATTCCCTACACGTTTAACGTATCCTAACACAGAGCAAACTTTGAATGGAACTGCTTACACAGCGGCTGCAGCAGCAATCGGTGGAGACGTAGTAACGACGAAGTTATTCTGGGATAAGAACTAATTCTAGTTTTTAGAAAGGAAAAAAAGGGCGACCCGCAGGGTCGCCCTTTTTTTGTTTTATTTTTTTATGAAGTAGATAAAAACAATTTATTGTTAAATTTTGTTTATTAATCTGTTAAGCAATAATTTGCCTTACTATTATTATCTCATCATTTGTTTAAACTAAAGACATTATGAAAAAAACAGTACTATTAAGTATGTTCATGTGGCTAACAGCAATGATTCCATTGTTTGCCCAGGACAGATCAATTACAGGTAAGGTGACCGGAGATGATGGTTCGGCTTTACCGGGAGTTAACATTGCCATTAAAGGCACGAGTAAAGGGACTAACACGGATGTGGATGGTGCTTTTAAATTAAGTGTTTCAGCTAATGCTGTGTTAATTGTGAGTTCAGTAGGTTATTCACCTCAAGAGGTCAAAGTAGGTAACAGAACCGTGATTAATGTTTCTCTTGCTTCGGCTACTTCTACCTTGGATGAAGTCGTGATCACGACGTTCGGTACAGCCAAGAAAGCTTCCTTTACGGGTTCCTCTGCGAAGGTTAGTGCAGAGAAACTAGGAGTTAGACCGATTACAAATATCGGTCAAGCGCTAGAAGGTATCGCTCCGGGTATTACAACTACGTCCACTTCTGGTCAGCCGGGTTCTGCTCCAGCGGTACGTATTCGTGGATTTGGTTCGATTTCCTCTTCGAATGATCCATTGTATGTAGTGGATGGTGTACCTTACTCAGCGAGTATTGCTAATTTAAATAATGACGATATTGAGTCGATTACCGTATTGAAAGATGCAGCTTCTACTGCACTTTATGGTGCGCGTGCAGCGAATGGTGTTGTGATGGTAACGACTAAAAAAGGTACGAAAGGAAAAAATTCGATTAATGTAAAATACACGAAAGGTTTTAATACACGTGCTTTGCCAGAATACGATCGCGTAGGTGCTGCGGATTACTATCCATTAATGTGGGAGTCGAATCGTAATAACTTAGCTTACCGTGCAACGAACCCTGTAGCCATTGCGACAGCGAATGCGACGGCTTCTGCCGGTTTAGGTGCTATTGTAGGTACAGGTTATAATGTGTACAATGTTCCGTTTGCTCAATTAGTAGGTACAGACGGTAAATTAAATGCGTCTGCTCAAATGATTTATAACCCAGATGATTTAAACTGGGAAAAAGCAGTGATGCGTCAGGGTATCCGTGATGAGGTAAGTGCAAACTTCTCTGGGTCGAATGGTAAGTCAGACTATTTCTTGTCTGTGTCTTATTTAAATGACAAGGGATATCAGATTAAATCTGATTACGATCGTTTTACGGCTCGTTTAAATGTGAACAGCCAAATGAACAATTGGTTCAAAGTGGGTGCTAACATGAATACAACGGTGACGACTTCAAACCAATCTACGGCTGATGGTGGAACTTCTTTTGTGAATCCATTCTTCTTTACTCGTGGTATGGCTCCTATTTATCCCGTGTATGCGTATGATCCGGCAAGCCCAGGTTCATTCTTGACATTGGAAAATGGAAGACGCCGTTATGACTATGGTAACTTAAGTGCTTTAGGCTTATCAAACCGTCCTCAATATGGTGGTCGTCACGTCATTGCTGAAACGGAATTGAACGAAAACTTCTTCCGCAGAAATTTATTAGGTGGTCGTGCGTATGGGGAGATTTCTTTCTTGAAAGACTTCAAATTCACGAACAGCGTGGGTGTGGATATCACAAACGCAAATACCGTTGTTTTTGGTAATCCAGAAATTGGTGACGGTGCTCCAGCAGGTCGTGCTTCAAACACCTTTGAGAATATTACGAATTACAACTTATCACAGTTGTTAACGTATAACCACTCGTTTGGAAAGCATAATGTAGATGCCCTAGTAGGACATGAGAATTATAATTTAGTTTCTAATAGCTTAGATGGTTCTCGTTCGCAGCAAATTTTAGATGGTAACTATGAGTTAATTAACTTCACTACGACGACGAATTTAACATCTCAGTATGATATCCGTCGCGTAGAAGGTTTCTTCTCTCGTTTGAACTACGATTATGATTCGAAGTATTTCGTGTCGGTATCAGCTCGTAGGGATGGTTCTTCTAAGTTCTATCAAGAGAAGCGTTGGGGTACTTTCTACTCTGCTTCTGCTGCTTGGCGTTTAGATCAAGAGGACTTTATTAAGGAATTGACGTTTATCGATAACTTAAAATTGAGAACTTCTTGGGGTCAAACAGGTAACGATGGTGGTATTAGCAACTATGCTTGGCAGCCATTGTACGCTTTGGGTTGGAATAATGCAACAGAGCCAGGTATTTTACAATCCTCTTTAGGAAGCAAATCTTTAGAGTGGGAGACAAATACGGCATATGATGTGGCTTTAGAATTCGGTTTGTTCAAGAACAGAATCTCTGGTACCATTGAATATTTCGATCGTCAGTCGACTAACTTGATTTTTGCTGTGCCTCTTCCTTTATCAGTAGGTATTGGAACGGAAACGCGTAATATCGGTTCGATGTACAACCGTGGTATCGAGTTACAGTTAGCTGGGGATTTAGTTCGTACTAAGGATTTTGTTTGGAACGTAGATTTGAATGCCACTAAACTAGAGAACAAAATCACGAAGATGCCTGCAGAAAGCAAGGAGATCATCGATGGTACGAAGAAGTTAAAAGAGGGTAGTTCTTTATATGACTACTGGTTACGGGAGTACAAAGGCGTTAACCCGGAGACGGGTGTGGCGGAATACCGTGCCATCTCATATGTAGCTTCTAACTCGAGAATTACGGCGAATGGTGATACCTTGACGAATAACATCGCTAACGCTCGTTATGCTTACAACGGTACGTCTATTCCAGATTTGACAGGATCGGTGAATACTTCTCTACGCTACAAAGGATTCACTCTTTCTGCTTTGATGGTGTATCAATTAGGAGGAAAGGTGTATGACGCAGCTTATGCTGGTTTAATGGGAGCAGGATACCACAATGCGAAGCACGTAGATATCTTGAAGCGTTGGGTTAATCCTGGTGATGTGACGAACGTTCCACGTATGGATGCAGGAAGAACGGCTGATTTTGATGCAGCGTCTGACCGTTGGTTAATTGATGCAAGCTTTATGAACATTCGTACGGTTACTTTATCTTACCGTTTACCTAAGTCAATCATGAATCGCTTGAAAATTGATAATGCTCAGGTGTACGTAAGTGGGGAGAACTTCTTAATGTTATCACGCAGAAGCGGAATGAACGTTCAGCAGAACTTTGGAGGAACAACAAGTAATGTTTACAGCCCAGCGAAGTCATTAGTTTTAGGTCTATCATTCTCTTTATAATATAGAATCATGAAAAAGAAATATTTAGGTTATTTTTCGCTTGTATTCGCACTGTTACTTTCATCTTGCGAGGAAGCTTATTTAGATACTACCCCTACGGCTAGTATTGATGCTGGGTCAGCATATGCCACTACAAAGAATGCAGCGGCGGCTGTTAACGGTATTTACCGTTCGTTTATTGTTCGTTATTTAAGCTCTCAAGGTCACTCGGGTCACCCTGCTATGATGATTATTCTTGATCACATGGGAGAAGATATGGTCTTAGGAACTACGGCTGCTTCTTGGCACGTGGGAGAGACGCGTTGGACGGCTCACCGTTCTGATGTAAACACGATGGTGCAATTTCCTTATGAGATGTATTACCGCATCATAGGTAATGCGAACATTGGTATTGCTAATTTAGACAAGGCGGTAGGTCCTGCGGCTGATCGTAATTCATTGAAAGGGGAAGCTTTAGCATTGCGTGCTTTTGGTTATTTCAACTTAGTGCAATTATACGGTAAGCGCTATGACGCAACAGCTAAGCCTAATGCACAGTTAGGTGTTCCTTTAGTTTTAGAGCCTACCACAGAAGGAAAGCCACGTAACACGGTAGAAGAGGTATACGCTCAGATCAACAAAGATTTAGCGGATGCAGCAGCCTTGTTAACAACTTCCCGTTTGAACAAATCACACATTAATTTAAGTGTGGTGAAGGGTTTACAAGCACGTGTTGCCTTAGTACAACAAGATTGGACAAATGCGGCTAAGTTTGCAGCGGAAGCGCGTGCAGGATATGCACCTATGACGGCAACACAATACCAAGATGGTTTTCAAGATTTGACAAACTCAGAGTGGATGTGGGGTTTTGATCACTTAGAAGATCAAACAGAATATTTTGGAGCTTATCACTCGTACATTTCTTGTAACTATAACTCTACGGTTATTAGAACGTATCCTAAGGTAATTAATAGCTTATTGTACAAGCAAATTCCAGCTACAGACGTAAGAGCTAAAATGTGGGTTGAGACACCTACGGCAGCTAACTCAATCGTGCCTCCAGGTGGTGTTCGTCCTAAATTCTTAAATCAGAAATTCAGATTGCCAGGTACGCCATCTACTTCAGCGCAAGGAGATGTTCCCTACATGCGTGCAGCGGAAATGTATTTGATTGAGGCTGAGGCAAAAGCACGTCTAAATGATGCTGCAGGTGCTTCGCAAGTATTGTTTGACTTAGTAAAAACACGTGACGCTAGTTATGTGAAGTCAACTAAAACAGGTGTTGCTTTAATTGATGAAATCTTGTTACAACGCCGTATTGAATTATGGGGTGAAGGACATCGTTTCTTAGACTTGAAGCGTACAAACGCAGCATTGAATAGAAATGGTACAAATGCTATTGCATCTGTCGCTTTATTGTTTGATGTGCCAGCAGGAGATGTGCGTTGGGAATTCTTAATTCCTCGTCGTGAGATTAATGCAAATCCAGCGATCGTACAAAATCCATTATAATTTATTTTGTAATTTAAAGGTGGCTAATTTATTAGCCACCTTTTTTTGTTTAAATCTATCCTATGAAAAAATCATTCTTAATTGTAGCGCTTAGCGTCTTATCCTTTTCTACCTCGTATGCGCAGGACGATGCCTATCAATTACCTCCTAAAGCCATTGCAGACTTATTGCTTGCGAAGCCTACGCCACTTGTGCGTATTGATTCGAAGGCTGAATACCTGTTGTTATTAGGTCGTAATTCCTATCCTACCGTGGAGGAGCTGGGGCAGCCAGAGATGAAAATTGCGGGTCTTCGCTTGAATCCCTTGAATTTTTCTCCGTCTCGCCAAAGTCCCATCAGCAGCATTACCTTGCAAACAATCCGTACTGGTGCCAAAGTAGAAATCGCCGGTTTACCTAAAAACCTAGCTGCCGGATCTATTGCTTGGAATCCATCGGAAACCAAAATCGCTTTTGCACAAACCGAGGTAAACGGTGTGGATTTATATGTGATTGATATCGCCTCGAAAAAAGCTACACGTGTAAATTCATCTCCATTAAATCAGGTATTAGGAAATGCCTTCACTTGGGTGGACGACCAAACTATTCTATACAAGGTGACGACGCATGAGGCGGCCGGAGCTCCTAAACGTCCGATTACGCCTAAAGGACCAACCATTCAACAGAATGTAGGAAAAGCGGCACCAAGACCGACGTTCCAGGATTTGATTAAATCTCCTTACGATGAGAGTTTATTTTCCTATTATGCAGAAGCCCAATTAGTGGTGTATAAAAATGGTGTGAACAAGAAAATAGGGGAGCCTGCTTTGTATAATTCTTTTCAATTATCTCCGGACAGAAAGTATATTTTGACGCGTTCTGTTGCGAAGCCTTTTTCGTATGCCGTACCGGCTTATGGTTTCCCTACGACGGTGAAAGTCTTAGATTTGGACGGAAAAACGATCAAAGAAATTGCAAAATTACCGTCTTCAGAGAGTGCTCCAGCTGGAAATGATAACGTGCAAAATGTGCCGCGTGGATTTGATTGGCGTGATGATGAGCCAGCTTCCTTAGTGTATGCGATGCCATTAGATAGTGGTTATATTAAAAAGCAGGTAGAATTTCACGATGCCGTTTATTCTTTATCTGCTCCCTTTACACAGGAGGCCAAAGAATTATTTAAGACGAAGACCCGGTATGCTGGGGTGATTTGGGGAAATACGAAAGTGGCTTTAGTGACGGAAGTATTACGTGGAAAGCAGACATCCAAAGTAAGTCGTTATTCTTCTGCGGATGGATCAATGGAAGTTTTGTACGAGCGTAATCTAACGGATGCCTACAAAAACCCAGGCAGTCCGGTGTTAATGAAAAATGCGTATGGTCGCGAGGTGATTCAAATGACGGATAACGGGACTAAGATTTTGATGAACAACCCGGTGGGTTCTTCGGATCAAGGGGATCTTCCCTTTATCTCGAAGTTTGATTTAGCGACGAAGAAGAATGAGATTATTTGGCGCGCAAAACCGGGCTACTTTGAACAAGTAGAGGAAGTGATTGATGCAGACAAACTGATCGTTTTAAGCAGAAAGGAATCCCAAACGGAGGTGCCGAACTACTTTATCAAGCACTTGTTAAATCCATCGCAGGATAAGGCTTTGACCCAATTTGAAAATCCTTATCCGAATTTAGTGGGTATCACTAAGGAGAAAATCAAATACAAGCGTGCGGATGGCGTGGACTTAACAGGCGATTTATATCTGCCTAAAGGCTATAACAAAGAAAAAGATGGTCCTTTGCCGGTATTGATTTGGGCTTATCCACGTGAATTTAATTCAGCGGCAGATGCAGCGCAGGTTCGTGGTAGCAAAGACCGTTTCACTGTCTTGAGCTGGGCTTCACCTATCTATTATGCGACTCAGGGTTATGCGATTTTAGACAATGCGGAGATGCCGATTGTGTCTACGGATGCTTCTAAAAAGCCGAATGACAACTTCGTTGATCAATTACGTTTAAATGCTTCGGCGGCGATAGACCATTTAGTTCAATTAGGCGTGGGCGATCGCAAGCGTATGGCAGTAGGTGGTCACAGTTACGGTGCCTTTATGACAGCGAATTTATTAGCACATACCGATTTATTTAAAGCAGGTATCGCACGTAGTGGGGCATACAATCGTACCTTGACTCCTTTTGGGTTCCAAAACGAAGACCGTACTTACTGGCAAGCTCCGCAATTGTACTATGAAATGAGTCCATTCAGCTACGCAGATAAAATCAAAGAACCGATTTTATTAGTGCACGGCGAGCAAGATGATAACACGGGTACATTCCCAATTAACTCGGAGCGTTTATACGCTGCTTTGAAAGGAAACGGAGGAACGACTCGTTTTGTCTACTTACCTTACGAAGCACATAGCTATCGTGGGAAAGAAAACGTTTTACACTTGCTATGGGAGCAATTCCAATGGTTAGAAAAATACGTCAAGTAAGGCGAAAAAAAGGAAGCAAAAGAGGGCGCCCCGCAGGGGCGCCCTCTTTTTTTAAACACACGCAGCATTTTTGTGCTTTATTCTTTGTGCTTTAAAAAGAAAGGCGGCCCGCAGGGCCGCCTTTCTTTTTTTACACGCTGCAAAATTTGAACTTTGCTCTTTGCTCTTTGAAATTTGAGAAAGCTTACCAAATCTTAATCCGATCTTCCGGCTTCTTATATAGCTTATCGCCTGGTTTCACATCGAATGCCTTATACCAAGCATCCATATTCACTGGAGCACCAATGGTACGGTATTGACCAGGTGAGTGTGGATCTGTTAATACTTGTTGTGCCTCTGTCTCAGGTAGAGAGGAACCTCTCCAAACTTGTGCCCAAGCTAAGAAGAAGCGTTGGTCAGGAGAGAAGCCATCGATTTTCTTCGTTGACTTACCTTGCTTCGTCATTTTGAATGCTTCGTAAGCCATATTCAAACCACCTAAGTCACCGATATTTTCGCCCATCGTTAATTTTCCATTGACGTGGATGGTGTCTTGAACGGTGTACGCATCAAATTGCTTACCTAAAAGTTCCGTTCTCGCTTTGAACTTTGCTAAATCGTCCTTTGTCCACCAGTTACGTAAAGTTCCGTCTTTGTCGTATTGGCTACCTGAATCGTCGAAACCGTGAGACATTTCGTGTCCGATAACAGCACCGATTCCACCATAGTTGATCGCATCATCTGCGTCAGCAGCGAAGAATGGGAATTGTAAGATACCTGCTGGGAAAACGATTTCGTTCATCACTGGGCTATAGTAGGCGTTTACCGTTGGTGGCGTCATACCCCATTTGCTTCTGTCCACTGGTTTGCCTAATTGCGCTAAGTTTTCTTGGAAGCCCCAAGCACCAGCGCGGCGGATGTTTCCGTAGTATTCAGACGCTGAAATTTCTAAGCCATCGTAGTTTTTCCATTTGTCAGGATACCCGATTTTAGGCGTAAAGGCGTTTAATTTGGCCAAAGCCTTTTCCTTCGTCTCCGCGCTCATCCAATCTAATTTGTTGATGCGAACAGCGAAAGCCTTACGTAGGTTAGCGACTAATTCCACCATTCTAGCTTTCGCCTCTGGCTTGAAATATTTAGCCACATACAATTGACCTAATAATTCACCTAAGGTTCCGTCCGTCATCGCTGACATGCGTTGCCATCTTGGGGCTTGTACTTTTTGGCCTGATAATACTTGTGAATACGCAAAGCTCGCTTTTACGAATGGAGAGCTTAAATAGCCTGCGCTACTACGCAAAACATTCCATGTTAAATAGGTTTTCCAAGTGTCTACAGGTGTTTCGATCAATAATTTGTTCGCTGCCTCGAAGAATTTAGGGGCACCTACTAGAATTGAATCTGGAGCAGATGTGCCAAAGTCTTGGAAAGTCAATGCCCAGTTAAAGGCAGGTGTCTTTTGATTGAAATCAGCAAAGGCAAACTTGTTATAAGTCTTGTACGGATCACGCATTTCGACACGAGCCATCTGCGCTTCAGCTAATTTCTTTTCTAATTGGAATACGGTTTCAGCATTCGCTTTCGCTTGAGCCTCAGGAGTTCCAGTTAACGTAAACAAGGTCGCTACGTATTTTTTGAATGCCTCCTGAATCTTTAGGCTACGTGCATCACTCTTTAAGTAGTAATCGCGATCAGGAAGTGATGTTCCACCTTGTCCTAATTGCGGTACCATTTTCTCTACGTTCTTGCGGTCTTGACCGATGTAGAAACCAAATAAAGGAGAAGCAATCCCTGAAGAGCGTAAACGCGCGATTTCAGTAACCACTTGTGACTTGAATTGCAAACCTGCGATGTGTTGTAAGTCCGCTTGGATAGGAGTGTAGCCTAATTTTTCGATAGCTATACTGTCCATTGCTGCCGCATAGAAGTCAGCGACTCTTCTTTCGACTGAACCTGCGGCCGCTTTCGTGCCTTTGGTCTCATCTAAAATCGTTTTAATCGCATTGATGTTGAAATCGCGTAATTGGTTGAAGGCACCCCAACGTGTTTCTTTGGCTGGGATTGGGTTTTTTCTAACCCAAGGTCCATTAGAATATTCCACGAAGTCATCCCCCGCTTTTACGCTCAGGTTCATGTTGTCGCGGTCAATAAATTTCCCCGGTTTTTCTTGCGCATATAGGCTGCCGCTGAATAGCAATGAGCCTGCAAGGACGAGTTGTAAGTAATTATTTTTCATTTGAAAAAGGTTGATGTGACATTAAATTAATTAATTTACTGAATCTAAACTACCCATATGAAGAAATTGTTACTACTACTGTCCTGCTTTTTAGCATTTAGCCTCTCTGTCCACGCTCAAAAGCCCATGTCACATGAGATCATGATCAAGCTGAAGAAAGTAGGAGCTCCTAAAATTTCACCAGATGGTCGCCACGTCATCTATTCCCGCATCGAAACGTCTTACAATCTAGAAGAACAAACATCAGACCTTTGGATTGCTGCCACGGATGGTTCTTCACAGCCTAGAAAATTAACCAATTCAAAAGGCGGAGAAGACAATTACCACTGGTCTGTCGCTTCAGATAAGATTTATTTCATTGCCAAACGCGATGGCGATGAAGCCCCTCAACTTTACGTTTTACCGTTAGCTGGCGGTGAGGCCCAACGTTTAACCACACTTTCCACCGGAGTAAGTGATGTTAAATTCTCATCAGACGGCTCGCGCATTATTTTCTCCAGCCGCGTTTTCCCTACCGCTTTCACGGATTCGGCAAGCAAGAAATTAGCGGAAGAAAAGAAGAAAATCAAGACCAAAGCACGTGTCTATCAATCGTTTCCCGTTCGTTATTGGGATTCTTGGTTAGATGAAAAACAAGGGCACATCTTCACGATGGACCTAAAGTCAGGTTCAAAGCCCGTGAATTTAATGTCGAATCTAACTCTGGTGAATTCCCCAGGTTTCCGTTTAGGTTCTTATAACTTCAGTGCTGACGGTAAATCAGTGGTGTTTACGGCAACTACGGAATACAATACCACCGCTTATCAATCGGCAAAATCGAATATCTATTCGGTGAGTTTGTCTGGTGGTAAAGAAACGGTTTTAGTAAATGATGAGACTTCTTATACTTCAGCGGAATTTACGGCAGATGGGAAATACCTCATTACATCGGGTTCTGCTATCGGCAATAAATTGTATTACCTGAATCGAATTTACCGCTTTGATGCGTCTTCTTTTTCTGCCAAAAAAGAGCTAGCGGCCACCCTCGATCGTCCCATCAACGATATGGAGATGGCTGGTTCCTCCATCTTTGCTAGTATTGAAGACCAAGGCGTGGATCGTATTGTTGAGATTTCAGTCGCTGATGGTTCAGTTAAGCCAGTTTTAGGCGCAGAAATTGGATCTTTTACCGGGTTAAGTTTATCGTCCAATCCCCGTATTTTTGCCTATCAATACCAAAATGTGGCGACTCCGCCAGAGGTTTGGGTCTCAGCAAATGGTTCATTGAAAGCCATTTCAAAAGCGAATGATGCGGTTTTAGCTGGGTTGGAATTACAAAAACCGGAGGTGATTTGGACTAAATCATCCAGAGGTAAAATGATTCGTTCGGTCGTTTTGAAACCAACCGGTTTTGATGCCTCTAAGAAATACCCTCTCTTCGTTTTAATGCACGGCGGTCCAGCTAGTTCATTCAAAGATGTGTTTGGATACCGTTGGAACCCCTACATTTTAGGTTCGGCGGGCTACGTAATCGTGATGACCGACTACACAGGATCTGTGGGATATGGTGAGAAATTCGCTCAAGATATTCAGTTTGACCCGTTCAAAGGTCCAGGGCAAGAAATCCAAGAAGCGGCGGCAGATGCCATCAAACGCTTCTCGTTTATTGATGGAACCAAACAAGCCGCGGGTGGTGCTTCCTATGGAGGACACTTAGCCAATTGGATGCAGGCGACTACGTCTCATTACAAATGCTTAATCTCACACGCGGGTTTAGTGAACTCGGAGGCGCAATGGGGAACATCGGATGTGATTTGGGGTAGAGAATTGATGAATGGGGGAGCACCTTGGGTACCTACTAAAACCTGGAAGGAACAAAACCCGATGCGTTTTGCTGCGAACTTCAAAACGCCTATGTTGTTAACCGTGGGCGAAAACGATTTCCGGGTTCCCATTAATAATACGCTAGAAAATTGGAGCATTCACCAACGTCTTCAAATCCCGAGCAAGTTAATCGTCTTCCCAGGTGAGAATCATTGGATCCTGAATCCAGATAATTCGAAGTTCCACTATTCGGAAATACAAGGGTGGTTAGCGATGTATTTAAAATAAAAAAAAGTCGCTAGTCACTAGTCGCTAGTCTAAAGTGAATGAGTCTAAAATTAGTGACTCCCGACTATCGACTAGTGACTATCGACTACAGCTTCACCATCTCCCCCGTCCTCACCGACTCATCACACGCAAAAGCGATGCGTAAACTGTTAACGGCATCCTCCACGTGATCTGTTAGGTCGATATTTTCAGTTATGGCTTGTAGGAAATAGGCCTGCTCGCGATCGCAAAGACCTTGGTGATCCGGTTCATCCGTTAGGTTAACCCATTCGTCTTCTTTCGTGAATTCGTTTTTTGCATCGATGTCTGCGTGGTGTACACGCAGGGATTCTGTTTTCGTGTGTGATTCCACGTCATCGGATTTTCCCTCGCCGCCGGCATTTTTTGCGACGATGGAAACAGAACCTTTAGGCCCAAAAACATCTTTCACAAAATACGCATTCTGTGAGATCATGGGACCCCAGCCGGCCTCGTACCAACCTACGGAACCATCTTCAAAGTGAATTTGTAATTGACCATAATTATAGTTTCCAGCCGGAATATCTTCCGTCATTCGCGCGCCAATGGCCGAAACACGCAATGGTTTCGAGCGAGTCATTTGGCACATTACATCAATATAGTGTACCCCACAATCGACGATAGGGCTTAGCGATTTCATCAAATTACGGTGCACATCCCACATGTAGCCATGGGATTGTTGATTTAAGTTCATCCGCATGACCAACGGTTTTCCCATCGTCTTAGCGATTTCGATGAACTTGATCCAAGACGGATGGTGGCGTAAAATGTAGCCCACCACGAGTTTCTTGCCACTTTTTTGAACAGCTTCAGCCACCCGAATAGCGCCAGCTAATGAATCGGCGATTGGTTTTTCTAAGAAAACGTGACAATCAGCTTCTAATGCGGCGATGGCATAGGCTTCGTGGGTATCTGGGTAAGTGGAGATACAAACCGCATCTGGTTTGGAGTCTGATAAGGCGGTGTAATAGTCGCTGTACAGCTTTTGGCCCCCACCTAAAGCTTCATTCAATGCTTCCTTGCTATTTCCCGGGGAAACGAGTCCGCAGATTTCAAATCCGGCTACGTTTTGGTAGGCTTTCGCATGAGAGGCTCCCATGTTTCCGCAACCCACCACGAGCACGCGTATATTTTTCATGTTAATCGATTTAGAATCGTAAATTAGGAAGAATGATTAGAATAATCGAAACTTCGCCTTTACAAATTATGCGCATCCTCCTTATTTTCTTGCTTATGGGTTCCTTGAGTCTTCAGGCCCAAAACAAATCAGGCATCACGGGCAAGCCTGATACGTCCTTTACGAATTATGCTGCCTTGCAAATGGTAGTGAAACAGGATCCCACGATTCGCTTAGCCGAAGTTCAAAGTTCAAAGAGCAAAGTTCAAAGTTTTGTTTACAAGACAATAGATAAACGGAAACTCGTGGTGGATGAATATGCGGTCTCTTCCACTCGCAAGCTACCTACGCTCGTATTTTTCCATGGAGGTGGCTGGAGAACGGGGCATCGTTCACAGCATATTCCTTTAGCAAAAGCCTTAGCAGATCGCGGATATCGGGTCTTTTTAGTCGAATACCGTTTATCCACGGAAGCTTTATACCCTGCTGCGATGCTGGATGCACATGCTGCTTTGCAATGGGTTTCGAAACGTCAGAATGTGGGAGAAATCTATGTGGGAGGTTATTCAGCTGGGGGCCAAATGGCTGCGCTCCTAGGTTCCGTTCAAGATGAAAATACCTACGGCAAAGGAGTCAAATTAGCCGGGACCATTGATATCGATGGGATATTGGCTTTTATTCACCCGGAATCAGGAGAGGGAGATGATAGCAAACGTATCTCAGCAGCGACCCATTATTTTGGGTATAACAAGGTAGAGGGCGAGGCAATCTGGAAGGAGGCTTCCGCTTTGAGTCACGTGACGAAAGGCGATCCGCCGGTATTATTCTTAAATTCGAGCGATGAGCGGATGCACGCAGGGCGTGACGATTTTAGGCAGAAAATGGCTGATTTTGGTATACATTCAGAGTATCACACGTTCGAAAATTCTCATCATACCTTCGTATTAATGAATCACTGGTTCAATCAGGTGGTGGACCGAATGGATCGTTTTATGCGCAAACGTTTAGTGGTGGGAACCGATTTCAAGACGATACAATCCGCAGTAGATGTAGCTCGTCCTGGTCAGGAGATTTTCATTAAAAATGGCAATTACCAAGAAAAGGTATTCATCGATTCATTGAAACACCATTTGTCTTTTGTGGGCGAAAGCAGGGATGGCGTGGTGTTGCGGGAGACGATTGCGCGGGATATTTGGCGTTGTTCAAATCCAGATGATTATGGTGCTGGGGTGTTGAATATCAAAGGGCACGATTTGTCATTTCGGAATATGACTATTATGAATGAATATGGATTCAATGCAACAAAAGATATATCGATTCCTTGTTTGAACGAGGCTGGAAAGGAGACGACCACGACCGTCCAAAAATATGCCTTACCAAGGGAAAAGGGAGAGAAAGAAGGGGAGAAGATCGTCCGTGTAGATGGGCATCAATTTGCAGTTCGTACGATGCCCGGTGCCACCCGATTGTCTTTCGAGCATTGTACCATCCGATCAGGTGGCGGTGATACGGTAAGTCCTTGGGACGTGAATGCGGGAATGTATTATTTGAATGACTGTTTGATCGAAGGGGGAGTGGATTTGTATTGTCCGCGTGGCTATGCCTTGGCTGAGAATTGCACTTTTGTCTGCCATAATACGAGTGCGGCGATTTGGCACGATGGTTCAGGAGAACAAGGGGCGAAGACCGTTTTAAAAAATTGTCGTTTTATTGGGGATCCGGGGTATAAATTAGGTCGCTATCATAGGGAGGCACAATTTTATCTTTTGAACTGTTCTTTTGATAAAAATATGGCGGACGCACCTATCTACCAATCGGGCGATCGAGTGCTCAACTGGGGTCATCGCGTGTATTATGTGGATTGCCATAAGGATGGAGGCGACTTCGTTTGGCATAAAAATAATACGTCGGTGAAAGCTAGTGACCTGACCTTCAAGACTATTTTTGGCAGAAATTGGAAAAAATAATTTATTGTATCATTAAAATACATTAACTTTGTTCTGTTACCTCTAAACTTATCAACTATGAACTCGAGAAGAAGATTTCTTCAGCAGTCTAGCGCTTTTCTAGCGGCTAGCGTTTTAGCACCTCGTTTCTTATCTGCACAATCGTTTACCAATCGTCCGGTGGGTATTCAATTGTTTACCTTTTTTGGAAAATTTGACCAAGATGTAAAAGGGAATTTGCAGAAGATTGCGGAGCTAGGCTATACGGAGATTGAATCTGCTTTCTCGATGTTACCCGGTTTTTATGGGATGAAAGGCAAAGAGTTTATGGCCTTGAACAAGGATTTAGGATTGAATTGGGTTTCGCATCACGTGGTGGGAGCACCCTTGAAACCTCGTCCCGGAATGGACATGTCGCGTTTTCCTAAGATGGTTAATTTGCGCGATGATGCGCAGCAAGCGGTGGATAATGCAGCGGAGGCAGGTGTAAAATACCTCGTGTGCGCCAATATCCCGATTGATACAAAAGAGGAAGTTGCTCAGGCAGTTGAAACCTTAAATAAAGCAGGAGAATTAGCGAAGAAAGCAGGACTTACGTTCTGTTACCATAACCACGATGCAGAATTTAAAGCGGTAGAGGGCCCAAAACCTTTCGACGTATTCGCCTCTCAAGTACCTGCCGACTTATTGAAGTTTGAATTAGATTTGGGTTGGGCTTCAAAAGCGGGAGTAGATGTGGTTGAATTGTTCAAACAACATCCTGGCCGTTTCCCTCTATGTCATATAAAAGACTTCGACTCAGAATTTAAAAATATTCTCCCAGTGGGAGAGGGTGTGGTGAACTACAAGCGCATTTTTGATGCGGCTAAATCAGGAGGCCTAGAGCACTTCTTTGTAGAGCATGATTTCCCGAAAGACGCTTTCGAAAGCCTTCGCATCAGCAAGAAGGCTTTGGACGCCATTTTATAATCCGCCTAACGGTTTTTTAGTGTTTAATGATTGAATTTTGATTCTGGAAAAACATCCCTTTTTAGGGGATGTTTTTTTATTTTAAGACATAAAACTGATAGGGTGCGAAAGCCAAATGATCGTGATCCATCCCGATCTGAACCGTTTTGCCTGACCATAAGTCTTTCATAACTGTCGCCCGTTCTCCGAATGCACCTAACATATAATAGGTCACCTCTTGTGGCTCAGCGCTAAAGTTGAATAAGAAGTAGACTTTTTCTCCATTCAGGTAGCGCTCAAAACCGATGATCGAATTGTTGTGCACCTCTAACCAGTGAATATTTTTCAAGTCAGCCACCACTTTTAGTGATTTACGCAGCTTGATCAATTTTTGTAGATTCGAGAATACCTTATTTTCGATGGAATCCGCTTTATCTACTGCCTCATTCTTCTTCCAATCAATGATCGGGCGGTGCATCCAGCGGTTATCGTATGATTTACCTGGATCCTGTAAATAGGTATAGTCGTTCGTGTAGGCGGCCTCGTCGCCATAGAACAACATCGGTACGCCGCCCACAAATAGACTTTGCGCTTGCATCATCGTGATTTTGTCGATGGAAGTCTGGATATCTGCCGCATTTTTAGACGCGATGGCTTTCTCTAAACCACATAAGGAGGCTAACGAACCTGAAAGACGCGCATCCTGTGTTTTGGGATTTACGGCAAACAGGGCTCCAGTCGCAGGAGACTCGATGCCGCCGCTGTAATAGTTTTTGATATAAGAGCGGTGATCGTAGGGATTAAATCCCGCTTGTTCGATCATCCAATCGTCATAACCTAAGCCGATATCATCGTGGCAACGGGTGTAAGTTAACCAGGTCGCGCCTTTCGGTTTGCGCAATAATTCGTTTTGAGCGGTGCGCATCACGCGGATATCGCCGGTAGCCAAGGCATCCCATTGAACGGCCATTTGAGTGGCGTTATAGGCGAAGTCACACTCGTGTGTAGAGAAACGACCCGTTCCGAAGTATTCCATTATCTGGGCTGGAGCCACAATGGCTTCGCCTAAAATGGCCATTCCAGGTGTTGCCACCTCCACGCACATCTTAATTAATTGCAATAATTGGTGTGCTTCGGGAAGGTTTTGGCAGGCAGTTCCCATTTGTTTCCAAATGAAAGCCGGCGCATCGATGCGGACCACGTCTACCCCTAAGTTGGCGTAGTAAAAGACGTTTGCGAGCATTTCTACGAAGACTTTGGGATTCGTATAATTCAAATCCCATTGGTAATGGTGGAAAACCGTCATCACCCATTTATCCATTTTTTCGTCGTACGTGAAACTACCAGGTGAACTTTCTGGGAAGATTTCTGGCATTGTTTCCTCCATCACATCCGGGATGCGACGGTCGTCGTACATGTAGAAATAGTCTTGGTATTCTTTGATGCCAGCCTTCGCAAGCTTAGCCCATTCGTGGTGATGCGACGTATGGTTTAACACGATGTCGATCATCAAGTACATATCTTTTTGTTGCAGGGCCTTTTGGAACTCGCGTAAATCTTCAATTGTTCCTAATTTCTCCTCCACCACTCGGAAATCTTCCACCGCATATCCGCCATCACTCTCGCCCTCGGGGCTTTTGAACAAGGGCATCAAGTGAAGAAAATTCACACCTAATTTCTCTAAATAAGGAAGCTTTGCGGGTAAATCGGTGATCTTTCCGGCGAAGCGATCCACGTATAAACTCATTCCCACCAGATCTTGGCTTAAAAACCAATTCTCTTCTTTCTTCGCCTTGCCTTCATCTCGCTTTTTTAGCTCTGGGCTGCGATCCGCATAGGCTTGAAAAATAGTTTGGATTAAATCGCTAAACAAAGGACTATCCCCGTAGATCGCTCTGAAATGATTTTGAATATCATCCAAATTAGCTGTCAAACGTTCTTGAAAGCTAGCGTCTTTAATTTTATATGATTTCACAAGCGCATTCGCCTGTTTTTGAAGAGCGGAATTGTACACAGTCTATTAATTAAAAATACTATTATTTAAGTTTTTGAAGGCCTCCATCGCACCTAGGTATTCACAGGTTCTGGCACCAGCCTTGTTCGCGTTTTCTATCATTTTTTTCCAAGCAGAAAAATCAAGATCCTGGATGTTTAATCCATCTAATTGATAAAGTACCGCACCCACAAAGGCATCTCCAGCCCCCGTCGTATCGACTGGTTTCACCGGAATACTCGGAATGATATAGGTTTTACCTGCCAAACCCAATAGCGTGCCCTCTTTTCCTAAGGTAATGGCGAATACGCCTGGACATAGGCTTAATAATGTATCTGTCGCCTCTTCTAAGGTCTCCGTTTCTGTGATTAACATCGCTTCTTCATCCGAAAGCTTCGTAAAATCGGCTTCCTTCAAGAAGAGTAGACTTTGCTTAATGAAGGACGGTATTTTGTCGCCAAACAACAAATGGCGGTAATTCGGGTCAAAACTAACGATTTTGCCGTCTTTTTTCGCCCGGTCTTTCAAGGAATAATACGCCGCATTCAAAGGGCCAGCTAAGAAGGCTGTCGCCGATCCGAAGTGAACAATGTTCACACCTGCTAAATCAATAGCCGCTACTTCAGCCTCCGTTAATTCGGCATCTGCGCCCCGGTTAAAAACGAAATCACGTTCTCCATCTAATAGTAAGGAAACGAAGGCAAAAGTCGTAAAGGTCCGAGGGTCCAAGTGAACGTGTTTCGTGTTCACGTTGAATTCTTGCATCACCGAGATCATTTGGCGACCAAAAGGATCATTCCCCACTTTTGCACTCAAGCTCACCTCGCCACCCAACGCGCCGATGGCTGCTGCTACGTTTGTGGGAGCTCCTCCTGGTTTTTTTAAGAAATTTTGACCGTCTGATAGGCTAGAACCTTTGTCAGTACAAATCATATCAATCAAGGCTTCGCCTATACAAATGACACTCATGCGGATTTTTTAGAAGGGGATGGTTGAATAAAGGCAGTCGCTAGGGCTGCAATGGCTAATAAAGCTCCTGCAAAGGTAATCGCATTTCTGGGATCGTTGTCTAAAAAATGCTTTAAAATGTAGCCAAATGATATATTTTGTAAGATCATCGGGATTACAATCATCATATTAATAATACCCATGTAGACTCCGTAACGCTCCTTAGGAATATCGCTAACCACTAGTAAATAGGGGATTCCCATCATACTTGCCCAACCGATTCCGAAGCCAGAAATAGCGAAGAATAACAAGTTCTTGTTTTCGATGTGAGGGAAAGCGAGGAAACCGGCAGCTGCTAAAATGAGGCAGATCATGTGCACGGATTTGGCCCCATATTTCTTTGCAAAACCGGCTAAAGCTAAAGCCGATAAGAAAGTAACGATGTTGTACCATCCATTCACTAAACCCGTCCAGGAAACGGCCTTTTCATACAATTCCGGATTGTCCTTCGGTGTTGCGTTCCAAACAGACAAGGCGATACTCTTCGAGGAATTTTGCCAATAACAAAATAAGGCATACCACTGGAATAAGTACACTAAAGCTAATTGCCACATTACTTTGGGCATTTCCCCGATCGCGTGGAATATCTCAAAAATGGATTCTAAAACGCTCGTTTTGCGCGATCGAATCTCAGCTAATTCCTCAGCGGTCGGTTCAATTTCCGTGGTCGTGTGCATACTCCACCAGATAGACCCGATGGAACAAACGGCCCCTAAGAAGAAGGAAGCATAAACCCAGGTAGGTAACGAACCGGTCTTGCCGATGAATATCATAGGGAAGATGAAGAGGGATAGGTTGGCTAAGGTTTGGCCAAAACCCGTGAAAAAACTCTGCATCTGAAAGCCTGTAGGCTGTTGATCGTCATTTAATTTATCAGCGACAAAAGCACGGTAAGGCTCCATCGCCGTATTATTTCCAGCATCCAAGATCCATAATAAACTCGCGGCCATCCACAACGAAGACGAGAAAGGATAGAGTAAAAGGCAAATGCTACACAATAGGGCGCCTATGAAGAAATAAGGTTTGCGGCGACCCCAATGAGGATGCCAGGTGCTGTCACTCATCGCACCGATGAAAGGCTGTATCAATAAGCCCGTCACCGGGCCAGCTAGGTTTAATAAGGGGATTTCGTCAGGACTCGCTCCTAGGAAATCGTAGATAGGATTCACCGCACTTTGCTGCAATCCGAAACTATATTGAATACCAAAAAAGCCAACGTTCATGTTGACAATCTGGCTAAAACTTAAAGAGGGTTTCCGTAAGGACATGTCTGATAGGTTTATTAGTAGATTAAATTTAATTATTCTACTCAAGACCTGCAAACTGTCCTACACTGTTGACCTTAATATTCTTGATTTAGGGGGTGAATCATCAATTCATCGATCACCACGTGCGCTGGTTGGTTCATCACATAAAAGATGCTATTCGCCATATCTTCTGGACTTAACCAACCTGCGTGCGATGGATCTCCGGCAGGATCCGCATGAAAATGAGAATCTACTAATCCAGAATAAATCGTGCTTACTTTGATGCCGTCTCGTCTCACCTCTTTTCTTAGGGCTTCTGTGAACGCGTGCTGTGCATATTTAGAGGCGCAATAAAGAGATCCTCCGTCAAAAACACGTTTCGCCACATCAGACGCAATCGAGATGAGGTGGCCTTTTTTAGCGGCTTTTAGGTGCGGCAGAGCTTTTTGGCAAAACAAAAAAGTCCCTTTTACATTCGTATCAAACACCTGATCCCATTGTGTCGCAGTATAGGATTCAGTCGGGCCAAAAGCCCCAATCCCTGCGTTATTAATCACAAAATCAATATGCCCAAAAGTATGTACCGTTTTCTCCACCGCATCCGAGACAAAAGCCTCGTCAGATACATCCCCATCGAAATAAAGTGGGCGATGTCCAATCTCGGTAATTTCTGCCGCCAGGTCTTTCAATTCCCCTTTATTACGTGCGACTAAACTTAATTGGAAGTTGTTTTTTGCTAGTAATAAAGCGAGCGCTCGGCCTATTCCGCGCGAAGCTCCAGTGATGATGGCCGTAGGAAGTGAATTTGACATATTGATTTATTTTATGTTAAATTTAAACAATTCTATGATTATGAGTCAAAAAATAGCGTTTCTTATCAATCCCCTCAAGAAGACCGTTGCCATTGCGAACTATTTTTCTTGGGTAATCGAGACCGTAAAGGTAGAGAAATCGGATTGGGAAATTCAGCTTTTTGCGAAAGAATGGCCATCTGAGCTAAGTGATTTTGATCAAGTTTGGGTGATGGGTGGCGACGGGACATTCAATTATTTTGTGAATAAATACCGTTCTATTACGTTACCAATCGCCTTATTCAAAGGAGGTACAGGAAATGATTTTTATTGGAAATTATATGGAGATCGATCGAGACGTGCACATTTAGATGAGGTATTAGCTGGTCACGTGGAAGCATTTGATGCCGGGGACTGTAATGGGCAACTTTTCTTGAATGGGGTTGGGATCGGAATCGAAGGAGAAGTATTGAAGTCGATGGATTCCATTCGCTACTTTAAAGGTGGCCTGGGTTATTATTTAGCCGCTATTCCTAATTTATTAAAGTTTAAGACCTATCAAATTCTAGGCGGCCGAGAGGTATTCCTCTGTATGGTTTTCAATTCTTCTAGGGCAGGTGGAGGTTTTCATTTCTTCCCCAAAGCCTCCGTTCAAGATGGCCTGCTCGATGTATTATATTGTCAACCGATACCGGTTTGGAAGCGGCTTTATTACATGCCCATTATACAATCAGGGAAACATGTGAATCTGCCGATTGTGGAATTCTCCCAAACGAAAAAGATCAGCATTAAAACCAGTCGTGTCCTGAGTGCACAGGTTGACGGAGAAGTCCAAACGTCTGACCAATTTGATTTCCAAGTTCTTCCTGCTAAATTTAAGTTCATTGTACCTCCATTATGAAAAAAATACTCTTATTCGCCTTAGTTAGTCTACAAGCCTTTTCACAAGACGCAGACAAAAAGAAAGTCTTAGCCAGAATTCAACAACAAGAATCACATTACAGTGCCATCGCACAGAAAATCTGGAATTACGCCGAAGTCGGATATAAAGAAAAACAATCCTCTGCTCTCTTGCAGGAAACCCTGAAACAAGCTGGTTTTACGATAGAGTCAGGTGTAGCTGGAATTCCAACTGCTTTCGTGGCGACTTATGGACAAGGAAAACCGGTCATCGGAATTATGGCCGAATACGATGCCTTGCCAGGTTTATCACAAGATTCCATTCCGACTAAACGCTCCTTGGGAGGAGCCTCTGGGCACGCTTGTGGCCACCATTTATTTGGTACTGGTTCCTCTGCTGCGGCTATCGCCGTAAAAGAATGGTTAAAAGAAACCGGCGGAAAAGGAACGATTAAATTATACGGATGTCCGGCTGAAGAGGGTGGATCCGGAAAAGTATACATGGTTCGGGAGGGTTTATTCAATGACGCCGATGTGATGTTGCACTGGCATCCGAGCGATGCGAATTCGGTTTCGACGGGGTCATCTTTGGCAAACAAAACGGGTAAATTCCGCTTCTATGGTCTTTCATCACACGCGGCGGCCTCACCAGAAAGAGGACGATCTGCTTTAGATGCGGTGGAGGCGATGGACTTTATGGCCAACATGATGCGCGAACATGTGCCCTCTTCTACGCGTATTCACTACGTGATTACGAACGGGGGTAAGGCGCCTAATATCGTCCCAGATTATGCGGAGGTCTATTATTACGTGCGTTCACCGCAGCGCGACATTGTTATGGACGTGTGGAATCGCTTGGAAAAAGCGGCAGAAGGTGCAGCTCTAGGAACAGGAACTCGCTATGAATTAGAAGTAATCGGTGGGGTGTATGAGATTTTGCCAAACGAAAAGTTAGCAACTCTTATGAATTCAAACTTGCAAACGGTGGGAGGATATATCTTGAATCCAACGGAATTAGCTTTCGCTAAACAAATTCAACAAACTCCAGGCATGTTGCAGACGGATTTAGCGTCTACTTCTTCTGTAGTTCCGGGTCGTCCTGATCCAAGCGGCGGAGGCTCGACGGATGTGGGGGATGTAAGTTGGGTAGTTCCTACGATTGGTTTAGGAACGGCGACTTGGGTTCCAGGAACGACCGCGCATAGCTGGCAAGCGGTAGCAGCTGGAGGTACGAGTATTGGTAAAAAGGGGATGATGGTAGCTGCCAAAACGATCGCAGGAACGGCCATGGATTTATTTAAAAACCCAGCTTTAATAGAAGCCGCTAAAGCGGAGTGGTCCAAGCGTAAAGGCGCTGAATTTAAATACAAGGCTCTTTTAGGTGATCGCAAGCCGGCTTTGAATTATAGAGATTAAAATAAAATAGGCTTCGGCCTTTTTTATTTACTTCATTCATCGTAATATTGCAATGTAATAATTAAACAAATGGGAATCACCAAAACAGACCTCTTTACAGAAGAACAAAATGCGATTGCGCAGATGGCCAAAGTACTCGGACATCCCGCACGCGTCGCGATTTTGCAGTATTTGGTGAAATCCAACACCTGCATCAACGGAGACCTTGTCCAAGAATTAGGTCTAGCCCAAGCCACTGTTTCCCAGCATCTACGAGAATTGAAAGAAGTGGGGTTTATTCAGGGAACGATTGAAGGCGTCTCGGTTTGTTATTGCATTAACCCGGAAAAGTGGGCGGAGTTTAGCCAGCTTTTTGGGGAGTTTTTCGAAAATTATTTTGTTGCACAAAAATCTAATTGCTGTTAATATGTCAACTTTTCCACGAATGCACGTCTCCTTGTATGTCAGCAATTTAGCGGCATCGGTGAATTTTTACTCGACTTTTTTCGGTCAGCCAGCCACAAAAGTGAAGCCGGGTTATGCGAAATATGTGTTAGATAGTCCCTCTTTGATTATCTCGTTTATTGAAAATCCAGAGCGCGTTCAGGCAAACTTCGGTCACTTAGGTTTCCAAGTAGAAACTTCGGAAGAGATGAATGCCCGTTTAGAAGTGGCTAGAAAACAAGGGATTGTTTCCAAAGAAGAAATAGGGACATCCTGCTGCTTCGCCGTTCAAGACAAATTCTGGGCTACGGATCCTGACGGTGTTCAATGGGAAGTGTATTATTTCCACGAAGATGCAGAATTCAATGACCCACATTATGCAGCGCAGGATGCATCCGCATGTTGCATGCCTCCAGCAGCAGTGGCTGAAGAAAAACCAAAATTAAAAATCGCCGAAGTGCAAGCCGCAAACGCATGTACCCCAGGCTCAGGATGTTGCTAAGATGAAGGATAGTTTAAACCAAAATTTGGAACAAATTCTCTCCCTCGAAATCCCAACCGAGCGCCGAGAAATACTACAAGTCTTGATTGATTACATCAAAGACAAACGCAAAAAAGAGCAGCCGATTCGACTGAATTTTATCTGCACGCACAACTCGCGCCGCTCTCAATTCTCACAAGTCTGGGCCCAAACCGCCGCTGACTATTTCCAAATCCCTGCCCAATGTTATTCTGGCGGGGTGGAGGTGACGGCTTGCAACGAACGCACCGTGGCTTCCCTAGAGCGAATGGGTTTCATTGTCTCTAAACACGGCCATTCCAACCCCATCTATTTCGCCTTGCACACGCAGGATTCACGTCCCATCATTCTTTTTTCGAAACTATATGATGACGTCATAAATCCGCACGGCATTTTTGCGAGCGTCATGACCTGTTCACACGCAGATGAAAATTGCCCTTTCATCCCAGGTGCGGAAGCTCGAATTCCGGTACGTTATGAGGATCCCAAAGCTTTTGACGATACCACAGAGGAGGCTGCGCAATACGATGCAAGATCGAGGCAGATAGCGGGAGAGATGTTTTATGTGTTTTCGAGGGTGACAATCTAGATTTCTTTGCAGTTAATTTACAGGTATTTCTGAAAATGTCCTTCGAAATATTTTCGCGAAATACCTGTAAATTAGCTTGCAAACAGTAAATCTTTCTTCATATCTCTTAATCTGAAGTACGTGGAGGCGGACATCGTTAGTCACTATTCGATAGTCCGGAGAAAATGAGATTAGAGATTATAGAGTCTAGATTGAAAAAATTCACCATTCACCATTTACCATTCACCATTTACCATTCACCATTTACCATTCTCTCTACTCTATAATCTTACGAGGTGTGATCCCTCACCACCAGCCACTTCCCCTTTACCTTCTTCATCAACAACGTAAAATAGCCACCCACATCACCCACGGTTGGTCTTGTCAAATGCCAGCGGCCTAATACCCAAGCCGTTTTTCCTGCTGTAATATCTACTTCTTGAATGTCAAAATCTAACGTGCCCATCGTCTCGCGATTGGGATATGATTTTAAATAGCGTTTCAACGTCGCCTCCCAGCCTGAAACGACGCCAGACTTTCCAATGAACTTTAGATTAGGGGATTTTTCGTAGTATTCCATAAAGCCCTCAATATCGCCCTTGTTCCATAGTTTAATCTGAGTTTGCAGGACAGACTTGATTTCGTTTTCGTCTTTATTTGTTTGAGCGAAAAGAAGGGATGGGATGAAGAGGAGGAGGTAGAGGAGTGTTTTCATATTGTAAGTTTATTTACAAAGTTCAAAGTTCAAAGAGCAAAGTTCAAAGTTTGAATCAGTTTTTCTGAGTTTATCCCTGAAAGGGATTCCATCTTTGAACTTTGAACTTTGCTCTTTGTGATTTTCTGTCTACTGGCCACTGTCCACTGACTACTGATTTTGGCATTTCGTCTCATTTTCCACCTAACAATTTTTAAAATCCGATTATTGTATCATTTTTGTAGAATAATAAATTAGACCTATGATTAAGAAAATTACGCTAGCCATTTTACTGGCTTTTCCTGTGCTTTCTTCGCTTGCGCAGGCCCCCGATGAAAATCGTTTTGTGAAGTCTGTTTTGGTAGACAAATTAGATGAACCAATGGAGTTTACCTTTTTGCCAGATGGACGTATCCTGTTTGTAGAACGCAAGGGAGATGTGAAATCTTATGATACGAAGACCAAAGAGACGAAGACAATCGCTCACTTAAATGTCAACACGAAATACAAGAACCGTTTGGGTCAAGAGCGTGTGGCAGAGGAGGGATTGATGGGTATTGTTTTGGACCCTAACTTTAGCAAAAATCACTGGTTATACCTTTATTATGCGCATCCAACGGAGACTAAGCACATTTTAGCGCGTATGGAATTGCGTGGCGATGAGTTATTAGTAGAGCAACAAAAAGTGCTTTTAGAGGTTCCTACGCAGCGTGAGGAATGTTGCCATACGGGTGGTGGAATGGTTTTTGACAAATCAGGAAATTTATTCTTAACCGTAGGAAATAATACAAGTAACAGTAATTCAGATGGTTATGCTCCTATCGATGAGCGTCCGGGTCAAGCGTATTGGGATGATCAACGTGGTGCGTCGAATACGAATGATTTACGCGGAAAGATTTTACGCATTCACCCAGAGGCGAATGGTACCTATACGATTCCAAAAGGCAATTTATTTGCGCCTGGAACACCTAAGACGAAGCCAGAAATTTATACGATGGGTCACCGCAATCCTTGGAGACCGAGTATTGACTCGAAAACGGGTTTCTTATATTGGGGTGAAGTAGGTCCGGATGCGTCAGTAGATTCAGAAAAAGGTCCACGCGGGTATGATGAGTTTAATCAGGCCAAAGGTCCAGGTTATTACGGCTGGCCGTATTTCATTGGAAATAACCAAGCCTATGCGGATGTAAACTTTGAGACGATGGCGATTGGACCTAAATTCAATCCAGCGGCTCCAATAAACGAATCCCCTAATAATACCGGTTTACGTGAATTGCCAGCGGCGACGAAGGCGATGATTTGGTATCCGTATGGAACGTCAGAGGAGTTTCCTTTAGTGGGTTCATCAGGTCGTTCAGCGACGGGAGGTCCAGTTTTCAGAAAGGCGGATTTTGCAGGTGCGAAACGCGCATTTCCATCGTATTACGAAGGAAAATGGTTGATCGTAGAGTTTATGCGTGGCTGGATTATGGCAGTTACCATGGATGAAAAAGGAGATTACAAGTCGATGGAGCGCTTTATGCCCTCTACGACTTTTGGCTCTGCGATCGATATGGACTTCAGTCCTGAAGGAGATTTATATGTATTAGAATATGGTTCGGCTTGGTTCCGCGGAAATGAAAATGCGCGTTTGGTGAAGATTGAATACCAAGGCGGAAACCGCAAGCCGTATGTAGAAGCATCTTCAGCTAAGAAGGCGGGTGCTGCTCCATTCACAACGACTTTATCTGCAGATGGAACGAAAGATTTCGACGGAGATAAGTTGACCTATACGTGGACAGTCAAGAAGGCCGGCAAATTCGTGAAAAATTTATCAGGAGCTAATCCGACTTTGCAATTGAGAGATGCGGGTAAATACGAAGTGACTTTGAAGGCGGCAGATCCGAAAGGATTATCGAACACGGCTTCTTTGGAAATCTTAGTGGGTAACGAAGCTCCAGTAGTGGATATCGCGGTGGAAGGAAACAAATCGTTCTATTTCGAGGGGCAGCCTTTGAAATACGAAGTGAAAGTTGAAGATAAAGAAGACGGAACGCTAGGTAAAGGTATTGCCAAAGAGGCAGTTGCAGCGACCGTGGATTATGTAGCTTCAGGGTATGACCCGATCGAGATGGCGCAATCGCACCGCAAGGCTGATAGCGATTTATTTGCCTCTGCAGGTCTTCGTTTAATCAATGCAAGCGATTGCAAGTCTTGTCACCAAATGTCTGTTCGCTCAGTAGGGCCATCGTACAAGGAAGTGGCTGAGAAGTACAAAGGCCAAGATATGGTGGAGAAACTTTCTGACAAGGTAATTGTTGGTGGAATGGGCGTTTGGGGCGAACATGCGATGTCTGCTCACCCGAATATCTCGAAAGCAGATGCGAAAGCGATGGTGAACTATATCTTGAGTTTAGGAGATGCCAAAGCAAGTAATGCCATCGCCACCTCAGGAACCTTAGGTTTGAAAAAGCCAGCGGATCAATCATCTTCAAAAGGGGTATTCGTGGTTCGCGCGACTTATTTAGATAAAGGAAATAAGAAGATGGCTCCAGTTCAATCGGAGAAATGGTTGTTCTTGCGTCACCCAGCCTTGAACGTGGAGAAAGCGGATATGACCAAAGGTATTTTGCAGTTGATCACGCCAGGTCGTTCGACGAATATGGTGGGTCAAAATCCACACTTAGGTTACAAGGATTTAGATCTAACTGGAATCTCAACAATTGAAATTTCAGCTTCAGCACAAGTGCGTTCTAACGCCGCGGGTGGTGTGATTGAAATTCGGTTAGATTCTCCTACGGGAACGGTTATTGGTCAAACAGCACCGATCGAAGTGTCACAAGGTGGATTTGGTGGACCTCCTCCAGCTGCGGCTCCAGGAAAGGGTGCGCCACTAGGAACAGGAGTAGCTGCGCCAGCTTCAGCGCCTGCTGCACCTGCAGCTCCAGCGGCACCGGCTGGTCAAGCGCCACGTAGAATGAATGGTCCATCTGCCCAAAAAGTAGCCATCCAAGCCACTTCAGGTTCTCATGATCTGTATTTTGTGGCAGTTAACCCGAAAGCAACCGAACAACAAATCGTCGTGCAGATCTCGGGTATTGAAATGAAAAAATAGTCTTTTGATTATAGTAATTCTGGGGTCCTCTCTGCTTTAATAGAGAGGACCCCTTTTTTTTTATGCGCTATACCTTAATTTTGTTGTTGATTTCTGGCTCCTTATTGGGCCAAAAAAACATCACCACCGCTTCGGACGCCACGGCGCCACTCCACGCATTACAGCCAGATTACCCCACGCCTTACGGTGCGCCTACAGTTGAAAATATCCAAAAAACCATCGACCGCGTCTTCGCTTATTTAGAAACGGCGACACCTGATCGTTTTGTGGATAAGACGAGCGGCGCAGAAGTGAAAACCTATAACGCAAATGCCCTATTTAGCAAGGGAGATTTTCGTCCGATTTCGTACGAATGGGGCGTGACTTATTCCGGAATGCTGGCTTTAACGGAAGTGACCGGAGATGAGAAATACAAAAACTATGTTTTTAATCGCTTGAATCTGATTAATTCGGGTGTTCCGGAAGCTATAAAGATTCCAGCGGAACAATCACACGTATTGAAAGGTTTAGTTCACCCTCGTGCTTTGGATGACATCGGAGCGATGGGAATGGCGGTGATTAAGGCGAAAAAAGCCGGATTTACGACCGATATGTCTTACATCACGAAGCGTGCTTCGGATTTTATCTTGAAAGAAGAGCATCGCTTACCGGATCGCACTTTGGTGCGGATTCGTCCATTACACCACACGATGTGGCTAGACGATGTCTATATGGCCATTCCTGCGTTGTTGCAGTTAGGGGAATACGAGGAGGCGGTTTTTCAGTTCAATGCCTACCGCAAACGGATGTTCAATCCGAACCAAAATATTTACATGCACGGTTATTTAGTGGACGCGACAGAACATCCTGAATTTCATTGGGGGCGCGCGAATGGCTGGGCCTTGTTGACCAACTGCGAATTATTGGAGTATTTGCCGGCGAATCATCCGGCTCGTCCGGAGATTTTGGCCCAATTGAAAAACCACTTGAAAGGGCTGATGGCTTTGCAGGATGGGACGGGATTTTGGCATCAATTACTGGATAAAAACGATTCCTATTTAGAGACATCTTGTACGGCGATTTATACCTATGTTCTTGCCAAAGGCATCAACAAAGGCTGGCTCGACCCTAAAACTTATGGTCCGGCAGCGATATTAGGTTGGAATGCAGTCAATACGAAAGTAAACGAAAAAGGCCAGGTGGAAGGGACTTGCGTGGGAACAGGTTTAGCCTGGGATCCTGCTTTCTACTATCACCGCCCAATTTCACCATTTGCGGCACACGGCTATGGTCCCGTTTTATTAGCTGGAGCAGCCATGATGGATTTAGTGAAACATCACACTTACCAAATCAATGATTCTGCCGTACATTTGAAATAATTATGAAAAACACGTTTGATTTAACAGGAAAAATAGCGCTAGTCACGGGTTGTAAGCGAGGAATCGGAATGGCGATGGCGCTAGGTTTAGCCGAGGCAGGAGCAGATATTATTGGGGTTTCGGCTAATTTAGAATTGTCGGGTTCTCAGGTTTCCAAAGCGGTAGAAGCTTTAGGTCGCAAATTCAAAGCTTACCAAGCTGACTTCTCAAATCGCGATTCAATGTATGCTTTCATCAAACAGTTGAAAGCTGACTATCCTCGTATCGATATTTTAGTGAACAACGCAGGAACCATTTTGCGTAATCCGGCAGCGGAACATTCGGATGAGTTTTGGGATGAGGTTTTAGAAGTCAATCTGTCATCTCAGTTTATTTTGAGCCGCGAAATCGGTGCTCGGATGATTACTGAAGGCAGTGGAAAAATTATTTTTACGGCTTCTCTATTAAGCTTTCAAGGGGGCATCAATGTGCCGGGTTATGCTGCCAGTAAAGGTGGTATTGCTCGTTTAACGATGGCTTTAGCTAACGAATGGGCAGGGAAAGGAGTAAATGTGAACGCGATTGCTCCAGGGTATATTTCCACCGATAATACGACGGCATTGCGCGAAGATAAAGAGCGCAGCGCTTCTATTTTAGGACGAATTCCGGCGGGAAGATGGGGAGAACCAGAAGACTTTAAGGGTCCGGTGGTGTTCTTAGCCTCTGAAGCCTCTAACTATGTTCACGGAACCATTTTGACCGTCGATGGCGGCTGGATGGGCCGGTAACAAATTTCAAAGACCAAAGAGCAAAGTTCAAAGTTCAGAATTTTCCTATTTGCTCTTTGAACTTTGCTCTTTGAATAGTAGCCTCTGAACTTTGAACTTTGGTCTTTTAACTTTGAAAAAAATGAAAAAATTAACTCTATTATTCGCATTAATCTCCACCTCCCTTTTCGCGCAGAAAATCGATGTGGACAAACAAATCGCGTTAGCAGGCCAACAATATCAATTGATGCTGGCGGCACAACCAGATACGAGCACGACGGTGCACTCGGCGAAGCAAGATGGGACCTACAGAAATATGCCATCGAAGTGGTGGTGTTCTGGGTTTTTCCCGGGCGGACTTTGGTTCTTATATGAAAAGACCAAAGATCCGAAATGGGAATCAGCAGCTCGTTTGTGGACGGCGGCAGTGAAGAAGGAGCAGTTCAATACCGGGACGCACGATTTAGGGTTTATGATGTACGATTCTTTCGGGAATGGCCTGCGTCTGACGAAGGATCCGGAGTATAAGAAAGTGTTGATTCAGTCTGCCAAATCTTTGGCGACACGTTTCGATCCCAAAATCGGCTTAATTAAGTCTTGGAATGGTTTCAAAGGAGGATACCAATATCCGGTGATCATCGATAACATGATGAACTTGGAATTGTTGTTCTGGGCGTCACGTGAGACGGGTGATCCGCGTTTTAAGGAGATTGCGATTATTCACGCGGATAATACGATGAAGAATCATTTTAGACCGGATTATTCGAGCTATCACGTGATTTGCTATGATGTAGATGGTAATGTTTTGGCCAAAAAACAACACCAAGGCTACCAAGACGAGTCTACCTGGACGCGTGGACACGCCTGGGCAATGTACGGCTACGTAGAAATGTACCGCAATACGAAGGACAAAAAATACCTCGACTTCGCCCAAAAAATCTCTGATTTCTACTTAAATCACCCAAATATGCCGGCAGACAAGATTCCGTATTGGGATTTCTATGCGCCTAACATTCCCACGGAGGAGCGCGATGCTTCGGCGGGAGCGATTGCGGCGTCTGCCTTGCTCGAATTGAGTACCTATTCAGGAGAAAAAGGCAAGCGCTATAAAGCAGATGCGGTGAAGATGTTGGAATCGCTTTCGTCTCCAGCGTACCGTGCAGCTTTGGGAGAAAATAATCACTTCTTGATCAAGCATTGCGTGGGAGCAAAATCGCTGAATTCAGAGATTGATGTGCCTTTAATCTATGCGGATTACTATTATTTAGAAGGCTTGTTGCGCTACCAAAAAATGGCTAAAAAATAGACGGCTTTTTGGGCTGAATTTCGTACCTTTGAGGCTTCATTTTTTATCAAGCCCCATGTCAGTTAAGAAAATTCAATCAGCCTTAATTTCGGTTTATTACAAGGACGGTTTAGCGCCCATCATTCAAGAACTTCATAAAAACGGAGTGACACTTTATTCTACGGGAGGGACGCAGTCTTTCATCGAAGAATTAGGTATTCCCGTGATTGCAGTAGAAGATTTAACGGGTTATCCGTCGATCTTTGGTGGTCGTGTGAAGACGTTGCACCCGAAGGTTTTTGGAGGAATCTTACACCGTCGTGATTTAGCGTCTGATGTGGAGGTGGCCAAACAATACGACATTCCTGCCTTAGATTTAGTCATGGTGGATTTGTATCCATTCGAGGAAACAGTGGCATCTGGAGCTTCTGATGAGGATATTATTGAGAAAATTGACATTGGTGGTATTTCTTTAATCCGTGGTGGAGCGAAGAACTTTAACGATGTATTAATCGTTTCTTCTCGTGATCAATATGCGGAGGTGGCGGCGATTTTTGCAGCACACGGTTCTACTTCGACTTCGTTGGAGGAGCGTAGAAGCTTTGCAGGAAAAGCTTTCCAGGTTTCCTCTCATTACGATGGAGCGATTCAACGTTATTTTGCAGGCCAAACAGCTGATTTAGCCAACTACACGACCTTGCCAGCGCACGGCTTACGTTATGGAGAGAATCCTCACCAACAAGGTAAATTCTACGGAGATTTAGCGGCTTTATTTGATAAATTACACGGTAAGGAATTGTCTTACAATAACTTAGTTGACGTAGATGCTTGTTTGTCTTTATTAGACGAGTTTGCTGAAACGGCTTTCGTGATCATTAAGCACATGAATGCGTGCGGCGTGGCAACTGGAACAACCGTGAAAGAGGCCTACGATAAGGCACTTTCTTGCGATCCTATTTCGGCTTTTGGTGGTGTTTTAGCCACAAACAATACCGTGGACAAAGCTGCGGCAGAATCGATCAACCCTTTATTCTGTGAGATTTTGATTGCGCCAGACTTTACGGAGGAGGCTTTGGAGATCTTAAAGACGAAGAAAAACCGTATTTTATTGAAGCGTAACCAAGTTGCTTTCCCTAAAGTAATGTTCAAGACCCTGCTAAATGGTGTTTTAGAGCAAGATAAGGACTTAGTGATGGAAGGCGTAGAAGATTTCAAGACGGTGACGAAACGTGTTCCTACAGACGAGCAAAAGCGTGCTTTAGCGTTTGCGTTAAAGATTTGTAAGCACACAAAGTCGAATACGATTATTTTAGCGAATGATGGACAGCTATTGGCTTCAGGTGTGGGTCAAACATCTCGCGTGGATGCTTTAAAGCAAGCAATCGATAAAGCAAAGGAATTTGGATTTGACTTAAACGGCGCGGTGATGGCTTCGGATGCGTTCTTCCCATTCCCTGATTGCGTTGAAATTGCTGGAAATGCGGGTATTGTGGCTGTTACGCAACCAGGCGGATCGATAAAGGATCAAGATTCAATCGATTACTGCGATGCGAATGATTTAGCCATGGTCATGACGGGAATTCGTCACTTCAAACATTAGGATTATTCAGTTAAAATTTATATTTTTAAGGTTACTAATCAACAGTATTTCCGGGCGATTAAAAAGCTCGTTTTAACACACATTAAATTACATTATGTCAGAAGCACAAGATACATCAGCTCAAGATCGGGCAAATTATGGTGCAGATAATATTCAAGTATTAGAGGGTTTAGAGGCGGTTCGTAAGCGTCCTTCCATGTACATTGGTGATACAGGCTTCAAAGGTCTTCATCACTTGATTTGGGAGGTTGTCGATAACTCCATTGATGAAGCGTTGGCAGGTCATTGCGACATGATCAAAGTAACGATCAATACAGATAATTCCATTTTAGTCGAAGATAACGGTCGGGGTATTCCTACGGGCATGCACACGAAAGAGAAGCGTTCTGCCCTAGAGGTAGTTATGACGGTTCTTCACGCCGGTGGTAAATTCGATAAAGATACCTACAAGGTTTCTGGTGGTTTGCACGGTGTGGGTGTTTCTTGTGTGAATGCCTTATCGACGGATTTAAAAGTAACGGTATATAGCCGTGATGGTAAAATTTACCAACAAGAATATAAAATTGGGGTTCCACAATACCCAGTAAAAGAGGTAGGAACAACAGATCGTACAGGTACATCGGTTTTATTTAAGCCAGATGAGACGATTTTCACGGTGACTGAATACAAATACGAAACAGTTGCGGGTCGTTTACGTGAATTATCTTTCTTGAATGCGGGTATTCGTATTCAGTTGACGGATATGCGTGAATTAGATGAGAATGGCGTAGCGAAAACGGAAGAATTCTTCTCTGAAGGAGGTCTTCGCGAATTCGTGATGTTCTTGGATTCTACGCGTGAGCCATTGCTTTCTGAGCCTATCTACATGGAAGGTGATAAGAATGGGGTTCCTGTTCAAGTGGCGATGGTGTACAATACGTCTTACACAGAGAATGTGGTTTCGTATGTCAATAACATCAACACGATTGAAGGGGGGACGCACGTGGCTGGTTTCCGTGGTGCATTGACTCGTACCTTGAAAAACTACGCAGATAAGTCAGGTGCCTTAGAAAAATTAAAGATTGATATCGCGGGGGATGACTTCCGTGAAGGGTTAACAGCGGTTATCTCGGTGAAAGTGGCGGAGCCTCAGTTTGAGGGCCAAACAAAAACCAAATTAGGTAACGGCGAGGTGTCTGGTGCAGTTTCTGCAGCGATGTCTGATATGTTAGAGTCTTGGTTAGAAGAGCACCCGAAAGAGGCTCGTCAAATCGTTGCCAAAGTAATCTTAGCTGCTCAAGCGCGTCACGCTGCTCGTAAGGCGCGTGAAATGGTTCAACGTAAGACGGTTTTAGGTTCGAACTCGTTGCCAGGTAAATTAGCCGATTGCTCGGATTCGGATCCAGAAACATGTGAGATCTACCTTGTCGAAGGGGACTCCGCGGGTGGTACGGCAAAGCAAGGTCGTAACCGTGCATTTCAAGCGATCTTGCCTTTGCGTGGTAAGATTTTGAACGTAGAGAAAGCACAAGAATACCGTATCTACGAAAACGAAGAGATTAAGAATATGATTACAGCGCTAGGCGTTTCTTTCGGAAAAGATGGAGATGAGCGTGCGTTGAATATGGATAAATTGCGTTACCACAAGGTGATTATCATGACCGATGCGGACGTTGACGGTAGTCACATTCGTACCTTAATTTTAACGTTCTTCTTCCGTTATATGCGTGAATTAGTGGATCGCGGCTGTATTTACATTGCACAGCCACCGTTGTACCAAGTGAAAAAGGGACAGCAAGTGCGTTACGTTTGGACAGAAGATCAACGTACCCAAGCGATTCAAGAATTAGCCGGTGGTGGAAAAGAAGACAACGTAGGCGTACAACGGTATAAGGGTCTTGGAGAGATGAACGCGGAGCAATTGTGGGAAACGACGATGAATCCAGAGTCTCGTACCTTGAAACAAGTGACGGTTGAATCTGCGATCGAAGCTGATTTATTATTCTCGATGTTAATGGGAGATGAAGTAGCGCCACGTCGTGACTTCATTGAAAAGAATGCTAAATACGCTAAAGTAGACGTTTAGAATGAATTTTGATTTTAAGTCGTATCATTTGCGTGGCATTCACGCGGAGACGTTGGAGGAAAAGCAGAAGATCAATCAAGAATTGAAAGACTTTTACAATTCCTTAACAGAGGAGGACAAACGCTTGTTTAATTTAGAACTTCAGAAATTCTTGGCCACAGAAATGGGGCGTTTGGGTTCTGATTATCAAGCCATCAAAAATCAAGTTCCTACAGAATAATATGAGTGAATTAGATAAAATACTGAAACACGATGAGTCAAAAGATTCCCTTGCCGGGAATCTTTTGTCATTACTTACGCCTACGAATTGGAAGATTAATCTGATGGCTCCGCGTGAGCAAAATCGGAAAGTAGATAAATCGACCCAAAAGTCGAACGATACCATCGCGAAATCAAAATTCATCTCGCGTGATTTGTCGTGGTTGAAGTTTGACGAGCGGGTTTTGGATCAGGCGCGTGATACGTCTAAGTCACTTTTTGATCGCTTAAAATTCTTAGCGATTACGGCCTCTAATTTGGATGAATTCTTTACCATCCGAATGGGCTCCTTGTATAATTATATCGATTTAGGGAAAGAAAGGACGGATTATTGTGGTTTGCGTGAGGTGCCATTTAAGCAGGCCATCATTAACGATGCGCAGGAGTTTACCCAGGAAAAGCACCGTCTTTTCATGGAGGAAATCTTGCCTTTATTTCCGGAAAATGGGCTTTTATTAGCTTGTTTAGATGATTTAGACGAAGACGAAAAGGAGGAGGTAGCTACGTATTTCCAGCGGACGATTTATCCGATGCTGACACCGATGGTGTTCGATCATACGCACACGTTCCCGAGTTTGCTAGCGAAGACCTTAATTTTTGGGGTAGTGACAGTGGGTCTTTCAGACAAGAAAAAGACGAGAAACGAGAAGGAACAAAAGATCTCTTTTGTGCAGATTCCGTTGAATTTGAAGCGTTTTTACGTGATTGAGAGAGAGGATAAAGTGTTATTTATCCCGATTGAAGAGATTATACGCCATCATTTGCAAGTTTTGTATCGCAATGTGGAAATTGAATCGACGACCTTGTTCCGTATCACGCGTAATGGAGATTTTGATTTAGTGGAACACGAAGATTCGGATACGGATTTTGTGGATGAGGTGAAGAAGAAGATCAAGGACCGTCGTTTGGGTCGAGTGACGCGTGTGGAGGTGGAGAAATTCCATTCGGATTTCTTGTTGACAGAAATGTTAAAGCGTTGGAATTTAGACCGTTCGGATATTTTTGTCAAAAATTCAATTTTGGATTTTACGTCTTTTTGGCAAATCTTAAAACACGCTGAATTTAAGACGCAACTGGCTGTTAATCCGGCTGTGGTTCCGGCTTTAGGTCTGAAATCGGTGGTCATTGATGATATTTTTGATACCATTAAACGCGGTGATATTTTATTACACCATCCCTATAATAATTTCGAACCCGTTATTCAATTATTAGAACAAGCGGCGGATGATCCCAAAGTCTTAGCGATTAAGATCACCCTGTACCGTATTTCTAAAAACTCCCGAATTTCGAGTGCTTTATTACGTGCGGCGGAGCAAGGAAAACACGTTTCGGTCTTGTTTGAGGTGAAAGCGCGTTTCGATGAGGAGAACAATATTAAGGAAGCAACGAAATTACAGAAAGCGGGTTGCTTTGTGATCTACGGTATTCCGGGATTGAAAACGCACACGAAATTATTGCAAGTCATTCGCAATGAAGGCAATCACGTGGTGAGTTATGCCCATCTTTCCTCTGGAAATTACAATGAGGATACGGCCAAATTATACACAGATATTGGCCTTTTAACAACGGATACTAGGATTACGCAAGATATCTCCGAGTTTTTCAATGTAATCACGGGGCACTCGATGCCTACCCATTACGAGCATTTAATTACGGCGCCGCGTGATATGCGGAATCGCTTGATCGAGATGATCGAAAATGAGGTGAAAAATCACCAGCAAGGTTTGCCGGCCGGAGTTTGTTGGAAGATAAACTCTTTACAGGATTTGAAGACGATGGAAGCACTTTATAAAGCTTCTCAAGCAGGTTTGCCGGTGCTTTTGATTGTGCGCGGTATCTGCTGTATTCGTCCACAACGCAAAGGTTTATCAGAGAATATCTTCATTAAATCGATTGTAGGAGAGTATTTAGAGCATACGCGTTTGTATTATTTCCATAATGCGGGTGAGCCTAAAATTTATGGAGGTAGCGCGGATGTGATGGTTCGAAGCTTTGACCGACGTATAGAATCCTTATTTGAATTAGTGAATACACGCGCGAAGAATCTGGCTATTACTATCTTAGACTGGAATCTTCAGGATACGAAAAATTCGTATGAGATGCAGGAGGATGGGACGTATTGGAAAATCGAAAGCGATGTACCATTTGATATCCATACGAAATTTTACGAAATCAAAGACGAGGATTTGGTTGCCGAACTAGCTTTTGATAAATTTACAGTTAGCCTAGATACGAAACTAGAAACAAAATAGGCGAATTACACCAACAAACAACACATGGAAAGATTTACAGGATTGCTCGGTATCGTTTTGATTTTGGGCGTATCATTTTTGATGTCGAATAACCGAAAAGCGATCAATTACCGGACGGTAGGCGTAGGTCTTTTAATGCAAGTGTTGTTAGCGGTGTTTATTTTAAAGACGGAGACAGGCCAAAACCTCTTCCAGTGGTTAGGCGATTCCATCAATACCTTATTAGGTCAGGCAGATAAAGGCGCGCAATTTGTGTTCGGATCGCTCGTGAATCGTGATTTGATGATCAAGGCCTTTGGTCCCGGAAATGATTATATTTTCTTTTTCAAAGTAGTTCCAACGATCATCTTTGTATCTGTTCTAGTGAATATGTTCTACCATTTAGGCATACTTCAGCGCGTTGTTTCCTTTATCGGAAAAGGCGTTCATTGGTTAATGGGCGTGAGTGGGGCAGAGGCGCTTTCGAATGTGGCATCCACTTTCGTAGGCCAGGTAGAGGCTCAAATCATGATCAAGCCTTATTTGAAAAACATGACGAATTCGGAGCTGATGGCTTCGATGACGGGTTCATTTGCCTGCATCGCAGGTGGTGTAATGGCCGTTTATATCTCCTTGGGAGTTCCAGCAGCGTATTTATTAGCGGCAAGTTTGATGGCTGCACCGGGTGCTTTAGTGATCTCTAAAATTATGTTCCCAGAAACGGAGAAGTCGGAGACGGAAGGAGAAGTGAAATTAGAGTTATCAAAAACACACGCTAATTTAGTGGATGCGATCGCGGCAGGTGCGAGTGAGGGTTTGAAAGTGGGGATGAATGTGATCGCGATGTTGATCGGTTTTATTGCCTTGATCGCCTTAGTGGATTTAGGATTAGGACACATCGGTGCTTGGATCAACTATCCCGAATTATCGATGAACACGATTTTAGGAAAAGTATTCTCTGTGTTTGCTTTTGCAATGGGCGTTCCGGCACAAGATATCGAAGTAGCTGGTGCCTTGATGGGTAAGAAAATGGTGGTGAATGAGTTCGTCGCTTATTTAGATATGGTGCATTTGAAAGCAACGTTGGATCCTAAGACGATCGCCATTACGAGTTTTGCTTTATGTGGTTTTGCGAACTTTTCATCGGTGGCTATCCAAATCGGGGGTATTGGAGAATTAGCTCCCTCTCGTCGTTCCGATTTAGCGAAATTAGGCTTCAAAGCCTTGATTGCAGGTACTTTGGCCTCTTATTTATCAGCAACTTTAGCCGGCTTATTACTGTAATATGCGCATTGATCCCGAAACCGTCGAGCGAATAAAGCAAACGGCTGCGGTGGCAGACGTGATCGGGGATTATGTGACGATTAAGAAGAAAGGCGCGAACTATTGGGCTTGCTGTCCGTTCCACGGAGAAAAGACGCCGTCTTTTTCTATTTCCCCAGCGAAGGGAATTTACAAATGTTTTGGTTGTGGAAAAGCCGGTGATTCTGTGCGTTTCATTATGGATATGGAAGGCCTGAGTTACGGAGAGGCTTTACGTCATTTGGCTAAAAAATACGGTATCGACATCCAAGAAGAGGAAATGACCGACGACCAACTCGTTCGTCAAAACGAGCGCGAAAGTCTTTTAATCATCCTCGAATACGCGAAAGAATACTTCAAAAAACAATTATACGATACAGACGAAGGAAAATCGATTGCCCTGCCTTATTTCAAGGAACGCGGTTTCTCTGACGCCACGCTTCAATCATTCGATTTAGGCTATAGCCCAGAAGCCTGGGATGCTTTCTTGAAAGCAGCCCTCAAACAGGGTTTTTCTCAGGAAATTATTGAAAAAGCGGGTTTAGTTACCCAAAAGAATGACGATGGAAAGGTCTACGATCGATTCCGTAACCGCGTCATATTTCCGATTCACAATGTGTCGGGTAAAATCATCGCTTTCGGCGCTCGTATTCTGCGCAACGACGCAAAGAACCAGGCGAAATACCTGAACTCTCCGGAAACGGAAGTCTACCACAAGTCAGCTACTTTATACGGTATCTCACAAGCGAAGAATGAGATCCGGGCAAAAGATGTTTGCTATTTAGTGGAAGGCTACACGGATGTTATTTCTCTTCACCAAGCGGGAATTAAAAACGTGGTGGCGTCATCTGGAACGTCTTTGACCATTGAACAGATTAAATTAATTGGTCGCTTCACCCAGCACGTTACCGTTCTGTACGATGGTGATTCTGCGGGTATTAAGGCCGCCTTGCGCGGGATGGACTTGATCTTGGAAGAAGGTTTGCAAGTGAATTTAGTCGTATTCCCAGAAGGAAATGACCCGGATTCCTTTGTTCGCAAGATCGGTTCTGAGGCCTTCATTGATTACATTAAGAAAGAAGCGAAGGATGTGATTTCGTTTCAAGCGAATCTGTTCAAAGAAGAAGCAGGGGACGATCCGTTCAAGAAAGCGGAAATGATTAAGGAAATGGTGCAATCCATTTCAAAGATACCCGATGCCATTCAACGCAGTCTTTTCCTTCAAAAGACCGCGACGATGATGCGGATGGATGAAGATGTGCTTTTAGCGGAATTGAATAAGATTCAGCTGAAAAAGATGAAAGGCGCTAGTCAAGATCCTCAGCAAATTTCCGCACAGCAATATGCAGAGGTGCGTCAATTGATTGAGCCCACTTTTGCGGATGAAGATGAGCCGGCACAAGTACAGAATTTGGCCTACTACCAAGAATTAGAATGTGTCCGTTTGTTGATTAATTATGGGCATTTGGAAATCAATCCAGAAAAGGCTCCGGGTTTAACGGTAGTCCATTATTTAATCGATGAATTAGAAGGTACAGTTTTCCAAACGCCCTTGTTTATTCGCATTCTTGATCTTTGTAAACAAGAGTTTGGAGCGCAGCGTGCGCCTAAGCCTGATTTCTTCCTACATCATACCGATGAAGAGATTCAATCTTTCTCGATTAATATCTCGTCTGAAAAACATGCTTTGTCTTCTGAATGGAAAGATAAGCACGAGATTCGGGTGAACACAGATGAAGAGTTGTTAGAGGATTTAGCTTACAAGAATGTGTTGCGCCTTAGAAAGGTATACAATGACCAACATTTGCAGGAGATCTTGAGCAAATTAGATTCAATGAAGGCTGATGCGTCAGAAATGGACGAGGTTTTGCTTGAATTTATCCGTTTGAAGGAAATTCAAAAAAATATTTCCCAGGAATTAGGCACAGTCATCGAAAAATAGCCTATTTTTACTCCTGAATGAAAAAAATACTTGCCATAATGCTATTCTCAGTGCTGCTTTACCAAGCAGGCGGTTTCGCGTTGCAGTATTTATCAGAAGGCAATACCGTAGCCGTTGATCCAGAAACGGAAGAGACAGTTGTCGTTAAAATACCCATCAATTTACCTTATCAAACAGATTGGGTTTCTTCAGAAGAAGTAGAGGGTTCCGTTCGCCAAGGCGATGAGTTCTACGAAATGAAGGAGCGTAAAGTGGAAAATGACACCTTAGTAACAGTGATGGTGAAAGACCGCAATGCGCGAGAGAATTTCTTCGACTTGGCAGAGCAAGTAAACGAACATTTAACTGACGAGCCTGGCTCTACTCCCGTTAAAACGAAATTAATCAATACCCTCGTGAAAGAATATTGTGCTCAGTCTTCAGGCTGGGTATTCTATATTATGGAATGGCCTGTTACAACAGAAGCGCCCATTCATGCTATATTATCTACCAAAGACTTCTCGTCTGAATTTTTCGCGCCGCCACGGCAAGCTTAATTTTTCTTTGATTCCCTTTTTATCCTAGGACAAATCTGTCCCAGGAAATCGTGTATTATTTAAAAAATTAAGCAAATGAAAAAGTTATGTACTCTTTTGTTTTGTTTGCTAGCTTTCGTCGAATTAAAGGCTCAAATGCCTCATGACGCTATCTATATGAACAAAAAATTAGCTTGTGGAGCTTTGGTCTATGGCACTAGTTCTTGGACTACTTATTGGGAAAATGGACTAAAACGGGATAACCCTAATTTAGGGAGATTAACCACTCAATCCGCCACTGCTATGATTGCCTACGGAATTACGCGGGATATTAATGTGATGGCGATGGTTCCCTATGTCAAGACAGATGCAAGTCAAGGCAATTTAATGGGCCAGCAAGGTTTACAGGATGCCTCTGTGTTTGTTAAGACAAAAACGAAGGCCTACCATGGTATCACGGCTCATGGTGTGGTGGGATTCAGTATCCCAGTGACGAATTATGTGCCGGATTTTATGCCCATGTCGATTGGATTAGGGGCAAAAACAATGGTGATTCGTGGAATGCTTTCTTATGCTTTACCCAAGCATTTATATGTGAATTCTTCTATTGCTTATCAGGCTAGAAGTCAGGTGAAAGCTGATCGTGATGCGTATTTAGCGGGTTCAAAGTTGTACCAAACTGATCAGGTAGCCGTTCCAGATGCCTTCGATGCAGCTTTTCGTATAGGCTATCTAAAAAAGGATAACCAGATCGAATTTTTCACGGAACATTTCTCTTGTACGAAAGGGGATGATATCCGCAGAAATGACATGCCATTCTTAACGAATGATATGACAATGACGACGGTAGGTATCTATGGTAAGTACCAACCCAAAGCATTTGGCGTAAATGCACGCGTCGCATATGTGACGGATGGTCAGAATGTAGGCCAAAGTACGTCCATTTCAATAGGTGTTTTGTATCAGTTTAAAATCAAATAAGATGAAATATATTTTTAGTTTTTTGATACTAATCAGCTTAGTATCCTGCGATAAATCGGTCTCAGAATCGATGATTGAGCCTTATGCTCCCGCTAAAGTCGATGAAACGGCCGGTAGCTGGAAAACATTTATATTAACTAATTCCACGGAAGTAGTAGTGCCTGCCTTAAATTCAGATGCCGCTTATAAGAAAGAAGTGGATTCCTTGAAGTCCATCGAAGTGACGGCTTCTCAAAAAGCAGCGGTACTCTATTGGGGTGCAGGTTCCGTTTTACGTTGGAATGAAATTGCACGGGAATTAGCAGCAAGGTATAATATTCCTCCTGCAGCGAACGCTGAGGGTGTTTATCCGGTGCCGAATGCGGCAGACCCTTTGGCAGATCCTAAATTTCCTTTTGCAAATCCACCTTACACAGCCAGAGCTTTAGCCTATCTGAGTGTGGCGCAATACGATGCCTTAGTCAGCGCCTGGAAATATAAATACCAATACAATCGCCCTGCACCATCTGTTTTGGATGCCTCTATTAAACCCTTGTTGCCAGTTTCGACTTTACCAGCCTATCCATCTGAAGATGCGGTGGTGGCTCAAGCAAGCTATGTGATTTTATTAGCGATGTTTCCAGGAGAGGGACCTTTTTTAGCGGCTAAACTAGCGGAAGCTAAAAATGTACCGCTTTGGGCTAAGACAAATGTGAATTCGGACGTGATTGCAGGGGCTAATTTAGGTGCTGCTGTAGCAGCTAAGGTAATGGCTAGAGCGAAAACGGATGGTATGAGCACTTCAAATAACCAAGCGATTGTACCAGATATGATCGCACATGCAAAATCACTCGGATTTACGACGGTTTGGGCGAGTCAAGAATTGCCCGCAAGACCGCCGATGTTGCCAAACTATGGTGCGGTAAAAACGTGGAATTTTGACAGAACCACCTTGGAGTCGATTCGTCCGGCTATTCCTTATTTGCCAGGTTCCGAAGCATTTAATAAAGATTTGGCGGAATTGCAGACCATTAACAAAACCCAAACTAGAGAGCAAGCAGCCATTGCTAATTACTGGGCAGATGGACCAGGCTCGTATACGCCACCAGGACATTGGCATCGCTATGCGTGCGAAGCGGGTATAGAGGCAAAATATTCAGAGGTTCGGATGGCACGCATGTTAGCTTATGTAGGAACGGCTTTGATGGATGCAGGTGTGGCTTGCTGGGAAACAAAATATTTTTATTATAGTCCTCGTCCTCAACAGTTCGATTTGAAGACCTCTGTGGGGTTGCCTAATTTTCCTAGTTATACGTCAGGTCACTCGACCTTCTCATTTGCAGCAGCAGCCGTATTAGTAGACTTTTTTCCGGATAGGGCGAATACATTTATGGCGAATGCACAACAGGCCTCTGATTCTCGCGTCTATGGGTTGATTCACTTCCGAGTGGATTGTACGATGGGTGGAAAACACGGAAAGACAATTGGTGATTACGCCGTGCAACGAGCGAAATCAGATGGGGCTAATTAATTGACTAAGGTCATTTTTTGATTTATTCTCAATAAATACTTTTACACTATGGTAACTATTAGCAAAACACGCCTCCAAGCCCTCGTAACGGCGGCTTGGTTAAACCGCGCGATGATCGCGGTGGTGTATATTTGGTTTGGATTTTTAAAAGTCTTAGGTACTTCTCCGGCAGAAGGATTAGTAACAAAGCTTTTCAATCTTACGTTAGAGCCCTTTATGGGCATTCAGACGTTCCTGTTGATTTTAGGCATAGGGGAGTGTGCGATTGGAATGTTGTGGTTGTCTCCTCGTTTGACTAAAATCGCCTTCTGGGTGATGATAGCACATTTGTTTACGACTTTTTTACCGGTATTATTTTTGGTTGAAGATACGTGGCAATCTTTTTTCTCGCTAACCCTGACCGGTCAATACATTATCAAGAACGTGGTGTTGTTATCCGCGGCATGGTTTGTTTATGTCTTTCGAGAGGAAGCGTAAGTGGATAAAAAAAGCCCCTGACGAGTCAGGGGCTTTTTACTTATAGACCTAAGATCTTTTTGTTGAACTCTTCATCTGCTCCAGTTCCGGCGAAATCATCGAAGACCTTTTCGGTTGCTTTGATGATGTGGCTCGCGATGAACGGCGCACCCTCCGTAGCTCCCTGAACCGGATCTTTGATGCAGCATTCCCATTCTAAAACGGCCCAACCGTCGTATCCGTATTGGGTTAATTTAGAGAAGATGCTTTTGAAATCGACTTGTCCGTCGCCCAAAGAACGGAAACGGCCAGCGCGGTTGATCCAAGATTGGTATCCACCGTACACTCCTTGTTTTCCCGTTGGATTAAACTCTGCGTCTTTTACGTGGAACATTTTGATGCGCTCGTGGTAGAAGTCGATGTATTGTTTGTAGTCCAAAGCCTGTAACACAAAGTGCGATGGATCGTACAATAAATTCGCGCGTTTATGCCCTTTTACTTCGTCTAAGAACATTTCGAAGGTTACGCCATCGTGTAAATCCTCTCCTGGGTGAATCTCGTAGCATAAATCTACTCCGCATTCATCGAAGGTATTTAAGATAGGTAACCAACGGCGACCTAATTCTTTGAAGCCTTGCTCTACTAAACCAGCTGGACGTTGTGGCCAAGGATAAACCGTGTGCCACATCAAAGCACCAGAGAAAGTAGCGTGCGCGTTTAAACCTAAGTTTTGGGACGCTTTAGCTGCGTATTTTAATTGTTGGATTGCCCATTCGGTGCGTGCTTTGGGATTTCCTTTCACGGAATCTGGAGCGAATGCATCGAAACCAAGGTCATAAGCTGGGTTAACCGCGACTAATTGACCTTGAAGGTGAGTGGATAATTCGGTGATTTGTAAGCCTTTGGCAGCTAACATTCCTACGATCTCATCGCAATAAGTCTTCGACTCAGCTGCTTTTTGTAAATCAATGCAACGGGAATCCCAAGACGGAATTTGCACCCCTTTGTAACCTAAAGAGGCTACCCAAGTTGTGATGCTGTCTAAGGTATTAAAAGGGGCTTCATCGCCCATAAATTGTGCCAAAAATATCGCTGGCCCTTGAATCGTTTTCATATGTTCTGATGGTTTAGATTTTCACCCATTGTTGAGAACGCGTTGAATCTAAGATGCGCTCGCAAATTAATAATTCGCGGTAACCGTCTGCGAAAGTAGGGTATTTTGGATTCTCTGGTTGTTTTCCAGCTTCTACAGCGGCGTATACTTCTTTGAATAATTGCTTCGATGTATCTGAGAAACCTTCGTTGTGTCCACCAGGGAAAGTCATTAAGGCACTTGCTTCAGGGTAGGCCAAAGAAGGATCACGCATCAACACCTGATTCGCTTGATCTCTATTACCGATCCACATTTCGTTAGGCGACTCCGAGTTAAACGCGAATGTCTTGTTCGAACCAGAAATTTCTAATTTCAATTGGTTCTTGCGACCCGCTGAAACTTGAGAAACAGTTACACAACCGCGGTTTCCATTGTCAAAACGTAATAAAACGTTCGCATGGTCCTCCGTATTGATGTGTACATCTGCATAGTCTTCTGGTTGCAACATTTTGCCTGAATAAGTCTCTACTGGCTTCAAAGGCTTCTTACGCACTTTGTGAACCGTGTTGAAATCAGCCATAACTTCGACTGTTTTCAAACCTGTGATGTATTCGATGACGTCTAATAAGTGAGAACCGATATCGGCAATAGCGCGGGAATCACCAGATTTGTCCGGCTCTAAACGCCAGTTATAATCCGTGTTGTAGAATAACCAATCTTGCAAATAGCTACCCATGATCGAATAGATTTCGCCTAAATCGCCTTTCTCACGCATCGTCTTCATTTGACGCACTAATGGATAGTAGCGAAGGTTGAAGTGAACCGCATTCACTAAGCCCGTTTTAGCTGCTAATGCAACTAATTCCTCAGCTTCGTGTAGGTCTTTTGCCAAAGGTTTCTCACACACCACGTGTTTCCCAGCTAACAAAGCTGCTTTCGACTGCGAATAGTGTAAGAAGTTAGGTGTACAAATGTGCACACACTGAATATCCTCTTGCTTTAATAGCTCTTCAAACGTATACCAACGGCCAATACCTAATTGCTTAGCTTTTGCTTCCGCTAATTCGATGGTCACTTCGCAAAGCGCAGCTACATCAATGTTAGGTAAACGGCGTAATGCCTCGATATGTGCGGGTCCGATAAAACCGGTTCCTACGATTCCAACTTTGATTTTAGTCATGGTTATTTTATAGTTCAAATTTTGTCCACTTGTTTGTATTGTCTTGGGCTGATCTCACGACATTTTCGATGAAAGCCATTCCCATGATTCCCTCGTCGATTCCTGGGAAATCGTACAAAGGATCCTGCGCTTTTCCTTCCCATCTCGCTCTTAATGCAAAAGCAAAATTGCGGTAGATGTTCGCAAAAGTTTCCACATAACCTTCAGGGTGTCCCGCTGGCTGACGTGTATGCGCATTCGCGGCAGGAGATAGCTGGCCTACGGCCGTACGAATGATCCGCGCTCCTTCGTCGCGCGTCCTAAACACCATCGTATTTGGCTCCATTTGGTGCCAAGTAATTCCCGCCTTGCTTCCATAGATACGGAAGTTGAAGTCGTTCTCTTCGCCATTACAGATTTGCGAGCAATGTAAAATACCTTTGGCCCCATTATCATAATGGATCAAGATGTTGCCATCGTCATCTAGCATTCTGCCCTCCACGAAGATCGTCAGATCCGCGCAAAGCTCCTTAATATGTAATCCAGTGATGTATTCGATCAAATTCTCGCAGTGCGTTCCAATGTCACCAATGGCACCTGCGGCACCACAACGCGCTGGATCTGTTCTCCAGGCTGCTTGTTTTTGGCCTGTTGCCTCTACAAGGTCGATTAACCAACCTTGTGGATATTCCACGATGATCTTGCGAATCTCACCTAGTTGACCTGAGTCCACTAAATGTTTCGCCTCTTTCACCATCGGATAAGCCGTATAGTTATGGGTCAACGCAAAAATCAAGCCTGACTTCTCGATGATTTTCTTCAATTCTTTCGCTTCCGCTAGATTCAAGGTCGCTGGCTTATCGCAAACAACATGGAATCCATTCTCCAACGCCATTTTAGCGGCAGGGAAGTGCACGTGATTAGGCGTTACGATGGAAACGAAGTCCATGCGCTCGCCTTCTGGTAATTCTTTCTCCTTTAAAATCATCTCCTCATACGACCCGTAAACGCGGTTTTCTGGAAGATAAAGGGCTTCTCCGGTAGCTTTTGATTTTTCTGCGCTGGAACTAAATGCGCCGCAAACTAATTCGATTTCTCCGTCTAATTGGGAACCGCGACGGTGAACTGCTCCGATGAAAGCCTCTTGACTTCCGCCGATCATTCCCATTCTGATTTTCCTACTTTGGCGTGATTTTGCCTGTGTAGCAGAACCTCCTTGAATCATAATTATTATAGATTTAGATATGTTACAAAAATAGAGCAAAATTTGGTTTTCTAGCCTCTAAATCGCTCTTTTTTTGAGATAATTGTAAAAATAATTGCCTCTAGATGCCATTATCCGAAAAACTTTTTGTTTTTTTGTTACGATTTTTCCAATGAAGAATTTAATTTTTTTAAGAATAACCAATCTAAACTATTTATCTAAACCCCAAACAATTATGAATCAAACGGTTAATGCCAATCGATTATTTTTGGCGTCATGTTTTGCACTCATCACCACTTCTATGGCCTTCGGGATTCGTGCAGGTGTTTTAACTCAGCTAGGAGTTAGTTTCCAATTGGATAACGAGCAATTAGGTTACGTAAACCAAATGGCTTTCCTAGGTTTCCCTATCGCGATGATTATCGGAGGACCTTTATACAATGTCTTAGGACCTAAAAAAATCATTTGGGTGGCGTTCTTTACGCACGTGATTGGTCTGATTATGACGATTTTCTCAGGTGGATTTTGGACTTTATTGTTATCTACATTCTTCGTAGGATTCGGTAATGGTACGGTAGAAGCTGCTTGTAACCCGATGATTTCTGATATGTTTGAAGGAAAGGACAAGACTAAAATGTTAAACCGTTTCCACATGTGGTTCCCAGGTGGTATCGTAATTGCGACCTTATTGTCTCAATTTATGACAGACAACAACATGGGCTGGCAATTGCAAATCGCAGCTATCTTGGTTCCAGCGGTTATTTATGCGTATTTATTCTATGGTCAAGCATTCCCAGTAGCGAAAGTAGAGGGTGGTGCTTCGACAGGTGAAAACTTCAAAGCGATGTTATCTCCTATTTACCTATTCATGTTAGCTTGTATGGCTTTAACAGCGATCTCGGAATTCGGTCCGGAACAATGGATCGGGCCAATTATGGGTCAAGCAGGAGCCAGTCCAATGATCATTTTAGCGATCGTAACAGGTTTAATGGCAGTAGGTCGTTATTTCGCTGGCCCAATTGTTCACAAATTAGATGCTGGTGGTGTGTTATTAGTTTCGGCTATTTTAACAGCAGTAGGCGTTTACTTAATGAGTGGAGCTACAGGTAATATGGTCTACGTTTCAGCGATTATCTTCGCCTTAGGTGTATGCTATTTCTGGCCAACCATGATCGGTTATGTAGCAGAAAACATTCCATTAACAGGTGCTTTTGGTCTTTCGATTATGGGCGGTATGGGTATGTTTGCAACATCAATCTTCCAACCTATCATCGGTTCTTGGTTAGATGCCAATACAGCTGAGGCTGCTAAGACAATGACAGGTGATGCAGTCGCATTAGCAGCAGGTCAAGCAACAATGGCGCAAATGGTGTTATTCCCATCGATCTTGATCGTGGCTTTTGCAGGTCTTTATTTCTTCGGAAAGAAAGCATCTCACGCTTAGTCTAGAATTTTATTTAATTTAGGGGGCTCGAAAGGCCCCCTTTTTTTATGCGTTACCTGATCTTATTCTCTTTCTTGATTTTTGCGTGCAAGCCTAATTGGCGGATTGATCCGGCCAAAGTAAAGGAGGAATTACAAGCCCAGGCAGCTCAAAACACAGAGCGCAAGATAAAGGTAGAAACACGTTTAGGGGACTTCGAACTTGAGTTAGATGATCGAACACCTTTGCATTCCGTGAACTTTATTCGACTAGTGAAGATGGGTTATTTCAAAGACCGCTACTTCTACCGCAATGTCTACGAGATTGGGATACAGGGCGGAGGAGAGTATTTTGATCGCTTGAACTACCTGGTTCCGGCGGAGTATTTGGATGAGCTGCGACCTGAAAGAGGAACTATTGCGATGGCTCGCTATGATGAAGGGAATCCACTTCAATCCTCGTCACCTACCGAGTTTTTCATTGTGACAGATTCCGAGCAAGCCAGTCGTTTTTATCGGAAATACGTGGTTTTTGGCAAAGTCACCAAAGGGATGGCAGTTGTTGATTCCATCAAAAAGGAGCGTTCTTACGATGAAAAGCCGGTTATTCCGGTGAAGTTTTCGATGTCTGTTTTGGACCCGAAATAAGACTTAAAATAAAGGCGATTGCCATTACAAGTAAGCAGCCTAATACGTTTAGCCAAAGAAAAGCCATCCACTCTACTTTCCAAGCATAGATCACGAAAGCCTCAGCGATGAGCGCGGCAATAAAAACTTGCGTTCCCGTCGTTTTAGGCAAATAAAAGGCACATAGGAATATGCCTAAAATGGTTCCATAAAACCAAGAACCTAGAATATTCACCACTTCTATCAGGCTTCCCATATTCACCGCAAAAGTCGCGACGACTAAACAAAGTGCCCCCCAGCCTAAGGTGATGAGTTTCGAAATCCACCAATAATGCTGATTTCCACGGTCAGGCGCGATAAATCGTTCATAAATATCGACCATCGAAGTAGAAGTCAAGGACCCAAAAGCCGAGGCCATCGATCCCATGGACGAAAGTAAAATCATCGCGATGAGGAAGCCCACAATCCCGATGGGCAATTGATTAATGATATAATGCAAGAAGATGTAATTCGTGTCTTGGGCTTCTGTTTCCGGTTTTGCTGTTTTCAAAAGAGCCACCGCTTTTTCCTGGGTGGCCGCGGCTTGCTTGTTTAAGTCATTGAGGCGAGAATAATCCTTTTGTAGAATGGCTGATTTCTTAGCCTCGAAAATCGCTCCTTTCTCCTGATCAATGGCCTCATGTCCCGGTACTGATGCCCAAATGGCCTCCGTATTCTTATTAAAGAACGTAGGAGGGGCATTAAATTGGTAATAGGTGAATACCAAAATACCCACTAACAAGATGAAGAACTGCATCGGAATCTTGAGGAATCCATTCATTAAAAGCCCTTTCTTAATTTCAGAGGATGAAACACCGGATAAGTAGCGGCCTACTTGACTTTGGTCCGTACCGAAATACGATAACTGTAAAAAGAAGCCACCTATGATCCCAGACCAAATATTGTAGCGATTATTCAAATCAAATTTCCAATCAATCAGATTCACTTTGCCCATCTTACCCGCAATCTGTAAAGACTCTTTTACGCCGATTTCGTCTGGAAGTTGCGCAACGATGTAAACCCCCACGAAAACCATTCCTACGAGGACAACAGCCATTTGTAACATCTGTGTATAGGAGATCGCTTTAGATCCGCCTAGCATACAATAAGCGGTTACGATAGCCGCTGTCACGGCATTGGTCCAGGTTAAATCCCATCCTAGTAAGGTGGAAAGAATGATAGAGGGAGCGGCTATAGTTACACCTGTCGATAAGGCACGCGGAATTAAGAAGAGGAGGGAGGTGAGCACCCGGGTTTTGGCATCAAAACGATTCTCTAAAAACTCGTAGGCGGTGTATACTTTAAGCGAAAAATAATGCGGAATGAAGGTCACCGACAGGATAATCATGGCGATGGGTAATCCTAAATAGAACTGCACGAAACGCATTCCATCGTGGTAAGCCTGGCCTGGAACGGATAAAAAGGTAATCGCAGAAGCCTGCGTGGCCATCACGGAAAGTAAAATATGGTACCAAGGAAGTTCCCGATCTGCTAACAGAAAACCCTGCAAGGAATGCTTCGTTTGCTTTCCTTTCCAGCTGCCATACGCCACAATTCCACCAATAGTAGCCAATAAAACGATCCAATCGAGTGCTTGCATAGCTACTTAAAAGTTTCAGTTAAATAAATGAATGTGGCAATAACCCCGACCAGGAAAGCCATTAAAGCGACATACCAACGACTGAATTTCATAACAGGTTTATTTTTGCCCAAAGTTAATCCAATATTTATATTTAAAAGCTTTTGAATTTTTAAAATTGCTGACTACCTTTGCACTCCAAATTCGCGGGTGTGGTGGAATTGGTAGACATACCAGACTTAGGATCTGGCGCCGCGAGGCATGGGGGTTCGAGTCCCTTCACCCGTACCAATGGCAAGCCCTCAACACCAAAAAGGTTTTGAGGGTTTTATTTTAAAGGCTAATTATAAATAAGAACAAATGAACATTTCACTTAACAAGGCAGGAGATTTAGAAGGTCGTTTGACTGTAGTGGTATCTCCAGCAGATTACGCGGAAAAAGTAGAGGCAAAATTGAAAGATTATCGCAAGAAAGCCTCCATCAAAGGATTTCGTCCAGGTATGGTTCCAGCGGCTCTTGTGAAGAAATTATACGGTCAATCTGCTCTAGTAGACGAAATCAACCACTTGTTAGGTCACGAAGTTTCTGATTATATCAAAGAAAATAAATTGAACCTAGTAGGTGAGCCTTTGCCAGCTGTAGAAGAGGCAGATGCGATCGACTGGGAAAAAGATACGGAATTTACGTTCCACTATGATTTAGGTTTCCACGGAGATTTTACGGTGGATTTGGCCAAAATCAAAGCTATCAATTCGTACGAAATCAAAGCTGACAAGAAAGAAATCGAAGAAACGATTGAAAACTTGAAGAAGCAATTTGGCGATCAAACACATCCAGATGCTGTTGAAGACCGCGATTTAGTTTTCGGAACCTTTACACAAGGTGACTGGGTAGAGAAATCTGCGATCCCAATGCACGCCATCAACGATAAGTCGAAGAAAGTGTTCATCGGTGCGAAAAAAGACGATACACTGAAATTTGCGATTGATAAAGTATTCGTAGATGCGAAAGCTTTAGCTTTAGCAACAGGAAAGAAAGAAGACGAAGTTGCTGATTTGAAAGGAGAGGTTTCATTCGTAGTGGAAGATATCACACGTCAAGTTCCTTCGGAATTAAACGTAGCTTTTTTTGACAAAGTATTAGGTGCTGGAAAAGCGACAGATGAGAAATCATTCCGCGAGCAAGTAGAAACCATCGTGACGGAGAACTACAAGCGTGAAGCTGAATACTTATTACGTATTGACGCTGAGAAAGCGATTTTAGACGCAGTTAAAATTGACTTACCAGAGAAATTCTTACGCACTTGGTTGATTCGTATCAACGAAGGGAAATTCACAGCAGAGCAAATCGATCAAGATTTTGATAATGTGAAGAAAGATATGCGTTGGAACTTGATCAAGAACGAAATCGCTGAGAAATTCGACGTAAAAGTGGAATATCCAGAGGTAGTAGAGAAAGCAAAAGATATGGTACGTGCACAGTTTGGCGGTTATTTATCGTCTAACGAGCCTGGTATCGAAGAAATGATTGAGAAAATCGCGATGGGTTACTTGAGCGATAAGTCGAAGTCAGACAACTTCATGAACTTATACAACCAAGCGTTCGCAGACAAAGTATCTGCTGCGATCGTAGCAAATATTCCTCACAAAGTGACGAAAATCGACGTAGACAAGTTTAAAGAAATCGCAGCAGCGCTTTAATTTTAACATTGTCCTGCTATTTTTTGGAAGCCCCGCACATTGCGGGGTTTTCTGTGAACAAAGGTTCTTATATTTGTGTTCTAGGTAGTATAAATTCTAAAAAAGTCTAAATTTGATTTTTAAACATTGAAATCTATGTATCCAAAGGAGTTATCATCAGAAGAGTTTCGTAAGTACGCAGTTCACCACAGAGGTTTGAACGGTCTTGCGGTTGATCAATATATGAATAACATCGGCAGTCGCCCGATGCACCAAATCGAAGATATGACACAATACATCATTGAGGAACGCCCGATGCGTTTTGCTCAAATCGATGTATTCTCTCGTCTAATCATGGACCGTATCATTTTTATGGGTGTACCGGTGGATGATTATATGGCCAATATCATTGTGGCGCAATTGTTGTTTATGGAGTCTACGGATGCCAAAAAAGACATTGTGATGTACATCAATAGCCCTGGTGGATCAGTTTACGCTGGTTTAGGTATCTACGATACGATGAATTACATCCGTCCAGAAGTGGCTACGGTTTGTACTTCACTTGCAGCTTCGATGGGTGCCGTTTTATTAGCGGGTGGTGCAGCAGGCAAGCGTTCTGCTTTAGAGCATGCACGTGTGATGATTCACCAACCATCCGGTGGTGCGCAAGGTCAATCACGTGACATCGAAATCACCGCTCGTGAAATCGTTAAAATTCGCCAAGAATTATACGAAATTTTAGCGAAGCACTCAGGTAAATCATTCGAAGATATCGAACGTGATTCAGATCGCGATTATTGGATGAAAGCAGCAGAGGCGAAAGAATATGGTTTAATTGATGAGATTTTAACGAGAACTGTCTAGTGGCTAGTAAAAAAACGAGTTGTTCTTTCTGCGGTCGTCCTAAAAACGAGGTGGGTTTATTGCTATCTGGAATCGATGGCCACATTTGTAATAATTGCTTAACGCAAGGATATGAGGTGGTGAAAGAGGAGATGGGTGTGGCTGCTGCAGCGAAAGCAGGGGCAAAGCATTCCTTTGAATTAGTAAAGCCGAAGGATTTAAAAGAATACCTAGACGGATATATCATTGGTCAAGAGGAGGCTAAAAAGCATTTATCGGTAGCGGTATATAACCACTACAAGCGTTTGATGCAGGCTCCTTCGAATGACGAGGTGAAGATCGAAAAATCGAATATCTTGATGGTAGGGGAGACTGGTACGGGAAAAACGTATTTGGCTCGGACGCTAGCCCAAAAATTACAAGTTCCTTTCTGTATCGCCGATGCGACCGTGATAACGGAAGCGGGTTATGTGGGAGAGGACGTGGAAACGATTTTGACGCGTCTATTGCAAGCTGCAAACTATGACGTGGAGAAGGCCGAATGCGGTATCGTTTTCATCGACGAAATTGATAAAATTGCGCGTAAATCAGATAATCCGTCCATCACACGTGATGTTTCGGGTGAAGGAGTTCAGCAAGCGCTCTTGAAATTATTAGAAGGATCTATTGTGAATGTACCGCCGCAAGGGGGACGTAAGCATCCGGACCAAAAAATGATTGCCGTCAACACCGAGAACATCTTGTTCATCTGCGGTGGTGCTTTTGATGGCATCGATCGCCACATCGCGAAGCGTTTGAACTCTCGTCCGATTGGTTTCTCAGGCGATGATACCTTCCATGAATCGTTCGAGAAGGACCAAATCATGAAGTATGTGACAGCACAAGATTTAAAATCATTTGGTCTAATCCCAGAATTATTAGGTCGTCTACCGGTGGTGACGTATTTAAATCCATTAGATACGACAGCCTTATTGTCGATCTTGACGGAGCCTAAAAATGCATTAGTGAAGCAATACGAGAAGCTTTTCGAGATGGAAGGCGTTTCGTTGACATTCGAACACGATGCCCTGGTATACATGGTCGAGCAGGCTATGCAGTACAAATTAGGTGCTCGTGGATTGCGTTCCATTATGGAGGCGGTAATGACCGATGCGATGTATGAAATTCCTTCGCAGACTGAAATGAAGACCTTTGAGGTGGATTTGAAGTATGCGAAATCGAAGTTCGAAAGAACGGTATTCCATCAAATGAAAGTAGTCGCTTAATATGCCAGCTACGCAGCTCGTATTTTTGCACGGTTTTGGAGAAGATGAACGGGTGTGGACAGACTTTTTGCCTTTCCACACCTTTTCATTTCCGGTCATTTGTCCTGCGTATGCGGAATGGACAGATTGCGCTACTTTAGCAGATTATGCGCGAAAAATAGTTGCTCATTTGCCTTCAGAGGCTAATTTTATCCTGGTCGGTCATTCCATGGGTGGTTACATCGCACTAGAAATGGCTTCTCAATTTCCAGAGCGAATCCAGAAAGTGGTCATGTTGCATTCCACTTTTGTGGCAGACACGGAGGAAAAGAAAATCAACCGAGATAGAACAGTTGATTTGCTCGAAAAAAAGGGTACGGCGTTTTTTATCGGGCCGTTCTTGCCTAATTTATTTGCTACCGTATCTCAGGAGCTGATAGCTACTTTAGCAGAGAGGTACCGAACTTTGCCCGCAGCCGGCTTAATTGCAGCTACCAAAGCGATGAGGGATCGAAGCGATTTTACGACTTTTGTTCAAACGTCCAATATCCCCTTTCTATTTATCTTAGGAGAGCAAGACGCTTTGATTTCTCCGGAGTCCATTACTCGTTTTGTAAAGAAATCGGTTGTAATTTTGCCAAACGTAGGCCATCAAGGAACCTACGAAGCGCCAAAAGCTGTTGCCAAGGCCATTAACCAATTTGTGCATGTCTGATATTATTATCGCCTTAGATGGCTTTTCTTCTTGTGGAAAAAGTACAACAGCCCGTCACGTGGCAGCGGCTTTACATTATGCTTTCTTAGATACCGGAGCGATGTACCGCGCGGTGGCGCTGTATTTTCACCGTCAACAAGTGAATACAGCAGATTTGCAAGCTGTGAAAGAAGCGTTAGCACATGTGGAGATAACATTTGAATTTAATCCTTCGAAGCAGGCTTCAGATACGATTTTGAATGGGGAGAATGTGGAAGGGGAGATTCGCAAAATGTACATTTCGGATTTAGTAAGTCAAGTGGCCGCTATTCCAGAGGTTCGTCATGCGATGGTGGCTCAACAGCAACGGATGGGAGAGAAGAAAGCTATCGTGATGGATGGTCGTGACATAGGAACGGTCGTGTTTCCACAAGCTGAATTAAAGATATTTATGACGGCTGAGCCACATATTCGCGCTCAACGCCGCAAATTAGAGCTTTTGCAAAAAGGGGAAGATCTTCCTTTGGAAGAAATTATTGAAAACTTGCGCAAGCGGGATGAGATTGATTCGAATCGCAGCGAAGGCCCTTTGAAGCGTGCGGCTGATGCCATCGATTTAGATACCTCTTACCGTACGATGGATGAGCAAGTGGAATTTGTATTAGATCACGTTCGTCGCGTGCAAGGTGAAAAGCGCTAATCCTTACATCATTGTAGGCCAGGGTTTAGCTGGCACCATTTTAGCCCACCATTTTTGGGAGGCAGGAATACCCTTTAAAATTTGGGATTCGCCTTCGACTCACTTTACTTCTTCTCAAGCAGCGGGTGGAATTTTTAACCCGGTAACGGGCCGAAAATTAGAACAGACTTGGCTGGCGGATGAATTATTTCCCTATCTATTTGACTATTACCCGCGCTTAGAGGCGATTTTAGGAACGCGGTTCTTTTTTCCAATGCCGCTTTTCCGTCCCTTTGCCAATGAGGAAATGAAGAGCTGGTTAGTGGAGAGAAAAGAACAGATACATCATTCGTATTTGCGTTGGGAGTCAAACGGTGTTTGGGTGGAACAGGCAGGCTGGGTAGATGTCGTAACTCTGTTACGCGTTTCTCGCGCCTATTTTGCATCGAAGGGATTGCTCGTAGAGTCAGAATACACCGGAAGTCAGGCGATTTTTTGTGAGGGATTTCACGGTCAGCAAAATCCACTTTGGTCTAGTTTGCCTTTCTTGCCGGCTAAAGGCGAGTTGATGGAGATTCGAAGCGATGTGCCATCTGAGGACTATATTTTGAACAAGAATGGATTTATTGTGCCGTTAGGTTCTCGGCATTTTAAGGTGGGGGCGACCTATGGTTGGAAAGAGTTTACGAACGAGACGACTCCGGAGGCCTTGGAAGAATTAACGAATAAATTAGCCTTAATGGGCGTAGAGGATTTTGAATTGGTTCAGCAAAAAACGGGAATTAGGCCCGCCACTCAAGATCGAAGGCCTTTTGTGGGATTTCATTCACAGGTGGATGCCGGTATTTTCAATGGATTTGGTTCGAAAGGGGTTTCTTTGATGCCTTATTTTGCCAAACAATGGACCGATGAAATCCTCGGAAAATCAACTGTTCATCCGGAAGTATCAATTCGTCGATTTTATCATTTATTTTCCGTTTAAATCTGTAAATTTGGTTTTAAAGTCTCTTGACCCAATGCGCAATTTTACCTCTTTTATCGCGGTAGTGTTTGTCTTACTCTTTGGCAGTATACAGCTCAAAGCACAAGGGGCGCAATGGATTTCTGAAAATCACCGGATTCAATACCAAAAATTTGCTTGGAAGTTCGTAGGAAGCTCTAATTTCGAGGTCTATTATCTTGATAAAAATGAGGCGTTGGCTAAATCTACTTTGGCCTATTTAGAAGCTGATTTTGTGCGTGTCACCGAGTTGATTTCCTATTCCCCGGTGCAAAAAATCAAAGTATTTATGTATCCCAATCACGAAACGTGGTTGCAGAGTAATGGCGGCATTTCCTTAGTGAATGTACAAGACGTAGAAAAGGAGAATTTAGCGAATTTTCGAATTGAAATTGCTTTTAAAGATAATTTAGGAGCTTTTAAGCAAGAGTTAACGAAGCAAGTAGCGCGTATTTATTTACATGATTTATTGTTTGGAGGCTCCGTCAAAGATGTGTTGCAAAATTCGCTACTTCTAACGGTTTCAGACTGGTACGTGCTCGGAATGGCTGCTTACATTGCGGCAGGGGATTCCCCAGAAATGCGTCGTTTTACCTATCAAATCATTTCTGAAAATAAGATTCGCAAACTTCCGTTAGCAAAAGGAAAAGAAGCGGAGCTACTGGGTCAATCGATATGGTCCTACATAGCGTCTACTTACGGAAAACAGGCGATAGGCAATATTTTAAATTTGACGCGGATCATTCGAAATGAGCAATCCAGCGTTTCTAGTACGATTCGAAAGCCTTTTTCGAAGTTTTTAAAAGAGTGGTTTGATTATTACTTGAATGATGCGAAACAACTAGAGGTTAATTCGCAGAAGGTATTTGCTTGGGAAGAATACCAAGGAAAAACCACTTTAATGAACTCCTATCGCGTGAGTCCAGATGGCAAATACGAAGTTTGGGTGAGTGATGACGCAGGTCGCTACAGTGTCTATTTACATCCTATTGGGTCGACTAAAACCCAGGTTATTTTGCAATCTGGCTTGAAAGAGGTGGATCGCCATTCCGATGGCAAGGGGCCTCTACTGTCTTGGTATGGTGCCAATTCCTTAGCTGTCTTGTTTGCTGATCAAGGCTATACGTGGCTAAAGAATTTCAGCTTAGATAAAGCGGGAAAAGTGAGAGGGGAGGACAAAAAGAAGATTGCGAACTTGTCTTATTTGGAGGTAAAAATGTCCTCGAACGGGGCTAAAATGTTAGTCCGGGTGTTAGATAAGGGTCAAGTAGACGTAGGGATTTATGATTTGAAGCGCAATCGGTTGAATCCAGTGACGAAGGATGCTTTTGATGAAACGGAAGCACATTGGCTACCTGATAACCGAATTTTGTATTTAACGGATCGGTATGTGGACTCATTGCCAGCGCCCGCGGCTCCATTTACGTCCGCTTTTGTCTGGAGTCCTGAGGAGCCTGAGAATCCATCCCGTTTGTTTTCAACCTCTGGAAAGCTCTCTAATTTTCAATTTCGATCGGACTCTGTGGCCTATTTTTTACAAGCCCAAAGCAATGGGAATCGACTTATCCGTTTCCAATGGCGGGATACCACCTTTCAGCAAATGGCTGTTCGTTCAGTGGCTTGGGAAAATTTCGAATTAACTCCCACGGGAATTTTTAGTAAGGAAAGAGTGATTTTGACGGATAAAATTGCACGCTATGCTTGGACTTCGATAGATGAATTGACTAATTCTACCTGGATTCCTACGGTCTTGGATCCGGTCGCAATGGCTGCTGTGGATCAAGTAGTTTCAGAGACAACGGATGTAGCTAAAAAATCAAGAAGAGCTCGACTAGAGCGCCAGCAAAGTATTCGCTTAAAAAGAGAGCCAGGTAAGCTCATTGGACCTTTGGACTATGAAAGTTCATTCGTCATGAATGGCTCAGAGGGTCAATTTAAGTCAGACCCCATTAGGGGAATCGGCTATGGATATGAAGTGAAAGCAAATGACTTAGTGGAGAATCATTTATTTAAGGCAGGGGCTTTTTTGACGGCAAATTTACGGAATACGGATATCTGGGGGGAGTATAGCTATTTAGCCAATAAACTGGATTGGAACTTTCGATATGACCGGAAGGTGTTAGGCCAAGATACGGAAACGGCATCACAAAAGATTCGATTTAATCGATTTGCCTTGACCGCGACCTATCCGTTCAATCTATTGAGTCGTTTGTCTGTTACGGGGATGTATTCTACGAACCGCTCATTTTCTCAATTTTCCTTGACTAATCCTGAGGATTATTCAGGTTATGCTGGGACATTAATCAATTATGTTTTCGATTCCACGGTTCCAATGGGTGAAAACCTGCGTACGGGTATGCGGATTAGTCTTTCAGCGGAAGGGCATAAAGAGGTGATTAACTCGGGTGATTTTGTACGTTTAGGGGTGGATGCACGGTACTACAAGAAATTGTCTAATTCCTTTTATGTAGCCACTCGTTTTTCTGCATCCCATCAATTAGGGTCTAAAACGCAAGCTACGATGTTAGGCGGGTTGGAGAATTGGTTGTTTAATCAACAAGAAGCTAGAACACAGGAATCCCCTTTAGGATTAGCCAATTTAGCCCAAAGAGATGTGTTTATGAGTCATTTTGCGGCTCCTTTACGTGGATTTGCCTTAAACAAATTAAGTGGAAACAGTCATTTACTCTTGAATGTGGAGTTAAGGATGCCGGTAAATTCGTTGATGTCGATCGAATCTTCGTCGATTCTAAACTCCGTTCAATTGGTAGGTTTCACAGATGTGGGGACTGCTTGGTCTGGATCGAGTCCCTTCGCGAAAACGAATGGATTTAATACAAATGTGTATGGTGGAAATACGAACCCTTTCCAAGCTACGGTGACGGATTACCGGAATCCATTCTTAATGGGATACGGTTTGGGCGCGCGTGCTACCATTTTCGGTTATTTTGTAAAATTTGACTATGCCTTTGGTATAGAAAATAAGGAGGTGAAATCCCCCGCTACTTACTTAACGTTGGGTTACGATTTTTAGATGAAAAAACACCTGATTTGCTTTCTGCTCCTTTTGCCTTCTTTTCTTTATTCCCAAAGTCTGAGCGTCTCCAATCTCCCCATCGTCCGGTTTAACACGAATACGCGTGTCATACAGGATGAGCCTAAAATCCCCGTTCAGATGGAGATTTTTGATAAGGGGCCTGGCCAATTAAATCAAGTATCTTCTACGCCCACTATCTCCACGGTGGCCGGGGTGGAATTCCGAGGATCTACCTCGCAAGCAGATTTCTACTTCCTGCCGGGTTTAGTAAAAAAGCCTTATGGTATTGAATTGTGGACAGACTCTACAGGTGTTAAATCAAAGAGATTGTCGCTTGTTCAGATGCCTGAGGAATCGGATTGGGTGCTAAATGCTTCTTATAATGACCGCTCCTTTATGCGTGATTTCATCGCTCAAAGTCTGGCGGGCCGTATTGGATTATTGCATAGCAAAGCCAAATTTGTCGAACTCATCATCAACGATGAGTACCGTGGCGTGTACGTCCTCATGGAGAAAGTGAAGCAAGGCAAAAATCGAGTACCCATCTCGGATTTATATCCCACTGAAAATGCAGGGGATGATGTGACTGGAGGCTATTTGCTTAAAATTGATAAAAGTAGCGGCTCTCCATCTTCCTCTTGGAAAAGCAATTATACCTCAGGTATTACCGCTACCCAAAAATGTGAATTTCAAATCGAATATCCTCAGTACGGCATCATCACACAACAGCAATTGATTTACATCCGTGATTATATCAATAATTGGGAAAATAAATTGATGACGGAGGATATGAATGATCCGAAAGCAAGTTTTCGGGACTATATGGACGTTTCCTCCTTCGTGAATTACTTCATTCTAAACGAGGTGACTAGAAATGTTGATGGTTATCGTTTGAGTACGTATCTGTACAAGGACAAAGAATCTTTGGGTGGAAAGATCAAGATGGGGCCCGCCTGGGATTTTAATATCGCTTTAGGTAATGCGGATTATCTAGAAGGTTGGAAGACAGATGGTTTTGTGTACAAGGCAATGGAGAATGATGGGGGCAAAAACGATTATTGGCAAGTGCCTTTTTGGTGGAATAAATTAATGCAGGATGCGAGTTTTCGTAAAGCTTTAGCAACGCGTTGGAAGGCGGTTCGATCTAGCTTTTTGAATACGAACACCCTTTTTGCTACCATTGATTCGGCGCAAATTGCATTGAAGGATCCATTGACGAGAAATTTCCAAAAATACCCCTTAATGGGTAAAAAAATCTGGCCTAATTATTATGTAGGGGCTACCCTGAGCGATGAAGTGAATTGGTTGAAAAACTGGATTCAAGGACGTCTGGTTTGGTTAGATGCCCAAATGGCCGTCTTTGATAGCCCTATTTTGGCTGTGCACGAAGAAGATGCCTCAGCCATCGTGTATCCCAATCCGTCCACTTCTGGACTATTTCAATGGAAATTCAGTTTAGATAAACCATCACTTGTGACCTATTTTATCTCTGATGCGATGGGTCGTATGATTTTGTCCCCTAAAAACGCTAATTTTGGATCAGGAGAGCAGATTCAATCGCTTGATTTGTCTATGTTTCCCTCCGGAACTTACCTACTCTCCTGGAAAACGGAGGATGGGCTCGTCCAGCAAATCAAAATTTTACGTTAATGTCACCTATACTAACCCAATTTCAACGTACTCGTTTTGCTGCGTCTTCTTTAGCGATGGCGAATGGCGATTCGCGTAATGAGGTGTTAGCTAGTTTAGCTGAGCTGATTCGGGTGAATTCGGCTAAAATTTTGAAAGAAAATCAACAGGATGTAGCGCAAATGGCGACTGATCATCCCATGCGTGATCGCCTCCTGTTGACCCAAGAGCGATTAGGTGCTTTAGCTGACAGTGTTATTTCTGTAATGCAATTGCCAGATCCAGCGGGACAGGTCTTATCGAAAAAAACGCTTCCGAATGGCTTAGAATTGTCTAAAATTACCGTTCCACTGGGAGTGGTAGGGGTAATCTTTGAATCGCGACCTAATGTGACGATTGATGTAGCAGCGTTGTGTATTCGCTCTGGAAATGCCGTCGTTTTACGAGGTGGTTCAGATGCCTTTCATACGAATACCATTTTAGTTCAGATGATTCACCGAGCACTCGAAAAGCAGGGATTTTCAACAGATTTGGTCTATTTGATGCCAACCGATCGTGCGCATGTGACGACTCTATTGACCGCGGTTAAATTTATTGATGTCATTATCCCACGAGGTTCAGAGGCCTTGATTCAGCGGGTTCGCAAAGAATCTTTAGTGCCTACGATTGAAACAGGCGCTGGCGTTTGCCATACCTATGTAGCTGCCTCGGCTGAACTATCAATGGCTGTTAACATTGTGGTGAATGCCAAAGTTTCACGCCCCTCAGTCTGTAATTCATTAGACACCATCGTATTGCATCAGTCGATAGCGGCGGAATTTCTTCGCTTAGTGGCAGTGCCTTTGCAGAACTATTCGGTGAAAATATATGCTGATAACGTAGCTTTCGAAACCTTAGCGCAGGTTTCCTATCCCTTCTTGGAAAGAGCAACGGAATCGGATTTCGGCCGGGAGTTTTTGGATTTTGCTTGCTCGATTAAAGTGGTCAGAGATTTGCCTGAGGCTCTTGCACATATTACGAACTACTCTTCTCGACATTCAGAAGCGATCGTATCAAGTGATGAGATAGAAGCGAAGTTTTTCCTATCAACCGTGGATGCGGCAGCCGTTTATTGGAATGCCTCTACGCGTTTTACGGATGGAGGAGAGTTTGGTTTAGGTGCTGAAATTGGTATTTCTACCCAAAAACTTCATGCCCGAGGCCCCTTCGCCTTAGAGAAACTAGTGACAGAGAAATGGATTGGAATTGGTCAAGGCCAAATTCGTTAAAATTCATGATCCAAGCCCATTCGTTGTTTCATCTCGACTAGAATCGGATGCTTTTGGGATAAGAAATCGTATTTGTCGGATTGCGTATAAATCATCTTTTTGTCTGAAACGTCCCCTGCTATCAGGTCTAAACTGATATCGATGGCATCATTCTTCAGTTTCTCGCGTAAAGTGCCTAACAACTCCAGTTTCAGCGAGTCATTAAACTGCTGCATTTGAACCTCGCCTTCTACCTTGATATGAATAATGGAATCGACAAGACTAATCTCGCGGTTCATCATGACATATTTATTGATGAAATTACCCTGTTTGAAACCTTGTGCGATTTGAGTCCAGACAAAATGAAGTTCTTCAAAAGTGAAGGGCTCATTTTGAACTTTTCCCTGCGCAATGACTTCAGCCGCATGTTCGGCTTGACTAGTGCTGACTACTTTCTTTGCACTGCGTAATCCGTGACTGGTGGGTCTAGGAGGGGTTTCAGCAGAGACCACTTGTACGGGTGCTGCTTGTACGGGAGCAATCCCCTGAACGGGAGCCGCCTGAACTGGAGTCTCATGAACTGGTGTCGAAGCCACTGGCGCCGCTTTAGTAGAAACTGCTTGAATAACGGGTTCAGCCGGAGCTACTGGAGCAGCCGAAACCGCAGCCGCAGCTATCGGTTTAGGCTCAGACTTTTTTCCGGCGCCACCCTCCACCGCAGGTTGAGATGCGGTAGGTTGGTAAACCGACGGCAAATAGTTGATTTTCAAAAGAGTCAATTCGACGTGTAAACGGGCGTTCTTCGCTGCTTTGTAATGAATCTCGCATTGGGAACACAAGTTCATGGCAGACAATAAGAAGGACGCAGATGTTTTCGCCGACTGCGCTTGAAATTTCGCCCGATTCTCTTCGCTTAATTCCATTAAGGCAAGCGTCTTCGGATCTTTGGCAAATAACAAATTACGGAAATGCTCCGATAGGCCAGCGATAAACTGCTGACCATCAAAACCTTTGCGCATAATCTCGTCTAATAAAACGAGAGCGTCCGTGTGGTTTTGATTCACAAAGAAATCCGTTAATTGGAAGTAATAATCGCTATCTAGTATGTGTAAGTTTTCCAGCACATCCGCGTGTCTCAGCGCATTGTCCGTAGAGAAGGTCACATTTAAGTCAAACATGGATAGGGCATCGCGAAGACCGCCATCCGCTTTGATGGATATCAATTCTAAAGCCGCTGGTTCCGCCGTAATTCCTTCTTTTTCCGCGATGGAAGAAAGGTGTGAGGCCATATCTTTCCATTGAATGCGGTTGAAGTCAAAGATTTGGCAACGCGATAGAATCGTAGGCAAAATCTTGTGCTTTTCCGTCGTCGCTAGAATAAAAATGGCGTAGGAAGGTGGCTCTTCTAAGGTTTTTAAAAAAGCATTAAAGGCCGCAGCTGAAAGCATGTGAACCTCATCAATAATGTAGATTTTGTATTTGCCGTTTTGCGGAGGATAGCGAACTTGATCGATCAGGTTCCGAATATCCTCTACGGAGTTATTCGAAGCGGCATCTAATTCGTGAATCGTTAATGAAGTATTTTCTTGGAAAGAATGGCAAGAAGTACATTTACCACACGCTTCCCCATCTGTACCTAAATCCTGGCAATTGATGGTCTTCGCTAAAATACGCGCACAAGTCGTTTTACCTACTCCTCTCGGACCACAAAATAGGAATGCCTGTGCTAAGTGATTAGACTTGATGGCATTTTTAAGGGTGGTGGTAATGTGACTTTGGCCTACTACTGAATCGAATAGAGTAGGGCGGTATTTACGCGCTGAAACGATAAAATTTTCCATGATCAAATTTACCTTTTTAAGGGATAATTCCCAAATGCTTTAGGGGATTCTAATCACCGCGCTCACCGGGAAATGATCCGTAGGATATTTATTGTCCCATGTTTCGCTATGGGTCGTATGCTGTAAGACTGAAGGCCCATTTTTGACAAAAATATAGTCAATATGTTTGCCCTCTTGTTCTTTTGAGAAGCCGTTAAAAGAGCTGTATGGTCCATAATGGCCATTTTGGCTAATCTTCTCTGCATCGATAACGTGCGCAGGATTTTTTGTGTCTACTAATACTTGTATGGGCTCGTCATCTGGTGTGGCATTGAAATCACCTGTTAATATCACCGGAGATTTACCCGCGATTTCAGCAATTTTACGCAATACCAGCTTCGCACTTTCTCTGCGAGCCACTTTGCCTAAGTGATCAAAATGGGTGTTGAATACAAAGAATTTTTTACCTGTTTTGATCTCCTGGAATTGGCCCCAAGTCACCACGCGGCGGCAGGCCGCATCCCAGCCAAAACCTACCTTGTCACAAGAGTCTGATAACCAAAATGTTTTCTCTTGAAGCAATTTGAATTTCGATTTCCGGTACATTAAGGCAGAAAACTCGCCTTCAGTTTTCCCATCATCTCGGCCTTTCCCAAACCATCCAAAACCAGGCAATTCCTTCTCTAAATCCGTGATTTGATGTAAGAAAGCTTCCTGTAATCCGATAATATCTGCTTGATGGTAGCGTATCAATTCCCCACAATGCTTCGCGCGGTATTTCCATTGGTTTGCGCCATCTGATTCGGTATCTAATCGCACATTGAAAGTCATGGCCTTTAGCTGGCCAGGGGAGGCAGTAAATTGCGCTGAGGCCGCTGTGCTAGCTAATAAAAGCACAAAACAAGTAAAGGCTTTCAATATGTTCATTACTTGAGGAAATACGCGGTCGTTCTTCCCGTTTTGAATCACAAAATCAGCTCCCCAAAGGTAGTTTTTAGGTTGCGGTTGTAAATCGATTATTTGCATGGTTTCCATATAACTCATACGACTTCTTTTTTGGACATTCTGAATGCGCTCCGGTAAGGGACAATCCACGGTGATCATCTGGGTGATGTGATCAGGCTTCGTGCGCGGTGTGATGAGGGCGGATTCGTATAAACAAAATGGGGCTTCTGGGGCATTTAAAATCCATTCTGAAGCTTGGGAACGAACGGCGGGATGTATGATGGCATTGAGGTGAGCGACATCACCTGGGTATTTTTGTAAGAGGCCTTTGATCCAAGCGCGATTATAAGAACCGTCTGGAAGGTAAGCTTTAGGACCAAATTCCGCGATAATAGCTTCCTTCACCCCAGCATCCTTCTCGCATATTTCCCGCGCTACTTTGTCCGCTTCAAAAACAGGAATCCCTAAACACGAAAAAATCCGGCAAATGGTTGATTTGCCGGATCCTATTCCGCCTGTAATTCCGATGAAAGGTTTCAGGCCTGTATCCATTGAATTACTCTTCTAGGCGAGATGAAGCGTCTTTAGAGATCGCCGTTTTCTCGAAAACCATCCGAACCCCTTTGCTTGAGTCTACTTCGACTACGATCGTCTTTTCGCGAATCGTAACGACCGTTCCGTGTGCGCCACCGATGGTCACCACTTTGTCACCAGTCTTTAATTCTTCAATAAATTTCTTCGCTTCTTTCGCCTTTTTTTGTTGTGGACGAATCATGAAGAAATAAAATACGACAAAAATACCTCCGAAAAGGATAATTTGCATGTACGCTGGACTCTGTGCTTGTAATAATAACATGTGTTTATTTTTTAGGTACTACTTCTACTTTAAATGCCATTCTGTTTTCTGCGGGCAGCGTATTACAGTAGGCGGTAATGGTTTTTTGCAATTTGCCTTCTTTTCCTTTTGAATCAAACTTCACGCGAATAAATCCCTTTTTGCCGGGTTGAATCACCTCTGTGCTCCATTTAGGCGTGGTACAACCACATGAGGCATTTACTGAGATAATTTTCAAGGGCAAATTCCCCGTATTCTTAAAGTTAAAGGTATGAAAAACACTATCTCCCTCTACTAAACGTCCTAAAGAAACAACGGGTTTGTCCACTTTCAGGATGGGGTGTTTTTCTGCACTCGGTTTTAAGGCTGCCGGGATGGCATTTTCGGTGGCATTGTTCGCCTCCTTTTGCTGGTTCGTGCAGGACATGGTCCCCAGTAGACAGAAAAAAAGGAGAATAGAACGCATCTTATTTGGCCTTAATCTGAGTCATCATTTTTTCCACGTCCTCTAGCAATTTCTCTGCCTTGATTTTCGCGTCTTGAACGACTTTTTTACCTTCTGATTTTGCAGAAGTTTCAATAACCTCTTTCCCGTCCACGATATCATTAATCAACTGCTTTAATTGATCACGGTATTTATTCAATTGAAAATACAGTTTACTACGGGTATTTTCTCCTTTATCTGGAGCGTATAAGATACCCACTACAGCACCGGCTGCAGCACCTACAACGAAGGCCCAAAAAGATCTTGATGATTTGCTCATGTTATTTGTTAGCTATGTCGATTAATCCTCGACCTGATTTAGTAATCACTTTTTCGTGAACTAGGCGATTCGAAACGACGTCTAAAATACCATTAATAAACTGGCCAGACTTAGGTGTCGAATAGTTTTTTGCTAGTTCGATGTACTCGTTAATGCTCACTTTTACTGGAATGCTGGAGAATTTAACCATCTCAGCTAAAGCCATTTTAAGAATGATAAAATCGGCCACCGCTAGGCGATCTGATTCCCAGTTTTTCGTTTGGTCCCCGATCCAAGCACTTAATTGCTTGTCTTCCGAAACACTATAATCGAATAATTCCTCAAAGAATAATTTATCGTCTTCCCATTGGATGGCGAGTGGTTGTAAACTTAGGTCTTCCAAAGCCTCTATCTTAAAGGTCTTGTTTGCCATACTCTTCACCACGTCCTTATTCAAAGACCAATTTAAATCTTTTTCCTCAAAATACTCCGTCATGGACTCGTGTTTTAAAAGGAAATTTTTCAATACATACACGACAAAGGCTAAATCGTCTTCAAACTTCTTGCCCGCCGTAGGAAGGTAAGTTAAGAAGGTTTCATCCGTCAAGATGTTTTCGATAAATAATTTCTTGATTAAATTTTCTTCATCTTCAGACCAGCCGATGTGGTTCTTATCGAAGGCACGTTGTAAATCACCCCATTTGGAAAGAATATACAAAACTTTGTTTTTTGCCAAAAGTGACGTCTTCGTGTTGTTCTCTAACAAACGTCTATTCTCATCCCAAAGCGCGATTAAGGGCAATTGTTGTAAATAATACAAGATTTTCAGGTATTGCTTGTTGATGGATTCAACCTCCGTTACCATATCTTGCTTCAGCTTTTTCGCGATTTGTTTCACGTTCGCTTGATACAATTTATAGACAGATTGAGCCGCATCTTGCGCTTCTGCAGGAATCGTTTCTTCGGAAGTAATTTCTTGGAAATACTCTTTTAATTGAATTTCGGCAAGTTGTCGCAGGCCCTCTAAACGAGGCATTTGGTCCTCTTTTGCCACCATTAAAGATAAATCAGGCTGAAAAATGGTCGCTAAACCATCAAAAGCTAATTGATACTGGGCACGTTCTTGTGTATAGAAAGCATACAATTGTTGAAATGCTTTGACACGTAGTAATCTCCTGTTAACCATCCGAAATAAAAGAGCGTCTTGTTTTGAATCCCAAAATTAAGAATTTTAATTGATAAAGGTCCTATCTTTGTAGTCAATTAATCTTTATATGGGCGCATTAGGTCACATCAATCAGTATTTTTGGAAGTACAAATGGCTGCTTTTCCTGGGGATTATCTTTACCTTATTTTCGAATTTCTTTGGTGTATTCCCCGCGCAATTAGTGCGTTATGCACTCGATTTAGTGACGGAAACCATCAACATTTATTTCCTTTTTAAAGGATTTAGCCTCCAAAAAGCCTTCTACGAAATCTTTGGTTTTACCCTCTTCTTCTATGGTGGTCTAATCATTTTAATGGCCATCTTGAAGGGTGTTTTCCTCTTCTTAGTCCGCCAGACCCTCATTGTGATGTCCCGTCACATTGAATTTGAGTTAAAAAACGAAATTTATACGCATTATCAAACCTTGCCATTGTCCTTCTATCGCCAACAAAATACGGGCGATTTGATGGCCCGCATTTCGGAGGATGTGGGGAAAGTGCGGATGTATGTGGGCCCTAGCATCATGTATGGATTGAATTTAATTACGGTATTTATTCTCGTGATTTATTCGATGTGGCAGGTAAATCAGAAATTGATGTGGTACGTCTTGATGCCTTTGCCCATTTTATCGATTAGTATTTATTATGTGAATTCGGTGATCATTCGCAAGTCAGAGGAGATTCAAGCAGCTCTATCGCAGATTTCCACCTTTGCGCAAGAAGCGTTTTCAGGTATTCGGGTGTTGAAGTCTTTTGTTCGGGAGAAGAAATCGGTCGATGCTTTTACGGAGGCGTCCTCTGCTTACCGGACTAAATCGCTCGGTTTAGTGAAGGTGGATTCTCTTTTTACGCCTTTGATTGCCCTTTTAGTAGGCTTTTCAACGATTTTAGTGGTGTATATTGGTTCGCAGGAAGTGATTGCCGGTCGAATGACGGTGGGTAATATCACGGAATTCATCATGTACGTCTTTATGTTAACGTGGCCGGTGACTGCTTTGGGCTGGACCAGCTCGCAAATTCAACGGGCGGCAGCTTCTCAGAAGCGGATTAATGAGTTTTTAGAGGCCAAATCCGAATTGACCACTGGCATGCAAATTCGCCAAGAGATCATTGGTAATTGGGAATTCAAAGGCGTAAGTTTTGCCTATCCAGGTTCTGATCGCTTGGTATTAAACAACGTGAATTTGATGATTTCGGCAGGGGAGTCGGTGGCACTTTTAGGCCAAACGGGTTCTGGCAAATCGACTGTAGCCTTGCTTATGGCACGTTTTTATGATCCAGGTGCTGGAGAGATTTTATTGGATGGCATCTCTTTGAAAGATTGGGATATGGCCTGGGTGCGTTCTTTTGTGGGTTTTGTGCCGCAGGATGTATTTTTATTCTCTACGAGCATTTCAGAAAATATCCGATTCGGTAATGATGCTTTAACGCAAGAAGCCATCGAAGTGGCGGCCAAGCAGGCAGATGTTTATGCCAATATAATGGAGTTTCCTGATCAATTCGAGACGATTCTGGGAGAGAGGGGCATCACGCTTTCAGGTGGTCAGAAACAGCGGGTGTCGATTGCGCGTGCTTTGGCAAAAAATCCCAAGATGCTCATCTTAGACGACTGTTTATCTGCCGTGGATACCCATACGGAACATACGATTCTGGAAAATTTAAAGCAGGTGACGGTAGGAAAATCGTCGCTGATTATTTCTCACCGAGTTTCTTCGGCCCGTCTAGCTAATCGAATCTTTGTTCTAGCTGATGGCCAAATCGTAGAAATGGGCAGCCACGATGAATTGATGGCTAGCAAAACACTCTATTACGAGTTGTACCAGCAACAGTTGAACGAGGAATTACAACAGGTTTCCACTCAGCCGAATTAATTCAATCTCTGCGGTTTTAGCGGCATATTTTGCTTCAATTAAGCGCGTTTCAGCTGCTACCGCATTGCGTTGTACCTCACGTAATTCATAGGAGGTAGCGATACCCACTTTGAAACGATCAAAAGCGATGTCAATATTTTGCTTCGCAATCGTATAATTCTCGGTCTCCAATTGAATCAAATTCATGGAATTCTCATAGGTTACATACGTTTTCTCTAAAGCAGATAACAAGGCATTTTTTAAATCTTCCACTTGCAAAGCTGCAATTTCCGCATTGATTTTAGCGTTTTGAATTCTGCGCTTTTGGTTATAGCCATCGAAGATATTGATCGTCGCACGCAATCCATAATTAAACACATCACTGCTTCCTTTTTCTACCCCAAAACCCGCTCCATTCGCTACATTACTTAACGCATAACCGGCTACTAAATCAATTTGAGGCTTTTGCTGGCTCTGTAAATTCTTCGTATCTAAATCGCTAATTTTTTTACTTAAAATCGCCCCGATCAAGGTCGGATTTTGGGACAAGGCGCTCATTTTTAGCTCGCTCATTTTTAGTTTAGGCAGTAAGTCAATGGTGTTAACGATTTGGAAATCAGCCTTAAAATCTTTGACTAATAGCGCGTTGAAACCTATTTTCGTGTTAGTATACGATTGCTCTTGAGCGATTAAAAGTGCTTTGTCTTCATTATAATCGACCTGCGCAGAATAATAATCCACTTTAGATCCTTGTCCCACTTCGAAGCGATCTTTCGCTAATTTGAGGCGGTCATTGGAAATTTCTAGCCCTTTTTTGAAGTTATTGACACGCAGGTTTTGGCGTATAATATCGTAATAAGTAGAGGAGATCAAGGCAATCAAGTTCTCAATCGACGATTCTGTTTGTTTCGCCCCTAAGTTTTGTAATTCTTTATAGCGGTCACGCAAGACGAACATTCCTTGGCCATCATAGAGTGTCCAGGCCATCGCCATACCCACGTTTCCGGAATTGGAATTCACCCCAGATTGAACTAAAGGGGGGCGTAGGCCTCCAAAAAAGGACTGGTCAATCCCTGAAATAGTGTAATTTTTATTCGCGGTTCCTGTGATGGTAGGAAGGAAGCCCGCATTACCTAAGCTATTCTCATTCGCTGCGATTCGTTCTCTTTGTCTAGAAATCTGAATCGAATATTGCTTCGTGATGCCTTGTTGAATGGCGTCTTCTAATGTCAACAAGTGTTGTGCTTGTGCCGCAATAGGTGACAAAAAAGCGATTAAGGCTAGGCGAAATAGTTTCATAGGTATAGGTTACAAACAATCAATAGAACAAACTTAACAAAATCAAGTCACAATAGGAAGGCCAAAGCCTATAAGTACCCATAAGGCTTTTTGTCAAGAAAAGTTTACATTTGTTTTATGGTAACGCATCTCTATATATACCCCATTAAATCGCTAGGCGCCGTTTCTCTCCGCGAATCTATCTTGGAAAAAGAGGGTTTGCGCGGCGATCGTCGCTTTATGTTAGTTGATTCGAAGGGGATGTTTATTACCCAAAGGACTCGTCCAGCATTGACTCGTTTCGTTTTATCTGAAACGGCTGGCGGTTTTACGGTGAAAGATGCTGTGACGGGATTAGTGAAAGAATTGTCCTGGGAACCACTGCTGGGTGATTGGCTTTCGGTTGAAATTTGGGAGGATCAATTGCTTGCACGTGAGGTGCTGGAGGGCTGGTCTGAGTGGTTTTCTGCTGCCTTGTCTGAAGAGGTGAAATTAGTTCGGATTACACCGGAACAACCTCGGTTGATGAAAGTGAAATACCAGACAGAATTAGCCACAACTACTTCTTTTGCGGATTCTTTGCCGCTGCTTTTAGTCAGTTCTGGATCCTATGCTGCTTTGCAAGAGCGTTTAGAAGAACCCGTTGATCAGTTGCGTTTTAGGCCGAATATTATTGTTTCATCGCTAGAGTCTTTTGCCGAGGATACTTGGGCTGAATTAAAGATAGGAGAGGTCTCTCTTTCAGGTGCCAAACCTTGTGCCCGTTGTCCCCTCGTAAACGTGGATCCACTGACGGGGGAGTCAGATAAAAAGACGCTTAAGGCTTTAGCTTCGTTTCGGACGCTAAATCACAAAGTCTATTTTGGGCAGCAATTTGTCCCCATGTCTGTAGGGAAAATTCAGGTAGGAATGGAAGTTCAAGTTATTCAATCGAAAGATGCGATTTATTAAATACTTGTCTTTAGAGGTGGTGCTGGGTGCGATTTTGTACCAATGCTTCCTATTTGAAGTGTATTTTCATTCCCTTCCCCCTGTTGTTGAAGTCAGCTTGTTCGCCTTAGTTGTTTGGTTTTTGTATTTAGTCGATCGCCAAGTAGACATTATCTTTCAGCCCGTCCAGGATGAACGTCATGAATTTCATGTCCAGTATCGCAAATTCTATAGAGTAATTATTGGCCTTTTAGGTGTTGCCATTGCCTGTCTTTTGCCCTTTCAGCGGTTGGAAGTTTTGCTGGCTGGATTTGTATTGCTGTTTCTCGTTATGGTATATGGATTTGCCTGGCATAAGGGCTGGCTTAGGCTGGAAAAGGAGTTGTTTACGTCGGTACTGTATGGCTTAGGGGTGGGATTAGTGATCTGGGTGCGGGAGCCCAGGTCCTTGATACTTCTGTTGCCTTTGATGGCGCTAGCCTATCAAAATCTGTGTTATTTCACTTTAATGGAATCTCCAAGCGACTTTTACTCCGCTAGGTTGAAAAAAACGGAATGGATTCTTATCGGACTTATCAGTGGAATCTATGCTACCACACAGGAAATCTTCATCGTCTTGCCTTTTTTGGTTACATTTGGCATAACGTATGTATTATCTCGTACGGCTTTCTCTGAAGCAAAACGCTTTTGGGGAGATGTAGCCTTTTGGAGTCCACTTATCTACTTTTTACATGGGATTTTTTCAACATAAAGACGCGTACAAAGCCTTGCAATTCCCTGAATTCAGGGCTTATGTGACCGGTAATACCCTTTTTACGATTGCCTTGTTGATACAGGAGGTGGTTTTAGCCTACGAGATTTATAAGATTACGCATAATCCCTTGGCTTTAGGTCTGATCGGTTTAGCTGAAGCGGTGCCGTTTATTTCGTTGGTTTTGTTTGGCGGACACTTTGCGGATAACCGGGATAAGAAAAAAATCATGCAGGTGACGCTGTCGATGATTATTTTAGCCTCTGTCTTTTTATTGTATTCGAGTACACAATTGCAATCTGCTGATGCGGAATTTCATATCTATTCCATTTATGCGGTTATTTTTATTATCGGTCTTTCCAAAGGTTTTTTCAGTCCCGCCGCCTCTTCACTCAATCCTTTTCTAGTACCTAAAGAGGTTTTTGCGAATGCCGCCACCTGGAATAGTTCGTTCTGGCAGTTAGGCTCTATTTTAGGTCCTGGTGTGGCAGGCTTTTTATATGCATACGCCGGATTATCGGGTTCTTTAGTGACGGTAATTGCCTTATTACTGGGAGTGATGTTTTGTATTTTCCAAATCGAAAGTAGACCTGTCCCAGTGAAAACGGTGTTCCATGAATCGATTTGGCACAGTTTGCGGGAAGGAATTGCGTATGTATTTAAAACCAAAATCATCCTCTATTCGATTTCGCTAGACTTGTTTTCGGTGCTTTTTGGTGGTGTAATCGCCATTTTGCCCATTTTCGCTGAAGATATTTTGAAAGTAGGAGCAGAGGGTTTAGGAATTTTACGCGCGGCACCTTCGGTGGGAGCAGTGGTGACGATGGTCACTTTGGTTTATTTCCCTCCTTTGAAACACGCGTGGCGAAACTTGATTTTAGCCATTGCCGGTTTTGGCCTAGCCACCTTCGTTTTCGGTTTATCGACTAATTTTTGGTTTTCGGTGACGGCGCTGTTCTTTACAGGAGCTTTTGATTCGATCTCTGTGGTCATCCGCCAAACCGTCTTACGCTTCTATACTCCTGACGAAATGAGGGGTCGTGTATCCTCCGTGAATGGCGTTTTTGTGAGTACCTCGAATGAAATGGGCGCTTTTGAGTCAGGAGTAGCTGCCAAGTTTTTTGGCACGGTTCCTTCTGTTTTGATAGGCGCAGGGGTAACGATGGTGCTCGTCAGCCTAGTGGCTATCACCTCTAAAGAACTTTTTGACTTGAAAGTCGACGAAAAAGTCTCCGAATAATTAAGCGTTCTCGTTTGCTATTTTTGCTTTGTTTTTTGCTATTTGTTCTGGCCAGCCTTTCAAGATCTCGGTCAAAGCCTTCTTCGACTCTTGTGCCCATTGAATGCTTTGAATCGCTTGCACATTACTCGCATTTTCTCCTAACAGGCATGGAAGTATTTTAATGTGGTAATCTTCCATTTTCTTTGCAGAAATAATCACCGTCGCATCACAAGACAAGTGGTGGATGATGCCATCTGGTGTTTGGCCTTCTGATACATAAAAATGATCTAATTGAGCTAAATGGATCGTTTTCTCTGCAATTAAATCTTCTCCTTGGAAATGCAATTGCGTGATAAAGTCATCTCCCACGGCTACATACGAAACACGTTGTTTGCCTGATTTCTCCGCAAAAAAATCACCGATGGATTGGAAGAAATTACGCTTCGAAAGCGTAGTAATTCCGAGGCCTTTCGTGTTAGCAGGTAGATGTGACTGTATAAATTGGAATGTGCTGGGCAGGTGAAGAGACATAGTAAAACAGATTATATTTCGATTCTAATTTTAGGCTTAGGGAATTCAAAGTAAGTAGAGAATGTTTTGAACCAGGCGTGAATGACTTCAAATCCAGTTTTGTCTAGCTTGTATTCGATGAATTGCCCCTTTTTATCCGCTTGAATCAGTTTGGCCTGTTTTAATAGATCCAAATGATGCGAAATACTCGGTTTACTCATATCAAACTGGCTAGCAATCTGTCCGGCGTTTTGAGGGCCATTGACTAAGAATTGCAAGATCTCTCTCCGGGTAGGATCGTTGATTGCTTTGAATTTTGTGTCCATCTTAATTAGATAATTAAGCGAATGTCTAAATTAAAATTCAGAAATGCAAATTTTAGACGTCGGATTTACGATAGGCATCGATTAAAGCGAGTTCTCCGTCCTTTCCAGGCTTTGAATTTCCATGTTCCATCCCCAAAACGCCCGTATACCCTTTTTGTTTTAAGTGTCTGAAGATATTTTGGTAATTCACCTCACCCGTTGTAGGTTCTTTACGACCTGGATTATCCCCTATTTGTAAATAGGCAATCTCCTCCCAGCATTTATCCATATTAGCGATTAAATTACCTTCATTTCGCTGCATATGGTACATATCGAATAGGATCTTGCAAGAAGGGGAGCCCACTGCCCGACAAATGCTATAGGTTTGGTCTGAATAGCGTAAGAATAAGTCTGAATTATCGCTTAAGGGCTCTAAAACCATCGTTAATCCCGCGGGTTCTAAAATTTCAACCGCGCGTTTTAGGTTGTCGATCACGTGCCCTGTTTGAATTCCGATGGGAAGATCTCGCGTGAAATTACCAGGAACCACCGTTGCCCATTTCGCATCCACTCGCTTGGAAGTTTCCACTGCTTTTCGACAGGAAGCTAGGAATAAATCGGTCCATTCCTTTTTCCCGGTAGTCATGGTTTGCTTATCGAAAAAACCATCGAATTTGATCACAAAAACGCCCATTTTCATGTTGAGCTTGGCTAATTTCTCCCCGATTTTCTCTTGTAAAGCCACCGGTCTCTCCATTAGTTCGTTGTCCTCTAAAGCCGTGAACCCTTGGTCATACATATACTGAAGTTGATCCAGTTCAGAAGCCCCAGCATGGTTTTTAAACATCCCAAAATGCGGCGCATAGTTTAGCTCAAATTGTTTTTCGCGTACAATTGCGGAGCCTTTGGTGAAAGACGGGATCAATAAACTTGCTCCTAGGAGGGAGGCGAAATCACGGCGATTCATCTTATTTCTTCTTTAAAGTGGATAAATATTCGATAAGGTCAACTAGTTCTGGCGTACTCATTCCATCGGCTAAACCTTCTGGCATCAAGGACTCCGGTAGTTGTTTGTAGGATTTTAGCGCAGATGTTTTAAAACTTTTAACGATTCCACCTGGAATGCGCAACACGATATCCGTTTCGTTCTTCGAGACAATGATCCCTTGATACGTATCTCCGGATTTTGTCTTTACCTCAAAGGTTTCATAGCCAAAACCAATCCCCGCATTCGGGTGTAAAATGGACATATACATTCCTTCTTTTGATAATTTCGTACCTATTTCACTCAATTTAGGACCAAAATCAATGCCTTCATTATTCACCAGGTGGCACATCGTACACGAATTCGTGAAGACGACTTTTCCCTTCACTGCATCTCCTGACATGTTGATTAATTCAGCCATCGCTGGATGGGCCTTTTTGGTTTCAGTTTGATGTTTGGCTAAATAACTATTTGCTTTCATTCGAATGGACTTTCTCCACGCCTTTTGGAGACTTTCCACTACCAAAGGGACATAAGCTGTAGCGATTTTCTTCTTCTCTAATAAGTCTAAGACAAATTCTTCCGTTGGATAAGCATTACCAATTACGCGTGCGGCCTGCATTTGGACTGCTTTACTCAATTTAGGATTGGATGTGGCCTCATACAATAATTGCGCAGATTCTGTTTTCCCCTGCCAGCGCAACATCTCAATTAATGCTAGTTGTTCCGCTTCTTTACCCGTGAAGAATTTCGAGCGGATTAATGCAGCACCTCCAGGCAAATTATACACTACTTGCCCCGCTTTAGAAGATTCCGTCCCAGCTAAAATCATCCCTAACACGCGTGGACTTTCCTCTTTTAATTGGTAATAATCCACTAATTCGAGGTATTGCTTCCCTGAGATTTGCTTTAACAAGGCGGAGAGCACGACTTTGACCTCTGGATGTGAGGCAATGTAAGCCGGTTTCATGTGGCGAACAGCCTCTAGTTGAGCAGAAACATCCGTGGCAAACTTACCGTTGATTAGCGTGAATAATGCCTCTGATTTTTGTTCTCCTGGCATGAAATCTAACGCACGGAAATAGGCTAGCGACTTCGTGTTTCCAATCAATTCGATTAATGCAGGTAATGCTTTCTCCGTTCTTGCTCGCCAAACGACATCCGAATATCCCTTCGAATTTTCTGGTTTTAATGCTGCATAGGCTGCAAAACGCTCGTCCCAGTTACCATCCGCTCCAATTCCCAAAGCCTCTAGATACCATCGATCTGTTCCGTTATGGCGCATCGCTAAACCCGCCCATAATTGATTCACTCCCTCTCCCGAAAGATGGCGCAAGGCGATCGCTAATTCGCGTCTAACAGAGGCATGTTGATCTTTTGCCGCTTTTGCCGCTAGAGTAGACCATTCCGCGAAGGGCTTTTGCTTTGCAGCGCGAATGGCCATCGCTTTCAGGTTTGGATTTGCTTGTTCGAAGGCTTTTAGTATAAATTCATTCGAGCGTGGTCCTTGATTTAATACCCAAAATGCGCGCGCTCTAAAACGCGGATTTTCATTCGTGTTGAATTCGTTTTCCAATACGGATTCAGCCTTAGTCCCCATTTTTTTCAAAGCCTGAAAGGCTAAAAAACGGATTTCTAAGTTAGGATTCTCTAGCGCCTTAAAAGCTAGTTCGGGCGTACTTAAATCAAAGTTTGTTTTTTTATACGCGTGTCCTTTAGGAGCGATTCGGTAGATACGACCTTTGGCCTGATCCCCCGCCTGATGTCCACCTACACCCGGATCGTACCAGTCAGCGACGAAAAGAGATCCATCCGGAGCAGCCGCCACATCCGCAGGTCTAAACCATTGATCTCTAGATGTTATGAGGTTATTAATTCGTGCCTCGTATCCAGCTCCCCAAGGGGTAGTTGCATAGGAGCGAACCACATTAGGACCCGCATCTGTGTGAATCATTTGATTTTGGAAGATAGAAGGTAATAAATTACCCTCATAAATGATCATTCCCGTAGGAGATCCAGCGCCCGTTTGCAGTAAATTAGGTACCACCCCTGGATCATTCAAATGCCAGTGACGCAAAGGAATTTCTTTTTCAATGTTAGTCCGGTTAACATACCAACCTTCGCCAGTCATTTCATCCACATAACCGTAGTTTCCGTGCTCAAAGACGGCATTTATCCGAACTCCTTTGTTTCCATCGTCATCATTATCTGATTGCCAAAGAGCTCCATAGGAATCCACTGCCACTTCGTAATTATTTCTAAAATTATGTCCCAATACCTCGACTTGGCTACCATCTAAATTGCAACGGAAAACCATTCCTTGGCGGTATTTCTTGGGTCCAATCGGATCTCCATCTTGATCCAAGACCGGATTACCTTTGGCATCCAACAATTGCTTTCCCTCATTTCCGATGTTAAAATACAATTTTCCATCCGGCCCAAACGTAAACGCGTGTGCTCCGTGATCGTGCTGATCACCCCCAATGCCGGAGAACAATACTTCTTTGCGGTCCGCCTTGCCATCTCGGTTATCATCAAACATTTTCCAGATGTAAGGACTCTGCGACACGATGACCATGGAATCCAAGACCGCGATCCCTAAAGGAGCGTTGAGCTCAGGCGATTGGTAAAATACTTTCCGACTATCTGCCTGTCCATCCCCATTCGTATCCTCTAAAATCACGATGCGATCCCCTTGTGGATTCGTGGGATTACCGTTAATTCCCGGTCGGTAGTTATAAGCCTCTAACACCCAAACCCGACCTTTCGAATCCACATCGATGTTCGTAGGATTGATCAGCATCGGTTCTGCCGCAAAGGGCTTTACCTCTAGGCCTTCTGGGACTTGTAGCGTAGATACCTTTGTTTGAACGGAATCAGCAGTGTTTTTTTTCAGCTGAACCATTTTAGGGATGCCTAAGCTAACAAGGCTAATCATCCCACCTAGAAATAGGAGCGGTGCTTTTTTAACGATTTTCATTTTCTTAACGAATAGTAGAGAAGGTAGTAGGGGTCATAAAGATCGACTCGATTTTTTCAATAATCTTGCCGTCTTTTTCAGAGTCTGTGGATACTTGTTTCCATTTAGGATCATTTACAAATGCCCCCCAATTCGCTTTCGCAGCCTCTTCTGATGGATGCGCGACAAGGTAAACTAATTTGCTTTGCACAGTTGGATCTTTTTCGATGGTCGTAAAGTACGCGATATTCTTAATGTCATGCGATTTGAAAATTTTCATCGTATGATCTCTGAATCGCGCTAAGATGGCTGGATTTCTGCCTGGTAATTGAGTGTAGGTACGTAACTCAAATACCTGATCTACGGGACCACCGGAAGGTTTGATTTTAGGACTAAAATCTGTTGCGTTCATAAAAACACTCGTTACTTTAGCGACTATTTTGCCTGTTTCCTCTGATTTTTTCGAAACAGTCCTCCATTCAGGATCACTGCCAAAATGCTTCCAAGAGGAATCTCTAGCTGCTTGAGATGGATAGGCTAAAATATAATAAAGGGCATTTTCTGTATTGTTGGTAGGGATCCAATAGCCCACATTCGTCATACCATGTTTTTCGAAAATTTTCGTGGTATGATTCGTAAATCGTTGGATTAAAGCGTCTAATCTGCCCGGATGGCAATAGTAGATGCGCATTTCGAAATAACGGGTGTCTGTTTTTTTAGCGTTAACAGCAAAAGATAATAGACCTGCACACAGCAAGGTCAAAAGGAATAATTTTTTCATAAGGTATAATAGGTTTGTGCGAATTTACGGATTTAATCGTCTTTTCAGTAGTTTGTCGATCATAAAAAAGATCATCTCCGGTTTAAGCGTTCTCCAATTTGGAATTTGGAGGTTTCCGCCAAAATTCAGGTAGTAATCAATCTTGTATTTGGCCCACTCTTCCTCTACAAAAGGCGCAAAATGCATCGCCGCAATCCAGCCATCTTCCACATCCTCAAACCATTCCGCATAATAATCATCCTCAAAAGAACCATGAAAATTCAATACATTTTCACCCACTAAAATGAAGTGCTTAATCCCCGCATCAACAAAATGATCGACCACCGTACGCTTCAAATGCATCACATCATTATGGAGGGTATCATTCCATTCCCCAAACAATTCAATGATCGTATATTTTGCCGTGTAATCCGTGTAAAGAATCTTACAAAATAGTGTTTCTGAGCCTATATCATCCCAAAGCGGATGGATATAATAACCGTAAATATCATTTTCGTAAGTGGTTTCAGAATAATGTCTGCCAAAGAAGGGGGACTTTTTATCGCGTGCTGCGACATAAAGAGATTCCCATTGGAAGGAAGGTTCAATGTTTTGCATACTATAAGAACATAAAAAAGGCTTGAATATGCAACCTTTTGATTTTCGAAGGCATCTATAAGAGCAATTATCAGTTAATTGATAATTTATAGTACCTTGTATTGCAAAGTACCTTTTGTTTTATATCTTTGTAAAAGATTCAGCAAGCAATAATGAAAAAACGTCAATTACTTCTTTTATTACTCGTTTTTTGTAGTTTTCAAGCCATGTCTTTAGGCTTTCCTCATCGCTTATATCCCGCGAAATTTATTAAAAAGACTATCCAAGTTTTTGTAAAGAACTCAAAGAAATAATGTTTAATTTTGGTCGAAAGACTAGAATACTATGAGCTTATTATTTATTGAGTGGAACGCTGATCCGACTATTATCACCCTTTTAGGATTTCCTATCCGTTGGTATGGCTTGTGTTTTGCTTTAGCTTTTTTGGCCGGATTTCAGGTCGTAAGCTATCTATTCAAAAAAGAGGGTAGACCTGTCGAACAAGCGGATCAACTCTTGTTGTATACGATGATAGGAACAGTGGCAGGAGCTCGAATGGGGCATTATTTTTTCTATGAATTCCCCTTGTTATTTGCGGATCCCGTTCGTTTTTTTATTCAAATGATCACACCTCCCTTTTCCGGTTTAGCCTCTCATGGCGCGGCAATTGGCCTATTTGTAGCGTATTATCTGTATACTAAAAAACACAAAGATCAATCTTATCTCTATGTAACGGATAGAATGGTTATTGCTGCCGCATTAGCTGGATTCTTTATTCGTTTTGGGAATTTGATGAATTCGGAGATCATTGGGAAACCGACTGATTTGCCTTGGGGATTCAAATTTTTACGGGATTATGAGTTCAATCCGAGTGGATTAGCTGCCTTTGTGGTGCCTCGCCATCCCTCTCAATTGTATGAGGCATTATCTTGTCTACTTTTGTTTTTTATACTGTTGTATTTGTGGAATCTGAAAAAAGAAAAGACACCGGCGGGTTTATTGACGGGTATTTTTATGATTTTCGTTTTCACGCTCCGCTTCTTTTATGAATTTTTAAAGGAGAATCAGAGTTCATTCGAAAATAGTTTGACCTTAAATATGGGCCAAATCCTTTCCATTCCGGCTGTCCTGTTTGGTATCGGAGTTCTTTTGTACGCTAAAAGAAAGGCTTAATTCGAGTAGTCGAATCGCAGGTGATCTAAATTAGGCAGCTGTTTTTTAGGGCGTTTTACCTCGTAATCGTAAATGACTTGACCTAGGTTTTTATAGAAAGGAAATCCGATGGTATCATAATCGTATTGCTCATCATTGAAGATCTCATCCTCATTACAAAGTAAAACCGCGGTTACCATGAATTCGACTTTCTGGTCAAAATCTACCACATAGGCATTGTCAAGCAAGAATCCGTAGGCATCGCCCACCTTGTTAAAAATGCGAATTGATGGATTCAAAGAGGCATTTTTCTCTGATCCGTAGTACAAGAACTTGCAATAAGTAGCGAACTCCTCCGTGTAAACAGGATCTTTCGATTCAGTCGGATACATAGACATGTAGCGGTACAGAAACCCATAATCCTCTTTAGACAGCTGGAATCGATCTTTTGCTGGGAAGGCATCAGGCAACATTAATCTTTTGAGGAAATCATGTTGTGCCTGCAATGGATAGGCATTTTTTAAACTAAAGTCCAATGGTTTATCTTCCACCACACCCGCATCATTCATGGTTCCTTTTCCTATCAAAATAGGAGCTGCCGCGCTATAGGGTTTGTCGTTAAAGGCTTCAGCTTGGTCCAGAACGACTTTGCCATTGGATATGAATCGAATCGGATTGGTATATTGATTCTCTAAGCGAGGCAGAGGAGTTTGTAAACGGTGGGTAAGTCTAGCACCTTTAAATCCCTTAGAAAGCATCGTTTCGTTGAACGGGCGTTGTCCTAAAAATTCATAGAGGCGATTGTATGCCTCATTATCGGAGACTAATAGAATCTTTTTAATGTAGTGTTCCACGCTCGGTAAACCTGATTTTGCCGTGGTGTCAGTTTTTATCTCTAGTTGAGATGGTCGGGTTTTTAGGGTTAGAAAGGGGGTTGATTTATCAATTTTTAATGTGTTCAGTTTTTCTAAGGCCAAAACACTCGCCGCTAATTTTACGGTACTTGCTGGATAGAAATATTCATTCGAATCTGAGCGGTAGGAATAGGTGGTCAGCGTAGGCCTGTTTTTTGCATCGCGATCAATCTGGGTGTAAAGAATCTGAAGGCGGTATTTTTCCGGGTTGTCCGTTAGTTTCTTGAATTTATCTGGGTTAGATAGCAATAATTGCTCCAGGATGTTGGCGGGTTTTTGAGCGAATGTACTCATGCTGATCATCTCGGTGATTAATAGGAAAAATAGAATTCTACGCATAGCTTTTGATGGCTTCTGTGATGGTATCCATATCTGCTAAAGTAAGGCAGGCAGGTAAGATGGCACGACAAACGGGAGGCGCCGTGATGTCTGGATAGGCAAAATGATTCACTAATATGCCATCGGATTTTAGGTGTTCGAATAAGCCTGGAGCTTTGGAACAGAAAGCCGGATAACCCGGTTCATAGGTCACAGGGGCATCAAATCCCTTGAGATTGTCTGAGAAGCGATCCGCTAAAGCCTTACTTTTCGTGCTCTGCTCTTTATAAGCTTTCATCGATTGCAACCCAGCATAACAAAAGGCAGGATTAGGGGGGGAGGAACCCACCCAAAAAGAATCCTTTTTAATCTCTTCTATGTCTGCTGCTGCACCTAAAATGACGCCAGCGGGTAGTCCGAAGGCTTTGGAGAGCGAAACGGTTTGCAAAATATGTCCAGCACAGGGAATTTGAATATCTTGAATTCCAGCTCGATGTGACTCGTCTACGATCAAATAATCATTCGGGTCCATGGTAGTGGCAAAAGAGAAATCAAAGCTGTTGATCCAAGGAGATCCGATACCGTCTGAGGCGAGGATTTGGCCTTTTTGATGGCTCGATATCCAATCTTTATAGCTTCCAGTGAAGGGAGTATATGGATGGCGCCACAAGGCAGGGTGTGCCTGAGGTGCTAGGTTTAGGGTGAATCCTTTTTGTTGGGCGTATTGTACGGCGATTTGGGCGGCCGCTAGGCCGGAAGAACAGAGGGCTGCGGCTTCTACTTGAAAATAAGTGGCTAGTGCGTGTTCGAAATCCTCCCAAATCGAGAATTGTAAATTGTTGCGACGCGAGCTGCCAAAGTTTTGGGAATACTGTTCAATTCCGTCCGCTAAGGCTTTTTGAAAAGAAGGATGAGATCCAATGTTCAGGTAATTCGTGCCTCCCAGCCAAAGGTATTCAGTTCCTTCAAAGGTAATTTTTCGGCCCGGAATGTGATTTTCTGTTAAGGAATAACTCATAGCAAAGAAGCTCCAGTTCCAGGTAAATTAGCATATGAAACCACGCCGTAGTCGATGGTAATACCTGTCGAAATTTGGTCATCCACTAATAAGCAGCCGTCCATATCAACGTAATCGAGTAAGGGGAGTAGTTGCGCGATGGCGGAGCATCCGATGGTCGATTCCGTCATACAACCCACCATGACTTTTAATCCCAGTGTTCTGGCTTTTTTGATCATGCGTAGGGCAGGCGTTATGCCACCGCATTTCATTAATTTGATATTGATGCCGTGGAAATAGCCCGCACATTTTTCTACATCAGACTCTAGAATACAGCTTTCGTCTGCAATTATGGGCAAGGTAGATTCCTTGAAAACGCGCTTCATTCCCTCCCAATTATCCGCTTTCAAGGGTTGTTCGATGAATTCTACGCCTAGTTTTGCTAATTCTGGGGCGAAATAAATGGTTTGTTCGGGCGTCCAAGCGGTATTCGCATCGACTCTGAAAATAGCGTCTGTTTCTCTTCGTAAGGCTTCCACGATTTCTAAATCGTCGTCGGTTCCCAGTTTTATTTTATACAGGGGAAAGGGAGTCTCCTGCATTTTGGCCACCATCTTCTCTACCGTATCGATCCCGATCGTGTAATCCGTAATGGGATTATCGGAGATGTCTAAGTCCCAAATCTCATACAGCGGTTTGTTGTGTGTCTTTCCCCACAGATCCCAATAGGCTACATCCAGCGCACAAAGGGCGAAGGGGTGTTCGTCTAAAAGGGTTTTGGACATCATCGCCCAAAAATCACTCGGATGAGGTAAAATATCGTGTGGCAACAAATCAAGAATTGACTCGATCTGGGACTTCATTTTCGCCATGGTCACCCCATAGTAGGGGGTCTCAGTCGCTTCCCCAAAACCACTCTTTCCATGCCAGCTCAACTCCACAATCAACGTGGGTTGCACGTCACGCGATTCATGCGTAATCGTGAACGTGTGCTTTAAAGGCAAATCGAAAGTATGTAGTTTCAGTTCCATACGGGCTTATTTGAGGGGAATATAGGGCAATTTCTTCGCTTTATCACCCGCTTTTTGCCAAACCAATCCATCGGCACGAGACCAATTAATTAAGTCCCCTGATCCATTATGCGCTAACACTTCTCCATTCTCTACCGGGATCCACTGATCTAATTCAGCTGAAGGTTTAGGTAAGAATTTGATCTCTTTCACATTGTATTCCACCCATTCACCAGATACCCATGGAAGGAAATAGACCCAGAAACAAGTCAGCGTCGAGATCGGATTTCCAGGGAAAGCGAAAACGACTTTTCCATCAGAACGAGTAGCGACAAGCATCGGCTTGCCGGGTTTTTGAGTAATTTTATGAAAGACGGTTTCAAATCCAGCCTCTGCTAAAACACCCGGAATTAAATCCTTTTTGCCCGCTGAAACTCCGCCGGAAAGCAAGATGATGTCATTTGATTCCAACACCTTATCGATGTTAGCTTTGATTTTTTCTGCTGAATCAGGTAGGTGACTTGAGTTTGCTTTGAAACCTTTGGACAATAACACCGACTTCAACATCATCACATTCGAACTGCGAATCTGGTGATCTTTCGGTGTCTCGTGCAAGCCTACGATTTCGTCTCCTGTAGAGAAAATGTGCACGTGAGGCTTCGATTCTACTTCAATATGGGCTTTACCCACGGTCGCTGCGATCGCAATTTCCACTGGCCCAATCTTCGTTCTTTTCTTCACTAAAACGGAACCAGCTGGTGCATCCGCACCTTGCAGGTGAATGAATTGGCCTTTTTCTAATGGTGTTTTACCTATATAAGTCGCAATTTTTTTCTCAATACTTAGATCCTCGATTTTAATGATGGCTTCCGTGCCACGTGGGGCCGTAGCGCCTGTCATAATTTCCAAAGAACCATCCATCTTTTTGATCGCTTTCACCGGTTCTCCTGCAAATAACATACCTTCAATCTTCCACGTAGGTGCGGTGATATCCTTTACCGCAATGCCGTCCATCATGGCCCGGTCAAAAGGAGGGAAGTCACGATCTGCCACAATTTTTTCGGCGATATTCATCCCTAAGGTTTTCGCCAAAGGTAATTTTTCCGTGCGAAAGGGAATGGTGATGTTTTTAAGGAGTTCAATGGCTTCTAAAGGGCTGATCATGTTTGTTGTTTTACGTAATTGTTAAATTTCGCTATTTTTTGCTAATTCTCCCGTATTTTTGTCTTCTAAATTTCAAATCAGCTATGTCAATTGACTTTTCTCACCTGCAATCAGATGGCACCCCAGGAATGGTGGACGTTAGTTCGAAAAACGAAACGGTTCGGGAAGCGAAAGCCCAATCCATTGTGTATTTAGGGGCGGAAATTGTGCAACATTTTGAGGTAGCCGGTTGGCAAAACAAGAAAGGCAGCATACTTCAAACCGCAGTGATTGCCGGTACGATGGCAGCAAAAAAGACGTCTGATTTGATCCCCTTATGTCATCCCTTGGGTTTGGACTCGTGTAAGTTTGAGACGGAAGTGTTAGCGGATCAGATTGTGATTACTTGCATTTGTCGTTTGGAGGCCAAAACTGGAGTGGAAATGGAAGCCCTAGTAGGTGCCTCTGTGGCAGCCCTGACGGTATACGATATGTGTAAGTCGGTTTCCAAAGGTATCGTCATCAAAGAAACGAAATTGATCTCTAAATCCGGCGGTAAGTCCGATTTTAAAGCCTAATATGTCCTCTCACCACATCATCCGAGACAAACAAGAACCCGCGCTGATTATCGCGAATGGAGAGGCTTGCTCCTTGGATTTGGTGGAACAATTATTGGAATGGTCACCGACGGTGGTGGTGCTGGATGGGGCTTTGGAAAGAGTCATCTCATTAGGCATCAAAGTGGATGTCTGGTTAGGCGACTTCGATCACGTCCAGGCGGCTGATTACAGCGATTATCCATTGAAAAAGGTTCATACGCCGGACCAAAATCTGACAGACTTAGAAAAGGCCTTTGAATATTTACTGGAGGAGGGTTATCCGGCTGTCAATGTCGTTTGGGCCTCTGGAAAGCGGATGGATCACACGCTGAATAATTTTCATTCGCTAGTGCGCTATGGCCGAAAATTGAAGATTGTGTTCTTTGACGATTATTCAACGTCTTATTTATTACCTCCCACCTTTGAAAAGTGGTATCCAGCAGGAACTCCGTTGTCACTCATGCCTTATGGTGAAGCATTTCAAGTAAAATCATCCGGTTTAGTCTACGATTTAAACCACCCTGAGTTGCGCCTAGGAACTCAGACGAGTTCGAGCAATGAGGCACGCGAAGATGGAATCGTGAAAATTTCGTACGAAAGCGGGGCGCTTATTTTGATGGAGTGCCACGATTAATTTTGTCTTGTTCAGACGGTTTGTAAAAGACCGGTCTCGAGGGAACCTCTGGAAAGTAATTCTGCTCCACCCAATTGCCCGGAAAATCGTGCGGGTATTTATAATCAGCTCCGTAATTCAAATCTTTCATCATACGTGTAGGCGCATTGCGTAAATGCAATGGTACCGGTAAATCCCCCGTTTGATCTACATAGGCCATGGCTTTGTTGATGGCGTTGTAGGCGGAATTACTTTTGGGCGAAGTGGCTAAATAGATAACCGTTTGAGATAAAATGATTCTGGATTCTGGATTACCGATCACTCGAATGGAATCGAAACAAGATTGGGCTAATAAAAGCGCATTGGGATTCGCTAATCCAATATCTTCAGAGGCCAAAATCAACAAACGTCTTCCAATAAATTCCAAGGATTCTCCCCCCACTAACATCCGAGCTAACCAATAGACTGCCGCATCTGGATCAGATCCGCGAATGGATTTTATGAAAGCTGAAATGATATCGTAATGTTGCTCGCCGTCTTTGTCGTATTGCGCTAGGTTCTTTTGTAATCGTTCGGTAACTAAGGCATTTGTTACCTCGAGCTCGTTTCCTCCCTCTGTAGTGATTAATAGCTCGAAAAGATTCAATAATTTTCGACCGTCACCTCCCGAGAAATGAAATAAAGCGTCTGTCTCCGTTAGGGTAATTTTTTTATCTCTAAAAAGAGAATCCGTAGCGATCGCTTTTTGAAGCATCGTATGCAGGTGCTCATTCGAAAGCGATTCCAACACATAGACTTGGCACCGTGACAAAAGGGCCGAAATAACTTCGAACGAGGGATTTTCTGTGGTCGCGCCTACTAAGGTGACGATCCCTTTCTCCACCGCATTTAATAGGGAATCCTGCTGGGATTTCGAAAAACGGTGAATCTCATCGATGAATAGGATGGGCGATTGCGCTTCGAACATCCGGTTCTTCTTCGCTAGTTCTAACGTCTCCCGCACTTCTTTTACCCCTGATTGCACCGCAGAAAGGGAATACATGGTTCGCTTCAAGGCGCCAGATAATAAAGTGGCTAGCGTCGTTTTTCCCACACCAGGAGGCCCCCAAAGGATGCAAGACGGCAAATGTCCCGCCTCAATCGCTTTTCGCAAAGGCGCATTTGGACCCACGACCTTTTCTTGGCCGATGTATTCATCCAGGGTAGTGGGGCGCATTCGTTCTGCGAGAGGCTGCATCATCTTTCGAAGTTACGTGAATTTTGTAAAATAGAAATAGAATTTGTAGCTTGGAGAACTAAATAAACCTATCTAAACATGAATACATCACGTCGTTCCTTTTTGCGCAATTCGGCCTTTGGGCTAGGCGCTATCGCTTTTGCTTCCCCTGCTTTGCAGGCTTTAGCTGCGGTTAAATACAAGAAATTAGTAGGAGTACAATTGTACTCGGTGCGCGATGACATGCGCAAAGATCCACAAGGAACCTTGAATGCTTTGGCAGAAATGGGCTATAAATATGTGGAACATGCAAACTATGTGAATCGTAAATTTTATGGTTGGGAAGCCAAAGAATTCAAAAAGCGTCTAGATGATTTAGGGATCAAAATGCCCTCAGGTCACACCGTAATGGGCAAGCCACATTGGGATGATGCGAAAAATGACTTTACGGATCTTTGGAAATATACAGTAGAAGATGCCGCGATAATGGGACAGGAACTAGTGATTAGCCCGTCGATTGACATGGGGATTCGCAAGGATAAAAACCTGTTATTGAAGTACATGGATATCTTTAATAAGTCAGGGGAATTGTGCCAAAAATCGGGCATGCGATTCGGCTACCACAATCATGATTTTGAGTTCTCAGAGAAATTAGAGGGAGAATTGTTATATGACATCATGTTAAATAACACGGATCCTACGCTTGTTGCACAACAGTTAGACATAGGTAATATGATTAATGGTGGCGGAATTCCAGCGGAAGTGATGAAGAAATTCCCAGGTCGTTTCGTTTCCATGCACGTGAAAGACGAAGTGCCTGCACCTTCAGGCCACGAGAAATTTGAATCGACTGTTTTAGGGAAAGGTTCTGGCCAAATCGACGTCCAAGCCCTAGTTAAATTAGGCGATAAGGAGGGTGGAACGAAACACTTTATTATCGAGCAAGAAGCTTACCAAGGATTAAAACCTTTAGACTGCATGAAAGAAAACATCGCGATCATGCGTGGATGGGGATATAAATAAAACACAAATGAAAAAACTAGCCTTAGGACTACTCTTAGCCGCCCCCTTTGTAGCGGACGCACAGTCTTCTTTAAAACCCACAATCGCTCAAAAAGCAGACGCCTTGAAAGATAAGGTCATTGCTTGGCGACGGGATTTCCACGAACATCCTGAACTAGGTAACCAAGAAGTGCGTACTGCCGGTATTGTGGCCGCACATTTACGTTCTCTCGGTATGGAAGTGCAGGAGAAAGTAGGGTACACCGGGGTTGTCGGAGTACTGAAAGGTGGGAAGCCAGGTCCGGTAGTGGCATTGCGTGCCGATATGGATGGTTTGCCCGTAACAGAGCGTGGAGATTTGCCTTTTAAATCGAAAGTGACTGCTGAGTTTAATGGCCAAAAAACGGGCGTGATGCACGCTTGTGGTCACGATTCTCACGTGGCTATTTTGATGGCGGTGGCGGAGATTTTGGCCTCTGAAAAGGCTAATTTAGCGGGTACGGTGAAATTCATTTTCCAGCCTGCAGAAGAAGGTGTTTACAATGATAAGGGGGAGATGATTCTTTCTGGTGCCGAATTAATGGTGAAAGAGGGAGTATTAGAGAATCCGAAAGTGGATGTGATTTTTGGCTTGCATATTGCCTCTGGATCTGATAATGGAGTGATTGAATACAAGCCAGGTGCCACGATGGCTGCCGTAGACCAATTGGATATCAAAGTCAAAGGAAAACAAGCGCATGGCGCTAGTCCTTGGACAGGTGTGGATCCGATTGTTATTTCATCGCAGATTGTCATGGGATTGCAAACCATCGTTTCACGTTCTGTGAATATTACCGAGGATCCTGCCATCGTAACAGTGGGCGCGATTCACAGCGGAATTAGACAAAACATCATTCCCGAATCTTCTCATATGATCGGTACGATTCGTACGTTCGGCGTGGCACAACGTGAATTAGTACACCAACGCATTAAGGATATCGCGACGAACATAGCGGAAAGTGGAGGCGGAAAAGCGGATGTGACCATCGGCACAGGTTATCCTGTGACCTATAACAACCCAGGATTAGTCGAAAAGATGTTACCTACCTTACAAGGGGTGAATGGAAAAGACCGCGTTCGCGTGGTAGCTGCGCATACGGGTGCAGAAGACTTCTCTTTCTTTCAACAAAAAGTGCCTGGCTTCTTCTTCTTTTTAGGAGCGAGACCTGATAACAAGAAAGCAGACGAAGTAGCCGGACACCACACACCGGACTTTCATTTAGATGAAGCCCATTTCCAAGTGGGGGTGAAAGCCTTGAGTAGTTTGGTCGTAGACTATATGGATATGGCGCAACCGAAGAAAAAGAAATAGATTTTGAGAGACGCGCTTGTCGCGTCTCTTTTTTTACGCATATATTCTAAACCTATGAAAAAAATCCTCCTATTCCTTTTACTTGTAGGCCCTGCAGCCTATACCCAAAATCTGAAGCCGGAACTTTGGAATAAACCGTGGAAGGCTTCCTGGATTACGTATGCTGAAAATTCAGCGAACGCGTATAATTTAGTCGGGTTGAAAGATTATGGAGTTTATCGCTTTCAACACAAGGTTCCGTTGCTAGCGAAGCCATCCAAATGTATCATTCACGTTTCGGGGGATAATCGCTATAAATTATATGTGAATGGGACCTGGGTTTCTGCTGGTCCGGCGCGAGGGGATTTGTATTTCTGGAATTTTGAAACGCTTGACATTGCGCCTTACTTGAAGGCAGGGGAGAATACCGTGGAGGCTTTGGTTTGGAATGAGGGGAAAGGAAAGTCGGAAGCTCAAATATCTTATGCGACTGGATTTATTTTACAGGCTGATGAGGAGGCTTTCGCCGCATTCAATACCAACGTTCGCTGGGAGGTGGCTAAAAATGTAGGAGTCAGTCCGCTGGCCGTTCGCGTCCCAGGCTATTATGTGGCAGGTGCGGGGGAATTACAAGAATATAGTAAAGGTTGGTCGCCTTTTATCGGTGCGAAATCGTTAGGTCCTGGTTTAACGAAAGGAGCGTCCATCGACGCGCGTGGTTGGATGTTGTATCCATCAGCGATTCCATCGATGGAATTAACCACGCAAAGATTTGCTTCCATTCGCAAAGGAGAGGGCGATTTGATTCACGGAAGTGCCTTGGTGGTGATGCCAAATACTTCGGTGGATCTGTGGATCGATCAAGGGGTCTTAACGAATGCTTATCCACAATTAACCTTTACTGGAGGTAAGGACGCTAAAATCGGTCTTACGTATGCCGAAGGACTCTATGAAAAGAAAGCGCTAAGCACTACGACGAAAAATGGAAGCCACAAGGGCAATCGGAATGAGATAGATAACAAATATTGGTTAGGCCGAAAAGACAGTCTGATTGCTGACGGTGCTGCACATACCTTTGAATCGATGACCTACCGAACTTTTCGTTATGTGCGTTTGACGGTAAAGACCGAAGCGGAGGCATTGACGCTACAGGATTTCAAAAGTGTGTTTACGGGATTCCCGTTTCAGGCAAAAGCATCGCTGAAAACGGATAATCCCTTGATTCCCCAAATGCTTGACGTGGGTTTCCGTACCGCGCGTTTGTGTGCGATGGAAACCTACATGGATTGTCCCTATTACGAACAATTGCAGTACATTGGAGACGCACGAATTCAGGCGCTTGTGAGTCTGTATTATGCAGGAGACGAGCGTTTAGTGCGCCAGGCTTTAGATCACATGGATCATTCGCGCATCGCGGAGGGCATTACATTGAGTCGCTATCCGACAGATTTGCACCAACAAATTCCAACGTTCTCTTTGTGGTACATAGGGATGTTGCATGACTATTTGCGTTACGGAAAAGACCCTCAATTTTTGAAAAATAAGTTAGCTGGTATGCGCGGTATTTTGGATTATTTTGCGCGGTTTGAAGGGACAGATGGGACCTTGCAAAACATACCCTATTGGACATTTTCGGACTGGGTGAATGCGTGGCCAAGAGGGATTGCACCAGTGGGGCCGTCGGGTCGTTCGGCGGTGATTGATTTTCAGTATATGTGGGTATTGCAAAATGCGGCTGAAGTAGAACGCTATTTTGGCTATCCAGAAATGGCGGCTAAATACGAGGCGAAAGTGAAAGCCTTAAAACCTGTGTTGCAAAAACTATACTGGGATGCAGGCCGCGGATTATATGCCGATACCGAGGTGCATGATAAGTATTCGCAGCATGCTAATTCGTTAGCGATTTTAGCTGGAATGCCGGCTGCAGGTGTGGCAGATAAATTACTAGCTGATAAAAATATGGCGCAGGCGACGATTTATTTCAAGTATTATCTGCATTTGGCTTTGGCCAAAGCTGGGAAAGGCAACGACTATTTGAATTGGCTTTCTATTTGGAAAGAAAACATCGATATGGGATTGACGACTTGGGCGGAGACTTCTGACATTTCTACCTCGCGTTCTGATTGCCATGCCTGGGGCTCTAGTCCTAACATCGAATTCTTTCGCATCGTCTTAGGGGTGGATTCAGATGCACCGGCTTTTGCGAAGGTGAAGATCGAACCACATTTAGGTGAACTTTCGCAAGCAGAGGGTATTGTGCCGCATCCGCAGGGTGAAATTCAGGTGCAATACAAACCAGGGAGTGCTTCGATTACGTTACCGGGAACAGTAACTGGAAGTTTTGTTTGGCAAGGAAAAAAATACCCATTGAAAGCCGGAAAAAATTTAGTCACTATCCCTAGGTAGGATAGGACGGTTGATTGCTTTTGCCTCTGTAGTTTTAAGAAAAAAATAGAACCATGTACAAACACGTATCTGATCTCTGGGACGACGCTAAAGCAGCGGCACTCGCAGGAAATGAAGTCGACTTATTCATCTACCGCTCGAATATTTTAGGGGCGGATTTACGCATCACGAATTACGGCGGGGGAAATACCTCGGTGAAATTGCAGGATAAAGATCCTTTAACGGGTTCTGAAACGGAAGTGATGTGGATCAAAGGTTCCGGTGGTGACATTGGTACCTTGAAGAAGTCAGGCTGCGCGGCTTTGTATGTGGATCGTTTACGTTCGTTGACAAATGTCTACCGCGGTTTGGAACACGAAGATGAGATGGTGGAATTATTCAACCATTGTATTTTTGATTTGTCGTCCAAAGCACCTTCCATCGACACGCCTTTACACGGCTTCTTGCCTTTCAAACACATCGATCACTTGCATCCAGATGCGGCGATTGCAATAGCTGCGTCAAAAGATGGGGAGCAAATTACGAAAGAGCTTTTCGGCGGATTAATCGGCTGGGTAGGTTGGCAACGTCCAGGCTTCGATTTGGGCTTACAATTAAAAGCCTGTTTAGACGAAGCAGCTTCACGCGGTGTGCAATTGCGCGGCATCATGTTAGGTTCACACGGCTTGTTTACTTGGGGAGATACCTCGTACGAATGCTACGTGAATACGTTAGAAGTCATTGAAAAATGTGCGGATTACATTGAATCGAAAACGGCAACCGTTTTTGGCGGTGCTCGGATGTCTTCGTTTTCTGCAGAAGAAAGAGCTGCAAAGGCAGCTGCCTTAGCACCTGTTCTTCGCGGATTCTGTTCGTCGCATGTTCAAATGGTCGGACATTTTTCTGACGATGAGCGCGTGTTGCAATTCATTAATTCGAATGATTTAGATCGTTTGGCACCTTTAGGAACTTCTTGTCCGGATCACTTCTTGCGGACGAAAATTTCGCCTTTGGTCTTGGGGTCGGATGTTTCCGTGGAGGCATTGACTCCTTTGTTCGAAGATTACCGCATCATGTACGGATCGTATTACGATTCTTGCAAACATGCGAATTCCCCCGCGATGCGTGACCCGAATCCAGTCGTGATTTTATACCCAGGTGTGGGTATGTTTACCTTTGCCAAAGACAAGCAAACGGCCCGCGTTGCCGCTGAATTTTATACCAATGCCATCAACGTAATGCGGGGTGCGGAGGCGATTTCGTCGTATACTTCCTTGCCTCGTCAGGAGGCTTTTGATATCGAGTATTGGTTATTAGAAGAGGCAAAGCTTCAACGCATGCCTAAGCCAAAAGCACTTTCAGGACGTGTCGCATTTGTGACTGGATCAGGTGGGGGAATCGGTAAGGCGATTGCCAAAAAGATGGCTCAAGAAGGTGCCTGCGTAATTTTAAATGACGTGAACGCGGATCGTTTAGCGGAGGCAAAAGCGGAGTTTATTGGTTTATTCGGGAAAGATGTGGTTTCCACGGTGATTGCTGATGTAACGAATCAGGAATCGATTGAGGCGGCGATGACGCAGGCTTGTCTGGATTTTGGTGGGGTGGATTTGATCGTGAATAACGCGGGAATATCCATATCAAAAGGAATCCTGGAACATACGCAGGCCGACTGGGACAAATTATATGACATCTTAGTGAAGGGACAATACTTGGTTTCGCAGGCGGCGATTGCCGTGATGCGCAAGCAGGGATTAGGTGGAGACATCGTGAATATTGTGTCGAAAAATGCCTTTGTCGCGGGACCTAATAACGTAGGTTACGGCAGTGCGAAAGCAGCTCAGGCACACATGACACGCTTATTAGCCGCTGAATTAGGACCGGATCATATCCGGGTGAATACGGTGAATCCAGACGCGGTCATCGCGGATTCGAATATCTGGGCAGGCGGATGGGCCGAAGGTCGCGCGAAAGCCTATGGCATCACCGTGGCTGAATTACCAGCTTATTACGCGAAACGTACCCTATTAAATGAATCTATTTTGCCGGATGATATAGCCAATGCATGTTTTTCATTCGTGGGAGGCTTATTGAATAAGTCCACCGGAAATGCGTTAAACGTGGATGGTGGTGTAGCCGCAGGATTTTTAAGATAATGATGATGATGAATATATCGAACCATAACGAAGCCTTGTTGGCGCAACACACCCGCCGATTGGATTTTTTGAAATCCGAGGTGAACTTGCCAGCTGGCATTTTGCAAAAATTAAAGGATTTTCAAATCGCGATTCCTTCTTGGGCCTTGGGCACGGGAGGAACGCGTTTCGGTCGGTTCTCTGGCGGAGGCGAACCGCGAAATTTGGAAGAGAAAATCGCTGATGTCGGTTTATTGCATGCCTTGAATCAGTCATCGGGCGCGATTTCTTTGCATATTCCTTGGGATATCCCTACGGATCCCGCGGCGATTCGCACGCTAGCTGCTCAACACGGTTTAGCATTCGATGCGGTGAACTCGAATACCTTTCAAGATCAAGCGGATCAAGCGCATTCCTATAAGTTCGGGTCCTTGCAACACGTTTCTGCGGCGACTCGGAAACAAGCGATTGATCACAACATTGAAGTGATTAAGCAGGGCGTCTCGCTTGGATCTAAGGCATTGACCGTTTGGTTATCAGATGGATCTTGTTTTCCAGGTCAATTGAACTTCCGTCACGCTTATGAGCGCACGGTAGATAGTTTACGGGAGATTTATGCGGCGCTACCTGCCGACTGGTCTTTGTATTTGGAATACAAAGCCTACGAACCGAACTTCTATTCGACGACCGTGGGTGACTGGGGTGCGTCGTATTCGATGGTGAATAAATTAGGGCCGAAAGCGAAGACCTTGGTCGATTTAGGACACCATTTACCCAATGCCAACATCGAACAAATCGTTTCGATCTTATTGATGGAGGGTAAATTAGGTGGTTTCCACTTTAATGACTCTAAATACGGCGATGATGATTTGACAGCAGGTTCGATCAAACCGTATCAGTTGTTCTTGATCTTCAGCGAATTAGTGGACGGGATGGACGCGAAAGGAATGAATCATGCCAAAGACCTAGGTTGGATGATCGATGCCTCACACAACGTAAAAGATCCCTTAGAAGATTTATTGCAATCGGTGGAGGCAATTCAAATTGCCTATGCTCAGGCCTTATTAGTAGATCGTGCAGCCTTAGAAGCAGCGCGCGAAGCCAATGATGTGGTACGTTGTCAGGAGATTTTACAAGCTGTGTTTCGTACGGATGTGCGGGCATTAGTGGCACAGGCTCGTTTGGAATTAGGCGGAGCCTTGGATCCGATCGCCCTATACCGTCAGGAGAAAATGCGGGAACAACTTATCAAGTCTCGCGGTGCAAAAACAGTAGCGACTGGATTGTAATATGAGCGTTAAAACACCTGTCATCGCGGTATTTGACATAGGAAAGACGAATAAAAAGGTCTTTCTGTGGGATACTTCGTTTCAGATTGTGTTCGAGAAACAACAGCATTTTGCGGAGATGGTGGATGAAGATGGATTTCCTTGCGAGGATTTGCCAGCACTTCAGCAATGGATTGTTTCCACGTTTACAGAAATATGCCAAATACCTGAATTTGAACTCATCGGCTTGAATTTTTCTGCCTATGGTGCTTCGTTTGTGTATGTGGATCAAACGGGGGAGCCGGTGGCGCCCATGTATAATTATTTGAAACCAGCTTCCGCGCCTTTTCCCTATGCAGATTTTGGAGGAGATGCAGAATTTGCCCGTAGAACGGCATCGCCCATTTTAGGTAATCTGAATTCGGGTTTGCAGGTATATGCGGCTCGTTCAAAGCCTTTTTGGTCGGAGGTATTCAAAGCCTTTCATTTTCCCAATTACCTCGCATCCCTTTTTACGGGTAAGTTTTTATCAGAGATTACATCCATCGGTTGCCATACAGCTCTATGGGATTTCGACAAGGGTCAATACCATCCTTGGGTCACTTCTTTTGAAGATCGATTAGCTCCTATTTCTGCTGCGGGTTTTATCGACATCGATGGAATTCATTATGGTCTTGGACTGCATGATTCCTCTGCTGCGTTAGTTCCCTATTTGCGCACGGTTTCGGATGAATTTGTACTATTATCCACGGGGACTTGGTGCATTGCGATGCATCCGTTCAATGAATCTCCCTTAACAGCAGAAGAATTAGCGAATGATGTCTTGTGTTATTTACAGCCAAACGGAAAACCCGTGAAGGCCTCTCGCTTATTTGGAGGTCATTTTCATGAGGAGCAGGTGGCTCGGATGCAGCAGCATTTTGGGGGATCGTTTACCGATTGTCAGTTTAGCGATTCCGTTTTTGAATTAAAACCGAAAGCATCTTCCGTTTTTGAATCAGCATTCGCGTCTCGTGATTTGAATGATTTTCCGGATTTGGCTTCGGCATATGACCAATTCATGGTAGATTTGGTAGGCCAACAAATCTGTAGTCTGAACTTGTTGCTGAAAGACGCACCGGTCAAACAATTGCTGGTGGATGGAGGTTTTAGTAAAAACGAATGGTATATGCGCTTACTAGCACGTGCCTTTCCAGATGTAGAAGTGTATGCCGCAGAAGTTGCCCAAGCCAGTGCTTTAGGGGCTGCTTTACTGGTTTACGAAGGGGAATTACCCCAAAATTTAATTCAATTGAAACGATATTAGGATGCGCGTTGCCCTGTTTGTCCCTTGTTACATTGACCAATTCTATCCGCAGGTTGCGGTGGCGAGTTTGGAATTGTTAGAGAAACTGGGTTGCGAAGTTGTCGTTCCTGCGGACCAAACTTGTTGTGGCCAACCAATGGCCAATTCTGGCTTTGCATCCTCTACGGAAGGTTGTGATACTAATTTTACTACCAATTTTGCGGGTTTTGATTACATCGTGGGGCCATCCGGTTCTTGCGTATTACATCTAAAAGAGCATCATCCATCGGAGAAAATACGGAATTCGGTTTACGAGATTTGTGAATTTTTGACCGATGTTTTGAAGGTAACTTCCTTGTCTGCAAAATTTTCGCATCGGGTAGGTTTGCACCAAAGCTGCCATGGACAACGTGGTTTACGTTTGAGTTCCATGACAGAGCGAAATGAAAAGTCTTTTTCGAAGTTAGAAGATCTATTGGGACTCGTAGAGGGTGTTGAAATATTAAAACCTGAACGTGCAGATGAATGCTGCGGTTTTGGTGGCACCTTCTGTGTGACTGAAGAAGCTGTTTCCGTGAAAATGGGACAGGATCGAATCAAAGAACACGATGCGAATGCGGTGGAATATATTGTGGGAGCGGATACTTCGTGCTTGATGCATATGGAAGGGATTTTGCGCCGGCAAGGTTCTAGTATCCAAGTGAAACACATCGTAGAAATATTGAATCATGCCTAGTCACGCGGAGGCTTCGGAGAAATTTATTGCGGACGCTCAGCGGACCGACTGGCATGATGAAACCTTGTGGTTTGTGCGTGAAAAGCGCGATAAGGCCGCGATGGTATTGCGCGAATGGGAAGCGCTTCGTGAACATGCCTCCCAAATCAAAGATCATACCCTAGCGAATTTAGGCAGCTATTTGCAAGCCTTCGAAGCGAAAGCGCAGGCGAATGGAATACATGTGCATTGGGCGGCTGACGCTGCAGAACATAATGCGATTGTACACCAAATAATTGCCAAACAAGGTTCGAAAGTCCTAGTGAAGAGTAAATCGATGCTAACGGAGGAATGCCATTTAAATGATTATTTGGCAAACAAAGGCATCGAAGTAGTCGATACGGATCTAGGTGAACGTATTGTTCAATTTAGAAACGAAGCACCTAGTCACATCGTATTACCAGCCATTCACCTGAAAAGAGAGGATGTGGGCGAGACGTTCCATCAGCATTTAGGAACGCCTAAGGGTAATAAAGATCCACAATTTCTAACGGAGGCAGCCCGCCAACATCTTCGTGGTCATTTTTTGGCCTCTGAAGTAGCCATCACCGGTGTGAATTTCGCCATTGCTGAAACGGGCGAATTCGTCGTTTGCACAAATGAGGGTAACGCGGATATGGGAGCACATTTGGCTAAAGTCCATATTGCTTGCATGGGTATTGAAAAGATTATTCCTAAACGGGAAGATTTAGCTGTGTTTCTACGATTGCTTGCCAGAAGTGCCACAGGACAATTAATCACGACCTATTCCTCGCATTTTCATAAGCCTCGCGAAGGACAAGAAATGCATATTGTTCTCTTGGACAACGGCCGTACACGTCAACTCGCTGACCCGAAATACAAGAATTCGTTGAAATGCATCCGCTGTGCGGCGTGCTTTAACACCTGTCCAGTATACAGAAGAAGTGGGGGACATAGCTACCATCAACCGGTCGCAGGGCCAATTGGATCTATTTTGGCTCCGAATATTGACAAAAAAGCGAATGCGGATTTACCTTTTGCGAGTACCCTGTGTGGTTCTTGTTCGAATGTGTGTCCGGTGAAGATCAATATTCATGAGCAATTGTGGTTTTGGCGTCAAGACTTGATGGCGGCTGGATTAGCACCGGTTGGCAAAACGATAGGCATGAAGCTGATGGCGTTCACCTTAGCCCATCCGGCGATTTATCGAATAGGAGGGTCGTTGTTGCGCAGATTCTCGGGAATGCTAAATACACGTTTAAATCCTTGGTATAAACAGCGGGAGATGCCAGAAGCACCCAAGGTGAGTTTTCAAGAGTGGTATAAAAAACGATGAGCGCAAGAGAACAGATTTTAGGAAAAATGGAGGCACTCGAACCAGTGAATCATCCAGGCAACTTTAAAGGGGCATCAGTAGATTTTGATTTCCAAGCTTCCTTGGAGGTGGTAGGAGCGCGTGTTTTGACCGCCGAAGCATTGGAAATCGAATTTCCACGTAGGCGTAGATATGACAAAACCTTAGATGGTTTGAGTTTAGCCGAGGTTGAGGTCCTGGAAATCGATGGCGAATTTGGAGTAGCAGAAAATGGGGCGATTTGGTTAACAGAAGAGGCGATGCCGCATCGAGTGGCGCCGTTTATTTGCCAACATTTAGTGATCAACGTTTCTAAAATTGTTCCGAATATGCACGCTGCTTATGAGGAATTAAAAAAACCGAGCTCTAGCTTCGGTTTGTTTTTAGCTGGTCCATCCAAGACTGCAGATATTGAGCAATCGCTCGTGATTGGGGCACACGGTGCCCGGAGTTTGACCGTGGTAATCCGCGCTTAATTTTGTATTTTTGCTTCGTATGAAGCTCATTTTCTTCTTTATTGTCCTGTTTTTCCAGCTTTCAGCGCAAGCCTTTCAAGGCACGCAGGAGAAAATCCAACGCTACAAACCCTTCATTGATTCCTTGTCTCAAGTGTATGGGATTCCTCCGAAATTAATTATTGGGGTGGGGATTTGTGAATCCGGTTTTGGTCAGTCTAAGCAATCCATAAAGCAGAATAATTACTTTGGTTTGCGCGGTAAATATTCGCGTAAAAAGAAGTCTAGTTTCAAACATTATGCGCGCCCAGAGGATAGTATGGTAGATTTTTGCGAGGTTTTGGCCAGCAAAAAATACTACCTTATGCTAAAAGGAAATCCGGATGCGATGAAGTGGACCCGTGCAATGGCAAAGGCGCATTATGCGGCGAACGCGAAACGCTGGATTCGGTTAATGAAAAAATCATTTACGTTGATTAATTAAATGAATAGGCTTTATTTGGTTTGGGCGTCAATATGTTTCATTTTAGCGTGTTCTGCGCTGTATTTGTACAGTTATATACCTAGTACCTATTTGCTGGCTGATCAAGAAATCAAGAAGTTATTCGAGATAGAAAAAGCCGCAGAACAGGATGCTAAAATCATCGAGGTGGCTGAAATTGACACGATTCCCACCTATGTAATTCCTGCAGATACAGCCCAAATGGTGTATTCTGCCATTCCTGAGCCCATTTTGCCGGACTCGAGTGTGGATGATTCTACGCAGCATCGGATTTTGTTAATTGGGGATTCAGAAGCTGGTGGGATGAAGAATGTGTTGAATGATTACTGCCAAAGCAACGGCCACAAACTCGTCGCCACCGTCGAATGGGCATCTGCCACTTCCTTGAACTTTGCGAAATCCGATACGATTTCCAAGATTATCAAACGCTACCGTCCCAGCTTCGTATTTGTTTTATTTGGCCTAAATGAAGTCTTAGCAAAGGATTATGTGACTCGAAAAACCCTCGCTAAAGGTTTTCATAAACGCCTGAGCGGAATCCCCTATGCTTGGATTGGACCTACGAATTGGGGTTATGATTACGTAGTTTCAGATGCATTTCAAGCCGCAGCTGATTCCGCGGCTTTTTTCTCCTCTAAGCACTTAGTGCTCCCTAAAGCAGTGGATGGTAGACATCCGTCCTTGCCAGGTTACCGAATTTGGATGGGAAATGTGGCGAATTGGTTGCAGGAATCGAGTCGTTGGAAGATTCGGATGATGCCTCCAACGCGGTTTGGCTATCCTAAAAAATACAAAGCAATTGTGTTAAATGCAGCAGATTATAGAGGTTATTAAGCAGGCGTTTGGGTCGATCCCATTTGAGCAGCTCCTTCGTGAATTCATGCTGTATTCCACGAAAGAGCCTTGGTTTTTTACGGAGTTTTCATTCCTGTTTACGTTCGGTATTTTTCTCTTTTTCTATGCGCTCCTTTTTACGCAGAATTCGTTCAGAAAAATTTATTTAATCGCGTTTAGTTTATTCTTTTATTATAAATCGAGTGGCCCTTTTTTAGCCCTTTTTGTCTTCCAAATTGTGGTAGATTTTCTTTTTGCGCGGAAAATAGAAAATAAAGAAGGCACCTCAAAGCAAATTTGGCTAGGCGTCGCCATTCTCTTTAGCCTTTCCTTTTTGCTTTATTTTAAGTACCCTAATTTCATTTTAGAGAACACGAATTGGCTTTTATTGACTCATTTCGAGCCGGTGGATTTGTTTCTGCCCATCGGGATCTCTTTTTATACCTTTCAGTCGATTTCCTATATCGTGGATGTGTATCGCGGCGAGATTCGGTCTTCTAAAAGTTTCCTCGATTATGCTTTTTACATGACCTTTTTCCCACACTTGGTGGCGGGACCCATCGTCCGGGCGAAGGATTTTTTAGGCCAAATAAATTCCCCAGAAAACCTGGATGCACGCCGGTTTAAAGAAAGTTTGTTTCGGATTGTGACTGGACTAATCAAAAAATTATTGATCGCGGATTACCTCGGGAAATACGTGGATATGGTGTTTGACAATCCGGCTTTGTATACGGGTGGGGAGAATCTCTTGGGTGCTTTAGCCTATAGTTTTCAGATCTATTTCGACTTTTCTGGGTACTCTGATATCGCCATTGGATTAGCCTTTTTGTTAGGTTATCGGTTGAAGGAGAATTTTGAAAATCCGTATGGATCCACTAATGTGACCGAATTTTGGCGCAAGTGGCATATTTCCCTCTCTACCTGGTTGCGCGATTACGTCTACATCCCGTTAGGTGGAAATCGAAAAGGGGCATTGAATACTTACCTTTTTTTGTTGATTACGATGTTAGTGGGTGGTTTTTGGCACGGGGCGAGTTGGCAATTTGTTTGCTGGGGAGCAGCACACGGATTAGCGCTAGCACTTCACAAAGCGATTCATAAACACCTTCCTGAGGGTAAGTGGATGGACTTTTTAGGGGGCATTTTTACGTTTAGCTTTGTCACTTTCTGTTGGATTTTCTTCCGGGCACGTGATTTCGATACGGCTTTGTTGATGCTAAATCAAATGGCTATAGCGACTTCGGAGACTGATTTTATTGGTTTTTGGTTTTCTCGAAATGAATTGGCTATTTTACTCGTGGCCCTATTATCTTGGACAATAATTCCAGGAAATTGGAAGCGAAAAGCATTTGAATTAACATTTTATGTGCCTTCCTTCTTTTGGTTTTTCTTCTTATTAGCGGCCCTGCAATTAATTATTCAATTCCGCGACACCTTGGTGCAACCCTTTATCTACTTTCAATTTTGAGGTATGTATTTCTGCTCTTCTGGGTGTTTGCTTTTCCTCTTTTGGCCAAAGTGGATTCCACCCAAGTCTGCCATTCCTGCAATGTTATTCAGCGGGATGCTGACCTAGCCGCATTAGCGTCTAAATGGAAGTCTGGAACTTTGAAAGTCCTGCATCTGGGGGATTCACACGTACAAATTGGTCATTTCTCAGGTGAGATTAAACGACTATTGGGAGTGAAAACGGAAGGAATTCAATTCCCCTACAGTCTCGCGAAAAGTGTGGATGGTCGTGTCCTAAAATCCAAATCGATGGGTCGCTGGGAAGGAACTTCTATTCTAAAACCTTCTACTGGTTGGAATATCGGTTTAGCAGGTTATGTTGTTTCTACGCGGGATAGTGCTGCACAAATCACCTTTACCTTACGCGATTCCTTGGCCACACTGAATCAGATTCGGGTTTGGACGAGTGCTGATTCTTATTCAATGGTTCCGGATGTGGGACCGGAATTTATTTTAGAGAAACGTGGTTACCAAGGAAAAGTGGCCTATTGGGATTTTAAAAGCTACACCAATGTAAGTCAATTTACCCTAGGTCTTCAAAAAAGCGCTTCCAATCAAGATGTATTTACCCTGCACGGGGTGGAAATTTTGTCTTCAGAAGCTCGTACTGATTACCTGGATTTAGGTGTTGCTGGAGCGCAGTTTACACATCTGAAGTTCCGAGGGAACTTGGTTTTGGACCAAATTGAACTCCTAAAGCCGGATCTACTGATCTGTTCCTTTGGAACTAATGAAGCCTACAATGCAAACTGGAATCCAGCAACCTTCCGCCAGGCGGTAGCCGAATTTATGCAAGATGTGAAGTCCAAATCCCCTGAAACGGTATTTCTTTTCACCAGTCCACCCGATACGCGAAGTCAGAAACGCATCCCCAAATTTCAGCAGGAGGTTGTTCAAACCTTGTCTGAATTGCCCGCTGCGTACTATGATTTGAATCAGGTGATGGGTGGTTTTGGTTCAAGCGCAGATTGGGTAAAAAATGGTTGTTTCCTGAAGGATCAATTGCATTTAACGAAAGAGGGATATCAGTTACAGGCTAAATTATTCGTTTTGGCCCTATTTAAATCCTGGGGTGATCAATCCTCATTCGAAACGTTGCAAAATCAGGTCACTCAGCACACGTTCAGCATTGGAATTCCTAAATAATTCCTATATTTCGTACTCATTTCATCCTGCTTGAATTATAAACCTATGGCCATCAATTGCACAGTTAACAAGAAAAAGGTCTCTTTGGATATCGATCCCAATACTCCCTTATTATGGGCACTCAGAGATCATCTGTCCCTTTTAGGAACTAAGTATGGTTGTGGTATCGCACAATGCGGTGCTTGTACGGTATGGGTAAACGGAGAGCCGATGCGTTCTTGCGTTCTGCCTATTTCTGCCGTTTCTAATGCGCAAATTACCACGATTGAAGGATTAGATCCAGCTGGTAAACACCCCGTTCAAGTGGCTTGGGATGAGCTAGATGTTCCCCAATGTGGCTATTGCCAAGCAGGTCAAATTATGACCGCTGCTGGCCTTTTAAAGAAGAATCCGCATCCAACAGATCAAGAAATTGTGGATGGTATGTCCGGGAATATTTGCCGTTGTGGAACTTATCACCGCATTCAAGAAGCAGTCAAATTAGCCTCTAAAAAAATCAAGAAATGAAAACGTCAAGAAGAGATTTTATTCAAAAAGCCTCCCTATTTACGGGTGTATTTACCTTAGGTTTTGATTGGTTTTCAGCCGAAGCTTCCGCAGAAACTTCCGCGATGGAAGTGGTCACAGGAGCGGGTCGATTTAATGCCTTTTTGTCGATCGATAGCTTGGGCAAAGTCACCTTATTTTCTCCCAATCCAGAAATTGGACAAGGGATAAAAACGGCTTTCCCCGTGGTGGTGGCAGAGGAATTAGATGTGGATTGGGCACAAGTTCAAGTGGAACAAGCGAATCTAGATACAAAACAATTCGAACGTCAATTGACAGGAGGGAGTGGCGCCTTAAAACACTCGTGGGAACGATTAAGAAAGGCGGGTGCTACAGTGCGGAAGATGATGTTGCAAGCGGCAGCGGATCAATGGAAAGTGAATGTAGCGCAATGCAAAACCTCGAAGGGATTTGTATTAGGTCCAGCAGGCCAAAAAGCCTCCTACGGATCCCTTGCCGAAGCTGCTGCTAAATTACCCGTTCCGTCCGAAGTTACGTTTAAGGATCGCAAGGATTATAAACTTATTGGAACGCGTGTAAAGGGAGTTGATAATAAAAATGTAGTAACTGGTAAGCCTTTATTTGGGATCGACATCCGTAAACCAGGGATGGTTTTTGCTCAAATCGTGCGTCCACCTTTTGGGGCAACGTTGAAATCGTTTTCGGCGGAGGATGTAAAGAAAATGCCGGGGATCTTAGACGTGGTTTCCTTCAAAAATAAAGTGGCCATCGTGGGAGAGAATACCTACGCCATCTTGCAGGCTCGCGCAAGTTTGACTTGTGATTATGGTTCAGAACTTCCTTTGGAAAACAATGAAACCCATGCTAACTGGTTTGACGAAGGAATGAAATCAGAGAAGGCTCAAGTGATGCGTAAAGATGGAGATTTCGCCACTGCCATTGCTTCTGCTGCTAAAGTAATCGAAGCCACCTATGAGTGCCCCTTCATTTCTCATTCTCCGATGGAGCCGATGAATTTCTTTGCAGATGTGAAGGCAGACTCGGTTCTGCTGGCTGGCCCCACGCAAGTTCCGCAACCGGCCCAGAAAGCAGTTTCAGATTTATTGAAAATACCAGTGGATAAGATTCAAGTGGAATTGTCCAAAATGGGTGGGGGTTTTGGCCGTCGTTTAAGTAATGATTTTGTGCTAGAAGCGGCTGAATTATCCAGTTTGATCAAGAAACCTGTTTTAGTGATGTGGACGAGAGAGGATGATATGATGGGTGGAACCTACCGTCCAGCGGTTCGCTATCGTTTTAAGGCTGGATTAGATTCAAATGGCGAAATAATTGCCTTTGCTTTGCGTGGAGTGGGATTAAATGCCGGTAACTCCACACGTCAAGATAATTTCCCCGTAGGAGCCATTGAAAATGTGTTGATTGAATCGATTGATCAAAAATCTACCGTTACAACAGGTCCATGGCGCGCGCCTATTACGAATTTCTTGGGATTTGCGGAGCAGGCTTTTTTAGATGAGGTGGCAGAGGCTGCCGGAAAGGATCCGGTGCAGATGCGTTTAGCCCTTTTGGAAAAAGTAAAAACAAAACCTGTCGGTAAAATTACCTATGAACCTGTTCGCTTTGAGGAAGTGATCAAGCAAGTAGCTGAAAAGGCGCAATGGAAGAAAAAACCAGGTGTTCACCAAGGATTTAGCGTTTATTATTCTCACTTATCCTACGTAGCCCAAATCGCAGAAGTCAAAGTCGAAAAAGGCAAACCCAGAGTAACGAAAGTGACAGCGGTGACTGATTGTGGGGAGGTTATCAATCTGAGTGGCGCTGAAAACCAAGTGAAAGGGGCTATTATTGATGGAATGGGCCACGCTATGTTTGCGAAATTAAATTTTCAAGCCGGCGTTGCCAGTCCTCAAAATTTCAATGTCTACCGGATGATCCGCGGAAATGAAATTCCAGTGATCGATGCGCATTTTGTGAATAATGGAATTGCTCCTACCGGATTAGGCGAACCTGCTTTACCACCCACTGGCGGTTCCATTGCCAATGCCATTTATGCGGCGACTAAGAAACGCCATTACAAGCAGCCGTTTAGCTAGATGAAGATAACCTGGCTGGACAATCTTCGTGTAAATGCAACCATAGGGGTGATATTAATTCACGCCTCGGCAACTATATTATTTCGATTCACGAAGGTTCCGGCTGATTTTTGGTGGTTCGCCAATCTGTACAATGGAGGTTATCGCTACGTGGTGCCTATTTTTGTCATGTTATCTGGCGCTTTGTTATTGCCGCGCGAGGAAGCGATTGGACCTTTTTTGAAGAAGAGTTTTATGCGCATCGTTTTGCCATTTCTCTTCTATAATATGCTCTTTTCGATCTTTAATTGGCAAGTACGATTGCGTGGAAAATCGTTTGGTCTGGCGGAAGGATTGAACTGGGTAGGGCAGCAATATTTTAATGGCGCTTCCTACCATTTTTGGTACATCTACATGATCATTGGGGTCTATCTGTTTATCCCCATCATTGGTCGTTGGATTAGATCTGCGCCTGAATCCCATATTCAGTATTTTTTAGGTATTTGGGGCTTGACGATTTTGTTCAATAACCCGCATTTCCCCTACCTTAAATTGCCTATTGCGTTAACGGATTTCACTGGTTATGTGGGTTATTTAGTGCTGGGTTATTACCTGAGCACGAAGGAATTTTCCGTAGGGATTAAATGGAAGGCTTTTGCTGTTTTTGCGCTGGGTACGATATGGACGATGCTAGGGTCTTATTATTTTACCGCGGAGAATGGGAAGTTTTATGGATTATTATATGCTAATTTTTCGCCCAGTGTTGTATTAGCAACGATTGGTTTGTTTTTATTTTTTCGGTACCAAAACCTTGATATCCGCATCTTATCTCCTTTTCGAGATTGGGTGAGTTCGCATAGTTATGGAATTTATTTAGTGCACATTATCGTGTTGTTTTATTTAGCCAAAGCGGGTGTTTACGGCGAAATGCTTCACCCAAGTATCGCGGTGCCATTGACTGCGCTTGCTTGTCTGTTGATTTCGGGAGGAATTGTGTGGATTTTGCGTAAAATACCCCTGATTAAATACGTGGCGGGTTGATTGATTGTGGGGGTATTTTTGTACATTCGTTAGAATACCTTTAACCACTCATACCTAACCATTTAATGCACGAAATTTATAAGTTTGGCCACAGCCTCGCTGTGTTCATGAGCTTTTTCATTATCCTGCTTTTACTGTTAAAATCCTCTGGACCTTTCTTTAAGAGTCCGAAGCGATTCCTTTTCTTCTATTTCCTTATTTTTGGTTTATTCACGCTTCTTCACTACTGCCTATTTGTGGAATGGCACGTGGAAATTGTAGCAGTTCTTTTCGGAAATTTTGACGCTTTTTTTTATTTGCTGTACCCTTTAGCGTATTTCTATGTGCGAGGTATGCTGAAGGAAAAGGAGGTTTTAAAGCCAAAGGATTTGCTTCATCTAGTTCCATTTTTCATCCAGGTCCTGGACATGTTGCCTTATTCGCTTACTTCTTTTGCGCACAAGATACTCATCGCAGAATTAATTAAATTCGATATTCATGAAGTAGTGAAACAGCAAGTAGGCTTCTTCTTTTCTGCTCGTTTCCATTTCTATGTCAAGTTGCTACTCAGTAGTTTCTATATCTTTTATAGCTGCCAACTCTATTTGCTATTCCGTCCTCGAACCGCGAAAAATTTCATTTTGCATTATTGGATTCCTGGATTTTTACTCGTTCAGATTCTCTTAATTCTCTTTTTAACCTATTTTTTCTTGATTCTTCCTAGTTCGAACCAATTCAAAATAACCTATCAAGGAAATTCTCCTTGGAATTACTTAGGGCTGGGTTCGTATTTAGTGCTTTCTTTAAGTGTCTTTTATTTTCCGGAATTTTTGTATGCTCCTTACATTAATGAAGAGCGAGAGGCTAAATTAAAAATACCCAATTACGAATTGTCCGCAGAAAAATTAATTGAAATAGAAACGAAATTGGATTTGTATTTAGAAGAGTATAAACCCTTTTTAAAGGCAACTTTTTCTTTAGCTCAATTATCAGCCTCTTTAGATATTCCGGTGCATCATTTTAATTATTACTTCAGGAAGACACAACAATCTAATTTTCTTGAGCAACGAATGCGCTGGCGCATTCGGCATGCGAAGGAATTAATTGATGCAGGGAAGGATAAAGTAATTACGTTAGAAGCCATCGGTCTAGAGTCTGGTTTTCAATCTAGAACGACTTTTTTTGTGAACTTCAAGGAATTAGTCGGCGAATCTCCCTCTGCTTACTCAGAAAGAAAAAACCGTATGTAAGGTCTTTTTTGGGTGTTTCTTTAGGTGATTTGTTCGGATTTTCGAAAATGGAACATGCACTTAGCTAAATTTTCTTTTCTCTCCAGCTTTAGTGGTATTATTGTTTAAGCGAATTGATAGCGCCTAACCACTAAGAAATAATAATAGAACAGATGAATGCGGGGAGCGAGGGTTAATGACCCTTTGCTCCTTTTTTATTTGATATGCCCGTCCTCCATCTCGATGATTCGGGTCGTCCTGGCAGCAAATTCATTATCGTGGGTAACAATTAATAGGGTCTGCTTGTATTCTTCCGCTAACTCTTGAAAGATGTTGAATACGATTTCTGAATTCTTTTTATCGAGGTTTCCAGTAGGCTCATCACCCATAATTAATAGCGGATCGTTAATGAGTGCACGAGCAATGGCCACGCGTTGTTTTTGACCACCTGATAATTGGTTGGGGTCTTTTAATGCTTCCTTCTCAATGCCTAGTATTTTTAGTTTTTCGTAGGCTCGATGTTCGATTTCTTTCTCTGAAAACTGTCCTAGTTTTAGACCAGGAAGCATTACATTGCGTAAGACGGAGAATTCGTTCAAAAGGTAATGAAATTGAAAAACGAAACCGATTTTTTCATTTCGAACGATAGCCAGTTCGCCCTCTTTTTTGTCCCGCATCGAAACACCATCTATGATTAGATCCCCTTCGTAGTCCGTATCCATCGTGGATAAGATATACAACAAGGTAGACTTACCGCAGCCAGATCTTCCTATCACAGAGACAAACTCACTTTGCTTCAGTTGAAAGCTAACCTTATCTAATATTTTCACGGTCACTGGATCGTGAAAGTATTTCGTAATTTCTTTAGCCTCTAGTACAACCTTGTTCATATTATTTCCCTCTGATGATGATGACAGGATCTATTCCACTCGCTTTTCTAGAAGGGAAGAAACCGGCAAAATAGGTGGTGACAATGGCAAATGTACCCCCGATTAAATAGAACCTCGGATTGTAATTGATAGGGTAGGTTTTGATGGTCGGTAATGATTCAGTATTGAAAGGGATTTGATCGATAAGCGAGGATAATCCAAATCCCATCAAAAGTCCCATCAGTCCACCAAAAATACCAATGCTCAACGCAATCGAGATAAAGATCTGATTGACATCCTTGCCAGAGAATCCTACGGCCTTTAAAATAGCGATGGAATCCATTTTCTCGTAAATCATCATATTCAAGATATTGTAAATCCCGAATCCTGCCACTAATAAGAGGGTGATGCCCACGGCATAGGATATGAGTGTTCTGACTGAACTTCCCGTCTCGAATTGCGAGTTTGCCGTTTGAATATCTACCGCATTTAATTCGTAAATTCGCTGGTATTCCTTTGCTACTTCGGGCGCCCAAAGGATGTTTTTTAACTTAACCTGAATATCCGTTATGTAATTGCTAGGCTGTCCTAGTAATTTTTGGGTAGTTCCAATGGAGCAATAGCTTTGGACATTATCTAAGTCTTGAATGCCAGATTGAAAAATGCCTACCACCCGTAGTGCCACTTGATCCCCTTTGCTAGTGGTCACCTGAATGACATCTCCCACATTCGCCATCATTTTTGAGGCGACGCCTTTGCCTAAAATAATGCTATTAGGTATGTTTTTTAAGTCAATGTAATTGCCAGATGTCACATAATCACTAAACTTGAATAAACGATTTTCCTCTACCGGATCGATTCCAAAAATCGCCCCAGTCAAATCCACTGCTCCCACATTGTAAAATACTTGGGCATTAATTTTAGGGGCAACTCCCAGGACCCGGTCATCTTTTCTAATTGCCTCTAGGATGGTTTTGCTGTTATTAATTCCTAACAACTCGTTTTTGGGTTTGATCGAAGAAACAAAGTTGTGCCCTTTCGGATTGATGAAGTCAGCAGGTTGTCTTTCTGAAATTTGAATTTCTTTATAAATGCGAACATGAGCCGTCCGATTCGTGATTAACCCATCTAGCATGTCGTTTAGCCCTGACATAAAGCTAAGCACGGTAACAAACATCGTAATACTAATGGTTACCCCAATGGCAGCGATCAACGTTTGTTTCCAGCGGGCAATTAACAAAGAAAAAGCAACTTGATAGACGAGTTTGAATTCCATTATTTAGGCTTTACGATTTCATCCGTAGCTTTCAGGCCTGAGAGAATCTCTGCTTTTTGAAAATCCTTTAAACCAATTTTTACCACTCTTTCTTCGCCAGAAGCTAACGTCACGATGGAATCATTCTTCAAGTAATTCCTTGGTATTAAAATGACCTTTTCTTTTTGATTTAGTAAGATGTTAGCCTCAAATGTGATGTTAGGAAATAATTTAGGGGGCGCTTTAGTGAATGCAGCCTCGACTAAAAACGTTTTACTCCGTTCGTTCATTATTTCGGAGATTTTGGTCACCTTCGCTTCGAACACTTGTTTTTTATAGCTGTCAAGGGTAACTAATACTTGCTGCCCTTTTTGAACCCGTAAGATATCATTTTCATCGACTTGCAATTCTAACACGAAATCCTTGAAATTACCTATTACTGCGATAGGCGTTTGTGGACTAACAATCTCGCCTTTTGATTTTAATAAGCTGTAGATAATACCGTTTGTTTTAGATCGTAAAGTGAAATCTTGAGCTTGATTGGTGGAAATCTGTAAATTTTTCTTCGCTTGTGAAGAGGTAAATGCTAAAGCGCGTTTTAACTCTTTGTATTTCTGAATAGCGGATAAATAATTCGACTTAGAGGTCTGGAAGGCTAATTCTTTCAGTTCAAAATCCACTTTAGTTCCGATTTGTTGGTTCCAAAGATTTTTTTGTCGGAAATAGAGGGAAGAGTCAACTTTGAATTTGTTTTTCGCGGTCTCAATTAGCAATTGAGCGTCGTCTAATTTTCCCTGATTCGCAGAGAAGTCATTGAAACTGGCTGCTAAAGCAGCATTTTCTGCACTATATTGTTGAGTTTCGTTTGTGATAGTCAATAGTGGGCTTCCCACGTGAACAGAATCACCCTCTTGTACTAAAATTTCATTGATGATACCGTTTACTGTTACAAATGCCTGGTATTGGTCTGCCGCCTTTAAAACTCCAGAAGCGTAAATGGATTCGGTAATGGGACCTTCTGTGGGGTGGCTAGTTTCTTGTTTCTTTCCACAAGATAAAAGAAGGATCCCTATGGCAAAAAGGACTATGTGTTTCATATTGTAAATTACCCAAAAAAGGAACACATTAGAATGATGCGAATCATTTTATTCTAAAATAGATGTTCGAATTCTTTTAATTCAGTCAAATTTTCTGGAATGGCACTAATTTGCCTACTTTTCCTCTGAATTAGAAATAGGCTAGGGGTAGAAAATACGCCGTATTCTTTTCGCACCTTTTCGTCAGCTTTTATCATTTTCCAATGAGAAGGAAAGGTCCAGGGATTCATTTCCTCATCGATCTGTATGGCTATGACAGGTAATTTCGACTTTTCTGAATAGGGAATCAAATCAACTAACAGTTCGGTACAATGAAAGCAAGAGGGACTGTAAAATAGTAATAAAACGGTGGGTTTGTCAGCTATATACTGAGAAAGCTGAAAGTTGTTTATGTGAATCTCAGGCGCCTTTTCTCCGATTTGTAGTGTTCTAATTCGTTCTATTTGTGCATTGATTTTTGAACGACTCAGAGCTGGGCAAGCTGGATCCAAGCTGAATTCTTCTAGCTTTTCAATCCACTTTTTTCTGCCTGTTGAAGCGATTTTTCTATAGTAGAAATCGACAGCCTCCCCATATTTACTAGCGGATTTCGCTTTTACTGTTCGAATGTGAAGGATCACTTGTTCGATCGAAAGATACTTTGCGAGTGGTTGCTCAAATACAGGAAATGTTTTCGCCGTACTTTGTCCAAAAAGCGACAACGAAAATAATAAAAAGACGAGTTTCATAGGCAGTTAATCCCGAATGCAGCGTACTGAAAGTCCCGCATCCTTATCATTATTGGATATTTGATTGTAGGTCTGCGTGGTATAAATGACTAAGCCTTTTGCGTAGGTAATATCAGAAGAAGTGGAGCTCCAATAAAAAAATTTCGATCCCCTATCAGTTAAAGAAGTCGTACTTCCAGTACTGATAAAACCTGCGGCATGCATTTTTAAAGGGCCGGCATATGCTTGAGCTCTCAAGTTTGCATTATTGACATTTGTCCATTCTGTAACGGTGGGAATGCGCCACCCAGCTCCTAATTCAAGTGTGCAAGGGTCTTTTGCGGCTTCCCAATTTGTCGTTTCCGTATTCGTGTTGGTGGTAGGGAAGCTAGGGGTGGTCGATGTTCCATTGTTTTTATACCCTTTTTTCTTGTTGAATTGCCAATACCAACCTGCAGCGGCCTCCGTTGCATCTGTTTCAGAAATGGCTTGATTAGTTGATCCTAAATTTTGAGTAATCCAGCATTTTGGAGAACCACTCAATGACGAGCTAACAGTGCCGTAGGTGACTGTTTTGTTTACAGGTGCTACTCCATTTACCGTTGTGTGGATAATCGTGATGTTGTTTCCGCACACAAATGTGATTGTTTTTTTACCAAAACGCTCTAAACCTTTCCCGCTCCCAATTTTTCCACTAAAGTCTACGTATAAATTGGGATTCGAATGGCGAAATCCTGTTTTAGTTAATTGCGCAAAACTCAAAAAAGGTATAACAAGTAATAATAGGGTTCTTTTCATTACATTAATAGAAATAGTCAATTTGAACTCGATCACCCGCAACTAAAGTATATGCGTCGTTATTGGCCGGGATATAGGTGAATGTAGTTCCGGTGAGACTAAATGCGGTTTTCGAAATGCGAACTCCATTAATGTAAAGTCGTAATAAGGCATTGCTAGATTTAGTCTGGGTCAAGCTAAAAGTTGTTTGTCCCACAGTCGCCGTATATTCATCTGAAACTTCGCGAACTAAACTGAAATCAGTTCCTTGTACGGCAGCCGTCATGGCAGAAGTCCCATTTCCTTTCACGATTCCAGTAATTGAAGTAGCACCTGAACCTCCATTTCCCACAGCTAAAATTCCAGTGACACCGGAAGTCAATGGTAAGCCTGTTAAGTTCGTGGCTAAACCAGAAGCTGGAGTCCCAAGCACAGGAGAAGTCAGGGTAGGGGCGGTCAATGTTTTATTAGTCAACGTCTCAATCCCAGTCAAGCTAGCTTTTAGATTTAAGGCAGTTTGTGTAGCTGTGCTGATAGGTTTTAATACATCTGTAGTGTTATCTACAGCAGCTAGGCCCACCATCGCTTTTGTGATGCCTGAAACGAGACCTGTAAACGTAGGAGAAGCGATAGGTGCTTTTAAGTTTAGATCCGTGATATCAGCTTTAAGTGAAAGATCACTGGTATTAGCTTTTAGATTGAGGGCGGATATACTTGCCTTTAGGTCTAATGCAGATTGAGTCGCCGTGCTGATAGGTTTTAAGGCGTCAGTGGTATTATCTGCATTTCCTAGGCCTACCATTGTTTTCGTGATTCCAGAGACCGTTCCTGTAAAAGTGGGGGCATCGATTGGGGCTTTTAAAGCTAGTGATGCACTACTTGCTTTCGCATCCAAAGCGGTTTGTGTGGCCGAGCTAATTGGTTTGAGCAAATCACTCGTATTGTTTACATTACCTAAACCTACTTTTGTAGCGCTAATTCCCGTGGCTATTTTTGCATCTGTAATAGCACCAGCTGCTATCGTTGGACTAGAGGCCGTACCCGATAAATCCCCGGCTAACCTAATTTTACCAATTAAGAGTGATGTTGCATCCAACGTAATTGAAGCGTCTACATAGGCCTTGTTGGCAGCATCTGTATTAAGTGTAGGCAGGTCAGTGAGCGTGATTTTTTTATCAGTTGGGAAAAGCAAATTCCCTTGCATTGTGCTTCCTGCTAATTGAACATAGCGGGCATCTGTCGTTCCAATATTATTGGTTATTTCATTCCAAATCGTACTCACATAAATAAAGGTTCGACCATTGTTCGATCCTGTAGGATCGCCAGAGACGATAAAGATATCACCTTCCACGGGAGTGCCACTTGTAGTAAATGTTCCATTGTTGTATACACCAGTATAATTACGACCAAGTGAGATGGCAATTTCTCCTGCAGCGTTAGGAGACACCCCATTTACTTTTTTAACGGTACCTTTTAAATCTAAAGCCGCCTGCGTAGCGCTACTAATCGGCTTGTTCGCATCTGACGTATTATTCACATTGCCTAAGCCCACCATGCTGGCTGTAATTCCGGAAACGATTCCGGTAAATGTGGGAGAAGCAGTGCCCGCCTTCGTCGCTAAACCAGCTTCTAAGTCTGTTGTATTAGCTTTTAAATCTAGGGCAGTTTGGGTAGCGGAACTAATTGGTTTAGCTAAATCAGTCGTATTATTTACGTTTCCGAGGCCCACCATAGATGAGCTAATCCCTGAAACATTACCTGTAAAGGTAGGTGAAGCGATGGGTGCTTTCAGGTTCAGATTAATGATATCTGCCTTTAGTGCTAAGTCAGTCGCATTAGCCTTTAAAGCTAAATCCGTATTCGTTGCTTTTAAATCTAAGGCACTTTGTGTGGCGGTGCTGATGGCTTTATCTAGGTCAGAGGTGTTATTTACATTCGAAAGGCCTACCATGGCGGATGTAATACCTGAAACAGAGCCAGTAAAGGTAGGTGAAGCGATAGGCGCTTTTAAGTTTAGATCTGATAGGTCTGCTTTTAAGGCGAGGTCTGTTGTATTCGCCTTTAAATTGACGGAGGTAATACTTGCCTTTAAATCGAGTGCTGTTTGAGTCGCTGTGCTGATCGGTTTTGCTAAATCGGCGGTATTATCCACATTCCCTAAACCCACCTTAGTGGCACTAATACCTGATGCGATTTTCGCATTTGTGATGACACCCACTGCAATTTCTGGACTAGCTGCTGTACCCGTTAGATCTCCGGCTAGTCTGATTTTTCCATTTAGTAAGGACGTGGCGTCGAGTGTTTTCGATGCATCGACATATTCTTTATTCGCTGCATCTGTCGAAATGGTAGGTAAATCAGTCAGGCTTATTTTTTTTCCAGAGGGGAAAAGTAAATCACCTTGCATGGTACTTCCTGCTAATTGCACATACCTTGCATCAGTCGACCCAATGTTATTCGTAATTTCATTCCAATCTGGATGAAGGTAAATGAATGTTCGTCCATTATTGGCGCCTATGGGATCCGTAGAGACAATGAACACATCCCCATCTACGGGAGGCGCACTCGTGATAAATACACCTCCATTATACAATCCGGTATAATTTCTTCCCAAGGAAATGACTACATTTCCATTTGCGTCGGGAGAAATACCATTTACTTTTTTGACTGTACCTTTTAAATTAAGTGCTATTTGAGTGGCTGTACTGATAGGTTTGTCTTGATCTGCTGTGTTGTCCACTAATTCTAAGCCTACTTTAGCTGGATTAATGCCAAAGGCAATCTTTTGATCCACTACACTCGAATCGCGTAACTTTGAACTATGAACGGCTCCATTGATAATTTTTTCAGGAGTAATGGCATTTTCCTTAATCAATGGTGCGGTAGCAAGGCCACTTAAATCACCTGAAAGTTTAATTTTACCTGGTAAAATGGCGGATGCTAATGGGACATCATTCAGGATAATTTGATCAATTTGCTGTTTGATTTCTAGTCTTAAAGCCGTTAAATCGGTTTGGTTTAGTAAGCCTGCATCATTCTGAAACGCAGAAAGTTTAGTAGGAGTCCCCTTTACATTGAGGTAATCTACAGACTTCGCATATAGTGCATAAGGGCTATATTGGAGGATAGAGCGACTAATCTCCGTGTAAGTGGAGGTCGATGGAAATTTAACCTCTACTTGTAGTGTTTTTAGGGTATCAGTCCAAAGGATATCATCAAATGAGGTGTTACCTGTTTTAATTCCCTTGCCTATAATAACATTGATTAGGCCATATTCATCTGTTTGGGTGAGAATTGTCTCTTGGTAATCAAGGCGGGTAGAAGAGAACAGACTAAATTTTAATTCAATCCCCTTGTTAGCTAGCGGCTGCCCGGTATAATTATTGCCAGGCATGGAGATCGGGTTAGGGTCTAAAATTACCGCTTGATAATTAATACCCGTTTTTTGGCCAAAAGAAAACAGGGAAATCCCTATAAATAGGATGGTGTAAAGAATTTTATACATAGCTATTTTAGAAGAGAATATTGAATTCCAAAACCGAATGAAACAGGATTGATAGCGAATTGGCTTCCGTCTTTCTGGTTAGTATTGAGTTGCCAGTTGTTAGAAAAGAAGGCATAAATAGCTACTTGATCATTCAACTGTTTGGCTAGCTTCACTTGCGCCCCCACATGCCATAAAATTCGGTCAAATTGAGGGTTGCCTTGTAAATCATAGACTTGATTTCCCATTTTTTGAGCGCCTAAAATGAGTTGCTTAACTTGCAACGTTCCGCCATAAGAAAGACTAATTCCTCTGCCTAAACGCGATTTTATGCCTAAGCCTGTGTTGAGTCCGACATAAGTTGAAGTATAGGAGAAGGGAGTATTTTGTGTCTCTCCTACCGCATTAAACTGGTCGATAGCGAGCCCCACTTGGTAATCAAGTTTACGCAGAAAAGCAGACGGTGTTTTAGAGGAATCCAGTAGTTGATGAGTGCGATAAATGGAAAGGTGCAAACCAGCATCTGGTCGAATGGAATTCTGGGCTATCCCTGCAGGACTTTGGAAGCGAAGATGGGCTGCATTTAAACCCATCTGATAATTCCAATCTTGGGCAGAAAGCCTTAAGATGGGAATTATGCAGATAAATAGAAAGGTATAAAGTAGGGTTAGGTATTTTCTGGGACTCATTATTTTCGTGGTTAGGCATTTATTCAAAGGCTAAAGCAAGCTACATAAAAGGTTTTAAATGCGTTATAACATAAATTATATAGAAATTGATATTTCCGTAAAATGCATGTTTAGAGTTAATTTAGGGCATTTATTGGTGTTTCAAAATGGCAAATTATCAGTAAACTGATAATTTTATTTATCAATTAGGATACCAATTAATTTATTTGCAAAGAGTTAAAAATGATCCCTTCATTTTTTGGTATATTGCCCTTAAAACCAAGCTCAATGAAAATTACCTACCTAGAAAATTATGCTACTTTAAGTGAAAAGGCTGCACAATTGATTGCATCAGAAGTTAAAAATAATCCTGAATTACTCTTTTGTGCTGCGACCGGTGGGAGTCCTACGGGGATGTATGCAGAAATGTCAAAACAGAAGTCGATTTATGCTAAAATGCGGGTGATGAAAATGGATGAATGGGGAATTATTCCCTTAACTCATTCTGATTCGTGTGAAACGTATCTAAAAAAGCACCTATTGGGCCCTTTGGAGATCTCAGATGACCGATATACGACTTTTGATACGGCACCCGAAGAAGTGGATGCTGAGTGTAAGCGGATTAGTCAATTTACGATGGAGAATGGCCCGTTTGATATTTGTATTTTAGGATTAGGTAAAAATGGGCATATTGCCTTTAATGAGCCTGGTGCTACTTTAAATCCTGATTTTCACAAAGCCATTTTAGCGGACTCTACTATAGCGCATGATCCTGCCTTATCGCAAGGAAATGAACCTGCCTATGGGCTTTGCGTAGGTATGGAGGGGATCATGCAATCAAAGAAAATTATTTTCTTGATTACAGGAAAGGGAAAGCAAGAAGCTGTTAAACGGATTATGGAACGTAAAATTGGTACTGATTGTCCCGCATCATTTTTATGGATGCATCCTAATGTGGAGTGCTTAATCGATTCTTCTGCGATTTAATCTTTGAAGGGATGGCGTTGAATCCAATTTGTTTTTGGTTCTAAGAAAGGAAAAATCCAGCTCAGATTTTGGTGTATTAACGTATAGGAATGGCGCATAAAACCGTTCAATTGTACCGGAATAGCTCCTATTGAACTTTTAATTTCAAGTGCTGTTCTTCCCAAAATGATCCGTTCAAAACCCTGTGAAATACCGCAGTTGATAATGTCATACAACATATTCAAATAGAGCATTTTCTCTCGTTGAATGGAGTCATCATAGCCTAAAAAATAAGTTTCTAATTCATTTCCGTGGCGAATAACAGTGGTAAAGCCCACGAGTTGCTCGTTATCATAATAGCCGCGAAGAATAAAGTCATCAGCCATTTGTTTTTTGAAAACAGAAAAATGTGTTTCTGGTAGAATAAAAGTATTAAATGGGGCATTTGTGGCAACGTGCAGATACAGAGAATAGATCGTTTCCTCGTTTTGTGCGATTTCTTCTAGACTCAATTCTTTAGTCCGAATAGAAATGCCTTTCTTACGACATCGCTTAAATTGATCCCGGTATTTTTTTGTCAAATCAGCCACATAATCTTCCTCTGTTTTCCAGGTAGAATTAATCTCGAAAACCATATTGGGTTGAGAGCTAAACGGATAATCAGATGAAAAGGCAGGTATTTCAAATGGTTTTGATTGCGCTACTGTAAAGTCTTTGAAAATAGTTAAGTGAGGTTTATTGGGCCAAAGCAGGCAAATCTCCTTCAGTTTTTCCAGTACCTTTTTTTCATTCGCATCGGGCAAGCAGCTGTAGGCATTTTGGCCACTCAATAAATTGTTTCCAACAATCAATAATTTCGAGGCAAATTGACGGAATAAGAAATTCCGAACCTGAGTTAAAAAATAATGATCCCTCTCACCAAAACTACTCAGAAGGGCTAAATCTATTTCTTGGAATAAAGCCGTGGCGATTAATTTTTCACCTTCAAATACACCAACAAACGTATTGCGCATATTCGCAGGGGCTGATATTTCCAAAACCCCTAAATAGCGGCGCTGCAAGAAAATGCACGAATTCGATACCTGATCCCAAGTTTCAGGTAAATCACTAACGTTTGTGTAAAGTTGATGGATCAAGTAATTTATTATTTACAAAAGAACAAAGAGCAAAGAGCAAAGCAAAAAGTTCAAAGTTGGAATCCCCTGCGGGGATGACCTCATGAAATGTTTGACGCTGCGCGTCTTCAAAGAACAAATAGCAAAGCAAAAAGTACAAAGTTGGAATCCCCTGCGGGGATGACTTCGTGAAATATTTGACGCTGCGCGTCTTCAAAGAACAAAGAGCAAAGCAAAAAGTTCAAAGTTGGAATCCCCTGCGGGGATGACCTCGTGAAATGTTCGTCCTCCGGACTCATTCCCTCCGGACTGTCCACTGACTACTGTCAACTAGCGACTAGCGACTGTCACGAAGTGACTATGTGGCCCCGGCGGGAATCGAGTCGAGCGCGACCCCGGCCTCATCTAGCGTTTAGAAGGGGCGCTCTTCTGCTTCCCTCTGGGTGGCCCCGGCGGGAATCGAACCCGCATCTAGCGTTTAGGAAACGCCTATTCTATCCGTTGAACTACAGCGCCAATATCTCTACTCTCTACTCTATAATCTATACTCTATAATCTCTACTCTCTACTCTATTATCTCTACTCTGATTCCGGTGTATACCCATCACTATGCCCCATCAAGTGATTTCCCTCCAGCCAGTTCGGGAAAATCTGCATGTGTTTGTCTTTTAGGGTGTCCATAATCGTCTCGCGAAGTTCGGCTAAATTACTGCGTTGTTCTGCGGAGATGAAAACGGTTTTAGGTGTATTGGTTTGCCAGTGTGTTCGTTTTAAAAAGGCTGTTACTCGGTCCATTTTACTTAATTCTGGTTCGCCATCTAGACCCACTTCGGATCCTTCAAAGAAAATATCTTCGACAGGGAAGAGGTCGATTTTGTTAAAGACTAGGATGGTTGGTTTGTCACCTACGCCCATTTCGTTTAGGATTCCTTGAACGACTTCGATTTGCTCCTCAAAATTCGGGTGGGAAATATCTACCACGTGCAATAAGACATCCGCCTCGCGCACCTCATCTAAGGTCGATTTAAAGGATTCGATTAAGAGGGTAGGGAGCTTGCGAATAAAACCTACGGTATCCGTTAATAAGAAAGGAATGCCTTCCCAAACTACTTTGCGGACGGTGGAGTCGACTGTAGCGAATAATTTGTTTTCGGCGAAGACATCCACTTTCGCTAATTTTTGCATCAATGTAGACTTGCCAACGTTTGTATAGCCCACAAGTGAAATGCGAACCATTCGGTCCCTATTTTTTCGTTGCGTATACGATTGCTTATCTATGTGTTCTAATTTATCTTTCAAAAACGAAATGCGATCGTTTGCGATACGGCGATCCGTTTCTAATTCTTTTTCACCTGGACCACGCATACCTACACCACCTCGTTGTTTCGAAAGGTGAGACCACATACGGGTTAATCGGGGTAACATGTATTGGTATTGTGCGAGTTCTACTTGCGTTTTGGCCTGAAGTGTTTTTGCTCTTTGGGCAAAAATATTGAGTATGAGTAAACTCCGATCTAATACTTTCATCTCTTTGCCTAAAAGCGAGATTTCATATTCGATATTACGGACCTGAGACGGGCTTAGGTCGTCATCAAAAATAAGCATGTCCACATCTTTAGCCACTAGATAGGCAATGATATCATCTAATTTCCCCTTTCCCACGTAGGTGCGGTTGTCGGGTTTGGCTAAGTTTTGTGTAAACGTGGCTAAGGTCAAAACACCTGAAGTAGAAGCTAGAAATGCTAATTCCGCGAGGTATTCTGCCGTTTGCTCGGCCGTTTGCTTTTGAGAAGTGACGGCTACTAAGACAGCGGTTTCTTGCTCCTCATCCGTGCTGTGAATTACGTTATTTTTCATTTTAGCTAAAAAAAGCCTTTCTGCAAAGAAAGGCTTTCTTGTTAGGTAAGCTGTTATACTTATGCGTTTAGCGCCTCTGCACCCCCTACGATCTCTAAGATTTCCTTCGTAATGGCTGCTTGACGTGAACGGTTGTACTCTAATTTCAATGCTTTAATTAATTCACCTGCGTTATCAGTCGCTTTATCCATCGCTGTCATACGCGCACCGTGTTCAGAAGAATTTGATTCTAATAGGGCACGGAAGATCGATAATTTGATTGACTTTGGAATTAATTCAGAGATGATTTCTTCCTCAGACGGTTCAAAAATGTAATCCACTGAACTTGCCTTTTCGCCTGATTCTGAGGCTACTAAAGGAAGTAATTGCTCTGTTTGGATGATTTGAGTTGCTACGTTTTTCGAATAGTTGAAAAGAACTTCTACTACATCGAATTGCTTCTCTATGAAGGAGTTTAAAACCACTTCACCGATTTCGCGTACATTCGTAAAATTCAACCGAGTGAAAATGTCAGCGTGAGCCTCATTCACTTTAAATCCACGACGAGAAAGGTATTCTCCTCCTTTTTTTCCTAGTGCCAAAACCTCTACGTTTCCAGCCGCGTTCAAGTCTGCATATTTCTCTTGTACTAAAGCCATCGTCGCTTTTCCTACGTTCGCATTGAATGCGCCGCAAAGTCCACGATCAGACGTTACTACAATGATTAATGCCCGCTTAATCTCACGCACTTCTGTGAAAGGATTCTCTGCGCCTGCCTCTGTTTGAGCAGAAACCGTTGCAATCATTTCCGCTAATTTCTGAGCGTAAGGGCGCATTTGGTGGATTGCATCCTGAGCACGACGCAACTTCGCAGCGGAAACCATTTTCATAGCTTTCGTGATTTGTTGCGTCGAGTTAACGGATACAATTCTATTTCTTACTTCTTTTAAGGAAGCCATAGTATTCTAATTTTATGCTTTGTACTTAGCTGCTACTTCATTACCCACACGCTTCAAGGTAGCGGTTAAGGCATCATCGTATTTCCCTTGACCTAATGCTACTAACGTATCATTTTCTGTCGCACGTAATACTTGAATGAAATCTTGTTCGAATTCACGAACTTTTTCTACTGGCACATTATCTAAGTTACCAGTTGTAGCTAAATAAATCATCGCAACTTGTTCCTCTACACGTTGTGGTGCGAATTGAGGTTGCTTTAACATTTCTAAGTTACGGCGACCACGATCGATCGTTAATTTAGTCGAAGCATCTAAGTCAGATCCGAATTTAGAGAAGGCCTCTAATTCACGGAATTGAGCTTGATCTAATTTTAATGTACCCGCTACTTTCTTCATTGACTTGATCTGAGCGTTACCACCCACACGAGATACCGAGATACCTACGTTAATCGCTGGACGAATACCTGCGTTGAACAAGTTTGTTTCTAAGAAGATTTGACCATCGGTGATCGAAATTACGTTCGTAGGAATGTAAGCCGAAACGTCACCTGCTTGTGTTTCGATGATCGGAAGAGCTGTTAAGCTACCGCCACCTTTCACTAAGTGTTTGATCGATTCTGGTAAGTCGTTCATATTACGAGCAATCTCATCCGAGTTGTTGATTTTCGCTGCACGCTCTAATAAACGAGAGTGTAGGTAGAAAACGTCACCTGGATACGCCTCACGTCCTGGTGGACGACGTAATAAAAGGGAAACTTCACGGTAAGCTACCGCTTGCTTCGATAAGTCATCATAAACGACTAAAGCTGGACGACCTGTATCACGGAAGAATTCACCGATCGCTGCACCTGTAAAGGGAGCGTAGAATTGCATCGGAGCTGGATCACCTGCTGAAGCAGAAACAACAACGGTGTAATCCATCGCACCTGCTTTACGCAAAGTTTGCTCAATTTGCTTCACAGTAGAAGCTTTTTGACCAATCGCTACGTAGATACAGAAAACGGGTTCTCCTTTATCGTAAAATTCTTTTTGATTAATGATTGTATCGATACAAACCGCTGTTTTACCTGTTTGACGGTCACCGATTACTAGCTCACGTTGTCCGCGACCTACTGGGATCATTGCATCAATCGCTTTGATACCTGATTGTAATGGTTCTGTAACGGGTTGACGGAAGATTACTCCGGGTGCTTTACGTTCTAAAGGCATCTCGTATAAATCACCTGTAATAGGACCGTTTCCGTCGATAGGCTCACCCAAGGTGTTTACCACACGACCTAAAATACCATCACCTACTTTAACTGAGGCGATTAGGTTTGTTCTTTTTACAGTATCACCCTCCTTAACTGAGCTAGAGTCGCCTAATAATACAGCACCTACGTTATCCTCTTCTAAGTTCAAGGCTAACGCTTTTAGACCGTTTTCAAAAACGATCAACTCACCTGCTTGCACGTTAGATAGGCCGTAAATACGTGCCACACCATCACCCACTTGGAGTACGGTACCTACTTCTTCTAGTTCTGCGACAGTTTTAGCTTGGGATAATTGTTCCCTTAAAATTGCTGAAACTTCATCTGGTCTTACTGATGCCATATAAAATGGAGGGGTTTAATAATTTTAAACTGATTTTTAAACTATTTATTTTGAATCAAATTTCGGGTGCAAAATTAGCTAGGAAATTTCAATATTCCCATAATTTTTACAAAAAAAGACGTTAATCATAAGACTTTTTAAAGATGAACTTTTTGATAACAAAATCCCAACAGTTAAATGCCGTTAAAATTCTTGAAAAAGAGGCATTTTTGCTTATCTTCGAACCTTTGTTTTTAAATCAATTCTCTATTTTATGAAAATTAAATTATTAGCCATTTTTGCTTGTCTTGTTTCGTTGAGTTCTGTAGCACAGACTAAAAAGAAGCCCACAACTAAACCTAAGTTGACTATTTCGGTAACGAAAGTACCCGTGAAAGAATTCGCAAATCAAGTGGATTCTGTTTCTTATGCCGTGGGCGTGCTTGTGGCTCAGAATTTTAAGTCTCAAAAAGTGACCTTAAATCCAGCGATGGTGGCCAAAGGCTTCGAGGCAGCTACCCAAGGTGGCGCTTTGAAAATGACAGAACAAGAATGTCAAAATGTGGTTTCGGCTTACATGATGAAAAATCAAGAGGCGCTTGCCTTAGAAAAATCGAAAGAGTTTTTACCTAACAAGGAGGCTGGAGAGAAGTTTTTGGCAGAAAATAAAAAGAAAGACTCCATCGTGGTGACTTCTTCTGGCTTACAATATAAAATCATCAAATTAGGATCAGGTCCTAAGCCGGTTTCAACTGATAAAGTGAAAACCCATTACCATGGTACTTTGATCGATGGAACGGTATTTGATTCCTCAGTTCAACGTGGCGAACCTATTTCATTTCCGGTGACAGGAGTTATTCCTGGCTGGGTTGAGGCTTTGCAATTAATGCCGGTAGGGTCTAAATTTAAATTATTTGTACCTGAATATCTCGCTTACGGCGTTCGTGGTGGTGGTCAAACCATCAAACCTTATTCTGCTTTAGTTTTTGAAGTGGAATTATTAGAGATTGAAAAATAAATCTATGAAGAAGATACTTCCTATTTTCATCCCGCTTTCCTTATTGGTTGTTTGGTTTATGCACGGTTCAGACCTGCAAAATCAGATCAATTACCAAGAAGGTGATTTGCAACCCTCTGCTTTGCAACGCAAGGTAGAGAGTAAGGTATTTGAGATTTTGAGCAATTACCATTACCGCAAAGTGCCGGTAAATGATTCCTTGTCCTCGAAGATTTTCGATTCGTATATCAAGCAATTGGATCCGAATAAGGTGTTCTTCTTGGCATCGGATATAGATGAATTAGAAAAGTATCGTTTTACGATTGATGAGGCCCTAAACTTAGGGGATTTAACTTCAGCCTTTCAGATTTATAATGTGTACCAAAGTCGCATGAAAGCACGTTACGCTTTCATTACGGCACAATTGGATAAGCCAACGGATTTTACCGTTGATGAAACCTACCAGCCAAACCGAGAGAAAGCGACATGGGCGAAATCGGAGTCGGAGTTGGATGATTTTTGGCGTAAGGATTTAAAACGTCAATTATTAGACTGGAAAATCGGTGGTAAAGCGGATACAACTTCTGTGCGCGAATTAAAAGAGCGTTACAAGCGGACGGAAAAGTACATGGCGAAAACGAAGTCAGAAGACGTTTTCCAAGTCTTTATGAACGCCTACACGGAAAGCATTGATCCGCACACAACCTACATGATTCCCAAGGCGGCGGAAGAATTCAATAAGGATATGTCCCAAAGTTTCGAAGGAATCGGTGCTACACTTCGTCTAGAAGGCGATTACGTAAGTATTGTAGACTTAGTTCCGGGTGGCCCCGCATATCGCAGCAAGCAAGTGAACCCGAAAGACCGAATCGTGGGAGTAGCACAGGGAGAGGATGGAAAATTCGTCGACATCATCGGTTGGTTTACGGATGATGCGGTGAAATTAATCCGTGGTCCTAAAGGAACCGTCGTTCGCTTAAAGATTTTACCTGCCTCGGGAGTGACGGGTTCGCCGACCACAGAGGTGCGTATCGTTCGCGAAAAGATTAAACTAGAAGAGCAGACGGCGAAGAAAGAGATTTTGTTCCAAAAGCAAGGAGACAAAACCATCAAAATTGGTTTAATCACGATACCCATGTTCTACCGTGACTTCGAAGGTGCTCGCAATAATGAGGCAGGCTTTAAATCTACCTCAGCAGATGTGCGCAAGTTTCTTTTGGAGTTCAAGAAAGAAGGAATCGATGCCTTGTTAATTGATTTGCGCAATAATGGTGGTGGATCCTTAATCGAGGCGGTTGATTTAACAGGCTTGTTTATTACCTCTGGACCGGTGGTGCAGCGTAAAGAATCAACTGGCCAAATCACACAGGAAAATGATGAGAATCCAGAATTAGTCTACGATGGTCCCATGGCTGTATTGATTAACCGTTTCTCTGCTTCCGCTTCGGAGATTTTTGCCGGTGCTATTCAAGATTACCAACGAGGAATTATCGTAGGGGAGCAATCCTACGGTAAAGGGACCGTTCAAAGCGTGTTAGATTTAAGTCGTTTCGTTCGTTCGGAGAAGGAAAATCCAGGTGTATTGAAGATTACTTTGGAAAAATTCTACCGCATCACAGGAAGTTCTACACAACATAAAGGGGTGAGTCCTGATTTCGCTTTACCATCGGCTTTCTCTGCGGAGGAATTTGGTGAAAGTTCTCAGCCAAGTGCGTTACCTTGGGATATGATTCGTTCGACTACGTTTACGAAGACAGGAAAAGTGAATCCTGCTACGGTGAAGCAATTACAGGTGGCTTTCCAAAATCGCTTGAAAACGAAGCCTGAGCTATTGAAATTGAAAGAGGATTTAGAGCGTTGGAAGAAATTAAAGGAAACGAATTCGATTGCATTGCAATATGATAAGCGCAAGAAAGAACTAGATGACCAAAAGAAAAAGCCAGATGAGGCTGCGGCTGTGATGGAAGTGTTGGCAGGTGCTGAAGCGGAAGACACGAAGTTGGTTTCTAAAGAAAAAGACAAGCATGCGAAAGATACGTATTTGAAAGAGACGCAACAGATTATTGCGGATTGGTTGAAAGGACCTTTGGCAAGCGTAAAACCTGTGGCTAAAAAATAATGAAAGCGTTAACCGATGTATTGAAAGAATCTTCGAAACTGGTTCGGGAGACCGGCCAATGGATTCTTGCGCAATCATCGCAGTTTACGAGTTCGGATATTATCTATAAAGGAACGAATGATTTAGTTTCCTTTGTGGATCAGCAGGCCGAAGCGAAATTAAAACAAGGACTTTCAGCTATTTTTCCAGAGGCGGCCTTTATCGCGGAGGAAACTTCGTCGAATTACGAGGAAGTAGGGGAGGGTTATTATTGGGTGATTGATCCTCTAGATGGAACCACGAATTTCCTGCACAAGCTGCCGGTATTCGCCGTTTCGGTGGGTTTGATCCTGAATAAACAGCCCATTCTAGGTTTGATTTATGAGCCTAATCGCGATGAATTATTTACCGCGGTGAAGGGACACGGAGCGCATTTGAATGGCAAACCCATTCAGGTTTCTCCTGAAAATTCCTTGTCTAAGTCTTTATTAGCCACCGGATTTCCCTATTACGATTTCTCCTACCAAGACCGGTATTTAGATTTATTGAAGGAACTAATGCGTTCTTCGCACGGTTTAAGACGCATGGGTGCGGCGGCCATTGATTTAGCTTATACGGCCTGCGGTCGTTTTGAAGGCTTTTTTGAGGCTAATCTGAAGCCCTGGGATGTCGCTGCAGGTAAAATCATTATTGAAGAAGCGGGAGGAATGGTGACCAATTTTTCGGGTGGCCAGGACGTTATTTTTACGGGTGAAATTATTGGTGCAGGTCCCATATTCTCGGAATTTTTAGGAACTTTGCAATCTAAGTGGTTTGATTAATATGGAAAACGGGATCATCTTTTTGGTATTTGCTGCGGCGCTCGTTTATTTAGTTCGCCTGGTATACAATCAGTTTTGGGGTAAGAATGCAGGGAGCTGTGCCAAAGGCTGTGGTACCTGCGCGGCTTCTTCCTCCATCGAAAAAATGAACAGTGAAAGAAGCTAATTCCGGTAAAACATTCGATTTTCAGATCATTAAACGGTTGTATGGCTTTATTCAGCCCTACCGTTTTCGCTTTTGGTTTCTGGTCTTTTTGATTCTTTGTATGGCAGGGATTTCCCCTGTTGTCCCCCTTTTAATTCGCTATACTTTAGATAATTACCTAGGCTTGACTTTTGCCTCCGATTTAGTTCGTATGCTGGGTTGGATGCTGGGGGCCCTCTTATTGCAAACAGGTTTGCAGTTTTCTACTTCGTATTTAGCCGGTTATTTAGGCCAAACCGTCATCCGCGACATTCGCATTCAATTGTATGAGAAGATTGTTCATCTGCGATTAGCTTTCTTTGACGCGACACCTATCGGGCGTTTAGTAACGCGGACGGTGTCGGATATCGAAACATTGAATGACGTTTTTTCAGAAGGACTAGCCTCTATCGCGGGCGATCTTTTGCAATTATTCCTGATTTTAGGGGTGATGTTTTATGCGGATTGGCGCTTGACCCTGATTATTATTGCGACAGTCCCTTTTATGATTTTTTCGACTTATGTGTTCAAAGAATACATCAAGAAATCATTCAATGAGGTTCGAACGGCGGTCGCAAATCTAAATTCCTTTGTGCAGGAACATATTTCTGGGATGTTGATTGTCCAAATGTTCCACGCCGAAAAGCAAGAATTAGCGAAATTCAACCGCATTAACGAGGAACATCGTGACGCTAATATTCGTGGTATTTTGGCCTATTCGGTCTTTTTTCCTGTGGCGGACGTCATTGCGGCGATTGGTACGGGGCTAGTTGTCTGGGCAGCATCCACCTACATTGTGAAGGAAGAGATGGGAGTGGGGACCTTGACCGCATTCATCATGTTTATTAACTTGTTTTATCGTCCCATTCGGATGTTAGCGGATCGTTTCAATACACTACAAATGGGGATAGTGTCGACGGAGCGCATTTTAACGCTCTTAGATTCGACGGATTATATCCAAAACAACGGAACCATTCAGGCGGATCACATCGAAGGAAAAATTGAATTTTCAGATGTCACTTTCGCTTACCAAGAGCCAGAGTGGGTCGTTAAAAACGTGAGTTTTACGGTAGAAGCGGGAAAAACCTGTGCGATTGTGGGAGCGACTGGAGCTGGAAAATCATCCATTATTGGTTTATTAGGTCGTTTATATGATTGCCAAAGTGGTGAGATCAACATCGATGGCGTTCCTTTGACCTCTTACGAAATAGGCTCTTTGCGCAAAAACATCGCGGTGGTATTACAAGATGTGTTCTTGTTTAGCTCCTCGATTGCCTATAATATTCATCTAGGTGATGAGTCGATCACTCAGGATAAAATGGTAGAAGCCGCGAAAGCAGTGGGTGTCCATGATTTTATTCTTTCACTTCCAGGTGGCTATGATTATGAGGTAAAAGAACGTGGAGCTACCTTGAGTGTTGGGCAAAGGCAGTTGATTTCGTTTGTGCGTGCTTTGGTCCATAATCCGAAGATTATTGTACTGGATGAAGCCACCTCTTCCGTGGATTCTGAGACAGAAGTGTTGATTCAGCAGGCGATTTCTACCTTGATGAAAGGGCGTACAGCAGTTGTGATTGCCCATCGCTTGTCTACCATTCGGAATTCAGATCAAATTTTAGTGATGGATAAAGGGGAAATTAAAGAGCGCGGGACGCAAGATGAATTATTGGCTTTAGATGGTTTATATGCGCAACTCTATCACCTACAATTCAGAAAATAAACGTATCTTTGCGGGCTTATGAATTTGAAAAATAAAATACTAGTTTGTTTAATCGCCTTAATCGGTTTAAGTGCGTGTGGGAAGTTCGAGAAGTTCAGAAAGAGCGCGAGCGTTACGACTAAGTACAAAGCCGCGGTTGATTATTATAAGAAGAAAGAGTTTGATAAGGCTGGGATTCTTTTTGATGAGGTTTTGCCGCTATTAACGGGTGATTCTACGCAGGAAATGGCCACTTTTTACCAGGCCAAATGTGATTTTGAATTAGCAAACTATACCGTTGCTAATACGCACTTTAAGCGTTTCTCTGAAGTGTTTTCTCGTTCAGAATATGCAGAAGAGTCGATTTACATGGCTGCCTTTTCGCTTTACAAGGATTCCCCTAATTTCAATTTAGATCAAACGGGTACTTTAGCGGCTATCAATGAATTGCAGAGCTATTTGAATAATTACCCAGATTCTAAATACCGGGAAGATTGCAGTTTGATGATCAAGGATTTGCGGAAGAAACTGGAGAAGAAAGCTTATGAAAAGGCTAAATTGTATTACAAAACCTCTCCCTTTAACATCGCTTCTTTGAAGTCTGCTGTGATTGAGATTACGAATTTCCAACGTGACTTCCCTGATTCTGATTACAATGAGGAGATGGCTTATTTCAAGGTAGTTTCCCAGTTTGATTTGGCAAAAAGTACAGTCGAATTCAAACAAAAGGAGCGCTACGAAGACGTATTGAAGTTCTATTTAGAATTCATCGATAAGTATCCACAGAGTTCGTTACTGAAAACAGCTGAAAAATGGTACACGGAGAGCCAAAATGAGGTCACCCGAATCGCCAAATTAGAAGCAGAATACAAGGTATTGCAGGAAAAAGAGAAGTCGAATACTTCGAAAATTGCTACGAGCCCTCAATAGTATTTCTTAAAAATTAACGTTAAATTTGCAATCTTAAATTATATAGAGATGTCTAAGACTCCAACAAATCCATCCATCATTACACGTGATGTAGATAAGATCGCTGCTAAAACTGGTAACGTATACGAATCGATTTCGATCGTAGGACAACGTGCACGTCAGATTTCAAGCAAGATGAAAGAAGAATTATCAGGTAAATTATCTGAGTTCGCTTCTTCTGTAGATAATTTAGAAGAGATTTTTGAGAACCGCGAGCAAATCGAAATCTCTAAATACTACGAGCGTATGCCTAAGCCTTCCGCTTTAGCTATCGATGATTTTTTAGCTGATAAAGTAGATTTCAGAAACCGCGAAGAAGGTACAACTGAAAACTAGTCACCTGTGATTTTAATAGATCGATCATGAAATCAATGCGATTTCTGTTGATATTCCTTTTAAGTTCTTGGGCTGTTCAAGCTCAAGAACTTTTAACTTCTATTAGTATCAGTACAGAGCAATTACAGCTCGACCAGCAGCGAGGCGGTTCTCAAGTCTATGCTGAATTACAACGAACAATGCAGGAATTTATGAATGGCCGAAGGTGGTCATCAGATAATTTTGCACCCGAAGAAAAAATCAAATTAACGATTAATTTACTGTTAACGAAGTCCTCCGCCCAGGGAGACATCGAGGCAACAGCGCGTGTACAAGTTTTGCGTCCCATTTACGGTACCTCCTATGAAACGGTTTTATTGAATTTAGTGGACAAGAATTTCAATTTCAAGTACCAATTAGGTACGCCTATTACCTACAATGACAATAGCTTTTCGGATAACTTGAGTTCGATGATGGCATTTTATGCTTATTTGGGACTAAGCTATTCATATGATTCTTTTGCCCCAAAAGGAGGAGAACCTTTCGTTCAGAAACTAAATAATCTAACGAATCTAGCCCAAAACGCTGGTTCTGGCTGGGGCGTCATCTCTGATGTTCGCAGCAGAATGGGTGTATCGGAGAACTTAATTAACCAAAATTTGCAGGGCATGCGAGAGGTGAACTACCAGTACCATCGCCTCTATTTGGATAAAATGTCAGAGAATCCGGATGCAGCCAGAAAGGGAATTCTTGATCTATTGAAGTCGATTAGGGAGATGAATACCTTGCGCCCAGGTGCGGCTAGTATTCGCGTCTTTTTTGATGCCAAATCAGAAGAAATCATTTCCCTTCTGGACGAAGCCCTTCCGGCTGAACGTCAGCAAGCTTTTACATACCTGAGTACGTTGGATCCGATTAGGACGGAGGCGTATCGCAGATTATTAAAATAATAAAGGGCTCACCTGAGCCCTTTATTATTTTAATAATCTGCTCTCAAAGTTCAAAGAGCAAAGTTCAAAGTTCAAATAGATTTTTTTTCCAATACTATCCCCGCAGGGGATTCCAACATTGATATTTGGTCTTTGCTCTTTAGTATTTGATTTGAACTAAAAAGCTGTGCTTTTTAGTTCAAACACCGCTACCAACTCCGTCTTATCCGTCACCTTATTCCGATTATCAATTCGCTGCCCTAGGATCCAGGCAACAGAACCTTTGCTTAAAAGGATTTGAGTATTCTTTTTGATAGCCAAGGGCACTTTCTTATCCGTTAGGAAGTCCGAGATAAGCTTCTTTTGGTTCATCCCTAAAGGACAAAACCAATCGCCCTCTTGTGCTTTACGTATTTCAAGAGGAAAATCAAGTGTGTCTGCATCAAGACAAGCCACATTCGGATCCGTGATTGCTTTCCAGTCAGCCGTTCTTTCTTCGATGAAAATATGTAATTCTTGATTTCCCAGTTGAATGACTTCATCTTCCTCCGAGATGACGATGGGTTTGTAATCCGCTTGACTTTTCTGTGATATGATCCATTGGCCGCGATCGATATTCAAACTATGGCTAGGAGATTCAAAAATGGCACCTACTTTATCCGACTGTAAGATGGCTTCGATGGAGGTCGAATTGAAGTGGTAGCTGAGTAATAGTTCAGTGAGTAAAACGGTGCTTTTTGGCGTTAATGAAGGTATTTTGACCGTTATATTCCCAGCTGCATCAATTGAGCTGTTTTCGCTGATAAAAGCTTGCAATTCTTCTTGCATCCAGGCTTCTATCCCTTTGATTTTTGAACTAGTGGCTGCGAGGGTTTGCTCGAAATGGGCGTTCAGTTCTTGGAACTTGGGCATTATTTCGTGGCGAATGAAATTGCGTTGGTATTTGGTCGATTCATTCGAAGAATCTTCACGCCAAGCCAATTTGTGAGCGACTACAAAGTCGAAAATAGCGTCTTGGCTGGCAAATGATAAGGGACGGATTAAATTTCCTGATTTAATGGGAATACCATGAAAACCGGCGATTCCAGTGCCTCGAACTAGATTAATGAGCATCGTTTCCGCGCTGTCTAATTGGTGGTGACCGGTCGCAATAAAATCATAACCTTCTTTTACACGGATTTCCTCAAACCATTGGTAGCGCAAAATGCGAGCGGCCATTTGGGTGGAGATCTTTTCCTGTGTGGCGTATGCGTTTGTGTCGAAGCAGATCGTGTGGTAGGGGACTTTGAGGGTTTTGGCGAATTTCTTCACGAAAACCTCGTCCGCAAGCGATTCTTCACCGCGAAGGCTGAAGTTGACGTGGGCGATTCCAAATTTATATTTGGCCAAAGAAAACAGTTTACTCAACACAACAGAATCAATTCCGCCACTCACGGCGACTAGAATTTTCTGGTCGGGTTGGAATAAATTCTCTTTTTGGACAAAATGGATAAAATCTTCCAGCATAAAAATGGTAAATTGCGTGTTCAATGGAGCTACGAAATTAGCGATTCAATTTCAAGATGCGTTACAAAGGTTGGATTTTCCTGGTATTTCTTCTGAGTTTGTCGTTTTTAACACAAGCGCAGGGGCAACTTTTGCAAGTCATTCGAGCGGACAGTTTGAATGGAATGCAACAGGATTTAATCATGCGCAAAACCCTGGTAGGTCGCGTATTATTGCAACAAGGAACGACGACACTTTACTGTGATCAGGCCGTTTTGAACTCTACCACGAATAACGTGGAAGCTTACGGCCACGTGCGCATCATTCAAGCCGATACGGTAACCATTACGGGTGATACGGCTTTATACAATGGCAATATGCGCCAGGCCTATATCAGCGGCCGGGTGAAATTAGATGATCATACGATTATCTTGAATACGCCCAAATTAGACTATGATTTAAACTCCAAAATGGCCATCTATCATTCAGGAGCTAAGATCATCGATAAAAAATCTACCCTGACGAGTCGCGAAGGTTTTTACAATACCACGACTAAGAATTTTTTATTTAAAGAGAAGGTTCGCGTCATCGATAAAGAAGGAGGCTCCGTAAAAGCAGATTCACTGAAATACAACACGCTCTCCAAGGAAGCCTTTTTCATTGCACCCACGGAAATTGTGACGAAAAAAGATACCGTCATTACCAGTCGCGGTTTCTACAATACGATCACGAAGGTGTCGAATTTTACAGGTCGTTCGACGGCAAAAACCGACGAATATATTCTGACAGCAGATACCTTATTTTACGATTCTCCTACCCAAATTGGGGTGGCAAAAGGGAAGGTTGAATTCGTTAGCCAAAAAGAAAAAGTAATCCTGAAAGGGGATAATGGCCGTTATGCGGGTAAAACGGGTATCACTCGGGTTTATGGCCACGCGTGGATGCAAAACATCATGGAGAAAGACACGCTGTATTTGACGGCGGATACTCTCGTTTCTGTTAACATTAAAAAGGATTCGATTCGAAAGTTATTTGCCTACAAAAATGTCCTCATTTACAAGTCAGATTTATCTGGTAGATGCGATTCGCTAGGGTATAATGTGCAGGATTCGATTATTCATTTCTACCAAAAACCGATTCTCTGGACCCAGGATTCGCAATCTCAAGCGGATTCCATTTCCTTATTTATGGGAAATCAGAAGCTAAAGGAAATGCGTTTGCGCGGCAAATCATTCGTTATTTCTATCGATTCTGCGAATCATTATAATCAAATCAAAGGCAGAAAAGTGTGGGTTCATTTCAAAGAGGATTCTAAGCTGAACCGGGTGAATGTAGAGGGGAATGGGGAGAGTATCTATTATGTCATCGATGATAAGAGAGTAACTACTGGTTTAAATCGAGTTGAATGTAGTCGAATGAACTTATTTTTTGAAGATAATAAGGTGAAGAAGATTGCTTTTATCACGAAGCCAGAGGCTAAGTTCGTGCCTCCCAAAGAATGGAAAGGTGATCTGCAAGAATTAGATGGATTCCGCTGGAGAATCTCCGAAAAGCCATCCCTCCAAACCATTCTGAAACGGGTGGAATACCAAGTCCTTGTTAAAAAACCTTAAAAAGGACAGAGCCATCAGAAAATGTACTAATTTCGTCTCAACGATTTGAGAATGAAAATAGTATTGCGACATATCACTTTAATTTTAGTCCTAGTAGCTCTGCTAGGATTCAAAAATGACCCCTATTTATTTCAGGCGGATCGTATTTTCGTTTCCCATTTATATCCTAATCCGGCTGCCGATTATGCTTTGGTCGATTACCAATTTTCGGGTAATAACCAAGAGGTCAAAATAGCGATTTATAATGTGTTAGGATTAGTGGTAAAGGAAGTCGAACTGGATAAAGAGGATCGCAGCGCTAAAATATCCTTGCGTGAATTGAATAGTGGACTGTATATGTACCAGCTGCTCGTAGATGGTAAACCTGTCGCCACAAAGAAGTTGATGGTGCGTAAGCAATAAAAAAAAGAGCCGCATAATTAGCGGCTCTTTTTATTTGTCTTAAGGAGATTTCTTAAAAACCTCCCACTGTTCTCTTAATGAAGGCTGTCAAATCAGCCCCCGTTAATAGATTTTGCGATAGTAAAGCTAGGTCTGAGATTTGTTTCGCTAGCGCTTTTTGTTCGCTCTCGTCTTTCAAATCAGCTAGTTTACTAATCAATGGGTGGTTCGCGTTGATGGTGATGTTATAGGTGTTTGGCATAGCTCCAAACATGCCCATACCGCCACCGCCGGTCTTCGACATGTCACTCATTCTGCGCATGAACTCGTTTTGAGTCACGATGGCAGGTAATTCATCCGGTGACATTGCCTCTACGGCCACTACTTTTTGTTTGTCATTTAGGGTTTCTTCGAAGACTTTCTTCACGCTCTCTTTTTGAGCATCCGATAAAATCGCTTCCAAAGTAATCCCCGTATCAATTAATTTGTCGACTGCATCAGCATCTACACGCTTCCATTGCGTCTTTTCTAATTTAGACTCCATCGTGTTAATGAAGTGGCTGTCGATCAGGGTATCCAATTTAATGACTGAGTAACCTTTGTTTTGGGCGGATTGAATAAAGGCATCTTGTTGCTCGACGTCGGTGGTATACAAGTACACCTTGTTTCCGTCCTTGTCTGTTTGGGCAGCTTGCACCTCTTCACTGTATTCGTCTAACGTGAAATACTTGTTATTTGTATCTTGAACTAGACAAAAATCTTTTGCTTTCTCTAAGAATTTCTCGTCCGAAATCATTCCGTACTTGATGAATAAGCCGATATTTGCGAATTTTTCTTCGAATCCAGGGCGATCCGATTTGAATAATTCAGCTAATTTATCCGCTACTTTCTTCGTGATATACGAATTGATTTTCTTCACGTTCGAATCTGCTTGTAAGAACGAGCGAGAGACGTTTAATGGAATATCGGGTGAGTCGATGACCCCGTGCAATAACATCAAGAATTCAGGAACGATGTCTTTTACCTCATCGGTGATGAATACCTGGCGGCTGTAAAGGGAGATTTTTTCGCGTTGCAATTGCATCTCGTTTTTCACTTTTGGGAAATATAAAATACCCGTTAGATTAAACGGATAGTCCACATTTAAGTGAATCCAGAACAAAGGTTTCTCTTGGAAAGGGTATAATTCCTCGTAGAACTTCAAGTAATCCTCGTCTGTTAAATCAGATGGAGATTTAGTCCAAATCGGGTTCGGATTATTGATTACCTTATCGCCAAACTCAATCTCAATCGGCAAGAATTTGCCGTATTTCTCCAAGATCGACTTTAATTTGAACTCCTCTAAAAACTCTTCTGAATCTTCTGCGATATGCAAGATGATATCTGTTCCGCGCGTTTTCTTTTTGGCTGATCCAATCGTGTATTCGGTAGAACCGTCGCACTTCCAAGTAGCGGCCTCGGAACCCTCTTGGTAGGATTTAGAGATGATCTCGACCTCTTTCGCCACCATAAAGGCCGAATAGAAACCCAGACCAAAATGTCCGATAATACCTTTGTCATCTCCTTGGTCCTTGTATTTTTCTACGAATTCCGTAGCTCCAGAGAAGGCGATTTGGTTGATGTATTTCTTGATTTCTTCTGCGGTCATACCGATACCGTTGTCAGAAATCGTGATGGTCTTTTTGTCTTTGTCAAAACTAACTTTCACCTTTAGTTCCCCTAATTCACCGTTAAATTCACCAATGGAACTTAAGCGCTTGATTTTTTGGGACGCATCTACGGCGTTTGAAACTAGCTCACGAAGGAAAATCTCGTGATCCGAATAGAGAAATTTCTTGATGATGGGAAAAATGTTCTCGGTGTGAATGGAGATGTTACCTGTTTCTTTCATATTTTTTAAAATTAATAATCCTACATTTGGGCATTCTTTTGCAATTTTAATTCCAAGACAGCGAGAGGTGTCACATTGTCAGTTTTTATGAGAAAACTTGCCTTGCTTTTATTCCTTTCATTCGCAGTTCACGCCCAGCAAGAATCTTTGCGGATGGCTTATCCATTTCTCCCATTAGCTATTAATCCAGCGGATGCAGGAGCGCAGAAGATTTTTTCTGCCAAAGGGATCTTTCGCAAAAAACCTCTCTTTCAGACGATAGGCGGTGCCTCGTCTTCTCAACAATTGATGAGCATCGATATGCCTTTGCAAAAGGGGAGCTGGGGCTTGGGGTTTTTGGGATACAATACGGATCAATCCTATGCAACTCCTTCAGGACTGATATCTTCTAACTTAGGATTAGCGGTAGTCGCTTCTAAGCATGAGCATTGGGGGAGAGGGAATCAATTGAGCTATGGAATTAATGTAGGGGTGAATCAATATCCCATTTTAGGCAAATCGGGTTCTAGTGAGCTTTTAGGAAGTATCGGGATAGGGGTGACCTATCGAAAAGAAGCCTTGATGGTGGGAATTTCGAAGCCTACTAATCGATTTGATGGCTTGGGTGATGCGCCTCTATATTTGCAAGCGTCCTATTATTTCCCCGTGGGTGATTTGCATACACTAAAAGTGGGAACCGTTTTACGAAAGGATCTGCAGACGAAAGTGGATTTAAATGCTGTTTTTTGGTACCAAGAAAAACTTGGTATTGGGTTGTGGTACCAGCAGACGGGCTCGGAGTTTGGTGATCCAGCTTTATTAGGTTCGTTGGAGGTGCCGCTAGGTATGAATTTTAGAGTAGGTTATTCGTATGATTTTCTGGGTAAAAATGTATCGACACTTGGTTCGACTACTTCGAGTGAAGCGTCTGGTTTTCATCAAATTTTCCTCCGTTATGACCTCGATTTTGGCTTGGGGAAATTAGGTCAATTTAGACCTTAAAAGAACAGGCTAATTATTGGTGATTTTAGAGGAAAAAATTGAAATTATTAAAGAAATTTTAGAGGGCTTTTACAATGGATAAAATTCCTCAGAAATTTGTGCACTTATAGCTAAAAAACCCAAGAATAAGTAGGGGTATTTTGCGGAGCAAATAGTAAATTGCGTAGATTTTAGCATTTATAGATTGTTAAGATTGTACTAAACCAAAACATTGAAACATTTCTTTGGCCTAAAGCCTAGAAAATTAACTTATGGATCCATTTTCCTACGTAGCCAATGCCGACACGCAAGTCATAGCTGACTTGTATGAGGCGTACAAACAAGATCCCAATTCAGTAGATAGCTCTTGGAGAGATTTCTTCAAAGGTTTCGACTTTTCTCAAACCTGGTTAGGCGAGGGAGCTCCTGCGGGCGCTGTTTCTGCTGATTCAAGCCACGTTCAGAAAGAAATGGCGGTTATCTCCTTGATTAAGGCATTCCGTTCAAGAGGCCACTTATTATCTAAAACTAACCCGGTGCGTGAGCGCAAGGATCGTAAGCCACGTTTAGATTTGGCGGATTATTCTTTGTCTGATGCGGATTTAGATACCGTTTTCCAAGCGGGATCTTTCATGGGTTTAGGTGCAGTGACTTTGCGCACGATTCAAGCAGCTTTACATAAAATCTATGCAGGTTCAGTGGGTTTCGAATATTCGTATATCCGCGACGTACAGCAAAAAGAGTGGTTACGTAATAAAATCGAGAAGGAAGCACTTTCATTCAAGCCTACGTTTGAGGAGAAAAAGCACATTCTTCAGAAGATGAACGAGGCCGTTGTTTTTGAGAACTTCTTAGGTACAAAATATTTAGGCCAAAAGCGTTTCGGCTTAGAAGGTGGAGAATCCACTATCGCCGGTTTAGATGCGATTATCAATGTAGCAGCTGATGCGGGTGTGAAGGAGGCGATGATCGGGATGGCGCACAGAGGGCGTTTGAACGTTTTGGCAAACATCATGCACAAATCATACGAAGCAATCTTTGATGGTTTCGAAGGAAATGTTCCTAATGAAATTCACGGAGATGGTGATGTAAAATACCACTTAGGTTATTCAAGCAAGCATATTTCACCTAAAGGAAGCGAGATTTCGTTGAAATTAGCTCCTAATCCATCACACTTAGAAGCGGTGAATCCCTTAGTAGAAGGTTTCTGCCGGGCTAGTGCAGATGCGCATTATGCAGGAGATTACGATAAAGTATTACCTATTTTAATTCACGGAGATGCGGCGGTAGCTGGTCAAGGTATCGTGTATGAGGTAACTCAGATGGCGAAATTAAAGGGTTACGGTACAGGTGGAACCATCCACTTTGTGATCAATAACCAAGTAGGTTTTACGACTGACTTTGAAGATGCTCGTTCGGCGATTTATTGCACGGATGTGGCTAAAATCATCGATGCACCGGTATTCCACGTGAATGGAGATGATCCAGAAGCAGTGGTATTTGTGTCTCGTATGGCGGCAGAATACCGTCAAGAATTTAACCGCGATGTATTTGTGGATATGGTTTGTTACCGTCGTAATGGCCACAACGAATCAGATGAGCCTCGTTTTACGCAGCCTACGTTGTATGCGAACATCACGAATCACCCAAACCCACGCGAGGTTTACACACAACAATTAATCAAGAACGGCGAGATCGAGGCTAAATTAGCCGAAGAAATGGATTCCGCTTTCAAAGCTGAATTACAGGCTCGTTTAGATATGGTGAAGCAAAAAGTAAGCCCACCGTATGTTCCTTTGAAATTAGATAACCGCTGGTCAGCGCTTCGTTTCTCCAACGAAACGGATTTTGATTCGTCTCCTAAAACGGCGATCTCGAAAGAGGTGATTGATTCAGTAGCGAAAGCGTTGACTTCTTTGCCAAAAGGTTTTACTGCCTTAAAGCAAATCGAAAAAGTAATCGCAGATCGCAAAGGATATTTCGAAAAAGGCCAATTAAACTGGGCTACGGCTGAATTATTAGCGTATGGTTCACTTCTTTTAGAAGGCAAACCTGTTCGTTTATCCGGCCAAGATGTCCAACGCGGTACGTTCTCTCACCGTCACGTCGTATTACACGATGCGAACACGAATGAGAACTACAATTCGTTAAACCACATTAAAGAGGGTCAAGAGCAAGCGCAGATTTATAACTCCTTACTTTCTGAGTACGGCGTATTAGGTTTCGAATTTGGTTATGCCTTAGCGAATCCAGATGCCTTAGTTATTTGGGAAGCACAGTTTGGTGACTTCGCCAATGGCGCTCAAACCATGATTGACCAATTCGTTTCATCTCATGAATCGAAGTGGGGTACTCAGAATGGTTTGGTGATGTTATTGCCGCACGGTTATGAGGGGCAAGGTCCAGAGCACTCGAATGCACGTCCAGAGCGTTTCTTGCAGTTAGCTGCCGAAAACAACATGATCGTGGCGAACTTAACGACGCCAGCGAATATTTTCCACGCTTTACGTCGTCAATTGACTTGGGATTTCCGCAAGCCATTAGTCGTGATGTCGCCTAAGTCCATCTTCCGTCACCCGAAAGTGGTTTCGCCTATCGAAGAGTTTACGAAGGGTAAATTCCAAGAGGTGATCGGTGATAGCTATGCAGATAAGGCCAAAGTGAAGAAGGTATTACTTTGCTCTGGTAAAGTATACTTCGATCTATTGGATCGCCAAGAAAAAGATAAGCGCAAGGATGTGGCGATTGTACGTTTGGAACAATTACACCCATTCCCTACGAAGCAAGTAGACGTAGAATTAGCGAAATACAAAGGCGCAGATGTATTCTTCGTGCAAGAAGAACCGGAAAACATGGGCTACTGGTCGTATGTGATCCGTGAATTTGGCTGGTCTAAATTCAAAGGTTTAGTCGCGCGTAAAAAATCCGCTTCTCCTGCGACTGGATTCTTGAAAGTTCACGGCGTAGAGCAAGTAAACCTAATTAACAAAGCATTCGAATAATAGAATTATTATGGCTATAGAAATGAAAGTGCCCGCTGTGGGCGAGTCGATTACGGAAGTGACCGTTGCTACTTGGAACAAGAAGGAAGGCGATCACGTGAAATTAGACGAGGTTTTGTGCGAATTAGAATCGGACAAAGCGACCTTTGAATTGCCTGCAGAGGCGGAAGGTGTGTTGCATATTGTGGCGAAAGAAGGCGATGTTCTTCCGATCGGCGCAATCATCTGTACGATTGAGGCAGGTGGAGCAACCGCATCAGTGAAAGTGGCAGATGCTCCTGTTGTAGCAGCTGTGGCTGCTCCGGCACCTGCACCTGTTGCAGCACCTGCGGCGGGTCCTACGTCTGTTTTAGAAGTAAAAGTTCCTGCAGTAGGGGAGTCGATCACGGAAGTGACGGTTTCTGTTTGGAATAAGAAAACGGGGGATAGCGTTTCTTTAGACGAAGTACTTTGCGAATTGGAATCAGATAAAGCGACGTTCGAATTGCCAGCTGAATCAGCGGGTGTATTAGAAATTGTGGCTGAATCAGGAACGATAGTTCCGATTGGAGGAATTTTGGCAAGAATCACTGTAGGTGGTTCTGTAGCTGTGGCAGCTCCTGCCCCAGCAGCAGCGCCATCTGCTCCAGCAGCTCCAGCTTCTTCTGTGGATGCGACATATGCAGCGGGTCACCCATCTCCAGCAGCAGCAAAAATATTAGATGAAAAAGGAATCTCCGCTGCTTCGGTAGCAGGTTCAGGCGTAGGTGGTCGCATCACTAAAGAGGATGCGGTTGCTGCAGTTAAACCAGCTTCGGCATCGGCTCCAGCCGCTTCTGCTCCGGCAGCAGCGACATCAGATCGTACACGTCGCGAAAAAATGAGCTCATTGCGTAAGACAGTGGCTCGTCGTTTAGTGGCAGTGAAGAATGAAACAGCGATGTTGACGACGTTTAACGAAGTCGATATGAAGCCAGTGATGGATCTTCGCGGTAAATACAAAGATAAATTCAAGGAGAAACACGGTGTAGGCTTAGGCTTCATGTCGTTCTTCACTAAAGCAGTTTGCGTGGCTCTAAAAGAGTTTCCATCTGTGAATGCAAAAATCGATGGAGACGAAATTGTATTCCACGACTATTGCGATATTTCTATTGCGGTATCTGCTCCAAAAGGCTTAGTGGTTCCCGTGATTCGTTCAGCGGAAAACTTATCTTTAGCAGGAATCGAATCAGAAGTGGTTCGTTTAGCAGGTAAGGCACGTGAGAACAAATTGAGCTTAGAGGAAATGAGTGGCGGTACGTTCACCATTACGAATGGGGGAGTATTTGGTTCGATGTTATCGACTCCGATTATCAACGCACCACAAGTGGCGATCCTAGGTATGCACAATATCGTAGAGCGTCCAGTGGTGGTAGATGGCCAAATCGTCATCCGTCCTATTATGTACTTAGCTTTATCCTACGATCACCGTATTATTGATGGTCGTGAGTCGGTTAGCTTCTTAGTTCGCTTAAAGCAACTTTTAGAGGATCCAGCTCGTTTATTATTAGATATTTAATCAATTGGATAGGCCTTTAGGGGCCTATTCGCTTTCAATCGCCTATATGCAAGATTTTGATGTAGTAGTTATTGGTTCTGGCCCTGGTGGATACGTTTCGGCGATCCGTTCGGCTCAATTAGGTTTCAAAGTAGCCATCATTGAGAAATACGCCGTGATGGGTGGAACTTGTTTAAATGTGGGATGTATTCCTTCCAAAGCGCTTTTGGACTCGTCTGAGCATTATTACAATGCCGTTCATAGCTTCGAAGAGCATGGAATCGATATCGCGAAGCCGAAGGTGAACATGGGCCAAATGATCAAGCGTAAAGCGGGGGTGGTTTCGAATTTGAATGCAGGTATCTCGTATTTGATGAAGAAAAATAAGATCACCACTTTCCATGGTTTGGGTTCATTTGATTCCGCTAAAACGGTGAAAGTGACCAAAGAAGATGGTTCTTCCGAAGTGATCTCTGCTAAAAATATCATCATCGCGACAGGTTCTAAGCCGACGATCTTGCCTTTTATTCCGGTGGATAAAGAGCGTATCATCACTTCGACGGAGGCCTTAAAGATGAAAGAAGTTCCGAAACACTTAATCGTGATCGGTGCGGGAGTAATTGGTGCTGAATTAGGATCAGTTTATGCCCGTTTAGGTTCCAAAGTTTCATTCATCGAATTTGCGGATAGCATGATTCCTACGATGGACAAGACGATGGGAAAAGAATTACAGAAGTCGATTGCCAAAATGGGCGCCGATTTCTACCTTTCACACAAAGTGACTTCTGCAGCCGTTAAAGGCAAAGAAGTAACGGTGAAAGCACAAGATTCCGCTGGAAAAGAAGTCGAAATCAAAGGTGACTATTGCCTAGTTTGTATCGGTCGTCGTCCTTATACAGATGGTTTAAACTTAGCTGCGGCTGGTTTAACAGCTGATGAGCGCGGTCGTGTTGCCGTAGATGAGCACACGCTTCAAACTTCGGTTCCAGGCATTTATGCGATTGGTGACGTAGTTCGTGGTGCGATGTTAGCGCACAAAGCGGAGGAAGAAGGAACCTTTGTAGCGGAAGTCATTGCGGGTCAAAAACCACACATTAACTACAATTTAATTCCAGGTGTTGTCTACACTTGGCCAGAAGTGGCTGCTGTAGGAAAGACAGAACAAGAATTAAAAGCGGCTGGTATCGCCTACAAAGAGGGTTCATTCCCATTCAAAGCCTTAGGTCGTGCGATTGCATCAGGAGATGTGGATGGCGTGTGTAAAGTGTTAGCAGATGCAACGACAGACGAGATCTTAGGTGTTCACATCATCGGAGCTCGTGCTGCTGATATGATTGCGGAAGCAGTCGTTGCGATGGAATACCGTGCTTCAGCTGAAGATGTAGCTCGCATGTCTCACGCGCACCCGACGTATACGGAGGCGATGAAAGAGGCTTGTTTAGCGGCTACGGCGAAGAGGTCGATTCATTCGTAAGCAAAGAGCAAAGAGCAAAGTTCAAAGAGCAAAGTTCAAAGTTCAAATAAGGTATCAAAAAAGGCGCAAATTGCGCCTTTTTTGATTTTTTAGATTTAATTGATTACTTAAAATCCTAATTGTTGCTATTTTTCTAATTTTAAATTTTTATAAATTAATAGAGTAATTTGAATTTTAGCGAATAATAAATTTTGTAATTATTCGCTAAAATAATATAATTATTTGTGTTTATTTTTTTAAATTGAAGGAATGTAATCATATTTTAAACGATTTAAGGTTGTATGAAAATAGTAAATTTTCTTCTTTTGATTTTATTTACTTGCCTTGGATGTAGAAAAGGGATATCCTCTTTTGATGAAAGTTTAAATGATTCGTTAAGTGTCTTTCAAAATTTAAAAATTGTAGGAGATTCCTTAAATCTTGAACTTAAAGTAGGGGAAAAAATAAATATACCTTTAAATGATGATTTTCTTGAAATTGAAGTAGTCAGAATTAGTCGTGGTTGCTATTTGGGTGAAACTTCATGTGATATGTCCTCTGATGTTTTACTTAGATTAAGTAGAAATGATATAAAGTATACATTACCTTTATTTGATTTAGGTTTAGGCTATGGATATAAAAAATTTCAATTCCCCTCAGTGAATTGTTTGGTCGAAGGCTATGGCCATTGGTATTATTCATTTAACAATTTAATTTTTGTAATACGAGAGATTACACCTTATCCAACTTCTAGACAGGAGGTATTAAACTTTTACAATCAGAAGCTTTATAATGTCAGGTTTTCAATTTTAAATAAATGTTCAAAATGAAAATAGTTAAGATTCTATTACTTTTTTCTACCTTATTAGGGAATTCAGTTTTTATTTTTGGCCAAAGTTTTTGTTACACCCCTTCACCTTTAAAGGCAATTAATTTAAAATCATTAATATTGTCTCCCACACCTCAACCTTGTAAAATCTATTTTGTGAATGTTTATATACACAGGATAGATGGAAATTCAGGAAATGGGTATTCTAATTCAATCGATAATACCATAATTTCAAATCTCAATAGTTCATTTAATTCGTATGGTATATTTTTTAGTCTTTCTGGTTCAAGAAGATGGGCAGATGATTATTTAAGTAATTCAAGCACGCCTAAAGAGGCAATCGCTTCTAATATAATTACAAATTCATTAAACTCATTTCAAAACAATTGTATTAATATTTATGTATTGCCATCTAATAGCCAAATGACTGCAGGATTTGTGCCTTCTGAAAATAAAAAAATGTTAATAATAGGAGGAATTCGGGCGATTACTCATTGTGATCCTAACTCGACAATAAATTATGAATTAGCGTCTGGTAAAGTTGTTGCTCATGAAATGGGTCATTGTTTTGGGTTAATTCATACATTTCAGAATAATGGAGATGATGGCCTTTCTGATACTTCAATTGATAATGTACAGAATCAATCATGTATAAATCCTATTTCCTGTATTTTTACTTCTTGTTCTTCATGCGGAATTAGTTCTAATCCCACATCACAAATGACAAATTTTATGTCTTATACTACTCCGAATTGTATGTCTATTTTTTCTCCAATGCAAGTTGATTTAATGAGATATAATTTAAATACTAGTCAAATTGATGTAGTTTACCAAACGCAAACAACTCCTAATTTGCAAAGTATGACAAGGGATGGAAGTGTAGTTGTTAATACTTTCAATAGTATTCCTTCGGGATATCATACCATTAATACAAATTTATTTCCAAATCTGTTGACAACTAACGTGAGCTGGGTGCCAAATACATCAAGTGTTTGGTGGGGAATTAGTGGTGTCAAAAATATTAATGCATGGATTCAACCAAGCTCTGGACAAAATATGATGTTTACAGTTTCGGCGTCAAATATTTGTGGTTCTTCTACCAGGAATATTACTTTTGCAACGCAATCTGGTTATATGATATATTCAACTGCAAGTATTCAAAATCAAATGATTATTGAATTTGACAATACAATAAATGTGGATGTTTTGCCCCAAACCATTTCAATTGTTGATGAAAAAGATTTTGATATTGAAAAGTCTATTGATGTTAAAACAAGTTTTAAAAATAAACAATTTATAAATGGTAATAAGTTATTTATAGACGTTAAAGGACTAAAGCGAGGTGTTAAAATTATTCGATTCGAATTTATGAAAGATGGTAAACTTTTAGATTTTAAAACAGAAAGAGTATTTTTTATTGACTAAAAAGCCTTAATTAAATGTTAAAGTATTTTCAGAATATTAGTATTGTTTGAAGAAATAATTCTGCGTATTTATTTTAAATACTAAATCCATCGCCGGAGGCGATACCATCTTTGAACTTTGAACTTTGCTCTTTGAATTTTATTCTACCTCCAACTCTTCAAAATTAACTTTCTTCGCCCTCGCATAAAAGCGCCATGATAGCAGGGCAGAGGAACAAACTAAACTAGCTGTTAATCCTACCCAGATGCCCACGGCACCTACTTTCTCGTAAATTCCAATGTAATAACAAAGTGGAATTCCGACTCCCCAATAGGAAATAACGGTAATGGCAGTGGGGATTTTATAATCTTGTAGTCCACGTAATAATCCAAGTGAAACGGCCTGAATGCCATCAAATAGTTGAAATATGGCGCCCCAAACGACCAACGTAACTGCAATCGCTATCACCGGTAATTCTTGTGTATAACCCCGGACCAGGTATTCGCGGCCAAAGAAAAACAAAAGTGCACAGGCACCCATAAATAAGAGGGAAAGGATTAAGGCAGCTTTGCCAGACTCGATGATTCCTGCGCGGTTTCGTTCGCCAATGGCAGTTCCCACATTAATTCCGCCTGCCACGGCAATTCCGGTGGCCATCATGTACGTTATCGAGGCCATATTAATAGCCACAATATGAGCTGCTTGAGCCGTAACTGAAATCCAACCCATCATAACAACGGCCATTCCAAAAGTCGCAATCTCAAAGAAACCTTGCATTCCCGATGGAATTCCGATGCGAAGAATGTTTTTCTCTAAGACATTCTTGACCACATGTACATGTCCTTTACGCAGGTAAGGTTTGAACTCTTCTCTTGTAAATACATAAATAGCTAATGTTCCGGCCATGAATAAACGGGAGAGCAAGGTAGAAATGCCAGATCCGAATAAACCTAAGGCTGGTAGTCCCCACAGACCATTGATCAATAAATGGTTGCCAAATACATTTAAAGCCAATGCGATGATGGTAATTGTCATACCAACGGTAGTCCGTTGCAATCCATCCATAAAGCTTTTCAAAGCGATGAACCAGAATATGGGTAAAACGGATACCGAAATTAAACTTAAGAAGGGTAGGGTCAATGCTTTGTTAGCCGATGTTTGACCAAATAGATCGTAGTTTAAACTTACGATGTAGGTGATTAGGATGGTGATTAAGCCTAAAAAAGTAGCTACCCGCAGGTTTGCCCGCAATAGATTCCCACATTCCGTTTTGTCACCCTCAGCTACGGCTTTCGAGATCATGGGTGATACAATTTGTATGCAAATGATCCCAATGATGGCAATAGTAAAAAATATGGACTGCGCCATGCCGGATGCACCGAGGCTTTCGGCGGCACCGGTGGACATTTGGCCTACCTGAATTGTATCTGCAAGGCCCATTAGCATCACGCCCAATTCGCCTACCACGATAGGTAAGGCCAATTGGACGGTCTGTTTGATTTTAGGAAAAAGGGACATTAGATACGGACGATTTCTGCGCCGATGGCATTTAGACGTGTATCAATGTTTTGGTAACCACGATCTATTTGTTCAATGTTATCGATGATCGAAGTCCCGTTCGCTGACATCGCTGCGATTAAAAGGGAAACACCCGCACGGATGTCTGGTGACGACATGCGGATTCCTTTTAATGTTTGCTTGCGGTCGAATCCGACCACCGTAGCACGGTGTGGATCGCAAAGGATGATTTGGGCACCCATTTCGATCAAACGGTCGACGAAGAATAGACGGGATTCGAACATTTTTTGGTGGATTAAGACCGTTCCTTTGGCTTGAATCGCAGTCACTAAAATGATCGATAATAAGTCAGGTGTGAATCCTGGCCACGGGTGGTCTGAGATCGTTAACATCGACCCATCGATGAAGTTTTCTAATTCGTAATGCTCTTGAGAGGGGATGAAAATGTCATCGCCACGGAATTCCATTTTGATTCCTAGTTTTTTGAAAACCTCAGGAATGATGCCTAATTCAGGAATTTGGCAGTTTTTGATCGTGATTTCTGATTGTGTCATCACCGCTAAACCGATGAATGAACCGATCTCGATCATATCTGGAAGCATCGTGTGCTCTGTTCCGTGTAATTCATCTACACCTTCGATGATCAACATGTTCGAACCGATACCAGAGATTTTCGCTCCCATGCGGTTCAACATCTTGCTCAATTGTTGCAAATAAGGTTCGCAAGCGGCGTTGTAGATGGTTGTTTTTCCTTTGGCTAAAACGGCAGCCATCAAAATATTCGCTGTACCCGTTACCGACGCTTCGTCTAATAACATGTACGCACCTTGCAATTGTGACGCATCCACCTCGTAGATTCCGCCATCTTCTGGGCTATAGTTAAACTTAGCACCTAATTTCATAAAGCCAAAGAAGTGGGTATCCAATCTTCTGCGGCCGATTTTGTCTCCACCTGGAGAAGGAATACGTCCTTTTTTGAAGCGGGCTAACGTAGGTCCTAAAAGCATCACTGAGCCACGAAGCGCAGCCGCTTTCTTCTTGTAGGTATCTGAATCTAAGTAATCAATGTTGACTTGTGAGGCATCGAATTCAATGCTGGATTCCGATAAACGACGCATGCTCACACCCATATCGCCTAATAAATCAATTAATTGATTGACGTCGCGAATGTTCGGGATATTGTGGATGGTTACAGGCTCTGCTGTTAAAACCACGGCACACAAGATCTGTAATGCTTCGTTTTTTGCTCCTTGAGGAGTAATTTCTCCTTTTAAACGGCGGCCACCGGTTACTTTAAATGATGCCATAAATGATTACTTATTTTTACGGAAATTGTTATTTCGGTTGTTGTTATTGTTGCTTCTGAAGTTATTCTTCCGGTAGTTATTGTTTCGGTTATTGTTATTGCTGTTCGGGTATTCTGGTGCGTTATAGGCGTTTCTAGCGTTATTTGCCACCTTAGCGTGGCCTAATCCCTCTTGCGAAAGCTCGTCCACGATAGTGCCTAACAGGTTTTCTGACATCTCTTTGATGTTTTGCCAAATCACCGCATCGTCCACCGATTCCTTGTTCCAGGTTACATAAAAACCTTTCATTAGGCGGGCGATGTACGCCACTAAAATCTTCTTGTCTTCTACTTTTTCTTCAGCGATGGCACGAAGAATTAATAATTCGACGTTGCGGCCATAATGCTTGAAGCGCAAGTTGTGCTGGTTATAAGCCACTTTACGCGGTGCTTTTCCTAGCGATTCTGGAGATGGAGAAGGGAAGGGGCCTTGAACATTCAATTCGAAATTCGACATGATGTACAAATCATCCCACAATTTCTTCGTGTAGTCTTGGGTATTGTCCTTCATATTCGGGTGAATTTGTTTCATCACCTCTACCATCAAAAATGCGTATTTTGTCCGTTGCTCTTCATCGGCAATGGTCAAAATATAATTCACTAATTTTTGAACACTTGATCCGTATTCTTTCATATTTCTGTGCTCTTAAAGCATTAAACTCAGTATAATACGTGGAACAGCGACGAGTAAAAAGACGATGACCGCCCAAATAGCCATCACAAGAACCGCTCCAGCGGCATAATCTTTGGCCTTCTTCGCTAATTCACTCTGCTGCGGTGAAACTAAATCGGTGATACGCTCTAATGAGGTATTCAACAATTCTGCCACCCAAACGCCCGCCACCGCTAAGGAAATCCATAGCCATTCCGACGCCTCAAAGCCTACCTTCCAGCCCACATAAATCACGACAGCTGTGCTCACCAAATGAAAACGCGCATTGCGTTCATTCTTGATGAGTTCCACTAGTCCATTGATCGCGTGCTTTAAACCAAACATCTTAGAATTCAGCCGTTTTAGGGGTACGTGGGAAAGGGATCACGTCACGGATATTGCTCATACCCGTCACAAACAGCACTAAACGTTCGAATCCAAGTCCAAAACCAGCGTGTGGTGCAGAACCGAATTGACGCGTTTCTAAATACCACCAGATGGATTCTTCTTCGATACCCACCTCTTTTGTGCGTTGCAATAATTTCGCATAATCATCTTCACGCTGCGATCCACCAATGATTTCACCAATGCCTGGGAACAAAACGTCCATCGCACGTACCGTTTTTCCATCCTCATCTAGCTTCATGTAGAAGGCTTTGATGTCTTTAGGATAGTTCGTTAAGATCACCGGTTTTTTGAAGTGTTTCTCCACTAAATAACGCTCGTGCTCTGATTGAAGGTCGATTCCCCATTCAACTGGATAAACGAATTTGCCATTCTTATGCGCTTTCGAATTCAATAAGATGTCGATCGCTTCTGTGTAGGTCAAGCGTTCGAATTCGTTTTCTGTCACGAATCGTAATTTCTCTGACAGGCTTAATTCTGATTGCTCTTCTTTCTTTTTGTTCTTTTCCTCTTCGATTAAGCGCTTTTCTAAGAACGCAATATCATCAGCGCAGTGATCTAAGGCATATTTGATACAGAATTTAGTGAAGTCTTCCGCTAAATCCATGTTGTCCACTAATTCATTAAAAGCAACCTCAGGCTCGATCATCCAGAACTCCGCTAAGTGGCGGGTTGTGTTTGAATTTTCCGCTCGGAAGGTAGGTCCGAAGGTATAGACTTTGGACAAAGCCATCGCTCCTAATTCTCCCTCTAATTGCCCTGAAACCGTTAAATTCGTCTCTTTCCCGAAGAAATCTTCTTTGTAATCCACTTTTCCTTCTTCCGTTAATGGAGGATTAATAGGGTCCAAAGTCGTCACGCGGAACATCTCGCCAGCGCCCTCTGCATCCGATCCCGTAATGATAGGCGTATGTAAATAGAAGAAACCGTTGTTATTGAAATACGTGTGAATCGCGTAGGCCAAAGCATGGCGAACACGCAATATCGCAGAGAAAGTGTTCGTCCGAGGACGCAAGTGCGCAATCTCGCGCAAGAACTCTAAGGAGTGTTTCTTAGGCTGTAAAGGGTATTTTTCTGGATCTGCCGTTCCATACACCTCGATGGAAACGACTTCCACCTCTACGTTTTGGCCTTGTCCTTGTGAGGCAATTAACTTACCCGTAACGGCGATACAAGATCCCGTAGTCACTAATTTCAACGTTTCTTCTGAAACAGTTCCCTCGGATACCACCGCTTGAATATTATGGATGGTCGACCCATCATTCATCGCAATAAACGCGACAGAAGAGGAAACTCTTTTCGTACGAACCCATCCTTTCACGACGATGCTTTGCTGCGTGGGTGTTAAACCTAGTATTTCTTTGATTTGCATAAATGACTTGGGCATTATTAATAAAAAGGCCTCAATAGAGGCAATAACCCTCAAAAATACGGATAAAAAACCGATTTATTTTATTTATTTGTAATTAAAAATCGGCTTATCTTTGGTGTAGATTATTTAGACAATGCAGGGATTATCTTTAAAACAGAATCAACAACAGAACCTCTCGCCGCAACAGATACAGTATATCAAGTTGTTGCAGATTCCTACCGCAGAATTAGCGGCTAGGATTGAGGAGGAATTAGAGGATAATCCGGCCTTAGAAGAGGGCTTAGATCATAATGAGGAGCAAGAACCACGTGAAACACTGGATGATCTGGAGCGCGAGGAGATGGAAGTGGGTGATTACCTGCAAGATGACTATGCTGGTTATAAGATGGCCGGGGATTCCTATGATCCCAATGAGGAGACGCGCGAACGCCCTTTGGCCACTGAATCTAGCACCCAGGAATATTTATTAAACCAAATCCGTTACGTCGTTCGTTCCGAGCGAGAAGAAATTCTTGCCCAGCAAATCATCGGTTCTCTAGAAGAGGACGGTTATTTGCGCCGAAACATTGAAAGCATTGTGAACGACCTTGCCTTCACCCAAGGCTTTGAAACGGATTACGACGAAGTGGAGCAGGTATTGTTCAAAGTGCAGTCCTTAGATCCGGCCGGAATCGCCGCTCGTTCCTTGCAAGAATGCCTTTCCTTGCAATTACACCGCAAAGAGTCAGACGCGCCGGCTCATCTAATCGCTATACGTTTAGTGGATGATTTTTTTGAAGAGTTTTCCAAAAAGCACTTCAGCATTTTATTGGCCAAACTAGCCATCACAGAAGAGGAGCTCAAAAAGGCGATGCAAGTCATCACTCATTTGAATCCCAAACCAGGTGGTGGCGATGACGCGTCCATCGCCCCTTACTTACAGCCGGATTTCATCATCACGAATCAAAACGGCAAGATTGAGATCAAAATCAACGGCAAAAACGCCCCCGAACTTCGGGTTTCCCGCGCTTTCCAAGAGATGTTGCAGACCTACGACAAAGGCGACAAACATCAAAAGGATATCAAAGAGGCTGTTACGTTTATCAAGCATAAATTAGACTCCGCTTCTTGGTTTATTTCTGCCATTCAGCAACGCCAAGGCACCTTGATGAAAACCATGGAGAGTATCGTAGCGAAGCAATATGATTTCTTTTTAACGGGAGATGAATCCGTTTTAAAGCCAATGAAAATGAAGGAAATCGCCGCGATGATCGAAATGGATATTTCCACGGTCTCTCGAGTGGTCTCGGCGAAGTCGGTGCAAGCAGATTTTGGCATCTATCCGCTAAAATACTTCTTCTCTGAAGGTATCACCCACGAATCTGGCGAGGATTTCTCTACCCGGGAAGTGAAGAACATCTTACGCGAGATCATCGAACAAGAACCTAGCTCAGAACCGCATTCAGATGAGGATTTAGAGCAATTATTACTCGAACGCGGTTTCGTCGTGAAGCGCAGAACCGTGGCTAAATACCGCGATCAGCTGGGGATACCGGTGGCGAGGTTGCGGAAACACCTTTAAAATGGTTAATGGTAAATGGTGAATGGTAAATGAATGGTAAGTGGTAAATGGTAAATGGTGAACGAATGCTAAGTGGTAAATGGTGAATGGTGAACGAATGCTAAGTGGTAAATGGTGAGTGAGGGGCGGTTTTTTTATCATTTTGTTGATATGAATTGGACCTTAATTTCTCTATTTTTCGTCCAAAAAAAATGGCCACTAATCTTATTCAAACAAAATCGTTTGCCTACTCTCTACAAATTATAAACGTTTATAAAATCCTACAACTAGAAAGGGAATACGTCTTATCTAAACAACTATTGAGGTGTTCAACCGCTGTGGGAGCCATGGTGATGGAGGCTAATCACGCAGAATCGAGAGCAGATTTTAAACACAAAATGAGTATCGCCCAAAAAGAAATTAATGAATCAATCTATTGGCTAAAGCTATTAGGAGCAGCGAAATATCTTTCGGCAGAACAAATATTTCTACCATTGAAAGAGGCAAACGATATTTTGCATATCATTACAAGAATTTTAATTACAGTAAAGCAAAACATGAAATTGAACACGTAATAGATTCTTTCATTTACCATTCACCATTTTAATGCCATTCATTCACCATTTACCATTCACCATTCACCATTTTAAGGCCATTCACCATGAAATTTTTAAAACTTCACCGCAACGGTCCCATCTGGACCTTGACTTTACACCGTCCTGAGGTTTATAATGCCTTAAATGCAGGTTTAATTCACGAAATTAGGGAAGTAGCCGAAGCCGCGCAAATTGATGACGAGGTGCGCGTTTTAGTGATCACGGGAGAGGGAAAAGCCTTTTGTTCTGGGGCAGACTTGAAGTCTGGTGTGAGTGATCCGAATCTGGGAAATGTGTTGCGATCCACCTACAACCCAATGATTACTTCCTTGCGTGGTTTAAACAAACCCGTTATTGGTGCTATTAATGGGGTCGCAGCGGGTGCTGGCTGTAGTTTAGCCTTAGCCTGTGATTATATCATTGCGCACGAGGATGCGTATTTTTCTGAATTATTTGTCCAGATAGGTTTAGCCATGGATGCAGGCTCTACGGCCTTTTTAATGCAGTCTGTGGGTTATCACCGGGCTTTTGATTTAGCGACTACAGGAAGAAAGGTAGGAGCAAATGAAGCGAAAGAAATAGGTTTAGTCGCTGAAGTCGTTTCAGGGGCAAAGTGGGAAGGGAAGGTGCATGAGGTGGCTTTGGCCTTTTCGAAAAAAGCGACCTTAGCGATTTCGTTGATGAAACGTAGTTTACAACGCGCTTATAATCAGGATTTAGCAGCGACACTTGCCTCAGAAGCCGAAGAGCAAACGATTCTAGGACAAAGCGAAGATTTCGCGGAGGGGGTGATGGCTTTTATGCAGAAAAGGGCTCCTCACTTTAAAGGGAAATAATTTTTAGAAAATTTTAGAGGATAGTTTTTCATTTTGCTAAAGAAATTCTACCTTTGCAATCCCGAATGGGCAATGGTTGCGTAGCTCAATTGGATAGAGCATCTCACTACGGATGAGAAGGTTTGGGGTTCGAATCCCTACGCGACCACGGAAATGAAAAGACCTACATAAATGTGTAGGTCTTTTTCGTTTTAAAAAGTAGCGCTAAATTTTGTTCGTGTGTAATACCACGTATTCCGTTACTGACATTCCCATGAACTTTTTGAAATTCTTTGAAAAGGTAAATCTTGACTTAAATAAACAGTGGTCTCCTAAATGTGCAATCGTATAATTGTTCAAAAATTCTGAATTAATTAAGGAGATAGCATATTTAACTTTTATCAGATTTATATAATCGTTTACGGAATAAAGGCAGTAATATTTGAACAAGATAGCGATATGACTTTTAGGGATTTTTAACTCTTTTGCTATCGTTTCGACTGTTAAATTTTTTGTTTTTAAAACGTCCGGCGTATCCTGCAGTTGTTGAATTTTTAGCAATGTCGCGTCTATTGAAGGTAGCATTTGAGCATGAAGTACCTTGTCTTTTTCCTGAATTTTGACCGTGGGTTTAACACTCCAAATCAAAAAGTCTTGTGTTTGACTTACCGAAATTTGTTTAATCAAGTTGTTTTCTCCAAAAACGATCACCGGATTTTGTAGCAGATACAAAAGGGCAACTAGCCAGAGAAAGGAAGAGTAGCCATAAAAATCCACTAAAGTTATTTTTACAGTAGTTGCACTAAACAAAAAATAATTCGACGATACAACTAACATGAAGGAGATAATCGTCATGATGGTAGCCCAATTTCTGACAGCTTTATTCGTTTTCATTTCCAGCATATTTCGGGTTCTTTTTCTGAATAATCCCCTCATAAGCCCTAGGATACCTAGAAAATAGGCACTTGAAAAAAATAAAAACACGATGTAGCTTACCGAATACTGTTTAAAAAACAAATCAAAAAATAAGAAGAGTGAAGGGGCAATAAAATGGATGACTTCTTTTTTTACTTCTACTTTATTTAAAATTAGCCTTCTGAAAAACAGGTAATAAACTGGAATAATAAATAGTCCAATGATGGGTCTGATTTTTAAAGGGCTGTAGGTTAAATAGGTTAGTTCTAATGCTTCGAAAGCATGAATAAAACGTTGTGCACCTACGATAAATAAGATAATGATTAGGTAAATGTTTTTCTGCTGATTAAATCGGACATTCGCTAGCATGAGGAGTACTAGCAAAAGACACAAGAACCCAACAAGTAAAGATGTTATGTGTAAAAACATGTGTCAAATATACACAATGTGACACGATAATTGATTCCCGGTTTGTAGGGTATTTCATCCTCTTTTAAAAGTTTTGAATTTGTAGTGGATCTCAATTTAAACTACAATTCATGAAAAAATCCCTTTCCCTCTTTTTGGTCTTATTGTGCTTTTTAAGCACCCATTTTCTGAATGCTCAAACGAGTGTCACATCCTCTGGAATGTCCATTCAAGGAATCGCTAGAGATGTCAATAATGAGGCTTTAGCGAATTTTGATCAGTTGAATTTAAAGTTTGAAGTATACTATTTACTGGGATCTTCTACGACACCTACCGTTTTTATAACGGCGATAGCTACGGTCAAAACGGATAATTTTGGCGTTTTCTCCTACGTTTTAGATATCGATCAAAATCAATATAACCTAATTAGCAACAACGCATCGTATTTGAAAGTGAGTGCTAGTAATGTTGTTTTCTCCGATGAAAAATTAAGAAGCGTTCCCTATGCCGTATTCGCGCAAAACGGCGTTCCCACGGGCTCAATCATGCCATTTATTGGCACAAATGCCCCGTCTGGTTGGTTGTTGTGTGATGGATCTGCGATTCCGAGCGGATCTTATTATGATAATTTAAAGGCCTTAGCTGGTGCCAATACGCCTAATTTGAAAGGCTTGTTTTTACGTGGAGCAGGTGGTCAAACTGCCTATCCAGGTAAAGAGGGGCCTGCTTTGAAAGTAGTTCAACAAGATGATGTGAAAGCGCATTCTCATGCTATTGCCTTGACATCGAGCAGTAATGGAGCTCACAATCATACAGTCGATTTTGGAAATGATGATTTTAATAGTAATGGTGGTAGTAATTCGAATGGATTGGTTAGAGATACGACGGGGCCTAACAATAGATCTTTAATTACAAACACGGCTGCTAGTCATGCCCACAGTGTGAATGGGGTATCTGCAACTAATGGAGATGCATTGGAAACTCGCCCTATCAACTTTGGGGTAAACTATATTATCAAAATATAATTTTTCTTTTTGATCCGCTTCCATTTATTCTACCTAATAATAACCTGATGAAGTTTTATCTTTCGCTCCTTCTTTTACTAGTCAGTATTCCTCTTCTGGTTGCCCAAGAGAGATCGACTATAAAAACGTTTATAGGTGCGACTGCGTCTAGAAAGGATAATATAACGGTCCCTATTTCGAAAGTAGTGAATGGGCGAGATTCCACTTATTACATTAAGAGTGTCGCTTTACTGTCTGGTATGCCTTATGTAGGCTTAACAAAAGGAGCTAATTCCGCTTTGCCATCCACCCAAAATTATGTGAAGGATTTAGGTTTTCCCTGGGGCGTGCGGTATCGGTATACTACGTTTTCTGAAGATGCATTTAGTGTGTCTAAGGGATATTTTAGTGATCGTATTGAAATCAATTGGGACATCAAGAAAAATCAAGAAAGAATTATCAATATTACGGTTTACCGGACAGAGGATGTAACGAATGAAAACCCAGATTGGGGTAGACCCTTAAAAACCTTAGCAGGTGATGTAGGGACATTTTCTGATATGAATGTGGAGGGGGGCAAGTTATACCGGTATAAGATTTTTGCCAAAGGGGTTGAGGTAGAAGGTTTGGAAATTATCTATTCTAATTTCATAACGGGTATTGGATACCGTAATCCTACGGGAGTTATTACCGGAAATATCGCTTATGCAGGTGGTAACCCTGTAAAAGATGTGCTAGTATCTGCTACGCCTACGGGTAGTAATACCTTGTATGGTAGTTCCTTAAAAGTGCCATCAAACAGTTATATTTCTATACCCAATTTATACCGTGGATTACAAGATTCTGTTACACTTCAAGCTTGGATAAAGCCCACCGCTTCCTTTGCTGGTGATGAGTTAAAGCTGTTTGAATTATACATGGATAATGGAGATGTCTATCCTACTAAATTGAGAATTGTTAACGATGTCCTCTATGTAGATGCCTTTCATACGAACCTAAGTATAAGTCATTATATTCCAAGTGGTGAAATTGACAATAAAGGGGATGATAGGTTAATCCCCATCAGTTCTCTACTTTCCTCTTTTACGCAGATCAGCTTTGTTATTCGGGATAATAAAATACCGGAAGTCTATATTAATGGACGTTTAATTAATGCGGCCTATGTGGCTAAAATGAATGCAATTTTAGATTTGAACTCGGCCACGGCTTCAGTTAATGTCGCTTATTCGAATAATAATTATGCAGACAAATTCACGTATGTCTTGGGTAGACCTACTTGGACCAGTGTTAAAATAGGGGGTGGTAAAGAGGCTTATTTTGATGAATTGCGAATCTGGGAAACGGCTTTAACACCCGCCCAAATTCAGCGCGATTTTCGTCGCTATTTGAAAGGAAATGAGGCTCATTTTAATACCTACATCCGAGCAAATGAAAGATCAGGGGATTATGCCTATGACTTAGCTCAAACCGGACTGATTTTTCATGGGAATAATGCTAAATTAAGTCATTCCCCGGTTGCTCCTTCTTGGGCGAATAGTGAGGATCAAATCACGAATATTCCATCCAGTACGCAACTGGGAGTTTTAGGGGTGACAGACGAATTTGGTAATTATGTGATTTCTTCAGTACCCTACAGTGGTCTGGGCGACACTTATACCATTGTTCCTACTTTAGGGAGGCATGAATTTAATCCTAAACAAGAGTTGTCATTTTTAGGTTCTGGGTCTACCGTAGTGAATAATGTCGATTTTATTGATCAATCTTCCTTTACCTTTAAAGGACAAGTGGTGTACGATAGTCGCGGGGTTTTTCCGTCTACTTTAGATGCCGCAATTACCGGAGATATTAAAGACGATGAAGCCTATAATGCCTATGTAAAAGGCAATTTGACCTATCAAAAAGGAGAATATTGGGCAGTGAAAAATTCGGGGGGTACTATTCAAGAACTTCATAGGTATGCAAAAATTCCTGTGCCTGGAGCCTATGTTAATATCGACAATACACCGGCAATCGATGCGAATAATGTTCCTATTCAAACGGATATTAATGGACAATTTACAATTGAAGTTCCCATCGGAAAGCATGCAATTAGTGTGGTAAAAAGTGGTCATACCTTTGACCTAGAAGGCCGGTATCCGGCCAGGACAAGATCAGTCGTGAATCAAGATACGACCTATATCAATACCTATCAGGATTTTTTCGAGGATAGGGATGAGCCTATCACTTTTATCGATACGACTAAAGTGACCGTTGTGGGTCGAGTAGTAGGTGGATTAAAGCAAGCGGGAATGCCGCTTGGTTTTGGGGAGAATGGAAGAAAAATACATGATTACACGGATGAAAATCAAGTTTCTCAATCTGAAGTGTACACTTCCTTCAATAATATTGGTAGAGCGAGTATTAAGTTAGGTCATCTCCCAGCTGGAGCCACAAGTGTTACGCGAGACTATCAAACTACTTTTTTTACCAATAGCGAAACGGGTGAATTTAGGGTTAAATTGTTACCCTTGAGTTACCAGCTCTCAAAAGATGATCTAACATTTTTAAGTGGTAGAAGTCCTAATAATGCCTTACTGCTTAGTCAAGATAGGACATTGAATTATACCACCATTAAACCACTACAATACCCTACCTATACCGCTAAAGACACCAGTATTACAGGCGAGCCCTACCATGAAGTGTTAAAATTTACTCATATAGCCACGCCTATACACAATGTCATTAGTCAGACTGCCGACTCTGAAATTAAAGTAGGTTCGACTACCTATACACTTCAGCCATTAGTCCCTTATTCGGCTTCAATAGTGCCCATTTACACACAATTCGCTGATTATTCCATTCGGATTCAAGGGCTTGAAAATTACTATAACTATGATCAGAGTGTAGCAAATCCTCAGGTAAGTTCTGTTCCTGTGGAGGGTGGAAGTATAGTCGCTACGAATAATTTGGCATTAGCTAATAGTGAACGATTTGAAGTTTTGGCTTCTGATCCGAGTATAACCATTTATCGTTTTAAAGGGGGGAATCCGAATACCAATTCCAGTACGTTGTATAAAAGAACGCTCCAGTTAAATTATTCGTTGAATGGGGTAGAGAAACCTATCGACAATGCGTATTACCAGCAAGGAATTGTGTTAGGCGGTGTGGCAGATGGCTCCCAAACATTTGTAACGGCTGGTCCAGAATTGCCAGATTTTGTGTTACGTGATCCACCAGGTTCGAATAGTTCGGCAACCATTGAAAAAGGATCCACTTTTAGTTTTACGAAAGAGAACTCGTCTAGCTCGAATAATGCCAATGAATTAAATGCCACCATCTCTTTAGGTTTTAAATTAAGCGTTGGAGGAGGTTTATTGGGTCCCGTTATGGAAACGCAAATAACGAACGATATTTCCTCAGGAGTTTCCATGGCTCAAACCTCGACGGATGGAAATAGCGTTACGAACACGTATTCCTTTAACCAATCCATTTCTACCAGTGATGATCCCGATTGGGTGGGTAGCGATGCCGATTTGTATATTGGCTCATCTGCCAATCAATTTTATGGCACTTATGATCAATTAACCTTAGCTACCACCTATAATGCGGCGCTAGCAATTCCCGTGAAAAATGGTAGCGTTTCGGCCGTCTTGTACCCTAACGTAAATAAGGCGATGTATTTTAATGAGGCGCCTGAAAAAACGATGTTTGTCTATTCTCAACGAACTATTTTAACGGATTTAATTCCTAAATACGAAAGTATTATCACCCAAATAGACAATGGGACGTTGACTGAAAATGCCGGCGGAGTATTGTCTAGAAATGCCTATAATTCCTCCATTAACCTGTGGCGAAAAATCATATTAAATAATGAGTTAGCTAAATACCAGGCATTTAAGTCCAAAGATTCGTTACGGTTGTCCTTAGATGCAATCATTGAAACTTTAAAAGATCCTGTTACCTCAAAATTGTCTGCCACAGGCAAAAAATTGAAAGATTTATTAAATAGTACTTTTTATGAAAATATCTCTTTGGATGCTGGCGTAGGAGGAATTACGAAGGGTACTCAAATTGAACAATTAACCTCCAATACGCTTTCGTATCAAGTGCAATTGGATGAATCTGTTGCATTAGCCTTTGGTGCCGCTTTTAATGAAACTGGATTTGAAATGAATACGGTGAATTCATCTGGCTCCGGAAATAGTAGTTCGTCTGAAGACGTAAATAATGAATCAACGACGATTAACTATACACTCCGAGATATCGATAGAGGAAACTTGTTAAGTGTGGATGTGATCAATGCGTTTGATGGGAATGGACCTTTATTTATTACAAAAGGAGGCGAAACTTCTTGTCCATTTGAAGGGGCAGAATTGTCTCATTTTTATAAGCCAAATCACCCTAATGTAACCAACTTGGCGACTAATATAGTTCCTCTTAGCGCCTCAGAAAGTGTCGCGCTTTCTGTTGCGACTATGCCCTTGGAACGGCCGGATATTACGGTGCTAAATCGCTCCGTTTCTGGAATGTATGAAGGTCGTAATGCGGAATTTGTACTTCAACTTAGTAATGCAAGTACGGTCAAAAAAGACGCTGTTTTTAAACTGATGGTGGATCAAAGTTCAAATCCTGATAACGCCCTCATCAATGTCGAACCGAATGGTACCTTAATTAACATTCCTGCGGGAAGAACCGTTACCTACACCTTGACCCTGAAAAAAGTAAAGCAAGATCAATTTAGGTACGATAACATTCGTGTTTTACTTGAATCCACCTGTGATGAGCAGGCAGTCGATACGGTACTCTTGTCAGCCAATTTCGTTCCAGCTTGTACCCCTGTTCGAATTTTAAGTCCTGATATGAATTGGTTACTCAATAAAAATAATTCGGTTGAGAATTTAGTGAGTAATCAAACGAAGCCTGTTTACATTAAGATTGGGGACTATAATCGCGATTTTTCTAATTTCAAGCAAATTAATGTGGATTATCGATTGAAAGGTACTTCTAATTGGCAAGGATTAAGGACCTATTATAAAAATCAGTCCGAAGCGAATGCCGCTATGGCTGGAGGGGAAGATGATGTGGAATGGCTTAATGGCCCTGAGATGACTTTTGGTTGGGATATTGTAAGTAAAGGTTTAGCCAATGGAACTTATGAAATAAGGGCTCACTCTAGTTGCACGAATCAAACGACTTTTGAGTCTGAGGTAATAGAGGGTAAAGTAGATTTAACTTCTCCCGTTTTATTTAGTACGCCTACCCCTAAGAATGGCATATTGAACATAGGGGATGATATCACGCTTCGTTTTAATGAGCCAGTAAAGAAAAATGGGACGGTTACTAATTTTGAATTTTTAGTCCAAACAAATCAATTGCCTGTCGCTCATGAAGTTTCTCTAGCATTTAACGGAGAGAGTAATGTGGCCACTATCCAGAAACCTGCCCTCACAACAGGTGATTTTAGTATCGAGTTTTGGTTAAATAATAGAAGTCCGATGGGTACTTCTACTTTATTAAGTCAAGAAGGAGGGATTAAAATTGAATTGATTAATAGTGATCTACATTATACGATTGGTGGTCAATCTTTGAGAACGCCCATCGCAAAGGATAGCACCTTTAATTTCTACGCACTTTCTTATGAGGCAGCTACTAAAAAGCTAAGTATTATTGAAAATAGCACACTTAAAACATGGAATGTTTTTGTTAATCCGTTGAATTTTACGAACCCTAACCCCATTTCCCTAGGGGGAAGTTCATTCAAAGGGAATTTGCACGATTTGCGGTTTTGGAAAAAAGCCATCTCCAGAGAGCAAGCAGCGATAAACATGAATGCTACCTTCAGTGGCAATGAGCCAGGATTAATTGGTTATTGGCCTCTAAATGAAGGCAATGGAACGCTTGCAAATGATTTAGCTAGGTATAAGCATCTGACTTTAGAAAACGTGAATTGGGATATTTTCCCTAAAGGCACTGCTTACAATTTTGATGGTTTGTCCTATTTAAAGTTAGATTCTGTCTCTAGAGTTGTGATCACAAAAGAAATGGATGCAACCCTTTCTTTATGGATGAAAACAAATCAAACGACTTTGGGTACTTTGTTATCGAATGGTTTTGAGGATACTTCTGATGCCATCGAGAGTAATGGATATCGAAATAAATGGTCATTAGTCCTCAATTCAACGGGTGGACTAGACTTGAAAGCAGAATCTAAAACGTATTCCTTCGGTTCTATCCCGGTGAATAATGACACCTGGCACCATATTGCCCTGAGTTTAACAAGAAATGGGACACTCAGGATGTATATAGATGGTAAAGAGACCGCCACCTATCCAAGTAACGAACTCGGTGGCTTTAATGGAAGTACAATACAGCTAGGTGCGCAAGCTATAAAAAGGATAGATGGATCTACGGATTATACGCGTTTTTTTAGTGGACAGTTAGATGAACTTTCCTTTTGGAAATCAGCTCGTACTGCGGAACAAATTAAAGCCGATCGTTACCATGAAGTAAATGTTTCTAGTACGGGTTTACTTCTATACGCTACCTTTAATAAACCTGCCACGTATCTAGATAAAGGCCCTAAATACTTTTATCCGTTCAATGCATTTAGCCAAACAAGTACCTATGCTAAATTGAACAGCGCACAGAGTTACACGGATGTGGCTCCTGGTATAAAGCAATATAGGCTAACCGAATCGGTGTTTGTGGACGCTGTGATTAATACGGATGAGATTATTCTTAAACCCAGTATCACTAATTGGGCCAGTGTGGAAGGCAAGGTCGCTACGATCACCGTTTCGAATGTAAATGATTTAGCGGATAATAGTCAAGCTTCCCCTATCACTTGGACTGCTTATATTGCGAAGAATCCCATTAAATGGTTCATCGAAGGACAAAGTGAAGTCGTCAACCTAATGAAAAGAACGAATGAACCGTTGACTTTTGATATTACGGTCATTAATCAAGGGGGAGTAGACCAAACCTACAGCCTAGATGTTCCCAGCTGGTTGACTGTTTTACCAAGGTCTGGAACTTTAGCGCCTAATACATCACAGACTTTTAAAGCAACGGTGGATCCTAATTTAGCTGTGGGAGACTACAATACGGTGTTAGAATTGATTTCAAATTCAGGTTATTACAATAAGATCCAACTAGATCTAAGAGTGTTAGCGAAAGAGCCTGTACTTAAATTAGACCCGAGCAAATACACCCAATCGATGAATGTCATCGGTCGTATAAAGCTGGATAGTGTATTTACGGACGATATTTACGATAAAATAGTCGCTATTGTCAATGGGGAAGTGCGTGGGATGGCTAATGTACAATTTGATCCTAGTTTTAATGAATACGTAGTCTACTTGACAGTCTATAGTAATGTGGTAATTCCTGAATCTGTGGTGTTTTATATTTGGGATGCCTCGGATGGTAAGTTAAAAGAAGCCACGATCAATAACCAAAACGTACTGGCTTTCACCCAAGACGGAATAGTAGGGACCTATTCATCCCCTGTTATTTTTAGAAATACAGCCGTTACGGGACAGCAAATAGCCTTTAATCAAGGTTGGACCTGGACATCATTTAATGTCAACGACCTACGATTTAGTAATTTAAACAGGCTAACCCAAACATTGAAATTAGCGACCTCCGATTTAATTCAGTCGAATTCGCCTGCCTTATTTGATGCGTATGAATTGAATACCCTCGATTCTACAGCCAGCGGCTGGACAGGTGGAATAAGCGCTAGTGGAGGCATTAAGCTGGACAAAATGTATAAAGTGAAATTAGCTAACTCTCAAAATTTAAATATCAAAGGTATCCCTGTGGATTTAGCTACTTGGAATTTTAATTTAACTCCGAATTGGAATTGGTTACCGTATGTTGTTTCCAAAAATGTCCCTGTAGGGGAAGCTTTAGCAAATTTTACACCTGTAGAAGGGGATTTGATAAAGTCTCAATCTGAGTTTGCCATCTACACGAATCCCATAGGTTGGAAAGGAACGTTAACCTATATGAAAGCGGGAGTGGGTTATATGTTTAAGTCTGCTGAGGCAAAATCAGTTAGCTATCCTAGTTATTTGAATGTAGATAATGCCAAAAATTCGAAGGGTGTCGCCTTTCAGGATAATCAGTCAATACGTAAAACGGTGGGCGGGCTTTCTCTACCGCAAGTCGATTTTACTCGCTTTGAAAACTCTATGAGCTTGATCGCAAAACTTCCCCCAGGATTCCAAACGGTATCCTTTCTGACTAAAAACGGTGAACTAAGGGGGAACGGCCTTGTCCAAAACATCAATGGAGAAGATGTAGCGTTTATTTCCATTTATGGAGATACCACTGAATTATTGACGGCTTTTATTGGAACTGGAATAGAGCAACAAGCCACTTCAAAAGAAATTCAATTTGTCCCTAATGCTATATTGGGTAGTTTGTCTAGACCTATTCTTATTGAATTAGCTGCTTCCCGTTTTAGTTTAAGCCCTAATCCGTTTACGGCTCAACTGAAATTGACTTACCTAGGAAACAAGAGCGAACGAGCTAAAATAACAATCTATGATTCCATGGGATTAACGGTATATGATAGGATTGTAGAGCTTAATGAAGGTTTTAATCAAATGGAAATACAACCTGTTGTTCCGAGTGGTGTCTATATTGTAGAATTTAAGGTAGGCACGGAAATTCAATACCAAAAGGTCATAAAACGTTAATGATGTATAAAAAGAAATTGCCTTTTCTGATTTTCTTTCTGAGCATCAACTCGCTATTTGTTAGTTCACCTGATTGGGTTGTGAACGAAAATGAGTTTCAGCATACGATGACTTTAGTAGCGAAATTGAATTTAGATGGAACTCAATTAATAGGCCCAGAAGATAAAGTAGGGGCTTTTGTGGGGGAGGAGTGCCGTGGAGTTAGCGGATTAACCTATGTTCAGAGTAAAAACAGCTACTATGCCTATTTAACGATTTTTTCAAATACACAAGGCGAAAAAATTACGTTCAAACTGTATGATAAAGCCAAAAACAAAATTACCGTTGTCTCTAAATCAATCCCATTTACGATTAATGAACACAAAGGTAATCTCACGCAATCGTACAGTATTGCTGAACCTGCCTTAAGTAAGGTAGCCGAACTAGTTTCATTCCATTTCTCACAAGTGCCTTCCATTTCAACGGTGACTTCAGGCGAAAAAATTCAAATCGCTATATCTGAAAATTTCACTAAATCTGCTTTAAAGCCCGTTTTTACGTTAAGTAAAGGAGCTAAAATTTTCGAAAAAGGAATCGAGCAAAAATCGGGCGAAATGACTAAGGATTTCTCTACTGTCGTTTCCTATGTTGTCCTTTCGGAAGATGAGTCTGAAATGAAAAACTATCAAATTCAAGTTAATTTGATTTCAAATGCCGCATTGTTTTATAAGAAAGATGCAGTTTGCTCTGCACCAGGAGCTATAAAAGTGGTTTCAAAACAAGAAGGAATGGCAGTCCAATTATGGGAGAACGGGAAAGAAGTCTCGAATAAAATTGTTTCTAACGGCATAGCGCTCTTTCCTGAGGTAGGAGTAGGTACTTATATCGCTTCTATTGGAAACGAACGCAAAGTCATCGAGATTAAACTGAAAGAAAAATAAGTTAGTGTATGGAAAAAATTAAAAGATATCTGAAGATTGCTATTTTCATTTCTCCTCTACTGTTGTTTCTGGGATGTGAGAAGGAAATCCCCTGTACCAGCGTAGAACAGGGTGATTTCGAATTAGTGCCTTGAAATGAAAACGATTTTTTGAAATAAATAAGTATATTTCGAGATGGTACGCTACAATACAAAAGACTGGATCACCTTTATTTTTAGATTTCATCAGTCCGATACATTTCGAAAACTATTGCCTCTCATGTTTTTTATTGGAGGATATTCTGGCCTGATCTGTTACTTAGAGATGGAATATTTTCACCTAGGGGAGGAGAGTAAGTTAAAGAATATATCCATAATGCATGGTATGCTTGGATTTGTTATCTCCTTACTATTAGCGTATCGAACGAATACCGCATACGATCGTTGGTGGGAAGGACGAAAATTGTGGGGAACCTTAGTGAATAATAGTCGGAATTTCTCGTTAAAACTGGCTGCTATTTTAGAGAACGAGATTGATCGCCATTTTTTCCAAAAAGTAATTCCGCTCTATGCCCACATACTTCAAAAGCATTTGACCTCCGAAGAATCCGGTTTAGTGCTGTATGATGATTTGGATTTAGCGATAGATCATGCGAAGCACAAGCCGAATCAAGTGGCTAAAATGATGACAAATAAGATCCATGAACTATATAAGGAGGGGAAAATTAGCGGACATCAATTATTGTTTTTAAATACAGAACTCCAGTCATTTACTGACGTCTGTGGAGCCTGTGAACGAATCAAAAACACCCCAATTCCTTATTCCTACAGTGCGTTCATTAAGAAATTTATCTTTATTTATGTGATGACATTACCTTTTAGTTATGTATTTACACTAGGGTTTTATGTCATTCCTGTTGTTGTATTTATCTTTTATGTCCTTGCGAGTTTAGAACTAATTGCGGAGGAGATAGAAGATCCTTTTGGGAATGATGCCAATGATTTGCCTACAGAGAAAATTGCTTCCAACATTAAGAAGCATGTGGAGGAGATTTTTGGGTAATAGAGCTTATTTCAAGGCTTTTTGAAGTACGGTGATCTTCCCATCAATCGCCTGGGGGTCATAGGTTAATCCTAAGATTTTGGCTATCAAAGGATAAACGTTTACATTCTCGAATCCATCTAATTGAAGACCAGATTTAAAAGAAGGGCCCCAGGCTTGGAAACTAGCGCGCATTTCGGGTAAAGCAGTGTCAAAACCGTGTTTCCCTTTCGAGGTTTTGCGGGTAGAGAGGTTGAATACTTGCGGCAGTTTGGGCACTAATAAAAGATCCCCTAAACGGTTATAGCGATCATCCGATTTACGGTAATGCCAATGTGCTGGTGTTTCATCAAGCCGAAATGTCGTAAAACGCGTATCCTTTTTCAATTCCTGGTAGGTAGAATCGATTTTCGATGGGTCTTTAGCATACACATGTAACAAAGCATCGCCCCAAGGCACCTGAAATGCCGCGGTTTTCAATGGCGCAGGTTTGCCTATCGTATTTACATTGTCCACCTCCTTCATGCCGTGATCGGAGACAAAAACGAAGTTGATGGGCAGGCCTAAGGGAGCAAGCGCAGCCTCTAAATCAGCGATGGCCTGATCGACAAATTGCACAGAATTCTTAACGCGTGGGTCTTCTGGGCCAAATTCGTGAGCGTCGTGATCCACTTCCGGAAAGTAGAAAGTGATTAAATGCGGACGCTTATCGGCTGGTAAGGAAAGCCAATTTTTGACCTGTGCAATACGTGTTTTGATGTCGATGACTTCATTGTATACGTAATAATAGGAGGGGTAGGTGTCTTGAATGTTTGCATCTGAGGCCACCCAGTAAAAGCTAGCAGCCATCATTTGCTGTTTTTCAGCCAATACCCAAAGCGGCGTTCCCCCATACCATTTTCCCTCGCCCACCATTTTCTTATTGGACATGCGGTACTCTTGGCCCGAATGAACGTCTAGATAGGTGTTATCCACTAAGCCGTGGTGCGCCGGGTATAAACCCGTGGCGATGCTGTAGTGATTTGGGAAGGTTAACGACGGATAAGAGGGCTGCATATAGCTCGCCTTTACGCCGGACGTTTCTTTCGATTGCAGAAATTTCGCCTCGTATTTATGCGAAAAATCGGATCGAAATCCATCCGCAGAAATGAGTATAACGTAGGGCTTTTCTTGTTGGATCTTCGCATTGGATCTACCCGCAATGATGTGTTGGGTGGTATCTTGCGCCCAGCCTGAAAGGCTAAAAAACAATAATAAAGCCAGTATTCTCATTTACTTCTTTTTCCAGAATTTACCACCAGATTTTCCTCCACCGGACTTTCCTCCGCCAGATTTGCCCCCGCCCTTATAGCCTCCGAAAGAACTTTTTTGCGCAGCTGGATTGTATTCAGGTGTCTCCCCAAACTCCTCCGGTACCGCCGCTTTCGTTACTTCTTTTTCTAACAGATCTTCGATCGTCTTAAACTTGCGTTGTTCAGATTCTGTAATGAACGTATACGCCGTTCCTTTCGTCTGTGCACGTGCGGTACGACCGATGCGGTGAATGTAATCCTCGCCGTCGTTTGGCACGTCGTAATTAATGACTAATTCGATTTCGTCGATGTCGATACCGCGGCTTAAGATGTCAGTAGCCACTAAAATCTTCGTCTTCTTGTTTCTGAAATCTTGCAATACTTGCTCGCGAACGTCTTGCTCTAAATCCGAGTGAATTTCCTCTACAGAGAAACGCGCGCGTTTTAGATCAGCCGTCAGGGATTTAACGTTTTGCTTTTTGGAACAGAAAACGATCACGCGGGTATAATCCTGTAACTTCAACAGGTGCTTCACGAGCGGACTCTTTTGCTTCTCGTAGACCACGAAAGCCTCCTGAACGATTTGCTCTGGGGGTTTCGAAACGGCGATGTTGATTTCGACCGGATTTTGCAATAGTTTTTGGGCCAAGGTCCGCATCTTCGGCGCAAAGGTCGCGGAGAATAAGAGGTTCTGGCGCTTTTCAGGCAAGAACGAAATGATCTTCATTAAATCATCAGAGAATCCCATGTCTAGCATGCGATCCGCCTCGTCGAGCACTAAATAACTACAGTGCTTTAGGTTTACATAGCCCATATTTAAGTGGGCAATCATGCGACCCGGGGTACATACCACGATATCAACGCCGCTTGTTAAAGCGGTTTTCTCCGTCGTAAAGGAATTTCCATCTCCCCCACCATAAATGGCGATCGAGCTCACATTCGTGAAATAACCTAAACCTTCCATGTTTCCGGCGATTTGAATGGCTAGTTCACGGGTAGGAACAATGATTAGGGCATTAATGTGGTCCTCGGGATGAGGTTCGGTAATTAATTTGTGGATGATGGGCAAAAGGAAAGCGGCGGTTTTGCCGGTTCCGGTTTGGGCTGAGGCTAAAATGTCGCGGCCCGCTAAAATGGGTTGTATAACTTGGGATTGAACCGGCGTTGCGGTCTTGTATCCCATGGAACTAATACCGTCTAAAATTTGTGGGCTGAGCCCTAGTTCTTCAAATGTCAAAGTATGTGTGTTTATTTTACCTTCTGATAGGTGGACAATCAATGCTTCGATCTAGATGGAAGATTAACTGAAATTGGGTAACAAAATAGTGATCGACTAAGTTCGTCGCGTATTCGGAGGGAATTAAAAGTTTCGTCGTCAACTCTGTCTGAGCCGGTTGGTTTTTAGGTGCTGAAAAAAGATTACCTAATTGCGTACGTAAGCTAGCTTCAAAGCCAAAATCCATAAAGTCATTCAACCGATAACGGAAACCTACCCCTACAGGAATAGAAAAACCGATGGATGGAATGGTCTCATCAAAATTGCGAATCGGATTCGTGGGGTAATCACTTGCGATCACGTCAGCATAATTCCGCCAAGACGCGTTTGGTAAACCAGCTCCCCCCAATGAATCTAATTGATAGAGTTCTGTGTTCGTAGAAACCAAGGCAATTCCTGCAGATAAATACGGAGAGAAACGGTTGCGCTTCAGATAATTTTGTTGATTCCCATTTAATTCCAAAAGCCCAGAAAGACCAAATTCCACGACGTCATTTCTGAAACGGAAACGCAAATCGGGTGTAGTCGGAAGCAGTGCGGAATTGTCAAAGGTATAATCATTACCCGCTAAGCGGATATAATTCAAATTTCCTTTAATCGAAAAATGTTTGCTGACATGGCGGGTCAAATGTGCACCTACATTGAAACGGCTTTGGTCATTTACCAGGCGATTAAACATGCCTAATTCATCCGTTAAGCTATAGTAATGGGAGCTACCCGCCCCAAAACCAAGAGAAGTATGCGGATTAAAAGTAGATCTTTTGAAGCCGGTTCCTCCTTTTTTACCAATTTTCCAAAATTGAGCTTGCGTAGTTGAACTGAAAGCCAACAGAAATAGCAGGAGTAAGGAATTTATTCGAAGCATAGGATGCAGCATTTTAAAAACAAATATAGGCATTATTCGATAAACGTTAGGGACCTAATTTGGAATATTTCTAACTTGCTTCTGTCGGGAAGCTTCGCTAATTTTAACTATAATTCTGTAACCATGAAAAAAATTGTACTCCTTTTGTCATTGGCCGTTCTGGCTTCTTGTGGATCTAACGCTGAAGTCAGCGTTCCCACAGAGAACTTAAATGAAGTGTTGGCTTGCCTAGATGCGAAAGGCCTAATCGTCAAGTACGGTGCCAAATCAGTTATTTTGGATACCGCCATTATTACAGGAGATGATACATTAAGAGGCGCCATTATTTTTCCTGGTACGGCTAAGCAAGCCAATGTATTCTTTCATGAGGGTAAAATTTCCGATGTAAGTATTCAGGGCGAAAGTTCTGCTTGGAAAACGGCTTCTGGCTTGTATTTAGGTTTACCTCTTCAAGAGGTGGAGAAGTTGAATTCGAAAAACTTTACGATCTCAGGCTTTGGCTGGGCACACGGTGGTTCAGTCGTTTCTTGGGAGGGAGGGAAATTAGCAGGAGACAGCACCCTGACTCATCTGGTTTCATTTCGAAACAAACGCCAAATTATCTCCGTAGAAGAATTCAATAAAGTGTCTGGCGAGGCTGAATTTGATGTGCGTCATCCAGCTATTCAGCAAATGAATCCAGTCCTAGAGCAAATCACGATTTTGAAGCCTTACATTCCGTCAAAAGAAGAGGGGAAAGGTATCGCAAAGAAGATCGAATCCAGTCAAATGCCGGTTCACTAAGCTAATTTAGGGTTATTCTTGTGGCGGTCCGCATCACGTTCCGTCTTCTTTAAGAGGTTCTGTTTCAGAGCCTCTTCTAGGTTAATACCGGTTTGGTTTGCCAGACAAATTAATACGAAAAGCACATCAGCCATCTCATCACCTAAGTCCTTATTTTTATCTGATTCTTTCTCCGATTGTTCCCCGTAGCGACGCGCGATAATCCGAGCGACTTCGCCCACTTCCTCCGTTAACATCGCCATATTGGTTAGCTCGCTGAAATAGCGAACTCCAATGGTCTTAATCCACTCGTCTACTTGTTGTTGCGCGTTTGAAATCGTCATAATTAGGGGTTTTTAGAGTCGATGATGATAGTTACAGGTCCGTCGTTTGTCAAGTTGATTTGCATATCGGCACCGAAGACGCCGGTTTGTATGTTTTGGCCTAGTTTGTCTGACAAGGTTTTAATCATCAGCTCATATAGCGGAATGGCTTGTTCAGGTTTGGCGGATTCCAAAAAGCTAGGGCGATTCCCCTTGCGAGTCGCCGCATAAAGCGTAAATTGACTCACTAATAAGAGCTCGCCTTGAATGGCCTGTAAATCCAAATTCATTTTTCCCTCTTCATCGGAGAATATACGTAATCCTGCGATTTTGCCCGCTAAATAAGCCACATCTTCCGGCGTGTCATCCACGTGGATGCCTAGTAAAACGACAAAACCCTGTTGAATAGAGGCCTGCAATGCATTATCGATTTGCAAAGTAGCTTGACTTACGCGTTGAATAACGGCAATCATAATTACAAGAGTAGGTAGACGATCATGAAATAGACCCCATAGCCTAGAATGTCGTTCGTCGTCGTGATAAAGGGACCACTCGCCACTGCTGGATTAATCTTTAATTGATTTAATACCAAGGGGGTTATGGTACCCATTAGACTAGCCAGCATTACCACCGCGAAAAGTGAGATGGAAACGGTCATGGATAACATGATTTGGCCTGAATCCACCAATAAAGAACAACCGAAAGCAAATATCGCCGCGATTAATGCATTAATGAGGGCGACTAATAACACTTTCTGAAGACGTTTCCATAACGTAGTATCTAAACCGCTTTTGTCTGCTAATGACTGAACGATTAAGGAAGAAGATTGAATTCCTACATTACCACCGGTCGAACCAATCAAGGGAATGAAGGCAGAAATGGCAGGTAAAACGGAGATGGTATCGTCGAAACGATCAATGATTTTGGCAGCCAAAAAACTACCCACCATACCACCAATCAACCAAGGCAGACGAGAACGCACTAATAACCACACGGAGTCATCTTCTTCCACGTCTTCCGAGATACCGGCCATGACCTGAATATCTTCTTGTGCGGATTCTGTGATGAAATCGACCACGTCATCGATGGTGATGCGACCTAATAATCGGCCTTGAATATTAACCACCGGAATGGCCTCTAAGTCGTATTTCTGCATTAAATCGGCTACTTCCTCGCCGGAGGCATAGGTCTGAACCGAAACAATTTCATCATCCTCATACACGTCCGCGATCTTAGAACCACGCTTCGCTAAAATGATTTTCTTTAAGGAAACGGTGCCTAATAACTTCCCATCGTCGTCGATCACGTATACCGAATAGACTTTCTCCACGTCTTCCGCCTGTTTGCGGATCTCTTCGACACATTCGGTCACGGTTTGAGAGATGTTGATCTTGATTAACTCTTTCTGCATTAGACCACCTGCGCAGTCTTCGTCGTAATGCATTAAATCGATGATGAAACGTGCCTGTTCGCGGTCTTTCAGGAGTGCGATCACTTCCTCACGTACTTTGACAGGTTGTTCATTCAGGATATCTACTGCGTCATCGGAATCGATTACGTTGATATAGGCGGCAATTTCCTTAGAGGTAAAGTGCTTTAAGAATTTTTTGCGGTCATCTGCGTCTAGGGTTGAGATGATTTCGGCGGCGATTTTCGTGTCAATTAATAGCACCAAATATTTTGCCTCTTCCGTCGTTAACTCGATTAAAATGCTGGTGATGTCCGCTGGGAAAAGCTCATCTAGTTTCAATAAAATCTCCTCATTCGCCTGATTTTCGATTAACAAGCGAATGTCCTCTATGAACTCTTTGGTTAGTTCAAACGGAAGGTGATTTGGGTTAACTTCTTCCATGATGTGAGGGATTTTAGATGAAACAGCGCAAATTAGTAAAAATAGATCGATTAAGCGCCTAGGTAGCCATTATCTTTCCATAAAATCGTTAACTCGGTGAACTCCGCTACGCCTAGTTGTTCTGCGCGTTTGCTGAGTAAGGGATGTTCAGGTAATTGCAAGGCTCTGAGGGCATTACGCAAAGTCTTGCGACGTTGGTTAAAGGCCATCTTTACTAAAGACTTGAATTTAGCTGGATCGCATTCTAGTTTTTTGTCCCAGTTCCGTACGAGTCGAATGACGCCGGAGTTAACTTTAGGGGGTGGAGTAAAAACCTCGGGTCCTAAACTGAACAAGTACTCAATATCGTAGAAGGCCTGTAATAAGACACTCAAAATCCCGTAATCCTTGTTGCCTGGTTTTGCCGCGAGGCGCACCGCCACTTCTTTTTGGAGCATGCCTACCACCTCGATGCATTGGTCTTTGTATTCCAAAATGCGGAAGAAGATCTGCGTCGAAATGAAATAGGGGAAGTTGCCTACGATGGCGAATTTTTCATCGCCGAAAATGTTCTCTAACGGATAACGCAAGAAATCGCCGTCGATTAAGCGCGGCCCGGTAAATTCTAAATAGTTCTTACGTAAGTAGTCCACAGACTCTTTGTCGATTTCGATGAGGGAGGTTTCGTATTCGGTTTTTTTGACCAAAAACTGTGTCAACACACCCATCCCCGGCCCAATCTCCAATACTTTCGTATAGGCTCCAGCAGGCTGCAAGCCATCTACGATGCGCTTTGCCGCGTCTAAATCATTTAAAAAATGTTGTCCTAAACTCTTTTTTGCTCTTACTTGCACCGGGTCTCTGGGGTTTAAGGAGTAAAATTAAGCCCTTTTTTGTACATTTAAACAAAATTTTCGATTTAAGGCATGGAGGACAAGCAGGCCCTGATTAAAACATTGGATTCCCTGAAGCTTTTTGGCATCGTTATGGCGCTCGATGGCACCATCTCGCATGCGAATGCCTACACGCATCAATTGCTAGGCTACAAGCCGGGGGAATTAAATGGAATGGACTTCTTTTCTACCCTTGTTCCAGATGGCGAAAGTGAAATACGAAGAACCTCTTTTGACAAAGCGATCCAGACCGGTGGTCTATTCGAAGAACGCGAACGGAATTACAAAACGAAATCAGGGGCCATCAAATGGGTAGAAGTGGCTTCTACCGTCGTGAGCGATAATTTCCTGAGTATCATAGGGGAGGACGTTAGCGAGAAGAAGAAAGTGTCCGAGGCCCTTTCTCGCTCGAATGCCCAATTACAAGACTTAATTAACAATACGACTGACCTGATCCAAATCACCGGGGTGACCGGTCGATTCCTGTTCGTAAACCGTGCCTGGTTAGAAACCATGGGGTATACCGAGGAGGAAGCTAAAGATTTAAAGATTCAGGATGTACTGCATCCCGAGTTTGCACACCAGACACAAGCGCAATTCGATGCGTTATCGAAAGGGGAGGACATTCCAGAATTTACGGCCGTTTTTAGACGAAAAGACGGGCGTCGTCTGTACGTTTCTGGTTCAGTGACTTGCCGTTTCGAAAGAGGCGTGCCTACTGCTTATCGCTGTATTTTGCACAATTCTACGGCAAAAGTACGTGCCGAGCGCGCGAATAAATTATTCTCTTCTATTTCTCAGGTAGCCATTAACTCCTCGAATCTGGATGATCTCTTTGTGAACATACACAAACAATTAGGCGAGGTGATCGACGTGAAGAACTTCTTCATCGCGCAATACGATCCGGGGAAGAGCTATATTTATTTCCCTTACTACATCGATGAGTACTTTAATTCCCGTGTGCACTTTACGAAGCGCCGACTTGGGAATGGCTTGACGGAATATGCCTTGATGGCGAATAAGCCTTTGATCTTGCACGATGATGAGATCCATCAGTTAGCGGCAGAGAAGAAGATTTACTTGTATGGGGTGGTTCCCAAAGTTATGCTCTGTGTTCCCCTCCGCATCGGTGATCGGGTGACGGGTATCATTGGAGTAAAGTCCTATGAGCGGGCGAACAAGTACGAGAACCGAGATTTAGAGTTATTGGACTTTATTTCGGGGCAAGTGGCGATTGCGATTTCGAGGAAGCAGGCGGAAGAGGCTTTGGCCAGAGAAACCGCACGTTTGAATTCCATCTTCGAAAGTTCGTCTCACCTCATGTGGTCTGTGAATAAACGCTTACTATTGATGAGCTTTAACCACGACTATGCGGACTTATTGCAACAAGAACTGGGGATTACGCCACAATTGAATTTCAGCTCGGAGACGATGGGATTCAAGATGATGGCGCCGGAGGAGCGCAAAGCGATGGAGGAGCATTATAAACAAGCGTTTAGAGGCACGAAACAGCACTTTGAGCTTTGTCTGAAGAAGAAAGACGGGACGGATCGCTGGTTAGAGATTTATTTGAATCCCATTTTAGATCAGGGCATTATTTCCGAAGTTTCGGGTATCGCTCGGGATATCACGGATATCAAGAAGTACCAAACCGAACTGGTGGAAGCCCGCGAACAAGCGGAGCACTCGCTTAAAGTGAAGGAACAGTTTTTAGCGAATATGTCGCACGAAATCCGGACACCTATGAATGGGGTGATTGGGATGGTGGATTTGTTGTGTGATACACCATTAGAGGAAGAACAACGGGATTATTTACAAACGATTCGTAAGTCATCGGAGACGCTGTTACATATTTTGAATGATATTTTGGATTTGGCCAAAATCGAAGCTGGTAAAATGGTCTTACATCCAACGGATATTCTGTTAGAGGATGTTTTTGATCGCTTGATGGCTTTATTTACGCCATTAGCACATCAGAAAGGGAATAAAGTCTCGTATAAACTAGATGATAAAGTGCCCGCTTATGTGAAGGCTGATGAGACGCGCCTATTACAGATTCTTTCGAATCTTACATCGAATGCCCTGAAGTTTACAGAGAATGGTTCCGTTTTCATTACGGTAAAGCCGCTTTCCGTGACTCCTGAATGGGCAGAATTAGAAGTCCGAGTTTCGGATACGGGGATTGGTATCAGTCCTACGAATTTAGAAAAACTCTTTAACGCTTTCCAGCAAGTCGATAATTCCACTTCCAAGAACTACGGCGGCACCGGATTAGGTTTAGCGATTTCGCGTGAATTCTGTAAGATGATGGACGGTGATATCGGGGTGGAGTCAGTGGAGGGAAAGGGAAGTACGTTCTGGTTTACGATTAAACTCGCGATAGGGGATTCTTCTCTAGCGGCCAAAACGAAGAAAGACGAGAATCTTTCCATTTCAGGGACTTTGCATTCTGTACATGCGCGGGTCTTGTTAGTGGACGATAATGCCACGAATCGCAAGGTGGCAAGTCAGATTTTGATGAAGGCGGGTTGTGAGGTTTTAATGGCCTCCAGCGGCCAGGAAGCCATTGATATTTTGCAAAAAGACGCGAATTTTGATTTGGTCTTGATGGATATCCAAATGCCAGAGATGGATGGGATGGAAACAACGCGTCGCCTGAAAGCATTGAATCTAGCCGCTTTACCACCTATCGTGGCGATGACGGCCTATGCGATGAAAGAAGATCGAGAGCGCTTCTTGGCAGCAGGCATGGATGATTATTTGGCCAAACCGATACGCGCGCAGCAAATCATTGCCATGGTGTCGCGCTGGGTGTCCGAGGGACATGGCGTCATTCAGGAGGCTTTATTGAACACCGATTTTGTGGTCGACGAAGAAGTTTTAGCCTCGCTTTCGGATGCAGTAGGTGGAGATCCGGCTTTCGTGCAAAGTATGTTAGAAGAGTTTATTGTGGAGGCCAAAGAGCAGATTACGGCTGCTATTTCTGCCCACGCTTCCGGTAGTTGCAAAGGAGTCCAATCCGAACTGCATACCTTGAAAGGAAATTCAGGAACTTTAGGTGCCGCACAAGTGCATTCGATCTGTGAAAAGATCGAGTTGAAGGCCAAAGTCTGTGATTTCACCCAATTCGCCACCGAGATCGTCGATCTGCAAATTGCTTTAAAGAATTTTGAAGACGCGATAAAAACCAAATTTGCCTAATATGCGCCATTTTGGCGTATTTTTCTTTTTCGTTTCGCGAAATGTTTGCCATTTTTTCCGATTTTATCGATTGGGTTTTGATTTGCTAGATAGGGGCAAAACCTAGCCGATATGAACCCCAATAATTACACCTCACAAGCTGGACTTATTATTCAAAACGCGATGGAAATCGCGAGCCAGAATGGTCAGCAAGCTATTGAAACGGGGCATCTTTTGCAAGCCATCTTGCAAGACGACACCCAAACATCCGCCTTTCTTTTAAAGAAGAATGGCGTGTCTGTTCCACAGATTCAAGATAAATTACAAAGCATCCTTTCTTCTTACCCGAAAGTATCAGGCGCTCAACCCTACGCGAGCAATGCCTTGCAGCAGGTTTTGACGAAAGCGGAGGCTTTGAAAACTGAATTTGGCGATTCGTATGTCAGCGTAGAGATTTTATTTCTCGCTCTAATTGAATCCAAAGATGCCGTTTCGGACCTATTAAAGTCCTTGGGCATCAACAAAGTAAATTTTAAGAAATCCATCACAGAATTAAGAGGAAATAGAAAAGTGAACGATCCACATGCAGAAGGTACTTACCAGTCTTTGGAAAAATACGGTAAGAATTTAAATGAATTAGCTAAGGCCGGAAAAATCGATCCGGTCATCGGACGTGACGAAGAAATTCGCCGAGTCTTGCAGATATTATCCCGCAGAACGAAAAACAATCCCATACTTTTAGGGGAACCGGGCGTAGGTAAAACCGCTATTGTAGAAGGTCTAGCCCAACGTATCGTCTCTGGAGACGTGCCTGAAAACTTGAAATCCAAGATCGTGATGTCGCTCGATATGGGACTTTTAGTCGCGGGGGCCAAGTACAAAGGGGAATTTGAGGAGCGTTTAAAGGCGGTCATCAAAGAAGTAACGGACTCCGACGGAGAAATCGTTTTATTCATCGATGAGATCCACACCTTGATCGGTGCAGGCGGCGGAGGCGAAGGAGCGATGGATGCGGCGAACTTATTAAAACCAGCCTTAGCGCGTGGGGAACTGCATGCGATCGGTGCTACGACATTGAAAGAGTACCAAAAGTACATCGAGAAAGACAAAGCCCTCGAGCGTCGTTTCCAATCCGTTTTAGTGGAAGAACCGGATGTGGCAGATGCGATCTCCATTCTTCGCGGGATCAAGGATAAATATGAATTGCACCACGGGGTTCGAATCCAAGATGACGCGGTGATCGCGGCAGTAGAATTATCTAACCGCTACATCTCAGATCGTTTCTTGCCGGATAAGGCGATCGATTTGATGGATGAAGCGGCTGCCAAAATGCGCCTCGAAATCGACTCCGTACCGGAGGAAATCGATGACATCCAGCGCAAGATTATGCAGCTGGAGATCGAGCGCGAAGCGATTCGCCGCGAGAATAACAAAGAGAAGGAAACGATTTTATCACGCGATTTAGCGGATTTATCAGAGAAAAGAGATGCCTTGAAGGCCAAATGGCAGTCAGAGAAATCGGTGCTCGATGCGGTTCGTGCCGAAAAAGAGACGATTGATCGTTTAAAACTAGAGGCAGAACAAGCAGAACGCCAAGGCGATTACGGCAAGGTTGCCGAGATTCGCTACGGTCGTTTAGTCGAGTCAGAGCAGAAGTTAAAAGATATGCAGGCGCAGCCAGCGGGGGAGAACTCGATGTTGCAAGAGGAGGTGACGGCCGAAAACGTTGCCGAGGTGGTGGCGAAATGGACTGGAATTCCAGTGAGCCGCATGTTGCAAACGGAAGTGGAGAAATTATTGCATTTGGAAGATGAGCTGCACAAACGTGTGGCAGGTCAAGACCAAGCCATCGAAATGGTTTCTGATGCGGTGCGTCGTTCTCGTGCGGGATTACAAGATCCTAAGCGTCCAATCGGTTCGTTCATCTTCTTAGGTACGACGGGGGTGGGGAAGACGGAATTAGCCAAGACTTTGGCCTCCTACCTATTCAATGACGAGAACGCGATGATCCGCATCGACATGTCAGAATACCAAGAACGCCACGCGGTAAGCCGCTTAGTGGGAGCGCCTCCGGGATACGTGGGCTACGATGAGGGCGGACAGTTAACGGAAGCCGTACGTCGCAAACCTTACTCGGTTGTGTTGTTGGATGAGATCGAAAAGGCGCATCCAGACGTTTGGAACATCTTATTACAAGTATTAGACGAGGGTCGATTAACAGATAACAAGGGTCGCACCGCGAACTTTAAGAACACGATCATCATTATGACGTCTAACATCGGTAGCCACTTAATTCAAGAGAAAATGGCTCAGATGGAAGGCTGGAATAATGCCTTGATTTTAGAGGAGACCAAAGAAGAAGTAATGACATTACTGAAACAAGTAGTCCGTCCTGAATTCTTAAACCGTGTGGATGAGGTGGTGTTGTTCGAACCATTAACCTTAGAACATGCACGTAAAATTTTAGCGATCCAGTTTAAAGAGGTTCAAAAGCGTTTAGCAGAACAAAACATAACCTTGGAAGCATCAGAAGAAGCCTTGAATAAACTCGCAACTGATGGATATGATCCAAATTACGGTGGTCGTCCGATGAAACGTGTGCTTCAAAAAGCGGTGCTGAATGAATTGTCGAAGGCTATATTATCTGGCAAGATTCAGAAAGATTCAGCGGTGATGATGGAGTTGGATGCGAAGGGGGAGCTGAGTTTTGAAAACGTGGAGGTGGAAATTTAAGAGTAGAGAGAGGAGAGTAGAGAGTATAGATTTGGAATCAAAAAAGCGGCAATTGCCGCTTTTTTGATGTTTAGGATGTTGGCTGCTTCGCAGCTGAAACTGATAAATATTTCTGAATTTATCCCCGCAGGGGATTCCAACTTTATTCTTTGTGCTCTATGCTTTATAATCTGTTTTGCAAGCAAACCGTCCTCATAAACCGATAAATCGCCTGCGTTCCCACGCTCGTACTCCTCGAGTCTGTAGTAGCAGGATAAGGTCCTCCATGGACCATTGCGCCAGAAACTTCCACGCCTGTAGGGAAACCGTTGAATAATAGGCGGCCTACTTTTTGTAGTAAGGCATCGACTAATTCTTCTGAAATTTCAGCTTTGGTTCCGTGAATGGTGCCTGTTAACTGTCCGTCTATTGATTCAATAAACGTCAACATTTCTGCTTCATCTTCTACTAAAATTGCGACCGTGCATGGTCCAAAAACTTCTTCCAAAATAGCGTGATTGGCAGTAGCAGCCTCAGCCACAAATAAGGCAGGAGAAGGTAGCTCGCGCGAGGTTAATTGCTTAGCATGTTTTGCAAGGTTAGCAACGCCGGAAGCGTAGGCAGATGCAATTCCAGGCGTTAAGAAAGTGCCCAATGGTAATTTATCTAATTCAGTTGCTAGCAAATCAAGGAAAGATGCATCCTGCTTTTGAAGGATGATGAGGCCCGGATTTGTGCAGAATTGTCCCACGCCTAAGCAAACTGAACCAGCCAGTCCTGCTGCTAGGGCTGCTGGATTTTCGGCGATTTTGTTCGATAATAAAATCACAGGATTCACGCTACCCATTTCCGCATAAACAGGAATGGGATGAGGTCTGCGAACGGCTAAATCATATAATGCTTTCCCCCCTCGATAAGACCCTGTGAAACCTATTGCTTGTATTTCTGGGTGCTGCACTAAATGAGATCCTACCTCGTTCGAAGAGCCGTGAATCAAGGCGAAAACGCCAGCAGGTAAACCACAAGATGCGACTGCTTTAGAAATCGCTGAGCCTACTAATTCCCCTGTTTTGGGATGAGCTGGGTGTGCTTTGAAAACGACTGGGCATCCCGCAGCTAGGGCGGAAATCGTATCTCCACCTGCTACTGAAAAGGCTAATGGGAAGTTGCTTGCCCCGAAAACGGCCACAGGACCTAGCGGGATTTGGGTTTGAAATAGGTCCGGTTTAGGTAGCGGTGCACGATCTGGCTGAGCGGGATCATGGATTTCTTTTTTCCAAGCAGGATTAGAGATGAAGTCAGCGAAGGCTTGAATTTGGCCTGTGGTGCGACCTCTTTCTCCCGTAATGCGCGCTTCTGGGAGGTTAGATTCTGCGCAGGCGCTTTGGATTAATTCATCACCTAAGGCCATGATTTCGCGGGATATGGTTTCTAAGAAGGCAGCACGATTAACATCTGAAATCCGGCGATAAATAGGAAATGCGGCTTTTGCAGCGGCAATGGCTGAGTCGATTTCTGCAATCGAAGCGTCTGTATAATTCATTAGGCAACAGTTTGTATAAGGGTTCCAATAGGTTCAATGGTGATGTGGATGCTATCTCCGGATTGCAAGGTAAACGGCGGATCTGGGACGATGCAAGTACCTGTCATCAAATAGACGCCTGATGGAAAGGACATTTCGCGGGTTAAATAATCGACTAATTCAGCGTGTGAACGCTTCATTTGGGAGATTTCGGTGTCGCCCTGGAAAACGCTTTCGCCGTTTCGGATGATTTCCATCGCGATGATGGTTGTGGGTTCCAAAGGCTTTTCAGTCACTAACAAGCAAGGTCCTAGACCGGCGGCGGCGTCATAGACTTTGGCCTGTGGCAAATACAAAGGATTTTCCCCCTCGATATCCCTAGAACTCATGTCATTTCCGATACTGTAGCCGGCTAATTCTCCATGTTTATTGACAAAAAGTGTCAATTCCGGTTCTGGCACATTCCAAAAAGAATCCTTTCGAATCCGCACCTTTCCACCCGGCCCTACGGAACGCAAGCGATTACCTTTGTAGAATATTTCAGGCCTTTCGGCGTCATACACCTTGTCGTAAAAGGTATCTCCACCGGATTCTTTAGACTCTTCCATTCGTGCGACTTTGCTGCGCAAATAAGTCACGCCAGCCGCCCAAATTTCTTGCGAATCGATAGGGCAAAGTGGCGTTTCGGTTTTGGCCTCCTGAAAATCCAGAGAAGCGCAAAGTTGAAATAGCTGGGACTGGTTAATAAAGTCATCCCAATTTCCCGGAACCGAGCAAACCAGCCCTTGCTGATCCTGCACCTGAATTCCAGCCGAGGTTAAATAAATTTTATACGATTTCATAGGTTATCATAGGTTATCAAGCGAGGCATCAATCTCTGCCGCGTGGCGAGATGCATACGTCAATTCATAGGTACAAAGATTATCAATTTCCTGATTTACTATCGTAATCGGGTGTTTTTTACAAATTTTCATCACTTCATTCATCTGCGCATAGGTGAACTGAATGCTACGTATTTTCATCGGCTCTTTCTCATAAATCTCCGCCTGATCTAGCGCATCGACTGCCCCTTCTTTATAGGCTTGAATGAGTCCAGGTACGCCTAGAAGAGTACCACCAAAATAACGAACCACAGCCACCAGTACATAATGCAGATTTTGAGAAAGAATAGTATTCAAAATGGGCTTCCCCGCACTTCCGGAGGGTTCTCCGTCGTCATAAGATCGCGCTTCCTCTGGGGTAAATCCGAGGCGATAGGCATAACAAATGTGGCGAGCTTTCGGATGTGCTTCTCTCAAGGAAGCTAGATGGCTTTTGATTTCTTCCAAATCTTTCACCGGATATGCCCAACTGATGAATTTACTTCCTTTATCTTTGTAAAGTCCTTCAGCTGGTTTTGCGATCGTGAGATAGGAGTCGGGTATCAATGACATAAGTATAAATTTAGGCTAAGCGATGCACAATAACTATTATTTTCTGCGGATTTTATCAGGGCAATTACGTCAGATATTGATGTATGCGCGCTTAAAACAGTGTTTTTCGCAGGAGAAGGATGAATTAGTTTTGGGTTTTGAACGCCAAAACGGCGATGATTTCTACATCAAATGCTCCCTCGGTCCCCAGTTTTCTAGTCTTCAATTCCCCGATTCTTTCCACCGAGCCGGCCGAAATTCCATCGACCTGTTCTCTGATTTACTATTAGCCGAAGTCCAAGAAGTGGAGATGTATGAAAATGAACGCGCCTTCGGGATTCATTTTCTAGGTAACTATGTACTTGTATTTAAGCTTTTTGGGAATCGAGCAAACCTGATTTTATATCGGGACGGTGAATACGATTCGCAGTTCCAAAAACGACTAAAGAAAGACGATGAGCTGGCTTTACATTCCATCTCGCGTTCCATCGATCAAAGTTTTGAGGACTTGCAGACGGCTGATGGGGAATATTTCCCTCTCTTTCCCACGCTAGGCAAAGAAGGGCAAGCTTGGCTTGCAGCGCAAGGATATGAAAACCTATACCTGAAAGACCGTTGGGCTCTATTGCAAAAGATGCTTCAAATCCTAGATGAAGGGACTTTTTACGTGGTTTCAACACCTAAAGGCATTGGTTTTACCTTATTTTCGCCCACTTCTGAGCCGCTTTTTCAAACAACGGATCCCATTGCTGCCTTGAATCAATTCTATGTGCTGCATTATTCGGTAGGGGAATTCACTCGGGAGAAAAGACAAATACAGGAGGGCTTGGAACGTAATTTGGCGAAATCTCAACTCTATCTGCAAGAGTTAGAAAAACAAAAGGTGATACGCGAAACCAATGTTCCCTTTGAAGAAATAGGTAATATTTTGATGGCTTTTTTACATCTGATTCCGGAGGGTGAAAGCAAAGTAGTCTTAGACGATTTTTACCGAAATCAACCCATCACGATTAAGTTAAACTCTACTTTAAGTCCAGCAGCTAACGCAGAGAATTATTACCGAAAGGGAAAGAATTTCTCCAAAGAACTAGCTCATTGGGAAGAAAATATTGCGCGAAAGCAGCAGGAAATCGCTGAAATACAGCAAAGAATTGCCTCATTGGAATCCGTAGAAACTAGAAAGGGATTGAAACCATTTTTAGCCTTAGCTACCGATAAAAAATCTACCGAAGAATTACCTTTTAAGCAGTTTGAGATCGAAGGATGGGTGATTTGGGTAGGGAAGAATGCGAAGAATAATGATCTCTTAACGCTGAAATATGCGAAGAAACAGGATATTTGGTTGCACGCAAGAGACGTTTCGGGGTCTCATGTGATTGTACGCAATCCTCAAAATAAAACCGTTCCCGCCTTTGTCATCGAAAAGGCAGCAAGTCTAGCGGCTTATTTCTCCAAAAGACAAACCGAATCCCTTTGTCCTGTCATCGTCACCTCTAAAAAATACGTTCGCAAAACCAAGGATTTACTACCCGGAATGGTCATTGTGGACCGAGAGGAAGAAGTGGTTTTAGTGAAACCGGAGCTTTGGAATTAGTACAATTCCGATAAAAAGGTTAATTTAGGCAATTCAAGACCTTAATTAACATTAAAACTCTATGCAATCAAACGGTTTACAAACACTCGACTACCTCGTATTTCTCTTTTATTTCGTGGTAGTAGCTGGTTACGGCTATTGGATTTACAACAAGAAAAAATCCGAATTATCTGATTCAAATGACTTCTTCTTAGCGGAAGGTTCATTAACTTGGTGGGCGATTGGTGCGTCATTAATCGCTTCTAACATCTCAGCAGAGCAATTTATCGGAATGTCCGGCAATGGTTTTAGACTCGGTCTAGCCATCGCTACCTACGAATGGATGGCGGCAGCTACACTCTTAATTGTGGCGATCTTCTTTATGCCTATCTATTTGAAGAATAAAATCTTCACGATGCCTCAATTCTTATCGCAACGTTACTCTCCTACGGTGAGTTTAATCATGGCCGTTTTCTGGTTAATGTTATACGTAGCGGTGAATTTGACATCTATTTTGTATTTAGGAGCCCTAGCGGTAACAACTATTTCTGGTATTGATTTCACCGTTTGTATGATCGGTATGTCCGTATTTGCGGTTATTATCACCTTAGGTGGTATGAAAGTAATTGGATTTACAGACGTTATTCAGGTATTCTTCTTGATTTTAGGGGGATTAGCAACGACGTATTTGGCCCTACAAATGGTGTCAGATCACTTCGGTGGAGAAGGTGTAATGAGCGGTTTAAATCATTTGATGACCAAAGCACCAGAGCATTTCCACATGATTTTAAACAAGGATAATGCGAATTATCCCTCTCTTCCAGGCCTTACCGTGTTAATCGGGGGTATGTGGATTATCAATTTGAACTACTGGGGATGTAACCAATACATCACGCAACGTGCCTTGGGAGCAGATCTTCCTACAGCGCGTAACGGGATTTTGTTCGCGGCATTCTTAAAGATGTTAATGCCTATCATCGTGGTTTTACCAGGTATCGCTGCGTATTTATTGCACAAGGATGGCATGTTCCAACAAGAGATGATGAAGGACGGTGTCTTGAATCAAGATAGTGCTTACCCTGTTTTATTGAACCTATTGCCAGCAGGCTTGAAAGGCCTATCTTTTGCCGCTCTAACGGCAGCAGTTGTAGCTTCTATGGCGGGTAAAGCGAATTCTATTTCTACCATTTTCACCTTAGATATCTACAAGAAATACATCAACACGAACGCGACAGAGAAACAATTAGTTTCGATCGGTCGTATTGCGGTGGTAGCTGCCATGGTGTTAGCGATTGCGATTGCTCCATTTATGGGTATCGACAAAAAAGGTGGTTTTGAATTCATTCAAGAGTACACAGGATATGTTTCTCCAGGTATTTTCGCCTTGTTTATCCTAGGTTTCTTCTGGAAAAGAACAACTTCAAATGCCGCTTTATTTGCGCTAATTGGAGGGGTAACGTTCTCGATTTTATCCAAATATATTCCTACTTGGACAGGCGTTAATGACTGTATGTTCTACACAGCCTTCTTAGATGGCGACGTGTACATGATTCCATTTATGGACCGGATGGGATGGGTATTCATCTTCTGTGTGGTTTCAATGGTGCTTATCTCATTAGCCGATCCAGAAAGTAAGAACAATCCTAAGGGATTAGAGATTGATGCCAAAATGTTCAAACTCGAGCCTTCCTTCATTTTAGGAACGGTCGTGGTTGTGATGGGGATTATAGCTCTTTACACGTATTTTTGGTAAAATTTTCAGGTAAGGATTTTAAAATTGTGCTGCGCAATAATTTTGTAAATCCTTACCTGAAAATTTTTCTGAAGACTTTTTGACTTGATCGCGAAGCGATGACTAAGCCGTAGGCGACTAAGTTGCATAGCAACGACTACAAAAAAAGGGATCGAATTTCGATCCCTTTTTTTATAGTCGTCAGTGGACAGTAGCCAGTCAAAACACTGCAGAATTCATCGCCGAAGGCGATTCCAACTTTGAACTTTGCTCTTTAAACTTTGAGATTTGATTTCTGAAGCCTTTACAAGGCTCCAGAAATAATCGAATCCACCACACCCGGATCTAACAACGTAGACGTATCTCCCAAGTTAGAAGTATCGCCTTCCGCCACTTTGCGAAGAATACGGCGCATGATTTTGCCGGAACGCGTTTTAGGTAGGCCTGTTACGAATTGAATCTTGTCAGGTTTGGCAATAGGCCCAATCACACGGGTGACGGTCGCTAAGATATCTTTGCGGGTCAAATCATCATTGATGGTCGGGTGTTCGCAGATAACATAGGCATAGATTCCTTGCCCTTTGATATCGTGCGGATAGCCTACGACAGCGGATTCAATGACACCCGTGTGCATATTGATGGCATTTTCAACTTCGGCTGTTCCGATTCGGTGGCCAGAGATGTTCATGACATCATCTACACGTCCTGTAATGCGGTAGTATCCATCTTCGTCGCGCATACATCCATCTCCAGTGAAGTATAAACCTGGGTAGGTGGAGAAGTAAGTCGATTTGCAACGCTCGTGATCGCCATACGTGGTGCGAATAATCGATGGCCAGGGGTATTTGATACATAAATTACCATTTACGCCATTTCCGGTAATTTCTTTGCCATTCTCATCCACTAGGATAGGTTGAACACCTGGTAAAGGTAACGTCGCAAAAGCTGGTTTTAAAGGAGTAATACCGGCGATAGGGGAGATCATCAGTCCACCCGTTTCGGTTTGCCACCAGGTATCGACGATAGGACAGTTGCCGTGACCTACTTTGTCATTATACCAATGCCATGCTTCTTCGTTTAACGGTTCTCCCACGGATCCTAAAACACGTAAAGAGCTTAAGTCTTTGCCTTCGATGTGTTCATCGCCAAAACCCATTAACGAACGAATCGCTGTAGGGGCTGTGTAGAAGATGTTAACGGAATGTCTTTTGATGATATCCCAAAAGCGTCCAGCATCTGGGTAGGTAGGAATTCCTTCGAAAAGAACGGATTTCGCTCCATTTAATAAGGGTCCATAAACTAAATAGGAGTGACCCGTAATCCAGCCAATGTCTGCGGTACAGAAGAAGACTTCTCCTGGCTTATATTGGAATACATTCGCGAAGGTATAGGCGGTGTAGACCATATAGCCACCACAGGTATGGACAACGCCTTTAGGTTTACCAGTGGATCCAGAGGTGTATAAAATAAACAAAGGATCTTCTGCATTCATCGCTTCAGCAGGACAATCTGCAGAAGCTTCGTTTTCTTCTTGCTCCCACCAAAGGTCACGTCCGCCTATCATCGAAACAGGCGTTTTGGTGCGTGTTTTCACGATTACCTTTTCTACCGATGGACACGTTACTAAGGCATCGTCCACCGTTTCTTTCATCGGAATGGTCTTGTTACCCCGAACGGCTCCGTCCGTAGTGACCACGACTTTACATTCTGAATCATTGATGCGATCCGCAATGGATTGAGCTGAAAATCCGCCAAAAACAACCGAGTGGATAGCTCCGATTCGAGCACAAGCTAAAACGGCGATAGCTAGTTCTGGAATCATGGGCATGTAAATGCAAACACGATCCCCTTTCACCACGCCTTGGTTTTTCAGCACATTACTGAACTTACACACTCTCGCGTGTAATTCGCGGTAGGTTAAGGTGATGGCCTCATCGCCGGGTTCGTTAGGTTCGTAGATGATGGCTGCTTGATCTGGGATCGTTTTTAAATGACGATCTAGTGCATTGGCGGTGATGTTCATTTGGCCATCCTCAAACCATTTGACCGAATAATCATCAAAATTCCAGTCTAACACTTTCGTGAATGGTTTGATCCAATCAAATTGATTTGCGATGCCTGCCCAGAACTTCTCTGGTTGCTGTACGCTTTCCTCGTAGGCTTCGTGGTATTGTTGAAGGGAAGTAATTCTCATCATATGATTAGTTTTTGCTTTGTAGGTTTAATTCGTTTACTTTTTTCAAAAGATCCCGGTTAGAAAATGGTTTCGGGACATATAAATCAGCTCCTGCTTGGTAACCGCGCTCGATGTCGGAATCGGCGATTTTGGCAGAAATAAAGACAATTTTAGGCTGGTAAGTAGGGGACAAGGCTTTTGCTTGCTGGCAGACACCATATCCATCAATTTTAGGCATCATAATGTCCAAAATAATGACTTCTGGAAGCTCCTTCTCAATTAATTGAATCGCTTCCTCCCCGTCTCGTGCGACATACACTTGGTGTCCTTCTTTTCTCATTAAAAAATCGAGGGACATTAAGATCGCGGGTTCATCATCAGCAATTAGTATTCTCATAGTAGGCGGTTTATTCTATCGGTAATTTAATCAAAAATAGGGCTCCTTGTCCTAAAGCACTCTGAACTTGTATAATCCCGTGTAGATGTTCGATGATTTTCTTCGATATGGACAAGCCTAGACCTGAACTTTCTATTTTTCGATTCGGATTATCTACTTGTTTAAATTTTTCAAATATCTGATCATGGAATTTAGGATCGATTCCGATACCGTTGTCCTCGATTTCTAAACAGATGTGTGTCGCATTTTCTTTTAATCGAATATCAATTTTACCGCTTCCAGGTTCCACATTTTTAATCGCATTAGAGACGATATTAATGACTACCTGAACTAATTTTTCAAAGTCACCTAACACTTTGCGTTGGGTTCTTTTTTGGCTCAAATCTACGGTCAGGCTCACTTGGTTTTGTTGCGCAATGGCGACAAAGTTTTGGGTGGCTTTTTCGATGATGGCTTCAAGTAAAACGGGTTCGATGCGGAATTTCTCCTTACCGGCATCTAATTTTTCTAAGTCCAACACCTGGTTCACTAATCGACTCAATCGATCCGCTTCTTGAATGATTGTATCTAAAAACTTCTTCCGTTCCTCCGGGCTAATATCTTCATGGTCTACCATAATCTCCGATAATGAGCGAATAGAGGTAATAGGGGAGCGTATTTCGTGCGTCACCGTCGTCAAAAACTCATTTTTCTGAGCGTCCAGTTTACGTAAATCGTAATTACTTTGTTGTAGGTCTCGCGATTTTTGGAGTAAATCTACCACTTCAGACACCCCAATGTTTTCCTCTTTTGAAATTGCCGAAATGATTAATCTAGCCGAAGTGGATCCCACAAAACCGGCGAGCATCTTTTCGGTATTATTGACAATGCGTGGATCTGCATACGTTTCTTGCAATGAAATTTGATGTAAGGAAGCAAACTGTTTCAAGTTCGCCTCTGCTTTCATTTTGCCCATAAAGCCGGCTAAGGCGTTTTTTAAATCCTTTAATTTGGCTTTTCCTCTCCACAGAGTGGTGTTCTCCACACTTTGGGTGTACGCAAACACATCGACGAAGAGGTAGGCTTGATTAGCTTCTTTGGCAGACTGCTTTGTTAAAATGGACACACTTAAAAAGGCAAAAATATTAAAGCTGAGAGACCAGTAGCCCGCGTTTGTAATGGGATTAAATCCTGCGATTCGAAAGGCATCTACCGAGATACCTACACCTGGCAATAGGAGTAAAGCGCAACAAATCGAGAATCCGATTAAGATGCCCGCTAAGGCGCCCGCCCGAGTCGCATTTTTCCAATACAAGCCGATGATCGTGGCTGGAGCAAATTGAGCAACGATTAAAAAGGAGGTCATTCCGATCGAAACCAGATTAACGAAATCTTCATTGATCCGGTAATGGGCATAGGCCATGACCATAATGGCCACGATAAAGAGGCGTCTTAAATTGTGAATGATGGATCCTAGATTTTCTTGATTCTGCTCTACAAAGGCTTTCCTGTGTAATAATAGCGGCATAAATAAGTTATTGCTGATCATAGAACTGATGGCAATCGTTTCCATAATCACCATTCCCGTGGCGGCAGAGAAGCCCCCGATGTACACGATGGCGGCTAGGGCTTTGGAAGAGAAATACAAGGGTAAGCCTAGGACATACAAATCTGGATTCAGGCCTGAGGGTTGTAAATACGCATAACCAGCAAAACCCAATGGAATCACAAATAGGTTAATCAAAAGCATATATAGAGGGAAAATCCAAGAAGCCTGTTTTAGGTTTTCCTCCTCGTTAATTTCCACAACAGCCACGTGGAAAACCCGCGGCAAAAACAGGAATGATACTCCGCAAATAACTAATTGGATAAACCAGTTTCCATAGCCTCCTTGGACTTGAATGGATGGGATAGCTAGGTGTGCCTTTTGGATAATTTCATCCCATCCTGAATGGATCGTATAGGTAATATAGATTCCGACGGCTAGGAAGGCCAAAATCTTAATAATGGATTCAATGCCAATCGCAAAAATCATTCCCTCATGTTTCTCGGAGGAATTGAATTTCCGTGGTCCAAGAGTTAAAATAAAAAGCGTTATCGCGATGAAAAGGAGGAAGGAGGGATCTTGGTAGAATTGATCACCTGGGTTGTTTTGTGTAATTAAGTCAAAGCTTTGGCTGATCGCTTTCAGCTGCAATCCAATGTAGGGAATCCCGGCAATCACCGAGATAAGGGTGATGATTTGTCCTAAGCGGTTGTCTTTTCCAAAGCGGGTGGAGATAAAATCGGCAATGTTTGTGATGTGGTGAATTTTTGAAATGCGAATCATTTTGCGCACAAATCCCCAAGCTAAAATCATCACTAAGGTTGGCCCTAAATAGACGGTCAAAAAGCTGATGCCATTTGTGCTTACTTGGCCTACCGAACCATAAAAAGTCCAGGCGGAACAATAAATAGCTAAAGACAGAGCATAAATAAATGGATTATTAATCAAGCTTTTTTTATGATTTTTTTTCTTCTCCGCCCATGAGGCTAAGAAGAAAAGAATCCCTAAATAGGCTATTGATAACAGGGCAATAATCCAAGTGCTCATTTCTTGTTCTTATCATTTAAGATGAGGCCCGTTAAGGCAATCACCACGAACCAAACCCCTAAACAATACGCATAGATGACAGGCACTCCTCCCACAGTCTTCGACGTATCGAATAGGCTGATCAGGGGGAAATTAATTAATCCCAGGAATAATAAGGCCACTAAGATTAAGCGATTGTTGCGCATAAGGGATAAAAACGGCTGCCCTCTATTGCTAGAAGGCAGGCCGTTTGTATGGTTTGTTGATTAAACGTTATCGAATTCTCCTGTCACAGAATAATATCCGAAGACAGACATTCCGATGGAGATCAGCGGCGCTAACACAAAGGTGTAGATGATCGCTGGGACTAAATCATTTCCTCCTTTTTCAAAAAGCGGTACCGCCTGGAAATAGATAAGGTAAATTCCTGCGGATACGCCTAGCGCAATCCATATCAGGCCTAATATTTTTTTGAGAGCATTCATAATTGTTCTTTTAATAGGTTATTAAGCGTGTTTTTTGTCACCCTTGATGTAAATGAAACCGATGATCACACAGACCGTTACTAAGGCAATGGGGTAATTTAAACCCTCTAAGTATGGCTTAGCATAGGTGGCAGCTTGACCTGCTTCTTCTGCTGTTTTGTTCGCATCTTTTGCGGTTGTTACTAAGAACGTGGCAATCGCTGGCATTAATCCACCGAAGATACCATTTCCAATGTGGTAAGGCAATGACATCGACGTGTAGCGGATTTTCGTAGGGAATAATTCTACTAAGAAGGCTGCAATAGGGCCGTAAGCCATCGTTACAAAAGAGATTAATAAGAACACCATACCGATTAATGTCCATTTATCTGTATCATTAATAGTGATCGTTTCTTTTACATCTGCTTTAGGAGCTTCAGCCGTTTTATCTGCTAAGATCACTAATTTGCTCACTTTTTTATACGTCGCACCGTCCGTATAAGAACGCGTTGTGGTCGTTGTGACTAAGGAATCGACCGTTGATTTCGCATTTAATGCACGCGTCTCTTCGATTTTTTCCGATCCAGCAACTAGCTCTTTGTTGTTAACACTTACCGTTTGGTACATCTTATCAAAGATAGGACGGTACGCAAAAACTGCGATGGCCATACCGGCTAACATAATTCCTTTGCGACCAATTTTGTCAGAAAGAGCGCCAAAGAAGATGAATAACGGCGTTCCTAACAATAATCCAATCACTAGGATAGTATTTGTTTGAATATCATCCAAATTACAGATTTTCAATAAGAAAGTCTGCGCGTAGAATTGACCCGTATACCAAACCAAACCTTGACCCATCGTCGCTCCGAATAAAGCCAATAAAACGAATTTCAAGTTTAATTTATTTCCAAAAGATTCTTTCAACGGGTTAGTTGAGGTTGTTCCCTCCTTTTTCGCTTTTTCGAACATTGGAGATTCTTCCATGTTACGGCGAATTAAGAAAGATAAGGCCACCATAACGATCGAAAGCAAGAATGGAATTCTCCAACCATAGTCATCGAATGCCTCTTTGCTCATAGAGGAGCGAGTTAGCATAATCACCCCTAAGGAGATCACTAAACCTACCGTGGCTGTCGTTTGAATCCAAGAAGTAAAGAATCCACGACGTTCAGCTGGGCTATGTTCAGCTACATAGGTGGCTGCACCCCCATACTCACCACCTAAGGCTAAACCTTGTAATAAACGAAGTGTCAGAACTAAGAAAGGAGCCCATCCGCCAATGGTGGCATAAGAGGGCACTAAACCAATGGCGAACGTAGCGCCACCCATTAACATTAAGGTAACCATGAACGTGTATTTACGTCCAATTAAGTCGCCCAAACGGCCGAAAACCAAGGCGCCAAAAGGGCGAACCACGAAGCCTGCAGCAAAAGTGGCCAGTGTATTTAAAAAGGCAGCTGTCGGATTATCGGTTGGGAAAAACTTCGTAGATAAAACCGTAGCTAAGCTACCAAAGATGTAAAAATCGTACCACTCAATGAGTGTCCCGACGGACGAGGCACTAATGATGTAGGCCAGGCTTTGTTTTTTTTGTGACATAGTTTTTTAAGTTAAGAATGAATAGAGTTTATAGGTAGTTGGCAAATTGAATAACGAATTCCCCTTTGTAATCGCTAATGTTATCCTTTGTGGAATAAACCGGTCTAGATGAATACTGTAGGGTGATTTTAGAGTTGTGTCCATCAATGTAAAAATTAGAACCGATATCGAAATAGCTACCCGCAGCAGGTAAGGCATCCAATTTTTTCATCGTATAAGCAACAAATGGTTGAACACGGAGTTTAGGTGCATCGGAGTTTTTTGGTAATAATAAACCCGCTTGCGTATACCAGATAGAACCAGTTCCCATCAAAGGACGCGCATTTCCAGCCCCAGCAAGCGCTTTAGTTCCCGTGAATGCAGGATCTGCTACTCCTGGATTCATGATACCTGTGTTACGTAGGTAATTAGGGCCAAAGTCATTCGAGTACAGAACCGTGTAAGCCGTAATCGCCATGTTTTTCTTTTTGTCTCCTATAGGCATATCGACAAAAGCATCGATGGCCATAGAAGTGATATCGTGTTTCGATTTCACACCATTCAATGAACTCATCGTGCCATCTGGCTGATTGTAAAATCCAGCCCCGATATTAAATACACGCTTCGTACCCACATAAGTACCTACGGTGTAAGGTAATAAATTCGATTCTTGATCAAGGAATTGGTACATCGCATAGCCCCCTTTCGATAAGCGGCTATCTCCATTATTGTCTACAGCTACCGCATCTGTCGTGCTATTCACAGGAGCTAAAGACGTAGCAAAGGGCTTATTGATGTTAAATCGGTAATCTAATTTACCCCATTTGCCTTTTACATACATACCAAACAAACGAGCAAATTGATCTGAATTCTCAATTAATGGCCAGTTAAACACGGGAGCATCCACTGCTAAGAAGTTCAAAGTACTAGCAGAGGTCATGCGAGAAATACCATTGAAGTAATGCAAACCTGCTCCGAACGACATACTGAACTTCTTATCTTTTGCAGGTTGAATCAATGCGTATTCACTGTATGCGTCATGGAAGAACATTTGAGGCTTCTTTCCTGCGCCATATCCACCAGTTCCTGATGTTCCAGATCCACCGCCTTGTACGAAAGATTGATTGTTTACGCCAAAGTGTAATACGACCATATAACGTGGTGAAATTTGAGAATAAGCAAGCACCCGAATTCGACGTGCACCGATATCAAAGGTGTTATCGGAAGGTGTTCCATTGACCATAGTCCCTGGATTGTTGTCGATCGATCTCGCCCAGATTTGATTCCAAAGGACGAAACGCATATACTTCGAGCCTTTCTCATTAAAATTAATTTTCATACCTGAACCATAATCGGGTGAGCCTTGTCCTCGCAAGCCAAAAGCCCCTAGCAATAGTGCAAAAAGGATAACAGAAGGATTTTTCATCTAATATAAGTTTTTAAGGTTTTATTTGCATTTTTTGGTTGAGCAAATATTCGCTTAAATTCCTCTGTTGTCTAATTTAGCTATAGGCTTGCTAATTTTATATAGATTTAATTCTTGTCCATTGAATAACCATGAATTTATCCCCTAATTCAGTGATAATCATCCCTTTGTTCGAGAGGTTTCCAGGTACGATAACGAACTCGGATAGCTCTTTGTGATTGAGTATGCGGTAGGTAGGGGTATAGAACTCTTGTTTGGGGATTTTGATCCGGTATTTCTTTACCCAATTCATGACCGAAACGTGGCTAATGCCCAATAATCGCTCGATTTCCCGGTAACTAACTCCCTCTATATAAAGCTGTAATGCCTTAATAACATAATAACTGTCGATACTTTTTCCCATTTTCGCTACCGTAAAGTTGTAGCCGCAGGATTTACATTTAAAACGTTGTTTTTCGTTGATGATGCCGTTTTTTGCGACATCATAAGACGAACATTGGGGACAAGGAGTGGTGTTTGCCATGGGTAGCTATATTATTTTAGCAAAGCTATAGAAATTTACCAAAAATGGTAATTTTGATGGAATATTTTTAATTTTGTTTATCTAAAACTCGACCTTATGCCAGAATTCAACGAAACACAACGCTTCACTCAATGGTGGTTATGGTTAATTCTGGTGGGCGTTTGGTCTTCGATGGTTTATTCCATTATGACGGCACCACCACAAACGGATAGCGCGGTTTATGTTTCATTTGGGATAGGAATTTTGTTGCCTTTGCTTTTTTGGCAAATGAAATTAACGACTCGGATTACTGCTGAGGGCATCTATGTGCGCTTTTTTCCCTTCCACTTTAAGGAGAAATTTTTCGCTTGGGATACGCTTTCTGCTTCCTATGTAAGAACGTACAGCCCTTTGATGGAATATGGTGGCTGGGGAATCAAATACAGCTTCAAGGGAAATGGTTTAGTCTACAATACGGCGGGAAACGTGGGTTTGCAACTCTATTTTAAAGAGGGGGATCCTATCTTAATTGGTACCCAAAAAGGGGAGGAGATCAAGCAGGTTTTAGCGGCATTAGGTCATTTAAACGAATCTGTGAAATAAAAGGCGTACCTTTGCGCCACATTATGAGGATGTTTGTTATTATTTCATTGCTCATAACACATCTTTATACAGTTATATGTCATTCGAATCATTGCACCTCATTGAGCCTATTTTAAAGGCGCTCAAAGAAGAGGGTTATACCAATCCTACCCCTATTCAAGCCCAATCAATCCCTATTGTCCTTCGTGGCACGGATTTATTAGGTTGCGCCCAAACGGGTACGGGTAAAACAGCAGCGTTTACGTTGCCCATTATACAACTTTTGGAAGAGAACAAATCGTTCCAAAAAAATAAGAAAATCCGCGCCTTAATCGTAACGCCCACACGGGAGTTAGCGATTCAAATCGGTGAAAGTTTCAGAGCTTATGCGCGTCATACGGACTTGAAATATGCGGTTATTTTTGGAGGAGTGGGCCAAAGTCCCCAAGTCTCAGCCATCCGCAGCGGTGCTGATGTGGTGATTGCGACGCCTGGACGTCTTTTGGACCTCATGAACCAACGCCTTTTATCGATCGCAGATGTGGAATATTTCGTCTTAGATGAGGCGGATCGCATGCTCGACATGGGTTTCATTCACGATGTGAAGAAATTATTAGCGGCCTTGCCACACAAACGCCAGTCGTTATTCTTCTCAGCAACGATGCCACCAGAAATCGTGAAACTAGCGGGAAGTATTTTGAAAAACCCGGCTTCTGTTTCGGTAACACCGGTTTCCTCTACCGTAGAAATTATTAATCAATCGGTCTATTTCGTAGACAAAGGCAATAAGAACGATCTTTTGCTTGATATCTTACAAGATACGTCGATCAAAACAGCCCTAGTCTTCACCCGTACTAAACACGGCGCGGACAAAGTGGTTAAAATGCTTTTGAAGGCTAGCATCAAGGCAGAAGCGATTCACGGGAATAAGTCCCAAAACGCCCGTCAAACAGCGCTGAAAAACTTCAAAGCTCAAACCACGCGTGTTCTTGTCGCTACCGACATTGCGGCACGTGGTATTGATATCGACGAATTAGAATTTGTCATTAATTACGAATTATCTAACATCGCTGAAACCTACGTTCACCGTATCGGTCGTACCGGTCGTGCAGGTGCAAAAGGGGCTGCGATTTCGTTTTGCGATATCGAGGAGAAAGCCTATTTGAAAGACATTGAGAAATTAATTGGGAAGAAGATTCCAGTAGTGGAAGCGCATAAATACCCAATGAAAGTCTTGCACGTGGAGAAAGCTGCCAAAAAACCGCAAGGTCAATCACGTAATGGCGGTGGTTCTCGTCCGGGTGCTCCAGCGGCGGCGGCTAAAGATGCCAAGCCAGCACGTTCTTTCGATAAAGCAAGTTCTGGCCGTAAATGGTACGGAAAGAAAAACACCTATTAATCATTGAAAAAATCACCTAAAATACTGCTCGTCATCGTAGGTCCCACGGCAGTGGGTAAAACCGCCCTTTGTGTGGATTTAGCGAAGCACCTACAGACGGACATTATTTCGGCGGATTCCCGTCAATTTTACCGCGAACTTTCGATTGGAACTGCGAAGCCATCTGCAGGGGAGCAGGGTGGGGTAACCCACCATTTTGTTGATTCCCATTCGGTGGAGGATTATTTCTCTCCAGGTGATTTTGAGCGGGAATCGATGAAGTTATTGACAAAACTCTTCAAAAAGCACAATGTTGTAGTCGCTACTGGCGGCTCCGGATTATACTTGAAAGCTTTGATGGAGGGTTTGGATGTGATGCCAGAAGCTGATTTAGCCTTGCGCGAGACGTTGAATGGCCGTTTGGAAAAAGAAGGTCTTTGGGCCTTGTTTACCGAATTGAAGCAATTAGATCCCGTTTATGCCGCTCAGGTGGATGCCAAAAACCCGCAGCGCGTCGTTCGGGCCCTTGAAGTCTGTCTTTCTACGGGAAAACCTTATTCGGAGTTTCGTTTAGCTCAAAAACCAGCCAGACCTTTCCAAGTCATCAAGATTTGTCTAGAACGTCCTAGGGAAGAATTATATACACGAATTGATCAACGGATGGACCAAATGCTAGCTGCTGGTTTAGTAGCAGAAGCACGTGCATTCGAGGATAAGCAACATTTGTATGCTTTGAAGACCTTAGGCTATAAAGAAGTCTATGCGTTTTTACGGGGTGAATACGATGAAGAGGAAATGGTTCGCTTGTTAAAACGCAATAATCGTCATTATGCAAAGAAACAGATGACTTGGTTCAGAAACCAAGACGAGTTTACCTATTTGCATCCTTCGAAAGCCTTAGTCGAAATTTTGAAGCAATTAGAGGCTTAAATAGGCTTCGAGACCGCCTTCGAGGTGGTCGATGTGCGTGAAGCCTTTGGCCTTCAGTAGACGCATCGCAATCAAACTCTGCGTCCCATTATAGCAGATAATCACCCAGTTTTTCTCTTTAGAAATTTCATCGATGCGCTCCAAAAGCGTATCCAATGAAACGTGAAAACCTCCTAAATTAAAGTCATCCCATTCTCTGGGAGTCCGTATATCTAGGAGGTTTACATGGGTTAATGCTTGCTTGAATTGCGTCGCATTCATATTAGTAGCCAGCTGCTTGCCAGGCCATCATTCCGCCTAATACGTTGCGCACATTCGAATAGCCTTCTGCTGTCAAATAGTCTTTTGCACGTCCAGAACGAGCTCCAGAGCGGCAATGGATTAAAATTTCTTCGTTTTTCAGATGAGCAATTTCCTCTAAGCGATCAGGCAATTCACCTAATGGGATCAAAGTCGCCCCAATGTTGAACTCATCAAATTCATACTCTTCGCGCACATCGAACAAGTTCAGTTTTTCACCTTTGTCCATTCGCTCTTTTAATTCTTCAATTGTAATATCCATCTTATTCGTTATTTCCGTCACCTACTACCCAAACATCAATCGTATCTCCTGGATGAATACTCGTTCCATCACAAGTCGCACAAGTTTGTTTAAATATGGTTCCTGCTGTTAAATCACTATTTGCCTCGTAGGTCACGTGACCTAATTTTAAATTCATCCCTGCTAAAATAATCGACACCTCATCTAAAGGCTTCCCAATCAAATCGGGTAATTCAATCTCCGCATCTGCCGTCCCATTTCCAATATACAAATCCACTTCAGTGCCTTTAGGAATACTACTCCCTGCTGTCATTTTGCGTCCCAAAGCTTGCATGTCAATCACCTCTTTCAACCGGGGATCGTTTACCTGGTGCACAATCCCTTTTTTCAATCCAGCGATAATTAATTGTTGTTCCGCACTTCGAACCGATAAGCCAATTAAATTAGGCATTCTGATGGTAGGAGGTGTTTCAGAATTGATCGTAATGTAGATTTTACGTCCTGATTTTACCAAGGCATTCGGTAAGGGATATTGTGATAAGATGGTCAAAGGGGGCTTGTCTGCCACAAAAGTGCAATCCGATATTTCAAATTCTAGATTATTCGCATCGACTGATTCCTCCATCTTATCCATCGACAGACCCTTCAAATTAGGGACTTTAATGGTCTCTCCATGGTGCGTGCTCCAAGGTAAATACACAAAAAAGAAACCAAAAAACAGCACTAAGAATAACGTCACTAAGATCGCGACGTGCAGATAGAAGTCCTTTTTTGATTTAGTTGAAATGATTGCCATAGAGCGATTAATCTAATATGGTGCAAGATAATAAAATCATTATAGAATTGGATTCAAAATGCAGAAATTGTGCTGCGCAATAATTTCTTGCATTTTAATCCAATTCCATTCTTCTTTTTCTTCCTTCTCTCTACTCTATTATCTATTCTCTTTAATCTACATTTTGCGTAACAAAAAAGGGGCTTATGCCCCCATTTTGAAAATCTCTCTACTCTTTACTCTATAATCTCTACTCTTATAAGTCTATCGACTAGTGACTATCGACTAGTGACTAGTGACTATCGACTATCGACTAGTGACTATCGACTAATACTTAAACACCTTATCACCCGCCATTACCTCTTGCGTTTTCTCATCGAAAGTAACGCGTTGTCCCGTGCGGTAAGCCGCATTAGACATGATGGTTGCGATTGAATGTTGGTAACCCGCTTCGATAGGAGCGTTAGGTGTTTTGCGAGAACGAACACATTCCATCCAGTTTTTCACGTGGTTGAATGTTAAAACGTCTCCACCAGTGTCTGCATCCGTCGCTACTTTTGCCCCTTCGATTTTCATCGTTGGTAGTAAGTTAGCTTGTAAGCCCATCGCTTTAGCTTCACGTTCGCGAAGACCGCCGTTAGGAGAAATGGTGTTCGTGTCTAGGTTTAATTCACCACCGTTAGAGTAGTAAATTTCCTTTGTGCCGCCTGCTGAATTAGAGAAGCGAGAGGTGAATTGAACTTGGAAACCTTTATCAGCTTTTCCGTAGTCGAAAACAACCGTCATCGTGTCCGCGTTTACGCGGCCATCATTCCATTGGTAGATTCCACCGTTAGCCACCACTGAATTAGGGTGTGATAAGCCGGAGAACCAGTGTACGGTGTCGATTTGGTGCGACATCCATTGGCCAGGAATTCCTGATGAATAAGGCCAGAAAAGGCGGTATTCTAAGTATTTACGGGGGTCAAATTTGTCTGCTGGGCGGTTCATTAAGAAACGTTTCCAGTCGATATCTGACTCTTTTAAGATGCTCGTTAATTCTGGGCGTCTCCAGCGACCTGGTTGATTGACGTTCCACATCAATTCTACCATTTTGATATCGCCAAACTTTCCTGACTTGATGAATTCATCCGCTGCCCAGTAGTTCTCGCCTGAACGACGTTGTGAACCGATTTGGACGATTTTATTAGAATTTTTTACCGCCTTTAAAACCGCACGGTTATCCTCCATCGTTTCAGCTAAGGGCTTTTCTGTGTAGGCATCGCAACCTGCTTTTACAGCCTCGATGGTATGTAAAGCGTGTTGGAAGTCCGCTGTGGAGATGAAAACGGCATCGATTCCTTTGGCAGAATACAATTCCTCATTGTTTCTGTAGGTTTGGATAGTTCCACCTAATTCTTTCTCTAAAAAAGCCTTTCCCTCATCTCTACGGCGATTCCAAAGATCAGATAAAGCGACCATTTCGAAGTTCATTCCTTTGGCCAAAGCCTTAAAAGGAGGCACATGAGACGCCCGGTGACGGTCAGAGAAACCCACGCAAGCCACGCGAACGCGGTCATTTGCTCCTAGGATCTTGCTGTACGATTTTGGGCTAAAAGCTAAAGTGCCTAGAGAAGCTAGGGCACCTTTGTGTAAAAATTCTCTTCTTTCCATTAGATAGGTTATTTAATTTCTCTGATTTTGATGTTTTTATAGAATACGGAATCTCCGTGTTCTTGGAAAAGGATTGGACCTGAATCTTGTGCTCCAAAACCATCCCACACTTTATGCTTGCTATGTGCCACTAACACTTTAAAGATATTACTCTTGCGCTCGTATTCAATCACTTTAAAGCCATTCAACCAGTGTTGAACGATGTTATTCGGATATACAATGATGCGTCCTTGATTCCATTCGCCTATTTTCTTTTGGAAACGACCATCAATTTTGTTCGCTGGAATGATGTCGTATAAACTCGCTAACGTGCGATTTCCTACGGTTCCTAGTTTCGCATCTGGGTGTTTTGCGTCGTCTAACACTTGGTATTCTAAGCCGATCGCTGACATACCAGAATTATACGATTCATTCACGAAATACTTCACACCTGAATTAGCGCCCTCTGTTAATTTGAAATCAAATGTTAATTCGAAAGCGGAGAACTTGTCATTCGTTAAGATATCACCGCCATTGCCTGATTCCTTGCCACCAGAGCTATTCACGTGAAGCGTACCGTCTTCCACTGTCCAAACCGATGGAGGAGCCGTCGTCTTAAACGCTGAGCGGAAGCCTGTTAAGTCTTTTCCGTTGAATAATAGGCGGAAACCTTGTGCTTGCTCTTGTGGAGACAGATTGTTTAACATATAATTGTCTACGACTACGTTTTTGTCCAAAGGACGTGGTTGCATCTCTTTTCCCGTTTGAATACGGATGTTTTTCCACATCACTTGCATGCCCGGTTTCATCTCTCCGTAAATAGCGTGGACTTGAAAGGCAATAAATCCTTTAGCGGTCATATCATCCACTAAATAAGTCACAGGATAATCGTTAATCCACGTGCGGATCGTGCTTCCGATTGCCTCGATGCGGTAATGGTTCCAAACATTCCCTAATTTAAAGGCCTTCTTCGCCTCTGGTTTTAGTTCGTTTTGGGCTAACCAGCCACGGCGTGATTCGTCATAAATACCACCTGACCAACCTCTTGTCGAAGGGTCGATTTCAGCTTGGTATCCGTGAACGCGGCCATTTTGGTATTCTGGGATGGATAAACTTCTGAATTGAACCCCTGAATTCATTTTGTTGTCTACTTTGACATCGAACTCCAAGATAAAATCACCGTATTCCTGCTCCGTGGCCATGAAGGAATTAGGCGTGTTCGCCACGGTGGTTCCCACCATTACGCCATCTTTCACTTCATATTTTGCTTGACCATTGAGTTGCTTGAAACCTTTAAAGGTTTTACCGTCGAATAGGTTGGTCCATTTTTGAGCTTGCACTTGAAACGATCCGATCGCTAAAAACAAGCTTAAAAAGGGTATAATCAATTTTTTCATAGTTGTTTTTTGTTTTCTTTACAAGGCTTAGTTCTACGAAATTTACTCAATTATCTTAAAATAATTTAGTTTCTGTAGGGGGTGAAATCAGGTCAGGAAAATAGTCAGGAAGGGAAAGCATTTTTACTAAGTATTCTATTATTTTTGTAGATTAATAATTGATGACTATGCAAAAACAGACCAAAGCCATTCGTATTCAAGCGGAAAGATCTCAAAACAGAGAACATTCAGTGCCTTTATACTTGACCTCTAGTTTCACTTTCGATGATGCGGAGCAGGGTAGATCGATATTCGCGGACGAAATGGCGGGTAATATCTACTCTCGCTACATGAATCCGAATGTGGATGAGTTCGTAGAAAAGATGAATATGCTAGAGAATGCGGAGGATGGTATTGCCTTTTCAACTGGGATGGCGGCGATTTTTGCTTCGATGGCTGGTCTATTGAAAGCGGGAGATCACGTGGTCGCTTCTAATGCTTTGTTTGGTTCTTGTATTCAGATTTTGACGAAGATTACGGCCAAATGGGGTATCGAATGTACGTTCGTTCCAGGTGCAGATATCAATGCGTGGAAAGCAGCCATTAAGCCTAATACGAAATTTTTATTCTGTGAATCTCCTTCTAACCCGGGTTTAGAGCTGATAGATTTGAAAGAATTAGCGGCTTTGAAAGAGGGTAGAGACTTGATTTTAGCAGTAGATAACTGTTTTGCAACACCTATTCTACAAACGCCGTTGGACTTGGGCGCTGATTTAGTCATTCACTCAGCGACTAAATACATTGATGGTCAAGGACGCGTTTTAGGTGGTGTCATCTGTGGAAAGAAAGTGTATATTGACGAGATTCGATTCTTTGCACGTCACACAGGCCCCTCTTTGTCTCCCTTTAATGCTTGGATTTTATCGAAGAGTTTGGAATTGTTGGATTTAAGAATGCAAAAGCATTCAGAGAATGCAATGGCATTGGCGGAAGCTTTGGAAGGACATCAAGCGTTGAACAACGTAAAATACCCTTATTTAAAATCGCATCCTCAATATGAATTAGCGAAACGCCAAATGAAGTACGGTGGGGGGATTTTAACCCTAGATATTAAAGGGGGATTTGAAAAAGTAGTAGCCTTCAGTAAGTTGTTAAAAATTGCCTCTATTTCGCCTAATTTAGGGGATTCGCGCACGATTATAACGCATCCAGCGTCCACTACCCATTCAAAATTGCCCGCAGAAGAAAAAGCGGCCCTGGGAATTACGGATGGTTTAGTTCGCGTAGCCGTGGGTTTAGAGTCGATTGAGGATTTAAAAGCGGATTTCTTACAAGCCTTAAATCAGATAAACTAATGTGGATTGCTCTGATCGTTTGTTTGCTTTTGTTAACCGTAAATGTCGTGATAGGCGTTTATGTGGAGCGGAAGCTATCTGCATTTATGCAGGATCGATTAGGGCCCATGGAGGTGGGTAAATGGGGTTTGTTGCAGGTTTTTGCGGACTTGTTGAAGTTATTCCAAAAGGAAGATATCGTCCCCGAAAACGCCCAAAAACGTTTGTTTCTTTTCGCCCCTTGGATCATTTTTTTGTCAGTTTTTGGTGCCTTTGCGGTCATTCCGTTGAGTTCGGGTACTTTCTTACAAGGAAGCCAAACAGAGATGGGCTTAATGCTCTTGATGGGTATTGTTTCCTTAGATAGTTTGGGAATTTTATTAGCGGGATGGACTTCGAATAATAAATATTCCTTATTAGGCGCAATTCGCTCTGCGGCTCAATTAGTCTCCTATGAGATCCCTTTGGGATTATCACTTTTATGTATCGTATTAATTTCAGGCTCCTTGAATTTGCAGGAGATTTCTCTACAACAGGGGATATTCTCTGCTGAACCACAATACTTATTCGGTTTAAAAGGTTTAGGGATTGATGTAACACAGGCAGGTGGTTTCTTGAGCTGGAATGTGGTGCGGATGCCATTGTTTTTCTTCTTGTTCATTATTTATTTCATCGCCTCTTTGGCAGAAGCGAATCGGGCACCATTTGATATTCCAGAGGCTGAATCAGAATTAGTAGGTGGTTTTCATACCGAATATGCTGGAATGCGCTGGGCACTTTTATTCTTGTCAGAGTATGGAATGATGCTTTTGGTTAGCGTATTGGGCGTTATTTTATTCTGGGGATCATGGTATTCTCCTTTGCCTAATATCGGATCTGTTCGCTTAGCAGATTGGACGAATGGTGAGCCTGGAACAATTTATGCAACCCTGATTGGCTTTGTTTGGCTGATGTTGAAGTCCTATGTCTTAATTGCCCTCCAAATGTGGATTCGCTGGACCTTACCTCGACTTCGAGTAGATCAGTTGATGTATTTATGCTGGAAAGTGTTAACCCCCTTTGCCCTGATTTTCGTCGCAATATCTTCCCTTTGGTCGCTACTCATGTAAGGAATCTCCTTTATATTTTGTTTATTTACAAAATTGCTTCTGTTAACCTATCTTATATGATCAAACTCTTACCCAGAGTCTTTTGCTTAGGACTTCTATTTGTCCTTTCGTATCAAAGCATTGCACAAACCACCTCGCTTCCGGCCATTTTTGGTAAAGTAATCGACGCCTCTACAGGCGAGCCACTAAAAGGGGCTGATATTTCCGTTGATTTTAAAAAATCAGGCGTTACAACGGATACGTCTGGAAACTACAAAGTCCACGTACCCTACGGTGAGTGGGTAATAAAAGTGAGTTATGTAGGTTATAATCCGTATCGCACGAAAATCTATATTAAGGCGAATACGGAATTAAATGTGCAGCTAAATAACGTAACCAAACAATTAGAAGAGGTTATTGTCTCTAGCGCAGCCACTAAGCGAGATATTCAAACACCCTCCTTAGGTGTAACAGTACTTAGTTTAAAAGGGATTAAGAAATTGCCTACGATGATGGGCGAGGTCGACGTGATTCGTAGTTTACAATCCCTTCCTGGCGTTTCTTCCGTAGGTGAGGGTGCTAATGGTTTGAATATTCGGGGTTCTAATGTGGACCAAAACTTAATCTACATCGATGATACCCCCATCTTTAACCCAACGCACATGTTTGGTTTGTTCTCGGTTTTTGCTTCTGATGCCATTCGTGATTTAGAATTATACAAAGGAGGGGTTCCCTCTCGTTTTGGTGGACGTGCCGCTTCTGTTTTAGATATCAAGATGATCGAACCTAATACGGACAAATTTAAGATGCAAGGTGGAATTGGATTGATTTCGAACCGGGTTATGGCAGAAATTCCAATTATAAAAGAGAAATTATCTGTGTTAGTTGCTGGTCGATTATCTGTCAATGATTTTATGTTCAAATGGTTTGCACCGGATTATTTAAAGAATTTACGTGCGAATTTCTCTGATGTAGCGACGAAGATTTATTACCGTCCTAATACAAAGAATACGATTTCGTTATCCTCTTATTTGAGCCATGATTACTACCGGGTCGATTCCTTATTCAGTATCGAAAATGTGGTGGCTAAACAGACCTCCTTTAATTATGGACACACGAATTTTGCAGCGCATTGGAATCATTATTTCTCCCCTAAGTTGAATATGATGGTGAGCGGCTCGTTAACCGATTATTCCACTAAAACCTTTGCACCTGATTCCGTTAATACGATCGATTTAAAAAGTTCGATCTTATACCGAAACCTAACGACTAGCTTTGATTACCAGCCGAAGGAAAATCATAAAATGAACTTTGGCATTACGGCGACTCGATATGATATTAATCCGGGTACTTTAAATGAAGGCGTCATTTCACGCGTTTCCACTGTCAAGATACCTGACGAGCAATCTTATGAATTAGCTTTATTTGCGGATGATGAATGGACGCTAAGTCCTAAATTCACCTTGCAGGCTGGTTTACGTTATTCTCACTACTACCGAATGGGGGCAGGATCTGAAAATGTCTATGCTCCTGGGCAGATGCCCTCTTTAAATACTGTGTTACGGAAAAATACATACGCGGACGGAGAAGTAATGGCCTCCTATGGTGGTTTTGAGCCTCGTGTCACGATGAAATATTCTTTGGCAGAAAATACTACGATGAAATTTGGGTATAATCGTCAGCAACAGTTTTTCCAATTATTATCGAATAACACGACGCCTTTGCCTACCTCCCGCTGGAAAACGGCGGATAATTTTATCAAGCCTCAACAGAGTGATTTCTTTTCTTTAGGTTTGTTTAAAACCTTTAATGAAAACGTATTTGAAGCTTCATTAGAAACCTATTACCGAGATGTGGCGAATACCTTAGACTTCGTGTCAGGGGCTAATTTGCAATTAAACCCGAACATAGAAACGCAGTTGATTTCTGGTAAAAGTAAAGCCTACGGAATGGAATTAATGGTGCAAAAGAAGAAAGGAGAGGTTTCAGGTTGGGTTTCTTATACGTATGCAAGAGCATTCAATCAAATGATAGGTGAATTTCCGGAGGTACAGGCAATCAATGGGGGAGAGTGGTTTGCGACGAATTACGATAAGCCTCACACCCTTAATATGATGTTAAATATTCAACCTACGACGCACCATAGTTTCTCTTTCACTTTTGCCTATAATACAGGACGTCCTTTTTCGTCTCCTTCAGGATCATATGAGATTGGAGGGAAAAAGTTTCCCGTGTTTGCCGAGCGTAATAATGACCGAGTGCGTGATTACCACCGTTTAGATTTCTCCTGGACCATCAATAATCCATCGATGAAAAAGCAACGTTGGGAAGGAAGCTGGGTATTTACTATTTACAACTTGTATGGACGTCAAAACCCTTACTCTGTCTTTTTTAAATCAACAAAAGCGGGTTTGAGAGCGTATGAACTCAGTGTATTTGCCTCTCCGTTTATCTCGTTAACTTATAATTTTAAATTCTTATAATCATGCCTCAATTATATAAAAGCAGTCTTTTTTATACCATTTTAGTGGGCTTAATCGCATGGGCATGTGTGAATCCGATTACGGATTTCGTTCAAGTAGATTCGACCTCTTTCACCACAATAGAAGCAGATATTTCAGATGACGCAGCCTTAAGTAAAGTGCGTTTAACGAGCTCATCTAATCGACTTACTTCCCAATTTTCTCTTCCTATTTCGAAGGCGACCGTTTCTGTGACAGACCAAAACGGAGTCAAAACGACCTTTACAGAGGGTATTCCTACAGGCACTTACTATCCTAGTGCAGGTTTTAAAGGTGCAGTAGGATCATCCTATAAATTGGCTGTTAAATTACTCACGGGTCAAACGTATGAAAGTGCAGTAGAAACGATGAAGGCCGTGCCAGAAATTGAAAATCTAATCACTCGTTTTGAGACCTTAGAACAATATCCTAAAGTCGATGTCAGACGTGCGGGATTCTCCGTTTACTTGGATTTTAAAGATTTCCAAAGTGAGGGAGACTTTTACCTTTGGAACTGGAAACACTTTGAAAAAATTAGACTATGCGCTACCTGCACCGATGGTGGCCGTTATGATTTCAAGAAGTTAGATTGCGTGCAACCTCGTTTTCCTACGGATGCCATTTTGAATTATATGTGTGATGGTAATTGCTGGGACATCTCTACAAACAATGATTTGAATGTTTTCTCAGATGTTCTAACGAATGGCCAAAGAGTCGTAGGTCGTCAAGTAGCCAGAATTCCATTCGATAACTGGACCCCTTATTATTTCCGTTTGGAACAACGCTCTATTACCCGAAGTGCCTTTGATTTTTATCAATCACTTATTTCTCAAATTCAGTCTTCCGGTTCTTTATTTGATGTACCTGCTGAAACGCGTTTTAGTTTAAATATCAAATCCCTAACGAATCCAGCAGAGAAAGTGATAGGTATATTCAATGTATTCTCCGTGCGTAAAAAAATATTTATTGTCGATCGCTCTAAGAATATTCCGATAGGGGAGTTGCCTATCATTCCTATAATTCCAGGAGAAACCTATGCTTGTCCTCCAGGATCGGTGGGTTGTCAAGATAAGGTTCCTTGCATCGAATCGAATACACGGACAAAAATTACCCCAGAAGGTTGGGTATTCTAGTTTTTTAGGCACAAATTTGTGCTTTAATTCAAACTATGATAGGTGTTTTATTAGTTAATCTGGGAACTCCAGATGATCCGGGTACCCCAAGTGTACGCAAGTATTTACGGGAGTTTTTAATGGATGGTCGTGTCATTGACATTCCTTATCCATTCCGATACTTATTAGTGAATGGGATAATTGCCCCTTTCAGAGCACCCCAATCTGCGAAAATCTACAAAGAGCTGTGGGAAGAGCGCGGTTCTCCCTTGAAGTTTTACGGGGAAGACGTTTGCGCGTCTTTGACCGAAAAACTAGGTGATGGATACATGGTTCGCTTAGCTATGCGTTACCAAAGTCCAGATTTAAAGTCAGTTATGTCAGAAATGCAAACCGCAAATCTGAAGAAATTAATTGTCATCCCTTTCTTTCCGCAATACGCCTCAGCTACCACCGGTTCCGTTTATGAGCGCGTGATGGAAATTATGTCTGATTGGCAAATTATGCCATCTCTTTCGATGGTGAGCTATTTTTACCAGCATCCTATTTTTGCCAAATACTTCGCTGATAAAGCTGCGAACTACCAAAAAGACGTAAACTTCGATTATTATTTATTCTCTTATCACGGAGTTCCAGAACGCCATATTCGCAAGGGAGATATCACGAAGAATACGTGTGTGTTTGGTACTTGTTGTGAAACGATTACAGAAAAAAACCACAGTTGCTACCGGGCCCAATGCCACGAGACTACTCGTCTAATCGCTGCAGAAATGGGATTAAAACCAGGAACCTTTGGTACTGCTTTTCAAAGCCGCTTAGGTCGTGACCCTTGGTTACAACCTTATACGGATGAGACGATTAAAAAGTTAGTTAAAGAAGGTAAGAAGAAGATTTTAGCCTTCTCTCCAGCTTTCGTGGCGGATTGTCTAGAAACCACGATTGAAGTGGGTGAGGAGTACAAAGAATTATTTGAAGAAGCAGGTGGCGAGCACTGGCAATTGGTAGAGAGCTTGAATAATTCGCCGGAATATGTGGCACTTTTAGAGGACCTTGTAAAGAACTCATAAAATGGTAGCTCTTATTTTAACGATCGTATTCTCTGTATTGTTGTTGGTCAATTTTCGTGCCCACGCAAAATTCAATATCGATACGCGTATTGCCATTCTATTAAACTACCCCGTTTGTTTTTTAACGGGGTATTTCCATCAAATGGATGCAATTCCCTTCCATTGGCCTTCCACGGGTTATTCCTTGGGGATTTTGGGTATTGGAGTTGGTTTCGTGATAACATTTTTATTGTCGGGTTATTCGACCGTAAAAAACGGAATGGCGCCCACGTCTTTAGCCAATAACATCTCTTTAGTGATTCCCGTCCTGGTGAATCTTTTTATTTGGAAGACGGGAGGGGATCTCACTTTACCCGTCATTGCGGGGCTTATCTTATCATTTGCTGCTATCTATTTCTGTAGTCCATCCGGGACAGGATCAGTCCAAAAACCTGTTATTGGGGCTTTAGTCGCTGTTTTTGTGGCGTATGGGATTACGAATACGGCTTTTAATTATTTAAACGCTGCGATTGTGCAGCAAGTGGGAGGAAGTATTTCGTTTACGTTGATGCTCCTGCTAGGTTCGATGGTAACTTCCGCTGTTGTTTTAGCTTATTGGACGATTACAGGTGGTGTGACTTGGTCGCTTCGCTCCGTTTTAGCGGCAATCCCATTAGGATTACCTAATTTCTTCTCTTTCTACTTCTTGTTAAAAGCCTTGGATGCCTACCAACAAAATGGCGCGGTGGTTTTAACTATCTATAACCTAGGAGTGATACTGCTGAGTGCGGTAACGGCTTTGTTATTCTTCCGGGAAAAGTTGACGAAGAAGCAGTGGTTGGGGATTGGGTTAGGGTGCCTTGGAATCGCTTTAATCATTCTGTAAATTTCAAAGTTCAAAGAGTAAAGTTCAAAGTTGGAATAAAAAAAGGGAGCATCGCTCCCTTTTTTTATAGTATTTAAAATGTTTCATGTGCTGTTGCGAAGCAATATCCAACTTTGTTCTTTTTGCTTTGTTCTTTGTGCTTTGAATGTTTTATAATTGCTCCGCAACTACAAAACATTTGCAGTCTGCTCCTTAATCTTCTCTAACTCATCCTTCATATTCACGACTAGTCGCTGAATAGTGGAATCATTCGCTTTAGAGCCTATTGTGTTGATTTCTCGACCAATTTCTTGCGCCATAAAATTAAGTTTCTTGCCGTTTCCTTCAGCTAAGATTTCGATGAAATAGTCCAAGTGTGTAGCTAAGCGTACTTTCTCTTCGGAGATATCAAATTTCTCGATGTAGTAAACGACCTCTTGTTCGAAGCGGTTTTTATCGAAATCTTCTTTCAAACCAAGTTCTAACAGAGCATTGCGCATCCGTTCACGGATACCAGGCATTCTAATTTTGTCTTGCTCTAATACTTGGGCTAATCCAGATTTGATGGCAGCGATATATTCACGGAATTTATCTTCTACCACTTTTCCCTCTCGGGCACGGAACTCCTTACATTCTTTTACCGCTTCTTGGACGGCTTCAAAAACTACTTTCCAAAGTGCCTCAATTTCTTCTTCGTTGTCTTGTGAATGATCCGAAGCGTTCAAACTAGGCATGGACATGGCCTGTAGATACAAGGCGTTTTCGTCGATATTCGTGATCCCTAGTTCGGTCGCTACACGTTTTAATTCGGTAAAATAGGTAGCAATTTGACCTTGTGGAAGGATGCTTTGCTCTACGTTCTCATTGTTTTTTTGGAGGTGCAGATTCAGCTCCATTTTACCTCGCTCTAATTGTTGGGTGAGGTAATTTCGGATATCTATTTCTTTAGCTGAAAGCGATTTCGGAACACGGCAAAATATATCCGTAAACTTCGAGTTTAGACTTTTGACTTCGACACGGATTTGCAGGTCTTGGAGTTCTTTTTGGGATTTTCCAAAGCCCGTCATGGAGTAGATCATATGGTTTCTTTTTTGGCCTTAGCCGCTTGATAAAAGGCAAATACAAGGAATAAAAGCATCGCGATGGAAGCTGCCAAATCAATTTTATTCCCCGTAATCACGGAAACGGGGGCAAACTTAAATTCAATGGTATGTTTCCCCGCAGGAATCGCTAAGCCACGTAAGACATAATCCGCCTGAACGTGATTCGTTTCTTTTCCATCGATATAAGCCTTCCAGTCTTTGTTTCCGCGGTAGTAAATCTCGGAAAATACGGCGAAGGCAGCTGCTTTCGTGTCAGAGGTATAAGTCAAATGATTCGGTTTGTATTCCGTCAATTGAATGTTGCCATCCGTCTTGAATGTGGCGGTAGGTACGAAAGCGGCATCTTTTTGTTCTACTAAAGCCACAGAGCGTGGATCGAATTTACCGATTCCATTTAAGGCGTCATCCGCAGTAGGAACGACATTTACGCTAGATACAAACCAAGCATTACCTAAAGCACCTGGATTCGTTTGTGGTGCTAATTGACCAGTAGAATCAGGGCTCAAAATGTATTTCGTATTCAACATATTCAGGATGTTCATTTGTCCTGGATTGCCTGTAAATTGTTTCTCGATTAATTCTTGGTAACGACGCAATTTAGCTGCGTGGTAACCACCTAAAGATTGGTGGTAGAAAGACGTAGTGGCATCGCTCATAAAGTTCGTCGCCACATTCACCACACGGTAATGCGTAGAATCTTGTAGGATCTTTTGATCAGCTGGAGTAGGTAGGATTTGTTCATCTAGCGTAGCCTTGGAAACAAAGAAATCTTTGCCAAAATAGCGTTTTGCCACCGGCGTTAAATCAAAAATACCTAAAAGCACTAATGCGATTAACCAGATGGATTTTTTCACTTTCCCTGTACTTGCCACCCATAAAATACCTGCGCCGATCAATACAATAAAGAAACTGCGGAAGGCATCGGATTGAAATAATTCAATGCGATCTAGTTGGATGGAGCGCCAGATTTGGTTATTCAGGGCGGTGTCTTGGATCAAGGATCCTCCAAAATTGGGTCCTTTAAAATCAAAGAATAAATCCGGTGCCATACCGAAAAACAAGGCAAGACCACCACTTAATCCGGCTGCATAAAACAGCGGTTTTTTGATTTCTGACCAGCTCGATTTTTGTTGAATGAATCGAATCAACCCTAAAATACCTAAGCTAACAAATCCTAATTGCACAAAGGAAAGTACCATCGTGATGGCCCTAAACTTGTTGAATAGGGGGAAGTATTGGAATAAAATCCCATTGAAGAAGAAATATTTACCCCAAGCGAAGGTGATGAATAAAGCTGTGAATCCGATGATCCACCATTTTTCGGCAGATTTGATGTAGAAGGCTCCAAACAAAAACAGGAAGATCACCAAGGCTCCAGCATAAGCAGGGCCGGCTGTATAGCTTTGATCCCCCCAATAGGCGGGTCCTTTTTCGACGAATCCTAAAGCTTGTTCGTCGGGAATACCTGCGTTAGACATCGTTTGGTAAGTATTCGAAGCCGTTCCACCTAAATCTCCCGCAGAAGCTCCCCCCATGAAATTAGGGATTAATAAAGTTCCTGTTTCAGCAATACCGTAGGACCAATCGAAGGCATAGGTTTGGTCTAAACCATCTCCACGCGATTTATTCGCACTTAGTTCGGAGGCACCACGCGTTGTTTCTTTCGAATATTCATAGTTATTCCAAAGACGCATCGAGTGCGTTCCTAAGGCTAAAACTAAACCCAAACCCAGCAATAATCCACGTTTGAACCAGTCGGCAACGGTCTTTTGGCTGATGGCTTGTGAAAGGGTATAAATAAGGTAAAAACCAATAATGAAGAAAAGGTAATACGTAATTTGGACGTGGTTAGCGTATAATTCTAAAGCCATTCCCAATGTGAATAGGGCAGCGCCTAGCCATTTTCGATTACCCCAGCCTAATTTTACACCTGCTAAAACGATAGGAGCGTAGGCTAAAGCAATTACTTTAGAGGTATGACCTGCTGGAATAATCACCATATTGTAAGTAGCAAATGCGTAGAAAACAGATCCAGCAAAGCCTAAAATAGGGGAGGCTCCCATCGCCCAAAGTAAAATATACATCCCTAACATTTGTAGGACAAGCAAATTCACGGGGCTGGGAAGTAGATTGGTAATGAAAGAACCTATTTTGGCAGAAATCGAATACGGATACGATCCTGAAATCTGGTAGGTGGGCATCCCGCCAAACATCGAGTTCGACCACCAGGCATCCTCACCGGTTTTTTCTTTGTATTGAATGCTCTCCTGTGCCGCCGCTTGGGCTTGCTGAATATCATGTTGAATCAAAACTTTCCCTTGCAGAACCGGTCCACAATAGATAAAAGCGATCAATAGGAAACCCAAAAGGACAATCCCATGGGGGGCAAAGAAGCGCAAATTCATTTTCATAGCTTATGAAATCGATACTAATTCTAGTTCAAATGTTAAATCACGGCCAGCAAGCGGGTGATTGGCATCTAAAGTGACGTGAGAATCTGTTAAATCAGTGATCACTACTTCTACCACGTGACCACCATCTTGGTGCATGGAAAGAGAGGCACCTAATTCTAATTCGATGTGTGTGGGGATTTGAGCGCGCTCAAGCGTTACCGTATTTTCTGGAGAATGCTCGCCATAAGCCTCAGCTGCCGGAATAACAACGGTTTTTTTCTCGCCAATGGTCATGCCAGTTACGCCATCATCAAAACCTTTGATGACCATGCCTGAACCTAATTGAAATTCAAGGGGTGTTCTTCCTACAGAAGAGTCAAAAATAGCACCGTCGGTGTGTTTACCAGTGTAGTGTACGGCAACCTTGTCGCCGGTTTTTGCAATAGACATAATGAATCGTTATAAATTGGAAAATAAGCTACAAATAACACGAAAATTTGTAGCCTTTCCAAGCCTTTGGCCTACGATTCAATGGTCTGAAGCGTGTATTTTTGTTGAATAAAATGCAATTCGTTTTCCATGCTTTCTAAGGTATTCAGGAATGACTTTTTCGCTAAGGCTGGTACGGTTTTATAGTATTCGATTCCTGATTGCAGATTTGCGGTGAAAGTTTGGAAATATTTCGTCCGTTTAGCCCAAGTCTCCGTATTGATTTCTTCTTCGATTGATTCTACCAGGAAGTTCACATAGAGTTCTAGTTCTGCCAAAAATAGGTGTGGACGACTCTCTTTCGTCAAATCTTGGATGCGACCATAGATATGATCAAGCATGGTTTTAAGGGAAACAATTTGGGAGAAATTGGCGATGTTCGGACCTGGACACATGGTCACGGCGGTTAGTTTTTTGACAAATGATTCTTTATTGACGATAGCTGCAGAATTGCTTAACCCTACGCAGAGGCATTCTTTGGCTAAAATCTCTTCTTTTTTTGCTTGTCCTTCCGGTGTCGCTAATTTTAGTTGAATGTATTTTTTCGATGCGGTACAAATGGGTTCCGTCGTAAATTCGGTATTAAAAGCTAAATGTTTTTCCGTACAAGGGCTTCCTGCCTTGTTTTGTTTTATCCGATTTAAGCGCTCTTTGTGGCCAGAAGTGCCTTTTAGATAATTAAATCGAACGCCGAGGGGAGAACTTTTGCTTAAAACAATATCCTCTTTTTTCGATGCAGCAAGCAATTGCATCGTTTCCTCATCCACCGTGGTCGCTTCAGGAACTAATAAGAATGGTGAGCCCCATCCGGTGCTGTCTACCGCATAATAATCGTGTAATAATTGGTCCTCCTCGTGCGTTCCGATGCCCCCTTGTACAGAAATTTTAATGGCGGGAGCTTTCTCTCCTTTTTGAAAAAGGGAGAACATCGTGTCGATTAGCTCTTGTTTTTTTGTTTTGAATTCTTCTAAAATGGGGCCAAGCAAATACCCATCTGTCGCAAATGCATGTCCACCACAATTCAATCCTGATTCGATGCGAAATTCACTTACCCAAATGCCTTTTTTGGCCAAATATTTCCCTTGAATCAAGGCCGATCTAAAATCGGTCACTTTGACGATAACCTTCTTTTTACCGGTTTGGAAATCCTCGAATTGTTCTAAATAATTGAACAACCGTGGGTTCATTCCCGCTGAAAAAACCATGGATGAATTGCTTAAATCACTGAGTGCATAGCCTCTTAATGCCGCCACCGCATCGGAATTTTCTTCTTTTATATCCCCATTCGGGCTTGGATTACTTTTATCCAATTTGGTCATAATATTTACATCGATGCTTCCTGGCTGCATTTTTGACCTTAATTCATTCGCTAACATCCCCTTTTTAGTGGGGCAATCCGTTTTCAATAGTTGCGTGTAAGAGGCCCGTAGAACTGAATCGGTGGGCAACATCTCAAAGTACTGGTCGATTTCATTTCCTTCTCCAAAAGCTTCTTGCTGTAAAGTTTTGAACTGCTTCTGCACGATACGATGGACTAGATTTAGGTAACTCGTAATCCTTTTCGCCCGGTAATCCTCCACATTAGGTCCTATGGGTTGGTAGTCATCTCCGGCTACTTCGCTATACTTTTTTCGCATCATTTCGATCAGGCGATCTTCTGCTAAGGAGAGGACGGAGGAAATGCCAAAACGGGCCACTTTAATAGGGGAGTCCACGGTAAATGCTAATCCCATAACGGGGATATGGAAGGTATGATTTGATTTTGAGTTCATCTGGAAAATTTTGGAGGCTATATAAAAGCCTTGCAAAATTACCCTAGCGATGGAGGGGGATAACTGATGGAAATCATACGCTAGAATGAGATAAGTCAAGTATCTCTACTCTCTTATCTATAATCTCCTTTATTCTTTGTGCTTTATGCTTTATTCTTTACACAAAGAAGCTTGGTACTTCAACGAAAGCGTATCCCCTAACTCGATCGCCGTCTTAAAATCAAGGCAAGCATCATCGATCAAACCCAAATGCATCAGATTTATTCCCCGATTATAATAGGTCTCCGCATAATAAGGGTAGCGAATGATGGATTTAGAAAAGTCCTTGATGGCACCTTTATCGTTCCCTAATTTAGATTTGAAGTAACCTCTGTAGAAGAAATAATCCGCATTCGTGGAATCAAGGCGAATGGCTTTAGTTAAGTCAGAAATGGCACCCGAGTATTCTTCCATGGAACCTCGTGAAAAAGCTCTGGCGAAGTAGATTTCGGGGTTTTTAGGATCTTTTGTCAGAGCCACCGAAAAGTTATATGTCGCCTCTTTGTATTTTTCTTGTTGAATTTGGGTGAGGCCAGCGGCATATTGTAGCATGCAGCTAGATAAGAAAAAGAGGGCAAAAAGGGAGGCAAATAATCGGATCATTTAAAGGTAACGATGGTGATTCCCGCACCGCCACGATCTGCATGTTCGTCAGTGATGTTTTTGATTTCTCGGTATCGACGCAATTGCTCGCGAATCAGGGTGCGAAGAATTCCGTCGCCTTTTCCGTGCAAAATTTGAACTTCTGGAACGCCTAATAGGAGGCAATCGTTGATGTATTGGTCTAAAATGACATAAACCTCTTCGCCGCGCTTCCCTCTGATATCTAATTTTAGCTGAAATTGCGCCATGCGATCGTTGATGTCGATGCCAAGAAGTGGCGCTGTACTTTTCTTTTGCTGTTTGGGCGCGACGATTTTTTGGAGGCGATTCAGTTTAATCGTACTGCGAATGGCTCCCAGAGAAATGACTGCGTCTTTTCCTTTTAGTTCCAGAATTTGTCCCAAAGTAGGTTCGTCACCACTCCCTTTAATCACCACCCAATCGCCCACTGCAATAGGGGAGTTGGCATAAACGATTCCAGGAGTTTCGGAAACGACCTTTAATGGCGCCACGATTTTCAATTCTTTTTGAACGAATTGTTCTAAATCCGCACGCAATTCCTTCGTCTTTTCTTTATCAGCCTCTTTCTCGCGGATCTGTCTGATGGTCTGCTCGATACGTTGATTCGCCTCTAGGATGATTTTTTTTGCTTCCGCTTTCGCCGCATTCAACATCGCCTTTTGCTCTTCTTGCACGTGATTTTTCAGGCGCTCGTAGTTTTCCTTGATGGAAATTGCCTGCTCATTAGCTAAGGCTAAACTGGCGTTTTTACTCTCCCAAATCTGCTTCTCCGTCTCTGTTTCCAGTAATAACTTGTCAAAATCCACCTGCTTCTTGCCCAATTTCTTACGTGCATTTTCGATGATGGCTTTAGGTAAACCAATTTTCTGGGCAATTTCAAAGGCAAACGAACTTCCCGGTTTTCCCATATCCAAAATGAATTGGGGTTCCAAATGTTCGGTATCGTAACGCATGGCGGCGTTGAAAAGTCCTTTTTGGCGATCTGCTAGGCTTTTTAAGTTGCCAAAGTGCGTATTGATTGCGCCGTAACATCCTTTATCAGCCAGTTTCTCTAAGATGGATTCCGCAATCGCACCCCCTAAAGAGGGTTCCGTTCCCGTACCAAACTCATCAACTAAAATCAGCGTTTTCTCGTTCACATGCTGCAAGAAATAACGCATATTACTTAAGTGAGACGAATAGGTGCTTAATTCATTTTCCAGATTTTGCTCGTCCCCCATATCCAGGAAGAGTTGAGAGAAGAAGCCCATCGTACTACCTTCAGCTAAAGGCACTAGACAGCCGGATTGGAATAAGAATTGCAATAAACCTACCGTACTTAAGGTAACTGATTTACCTCCCGCATTGGGTCCAGAAACGACCATAATGCGGCGGTCCTCTTCTAAACGAATGGTCAGTGGTTTAATCTTCTTGCCAATTTTTTCGAGCGATTTTTCTAGGAGCGGATGTCGCGCATCGGTCCAGTTAACGATCGGTTTATCTTGGATAAACGTCGGTTTGATAGCTTTATGTTCGCTTCCCCACAAGGCTTTGGCCCGGATAAAATCAATCAGCCCTAACCAGGAGAAGGCGTGAGCTAAAAAGGGTGTCAATGGACGAATGCGATCCGATAGTTTCGATAAAATCTGAATGATCTCGCGACGCTCCGCTGATTCCAAAGACTTAATCTCATTGTTCATTGCCAGCGCATCCGCAGGCTCTAAAAAAACGGTTTTCCCCGTATCCGATTCATCTTGAACGAAACCTTTGATCTTGCGCTTGTGCTCAGCTGCTAATGGAATTACCATCCGGCCGTTTCGCAAGGTCAAAGAGAAATCCTTGCTCACCCATCCCTCTTTATAGGCCTGGCTTAAATAGGAATCGAGTTTTTTACGTAGACTTTGTTCCTCCTTTATCCTCTGGCGACGTAAATCGCCTAAAGAAGGGGAGGCTGTTTCCTTGATTTGACCATTCACATCGAATACGCGGTCTAAATCCTGAATAATCGGAATGATTTGCCTGAAATCTCCATCGCTTTCTGCGCCTTTGGCGAGAAAATGCTGGGTGATTTTATGTATTTCGGGGTATTCGCTTGAATCAATTGCCGCAAAGAACCGAATGGTTTCATACAAAACGGTTAACGCGCGTTGCCAATCCCTCCATTCATCCGCCGATAAATAATGGCCTTCCAGCTGCAATGGACTTAGATAAGAACGTAAATCGTAGTAATCAGTCTGCGGAAATTCGCCACCGTGCTCGCCCAAAATGCGGCCCATCTCATCGACCTGTTCTACCCATTGCTTGACTAAAGGGAACCGGTCCGAAAAGCGCATTTTATCCGCGTATTCTAGCCCCATCGGACTTAAGCAAAGCTGCTTAATTTCCTCTTTTACCTGGTTGAAACCCAGTTTTTCGGCAAGATTTAGAGGGTAATTCATAGCTGGAAATGCGACTTTATTTTTTCGAGTAATACCTCGTTGATTTTATAATAACTTTCAGTGGTCCAACCTGCCACGTGCGGACTGAAAATGGTGGCTGGATAAGCGGCGATTTCGGCGAAAAGTTCTTTTTCTACTGGCGACCAAGTGGATAACTTTTCGTTTGGAAGCACATCCAGCGCCAATCCCTTGATTCTGCTTGTACGTAATCCGTGTAACAAGGGTTCCAGTGGAGCAATAGGTCCTCGAGAACTATTGATCAGTATGATGGGCTTTTTGAAAGATGCTAAAAACTCAATTGAAACTAATCCGCGCGTCTCAGAAGTCAAGGGGATATGCAAACTTACTATATCAGCCTGTTCAAATAGCTGCTCCATCGTAGCTGGATAATCAGCTGATGGGGTGTATTTGTCATAGGCTAAAATGGTCATTCCGAAACAAGCAAGTCGCGAAGCGACCGCTTTACCCATGTTTCCATATCCGATGATACCGATGGTCTTTCCTTTGAGTTCAAATCCCCGATTACCTTCTCTTTCCCACAATCCGTGACGTACTTCGGTATCCGACGTATGTAGTTTGTGCGCAAGCGATAATAACTGTCCAATAACGTGTTCCGCCACCGCGTCTGAATTTCCCTCATTGGCAGAGAAAACCGCGATTCCCCTGGATAGGCAGGCATCGACATCTAATAAGTCTAGCCCTGCGCCTGCACGGGCGATGAAAGTCAATGTGGTATCTGTCAGAATATCTGCCGTGATTTTGAATTTACTTCGAACGACTAATCCTTCGTATCCAGGCAAAATCGATGTGAATTCTGCTAGAGATAGATCAGTACGTGTTTCCACCTCGAATCCTAGATTCGTTAGCCCTTCTGCCATCGAAGGATGAACCTCGTCGACGATCAACACTTTACGCATTCATTCTATTTTTTACGAGATCTAATGCTAAAAATAAGGCCTGAAGGAAAGAACCTGGATCGGCTACGTTTTGGCCAGCAATATCATAAGCTGTTCCATGGTCTGGAGAGGTTCGAATAACAGGTAAACCAGCTGTAAAATTCACACCAGAGTCAAAAGCGATGTATTTGAACGGAATCAAACCTTGATCGTGGTACATACCCAGAACGCCGTCAAACTCTTTGAATTGCGCTTTTCCGAAGAAACCATCCGCTGGATAAGGCCCAAAAACCAAGTTGCCTTTTGTTCTAAATTCATCCACTACCGGTTGAATAATCTCTAATTCTTCTTGTCCTAAAAGTCCTGATTCACCCGCGTGTGGATTTAAACCCAACACAGCTAAACGAGGTTTGTCAATCGAGAAATCTTCCTTTAAACTCTTCAAGAATAAGGTGATTTTTGTGCGCAATAAATCAGCGCTTAAGGCCTTAGAAACCTCTAATAGAGGAATGTGGCCAGTAGCTACGCCCATTCTAAAGCCATCTGAAACCATCATCATAAGAGATGATTTTGCTTCGAAACGATCGGTTAAATATTCCGTATGTCCTGGGAATTTGAAGTCTTCGGATTGAATGTTGTGTTTATTGATTGGAGCAGTAACGAGTGCGGAAATTAGTCCGCGATCTAAGTCGTTCGCGGCTCTTTCTAGGCAATCAAAGGCGGCTTTCCCCGCTTCTTTGGTCTCTTTTCCGGGTTCTACCAGGGTAGACGCATCGTCCCAGCAGTTAATAACAAAGCTTTCGCCTGATATAGCTTCGGAGGCTTCTTGAATCACGGCGATGGACCACTCTTTTAATTCGAATTTTTGGCGGTAAAAATCCAATACGTTGGCAGAACCATAAATCACAGGCGTACACCACTTTAGCAAGCGAGGACTGGCTAAGGATTTCAAGATTACTTCCGGTCCGATTCCGTTGTAATCTCCTAACGTGATACCGATGATAGGTTTCATAAAAAGCAATTTTTTGTTCGACCTGCAAGTTAAGAAAAATCGCTCGAAGGCGGTAGAATTATTTTTCTTGGTAACGAACCTAATAAATATGGTATTTTTTTAAGTTTCACCAAATAAAATGCGGTATTTGATGCGAGTTTCACAATATATTTAGCATTTTTGTTAGAATCTCCTATTTTATTGATTATGCCAAAATCATACGTTAAAAAAATCTCCAGTTTATTGATCGCTAACCGCGGTGAGATTGCTATCCGAATCATGCGTGCCGCGTCCGAATTAGGAATTCGTACCGTTGCCGTTTATACCTTCGAAGATCGCTATTCGTTGCACCGCTATAAAGCCGATGAAGCTTACCAAATCGGGAAAGACGACGAGCCTTTAAAACCTTACTTGGACATCGAGGGCTTGATTTCTTTGTGTAAATCGAAGAAAATCGACGCTATTCACCCGGGTTATGGTTTCTTATCGGAAAACGTAGTGTTGGCAACTCGCTGTAGAGAAGAGGGAATCGTTTTTGTGGGCCCATCTCCAGAAGCGATGAACGCATTGGGAGATAAAGTGGCGGCGAAAGTGGCTGCCCTGAAGGCCAATGTGCCCATGATCGAGGATTCGAAAGGGGATTTGGCTGATTATTCTTTGGCCCTATCCGAAGCGAAACGTATTCAATTCCCCGTGATGGTGAAAGCGGCTGCCGGTGGTGGTGGTCGTGGAATGCGCGTAGTGAGAACGGAAGAGGAATTAGAAAAAGCGTATCAGGAGGCAAAAAATGAGGCGAAAAATGCGTTTGGAGATGACACCTTGTTCATCGAGAAGTTTATCGATGATCCCAAACACATCGAGGTACAATTATTAGGGGATCAGCATGGGAATTTAGTGCATTTGTATGAACGCGATTGTTCGGTACAAAGACGTTTCCAAAAAGTAGTGGAAATCGCCCCTTCTTTTGGTCTAAAAGAAGAAACTAAACAAAAATTATACGCTTATGCGCTTTCCATCGGTAAAGCCGTAAATTATTATAACGCTGGAACGGTGGAGTTTTTGGTCGATAAAGACGAAAATATCTATTTTATCGAAGTAAATCCGCGTATTCAAGTAGAACATACGATTACGGAAGAGGTGACGGGCATCGATATCGTCCGTACCCAAATTCTAATCGCCCAAAATTACAGATTATCCGATCCCGGTATTTTTATTCAAAACCAAGCGGACATCCCGCTAAAGGGTTTCGCGATCCAATGCCGTATCACGACGGAAGATCCAGCGAATGGATTTAAGCCGGATTTTGGAACAATTATCGCCTATCGAAACGCAGCTGGTTTCGGTATTCGTTTAGACGAAGGATCTTCGTATCCCGGTGTAAAGATTTCCCCGTATTTCGATTCGATGTTAGTGAAGGTGTCTGCCAAAGGCCGCACGCTTCGCGGTGCGTCCGAACGCTTAAACCGCGCGCTGACCGAATTCAGAATCCGTGGGGTAAAAACGAACATCCCATTCTTACGCAATGTAATTACACACCCCGTCTTCCAAGAGGGCCACTGCACGGTGCCATTCATCGCGAACCACCCGGAATTATTCAACTTCAAACCCACACGTGACCGGTCGACAAAGGCGATTCGCTACCTGGGAGAGGTAATCGTTAACGGAAATCCGGATGTGAAAGTGAAGCCTACGGCTCCTTTCCGCACCCCGATTATCCCGTATGTGGATCCAATGTCGGAATACCCGAAAGGAAACAAACAATTATTAACGGAAATGGGTCCGGAGAAATTTGCGAAACACATCCGTGATGCGAAGCAAATCTATTTTACGGACACGACCTTCCGCGACGGGCACCAATCGCTTTTAGCGACTCGTGTCCGCACCCAAGATATGTTAGCCGTGGCTGACGGTTTTGCGAAATCCTTCCCTCAATTGTTCTCGATGGAGGTTTGGGGTGGTGCTACCTTCGACGTGGCGATGCGTTTCTTGCAAGAATCTCCTTGGAAACGCCTGCAAGAGTTCCGCGAGGCGATGCCGAATATGCTATTGCAAATGCTTTTCCGCGGTTCTAACGCCGTGGGATATTCGGCTTACCCTGACAATTTGATTGAAAAATTCGTGGAGAAATCCTCTGAAGCCGGAGTCGATGTCTTCCGTATTTTCGATTCCTTGAACTGGATCGATGCGATGAAAGTCTCGATCAAAGCGGTTCGGGAACGCACGCCTGGCATCGCTGAAGCAGCGATTTGCTATACGGGTGACGTCTTTACAAACGAGAAATACAATCTACAATACTACGTAGATATGGCGCGTCAGCTCGAAGATGCCGGTGCTCACATGTTAGCGATTAAGGATATGGCCGGTCTTTTGCGTCCATTCCAAGCAGAAAAATTAGTCACCGAATTGAAGAAAGCGGTCGACTTACCCATTCACTTGCATACGCACGACACGGCCTCCGTTCAATCAGCGACCTATTTAAAGGCCATTGAAGCCGGTGTGGATATCGTAGATGGGGCTTTAGGAGCGATGTCCGGTTTGACGTCACAGCCTAATTTGAACTCGTTAGTTGCGATGATGCAAGGTCACGCGAAAGCATCTGACCTGGATTTAGACCTGTTAAACGAATATTCGAATTATTGGGAAGCAGTGCGTACGATGTATACGCCGTTCGAATCAGAACTGAAAGCGGGAACCGCTGAGGTATACAATAATGAGATTCCGGGCGGTCAATATACGAACTTACGTGGCCAAGCGATTGCGCTAGGTGTGGGCGACAAGTTTGAACAATTGAAACGTAATTACACAGAGGCGAATACGCTTTTCGGCGATATCGTTAAGGTAACTCCATCCTCGAAAGTAGTGGGGGATATGGCGATTTTTATGACCGCGAATTCGTTAACGGCGGAGGATGTATATGCCAAAGGAGCTACTTTATCCTTCCCTGAATCCGTCAAAGACTTCTTCAAAGGCGGCTTAGGTCAACCCTACCAAGGATTCCCTAAACAACTGCAGGAGATCATTCTAAAAGGCGAGCACGCGATCGAAGGTCGTCCAAATGACCATTTGGCACCCATCGACTTCGACGCAGATTTCAAGACCTTTACGAAGAAATTTCCAGAGGCAGAAGATGGATTCTTCGATTACTTATCCTACAAAATGTACCCGAAAGTCTACGAAGACTATTACAAGAATTCAGCTTTATTCGGAGAATTGTCAGCCCTTCCTACGCCAGCCTTTTTCTATGGCTTGAAGCAGGATGAGGAGATTATGATCACGATTGAGCCAGGCAAGACGATTATCGTGAAGTTCTTGTACATGTCTGAACCTGACGAATCAGGTCTGCGCAATGTAACATTTGAATTGAATGGCCAGGCACGCCGCATTAAGATTTTGGACAAAAACGTCAAAGTCGAACGCGCGCAACACGCAAAAGCGAAAGTAAAAGGCGACATCGGTGCTCCATTGCAGGGTCGTTTATCCCGTATCTTGGTAAAGCCAGGCGACGAAGTGAAATTAAATGCTCCACTGTACGTGATCGAGGCGATGAAGATGGAATCAATTGTTTCGGCACCATTTGAAGGAATTATCGGTAATGTGTTATTGACTGAAGGAACGGTGGTAGAGCAAGAGGACTTAGTATTGACTTTGGAAGAAGCGAAACTACCAGAACCAGACGTAGAAGAATATTTATTCGTCTATGGAACTTTGCGCCGCGACTGTGGAAACGATTTACACCGCTTGATCGCACGAAATTCGGATTACATCGGCATGGCGACCTACCAAGGTCAGATGTACCAAGTGGCTGATTATCCGGGTATTATCCCATCGGGTGACGCGAAAGACCAGGTAGTAGGCGAATTGTATTTATTGTCCAATACGATCAAATTATTGAACGTTTTAGATGAATACGAAGAATTCAATACAGACAAACCAGCCGAAAGTCTATTCGTTCGCGAGCAGGTGAAAGTAAATTTGAAAGGCAAGGAAATCGAAACCTACGCGTATTTATACAACAAGAAAATCGACCCGAAAACGCGCATTGCGTCCGGGGATTATGTGAAAGGCTAATGAAAAAAATCGCCCTTTTTTGTCTGTTGTCATTCGCTTTACAAGCTCAGAGTCCTTTGTCAAAAGCGCACGCTCACAATGATTACGAACACGAAAGACCATTTTTTGAGGCATTTCAATTAGGTTTTGGTTCCATTGAGGCGGATGTATATGCCGTGAATGGACAATTATTGGTGGGTCACGAACGGAATCAACTGAGTCTGAATCGCAATTTGAAGGATCTGTATATTGACCCCATTATCCGCGTCCTAAAAGCCAATAAAGAGGGGGATTTTCATCAATTATTGATTGATTCGAAGACCTCATCGGATTCCACCTTGCCGCTGATTATTGCTGCTTTGAAGCCTCATGCAGAACTTATTCAACAAAAAGGATTCCGAATAGTGATTTCCGGTAACCGCCCAAAACCCTCCCAATACATTGAATCCCCAGCTTGGATCACCTTTGATGGTCGTTCGAATGAGCGTTTTCCCACTTCTAAAGTGTTGTTAGAGAGTGAATCGATGTTGAAGTTTGGCTTTTGGGCTGGACAAGGACCTATACCAGCAGCCTTGAAAGAAAAACTCAAAAACTACGTGGATCAAGTCCATGCAAACGGCCGAAAAGTACGTCTTTGGGCTACCCCAGATTCCCTTTTAGGGTATCAAGCACTGTTAGATATCGGTGTGGATTACATCGGTACGGATATGCTGAGTCTATTAGCGGATTATTTGAAATTCAGCGAGAGTAAATAAGCTTTGGGAGAGGCTTTTATAATAAAACCTTCTCCTATGACAACTAGACGCGAATTTTTGGCCATTACCTTGGCTACAACACTTCCAGTTTCTTCTCTTTATGCTGCGAAAAAATCCTATTCTTTGGGTTATTCTGCCATCACTTGGAATGGGCAAGATGAGCAGGCGATTCAAGAAATTTCAGCCCTAGGTTTCAAGGGAATACAGTTACGCGCGAATTCATTTGCAAAATACAAGGATAATCCTGCCGCTTTAAAAGCCTTATTAGATTCATCAGGCTTGCAATTATGTATGTTTTCGAGCGGCAATGTGGAGATTGATCCAGCCAAAGTAGAGGCATCCATCGCTCAGCACGTCAAGCACGCTACTTTCGTAAAAGCTTTAGGAGGAACATCGATTCAATTAACGAATTCCTTACGTAAGAAAGGGGTGAAGCCGGAAGAGAAAGACCTTATTCGTTTAGCAGAAGTCATGAACGAAATCGGTGCCAAAACGAAAGAATTAGGCATTCAAGCTACCTACCACAACCACATGGACCAGTTTGGAGAAACACCTGAGGAGGTTGATTTGCTCGTAAACCACATGGATCCGGCTAAAATCAAATTGCTATTAGACGTAGCTCATTATTTCCAAGGCGGCGGTAATCCGGCAGATGCGGTGTTGAAATACCGTAAAGTTTTACATGCATTACACGTAAAAGATGTGCGCCAAACCGAGCCTCGCTACCGTTTCGTCGAATTAGGGCAAGGTAAAGTGAACCTAGAGGAGGTATTCGCTAACTTGGACAAAATCAAGTTCAAAGGCTTCGCCATTGTTGAATTAGATGCCGTTCCAGACGCGGGTAAAACACCCTTATCTTGTGCAGAAACGAGTAAGGAATTTTTAAAAACGAATATTCAGTATCCTTTTTCTTAAATTGCAGCCTAATCTAGAATCAAATGGCGAGCAAAAAGGATCCTGCAATTGGATTTATCTTTATCACTTTATTAATTGACGTTCTCGGAATCGGCCTAATTATCCCCGTTTTACCTAACCTTATCAAAGGTTTTGTGGGTGGAGATATTTCCGTTGCCTCTCAATATGCAGGCTGGTTAATGGCGTCCTATGCCATTATGCAGTTCTTGTTTTCTCCTGTTTTAGGTGGATTATCGGATCAGGTGGGTCGCCGTCCGGTGATTTTGGCCTCTTTATTCGGCTTCACGATTGATTACCTTGTTTTAGCCTTCGCGCCCAATATTCTTTGGTTATTCATCGGTCGCATCATGTCAGGAATCACTGGTGCCAGTTTTACGACGGCTCAAGCCTACATTGCGGATGTGTCAAAGCCGGAAGATCGGGCAAAGAATTTTGGTGTCGTAGGAGCCGCTTTTGGTGTAGGATTTATTATTGGACCTGCGATAGGTGGGATGCTAGCGTCTTATGGTGATCGAATTCCCTTCTTTGCCGCGGCGGGTTTAACTTTAATTAATGGGATTTACGGCTATTTTGTCTTACCAGAATCCTTAGCAAAATCGAACCGCCGTCCCTTTGACATCACGCGTGCGAATCCCTTAGGATCTTTAAAGAATTTGACAAAATATCCAGTGATCGCGGGTTTGGTAGGAGGTTTCTTCTGCCTGCAATTAGCCGGTCAGGTGCACCCTAGTACGTGGTCCTATTTTACGATGAAGGTTTTTGGCTGGACACCGGATCAAGTAGGCTATTCTTTAGCCTTTGTCGGTTTAATTGTAGCCATTGTGCAAGGAGGTTTGGCCCGTATTATTATGCCCAAACTAGGTGAAATACGTGCGATCTCTTACGGTTTACTCCTGTATGGCATCGGATTTTTTATGTTCGCCTATGCGACTAAATCTTGGATGATGTATGCCTTTATGATTCCTTTTGGGTTGGGGGGAATTGCAGGACCAGCTCTCCAAAGCCTGATCACTCAACAAGTAGGTCCGAATGAACAAGGTGAATTACAGGGAGGGTTGACTAGTTTACAATCTATTACGACTATTTTTGGCCCTCTTTTGGCCTCCAATTTATTCGCCTATTTCGCCTCTGAACAAGCGCCCATTTTATTCCCAGGCGCAGCCTTCTTTATGGCCGCCATTTTAGTATTGATTGGCTGGTTTATCGTGATGCGTTCCATTCCGAAAAAAGCTCAATAATTTTACTATCTTTCGAAAAATAAACCCCTATATCATGAAAACAATGATCAAATCAATCTGCCTTGTAGCAGGAATGTTAGTCGCTTCAGTGGCGTCTGCTCAATCGACTGAGGAAATTTTAGCTAAGCACGAAGCTGCCATGGGTGGCGCTGATAAATGGGCTGCCGTGAAAACAGCCGTTGTAAAAAATAAATTCTCTGTTCAGGGAATGGATATTGAAAGTAATACGTCTTTAGTGATCGGAAAATCTTTTCGGACAGAAGTAGCTGTCATGGGAAATAAAATCATTACGGTCATTGATGGAAATAAAGGTTGGATGAATCGTCCTGCCATGATGGGCGGAACGGGTGAGCCAGAAGATATGCCGGCTGATCAAGTTAAAATGGCAGGTTCTCAATTGATGTTGGGTTCTATTTTGACGAACGCAAAGAAGGACGGATATAAGATTGATTTAGTCTCTAAAGAGAAATTGGATGGAGCTGATGTATATCTATTGACAGTAACTAAACCATCAGGTGATGACAGCAAGGTCTATGTTTCCACAGCTACTAATTTTGTGGTAAAAACTCTAACGAAAGTACAAGCGAATGGTCAAGAAATAGATTCAGAAGTTAGCTTTTCAAACTATAAAATGGTGAACGGTTTAGCATTTCCTTATACTGTTGAAACAGCTAATCCAATGGGTGGGATGATGACAGTAGAAACGGTATCGGTGGAAATTAATCCAACAATCGATGCGGCTATCTTCGCAAAACCTAGTAAATAATTGAGCGATTTTCGCTGCATTAAAAAAGGGCTTCATATCTGAAGCCCTTTTTTTTAGGGTAAAAATTGTTGGATGTGATTCCTCGCACTTCGAATCGCTTTGTCGATATCCTCTTCTGAGCCTTCATAGGCCTTATCTTCTACTTCAATCACGATTGGACCTCGGTACCGTACGTCGTTTAATGCAGAAATGAACTTCCCCCACTGTATATCGCCAAGTCCTGGAATTTTAGGGGAATGGTATTCTAATGGATTCGCTAAAATCCCTACGCGATTCAATTTTTCAGGATATACTTTAACATCCTTTAAATGTACGTGGTGAATCCGTTCGGCATAGTGATAGATAGGGTAGGTATAATCCATCATCTGAAAGACCATATGAGATGGATCATAATTCAGGCCAAAATTCGCCGACGGAATGATCGTAAATAATTCATCCCAAATCTTGGGCGTCGTCATCAAATTCTTTCCTCCGGGCCATTCATCATCGCTAAAGAACATGGGACAGTTTTCAATGCCTATTTTAATCTGTAGCGTGTCTGCTAACGCAATAATTTCCGGCCAAACCTCCGAAAACCGACCGATATTATAAGCCACATTCTTCGTATAATCACGGCCTACAAAGGTATTCACACGCGAAATGCCTAAAACGGCAGCTGCTTTAATGATTTTCTGGATGTGCTCTCGGTAAAAAGCAGCTTGCGTTTCATCCGGATCCAATGGATTCGGGTAATAACCTAAAGCGGATATTTTGACCGGATGTAGATCTAATTTCGCCTTCAAGGCTACAAGATCCTCTGTGGATAGTTGGTCTACTGAAATATGCGAAACCCCCGCATACCTGCGCGCATCCGAAGAGGAAGAGGGCCAACACATGACCTCTACACAGGCGAAATGTTGCTGTTGCGCATAATCTAAAACCTCAAAAAGACTTTTGTGAGGGAGAATGGCAGAGACAAAACCAAGATCTAACATCTTATTTCTTTTTTTCTAAAACGTAAAACAAAGCAAACGATCCGGATGCAATCCAAAGACCCACCGCTTCTCGTGCTAACTCTTGGTTATGTGTCTTCATGCTCAAGCCATCTGTTAAGAATCCTTCCCAAGCCGTCATTTCAACCCATAATTGCAATCCTGCGAATACAGAGAGAAAAAATAAGACGATCAAAAGCTCTGGATTCGTTTTGCCACGCATCGCCTGCAAAGCGGTATAAACAGCTGTAGCATAAACGGGTACCCACAAAATAGGGTCCGGGTCATTCAACTGCCAGTACGTAAACATTAAAAAGACGAGGCCGAAAATACCTCCCAAGATGAATTGTACGTTTCTCATATTAATTACATAGGTTTTTTACGGCTTCAGCCGCACCTGGATAATTCAATTTTTGCGCTTGTTGAAAGGCAAGGCATGCTTTGTCGTTTTGTTTCGATTTGATATAGCTTAGGCCTAGTGCGTAATAAGCTTTGCCAAAATTCGGATTAATCTCAGCGGCCTTCGCAAAATCAGCTACAGCTCCGGCGTAATCCTCTTCTTGAAAAAGGATGTTTCCGCGGTTGTAAAAGGCATTAATATCTTTTGGCGCCAGTTTAATGGCCTGTGTAAAATCAAATTTAGCTTTTGCTGGTTGTGCAAGGGCCGCTTGAATAATCCCTCTTTGGAGATATCCTGCGCTTGAATCCGGCTGCGAAGCGATGGCTTTATCCGTAGGCGCTAGGGCTTTATCCCAAACCCCTTGTTCCATCAAAACCGCACCTAAATTCAATTGAGCGGTATAGAGGGAAGGTTTTAAATCGATCGCCTTTCGGTAAGCGGCTTCTGCCTCTGGGTAATTTTTTTCTTGAAATAGAATGACCCCTTGAAGGTTATATGCTTCCGCCAAACCGGGATTTTTCTCAATCGCTTTCTGCAGTGCTTCTTTCGCAGAAACCGTTTCCCCTTTCTGTAAACGTGCTTTCGCCTCGTCTAACCAAGCCTCACCCGAAGTAGAACAAGCCCAAGCAACACTAAGGCTAACCAATAGAATCCATTTTTTCATATTTTAAAGTTAAGGGGCTAATCCAAAAAAACGATATTTATTTTGAAAAAAGCTGCTTTTTTGTCATCTTTGTGGTGGCAAATTACCAGCTCCCGCTGAATCCCCCAGGTCTTGATCGAAGCAAGGGTAGGTCGGTTGTAGCGGTGAATTTGCCATTTTTTTGTTATAAAAATCTGACCTATGAAATTTTTTATCGATACAGCGAATTTAGCGCAAATTAAAGAAGCACAAGATTTAGGTGTTTTGGACGGAGTTACGACTAACCCTTCCTTAATGGCTAAAGAAGGAATCACCGGAAAAGACAACGTCTTACGTCATTACAAAGCGATTTGTGATATTGTGGATGGAGATGTTTCTGCCGAAGTAATCGCCACTGATTACGATGGAATGATTCGCGAAGGTGAAGAATTAGCGGAGCTGGACGATAAAATCGTAGTAAAGATTCCTATGATCAAGGACGGTATCAAGGCCTTGAAATATTTTTCTGAAAGAGGGATTAAAACGAATTGTACGCTTGTATTCTCTGCGGGACAGGCTTTATTAGCTGCTAAAGCAGGGGCAACCTACGTTTCTCCCTTCATCGGACGCTTAGATGATATCTCTTTCGACGGTATCGAATTGATCGAGCAAATTCGATTGATCTACGATAACTACGAATTTGATACGCAAATCTTAGCAGCCTCTGTTCGTCACCCAATGCACATCATTAAATGTGCAGAAGCTGCAGCAGATGTGATGACTGGACCTTTATCTGCCATGTTAGCTTTATTAAAGCACCCCTTGACGGATAGTGGTTTAGCGCAATTCTTAGCGGATCACGCAAAAGCAAATTCTTAATTAACCTAGGCGATTTTTATGTCTGTATTATCTTTTGAACAAGTAAGTATTTCTCAAGACGGTGTTAATACACTAGAAGACATTAATTTAACGATTAATGAGGGAGATTTTTATTATTTGATTGGTAAAACGGGTAGCGGAAAGAGCACCTTCTTTCGCAGTATTATTGCGGAAATTGGTCTTGAGTCTGGAACAGCTTCGGTGGCGGGTTATTCATTGAATACCATTAAGCGTTCAGAGGTGCCATTCTTAAGACGTAAATTAGGCTTCGTTTTTCAAGATTTTCAATTGCTGACAGATCGCAATGTCGAGAAGAATTTATCCTTCGTTTTAGAGGCGACAGGTCACACGAATAAGGATGAAATACGATTCAAAATCGAGGAGGTTTTAGCGCGCGTAGGAATGAGTTCTGCCATTTCTAAACGTATTCACCGTCTTTCAGGCGGAGAACAACAACGCATCTGTATTGCGCGTGCCATTTTGAATAACCCGGTTTTATTGCTTGCTGATGAGCCCACAGGTCATTTAGATCCGGAGGTTTCTTTGGAAATTATGCAATTATTCAAGGAGCTGAATCAAAGTGGGATGGCCATCATCATGGCGAGTCACGACTACAATACGATGGCTAAAGTTCCAGGCCAAATCCTGAAGTGCGAAGGCGGTAAAATCTTCCCCGTAGCCAGTCTATAACCCTATTTTCCCGTATAGTATATCACCGGAATGATACATTCTTCCAGTGAAATTCCGCCGTGTTGAAAGGTATTTCTATAGTGATTTACGTATTGGTTATAATTATTAGGGTAGGCAAATAAGTTATCTTCTTTTGCAAACACATAGGTGGTTGAAACGTTTGGTTTGGGTAAAAAAATGTTCTCAGGCTTTCGGCAAACCATCATCTTATTCGCGTTATCCCAATTCAAATTTTTCCCCTGTTTATAACGTAAATTGGTATTCGTATTCCGATCTCCCACGATTTTAATCGGATTTTGTACGCGTATCATACCGTGGTCGGTCGTTATGATGACGCGCCCCTTTTTCTCTGCAATCTTCTTTAATAAATCAAAAAGAGGAGAATGCTGGAACCAGCTGGCCGTTAAGCTGCGGTAAGCTGACTCATCTGGAGCTAATTCTTTGATCATAGCCATGTCCGTCCTAGCATGGGAGAGCATATCGACGAAATTGTAGACGATGACATTTAAATCATTAGTCGCTAATTTATTGAAATTGTCGACTAATTGTTTTCCTTGGTACTGGTGAATAATCTTGTGATAAGAGCTTTTAGCGTTGATTTTTAGGCGCTTTAATTGCTCCTGTAAGTAAAATTCTTCCTGTTTATTGAATCCTTCTTCGTCTTCAGAATCGCCTACATCGTAGACCCATTTGTCGGGGTAATTTTTAGCGATTTCAGATGGCATCATTCCGGCAAATATGGCGTTTCGGGCGTAGGCCGTTGTCGTAGGCAGGATGGAATAATAGTTATTTTCGGATTCTAATCGGAAGTATTCTTGGATGTATTTGTCTAAGGTTTTCCATTGGTCAAAACGCAAGTTATCAATCAAAATAAAATAAAGAGGACTCTTGTCGTTGATCTTCGGAAAAACATGTTTACGCAGCATTAAATGCGATAATACGGGTGTTTCTGTATCGGGTTTTTGCAACCAATCCTCGTAATTTTTCTCGATGAATTTACTAAAGTGGGCATTTGCCTCATTTTTTTGGTTGTTCAAAACCTCGGCCATCGATTTGTTTTCGGTTGTGTCGATTTCGAGTTCCCAATAGATTAGTTTTTTGTAGATGTCAGACCATTCTTTGGCATTCAAATGATCCTGGTATTGCATCGATAAGGCCAAAAACTCTTGTTGGTAACTAATATTCGTTTTTCCTTCTTCGAGTCTTTTCTTATCAAAAATACGCTTGACAGAAAGCAATAGTTGATTCGGATTAAGTGGTTTGATGAGGTAATCAGCAATTTTCGAACCGATGGCGTCTTCCATCAATTCTTCTTCCTCTGATTTAGTGATCATAATAACGGGAAGATTCGGTCTGAATTTTTTGATCTGTAATAAGACCTCTAGGCCAGACATTCCCGGCATATTTTCATCCAAGAACAAGATGTCAAACTTCTGAGTTTCTACTAATTCTAAAGCGTCTGCACCTGAATTAACCGTAAATACTTCATATCCTTTACTCTCTAAAAACAAGATATAGGGTTTCAATAAATCAATTTCATCGTCCGCCCAAAGTATTTTATACGTCATCGCTCTTTTGTTTACCTTTCAAGCCTAAAATTAGCTAATTTTACATCGACATCCTCGTTAATACATGTTAATAGATCCTCCCGTTCGTTTGACCGAATCAGCCCTCGAAAACCTACGTTTAATTACGTTTCCGGAGCCTTTTCTCCGGGTGGGAATGCGTGGAGGAACCTGTGGAGGAACTTTTGTCCTTGGTTTTGATACTAAAACAGAAAATGATGAGGAGTATTTGATTGAAAATATCCCTGTCGTTATTGATCGAAGAGAATTATTATTTGTCCTAGGTACAGAAATCTCGTACGAAGTGCAAGGCAATGGTTTTTACCTTCATAAACCCCCTAAAGTATGAAATTTGCAGCCATTGATATCGGATCTAACGCCGCTCGCCTTCAAATATCTAGTGTATTAGAAAATGAGGGAGTCATCAGTTTTAAGCGGATTGAATATGTGCGTTTTGCCCTTCGTTTAGGACATGATGTCTTTAGTGATGGCATGATTTCGCCTGAGTCTGAGGTGCGTATTTTCAAATTAATGCACGCCTATAAATTATTGATGGACTTGCACGAAGTGAAGGACTATGCGATTTGTGCTACATCGGCTATGCGGGAAGCGTCTAACTCATCAGAGATTATCACTCGAATTCATAAGATATTGGATATGAAAATCCAGTTGATTGATGGTAGCCGTGAAGCGGAATTAATCAATGATGTGGTCGTTCAATCTTTACATCCGAAGAAAAATTACTTGCACATCGATGTGGGTGGGGGTAGTACGGAATTGAATATCTATCGTCACCGGGAAAAATTAGCTTCGAAGTCTTTTAAAATAGGGTCGGTGCGATTACTAGAAGGAACGGAAAAAGAGGGAGATTGGGAGAAGATGAAGAATTGGATTTCTCAGCAAAAAGAGTTGATTTCAGGAGATATTGAGGCAATTGGGACAGGAGGAAACATAGCTAAATTATTTAATTTGTCTAAACCTGCTGCCGAGGAAAAGTCGATGACTTTCGATGCCTTATTTGAAATGGCGGCCTACGTGGGTTCGTTCTCTTTTGAGGATCGCGTGAATAAATTACGTTTAAATACAGACCGCGCGGATGTGATTGTTCCGGCAGCTTCCATTTATTTAACGGCGATGGAATTAGGCGGTTGTCAGACGATATTTGTGCCTGATTTAGGCTTAAAAGACGGTATTATCCAAATGTTGTATGATCGGTACTTAAACCGAAAGAAATAGTTATTTTTCGATGCGGTAAACAAGGCCCATGGATAGGACTTGAGAGAATTGCCAATTAGGATCTTGGTCATAATCTCGAAAAAGCACCATTTGCAGATTAGTGCTCACATATTTATTCACTTTCATCGTTACATTCGCATCTAATCGATGTACAATACTGTTCGATAAAGTAAGTCTGAAATAATCGATTAAGGCTGAATAACGTGCTTTTACATTAATATTCTCCCATACATCTTTGTCCACGTTGACTAAATATTGAAATACGAACTGATTTCTGATATTGTCTCCTGGTTTCTCTAGACCATATAATCCTGCTCTGGAGATGGCTTGGTCGAAGACAAAGGTTTGGCGTAAAGAACCAATACCGATTCGTGTATAAAATGATTTGTCTGGATGGTATTCTAGACCCATGGAGGAAGTCAAATAGGCCGGAGCAAATAAACTCGAAATTAAGGAGTCTACCGGAACGCCCGCTTTATTTTTCTTGCCATAATCATATCCATTAAAGAATTGAGTCTGGAAGTTAGTCGATCCATAAAAGTCCCATTTAGGGCTGATGCGATAACCCGCCTTGAATTCGTATGCAATGCGGTCGATGTTTTTGCGTAGACTTTGAGTTCTGTTTTGGAGAAATCCGACTTGTAAATTCAGGTCAGAATTCAAGCGCCAAGATTCATTCGAAACGTTAGCGCTGTGATTCAAATACCAGCCTATCGCTAAGGTATTCGTTCCGCCACCTTTCCAGTTATCACTGAAACTGGACTGATTTAAGTTAATCCCAGAGGTCATCACTTGTTTCCATTTATTCGCTGTAGAATCCGCCTTAGATTCCCCGAATAGAGGGCTCCAAGCAGTTAAAAACAGTAAAATGACTAACAGATTAAACTTCATTTGACAAATGTACAAAAAACCTGAATGATTGATCTATTTTCCTATGGATAAACGGATCTGTCCTGAAAAGGCCTCCGAAGGGGCTAATTCGATCAAGCCATCACCGGTATTAAAGGCGTCTGTATTGGCAGTCATTGGCTCAATCGCCACCGAGTGATATCCTTCCGGTTGAAAGACCACTAAAAAGGGAAATTGAACAGAGGATTGAGTTAAAAAAAGCGAACGCTGGTGTTTATGATCGATGAATTCTGTGACGTGTTTTTCCCTAGGCTCTAGTCGAAAAACGTGGTCCACTTTCTCTTGACTGAAAACAAATTCGCTCTTACCTTGTAGATTTTCCTCTTTCAAAGGAATCATTTGGGAGTCTGATAAAAAACGGCTAGTGGGATGAAATTTGATAGATAAATCAGCTGCTTTTGTGTCTGGGAAGCTGAAATAAGGGTGCCAGCCACAGGCGAAAGGCATGGACGTTGAGCCCGTGTTCTGGGCCATAAAGGTAATTTCAAGACCGCCTTCCTCTGCTAAGGTATACGTATATCGGAAAGTAAATGGAAAGGGGTAATTAGGTTCAGCACCTTGGTACGCATGTTCTAATGTGACAGACGATTCTGTTTTTTGTAAAAGGGTAAACGGTACTCTAGCCAATAAACCGTGAATAGCGTTTCCTAAGGCGGGTTCGTTGATGGGTAATTGGTAATTTTTACCCTTGAATGAATAGTTTCCGTTACGAACTCGATTTACCCAGGGGGTTAACAAGGCGCTGGGGTGGTAAGGGTTGCTCGCTAAGGGATGATCGGAGCTTCCGGGAAGGTCGATTAATGATAGGCCACCAAGATTTAGTTCGATTAAACTCGCTCCCGTTTTTTCGTCGATACGAAGGTAATCACCCGTCTTTTTGTTGCTTATTTCCATAGCGTTTTTTCTTCGATGCCCATTCCGTAGAGGGCAAAATCATATTTGACAGGATCGCTTGGATCCAGTTCACGTAGCGTTTCGGTAAGGGCCAAAGCCGTTTTCCAATTCGCCTTCTCTTCTTTCATTAGACCCAGTTGGGCAGCTGTGCGCATCGCGTGCACATCGAGTGGACAAACTAATTGTGCTGGTTTGATGGTATTCCAAAGTCCAAAATCAACTCCAGCCTCATCTTTTCTCACCATCCACCGCAAAAACATTGAAATGCGTTTACAAGCCGAGTTTTTCAGAGGAGAAGCAATGTGTTTTTTTGTGCGCTCGGGAGCCCATTCGGATTGAAAGAAATAATCGTAAAAACCATTTAGTCCATTCTCCACACTTAAGTCCTCCGCTTTCAAACCTAGGTTGAACGCCGTTTCTAGGGAATTATTGTTTTGATAATGTCTTTGGAAGAAATCAATAAAATAAAGTGTATCTGGGTATTGAAAAGTCCGGTGTTTGAAATGCTCAAATCGTTTTAGATCAGTTGCTTGATGTCCTAAAATGAACTCATACGGTGTGCCATCCATCAATTCGATGAGTGTTTGCGCATTTTGAAGTATCGTTTTACGCTGACCCCAGGCTAAAATAGCGACCCAAAACCCCATTATCTCCTTGTCTTGCAAACGACTAAAGCGATGCGGAATTTGGATAGGATCGTGTTCAATAAAGCGCGGATGATTGAAAAAAGCGAATTTCTCGTCTAAGATGGCCGCTATTTTTTCTGAAATCATTTTCGGCTAAATAGGGCAATTAAACGGGAGGGAAGGGAGAATATCCAGACCAATACCGTTACCGCAACCGAAAACGCCGCAATAAAGGGATAAGATAAAATGAAGAATACCTCAAAAATAACGTGACCTGCGGTGATAGGCCTTTTTCTCTTGTTCATATTACTGTAATAAATAAGAGATTTCAGCTCTAACGCGCTTATCAACGGCATTCAATTTCTCAAAAGCTTTCGGAGAAAGTTTGATGATCACTTTGTTATCGCCGTTCGGCAAACGTCCGATGACCTTTACCCAAATGCTTTGATTATTCGTTAGATTTTTGACTAAAACCAAGGTTCCAATCGGAGCGGTGCGGTGCAAGGCTAAGAATTTGCCAGAATTATCAGGTACGTCAATCAGTTCCGCAATTCCTGTTTCAATCTTCTTTTTGATGTCCTCAGGGCCTTTTTCTTTCGCGGGAGCTACGACGGTTTCAGCTGGTGCGGATGCTGCTGGTGCTGCCGATTTTGCAGGCAATAAATTGCTCTTATCAACTGCCATAGCGGAACTGGATCCAGCTGGATCTGAGACGATTAAGCGTTGACCTTCTTGTAAACGATCTGAGGTTAGATTATTCCATTTACGCAATTCAGCCATCGTTACTTTGTGCATGTTCGCTACTGAAAGCAAACCTTGCTTAGGGGCTACAATGTGAATTTCTGCTTCCTTAGGTATTTCTGCTGCTTTTTCTTCCACTACTTTAGGGGCTGGATTGCTTTCTTCTAAGTAGTGCAAAGGAATATAAACGATTTCGCCCGTTTTCACAGGGATTTGGACATCGGTATTAGCCGATTTGAATTCGCTTAACGATAAATTATACCGTTTTAGGATCGAAAATAGGGATTGCTTGGGACCTACTTTGAACAATAAAAAAGTCTTGTTGTTCTCCTTTTTTAAGCCCAAGGAATCGAGGGTGCTCGCCTTTGTAGAAAACTGCAATGCAAATAAAAAGGCGATGAGTAAGGTTAGTTTATAATTTTTCATAAATCTTCAATTTCAGTTTATCCTTCACAAAAATCAATTGTTCATTGAGTAACGTAAAGGTTTGGTATCCGATGGTATCTCCTTCAGCGATCTGTTCTAATAAGATCGTGTCAAAGGCTAAATTACATACCCTGAGGTAGTTTTTCCAGCCATTATCGTAAAGATAATAAGAAAATAGTAGCTTATCCTCACCTTCAAAATAATCTATTCCTTTCGCGATCGTTTCGTTGAATTGCTGCTGGAAGAAGGTTTGGAAGTCTTTAAAATAGTCTTGGCTTTCTTCGTAATGCTGGGGTACTTGAAATGAAAAGTCGCTTTCTGTGCTTATTGGGCGAGGTTTTTCTTCTTTCAGTAGCTTCAGTGGCTCTAAAGAATAGGTTTTTATAGACTCTATTCCTGGATTTTTTGACTGCTGTAATTTGATGAAAAGCGCCTCGTTTTCTGAGCCGTGTACAAAGTTTAATTGGGCATAATCGGAGGGAGCCTTTCCTAAAAGGGAAACCTCTTTAGTCGCTAAATCGATCGAATGCCAAAATGCCTCAGCGTTTCCTCTCGTTTCCACCCACAAACGAGGTTCGTCTGGTTTTCCCCAGAAGCGGATGCTCCAGATTGGTTCAGCAAAGGAATGTTCGAAAAATACAGGCAAAGGCTCGAATGTTTGGAAATTATGTGCAAATTTGGCAAAATTCTATCAAAAAACGTAATTAGTATGATTCACGGCAAAAAGGTCGTCGCCATAATTCCGGCTCGATTCGCATCCACTCGCTTCCCGGGAAAACCACTGGTAGATCTGGGAGGAAAACCGATGATTCAGCGGACTTATGAACGCGTCAAGTCGGTCAAAGGCTTTGATCGTATTGTGATAGCGACAGATGATCAGCGAATTTTCGAGGTGGCTGTTGGCTTCGGGGCAGAGGTGATGTTGACAGCTGATACGCATTTAACCGGTACCGATCGATGTGCCGAAGTACTAAGTCGATTAGGTGAAACGGTCGATTATGTGGTGAATATCCAAGGGGATGAGCCTTTTATAGAGCCGGAACAATTACGCAAAGTGGCTTCAGGATTTGCGTCAGGAGCACCTGTTTTGACCCTAATTAAAAAAATAACAGACACAGAAACTTTATTCAATACCAATACACCTAAAGTGATTTGCGACCAGGAAGGTCATGCCCTTTATTTTTCCCGTCAAACCATTCCTTTTTTAAGAGGGGTGGAGCCTTCAGAATGGTTAAATAGGCATACTTTCTACAAACACATCGGATTGTACGCCTATCGGGCTGATATTTTGCCCGGTTTAAGTGCACTTAAGCCCACTTCACTAGAGCTGGCAGAATCCCTAGAACAGTTGCGTTGGATTCAAAATGGCATTCAAATAAAGGCCATCGAAACGCAATTTGAAACCATAGGAATTGATTCCCCGGAAGATCTTGAAAAAATTCAAAAAATGGGCCTCATTTAGGCTGAAAAGCGGTATATTTGCTAGATTTTTGGCATAAACATCTGTCAAAGATTCGATTATACTTATGCAAAGACCACAGATAAAAGACGTATTGCGCGAAAAGATTTTAATTCTTGACGGCGCGATGGGTTCTTTAATTCAACAATACAATTTAACGGATGCGGATTACCGCGGCGAACGCTTCAAGAATTTCCCGCACGAAGTGAAAGGAAACAATGATTTGTTGTCCATCACGCGTCCGGATGTGATCAAAGAAATTCACGCGAAATACTTTTCTGCAGGTGCGGACATCGCGGAAACAAATACCTTCTCTGGAACTTCCATCGCGATGGCGGATTACCACATGGAGGATTTGGTCTATGAATTAAATTTCGAGTCAGCGAAAATTGCCCGTGAAGTTGCGGATGAATTTACGGCCAAGGATCCCTCGAAGCCACGCTATGTAGCCGGTTCCATCGGGCCAACGAACCGTACTCTTTCGTTATCCCCAGATGTAAATGATCCAGGTTATAGAGCGGTTACTTTCGATGAATTAGTTGAAGCTTATACAGAACAAATTCGTGGTTTAGTCGACGGTGGGGCTGATTTGCTCCTAGTGGAAACTATTTTCGATACCTTAAATGCGAAGGCAGCCCTGTTTGCCATTGATCACTATTTCAAGCAAAATTCATCCAAGCCTTATTTGCCGGTGATGGTTTCTGGAACGATCACGGATGCTTCTGGGCGTACCTTATCAGGCCAAACAACGGAAGCCTTCTTGACTTCGGTATCCCACATGCCTTTGCTTTCAGTGGGCTTAAACTGCGCTTTAGGAGCAGATTTAATGCGTCCTTATGTAAAGACATTGAACGATAAATCCCCTTTCTTGGTTTCTGCTCACCCGAATGCGGGCTTGCCGAACGAAATGGGTGAATACGATCAATCTCCTGCAGAAATGGCAGTTATCATCGATGATTTCTTAGCAAATGGCTTCTTGAACATCATTGGAGGCTGTTGCGGAACTACGCCAGCGCACATTCAAGCGATTGCGGAAGTAGCTTCGAAGCACAAGCCACACGTGATTCCGGAAGAAAATGTGAATCAGAAATTGTCTGGTTTAGAGCCTTTAGAAATTACGGAATTAACGAATTTCGTGAACGTAGGGGAGCGTTGCAATGTGACGGGTTCGAAGAAATTCGCACGTTTAATTCGCGAGGAGAAATTCGAGGAAGCCATTGCGGTGGCCCGCGAACAGGTGGATGGTGGTGCGCAGATTTTGGACATCAATATGGATGAGGGGATGATTGATGGCGTGAAAATGATGCCTCAATTCCTGAATTTATTGATGGCTGAGCCTGATATCGCTCGTTTACCGATTATGATTGACTCTTCTAAGTGGGAAGTAATCGAAGCCGGTTTGAAATGCGTACAAGGTAAATCGGTGGTTAACTCGATCTCGTTGAAAGAAGGGGAAGAGAAATTCATTGAATCCGCGAACAAAGTGAAAATGTACGGTGCTTCGGTCGTCGTGATGGCCTTTGATGAAACGGGTCAAGCGGATTCATACCAGCGTCGTATCGAGATTTGTCAACGTGCTTACGATATTTTAGTCGATAAAGTAGGTTTCCCTGCGCAGGATATCATTTTCGACCCTAATATTTTAACGGTTGCGACCGGAATTGAGGAGCATAATAATTATGCAGTTGATTTCATCAAAGCAACCAAATGGATTAAAGAAAACTTGCCGCACGCGAAAGTTTCGGGTGGGGTTTCGAATATTTCCTTCTCCTTCCGCGGAAACGAATTAGTGCGGGAGGCAATGCACACCGTGTTCTTGTACCACGCGATTAAGGCGGGTATGGATATGGGTATCGTTAATGCCAGTCAATTAGGCGTTTATGATGACATTGATAAAACGTTACGCGATTTGTGCGAGGATGTTTTATTGAATCGCAATCCGGAATCGACGGAGAAATTAGTGGCTTATGCGGAGACAGTTAAGTCCGCAGGTAAAGAATTAGTTGTAGATGATGCCTGGAGAAAAGAACCAGTGAACAAGCGTTTAGAACACGCCTTGATTAAAGGTTTGACCGAATTCATCGATGAAGATGTAGAAGAAGCGCGTCAATTAGTCGAGCGTCCGATTCAGGTGATTGAAGGTCCGTTGATGGATGGGATGAATGTGGTGGGAGATTTGTTCGGAGAAGGAAAAATGTTCTTGCCACAGGTCGTGAAGTCCGCTCGTGTGATGAAGAAGGCTGTGGCCTATTTATTGCCTTATATTGAAGCAGAGAAGCAAGGAGGGGAGAGTTCGTCGGCTGGAAAGATCTTGATGGCGACGGTGAAAGGCGATGTGCATGATATTGGAAAGAATATTGTGGGTGTGGTTTTGGCATGTAATAACTACGAAGTAATCGACATCGGTGTGATGGTTCCTTGCGATAAGATCCTGGCTGCGGCGAAGGAGCATAACGTAGATATCATCGGTTTATCCGGTTTGATTACGCCGTCATTAGATGAGATGGTGTATGTGGCCAAAGAAATGGAGCGTCTTGGTTTCAAAGTGCCTCTTTTAATTGGTGGAGCTACAACGTCTCGTATTCACACCGCGGTGAAAATTGATCCTCACTACTCAGGACCCGTGATTCACGTATTAGATGCCTCCCGTTCTGTACCGGTGGCAGGTCGTTTATTGCAAAGTGAATTGACTTCTCAAGAAATCTTCAACGAGATTAAAACGGAATACGCTGAATTGAGAACGGCTCATGCTGCCCGTCAGCAAGAGAAAAATTACTTATCGATCGATCAAGCTCGTGCAAAATCGAGCGGCATTGATTGGACTGGATTTAAATCGAAACAACCGTCATTCTTAGGCGTGAAGTATTTTGAAGACTATTCGTTAGAGGAAATTGCGAAATACATCGACTGGACGCCGTTCTTCTCAACTTGGCAATTGTCCGGAAAATACCCGCGTATTTTCGATAACGAAGTGGTAGGCAAAGAGGCGAAGAAATTATTCGATGATGCCCAGGCTTTATTGAAAGAGATTATTGCGAATAAATCGCTTCAAGCGAAGGCGGCCTTAGGGTTTTTCCCGGCCAACTCGCTTGGAGATGACATTATCTTACACGATTACGTGGAGAAGGCGCTAGAGGTTGCTTGCGAGAAACACGGTTCACACAAACAGGTTTCTTATGAGATTCAACCCAAAGACGAATCTTCTGACAAGAGCCAATGGTTGCACCATTTACGTCAGCAAGGCCAAAAAGCGAGCACGCTTCCTAACCGTTGTTTAAGTGACTTTATTGCTCCTTTAAACTCGGGTGAGACGGATTATATCGGTGCCTTTGCGGTGACGACGGGTCTGGGAATCGAAGCGCTTTTAGATAAGTATGAAAAAGAGCATGATGACTATAACTCCATTATGGTCAAGGCTTTAGCAGATCGTTTAGCGGAAGCTTTTGCCGAATTATTGCACGAACGTGTGCGTAAAGAATTCTGGGGTTATGCTTCAGAAGAGACTTTAAGCAATGAAGACTTAATTTCAGAGAAATACGACGGAATTCGTCCGGCACCTGGTTATCCAGCTTGTCCAGATCACACGGAGAAGAAACGTTTGTTTGAATTATTGGATGCGGAGAAGCAGATCGGGATTCAATTAACGGAAAGTTATGCGATGTATCCGGCTTCCGCGGTGTCTGGATTCTATTTCTCTCATCCCGAGAGTACGTATTTTGGTTTAGGTAAGATTGCGAAAGACCAAGTAACAGATTACGCGAAGCGCAAAGGAATGTCATTAGATGACGTAGAAAGATGGTTAAGCCCCGTATTGAATTATGACTAAGATTACTAAATACTTTGAAGAAGCGGCGGGAAAAACACTTTTCTCGATCGAGATTATTCCACCGATGAAAGGCCAGCATTTGGGCGAATTAATGTCACACATTGAGCCTTTGATGGAATTTAAGCCGCCCTTTATTGAGGTGACGTATCACCGCGAGGAATTTGTAGAGAAAGTGATAGATGGGGTATCGAAACGTATTCCTATTCGCAAGCGTCCAGGTACCCTAGGCATCTGCGCATCCATCATGCAGCGTTTTCAAATCGAAGCCGTTCCGCACGTGATTTGTGGAGGGTTTACCAAAGAAGAAACGGAGGATTTCCTAATCGATTTACACTATTTGGGGATCGAAAATGCCCTTCTATTGCGCGGTGATCAAGAAAAAGGGGAACCTCATTTCATCCCTAAGCCAGGCGGTCACGCCTATGCTAACGAATTAGTGGAGCAAGTAGCGGCGATGAATCAAGGTATTTTATTGCACGAAGAAACGGAATCATTACCCACCAACTTTTGTATTGGCGTGGCAGGTTATCCGGAGAAACATATTGATGCTGTTTCCTTTGATCAAGACTTACGCTATTTGAAGCAAAAGGTGGATGCGGGTGCAGATTATATTGTTACTCAGATGTTCTTCGATAACGCGAAGTATTTTGATTTCGTTAAAAAATGCCGTGAAATGGGTATTCATGTGCCCATTATTCCAGGTCTAAAACCATTGGCAACAGAACGTCAATTAGACATTTTGCCAGAGATTTTCCATTTAGAGATTCCTGCTGAATTTGTCTCGGAGGCTCGTAAATGCTCGAATAATGCTGCCATCAAGCAATTAGGAATTGAGTGGGCAGTCCAACAAGGAAAAGAATTAATTCAAGCAGGTGTTCCTGCCTTGCATTTCTATACGATGAGTAAATCAGATAGCGTACGCGCTATCGCTGAAAAATTATTCTAATGAAAGTTCTGGTCTACGGTGCGAGTACGAATCCAAGTCGATATGCCTATATCGCAACGGAATTGCTTTTGCAACATGGACACGAGGTCTCATTAGTGGGGATTAAAAAAGGGGAGGTGTTGGGCTTGATCATTCAACAGGATCAACCTTTATTGCAAGATATCGACACTGTTACTTTGTACGTAGGTCCTGCGAATCAGGAGGGTCTTTTAGCATACCTTTCGGCTATATCACCCAGACGAGTGATATTCAATCCAGGCACAGAAAATTCGGTGCTAGAGAAAGCTTTACAGAATAAGGGAATAGAAGTAGAAGAGGCCTGCACGCTGGTATTATTGCATACAGGCCAGTTTTAGTCTCTTATTGAGCTGTTAATGTAAACTCAAATTCTTCCATAATCAAGTTCGCTAGCAATTTCTTGCAAGCGTTAGTTACCACCTCATTTGCCTCAGCTTCAGAAGCTGCATCCACTGTTAATGTGATGTGCTTGCCGATACGAACGCCTGCCACTTGGTTAATACCTAAGTTTTGTAAGCCAATAAGTACCGCTTTTCCCTGAGGATCAAGGATTTCTTTTTGAGGCATTACGTTGATTTCAGCTAAGAATTTCATTATTTGTTTGGATTTAAAAGGAAAATAAGGCCGGAAAGAAGGATGTATGCGATCACTAAAACCGGAATTGCTGCAAATTTAAGCATAACAAGGGCAGCAATGCAAAAAATAAGGAAAATGAATTTTACTTGATTGCTTTTCCAATCCCAGGTCTTAAACTTAAAGGCCAACAGGGGCAATTCGCAAACTAATAGATAACTCATGACTATCGCATAAATCAAAAGGCCTTTGAATGATAAAATATAAGCGCTGTATTCCGGCTGGAAATGTAGAATTAAGGGTAAAGACGCAATTAATAGACCATTTGCTGGTGTAGGGACACCGATAAACTGGTCGCTTTGACGTGTATCAATATTGAATTTAGCCAAACGATACGCGGACATCAGAGTCAAAGCAAACACCATAAAGGGCTTGTAGAACCCGAATAGACCCACGGTGCATTGAGTGCCGCAACTTTGTTCGACTAATGAAAACAAGATAAAAGCAGGCAGCACCCCAAAAGAGACCATATCTGCCAAAGAATCCAACTCTTTTCCTAGATCAGAATAAGCTTTCAAGGCGCGCGCTAAAAATCCATCGAAGAAATCGCATACCAATGAGATAAATATACAATAAGAGGCGCTCACTAAATCGCCTTGCATTACGAACCAAAGTCCGATGCAACCCGCTAATAAATTACCTAGCGTTAATAGGTTAGGGATTTCTTTTTTCATGCTTTTACGTAAGGATTAGATACTTTCTCCTCCCCGATGGTGGTGCTTCCCCCGTGTCCAGGATACACAATCGTCGAATCAGGTAAGGTATATAATTGCGTTTGAATACTCTGTACTAAATCAGCGTGGTTGCAAAGTGGGAAGTCCGTTCTGCCCACACTGCGTCTAAACAAGACATCCCCATCAAATAGAAGGCCTTCTTTTTCAAAATACAAGGCCACATGACCAGGTGCGTGACCCGGTACAAACAAGATCTTGATTTCCATTTCGCCAATGTGCAGCACTTGATTTTCCTCATACCAAACATCTACTTCAGAGGGTTGGTAGTGAGGAAATCCATATACTTGTGCCCGATTCGCTGCATCTTTTAATAGAGGCTCATCTTTCGGATGTAGGTAAAAGGGGATCTTGAATTCTTGTTTAAAATATTCTACCCCTAGCACATGATCGATGTGCGCGTGGGTATTTAATATATGAGTTAAGGTAATATTTTTCTCCTCGATGAAGTTTTTTAGCGTTTGGCGCTCTTCGTAGGTATAGCAACCAGGGTCTACAATAATTCCTGTTCCTTTGTTATCCCAAATAACATAGGTGTTTTCTTGAAAAGGATTTAGTGTGAAGGCTTGGTGAAAGATCATATTTATTTACCTAAAAGAAAAATACAAGGTTTTTTGTGCAAATCGGGTTGCGCTTTTGCCCAGTCGCTGGCTTTTTTTGTTTGGACAAAACCAGAGGGCGCGGTCACATCACAGGCAATGCAAATTAGGGAATCTGGGGCACATTGTGCAATCAAATCTTCTAGTAGTGCATTATTACGATAGGGTGTTTCGATGAAGATTTGTGTCTGATCCCATTTGGCTACATCTCTGTCTAGTTGCTCTATCTTGCGAATACGAGCGGCTTTATCGATAGGAAGGTAGCCGATGAAGGCGAAACTTTGGCCTGAAAATCCAGACCCCATTAATCCCAATAGGATAGAGGAGGGGCCTACTAAAGGAATGACTTCGATGTTTTGTTGCTGTGCAATCGAAACGGCTAAAGCTCCTGGATCCGCCACCCCAGGGCAACCCGCTTCTGAAATAACACCGATGTATTCGACTGAACTATGTTTTTTATAGAAGTCGGTGACCGTTTTAGACTGTGTATCCTTATCTAATACTTCAAAAGTCAAGCTCTCAATCTGAATTCCTAATTTCAATTCACTGATGAATCTCCTGGCCGTTCGCACATTTTCGACTAAAAAATGCGTCGTCTGCTGAAGGGCCGTTAAGATTTGAGGAGGTAGGACTTCGGTTGAAGTGTTTTCAGCAATCGGGCAGGGGATTAGAAAAATTTTCATAAATACGATTGAAGCGCTTGTAAAAATAGCTCCGGTTGGTCCGCTTGCACCCAATGGCCTGCGCCTGGAATTTCTACAAGTTCAAAATTAGGGAAAATTTCCGCAATGTATCGTTCGTCTTCCGGTTGAATATAATGGGAATCAGCTCCTTTAATGAATAACGTTTCAGTATTCGAGGCAGCAGGGACGAATAATTCGTGCCCCACTACATCAATATTTTTGGTGATTACTTTCAGATTAATTCGCCACGCAAATTGCTGCTCCGCGTTTCTGTACAGATTCTTTAAAAGGAATTGACGAACGCCTTCTTTTTCTTCAAAGCGCTTCAAATGCTCATTGGCTGCTTGGCGACTTTCCAATGTAGTTAAATTCAGGCTGTTTAATCCTTCCAAAATGTGCGTATGGTGTACTGGATAGAATTTAGGGGCGATATCGACTATCACGATGCGAGAAGCGATGCCCGGATGTAACAAATCAAATTGCATCACTACTTTGCCTCCCATGCTGTGGCCTATTAAAATAGGGTTTTCTAATTGATGCTCCTGGATGAATTCCAACAGATCAGCCGCCATCACCTCGTAATTGAATTCGTCTCCCCAGGGAGATTGTCCGTGGTTTCTTTGGTCCACTAAAAATACGCGGTGATTTTCTGAGATGGCTTTTCCAAAACCTAACCAATTATCGGAGGTCCCAAAAATGCCGTGTAGAATAATAACCGGCGTACCCGATTCACCAAGTGCGCGATAGAATAATTTCATTAGGCTAAGTAAATGGCTTTTTCTTTTCTGTCTGTTAATTCCCCAATCGGACTTAACTCTAATCCTTGCTCCAGTGCAAACTTTTCGAAGGCTGCCGTATGTTCCGCTTCTACAGCGATTAGTAATCCACCAGAAGTCTGAGGATCCGCTCCTATGTAACGTTGACGTTCTGAAATTTCTTCGCTTAAACGTTCGCCATAGCTGGCTAAATTGCGTGCTGTTCCACCTGGGAAGCACTTTTGGTCTAAATAATGATCAATATTGGGAAGCAATGGTAAGTTTTCGAACGCAATTTTAGCGCTCAATCCAGATCCATCCGCCATCTCCACTAAATGACCAAATAACCCGAATCCTGTCACATCCGTTAAAGAGGTAACATAAGGTAGTGGTCCAAGCTTTTCTCCAAATGAATTTAAGGTGCTCATTTGCTTCACCGCACGAGCCAAATCGGCAGGACTAACGATGCCTCGTTTTTGGCCTGTAGATAAAATACCCACGCCCAATGGCTTCGTTAAGTATAACATACAGCCTTTCGTGGCTGTATCATTCTGTTTCAAATGTTCTTTGCGCACTTTTCCAGTGACCGCAAGCCCAAAAATAGGTTCAGGGGAATCAATCGAATGGCCTCCAGCTAACGGAATTCCTGCTTCGGCACAAGCAGCGCGTCCACCTTCAAGTACTTGTGCCGCAATTTCTGGGGCTAATTTATCGATTGGCCAGCCTAAAATGGCGATGGCCATCAGAGGACTTCCGCCCATGGCATAGATATCAGAAATAGCATTGGTGGCTGCGATTTTCCCGAAATCAAAGGGGTCATCCACAATCGGCATAAAGAAATCCGTCGTTGAGATTACGGCTTCGCCATTCTGCCAATCAAATACGGCCGCATCATCTCGGCTCTCGTTTCCGACTAATAAGAGGGGATGGGAAGCCTTTGGTTTATCTGATTTAAGGATTTGGTCCAAAATCTGAGGGGATATTTTACATCCGCAACCTGCGCCGTGGCTAAAAGAAGTTAATTTGATATTTTCTGACATCTGGAATAATTAGGCTACAAAATTATTCTTTAAATAATTAAAAATTAAGTTTCTGTTAAATAAATGCGATTTATAGGACTATAAGAGGCTGCAGCTGTTAGGATATTGCAGGTTTTTTCGAGATTAGTCCTAAATATCAACGAATTAACCCATTTTCGGTGAAAATACTTTTTTGAGATATTTTGGAGTATTTGATTTTTCTCGTTTATTTTGTGCTATCATTTCTCAAATTATTATATAACTAAATTCCAAATTTATGCAGAGAAGGTTTATTACTAAATCAGTGTTATTGGGAGCGTTTTTCGCGCTTGTGATGGCACTACCTGTTGGGCAAGCCTTTGCTCAGGGGTCTACAACATCCGCTTTGTCGGGTATTGTTGTGGATGAAAAAGGAGAAGGATTACCAGGTGCTACGGTAATCGCAGTTCACGAGCCTACGGGTTCTCGTTACGGTGCCTCTACTCGTGGGGATGGCCGTTACAACATCGTTAACATGCGTGTGGGTGGTCCTTATAAAGTGACTGTATCTTTCGTAGGTTACAAAGAATCTGTTCAATCAGGTATTTCTTTGACGTTAGCTTCAGAACTTCGTCAAAACTTCAAATTAGAATTAAACCAAGCTCAACTAGAAGAAGTTAAGGTGGTTGCGTCTCGTTCCTCTGTGATTAACTCAGGTCGTACGGGTGCTGCTACAACGGTTTCTAACAGCTCTATCACTACTTTACCTACGTTAAACCGTTCGTTAGGTGATTTTGCTCGTTTAGATCCACGTGCAAATGGTTTGAACTTTGCTGGTCGTAATGCATTATATAACAACGTAACGGTAGACGGTGCGTTCTTTAACAATGCGTTCGCTTTATCACCTACCATTGGTGGACAAGCTGGTGCTTCTCCTATCTCAGTAGATGCGATCGATCAATTCCAAGTATTAATTGCTCCTTATGACGTTCGTCAAGGTATGGCAACGGGTGCTAACATCAACGTGGTAACGAAATCTGGTACAAACGATTGGTCTGGTTCTGCTTACTATTTTGGTACAGACCAAAACCAAGTAGGTAACAAGATCGGTGATGTGACAAACCAATATGGTAACTTCCAAAGGGGTCAATTCGGTGGTCGTATCGGTGGTGCTTTAGTAAAGAATAAATTGTTTGTTTTTGCCTCATTCGAGCAAGAATTACAAACACAACCAGGTTCTAACTTTGTAGCGCGCCGTGCTGGTTCTACAGCAGGTAATCAATCTATTGCGACAGTGGAGCAATTAGAAAGCATTAAGAGTTTGTTGAAATCGAAGTTCAACTATGATCCAGGTGCTTACGAGAACTGGGACAAAGAAAATTATTCTCAAAAAGCGAACGTTCGTTTAGACTGGAATATTTCTGACAAGCACAAGTTTAACTTGAAATACAACTACCTACGTTCTTATGCTGATGTTAGCCCATCATCATCAGGATCTTTATCAGGTGGTCGTAACCCATCAGCTACGGTTTTACCTTTCCAAGGTTCTTTATACCGTATTAACAACAACTTAGATTCGTACATTGCTGAATTGAACTCTACGTTCTCTGACAAATTAGCGAATAACTTGACTGTAGGTTATACACAAATGCGTGACTTCCGTCAATCACCTGTTAACAACACTCCGTTCCCAACAGTTGATATCGGTAACAATAACTTGAATGAGTTAACTGCTTTTGGTTTCGAGCCATTCTCAGCTAATAACCTTTTAGATTCTGATATCTTCCAAGCATCAGATAACTTAACTTACTATGCTGGAAAGCACGTATTTACGTTAGGTGCTGCATTTGAGATGAATGCATTTAGAAACGGTTTTGCTCCTAACTACTACGGTGGCTACCAATTCAAATCAGTAGATGATTTTATTGCCTCTGTAAACACGGGTGTTTCTAATGCGGTTCAATACCAACAATCTTGGTCTAATTACGCTACATTCCCATTTGCTGAAATGAAGGGTAACACAACTTCATTGTATGTACAAGATGAAATCACAGCAGCTAAAGGATTGAAATTAACTTTCGGTCTACGTGCAGATGGAACTTCATTCCCTGTGGATAATGATCCTAAGTACAACAACGCTTATGTTCCTAGCTTAACTTTCCGTAATAACACGGTATTAAGAACAAATCAGTTACCAGACTTTACGACTTTATGGTCTCCACGTTTTGGATTTAACTGGGATGTGAAAGATGACAAGACTACACAAGTACGTGGTGGTTTAGGTATCTTCTCTGGACGTGTTCCTTACGTTTGGTTATCTAACCAATTGTCTAATAATGGTGTATTATTTGGATCTGAGCGTTTAACAAATCCAACAAACCGTCCATTCAACGCGAATGTAGATGCTTACCGTCCGGCGGTAGCTACCTCTATTATCCCTACGTCTTATAACTTAGCGGTAACAGATCCTAACTTCAAATTCTCTCAAGTATTCCGTGCTAACTTAGCGGTAGACAAGAGCTTAGGAAATGGTTGGTTAGTATCATTAGAAGGTATCTACACGAAAGATATCAACGCAGTCTATTTGGAAAACGTCAACTTGCCAGATTCGAAAGTGAAGGCGGTAGGTGCTGATAACCGTGTTATTTATTACACAGCTTCTTCAGCGGGCATTCCAACGAATACGAAGATTAACCAAATATATGGTAACGTTAAAGGAGTTAATGCTCCAGCTGCAGGTAATTCAGGCTTGAATCCTAATATCTCAGATGCGATTGTGATCAAGAATACACAATTAGGTTATTCTTATGCCTTAACTGCAACGGTTTCTAAGGCATTTGATAATGGTCTATTTGCTTCCTTATCTTACACAAACTCTGATTCACGTTCAGTGAATGACGGTGGATCTATTGCTCAATCACAATGGAGAGATCGCGTTGTGTCTGGTGATCCGAACGAAAACGTAGCTTCTTATTCATCTTACATGCAATCACACCGTTTCAACGCGTATGGTTCATATAAATTGAATTACTTGAACGAAAAGGCAGCAACTACTTTTGGATTTACGTATTCAGTAGCTCCAGCAGGTCGTTTCTCTTATACGTACTCAGGTGATATGAATGGTGATGGCCAAACAGCTAATGACTTAATGTACATCCCTCGTGGAGAAGGTGAAATCATCTTGAAAGACAAAGTTATTTCTTACAACGTTTCTCAGAAATTCACTTACACAGCAGCACAACAATGGGCTGATTTAGATAAGTACATCTCTCAAGATGCTTATTTAAGCTCTCGTCGTGGTCAATATGCTGAGCGTAACGGAGCTGAATTACCTTGGGCTGCTAACTTTGATTTCAAAGTAATCCAAGATTTCTACATCCAGGTAGGTGGTAAGAAAAATACCTTACAATTCACGTTAGATGTATTTAACTTAGGTAATTATGCATCCTCACAGTGGGGCTTAAATCAAACACCTTTACGTGCTGGTTTATTATCTTATGTAGGTAATGACGCTACTACAGGTAAGCCAACGTTTGAATTCCCTCACCGTTACCAAGGTAACCCAACATCATCTGTTCCATTGACAGATTCATTCCAACGTAGCTTTGGTTTAGGGTCAAGATGGCAAGCACAGTTTGGTGTACGTTATATCTTTAATTAATAAAAAAGGGGACTTAGGTCCCCTTTTTTATAGAGTATAGAGTATAGAGCATAGAGTATAAAGTAGGTTAACAAAAAAGGCGCTTAAAGCGCCTTTTTTGTTTGTATAGGAAATAATTTTCTCCGGACTCATTGACTAAGCCGAGGGCGGCTCCGCCGCTTGAGGCGACTCTTTGACTACTGTTGTAGAGTAGAGATTGTCGAGTAGAGAGTAAAGATTTGGTTAACAAAAAAGGCGCAATCTGCGCCTTTTTTGTTTGTATAGTTCCCAGAAGTTTTAAAAAATGCGAGGGCACAAAATTATTGCAAAGCACAATTTTAGCCCTCGCTTTTTTAAAACTCTTTATGATGCGCCATTCGAAACAAATCGTCCTTACTCAACGACTTGAAGTAATCGTAAGTGATCTTCAATCCCTCTGCGCGACTCACTTTGGGTTCCCAGCCTAGAATGCTGCGCGCCTTGGTAATGTCAGGTTTACGTTGTTTGGGGTCATCTGTTGGCAATGGAAGAGAAATTAACTTCTGTGATGTACCTGTTAATTTGATGATCTCCTCACCAAATTCTTTGATCGTTATCTCATCCGGATTTCCAATATTCACAGGTTGTGCATAGTCGCTCAATAAGAGGCGATAAATGCCTTCGACTAAATCATCTACATAGCAGAACGAACGCGTCTGAGAACCATCGCCAAACATCGTTAAATCCTCGCCACGTAACGCTTGTCCAATAAACGCAGGCAATACACGACCATCGTTTAGTCGCATGCGTGGTCCATAGGTATTGAAAATACGAATGATGCGAGTTTCTAAACCGTGGTAAGTATGATACGCCATCGTCATGGCTTCTTGAAAGCGTTTGGCCTCATCATATACGCCACGTGGTCCCACTGGATTTACATTTCCCCAATACTCTTCTGGTTGTGGATGTACGTTCGGATCACCATACACTTCGGAAGTGGATGCAATCAAAACGCGCGCATTTTTCACGCGGGCTAAACCCAAGCAATTGTGGATACCTAATGATCCCACCTTTAAGGTTTGGATAGGTATCTTTAAATAGTCGATAGGAGAGGCTGGGGACGCAAAGTGTAGAATATAATCCAATTCACCTGGAACGTGGATGAATTTGGAAACATCATGGTGGTAGAATTCGAAATGTTCTAATTTGAACAAATGTTCGATGTTCTTTAGATCGCCCGTGATTAAATTATCCATCGCGATTACGTGGTAACCCTCTTTGATAAAACGATCACATAAATGAGATCCTAGAAATCCAGCTCCGCCGGTGATTAAAACTCTTTTCATATTAGTGTATGGTTTGACGGCCGATAGAATAATAGGTGTATCCTAGTTCCTGCATTTGGTTTAATTCGTATAAATTTCTGCCGTCAAAAATGACTTTGTTTTTCAATAAACTATCCATTCGCTCGAAGTCTGGCGTTCTGAATTGCGGCCATTCTGTGACGATTAAAAGCGCATCCGCATTCTCTAAAGCTTCGTATGGATTTTTAGTAAACGTAATTTTATCGCCCATTAATTGCTTCACGTGGCCCATTGCTTCAGGGTCATAGGCACTCACGGTGGCACCTAATTCCAGTAAAGCGTCGATATTGTACAAGGCGGGTGCCTCCCGGATATCATCGGTATAGGGTTTGAAGGCTAAACCCCACATCGCAATTTTCTTTCCAGCTAAATCGCCTTTAAAGTGTTTTGCCAAATGCGGAATAAGTTTCGTTTTCTGGCTTTCATTTACTTGCATCACGGAGTCCAAAATCTTAAACTCATAGTCGTTCTCTGCCGAAGTTTTAGCCAGCGCTTGCACGTCTTTAGGGAAACAGCTTCCACCGTATCCGATTCCTGCGAATAAAAAGCGTTTCCCGATCCGAGAATCCGTACCGATTCCTTTGCGCACCTCGTCTACATTCGCGCCTACGAGTTCGCATAGGTTCGCGATTTCGTTCATGAAGGTGATTTTGGTCGCTAAAAAGGCGTTTGCTGCGTATTTTGTTAACTCCGCAGATCGTTCATCCATAAAGATGATCGGATTTCCTTGGCGAACTAATGGCGCATACAAGCGAGACATTAAGTCCTTCGCACGGTCAGATTGGGTACCGATCACGACACGATCTGGTTTCATAAAATCCTCCACTGCCACGCCTTCGCGTAAGAATTCGGGATTAGAAACGACGTCGAAATCGACGGTAGCGTTTTTCGCGATGGCTACTCTCACTTTATCAGAGGTTCCTACGGGAACGGTGCTTTTATCGATGATAACGGTATAATCTGATAAGATAGGTCCTAAATCATTGGCCACCTGCAGAATGTATTTTAAATCGGCAGATCCATCCGCGCCCGGAGGGGTAGGGAGGGCTAAGAAAATGACTTTAGCTCCTTCGATACCCTCTTTTAACGAAGTGGTGAAATGAAGGCGTCCTTCTTGGGTATTTCTTTGGAATAAATCATCTAATCCAGGCTCATAAATGGGAATTTTCCCGTCCTGCATTTGCTGTACTTTTTCTTGATTGATGTCTACGCAAGTCACTTGGTTTCCTGTTTCGGCGAAACAAGTTCCTGTGACTAAACCTACGTATCCAGTTCCTACAACGGCTATTTTCATATAATTACTGTATTACTTTTCCGATACTTCCTGACGGTTCGTTGATTTTTAACCAATTGGCCAAGGTGCTAGAAATATCACTGATATGTGTTCTTTGGTTAATTTCTTTTGGTTTTACGTTCCAGCCAAAAAATAACAAAGGAACGTGTGTGTCGTAGGCATAAACAGCACTATGTGATGTGCCTGTTTTGTAGCCGGAGAACCATTGTGGCTTCAATAAATACATGTAGTCGCCACTTCTGGCTTGATTATAACCGTTGATGATCATTTCGCGGTAAATGGCAGGGATGGGACTTGAAGCGGCCGCTCTCATGTCCACTAATTCAGCGAATCCTGATTGGTTTTTAAACGATTTCTCCAAAACCTTAGCCACCGCATCCTTCGTAATATGTAATCTTTCTAGGTTAGCGTGATTCAAGTAAATTTGGTAATTATCCGCTCCAGTCATCAATTCCACCTCTCCAAATTCCTTCTTTAAAGCTGCTTTTGCTTCATTAATCGCTTTGCCATTATCAAATGATCCACCCGGAAGGCGTTTGCTTTTAATATAAGAAGGGATTTCTGCGACTGCGTGATCTGCGGTTAAGAAAACCAAGTATTGATTCTTGCCTAATTTGGCATCTAAATGTGCCAAGATGTCCGCAATATCTTGATCTAAACGTAAATAGGTGTCTTCTAATTCGATCGATTGTGGTCCAAAAGAGTGACCCACGTAATCCGTCGATGAGAAACTAATCGCTAAGAAATCGGTTGTCCCGTTCTTACCTAATTTTTCTTCGTCTATTGCTTTTATAGCGAAGTCTTTCGTTAGATTATTGCCATATGGTGTCGTACGAATAACTTCCAATGCATTACCCCCTTTCAGTTCATGCGGAAATACGGGTGCCTTCTCTCCACTTAATTTGCTCTCATACGGGCTATCATCCTCTGCTGAGCGAGTGTAGGATGCGATTGGATACAAGGTATTCCAGCCCTTTTGAATGTATTTCTGTGGGCGACCCTCTAGATTGAATTTCTGAACCCAGGTAGGTAATTCTTTGGCATAAAAAGAAGAGGTAATCCAATATCCTTCCGCTGAATCATACCAATAGGCTGCGTCTGCCGTATGTCCACCTGGCAAAATAGAACCTCTATCTTTCAGAGCGATGGCGATGGTCTTTGACTTGTAATTTTGCGCCATCTTTAACTGATCCGTGATGGTGGAGGTGAACATATTTTTAGGGGACATAAGACCCGCCTTGCTTTTGCTGCCCACGGTTTGTACTGTAGTGTCATCCACACAATACATCTTTTTACCCGTAGCTACTTCGATCCAATCATTTCCCACGATGCCGTGAATAGCAGGAACAGTGCCTGTGTAAACACTTGCGTGCCCAGCTGCCGTGACCGTAGGTGCGTAATTGTAGTGATTATCAGTGCAATTTATTCCCTCTCTCATCAAGCGCTTGAAACCCTTATCCGAATAGCGATCGTAATATTTATTGAGGTATTCATAGCGCATTTGGTCTACGACAATACCTACTACTAAGGCTGGTTTCTTTTGGGCTAAGCCGGAAAAAGATAAGAGTCCTAAGAAAATGAAAAGGGCTTTTTTCATGAGTATGAGGGGAATTCGTTTACTATTTCTGTTGAATGATGTAGTATAATATTTTGTAGGCCATTGGTGATGACTAGGTACTCTGCTTGCTGTATTTTTTGGTACTGGCTGATTTGTTGTAGGGTATTTAAACTAATATCCACATGAGGTGCTTTGCATTCTATCAGCATAAAAACCTCCCCATTGTTTTTAAATAGCCGGATATCCGTACGTCTGTTTAATTGATCTACCCTCATGCTTCCTTCTATTTGGAATAATGACGCTGGGTATTTTAAATCGTTCACTAAATAATGCAAGCAGTGTTGCCTAACCCATTCTTCAGGCGTAAGTAATCGATATTTCTTGGTGATCTCTTCCAAAATATACAATTTCCCTTCCTTTTTCTTTACTTTGTGTGAATAGGCAGGAAAGACTAAGTTTAATTCGGGAGATGTGATCATCTTTATCAATATAAGCTCTAAATTAATCTATTTGCTTAATTAATTCATCACAAAGGAGAGTATAAATATGAAAACCAAAGAGGAAATTGTACAGAACTGGTTACCCCGCTATACGGGAACGAATTCGGAAGATTTTGGACAGTATATCTTATTGACCAATTTTAAGAATTATGTGGATATGTTTGCGGAGAAATTTGGGGTTGATATTAAAGGCCTAGATCGCCCCATGCAGACGGCTACAGCACATAATATTACCATCATTAATTTTGGGATGGGTTCTCCTATGGCCGCGACGGTGATGGATATTTTATCAGCTATTAGTCCGAAAGCGGTGTTGTTTTTAGGTAAATGTGGCGGTTTGAAAAAGAATTTAGCCCTAGGGGATCTAATCCTTCCTATTGCCGCGGTACGAGGAGAGGGAACATCGGATGAGTATATGCCCAAAGAAGTGCCAGCCCTACCTTCCTTCCGTTTACAGCGCGCGGTTTCATCGATGATTAAGAAACACGAATTGGACTATTGGACTGGATTGATTTATACCACGAATCGTCGAGTTTGGGAGCACGATGAAGTGTTCAAGACCTATTTGTCTGATATTCGCGCGATGGGAATTGACATGGAAACGGCAACGATATTTACGGTCGGATTTAAAAATAAAATTCCTCACGGCGCCCTTTTGTTAGTATCTGATAATCCGATGACACCGGATGGAGTAAAGACAGATGCTAGCGATAAGAAGGTGACGGCTAATTTTGTCGACAAACACCTCCAAATCGGTATCGATGCGCTGGAGGAATTAGCGAATTCTGGTGAGTCCGTGAAACACTTACGATTTGATTAAAAAAAAAGGCCTTCTATTCAGAAGGCCTTTTTTTAGTTACAATAATCTCGAATCACATTATAGGCTACTGCGTAACCCAGTTCGCCTGCTTTGCTTAAATCCAGGCAACCTGTTGAATCGTTTAAGGCCAGCTTGATGATGCCTCGAATGAAATAGGCTTCGGCAAATTTGTCATTCAATTCGATGGCATTGTTGCAATCTTGAATGGCATTGCGTTGGTCTCCTAGACTTGATTTAGCGATACCACGTTGGAAATAAGCATCTGCATACGTAGGATGGAAGGAAATAGCTCGATTATAATCATCTATCGCGCTTTTAGGGTCACCAGATTTCACTTTGGCTAAGCCGCGTTGGAAAAACACTTCCGCTCTTCCTGAACTCATGTCGGTCATTTTCGTGCGATCAACTAATCCATTGCGGATTTCATCTAGTTGAATTTTACCTAGTTTCGCGGTGTAGAGAATCTTTGCATTTTCATTATTCCCAAATTCAATTGCCTTGGTATAATCTTCCATCGCCGCCCGCTGGTCTCCTAATTTGGCTTTGACGAATCCACGGCCATACATCGCTTCAATGTTCTCTGGATCTAATTCTAAGGCCTTATTGAAGTCCTCAAGGGCCCCTTTTTCTCCATTCTCTCCTCTGTAGTTTTCCAGTTGTGCTTTACATAATCCAGAATAATACCACTCCTCTGATTTCTCAGGACTCAATTTTAATACCTCAGTGAAATCCGCTATTGCGCCTTTGAAGTCGGCTATTTTCATCTTCGCAAAGGCGCGTCCTGATAGGTAATTCGTACGCTTTGGCGTTATCTCGATTGCTTTGTTGTAATCTTCAATGCTGCCAGCATACTCCCCTAATTTTGACTTACTATCTGCTCTCACGGCTAAGGTAGGGGCATAGTCGGGCAATAACTCCAGCGATTTGTTGAAATCAGTGATGGCTCCACGGTAGTTTTCTAATTTGTTTTTGGAAATACCTCTACTTAAATAGGCCGTTCCTTCTAACGGATTCAAACGAATCGCTTCGTTGTAATCTTGAATCGCTAAGGGGTGGTTGTCTTGCTTGCTGAAGCTTTGGCCACGTGCAATAAACGCCTCGAAGTAATTGGGCTTCAATTCCAGGGCTTTATTGAAGTCCAAAATCGCTCCTTGAAAATCTTTCAAATTGTATTTTGCAAAACCCCGGTTATAAAACGCAATGGGATTAGGGTTAGCAGCGTTTTTCTCAATTTCTAAACTGAAATTGCGTAAGGCGTCCGCATAATTTCCTGTTTTATTTTGGTTTAAACCGATCTCTAAATGATTGATTTCAGCTGTTTGCGCTGATAACGGGAATTGGAAAGCCAATAAGGCGAAGGCAAGAAAGCCCACTTTGAATTTCATAGTAACTTATTTTTTGTAAAAATAAGCGAAATTACTGGCTTGTTAAAATTTGGATGATCCCGAAAACGATGATCAAAAAAAGCGTTCTTAAAGCTGTTTTTTTCAAATAGGGATCAATTTGTTCCGAGTTCATCCCTGAATGTAATTCGCGGAACAACCCAATAATGGGGTATATACCCACAATAAGTAACTGTTGATTGACACCTATTTTTATTCCAGCTACGAAAGGATAGGCATAAAAGCAGGCGATAGCTGCTATATAAAGTGCTTTCTGGTAATAAAAACCAAAGGTTTTGCCTATTCGAACGGGAATTGAATTCTTACCTGTCTTGATATCATTATCGATGTCGCGTAAATTATTTAAATTCAATACTGCCACGGATAATAATCCACAGCCAGATGCCGGGAGGAAAATGGCTACATCTAAGTGATAAGTCTGTAAATAAAAGGTGCCTAGCGTCCCAATTAAACCGAAAAATAGAAAGACGGAAATATCTCCTAATCCCATGTAGCCATAAGGTCTTTTGCCTACCGTATACGCAATGGCTGCGGCAATGGCGGCTACACCTAAACCCAGAAAAGTGCCCCATACTTCTAGCGTGGCATTCTTTAGTCCGAAAAATAATAAGGAGATGCCTGAAACAAAAGAAAGAACTGCAGTCCCTATAACGGCAGTTCTCATCTCTTGTTGACTGATTTTTCCGGTTTGAACGGCTCTTAAAGCCACTTTGCGGTCTGCATTATCGACTCCATTCGAGTAGTCGCCTAAGTCATTCGCGAAGTTCGACAGGATTTGCAAAAGAAGCGTAGTGAGTGTCGCTAGAAGAGCAATTAGGAAATCAAATTTTCCAGACGCAAAAGCCAGAAAATTACCTAATAATATACTACCAACCGCCAGCGGTAAGGTTCTAGGTCTTGCCGCGTCTACCCATCTATTCATCTTATTTTCCGATCGCAGCTAAAAATTCTGGACTATTTGGTTTGATACCTGAAGCAAAGAAGTTTTGCAATTCGCCTTTTTCATTGATCACGTATTTGCAGAAGTTCCAGCTTGGCTCTTTTTCATTCCAACCATTCTTCGATTTGTCTGAAAGCCATTGGTATAATTCACATTTTTCGGATCCTTTTACCACGACTTTTTCCATCATTTGGAAGGAAACGCCATAGTTTAATGAGCAGAAAGAAGAAATCTCTGCGTTAGACCCTGGTTCTTGTCCACCAAATTCATTGGCAGGAAAGCCTAAAATAACGATGTCTTTGTTTTCTTTGTGGAATTTCTCCCAATCAGCGTATTGTGGTGTGTATCCGCATTTAGACGCGGTATTTAATACGATGATTTTCTTTCCTTTGAATTGAGAGAAATCAATCTCTTTTCCATCGATTCCTTTCATTTTGAAGGAATGGAAGTTGGTAGTTGCAGCGGGATTTTCCATTTTTTCTGGTCTGTTTAAGACGGTTTTTTGAGTGAATGGTAAGGCCAAAGCCGTTAATAACGATCCGATTTTCATAAAACTTGCGATCATGATAATGATGATTAAAAAGGTGAGGTAAAGGTATTTACGTTTCAAATTACATTCGATTAGGTGAAACTATACCTAATAACGACGTAGCATGCTGAATTGTTTTTCCTGTCAGCTCAGCTAAGGTAAGTCGAATGTTCCGCTTCACCTCATTTTCCTCCGATAGAATACTCAATTCATTATAGAACTTATTAAAAGTCTTCGCTAAATCATAGGCATAATTCGCGATGACCGAAGGAGCAAAGTTCGCCGCAGCTTGCGCAATAGACGCCTTGTATTCGCCTAATAAATAGATTAATTCTTGTTCCGATTCAGCTAATTCGGAATCGGTCGAAACAGCTGTAATCTCTCCTCCTTTACGTAAAATCGAGCAAATCCTAGCGTGTGTATATTGAATGAAAGGACCTGTATTACCTTGGAAGTCGATGGATTCTTCTGGATTAAATAACATGCGTTTCTTAGGCTCCACTTTTAATAAGAAATACTTTAAGGCTCCTAATCCTAGGTTATGGAATAATTCATTTGACTCCGCTTCTGTGAAGCCATCAATTTTCCCTAATTCTAGTGTGCGATCTTTCGCTGTTTGAATCATTTCAGCCATCAAATCATCGGCATCTACCACCGTTCCTTCGCGAGACTTCATCTTGCCACTCGGTAAATCAACCATGCCATAGGAAAGGTGGAAATTGCCTTGTGAGAAAGGTTTGTTTAATTTCTTTAGAATATGGAAAAGTACTTCGAAGTGGTAATCTTGCTCGTTACCCACCACATAAACTGATTGATTTGCTTTGAAATCTTCGTATTTTAACTGGGCTGTTCCCATATCTTGGGTGATGTAAACGGAAGTTCCGTCCTTACGTAACACCAGTTTTTCATCTAGTCCCTCGGCCTCTAAATTGATCCAAACCGATCCGTCAGGCTTTTGGAAAAATACACCCGCAGCTAATCCTTCGTCTACTAATTGCTTTCCTAACAAATAGGTATTGGATTCGCGGTAGATTTTATCGAATGAAACACCCATCGTTTGGTAGGATTTCTCAAAACCAGCGAAAACCCACGCATTCATGGTATTCCACAAGTTCATCACCTCTTCGTCACCTTGTTCCCATTTCAAAAGCATTTCTTGTGCCTTCAGTAGGATAGGGGCTTGTTTTTTAGCTTGTTCTTCGTCTAAACCTCCGGCCTTTAATGCTGCGATTTCTTCTTTATAAGCTACATCGAAAGCCACGTAGTATTTACCTACTAAGTGATCGCCTTTTAATCCAGAGGTTTCAGGTGTCTCATGATTGCCAAAAAGCTGGTAGGCTAACATCGATTTGCAGATGTGTATGCCGCGGTCGTTCACTAGGTTCGTTTTAACAACGTCATAGCCACCTGCCGCTAAGATTTGTGCTACAGAAAAACCTAAAAAGTTATTGCGTAAATGGCCTAAGTGTAAGGGTTTATTCGTGTTAGGAGAGGAGTATTCGATGAGTACTTTTTCGCCTTTTGATTCAATTTGGAATGGATTTTTATCCGAGGCTACGCTGGCTAATAAACCTAACCAAGCGGAATCTTGAATGGATAAATTTAAAAACCCTTGAACAACTTGATAAGCCTTCACGATGGAACAATTCGCTAACATATATTCCCCTAAATCCGTCGCAATGGATGCAGGAGCTTTTCCGGCTTGCTTGGTAAATGGGAAAACAACTAAGGTGTAAGCGCCTTCAAACTCTTTTTTCGTCTCTTGTAACACGATTTCGGTCACTTCGATTTGAAAGAGGGCCTTTAATCCTTTCGCTAGTTCTAGCTGTAATGTTTGTTGAATGTTTGACATCTAAATGGCTGTAATTTATCAATCAACAAAGGTAGCTAAATTCGGCCTAAACATTGCCTCTGATGCTCAGAAATGAATAAATTAATCTTACCTTTGCCCTAATTATGCAAAATATGTACCACGAGGCAATTCAAACTTTAAAATCAGGAGGCGTGCTGTTGTATCCCAGCGACACGATTTGGGGTTTAGGCTGTGATGTTCGAAATGAGCAAGCCATTGAGAAGATTTTGGAACTAAAAAATAGGCCTGCCTCTAAAGGTTTGATCGTATTGATCTCTAAAATCGAGCAATTGAGCGAATACGTGGAACAGGTGCCAGATCTCGCTTGGGATTTAGTGGAATTTGCGGAGGATCCTTTGACGATTATTTATCCCAAAGGAAAAAATGTTTCCCCCTCTTTATTAGCACCAGACGGTAGTATTGCTATTCGTTTGGTCAAAGATGAGTTTTGTAAAGGATTGATTTACCGCTACCAACGGGGAATTGTTTCTACTTCCGCGAATCTTTCTGGGGAACCTTCTCCATTGAATTTTGCTGGAATTGCGCCTTCCATTATAGCTGGGGTAGCTCATGTGTTGAAAAATCCAGCAGGAGAGGGACCCGCGAAGAAGGCGAGTAAAATTGTGCAATTAGGCCTTCACGGCGACTATAAGTTAATCAGAGGATAGATGAAAGAAGGGAAGGAGATTGTAGCAGATCCGATATTTTCCAAGATTGGCCTAGCAGCTGATCGTTTAGGGGTGGATAGTTACGTCATTGGAGGCTATGTGCGGGATGCGATTTTAGGTCGAGATTGCAAGGATATCGATGTGGTTTGCATCGGTTCTGGCATTGATTTAGCCCTAGAAGTAGCAAAGGAATTTGATTTGCCCGAGCATGCAGTGTCAGTTTTTAAGAATTTTGGCACGGCGATGATTAAAGTCGATGACTGGGATCTAGAGTTTGTAGGCGCGCGCAAAGAGTCGTACAATCGAGATTCTCGTAAGCCTGTAGTGGAAGAGGGAACTTTAGAAGACGACCAAAACCGCCGCGATTTTACCATCAACGCGATGGCGGTTCAATTGAATAAATCGAATTGGGGTAAATTATTAGACCCATTTAATGGTCTTGATGATTTAAAGGCCAAAATCATTCGCACCCCATTAGCCCCCGGCATTACTTTTTCAGATGATCCACTTCGGATGATGCGTGCGGTTCGTTTCGCAGCTCAACTCGGATTTGACATTTTACCTGAAACATTTGAAGCCCTAAAAACAGAAAAAGATCGCTTATCGATCATTTCGATGGAGCGCATTTCGGATGAATTGAACAAGATGATTCTCTGTAAAAAACCGTCTTACGGTTTTCTTTTGCTTGATGCCTGTGAAATTCTCCCCATCATTTTCCCCGAGTTTATGAAGCTGAAAGGCGTGGACACGGAGGATGGCAAGGGGCACAAAGATAATTTTTACCATACTTTACAGGTGCTGGATAATATTGCAGAAAACACAGATGACCTTTGGTGGCGCTGGGCTGCGATTTTACATGATATTGCCAAACCGCAAACCAAACGATTCGCCCAAGGTAAAGGCTGGACTTTTCATGGACATGAAGAAATGGGGGCACGTCAAGTACCGAACATCTTCAAACGCCTGAAATTGCCGCTAAATGAGAAGATGAAGCTAGTCCAAAAGCTAGTTCGCCTACATCTACGTCCCATTGCCTTATCGAAAGAAGAAATTACCGCTTCTGCCTTACGTCGTCTTTTATTCGAAGCGGGAGAGGAATTAGAAGCTTTGATGACCTTATGTAGGGCAGATATCACATCGAAAAACGGCGATAAAGTCAAACGTTACTTACGTAATTTCGATACCGTTGAGCAAAAACTAAAAGAAGTCGAGGAAAGCGATTCGCTTCGAAATTTTCAACCTGTTTTCTCTGGCGAAATCATCATGCAAGTATTCGATCTTGGTCCAGGCCGCGAAATTGGCTTGATTAAAATTGCGATGCGAGAAGCCGTTCTGGAAGGAACCATTCGAAATGAATTGGCCTCTGGTTGGGATTTGCTTCTAGAAGAGGGACGAAAATTGGATTTAAAACCGGTCGTTTCTCTCGCTGAAATTCAATAAAAAAGGCTCCTAATTAGGAGCCTTTTTACATTCTTAAGCGGATGTAAATTATAAGTTGATCACTAGATCTTCTTTCGCATAACGAACCTTAGTAGCAGTTGCCATAAAGTCATTCGCCGCATCGCGCTCACCTACGGCAAGCATCAATACAGAGTGTAAGCCCATCGCTTCTAATCCTAATAACTCATCTAATTGAGCTGGAATAAAACCTTCCATTGGAGTGGAATCAATTTGTAATTCGCCAGCCGCGGCTAAAGCAGTACCCATCGCTAAATACGCTTGGCGTGCTGCCCAATTTCTTTTTGCTTCTACTGGACGACCTAAAAGTGAACCAGCGATTGCTCCCCGGTAATCTCCTAGCATATCTACCGAAAGACCACGTGTGTCAGCCACTAATTGGATGAACGCATCGATTTGTGCTTCAGTGATATCATTCCAAGCTGCAAAAACTAATAAGTGTGACGATTCTACCGCCTGAGGTTGACCATAGGCGATCGGTTGAATTTTAGCTTTTAATTCGGGGTTTTCAATAACCAAAATTTTGTATGGCTGTAAACCAAAACCTGATGCTGATAGGCGGATTGCTTCCAATAAAGCATCCATTTTTTCTGCGGAAACTTTGTTTCCAGTCATTCTTTTGGTGGCGTAGCGCCACGTTAATGAGTCGATTAAAGACATATTGTTGAATGGTGAATGGTAAATGGTGAATGATAAATTTTAAGGCTTACTCTGGAAAATGGTCTGCGATTTATTTTCTGCGAATAAGCCTTAAATTTTATCGAATTAAATAATTCGAATTCTTTTACTCTATTCCTTCTTAATTGAGAGCGATAGAGTTATTAGATTATCGAATAAATATAAAAAATGGGATTCGCAGAAAATATGGCAAAGACCATTTTCTAGAATCCCTTTTTTATATTATTCTGAAACTAAAGATACGGTAAGAGCGAAATCATCATAAATCGCCTTATCACCAATTGAATCAAAGAATTTCTTAGATCCGTATTTGATATTGAAATCCGTACGATCAATCGTGATGTTCGCTTTCGCGTTCAATTTTCCGCCTTTAACAGCGATTTCAGCTGGAAAAGTGATTGATTTTGTAATTCCTTTGATCGTTAAATTACCCGTTACTTGGTTGCCAGCCACTTTAGTGATAACGAAAGACGCTGTTGGGAATTTTTCGATTTCGAAGAAATCACCTGAAGTGATGTGTCCAATGAATTTTTGGTTGTAACCTGGATCCGTGATATCCAATGCTTTGATAGTTTTCAAATCAATGGTGAAATTTCCTCCGATTAATTTGCTGCCATCAATGTTTAAAGCGCCAGCAGAGATTCCTACTGTTCCATTGTGCTCACCAGTTACTTTTTTAGCTAACCAAGCGATTGAACTAGCTGACTTGTTTACGTTCACTACTTTCGGTGCAGCTACACCAGCGAAAGTAAGTAGGCCTAATGCCAACGTTGCGATTACTACTTTTACAGATTTCATATAATTTATTGTTTAATTGTGAGAAAATACGGTTCTAAATTCGTCCAAAATTTGGTTCATTTCTTCGAGCCTTTTAACTCCTAAAGCGTCGAAATGTTTTCCCCAGTCATTTTGGACCTGGTCTACTTGGGTTAATAAATCCAGTCCAGCTGGTAAAATCAATACATCTACAGCTCTGCGATCTTGAGGACATTCGCGTCGAAGCACTAATTTCTTCTCTACTAATTTATCCACTAGGCGAGAGGCGTTGGACATTTTGTCAAGCATACGCTCTGTGATAGCTAAAACGGTCATTGGGTTTCCTTGTTGTCCACGAAGAATACGAAGTACGTTATATTGTTGTACCGTAAGTCCAAAAGGTTTCAATAATTCCTGTTGTTGCTGAACGATCCAGTTGCCTGTATAAATCGCGTTTACGACAGCTTTTGCGGCCTCAGACGGAAATTTTGACTGTTTTAAATCCTCGGAAATACCCATGACTAAAATTTGATGTCGTAAAATTAAATGTAATTACATTAAATACAAAGGAAAATAAATTTATTTTTTCAAAAACCCTGATATTTTTAATTTTTGGCCTATTTTTGAACATGCAGACATCCTTATCCCTCCAGTATCCTTTTATATTAGCTTCTAATTCACCTCGTAGAAAGGAGATCTTACGTTCCGCTGGTTTCGAATTTGCAGTTTTACCCAGTGATGTGGATGAATCCTTTTCTGCTGATATGAGGCCTCAAGAGGTGCCGGTACATTTGGCAGAAAGAAAAGCGAATGAATTAGCGCGAATTTCCCCTAATGCCTTAGTGTTAGCGGCTGATACGGTTGTTATACTTGGAAATGATATTCTGAATAAGCCGCAGGATAAATCGGAAGCAATCTATATGTTGCAGCAATTATCTGGAAAAACACACGAAGTGGTCACAGGGATTGCGTTACATACCCCTCAAGGTTTGTTTACCAAAGCAGACTCGGCCTTAGTCAAATTCAGGACTTTCGAAGACTGGGAAATTGATTTTTATGTTCGAGAAGGATCTTGCTTAGACAAGGCAGGCTCTTATGGTGTGCAAGATTTCTTAGGAATGGTAGGCATAGAGTCCATTCAGGGATCTTTTTACACGGTCATGGGTTTGCCCATATTTGACGTGTATCAATTCATGAAACCTTATATTTTAGACGGGAAGCAGCTTCTTATTAGATAGAGAAACTTTCGCCACAACCACAGGTGCGGCTTGCGTTCGGGTTTTTAAATTGAAAACCTTTTCCATTTAAGCCGTCTGAGAAATCTAATTCGGTGCCAGCCAAGTAGAGGATTGATTTCTTGTCTACCATTACTTTAACCCCTTTGTCTTCGAAAATCATATCGTTTGGCTGTGCTTCTGCGGCGAAATCTAAATTATACATTAAGCCAGAGCAACCGCCTCCTTCTACAGCCACGCGGATGTTGAATTCCTCCGTTAAACCTTCTTTAGAACGTAATTCCTTAATTCTATTGGCAGCTAAATCCGTTATCGTAAGCATGATGGTCGTATTTTGATGAAAATCTGATACAAAAGTAGCCCTTTTTTTGATAAAAAAAACCTTTATTTAGAGTGAATCTAAATAAAGTCTAGTTTTTCAAAACCATTGGTCTTAATTTTGTGTTTCAAATGCAGATTAAAAACACATACCATGCTTTCAATAAAGAATTTACAAGCGAGAATAGGGGAGAAGGAAATCTTGAAGGGGATTAATTTAGAAATCAAAGCCGGTGAGGTTCACGCTATTATGGGACCCAACGGATCAGGTAAATCGACCTTAGCGTCCGTTTTAGCGGGTCGTGAAGATTACGAAGTGACCGGTGGATCCGTGGAGTTTTTGGGTAAAGATTTATTGGATTTAGCTCCGGAAGAACGTGCAGCAGAGGGTTTATTCCTTGCTTTTCAATATCCTGTGGAGATTCCAGGGGTATCTACAACGAACTTTATGAAGTCAGCGGTGAACGAAATTCGCAAATACCGTGGCGAAGAGCCTTTGGACGCTGTTCAATTTTTGAAAATGTTCAAAGAGAAAATGAGCTATGTGAATATAGACCAAAGTTTATTGTCTCGTGCCTTGAACGAAGGTTTCTCCGGTGGAGAGAAGAAAAGAAATGAAATCTTCCAAATGGCGGTCTTAGAACCTAAGTTGGCCATTTTAGATGAAACAGACTCTGGTTTAGACATCGATGCCTTGCGTATCGTAGCAGAAGGAGTGAATAAATTGAAATCCCCAGATAACGCGACGATTGTGGTGACTCACTACCAACGTCTTTTGGACTACATCGTACCGGATTTTGTACACGTTTTGTACAAGGGAAAGATCGTGAAATCAGGTGGGAAAGAATTAGCGCTTGAATTAGAAGAGCGTGGGTATGATTGGATCATTTCAGCTTTAGGAGAATAAGATGTTGTATACAGAATTAACTTCGTCGGCTCAGAAAGAGGCTTTAGAGCGTTTTAAGGCCAAAGGATTTCCTACCAACAAGTGGGAAGAATGGAAGTATGCGTCCTTGAAATCGTGGAATGAAAAAGACCTAGATTGGGCTCCCGCTCCTTTAAATGAAACCTCCTCAGCGAGTTTACAAACGCAAAATGGGAACACTCGTTTTCATGGTGCATTGCCTGCAGGGGTAGAATTCATTTCATTTGATGCTTTCATTGCAGCTAATCCAACGATTGCAGCTACTTGGGAGCAACGTTTGCCTATTTTAGATCAGAACTCATTGTACGATTTAAACATAGCGCTTACCCTAAATACGCAGGTTTTATGGGTAAAAGCAGGTGTTTCAGTTGATCAGGCAATTACACACGATTATATTTTATCGGTGGCAAAAGCCTCAGCGGTTCAAAGTCGTTTAATCGTCTATCTAGAACCAGATGCTTCCTTAACCTTAATCGAGCGTGCCTTTACAATAGCGGGTTCTGCGGAGGTTTTGTCCAATTTTGTACAAGAAATATATGTGAGTGAGAAGGCGAATTTGACCTATGTGAAGGAGCAAGATTTGGCCCAAAACACGACCCACATCGATCATACGTTTATCACTCAGCTTTCGAATAGTCAGGTTGATTTGTTTACATTCTCCCTGAATGCGGCTTATTTACGTAATAATCTGCATTTCTACAGCGATGGCGAAAATGTGGTTTCGAATCTGAATGGCCTGTACGTGCCAGGAGAAGATCAATTAATGGATTCTCACACGGTGGTAGATCACCGCAAACCGAACTCCGAATCGCATGAATTGTACAAAGGCGTGTTACTAGGAAACGCGACTGGAGTGTTCAATGGTAAAATTTTTGTGCGTCCAGATGCGCAAAAGACCAATGCTTTCCAAAGTTGCAAAAACGTCCTTGCGTCCACTCGAGCTACGATGAACACGAAGCCTCAATTAGAGATTTGGGCGGATGATGTGAAATGTTCACATGGAACAACAACAGGTCAATTGAATCAAGAAGCTTTATTCTATTTACGTTCAAGAGGTATTTCTTTAGCGAATGCGCGAACTTTATTGTTACTCGCTTTTGTTCAAGAGGTAATCGATCGCGTAACACACGAGGAAACGAAGTTGCGTTTGACAGATAAAATTATTTCAAAAATCCAGACTTCCTTAGCGATTTAATCATGACGGAAACATTGAATATAGATCAAATTAGAGCGGATTTCCCTGTTTTACATCAGCAGGTGAACAAGGCTCCATTGATTTATTTTGATAATGCAGCGACCACTCAAAAGCCGAAAGCTGTCATTGACGCGCTTTCAGCTTATTATGAGCAGGATAATGCGAATATTCACCGAGGTATTCACACCTTGGCGGAACGTGCGACAACCGCTTATGAGTTGACTAGAAAAAAGCTAGCGGCCTTTTTGAATGCTCCTTCCACAGATCAGATCATATTCACTTCGGGGACGACAGCAGGGATTAATTTAGTGGCCCAAACTTTTGGACGCGCAAACGTCGGTAAAGGAGATCAAATCATCGTTTCTAACCTGGAACACCACTCGAACATCGTGCCTTGGCAGATGATTGCGGAGGAAAAAGGAGCAGAGATCAAGGTGATTCCTGTGAGTGATGCCGGTGTTTTAGATATCGAAGCTTATAAAGCTTTATTGAATCCCAAAGTCAAATTAGTCGCAGTCAATCACGTTTCTAACGCGATTGGGACGATTAATCCCATTGTTGAGATTATTTCTTTGGCACATGAAGTAGGGGCTAAGGTATTAATTGATGGGGCCCAATCTGTGGCGCATTTAGCCGTAGATGTGCAAGCCTTGGATATGGATTTCTTTGTGTTTTCTGCGCACAAACTTTTTGGGCCTACGGGCGTGGGAGTATTGTACGGGAAGCGTGATTTATTAGAGTCGATGCCGCCTTACCAAGGAGGAGGAGAGATGATTAAAGAGGTGAGTTTTTCGGGTACGACCTACAACGAATTACCTTATAAATTTGAGGCAGGAACGCCTAATATTGCAGATGTAATCGCATTTGGGGCTGCTTTGGACTATGTTCAGGCTATCCCTTCGGAAGCTTTAGCCGCGCAAGAAGAGGCGCTTTTAGCCTATGCTACACAAAAATTGCAATTGATTCCTGGTTTACGTATCGTGGGTACAGCTCCTGAAAAGATCGCCGTTATTTCATTTGTGATTGACGGAGTTCACCCGCAAGATATTGGGGTGTTATTAGATAAATTTGGCATTGCGATTCGTACCGGACATCACTGTGCGCAGCCATTGATGCAGCGCTACGAGTTAGTGGGTACGTGCCGTGCCTCCTTTGCTTTCTACAATACGTTCGAGGAGATCGATCGTTTTGTACTTTGTTTAGAGAAAACCTTACAGATGTTAGGATAATGGGAAAGTCGATTAATGAAATACAAGAGGAATTAATTGAAGAGTTCGGTCTTTTTGAAGATTGGGCGGATAAATACGAATATTTAATTGACCTAGGTAAGAAGTTAGCGCCTATGTCAGATGCCTTTAAAACGGAGGAAAATGTGATTAAAGGCTGCCAAAGCCGTGTTTGGTTACACGCCGAAAAGCAAGGCGATTTAGTCGTTTTTCAGGCGGATTCTGAGGCCATTATTGTGAAAGGAATGATATCGATGTTGATTCGGGTTTTGTCGAATCACACGCCAGCGGAGATTTTAGCCGCGGATTTATACTTTATCGAGCAAATTGGTATGAGCCAGCATTTGGCCCAAACCAGATCAAACGGATTAGTTTCCATGGTAAAACAAATGCAACATTATGCGTTGGCCTTCTCTTAAGCGATTATTTAGTATGGAAAATTCAAGTCAAATGAATGAGGTAGAATTAAAGGAAAAAGTGATCAAGGCGATCAAAACCGTCTATGATCCAGAAATCCCAGTGGATGTATACGAGCTCGGATTAATCTATGAAATCAAGATTTTTCCGGTCAATAACGTGTATATCTTAATGACTCTAACTTCACCCTCTTGCCCATCTGCAGAGAGTATTCCGGTGGATATTGAAAAAGCAGTGAGAGAGATAGAAGGTATTGCGGAAGTCTCAGTAGAATTAACATTTGATCCTCCTTACGAGCAGGATATGATGTCTGAAGTGGCCAAATTGGAACTTGGTTTTATGTAATTGCGTTTAATTTAAAATCTAATATAAAAATATATGTATCCAGAACATTTAGTACATCCTATGCGGATGGATATCGTTGCCGGAGGTTTCCAAGAATTGAAGTTAGCTTCAGAAGTGGAAGACGTGATGGCTAAGCCAGGTACTACCTTGGTATTTTTTAACTCAGTTTGTGGATGTTCAGCTTCTACAGCTCGTCCAGGTGTAAAACACGCAGTAGCTTCATCAGCTAAGAAGCCTAATCAATTAGTGACGGTTTTCGCGGGTGTAGATCCAGAAGCAGTTCAAAAAGCACGTGAGTATACTTTACCTTACCCTCCTTCATCTCCATCGATTGCTTTGTTCAAAGATGGCGAGTTAGTTCATTTCGTAGAGCGTCACCACATTGAAGGTCGTTCAGCAGATATGATTGCTGGACATTTAGAAGGTGTATTTGACGAGTTTTGTTAATATTAATACCATAAAAAAGGGAGCTTCCATCAGGAGCTCCCTTTTTTTATATCCTTTCAGTGAGGATTATTGCTTAGGCGCGCCGCCCATCGCTCCTGATTCTGACGTACTATTTTTGGCTTTCTCAGCCATTTTCTTCGCAGCACCTTCATAGTCACCCGCTTTAATGAAGGACATCTTCAATAAGTCGATTGATTTTTGAGTTGCTTCTTGAATTTGTGCTGGGGTTAAGCTCTTCACTTTGTTCTCTAATTCTTCAGACCATTTCATGTTACGGCCTAAGAACAAGTTGCTGTTCAAGCTTCCCACTAATGCATTATCTTGAGAACGCGTCACTTGACGAGATTGTAGCCAAGATTTCTTCGCTTCGTCGATTTCTTTCTGAGTGAAACCCTCTTTCAATACTTTTTCAATTTCTTCTTTGAAAGCAGATTCAAGCTTCGCTAAGTTCTCTGGTGCATAGATCGCATAGCCGATAAACGCGCCGCTTTGGTCTAAAGGACTAGCCACGAATTGTGAACCTACACCGTAAGATAAACCGTCTTTTTGACGGATACGGTTCATTAAACGGGAGCTTAAACCACTACCACCACCTAACATGTAGTTAGATAATTCTAAGGCAGCATAGTTAGGGTCGCTATCAGAAATTTTTAACGGTTGATAAGCTAAGAAGAACGCATTTGCTTTATCCGGCGTTTCGATGGAGATCGCTTTTCCTCCCGTCTCTTTGAATACATCCTGAACGCGTTTGTAAGGCTTAGGAGACTTCCAGTTAGCAAATTCTGCTGTAATTACATCTTTCAATTCTTTTTCATCAAAATCACCTACTGCAGAGAATGTTGCATTAGATGCGCCATAGAAGTTCTTGTAGAAATTAACAGACTCTTCTAATTTAACCGCACCATAATTAGCGATTTGCTCCGCCATCGTAGGTTGGTAACGAACGTCTTTCTTATCATAGTGACCCGCTCTTAATTGACCTAAAGCTTCTGAACCTTTTGCTTGTGGCTCACTTTTTTGGCCTTCAATAGCGGTTAAGTTCTCTTGCTTTAATTTCTCAAATTCAGCTGCTGGGAAAACGGGTTGCTTTAATGCTTCAGCTACTAATTTCATAGCCGGGATTAAATTCTCGCGAGTCGTCTCGATAGAAACGTTGGCTTGAGTAGCACCTCCAGAAATACTTACACGCGCTTTTAACTTGTCTAATTCGTCTTGGAATTGTTGACGTGTGTGTTTCGCTGTACCTTTTGTTAACATATCAGCTGCTAAGTCAGCCGCTGTCACTGTTCCCATTAATGATTTTTCATCACCAAAACGTAAAGTCATACGCGCATAAACTGAATTACCACGAGTTTTCTTAGCTAATAGCGCTAATTGAACTCCACCGATTTTCTCCGTCTTCGTGCGTGCATCAATGTTAGCTGGAGATGGATCAAAAGCCTCACCTTGGCTTACTGCTGCCTTTGGCTTGAAGTCTTTTAAAATCGTAGCTACGTCTTTCGCCTCAGGAATCTCTGCGCGTTCTGGTTTTTCGGTAGGATAGAAAGTTCCAGATGTTCTGTTAGAAGATTTGAAGTAAGCTGCTGCCACACGCTGAATATCCTCAGGAGTTATTTTCTCTAATTGATTACGTGTGTGGAATAATAAACGCCAATCGCCTTGAGCGATGTATTCTGATAAACCTACGCCCACACGTTGTGCGTTATTTAGTAATAACTCGATATTCTTGATGCCCTTCGTTTTGATGCGATCGACTTCTTCCTTAGTTGGAGGAGTTTTGGCAAAATTCTCAATAGTATTAAACATAATCTGACGAACAGAGTCCACAGATTTCTCTTTTAAAACTTCCGCGCCGAAATAAATTAATCCTGGCTCTTTTAATTGGAAGGAGAATCCAAACTGGCTACTTGCCTTCTTCGTGTCAATTAACGCCTTGTATAAACGTCCTGATGGTGCATCTGTCAATAAATCAGCCATCACATCTACCGCCACATAATCCGGGTGTAAGCCAGAAGGAATATGGTAGGCCATACCTACTACTTGCACATCACCCACGCGACGAAGAGACACTTCTCTTTCTCCATCCTGCGTAGGTTCAGCCGTGAAAGTAGGCGTTAAAACACGCTCAGGACGTGGAATAATGCCAAATTTCTCGTTAACTAACTTTAATGTTTTGATTGGGTCAAACTTACCTGCCACTAACAAAACCGCGTTATCTGGCTGGTAGTATTTACGATAATAAGCTTGTAAGTTCTCGATAGGCACTTTTTCGATATCAGAACGCGCACCGATAGTGGAGTTGCCATAGTTATGCCATAAGAAAGCGGTAGAAACGATACGCTCCATTAAGACACTACCTGGATCGTTTTCTCCACGCTCGAATTCGTTGCGAACTACCGTCATTTCGGTCTCTAATTCGCTCTTCGCAATACGAGAGTTGATCATGCGATCAGCCTCCATATCTAAAGCCCAATCTAGATTTTCATCCGTTGAGGCGAATGTTTCGAAGTAGTTCGTGCGGTCTAACCAAGTAGTTCCATTGAATTGAGCACCATGATCAGAGATTTCTTTCGCTACTTCTTTGTGTTTTTCTTTTGTACCCTTGAACACCATGTGCTCTAACAAGTGGGACATACCTGTTTCACCATAGCCCTCATGACGAGAACCTACTAAATAGGTGATGTTAACGGTAATGGTTTGCTTCGATGGGTCTGGAAATAATAATACTTTTAAGCCATTGGCTAATTTGTATTCCGTAATTCCTTCCGCTTCCGTTACCTTTTCAGGTATGGGAAGGCTAGCAGATGCCTTTTGTGTGGTTGGAGTGGGTTTAGGCTGAGCTAATGCAGGTTGCAAAAGACAAAGTAGTAAACCCGATAGAATAATTTTCTTCATAGGGGTATTTTGTTTTTAGAATAGAAAATTAAAAATTAATTAAATCGGTGATGCTGATAAAATGATGAACGGCAAAAATTATTTCTTGTATTGCTGGATTAACTTGTAAATCGCCTTTTGTGTTTCCATGTTTGGGAAATACTCGAAAATAATTTCGTGTTTATCATAGTCTAAAAGGAGACCAGATTCTAAAAAATGAAAGGCTTCCTTGAATTGACCTGCTTTAATTAAGAAGATCGCCGCGCGGTAATATAAATCTGCTTCTTCTGGCAGTTCATCGATGGCGGAAAGCATTATTTCGGCACACTTCTCGAAGTCATTCAAATCATAGTGCAATTGTGCCCATTTCACCCAAGTGGGAGCGAAGAAGGAGTCTAGATCTACGGATTTGGCATATGCCTCATCAGAAGAAACCGGATTGCCTAGGTAGGCCTCTACGTCCGCTAAACCTGTCCAATACAGAGGATTCGTATCATTTAATTTCAGTGCTTTCTTCAGAAAATGCAAGGCCTCAAACCATTTGTCCAATTCGGTCAAGCAAACGGCTAGACCATAATAGCCTTCATCCCAAAGAGGGTCGACCTTAATCGCCTCTTTGTAGTGAGTTAAAGCCTCGTCAAAACGACGTTGACGCTCAATACTAGCGCCTAAACAGCAATAAAGTTCCGGATTCGGATCATCGTATTTTAAACAAAGCTGATAAGATTCTTCCGCCTTCGCATACTCCTGAATATTCATGTAGGTATTCCCTAGATTGAATAAGGAGGACCCAAAGGTAGGTTCAATGGCCAGGGAATATTCGTAGGCATCAATCGCTTTTTCAAACTGCTTTAGCTTCGAATAAGCAATACCTAAATTGTACCAGGCTGTAAATGAAAAGGGATCTGCGTCGATGAATTGCTTGTAATAGGGGATACTTTCCTCGATTTTCCCGATTTCATCTAGACAATTAGCCAGTTCCACTAGCGCATTTTCATTTTCTGAATTGAGTTCTAAACATTTCTTCAGCATATCTACCGCCTCACGAGGTTTGCCCCAGGCTTGGTAGCTTAGGCCGATGCGAAAATAGACCTCGTCTTTTTCTTCAGTTCGGTCTAAAGAAGCTAGAAAAAGTTGTATGGATTCTTCGTGTTGCCCTAACTGGCTGAGTAAATAACCTTTTACGAGCGTTAATTCGATGTCATTGGGGAAGAGTAAAATGGCATTTTCAATTAATTCCATTGCCTCTTCTGGCTTCTGCATTTCGCCTAAAATTTGCGCTTTCAGGGTAATTAATTCCAGCGAATAGCTGTAATGGCTGAGGCCTAAATCCACCGCTTCTAAGGCTTGATCAAAACGCGACTGCACGAAGTAGTGTTCTGCGATTTGTTCCAAAGTTTCTGCATCGAAAAACGCGTTTTCTTGCTGATTAATCATGTTCTCGTACCGTTGAACGGAAGATTGAATGTCTTCTTTGTTCTCGTCGAATTCGGGATCTAGCATTTTTTTGGATACATTTTCACTAAAATAAAGAATATTATTTATTCTTGAACGCCTTTTCGGCTTAATTTTGTTCCAAACATCTGATAATGTCAAAAATCTGCGCCATTGCGGACCTCGGTACGAACACTTTTCAATTATTGATTTCTCCCTTGGCTGCCTTTCAGGTGGAGGAGCACTTGCAACGACCGGTCGGTTTAGGGATGGGGGCGATGGAAGAAGTGACTTTGCAAGCTGATGCGATGGATCGGGCAATCGCCTGTCTAGCTGAATTTAAGCAGGTTTTTCTCGCCAAAGGTGGGGATTTACGTGATTTTTATGCCATCGGGACGAGTATTCTACGCCGAGCCTCTAATACTAAAGAATTTCAGGAGCGTGTCTTTAGTGAATTAGGGATCCATATTCGTATTATTGATGGAATTCAAGAAGCAGAATATATTTATGCCGGCATACGAAATTCCTTGCCCGAACGTTGGGAGAAAACAAGTTTGGTGATGGATATAGGCGGGGGAAGTGTGGAGTTTATCTTATTTAAAGGTGAACAGGTATTATATCGAGTGAGTTTAGAAATAGGGGGATTACGGTTGAAATCGCTTTTTTCGGTAGATAATGAGTTTAATCTCTCTGTTGTAGGAGGTTTAGATGCGTATGTTTCGAAGGAAATGATTTCGCTTTTGGAAGCTTGTCGCGAGGCAAAACCCAGCGTTTTGATCGGAGCTGCGGGGGCTTTCGAAACTATTTTGGAATTAGAGAATAGGCCTGGTGGAGCTCCGGCCTCTTGTGAAATCGATGTTGACGTGTTTTTACAGCATAAGACAACTTTAGATGCTTTGCCCTATGAAGATCGAGTGGATTATCCAGGAATGAAGGCGTTCAGGGCAAGTATATTCCCTTATGCTACTTTTTTAGTGGAGAAAGTGCTTCGGGAATTGGAGATAAAGGAGCTTTGGTTTTCGTCGTATAGTTTGAAGGAAGGATTTTGGTTTACAGAACTCCAATCTTCCGTAAGTCAGCCTTAGAATTTCAAAAAAAAAGTGTAAACTTGTAGTTAATAAGATTAATCAATTCATCCTATGGCTTTATCGCTAGCAACTATTTTACTTCAGGCGGGTGCGACCGTCGATTCTCTTTCTTCTGCGGTAGCAGATTCTATCGTTAATGCTTCCGGTCCCGTTCAAGAGGTGACTAAAGTAGTCGTAGAAGAATTTTCGGTGTTAGACTTATTAGGAAAAGGGGGATATGTGATGTATCCTATCGGTTTCCTGTTCGCTGCTGCCGTTTTCTTGTTTGTTGAGCGCTATTTATACATTCGCAAGACAGCAAAATTAGATGAGAATTTCTTGCACACGATCAACGACATGTTGCAGGCTGGGAATGTGCAAGGGGCGATTAATTTTTGCAAAGCGACTTCTTATCCGATTGCGAAGCTTTTGGAAAAAGGTTTATCCCGTTTAGGTTCTCCTATACGTGATATTGAAGCGGCGATTGAAAATAAGGCCAAAGTAGAAATCTACAACATGGAGAAGAATTTAGGGATTCTGAGTGCTATCGCGCGTATTGCCCCGATGTTTGGATTCTTGGGAACGGTGACGGGTATGATTCGTACTTTCCACAATATTTCGATCTCGAATAAAATTGATATTTCAACGATTGCCGGTGGTATTTATGAGAAGATGGTGACTTCTGCGTCGGGATTGATCGTGGGTATTATTGCGTATGTTTTGTATACGTTATTGACGACGATGATTGATCGTACGATTAATAAAATGGAAATTACAGCCATTGATTTCTTAGATATTCTTCACAAACCAGCGTCTAAAGCCTAATTCGATGAACTTCAGAAAAAGAGCCAGAGAAGCATCGGAGGTAGAAACAGGAGCCCTAGCGGATATTCTTTTCTTTCTATTGATGTTCTTTTTAATGATCTCGACGTTAGCTTCGCCGGATGCAATCAAATTGCTTTTGCCTGAGACAGCAAAGCCCATGCCTACGCCTGCGAATGAAGTGATCCGTTTAACTGTGGACGAAAAATTGAACTATTATATCGATGATCGTTTAGTAGATGTCGCGAACTTAGAGACTGAACTTTCGAATGAGGTGACTTCTAAAAAAGCGGTGACTTTAGTAGTTCGAATGGATCGAAATCAGACAGTTCAAGAATTAACCAATATCTATGACCTGGCAGCTAAATTGAAGTTGTCAATGGTGATGGCAGCGGAAAAGAAAAAATAGAAAACACCGATTTTTTGGGCAAAATACGGCCTAAAATCGTATATTTGTCCTATATCTCAACTGTTTGTAGAGTTGAGAATCATTTTGTTTTCTTAATTAATGGAAAAAATCCTAAAATTCGGTGGGACCAGTTGTGGAAGCATCGAAAGCATTCAATCCGTTTTGGCGATTATCGAGTCAAACGGGAAATCCTCCTCAGATTTTGCTGTTGTCTTTTCTGCGATGAGCGGTGTGACCAATCGTTTGTTGGAAGCGGGCACACTGGCTGCTCAGCCGAAAAGCACGGTAAATACCCTGATTGAGACGATTGAAACACGTCATTTCGACGTAATTAAGCATTTTATTCCGGTGACAGGTCAGAGCCAAGTGATCGCACATGTGCGGACTTTGGTGAATGAATTGCGGGATGTGTTGAAAGGAATAAACTTGATTAAAGAGATATCGCCTAAGACTTCTGATGCGTTAGTTAGTTTTGGGGAGCGATTATCCACTTATTTAATCTTTGCCATTTTACAGCAAAAAGGTCTTCCCGTTTTCTATGTAGATGCTCGGGAAATTATTAAAACGAATAGTTCTTTTAGTCATTCCGAAGTAGATTTTGCGGTGACTAATCCGTTGATTTCTAGTTATTTTGAAGCGAATAAGGGTAAAATTGGTTTAGTTACCGGTTTTATTGCGTCTAATGCTAAAGGGGAGACAACAACCTTGGGTCGCGGTGGATCTGATTATACCGCTTCGGTAATTGGTGCTGCTTTAGGGGTAAAAGAGATTGAAATTTGGACAGATGTAGACGGAATGATGACAGCTGATCCGCGAAAAGTGAAATCAGCTTTTACGATTCCTTCGATTTCGTATGCGGAAGCAATGGAATTGACTCATTTTGGGGCTAAAGTCATTTATCCTCCTTCTTTACAGCCTGCTTTCGCAAAGAACATCCCGATTCGGGTACTTAATACGTTTAACCCCTCTTTTGAAGGCACCGTGGTTAGTAAAGAGCCTACAGGGAGTCCTTACATTATCACAGGAATTTCGTCGATTGACCAGCTTGCGTTAGTTAATTTACAAGGTTCAGGGATGATCGGTGTGGCTGGGGTTTCGGCCAAATTATTTACGGTTTTAGCCCGCGAAAAAATATCAGTTGTCTTGATTTCTCAAGCCTCTTCTGAGCACAGCATCTGTTTTGCCATCGATCCTTCTGTGGCTGATAAAGTGCGAAAAATACTTGAAAAAGAATTCGCGGCTGAAATGGCAGCGGGTGACATTGAGGGAATTGATATCCAAAAAGATTTATCAGTTATTGCTGTAGTGGGTGAGGGGATGCGTAAGCACACCGGTGTGAGTGGAAAGTTGTTCTCCTCTTTAGGGAAAAACGGGATCAATATTGTCGCTACAGCACAAGGTTCATCGGAGTTAAATATCTCAGTCGTCATTGAAAATAAGGATCTTTCTAAGGCCTTGAATGTTATTCATGAGACGTTCTTCTTCTCTCAGATTAAAACATTACATCTCTATTTAGTGGGTGCGGGTTTAATCGGAAAGACTTTAATTGAGCAAATTATTGGTCAGGAGCATTATTTGGCCAAATACAAAGGCATTAAAATTAGGTTAATCGGAATCGCGAATAGCCGCAAACAAGTGTTAAAAGAGGAAGGAATTGAGTTAGATCAAGCTTTGAGCTTGTTGGAATCCGCAGGCGAACCAGCCGATTTAGCTGGATTTATTGCCCAAATCAAAGCTTTAAACTTGCCTAATTCCATTTTCGCAGATTGTACAGCGAACAAAGAGATTTATACAAATTACTTAGGCTTATTCCAGTCCAATATTTCGGTCGTAACACCTAATAAGGTGGCTAATTCAGGGCCATATGATTTGTATGCACAATTGCATCAAACAGCTCTAGCTAAGGGAGTTAAGTTCTTATATGAGACGAATGTGGGGGCTGGTTTACCAGTAATTAATACCCTTCAAGGTTTGATTGCTTCTGGGGATCGCTTTGAGAAAATTGAAGGAATTTTATCCGGTACTCTATCTTTCTTGTTCAATCAATTTACGCCAGGGAAGTCATTCGGTGAAGTATTACGTACGGCCAAACAAAAAGGGTATACGGAACCTGATCCTCGCGAAGATTTAAGTGGAATGGATGTGGCGCGTAAAATTTTGATTTTGAGCCGCGAGATTGGATTGAAATTAGAATTCTCTGATATAACCATAGAAAAGATCATTCCTCCGGCTTGTGAGGCAGCTCCCACGGTGGATGCCTTCTTCGAGGAGATAGATAAGGCCAATGATTTCTTCGAGAAATTGGTGAATGAGGCTGCTGCGAAAGGCGAAGTTTTACGTTACATCGCTTGTTTAGAAGACCAAAAAATCACCATCGGTTTGCGTTCTGTCGGTCCCGCTCATCCATTCTACCAAATGGATGGGGCTGATAATGTGATTGCCTTTACCACAAAGCGTTACCATGACCGTCCTTTAGTGATTAAAGGGCCTGGTGCTGGAGCTGAAGTGACTGCATCGGGTGTTTTTGCAGATATTGTATCCATCGGTAGTCATCTCGCATAATATGGAAAAGATACGCGTATATGCGCCAGCGACGGTAGCGAATGTAGCTTGTGGATTTGATATCTTCGGCTTTGCTGTGAATCATCCTGGAGATGAGGTCGTGTTAGAAAAGAAAGCGACTCCAGGAATCGTTATTAAAGAAATCACAGGGGATGATGGCCGTTTGCCTAAGGCTGTAGAGAAAAATACCGCTGGTATTGCCATCCAAAAGTACTTAGCACATATCGGTCGCGAAGATCAAGGATTTGAATTGTCGCTGCATAAAGATATGCCTTTAGGCTCCGGCTTAGGGTCTTCAGCTGCTTCAGCGGTTGCGGGCGTTTTTGCAGCAAATGAATTAATGGGCCGCCCTTTATCACAAAAGGACCTCTTGCCCTTCGCGATGGAAGGCGAGCGCGTCGCCTGCGGCTCCGCGCACGCAGACAACGTAGGTCCTTCGCTCTTAGGAGGCTTTATTGTCATTCGTTCCTACGATCCCTTAGATATCATTCAAGTGCCTGTGCCTGCAGATCTATATGCGAGTATTGTCCACCCGCAAATCGAGGTGAATACGAAAGATGCGCGCGGAATTTTAGATAAAGAAATCTCATTGGCCACTACCATCACCCAAATGGGGAATGTTGCCGGACTAGTAGCAGGGTTACTATTGCCCGATTATGAGCTGATTGGTCGTTCCTTAGTCGATGTGATCATCGAGCCCTCTCGAGCGATCTTAATCCCTGGTTTTGCGGAAGTAAAAGCTGCTGCGATTGCTAGCGGTGCGCTAGGTTGTTCCATTTCAGGTTCCGGACCTTCGTTATTTGCCTTATCTAAAGGAGAAGAAACCGCCCAAAAAGTAGCGAAAGCGATGGCCGCAGAATTTGCCGCCTTGGGTATTGGATCAGAGCAATATGTTTCTCAAATCAACCAAAAAGGTCCAGTTGTTTTAGCCGATTAGGCCTTCGGATGCGCTTGTAAGTAGATCGCTTTCATTTTCTCCATCGAGTTATGGGTATATACTTGCGTAGCTGCCAAATTCGCATGTCCTAATAACTCTTTGATGGCATTCAAATCCGCCCCTTTGTTCAAAAGGTGTGTCGCATAGGTGTGACGCAATACGTGTGGAGAAAGCTTCTCTAGTTGGCTATATTCTCCTAGATTTTTCTTGACTAAACGTTGTACAAACATGGGGTACAGTGGTTCCCCTTTATCTGTGAGTAGTAAATGGGCGTGTTCTACGGTGCAAAAGCTGCGATACGTTGCTATTAAGTCAACAAGTAAGCCAGGAATAGGAATCATCCGTTCCTTATTTCGCTTTCCGATTACTCGAATTGTTTTAGCTGCTAGATTGACTTGATTGTTTTGCAGAGAAATCAATTCTGCCAGACGAATGCCTGTTCCGTAAAGTAAAAACAGGATAAGTTCGTCTCTCGCCTCGCTGAAATTCGTAGCGATTTTCCGGTTATTCACCAGGTTTTCCATCTCTGATTCCCGGACAAATTGGGGTATTTTCTTGGTGGTTTTGACCATCCGAATAGAGGTCATTGGATTTTCTGCTATTTTCCCCGTACGCAAAAGGTACTTATAGAAGGTACGAAGTGTGGCCAATTTGCGGTTAATACTTCGGTTTTGGATAGAATCATCGGATAAGCTGATGAGCCATTTTCGAATGGTTAACGCTTGGACTTGTGATAGCTCCGTAGAAGCGATGAAAGCGCTAAACTGTTCTAAGTCAGTGGAGTAGGAGGTAATTGTATGCGAACTGAGGCGCCTTTCGATGGACAGGTGGTCCAAAAAAAAATTGACTAATTCACGATTCATCATCGAAATTAGTCAATTCCTTTAAAGAATGTATAGGAAATTAGTTATTAATATTTCCGTAAGTGATTTGCTTGTAAGCAGCACGAATCATTTCTTTACGACGACCTACAGAAGGTTTTTCGAAAGCAGATCTTCTACGTAGTTCTTTTACTACACCTGTTTTTTCAAATTTCTTCTTGAAGCGCTTTAAAGCCTTATCAATTGATTCGTTCTCTTTTATCGAAATAATTAACATTTTCTTTTGTCTGTTTTTTTAAATTGTGTGCAAAGATAGTCATATTTTTTTGATGCGCAATAGGTAAATCGATTATTTCAATGAATGTTTTTGCCTATTTTTGTGCTTTCATTTTACCCAATTTTATGTCAGACTTTTCACGGACTACCGTTACTGCAGCGTTAATTTATGCGAATGGACCTATTCACATCGGTCACTTGGCCGGATGTTATTTACCTGCAGATATCTATGTGCGCTATTTGCGCTTGCAGAAAAAGGACGTGATTTTCGTGTCTGGAACAGATGAGCATGGCGTGCCTATTACCATTAAGGCTGCGAAAGAAGGGAAGACACCTCAGCAAGTAGTCGATTATTATTATAAAGAAATCAAGGATTCGTTCGAGCAATTCGGCATTTCCTTTGATATATATGGAAGAACTTCTGATCCAGTACATCACGAAGTTTCTCAAGAGTTCTTTTTGAAATTATATAACGAAGGGAAATTTATCGAGGAAGTGACGGAGCAATTCTATGATGAAGAAGCGAAACAATTCTTAGCGGATCGTTATATCACGGGCGATTGTCCTTCTTGTAAGCAGCCAGGCGCCTATGGCGATCAGTGTGAAAAGTGTGGAACGACGCTTTCTCCTACGGAATTATTGAATCCTAAATCGGCTTTGAGTGGTTCTAAACCTGTTTTAAAGCCGACCAAAAACTGGTTTTTGCCTTTAGATCAATGGCAGCCAGAATTAGAAAAATACATTAACTCACACCCTGAATGGAAGTCGAATGTGACGGGTCAGGTTAAATCTTGGTTGCAAGAAGGCTTGAAGCCTCGTGCGATGACGCGTGATTTGAACTGGGGTGTGCCTATTCCTTTGCCAGATACGGAAGGCAAAGTGCTTTATGTGTGGTTTGATGCTCCCATCGGATATATCTCGATGACAAAGCAATTAACGCCAGAATGGGAGACGTATTGGAAGGCAAAGGATAGCCGCATCGTGCATTTTATAGGGAAGGACAATATTGTGTTCCATTGTTTGATCTTCCCCGCCATGTGTATGGCGCACGGAGGTTATCAATTAGCGGATCAGGTGCCGGCGAATGAATTCATGAACCTGGAAGGGGATAAGATTTCTACCTCGCGTAATTGGGCGGTTTGGTTACATGAATATTTAGTGGATTTCCCGGGCAAGCAGGACGTATTGCGGTATGCGTTGACGGCTTCCAGTCCAGAAACGAAAGATGCCGATTTTACGTGGGCTGATTTTCAGACCAAAAACAACTCCGAATTAGTCGCCATTTTAGGCAATTTCGTGAACCGTGCTTTTGTATTAATTGATAAAAACTTCGGTTCTGTAGTGCCTCCTAAGAGAGAAGGAGCCGGATTAGAAGCCGATTTGATGGCTGCGGTGGCTGAAATTCCAGCTAAACTAGCGGTAGCATTAGAAAATTATAAATTCCGCGATGCACTTGTGTTAGCGATGGAGATTGCTCGATTAGGTAATAAATACTTAGCGGAAGCGGAGCCTTGGAAAATCATGAAAGAAGATCCGGCGAAGGCTGGAACGGTATTGAATTATGCGGTGCAATTAGTGGCTCAAGCAAGTATTGCCTTAGAGCCATTCATTCCGTTTAGTGCACAGAAATTGCGTACTGCGCTAGGTATGGAGAGCTTTGAGTGGTCAAGTATTGGTGATTTTGAGGTGATTGCTGCAGGGACAACCTTAAAAAATCCGGGCTTGTTATTCGAGAAAATAGAAGATGAAGCGGTTCAAAAGCAGGTAGATAAATTAGTTCAAACGAAAGCGCAGATGGAATTAGCGACTAAAACAGTGCCAGCTCTTAAAGAGACGGTGGCTTTTGATGATTTTGCCAAAATGGATATTCGCATCGGTGAAATTGTTGCGGCAGAGAAGATGGAGAAGAGTAAGAAGTTGTTAAAGCTTCAAGTGAATGATGGTTTTGTGAATAGAACGATTTTGTCTGGTATTGCAGAGCATTTCGCACCAGAAGATCTCGTAGGTAAGCAGGTGACCTTTTTAGCAAATCTAGCGCCGCGTAAAATGATGGGAATTGAGAGTGAGGGGATGATTTTGATGGCAGAAGATGCAGACGGAAGTCTGGCATTAGTACAACCTAACAAACAAATTTGGAATGGAGGGACTGTTAATTAGGTCCTCATTTTCAGGGTGGTATAAAATAAAAATAAGGTCAGAAGAAACTTCTGGCCTTATTTGTTTAACCTCTAAACCTATTTAACTATGAAAATTTATACAAATATAATGCTTTAGTGGATATTTTATAAGTTTAGTGCAAAAAAAATAAAAAAAAGGTGAAGTTAAAAACTTCACCTTTTTTGATTACCTCTAAACCTATTTAACTATGAAAACTACTAACAATCTACTTATAACATAACAATCAAGTGCTCTTGCTGTTCTGAGCTGTTATCAAAATTAGTATCGATAACGGGTTCAGTGCCTACAATTGACCACACTAGGTTGATCTTTTTAGCTGTTTGATTAATTTCTTTGATCCAGTTTAACGTCTTGGTGTCTGAAAAATTTTGACCTTGCTCAGAAATAGTTTTGATGGTTTGATTGAAAACCACTTTTTCTGACTCAGAAGCTTTTAAGAACTCTGTTTTGTTATTTTGGAAATCTTCTAAAATCGATATAGTCAAACTCGCAGCGCTTGCACTCTTCAGTTGAGCGTCTTTGCGAATCAACGAGGTGATCACTTCTGATAATGTTTCTGTTTTTACTGATAAATCGTTTGAACGATTAAATGAACGTGCTTCTTCTCCTGCAACCGCAACTAGGTTTAATCCAATTAAACAGCTAGCTAATAATAATGTCTTCTTCATATTTTTGTTATATTTATTATCTAAATCAACGATGCAAAATTATTGCATTTTTTTAATATGTCAAAACTTTATTTTAGTCTATTTTGTGTGTTATTTTTCAGTATATTCCGAATTTGAATTCAAAATCAGAATATTTAGTATAATTTATGAAGTATTGCAGAATAATATTTGGCTTATTATTTTAAATCGTTTGATTAATTCTTATTTAAAAATTACGGAAAAATTCAAAGATTCTTTAAAAAGTACAATTATTGGTTGTATTTGTTCATTGTTTTAGTGAGTCCTTCAACGCAGAATGTTTCTATTATCTCCGCGGTTTTGTCCAAAATGAAGGGGATTGTCTCTAATTCGGCTTCAGAAAAGTTACTTAAGACATAATCAGCCTGCCTTCCTTTGGCAAAATCGCTACCAATTCCCATACGCAAACGAGGGTATTCTGTGCCTCCTAGAACGCCTTCGATACTTTTAAGGCCATTGTGCCCGCCAGATGATCCTTTGGGCTTAAGACGCAAGGTATCGAATGGGATAGCTAAGTCATCCACTAATACGAGCATGTTCTCTTTTTCAATCTTATAATAGGAGAGCCAGTAATTAACCGCCTTACCGCTCAGGTTCATGAATGTCGTGGGTTTGATCAGGTATATCGTGTGTCCTTTTAATTTATAAGAAGCAACGGAGGCTAATCGATCGGTTTTGAAGTTGAGGTCCTTTTGTTTGGCCAAAAAATCCACCGCCATAAATCCAATATTATGGCGTGTAAATAAATATTGCGGGCCTATGTTGCCCAATCCAACGATTAAAAAGTTCATAGGGTATTGAATTTGGATACAAATTACGCTCAAATTTTTTAGAACACCTCTTTGCGCTTACCTTCGCATTAAATTAATTCCTATGAAAAAAATCGCCTGCATCACGGGTGCGAGTTCCGGAATCGGTCGCGCCACTGCTCAATCCTTAGCTAAAGAAGGTTTTCAATTAATCCTTTGTGGTAGAAGAAAGGAACGTTTAGAGGAGCTGCAGGCTAGTTTATCGGTTCATTCGACGCTGTTAACGTTCGATGTGAGCGTCCAATCTGCGGTTATTCAAGCGTTTGAATCTCTTCCAGCTGAATGGAAAAATATCGATGTCTTGGTAAATAATGCGGGTAATGCACATGGTATGTCTGCTATTCAAGATGGAGATGTAGCTGATTGGGATGCGATGATGGCCTCTAATGTGACAGGTTTATTATATGTGTCTAAGGAAGTGATCAAAGGAATGGTCGAAAGAAAATCGGGTCATATCATTAATTTGTCTTCTATTGCAGGAAAGCAAACATATCCGAATGGGAATGTGTATTGTGCCTCCAAAGCGGCAGTAGAGGCCTTATCAGCGGGGATGCGCCAGGATTTAAACCCGTTTGGGATTAAAGTTTCGAATGTGGCTCCAGGGGCAGTTGCTACCGAATTTTCCGAGGTTCGCTTTAAAGGAGATCAAGCAAAAGCAGAGGCGGTATATGCCGGATACGAACCTTTAGTCGCGGAAGATGTGGCAGAATTAATTCGTTATATCGTCGCAGCTCCAGCGCACGTCAATATTGCAGACGTGACTATTTTGCCGACAGCGCAAGCGTCGGCTTTTCAGATACTTCGTAAAAATTAAATAGAACGTTGGCGAACGGTCTCAAAAATGATGACACCCGCTGCAACTGATACGTTTAAGGATCCTACTTGACCTGCTTGAGGGATTTTAGCGATCTCATCTGATTTGCGGATGATTTCGACTGTGATTCCATCTTCTTCTGATCCCATAATGATGGCGATCGGGTCCTTGTAGTCTATTTCGTAGATCGTGCTTTTGGCTTTCTCTGTACAAGCTACCACGCGCAAGCCCGAATTTTGCAAGAAGTCAATCGTTTGGATTAAGCTGTCTTCCTTACATACGGGAATAAAGTTCAACGCTCCAGAGGATGTTTTCATCGCGTCTGCGTTGATTTGAGCGGCTCCACGAGAGGGTAAAACAATGGCGTGAACACCCGCGCATTCTGCTGTACGTGCGATAGCACCGAAGTTTCTTACATCTGTAACGCGGTCCAAAATCAAAATAAAGGGTATTTCGCCTTTCTCAAAGGTGTCTGCAATGACATTCTCTAATTTTGCATAGTGAATGGCAGAAACGAAAGCGATGGCTCCTTGGTGATTTTTCCGTGTAATGCGGTTTAATTTTTCCAAAGGTACCTTTTGTACTTGAATGCCTTTTTCTTTGGCTAAATCAAGGATTTCAGTGTTTCCTAGTTCTCTTTGGACTAATAAACGATCAATTTCTTTCCCAGAACGAAGCGTTTCTAAAACAGATTGCACCCCAAACACAAACTCTTTATTGTCTGTTACAGGAGCTGTAAAATGTCTAAATGGTCTCTTAAATGGGGGTCTTGATGCGTTTTCTTCTGACACGATGTTGCTTGAAATTTTGCACGAAGGTCGACATTTTTTTTAACATTTCAGCTAGATAATTCCTTACCTTTGTCTCTTAACTTTATTAGAATGTATAAAACTACCGAAATCGCTTCCTCTGATATTCCTTCAGATAATCCCGTTCACCAACGTTTATTGTATCCTTATATCCACGTCAGCCAATTACTTTCTGGCAATGTATTAGAGATTGGATGCGGCACAGGACGTGGTGTGGGTGTATTAGCTGACGCGGTAAGTGACTATACGGGAGTAGATAAGAACACAGAATTGATGGAGAGTTTATCGAAGACTTATCCTAAGTTCAAGTTCATCGATATGTTCTTACCTCCATTGAAAGATTTGCCTTCGAATCATTTCGATTATGTGGTGACTTTTCAAGTGATTGAGCACATCGAAAACGATGATTTCTTCTTAGCGGAAGCGGCTCGCGTGTTAAAGCCGGGCGGTAAATTGTATTTAACGACCGTGAATAGGAAATTCTCCTTAACCCGCAATCCATGGCACGTACGCGAATATTTGGCGCCAGAATTACGCGACTTGATGAAGAAACACTTCTCTGAGGTTATTACGGAAGGGGTGCACGGAAATCAAAAAGTGATGGATTACTATGAGGAAAATAAGGTAGCAGTCAAGAAAATCACGCGTTTCGATATTTTCAACTTACAATATAAATTACCAAGAACTTGGTTACAGGTACCTTATGATATCGCGAATCGCATGAGTCGCTTATCGATGTCTAAGTCGAATAATTCACTGGTTTCATCGATTCAGGTGGATGATTATTTCCTTAGCCAGGATCCTGATCATTCATTGGACTTCTTCTACACAGGGATTAAATAATGGAATTCATTGACGAAGGAATAGAGGAATATGCACGCCTGCACACGGAGCCAGAAAATGACTTGTTAAAGGAGTTAGTTCGGGAGACGCACGCGATGGTGTTGCAGCCTCGGATGCTTTCTGGTCATTTGCAGGGGCGTTTTTTGTCTTTCATTGCCAAAGTTTATCAACCTTCTCTCATCCTCGAAATAGGGACATATACCGGTTATTCTGCCCTTTGTATGGCGGAAGGTTTAAAAGCAGGTGGTCGTTTGATTACGATTGATGTGAATGAAGAGTTAGAGACGTTTACGCGTTCATTCTTTGATCGTTCTCCTTATAAGGAGCAAATTGATTACCGTATCGCGGATGCCGCTCACGAAATTCCTGCTATTGAAGGCCCTATCGATATGGTATTTATCGATGCGGATAAGCGTAATTATGCGCTGTATTTTGATCTTGTTATCGACAAAATGCGTCCAGGAGGACTTATTTTAGTGGATAATGTGCTGTGGAGCGGTAAAATTATTGAGGAAGCGGCTAAAGACAAATCGACACAAGCTTTGCGTGATTTCAATACCAAAGTGGCGAATGATCCACGTGTAGAGCCTTTACTACTTCCTATCCGGGATGGATTATTCCTTCTGCGGGTTATCTAACTTCTTTTTAGGCGGTAACAGAAAATCGTCTGGCTGTAAAATCTCAGGGATTTGGATAGAGTTATCAAAGAAGGTAACTGTGGATGGGTGATAAATAATGTAATTCTTATCGCTAGGCACGTAATCGTTCAATATCCATGGATTGTATTTCTTCAAATCATCGAAGCTGACATTTAGCTCATCCGCAATTTCATACAGGTTTTTGCCGCAGGAATTATCGTAACAAATTAGTTTAGACTGGTTAATTGGTTGAATACCAAGAGAATCATCTTTTTTGAATTCATCTGCCCAGAATTTTTGGTAAGCTAAAAAACGCAGCACATACCAATCCGTACTTGAATCCACCTGAATGTCCGATTTTCCCACCCAATCCATCACATAGGACGTTTTCTTCGCCGTTCCTAAACCTACTCGGTAGGAGAGAAGTGTTCCTACCCAGTTATTCAATACTCGATTATTGCGGGTGAAATAGTTCGCAGCGCCTTTTGTGGCCTCAATAATGTGCTTTCGTTCATCCACATTTGCATTTACTTTCATTCCCACATCTGTCGCAGTACCTGATTTGAATTGCCAATATCCCACAGCTTGCGAGCTCGAAACTGCGATCGGATTTAATCCACTTTCCTGAACCGAAAGGTATTTGAACTCATTGGGAATGCCTGCTGATTGTAATAAAGGCTCCATGACAGGAAAATAGAAGCGCATTTTTTCCTTCATACTCTCCACAAATTTCTTGCTGCTGCCTAAGCGCTTTTGCTCTGTTTCGAGGATGGATTTAGCAGAAGGATGAATGAATACCTTTACGTTTCCGATCAAAAGTGAGTCGGGAAACGAGGTTTTGGCAAAAACCGGTAAACAGATTAAAAGTATTAATAAAAGTATCCAAAGGGATTTCATAGTGTAAAATTACCTATATAAACTATAATATGTACCTTTGTGGTTCAAAAATAAGCAGATGATTTTAATTGACGATACGGTAATCTCTTCCGATGTAGCAGACGAATTTTTCGTGTGTGATTTAGCCAAATGCAAAGGCGCTTGCTGCGTAGAGGGCGATTTAGGGGCTCCGTTAGAGGAAGATGAATTAGAGATTTTAGAGCGAATTCAGGACGATATTAAGCCTTTTTTATCCGAAATAGGGTTAAAGGAAATTGAAAAATCGGGTGCCTGGGTGAAGGACGACGACGGTGATTTTTCCACGCCAGTGATTAAAGGAAGAGAATGCGCGTATGCCTTGTATGACGACAAAGGCCATTTGAAATGCGGCATCGAGCAAGCTTATTTTGCAGGAAAGACGGATTTTAGAAAGCCTATTTCATGTCATCTGTATCCAATTCGCTTAGCTAAATTAGCCGATTACACGGCCTTAAATTACGATCGTTGGTCTATCTGTTCAGATGCGTGTTCGAATGGTGCGTCCTTAGGTGTTCCCATCTATGTGTTTTTGAAAGAGCCTTTGATTCGCAAATTTGGGGAGAAATGGTATGCCGAGTTATGCCAAGAGATCGAAGAGCGTAAAGAAGAATAATGGCTGATTTTGAAGCAATTTACCAGGTGGTAGCGTTGATCCCTCCCGGCAAAGTGTCGACTTATGGTGCTATTGCAGGTTATTTAGGTTCCAAAGGAGGTGCTAGATTAGTGGGCTGGGCGATGAATGCGTCGCACGGTCAGGCAAATATTCCTGCTCATCGGGTTGTAAATCGTAATGGAGTTTTGACTGGTAAGAACTTTTTTGGAGCTAATCGAATGCAGGAATTACTAGAAGAAGAAGGCCTCACGATCAAAAACGATCAAATTCAACAATTCTCCAACCATTTCTGGGATCCTTCGGTCGAGTTATTATAGATTCTTCAGGTAGTTTTTACCTCCTAAAGCTTTCATTTGGCGTTGAATGGCTGAGGTACGTTTGCGCACATAAGCCGATGGATGTTCGATGGAAAAACGATTTGGGCTCGGTAATACGGCCGCAATTCTTGCCGCTTCTGAAGCTGAGATCTCGGTTCCACTGTGACCATAGTATTGGCGACAGGCCGCTTCTACGCCAAAAGTCATCGGTCCCGTTTCTGCCACATTCAGATAGACTTCTAAAATGCGTTCTTTTCCCCAGATTAATTCAATCAAGAACGTAAAGTATACTTCCAGTCCTTTTCGGATATAGCTTCTGCCTTGCCATAAAAAGACGTTTTTAGCCACTTGTTGCGAAATAGTGCTCGCTCCACGGATTTTTTTGCCCTTCATATTGTATTTCACTGCGCCCCACATCGCGTCGAAATCAAATCCGTGGTGATCTGGGAAAGCCTGGTCTTCCGAGGCTATCACGGCGATGGCTACATTTTTGTCTAGTTCTTTGTACGAGCTCCATTGGCTGTGAATCTTGGATGGTTTTCCTTCTAAAAGGGCATCAATCTTCCTTGAAGCCATGGTTGGCGTAAAATAGACGGGAAAGAATTTGAGAAATACGACCGTAAACAAGCTAAAAATCCATAGGTAGAGGAAGAAGAAGCCGATTTTCTTGAGCCAAGAGCGTTTTCTAGGGCTTTTCTTCGCTAATCGTTCAAACTTTTTACTTCCGTTAGAGGGGATAGGTGATTTCTTATCGTATTCGATTCGCTTTGCCATAGGGTTGTAAAATTACAAAAAGGGCTTAGACCACAAAAATATCACTGCTTAAACGATCGGCAATTAATTTGCCTTTGCCTTCTAGTAGTAAACTGTCATTTTCAATTCGAGCGAAACCTTTTGCAATCCAGGTTTCAAATTCCTTTTCAGGGTAAATTTGACCTATTTTTTCATAACAATCGCTCACATAGTTCAGGTCAATACCCCATTTTGTTCGTAAGCGAACCATGAGGTATTCATTGAGTTGATCGGCCGGACTAAGATTTTCTTTCTCCGCTAAAGCGAGACCCTCTGCCATATATTTGGCGTTATTTGCCACGTTCCATTGCCGCGAATGCCCATTGAAACTGTGCGCGGAAGGTCCAATACCTAAGTAGGGTTCTTGCTGCCAATAACTGGTGTTGTGGACAGAATAATGGCTCTCTTTGGCAAAATTAGAGGTTTCGTAGCCCTCGTAACCTTTGGACTCTAAATAATCTCGTACTTGATTGAAGGCGTTTGCCATCGCGAAATCCGGTATTTCCAGAAAAGTCCCTTTCTTTTTTTGAACGCCAAAAACCGTTTTAGGTTCCACCGTTAAGCTATAAGCTGAAATGTGTTGGACTCTCAGCGAGGTGGCCTTTTCCAAATCTTCGGCTAATTCTGCTTCAGAGTTTGAAGGAATTCCGTAAATCAAATCGATGCTGATGTTGTTGATACCTGCTTTTTGCGCATTCTGAATCGCCTGGATGGAATCGGATGCCTGATGGTTTCGGTTCATCAGAACTAGGTTTTTCTCTTGAAAGGATTGAATGCCGATACTCAGGCGATTGATTCCTTTTGAGGCAATCAGTTGGCAATAGTCTGATGTTAAATCTTCTGGATTCGCCTCTAAGGTAATCTCAGCGTTGTTAGCTATGGTGTGGTAATCGCGAATGGTATTGAATATCAAATCTAAATTGCCCGCATTTAAAAGAGATGGAGTACCTCCGCCAAAATAGATCGTCTTTAATTCTGCCCCTTTTAAATAGTCTTTCTGTTCCACTATTTCGCGACACATGGCGTTGACCATTTCTTCTTTTCGGCTCGTATTCGTCGAAAAATGAAAATCGCAATAATGACAGGCTTGTCTACAAAAGGGGATATGGAGGTAGAGGTGCACTGAATTAGGGTTCGAAAATCAAACAACTCAAGGTAGCTGGATCGAGCATTTCTTTCGCCAGCGATTGAATATGCGCGCTGTCGATGAGGTCAATTTGTTCGAAAATTTCGTCTAAACTCTCGATTTTCTCTCGATCCAAGAGATTCTTAGCCATCATTAACATGAAATTGAGGTTTCCCTCTTCCGCCATCGCTAATTGCCCTTTTAATTGACTTTTTATCTTAGTCAATTGAGGTGCCGTTAACTCTTTTTCTTGCAGTTTGGCAAACTCTTTATGAATCAATTTTAAGGATTTATTCACCTGATTAGGTTCAGTCCCAAAATAAATGGCCCAATAACCCGAGTCTAAAAACGAAGTCAAACTAGCTTCAATAGAATAAACTAAGCCATGTCTTTCCCTAACTGAAACATTTAACAAAGAATTCATTCCAGGCCCTCCCAATAGATTGACTAATAGGAAAAAGGCTAGTCGATTCGGGTTTTCAATGGCAAAAGATTGACGGCCTAAAGCCACGTGGGATTGCGTAATGCCTCTTTTGATGACTTTGGTCTGTGGAATCATAGGTGAAGGAGCAAGACGTTTTACGATTTGCTTCTTCGCTTTAATGGATCCTAAATGCTTTTCTGCCCAGGCAAAAACCTTCGCTGGATCTAATTTCCCAATCGAAGAAAAAACGATTCGGGAAGTGTCTAAATTACGTTCAATGAAGGATTCGAGGTCCTTTTTTTGGAAAGCTTGAACCGTCTCTGTGGTTCCTAAAATATTGACGCCTAAAGGGTGATTGGGAAATAATAATTCATCAAAATCATCCTGTATCGCTTCCTCCGGTGCGTCATAATACATCGACATCTCCTCTAAAATGACCGAACGCTCTTTCTCTAATTCCTTTTCAGGAAACACGGATTCAAACGTAATGTCAGTTAATAGTTCTAAGGCCCTTTCGAAATAGGGGCTTAAAATGGAGGCGTGGAAACAGATTTTTTCTTTAGTGGTATAAGCATTCAATTCCCCACCATAAATTTCAAGGCGGTTAATGATCTGCATATTGTTCTTTTTCTTCGTCCCTTTGAATGCCATATGCTCCCAAAAGTGCGCTAAACCCTCTTCTCCCGCTAATTCATCCCGACTTCCGATGTCTAACATAATCCCTAAATGCGAGATCTCTGTGTGAAGCACTTGCCTGTGCACCACCGTGATTCCGTTTGAGAGGGTATGCAGGTGAATGGAATTCATAAATGGAGTTTTGGTGAAAAATGTCTCAAAAATAAGTAATTTTATGGCTAATCGCTTCCTTTTCTTCTATGAATCCAGTGTCCAAGGTGTTAATTATTCAGACCGCTTTCCTCGGGGATGCGGTTTTAGTAACGTCATTATTGGAGAAAATCCGGATAGAATCCCCTGAAACGGCCATTCATTTGTTAGTTCGAAAAGGGAATGAGTCTATTTTTCAGGCTTATACACATCCTTGTTTGGAGCGCGTTTGGACCTATGATAAGTCGAATAAACGGGTTTCTTGGCTTGATTTGCGCACTCATTTGAAGCAAGAATCCTTCGATAAAGTCTTCGTGGTACAGCGATTCTTCGGAATGGGTTTGTTAAGTCTGATGATTGGAGCCAAACAGGTTTATGGGTTTGCAAAAAATCCACTATCCTGGTTTTTTACGAAGTCTTATCCACACCCTTTTGGGAATGGGATCCATGAAGTGGAACGAAATACGGCTTTATTGAGTGATTGGTTAGGGGAGAAGGTACACAAACCTTTCTTGAATCCTTCGAAGGCACCAGCTCCCGCTACAAATTACATCTGTATTTCCCCCGGAAGTGTGTGGGAGACGAAGCGTTTACCCATTCAGAAATGGATCGATTTTATTCATGTATTGCCTCGCGATCAGGCAGTTGTGTTAATGGGTTCGCCTAATGAAAAGTATTTGTCAGATGAGATTGAGCAAGCCTGTCTAGGTTGGCCTATCTTTAATGAAACAGGAAAACATGCGCTCTTAGCGTCTACGTCTATTTTTGCCCAAAGTAAAGGTAATTTCGTCAACGATTCAGGTCCGATGCACCTTTCCTCTGCGGTGAATGTGCCTACGGTTGCCTTATTCTGTTCTACGATTCCGGATTTTGGCTTTGGCCCTTTAGCGGATCAAAGTCAAGTCATTGAGGTATCAGAAAAATTAGATTGTCGTCCTTGTGGAGATCACGGCAAGAAAAATTGCCCGCTAGGCCATTATGCTTGCGGAAATCACATCTCTACCCAAAAAATGTTATTGGCTTACGAAGCTCTCGAAGCAAGTAAATAAAGGACAGCCATTCTCACGGCCACGCCATTTTCTACCTGATCTAAGATGATTGAATGCGGCGAATCTGCTGCATCAGAACTTAATTCCACCCCGCGGTTTATTGGGCCTGGGTGCATTAAAACGATTTCTTTAGGTAATTCCTCCAGCATCGCGCGATTGATTCCAAAGAACTGCGAATATTCGCGAAGACTCGGGAAGTACTTGATTTGTTGTCTCTCTAATTGGATACGCAATACGTTTGCGGCATCACACCAAGCTAAGGTACTCTTTACGTCGTGAGAAACTTCGACGCCTAAACTTTGTATGTGCTTCGGAATCAAGGTGCTAGGTCCGCAAAGGCGAACTTCTGCTCCTTGTTTTTTCAAGGCGTAAATATTGGAAAGGGCTACGCGAGAGTGCAAAATGTCACCGATAATGGCGATTTTTTTGCCGGCTAAGTCGCCTAGTTTTTCTTGCAAGGAGAACGTATCTAATAAGGCTTGCGTCGGATGCTCGTGCGTTCCGTCGCCTGCATTGACGATATTGGCTTTAATATGTTTCGCTAGATAATGAGGCGCTCCTGGACTCGCGTGGCGCATCACAATCATATCCACTTTCATCGCCAAGATATTATTGACCGTATCAAGCAATGTTTCCCCTTTTTTTACCGAACTGCCTGAGGCTGAGAAGTTAATGGTGTCAGCAGAAAGTCTTTTTTCGGCTAATTCGAAAGATAATCGGGTACGGGTGGAATTTTCAAAGAAGATATTAGCAATCGTCACATCGCGTAGAGAAGGAACTTTTTTAATGGGTCTGTTCAGGACCTCTTTAAATTCTCTGGCCGTTTTAACAATCAATTGAATGGATTCTTCATCCAGATCTTTGATTCCTAATAAATGTGGCGACTTTAACATAATTATTCAGGTTGAGGAATTAACCAAATTCTGTCCGCTTCGTGGCCTTGTTCTGTCCACTCTACGAGTACTTTTTCGGTGGGTAAGGTATTGACACTTTTACCCACGTAATCTGCGTTAATGGGCAAATCACGGTTATAGATACGGTCGATTAAGACACATAATTCCACTTTAGCCGGTCTCCCAAAACTATTCATCGCATCCAGCGCCGCCCGCACCATTCTGCCCGTAGCTAATACGTCATCTACTAGGATAACACGCTTGTTTTCGATTAAAAAGGGGACATCGGTTGAATTAGGCGATACCGTTTCTCTGCGGCGGTAATCGTCGCGGAAGAAGGTAGCGTCTATTTTTCCTACGCTAGGAGCTTTTTCAAGGTGTTTGCTTAATTCTTTCGCGATACGTTCTGCAAAGAAGATTCCGCGCGGCTGTAAGCCTAGAATTACCGTTTCAATACCGTTGATTTGATTCTCAATGAGCTCTTGACACAACCGAGAGATGGTTATTTCGAGTAATGGGCTTGATAAAATCAGCTTGCGAGTCATTGATGCAAAGATATCAAAATTTTAATTAAAAAATCGGATGATTGGGGTCAAAATCGGGTAGAATTTGGTCTTTATCCGATACAATTGGGTTTTCAACGCCCCATTCAATCCCTAATTGCGGGTCATTCCAGCGAATACCTGATTCTGCCTCTTTATTCCAAAAATTGGTGCATTTGTACACAAAAATGGTCTCTTCAAGGGCGATAAAGCCATGCGCGAAACCGATGGGTACATACAGCATATTGCCTTTATCTGCATCCAAGACGAATTTTTCGTGCTGTCCAAAGGTAGGGGAGTCCTTGCGTAAATCCACCACCACGTCTAATGCTTTCCCGGTCATTACACGCACTAATTTCCCTTGACCATTCGGATTATGTTGGAAGTGCAAGCCTCGCAATACACCTTTAGTTGAGAAGGAATAATTGTCTTGCACAAAATCTTCGGGGATTCCATTCGCAGCAAAACGCTTTTGGTTATAGGATTCGTAGAAAAATCCTCGTTCGTCATGATATTTTGTTGGTATGCACTCAATGACTCCTGATAAACGATGCTTAATGAATTCCATAAATTGTTTTTTGGCAGGGAAAGGGATAGATTTGTGGCAAAATTAATCCTATTTTCCTTCTTTCACATGAATTCAGCGGAATTAATTAAGCAGATTGAACAAAAGAGATCCTTTTTGTGCGTGGGTTTGGACACCGATATTTCGTTGATTCCAAGTCGATTTAAGACGGAAAAAGATCCCATTTTTGCCTTTAATAAAGCGGTCATCGATGCCACTTTGCCTTATACGGTGGCCTATAAACCGAATATCGCCTTTTACGAGGCTTTAGGGCCTGCTGGTTGGGAAAGTTTACAGAAAACGATGGAATATATGCCTAAGGACGTATTTTCTATCGCAGATGCGAAGCGTGGTGACATTGGAAATACGGCCACGAAATATGCTCAAACCTTTTTTGAGCCTGCTCGTGCTGGATTCGATTTCGATTCGGTAACGGTGGCTCCTTATATGGGGGAAGATTCGGTGACTCCCTTCTTACAGTTTGAAAATAAGTGGGTGATTCTGTTAGCCTTAACCTCTAATCCAGGAAGTAATGATTTTCAACAAATGAAAGACGAGAATGGCATTCCATTTTACGAGAATGTCATGCGTAAATCGATGGAATGGGGGAATGAGGATCAATTAATGTTTGTCATAGGAGCTACGAGGACGGATTATATTGCCAAAGTCCGGGAAATCGCTCCAGATAATTTCTTCCTAGTTCCTGGAGTAGGAGCGCAAGGGGGAAGTTTGTCTGATGTGGCCAAATTTGGTATGAATAGCCGTGTGGGTCTGTTAGTTAATTCCTCTCGTGGCATCATTTATGCAGGGGATGATACCTCCCTTTCTGCCGCTAGAGAGGCAAAAAAAGTACAAGAAGAAATGAATCAATTACTAGATCAATATTATAAGTAATATGGAATTAAGCATCGGTACTCCAGCCTTATTATTCTCAACCGTTTCCTTGTTGATGATTGCCTTTACGAATCGCTTTATGTCAATGGCTTCGTTAATTCGTGGTTTGCATGAAAAATTTCAACAGAATCCGGATGATGCGATTCGCATGCAAATCGATAACCTGCGTCTACGAATGAAATTGATTCAGCGTATGCAGATTATCGCCATTGTGAGTTTGATTTTGAGCGTAGTATGTATGTTCCTGTTATTTATGAATCAACAACTCATTGCTCGTTGGTTTTTTGGGATTGGTTTGCTAGGAATGAGTATTTCGTTAGCGTTAAGTGCTTGGGAAATAACGATTTCTACGAAAGCGTTAGAAGTGGAACTTTCCGATATGGAAGAAATTATAAATAAGAGGAAATAATGCTATTTTTTATCTGAATAGTAAAAAATATCTATCGAAATATTTTCCGCCTATAAAATATTTACTACTTTTGTGTACAATAATTACATTTCATACAAACGAAGATTTTGAATGACTTAGGTCATAAAAAATACTACTTAGGCGGATTGAATAAAGGCTCGGAATTTTTCTGAGTCTTTATTGTTTCTACCCATTTCGGATCTTAGGCCTTTAAAATAAGCGCTGAAAGAGGAGGGAGGTTGATCGCGATCGAAAATGCTTTCCCTTGCCAGTTGATTTCTTCCGTCATCGTAGCACCTGAAACAGGGTAATTGCTTCCCCCGAATTCCTCCTTATCAGAGTTGAAAATAGTCTTCCAAACCCCAGGAAGCGGCACACCTATCCGATATCCATCTCGAGGTGCCGGCGTTAAGTTCAAGATGACAATCACTTGTTGCTTCGCTGTTTCTCCTTTTCGGATATAAGCAATCACGGAATTGCCTTGATCGTTTGATTCAATCCACTCAAAGCCCTCGTAATCAAATTGCTTGCTGTAGAAAGCTGGTTCTGATCGGTAAAGCTGATTTAAAGCTTTTACGGTCTCTTGAATTCCTCTGTGGGAATGTTGTTCTGTCAAATGCCAGTCAAGGCTTTGGGTGTGATTCCATTCTTCTCTTTGGCCAAATTCGCCTCCCATAAATAATAAATGAGAGCCTGGATGCGTGAATTGTTCTGCTAAAAGCAATCGTAGATTCGCAAATTTCTGCCAATCATCGCCGGGCATTTTAGTCAAAAGGGAGCCTTTACCATAGACTACTTCGTCGTGCGAAAGTGGTAGACAGAAATTCTCTGTAAACGCATAAATGAGGGAGAATGTCAGCTCATTGAGGTGATGCTGACGGTAAATCGGATCTTTTTGGAAGAAACGCAGGGTGTCATTCATCCAACCCATCATCCATTTTTGGCCAAAACCTAAGCCACCCATATGTACCGGCTTAGTCACACCTGGGAAGCTCGTGGACTCCTCTGCAATCATTTGGATATGAGGGAATTCGCCGTATATATGACTGTTTAAGTCTTGTAAGAAAGAAATAACCTCTAGGTTATGGTTGCCACCAAACTGGTTAGGTTCCCATTCTCCGTCATTTCTCGAATAATCTAAATACAACATAGAAGCCACCGCATCCACGCGCAATCCGTCCACGTGGTAGCGATCGCACCAGAAAAAGGCATTTGACATTAAAAACGAACGAACCTCGTTCTTTCCATAATCGAAGATATAGGATTTCCAATCCGGGTGATAACCGCGTTTCGGATCTGGATGCTCGTAAGCGCTACTGCCATCAAAGTTAAATAACCCATGCGCATCGCCTGGGAAATGGGAGGGAACCCAGTCTAAAATCACCCCAATTTCCGCCTGATGAAAGGCTTCCACTAATCGCATAAATCCTTGAGGGTCACCAAAACGCGCCGTAGGAGCAAAGTATCCAGTGATTTGATATCCCCATGATGGATCATAAGGATATTCCATCACAGGCATAAATTCCACGTGCGTAAAGCCCATTTCTTTGACGTAATTCACCAGTTTTACCGCTAAATCGTCATAAGTTAGGTAGTCATTTTCTAAGGTCTTCATCCAAGAGGCTAAATGTACCTCATAGATAGACATAGGTGCATTCAGGGCATTTTTAGAAGCCCGAACTTCTTGCCATTTGGTATCTTTCCACTCTTTATAGGTATTCCAAACGATACTCGCCGTCTTAGGTGGAGCCTCGCAATACAAGCCCATGGGATCTAATTTTTCCAAATATTCCCCACCTGCCGTTTCAATACCATATTTATAGGTTTCTCCTGTTTTTACACCTGGAATGAAGCCTTCCCAGATACCAGATGAGTCCCAACGAGGAAATAAGGGGTGCGAATAGCGGTCCCAAAAATTAAAATTACCTGTTACAAAGACATTTTTCGCATTGGGAGCCCAAACCGCAAAAAAGGTTCCTACAGTCCCTTCGTGCTCTATCTCAAAAGCCCCTAATTTCTCATAAAGTCTTGTATGTTTGCCATTTAAGAATAGGGCAATGTCGAAATCTGTTAGTCGAGAATAGGGTTGTACGTTCGCCATAAGGGGTTCTGCTTCAATGATTAGGCTAAAATAGCGAAAATAAATTAGAAAATAATTAGTCTTTTTTTGGCTGGTAGTTTTGAATATAAAAGGGAAAAGCCTACCTTTGTGCCACCAAAATAAATAATGGTCCGTTCGTCTAGGGGTTAGGACACGTCCCTTTCACGGATGAAACACGGGTTCGATTCCCGTACGGACTACTTCGGTAGGCAAAAAACCACACAACACGTGTGGTTTTTTTGTTTTATAATGCCTTCATTTGTCTTTTGAATCTGTTATTTACCCTTGAGACTTTTCTTTTTCCTTTTTCTTTCCTTCTCTCTTTCTGCTCAGCAAATTGCTCGATTGCGATTTGATGATAATTTTTCGGCCTTGAAAAATGATAGTTTGAAGAAGGAAGCGGTGGATTATTTGAAAGAGATTCGCCTGGGAAAAGAAACGAGATTGAGCTTGGGAGGGGAATGGCGAGAACAATACCAGTCGTATACCCATTTTAATTTTGGGGAGGTACCTGCGGATTTTGTGACCCAAAGTCCGTATCAACTCATGCACCGCACGATGTTGCATGCGAATCTCGAATTTCCTCGAGGTTTTCGCGTATTTACACAACTAAACAGTACGGCACGTTTCTTAAATCCGAATCCGATCACCGGACAATTGGATCAGAATGTGTTATCGCTGCATCAATTATTTGTCGATATTCCTTTTTCTAGGCAATGGAAACTAAGGGTAGGAAAGCAGGAATATTCATTGGGTTTGGAGCGATTTGTGGCTACGAGGGAAGGGCCAAATACGAGAACGCCTTTTTACGGAATCAATCTTAAATACCAGCTGAAGAATCTACAGTGGGATGCTTTCGTTTCGCATCCAATTCGCATTAAACCGGGTGTGTTTGACGATGAGCCAACCGATGAGATACTAGGTGGTCTCTATGCGAATTACCGGGCTCAAAAAAGAATGCAGTTTGAACCCTATTATTTTTATTTCGAGAGTGATTTGCGGGAATATCAATTCAAACGCGGTTTGGAAAAGCGTCATACGTTTGGTTTACGATCATTTTCTAGTCCAGGAAATTGGAATTACGATATTGAATTAGCGGGCCAAACGGGTCAGTTTAATGACCTGTCTATCTCAGCCTTTATGGGTGTTTGGGACTTTAATGTGGCCCTTAAAAAGGCGTTTTATGTCGGATTTTCGGGAAATTATGTGCCTGGAGATCGTTCTGGATCCGATACTAAATTGAATACGTTTAATACCTTATTTGCGAGACCGCCTTTTGGCCAAACCGTCGCCTTAAATATCACGAATACATGGAATTTTAGCCCCTACATTCGGTATCAAGACTTCAAGAAGTGGTTAGTGACGGGTAGAGCCTCTTTCGTATCAAGAGAGAGCACGGCTGATGGTATTTTTACACCTAATATGACGCCAGCGAGGCCTATTCTAGGCAAAAACCTAGGAAGTGTTGCTACAGATATCTGCAACATTTATGCCTTAGATGCCCAGTTTTTCCCCACGAAACACTTTAGCTTTCAAGTAGAACTAGGTTATTGTGATGCGGGTGACTACCTAAAAGTAAGTGGATCAGGCCAAAACGTCCACTATTACGCCTTACGCAACGTGTACCGATTCTAGGTTTTTGTCCCGAATCATCCACAACATCACAAAGCAAATCGCTCCGTTCAAGATCAATTTAGCGAATCCAAATCCTCCAAATAAACTCTGCGCCTGTGTTTCTAACACGAATGTAATGATAGGCGAAAGCACACAGATAATAGGCACCCATTTATCCCGGATGGCATAGTTCGTAAACAAACCGAACGAGAATAAGCCTAACAAGGGCCCATAAGTATAACCCGCTAAATTGAAGACCGCGGCAATCAATTCAGAGGTATTGAAGATGTGGAATAAGCCAATCACGACGAAAAACAAAGCAGAAAACCCGATGTGCACGAAATGCTTCATCTTCTTTTGTTTTTCCTCCTTGAACTTCTCAATACTCAAGAAATCGATGCAGAAGGAGGTTGTTAATGCCGTTAAGGCTGAATCAGAGCTGGCATAAGAGGCCGCGATAATCCCTAATAAGAAGGTGACAGCAGCTAAGGTCCCAAATTCGCCACCTAAGGCTAACATCGGATATAATTCATCTGTTTTTGCAGGTACTTCGATTCCTTTAGATGCCGTATAAATGTACAATAAAGCACCTAAAGAAAGGAACAAGATGTTAATGAAAAGAAGCACCCAGTAGAACCAGAACATATTTTTCTGTGCTTCTCCGATCGATTTACAGGTCAGGTTCTTTTGCATCAAATCCTGATCTAATCCCGTCATAACGATGGCGATAAAAACACCCGCCAGGAAGTCTTTTCCGAAGAAATGGGGATTCTTCCAATCCCACTCAAACAGATGCGAATACTTGCTCGCGCTGACTTGCTGGATCATATCAGGGATGCTCATGTCCATTTTTTGGCCCACTAAAACAATGGTAATGAAGAGCGCAATCAATAAAAACAAAGTCTGTAAAGTATCCGTCCAAATAATCGTTTTAACCCCTCCGCGGTGCGTATACAGCCAAATTAAGAAGATCGAAACAAATACGGTCACGATAAAGGGTACGCCGATAGGGGCGAAGATCGCAATTTGTAACACGTTAACGGCTAGGTACAAACGAGCGGCAGAACCGATCGTTCTGGACAATAAAAAGAAGGCAGAACCGGTCTTATAAGACCAAAAACCAAAGCGTTTTTCTAAATAGCCATAGATGGAAATTAGATTCAATCGGTAATACAAGGGCATTAAAACCAGTGCAATAGTCAAATAACCAAAGGAGTGGCCTAAAATAACCTGATAATAGGTGAAATAGGTTTTTCCCACAGCACCTGGCACCGAAATAAAGGTTAAGCCAGAAATCGACGTTCCAATCATCCCAAAGGCCACCAGCCACCAAGGCGACTCGCGATTAGCTGTAAAAAATGCGTGGGTATCAGCGCCTCTGGAGGTAAAATAAGAGATCGCTAACAGCAGGCCAAAATAGAGGGCAAGAATTCCTCCAGCTAATTGTACAGACATAAGGTTTGGAACGGATTTTTTTTTAAATTTGATTTCAAATTCATCAAAAATATGGAATTCTGTGTAGATAGTATTTATCGTCTACCTTTTTCTTTTCAAAATCAGGAAAAATGGCAAGAAGACACGTCGACCCTCGTAGAGGAAGAGGTGATCGAGGCCCATCAGCTGATTGTTTACAATGATGAAGTCAATTCCTTTGAATATGTCATTTTAACGCTAATTGAAGTGTGTGAACACACGCCACAACAAGCGGAGCAATGTACCTTACAGATTCATTTCAGAGGGAAATGCGGCGTGAAAACTGGTGGATTTGATGAGTTAGTAGCTATGCGCAATGAGATTTGCCGTAGAGGAATTTCCGCAGAAATAGAAGCCAGCGCCTAATGAATAATTACCCCTCGAAGATGATTGAGCAAGCCGTGGAAGAGATTTCCAAACTGCCCGGCATCGGTAAAAAATCAGCACTGCGCCTCGCTTTGCACTTATTAAAGCGCCCAGAAGCCCAATCTTTGCAACTAGCCCACGCGGTAGTTCAACTGAGAACGGAGACGAAATACTGCCCCCAATGCCACATGATTTCAGATGGTGATTTATGCGGCATTTGTGCGAGTCATAAACGCGATGAAAGCATCATTTGTGTGGTGGAAGATCTACGCGATGTGTTAGCGATTGAAAATACGGGTCAGTTTATGGGGCTATATCACGTTTTGGGCGGGATTATTTCGCCTTTGTCCGGTATTTCACCAGGAGATTTGACGATTGAATCCTTAGTGGCGCGCGTCGCATCTGGGAAAGTGAGTGAAGTGATTTTAGGCTTGAGTCCTACGATGGAAGGAGATACGACGGCTTTTTATTTGACCAAAAAGCTGAAAGAGTTTCCCGTCAAATTATCCACGATTGCGCGTGGTATTCCCATTGGCGGCGATTTAGAGTATACCGACGAGATTACACTTGGCCGAAGTATAGTAGGTCGAGTTATGTATGAATAGTATAAACCGAAAAATGATGAAACGTGCTGAATTTCTTAAAAATTCACTAGTTCTTGCAGGAGCTAGCGTGGTTTTGCCTTCTTTTTCAGCTCCTGTAGCTGATTCTTTTAGTTTACCAGCCTTACCTTATGCTTTTGATGCGTTAGAGCCTCATATCGATCGTTTAACGATGGAAATCCACCACGACCGACACCACAAGGCCTATGTGGATAATTTAAACAAAGCTTTACCAGGTACTACTAGATCTCTTGAAGAGATTTTAGCCACCGTTTCTACTCAGCCTGTTGCCGTACGCAACAATGGGGGAGGACACTGGAATCACAGTTTTTTCTGGAATGTGTTAGGACCTGCCAAAGGCTCTAAACCTTCAGCATCCCTAGCGAAGCAAATAGAGTCTGATTTTGGCTCATTAGATGCCTTTAAGGCCGAATTTACGAAAGCGGCGACGTCTCGTTTTGGATCAGGCTGGGCTTGGTTAATCAAGAAAGACGGGAAATTGGTGATTTCTTCGACGCCTAATCAAGATAATCCATTGATGGATGTGGCGGAAGTAAAAGGTCAACCCATTTTAGCTCTAGACGTGTGGGAGCACGCGTATTATTTAAAATATATGAACAAACGCGCGGATTATATCGCGGCGTTTTGGAACCTAGTTAACTGGGACTTTGTATCAACAAACTTTAGTAAATAAGATGTTATTAGATGAAATTCCTTCGTTGGATTTAGCAGATTTCCTTTCTGGGGACGCGAATCGCAAGGCGAAATTTGTACAAGATTTAGGGGCTGCCTTCAACACGATTGGTTTTGTGGCGATTAAGGGTCACGGTTTGTCGAATGACTTTACGAAGAAGCTGTATTCGGATGTAGAGCAGTTTTTTCAATCGCCTGATTCGCTGAAGCAAACCTATGAAATAGAAGGAATTGCAGGCCAGCGTGGCTATATCGGAAAGCGAAAAGAAACGGCTAAAGGCTTTAAAGTACCTGATTTAAAGGAGTTTTACCACGTGGGTCAACCGCACAAGGAAGATGGAGATTCCGTTTGGTCTGAATATCCAGCGAACGTTTTTCCAGCGGAATACCCTGATTTCGAAAAGAACACAGTGGAAGCCTACCAAACTTTAGAGAAAGCTGGGAAAGCACTTTTGCAGGCGATTGCGCTCTATTTAGAATTGCCACAAGACTATTTTGAATCCCGTGTGAAAAACGGTAATTCCATATTACGTGCGATTCACTATTTCCCTATTTTGGATCCTGATTCCTTGCCAGAAGGAGCGGTGAGAGCGGCTGCACATGGCGATATTAACTTGATTACCTTATTGATGGGAGCTTCTGCGGAAGGCTTAGAAGTATTGCGTATGGATGGGAAATGGATTCCCATTACGGCTTTACCTGATCAGGTAGTGGTAAATGTGGGTGATATGTTAGATCGTTTGACGAATCATAAATTGAAATCAACGATTCATCGGGTGGTGAATCCACCGCGTGAGAAAATGGGTACATCTCGTTATTCGATCCCTTTCTTTATGCATCCGCGTTCTGAAATGGATTTGACTTGTTTACCATCTTGCGTTTCGACGGAATATCCGAAGATCTATACGGATATGACGGCTGGGGCGTTTTTGAATGAGCGATTGATTGAATTAGGACTTAAAAAGGCATAAATGAGGCGGCTAAAACACCTGGATTTCCTGTGGGATGTCTTGCTTTTAGCCTGCACCTCTTTTGGTGGCCCTCAAGTGCATTTTGCGCTCTTTTTAGATCGCTTAGTGAAGAAAAGAGCCTATTTAACGGAGGAAGAGTTGTTTGAAATTCAAGCGCTTTGTTCCGTATTACCAGGCCCTACCTCGACTCAAATGATCACTGCGATCGGTTTGAAGCTAGGTGGGGCTTCTTTGGCTTATTTAACATTACTTTGTTGGATTACGCCTGCGGTCTTAATTATGACCTTAGCGGCGTATGGAATGACTTTTTTACGGAATAGTTCGATTCTTCATTACGTTCTTCCTGTGGGTATTGGTTTGATTTTGCAGGCGGGATGGTATATGGCCAAAAAGGTCATTACAGGCCCCATGTATGTCATCATTCTACTCGTGACCTTGTTTTTAGGGATCGCGTTTCATAGTCCCTATATTTTTCCCTTGGTTTTAGTTCTAGGGGGTGTAGTGTCCTCTTTAAACTACAAAGATTTTCCTCGCCAGACTAAGCATAAATTCGTTATTCCTTGGGCTAATTTTCATTTGTATTGGGGTTTTTTGCTCTTTTTGGCGCTTTTAGGCCATTTTAGCGATTATTTCCCCATTCGTTTATTTGAGAATTTTTACCGAAACGGATCCCTTGTTTTTGGGGGCGGGCATATTTTAGCACCTGTTCTTTATACGGAATTTGTCGAGTTTAAACAGTTAATTAGTTCAGACGCCTTTTTGACGGGAATGGCTCTTTCGCAAACGCTTCCGGGTCCTGTATTTGCTTTTACGTCTTATTTGGGTGTATTATTGATGAAGGACTATGGTTTGTGGGGCGAATTGGCGGGTTCGTTAATCGGCGCCCTGGGAATCTTTTTGCCAGGTACTTTTTTGATCTTCTTCGTGTTTCGAATTTGGGGGCAATTGAAGCAATATCGCTTCATTCGCGCTTCTCTAGCAGGTATTCAAGCCGCTTCTGTGGGATTGACTTTAGTGGCCGTTTTTACCTTTACAAAGCCTATGGTGGTAGATGCGCAATTTGTCTCTCTTGGAATCGTAGCGGCAGCTTTTGTATTGGCCGAGAAAACAAAAATTCCCGCCATCTTGCTGTTTGGATTAGCGTTGATAGCGGGAATTCTAGGTATTTAAGCCGATTAGGCGATTAAATTCAAGAGGTATTGTCCATAACCACTTTTCACCAGTGGCTCAGCGATTTTCTTTAATTGTGCTTTGTCGATGTAACCCATTCGATAAGCCACCTCTTCGATACAACCTACTTTCATTCCTTGGCGTTCTTCGATCACTTGAACGAATTGACCAGCTTGCATTAAGGACGCAAAAGTACCCGTATCTAACCAAGCTGTTCCACGGTTCAAAATACCTACCGAAAGACGGCCTTGCTTCAAGTATTCCTTGTTTACATCCGTAATTTCGTATTCTCCGCGAGGGGATGGGGCGATGTTTTTGGCAATCTCCACCACATCATTATCGTAGAAATACAAGCCTGGGACGGCATAATTCGACTTAGGTTTCGCTGGTTTCTCTTCGATCGAGATCACTTTATTGTCTGCATCGAATTCCACCACACCATAACGCTCCGGATCATTCACTGAGTAAGCATAAACCACACCACCTGAAGGATCATTGTTCGCTTGTAATAACTTACTTAAGCCGGAACCGTAGAAGATGTTATCGCCTAAAACCAAGGCCACCTTATCTTTTCCAATGAATTTCTCGCCGATGACAAAGGCTTGCGCTAAACCATTCGGCTCCGGTTGGACGGCATATTCGAAACGACAGCCAATTTGGGATCCATCGCCCAATAACTTCTCGAAATGAGGCAAATCGTGCGGCGTAGAGATAATCAATATCTCTTTAATGCCTGATAACATCAAAATAGACAAGGGGTAATAGATCATCGGCTTGTCATAAACCGGCATTAATTGCTTACTAACCGCTAAAGTTAATGGGTGTAATCTCGTTCCGGATCCACCCGCTAAAATAATTCCTTTCATCTTATCTGCCTGCGTAGTTTTTTTCGTAATATTTCTGATAATCACCTGAAGTGACATCGTTTAACCATTTTTCATTCTCTAAATACCAATTCACGGTTTTCTCTAAACCCTCCGCAAATTGCAAACTAGGCTCCCAGCCTAATTCTTTCATAATCTTGTTCGCATCGATCGCGTAGCGCAAATCGTGACCCGCACGATCCGTCACATAGGTAATTAATTGAACCGACGTTCCGGCTGGACGACCTAGTTTCTCGTCCATAATTTTGCATAATAAATGGACTAAATCAATGTTCTTCCATTCATTAAAGCCACCTATGTTATAGGTTTCGCCTATTTTTCCATCGTGGAATACGGTATCAATAGCACGCGCGTGGTCAATTACAAATAGCCAATCACGTACATTTTCGCCTTTTCCATAAACCGGTAGCGGTTTGTGATGAATAATGTTGTGAATCATCAAGGGAATTAACTTCTCTGGGAAGTGATTAGGCCCATAATTATTTGAACAATTCGTGATCACTGTAGGTAAACCATAGGTCTCGTGGTAAGCCCGAACGAAGTGATCTGAGCTGGCTTTAGAGGCAGAATAAGGCGAACGAGGGTCATAAGACGTCGTTTCTAAGAAGAATTCTTTCGGATCGTGCAACTCACCATATACCTCATCCGTAGAGATGTGGTAAAAGCGCTTACCCTCCATTTTTCCTGCCCAATGTTTCTTCGCGGCTTGTAATAAATTCACCGTTCCGATAACATTTGTTCTAACGAAGGCCAAAGGATCCGTAATCGAGCGATCTACATGAGATTCAGCCGCTAGGTGCAGTACACCATCAAATTGATGCTCTGCAAAAAGGGCGTCGATATGCTCGGCATCCGTAATGTCTGCTTTAATGAAGTGGTAATTTGGGGCAGAAGCTACATCTTCATTGTTCGCTAAGTTGCCCGCATACGTCAAGGCATCCAAATTATAGATCTGGTACTCCGGGTATTTGTTCACAAACAAACGAACCACGTGCGATCCAATAAATCCGGCACCGCCGGTGATAACTAATTTTTTCATCTTATTGATTGATTGCTTCTTGCCATTTCCAGGCGTCTTGCAAGGCTTTTTCTAAACTAAATTGTGTTTTCCAACCCAAAACCTGGTTCGATTTATCGGTTGAGGCATAAACCGCCGTGATATCGCCTGCTCTGCGGTCTCTGATTTCATAAGGGACTTTCTTGCCAGTCGCCTTTTCGAAAGCGGTAATTACCTCCATGACAGAGCTTCCTTGACCTGTTCCGATGTTAAAGAAATCGTAGTTTTTGGTTGATTTTCCGTCGATTAAGTGGGCCAAAGCTTTCACATGCGCCCCAGCTAAATCCACTACGTGAATATAATCGCGAATCGCTGTTCCATCCGGAGTAGGATAATCCGTTCCCCATACCTGTAATGGTCCACGTAAACCTGCTACCGATTGTGTTAAAAACGGAATCAAATTTGCCGGAGGTCCGATGGGTAATTCCCCAATTAAGGCCGATTCGTGTGCTCCAATGGGGTTAAAGTACCGTAAAGCAATGGCTTTTAAAGCTGAAGACGCTGCTACCGTATCGCGAATAATCTCCTCACAAATTTGCTTCGAGTTGCCATAAGGGGAGGTAGCCGGTTGAACTGGCGATTCTTCCGTAGCTGGGAGTGTTTCTGGTTGACCGTATACCGTACAAGATGACGAGAATACTAAGTTTGAAAGACCGTATTCGGCCATTTTTTCTAAAAGGAGAACCGTCGACGCTACATTATTTCGGTAGTATTTTAAGGGGTTCTCCACTGATTCACCTACTGCTTTAGAAGCGGCAAAGTGGATAATTCCTCTAATATCGTATTTCTTGAATAGTTGATCGTAGGTCTCCGGATGGTTGACATCGCCTTCTTCGAAAATCACCGGTTCTTTTGTGATGATTTCTAGGTTTTTAATGACCTTTTTCGAAGAATTGGAGAAGTTATCTACGATAATAGGGGTGTAACCGTGTTCTTTCAAAACCACATAGGTATGCGATCCAATGAATCCAGCTCCTCCCGTAATTAAAATTTGCATACGTAAATGATAAGAATTAAAGACAAATTTAGGGGAAAATAGGCCAAATGTCTTTAATTTTGTCAAAAATATACGTTCTCTATGACGGAAGCTGCCATTAAAGCCATGATTCATTTATTAGACGATTCTGATCAGGAAGTCGTGACTATGGTAGAGCAGCAAATTCGGACCTTAGGACCCTCGATTATTCCGGTTTTAGAATCGGAATGGGAGACTGAGAGCTTAAATCCAATTCTCCAAACCAAGATTGAAAACTTGATTCACGATTTCCAATGGCAATCGGTGAAGACTCGTTTACAGCTTTGGAAGGAATCAGGAGGAATGGATTTATTAGAGGGAATGTGGATTTTAGCGACTTACCGCTATCCTGACTATACTTTTGAGCAGTTAAAAGTGGAAATGGATCAGTTATATTATGAGGTTTGGCCACAAATGCGGGAGGAATTACACCCAATGGACCAAGTGAAGGTCTTGAACACGGTGTTGTTTGATCAATTGAAGTTCGGTCCGAATTCGAAGAATTTCCATGCAGCCAATAACTCGTTCATTAACAATGTGTTATCCTCTAAAAAAGGGAATCCCATCAGCCTGTGTGTTATTTATATGTGGGTCGCACAGAAACTAGGTCTTCCTATCTACGGAGTCAACCTTCCTAATCTTTTCGTCTTAACTTACAAGCAGAAGGGTTTGCAGTTTTATATCAATGTGTTCAATAAAGGATTGATTTTCAATAAGATAGATATCGATAACTATATTGCTCAATTGAACTTGACTCCTAACGAGATCTATTATAATCCTTGCACTAATTTAGAAATCATCCGCCGTGTCATTCGCAATTTACTGATGGCTTATGAAAAAGCAGGAGAGCAGGAATACAAGGATGAACTAACGGATCTGATTGATCTATTAGATTAAGGCAACAGTCAGGCTAAATTCCGGGAATTCTTCCCAATAGATAGCGATCTCTTCCTTGGTAGAAATCTGCGCTTTGCAAGGATTTTGATTAAAATCGATTATCTCCATTTCTTTTTGAAACGATAGCCCCGGTTTTCCGACCGCTTTATAGATGGATTCTTTGGCGGACCAGGCCAAAGTCAACAGATTTGAGGTATCTTTCCATTTGGCTAATTCCGCGGGGCATAAGAAACGTGGGGCAATTTTCTCGATATTTCTACCCGGTTTCTCCAGATCAATTCCGATGCGTTTCTCAGGTGAACAGGCCGCTGCCACATAAGGATAGGAGTGGGTAAGGCTGATGTGCCATTCAGAATTTTGGAAATAAGGTCTATTACGGTCGTTTTGGACGAGAACTAGGCTTTCAAATTCGGGTGACAGCTGATACAAGCAATACCTTGCTGCTATCGATTCCCGTTTTTTAATCGGATTTTCAATTTCTGGCGTGGACCAGGATGCCGGAAAAGTTTCAAAAAAAGCGAGCGGTTCATCGATTTTCCAAACCAAGATTTGGAAATCATTCGCGCTAATTTTTGAAAATAGTTGGGGCATAAAATGAAATTATGCTTGTAAAATTATCATTTTTGTAGCTAAATCGATGGAAATAATTTGAGTACGCTACAAATTGAACGTATTGATACCTTTTCAGGGCACCGTGGACCAGTTTATTCGCTGGAAAAGGGTGTTGATTCCTTGTTTTATTCGGCGGGTTCTGATGGCTGGGTAGTACAATGGAATCTCGCAAAACCGGATTTGGGGAAAGTCATTGCCCAAGTTGAAGGTTCTGTCTATGCGATGAAGCTGGATGCTGCCGGTATCTTATGGGTAGGCCATAACTACGAAGGTATTCAGGGAATCCAAGTAGCCGATCAGGCGCAGGTATTCTCGATTCCAACGAAGGGTTTATCCTTATTTTCTATTGCTTTTGTGGGTTCTAATGCCTGGATTGGACATAATGAGGGTTTGATTACGGTGGTGGATATGGCTACAAAATCGGTCATAAAGCACATCAAAGCGAGTTCAAAAAGCGTGCGTTGTTTCTGTACTTTAGCGGATGATTTCGTGGCTGTAGGCTATTCTGATGGTTTTATTCGTGTTTTTGACACTACTTTTCAATTAGTGCACTCATTCAAGGCGCATGAATCGTCTGTTTTTTCGCTCCAAAGCAGGGGAGGGGAACTCTTCAGCGTAGGCAAAGATGCGCGAATTAAGCGTTGGAGTGCTGATTTTCAGCTTCTAAACGAAGTGATTGGGCATATATATGCCATTCATGATTTACAGTTTTCTCCGGATGGCAAATGGTTTGCGACGGCCAGTATGGATAAGACGGTGAAAGTTTGGGAAAGTGAGACTTTAACCTTACGAAAAGTACTAGATGCTTCCAGGCACGGAGGGCATAAGAATTCGGTTAATAAACTAATCTGGTCTTCATTCGACGATTTGCTGGTGTCTGCTTCAGACGACAAAAATCTTTCTATTTGGAAAATTCACTAAATAATTTCCTATTTTAGCGTTTCTATATCTAAATCAATCAATGTTGGAAGCTTCCTTTTCTAAATCTTTTCGCGGTTATGATGTCTCAGAAGTAGACGCTTATGTTCAAAGTGTACAAGACTTTGAGACCGAATCACAAAACTCTTTGGCTAAATCAAATCAGAAAGTAGCTGATTTAGAAGCGGAAGTAGCTCGTTTAAGAGAAATTGAATCCAGTTTATTTAGAGCGCTAAAACTAGCCGAAGAAAGTCAGCAAAACTTCAGTGCTAAGATGGAGAAAGAGGCAAAAGGAATCCTTGATAAAGCGTCAAAGGAGGCCGATGCCATCAAAAAGAAAGCAGAAACAGAGGCTCAAAAGCAGTCGTTATTATCCGAAAATGAGCGTAAACAAACCCTAGCGCAAGCTGGTCAGGAATTAAAGGAACAAGAGCGCCAATTGCGCAATTTGCAAGAGGCACAGAAGGAAATAGCGGCGCAATTAAAGCAAATAGCGGAGCAAACATTAGGGTCTATTTCCCAATGGAACGCGACCGAATTAGTGAAGCCAGTGGCTTCTATCGATACTGTTGCTGCACCAGCGGCTAAAAGAGGTCGCAAGCCAGGTGTGAAAAATAAGCCTAAATCTAAGGCAAAATCAGCTACCAAAGCTAAAGTCGCGAAATCTAAGGCCGTAGCGAAACCAAAAGCTGTTTCTAAACCGAAAGCAGTCGCGAAACCTAAGGCAGTTAAAGCGGAAGTTCCTGCTAAGCCCAAAGCTGTTCCAGCAAAACGTGGTCCTAAGCCGAAAGTGCAAGCCGCAATGCCAGCTGCTAAACGCGGTCCTAAGCCTAAAATCACTTTGGAAACTGTATCTGACGAAGGCCTACCTACCTTGAACAAGGTGTTAGAGGCATACGCAAAGTCATCAGGTCCACGCGGTAAAGTAGGGGAGATCAACTAAGATGGCAAATTACCAAGTTTCTATTGATGACATACGTATTTTTGCGTTTCACGGATTATATCCCGAAGAGCGCATTTTAGGGAATTGGTATACGCTGGATGTAGTAGTGGAGTCTGAAACGCAGCCTGCTTTTTCAGATGATATCGCTAACACGATCGACTATTCTCAGATTTATGCCATTTGCAAGCAGCTAATGGCAGAACCGGTGGATTTATTAGAAACCGTTGCAGAAGCCATTGCTCAAAAAATCAAGTCTGAGCTAACGGAAGAAGTAGCTGTTTTAGTTCAAATTTCAAAGGAAAATCCCCCTATGGGAGTCTCGGCTGGTAGAAGTACAGTCGTTTATCGTCTCAATTGAATTTTGTAAAGATTTATTGTGTAATTTTGGATAAGCTAAACTTAGAAAATGCGTCACCAAGTTACCATTAAAGATATTGCCAAACAGCTGGGAGTTTCAGTTGCGACCGTATCCAGGGCTTTACGTGATTTGCCAGATATTCATCCAGATACGAAGAAATTAGTCTTGGATCTTGCTAAAGAGCTTGATTATCAGCCTAATGTACTCGCTACCAGTTTAGTTAAATCCAAGACTAAAACACTTGGTCTCATCGTTCCTGATCTAGGTTACTATTTTTTTTCTACGGTAGTGAAAGCTGTTGAAGATGCCGCTATTGCTGCCGGATATTCCTTACTTATCGCTCAAACTCAAGAGTCTTTCGAGCGTGAATTAACGAACATTCAAAACCTTTCTCGTTCCCAAGTGGAAGGCATTATTATTTCCTTATCGCGTGAAACGGTCAATTTTGAACATTTGACTCGTTTGCAACGAAGAGGAATTCCACTGGTCTTTTTTGACCGAGATAGTGAAGAAATAGATGCATCTAAGGTAATGGTCGATAATGAGCAGTCTGCTTATGAGGCTGTTAAGCACCTGATTGAAAATGGGTGCAAGCGCATTGCTTTTTTAGCAGGGCCCAAGAACGTTTCTGTTAGTAACCAACGGCGCTTAGGTTATTCAAGAGCGCTTCAGGAGGCTGGAATTGAAGCTGACCCTTCCCTTATCATACATAGTGATTACTTCCAGGACTCAGCGATTGCGAAGACTCATCAGTTGATGAAAGAGCCGAATCGTCCAGATGGTATATTGGTTGTATCTGATCGTTTAGCGATTGGTGTGTTAATTGCGCTTCGGGAATTAAATATCTCGATTCCAGAAGAGGTTAAAATAGTGAGTTTTAATAATGAACCTATTTGTTCTTTAGTTTCCCCTACGATTTCCTCTATTGCCCAGCCTTTAGAAGAAATAGGCCGCTTATCCGTTGAATTATTAATAGAGCAGATCGAACATAAAACGGATAATCCGGTTCCTAGAGTGGAAGTTTTAAAGACAAAATTGATTGTACGGGAATCTTCCGTTCGCAAAAAATAATCCCCTCATTTTACCCTCTTTTTTTCTTGGAAAAATAGGCAAAATTTAAGATATTTGTTCTATTGAAAAATACCGCTTTTCGCTGTGTTTTTCTCTTGAATCAAAACAGTTTTTATGTCATTACAAAGCAATGTTATCCCTATCAACATCGAAGATGAAATGAGAGGGGCGTACATCGATTATTCGATGTCAGTAATTGTGTCTCGTGCGCTTCCAGACGTACGTGATGGGTTGAAGCCAGTTCACAGAAGGGTTTTATTCGGAATGGAGGAACTGGGGGTTAGTTACAACAAATCCTATAAAAAGTCTGCTCGTATTGTGGGTGAGGTGCTGGGTAAGTATCACCCACACGGTGATTCATCTGTGTATGACACGATGGTGCGTATGGCCCAAGATTGGTCTTTGCGTTATCCGTTAGTGGATGGTCAGGGTAACTTTGGATCCGTGGATGGTGATTCTCCGGCAGCGATGCGTTATACGGAGGCTCGTTTAAAGCGAATTGCGGATGAGTTGCTTTCTGATTTGAACAAAGAAACGGTTGATTTTCAACCTAACTTCGATGATTCCCTAGAAGAGCCTACGGTTTTACCAGCTAAGATTCCTAATCTATTACTGAACGGTACTTCGGGTATCGCAGTAGGTATGGCGACTAATATGGCGCCACACAACCTGAATGAGGTGGTAGATGGTATTTCTGCTTATATCGATAACCGCGATATCACGATTCTGGAGTTAATGCAATACATCAAGGCGCCAGATTTCCCTACGGGAGGTACGATTTATGGCGTTCAGGGTATTCGCAATGCATTCGAGACAGGTAGAGGTCGTATTGTGGTGCGTGGAAACGCTACTTTTGATACGTCTAAAACGGGTAAAGAGCAGATCGTCGTTTCGGAGATTCCATATATGGTCAATAAGGCTTCCTTAATCAAGCAATGTGCTGATTTAGTGAACGATAAAAAGATCGAAGGTATTTCTGAGATTCGCGATGAGTCTGACCGTCAAGGGATGCGTATCGTATTCGATTTAAAGCGTGATGCGGTAGCGAATGTCGTATTGAACAACCTGTACAAGCATACGGCTTTACAATCATCGTTCTCGGTGAATAACGTAGCCTTAGTAAAAGGTCGACCGATGATGTTGAATCTAAAAGACTTGATTCACCACTTCGTAGAGCATAGAAATGAGATTATCGTACGTCGTACACAATACGATTTGCGTGAGGCGCGTAAGCGTGCACATATTTTGGAAGGCTTCATTATTGCCCTAGATAATCTAGATGCGGTAATTAAGTTAATCCGTGAGTCGAAAGATCCGAATTCGGCTCAAGAGGGCTTAATGTCTAAATTCAACTTGTCTGAACTTCAATCGAAGGCTATCCTGGAGATGCGTTTACAACGCTTAACCGGTATGGAGCGTGAGAAGATTATGAATGAGTTTGCGGAGATTATGAAGTTGATCGAAGATTTGGAAGATATTTTGGCCAAACCAGAGCGTCAATTACAGATCATCAAAGACGAATTAACAGATATTAAGCAACGTTATGGTGATGAGCGTAGAACGCAAATCAACATGACGGATGAAGAATTCTCGGTAGAGGATATGATCGCGGATGACGAAATGTTAATCACCGTTTCTGCACAAGGTTATATCAAACGTACACCGATCACAGAATACCGTTCACAATCACGTGGTGGCGTAGGTTCTCGTGCTGTTGCAACGAAAGATGACGATTACACGGAGCATTTGTTCTCTGCAACGATGCACAACTGGTTATTGTTCTTCACAGAGCGCGGTAAATGCTTCTGGTTACGTGTTTATGCGGTTCCTGAAGGATCGAAAGTATCGAAAGGTCGTCCTATCCAAAACTTGATGAACATCGAGAACGGTGACACCATTAGAGCCGTGATCAATGTGAAGTCGATTTCTGATCCAGATTATATTGATAATAACTTTATTGTGATGTGTACAGAAGACGGTACGATCAAGAAAACGTCGTTAGAGGCGTATTCTCGTCCACGTCAAAATGGTATCATCGCCATCACCATCCGCGAGGGAGACCGTCTATTAGACGTTGCCTTAACAAATGGTAATAACCAAATTGTTATTGCTACTAATACAGGCCGTTCTGTTCGTTTCGAAGAGACACGCGTTCGCCCAATGGGACGTTCTGCCGCTGGTGTGAAAGGTATTTGGATCGATGAGGATATTCCAACGGAGAAAGTAATCGGAATGGTTTGTGTATCTGATCCAGAGGTACAACAATTGTTAGTGGTATCGGAGAAAGGATTTGGTAAGCGTTCTGAAGTAGAGGATTACCGTTTAACTAACCGCGGTGGTAAAGGGGTTAAAGCCTTGAATATCACGGAGAAAACGGGTAATCTAGTCGCTATCAAAGAGGTGAATGATAACAATGACTTGATGATTATTACTAAAGCGGGTATCTTAATCCGTACAAGCGTTGCAGAACTTCGCGTGATGGGACGTAATACACAAGGGGTTAAATTAATTCGCTTGAAAAATGAATCTGATGAGATTTCATCTGTAACGAAGATCGAAAAAGAGCCGGAGCCGGAAGAGGTTGAGGTTTTAGAGGGTGCTGAGTTAACAGAAGGAGTAGTGGATACAACAAATGCCGTTACTGAAGCTCCAGAAGGAGGGGAGGAGACCGCATCTGAAGCAGCCTCAGAAGAAGTAACTGAAGAATAATACCTGAGCCCAGACGAAAGTCTGGGCTATTTTTTAATTAAATAAAACAATGAAAAAACTACTTTTATCCCTGTTTACGGTGGCTTTGGCGATGAATGCTTCATTTGGCCAAGCAGAAAAAGCACTAGTTGATGCACAAAAGAAAAACATCAGCGAAGCGATCAAAAAATCTGACGAAGACGTTAAAAAGGCCCCTACAAAGGCTCGTTTATGGTTGACTCGTTCACAAGCTTATTTGGATTTAGCTTCTTTTCCAGATTCTACTTTCGCATTAACTAACCCAGAAGCAGCTTTCCAAGCGTTGGAATATGCTAATGAGGCGATCAAATTAGATACGAAAGAAGGTAAAAAAGGTTCTGTAGCAAAAGAAGCTGACCAAATGATGGTTGACAAGAAATTCTCTAATGCCTTTTTAAATATGGGTGTGGTGAAATACCAAGGGAAAGATTACAAAGCTTCTCTACGTTATATGGCAAAAGCTTCTGAAGTAGCTCCTAATGACACGATTACAGCGATGTACACAGGTGTGACGGCTCAACTTTGCCAAGAAGATAAAATAGCACAAGCGGCTTACGAGAAGTATTTGACTATTGGAGGAAAAGACTTAGCTATCTTGTACGGTTTATCTCAAATCTACAAAAACAACAAAGAAGAGGACAAGGCGATCGGTTTGATCGAAAAAGCCATCGCTATTTATCCTTCAAACAAAGATTTGAAAGGGGAGAGGTTCAATATGTTAATTGCATTCAACCGCATCGATCAAGCGATTGTTCAATTGACTCAAACGACGGCTAACGATCCTAAAGACGGTATTTCTTGGTTAAACTTAGGTTTATTATACGAAAATAAGGTTTCTGGTTTGAATGAGGAGATTAGAAAGATTCAAGACAAATCATTCAAAGTACAGGAGGCAGATCGCCGTTTAGTAGCTCAAAATGATCAAATTTCTGCTTTCCAAGACGAAGTGAAGCGTACGAAAGCGAAGTTAAAAACAGCCACAACACCTAAGGCGAAAGCATCTGTAAACAGCCAAGTAGCGAGCCTAGAAACTAAAGTAAAGGATTTAGTTGAGGTTCAAAAAGGGATCCAAACAGAGAAAGCAGCCGCAGAAGCTGCAGCAGGGGATGCCGCAGCAAACAAAGCTAAAATTGATGAATTAACAGCTAAAGTGAAGGAAATTCGTACTAATTTACCTAATTACTATACGAAAGCGTTAGAAGTTGATCCAACGAATTATGACGCTTTATACCAAATGGGTGCATACTACTACAATGATGCCGTTGAAATTAAGCGTCAAGTAAACAGTATGGATATGAACGAATACAAGAAGACTGGTAAGGATTTAGAAGCTAAATTAGCGGTTAAATACAACGAAGCTTTACCGTATTTCGAGCGTGGTTATAAAGTAAAGAAAGACGAAGACTTGAAAGAAATTTTAAAGCAAGTCTATCGTGAATTGAAAGATGAGGCTAAATTAGCTGAGTTAGATAAATAATAGTCACTAGATTATTGTGGAAAGGGTCACTTAGAAATAGGTGGCCCTTTTCTTGTGGTTTACAATCTATTTAACATAATATAAATTATATAACAAATCAGTATCCAGTAATCAGTATCCAGTAAACTGTATGTTAATTCATCTATACTCTATACTCTTCTAATCTATTTCCTGACTACTGTCCACTGACTACTGGTTACTGACCTGAAATGTCACTGTAAACTCCGTATAGGAATCCGGTACCGAAACCACCGATATTTGGCCATTGTGTAATTGAACGATGCGTTCAACGAGGGATAATCCGATACCGTATCCCTTGGAAGAAGCCGTATTTTCGCCTCTAAAGAACGGTTGGAAGATATAAGGTAAATCGTTCGCTGGGATGCCTTTTCCTTCGTTTCTGACGAAAATTTGGATGGAATTTCCGGAGTTCTTGAAGCTAACTTGTGCCGAATTTGACGGGCTGAATTTACAAGCATTCTCCATTAAATTCTTAAGGGCCGTTAAGATTAGTTTGTCATCTGCCTTGATTAATAGCATTTCCTCATCTTCCGGCATATGTGAAGTGTCGATGCTGACTTTATAGGCGGAGTTTAGTTTTTGGGTTAGACTTCTTGCTTCCCAAAGAATTTCATCGATTCTCCATTCATGAAAGCCTGCCTGGCTGTCAGATAAGCTTAATTTGTTTAACTCTAATAAGGATTCCGTGATGGCAGCTAATTCTTGGGTATCTTCTAAGACTGAGCTGATCGTTTTTTTGTAGTCACCTGATTCTCTTTCCTTTAATAAACTCACTTCTAATTGAGAGGATATTTTTGTCAAAGGATTTTTCAATTCATGCGAAACGTTCGCAATAAAGGTCTTTTGCAATTTAAAGGCGTTCTCAATACGTTCTAGTAAGCGGTTGACCGTGGACACCATCTTCCCTATTTCGTCCTCAAAATCAGGCGATTTGAGACGTTCTTCCAGGCGTTTGGGTGATAATTTATCAACTTGTTGGATAACTTCAGAGATCGGATTGACTGCTTGACCGGCAAAAAACCAGCCTGATAGTACTACAATAAGGATAAATAAGAGAAATAAGGCGATGAGGATGTTCTTTAAATCTTTGGCATTCTCTGCCGAATATTGATCCACTGCCCCCGCAAAGACGACTAAACGACCCTGTGGAGTGGCGAAAACGGTCCCTAAAACCTCGATATCTTCCCGTTGGAAGGTGATTTCTTGCTTTTGGCGGACTTGTTTAATGAGATCAACATCGATATGAAGATTGATGCTGTCATTCGATGCGTAGATACGCTCGTTGCATAAATCGTAGACCAAAATGCTCTCCCGGAATAGTAAATCGCGGTTCGTTTGCCCGATGATCCCCATTAATTTGGAGTCTACTTGGTTTACATTGACCAATAGTTGGGCCGTAGTGTTCGCTTTTTGGCGTAAACGGCTATAAAATTTGTCTTTGTAATTCTCTTGCGTGAAAATGTAGATGATGAAATAGGATACGAATAAAATCGCAGACACGAGGTAGGTAAACTGGTAGGTCAGCCTGGATCTAATCTGCATAATTATTCGTTTTTAAGGATATAACCTCTGCCAAATTGAGTGTGAATCAACTTACTTGCAAAGCCTTTATCTACCTTTTTACGTAAGTAATTGACATAAACTTCGATCAAATTCGAGCTATTTTCATCCTCTACTTCCCAAATATTCTCGGCTATTTGAGCCTTCGAAATCACCATTTCTTGGTTTCTTAGAAAGTACTCCAATAATTGAAACTCTTTGGAAGTCAAATTGATGGATTGCCCAGAGCGCGTGACTAATTTACTGATGAGATCCATCTCTAAATCAGCGAATTTCAGCACTTGCGCATCTAATTGGGTTTGTGATGAACGTTTTAATAGGGCCTTGATACGTGCCAAAAACTCCTTAAAATCAAAGGGTTTGCCCAGATAATCATCTGCACCAGCATCAAAACCAAGCAGCTTGTCGTCCGTTGTACTCAAGGCTGTCAGCATTAAAATGGGCGTCTGAATTCCCTCTGCTCTCAACTGTTTACATAATTCAAGGCCATTGATGCCCGGAATAATGATGTCCGATACAATCAAGGAGTAATTATTTCGCAAGGCTAATTGCTTCGCGATAGTTCCGTCATAGGCCACTTCAACCTCATAGCTGTTCTCTTCTAATCCTTGTTTCAGGGATTGAACAGTTTTAGGTTCGTCTTCTATGAGGAGTATTTTGATCATTTTAGGATGGATTTCAAGTCCGCTGGAGAGTAATTAATGGACTTTAATACTTTATTATCAGCCTTACGGTACACTTTCCAAACACCGTTTTCTTCCTTTATCTCCGCTTCTGTACCATCTTTATCTTTGTAAAATTTCACGGTATATTCTGCTTCTTCTAAGGATGCACAGGCTTTGGACATATTCGAACGCTGTACTTCATTAAATAATTCGACGAATTTTTCACCCATTCCAAACTCCAAAACAGCTCCGGATAAAACATATTGAAGATCACAAAGTGCATCAGCAACCTCCACTAAATCGTTCGCCGCTATCGCTTCTTTTAATTCGTCTAATTCTTCTGCTAAAAGGCTTACACGCAGATTGCAACGTTCGATAGCTGGAATAGCCGGTTGAGCAACGACAGGGGCTCCAAAGGTGTGATGAAATTGTGCTACCTGGTTTAATGAGTCTAATTTTTCCATATAAATGATTAATAGAATAAAATTAATCAATTAATGCGGGGGAAGCAATAAGGTTCAGAACCAGAATATCGAAAATACAATTGTGCACAAGTGTGGATAACTTGTGGATAACTCAAGAGCAATATGTGGATAAGTCTACTATTTGTTCACAATTCTCATTTTGTTTACACGGGTTTACTTTCAGAGAAAGTACCATCTGTATAAAAAATAAGGACGCGTTCAATCTTTTTAGCGAGATGAGTAGTAGTCGTGGGAGCTGCCACCACAGGTTGACTTGCTTTAGGGCTACTTTCTCTAGGGCGTCTGAGATTCGATTGTACGATCGTTTGTTCAGGTAAACTATTTCTAAGCGATTCTGGAGCGCTAGGTGTAACAGCATCAAAAAGTGATGGAGTGGAAGCGATCGGAGAAGGAGCTGTTTTAGGAGCGGGTGCCGAAATAGATAAATCCCGTTTATCATCTAATAACTCCTCCGCGGGGATTTCAGGGAAAGCGATGAGAATCTTTTGTACAACATCTAAGCTAGGCTTATTTCTGCCCGATAGAATATGAGAAATACTACTGCGAGGAATTCCTAAGGTATCTGCAAACTGAGAGGCACTTAACTTCTTAGCCTGAATTAACAATTCTATTTTTGCGCTTAGATTCATTTTTGTAAACTTGATTAATATGTTACAAATTTAAACAATCTAATCAAGTTTACAAATTGAAATTTGAGTAATAAGTGATAGTTTACAAAAGTGACACACAATCAGAATGCAATGCAATCAGTTTACTTTTGTATAATCCTCCAATCGCTTTTTTGAAGTCCTTTTTAGACATACCTAACTGATCGTAGATATCTTCGGCTGGGCTTTTATCGTGTAGATATAGAACACCTTTGTTATCTTTAATTGCTTGTAATACTTTCTCTACTTGCGCATCTAAACGTATACGTCCTACCGGTTCCAAACGTAAATCCAGGCGCCCGTCTTCGCGTAAGTTCTCGATGTATACAAATGTACTTCTGCCTAATATCACATTTGCAAATATTTCATTTTTGAACAGCATTCCGATTTTACAATTGTCAACTAAGCATTTAATGCCTAAGTCAGTGTATTCAAATGGAACTGCTTCTATTTTTGTACCAGCTGCAAAACGATTCTCCTCATCTTCTATGAAGGCGGGTAAGAAGTTTTCTATTCTAGCTGATGCGACGATGCGATCTGTTTGTGCATCGAGGTATATATAAACGAGGTAGAATTTCCCTACCACCATTTTTTGATACTGTTGACTAAAGGGAACAAATAAGTCTTTTGCTAATCCCCATTCTAGGAATACACCTAATGGAGTAACTGATTTAACCTCCAAATAAGCGAATTGCTTAATAGTGGCGTAGGGTTTTAAGGTGGTGGCGATGATGCGATCTTCCGAGTCACGGTAGATAAATACATCAATCGATGAATCGATTTCATACGTTTCTGGAACGTATTGCAAGGGTAAAAGGATTTCATCTTCGTAACCATCTAAATAGAGGCCAAAAGGTACTTCTTTGATAATACGAAGGTGATTGTATTCACCAATTTTCAATTCATTTTCCATAAAAAAAGCCCGGCTGTGAACCGGGCATTTATTCTTGTTATTAACTAAACGACTACGTTGTTCTCTCTTAATGCTTGATTAAGCGATGTTTTTAAGTCTGTACTTTCTTTTCTTTTACCAATGATTAAGGCGCAAGGTACGCCATACGTTCCTGCTGCAAAACTCTTTTGTATGCTACCGGGAATGACTACTGAGTTTTCTGGTACATAACCAATGTATTCAACGGGCTCTGGGCCTGATACATCGATGATCTTAGAAGAGCCTGTTATCGTAACTCCAGCGCCTAAAACGGCTTTTTTACCAATATGTGCACCTTCCACCACGATACAACGAGAACCAATAAAGGCGCCGTCTTCAATGATGACAGGAGAAGCTTGAGGTGGTTCTAATACGCCACCGATACCTACTCCACCACTTAAGTGTACATGTTTACCAATTTGAGCGCAAGATCCAACCGTAGCCCACGTGTCTACCATAGTTCCTTCATCCACATAGGCACCAATATTTACATAAGAAGGCATTAAGATCGTCCCTTTCGCTAAGAATGCGCCATAACGGGCTACTGCAGGAGGAACAACACGAACACCCAGTTCTTTGTAATTAGATTTCAACTTCATTTTATCGTGGAATTCGAAGATACCCACTTCTGAAACGGCCATTTGGCGAATAGGGAAATACATCACGATCGCTTTCTTTACCCATTCGTTCACTTGCCAGCTACCATCAGCTTTAGGTTCTGCGGTACGCAATTCTCCTTTATCCACTAAGTCTACGACTTTTTCAATCGCCTCGATGGTTTCAGCCTTCGAACGAAGCTCCGGGTTGTCCCAGGCAGCTACAATAGTTTTTTCTAATGAATTCATAAAAATGATATGCAATAAATGAAGATGCAAATTAATCAAAAAAGGCTTGTCTTCTCCAGAACGGTGGAAATAAAATCGGTATCTACTGGCTATGAATAGGCAAAATGCCTGAAAAATAGAAATAAATTTAACTTGAACTTTAATAAGTCATTTATATGATTATCAGTTAGTTATGCTTCGGCACAAAATTATATTTCGGTAAATTACGCTAGAAAATTAGCTAAAAAGACAAGTGACATTCTGTCACTCTCCTACCCCATCGATCTGGAGCGTTTGTTTCTTATGTAAATATGCGAAAAACTTTTGGATAAAAAACGTATCCGAGTAATTTTTTCTGCAAAAGTATTTAATTAGCAATAATGCTAAATTAAAAATGAGTGATTTACTTTTGTAAAATAGGCCTTGTAAACGTTTAATTGGGTTTATTTTATCCTATTGCTCTTGGAATAATACATTTTAAATGCTATATTTGGTCTTTGTATGAAATCAAATTAATTTATTCAATGAAAAAAATTAAAGTTGCTATTAATGGTTTTGGTCGTATCGGTCGACTTACTTTCCGTCGTTTATTGGAAAAAGAAAATGTGGAAATCGTTGCTATTAACGATTTAACTGACAATGCTACTTTGGTACACTTACTAAAGTATGATTCAGTTCATGGTCGTTTTAATGGTACTGTTACTTCTGATGCAGACAGCATTACTGTTAATGGTAACGTGATTAAGGCTTTTGCAGAACGTGATCCTAAGCAATTACCTTGGGGTGCTTTAGGAATCGATGTTGTTTTAGAATCTACTGGTCGTTTCATCGATCAAGAAGGTGCTGGTCAACACTTAGTGGCTGGTGCTCGTAAAGTAATTATCTCCGCTCCTGCTAAAGGTGATATTCCTACAGTCGTTTTAGGTGTTAATGATGATACATTGACAGATGATATGACGATTATCTCAAACGCATCTTGTACAACTAACTGTTTAGCTCCAATGGCTAAAGTATTAGATGATGCTTTTGGAATCGAAAAAGGATTCATGACTACCGTTCACGCTTATACAGCGGATCAAAACTTACAAGATGCACCTCACTCCGATTTACGTCGTTCTCGTGCTGCAGCTTATTCTATCATCCCTACATCTACAGGTGCTGCTAAAGCGGTAGGTTTAGTTTTACCTCATTTGAAAGGTAAATTAGATGGTAACGCGATGCGTGTTCCTACTCCAGATGGATCAGTTACTGATTTCACGGTAGTATTGAAGAAAGACGCAACGGTTGCGGAAATCAACGCTGCTTTGAAAGCTGCTGCTGATGGCCCAATGAAAGGTATCTTAGAATTCACGACAGATGAAATCGTTTCTATCGATATCATCGGAAACCAACACTCTTGTATCTTAGATTCTAAGTTAACAACAGCGATGGGTAACTTAGTGAAGGTAGTAGGTTGGTATGATAACGAATTTGGTTATTCATCTCGTGCAGCAGATTTGATCGCTCGCGTAGGTTAATCAACCAATTTGATATAAATGAAAAAGCCTCTCGATCTGAGAGGCTTTTTTTATTTCGAATTTATAGCTCTGAGGTAATTGATGTTAAATCCTTTTTCGTAGAACATCTCCTCGAAGCGTGTTTTGATTCCAAAGTGATCGTCCATCCATTCGGATGTGTATAGATCATTCGTCTTGACGATGACGTCCCATCCATTTTCTGCTAGCGAGCCCTCAGAAAATTCGAAGAAAGGCAAGGAATCTGTTTTTAGGTGAAGAATTCCGCCGGGCTTCAAGATTTTCTTGTAGCGGTTAAGAAAGGTATGAAAAGTGAGGCGGCGTTTCTCATCGCGATCTCGAAGACGTGGGTCCGGAAAAGTAATCCAAATTTCATCGACCTCATTTTCTCCAAACTGTTCGTCTATCTCTTGCATATGGATACGCAGAAAGGCTGTGTTTGTTAATTCAAGTTCTCTCGCAGCTCTCCCTCCTTGCGCTAAACGATCTCCTTTGACATCCACCCCAATGAAATTCATATCGGGGAATAGTTTACCTAGGCCATTGGTGTATTCTCCTCTGCCACAGCCCAGTTCTAAAACTAATGAGCTGTCGTTTTTAAAGTAATCCGATTTCCATTTGCCCGCTAATGTTCCGAAAATGGGTTTCGGACTTTGGATGACATTGTCTAAGGCGATGGCTAAATTGTATTTGGCTGTTTTTCTTCTGCTCAAGGGTACGCGAATTAAAAGGTAATTTCTCCTACGAGATAGGTGGATCCACAGATAAGAATTCCATCTGAAGGTTTTGAATTTAATTTTGCCAGGGCAATGGCGTCGTTTACGGAAGGAACGACTTTGCCATTCAGTCCTTTAGTTGCTGCTAATTTTTGAAGTTCTAAAGCGGAGATCGCTCTCGGGTTATTTGCTTGGGAAAAATAGTAGCTGGCCTCTGTCGGAAATAAGGATAGGACCGAATTGATGTCCTTATCTGCGACCATCCCTAGAATAATGGTCAAATGATCGAAACCTTCCTGTTTTATTTGCTGCATAATCTCTGTTATGCCACTTTTGTTATGCCCAGTGTCCGCAATGATTTTAGGGCTTTCGCCTAAAATTTCCCATCTGCCTTGTAAACCCGTATTTAATCGGGTTCGCTCGATTCCGGATTTGATTTTTACAGCTTCTAGGGGAATGATGGATTGAATCTGCTCGCACCAAGCCCAAACACCACGTATGTTTTTTTGCTGGTAATGACCTTTATAAGGGCTATTTACTTTCATTTCACCCCAAGTGGGGCTTGTGAAAGTGAAATCTACAGCGCTAATAATATCTGAAGCAAATTGTAAAGGGGCATTTACGGAGGTAGCTTTGGCTAGAAAAACCTCAGACGTTTCTGGCTGTTTTTCACTGATCGTAACCGGAATCAGAGATTTAATGATTCCAGCCTTTTCTGATGCAATTTTTTCCAACGTATCCCCCAATAAATCTTGGTGGTCAAAACTGATGTTCGTGATCAGGCAAGCCAAAGGTGAAATGATATTCGTTGAATCCAATCGACCGCCTAAGCCCGTTTCAATGATTGCATAATCGACCTGCTGTTCCTTGAAATAGGTGAAGGCCATAATGACGGTCCATTCAAAAAAAGACGGGCGCACAGTTTCAATCAGATTTTGATGGTTCGTGACAAAATCAGCCACCCATTCTTCTGCGACCTGAATACCATTTATTTTAATCCGCTCTGTAAAGGAATGCAGGTGTGGTGAAGTATATAATCCCACCTTGTAACCATGTTCCTGAAGAATAGAGGCCATAAAATGGGAGGAACTCCCCTTTCCATTCGTACCTGCAATATGCAAGGACTTAAATGAATCCTGCGGTTGCCCCATGAGATTACAAAGTGCTTCAATATTGCCTAAACCAGGTTTGTAGGCTTTGGCCCCTTCCCGGTGAAATACCGGCAATTGTGCATATAAAAAGGAAATGGACTCGGAATAATTCATCAGATGCCTATCTTTCTCCTACGCGGAAGGTGATAGACCCGGTCGCCTCTTTCGGGCTTGGGCCTGAAGACGTTTTGATAAATTTAGATTTTTCGATGGCTCTTTTATATTTCTGTGCCAAAGAGTTAGAGAATGAATTCTCCGCAATCACTAATTTGATGATATTTCCGTCTTCATCGATTTTGATTGTGAATCGAATCATACCCGTTTCACCTGTATCATCTTTGACATTCGGACGATTAGCGATTCTCCAGCCAGCAATATTCACAGAAGAGGATCCAGAACCCTCTCCGCTTCCGCCATTACCGGAGTAATTCGTCGAATTGTTGATTTTTCCGTTCGGGCTACCTTTATCCCCTATTTTTCCAGCATCTGGTCCATTGGAATTTCCTCCTGGATTCGGATTGGTGCCTCGAGTACCGTTACTGGTTGTTTTCTTTTTGAATAATGCACCCTCATCGATTTTTTCGACTGGTTCTGGTGTCGGCTTCGTTGAAACGGTAGTAGTCTTTTTTGTATTCTCTGAAATACTAACTGGGCTTTTAACCACGGATGAAATCACCGTTTCTTTCGAGCTAGGTGTCGGTTTCGCTTTCGTAACAGAGGCTACTTCGGTTTCTTTTTCCGCTGGTTGTGATTCGTCGTTATTCGGTAAATCACTCGCTTGATTATAAGATTGGACATTTCCTCCGCCCTCGTCATCTGTTCCGTAATTCACTTCGAATCCAGGCTCAGGCAATTCCAGCTTCATTTCTTCTGCGGACCAAATCTTTGCATACCAAAACAACAAGAACAGCAAACCTTGAATCACGATCGTGATGGCCAAAGCTTTCCGTTGGTTTTTGCGTTCTATTGCTTGTTGTTCGATGCGTTGGTTCATATCTTATAGCGCCTTATACACCCAAATGTCTACTTTCTTGGACGCTTTCAATTCACTAGCTCTGGCATAACCCGCATCCATCGAATGCTCTGTGCCTAAACTAATACGGTAAAATTTCGTCTGCTCGTTCTTAAGTATAATCTCTGCTTGATCGAAACCGCGTGATTTGAACTCCTTAAGTCCTTTTTCGGCTTGTGTTAAGGATTGAAAACTCGCCGCGACTAAATAAATCACCTCTTGATCTGCAGGTGCCTCTACTGAAGCGGGGGTAGCAATCACTTCTTTCTGAACAGTATCTACTTGCACTGGCGTTGGAACCGCAGGTTCCGCAACGGCTACAGGAGTGGCCACTTTTTTCTCGATTTTGATCGGATTTAACGAACTCTGCGATTGATTACCAGCGGGTTCTGTCAGGAAAAATGCTCCTATTCCCCCTATAATAAAGGCCATTAGCGCATAAACGTAAGCGGATCTGCTGACCTTGATTGGGGAAGGTTCTGGCGTATAGCTTGGAAGATCTTCTGCCACCGGCGCTTCTTCCAATACCGTTTTCTTCTCTTTAGGTAATGCGTGTCCTAAGCCCACTGGAAATAGTCCGAAAACGGATAAATCCGCATTAAAATCAGGATTTGGAGAGAAAGATAAGCGGTTTTCTGAATTCAAGGTAAACGCTCCTAATTCTCCTATAGTCAAATAGCCTTGAGTGGATATTTGGGATTTTAATTCCTTAGAAATGGCTGTTATTTCAATGGAAGCCTCTTTTTGTGAGATGGACTTCTTTTTAGCCCATTCTGTCGTTAAGAAACGATCATCTGTTTTTAGCTTCTCGTTGAAAGCAACGCACTTTCTCTTCGGATAAATCTTACCTTCTTGAGCATTGAACTGAAAATCTTGTGCATTCACTACGAATCCACCAAATTGTGGAATAATCACACATTCGTGATCGTAGAGTAAGTGCTCGAGAAAGGTATAAAATTCAGTCATTCTTAAAATGAATATGCGAGAGTTGCTGTAAAGTTAAAACCTTGTGTTGGATAAAATAAATATCGCTGGTAATTTTTTCCTACTATATTATTTGCGGATAAAGTAGCCGTCAATTTCTCTGTAATCGCATACTCCCCTTTTACATTGATATCCACGATGTTATCTAAAGTCGTCGCCTTTTGAGTTCTCGGATTGAAGCCATAAAGACCTCCTAGATAATAGATTTCCGGTGAAATTTTGAATTTAGGAAGCACTGCAATGGTATTTCTCCAAGCGATCTGGATATTAGGACGGTGGTAAGCGTACAAGAAATTACCTAGGTTTCCGTAATTCGTATAATCTACTTGTATGTCTGACTGGATTTTATCCGTGACAGTCATCTTCACGTTTGCCTGTAGGGAAAGTACTGAAACAGCTGCATCTGCAGTAGAATATTGGATATCAAATTGCGACAGGTCCGCTGCTGAAGCTGTGAAGAAGGCCATTTTAGCATATTCTCCATACGTAGCTTTCAATTCATAAGATACATTGCGCTCGTTTGTTCCCGTTAAACCTCCCGATACCGCCCATTTTTGTTGGGTATTTTGTAAGGTGATGGATTGAGAAAGCCAAGGGTTGGTTAACAAGTTACTGTGATAAGAGTTAAACTGGGTATCTCCTTCAAATCCAGCGAACAAGCGAATGAAGTCATTTGCACGAAAGCGAACTTGAACGCTTGGGTAAATGCTCAATTCTTCCTCTTGTACCGCATTAATGCCCGCTTGCAGATTTAAACGAGGTAAAACATCATAAGATAAACTTGGTTTCAAACGGAAGAAATTGCGATTAGTTGACGTATTGCTCGTAAAATTGGATAAGATGGCATCTCCATTGATGCGAAGCGATAATCCTTCCGAAATCGCATAATTTGCCTTTACGTAAGAAGTTGACATCCACTCTTTAGGGGCTAAATTTCCGGCTAAAGAGGAGAATTCGGTGCCAGCCTGGTAGGAGAATTTCTTGCCTTCTGTTTGGCTGTAGACATCGCCATTGAACTTAATCTGATCGTAACGTACCCCAAACGCATCTTCTGGCGTGTTCGCAGGTATGCTTTCTTTGCCGTAAAAATTCGTCGCGATACGGCGGTAATCCACTGAACCTTTCAATAAGGCTTTAGACCAAAGGGATTGGCTGTAAATTTTCACTTCATTTTCTGAGCGACTTGAAAAGGCATTATCTGTGGGTCCAATCGAGTTTGCGTCGTGATTGATGTACAAACCACGCAATTCTTTAGCCGTAGGATTATAGCCAAAATGTCCATTCAATAAGGTATGGCCATAATTACCAGCTCCGATTTTAATGGAGTTTTTTGCCTTCGAGGCATAAGGGGACTTTAGCTCCTCTCCTGTTCTAGGTCCTAAGACATTCGTTTGAATGCCGGGTAAAACGAGGGATTGCGGCTTAGAAAGGTCAAAATTAAAATCAACTTTATGGTCTTTGCTGTAGTCCGGAATTTCATTCAAGGCCTCAAATGAACGACTCATTGTGGGCTGTACCTCAATTTTACGCACTTTTTCCGTGACAAATTCTTCATTTTGGATAGTACCTTCCTTTTTCTGTTGACCAAAACTTAGGATGGAAATCAGGCTGAAAGAGGACGCTAAAACGATTTTGGATGGGAATCTCATATGCATTATTTAGGGAAATAGGTTTTCAAAAGGGCTTTAGCAGCTTCTACGCTTTCTTTGTCCTCTGAATTATCAATAATGGATTTTAAGGTAGCTTTCGCCTGAGCGAGGTTTTTTAATTCGTATAGGTTTTTGGCCAAAATCAAATAGGCCTTCCCTAGCGTCGCATCAGAAACCTCTGCAAATTCATTTCTGAATTTGTCTAAAATCATCTCATTTGAAGTGGCATAATTACCTTTCGCATTATTCAATTGAATGATATCTAAGTATTTAACTGCCGCTTCTTCTAAACCTTCAGCTTCTTTTACAGCAAGCGTGTGGTAATCCGCATAAGCAATCATAGCTGAATCAAGCTCTTTTAATTGAATGAAGGACTCTAAAATCCGCTTGTTTGAACGTTGAATAACAGTCGAATCGACTCCTTTCTCCTTCAATAGTCGGTAGTGGCCGATAGCTTCTCTATAGGCTGCAGAATCAAATTCAATATCAGCCACCTTCGTAATGACCGAATTCAATGATGGGTGTACATTTTGTTCGATGACCTTTTTGTAGAATTGGAAAGCCAAAGCTTTGTTATTCGAGCGGTTAGCCGCATCTGCGATTAAATAGGTCACTTCTGAAACGCGTTCATCCGCTGGGAAATGCTCCACGAATTTCTTCAAAGGCTCGATTGCCTTATCGTATTTCTCCCCTAAATAGATTCCTTTCGCCGCTTGGTACTCTAAATCAGTCTTCTCCTCTTCGTTTAGGCTACCGCTTTGATAGATGCTCAAATAAGCGCTCATCTCTTCTGGACGACCTACTTCATTCAATTCCTCTTGTAAACCGGCGACCGCATCTTTCGCGAAAGCCTCTTTCGAGTATTTCTCGATCACTACCTTGTAATCTGTAATGGCCTTCTCTGGTTGCTTCGAGTTAGAATACGATTGCGCTCTTTTTAAGATGGATTCAGCGTAATAGGGACTATTCGGTTGATTGTTAATTAAATCAGTGAAGCCAGCAATCGCTTCTGCATATTTACCTGTACGGAAGGAAATTAAGTTTTCTTGGAAACTCGCATCATCACCAAATTTCGTATTAGGGAATGACTTTTTCAAAGCCTGGAACGTCGCTTTCGCTTCTGCATCGCGTTCAAGGTAGACTAGCGTGATTCCTTTTTGGTACATCGCATAATCCTTCTCCGTCTTCGCATTTTCAATGGCCTGGTTGTAATAGCTCAAGGCCTCTGTGTAATTTTTAGCTACTAAATAAGTGTCAGCTAAACGTAGAACGGCATTTGCATTTGCTTTACTAGATGGATTCGCTTTTAATTGATCTACATAGGTCTTGAAATAGGTATTTGCATTCGTGAAATCCTTCACGGAGAAATAGGCATAGGCAATCCCAATGCGGTTTCTTTGTAAAAAATCAGCCGAATGCTTGCCTGAAAGCAAGGGTTTATAGACTAAAATGGCAGCCTCAAAGTCTTTCAATTGAGATAGACATTCCGCCTTTCCAAACGCTGCCTCATCCGTTACATTTTGATTAGCGCCTTGTGAAATTGCTTTGTCAAAGTAGGAAATGGCCTCTTTGTATTGTTCTTTATTGTAGGCCTTGATGCCCAGATTATACGTTAACGTCTGGTAAGCCACTTTCAATTCATCTGAAACGGGTACTCCAGATTTCATAAAATCGGTGGCTGGAGCTAATTCAGGCAATTTAAGGATAGCATCTGCAGCGAAACTTTGGTAAGCAGCTGTAAAGGAACTGGATGGATAGGTTTTGCTAAATTGCGCAATCGACTTCAATCCTTTCAGCCAATTTCCTAGGTCAATAGCAATGCTGATGGACTTGAATTGGGCTTCTTCTTGTTGATTAGGATCAAAAGCAAGAGCGCCTGATTGATTAAAGGATTCTGCCGCCTCCGTTTTTTTACCCAACTTTAACTGCGCTAAACCTTGTAAATAGTAGGCTTTCTGACCTAGTGAATCTGATTTTAATAATCCGCTGATGGTTTGAATCGCGTCTTCGTATTTATCGATGGAATAGAGTGCGAAGCCTTTCTTGTATGTAGCCGCTTCGTTTTTATGCTCCTTTAAGTAATCGCTGAAACTCTTCGCTGCCTTTGCAAATAGGCCTTTCTTAAATTGAACCTCTGCTACTAACAGGGCTAAATCGGGGTGAGTTGAAATGATTGGCTCCGCATATTTCAATAGTTCATCCCATTGTGCCGTTTGTTGATACGATGAAATCAACCAATAAGGTAAATCTTTGCGGTATTTCGAATGGCCATTGGATTTTTTGAAGTCTGCAATCGCTTCAAGGTAATTCTTTTGTTGGTAATGAATGACACCTGCGTAATAGGCCGCAGAGAAGGCATATTCTTCGTCTGGGTCCGTTTTTACTTCATTGAATAAGGCAAGGGCATTATCGAAATCTTTATTCTCAAAATAGGCAACGCCTAGTTTATAACGGGCTTCTACGTTTCCTAAAGACGAATTTTCGAGGTAGCGTATCGCTTTTGCATAGTTAGCTACATCATAGAAATACAAACCTATTTTTCTAAATAATAAATTACTCTGTGGTGAATTCGGGTGATTTAAGCTGAAATGATAGCCTAAGACATCGATTTCGGGTTGATTTAAATAAAGCGCACACAATACTTGGTAGTATTCTGCCAAAATCACTTCACTCTTATTTGCATCCGTTTGTCTGCCTAAAAAGTTCGCGAATTCTTCGCGGGCTGCGACATAGTTTTGTGCCTCAAAATACTCTTTGCCTAAACTATAATGTATCTGATTACTCTCAAAAGCCAGAGATTGCTGCGCAAAAGAGGAGAAATGAAGGGATAAAAATAGGACGAGGCAGTAAAAGGAAGATTTAAATACCATAGGTTTATTGTCAATAGTCACGACTAAACAATAATACGATTTTTATGTGAATTAATTGTCCCGTCATTTAGAATTATTTGGAAAAAAATAGCATATGCTAGACTATACGGCTGATTTTTATAATTTTACTGAAATCTATTTCTCAACAAAAATCAAAATGAATTTAAAACTACTATTCCTTAGTGTTATCCTGTCTTTTGGCTGTTTTGCCGGACCGATTAAACATGAAATCAGCATGCCTGAACCTTTCTCTCACTATTTTGAGGTGAAAACGACGGTGGATGTCAGTAAAGAGACCTCCTACTTCGATCTTAAAATGGCAGCCTGGACGCCTGGCTCCTATTTAATTCGAGAATTTGCGAAAAACGTAGAATCGGTTAGCGCTGAATCAAATGGATCTAAAGTCGCTATTTCGAAGATTAGCAAAAATACCTGGCGCATCGCTCTAAGCCCAGGATTAAAGCAAGTTTCTGTGCATTATCGCGTCTATGCGTATGAAATGTCTGTTCGCACTTCTTTCTTAGATGATGCACATGGCTATATTAACCCGGCAAGTGTATTGATGTATGCCCCTAAATTTGCAGCTCAGCCTCAGGAATTGACGATTGTCCCGCACAAAGACTTCAAAAAAGTTTCTACTGCCATGAAAAATGTGGGTGGATTTAATTTCGTGGCGAAGAACTTAGATGAATTGATTGACTCCCCTATCGAGATTGGGAATCACAAGGTTTGGGACTTCAAAGTGAACAATATTCCGCATCAAATTGCCTTTTACGGCCCCGCTAAAGTGGATTCAGTTAAATTTTTAGCAGATGTGCAGAAGATGGCGGAAGAAGCGCAGAAAGTAGTGGGCGAACATCCTTGCGATCATTATTTGTTTATCATTCACAACTTAAATCGCGGTGGTGGCGGTCTAGAGCACTTGTATTCAACGACTTGTCAGGTAACTCGTTCAAATTATGAAACGACAAAGGGCTACCAAGGAATTATGAATTTGTTAGCGCATGAGTATTTCCATCTTTGGAATGTTAAGCGTATTCGTCCCAAAGCACTAGGGCCATTTGACTATGAAAATGAGAACTATACCCATAATTTATGGTTCTCAGAAGGCATTACGAGCTATTATGCAGATGTGATTAATCAACGTACTGGTATGGTTTCGACTACCGAGTACATAAAGGCGTTAGGCGATGAAATTGCGGGTGTAGAGAATACACCGGGTAATCAAGTGGAATCTGCGGCTGAATCGAGCTGGGATGCGTGGATTAAGTATTACCGCCCCAATGAAAACTCCCGTAATGCTTCTGTCTCATATTATGACAAAGGTTCTTTATTAGGTGGCGTTTTAAACATGTGGATCATTCAGCAATCGAAGGGCACGAAATGCTTAGATGATGTATTTAAGTTCTTATACCAAACCTATTACCTAAAAGCAGGTCGCGGATTTACGGATCAAGAATTAGAGGATGCGTTCTCTAAAGTGGCAGGTGCATCAGCGGCTGAGTTCTTTAAAACCCATATTTATGGGGTGAAGACCCCAGCTTATGCTTCAATGTTCAAGGCTTTTGGCTATCAATTTTCGGATGCAAATGTAACCAAAACGGTTCCTTACATAGGAGTTGGTATTGTTGCTGGACGTGTTACTTCGGTATACAAAGGTGGAGCAGCTTATGTGGCTGGCTTGAACGTAGGTGATGAAGTATTGAAAGTGAATGGGGCTGACTTCCCAGGAATCGATAAATTGTTAGCGGATAAGAAACCGGGGGACTCGTTAGTGTTCTCTGTTAAAAGAGATGGAATGGAGCGTACGTTCTTAGTGGCCGTACAACAAACACCATTAAAGTCTTTTGTAATTGAATCAGAGGCTACACCGACAGAAGCGCAATTGAAATTACGCCATAAATGGTTAGGCGGGAATTAATCAGCCTGTTTGGCCATTTCGGCATACATATTTTTAAAGGTCTGTAAGACGAAATCTTGAAAGGAGGAGCTGGATACCAGCTCCTCTATTTCATTTTGGGAAGAAAAGTCCATCACTGAATACTTATAGCTCTGCTCTAGATGCGGAGTCTCAAATTTCACGATGTATTTCGAATTCCACTCAAAAAGGGAGATTCGCATCTGTGGATGGCTTATTTCCTTGATAAAATGCATTAGTCTTGAATGATTTTAACGCTTTGGATTTTATCTCCTTCACGTACTAAATCGATTACGTCTAATCCTTCTACTACTTTACCAAAACACGTGTGTTTACGATCTAAGTGTGCCGTATTGTTACGAGAGTGGCAGATAAAGAATTGAGAACCACCTGTGTTAGGTCCACGGTGAGCCATCGATAAAACGCCACGATCGTGGAACTGGTTGTTTCCTGTTAATTCGCAAGGAATCGTGTAGCCTGGGCCACCTGCTCCAGTTCCGTCTGGACAACCTCCTTGGATCACGAAATCATTGATGACGCGGTGAAAAGTAATTCCATCATAAAAGCCTTTTTCAGCTAAGTCGATGAAGTTTTTAACGTGGATAGGTGCATCCTCTGTGTAGAATTCGATTTTCATTAACCCTTTATCGGTTAACATTTCTGCGTATGCCATAATTTTACATTTAATTAAGCTACAAAGATGCGAATGAAATTTGAATTATTTAAATTGAACTTTCTTTTAGATCGATGAAATACCTACTATTCTTTTTTGCCTCTTTGTTCCTTTTGAGTTGTTCCACTTCTTCTGAAGAAGAGAAACGTGAATCAAGCGCCTTCTTTTTGCGTGGAAATGCGAAATGGAAAGAAAAAGAATACCACGAAGCGATTAAATGGTATTCAGAAGCGATCGAAATACGTCCAGATTTCTCAGATGCCTATTACAATCGGGGTTTAGTGTACCAAATCTTAGAAAAGAATGACGAGGCTTTAGCGGACTTTACGAAGGCGACGGAATTAGATGTAAAATTCGCTCCTGCCCTCTTTAAGAAGGCCGAAATGCTGCAAACCTTGCAACAATCAGAGCAAGCCGCAACCGCAGTAGAATTATTAGTTAAAATTTTTCCTGATTCTGCCGCTAATTGGACATTAAAAGGGGATATTTTGCTTCAAAAAGCTGATTTATCAGGTTCTTTGTCTTCATACGAACGTTCATTGGCACTAGATTCTACATCAGTAGAAACGTTGATTAATAAGGGCGTCGTATTACAGGAGATGAATGAAATAGATTTAGCGGAAGCGGTTTTCAAGAAAGCATTAAAATCAGGTAAATACACTGATTTGCTCAATAATAACCTGGGTTACCTCGCTATTCAGCGAATGCAATGGGATTTAGCCGCTTCTTATGTCAAGAAGGCGTTAGAAAAAGATCCTAAAAATGAGTTGTATCTAAAGAATTGGGCCAAAATTCAGGCTAAATCAAGCCTTAAATAAGGCCATATACTTTTTCAATTCTGCCGCGTTTTCGATCGAATTCGTGTGAATTTCTAACAGCGCAGGGCCTTGGTTGTGAAGAAATGCGTTAAGGTCTAATTCACTTGGGTTCGAAGCAGAAAAATAGTTTATTCCTGCGTCCTTGGCTGTATTTTCAGCGGTAAACCCTTGACGCGTTTCCATAAACTCATCCAGTTCTGGCAGGTCTTTCGCTCCATCTAGATTGCGGAAAATACCCCCACCCCCATTATTAAAGACGATGATGCGCAAATTTGCTGGAATGTAGTGATTCCAAAGGGCATTGCGATCGTATTGAAAGGCCACATCCCCAATAATGGAGATGCATAATTTGTCCGTTTTTTGAGCGGCACCTACGGCTGTACTTAGGCATCCATCAATTCCAGAAGTACCTCGATTAGAGTAAACTTCGGTTTTTATGAATTTTGCCAAAGTCCAGTTAATGTATCTGACAGCTAATGAGTTAGCAATATGAACTTCAGCCTCCTTTTGTTCAATCGCTTCGGTTACTTGGTTATACAGATGTAATTCCGTCCAACTGGGATTAGCAAAAAACTCGGTTTGCTTAGAGTCAATTTTGGCTGAATTCCAGCTATTCCAAGTTTTCGAACTCCACTCGGCACCTTCCATAAAGCTATTTGAATCCGTATTTACCACGTGAGTCAAACACAAGAAGGGATCCGGTCTTCCGATCGGATTCGGATGAATGAGCCACGATTGCTTCGGCTTGTGAGTGCGTAAAAACTGCTTAATTCGCTTGGAAACAAAGGATTTACCGAAGTGAATGTGCAAATCAGGTTGCAAAGCTGGCCATACGGATTCGTCAGCTAAGAGTAAATCGTGTGCAATCGTACTGCCACAATTAGACGTCGCATCGCCTATTACAGGAATCCCATAAGCGGAAAGCGTTTCGAAGATCGAATTATCTTCCATTTGACCTACGGTAACGAGAATTTTCTCTGCAGAAGCGATAGCTTGGTTGAAATAGGCAAAGTCAACTTTATTCTTTGTGCTTTGTGCTTTGTGCTTTGCTAGTGTTTCATTTTGGAAAATAGCTGAGCTATTTTCCAAAATGAAACCTGGCTCCGGATAAAACGGCTCACTTATCGGCACATTAATCTGCACAGGACCTTTCGGTTCCGCCATAGCCGTCAATGGTGCAGAAGTGCAATCATCCGTTTCAAAGTCAAAAAAGGCTTTTGCGTGTTTCCCAAATAGGTTTTCTTGGTAGATCGTCTGTCCATCCCATTGTCCGATCCATTCCTTGGGACGATCTGCTGTTAAAACAATTAGCGGAACTTCTTGGAAGAAGGCTTCGACTACAGCAGGAGCAAAATTTAATCCGGCAGAACCTGAGGTACAGCAAATAACGACAGGACGTTCTGTTTTCAGGGCGATACCTAGGCCAAAAAATCCAGCCGAACGTTCATCTGCTATGGAGTAGCATTTGAAACCGCCGTGGCGGGTTAAGGCAATCATTAAGGGGGCATTTCGGGATCCCGGGCATATAACCGCCTCATTTACACCTTGTTGGTATAAAGAGTCCACTAGTTCGATGATGCCTTTTGGAAATGCCATAGCAAAAAAAAGCCTCATAAGAGGCTTTCAAAAATTATCCAAGATATGTTTTTAGTGCTTTGCTTCGAGAAGTGTGTCGTAAACGACGGATCGCTTTCTCTTTAATTTGTCTTACACGCTCACGCGTTAAATTAAATTTCTCGCCGATCTCTTCTAAAGTCATTGCATGTTCGCCATTTAAGCCGAAATACAAGGTAACCACATCCGCCTCACGTTGAGTTAAGGTAGATAAAGCGCGTTGTACCTCACGACGAAGGGAATCGTTGATCAAACCAGAATCTGGCTTGTCTTCAGAATCATTCTCTAATACGTCTAATAGCGAGTTTTCTTCTCCTTGAACGAAAGGTGCATCCATAGAAACATGACGACCTGAAATTTTCAAGGTATCTACTACTTCACCAGTTGAGATCTCTAAAACCTCTGCTAATTCTTCTGGTGAAGGCTCACGCTCGAATTTTTGCTCTAATTCAGAGAATGTTTTTGAAATCTTGTTCAAAGAACCTACTCTGTTCAAAGGCAAACGTACGATACGCGACTGCTCTGCTAAAGCCTGAAGGATCGATTGACGAATCCACCAAACCGCGTAGGAGATAAATTTAAATCCACGAGTTTCATCAAAACGTTGTGCAGCTTTGATCAAACCTAAGTTTCCTTCATTAATTAAGTCACCTAAGCTAAGACCTTGGTTTTGGTATTGTTTTGCAACGGATACCACGAAACGAAGGTTCGCTTTTGTTAAACGCTCTAAAGACAATTGATCTCCATCACGGATTTTCTGCGCGAGAATTACCTCTTCATCCGGAGTCAATAAATCGACTTTACCGATCTCTTGAAGGTATTTATCTAGAGATTGACTTTCCCTGTTGGTAATTTGTTTGCTAATTTTTAGCTGTCTCATAAGATCTTACAACAGAATGAAAGCGTCGCGCACGAATGCGCGACGCTTGAATAAACATTTTTATTATTCAGCTGAAGCAGCTGGAGCCTCTGGTTTTTCTGGCTTAGGTAAAAGAACCTTAGCAGATAAACGGAATTTGCCCGTTTTCTTATCTACCTCGACTAATTTAACCTTGATTTTATCTCCTTCTTTGAAAACACCGTCCATCGTGTCGATGCGATCCCATGAAATCTCAGAGATATGTAATAAACCATCTTTACCCGGTAAAAATTCCACAAAAGCTCCGAATGCTTGAATATTCTTCACTTTTCCTTCATAAACCTCTCCTACTTCCGGTAAAGTGACGATTCCACGAACCATACTTACCGCTTTCGCCATGGCATCTCCGTTAGAAGAGAAGATACTTACGTATCCACCGTCTTCTTTTTCTTCGATGGTAACGGTTGCACCTGATTGTTTTTGGATATCTTGAACGACTTTACCACCTGGTCCGATTACGGATCCGATTTGGTCTTTCATAATCTTGATAACCGTAGCACGAGGAGTTTGAGGTTTGAAATCTTCTCTCACGGCTGGCATCGCCTTCTTCATCTCGTTTAAGATGTGTAAACGACCTTCTTTCGCTTGAGTTAACGCTTCCGCTAATACTTCGTAAGATAAACCTTGAACTTTGATGTCCATTTGGCAAGCGGTGATACCGTTCTCCGTACCCGTTACCTTAAAGTCCATATCGCCTAAGTGATCTTCATCACCTAAGATATCAGATAAAACCGCGTATTTTCCTGTTTTTGAATCAGAAATTAATCCCATCGCGATACCTGACACTGGAGCTTTGATTTTTACACCTGCATCCATTAAGGCCAAAGTACCTGCGCAAACTGTCGCCATCGAAGACGAACCGTTTGATTCTAGGATATCAGAAACGATACGTAAGGTATAAGGGAAGTCTTCCATTTTAGGTAAAACCTTCTTAATCGCACGCATCGCTAAGTTTCCGTGACCTACTTCACGACGACCTACTCCACGGTTTGGTTTAACCTCACCTGTTGAGAAGCCTGGGAAGTTGTAGTGCAACATAAATTTGTTGTACCCTTGAGTCATTGGTTGGTCGATGATTTGCTCATCCATTTTCGTACCTAAAGTAACAGTAGTCAAGGATTGAGTTTCACCACGAGTGAAAACAGACGAACCGTGAGGAGTAGGTAAATAATCTACTTCACAAGTAATCTGACGGATTTCATTCAATTTACGACCATCTAGACGGTAACGCTCTTGCAATACTAATTGACGAGCAGCTTCTTTTTCGATATCGTGTAAATACATTTTTGCCATTGAAAGGTTCACTAAGTGATCTTCAGGCAACGTAGCAATGTACTCATCAACGATCGCCTTGAAACCAGCTTTACGCTCGTCTTTCTTCGGATTCGCTAATTTTGCAACCGCTAAGTATTTATCGTAGTAGTTTTTCCACAATTCAGCACGCAACTCTTCGTTGTGTGATTCGTGTGAGTAGCTACGTTTTTCTGTCTTGCCACAAGCTACGGTCAATTCATTCAATGCAGCGCATTGGATTTTGATCGCGTCGTGCGCAATACGTAAAGCCTCTAGCATTTCGGTTTCAGAAACTTCGTCTCCTTCTCCTTCTACCATCAAAATATCGTTTGCGTTTGCCGCTACTAATAATTCTAAGGAAGCACCTGCTAATTCGCTAACGCTTGGGTTTACTTTATATTCACCGTTGATTTTCGCTACGCGAACTTCTGAGATAGGACCATTGAATGGAATATCGGATACGGCCAAAGCTGCCGCTGCCGCTAAACCGACAAATGCATCTGGTAATACTTCTGAATCTGCTGAGATCAAGTTAATTAGTACTTGAACATCTGCGTGGTAATCATCTGGGAAAGTAGGGCGCAATGCGCGGTCTACTAAACGAGAGATCAAGATTTCGTAATCAGAAAGGCGCGCCTCTCTTTTTAAGAATGATCCTGGAATACGTCCATTTGACGCAAATTTTTCTTGATAGTCTACTGATAAAGGAAGGAAATCAACTCCTTCTTTGGCCTCCTTGTTAGCCACTACAGTAGCTAACAACATCATATTTCCTGATTTGACTACGACTGCTCCGTCCGCTTGCTTGGCTAATTTGCCTGTTTCAATCGAGACTTCTTTGCCGTCAGGCATTGAAATATGCTTTATAATGATGTTAAATGACATACGTTTCTGAATAAATTTCACGCAACCTCGCGTGATTTAAGATGTTGTTTGAACAGTTCAAACGTTTACAGCGGGGAAATAAAAGAGGGCTCCATCGAAATGAAGCCCTTTTTTATCTTATTTACGAATACCTAACTCCGCGATGATCGCACGGTAACGTGAGATATCTGTACGTGTTAAATAATCTAGCAAGCTACGACGCTTACCTACTAATTTTAAAAGTCCTAAGCGTGTGCTGTGGTCTTTCTTGTTTTTCTTAAGGTGCTCAGTCAAGTGATTGATTCTGTACGTGAATAACGCAATTTGCGATTCAGAAGAACCAGTATCGATCTTAGACTTTGCTTTACCTTTTGCTTCGAAAATTTCTTGTTTTTTCTCAGGTGACAAATACATCTTTTACCAGTTTAAGTTTAAAATATTTATTGAATTTGCAAAAGTACTCTTTTTCTTGCTACGAAGCAAATGTTTTAGGCGTCTGTTTTTACGCTTACGAATTTACCTTTTAGTCTGTCCCAAACCACTCGATAGAAGTCTGTTTCAAACAAACGCGAATCAGCTAAGGCGATCTTGAGGAAGTAGGCTCCTATTAAAGCTAATATGCCATTTGCGAGCCACGCTCCTATCTGGATGATTAAGGCGCCTTCTTTGGCCATCTTATCTCCTTGCTGCGTTAAAATGTACAACAATATAAAGAAAGAAACCGCTACCACGACCGGTACGCCGAATCCCCCCTTCTTAATAATGGCCCCTAGCGGAGCTCCGATTAGGAACATCACTAAAATGGCAATCGCATTTGTGAACTTGTGGTGCCACTCTAGGTTTGTCTTGTTTAATTTTGACTCGAAATCCTCTAAAATGGCCTTATTCGTTTCGCCAGCCGTCATCATGTTCTTCGCTTGTTGCGCTGCTAGATCGTAGGGAACAGGATTTTTAGCCGCCAAACCCTTCGCTAAACGAGGCTTGATCCAATCCGTCTTCTGAAAGAATTGCAAGGTTTTCTTCACTGGCGTCACCTGGTAAAGGAAATTAATGGAAGATGACTTGAAAAAGCCCTTTTTAACGGTTGAAATCGTATTGGCTAAGGAATCTGCATCATCCGCCAGCTGGTAATTATTGCGCATAATCTCGTGGTGCGCGAATTGTTGCTCATCCGTTTTTTGGAGATCAAACACGGCCAGCGACATCACCACCTTGCTTTTCTTGAAATCATGCACCGCTAATTCCGTCGGATTTACCACCGAACCTTGGTCCGCATCTTCTAAATAATCCTTGCCATTAAACAGTTCAAACACTAAATAGCGTTTGTTCATAATAGTATACATCAGCGCAGAATCCGCCAAAGTCACGTGGCGATTTCCATCATTGTGTGTATGATCATAAATAATCAGGTTCTTCAGGGTCTTATTATCCGGGTACTTCTTCCCTACTTTGATAGAATAGCCTGTCAAATCCGTATAGAATATGCCCTCCTTGATGTTCAACGTCGTTTTAGTCGTCTTAATGTCATAGAGTAAACTCCAACCTTTGATGTTCGCCCAAGGCAAAGCCACGTTCATAAACCAGAACATAAACAAGCTCAAAAACACCGCCACGGTTAAAATAGGACGCATAATTCGGAAAATCGAGATGCCCGCACTCTTCAGTGCTGTCAACTCAAAGTTCTCGCCTAATTTCCCAAAAGTCATCAGCGAAGAAAGCAATACTGACAACGGCATCGCTAAGGGAATGGTGATTAACGAGAAGTAAAAAAACAACTCCACGTACACAAATGCCCCTAAATCCTTGCCAAAAAGATCAGCAAAGTAAAATAAAACCAAACGCAACAGGAAAATAAAGATGACAACAAGAAGTGTCAAAAAAAATGGTCCAAAAAACGCCTGCAGTACTAATTTATCAATCTTACGCATCCTAACTCCCTACTATTTCTTTCAGTTTGTCGATTAAATAATCCCACAATTCTTCTGCATCCGCATCCATTTTAAAGGTCGAAGCCCCATCGATAACCGTTAGATAGGTCGTATTCGAAACCTCACTCACATCCAGGCTTAACTCAATAATGTGCTTTCCTGGCTCAGAATTCCCTCTTTTAAAATCAAATTTGACTGATTTATTGGCTTTTCCAGGTAAAACCAAAGCTGGATGGTTCTCATTATCCCAATAAAAATGCAATTCAGAGCTTCCTCTCACGATTACTTTGTCAGCAAACCACTGTTGTAATCCGGATGGACTACTTAAGTAAGGATAAAGCACCTTAGGCGACGCTTTTATCTCATATTCAAAAGTATATGGAGTTTGTGACATATGAACGGGGATAAATGAACTAGTAAACCTACCTGTAAAACTACCTGTAAAACTACCTGTAAACAAAGGTATTAACTCTGGGCTAAATCCCAAATCCTGTGCAAAATTAATAAGTATTGTGAAAATATTTGTGTTCTACGGTGGGAACGCTTACCTTTGCACCATAATTTGGCGGGGTAGCTCAGATGGTTAGAGCGTTGGATTCATAACCCAAAGGTCGGCAGTTCGATTCTGCTCCCCGCTACATAAAATCCCTTTATGGGATTTTTTTATGCCTATGAAAAAGCCCTCGTTTGATGTAATTTTTATGGAATTGGCTCAGAATCTGGCGCTTCGTTCTCATTGCACCCGCGCTCAAGTGGGTTGTGTATTAACCAAAGATACCCGCATTATTTCGATCGGTTACAACGGGCCTCCCGCAGGAACTCACAATTGTGATGATGAATTTGGCGAGGATGGTTGTCCTCGTGATTCGAAAGGAAGCTGTTCTTTAGCCTTGCACGCAGAGCAGAATGCCATTTTATATGCCTCTAAGAACGGTGTTTCAGTCGAAGGTTCTACAATTTACGTTACTTTATCCCCTTGCATCTCTTGTGCTCGTATTATTTTTAGCATGAAGATTAAGAAAGTGATCTTCTTGAATTCCTATGCCGCCTACAAGGGTTTAGCGTCTGATGAAGGGGTTGATTTCTTGAGGAAGTTTGGGGTGGAGGTTCAATGTTATTCAGATTTATAGCATTGCTATAAATCTGAATAACATTGAAATGTTCAAAGAGCAAAGTTCAAAGAAGGAATCAAAAAAGGGGCGCTAGCCCCTTTTTTGATGATTTAGGTATGTCAAAACTCAAAATTCAAAATTCAAAGAGCAAAGTTCAAAGTTCAAAGGTTGAATCAAAAAGGCGAAATTTTCGCCTTTTTGATGATTTTAGTAAAAACACTTCATATACTCATCGCCGCAGGCGATACGATATTTGAACTTTGAACTTTGGTCTTTGATAATTGCCGAAGGCAATACGAACTCTGAACTTTGGTCTTTGCTCTTTGAACTTTACATTAATAAAAAAGAGGCCTAAGCCTCATTTTTATTAATGATGAACTCCCCCTTCCCCATGCACGTGGCCGTGGGCAAGTTCGTCTGGAGTAGCTTCTCTGATTTTTAAGATTTTTCCTTGGAACATCAAGGTTTTCTCCGCTAATGGGTGATTAAAGTCCATGGTAACGGTTTCTCCTTCGATGGAAACGACTAAACCTTGCATGCGGTTTCCTTGGTCGTCCGTCATCGGGATGAAGTTTCCGATTTGTAAGATATCGTCTGCCGTTTGGTCTTCGGCTTGGAAAATAGATTTAGGCAATTGAATGATTGCGTTAGGATCTACGTTACCGTAAGCGTCTTCAGCTGAGATGCTGAAATCGAACGTGTCGCCTTCGTTTAAGCCTAAAAGGTTCTTTTCAAACGCTTCTGGTAAGCCGCTAAGGCCGTGAATAAAAACCATTGGTTCTTTTTCGTCTACGATTTCTACGACATCTGGTTGTCCGTCTTCATCTGGAAAAGCTAGTTGATACGAGATGAATACGACGTTATTTTTTGCAATTGACATGGTTTGAGCTGTTTTTTTGCCTGCAAACCTACGGGAAATACTTGAGATATTTTTCCATCCCTTAGCTTTTGCCTATTTTTGTTTAACTAAATTCACCTATGCAACAGAGCGCTCAAGAAGTTTTAAAGGATATTAAGCAGAAAAAACTGGCTCCTATTTATTTGTTGCATGGTGATGAGCCCTATTTGATTGATCAGCTGGTGGATGCTTTTGAAAAGCAGGTGTTGCCAGAGGATCAGCAGAGTTTTAATCAATTTGTCCTTTTTGGCAAAGATCATAGTCTAGGATCTATTATTGCGACGGCGCGTCGGTATCCGATGATGGCGGAGCGTCAGGTGGTGATTGTGAAGGAGGCGGCGTTCATCGAAGCGATGGCGAAAGCGAAGGAAAATGCGAAGGCCAAAGAGGATGATTTAAAGGTTTGGGAAGATTATTGCGCGAATCCGACGCCCTCTACCCTACTTGTTTTGACCGTTAAATCCTTGCTTTCTGATAAATCAAAGGTATTTTCTGCGCTGGTGAAGCACGGTGTGATTATCACATCGAAGAAAGTGTCGGAAGATAAATTGGGTGCTTGGTTAGTAGATTATTTGGGCCAAAAAGGGATCAAAATTCAACCTTCTACTGTCGAATTGATGGTTTCCTATGTGGGTGCGGATTTGTCTAGGATGGCGCACGAGGCGGATAAATTAGCTGTGAATGTGCCTGCTGGTGCTGAGGTAGGCTCTGCAGAGGTGGAGAAATACATCGGTATTAGCCGGGAATACAATTATTTTGAGTTCCAAAAAGCGATCATCCAGCGCAACACCGAAAAAGCGCAGAAAATAGCTTTCCACTTTGCAGAAAACGCCAAGCAGAATCCTGCTGCGCCTATGCTGGTCTTGTTATTTAACTTCTTTTCTAAAGTATTGCAGGTTCACGACGTGGGAAATGTCTCTGACGGGGAGATTGCGAAGCTGATTGGAGTGAATCCTTATTTTGTGCGTGATTACACGACAGCGGCGAGAAATTACCCTTTGGCGAAGGTTGTTCGTATTATCGAGGCAGTGAAGAACGCTGATTTAAAAGTAAAAGGGGTTATCGGCAGTGCGGAGACGGACCGCGAAATCATTTTGGACTTAAGTTTCCAAATCTTGCACCTCTAGATTCTAGTTAATAGGCAAGAAGTCATCTTCTTTCACGTATCCTTGCTGACTTTCAATCAGGCTATACACCCAAATATCACGGGTAAACCAATAATTAATCCGATTTCCCTTCTTTAAGAGGCGTTCCACCGGAGCGGCAGAGGAAGGAAAGTCACGCATGTAGGATTTGTCTTTGGTAATAATCCCATAATTTAAAAAGCCCGGAAAGTTCGCAAAAAGCCCAATAAAAGCGATGTAAAGGATTAAATAGGTGAATTGACTGCTGCGGATCACTTTCTTTTGAAAGACGGAATAGGTCAAAATTCCAGCCCCATACAAGGCTATCAATAAGAGAAAGCCTAGCAGGAATGGGAAGAATTTAAAGTAAAGCCAATAAATCTGATCCCAAAGGCTCATCTTGAAGCCATTTAGCCCCTGCTTCTCTCCTATTTCCTCCAAACGCTTCGATATTTCTGGCCGCGCATTCGTCGCTTGTATGCTAGATAAATAGTAAAGTTCTTTCAACCAATCGTTTTTTGCTTTCGCGATATAGGCCAGTTTTAATTTAATATTTTCGGAATCGCGCGGTTTGGTCTTTAAATGGGACACGTAAATTTTCTCTGCACGCAAAAGTCTATTCGCCTTAAACAAAGAATCTGCTAATGCGAGTTGATTTCTATCTATTTGGGAATAAGCTCTTTGGCCAAAACCAAAAGAAAAAATCACAAGAAATATAATTTTATTTAGAGAAAGGGCTTGCATTATTTAAAAAAGGGTGCTAGTTTTGCACCGCAATAAGGGGAAAAAGTTACTCTTTTGCAAACGAAGGTCAACCAGTGGTTGAACTTCCTTTCGGTTCCAGAGTGAGCCATCTTTATATACCAAGCCTCGGCTTGAATGATTCCGTAGCTCAGTTGGTAGAGCAATACACTTTTAATGTATGGGTCCTGGGTTCGAATCCCAGCGGGATCACTTCTTAGCTAGTAAATAGCACTAAAGACTCCGATTTCTAACGATTTCGGAGTTTTTTTATGCCTTTTGGGCACACTTTTGTCTCCTTTTGTATTGTTTTGTTTGGCTCGATAAGAATACTGAATTACTTCTTATTCCAGATTCAAAATATCGGACTTTAAAAACCAGCAAGTCCACCCTTTTTTTACTGACCCCCAACTTTTTCAAGTATTAATCATTCCTTTATAAGCCACCCATTCCCCTTTAAACAAAAAACGGAGCAGATATGATTCCGACTCCTTTTGGATAACACCTAACTATTGTTCATTTTTATCAACCCACTCAAGAATTAAAGACTCTACGTCTTTTGTGAAATATGGAATTTCTAATAACGAGATATTAGATTTTTTAAGAAAATTTCTTTTCGCATTATCCCTTTTTATTGTTGATTCTAGTCCAGTTAGTCCTCCAAATATTTCTAACGCCTCGTAATGTTGAATACCATTATATTCGATTACTAAATTTTGTGATTGTAAATAAAAATCACATCTCAAATTTGCAATATATTTTAAATCAGGAAATTTCTTTTGCTCCTCAAATTCGAGCCTGTGTTTTGTTAAAATATCTCTTACTAAGGCCTCCCCTTTACTTGAAGAACATTTTGGACACCCAGCTCCTTTATAATGATTAACTGGTGCCTGCAGAAAATTTCCATGTTTAATACATGTAATTACCATGGGAGTAAAAATATCTTTAAAGGAGAACTCGTCGTAAGTGTATTTACCATGATGTTTGGCATTAGCTCGCATTAGGAAATCCTCAAAGTTTATTTTTTGATTTTCATGAACTTCTTCCACAGCACATTTCTGACAACCATTTCCTGCATAATGATGGTATGGCATTTGTTTAAACCATCCGTGTTTTGAGCATTTTATTAAAGCCTTAGTTGTTACATTAACAAATGAAGTCTCGTCATATTCATACCTATCCCCATGAGCTGTCATAAATAAATCTTTTACTATACTCCAACTCTTCTGATTTGATTGGCCAGCTTGAATTGCTCCACAGATTGGACAACCCGCTTTCATGGAAATATGAGAATGAGGAGTTTGCAAAAAAATACCATGAGTATTACAAATTATCTCAATCTTCTCCGTATAATTTTTATATGATCTAGATATGTACTCATACTTATCAGCATGCACATCATTTGCTCTTTTCAAAAATTCACTCCAATTTAATGTAATGTTTTTGTTTGCTACAATTCTACCGCATTTAGGACATCCCTGTTTACCTGTAATGTGAGAGTTAGGCTTCATTAAAAAGCTCCCATGAAGTGGACACAGAATATTAACTTTAGATTGACTGTTAATATAAAAAGCATTTGTGTAATCATACTTTTTGCCATGTACAGCTTCAGCTGAAACTACGAATTCTTCCTTGGTATTTCTTTGAGTAGTTGCACGTGATTCCTGGCCACAAGAAGGACAATTAGCACCTCTTAGGTGATTATTTACGCTTTGACTAAATTCTCCATGCTCAGGGCAAATAACAACGATTTTGTCCTTAGTAGTTTTTAATTCTATCCGAGAGTAGTCATATTTGCTTCCATGTATTTCTTGAGCTCTTTTTAAGAAGTTAATTAGATTTAACTTTTGCCTCATAGTGAAATAATCATTGATTATTGTAAGACTTTATTAATTGTTGAGCATCTCTTACATTCTCTTCCTTAAGTGTAAGGGCTACATATAAGTTGTTTCCTTGCAACAAGAAAACAATGATTAATAATATACTGGTAATCATAAAAAATGCATTAACGACATCAATATTTAATCCGCCAAACTTGATTAACAATTTTATTACAGCCTTTACAATAAAATAAAAAATCATACCAAAAATTGCTCCAGATATTAAACCCAAGTAAAATTGTACAGGTATTTGACCATAAATAAGTTTGCCGCTTAACAAACCAGTCGTATAATTTACGAGGAACTGAGGAATTGCGATAATCAATGCCCAGAATAATATGCCAAGTGAAATTTTTGTCTTATTTGAGAGTTTTTTAAGCAACATATAACTTACATTTTTGGGTTAAAGAACATTTATCTATAATCTTCATATAATTCTTGTTGATCTGCTTCCCACTCCTGCCAATAAAGTTCATCCTCGGATTTTAATACTTCGCCCGGAAATGCCTTAGGGATTTTAGAGAATTCAATTTCTGTGTATCGGCTAATTGCAATATTTACCGAAAAAACAAATATCATATATCCAACAAAAAGCATATTCAATTTGAATGTATCTCCCGAATAATCTTTTATAAATGGGGTAAAAATAATTAAAGGTATTAAGGCGGTTAGCCCCCATACCATACTAGCAAGAATCAAAATTATTAATATGAATTGTACTAACCCCCTAATAGACTGGACTAAATTTTAAAAAGAGTTTAGAACCAATTAAATTAGGGAACTATGAAAAGAGAAAGAAGAATTTTCACACCAGAAGATCGTTTAGCGATACTTCAAGAAGGTCAAAGAGAGGGCACTACAGTAACGTGCCGGAAGTATAATTTAGCACCTAGTCTATATGCTAAGTGGAAGAATAAATACCTTTCCAAAGGAGTTGAAGGATTAAAGTCTGCCTATAAGCGAATAGATCCAGAGCTTAGGGCTTTGGAAGAAGAAAACGAACGATTGAAAAGAATTATCGCTCGACAAGCCTTGGAAATAGAATTTAAATCAGAGCTTTTAAAAAAAAGCCCTGTGCTAACCAAGACAAGAAGATGATCGTTTCTCAATACTTTCAGCAGGCTCCTACACGTATGCTTTTATCTTGGTCTAACCTTCCTTCCAGTGTTTACTATTATAAGTCTACAGGTGGAAAACCGGGCGTTAAAGCCAGTTCTCATACGTGGAAACAAGATGGAGAGAAGGTCGAAAATCAAATCGTTATCGAGCAAATTAAAGACATCCTCTCGCAAGAGTTTTGCTGCTACGGGTATGAAAATGTAACAGGGGAATTACGCAAGCTTGATTATTACATTAACAAGAAAAAAGTTTACCGATTAATGGACGAACACAACCTACTTTTGGGTAAAGTGATACGAACCAGCGGCAAACGCAAGTTTGTCCAACACCGTAAGATTCAGGCTTCCTATCCAATGGAATACCTATGCCTAGACATTAAATACGTCTATGTACACGGCGAAAAAAGAAACTTTTACTTGCTAACTATCATCGATGTCTTTTCTCGTAAAATCGTGGGTCAGATATTTCAAAAAAGCATCAAACAAATTGATGTCATCAATGCATTTAGACGAATAAACAACGAATACGGAATCAAAGGAGTAACCATTCGAAATGACAATGGATCTCAATTTATTGCCAACAACGTAAAGCAATACCTTCGCACAGCGGAAGCCAATCAAGAGTTCACACACATCGCAACACCGGAAGAAAATTCCTACATCGAAGCATTCCACTCCATCATTCAGCGGGAAGTAATCGAACGTTACGAATTCACGGGGTTTTATGATGCAAAACAAACAATATTCGCACACACCATCTGGTATAACACCCGAAGATTCCACAAAGCAATCAAAATGACAC
>NZ_SEWZ01000004.1 GCF_004307425.1 Aquirufa antheringensis
GGATAAGGTTTGGTATAAAGAATGGATATGTAAATAAGGTGAAGAAGGATGAAGTCTTAAAGTGGGTAGACCTTATTTTAAAGCATGGAGTGGTTAAAATGAATAATAAATTATTGCTGGATGAGGATAAGCCAATTTTGAAGGTTTAAATATGTTTTTGGCTTGATTTTAGAATTGTCTGAAAGTAGTATCGATTAATCAGTTGATTTTAAGTGTATTATAGAAATATATATGATTCTATATAGACTATCCGATGATCAGAATTGATTTTTGAGCTTATTCAATTTGTTACTTTATTAAACTAAAATCTCCAATGCCTCTTATTAGGAATTTTGTTTGCCTTATTTTCAGTTAATTCTAATTGAAGTCTAATGATCTCTTCAGCATTCCTTTTATCTAAATCATCTTTCTTTAATTCATCCATTAAAATACTGAATCTTTTGTTCCATTCTCCATTAATAATAGATTGGATGAAAGATACAGAACTGAATTTTGCTAGGATTGCATTACGACCAACCCTTTGTGGGAATAGACAATAAAGAAATCCTTTTGAAGAACAAAATTCTATGCTATTGGTAATTGGCATAAAATCAAAAACAACTGGAACAGTACAATCTATCCAAAAAGATGGTAATAAATCTTCAATATTTGAAACTTCGAAAATGTCCTTTTTGTCTTTGTAATATATTGTTAAATAATGTGACTTCTTTTTAAAGCGTTTATAATCATTGATTAATCTACTTCCGTCCACAACCCAGATTAAGTTATTATAAAACTTTTCACGTGATATCCTTTCTTCTTTTGTAATAGAAGAGTGTTGGAATTCTATTGTTAGTCCATCAGGTGTATAAATGTCTGCCCTGTGGATTTCCATTGTTGAATCATTTTTAAAACTTATCTCTCTAAATTCTTCAGGGAATTTATTCTTCCAATCACGATGCCATAAAGTTTCAGATTCCCACCATTTATCGCATTCTTTTCGATTATAATGTGACCAGTGGTGAACAACTATATCTCCACACTTAGCTATAACCTTGCCATTACACAGCTCACATACTCCTTCAAGCCCTTTTTGGGCTTGAGCACGAACTTGGTTTACTAGGGCGTATTGCATATAAATAAATTTACTTTTTTTAGAATTAAATAATAACTTTATTAGAACTTAAATCTCAATTTATATGCCAAAATTACTTTTAATTACCTTGTTAATTTGTTTAAGTCAATCATCATTTTCTCAAGACTTTGTCAAAAATCTTTCCCCAACATATTCTTACTCATATCTCACTGTAATGGGTAAAGCGTTATCAAAAAAACTTAGTGTTGAAGTGGATTTAGGTGATGCCCCAGAACAGATCGAGCTTGGGAAAAGTTATTCTGATATACTAAATAACAAGAAGTCTTATGCTGCTATATTAAACTTTATGGCTGATCAGAAATATGAACTTGTAGAGTCTCGTGACATCGTTGGCTCTTACCAGGGTACAGGTGGGTCTTTTGGTATTATTCTGATTATGCGAAAAGTAAATAATGATCATTAATAGAGATTGTGGCTCGACTTTGGGTTGAGGAATACCAAATAGCTTATAAATGCGTGTATATGTGCGAGTTAATATAAATTAAAACGCCCCAGCGGGATCACTTCTTAAAAATTAAACACTATCTATTTCAATATAGATGGTGTTTTTTTTTGCTCCTCTAAATACGAGATAAACGAGTGCAATCGTTAGGTTTTATGGTGTAAACAATTATCTGAAAATTGTTTTGTCTGCATAAAAAGTTCCAAAAGGTACGAGTGAAGCAATAAAAGCCCAAAAGATTTTCACTAAGTTCCATCGTTGTAAAAACGAAACTTGAAGCACTAAAACGATATAAAGGACAAATAGAATTCCATGTGCTAAACCCACCACGTAATTAGGCTGTGGAATACCAAATTTGTATTTTAAAATCATCGTAAAACCCAAAAGCAAATACGAGCAACCTTCTAAAAATGCGATAATGCGTAGTCTGCCTACTGCTGTTTTCAATAAATTATTAATCATAGTTGAAATTTAATTGATAGAGTGTGAAAAACCAACTCAAGGCACCATCCACTGAAAACTCCCCTCCTCATAATCAAAGAAAACTCTTCTGTGTCCCGCATGATTCAACCACAACCAATCGATGGATTGAACATGAATGGAAACGATGCCAAAGTTCGTGTAGCCCGACTCACTTTCTGCTAGCGTAAAGTTCTCTTGTTCGATGTCTTCTGGTAGTCCGCTTGTAGATGAATCTGCAAAACTGGATGGGCTATGTTGCGTTAAGTAACACTTTCTGCTGGATAGAGAGGTGGTTTTCCAGGCTTTGGCCGTCAAATCATCTGTGTGATGTAAAAAAGCTTTCCCCTTTAGGCGTAATTGAATGCGCTCTTCGGAATCATAAAATAGCGCGCTTATAGAAGGATTATGTATTAACTCTTTCCATTTAGGGCTTCTGATATCCGTATGGAAACGCAATTCTCTTTCTGTAGGCAAAGTCTTACGTAAAACAACCGTCCGCATATTCACTTCGCCATTAGCCAAAGTAGCCACGCATGGCGTATGAAAAGGATTTCTGCTTTTAGTGGCTCCAGTGACTAATCTATTCCAGCAATCCTGTTCAAGATCGGTTAAACTATAATCGATGTAATTGATTCTATTATTTTCCATACGATTAGTTTAACAAGGGAGTAAGGGTATTGTTATGAAAACATCTCATTCACCATTTACCATTCACCATTTACCATTACTTTTCAAACACTCGCTTCAACAACTCACTCGTCCGTGCCATTGGATTCGCACGAATATCTTTTTCTTGTTTTGCTATTTCGCTGTAGATTCCTTCCATCGCCTTTTCTGTTACATAGGCACTTAGATCAGGGTTGATTTTCTTATTACTGAACGGAATCGCATTATAAGCTGTGATAGCCTTTTCCCAGTATTTGGTGGCGTTTACTTTGTCTAAGGACGTTTTTACGATAGGATTAAAGGTCGATTTCAAATTATCGGTGGTCTTTGAGCGCAAATAAGAAGTAGCTGCTGTTTCATCGCCACGTAGAATGTTGATGCCATCTGTGATGGTCATTTGTTTGATGGCGTTCACAAAGATGGGTGCGGCGGTAGCGGAAGCATCTTCTGCCGCGCGGTTCATACTAAGGATGAAATCGTCCGCTAATTGGTTTAAGCCCACACTTCTGAGGGTGCTTTCGACTTTAGCAGCTTCTGGTGGCATAAGGATTTTTAAGGCAGCATTTTTGAAGAATCCATCTGGTTTTGCGAGGTTTGCGCAGCCTTTTTCGGCTCCTACAGCTAAGGCTTCTTTGAGGCCATTGGCAATATCATCTGAACTTAAGCCTGTTTTAGTGGCGCCGGAAGCGATTTCGGTGGCTTTTTTGAGTATGCCTTGGAAGGATTGGGCTTTGGACTGTATTGAAAACAATAATAACAGGATTAGGAATTTTTTCATGATATCAATTTAAAGAATAAAGCATAAAGCACAAAGAATAAAGTTGGTATCCCTTGCAGGGATGACCATATGAAATATTTCGACTATCGGCTATCGACTATCGGCTATCGACTAGTGACTATCGACTAGTGACTATCGACTTTCGACTAGTGACTATCGACTAGCAACTAAATTTACCGAATAATTACTATCTTTAAACACACTTTTTATTAACTGTCTATGAAATTTCGTTTCCTACCCTTATTACTCCTTCCCCTCTTTTCTAACGCACAATCCAATGTCGATAGTCTCTTTATCAAGAAAATGTCTGATGAGATTATGACGAACGGAAAGGCTTATGACTTATTGTATGAGTTAACCAAAAAGATTGGCGGGCGTTTAGCCGGTTCTCCACAGGCGCAGAATGCGGTGATTTGGGGTAAGAAAAGTTTAGAGGCGATGGGTCCAGATAAAGTGTTCTTGCAGCCGGTGAAAACACCGAATTGGAAGCGTGGAGGGAATGATTTTGTGGCGATTACGGGGGTGAATGGGGAGGCGAGAATGCAGCCATTGGCGGCTTTGGCCTTAGGGAATTCCCTAGGTTCGAATGGATTAATCGAGGCGGAAGTGGTCGCAGTGGCTAGTTTCGAGGAATTAGAGAAGCATAAGGAAGAGGTGAAAGGCAAGATTGTGTATTTCCACAGTGTTTTTGATCCGACAAAAATTCAGACGTTTAAGGCTTATGGCGAGAGTGGCGCTTTTCGCCGTTCTGGTGCGAGTAAAGCCGCGAAATATGGTGCGGTGGCGGTGTTAATTCATTCACTGAGCACGGCACCGGATAATGAGCCGCATACCGGTGTGATGGTCTATGATGAAGCATATCCGAAGATTCCAGCGGTGGCTTTAGGTCCGAATGATGCGAAGATGCTATATTCTTTGGCCAAAAAAGGAACCATCAAAGCCCAAGTACAAACTTACGGTTTCTTCCTTCCAGATGCGGATGACAACAACGTAATTGCAGAAATCCGAGGATCTGAATTCCCAGACCAATACATCACCTTAGGCGGTCACTTAGACAGCTGGGACGTAAATGAGGGCGCACACGACGACGGCGCCGGCATCGTCCAAACGATGGAAGTATTACGCGTTATGAAAGCGTTAAACTACAAACCAAAACGTAGCATCCGTTTTGTCCTATTCGCTAATGAAGAAAATGCCGCGCGTGGTGGCAAGGAATATGCGAACCAAGCCAAAATCAACAAAGAGAACCACATTTTTGTCATTGAAAGTGATGAAGGCGGCTTCACTCCTCGTTCCATCGGAATTACAGCCCCTCCTGCTCAATTCGCTAGATTTCAAACGTGGACTCCCCTATTAAAGCCTTACGGTTCTGAGATTACTTTTGGCGGTGGCGGTACGGACATTGCTCCTATGGCCGGTATCAATAAAGAATCCATCTTAGCGGGACTTATCCCTGACAGCCAACGCTATTTCGATTTACACCATGCAAAGACGGACGTGTTCGAAAACGTAAACAAAAGAGAATTACATTTAGGTGCCGTGAACATGGCAGCCATCATCTATTTAATTGATAAATACGGCGTAAAATGAGATTAACGACATTATTTCTGCTTTTTGCTTTTGCATCTTTCGCATCATTCGCGCAAAAGACTTCTTATTCGGTTCTTGTGTACACGAAAAATGGCCCTGGCTACGTGCACGATAATATACCCTCTGCGGTAGCCGCAGTTCAGAAGTTAGGCTCTGAAAATCACTTTCAAGTGGATGTTTCTGCTGATCCTGTGGTGTTTGAAGAACAGAATTTGGCCAAATACAAAGTCATCATCTTCACCTCCACTAACAACGACGTCTTCGACACAGACGCCCAGCGCGTCGCTTTCCGCCGCTACATCGAAGCCGGTGGCGGATTCGTGGGCGTGCACTCGGTAACGGGCACAGAACGCAAATGGAGCTGGTTCAAATCGATGGTAGGCGAAACGTTCTCCTGGCACGCCAAGTTCCAGCCTTTCTCGGTCATCAACATCGCCCCATCCCACCCTTCCCTACAAGGAGTCCCATTAAAATGGACGAAGGAAGACGAATGCTATTTTGGCTTTGAACTTTACCCCGGCATCCAAACACTAATGATGCATGACGTGACTACCTTAGATCCGTCTCAAAAAGAACTCATCACAAAACACAAAGGCGTCTATGGGGACTATTTCCCAGCGGTCTGGACCCAACACTTCCAAGGCGGACACATCTGGGTCACCACCCTAGGCCACGCGAAAGAAAACTACCAAGAACCGACCTACTTAAACCACTTGTTGCAAGGGATCAATTACATCGCAGGTCAGGTTCGCAAAATCGATTACTCGAAGGCTTTCTCGACGGGTAAAGATGATGGGTTGAGGTTTTAAATTGGGATTTCTTTTTCCTTTTTTCGCGAAAAATGCCCATTTTTGCACCATGATTAGAGTATTTATAGTGGCTTTGGCCTCCGTGTTCATCTTAAATTCGTGTAAAAAAACCTCTGCTGAAATCGAGGGCGAAGTGCGTGAATTGTGGTTACAAAATCTTCAAAAAGAGCAGGTTACAGGTGTAAGTGTCCTAGATGTTTCCTTAGTTCAAAAGAGTGATTCGCTCTATACAGGTATATTGAAAACCAAAGAGCCAGAGGGTACTTTCTTGTACAATCTGGAGGTAACCCGTGCGGGAGATCAGCTTAGTTACGAGGTAATTGGGGATGGTATTCCGACCGATGGCCGAAATACCCACGAACCCGATGATCAGCCTGTGGTGACTGATTCCTTATAATTTATTCCGGCTGATAGATACGTTCCGCATTTTTCAGTATTTCCGCTTTATCTAAAGTCATCACCTTCGTCTTCTGAGCCTGGTAAAGTTCGCGTTGATCTGCGAAATGTTTCGAATCCGGATGCGAACTAGCGCCAAAAGTATTCACCGTCTCAATCAGCGGCAAACCTCCGCCTTTGGGAAACTTCACAAAACCGATGTAGGCATCGCCTGAATTCATCTTACGTTGTGATTCACCCATAGGCTCAGACATAACTGCCGCTAACACATCTGGCATTCCCGCTTGTGGCCAATCTTGATCTCCCCTTTTCAGGCGTTGGAACTCCCCTAGCGTCACGTCCAAGCGGCCGTAGTGCTTCAGTAAGAAATCGTGCACGTACTGCGTTAGCTCGACTGCTTCCGATTCTGTTAAGGGATCTTTCGATGCGTTTTTACGTATTTTAGAGGCCCCATAATACGCGATGTTATAATACAAAGCGCCTATACTTTCGATATTGGTCACATGGTCCCATTCTTTCAATTCCTTTATAATAGTCGCTAAGGACGGGTATTTAGCCGCATCAAGCGTAAATAGCACCGAAGCATCGTATCCATAGGGATATAAAATCTTCGCTGGTAATTGACGATCGAACTTGATGCGCTTTAAATCTTCCCAACCTATTTTGTCGTAAGTATCAATTAAGTCCTTAGCCCGCTGTGAACGGTTATTGTGGTAGGTCTCGTATCCGTCGTATTTATCGTAGTTCGCTGGATTTAGATTCTCATTAACGGCCGTCGCCATAAAGGGCGAGTGATTCGTGTTAAACAAATACCCAGCTGCAGGATTCAAATGCTGAGGTAATTCATTCAGCGGTTTGAACTTCTGCCAAAGCGTCTCCCGCGTATTTCCTGGCAAGGTGGAGGCCCAGTTGTATTTGGCATTACGATACGGCATCTTCCCATTCGAGATATAGAATATGTTGTCCTCCTTATCTGCGTACATGATGTTGAACATAGGCAGGTGATTCTGGTTTAACGCCGCCTTGAATTCCGTGAAGTTCGTAGAGCGGTTCATCGCATACCACTGCTGAAGAGCGCCGGCGTCCATTAAGGACGGAAGACGTAAGGAGAAATAGCCACCTTTGGGCGATTTCACCGTAGGGCCATAAATCGATTCGTAGGCCATCTTAGAGACCGAGAAAGGAATCCCTTTGATGTTCAGCTTTATTCTTCTTTTCACTAAAGGAAGCCATTCGCCATCCACCTCGTATTGACCCGGATGCGCTTTGTCCGTCTTCAATTGATAGACGTCGATTTTGTCCTGGAAATTTACCGTATGTGCCCAAGCGAGATTAGGTGTCACCCCGTGGAAGATCAATGGACCGCCAGGGAACAAACCACCCAAGATATTCCAACCCTCCTCCGATTGCACATGAGCCTCATAGAAAGCCGTAGCGCCCTCGATGGGCTGATGCGCATTAATGACTAACATCGGCTCGCCAGTAGCCGATTTCGAGCTCTTAATGGCAAAGGCATTACTCCCTTCTCCCGTAAAGCCGGGAAGCGAGGGAATGGAGCCATCGAGGATTTTGGGCAAAGCCTTATCCACTCCACAGAAAATAGCCACCGAAAACATCGTCGTCGCTATATAATCTTCTATCGCAATAGGAAATACGTGCTTGTTCACCACTTCCGATGGATGTGCCTTCCCATAGGCTTCTAGCCCCATCAGGTAGCCCTGCACTAATTGCAGAAAGCGAGGATCCATCGCCTTGATCTGTTGATCCACCACTTTGCGCGTATTCAATAAGCCAAAAACAAAATCCACCGGCGCGCCTTTCTTGCCAAGGTGTGTGCCTAACTTGCCCTTACCGGTTAGAATAAGCGTCTGAATCGTCTTAAAGTCATCCTCTGAATGCGCCCAGGCTAAACCATAAGCTACTTCTGGATCTGTAGGCGCAAATATGTGTGGAACCCCGTAAGAATCGCGTGCGATCGTTATTTTGTCCTTGCGGATAATCGGCTGTTGCTGGGCATTTGCCCAAAAAGTAAAAAGGCAAAGAGCTAGTAGTTTTAATTTCATTGTTGAGGTTTTGCTAGTAAGTTAGCTAGTAAACGGTAGGCGCCTGGAACGCCAGCCGGTAATTCCCGGAAGAAAACCAATCCGGTATAAATGAATTGCCCTTTTCCATATTTCGCCACAGCGATGTTTCCCTTGTTTTCTGCTTCATTCGGATCGGTAAACCCGAGAGGAAATTCGAAATGTGGATCATTGGTCTCCGCTGTATAAACACTGCGTTCTTGGATCCAATCTTGGAAATCTGTTTCGCTGATTTTGTTTGGGCTGTTGAGGAGCGTATGCGACGGCAAAAGGAATGCGGGTTTCGCTTCTTCTTTTGTAATCCGGTTACGTGAAACCAGCAAGGGATAAGGCGACATACTCGACTTCATAGGCCCTAAGAAACTGGCCGTATTGTATTGAACGACATAATTGCCGCCATTCTCGATGTATTTCATGATCTCAGGATAAGCGTTTTCCCAATAGTCATTGGTATTGTAAGCACGCACACCGGTAAGCACCGCATCGTATTTCTGCAGATTCGCTGCCGTTAAGTCTTTCTCGCCTAAGAAGTCGACCTCGTATCCCATCTGCTTTAATGCCTCTGGGACCTTATCGCCAGCGCCTTTGATGTAGCCTAAGCGATTACCTTTTTTCGCGAAGTCGATGTGCAATAAGCTCAAGTTCACTGGTGTAAAATAGCGTTGGGTCGGAATGTGTGGGTATTCAATGGTTTGCAAGTCGAGTGAATCGATCCAGTTTTCGCTCCCAGCGTAAATATGTAATTGGAGGTTGCTGGTTATTTTTCCGTCAGGTACGACTGCCTCGTTGAAAGAGACAGGCCATTCCCGCTTCTCCCCTGCTTTCATTCCGTCTTTTAATGTGATGTTTGCCAAAACCGATGCTCCCGACTTCACCTCCATTCGGCCAGGCTTTAAAGCGGCTAATGCCGTGATGGATAGTTGAATCGTTTTTGTTGTCTTGCTGCCTTTAGGTAATAATACCACGTTAGAACTTAAGCGAAAGACCGTTTTAGGAGTCACTGAGATAGGCTGCAAGATTTCTCCTTTTACCGGGTCGATGATCAATTCTTGTACCGGTTTCTCTAGGGAAAATACTTCCCCTTGAATCAGAAAAGTGGCTTTAGCCGTATAGGCAGGATCTACTTTCGCCTGACCGATTTTTTGCTGGTCACTGACATTAAAATGTCCTGTAGCTTTCGCTTCTTGTATCCAATAAGGTTGTGTGATAGGCGCGGAGGCCGTTATTACGCGATGGAAAGGATACTTTTTATAGGGTTCTAAGGTTCCATGGATGGTCGAATCCATTCCTGCGAAAGAAATCTGCACCTTTTCTACCTGTATAGGTGCGCGAACGATAAACTCCGTCTTAATCGGCAGTTTTTCGCCAACTGCAACAATGCCTTGAGAAGTTGTGGCTCCGAGGTAAATCCCGGCGGCATTCACTACCCAGGTATTGATTTCATTTAATTTCTTCTCGGTCCATGGGCTTTTAGGTAGCGCTTGGATGGATTTTTTTAAGTTGATCAGAGCCGAAATGCTCTCGTAAGGTTTCGCTGGGTTATACGCTTTGATGATGGGAGTGATAAGCGCATCGATGTTCGAATTCACGCGATTCCACGAGGCGTCTACCCCATCCCACAAGAATTCTTTGGGAGCCTCACCGCCTAAAGTGGCGAAGTATTCCGTGCTTCTTCCGCGGTCCACAGCAAAGCCAAAACCTTGGGATTTATGCTGGCTACGGCTGTAGGCGGCTAGTTCTCCGGTGCTTTGGCCTAAAAAGGGCAGATAATCGCCAATGTTTACTTTGAACTGAGAGTCAGAAATAGTCGAATTTCCCGTCGAACCCGGGAAACGGAATGTGTTCCACAATAAGCGTTTCGCCTGCCACACGTCCACTCCCTTTTTCAATTGTTCTGGGAACATCTTGGGATCTGCGGCTGCTTTATAGGCTTCAATGGCCAGTGCCGCGGAGGCAGAATGATGCCCGTGTCCAGCCCGTGCATCCGGTGGAAAGCGCGTGAAAATGATATCAGGACGTGTTTTTCGAATCACCCAGACTAAGTCCGATAGAATCAGTTGCCTGTCCCAAAACACCAAAGCTTCCTCCGTCGACTTCGAAAAGCCAAAGTCAAACGCACGCGAAAAATATTGATTCGCCCCGTCAATTCTCCTAGCGGCTAACAATTCTTGTGTTCGGATTAATCCTAAAGGAACACCTTGCTCGTCGCCGATGAGATTTTGGCCGCCGTCTCCCCTTGTACAGGCAAAATAGCTCGTCTCCCAATGTTGTTGCTGGGCGAACCACGTCAACATATGCGTACTTTCATCGTCCGGATGTGCTGCCACATGCAACACAGAGCCAAGCACCCGTAATTTCTGCAAATCTTCTCCTAATTGGGCAGAGGTGCGTTGTTGTGCAAATGCAGGAAGTGATAGCAAGGCAAAAAGAATGATTCTTTTCATTAGTTCAGCATGTTTCGGTTCCATGGACCACGGTAATTTCTCGCTAACAGAGCGGTAGCTTCTGGATCATTTAACACGGTTTTTGTACCAGGATCGTAAGAAAGTGGTCGTCCTAGTTTCATCGAAAGATTCGCAATGATACAGGATGCCGTAGAAATATGTCCTTCAGCGATGTCTGCAATGGGTTTTGAACCTTTATCGATCGCGGCTAAGAAATCGAGCATGTGGCCACGCGTAGCTGGTGCCGCATTTAATTCAATGCGATCCTCTTTTAGATCCTCCGGATATTTTTCTTTTTCATACACCACTTCACCGTGCAACTTCTCGCTTTTCGGATCCGTAGGCGTGAAATCGTATTTCATGGTGCTCATTCGCAGGGTTCCTTTTTCTCCATAAATGGTTAAGCCCCATGGATATTCCGGGTCTGGAGCTGTTCCCCAAGTTCTATGTTGCCAAACACAGTTCAATCCATTGTATTCAAAAACGGCTGTTTGTGTGTCAGGGATGTTCGATTTGCCCTCTTTTTGGACATAAATACCACCTTCTGAACTCACGCGGTTAGGCCAACCTAAATCGAGTAACCAGCGCGCTGTATCAAACATGTGGATGCACATATCGCCCATAATTCCATTGCCATACTCCTCGAAAGTTCTCCACCACCGCGTGTGTGGTAAACCATCATAAGGACGCAAAGGCGCTGGTCCGGTCCACATTTCGTAATCAAAATAGTCTGGAACGGCCTGGACTGGCGGATTACCATTATTGCGCATGTGGTAATAGCAATACATTTCTACGTGCGCCACTTTGCCTAATAATCCTTTGTCGATGATTTCTTTTTTCGCTTGAATCAGGTGTGGTGTACTTTTTCTTTGTGTACCCACTTGAACCGTTTTGCCGTATTTTCTGGCGGCAGCGACCATCGCCTCGCCTTCCAGCACATCGACTGAAATAGGCTTCTGCACATAGACGTGTGCCCCGGCCTTCACGGCATCGATCATCTGTAATGCGTGCCAATGATCTGGACTTCCTACAAGGGCGATGTCTAGTTCATTTTCCTTCAATAATTGGCGGTAATCCCCGTATAACTTAGGCGTTTTGCGTGATTTTTGACGGGCTGCTACAAGCTTACCAGCTTCTGTTAACATATTTCGATCCGGATCACACAAGGCTACCACTTCTACAGGAACGACCTGCATCAGACGGAATAAATCACTCTTTCCATACCAGCCAGTGCCTATAAGAGCCACTCGGTAAGGACGTGCGGGATTCACTAAATCTAATCCATAAGCGCCAAAAGTAGACAAAGCCAAAGCAGCCGATGCCCCTTTCATAAAATGTCTGCGGTTAATGTTAAAGTTTTTCATAGGATGATTGTTAAGACTGATTCAGCCGGTATTTCTAGGTTTAGTTTTTCAATGCTCAGATTCTTTTTACGGCCCTCGTTTTGGACTAATAACACTGTTTTTCCATCTGGCCGTTTAAATGCCGCCGCCTGAATTCCTTCCGGCACATCGATTCCTAAGCGTATGGAGCCAGCTGGAACAAATCGCGCTGCTTGCATAACAATATAATACGATTGATTTCGAATAATATCCTGACCTGAGATGGTTAGCGCACCTAAGCATTCAGTGCAACCGCCAGGTGTATGTGGCCCATAGCTAGGATCATTCGCTAAATTCCATTCAATGGCCGTTTTCGCATGATTATTCACCGCACCTAAGATGACATTCTTAACGTGCCACATGAAATCACCTGTAAAATCCCCTTTGTATCCCGTCCATTGCTCGGTAAAATAGAGGTCTTTATCCGGATGCGCCGCTTTCACTTTGCTCAAGGCTGAGATATCCCCATTGTACAAGTGGAAAGCTGAACCACTCACATATTGTTTTGCATCCGCATTATTTAAAAGATCTATGGCGTACTCTGGATGATCGCAATTGTGATCGTATACGATGATTTTGGTCGTGATTTTTCGCTTTTTGAATACAGGACCCAAGGCTGTTTTGATAAAATTCGCCTGCATCTGCGAGCTCATGTACATGCTGGGGTTGTTTCCTGGGTGTAAGGGCTCGTTTTGGGGCGTTAATGCCCAGATAGGAATTCCCTCTTTCTCCATCGCTTGAATGTAGTTTGCGAGGTAATTCGCATAGGTTATATAGTGTTTTTCCAAAAGAGATCCACCTTTACTCTCCCCATTATCTTTCATCCAGGTGGGTGGAGACCAAGGTGTGGCCATCAATTTTATCGCGGGATTAATGGCAATTATTTGTTGTAAAACGGGAATCAAATCGGCTTTTGAGGGTTCTAAGCTGAATTTTTTAGGCTTGTCTTCGTAGGAAAATACGGTTGCATCAAGATCGGTTGCACCCACACCTATTCTTAGAACGGAGATTCCATTGGGTCCAAATAATTCCTGTAACAAAGCCGCTTTTTTGGTGGGTTCTAATTGCTGAATTAATTGAGCGCTACCGCCGGTTAAGGTAAATCCGAATCCATCGATGCTTTGAAAGGTCTGTTCTGGGTGTACCGTAATCTTCGCTCCGCTGAAATCAGAATAGAGATTTTCGGTCTTTTGAAAAAAGGATTTCTGTTTAGGTTGACTTAGGTACAACTCCGCTTGGGAAAAACAGAAAAGAGGCAAGCTTAGCAGCAGCACTAGTTTTTTCATAGGTTTAAATTTCATTAAAGGTATCGATTATTTACAAAAAAATAAACCGCCTTTTTGAGGGGCGGTTTATAGTTGTCCAAAGACCAAAGTTCAAAGTCCAAAGTCTGATTTGGGAAATTGCTCCGGACTAAATCCCTCCGGACTATTTCTTCCGTTTCATCGCGGCGGCCTTATGACCTGAGAGCGATTTGTGTGAATCTAACCCTATAAGAGTCACAGATCCACCACCACGTTCATAATCGTGTTTAAAGTGTTCGAAATTTTCCATGACGGAGTGATCGACAAGATGCGTTTTGGAAAGGTCAATTGTTACATGGAATCCAGATGGAATGGCTTCTAGTTTACGTTTGATTCCCAAGTAATTTGTGAATACCGCAGCATCAGAAATCTCGACAAGGTAGGCGTCATCCGTGAATGAAACCTCCGTAGGTGCGCTGAATATGGCTTTTAATGGCTTGCCGTTAAATAAATTGACTAAGATTTCGGTCAAAATACCGGCTCCAATTCCCACCAATAAATCTACCCCCAAAGTGAAAAAGATCGTCACTAGGAAAATCAATAGTTGCTCTTTTCCTTTTTCAAGTGTGTGGATGAATTCTTTAGGGTGGGTTAACTTGATACCCACTGTAATTAACATGGCTGCTAATGCTGTATTCGGGATTAACTCAATTAAATGAGCAGCTAATAAGACGAATACTAAAATAAAGAATCCGTGGAAGAAGTTTGCCCAACGTGTTTTGGCCCCATTCGCGATATTAGCTGATGAACGCGCTACTTCTGAAATCATTGGTAAACCACCTAAAAACGCGACCAATGTATTCCCTATACCGGTGGCAATCAAATCTTTATTCGCATCTGATTTACGTTTGTAGGGATCTAACATATCCATGGCTTTTACCGTCAAAAGGGATTCCAAAGTACCCACTAGGGCAAACATAATCACAAACTTGATAAAAGTTCCCGTTTGAGCGAAACCCTCAAACGAGGCGTTGAATTTAATATTATCCACTAAATTACCGATGTGAACAAGGGCGTATTTGGGCTCTGTTGTTTGGAAATCCATCAATAATTCTGCGGGGATAGCGATTGCTAAAACGACTAAAGGGGCAGGTACTTTTTTAATTAGCGGGTTCTTGATATACGGCCATCCCATCATAATGATTAAGCTGATCGCACCGATTAAAGTAGCCTTGGGGTCCCAATTCGCAATAAATTCAGGTATGGCTGCGAATAATTCCAAAGGTTCTTTTCCTTTGGCTAGGATTGGATTCACGTCTAAAAATACTGGAATCTGCTTGCCTATGATGATTAATCCAATCGCTGCTAACATACCGTGTACGGCAGAAAGGGGGAAGAAATCCATCAATTTGCCCAGTTTGAATACCCCGAAAAGGATTTGGACTAAACCCGCTATCACCATCGCTCCTAGGGCTAAATGCCAGCCTTGTTCTCCTCCGCCAAATTCAGCTACAGCTCCCGCCACAATCACAATTAATCCAGCTGCAGGTCCTTTTATGGTTAAACGTGATCCACTAAATAAACTGACAACGATACCCCCAATGATGGCGGTAAGTAAACCCATAATCGGAGGGAAATCCGATGCTTTAGCAATCCCTAAACTTAAAGGAAGCGCTAATAAAAAAACAATAAATCCAGAGGCTGCGTCTGACGCATAGTTCTCTTTTAATCCGGCTAGGCCGTCTTTAGGTATATTCTTCATCTTAAAAATATCTGTTTGAAAATGTGGCATGAGTTCTATAATTAGGACCCATAAAAATGCGGGCATAAATACGGATCACGGCTAATCCATCCAGGATAAAGCTAAGTGAAACGATGCCTGCGAGTAAAAATTGATCTTCGTGAATGTGTGAAAAGATTAAATCCTCTCCTATGAAAGTGGGTGTTATCGGAAATCCGGTAAGCCCTAAACACGCTAATAAAAAGATCAGGGCAATTTTAGGATGGTTTTCAGATAAACCTTGGAAACGATTTAAGGTCATTTTGCCTTCTTGTTGGAATAAACGTTGCAAGCAAAGGTATCCAATAAGCCCAGCTACCATAATTCCACTTAAATAGAGCACTGACTCGAATGAATCAAATTTCTCATTTAATGAAATGGCTAAGGCAATCCAGAAATGGTTCATGATTACCAAAATCCAGCTTAAACGAATACTCCTGCGTTGTGTAAAGGATTTAAATACGAGCACTAAGCCAATTCCTGCAAAAAATACGGGTAGCCAGTGCAAGGCAGTTACATTCATTTGGTTTTCGTTGATCAGGTAATAACTGATGCCAAAAGCCGGTACAAAATAGGCCATCAACCGTTTTCCATTCAAGAAATTCAATTTGTTGCCTGCCCATTTCATTGGATTCCAAAGGTATTGGTACAACATCGAATCTAAATTCCATTCCTTCAAGCAAAGTACGTATAAGGTATTGCGCAATTTTATAGGCAATAAGCGCTCAATCGAACTAGACCGTGGCTCGAAGTGGTAGAATTGTTCTCTGATCAAATAGGAAACCACGGATGGCGAAACCAATAATTGATAAGTTCGTAGGAACGCATTACCCGCGAAATGGAACAAGGCTAATTTTTCAAACCCAAGCGAAACTTCGATGAAGATCAAACCTATTTGCGCAATGGAGGCATAGGCAATCTGACTTTTCACCGATGATTGAACTCGGGCAATTCCCGTAGCCACTAAAGCCGTCAATAGGCCTAATGCTGCTATTAGTATTCGCACAGACGTCTGATTCTCCCAAAAAGGAAACGTTCTTAGCATCAAAAAGACCCCGATATGCACCGAAAGAGAACCATAAAAAATGGCAGAAGACGGTGTAGGACCTTCCATTGCACGTGGTAACCAGGACGAAAAAGGCAATTGAGCTGATTTAGCAGTGGCAGACAGTAAAAACATCAGCGATATAAATACCCCGATGATACTGTGAGTTTGCAAATGCTCGTGAACCAATTCAGCATTATTCAATTGGAAAAACGTGATGTTTTGGCCCCATAAATGATGACTCGCCCACATCGCTAAAATAATGCCCACATCCCCAATCCGGTAAATAGAAAATACTTTCACCGCATTCTTCACCGGCAAATAACGTTCGCGGTAGAATGAAATCAGTAGGAAAGACGAAATTCCTAGAATTTCCCATCCGATGAATAGTGTCTCTAAATTGCCAGAAAGCGTTGTCACACAATAACCCACATAGAAAAAGAGCGTGGTGTTAAAAAAGCGCTTATACCCCGCTTCGCGGTGTAAATAATAGCGAGAATACAAGGTCACCATAAAGGTTAATATGGCTCCCACAAGCAAATAGACTGCTGTTATTTTGTCGAATAGAAAATCAATTTGGAAGACATATTCCTCGTTTTTAAAGAGGATTAGGTCATTGATTTGTATCGTCTTAGCGCCTCTAAAAAGCCAATAAGCGATGAATCCAGTCGCGAGACTTAATTGAATCGCTAAGGTGCTAAAGGCCGTAACAGAAATGAGTGTCTCGTTCTTTTTGGGTAAAATTAAACTCACCAAAAAGCCGAAAATAGGCACCCAGATAAATAAATGGAGGGTTAAATTCATGGTTGGATTAATTTTGATTGAGTAGATACACAGGGAAATTTTCTTGCGATGACGCTAATAATTCATCCAAATTATCAATCTCTTGGATATCCTTTGTTAGCGGTTCATAAGGCTTAAACTCCCCTTTTTCAAATACAAATAACTCTTTCGTTTCTGGATTAATCGACACGAGTTTCACCCAGTCATTGATGAACCATTCATAGGTTTCTTCGGCCTTTTGAATAGTTTTCAATACAATTTCAGGGAAGTGCTCCACGATCAACAACAAACGAACCGGGTCGTGCACTTCGGTCATCTGAGCCGGTAAACCGGGTCTTAAATCACCATCGATTCCATTGGCCACCCCAAAAAGTCCCATCACATTGTGCGGTAACTTCGTTCCTGCGCCTAATTTCTCGCCATCCACTCTAGAGAAGTAATATTCTAAATTGATCCCGCCGCACACAGGCGCAGCCGCTTTCAAAATATTGAATAAATACGTTCCATCGAGATCTACGCGGTAATCAAAGGAGTTCAAGAACGAACGGCGATCTAAGAAAACCCCTTTCGATAATTCTCTTCGACCCACGATGCACAAGGCATTTGTTGCGTGATTTAGTTCTGGACGCGGTTCAAAAATGGAAACGGAACGGGTTCTGATTTTCTCGTGTATGTCGCTTGCTCTCGCAGAGGTGTTGATGGATTCAAAGCGTCTTGAACGTTCTTTGGCATTATTATTTAAAGCCTTTTCAAACAATTTTACGTGTTCCGCGTGCTTGATTTTATAATCTGCATAGGTGATTTGTTCATCGTAGAAAACGACATCATCGCGAGTCGTGTCACGTAAACCTCCCACGAATACCGTTGTTTCCGGAATGTGAATCCCTTTTTCTCTCAGTATCGCTCGAACCTCCGGTTTATTGGCCATTTGGCTGATCACCCGCGCATTAACTGAACCCGCACGTCCAGAGCATGCACCACAATCATAGGCCGCGTAATGTGGATTATTCACCGAACTTGCTCCGTGACCGATCACATAAACGATAGGGGCAAAATTATCCACAAGTCCAATGCTCTTCAATAAGCTTTCGACTCTTACCGCCATTTCTTCGATATGGAAGCCTACTTGAAGCCCATTTTCAATCGCTTGGTAATCCACCCGAATGGTCGAAAATTTATCCACGTGCTTCAATGAAGAGGCAGTCGCAGGACTCATCGACGGTTTGAATAGGTTTACGAAAAGCTTGGCAGCAGACCAAAATCCAAGTGTTTGGCTAAATAACCAACCCGTATAGAAATTATGGCTGTGCTTCGAGAAATGGAGATCAGTTCCTGACTTTTTCTCGCTTCCCTCCTCTTTGATTAAGAAGTTAGGGGTAACTGGAGCGGGACAAAGTTTGGTATAAAATTTACCTCCTACCGGCTGATAGAAAAACTCCACAGAAAAGAATCCCGGGGTTCCATAGGTATCACAGGCTGGATCTAATGCCTCCAAATGACGTCTAAACGAACATTCCCGGTCATCAATGCAAAACATCGCCTGAAAACTTTTCGCATGCGGTTGAATGGAGTCCACCTTTTCCATCTGCAAGCCTTTTAAAACCTGGTCATAATAGGTCCATTCAAAAGCTTCTTGCCAAAGGCTCACAACGTCCAACTTCTCCGAATAAGCAATCGGATCATGCAAGGGGATAATTTTCTCTGTCGCGAAATGGCCAATTGGAGACCAGGATTGGTCTAACTTGTAGTTCAGCGCATCAAACTCTAACAATAATTCAAATAGAATTAAGTCTTCTAACTTAATCAGACGTGTATCCAATAAGGTCTGAGGTAAATCCTCTACGGTAGAAACCATTCCTGACCATCCCTGGTGAGAAAACTGTTGATCGTATAAATACTGCTCATACAGTTCTTCCTTATCCCCCACAACTTTCTTAAGCAAGTCCGTTATACTCAATTCAGGATCCAATAAGAGTTTTTTCGTTTCCTTACGATAGAACATACTCGCAAAACTGGTGCTTTCTAGTGTGCGAATCGCTTCTAAAAAGGATTTGCCGTTTAAAGGGAAATTCCAGATGGAAATACCTTGGTCTAAAAAGCTACCAATGATTCGAAATAAGGTAGGATGTACTAAGGAATCTAAGTCAATTCCGTAGGTACTTTTCCAAATACCCCGTAAAGCTCCCACTCGTCCAGGTTCAACGGTAGGATATTCACCAAAGAGTAATTTACCCTTCCAGGCTTCCGCATTTCCTTTTTTCTGTACTAGAACGCGTTCTAAAACATCATCCGAGATTCGCCCTTCCTGATACATCGAACGAAAGTTCTCTAATGGGAAATAAACCTGATATCCAAGTTTAACATGCGCGGTGGCTAATGCTTCGTGAAACGCTAGGTTTTGGAATGCATGCAAGGTATTGTGGTGCACAAAGTCCATTAATGGAGCTTGTGCTGGCAAAAAGTGCTTCAGTTCATGAATCACCTGATGCTCATCAAATGAGGTTGGCATATTCAAATAAATTAAAATGTAAAAAATACGATAGTATCGTAGGCTTTTTTACAGTCTAATATTTCTGAAAGTCAAGAAAATAGGTGTTTTAAAGAAGGCGAATGCCTTAGTGGGAAAACCTGTTTTTGTTCTAGAAATGGAGAAATCTACAGGTGAAAATAGCGAAGAGACTTTATATAAATTAAAAGGAATAAATAAATTATCGTCCTCATTCTCCGTAGTATCCTCTTCGAATAAAAAATCCATAAAACCATAGTCAGATGACTCGGTTTTATGGATTTGTTGTGATTTTTCTTTTTGAATGGAAGCTTGCACCCCGTCCACTTGTCCTTTCGACGCCATAGACGTCAAAAACAAGAGTGAGATGAACAATAAGTATATTTTGTTTAGCTTCATTAGGTCAAATATACGCTTATTTTAGGGATGATAAGTATTCCACCACATCTCTAATTTCTCTTTTACTCATCAAAGAACCCATTGGAGGCATTCCTGATGGCAAGTTTTCTCTTGATTTAATACGCGTTACAGGAATGCGCAAAGGTTCCGCATCGTTCGTTTTTAATTGCACCAGTTCATCCGTTTCAGAAATAATGGAACCTGAAACTTCTTGTCCATCTGTCAAGACAAAATTCGTAGTACCATAACCTGGAGAAATGCGCGCACTCGGCTCGATCAGAGCCTGTAAAAGTTGCTCTCTCGTTAATCGAGAAGCAACACCCTTTAAATTAGGGCCTACGTTTGTTCCTTCCCCACCTACAATATGACAGCGTACGCATTGGACGGTTGAATTATAATTAAAGATATTACGTCCATCCGCCACAGAACCGCCATACAAGGCTTCTTTGAATTCGTCAGTTAGTGTTCCTTTTACTTTAAGGGCATCTAATTTAGCCACTAATTTCTCTTCATTACTTGCCTCTACAGCCTCCATTAGGTCTAATTTAATCCCAGACGGCAATTGATTATCGACCATTCTTTGAATCAAATCGGCTAAAATGGCAGATGTGTTAGCCGGCTTCATTTTGGCCATACTTTGCAATAGCGATTGCTGCTCGGTAAGCGATCCTTTTTCGAAAATTGGTTTGGTAATAGCGGGTAATTCTGTTGCGCTTAGTTCAATTTTGTTCAAATTGCTTAAGGCGATTCCGCGGACGATTTTGTCCTCATCGCTGATACCTTTTTCTAAGATCGAGCCTAGCTGAGGTGTTTGAAGTTCTGCCAAAGAACTTAATAAAGCTGCCCTTACCTTCGCATTAGGATGATTTTTGAAAAGGTTGATCTCAATCTCCGTGAATGATTTCAATTGTAACTCTGCTACTAATTTAGCCGTTGCGATTAAAACGTCTGGATTTTCTGAAGCGAAGAATCCCGGGATTTTAGGCTGTATACGCGCAATCACATCGGAAGGATTTCTTTCCAAAGCACCTCTGTGGCGTCCATCCACTCGGTCCATCACGGATGGATTTGCCCAGGAACCTAAGGTCGCGATCGCTTCCGCACGCAATGCCTCAGGGATTCCTGTTCTTTCCGAATAGGCAATCAATAGATCAATCTCTTTCGCCGATCCCACACGTAAACATGCATTGATGGCTCTTCGAATGATTACTTCTGACGTGAAACGTGAATCCGCTAAGGTTGCCGCTAAAGCTGGCAAAGCAGCCGGAATAGATTCATCATCGTTAATTGCTCTCGCCGCTTCCGCCACGATGTATTCATCCGAATCTTGTAGGAATCCCGCAATTCCTGGATGAGCTAAACGACGTAACACTAATACCGCCGCAATACGCAACGAACGATTTGGCGAATTTTGCAAAGCTAACATCGGTTCTGCCTGCCCTATTCTGCTAATGGCTAAAACCGCTGCATGACGCAAATACAGATCTTTGTCCGCGTTTGTTTCGATTAATTTCAATAAGGTAGGAATGGCTTTCTCAGAACGAATGCGACCTAAAGCCTGTGCCGCAAAGAAAGAAACACGCGGGTTAGTCGATGCCACTAAAGGGATTAATTGATCAGAAGCAGATGCATCGAAAATATCCCCCAAGGCTTTTGCCGCTTGCGCGACGATTTCCTCGTCTGTATCCGCTAAAAGTGGCTGAATAGCAGTTGCTGCCTTGATTTGGCCTAATCCCCAAATTCCGTGTACGCGAGCTAACTGATTCTCTTTTTGTTGAACGGCTTTAACGAAAATAGCGCTTGCCTTTCTCTCCGCTAATTCATATTGAGCCTTCAAACGAACACGTTGATCTGCGTAGAATAACAAGTCATACAATTGCGTCAAACTTTGTTTCGCATAATCCTGCTGGATATACTGCTTCGTTTGCTCGCGTTCCGCTTTCAAATCATTCTCTTTCTCATCTACATCAATTTTCCAGATGCGACCATAGTTCTTGGTATCCCATCCAAAGATCCAATCAGACGCGTATAATGCTCCCTCAGGACCGAAACGAATGCCGGTAGGCAAAATACCTTTCACCACATCTTCTTCTGATTTGAAGTCAAAAGAAGCCCCTTTGGGCTTTAAGTCAAAGGACCAGATATGGGACATATTCGCGTTACCCACAAACTCCACCAAGAAGAATTTATTCGTCCAGCGCTTTCCTAAAGCCGTTCCTGGGTTCCAAAGCATCCCCGTAGGACCGTTGTGAAAATTGCGAATCGGAGGAATAATATAGGCTGCTTGACCTTCCCAACGAGGAACATACAGTTTCTCATCCATCCAAACCTTGTATTGGTTGTTACGAGGATCCGTATACTTTCCATACTGCCAGTTTGAGCGCCAGCCGGCATCAGAACCTTCCACTACGTGCACTAAACGCTCACTTTCGCCTGGATGATCTCCATCGTTATCGGAACTGATTAAATTACCATAGTTATCAAAAACGAATTCATGCGTGTTACGCAAGCCGCTCGCATAGACTTCGAATTCTGAACCATCTGGATTCGAACGTACGATGACTCCAGAATTGGGATTTTTGTATTGTTTGCCATCTTTGGCCGTAATATTTGCTCCAATATCCCCAATTTGCCAATAGATTTTGCCGTCTGGGCCTTCCGTAACACCTGACATCCCATGTCCACCAAAACCAATGTGAACAGCATATCCCGTCGAAATCGATTCTGGATTCATCCATTGTCCTCCCTTGTGTTTTAATCGCATTAAATCAGGACCAATGGCCACAAAAGCATCTTTCTTCCGCACTAATAAACCTCCCGCTACATCCGTTACTTCTTCGTTAAATCCGTTAAAAACGCGCGTGGATTGATCTGCATAGCCATCCCCATTCAGGTCTTCCACTTTGTAGATTTCTTCTTTTTCCACTTTTAAATCTAACCAATCGTGTGATCCATCGCCATTCATATCTGGTAGCCACGTATTTTTAGCGGAGTTCTCTGGAGCAAATGTGCGGCGTAAAAAGGCACGACGATCCTCGACTGTTTGGAAACCTATAGATTCAGTCATCCAATCGCGGTGACCTCTTATGTCAAATTCAGAGGCCTTATTTCGATTCGTGCTATTGACGAAGATGGCTCCTTTGTCATCCACTGCGATGGCAACGGGATCTTGTAGCAAGGAATCGGATGCCCATAAATCTATTTTGAGTCCAGGAATGAGCTTGATAGGTTGTTTGTCTTTGATGGCTTTCGCATTTTCGGCTACCTTCGTTTGGTCTTCGTAAATAATCTTGTAGGTGTCGTCTTTGCCTTGTTTGCTACAAGAAAAAAGCGCTAAAGCGGAGCAAGAAAGTAGGATGATTCTTTTCATTGGTGTGATTAATTTTCTTCGTCCATTAAGCTGCGGCGTTGTTTGGCAGCCTGTTTAGTTGTTTTAAATCGGTAATTAAAAGTTAAATTTAGGGATGTTAATCGGCCTTGCGATTCTCCTCGGGTGTAAAAACCAGAACCATCTGTAGGTTCTAAGAAACGGGACTCGTATCGATTAATTCGAGAGCTAAATAAATCTAAAATACTCAAACTTAGTGTCCCGTTTCCTTGTAAAATATCTTTAGAAGCAGAGAAATCAGCCCACGCGATATACCCGCGCGTTCCTTGAGGGGTTTGTTGAGGCGCTTCGTAATTTGCTCTCACTTGAAAATCGACCGCACCTAGTTTAATGCGGGAACTATGGCGAACAAACCATGAATACGTATCACTTTTAAAAGCAGCATTGATGTTAGTCGCATCGGTTATTGCTCTGAAAGCATTGATACTTAGATCCGCTTTATAGGCTTTCGTGAACGTGTAAGAACTCGCAATTTCAATTCCCATTGATTGTTGATCACTTAAATTAACGGGTAGTGTTTTGGCAAAACCAGAGGTGTCTACGGATCTGAATCGGTCGATTTTTCCCAAAGTATGGCGGTAATAAAGGGACGAGCTAACACTTCCCTTATCAAAGTACCGTACGTTTCCTAAATCAAATGAATTGGTAAATTCCGGATTCAAATTGGGGTTTCCGGAGAAGAAATTTCGGTTATCTGAGAAGGTGACAAAGGGGCTCAAATCATTGTAAGTAGGCCTTCTAACGCGTCTGGAATAACTTAATTGAAAAGAATTGTCCGGAGTAATAGTATAGGTAAAATGGGCACTAGGAAACAAATTTGCATAATTTCGAGGGTTCTTCTCCCCTGTTTGCTCCAATTCAGTTTGGATATCGGTGGTCTCAGCTCTTAACCCGAATTGATAGGAGAATTGCTTCATTTTATTGCCAAAAATGACATAAGCCGCAGAGATATTTTCTTTGTAATTAAACACGTTTCTTAAACCGGGGATGATGGTAAAAATGCCGGACGGCTGTTGTTCGGTCACAATATAATCGTTGATCATATTTCTGAAACTAGTCCGAACACCCATTTCAATTTTAGCGTCTTTACCGATTGGATTAACATAATCAGCTTGTAGAATCCATTGGCGTTCGAATTCGTCGTTTAAGGCCTTTTGTACCTTAGAAAGTTCAGGAAAAACGGATCCATCGGCTTTCTTTCCGTTTTGGGTGTAGGTCTGATCCGATCGCTCCCAATAATCTAAGTAGCGCAAATCGGCACTAAATTCTTTGCCTTTTTTCGCAAAACTTTTCTTGAAAGTAAGGGCATATTCCCCATTCGGTTCCGCTTCTTTTTCATCCTGTTGGCGGTAGGTATCACTGTACAAATTGAAGACATTACCTCGGTAATCCAGGTAATTAAAGTCGGTAATGCGCTGTACATCTGTACGTCTGAAGATGTAGGAAGCCGTTAAAATGGTTTTATCATTGAAGAAATAATCGGCTCCTCCTCTTACGTTATTTACGAGGCCGGTAACATTGTTTTGAGAACGTTGCTCTAAAATATTGGTCTGCTTACCTGTATAAACTTCTTGGTAAATACTTCCTCTGCCGGGCGTTCTGCGGTAGAAAACGCCATAGTTAATAAAGAAGTTGAATTTGTTTTTTCGGTAATTGACGATGGCTGTTCCTCCAAAATTCTCCGGATACCCCGTCGTCGTTTCTATGGCGCCGTTGAAACCTTGGTTTTGGTTTTTTTTCAGCACGATATTGATGATTCCAGCCATTCCCTCCGCCTCATATCGCGCGGATGGATTTGTGATGATCTCCACTTTATCGATGAGGTTACCTTGCAAGGATTGTAATCCAGAAGATCCATTGATTCCAGCTAAAGTAGAGGGTTTTCCATCAATCAAAATACGGACATTATCACTTCCACGTAGCTTAATCGCCCCTTCTGGATCTACTTGAATGGAAGGTAAGTTACCTAAAATTTCGGATGCCGTGGCTCCCTTATTCGCTAAATCTGTACCCACATTAAAGATGCGTTTATCGAGGTTGAGTTCCATGGAGGCTTTTTGGCCCTTCACTACCACTTCATTCAACGTCTGATTACTTTCTTTTACTGTGATTATACCGAGGTTTGTAGAAGAAGCAAAAGATTGATTTGTCATCTTTAAAGCCTCATATCCAATGCTTTCAACTAAAAGATCATACACCCCAGGCGCGACTTCCATCGTGAATTTTCCCTTTTCATTCCCGATCGTTCCGGTCACTAGTGAAGTACCTTTAAAAAGACGAATGCTGGAGAAAGGGACATTCACTTCCCCTTGAATCTTGATTTTAGACTGTGCAAAAAGGCTGGAAACGCACAATAAGAGTAGTATCGGAAGAAGCCGAACGATTTTCATAGGAGAGGTTTAGAATATTCTTGTAAGATAGAAAGACAATTTTACATTGTTTATACCCTCCTGACCCGATTTTTTTCTATTTTTATATCTCATCAAAAAGCTATGAAAAAAATATTTCCCCTTGTTCTATTATTCATTTCTTCGATATCGCTGGCAAATCCGTACACGGATCAATCTAAACGCGTAACAATCCACCGAGACGAATGGGGTATTCCTCATATTTATGGTAAAACGGATGCTGACGCTGTTTTTGGATTGATGTATGCCCAGTGCGAGGATGATTTCGCCCGAGTGGAGATGAATTACATCGAGAAATTAGGACGAATGTCTGAAGTAAAAGGGGAAAAGGAATTAGCGTATGATCTCTACATCAAGCTTTTAATAGATGAGTCGGAAGCCAAAGCAGAATACAAAACCTCCCCTGTATGGCTTAAAAAACTTTTGAACGCGTACGCCGACGGAATCAATTATTATTTACAAAAGCATCCGGAAGTAAAACCTAAATTATTAACCCATTTTGAGCCTTGGTATCCCCTATTATGGACCGATGGATCCATTGGAGCCATTTCTACGGGAGATGTGACTGAACAAGAAACAGCCTTGTTTTATGGTTTACCAGCTCAAGTCGCTAGTGTGAAATACCAAACTCCAGACGAAAAATTAACGGGTTCGAATGGCTTCGCAGTAGGCCCTTCCCTCTCTAAATCCGGTCATTCTTTACTTTATATTAATCCGCACGTGACCTTTTATTTTCGTCCCGAAGTACACGTAGAAAGTGAAGAAGGTTTATCGGTGTATGGAGCGGTGACTTGGGGGCAATTCTTTGTCTATCAAGGATTTAATCCGTACAATGGTTGGATGCATACCTCCTCTGAAGTCGATGTGGCGGATGCCTATGTAGAGACAACACGCTCGCGGAACGGACAGATGGAATACCTTTTAGATGGCAAATGGATTCCTTTTCAAACGAAAATAATCACTTTAGGATCACGTAAAATCAAGGCCTATTTTAACCACCGAGGTCCCGTTTTAGCGGCAAGAAATGGCAAATGGATCTCGGTTCGCTCCTATAACAGAGCTCGCAAGAGTTTAATGCAAAGCTGGCTTCGCACAAAAACGAAAGGTTTGGAAGATTATAAACGAGTGATGGACATGAGGGCGAATACCTCGAATAATACGGTTTATGCTGATAATAAAGGTAATATCGCTTACTGGCACGGGAATTACGTTCCGCGTAGAGACGCTACTAAGGACTGGGGCGTGCCTCAGGATGGCTCTTCTAGCCAAATCGATTGGAAAGGACTTCATTCTGTTGACGAAATCGTTCACGTATACAATCCTACCTCTGGATGGATTCAAAATTGCAATTCAACGCCTTTCACCGTTTCAGGAACTTCGAGTCCGCTTCGCACTAATTATCCCGTTTATATGGCGCCAGATGGGGAAAATTTCCGTGATCGAAATGCGGTACGTTTATTCTCTCAGACGGGTAAATTGGATTTGCAGGGTCTGATTGGATTAGGTTACGATCGACGTTTGATGGCTTTCGAAACTTTATTGCCAGCACTTGTAAATGCGGCAAGTCAAGAATCGGATTTGGGAGAGGTGGTTGAGGAATTGAAAAAATGGGATTATACTGCTTCGACGAGTTCAATCGCCCAAACCATCGCCATTCTATGGGGGCTAAAAATAATGCCTAAAATTCCTAAGCCCAAGCAATTTGGAGGAGAAACGGAGGTTGTTCAGAATATGGAAAGCTATGCGAGAACCGGTTCGAAGTTAGCAATGGTTCAGGCATTAAGAGAAGTTTTGGCGGAGTTGAAGAGGGATTTTGGCACTTGGCGCGTTGCTTGGGGAGATCTGAATCGTTTTCAACGCGTTTCAAATGGTGATGCCCTACAAATGGATGATTCGAAAGCGAGTATTCCCGTACCCTTTACCTCTTCCGCTTGGGGCCAACTACCCTCTTATACGAGTCGATCGATTCAAGGTTCGAAAAAATGGTATGGGGTGAATGGCAATAGTTTTATTGCGGCGGTAGAATTTGGCCCTAAAATAAAGGCCTATTCCCTGTTAGCAGGTGGTCAAAATGGTGATCCGACTTCCCCGCATTTCTTCGATCAAGGTCAAATGTATGCCGAAGGAAAATTTAAGGCTATTTATTTTTATAAAAGTGATGTCTTGAAGCATGCGGTTGCTTCCTATCATCCTTAAAAAAGGGTATATTTATATCAAATTTCAGTCAAATGCCTAATCAAATACAAGCCGGATTCGAGTTTGAAGCCATTTTTCAAGAGGCGGCTATCGGGATTATTGTGACGAATTCGCGATTTGAAATGATTCTTTCTAATCGTTTTGCAGATAAACTTTTTGGTTACGAATCGTCTGAGTTAATAGGAGAAAACATATCCTTGTTAATTCCTAATCATTTGAAAGAGCGTCACCATGGTCATTTGGAAAATTTAGGACATGAAAAACCCATTTCTCGTCCCATGGGAATAGGTCTTGACTTAAAAGCGAAAAGAAAGGACGGTTCCTTATTCCCCATCGAAATCTCCTTAAGTCACTTTAAAGCGAGCGATAGCATGCATTATATCGCCTTCGTAAGTGATGTGACTTTAAAGCGAAAAGTGGAGATGGAATTGATTTTAAAGAATCAGCAGATTAACCAATTAAACGAAACCTTAGAGCAAGAAGTGGCAGCTAGAACACAAGCTCTTCAAAATACCTTGGACAAATTAGAGGTGAATGCGAAAGAATTGGAAATCTCTTTAGAGAAGGAGAAAGTCTTAGGGGATTTGAAAACACGCTTTGTCTCAATGGCGTCTCATGAATTTAGAACGCCATTAACCTCCATTTTGGGGTCTGCTACGTTGATTGAAAAATATACAAAGGAAGAAGATCAGCCTAAAAGGGAACAGCATATTAATCGGATTAAGTCATCTGTTAGTCATTTAACGGAGATATTAGAAGAGTTTTTGTCTGTCGGAAAACTGGAGGATGGAAAATTAGAAATTCATCCCTCTGAATTTAGTGTGAGACACTTTTTACTAGATATTATATCTGATTTTAGTACTTATCAGCAAGCTATTCGCTTGGAATTAGAGGGAGATTACACTTGCGTGCAAGATGCTTCGATTCTGCGAAAAGTCATTTTCAATGGACTTTCGAATGCACTAAAATTTTCACAGAAAGAGGTGGTGCTACGTGTCATTCCACAAGAGAAATCGGTTACCTTAGCCATTATTGATCAAGGTATTGGTATTAGTGAGGAGGACCAAAAGCATTTATTCGAACGTTTCTTCAGAGGTGGAAATGCGACCGTTATTCAAGGAACGGGATTAGGATTGCACTTGGTAGATCGTTATATGCGTTTATTAGGTGGCAAAGTAGAAATTAAAAGTGAATTAAATAAAGGGACTGAACTACGAATTCAGTTACCTCTGAATTAACAGGATGAGCAAGCGCATACTAATTATTGAGGATAGTGTGGATATTCGAGAGAACACCGCAGAGCTATTGGAATTATCTGGATTCACAGTCGAAACGGCTTCGGATGGTTTGGAAGGTGTGCGTTTAGCGCGTTCTTGGAATCCTGATTTAGTGATTTGTGATATCATGATGCCTAATTTAGATGGATTTGGCGTTTTGCAGGTTTTCTCCAGTCAGACAGAATTATCGTCCATTCCTTTCATATTTCTAACGGCTAAAACCGATCGTGCCGATATGCGCAAGGGGATGGAAATGGGTGCGGATGATTATTTGACGAAACCCTTCCAAGAAGTGGAATTATTAAAAGCCATTGAGGCTCGTTTGAAAAAATCAAAAACGCAGACACCGGTTTTAGAATCGGTTTCGGATTTGAAAGCAGTGCACGAAGCTTTGGCATTTTTAGATTTAACTACTTGGACTGGTGAGAAGAAGACGCAAACGCATGCAAAAAAGCAAGTCATTTATGCGGAAGGCGATCATCCGATTCGGTTGTATTATTTGGCCAAAGGAAAAGTGAAAACCTACCACACCAATAAAGATGGCAAGTATTTCATTACTTCTTTTATACAAGAAGGGGAATTTTTCGGCTTTGTTGACATCTTAGAAAACCAGGCCTACCGCGAAAGTGCGGAAGCCTTGGAAGAATCTCAAATTATTAGTGTATCCGCTGTCGATTTCCAGCAAAGACTAAAAGAAAATATTCATTTGGAAGTCTTCTTTAGAAAAGCCTTAACCAGCTATTTGTTAAAGAATGAAAAGTTACTAGTTGAAATGGCTTATCAAAGTCTGCGTATGCGCGTTGCTATGGTCTTAGTCGAATTAGCAGAAACTTATGGCTCGAATACCTCGGAACCTTTAATCATCAAGCTTTCCAGAGAGGATCTAGCCTCTCGCGTAGGAACAGCCACCGAATCCGTCATTCGTACCTTGAGTGACTTTAAGAAAGAGGGGTACTTGGATGTGAAAGGAGGCGAAATGACTTTGAAAAACATCGCGGGTCTCGCAAAACTTAAATACTAAAGGGGTGACAGATGATAGGACTCAAAGTCGAGTGAGCTAAATAGTCTGAATAAGCCATCCCGATTCCCCAAGCTCCTCTAAATAAAAGAATTCCAGCGACTAACCAGCCCAAGTATTGGAAAATCAGCTGTTTCTTTAATTTAGCTGTACCCCAAATGTATAGCTGTAAGGCTGGCAATGTCGCAATGCCTAAGGAAACCATAGACATGGATCCTAAGATAGGTTGAGGTTGAATTAAGGCCACACTTAACCCTGCCACCACGAGTCCGCAAGGCAATAAACCATTGGCCATTCCTAAAAAAAAATAGCCAAAGGGCCCCATGGTTGCCCCTATTTTTTGTAATTTTTTCCCAATGGATTGATGTAAAAAAGCGAGCGGCCCCTCTCCTATGTTTTGGCTAAGAATGAGTACAATGAATACCCCGGCTATCAGATAATAATAGGACCAGAGCGATGGAAATAACCAAATAGAGCCAATTCCTGCCACGAAATAACCTAAGATTCCATACATCACTATTCTCCCCAAAGGATACAAAAATAGTCTCGCTGGCGAATGTCCTCGCGCATTGATTTGGGAGACGATGGGTCCGCACATGGCAAAGCAATGCCAGCTTCCGGCTAGTCCGATCAGAAAGGTATAATACCAGGTATACATTAGGGAACTTGAATGCGCTTCTCTTCGATGTAGCTTTTGCCGTCCTTCTTCCAGCTTAAGCTCACATTCCAGGGGCCTTTTACTAAAAAGGGCGTTGTGATGAAGGCTAGTCCGGCCGAATCAGCCGAAACGCGGAGTGTTTTATCTTGACTTGCATTAGATGGACGATAAAAAACTAAAATGCCTGTAGCTACTGAATTCGGAAACTGAATTTTGGCTTGTTGAAAATCTGATGAAAACTCCAAGCTGGCCTTAGCCTTTAAAGCCTCCGTTTGCTCTCGCTCATTGATTTTTTGCTGAAATGCCTGACCATCTGCATAATAGTTTTTACCTACTAATTCGATATTTTCTTTCGACATATTCACATAGAAATAAGCCATAAAAGCCCCAAAAAGTATAAAGGTGACAATAATGCCATGACCCCAATTAAATGAAAATTTAGTCATTTTGATTTTTATTCAGGTTGTATAAAACTTGTCTTTATGGTTTCTTCATCACCCCCTTTTTCAATTATGGTAACAGGAACCTTCTCTCTACTTTTCCATTTGCCTATTTTTACCCGAAGGAAAAATTCACTTTTAGCTAATTTACCAGCTTCAATTTGTAGTAGGGGTTTTCCTACCCATACTATGTTAAATGCGTCCGGAGCCTTGACAGAGAACTCCTGTTTATCCATCGATTTATTTAATAATTTGATTTGGTACAAATTACTTACCTCTTGGGTTTTTTCATCGACCTGGAAAATCATTCCTGGTGTGCGCAGCAGTGTCGTTTCAAAATGAGTGCGTGTCACCAACATATACGTTAAACCCGCGACAATTAATGCCAAAACCGTGCTATAAGCACCGATACGCCAGGTGAATTTCAGTTTTTGTCCAGAATTTACTCCGTTCAACGAATCATAGCGAATTAATCCGGTAGGCTGATGGGTTTTCTCCATGACCATATCACACGCATCAATACAAGCTGTGCAACCAATACATTCTAATTGGTTACTTCCATTTCTAATATCAATCCCGGTAGGACAAACACGCACGCACCAATGGCAATCAATACACGCTCCTTTATCTTCTCCTTTTCCGCGCGGTTCTCCCCTCTTATGATCATATTGAACCAGAATGGAATTATTATCTAATAATACGCCTTGCAGACGGCCATAAGGACAAATGACCATACACACCATCTCTCTGAATCGAGCAAAAACAAAGTAAAATACCGCTGTGAAAATAAGAATGGCGATTAAGCCTACTACGTGATCTAAAGGTGGCTCTGTCACTAATTTTAACCATTCTTTTTTGCTGATGAGGTACATTAAGAAGGTATTCGCAATGGCAAAAGATAACAACACGAATAAGCTATGCTTTGTGCCTCTTTTTACCATTTTTTCGGTGTTCCAAGGGGATTCTGCCAGTTTTCTTTGGGCCTTATCATCTCCTTCTATCCAGTATTCAATTTTCCTGAATAGCATTTCCATGAAAATGGTTTGAGGGCATGCCCAACCGCACCAAATGCGACCAAAGAGTACGGTAAATAGACTCACAAATAAGAGAAATGCCACTAATCCTAAAGCGACTAAATGAAAATCTTGCGGAAAAAAGGGAACACCCCAAAAGATAAATTTCCGTTCTAAGACGTTAAAGAGAAAAATGGGATTCCCCTTATACTCGAGCCAAGGTAAGCCGAACAAAAGTGTTAATAACAAGTAGGAGAAATACGTTCTTAATCGATAAAATTGACCGATAATGCGACCCGGAAAGATCCAAAGTCGTTTACCGTCCTTTGTCTGGTTGTACAGATGGTCCCGGTAATCATCATTATCTAAATTGAATTGTGACATAAAAAAAGAGGGTCCGTTGCCGGACCCCTTTTACATTAAAATGGAGATTTTTCTCGGCAGGTACTTATTCCAAAGGGTTTATACAATAAACACACTCTGACAATTCCCGTTAGGGCAATGATAGCAGCTACAATGTATACTGTTAAAGCAAGATTGGCTGGAATGATTCGAGCATAGGCCAGAATCGATAAGCTCACGGCGATCGCTAATCGAAAAATGCGATCCATTTTACCTACGTTTTTTTTCATAATTTAAGGTGTTTTAGTTTCTGTTCCTTGTGGTTCTTTTGCTCCAGGAGGATTCGTCCCTTGAAGCGTTAGAATGTAAGACGCAACTTTCTGAATTTGTAAGGGATTTAATGTTTTATTCCAGGCTATCATTCCTTTCTCAGGAATACCGTGGGTAATCGTTTTAAATAAACCCTTTACATCTCCACCGTGAATCCAAAACTTATCCGTTAAGTTAGGTCCCACGCCCCCTTGCCCCTTATCACCATGACAAGCTACGCAATTTGTGGAATAAATTTGTGATCCTTCTGTTAAATCTTTAGCCTCTTTTACCACCGTGACATTATCTTCATTCACCGAGTTTGCGAACTTCTTCAGGTATTCCTCTCTTGCTTTTTCCGCAATGGTAACTTCGTTTTTGTACTCCGTTTCTTGAATATTTCCATCTAAATAGACATGGTAATACAAGCCATAAATGACAGCAAAAAGGATTGATAAATAGAATAAATACATGAACCAGGGCGGTGTAGGATTGTCTAATTCTGCGATATCATCGTATTTGTGTTCCATTAGAAGCTCTTTTTCTTTTTCCAATGGTTTCAAACCTGAGAATCCCTCCCACCAGGATTGCTTTTCAGCGGGTTCCGGTGCTGCCTGTTCAGCCCATTTTTTTAGGGCCACGTGCAATTGTAACGTTACGATTAAAATAACAACCCCAGTCACTAGGATCATACTGACTAACCAAATTTCAATAACAGAAACTGACATAATTTTAAGATTTTGAGTTCTCAGATAAGGTATTTCCATCGTTAAAGGGCATATGCTCCATTTCAACGAGGTGCTTTTTGTCCATCCAAATCAAGTAGATGCCTACTAGAACAAAGAAGGTAAAAAAAGTGAGTAGCGAGAAAATCATATAATTATCTGCTCCTGGAATGTTAGCTATAAACTGTTTAAACATAGGTCTATTTTTTAGAAATGTCCGTACCTAATCGTTGTAAGTAAGCAATCAATGCAATAATCTCCTTGTCTTGGCTTACCTTAATTTTTTCCGCTGCTAAATTTAATTGGATGGCTTTAGCCTGCGTATTCAAGTCTTTAACAGCATTTGTAATCTCATCTGTTGAATAAGGAACGCCCAGTTTTTTCATGGCGGCTAACTTATCCTGGGTTGCAGAAGTGTTTACTGTTTGTTCTAAAAGCCAAGCGTAGTTAGGCATAATTGAACCTGGAGACATACTGCTCGGCTCTCTCATGTGGTGGTAGTGCCAGGAATCGGGGTATTTCCCTCCTTCTCTGTGCAAATCTGGTCCAGTACGTTTAGATCCCCATAGGAAGGGATGATCATACACAAACTCCCCTGATTTAGAGAATTCCCCATAGCGTTCCGTCTCACTTCTGAATGGACGTACCAGCTGAGAGTGACAACTGACACAACCTTCCCGGATATAGATATCTCTACCCTCTAATTCTAAGGATGTGTACGGTTTAACTGATTCGATGGTAGGAACATTCGATTTGACCATAAACGTAGGAAGTAATTCGACCAAAGATCCTACTAAAATCATCACTAAAGAAGCCACTAATAACTGGATAGGGCGTTTTTCAATCCAACGATGCCAGTGTCCATCACTTTCGTGTTTCTCTTCGATGATGGCTAATGGAGCCGCTTCTGCTTTCTCATTGGCCAATAAAGTGCCTTGTTTCATCGTTTTGAACAAGTTGTAGGCCATTAACACCGCTCCTGTTAAATAAAGAGTCCCCCCTAAAGCGCGCATCATGTGCATGGGTAATAATTGTAAAGTTGTATCTAAAAAGTTACCGTATTGCAAGGTGCCCTCTGCAGTAAATTGCTTCCACATCATCCCCTGTGTAAAACCGGAGATGTACATCGGGATGGCATAAAAAGCGATACCAATCGTTCCGATCCAGAAGTGGGTTTTAACTAATTTCTCTGAATAAACAGTGGTTTGGAAGATCCGGGGAACTAACCAATACAACATCGCAAAGGTTAAGAATCCATTCCAGCCTAAAGCTCCTACGTGTACGTGCGCCACGATCCAGTCCGTAAAGTGGGCAATCGCGTTAATATTTTTTAACGATAGCATAGGACCTTCAAAAGTAGCCATGCCATAGGATGTGATCCCTACTACCATGAATTTCAATAGCGTATTCTCCCGTACTTGATCCCAAGCACCGCGTAAAGTCAATAGACCATTAATCATTCCACCCCAAGAGGGAGCAATAAGCATGATGGAGAAAACAACCCCTAACGATTGAGCCCAATCTGGCAAGGAAGAATACAATAAGTGGTGAGGCCCCGCCCAAATGTAGATAAAGATCAAGGCCCAGAAGTGTAGAATGGAAAGTCGATAAGAATAGACCGGACGATTCGCCATTTTTGGCAAGAAATAATACATCATTCCTAAGAACGGAGTCGTTAAGAAAAACGCCACTGCATTGTGGCCGTACCACCATTGAATTAAGGCATCTTGAACGCCGGCATAGACATAATACGATTTAGTAAAGGAGATCGGTAATTGAACGGAGTTCGTTAAGTGCAACACCGCGACCGTAATAAAGGTCGCGATATAGAACCAAATCGCCACATATAGGTGACGTTCTCTTCTTTTAAAGATGGTACCGAACATATTAATGCCAAAAGCAACCCACACTAACGTAATCGCTATATCCAATGGCCATTCTAATTCGGCATATTCATGTGAAGTGGTGATACCTAGTGGCAAAGTAATCGCAGCAGCTACAATGATTAATTGCCAACCCCAAAAATGGAAATTAGATAAGAAATCACTGTACATACGTGCTTTTAAAAGACGCTGCAACGAATAATAAACGCCAGCAAAAATGGCATTTCCCACGAATGCGAAAATGACGGCATTGGTATGCAAAGGACGAAGACGCCCAAAGGTTCCGTATTGAGTTAAATTCCACGAGGGAGCAAAAAGTTGAGTGGCAATAATGACACCTACTGTCATCCCGATTACCCCCCAAAGAATGGTTGCCAAGGAAAAATTTCGAACAATTTTATTATCGTAATAAAATTGCTCTAATGAGGTAGTTTTTGTGCTCATAGATTCGTGTTTTTTTCGTCTTCTTGTAAAATGCGCATGGCTGGAGTAATTAAATCCTCTTGTTGTCCCGTTTTAACAGACCAAACAAAGGCAATTACAAATCCGATCGCCATAAAAAGGCTTAATCCGATCATTAGGTACATTATTTCCATGGCCTACCCATTTTATTTGTTGCAATTTCGGGACAAAGCCCTTCGCAAAACCTGACTTTACTCAGCTTTTAATCTGATTTTAAAACGGTTTAGTGCTTGCCCTTTCCAATTCATTCCCCAAGTGGCTATCACTAACATACTGATGGAATTAATGGGCATCAATATGGCTGCTATCAAAGGATATAAATTCCCCTGAATCGCATAGCTTAATCCAAATCCATTGTATACGAGCGAAAGAAGGAAACTTGCTTTGATCAATTGAAGGCCAAATTTAGAGTAGTTTAAGAACTCGCCAAGGTGAGGCAACTCCGATCCTTTTAAGATGGCATCAGACGACGGGGTAAAATGTAGGTGGTCATCTGAAACGGCAATACCTACGGCTGCCTGTTTTAAAGCCCCTGCATCATTTAGACCATCCCCAATCATGGCCACGATTTTTCCTTGTTTTTGAAGTGCTTGGATATACTCCATTTTGTCCAGTGGACTGCACTCAAATTTCACGTGATTTTGATCTTCAAACCAATCCAACAAGTGAGCCGCGTGTTCTTTTTTGTCCCCTGAAATCAAATGGACTTCGTATTGATGTCTTAAGCTATGTAACATGGCTTCTATACCAGGTCTATTTTCCCAAGGAAATTCTATAAATCCGATGGGCTCTTGGTTGATTGAAACAAATAAGCGTGTTTCTGAGCTGATAAATCCCTCTGGTAAATCGAGTTTATTCAAGGTGTATTTAGCGCTTCCGATTTGGACAAATAAGTCATCAAATGTAGCTTCAAGTCCCTTTCCGCTATGTTCTTTAAATTCAGAAAAGGCAATCAAGCTTCGCTGTTGCAAGAATTTTTTGGCTTGTTTTGAAAGTGGATGCGTGGATTGATAAACCAAGGAATAGATCGCGTTCCATTCCTTGTCTGTTACTTCACGGTTAAAATGAACGCTAGGTTCTTGTTGACTTTGCAAAGTTAGCGTTCCTGTTTTGTCAAAAACCAAAGTGTCTACTTGGGCCATTCGTTCGAATGTTTGAATATCTTTTACGAAAAAGTGGAATTTAGCTAGCCAGCGAATACCGTGTCCGAGAGCAAAGGGATATGAAACGGCCAAAGCACACGGGCAGGCAATCACTAGAATGCTCACTACCGCATTAGACCAACGGCTTGGATCTACATTATACCAATAAATACCCGCAGCGGTGGCTAGACTTAACAGTATCCCGGTGAAATACATCCCCACTTTATTCGCAAAGTTTTCCCAGTTTTCCGTCTTGTGGTGCGGGTCTTTAAAAGCTTGTTGCTCCCAAAGCTGTGTTAAGTGGCTTTGGTTTAATTCTTTGCTTAATTGAATTTCGATAGACTCTCCTAGGTGTTTTCCGCCTGCATAGATGGATTGACCCGCTTGAATTGGAATTAATTCACTCTCGCCGGTGACGAAGCTGTAGTCCATTTGACTTTGGCCCTTTAATAAATAGGCGTCTGCTGGAATGATTTCTTGATTGCGGATTAACAAGCGGTCCCCCACCTGAATTTCTTCAAGAGGAGCTATTTCTTCTTTTCCATTCGCCATTCTAGTAACGACTAAGGGAAAATAGGCTTTATAATTGCGTTCAAACGAGAGGAAATCAAAGGATTTCTGCTGGAACCACTTCCCTATTAATAAGAAGAATATCAGGCCAGAAACGGAATCGATATAGCCAGCACCCGTATGCGATAAAATTTCAAATACACTGCGACCATATCCTACCAGAATACCTAGTAAAATGGGTAATTCAATGGTCATTTTGCGCAATTTGAGGTGCGCATAGACCTGGCTAAAATAGTCCGAACCGGAATAGAATACGGCCACGCTACCCAAAGCAAGATTCAAGTAACCAAATAAAGCCTGAAGAGAGCCATCATCAATCCCTAAATACTCCGGAAAGCTAAAAAGCATCGCATTTCCTGCGCAAAAACCGGCGATTCCGAGCTTAAGAAATAGCTTTTTTTGATCCTTATTTTGTGGTCTTTCTTCCGCATTCGAGATATGCGGTTCATACCCTAAGCTTGCTATCAAGGTGGCTAAGGCACCTAAATTAAGTTGATCTTCTTTAAACCAAACTGTCAGATCTTTCTTGCCAAAATTAAGACTCGTTTTAATAATCTGCGGATTTACCTTTTGCAGATTCTCTAATAAATACAAGCAAGATCGGCAGTGAATAGCTGGTAAATGGAAGCTGACTTTGGAAAAATCAGCATTTGAAAAAGTGATTAATCGATCTCTAAAGGCCTTGTTGTTAAGGAAATCAAAATTCTTGTCTGTAGGTGAAATACCTGGATTTAGGTCACATGAATAGTAGGCGTCGAGGTGATTTTCATTTAGTAATTCATATACTTGTTCGCAGCCGTGGCAACAAAAAGTCTTATCCTGATGAATGATGGGTGTCTCAGGGCATTCATCTCCGCAATGATAGCAAATTACCTCTTCAAGAATCTCTGTGTGTATACTCATAATGGAATGTTCAAATTTCCGGAGTTTCGCTGTTGATTATCGTGATAAATAACACGTTCAAAACTGATGAATATCAGGTATTGGGAACGTTTATCCCTGTACTTTCGCCTTATTATTTAAGCCCATGAACAATTTTTCAGATACGGAACGAAAAGTGTTAGCTAGTGGAATCGAACTCCGCTATTTGCCTGATGAATATTTATTTCGTCAAGGCCAAAAAGCAGAATTTGTATTTTACCTGCAAGAAGGCAGCCTCGTGTTAGAAGGACCGGCTGGCTTTGTGACCATCGATCGGAAAGGTGTTTTTATTGGAATTGAGGAAGCAATCGAAGAGAAAAAGCATGTGTATGCTGCGATGACTTCGAGTTATTCACAATTTTTGGTTTTTGAACGGAAGTATTTTAAACAATTAATCGATGAATTCGATTTAGCCCTTCCCTATTTTGAGTATAAAAAAGCGGAATTCAATGAACTCTTACAGAAGGTTCAATTGAATTATGCTACGGTATAAATGATTAGAGTGGTATTTAATTGGGTTTTGGCTCCCTTTTGCTTTTAGCGGAAGGGAGCTTTATTTTAAGGGACTATCCTTTTCCTTTTTCAGGGTATTGTAGACCATTTTGTCCAAAAATCCATTCATCCATTTATTTAGGAATACGGTTAATTTACCTTGGAAAGTGAGTACTAACGTCTTCTTCTTAGATTCATAAGCCTCAGCAATGCGTTTAGCCACTTCTTCAGCAGACATCATTTCTCCCTCATCCCGCATGGAATCACCTGTCACTTTCCCCTCACTGTTTAAAGAGGCTGCTCTAATATTCGAAGCAGTGAATCCGGGGCAAGCAATTAAGACATGAACACCCGTTTCTAATAACTCTGTTCTCAAGGCTTCTAAGAAACCATTCATCGCGAATTTGGAGGCAGAATACCCTGTTCTGACGGGAAGTCCGCGGTAACCTGCGATAGAAGATATACCTATTATTCCACCTTTTGCGGCTTTTATATGGGGTAATGCCGCGTGTGTGGCGTAAACTGTTCCCCAGAAATTAATGTCCATCACTTGTTTCAATACCTTGAGGTCGACCGTTTCAAACATCGATCGCATGGAGATTCCTGCGTTATTGATTAGCAGATCAATTCTGCCAAACAGGTGCATCACCTGATCTACCATGGCACGTGTTTGTTCCTCAGAGGCTGAGTCGCAGACGATGCCTTTGGCAGCTATGCCTGCTTCCTGTAATTCCGCTTCTGCAGCCAATAGATTCTGCTCATTTCTACCCGTGATGACGATTTGAGCTCCTTTTCTGCCGTATTCAAAGGCTAACGCTTTTCCGATTCCAGAACTAGCTCCCGTGATGATAACTACTTGATTCTTCATGTGAATTAATTTCATCGCGAAGTTAAGGTTTTATCTTGAATTGGTTGGCTTGCCCACATAAAGCCGTATTTTTGTGCACATTTTTAGCAGCATGAGTCAGAAAAAAGAAAAGAAAGCCCCAGTGGTGTTGGAACAAATTGCCATTTTGGATTTTGCCGCTGAGGCAAAGTGTATTGCCAAAGTGAATGAGGAAGTGATTTTTGTTCAAGGTGCTGTCGCTCCTGGCGATATCGCTGATTTACGTATATTGAAGTCCAAAAAAAGCTTCAAACAAGCCCAAGCCATCAATATTCAGCCACTTTCTAAACACCGTACAGACGTAGCCTGTAGCCATTTTGGCATTTGTGGCGGTTGTAAGTGGCAACACGTTTATTACGAAGCTCAAACCGCTTTTAAAGCGCAACAAGTCAAAGATAATTTGACCCGCATCGCTAAAGTGAAATTGCCCGATTTTCAACCGATTCTAGGTTCTGAGGAGACCTATTACTACCGCAATAAATTAGAATTCACCTTTTCTTGTGCCCGCTGGCTGACGGAAGATGAAATTGGTAAAGAAGATTTAGGATCGATGAATGCCTTGGGATTCCATGTCCCAGGCCGTTTTGATAAGATTTTGCCAGTTGATCATTGCTATTTGCAACCTGATCCATCCAATGCGATTCGCAATGGAGTGCGTGATTTCGCTGAAGCGAATGGTATCTCCTATTATGAATTAAAGAATCAAAAAGAAGGAGCTTTACGTAATTTAATTATCCGAAATACGGTTACAAACGAATGGATGGTCACCGTCCAGTTTGCCTATGCCACAGAAGAGGAAATAAAATCAGTCATGGAGTATTTGAAGTCAACATTCCCGATGATCACCTCTTTGAATTATGTGGTGAATCAAAAAGGAAATGACACTTTTCATGATTTAGACGTAGTTTGCTACCATGGAAAACCTTTTATGGTAGAAATAATGGAAGATTTGAAGTTCCAAATTGGACCTAAATCATTCTTTCAAACGAATGCAAAGCAAGCGCTCAAGCTATACCAACTAGTGCGTGAATACGCTGATTTGCAAGGAAATGAAGTTGTTTACGACTTGTATACGGGTACAGGAACTATTGGTTTGTTTTTAGCGAAACACGCGTCTAAAGTTGTTGGCCTCGAATACGTCGAGATGGCCGTAGAAGATGCACGTATTAATGCCGAATTAAATGGTATCAAGAATGCAACCTTCTTTGCCGGTGATATGAAGAAAGTCTTGACAGAAGAATTTATTGCTATCCACGGCGCGCCAGATGTCATTATTACCGATCCTCCTCGTGCAGGAATGGATCTGGATGTGGTGAATCAAATATTAGCCGTTAAGCCAAAGAAAATCGTTTACGTTTCTTGTAATCCGGCTACTCAGGCTCGCGATTTAGCCTTACTGGATGTTGCCTATGAAGTAGATGTGGTTCATCCGGTGGATATGTTCCCTCAGACGCATCATGTGGAGAATATAGTGAGGTTGAAATTAAGAGCATAGAATATTTCATTACGCGATTCCGAAATTGTGCTGCGCAATAATTTCTTGAACCGCGCAATAAAATATTCTAATGCCTAATTTAACTCTACTCTAACTGCAATAAAATGGAAAAAGGGCGATTAATCGCCCTTTTTATTCTTCAGAAATGTATTCCCGAAGGGAATTCCAACTTTGTACTTTTTGCTTTGCTATTTGTGCTTTACTTTTAAAAAATTGCATTGCAATTTTTTAAAACGGAGTGTTCAATGGATCATAATCCTCTGGAGGTAAATTCATCTTACTTCCTTTGAAAACAGAATCATTGCTTGACTCAAAAGCGGATGTTTGATCACCTAGTGCACTTAAGTCGAAGTTACCCCCTTCATTGTTTGAGAACGGTTGGAAGTCTAAATCGCAGTATTTAGTGAATTTACCGATGAATTTCAGCCAAACACTGTCGAGTGAACCGGAACGGTTTTTGGCCATAATGATCTCTCCCATTCCCGTGATGGAGTTTCCTTGATCATCCGCCGTGATGCCATAATATTCTGGACGGTAGATGAACATTACCTGATCGGCATCTTGCTCGATGGCTCCAGATTCACGAAGGTCAGACAGTTGCGGTTTCTTGTTTCCTCCACGCGTCTCGGTAGAACGGTTTAATTGAGAAAGGGCAATGACAGGCACATCTAATTCTTTGGCTAATTGCTTCAGTGCACGGGAAATTTGGGCGATTTCTTGCTCGCGATTTCCGCTGGCTCCTTTACCCGAACTATCTCCGGTCATTAGCTGTAAGTAATCGATGACGATGAGGTCAATGCCTTTTTGGGCTTTTAAACGACGACATTTTGCTCTTAATTCCAAAATCGATAAGGCCGGCGTATCATCAATAAACATATTCGCTTCAAATAATTTATTGATTTTCGTATGTAGCTGCTGCCATTCGTGTGGCTCCAATTTTCCTTTACGGATTTTATCAGCCTCGATTTCTGCTTCTGCAGAAATGATACGATTCACAAGTTGAACGGCACTCATCTCAAGGGAGAACAACGCGACTGAGTGATTGAAATCTACCGCAGCATTACGGCAAGCCGAAACGACGAAGGCCGTCTTACCCATACCTGGACGAGCCGCGATAATGATTAATTCTTGTCGCTGCCAGCCAGATGTCAAGCGGTCTAAGTCTGTAAATCCGGATGGAATACCCGTTAAGCCACTTTTTTGTAATTGTTTCTTTTCTAATTCATCCACAGCTTTCTTTAAGATATCCGACATACTTTCGTAATTCTTACGGATATTGGATTCTGCGATGGTAAAAAGTTCCTGCTCCATCTTATCCAGTAAATGGAACACGTCAGACGTGTCTTCATAGGATAGACGTTGGATTTCGGAGGATATTTGGATTAGCTGACGCTTCAAATATTGCTCAATAATGATTCTGGCGTGGAATTCAACGTTCGAAGTGGAACTAACCCGCGAAGTTAATTGCGCTAAGTAGCTGGTGCCACCTGCTTTTTCCAAACTGCCATTTTGCTTCAAGTAATTATTAACCGTCAATAAATCAACGGGTTGAGAAGCTTGGAATAAACCTTGAATTGCCTCGAATATCAACTGATGCCCTTCTTTGTAAAAGGAATCAGGTTTTAATAATTCGATGACGTTTGCCAAAGGTTCTTTCTCTAACATCAAAGCCCCTAGCAAGGCTTCTTCTAGGTCAACCGCTTGCGGAGGTAATTTTCCTAGCCCCAAATCGCTTAAACGCGTGGGTCCTGTCTGCGAACGAATGCCAGCAGACTGATTTCCTTTTTTATAAATGGATGAAGGGGTGTTAGATTCCATACCACAATTTTACGTTAAATTTTCAAAATTATCTTATAAAGGAAGATATTAAATTTCAGGAATTTCTTATTTTTACTCCCATACGATTTAAACCCATTTTTACTTGTTAGAAAAAATAATTTCCCTCTCAGAGGTCTCTCTAATTGACTTTTTAGGCGTTGCAAACGCAAATATCAATTTATTGATTAACGCCTTCCCTCAGTCCAAAATCATCGCTCGTGGTGAACAATTAACCGTCCGTGGATCGAATGATCAGATTGCTTTAGTCGAAGCGATTGTGAACTCTTGTGTGGCCCATTTGGACAAGCATGCTACCCTCACGGAAAAGCATATGCAAGCCTATATCGATTCGGTTTTAAATCCGACGGGTGAGGAAACGGATCAGCCGTGGGTGGAGGATAAAGACGTGCTTCTTTTTGGCAATAAAGGAATCGTGATTAAGGCCAAAACTCCGAATCAACGTAAACTGGTCGATGCCGCCACTACGAATGACATCGTCTTCGCGATTGGACCTGCCGGTACGGGTAAAACCTATACCGCAGTGGCTTTGGCAGTGAAAGCATTGAAGAATAAAGAAGTAAAGAAAATCATCATCACGCGTCCAGCTGTTGAGGCAGGCGAAAATCTAGGTTTCTTACCAGGTGATTTGAAAGAGAAAATTGATCCGTATTTGCGTCCTATTTATGATGCGTTGGATGATATGATTCCGGCAGAGAAATTGAAATTTTATTTAGAAAATCGGACGATTGAAATTGCGCCTTTGGCCTATATGCGTGGACGTACTTTAAACAAAGCTTTTATTTTGTTAGATGAAGCCCAAAACACGACATCCATGCAAATGAAGATGTTTTTGACACGTATGGGTATTCAATCGAAGACGATTATTACGGGGGACAAATCACAGGTCGATTTGCCTAAAAACCAAACATCAGGTTTGGGAGAAGCAGAACGCATCCTTTCTGGAATAAATGGGATTGCCTTTGTCGAATTGGACGGTTCAGATGTCGTTCGTCACCGTTTAGTGCGTAAAATTATCGAGGCATATGGGAAACAAGAAAAATAGGATCATACAGGCGATTAGTCCGCAAGAAATCGAACAGGTGTTTGCCATTCGTACCGAAGTGTTTGTCAAAGAACAAAAGTGCTTGCCCTCTGAGGAATTTGATGAGTTAGATGCAGTAGCCAAACATTATTTACTGTTTGATGACGCCACACCAGTGGCAACCGGTCGATACCGCAAAACAGATAAAGGAATTAAGGTGGAGCGAATCGCTACGCTGGAATCAGCGCGTGGTAGAGGCTATGCTTCCCTAATTATTCAGCATATTTTTTCAGAATCCGCTAAAGAATACCCGGATTGCACTCATTATTATTTACACGCTCAGGTTTCCGTGATGCCACTTTATGCATCCTTAGGGTTTCAGCCTTACGGAGATACGTTTATTGAGGCGGATATTGTGCATCAAGCGATGGAGCTGTCTAGTCGCTAGTCGCTAGTCGCTAAAGTTACATTCGATAGCTCGTAAAAAAAAAGCCAGAACGATGTTCCAGCTTTTTAATTTATCGACTATCGACTAGTGACCAGTGACTATCGACTAGAATGGCAAATCATCCCCACTCTCAGCCGCTAATGGAGGGAATTGGTATCCGCCTGCTGCTGGTGTAGGCTCCACTCCTGCTGGGATTGAACCAGTACGATCTAAACGATACGCGCGGATTTCTGTATACCAACGCTCGTTGTATTCTCTTGATTCTACGTTGAATTGAACTTTAACGATTTCGCCCTCTTGAACTGGCGTTAAATCTTGTGTTTTATCTCCCCAAACTGACATACACACCTTTTTAGGGTATTGATCTTGTGTTTCGATCACAAATTCTTGCTTGATCCAGTTGGTGCCGTTTTTACCTGTTCCTGTAACCTCAGGTAATTTCTTGATTAATTTTCCGCTTATTTCTAAAGCCATTGTACTAATTTTTTTGAGTTCCGTAATTGTTGGCAAGTAAGTAAATAATTGGTAATTTTACTAACCGTTTTTGGCGATGTGGTGAAATTGGTAGACACGCTACCTTGAGGTGGTAGTGCCGTTAAGGTTTGGGAGTTCGAATCTCCCCATCGTCACTTAATTTTTTGTTTAATCTGTAAATCATGTTGAAGATGAAACCTTACAGTGTATTGCTTTACTATAACTATACTCCTATTCCGAATCCGGAAGAGTACCGAGTAAAACATCACCTTTTTTGTATTGAAAATAACCTTTTGGGACGTATTATCGTCGCAGCAGAGGGTTTGAATGGAACCGTTTCTGGTTTAAAAGCGGATTGCGATGCTTACATGAATTGGTTAGAAAATGATCCTATTTTTGTAGGATCAGATTTTGACTTCAAAATCGATTATTACGAAGCGCATACGTTTAATAAATTGCACGTTCGGGTGAAGAATGAAATTGTCCATTCTGATTTAGGGGTTGATCCTCGCGTTAGAACGGGTAAGCATCTGAAGCCGAAAGAATTCAAGCAATTATTGAAGAATGACCCGGATGTCGTCTTGGTCGATATGCGTTCGAATTACGAGCACGAATTAGGTCGTTTCAAAGGTGCTTATACTTTTGACATGGAGAATCTGCGCGATTTGCCTGATCATGTGCAGGAGATAGAGCATTTGAAAAATAAAAAGGTTATCACGTATTGTACGGGTGGCATCAAATGCGAGAAAGCGTCCGCCTATCTAATCGAAAAAGGTTTTACGGATGTGTATCAATTGCATGGAGGTATTATTAAATATGGTTTAGAAGAAGGTGGAGAGGATTTTGATGGCTCTTGCTATGTATTTGATAACCGAGTAGCGACGCCAGTTAATTCGGTAAACCCGGAGGTTGTTTCCGAATGCCATGTTTGTCATACGAAATCAGATCACATGGTCAATTGTGCTAATCCAGAATGTAATGAGCATTTAGCCATTTGTCCATCTTGCCTAAAAGAAATGGAGGGCGCCTGTTCCCCTGAATGTAAAGAGCATCCGCGGAAGCGTCCTTACAATGAGAAAGGGTATTATTCCAAAAACTCAGTGGGTTATTCTCCTGAATTAGGATTCAAGTCCTTTAAACGGACAGAGAAAATTGAAAAACAAAAGAAGGCTCAATTATGAGCCTTTTTTCTTTTTGGCTAAATTCTCCTGAACTCTAAATAAGGTGATCTCTTTTATCAGTTCCAAAGGCATAGGGGAATGATACGGAAACTTAATCGCCCCTTTTGATCCCTCGTAAGGCGCTAATTCTTGCACAAAATTCTTGATTCCACTCGGTGTAGGGTAAAAACCTAGATGATTATTCCAGGCTGCAAAGTGGATTAAATTTCCATTTAATTTAAACGTGGGCATCCCGTAAGACATCGTTTCTTCCGTTTCCTCCGGTACGACCGAACGAATCGCATCACGCACTTCGATTAAAATTTTCTGTGTGGCCTCCGGAAAGGTCTTGATGTATTCTTCCATGAATATTAGGCTAATTGTCTATGTCTAACGAATAAAAATAAGGGAAATGCAAAGGCAAAACCTATTAAAACGGTTGCCAATAAATAAAGATATAGGTATTTGATTTTAATCCGTAATCCTTCTAACAGTATAAAAAAGGTGCCTGCATTTTTCATACGATTGATTTTATGGTGATATGTCGACCGCGCATTTCGATGCGGTCCCCTACTCTTTTGCCCTTTAATTCCAATCCAAGTGGTGATTCAATTGAAATGGCGTAAATAGAATCGAGTTTGCCGTATCCGATGGATATAAAATAAGTTTCTTGATCTGTTTCTACTAGGCTTCCCTCAGAAATGACTGCTGAAGCGGGCAAATCAGCAAGTCTGTCTAATTTGGCAATAGAATTAAGTGTATTATCTACCAAAGCACTTAGCTTATCCATCTCTCGCTGCATCATTTCTCGACCGGTTTCAAATTTATCACCAGCGCTACTTTTTGTGTCAGAGTCGCGGGATTCTTTGGCCAAAAGATATTCTCTACGGGCTTCTTCTAGTGTATTTTCCAAAATGGAACGCAGATTTGCCTGTATCTGTGACTTAGTGCTTTTCATGAGGGGCTTATTACATTGGAAAATTATCAATAAATTTGCGCATGACCTATTTCTCTCCCACAGACTTGATTATTAATCCGGACGGAAGTTCCTATCATTTGAACTTACGGCCTGATCAAATTCCGGATACCCTTATTTTGGTGGGTGATCCAGAGCGTGTTCCCACTGTTTCTGCCTTTTTTGATGAAGTGACTGAAATCGTTCATAAAAGAGAATTCGTGACTCATTTAGGCGTTCTAAGGGGTAAGAAGATTGGTGTGTTATCCAGCGGTATTGGTGCGGATAATGTGGAGATTGTGATGAATGAACTAGATGCTTTGGTTAATATTGATTTTCAAACGCGTTTGGAGAAATCCGTAAAAAGATCTTTAAAACTCATCCGAATCGGCACTTCGGGTAGTATTCAGTCGCATATCCCAGTGGATTCGATTTTGATCTCGACTGCAGCAATTGGATTTGATAATTTAGCCCAATTCTATGGTTTTGAATCTGCTATGTCGATATCGGAAGATGTTTTAACCGCTTGGACTTCAGCAATTGATTATCCATTGCCTCTCTACGCAGCCAAAGCTAGTGCTTCGCTTTGCGCGCAATTTGCGCCATTGAATGCATTTAATGGAGTTACCTTAACGGCACCAGGATTTTATGCACCGCAGGGTCGCACGATTCGAATGCAATCCATAAGACCCGATTTTTTAGAAAAAGTCGCTGCCGCTAAGCTAGGTGATGAAGAAATTACGAATATCGAAATGGAAACCGCAGCCTATTACGCCTTTGGGGGTGCTATGGGGCATGAATTTATCTCATTGAATGCCATTTTAGCGAATCGCATCACGAATGAATTTTCGAAAGATCCGGAGGGACAAATTCGGTCTTTGATCGAGAAAGCTATAGCATTAATCGCATAACGTAATCATCCATTACGTAGCCGTTGCCTATGTCTAGGATCATTTCACGGTCTTTGATGAAACCTTTCTTCAGGTAAAATTCTACCGCAGAGTTGTGTTTGTTAACGTTAAGGTAGATGGATGTTAGGCCCATAGAACGGGCTTGATGACATATCTGTTCGATAATGAAGCTTCCAGCTCCTTTTTGTTTGACGGATGGTCGCAAATAGAGTTTATGTAATTTACCGTCAGTCTCTGAGGTCTTTTCGAAAGCACAATAGCCGATCGCTTTCCCCTCCAATTCTAACAGGGAGAAAATTTCTATTTGCTGAAGTATAACCTCACGAGAATACATCATCGGAATCATGTACAAAGTCTGTTCCTCTGTCAAAATATGGCCATAGGTGGGTCTCCAGGCTTCTTCTGCAATTTCTTGAATGAGGGGAATGTCTTCGAGCGTCGCTTTGCGTAAAATCATTGCCAAAATTTGTAAATTGCAGTCAAAATAGCAACATATGAAGCCACTTATTCTCATCGCAAACGACGATTCAATCTATTCTAAAGGTATCCGCGTTCTAACGGAAATCATGTCCGAAATGGGCGAAGTCGTAGTGGTGGCTCCAGATACGCATCAATCCGGTATGGGTCATGCGATAACCTTGGGTGAGCCGTTGCGCGTGGAGAAGACGAATAATTTTGGCGATCATATTCAATCCTATAAGTGTTCAGGTACTCCTGCTGATTGTGTGAAGATAGGTAAACACCAAATTCTAAAAGGTCGAAAAATTGATTTAGTCGTTTCGGGTATTAACCACGGTTCGAATGCTTCGATTGCGGTTTTATATTCAGGAACCATGTCTGCAGCTATCGAAGCGGCGATGGAGGGTATTCCGGCTATCGGATTCTCCCTTTGCGATTTTGCATCAGATGCGGATTTTTCGCATTGCCACGATTATATCATCAAAATTTGTCAACAAGTGTTAGTTCACGGTTTGCCAAAAGGATTGACATTAAACGTGAATTTCCCCGCTCACTCTTCCATGCCATTGCAGGGGGTGAAAGTGGTGAAACAAGCCAATGCAATCTTTAGAGAGCGTTTCGAAGAGCGTAAAGATCCATATGGTAAGCCTTATTATTGGATGGATGGAGATTTGCACAACGAGGACTTGAACAACAACACCGATTTAGATGCTTTAGCAGAAAATTATGTTAGCATAGTACCCGTCAAATATGATTTGACAGATTATGATGAATTAAAGCAAATGCAAAGCTGGGACCTTTAGGAGCGTCAACACGCTCAAGGCGTCAGTAATCTGGCCATTTTGCGCCATTTCAATCGCCTCTTTTAACGGTAACTTACGTATTTTTAATTGTTCGGTTTCTTCTGGGCAGGCTTGATGTTGGCTGAGGCTTTGGGCCAAATACATCACCGCTTTCTCATCGCTCACCGAATTCGAAAGATACACCTCCCCTAGTTCTGTCCATTCTGTGGCTACAAGTCCAGTTTCTTCCAATAGTTCGCGTTTTGCAGCTGCTAAAGTAGATTCGCCGGATTCAATGGAACAACCACCTTCCGGCACTTCCCAGGAATAGGCATTCAGCGTATAGCGGTATTGACCTACTAAATAGGTAAAGCCGTCTGAGTCTAAAGCAACAATGGATATGGCTGTATTTTTAAAATGCACTTTTCCGTAAACTCCGGGATTTCCAGCCGGATTCAAGACTTCATGGTGTTCTACCCTAATCCATGCATTCTCGTAAGCCGTTTCTTGATTGAGTGTTTTCCAAGGATTGTTTTCCGTTTCCATCCGGTAAAAATACTATCTTTGTGCTAATGAAACAGCGGCTTGTCCTTCTTTCTTTTGTCGTTTCGGTGCTTATCATGGCATCGAAGTTTGCCGTCTACTATGCAAGTGGATCCACGACTTTATTAACAGATGCGTTAGAGTCGATTATCAATGTGGTCGCCGCGTGTTTTGCCTACTATTCGATCTATTTAGCCTCTTTACCTAAAGATTTGAATCATCCCTATGGTCATGGAAAGATTGAATTTTTTGCCTCTGGATTAGAGGGTGTGCTCATATTATTAGCAGCTGCCTATATTTTTCTTCACGCTTCACAGCATTTGTATTCATCTCCTGAGTTGAAGAGTTTGGATGTAGGTATGGCCGTTTCCTTTGTTTCAGCAGGAATTAATGGCTTAATGGGTTATTTTTTAGTTAAGAAAGGGCGTTCCTCTCACTCTCCTGCTCTTGTTGCCGATGGTAAGCACCTACGGTTGGATGCCTATAATGGGATTTTGGTGGTTGCTGCTTTGGCGCTTACCTATTTTACCCACTGGTATTGGGTCGATTCTGTCGCCTCCTTCTTGTTTGCAGGATTTATGTGCTGGCAGGGAATACACTTAATGAGAGAATCGGTAGCTGCTTTGATGGATGAAACGAATCCAGCCTTATTCCAAAAGGTGACTGACTGGGTCGTAGCGAATAAAAAAGAGGAATGGATTGATTTACATAATCTACGCGTACAACAATATGGCGGAGATTTGCACATCGATTGCCATTTGACTTTACCTCGTTATTGGGATTTACACAGAACGCATGAAGAGATTCATGGCTTTGAAGAAATGCTGAAGGAATTACAGGCGACCCACGTGGAGATTTTCGTCCACGCGGATCCTTGTTTAGATGAATGTTGTAGTCACTGTTCGATTGCAGATTGCGTGATTCGTCAGGCTGCTTTTTCGAAGAAAATAGAATGGAATCAAATGAATTTGGCCTTAAACCAAAAGCATTTCAATGAAACCCTAGCTCGTTCTTAACGATCCTATTCCACCGTCCACTCCAATGATTTGTCCTGTAATCCAAGAGTTGGCAGGATTTAACAAAAATGTCGCTAGATTAGCCACATCTTCGGATTGGCCTACTCGTCCTAAAGGATGTCTTTTTCCACCAGCTTCGATTTTCTCCGGAGAATTTAGTAAGGCTCCAGCTAAAGGCGTTTGCGTTAATGAAGGCGCAATGGCATTCACTCTTATTTTATTAGCGGCTAATTCTGCTGCTAATGATCTAGTTAAGCCTTCGATAGCCCCTTTCGCACTAGCAATGGAAGCGTGAAAGCCCATGCCTGTTTGAACGGCCACGGTGCTGAAAAGGACAATAGAAGAGGTCGGAGACTGTTTCAATGCAGGTAATAGTGCTTGAATGACGCGAACTGCACCTAAAACGTTGATCTGGAAGTCTTTCTCAAAATCTGCCGAAGTCAAGCGGTGAAATGGTTTCAAGTTAATACTTCCCGGGCAATAGGCGATTCCATCTACAGGTCCAGTGATGGCAGCAATAGCTGAATCATCCGCTACTAACGCATCCCAAGTATAGTTCACTACGCCAGACAGGGAGGAAGGATTTCTAGCGAAATTAATCACTTCGTGGCCAGCAGCAAGCAAAGCAGTAGCAATGGACTCACCAATTCCTTGGCTAGCCCCAACAATAACGTATTTTCCCATGATTTAGGCTTGAATAGATTGTAAGAATTCTCTTCTGGTATTGTCCTCTTGGAATTTACCTCCATAGTAGGAAGTAATGGTAGACGTAGCCTCATCTTTTACACCTCTGGAAGAAACACACAAGTGTTTTGCATCGATGAATACTGCTACGTGATCAGTTTTTAGCACTCTTTGCAGGTGTTTAGCAATTTGCATCGTCAAACGTTCCTGAACTTGAGGTCTTTTAGCATAGAATTGGACCACACGGTTTAGTTTCGAAAGGCCAATGACTTGTCCAGACGAAATATACGCTATGTGTGTTTTGCCCATGATAGGCACGAAATGGTGCTCGCAATTAGAGTAAAACGAAATGTTCTTTTCGATTAACATCTCATTATACTGATACTTGTTATTAAATAAAGCTATTTTAGGCTCATTAGCTGGATTTAAACCACTGAAGATTTCCTCAATGTACATTTTAGCTACTCGCTTAGGAGTGCCTCGTAAAGAATCATCCGTTAAATCTAACCCCAAGGTTAACATGATTTCACGGAAATGCGATTCGATAATGGCCATTTTCTCAGAATCAGAAATATCAAAAGCATCCTCCCTCATCGGTGTCTCGATAGAGGTGGCTACATGATTATCTCCAATTTCCTCGTCAGTTAACAAGAAATTGTCATTATCAATTAGCAGGGAATTCAACGAAATTTCTTTCTGTTTCATACAATCTGATTTTTAAATCTAGTGTGGTCGGGAGTTTGGCCCTTAATTTGTTGTAAATCACGATGACGATATTTTCAGCGGAAGGATTTAAATCTGCGAATTCTGGTACGTCTAGATTTAAATTCTTGTGGTCAAATTTTTTGCAAACTTCTGTTTGAGCTAAATCCGATAAAAACTTCGTATCGATAACATAACCCGTTTCTGGGTCAATTGTTCCGGTTACCTGAATAATTATTTCATAATTATGTCCATGGTAGTTCGGATTGTTGCATAAACCGAATATTTCTTTGTTTTTCTCAGCTGTCCAAAGTGGATTATGCAAACGATGTGCAGCATTGAAATGTTCTTTACGGAATACGGTAACGCGAGGGGCTTCAGTCATTTTTTCTAAATTCTTATAAATTTAAAGTATTTTCCTTAAATTTCATCTTTTAAACACTTGCTAGACCTATCATAAACTAAATGAAAAGAAGGAAATTTATCTCTGATTCCTTAGTATATACCTCAGGTACCGCTTTATTCCCTACTTTCTTACGACAGATACCAGAAGAACAAACAAAAGTGCGTTTAGGTTTTATTGGCGTGGGCTTAAGAGGCCAAAATCACCTGGAGATGGCCATGTACCGGCCGGATGTTGAAGTGGTTGCTATTTGTGATATCGACCCTAAAGCTATTGACATCGCTTTAAAGATGGTTTCTGCGAAAGGGCGTCCTGCTCCTGCGGTCTATGGAAAGACCGAAAAAGATTTTGAAAATTTAGCTAAGCGCACTGATATCGATGGCGTGGTGATTGCGACTCCCTGGGAATGGCATGTACCGATGGCCTTAGAAGTGATGAAGCAAGGCAAATATGCTGGTGTTGAAGTTTCAGCGACTGTTACCTTGAAAGAATCGTGGGATCTCGTGAATATGTACGAAAAAACGGGTTCTCATTGCATGATTTTGGAGAATGTGTGTTATCGTCGGGATGTTCTCGCGACGTTGAATATGGTTCGCCAGGGGATGTTTGGAACCTTAAATCACGTGCAGTGTGGTTACCAGCACGATTTGCGCGAAGTGAAATTCAATGATGGAAAACAGGCCTATGGTGGCGGTGTGGAGTTTGGGGAGAAAGGTTTTTCTGAGGCCAAATGGCGCACCCAACATTCTGTCGATCGCAATGGAGATTTGTATCCAACACACGGTTTAGGACCGGTGGCGGAGATGTTAAATATCAATAGAGGAAATCAGTTTGCTTATCTAACGGCGATGGCTACTCCTGCTTTGGGACTACATAATTACATTGTAGAAAAAGGAGGCGCGGATCATCCAAATGCGAAAGTGGATTTCAAATGCGGTGATATCGTTCAAACGATGATCAAATGTGTCAACGGGGAAACCATTCTCATTACTCACGATACGAATTCACCACGTCCTTATTCTTTAGGCTTCCGAGTTCAAGGAACGAAAGGTTTATGGATGGAAGACAATAAATCGATCTATTTAGAAGGTATTTCGCCTAAAGCGCATCGTTGGGAAGAAGCCAAGCCTTATTTAGAGAAATACGATCACCCTTTATGGAAAGCGCACGCAGCGGATGCGGAGAATGCAGGTCACGGAGGGATTGATTATTTTGTATTAAGAGCCTTTATCGAGGCGATTAAGGCCAAAGTAGCACCACCAATCGACGTGTATGATGCGGCGGCTTGGTCTGCCATTGCGCCACTTTCAGAGGAATCAATCAAAAAGGGCTCCGCTCCTATCCAAATACCTGATTTTACACGCGGTAAATGGAAAAAAAATCAACCAATTTTTGCTTTAAACGATCAATACTAAACCTATGAACCAATCAAAAAACGTTAACGGACCTCTATTAATTATCGGTATTCTCTTCTTTGTATTCGGTTTTGTGACCTGGGTGAATTCGGTTTTAATTGCCTTTTTTAAGGATGCTTTTCAATTAAATAATTTTGACTCTTTGCTCGTTACTTTCGCTTTCTTTATCTCGTATTTCGTAATGGCAATTCCCTCCTCTTGGGTTTTGTCCAAGACTGGATTTAAGAAAGGGATGTCCATGGGATTGCTAGCGATGGCTGTGGGGACATTATTATTCATTCCGGCGGCTAAGATGGAGAATTATCCGATGTTTTTGTTTGGACTTTTTGTCATAGGAACTGGCCTAGCGCTCTTGCAGACAGCTTCGAATCCCTACGTGACTATTTTAGGGCCAGCGGAATCAGCAGCGCAAAGAATTTCTGTGATGGGTATTTGCAATAAAGTGGCGGGTATTTTGAGCCAGTTTATTTTCGGGGGATTGTTTCTTTCTAGCGCTGTGGGTGGATCTGAGAAATTAGCCATCGTGATTATGCCTTACGGAATTATGACTGCTGTTTTAGTGGTATTAGCGGTTTGGGTGTGGTTTTCCTCTTTACCTGAAGTAGAAGCGGAGGAAACCGTGGAGGAAGCCGGAAATGCGAAAGCCTCCGTTTGGTCCTATCCTAGCTTAGTTTTAGGCCTGGTAGCTTTCTTTTTATATGTGGGTGTTGAAGTGATCGCTGGTGATACGATTATTAATTACGGAGTTTCTCAAGGATTTAGTCAGGATGTTGCCAAAAGCTTCACCACCTATACCTTGTATGGAATGTTAGCAGGATATGTAATAGGTATTTTCTTTATTCCCAACTACTTATCTCAACAAAAGGCCTTGAATTATTCCGCTATTTTAGGTGTTTTGTTTTCGATTGGAGCTGTCATCTTCACTGGATTTAATTCGGTGTTATGTTTAGCTTTATTAGGTTTAGCGAATGCATTAATGTGGCCTGCTTTATGGCCTTTGGCAATTAATGGATTAGGGAAGTTTACTAAAATTGGAAGTGCTTTTATCATTATGATGATTTCTGGTGGTGCCTTAATGCCTTTGTTGTACGGTAAAATAGCGGACCAAATCGGGAATACGCAGAGTGCCTACCTCATTTTGATCCCTTGCTATATTTTTATCTATTATTACGCAACAATTGGACATAAAAAGAGTTCTTGGAAGTAGAATTGCCTATTTTTGCGTATTAACCCTGTTATGTCTAAAATGTTGAATTTGATAGATCCCCTTATCGTTGATGGAAATCAGTATGCTTCATCCCTGTATGCCTATGAGAGACGCAGCACGATTCCAGTACAAATAGGAGATCTCTATTTAGGATCAGACTTTCCTATTCGGATTCAGTCCATGACTACGGTAGATACCATGGATACGCAAGGATCCATTGAACAATCCATTCGAATGATTGATGCTGGATGCGAATTAGTTCGCATTACAGCTCCTTCAGTTAAGGAAGCTCAAAACCTCGAGAATATTCGCAAAGGATTGCGCGAGCGTGGTTATACCACGCCTTTAGTGGCTGATATTCACTTCACCCCTAACGCAGCTGAATTAGCGGCTAGAATCGTGGAGAAGGTGCGTATCAATCCTGGAAACTATGCGGATAAAAAGCGCTTTGAGACGATTGATTATACCGACGCTTCTTATGCGTCCGAATTAGATCGAATTCGAGATAAATTTCTTCCATTAGTCAAAATCTGTAAAGAATATGGCACGGCGATGCGTATTGGAACGAACCATGGTTCGCTTTCAGATCGTATTTTAAGTCGCTATGGTGATACACCACACGGGATGGTGGAATCGGCTTTAGAGTTCTTACGTATTTGTGAGGATGAAAACTATTTCAATATCGTGCTTTCGATGAAATCATCGAATACACAGGTGATGGTAGAAGCCTACCGTCTATTGAGTAAAAAATTAAAGGATGGCGGATTTAAGGCTTATCCCATGCACTTAGGTGTGACTGAAGCGGGTGATGGAGAAGATGGTCGAATTAAATCGGCTGTAGGGATTGGCACTTTATTAGAGGATGGCTTAGGTGATACGATTCGTGTTTCTTTAACCGAAGATCCAGAATTTGAAATTCCGGTAGCACAAGACTTGGTGCGTCGGTATGATACGCGAGCAGCGTCTCAGGATCCTATATCCCTATTTTCTGGCGATTCTGTAACTTTTGACTCCCCTATTCATCCTTTTGCGCATTCGCGAAGAAAGACTTCAGAAATTTTTTCGATTGGTGGACACCAAGTACCTCGCGTAATCGCTGATTTCTCAACTAGGTCTAACATAACGATTGCCGATCTGAAGGCCATAGGCCATTTCTATTTGCCTGAACCGGATAAATGGGCGATGAACGATTTAGGAGCGGATTTTATTTATACAGGCCAGCAGTCACTTGATTTTATGTTACCTAATGGCTTACGTCAAATTCAGGATGCATCGGTTTGGACGCCTTCTGACTATGTCTATCCTTTATTTGACTATGTAGCCTATCAATCTGCTACTCACAAGCATTCCACGTTAAATTTCGTATCCCTAGACGCTGCAGATTTAGTGGCAGGCGCTGATTCTTTTGATGAAAAGACAGTTATTGTTATTCATTCTTCGAATGTACATCAGATGCCGGCTATCAGACGTGCCTTCTTTCATTTAATTGAAAAGGGAATCATTAATCCGGTGATTATCCAGCTGAATTATAGTTCTATTTCAGACGATCAATTTCTGTTGTTCGCCCCTACGGATGGAGGTGCCTTGTTTATTGATGGTTTAGGAGATGGATTGTTATTAAGTCTGAATCATTCTAAAAATAAGGAAGCCTTGTGCAATGCGACAAATTTTGGGACGCTTCAAGCAAGTAGAATGCGTATTTCTAAAACGGAATACATTTCTTGTCCTTCTTGTGGTCGTACTTTATTTGATCTGCAAGAAACGACAGCGATGATTCGACAGAAAACCGATCACCTAAAAGGCATCAAGATTGGTATTATGGGCTGTATCGTAAATGGTCCAGGTGAAATGGCTGATGCCGATTATGGGTATGTAGGAATAGGAAAAGATAAAATTGCGCTCTATAAAGGGCAAGATGTAGTGAAGAAATCAGTGCCTGCGGATTCTGCAGTGGATGAGTTAATTCAATTAATTAAAGAACATGGGGATTGGCGTGAGCCGTCTGTAAACGAATAAACAAATGAGCAGATTAAGAGAACAATTCAAAGTAGGCGAAGTATTCACTTATTTTATTCGCGTGTTTCAAAAGCCAAAACCTGGCGCACCGGCGAACTTTAATATACGCGCGATGCACACGATCAATAAGATTTCGATCTTGATGTTTATTGTTTGTTTAATTGTGATGACTTACCGCGCGTTTATTCGCTAATTATTTCGTTCCGTACAAGCACCAATTGGACTTTGCTTTTTTCAAAGCAGCCACATCTTTTGTTTTGCCTTTGACATAATCACACAAGAATTGATTCTCTTTAGGCCCTAAAGCGCCGGGCATCGAGTTGATTAATTCATCGATTACCTTCATCGCTTGCGTTGCTTTTCGTTGCTTGAAAAGCATATCAGATTCAAGCATCCAGGTTCTACGAACGATACTGGAACGATCTAATCCTGTTTTAGCCATCTGGGCTTTTAATTTCATCAGGCCTGCATCGCCTAATTGATTAGCACGCGAACTGGTTAAAGTGATTTGGAAAATATTCTCATAAATCATTCGCACCACGGATGGGTCATAGATGGAATTATAGTAGTTTAGATTCCGAATGAAATAATCAAAAAGTCGATTATCGTGGCTCATTAAGGCCACTTGCATTAAATTGAAGGTTGATTGGGAGCTATACTGGGCTGGTTTTAATAAGGTGATATAGGCATTCATCGCCTTGATATTTGCTAGCGTATCTCCCGTTATACGCGCATATTCAGCATAATTAATCAACATGCCCGGATTCTTTTCTCCTGCTGCTAAACGCTTAGGGAATTGAGCTGCTTGCTCAGCCGGATTAGCCGCTTTCGTTCCAATGCCGTTAACCATTCCGACTGAATTCTCCTTTTCTCCAAATATCCTCGCCTGAACAATTTTCATCGTCTTAGGTTCAAAGAAAACAAACGTGGGCGTCGCATTTACAATGATTCCTGCCTGCTTTAGTGCCATTTGATTCGCTGGATTGCGAATATCTAATTGAAAATTGACAAAGTTCTTGTTGTAGACCGCTCCTACTGCTGGCTGGGTAAATACGCCTTTAAAGGAATTGCAAATGTGGCAATCTGGGGCATAAATCTCCATGAAAAGCAATTTGTTTTGCTTGATAGCCTCTGATCTAGCTTCTTGTAAAGAGGAAGCCGAACTGAAATGGATGCCTTGTGAGAATCCTAAAAAGGGTAATATCAGGAATAGGAGTATTTTTTTCATGCTTATTTAGCGCCTTTTTCTAACGCTACGATTTCTTTCTGTAAATGCGATGATAGCGTACGACAGGTGGCCTCTAATTCTTGAGCGAAGAAATTATCGCCTGTGGCTTGTAACGAAGCATCTGCTACGGTTCCTACGATTTCGATGAAGAAACGTTTCATGTCTAAGACTTCCATATCTTTCGTCCAAAGTGGTAAAGTCAACGTTCCTTTGTGATAGGGATCCCAAGTGGCTACTAAAATGGCTTTCGTTTCCTCGATGCCTTCGTTCGGATTATCGGTAGCTGACCAAGAGATTTGCTCGGGGATATTTTGGTCGTCTAATTGTATTTTAAAATTGATTTCAGAATGTTTCATGGATGTAAAATTAATCGTATTTTCGTATAAATTAAGGAAAATTAATGGTTAAGGCTGAAATTATTACCATTGGTGATGAGATACTTTACGGGCAAATCTTAGATACGAACACGCAGTGGATCAGTCTTGAATTAGATAAATTAGGGATCAAGACCGTACGGAAATCATCCGTGGGCGATCAAAAATCAGAGATACTCCAAATACTAAATGAAGCTGCCCTGCGGGCAGATGTCGTTTTTATTACCGGAGGATTAGGTCCTACGAAGGATGATTTGACGAAAAAAATCCTCGCCGAATATTTTGACTGCGAGTTAGCCATGCACCCCTTGGCTTTGCAAGATGTCACTGAATTCTTTGCGAAACGTGGTCGAGAATTATCTGATATTAACCGAGATCAAGCCCTATTACCTACGAAGGCAGAATTTATTCGAAATAGTCAAGGAACAGCGCCTGGGATGTGGTTTAATGAGAAAGGAGTTCTATGGGTTTCTATGCCGGGCGTTCCTTTTGAGATGAAAAACATCATGGAACAAGAAGTGCTACCTCGTTTAGTGAAGCATTTCCAAACGCCGGTTATTTACCATAAGGTTATTAAGACGGTCGGTATCGGTGAATCCTATCTATCAGATCTGATTGAGAGCTGGGAATTGCAATTACCAGAAAATATTAAATTAGCCTATTTACCCTCAATAGGCATTGTTAAATTACGTTTAACGGCTGTTGGAGATGATTTAAGTCGTTTGCAAGCGGAGGTTGAAGTGGAATTACAAAAAGTGAATTCGTTAATTAAATCCTATATTTTTGGGTATGAAAAGGAGGAGCTGGCTGAAGTCGTAGGACGATTATTAGTGGATGAAAAAGCCACTTTATCTGTAGCCGAAAGTTGCACCGGAGGACATTTAGCACATCAGTTTACTCAAAACCCGGGTTCATCTGCTTATTTTTTAGGCGGAATTCTATCCTATGCAAATCAAGTGAAAATAGATCAATTAGGGGTTTCAGAAGCTATTTTAACTTCGGATGGTGCGGTGTCAGAGGAATGTATCAAGGCAATGGCTATAGGAGTTCAGAAGCGACTTGGATCCACATTTGCTTTAGCCACTTCTGGCATTGCTGGGCCTGACGGAGGAACCGAAGATAAACCGGTAGGGACTGTTTGGATTGCTTTGGCACATCCATCAGGAGTTGTTACCCGTAAATTAACCTTAGGAGGAACACGTATGCAAAATATATACTTGAGCTCTTTAGCTTGTATCAATTTGCTGCGTAAATATTTATTAAACGATTTAAGCTAAGTCTATGGCCATTACAGAGGTGATTATGCCCAAAATGGGCGAGAGTATCATGGAAGCGACTGTTTTAAATTGGTTAAAACAGCCGGGCGATTATGTGGAAGCCGATGAATTTATTTTAGAAGTGGCGACGGACAAGATTGATACGGAAGTCCCCTCTCCTGTGGCGGGTTATTTACAGAAAATTTTAGTTCCCGTGGGTTCTGTCGCGACCATAGGTAAGGCAATTTGCGTGATTGATGCGGTAGAAAGTGGCTCCACATCAACGGCTGACACTTTTTCTATGGACGAGTCGATTAGTTCATTAATTGATTTAAGCTTGGCTCCCACTGAATTAAGCTCCGAAAAGTCCACTAATCCGTGGATTTCGCCTTTGATTAAGCAGATTTGTCAGTCGGAGAATGTATCCCAAAGAGAATTAAACCAACTCCCCGGTTCTGGGCTAGACGGTCGCATCACCAAGAAAGATGTGCTGAATTATATTGCGGTTCGAAACTCGAAGCGGATGATTTCATCCGGAACCTTAAGTCAAGGAGCTGGAATGCGTCTTCCAGGTGACGAAGTGATTGAAATGGATCGCATGCGGAAGATGATTTCTGAGCGTATGCTGGATTCGAAACGGATTGCACCTCACGTTACGTCATTCTTAGAGTCAGATGTAACTAATCTGGTCAATTGGCGTGCTAAAGTAAAGCAAGACTTTCAAGACAAATACAAGGAAGCCTTAACCTTCACTCCGCTCCTATTTAAAGCCACCGCGGATGCCTTGAAGGATTTTCCGGGTATGCTTATCTCGGTGGAAGGTAATTACATTGTTCAACACGCTCAAATTAACATCGGTATGGCAGTTGCCTTGCCTAATGGTAATTTAATTGTGCCCGTTATTCACGAAGTGGATAAAATGACCTTAGCTGAATTGACGCAAAAGGTGAATGATTTATCTGCTCGAGCAAGAGCCAATAAATTGAAGCCTGCTGATTTAGAAGGTGGAACATTCACGATTTCTAATATTGGTGGATTTGGCAATTTAATGGGAACGCCTATTATAGTGCAGCCACAAGTAGGTATTTTAGCCTTCGGAGTGATTGAAAAGAAACCAGCAGTTATTACGAATGACAATGGAGAAGATATAATAGCCATTCGTCAGAAGATGTTTATATCCCATTCCTATGACCACCGAGTGGTGGATGGTTCGCTGGGTGGAGGATTCGTGAAGCGGGTCTCGGATTACTTAGAGAAGTTTAGTTTAGATACGGAAATATAAAAAAAGAGCCTCATTTGAGGCTCTTTTCCTTTATGACTAAAAGGTCTTAGAATTTAGCATCTGCCGGTTTCACATTCGGACGAATGATCTTTAGAAGCGTTAAGAGTTTAATCATAGGATAAGTCGGATCAAACTCAAACCATTTCGTAGCGAAGTTAACACGGTTTGGTAGTTTGTGGTGGTTGTTTTGGAACAACTCGCCCATCATCACTACGTCAAAGATTAACGAGTTCTTCGAGTGATCGTGGTTGTCATAGTTTTGGTAGCCATATTTATGTCCTGACCAGTTGACGATAGCTCCGTGTACAGGTCCCATCAAAAAATGAACCGGTAATAAGAAGAAAAAGGCCCAGTGCATATCGAAATATACGTATCCTACGATGTATAAAGAGGCATAAGCCACTCCCCATCCTAAACGGGAAATCCAAGAATCACCAATTTTCTCAATCGTTTTAGATACGGGGTAATCATGTTCAAAACGTTCTTCCACCTTTTGCTCTCTATTCAAGACCGCATTATAGATGTTTTTGGTCTTCCACATCATCGTAAATACGTTGCTTGAGAACATCGGAGAGTGTGGATCTTTTTTTGTGTCAGAAAATGCATGGTGCATTCTGTGTAAAATCGCGTAAGCACGAGGGCTTAAAAAGGATGAACCTTGCGATAAGTAAGTCAAGAAATAGAAGAATTTTTCCCAAAACTTGCTCATCAAAAACATCTTGTGAGCGGAGTAACGGTGAAGGAAAAAAGTTTGGCTAAACAAAGAAACATACCAATGTATGAAGAAAGCCGGCAGTACTAATTGCATAATAGAGAGATAAATTTAATGTTCTAACAAAGTTACGAAGCAAATGTTTCTTTTTTAAGCTCCATCTACGTTAAATAACTGATTTTAGTCAGCATTCAAAATATGTAGGCCAAGGCAAACCGCGATTCCAGCCGTCTCCGTACGTAAAATGGACTTTCCAAGACTAAAAGGTTTCCAATTATTTTTGGACAATGTATCAGATTCCTCTGGGGTAAAGTCTCCCTCTGGTCCTACGATTACGTGGTATTCTTTATTTTTTGCGGCTGTTTTCATTAACACAGAAACCGGCGGGTTCGAAATAAAGGCAAATAATTTTTCTCCTCCCTCCTTATCAGCAATTTCCTTAAACGTATGTAAGCCCGTAATTTCAGGCAAATACAAGTTCTTGGATTGCTTCAAAGCAGAGATGGCAGTTTTCTCCAAACGCTGGAGTTTGATCTCTTTCCTTTCCGAATTCTTGGAGGCAAAGAAGTGAATCCCATGTATACCAAATTCCCCGCATTTCTCCACCATCCATTCCATTCGCTCCATTTGCTTGGTGGGTGCGACATAAAGATGAATTTTATAAGAAGGTGACGGTTCTGATTCGACCACTTCTAAAGGGCCGAAAGCGACTTTTTTACCTTCAATCGAAGAAATGGACGTACTAAATTTAGAGCCACGACCATCTAACAGATGGATCGTCTCTCCTACTCTTAAACGCAATACCCGTATAGCATGAAAGGATTCCTCTTCAGATAAATAAGAGGAATCCTTAGCATTAGGAGCGTAAAATACGGCTATACTCATTGATTATTCTTCGTCCTCCTCGTCCTCATCATCTGAGTTAAAGGTATAAAGAGATGGATCTAAACTTAAGGTGTTGCCATTAAAGTCCTGAACAAATTGGGATAACATCTCATCATCTAAGGCCGGCACATATAGGGCTGCTTCTATGCTAACGCCATATTCGAATTCTGGATCGATTTCGATGTATTCTGCTACCTTTATTTCTTCGTTTTCCTCTAGGTCTTCAATCACCTCTAGGATTAACATTTCTACCTCCTCGTCTAATTCCTCATTAGGCTCGTAATTTTCATCACGGTTCTCTAAAGGAACATACAAGGGATATTGCTGAATGATTTCTCTTTCAGCTGCTTCATATAATAAGCTGGAGTAATGTAGTTGCAGGGTGCATACTATGGCATCATAAATGACTTCTTGCTTCTCGTATTGACCCACAAATTGGATGTGAACCATTTCTCGTTCGTTTCCAGAAGGCAAATCCTCATCTAAAATGTAGACAAATGAACGTTTCTCTGCTTCACATTGCTTTTTTAAGGCTGCAATTTCTGCTGGGTCAAAGCCTGGGTTGGTGTTAGTTGACATTTAGGATTATTTGATTAACAATAGTTCACGGTATTTTGGTAATGGCCACTCATCATCGTCGATAATTAGTTCTAATTTATCGACACTATAGCGAATTTCTTCAAAATAGCCTTTTACTTTCGTGCTATATAAGACGGCTCTCTCTTCTAAATCTTCTACGTTGTTAGCCTCTTTACGTGCTTCAGTCATTTCGTTTTGTAAGCGAACGATCGATGAGGTGTACTCTGAGATTTTTTTAATCATTTCGATCGTAGGCGCATAGTACTGAGGATCGATGCCGATTTCTTTTTGGCCTTTCACATTCTCTACTAATTGCGTTTGGTATTTCAATGAAGTCGAAACGATATGGTTGATTGCCATATCCCCTATCACACGTGATTCGATTTGGATCTTCTTCACATAGTTTTCTAATTCGATCTCATGACGCGCATGCATCTCTTCTTTCGAATAGATACCATGTTTCGTGAATAATTCGATCGATTCAGGACGAGCATATACCGCTAAAGCCTCAGGCGTTGTCTTTAAATTAGACAAACCACGACGAGCAGCTTCTTCTACCCATTCGTCTGAATAACCATTACCCTCAAAACGGATATTTTTCGACTCTTTCACGTAGCGCTTTAACACCTCCATGATGGCTAATTCTTTCTTTACTCCTTTCTCCAATACCTCTTCCACTTCCTTGCGGAATTTGATGAGTTGGTCAGCCACAATCGTATTTAATACGGTCATCGGTGCTGCAGAGTTAGCAGAAGATCCTACCGCACGGAATTCGAATTTATTACCTGTAAAGGCAAACGGAGACGTTCTATTACGATCTGTATTATCAAGGATTAACGATGGAATTTTGTTGATACCTAATTTAAGGTACACATTGTCCCCTTTTTCTAATTGAATTTCATCCAGACCATCCATGTTTTCCATGTCGTCCAAAACTTGGCTCATCGTACTCCCCAAGAAAGCAGAAACGATGGCCGGAGGCGCTTCATTTGCTCCTAAACGGTGCTCATTACCGGCTGAAGCGATAGAAGCACGCAATAAATCGGCGCGATCATGCACCGCTTTTAGTGTGTTAACAAAGAAAGTTAAGAAACGTAAGTTTTCTTTCGGTTTAGAAGAAGGTGCTAATAAATTGATACCCGTATCTGTCGCTAAAGCCCAGTTATTGTGTTTACCGGATCCATTGATACCAGCAAAAGGTTTTTCGTGGAAAAGGACCTTGAATTTGTGCTTAGAGGCCACTTTGGACATCAAATCCATCAATAAAGCATTGTGGTCGCAGGCTAAGTTCGCTTCCTCGAAGGTGGGCGCTACTTCAAACTGAGCTGGAGCCACCTCATTGTGACGCGTTCTCACTGGCATACCTAATTTAAGTGCCTCGATTTCGAAGTCTACCATGAAGGCATTCACACGATTTGGAATAGATCCAAAATAATGATCTTCTAATTGCTGTCCTTTCGCTGGAGCATGGCCGAAAACCGTACGTCCTGCCATCACTAAATCTGGACGCGCATTAAATAAGGCCTCGTCCACGACGAAATATTCTTGCTCCGCTCCTAGTGTCGGGATGACCTTGCTGACATCGCGGTTAAAAAACTCTTTAATGACAGCAGTGGCCGCTTTATCAACTAACTCGATCGATTTTAGTAAGGGAGTTTTATAGTCCAACGCCTCTCCTGTGTAGGAAACGAAGACGGAAGGAATACATAAAGTGGCTGTTCCTGCCGCGTTTTCCATAATAAAGGCTGGAGAAGATGGATCCCAACCGGTATATCCGCGTGCTTCGAAAGTAGAACGAATACCTCCATTAGGAAAGGAGGATGCATCCGGTTCTTGTTGAACGAGCGCAGATCCTTTAAACTTCTCCACTGCTTTTCCATTGCTTAAATCAATGTCAAAGAAGGAGTCGTGTTTCTCTGCCGTGGTACCAGTTAGAGGTTGAAACCAGTGTGTATAGTGGGTTGCTCCTTTCGATATAGCCCAAGATTTCATTGCCGCAGCTACCTCGTCTGCCGCATCGCGGTCGATCTTAGAACCCGTTTGGATAGCGGTATTTATCTTTAAATAAGCCTCTGGTGATAAAAGGGAGCGCATCACTTCATCACTGAAGGTCATGCTGCCATAATAGTCCGAAACCTTTTCTGTAGGAAGCTTTACGGGAGTTCCTGTGCGGGATTGAGCTAACTCAAGAGCCTTAAATCTAGTAATTGCCATATGAAGATTATATTTCTAGGTAAAAATAGCGAATTGTGATGGGATAAAAAATGGCAATAATTGAAAAATGGGATTGAATTTTCCGATTTTAATTTGGATTTTTTGAGTTTTTGCGAAATCGTCGATTGTTTTTGTAGGTTTTTTTGGGCTAAACTATTGTTTTTTCTAAAAAGTGGTATATTTTTGCTACACGAATTCCTAAAAAAGTATTTTTGTTTCAAAATCAAGTTTAAAAATCATGGCTAAATCAAAATTAGAGTACATTTGGTTGGATGGCTACAAGCCAACGCAAAGTTTACGTTCTAAGACTAAAATTGAGAACAATTTTAGCGGCAAATTAGAAGACCTAGATATGTGGTCTTTCGATGGTTCTTCTACTCAGCAGGCCGAAGGTGGTTCTTCTGACTGTTTATTGAAGCCAGTGTATGTTTGCCCAGATCCAGCACGCCGTGATGGTTATTTAGTAATGTGCGAAGTATTAAACGCAGACGGAACTCCGCATGAGTCTAATGGTCGTTCTACGATTGATGATGATGATAACGATTTCTGGTTTGGTTTTGAGCAAGAGTATTTCCTTTGGGATCCAGAAACAAATAAGCCTTTAGGTTTCCCAGCAAACGGGTTTCCAGAGCCACAAGGACCTTACTACTGTTCAGTAGGTGCAAAGAATGCATACGGTCGTGAGATAATTGAAGAGCATATGGACTTGTGCATAGATGCAGGTTTAAATATTGAAGGTATCAATGCTGAGGTAGCAGCTGGACAATGGGAATTCCAAATGTTCGCAAAAGGTGCTAAGCAAGCAGGTGACGAAATCTGGTTAGGCCGTTATATTTTAGAGCGTTTAGGTGAGAAATATGGTGTTGCGATCAACTGGCACTGCAAGCCTTTAGGTGAATTAGATTGGAACGGTTCAGGAATGCACGCGAACTTCTCTAACACCGTTTTACGTACGGCAGGAAATAAAGCTGCTTACGATACAATTTGTCAATCATTCGCTCCATTTGTGAAAGAACACATTGAGGTGTACGGTGCAGACAACCATATGCGTTTAACGGGTAAGCACGAGACAGCTTCGATCCACGATTTCTCTTATGGAATCTCTGATCGTGGCGCATCAATTCGTATCCCTATCGCAGCAGTAGAAAAAGGATGGAAAGGTTGGTTAGAAGACCGTCGTCCGAACTCAGCGGCAGATCCATATAAAGTGGCTGCGCGTATTATCAAGACGGTTAAAACAGCCAAATTATAATACTTTATTAAGCATTTATATACTTTTATAGACAAGATGGCGGGTTTTCCCGCCATTTTTGTTTTACCTTTGCATCCTGATTTCAGGTATGAAAAAAGTCGCTTTTTACACTCTTGGTTGCAAATTAAATTTTGCGGAATCCAGCTCCATCGCTCGGTCTCTCGAACCGATGGGTTTTGTTCGCGCGGAGTTTCAGGATCAACCGGATTTGTTTGTCATCAATACCTGTAGCGTAACGGAACAGGCGGATAAGAAGTGTAAGAAAGTCGTTCGAGAAGCGAAGAAAGTTAATCCGAATTCGACTGTTGTGATTATTGGCTGTTATGCCCAATTGAAACCAGAAGAAATTTCGGCTATTCCAGGCGTTGATTTAGTATTAGGTGCGAATGAAAAGTTTCAATTGCCTGCGCTTCTTCCCCCCTATTTACATCGTGAATCTGCGGATTTACCGAAGCTAATAGCGTCTGAGATTCGTTATGATCTCGATTACCATGCGTCCTATTCTGTGAATGATCGCACCCGTACTTTCTTGAAGGTGCAGGATGGTTGCGATTATCCTTGTTCATATTGCACGATTCCTTTGGCTCGTGGCCAGTCCCGTTCGGATACGGTGGAGAAAGTATTGGGTTTAATTGAGGAGATTTCTGCCAAAGGTGTCAAGGAAATTGTCCTGACCGGAGTGAATATCGGGGATTTTGGCATTCAAAATGGTAAGCGAGTAGAAACATTCTTTCAGCTCGTTCAAGCGATTGAAGAAAAGTCATCCATTCAGCGATTTCGTATTTCATCCATCGAGCCTAATTTACTGACTTCGGAGATGATTGCCTTTCTAGGTTCCTCTACTAAGTTTGTTCCTCATTTCCATATACCCTTGCAATCTGGGTCGAACGCTGTTTTGCGTTTGATGAAACGCCGCTATCAGCGAGAATTATACGTGGACCGCGTAACGTCTATTAAAGAAGTGATGCCTAATGCGTGTATCGGAGTCGATGTGATCGTGGGTCATCCAGGTGAAACTCCTGAATTATTTTCAGAGACCTATGAATTCTTGAATGGGTTAGATATCTCCTATCTACATGTTTTTCCTTATTCCGAGCGCCCTAATACTTATGCGGTAGATATCCAGCCTAAAGTGGATGGTATGCAAAAAGCGGAGCGGTCGAAAATGTTGCATATTTTATCGGATAAAAAGCGTCGGGCTTTTTATGAATCCCAAGCCGGTTTAAAAGGTCAGGTTTTGTTCGAGGAATCTGCATCGCCGGGTACGATGGAGGGTTTTTCTGAAAATTACGTTCGGGTAGTGGTCCCTTTTGATCCTTTGCAAATCAATACCGTTCAGCAAGTTCGATATAAAAACTTGAATGAGACGGGTGAGATGTTGGGGGTAGTTTTAGAGTAAATTTCAAAGATCAAAGTTAAATGTTCAAAGTTGGTTTTTAGAGTTATGATGATTGATTATTTCTCTGATCTTTGGTCTTTGAACTTTGTTTTTTGTTTTGCGCCATCGGCGCTAAACAAAAAAGTCGGAAACCATAGGCCTCCGACTTTTTGATTGAAACAAAACCACAAGAACCATTACTTGCGGCTTTGCTGTTGTTGAATTACTCAGCTAACGACTCGTCGTGTTGTGAGATATCCAAACCTAATCTTTCTTCTTCTTCATTAACGCGTAACGGAATGATTTTGTCCGTGATCACTAAAAGGATATAAGAAGCGCCAAATGCAAAAGCGGAAACGATTGCTAAGGCTAATAAGTGCTTTAAGAATAAGGCAGTTTCTCCGTAGAATAAACCTTGCTCTACAACAGCTGCGTTCACTGCAGATGTTGCGAAAATACCCGTCATCAACATACCTACCATACCACCTAAACCGTGGCAAGGGAACACATCTAATGTATCATCTAGGTTAGAAGATGCTCTCCAGTGTGCAGCAATGTTAGAAACGATCGCAGCAACAACACCGATGAAGATCGCTACAGGTACCGTTACGAAACCAGATGCTGGTGTAATAGCGACTAAACCTACGACCGCACCGATACAGAAACCTAAGGCAGAAACTTTCTTACCACGAGTTACATCAAATAAGATCCAAGATAATCCAGCTGCTGCTGCTGCCACGTGTGTTGTAGCGAAAGCGGTTACTGCTAATCCATTCGCTCCTACTGCAGAGCCTGCATTGAAACCAAACCATCCGAACCACAATAAACCAGTTCCCAATAACACGTAAGGGATGTTAGCTGGAGGCAAGATGTTAGACTCGATGTGAGACTTACGGCGACGTAAGTATAAAGCACCTGCTAAGGCAGCCCAACCAGCCGACATGTGTACTACCGTTCCTCCTGCAAAATCCAAAACGCCTAAGTTAAACAAGAAACCATCTGGGTGCCATGTCCAGTGTGCTAATGGAGCATAAACGATCACACAGAAAAGAACCATGAATAGAACAAACGCACGGAAGTTAATACGCTCAGCTAATGCACCAGAGATTAACGCTGGAGTGATAACGGCAAACTTCATTTGGAAAAATGCGAATAAAGCGAAAGGGATAGTGAATTTCAATTGATCAGCAGATCCTAAAGATAATTTGTGATCAAAAACGCCATTGAACATAAAGAAAGTTCTAGGGTCACCGATCCAGCCACCTAACGAGTCACCGAATGCTAAAGAGAAACCGAATACAATCCAAATCACCGAGATAACTCCCATTGCGATAAACGATTGTAACATCGTTGAGATCACGTTTTTGTGGTTAACCATTCCACCGTAGAAATAAGCTAATCCCGGTGTCATTAATAATACTAAGCCAGAGGCTACAATCATCCAGGCAGTATCGCCGGTGTCTAATCCCTCTGTAGGCATAGCGCCAGGAACTGAGGTTGTGAACAATGCAAGGACGGCTACCGCTAATAAAACTAATAACGGAATCCAGGTTGGTTTTTGTGTCGTCATGTTTTTAAATGTTAAGGGTGGATATAATTAAAACTTATAGATGAAGTGCATTCCTAAAGTCGTTTGTGATTTTTGCTCTTTGTCATCACCGTCTACGAATTGAGCTGTTTTGTATGAATCAGTACGTAATTCTGGTTTGATCAATAAGTGTCCTTCTGCCGCCGTGAATGTAGCTGTTAAAGTGAAAGAGCTTACATCTGTGCCGGAGCCGTCTGCTGCGCGTAAAGCACGAGCGCCTGATGTGTTATCGAATACTTCGTAACGACCGCCTACACTAAATTTGTCTGTGAAAGCATAGTTAGAGTAAAGGGCAACACCACCCCATGTTTTGCTATCTCCTACGTTACCGCCACCTTGGAAATCACCTGTTTGTGATCCGTATGCTGCGTTTAACCCTAAAAGGTATTTAGGTGTGATTTGATAAGATGTAGTTAAGTCTAACAAGTTATAGCTACCTGAATCATCTTTTCCTGTAGATAAAGGAGCTGATTCGTTCGAGCTGATACCATTTACATATACATTCCAACCTGCTGCTGGAGAAGTGAATACTTGGTAGATAAATCCTTTAGACGCGTTGTTGTCATTTAAATTATCCACATTGTTGACCAATCCAACCATGGCAGAAAATTTGTCAGAGAATGCGTAATTCGCTTTAGCACCAATATGATAGAACGGTCCATTATTGAAGAGGTTAGAAAGTGAATAGTTGTAGTTAATGGGAGCGTCAATTACTTCGTATCCAATGTGCGTACCAAATTGTCCTACTGTTAATGTTAATTTGTCGCTTGCTTTCCAGTTAAAATAAGCTTGTTTGATGGCCAAAGCTGTACTTGCTTTTCCTGCACCCAATGGTCCAATGACATTTCCATATTGACCAAGGTCTGCATTAGGTCCGAATGTTAAATCCACCACCACATCAGCAGATTTCGTCGCATACCCAAATTTCGTCTGAACAAGTCCTAACGAAAATTGATTTGATTTCTGGTCGAAAGCTCTTTCGTATCCAGAGGCACCTAGGTTACTTCTGCTAGAGGGGCTATTGAAATTCAACATATAGTATGAATCAATGTAGCCTGAAAAAGTGAACTTCGGAGCTTCCGCTTCTTTTTCTTGGGAAAATCCACAAAATGCTGTTGCGGCAAAAAGGGCTGTTAGGATCGTTTTTTTCATGTGGGTTATTGTTTAAGAGTAAAAAATGCTTGATTACGATTCAAAGATGGAGCCTTAAATTGTACTTTCCAAATATTTACAACAAATTTTTAACCTATTTTTCATCCTTTTGCAAAAAAATAGAGAAAAGTGGTTAAAAATTAAACCTAAAATTTAAGATTTTGCAAAAATGGAAATAAAATAGGGTAAAAATTGAACTTGCAGATTTGGTTCTTGGAAAAATATAAAATTAGTCAAGAGTCGCTAGTCGGGAGTCGATTGTCTTTTTTAAAGAATAAAGCACAAAGCACAAAGAATAAAGTTGGAATCGCCTGCGGCGATGGTCTTCAGAAAGGAAAGAATAAAGCACAAAGCACAAAGAATAAAGTTGGAATCGCCTGCGGCGATGGTCTTCAGAAATGTATGGACATAAAAAATGGGGCCGAAGCCCCATCCTTATTTATACTCTATGCTCTATGCTCTATGCTCTATAATCTAAATTAAAAGCGCAGCTTTTAATTACTCCGCATGCAACCACGCCTTCTTAGCTAATAAAGTCTCGTTATCTTCTTCGTGATCCGGATCCGGTACGCAGCAATCCACTGGACATACCGCAGCACATTGTGGCTCCTCGTGGAAACCTGTACATTCTGTGCATTTATCAGGAACGATATAATAGAATTCTTCTGAAACAGGTTCTACGGGTGTTTTAGCATCCATTGATGAACCATCTTCTAGTTCAATTGCTGTTAAAGCAGTACCGCCGGCCCAAGTCCATTCTACACCACCTTCATAAATAGCTGTATTAGGGCATTCTGGTTCACAGGCCCCACAGTTAATACATTCGTCTGTTATGATAATTGCCATACCAAAGTTTTTATTTGATTGTGCAATTTACGAACATAAATTTGAATAGTATATAATTTATATGGACTAATGGAAAATTTTTCGACCTTTGTAGGGTAAAATCTCTATAATTATGCCAAAGGCTTCCTTTTTGCAGCTTATTTCTTTCTTAAAAGCTTTTTTTGCCGATGAATCGAATCGAGAAAAAATAGAACTATTTATAGATAGATCTGTAAATGAGAATCCTTGGTTTTCGGAAACCTTGGTTCGCCATGCGATGCAGTCGATTGAAGAGCAATTCTTTTCGGTGCAAGCCTGGGAGGAATTTTATGCAAAACATCCTGTTCAAGCAGCTGAATCGAAGAATGTAGGGATCGTTTTGGCGGGTAATTTACCTGCTGTGGGTTTGCATGACGTTTTAATGGTTTTAGCTTCCGGGCATCAAGCCTCCTTGAAACTGAGTTCGCAAGACAAGGCCTTAATGCAACTTTATGTGCTGGCGATGCAGTCGTTTGATACAGCGGTGCCAGTGAGCATTATTGAGCGGTTACAAGGAATGGATGCGGTGATTGCGACAGGAAGTGATTTCTCAGGAGGTTATTTTGCTCATTATTTCTCCACGATTCCACATATTATTCGGAAGAATCGCAGTTCATTAGCCGTTTTAAAGGGGAATGAGACTCAAGAAGATTTCAAGGGTTTAGCGCAGGACATTTTTACCTATTATGGTTTAGGCTGCAGAAATGTTTCGACGATAGCCGTTCCGGTGTCGTATGATTTGACACCTTTATTCGATGAGTTGACGAAAGAAACGTGGGTTTTAGATCATTCAAAGTACTCCAATAACTTTCAATACCACCGGACTTTATTCTTGTTGAATCAGATTCCTCATTTTGATTTGGGAAATCTTTTAGTGACAGAGAATGATGATTTCGTTTCACCAGTGGGTGTTTTATACGTGCATCGTTACTTAGATGAAGCTTCCTTGCTAGCCTGGATTCAGGAGCGCGAGGATAAGATTCAATGTAAGGTAGGTTTAGATATCGGTTTTGGCCAAAGTCAACACCCAGCCCTCGATGATTTCGCTGATGGAATCGATACTTATGATTTCTTGATTAACCTTTCATAGGCTTTAAATAGCCCCCACGCCCCTATTCCGCCCACTAAAGCTCCTACGATTACATCGAGCGGATAATGAGCGCCTAAATAGATTCTACTATAGGAGATAATCGATGCCCATAGAATCAGGGCTGTGCCAGCCAACTTATTTTTCGTCAACAAATAAAAACCAACGGCAATCGCAAAGGAATTGGCAGCATGCGAAGAACAAAAACCAAATTGTCCACCACAGCCTGCCGGCAAATGAATCCACGATTGAAAGGACTCGACGTGACAGGGTCTAAGGCGTTTAAAAAGGGGTTTCAATAGACTGGAGCTGAATTGATCGGCAAAAATCACGGTAGAAACTAAAAATAGCAGGGCTTTCCAGAAGGCTGATTTATACTGCTTGTACACTACGTAAATAAGTAGCCCATACAAAGGAATCCACGTCAATTTACCTGAAATGATTTCCATCGGTCCGTCTAACCAAGGCTGGTGAGCCTCGTTAATCAGCTGAAATAAATGGGTATCCCAGGATGGAAACATAGTTTAGAATTTAAATTCAGCGCGAATGCGAGCGATGGTGGCTTCGGCGATAGGTTGAACTTTCTTTTCGCCGATGGCTAATTTCTCTTCAATAATCTCCGGATGTGCGATGAAATAGTCGAATTTCTCTCTCGCCTCTTTGAAATAACCTAGCATCAATTCGTGTAAGGCTTGTTTCGCATGTCCGTATCCATAACCGCCCGCTTCGTAATTCGCGCGCATTTCTGCTACCTGGGCTGGGGAAGCCATTAATTGATAGAGTTTGAACGTAATATCGTTATCTGGATTTTTAGGTTCTTCTAATGGAGTGGTGTCTGTGACAATCTTTTTGATCTGCTTCAATAAATCCTTTTCAGGCAAGAAGATATCAATGTAATTGTTCAATGACTTGCTCATCTTAGCTCCGTCTAGGCCCGGAATGGTCATCACCTCTTCGTTGATGCGTGCTTCTGGTAAGACGAAAATAGCTTTGTTATAACGCTTATTTACGGAATTCGCGATGTCGCGGGTCATTTCGATGTGCTGTCTTTGGTCCTTACCTACAGGTATAATTTGCGCATCATACAAAACAATATCTGCCGCTTGTAAGACGGGATAGGTAAATAATCCGGCGTTCACATCCGATAACTTATCTGATTTATCCTTGAAACTGTGTGCATTCGCCAGCATGGGAAAGGGCGTAAAGCAATTCAAATACCACATTAATTCGGTGTGGTAAGCAGCCAATTTAGACTGGCGGTAGAAGTAATTTTTCTCCGTATCAAAGCCAAAAGCCAGCCAAGCTGCCGCAATCGACAAGGTGTTGCTTCGAATACTTTCCCCGTCCTTCAAGGAAGTTAAGGTGTGTAAGTCTGCAATAAATAAAAAAGAATCATTGCCGGGTTGCTTTGAAAGTTCAACCGCTGGAATAATGGCACCTAAAATATTACCCAAATGGGGCTTTCCTGAGGCCTGAATGCCCGTTAAGATCCGCATAGCTTGTCTAAATAATTTATGCAAAAATCAATAAAATAGACCATAACTCCAAGCGATTTGTGCTTGGGCATTCGAGCTAAATTCGCTAAATTCGTTTTTACAAATTCACCCCCTATTTGATGTCCCTCTCTCCTAGCCTGTTGGCCTTTTTGCGTGAGCTCCGTGTGAACAACACGCGCGAATGGTTTGCGGAAAACAAAGCCGTATATGAGCAAGAGAAAAAAGGATTTGACGCCTGGACGACAGAGTTGATTTCAGAGTTTGCGGATTTTGAGAATATGGATGGCGTTTTGCTGAAGCATTGCTGCTACCGAATTTACCGGGATGTCCGCTTCTCGAAAAACAAGGCTCCTTATAAAACGTGGTTTTCGGCCAGTTTTTCAGAAGGTGGTCGAAAGTCTGGCTTGATGGACTATTATGTACATATTGAACCTAATGGTGCGTCCTTTTTAGGTGGAGGTATGTATTCCCCTACGTCGGAACAATTAGCGGCATTTCGTCAAGAAGTCGATTATAATGCGGCTGGATTGCGTAAAATCATTCAGGATCCTACGTTTGTTTCTGTTTTTGGTGAGGAAGTGGGTGAAAGTTTGGTACGAATACCTAAGGGATTTGATGCTGATCATCTAGACGCTGAATTGTTAAAGAAGAAACAATTGTTTTTTTGGAAAAAATACACGGATAAAGAGCTTTGCTCTCCGGGTTTTACTAAACAATTGATTGCGGATGCCAAGGTATTAAAGCCCTTTTTGGACTTCTTAAATGCCGTATTTTTTGAAAAAGAACCTTTTATAAAAGAATAAACCCCTATGCAATTTTCGCATTTGCACAACCATTCCCAGTTTTCCCTCTTAGATGGTGCGTCTAAGATTTCGTCTATGTTCAAAAAGGCGAAAGCAGATAATATGCCCGCTGTCGCGATTACGGATCACGGGAATATGTTTGGGGTATTTCAGTTTGTGGCTGAAGCCGGAAAGCAAGGGGTGAAACCGATTGTGGGCTGTGAGTTTTATTTAGTGAATGATCGCCACAAGCAGGTTTTTACGAAAGAGTTAAAGGATAAGCGCTATCACCAATTGTTCTTAGCGAAGAATCCAGAAGGCTACCAGAATTTGGTCAAATTATGTTCTTTAGGCTTCATGGAGGGGATGTATTCCAAATATCCTCGGATTGATAAGGAGCTCGTTTTAAAATACCACAAAGGCCTAATCGCCACGACTTGTTGTTTAGGGGCCTCTGTGCCACAAGCGATTTTGCGCGATGGCGAGGAAGCGGCGGAGAAGGAATTTAAGTGGTGGTTGGATTTGTTTGGCGAAGATTATTACATCGAAGTACAAAATCACTTTATTCCAGAGCAGCAGACGGTGAATGAAGTCTTGTTGCGTTTTGCGAAGAAGTATAATGTGAAGGTGATTGCGTCGAATGATAGTCATTATTTGGACCAAAAAGATGCCAACGCACACGATATTCTCTTGTGTATTAATACCGGCGAAAAGCAGGCCACTCCTACTTACAAGGATATTGAGGGGGATTTTGATATGAAAGGAAAGCGTTTTGCTTTCTATAATGATCAATTTTACTTTAAGACGACGGAGGAAATGACCAAACTTTGGTCGCACGTTCCTGAGGCGATTGATAATACGAATGAGATTGTGGGCAAAGTGGAGACACTGAAACTCACGAAAGACGTGATGTTGCCTAATTTCCAAATCCCGTCTACTTTCTTAAGTCAGGATGATTATTTGGAGCACATCACGATGGAAGGCGCTAAAAAGCGTTACATCGATATTGATCAGGTCGTAGAAGAGCGTTTGCGCTTTGAGTTACATACCATCAGAACGATGGGTTTTGCCGGTTACTTCTTAATTGTAGCCGATTTTATTAGTGCTGGACGTGATTTAGGCGTTTATGTGGGGCCAGGTCGTGGATCAGCGGCGGGTTCAGTGGTGGCTTATTGTTTGGGAATTACAAACATTGACCCCATTAAGTACAATCTCCTTTTTGAGCGTTTCTTGAATCCAGATCGGAAGTCCTTACCCGATATTGATACGGACTTTGATGATGAGGGCCGCCAAAAAGTGATCGACTACGTCGTAGATAAATACGGTAAAAACCAAGTAGCGCACATTGCAACTTATGGTACGATGGCCGCGAAAATGTCCATTAAGGATGTTTCTCGCGTTTTAGACCTCCCCTTGCAGGAATCCAATGCCTTAGCGAAACTGGTTCCAGAGAAACCGAAAATTACGCTAGACCGTATTTTCAATGCGGCTTTGACCGGAGATAAGAGTTTAGCAGACAAGGAAGGACTTAATCCGGAAGAATTAGAACAGGTAAAGGAATTGCGTCGCATTAAGGAAGCTGGTGGTTTGCCAGCTACCGTAATCGAAAATGCGCTGATTTTAGAGGGTTCTGTTCGTGGAACAGGTATTCACGCGGCGGGTATCATCATTGCACCTTCTGATTTAACCGATATTTTGCCGGTGGCTACTTCGAAAGACGTGAGTCTATTGATTACGCAATACGACGGTTCTGTGATTGAGAATGCGGGGGTAATTAAGATGGACTTTTTGGGATTAAAAACTCTCTCCATCTTGAAAGAGGCCGTTCGCTTGATCAAGCAGAACCACAATGAGACGATCATCTTGGATGACCTACCTTTGGACGATAAAACAACCTACGAATTATACCAAAGAGCCGAAACGAACGGTACCTTCCAATTTGAATCCCCTGGGATGCAGAAACACTTACGTGATCTGAAGCCCGATCAATTCTCTGATTTAATTGCGATGAACGCCTTGTTCCGTCCCGGTCCGATGGTCTACATTCCGAATTACATTGCCCGTAAACACGGTCGCGAGAAGATTGAATACGATTTACCAGAAATGGAGGAGTATTTGAGCGATACGTACGGAATTACGGTCTACCAAGAGCAAGTAATGCTTCTATCCCAAAAGCTGGCGAATTTCACGAAGGGTGACGCTGATGTACTTCGTAAGGCCATGGGTAAAAAGGACAAAGCCACCATCGATAAGATGAAGGGTAAGTTCATGGAAGGCGGCGCGGCGAATAATCATCCGGTGGACAAGTTGGATAAGATTTGGACGGACTGGGAAGCATTTGCTCAATATGCCTTTAACAAATCCCACTCAACTTGCTATGGTTTAGTGGCTTACCAAACAGGTTACCTGAAAGCAAACTACCCACCCGAGTTTATGGCGGCGGTACTTTCGAACTCTTTAGGTAACATTGAGAAGATCACTTTCTTCATGGATGAGTGCAAGCGGATGGGCTTATCTTTATTAGTTCCGGATGTAAATGAATCCTCTCGCTCGTTTGCGGTGAATAAGAAAGGCCAAATCCGTTTCGGACTAGGTGCGATCAAAGGTGTGGGTGATGCGGCGGTTGATGCAATTGTGGAAGAACGTCAGAAAAATGGCGAATACAAGGATATTTTTGACTTCGTTTCTCGAATCAATGTACGTCAGGTAAACAAGAAGAGTTTAGAATCGCTTGCACTTGCTGGGGCATTTGATTGTTTTACTGAAGTGGCTCGATCTCATTATTTTGCTATCGATTCACAGGATAATACGAATTTTATTGAGAAAATTGTTCGCTATTCGTCCCGTATGGCAGAATTGAAGGCAGAAGCTACTGCTTCCCTTTTTGGTGAATTAGGAGCTGGAACGGGTAATGACATCGCTCAGCCTAAGATCCCTACTGCTGAACCTTGGTCTGTGATGGAGCAATTGAAGAATGAGAAGGAAGTGGTGGGCGTTTATATTTCTGGTCATCCTTTGGACGAATACAAAACAGAGATCGCTAATTTCTGTAATTCGAATACGGGTCAATTAGAATTACGTCCGAATGTAGCACAGACTTTTGCCGGAATCGTTACCAAAGTAAACGTTAGAACCTCTGCGAACGGAAATCAGTTTATGATTTTCACTATTGAAGATTATGCAGGTAACTACGAGTTTGCCTTATTCTCGAAAGATTACATCCAGTTTGAACGATTTATAGCACAGGATCGATTGTTATTCATTAATGGATCGTATCAATTAAAGAATCGCCACATGGATCAAATGGTCTTCAAGATTCAATCCATCGAATTATTGTCAGAAATTTTATCGGATCGAACAAAAGAGATTAAATTGCGTTTAGACTTAAACCGATTGACACCTGCTTTATTAGATTTATTGCAAGAAACCTTGGAACGTAATAAAGGGGACAAGAAGTTAACTTTAGAGGTGTACGACGAGCAGGAGAAAATAGGAATGGACTTTTTATCGCGTAAAATGCAGGTTAGCATTGGTAAAGGCTTGATTTCTGAGCTTAAAGAGCTTGAAAATGTGGGCTTTAAGTTAATTTCGTAAAAATTTTAATCCGGGAACTAATTGTTCTGCCGGTTTTGTTTTAATTTTGAATTTTATAAAATATATCAAACAATGGGAAAATACGTAGAGGCAACAGATGCTAATTTTCAAGAGTTAATCGGCACTGATACACCAGTTTTAGTAGATTTTTGGGCAGAGTGGTGTGGCCCATGTAAAATGATCGGACCAATCGTGGAAGAATTAGCGGGAGATGTAGAAGGTCAAGCGATTGTAGCGAAAATGAATGTAGATCAAAATTCAGCAGTACCTGCTTCTTTAGGTATTCGCTCTATCCCTACTTTGATGGTATTCAAAAAGGGTGAAATGGTAGAACGTTTAGTAGGAGGAAATATCCCTAAGTCGGTTTTAGCTGAAACTTTATTAAAGCACGCTTAATTATTTAAGCGAATACACTTTATTCATAGCCTGTAACAAGATGTTGCAGGCTATTTTTATTTCCTCTTCTGTAATGGTCAAAGGCGGCGCAATGCGTAGTGAATTATCACAAAATAAGAACCAATCGGTTATTAGGCCATTCAGAATACATTCGTCTATCACGGCTTTCACGGTCTTAAAGTCCTGCATCTCCACCGCTAGCATAAATCCAATTCCCCGCACTTCGTGAATAATCGGATGTTGTAAAAGGCTTTTGAATTGATTGCTTTTAGCAGGTATTTGAGCCATTAACTGTTCATCCATGATATAGCGGAGGGTAGCTAAGGATGCCGCGCACGAAACGGGATGTCCTCCAAAAGTGGTGATATGGCCTAATACGGGTTCGAAACTCAAGGTTTTCATCACTTCCTCATTGGCTAAAAAGGCCCCTATCGGCATTCCTCCGCCCATTCCTTTAGCCGTGAGAAGTATATCTGGAACGATATTCATGGGCTGGAAAGCCCAGAATGTACCCGTTCTCCCAAAACCCGATTGGATTTCATCTACTATCAATAAGGTTCCGGTTTTGTCGCATCGCTTGCGTAGAGCTTGAAAATAGGCTGTGGGTGCCGTTTTAACACCAGCCTCCCCTGCTACGATCTCAATCACTACCGCAGCTGTTTTCTCGGTTATTTTAGTGAGATTAGCAATGCAACCATGGTGAATATGGCTGATACCGGGCAATAAGGGACGAAAGGCATTTTTGAAGTTTTCATCACCCGCGATGGACAAAGCTCCTTGACTTGCACCATGGTAAGCATTAAAACAAGAAATAAATTCAGTTCGGCCAGTATAGCGTTTAGCTAACTTCATGGCTCCTTCGACAGCCTCCGTCCCTGAATTCGTGAAATAGACTTGATTTAAATGTTCAGTACCGGTAGATTTAACTAACGCTTCCGCGAGTTGCACTTGGGGGCTTTGTATGTATTCTCCGTAGACCATCAAGTGCATATAGGCGTCTACTTGATCTTTTATGGCTTTTACGACGGCAGGATTTCGGTGTCCTACATTCGAAACAGCAATTCCAGAGATCAAATCCAGGTAAGATTTTCCCTTAGCATCGTACATATACACGCCTTCCGCTTTGGTTATTTCTAATGCCAAAGGTGCGTCCGAGGTGGGCGCCATAAATTTCTGGAAGAGCTGTCGATGCGTGAATCCCATAGCCCACAAAATTACGTTAATTCTTGTTAAGTGCTCGCCGTTCGTCAAAATATTCAATTGAATTAGCGCCATTCGTTTACTTTTGCCTTATGAAATTATTTTTACTCCTTCTTACTACTTGCATAGGCCTTCAGGCACAGACACTTAGCGGAACTATTCGTTCGAATAAGGGCGAATTGATGCCATTTTCAACGATTTGGGTGAGTGACTTGAATAAGGGGACTTTAGCGAATGAGGAGGGTAAATACGCCATTCAATTGCCTAAGGGAGAGCACGAGGTAGTTTTTCGCTTTTTAGGACATACACCCAAAGTGCATCAAGTTTCGAGTGCGGGAGATGTTTCACTCGATGTGGTACTTTTAGAAGAAGCCATCACACTTCAAGATGTCAATGTAGGAGGTTTAAAAGAGGATCCTGCCATTGGCATGATGCGTCGAATGATCTCTATGGCTCCTTTTCACTTAAAAGAGATTGATCGATACACGGCCAAAGGCTATGTCAAAGGAGCAGGTAAAATTACTTCTATTTCTAAGGTCATGAATGCCCTTGTAGGTAAGAAGATGGAAAAGGAAGCAGGTATAAAAGTGGGCTCCACCTATGTATTAGAAGGAATTAATCAGATTACTTATACTCGACCCAATAAGATTGATGAGAAAGTTTTGTCGAATCGGAACAACCTTCCCGCTGTGTTGAAAAACTCCGGGGCACCTAATTTACGAATCACGCAAACGAATTTTTATCAACCTAAGGTTTGGGGCTCTCTGGTATCCCCTATTTCCCCATCCGCTTTCTCCTTTTATAAATTCGCTTATTTAGGTAGTTTTCAGTTGAATGGTCAAACGGTCTCCAAGATTCAAGTCAAGCCTAAATCAACCTCAGATGATTTGTTTGAGGGTACTCTCTCCATAGTAGAAGATACTTGGAGTATTTATTCTTTCAGTTTAGCTTTCCGTAATTCCCAGGGTTATTACACGTTTCAGCAGCAGAATGCACTGTTTCAAGGTGTTTGGATGCCGGTTAATTATGACGTGAATGTCAATTTTGATGCGATGGGCTTTGGAGCCACATTTCGCTACATCACACAGGTGAAAGAATATTCGATTAAAGTGAATCCGGCATTTGTGGTTAAGCCTACCATCATCGAGGAACGCTTACATAAGGATTGGGCCAAAGAGATCAATAAAGAGAAAATATCCTCCCCTAAACTGGCTTTGGGAAAAGAATTGACGCGTAAAAAGTTAAAGAAGGTGCTGAAAGAAATGGATAAGGAAGAGAAAAAGGAAGAGTTTAGTTCAGATTATACCATTACTGTTGATTCATCCGCCTCTATTAAAAAGGAGGAATACTGGGAGGCGGAACGTCAAGTTCCATTGACAGAGGCTGAAGCGAAAGGCTATAAAGAGGCTGATAGCTTATCTGTACAAGACGAAAAGAAACGCTTAAAGGACTCGGTGAATGCATTGCCAAGATTTCATTATGGGGATATTTGGGGAGGTCGTGTATATAATTACGGTCAAAAAGGCTTAGGGGCTAGATTAACGCTCAGTGGTTTTCAGCCGGGTTATACGGCTGTAGATGGATATTCAGTAGGCAGAGGTTTGCATTACCGACATACCTATCGCTTGGCGGATTATTGGGGGACAGGATTCGATGTTCGCTATGCTTTCTCTCGAAAAGCTTGGAACGGGATGGCCTATGTGGAGCGAAATTGGGATGAGAATCGCCAAAGAATGCAATTAGCCGGTGGTTCTACCATTGAACAAGTTAATTCAACAGAGCCCATTTCTTCCGCTGTTAATCTTTTCTATGCCTTATTCTTGTCACAGAATTATATCAAGTTATACCAAAAAGATTTCATTAAGGCCTCTTATGCACTACAATTGAATGCTAAGTGGAATTTGAATACGGTTTTGGAGTTGCGATCTCGTACAAGTCTGGTGAATCAGGAGGAAAATGGATTGTTTCATAAAGAGCGTCAATTTGAGTCAAATGGACTCCCTTTTGCAACGAGTAAACAAGTGTATGGCTCCATTTTAATCAGATATCAGCCTTTCGCGACATGGAGAAGATACAATGGATCCAGGTGGTTATCGAACGAATCGGGGCCTACTATAACGAGCACCTTTGAGCAAGCACAGGGAGATGATGCCTATAGTAAAGTCTCATTTCAAGTTTCTCAACGAATTCCTTTAGCGAATTGGGGATCGATTAATTACCGTATTTCAGCTGCTCATTTCCTTCATAAGCCATCTATTTTAATCGATTACCAACATTTTAAAGGAAATGAGGTGCTAGTGTCTTCAGGTGAATCGAGTTTTTTAGCCTTACCCTACTATGCCCTTTCGAATCCTGGAGATCATCTAAAAGCATTCATAACTTGGGAACCTAGGAAATTTATCCTCACTCAAAACCCTTTTTTATCGCTTTATGGCCTAAAGGAAAAAGTAGGTTATTCCTATCTTCAGACATCGTTGAATTCTCAAACGATTCAGTACCAAGAGCTTAGTTATGGCTTGACTGGAATAGGGAAAATTTTGGGTTTGGATTTAGTGTATCCGATAGGAACGGTTGTGCCTGAAAAATGGAAAGTGTTGATCCGATTGCCTTTCTAATTGTTTATTTGCACACATTTACCTAAATTGTGCTAAATTTTTTTGGAATAATCTAAATCAACCTTTATGAATCAAATTGTTTACTTAGTTCCTGCTTTTGGTTTAGTAGGATTGCTGTACACAGCGTGGAAGTTTAATTGGGTATCTAAACAGGATGCCGGTAATGAAAAAATGCAAGAGTTGGCTGGTTATATCGCAGATGGTGCGATTGCCTTCTTAAAAGCAGAATGGAAAATTTTAACCTATTTCGCGATCCCCACCGCTATTTTATTAGCTTGGTTAGGTTCACAAGAGGGAACACCGGATAATCCGATTCACTCCTCCCCTCTAATTGCCGTTGCTTTTTTAATTGGAGCAGTTTTCTCTGCTACCGCAGGTTATATCGGTATGATCGTAGCTACAAAGGCGAACGTTCGTACGGCTGAAGCAGCTAGAACTTCTTTAGCAAAAGCCTTGAATGTTTCTTTTACAGGCGGATCCGTGATGGGAATGGGTGTAGCAGGTTTAGCTATCTTAGGTCTAGGCGGTTTATTTATTGCTTTCTATCAAATCTTCGCACAAGGTCAAGCATTGACTTCAGTAGAGATGAAAACGGCGATTGAAGTATTAGCTGGTTTCTCTTTAGGAGCTGAGTCTATCGCTTTATTTGCGCGTGTAGGTGGTGGTATTTATACGAAAGCAGCTGACGTAGGGGCTGACTTAGTAGGTAAAGTAGAAGCAGGTATTCCTGAGGATGATGTGCGTAACCCTGCCACTATCGCTGATAACGTAGGTGATAACGTAGGTGACGTAGCAGGTATGGGAGCCGATTTATTTGGTTCTTATGTAGCGACTATCTTAGCGACGATGGTATTAGGTCAAGAAATTTCGGTAACAGATAATTACGGAGGTTTCTCTCCAGTCTTATTACCGATGTTAATTGCAGGTGTAGGTTTACTAGCTTCGTTAGTTTCGACTTTCTTTGTTCGTATCTCTAGTGAAACTTCATCCGTTCAAAATGCATTGAACGTAGGTAACTACACTTCTATCGCGATTACTTTTGTAACATCGTACTTCTTAGTGAAGAACATCTTACCAGAATATTTAACACTTCGTGGTACCACATTCACTTCCATGGATGTGTTTTATGCGATTATCGTTGGTTTAGTGGTAGGTACTTTAATGTCCATCATTACGGAATACTATACGGCTATGGGCAAGCGTCCAGTCGATTCAATCGTTCAAAAATCAGGTACAGGTCATGCGACTAACATCATTGGTGGTTTAGCGGTAGGTATGGAATCAACGGTTTTGCCTATTTTAGTATTGGCAGCAGGTATCATCGGTTCTTATCACTTTGCCGGAATTTACGGTGTATCTATCGCTGCTGCAGGTATGATGGCTACAACAGCGATGCAACTAGCAATCGATGCTTTCGGTCCTATCGCGGATAACGCGGGTGGTATTGCAGAGATGTCTCAATTGCCTAGCGAAGTACGTGATCGTACAGATAACTTAGATGCGGTAGGAAATACAACAGCAGCAACGGGTAAAGGTTTTGCTATTGCTTCTGCAGCCTTAACTTCTTTAGCCTTGTTCGCAGCTTTCGTAGGTATCGCAGGTATCAGCCACATCGATATTTATAAAGCAGATGTTTTAGCTGGTTTATTTGTAGGTGGAATGATTCCATTCATCTTCTCTGCTTTGTGTATCTCAGCAGTAGGTAAAGCAGCTATGGAAATGGTGAACGAAGTTCGTCGTCAATTCCGTGAGATTCCAGGTATCATGGAATACAAAGCAAAACCAGAATACGAGAAGTGTGTAGCTATTTCTACAGAAGCTTCTATTCGCCAAATGATCCTTCCAGGTGCGATTGCCTTAATCGTTCCCGTGTTAGTAGGATTTACGATGGGACCAGAAGTTTTAGGTGGTCTATTAGCAGGTGTAACTGTTTCAGGTGTATTGATGGGTATTTTCCAATCAAATGCAGGTGGTGCTTGGGATAACGCTAAAAAATCATTTGAGAAAGGTGTCTTAATCGATGGTCAAACGTATAAGAAAGGTTCAGAGCCACACAAAGCGGCTGTAACGGGTGATACTGTAGGTGATCCATTCAAGGATACGTCAGGTCCATCTATGAACATCTTGATTAAATTGATGTCCATCGTTTCATTAGTGATTGCTCCTTACATTCACGTGGGAGATAACGATCACGCTTCTGCAACGAAGATGGAGAAAGCTCCTATCGTGAAAGCGATGGTGGCGAAGAAATAGTTTCCTATATCTATAGGCATTAAAAAAGCCCCGCATTTGCGGGGCTTTTTCTTTATCTATCAATCTGTGAATCCGTTTGAAATTAAGCGTTGATTTTACCTCTTAATGCTCTTGGGATATCGATTGTTGCTACTGGGTTAGACATTGGATTTAAGATCTCACATCCTTCCACTTGTAGTTTGTTTACTTTGACTGTTTGACCTAAGTCTAAACCAGAAATATCAACTGTTACGAAATCAGGAATGTTTTCTGCTTGACCACGTAAAGTTACCTTACGTAATTTTTGCACCATTTTACCCCCTTTGATAACACCTGGAGAATTTCCAGTTACTTTAATAGGCACAGCAATCTTGATCGCTTTACCTTTTTGGATTTCCAAGAAGTCTACGTGGTAGATCATCTCGTTTACAGGGTGGAACTGTGCATCTTGTAAGATCGCACGGTATTTCGTACCCTCAATGTTTAATTCAACTTCGTATACATCCGCTGAATATAATAATTCACGGAAAAGGATCATTGGAACAGCAAAGTGAACTTGCTCAGAACCACCGTATAATACACAGGGTGCCATTGCTTCGTTACGTAAATCATTTGCGCTCTTCGTACCGAGATTCGCTCTTTTAAACCCTACAATCTCTAATTTTTTCATCTTGTTTTTGTTAATGCTTCTAGTCTTTCGCACATTGGCTATCCCCTAGAAACGGTTGAAATTAATATTTAATAAATAATGAACTGATAGATTCGTGATCACGGATACGACCAATCGCCTTCGCAAAAAGCTCAGCTACTGAAAGTACCTTAATTTTGTCACACGTTTGTTTCTGAGGAATGGTATCTGTCACCAATAACTCTGTCAAAACAGAATTAGAAATGTTTTCATACGCCTTACCTGATAAAACGGGGTGGGTAACAACCGCCCTTACTGAATTTGCTCCTTTATCCATAATTAATTGTGCGGCTTTGCATAAGGTACCACCAGTATCAATTAAGTCATCGACTAGGATTACATCTGCGCCTTTCACGTCTCCAATTAATTGCATGGAAGCAATTTCATTAGCGCGTTTACGGTGCTTATCGCAAATAACCATCTCCGCATTGAAGAATTTGGCCATGTTACGTGTGCGAACAACGCCTCCCACATCGGGTGATGCGAAAAGAATGTTCTCTAAATTTAATGATTTCAAATAAGGAACGAAGATGGCATTTCCTTCCAAGTGATCCACTGGGAAGTCCATGAAACCTTGGATTTGACCAGCGTGTAAGTCAATCGTCATTAGACGATCAGCTCCAGCTGCTGTCAATAAATTACCCACTAATTTAGCTCCAATGCCTACCCGTGGACGATCCTTCCGATCTTGACGTGAATACCCAAAATACGGAATTACAGCTGTTACATAGTGAGCAGACGCGCGTCTAGCAGCATCAATCATTAATAACAACTCCATTAAATTGTCCGCAGAAGGGAAAGTAGACTGAATGATAAACACATCACAACCACGCACTGATTCATCAAAACTAGGTGACATTTCACCATCTGAGAAGCGAAGGTTTGTTACTGCGCCCAAATCTTTTCCATAATACTTCGCAATATCCTTTGCTAAATAATTAGATGCAGAACCAGAAAATATTTTAACTGCGTTAATCGCTGCCATGGGTTTGTTAGGGCTTATTTTAAATAATAAGGGGCAAAATTAAGCAATTTCGCCCCTATTTCAAATTATTTTACGGATGCACGGATGATGTTTAAAGCACCACCAGCTTTGAACCATTCGATTTGTTGCTCATTGTACGTGTGGTTCACAGCAAAACTATCTGTGCTACCATCCGCGTGAACTAATTCGATCGTCAATGATTTTTCAGGAGCAAAGCCTCCTAAACCTACGATGTTGATAGAATCATCCTCTTGGATTTTATCGTAATCAGCCTCGTTTGCAAAAGTTAAGGCTAACATCCCTTGCTTCTTCAAGTTGGTTTCGTGGATACGAGCAAATGACTTCACTAAAACGGCACGAACACCTAAGTGACGTGGTTCCATCGCAGCATGCTCACGAGATGATCCTTCTCCATAGTTTGTATCTCCTACTACAATAGTTCCTACACCAGCTGCTTTGTAAGCACGTTGAGTAGCTGGAACTGGACCATATTCACCAGTTAATGCATTCTTCACGTTGTCCGTCTTCTCATTATAGAAGTTCACCGCTCCGATTAACATGTTATTCGAGATGTTATCTAAGTGACCACGGTATTTCAACCAAGGACCTGCCATCGAGATGTGATCCGTTGTACATTTACCTTTGGCCTTAATTAACAATTTTAACCCTTTCAAATCAGAACCTTCCCATGCTGCGAATGGATCTAATAATTGTAAACGATCAGACGTAGCTGATACTTTCACTTGAACGCCTGAACCATCAGCTGCAGGAGCTTGGTAGCCCGCATCTTCCGCAGCGAAACCTAATTTAGGTAATTCGTCTCCCGTAGGTGCGTCTAATTTTACTTGTTCTCCTTTTTCGTTTGTTAACGTATCCGTTAATGGATTGAACGTTAGGTCACCCGCAATCGCTAAAGCAGTGACCATTTCTGGTGAAGCTACGAAAGCAAACGTGTTCGGGTTACCATCTGCACGTTTTGCAAAGTTTCTGTTGAACGAGTGAACAATCGTGTTCTTCTCTCCTTTTTCTGCACCTGGACGAGCCCATTGGCCAATACAAGGTCCACAAGCATTGGAGAATACCGTGGCTCCGATAGAATCAAATGTCGAGATGAAACCATCACGCTCGATCGTGTAACGAACTAATTCAGAACCAGGAGTGATCGTGAATTGTGCTTTAGTCTTCAATCCTTTCGCAGCTACTTGCTTCGCTAAAGAAGCGGCACGCGCGATATCTTCATAAGAAGAGTTAGTACAAGAACCGATTAAACCTACTTCGATTTTTGTAGGCCAGCCGTTTTTCTCTGCCATTTCTTTCATTTTTGAGATAGGCGTAGCTAAATCCGGTGTGAAAGGGCCGTTCAAATAAGGTTCTAATGTATCTAAATCGATTTCGATTACTTGATCAAAGTATTTTTCTGGGTTTGCATAAACCTCTGGATCTGCTGTTAAATGATCTTTAACACCATTCGCTAAAGCAGCGACATCTGCACGTCCTGTCGACTCTAAGTAACGCGCCATAGAAGCATCGTAACCGAAAGTAGACGTAGTAGCACCGATTTCAGCACCCATATTACAGATAGTTCCTTTACCAGTACAAGACATAGAAGTTGCACCTTCGCCGAAATACTCAACGACTGCACCCGTTCCACCTTTTACGGTCAGGATACCTGCCACTTTTAGGATAACATCTTTAGGAGATGTCCAGCCATTTAATTTACCTGTTAACTTAACACCAATTAGTTTAGGGAACTTTAATTCCCAAGCTAAACCTGCCATGACATCGCAAGCATCTGCTCCACCTACACCGATGGCGATCATACCAAGACCACCCGCGTTAACCGTGTGTGAATCCGTTCCGATCATCATTCCGCCTGGGAAAGCATAATTTTCTAATACTACTTGGTGAATAATACCTGCTCCTGGTTTCCAGAAACCGATACCGTATTTGTCAGAAACTGACGATAAGAAGTCATAAACCTCTTTATTTTTATCCACTGCTACTTTTAAATCCGTAGTAGAGGCAACTTTTGCTTCAATTAAGTGATCACAATGCACGGTAGAAGGTACGGCCACTTGTGGACGACCTGCTTGCATGAATTGTAACAAGGCCATTTGAGCAGTTGCATCTTGCATCGCCACACGGTCTGGTGCAAAATCTACATAAGAAGCACCTCTTGCATACGCAGAAGAAGCTGTTCCTTCCCATAAATGGCTATAAAGAATTTTTTCAGTTAACGTAAGCGGTTTACCTGTTAACGCACGAGCCGCAGCAATGCGAGCCGGCATGCGATCGTAAACAGCTTTAATCATTTCAATGTCAAAGGCCATGGTAAAAGTGTTTGGTAAAAAATGTTTACAAAATTAATAGATTAGCTTCAATTTTGCCACTATTTTATAAGAACATTTCCTTTGTTAGGGAATTATTAGGAACTTTGTTTTATTGCTTGATTTAACCTATTTATAATAGGACTATTTGAACATTTTAAGATCCACATCGCTTGAACTATTTGAAAATATTGCTTTTGATTGGATGTTTTTTTCATTTTGATCCAAATGAAAGTCAAGCGCAATCCCTCACTCCTGCTTCCATACTAGACAGAGCTTTGAGTTCCGCTGAGGAACATGGTAAGTCCATTGGTTCTTTTAAGATGCGTGTTAAGGTGCAAGAAAAGGCACGATTTAATCAGGTTATTGGTATTGCTCGCAAGCGACTAGTCGCTAAAGAAGGGATTCAAATGGGGCAATGGTATGGGAATCAAACCATGTCAGAAGTGCAAGTGGGTCATTTGAATCAATTAATCCACGGTATTGAATCTGTTCAGACTTTTCATAAGAAGTATACGAAACCTACGCTTTTTCTTTGGCCTGATTTTTACCAAGATTATGTGGGAACGTCCTGCGTCTCACCTTTGAGTTATCAAGCGAAATCCTATTACCATTTTAATTTTAAAGGAGACACCTTAGTCGAAGGTAAAGCTTGCTATCAATTTCAAGTAGAGCCTAAAATACGTCGCGACCGTTTATTTAAGGGAACATTAACCTTAGATGAAGCGGGTTGGTTGGTGCGATTTGAAGGGGCTGTATTTGCAGATGCAATCGATTATTCTTTTGATTTGCAAAATCAAAACTTTCAAGGAAAATGGATTCCTAAAAAGGGGCAAATTCGACTCTTAGCGGGTTTATTAGGAAGTGATGGCGAATATGTATGGGATCAAGAAACGATAGGGAAACCGTCAGAATGGAAATTTGAAGCTAGCCTATTTGAAGAGCCCAAAAATGCCAAAGAAACATTAAATATCTCTGCCGTTGCTTTTGATGAAACCTATGCAAACCAGTTTTTGACCAATTTACACGGATCCTTATTACGAAAGTGGAAGCAACGTCCCACCTCTAATTTAGTGATGATTGATTCAGTCTATTATAAAACGGCTGAAACAAATACAGTATTGGATCCCGCATTTTTCACAGAAGTTCCGGGAATGAAGAATCGCGAGGTGGTGATTGATAGTTTTAAAGTAACCCCTTTTAATCCATCTCAGTTGATTTTAAGTAAGTCCTTTTATTTTGGGGAATTCAAGCGTGATTATTATCCATTTGAAATCTATTATAAATCGCCGATTTTTGATTCCAATTTTAATACGGTAGAAGGATTTGTAGCTAATACAGCTTTAGTTTTCAGAAAGCGTTGGTCGCGTTACCATATGTTAGAGGCAGAAGTTTTAGGACGGAGAGCTTTTGGCATAAACCGAAACTCGGGTCTAGTTAGATTACGCTATCGAGGTGATTCTTTCGATCTAACCGTGACTAATGGGGATTTTGTGGCGCAGTATAATCCGGAGAATACGATCTCTCCCGAGATGAATTCACTGTCAACGCTGTTGTTGAAGAACAATCAGATGAAGATTTATCGTTCTAAATTCACTTCGCTGAATTTCACTAAACGCTTCTCTGCTCGCTTCTTTTTGAAATCGTTAATCGAATATTCGGAACGTTCACAGATGGATAACACAACGGATTATTATTGGATTAACTTCTTGAATCGCGACTTTAAGCCGAATAATCCGACGAATTCAGAGTATACCCAGGAAGGATTTGCGACCCATCAATCTTTTATTACTCAGTTACAAGTGGGTTTTAGGCCCTTTTTGACTCAAAGTTACCGAGCGAATACGCGTCTGACGGATTGGGGTTCCTCTCCCCTGTTATTAGCGAAATACCGGGCTGGGTGGAAAGACGTGGGTGGATCTTTGACTGATTTTAATCAAGTGGAATTGTCTTATCTACATAATATTGAAGTGAACCCTTGGATTAAGATGGGCTTATTAATTAATGCAGGGACTTTTATTGGAAATAAACCAGCTTATTTTATCGATTTTAAACATTATAATGGTTCGTTAAACTTAATTCAGGCGGGGGAAATGTTAGCTTCGGAGCGTTTAGTCGGTTATTACCAAAACTTTACTTCTGGTACAAATCAGCGATTGAATGTGAATCATTATGCAAATTCCACAGCCGGAGCTTATGTCGAAGCACTGAGCTTCTTTCAATTTTCTAATCTATGGTTAAAGCCTTTATTAGGAATGAAAAAATTGTACGTAAAGGAAGTGTTAATTGCTAACGCTAATTATGTTCAGAATCAGAATTTACTCTATAATGAGGTTGGATATGGTCTTGATGGGGTGTTCAAGATCTTTCGATTAGAGGCGATTGCTAACTTTATTAATGGTCAATTTAGTTACATCGGATTTCGAGTAAATATTAATTCAAGAATTCGCATTGGAAATATTCCAGAATAATTTTTTTTAGCTTTTCGTCAAATTTTGCCTCTTTGTTAAATTTAGAGCCCTTATATTTGAGGTCATTTTAAGAATTTCATTTTTTAACCAGCATAATGGCAAAAAATTTAGTCATCGTTGAGTCTCCAGCGAAAGCGAAGACCATAGAAGGATATTTGGGAAAGGATTTCGTGGTGAAGTCTTCTTTTGGTCACGTACGCGATTTGCCTATTAAAGGAGATAAGGCTATTGATGTGGAGAATGATTTTGCTCCTACTTATGTGGTGTCTGCAGATAAAACCAAAGTCATTTCTGAGTTAAAAAGTCTAGCGAAATCATCTGAGGAAGTCTGGTTAGCGACGGACGACGACCGGGAGGGAGAAGCGATTTCGTGGCATCTAAAAGAAGCATTAGGATTAAAGGATAACGCGAAGCGCATTGTTTTCCGCGAAATTACGAAGCCTGCTATCTTACAAGCCATCACCCAGCCACGTACCATTGATATGGATTTAGTGAATGCACAGCAGGCGCGTCGGATTATGGATCGCTTGATTGGATTCGAATTATCGCCGGTTCTTTGGTCTAAAGTGCAAAAAGGTTTGTCTGCTGGTCGTGTACAATCGGTAGCGGTTCGGTTAATTGTAGAACGCGAGCGTGAAATCGAAAATCATGAGGCGGTGGCCACTTTTAAAGTAGTCGCTCATTTTGATTTACCGGGTAAAAAAGTGTTGAAAGCAGAATTATCGAAGGCTTTTGCCAAAGAAAATGATGCATTAGACTTCCTGAAAAAATGTGTAGGCGCTGCGTTTAGCATCAAAAGCTTAGAAACGAAACCGGCGAAAAAATCTCCTGCACCTCCATTTACAACTTCTACCTTACAACAAGAGGCATCTCGTAAACTAGGTTTTGCCGTGGCGACTACGATGTCTGTCGCCCAAAAACTCTACGAATCAGGTCGCATTACTTATATGCGTACCGATTCTACGATGTTATCGCAAGAAGCGCGTGATAAGGCGAAAGCGGAAATTGAATCAGCTTATGGCGCTAAATTCCACTACAGTCGTCAATTTAAAACCAAATCAGAAAGTGCGCAAGAGGCTCACGAAGCCATCCGTCCGACGGATTTTGCGAACCACAGTATCACAGGTGATGCACGCGAGAAGCGTTTATATGAATTAATTTGGAAGCGGGCGATTGCGTCGCAAATGGCAGACGCCTTGATTGAGCGTACGACCGCTTTGATCGATATTTCAACCACTCCAGAGCTTCTATCTGCTCAAGGAGAAGTGATTGCTTTTGAAGGTTTCTTGAAGGCCTATTTAGAAGGCAAGGATGACGAGGAAGAGGATGAGAACAAAGATATGTTGCCTCCTTTGAACGTCGGTCAAGTATTAGCATTAGATGAAATGAAGGCGCAAGAGCGTTTCACTCGTGCTGCGCCACGTTATACGGAGGCAAGTTTAGTGAAGGCTTTGGAAGAAAAAGGGATCGGTCGTCCTTCGACCTATGCCCCTACCATTTCCACCATCATTAAGCGTGCGTATGTGGTGAAAGAAGATCGCCCAGGAAGGGAGCGTGAATTCCAAACTTGGGTCCTTTCGAACAACGAAATTGCTGGGAATAAGGCAACGGAGACGGTGGGTACGGAAAAAGCGAAATTATTCCCTACACATATCGGAACTCTCGTAACGGATTTCTTAGTCGAAAACTTCGAAAACGTGGTCGATTATACGTTTACCGCGGAGATGGAGGATGAATTTGATAACATCGCTAAAGGTAAATTAGAGTGGACCGTCTTAATGAAGAATTTCTATAAGTCTTTCCACCAAACGATTGAAGATTCTAAATCTATCAACCGCAGTTCTGTGGGTGGTGGACGTGAATTAGGTGTAGATCCGAAAACGGGACGATTAGTGTCTGTTCGTTTAGGGAAATTTGGTCCATTTGTACAGTTAGGAGAATCTTCTGAGGAAGAAAAACCTGTCTTTGCGAATTTAACGAAGACGCAATCGGTGAGTACATTGACTTTTGAAGAAGCTTTGGCCTTATTAGAACGCCCTAAATTGCCTCGCGAAGTAGGTATTCATAACGATATGCCGGTAATTATTGGTGCTGGTAAATTAGGTCCTTATATTAAATACGATGGTAAGTTTACGAGTTTGCCAGATACCCACGATCCCTTCACGATTGAAATGGATCAAGCGATTGCCGTGATTGCACAAGCCTTGAAAGATGCGGAAGCAGGTGGATTAGGGTATTTTGAGGATTCCTTGATTGAGACGGGTAAAGGCCGTTTTGGACCTTATGTAAAGCACAATGGCAAATATTATTCGTTAGCCAAAACGGATAATTTAGCTACCATTGATCAAGCTCGTGCGATTGAATTAATCGAAGCGAAGCGTAAAGTGGAAGCGAATAAGTTTATTAAGGAATTTGCGGAAAATGAAACGGTAAAAGTGGTAAATGGAATGTATGGGCCGTATATCCAAATCGGTAAACGCAATGTAAAGATCCCTAAAGGAACCGAACCAGCAGATTTAACATTGGAGGAGTGTTTAGCGCTTGGCGACGCGGCTCCTGCACCTAAAAAAGCACGTAAAAAATAAGCATATGAGTCAGATTATTGATGGAAAGATGGTCGCTGAAACGATGAAAGTCGCGATCGGTGAAGAAGTAAAACAAATGGTCGCTGCGGGCCAAAAAGCCCCTCATCTCGTGGCTATACTCGTGGGTAACAACGGCGCCTCAGAAACCTATGTGGCCAATAAAGTGAAGTCATGTGAGGAACTAGGTTTTGCCTCTACCCTGTTGCGTTTTGATCCATCGATCTCTGAGGCTGATTTATTAGCGGAAGTACAAAAAGTGAACGACAATCCGGATATGGATGGTTTAATCGTTCAATTACCACTTCCAAAGCACATTAATCCAGATAAAGTGATGGAAACGATTCATCCGTCTAAGGACGTTGATGGTTTCCATCCGATCAATATAGGTCGCATGGCGAAAGGATTGCCGGCATATATCTCTGCCACTCCGCAAGGAGTGTTGGATTTATTAGCTTATTACAAGATTGAAACAGCAGGAAAGCATTGCGTGGTAGTAGGTCGTTCTCAAATTGTGGGTTTACCTATGTCCATCTTAATGCAGCGCAATCACCCGGTGGGTAACTGTACGGTTACCTTAACGCATTCTAGAACGACTAATTTAGCAGAAATTTGTTCTCAAGGGGATATTGTTATTGCGGCCTTGGGTATACCAGAGTTTATCAAAGCAGCACACATCAAACCGGGAGCCGTTGTGATCGACGTAGGTTTAACGCGAGTGGAAGATGCAACAAAGAAATCAGGTTTTGCTTTAAAGGGTGATGTGGATTTCGATGATGTAGCTCCTAAATGCTCATATATTACGCCTGTACCCAAAGGTGTAGGTCCTATGACCATCGTTTCCTTAATGAAAAACACGCTTTTAGCTGCTAAAGGCGTGATTTATCCGAAAAACTAAGACTGATATAGATAGCGATAAAAGACTCCTAAGGGGAGTTTTTTATCGTATTCATCGTTCAAATAGATCTCTCCTGATTCTGCCTTTTCTGGCACATTGAAAATACCTTTCATTAAATTTTCAACAACTAAGGTAGAAAAGCCTAAGGAATAGACATTCGTTAAAAGGATGTGTTCTTTCGGATCTAATATCTCCTTCACAGAACGTAACATATCATCGATTTGCTCTTCTAATACCCATTTTTCTCCTTCTGGACCGCGTCCATAGGCTGGAGGATCTAACAGGATACCTTGATAGAAATTACCGCGTCTGGCTTCACGTTTCACGAATTTAAGCGCATCTTCAGCCATCCAACGGATATTGTCAAGCTTGGAGACTTCCATGTTCTCTCTCGCCCAGGATAAAACGGGTTTTACCGAATCCACGTGTGTGACCTCAGCGCCCACCTGCTTGCAGGCTAAACTCGCACCGCCTGTATAGGCGAATAAGTTTAGGATTTTAGGTTTAGGTGTTTTTAACAAAGGAATGTTTTTTGCCAAAAACTCCCAGTTCGATGCTTGCTCCGGAAATATCCCCACGTGTTTAAAGGAAGACAAGGAAATCTTAAAATTTAGATCCAAAGTCTCCGATTGATACGGCATAAACCATTTATCCGGTACGCCTTTCTTTACTTCCCAAACACCGCGTTCATTGCTTCCCTTTTCTTTTTTGAAATAAGCATTCGCCTTACTAGCCCAAAATTCTTCAGATAATGATTTTTGCCAAACAGCCTGAGGTTCAGGTCGTCTCACCACAAAAGCCCCAAATTGCTCGAGCTTTTCGAACCCACCGGAGTCAATTAATTCGTAATTTTTACCCCAAAATGCGGGTGTTTCAATGGCAATAGAAGCTGAATTTTTCAAATTTTAGGGGTTCAATGGGATTTTAGTTAGGAAATAAACGGAGCGTCTTCCTTCCTCTGAATTGTTAATGGTTTGGTTGCCTGAAGCGATAAAGTGATTGCTGTACCAATAATGTAAATCTGATTTTTCTTGACGGCGGATTTTATCACCCTCATTTTGAGTACTTAATTCCTGTATTTTTTCATCGCCCGATTGACCCTCTGCGCTGATGTATTTAGAAATGATGTTGTTCCCTCTTTGGTAAGATAAAGTCAACATATCTCCATGTAAGGAGGTCTTTATTTTTTGAATCAACTTATCCTCTTTGATATTATTCAAATCGATGGATTGATCCCACAATACGTTACCTTTTTCATCTAATTCAGCGATGACTGCGTGGGTATAAATCCAACCATCAAATTGCTGTGAATTACTAAAGGAATTGTATCCTCTGTATCCCCAAGGGCTATAATAGCTGGAAAATGGCGAATACAATCCGTAATTTCCGTAGCCCCAACGATAGGGATTATAAAGCATATTCCATGGGGAATAAAGTCCACCACCTAGCATTCCTAAGGTTCCACCAAAAGGAGAATAATTCACATATTTATAATCCGGATAAAAGGCTTCCGCTACGACGATATAATGGTCCCCTTTTTTAATGATTTCATGCATTAATAAGCGATAATCCAATCGAAGCTCCTCCCCTTTTTCTTCTTTCGATTTAATCTTTTTCTCTTGTTTATTCTTTTGCTTTTCACCTAAGAAATTAAAGAAGTTCGTAAACTGGGTAAAGCTTGTAAACTTGGATTCCTGTAAATCACCATCCAGATAGGAACTGAAATACAATCCTTGAGAACTAGGTCCTTTAGAAGATCCAATAGATCCTTTGTGGCCATAGGTACCCACTACTACCTGCAAGGAATCGTTCAGTTGAGTGGATTTAGCATTCATTTGAGCGTACTCCTCTTTCGGGTTCATCGTAATTTGCCCTAATTGATTCCCATCCTCATCAAAGGATTTCAAAATTAGTTGGTAGTTCTTTGCCTTTTTACCTACGGAATAGACCACATTGATTTGCTGCTGTGTCGTATCTAAATCCATCGACTGGATTTCTGCTTGACCATTCACCACAGCTGGAAGTATGCGCGTTCTTTTTTCACTTAAATTGGTAAAAAGAATAACCGGGGTATTATTCACAATTCCTCCGATAAAGAGCGATTGATTTAAAGCCTTGAAGTTTGAAATTTCCATTTTTTCTACGGAGAAAATTTGGAATTTTTCTAGTTTACCATCAGTCGGGTTAACACGAACGATGTAATAATTATTGCTTTTAAATCGACTGAATAGTAAGTATAGATTATTTCCATCGTAGCAATGTGTGACAAAATCAAGATTCCCTTCGATACTACCCTGGTTCATCCAAACCTGCTCTAAATTCGTGTTGAATTTTCGAATGTTGAATTCTGATTTGCCTACTTGTGTTAATACGATAACCCCTTTTTCCCCTAGAGGAATGGAAAAGGTTTCTAATTGTCCTGCGATAGGAATCTCAATTCGCTTGATTTCTTGAGCGTTTGCCGCTAGGCCACAAAGAAGTAAAACAATGAGTAGACGGATCGATTTCATCTGTTATTCAGCTAGGCTTAAAATAATATCGAATTCTGCTTTTGCGACGGGCGTTACCGATAAACGGGATTGTTTGATGAGTGCTAGACCGGATAAGCGATCGTCAGCTTTCATCGTTTTCAGGGTTACGGTTTTAGCGAATTTTTTCACAGGAATTAATTCGACTACCACCCAGCGCGGATCTTCTGTGGTCGGGTCTGGAAAATGTTCTTTTTGCACTTCGGCTAAACCTACTACTTCCATCCCTTCGTTTGAATGGTAAAAAAAGACCCAATCGCCCTTTTTCATCGCCATCATATTATTCCGGGCTTGGTAATTTCGCACCCCATCCCAAACAGATTTCCCCTCCTTAACGAAATCATCCCAAGAATATTTGAACGGTTCTGATTTAACTAACCAATAATTCATATTTAGGGGAATTTAGGGAATTTAGAGAAGTCTGGTTTACGCTTTTCGAGGAAGGCATTCTTACCTTCTTTGGCCTCGTCAGATAAATAATACAAGAGTGTGGCGTTACCGGCTAATTCTTGAATACCCGCCTGTCCGTCTAATTCCGCGTTGAACGCAGATTTCAACATGCGAAGCGCTAAAGGACTTTTTTCCAAAATCTTCTCACACCACTCCACCGTCGTTTTTTCCAAGTCTTCTAAAGGAACTACTTTATTCACTAATCCCATTTGAAGCGCGTCTGACGCGTCATATTGATCACATAGTAACCAGATTTCTCTTGCTTTCTTTTGACCTACTACTCGTGCTAAATAAGAAGCACCAAAACCTCCATCAAAAGAACCTACATTAGGTCCTGTTTGTCCAAAACGTGCATTTTCTGCGGCTATCGATAAGTCACAGATGACGTGTAAAACATGTCCGCCACCTATCGCCCAACCAGCCACCATCGCCACCACAGGCTTCGGAATGGTTCTGATTTGACGTTGAAGATCTAACACATTTAAGCGTGGTACAGCATCTTTCCCTACATATCCGCCGTCTCCGCGTACGCTTTGATCCCCACCAGAACAGAAGGCTTTGCCTCCCTCACCTGTTAAAATAATCACACCTACACGCGTATCTTGACGCGCTAACTCCATCGCTTCAGACATCTCCTGCACCGTTAATGGCGTAAATGCGTTGTGTTTGTGCGGGCGATTAATGGAGATTTTAGCAATTCCATTATAGAATTGAAATAAGATATCCTCGTAGGTTTTAATGGTTTCCCAAGGAAAAGATGAGATCATAGATTTACTGGTTTGATTCGTTGTATTCAACCTCCCACGTATGGTCGGCTAATAAAGTTACTTTAGCTAAAAAACGGCTGTATTTGAATGAGCGGCCCCATTCTTCTGGTGCTACCAGAGAAAGCAGGTCTGCTCCATTCTCTTTTTCGTATAAATAATAGGTCTCGCTAATGATGGGTTCGAAGCCCATGGCGGCATCATAAATGCGCTCGGATATTTCTTTTCGATCGGCTAATAATTTCGCCTGACGTGCCAAAACCTCCATTTGTTCATACAACTGGTTCATTTGGCGATCCGTTTGCTGGCGCATGGCCAGCATGGAACGTCCTTTCACCTTACCCATGTCGTCCGGTTTAATAACCGCTCCTCCTGCTGTATGAGCATACGGTAGTAAACCAGGATTTTCGGCTACTTTATCAGGATTGATGGGATTAAAAAATGCTTCTTCTGACATAAATGGGGCTTGCTAAAGGGTGTACCTTCATTAACCTACGAAATTAGAGAATGTTTGGTTAATTTTGGAAAGATTCTCTAATTATATGCGTCACCTGGCTTCACTCTTCTTGGATTTCCCTGTTGCTGAAACAGAATTTGAACAGCAAGTTTTTACTTTTTGTCAGGCTTGGCGAGCGGGTCAAACGGAATTTACCTTTCATACTTCAGGTTCAACGGGAGAACCAAAGCCCATTGTAATATCTCGCGAGCGCCTGTATGTTTCGGCGAAGACGACTGGAGATTGGTTGAAATTAGAGAAAGGAGATGCGGCTTTGTTATCCCTTTCTCCTCTGTATATAGCTGGAGCAATGGTCTTAGTACGTGCTTTGGTACACGATTTATCTTTGATTTTAGTCGAACCTTGCCAAAACCCCTTAAGCCAGATTCCTCCGACTGACATTCATTTAGCTTCTTTTGTTCCCACGCAATGGGCTACCATGCTCGATTCAGGAATTCACCTCAGCGACTATTTTAAACAGGCAAAAGGTGTGCTATTAGGTGGCGCCCCCTTACCTGACAGCTTGCGAAAAGACTACGGTTTTCCTGTTTATGAAACTTATGGTATGACCGAAACGGTTTCCCATATTGCCTACAGGACTTGGAATCAGTCCTATTTTCAAACATTGCCAGGTGTCCAAATCGCTCAGACTGACGAAGATTGTATATTGATTTGTGCTCCGACGACCGAAAACAAATGGATAGAGACAAGAGATGTGGTTGAACTGGTGGCCGCGGGTCAATTTGTCTTAAAAGGACGTTTAGATCGTGTCATTAATTCTGGCGGTATCAAGTTACAACCAGAGAAAATAGAACAAGTATATCGTTCATTGACCTCCTTGCCCCTTTTTGTAGCGGGAATTCCGGACGCATTTTGGGGAAATAAATTGGTTTTGTTTTTGGAATCCTCCATGCCTATGTCATTTTCCGTAGAGCCGGGGCTGCTCAGTTCTGCAGAGATTCCCAAAGAAATCATTTGCCTTCCTTCTTTTATTAAAACCGCGAGTGCTAAAATTGATACGGCGAAAACCGTAGCTTTGTATCTTAATTCCCTTTAGATGAACCCGAATAAATTATCCCGCAGCTTCAAACTATTCTATGAGTCGCCCATTAATGTGCCAGCGCCTTACCATTTAGAAGCTGTATTTTCTTTTTTACAATTTGATACAGACAAGCCCTCGGTGGCGATTGAAATTCAATACATTGATCGCTCGGATTTTTCGCGCGAAGAATTAATTGCGGATGGTTTAGTGCCTGATGATAGCTGGACTTATGAAGGTGAATTGCCTTTGGTTTGGCGAGATCGTTTGATGTCTGCGTTCCAAGAATATGTGACAGGATCTTGCTCACCTAAAGACCAGGAGCCTTTTATTACACTGGAAGCGAATGATACTACCCCTAATGTTCCCTTGTATTTAGAGCCTCAGGAATCGTTAATTCAAGAATTCATGCAAGCGATGTTCGAAATCGATGGTCGCGAATTACCCCTTTATTTAGGATTTCAATTTATGGATCGCAAAGGTAATTGGCGCAAAATCGAAGGAGAAATGTCTTTTGCCTCCTTGAGTTTTACGTATCAAGACAGTGAAGAAGGACAGAAAACCTTTGCTAATTGGGATGAATTACAAGATTTAATGAACCACGTATTTATCGCAGAATTCTCTGCAGACAAGGCGAATCAGAACTGTAAATCGGCTAGTTTAGCTGTATATCCAGGGGATGGATTATGGTATGTAGCCGGACATTCGCTACGTAAACCCAGTGGGAATAATTACTATTTTGACGAGTTAGAAGAAAAATTGCAATTCATTTTTTAACGATGGAAAATCAAATTTTAGACGTTCTGAGCCTTCAGAAATCCGCTTTATTGCGTTTATCAACTTCATCTGCTACTGAGCGAATAGAGAAATTACGCAAAATCGAAAGCTATTTGATGCAACACAAGAACGAATTGTGTGACGCCTTATATGCTGATTTTAAGAAGCCAGCTTCTGAAGTGGTGATAGCGGAGATGTTAGGTGTAAAGCGAGAAATTAACCATACCATTAAGCACTTGAAGTCATGGATGAAGCCTCAATCGGTTTCAACGCCCCTGATGCTTTTGGGAACGAAAGGATTAGTGCAGTACGAAGCTAAAGGGCTTTGTTTGATCATTTCTCCTTGGAATTACCCATTTAATTTGTCGATTTGTCCCTTGGTGCATGCCATTGCGGCCGGAAATGCGGTGATTTTGAAACCTTCAGAATTGAGCCCTGCCACCGCGGCATTTATTCAAAAGATGATTTCATCCTTATTTGATCCGAGTGAAGTAGCTGTTTTTGAGGGGGATGCCTCCGTATCTACGTTTTTATTAGAGCAGAAATTTGATCATATTTTTTTCACTGGGAGTCCAGCCATTGGTAAAGTGGTCATGGCAGCGGCTGCCAAGCATTTGACATCCGTAACTCTTGAATTAGGGGGTAAATCGCCTGCGATTGTGGGCCCTGATGTGAATGTGGAAGAGGCTGCAGCGAAAATTGCTTGGGGTAAGTTCTTGAATAATGGCCAAACCTGCATCGCCCCAGATTACCTCTATTTACATGAGAAGAATTATTATTCATTTTTGAAAGCGTTAGAGGCGACGGTTGAAACTTTTTACGGAAAGAACGTAGCCAAAAGTAAAGATTATGCGCGGATTGTGAATCGCCGTCATTTTGATCGCATCGTTTCGCTTTTAGAGGATGCGAAAGAGAAAGGGGCACAAGTGTTGTTTGGTGGAAAGACCGATGCGGACGATTGCTTTATTGAGCCTACTGTATTGATTAACTGCACTCCCGAGATGCGCATTATGCAGGAGGAGATTTTTGGCCCTATCTTACCGGTGATGTCCTATCAAGATGAATTACAAGTCACAGCAAGCATTCGTCAGGGAGATAAACCACTGGCTTTGTATGTGTTTTCAGCTAACGCGGAGTTTAATCACTACATTTTAGATCATACGAGTTCGGGGACGTCAGTCGTCAATGATTGTTTGATTCAATTTGGGCATAATGAATTGCCTTTTGGTGGAGTAAATCACTCAGGCATTGGTAAATCAGGTGGTCACTATGGTTTTGTGGAATTTTCTAACCAAAAATCAGTGGTCATTCAACGAACTAATTTACTGAAAAACTTCTATCCTCCTTACGGCGTGAAAGTACGTTGGATGATTGATTTTGTGTTAAAATGGCTATAAGAGTATTCTTTTTAGGGTGTTTGTTTTTATGGTCTTGCCAAAGTTCCCCAGATTCTAAAGGAGAAAAGATACCAGATCGGCAAGCCATTTCCGTAGGTCAGCAAGCGGAAAAGAACATTCAATTTCTAACCCTGCAACTGGAAGATCAGCCGAGTGCGAACTTGTATTATTTACGTGCGAAAAATTATGTGACTCTGCATGCCTATGGTTTAGCGGACCAAGATCTAGAGAAATCCTTGCGTGATAATCCCGGCGAGCCTGCCTATTTAGCACTTTCAGCCCAAATTAAGCAAAAAGTAGAGGATTATTCTACTTCGATTGATCGCGCGAAATTGGTTGAAATTACGGAATGGAATTCTCCCCAAAATAGTCTTTTACTGGCTCAAAATTATGTTGCCACAAAGCAAATGAGTTTAGGCCGCTATTATATAAAGAAAATTAATGCCGAGCATTTGCCGACCCTTGATAAGGCCGTCTTTAAGGCTGTGAAAGAGTATGCCGTTTCAGATTCTGTTCGACTTTATACTTTGATGGATACTAAGCCTGCAGATGAATCGCCTTTAGTCTATGTGTTTTATGATCAGGCTTTACAAAAGCTTGCCTCCTTGCGCTACCAGCAACTCATTTTAGCTAGTTTGAAGAAATACCCGATGGATCCCTATTTTATGCGGTATTGGGCTCGTTTTTTGGTTAAAATGAAAAAATATTCTCAGGCGGCTTTGGTCTATAAACAGGTGCTTAAAGTATATCCTAAAACGAAATCCTTGCAAGCGGAATTGGTGTATTTTGATTTAGCCAAACAAGGTTTATTACCCATCAAGCGCGCAGAATCTGCTTCAGATTCACTGGCTGTTTCGTCAGATTCTTTATCTCAAAATTAATCAGGTGCGCATTTCAATACATTGCGCCTTAATTTGTACCTTTGCACAAATTTTTTAGAATGATCAAAATTACATTTCCCGACGGACAAGTAAGAGAATTTGAAAATGGAATCACTCCTTTTCAAGTAGCCTTGTCTATTTCAGAAGGTTTAGCACGTAACGTGTTAGCGGCTAATTTAAATGGTGAAGTAGTGGATTCCTCCACTCCTATTGAAGCAGATGCAGCTTTACAATTGTTAACCTGGAATGATGCAGATGGGAAAAAGACCTTTTGGCATTCATCTGCTCACTTATTAGCAGAAGCGATCGAGGCTTTGTATCCAGGTACCAAATTTGGTATCGGGCCAGCTATTGAAAACGGTTTTTACTACGATATCGACTTAGGAGAGCAAGAATTTGGTTCAGATCAATTCAAGGCGATCGAAGATAAAATGCTGGAATTAGCACGTACGAAAAATGAATATGTTCGTACTTCTGTTTCTAAGGCTGATGCCATTTCTTATTTCCAAGAGAAGGGCGACGAATACAAATTAGAATTAATTGATGGTTTAGCTGATGGCTCGATCACCTTCTATAACCAAGGTAATTTCACGGATTTATGCCGTGGACCACACATCCCTAATACGGGTTTTATTAAATCCGTCAAATTACTTTCTGTGGCTGGAGCCTACTGGCGCGGCGACGAAAAACGGAAGCAATTAACGCGTATTTATGCGATCACTTTCCCTAAAGCGAAAGAATTAGAAGAATATTTGACCTTATTAGAAGAAGCTAAACGCCGTGACCACCGTAAACTCGGTAAGGAAATGGAATTGTTCGCTTTTTCTGAGAAAGTAGGCATGGGTCTACCCTTGTGGTTGCCTAAAGGCACATTATTGCGTGAGCGTTTAGAAAACTTCTTACGTCGTGCGCAAGTAAGAGCAGGATATTCACCTGTAATCACTCCACACATTGCGAGCAAAGAATTATATGTGACTTCTGGTCACTATGCGAAGTACGGAAAGGATTCTTTCCAACCCATTCGTACGCCGGATGAGAATGAGGAATTCTTCTTAAAACCGATGAATTGCCCTCACCACTGCGAGATTTACAAGACAAAGCCTCGTTCTTACAAGGATTTGCCTTTGCGTTTAGCGGAGTTTGGTACGGTATATCGGTATGAGCAAAGTGGTGAATTGCACGGTTTAACGCGTGTGAGAGGCTTTACTCAAGATGATGCGCACATTTTCTGTCGTCCTGATCAAGTAGAGGACGAGTTTATGAAGGTAATTGACTTAGTTTTATATGTGTTCAAAGCCTTAGGATTTGATTCCTATTCAGCTCAAGTTTCTTTGCGTGATAAAGAGAACAGAGAAAAGTACATCGGTAACGATGAAGATTGGGATCGGGCTGAGTCAGCGATTATTCGTTCAGCAGAAGCCAAAGGTCTTCCTACCGTAATTGAATACGGCGAAGCGGCTTTCTATGGCCCTAAGCTTGACTTTATGGTGAAAGATGCCTTGGGTCGTAAGTGGCAGTTAGGTACCATTCAGGTAGATTATCAATTACCACAACGTTTTGAATTAGAATATACGGGTTCAGATAATATGAAACACCGTCCAGTCATGATTCACCGTGCACCATTTGGTTCATTAGAACGTTTCGTTGCTATTTTAATCGAGAATACTGCGGGTAATTTCCCTTTATGGTTATCTCCTGACCAAATTGCTGTTCTTCCTATTTCTGAGAAATACGAGGATTATGCGAACGAATTGTACTTACGCTTACAAGAGAAAGATTTACGTGGGTATGTAGATCACCGGAATGAAAAGATGGGGCGTAAAATTCGCGATGCGGAAATCGCTAAAGTGCCTTTCATGATTGTAGTAGGTGAAAAGGAACAAGCAGAAGGTATTGTCAGCGTTCGTAAGAAAGGTGACGGAGATGTGGGATCGATGACTTTGGACGCTTTCATCGCGATGGCACAAGAAGAAATCCAGTCCTTAACCTATGAAAAATAGGAGCTTATGCGCTTTTTGCTTGCAATTGCGTTAATTTTGATTTAGCTTTCGATTTAATCTATATTAAACCCATTTTATTTTATGGCTTTACGCCCGAATAACAATTACAGAGGAAACAGAAGAGAAGAAGAGCCATACCGCATTAATCAGTTAATTCGTGGTGTAGAGGAGGTTCGTTTAGTAGGCGAGAATATTGAGGTGGGAGTTTATCCCTTTGCGAAGGCTTTGGAATTAGCTGGAGCTCAGAATTTAGATCTTGTGGAGATTTCTCCTAAAGCAGTCCCTCCTGTTTGTAAGATCATCGATTATGCTAAATTCAAGTATGATCAAAAGAAGAAACAGAAGGAAATCAAAGCCAATGCCACGAAAACGGTCATTAAAGAGATTCGTTTCGGTCCTAACACGGATGAGCATGATTTCAATTTCAAATTAAAACATGCCGTTAATTTCCTAAAAGAAGGTGCTAAAGTGAAAGCTTACGTGCACTTTGTGGGTAGAACGATTGTGTTTAAGGAGCGTGGTGAAATGTTGCTTTTGAATTTCGCTAAAGGTTTAGAAGATGTAGGTAAGCCAGACGATATGCCTAAATTAGAAGGTAAGCGTATGAGCATCATCTTCTCCCCTAAAGCTATCAAGAAATAATTTTCATACGGATGCTGGAATTATAGGGTAATTTTCATTACTTTTGCATTCCAAATTTCAAAATTTAATTTTTACATAATTATCAAACAATGCCAAAAATTAAAACTAACTCTGGAGCGAAAAAACGTTTCAAAGTAACGGGAACTGGTAAGATTAAGCGTAAACACGCATTTCATAGCCATATCCTAACTAAAAAAACAACTAAACAAAAGCGTAATTTAGTTCACGCTACTTTAGTTCACCCATCTGATATGGACCGCGTTAACTTATTGTTAGGTCTTTAATTAGAATTTAAGTTATTGTTAAACCAGAAAGAAGGCTCAAGTAATCAACCGATTCGCCTCATTTCAAAAAACAAAAAATTATGCCAAGAAGTGTCAATCACGTAGCCTCAAGAGCTAGAAGAAAGAAAATCCTTAAGTTAGCGAAAGGATTCTACGGTCGCGGAAAAAATGTCTGGACAGTAGCAAAAAACAAAGTAGAGAAAGGTTTGCAATACGCATACCGTGATCGTAAAGTTAAGAAAAGAGATTTTCGTGGTTTATGGATCCAACGTATCAATGCAGCAGCTCGTCAAGAAGGTCTTTCTTACTCAGCGTTCATGGGTAAATTCAATAAATCTGGAATGACTTTAAATCGTAAAGTTTTAGCTGACTTAGCGATGAATCATCCTGAAGCTTTCAAAGCAGTTGTGAAGAACTTGAAGTAATTCTTGTTTCAACAGAAAGAGAGCCTCGAATTTTTCGGGGCTTTTTTTTGTGCCTATATTTGTCCTATGATGCATCAGCCGATCTACCTTGATTATGCAGCGACTACTCCGGTTCACCCGGAGGTGCTTTCGGCTATGCTCCCCTATTTTACAGAAGTATTTGGAAATGCAGGTTCATCTGCCCATTTGTATGGTTGGAGAGCCGCAGAAGCGGTGGAGCAGTCTCGTGCAACATTAGCAACCTATTTTCAAGTAAAACCCTCCGAAGTCGTATTTACATCCGGCGCCACTGAATCTATTAACTTAGCAATACGTGGTTTTCTGCAAGGAAAGCCGAAAGGACACCTCATTACGAGTGTTATGGAACACAAGGCTGTATTAGAGGTGTTTCATGCCTTAGAGGTCGAAGGTTGGTCGGTGACTTATTTGACGGATATTGCGGAACTTGAAAAAGCCATTCGTCCAGAGACGATATTCATTTCTCTAATGTTAGTCAACAATGAAGTAGGGACTATTTTAGACTATGAGGAGGTATTGCGCCTTTGTGAAGCTCGAGGTATTTGTTTCCACACAGACGCAACTCAAGCCATAGGAAAACTCTCGCTGACTAAATTGCCACATCTTCTAAGTTTTAGTGGACACAAGATTTATGGCCCTAAGGGAATCGGTGCTTTAATTGCTCGAGTTCCTTTACAGCCAATTCATTATGGTGGTGGGCAGGAACGAGGTTTACGACCTGGTACTTTACCAGTTCCGTTAATCGTGGGGTTGGCAAAGGCTGTGGAGATGATTCCTGACTGGCTTTCTAAAGCTTCTTTTTACCAGGATGCCAAAGAGCGTCTTTCTAGTTACCTCCCATTGATTAATTCTCCTGAAAATTCCGTTCCATCCATTCTTAATTTTACGCTAAAAGGGGCTGATTGGGAAAAAATGTTTCAAGTATTAAACGGCTTAGCGTTTTCGAATGGTTCAGCTTGTAATGCTAAAACTGAATTACCTTCGCATGTACTAAAAGCACTAGGGCACTCAGACGAAGATGCGTTAGCTAGCGGCCGTTTTAGTCTAGGTTATTTCACGACGAATGAAGAGATTGATCGCGTGTGTGATATCCTTTCTCACCATTTACCTACACTTCTATGAAAGAGCTTTATACGGTCATTCAACAAGTAAAAGACCTTCAAAAGTCAGGGTTAAAATTTGTCTTAGCAACCGTGGTTCGTGTGGAGGGTAGCGCCTACCGTCGTCCCGGAGCGAGAATGTTGATCGCAGAAGATGGAAACTGGTGGGGTGGAATTTCAGGCGGTTGTTTAGAGGGGGATATTTTAAAAAAGGCGCAATTGGCCTTGTTTTCGCAAAATTATAAAACGATTACTTACGACACTCGGGAGGAAGATCCGTTTGCCTTAGGTATTGGATTAGGTTGTCAAGGAGTCATTGAAATTCATATTAATCCATTTCAGGATCAAATTAATGCGCTGGTCGAAGCTTTAAAGAGTCATTTAGAAGGAAATGTAGCTCATACTTTACAGATGCATTTATCGGCTAATTTTAAAATTGAATTAGATGATGCATTTGCTTCACATGGAAGTGAATGGTCGGATGGTGTCTTTACGGAGTATTTGCCAGCGCCTATGACAGTATGGGTCTTTGGGAATCAATTCGATGCGCAAGGATTTATTCAGCAAGCGAGTGGATTGGCTTGGCGCGTGAATTGGGTAGGGATATTGTCCAAAATGGCATCGCATCTTACTGTTCAGGGGCGCTATAGTTATGAGGATCTTTGGCCTATACAATCCTCCGATTTTCTGGTGATGATGACGCATGATTTGGAAAAGGATGTAAAGATTTTGGAAAAATTGCTCTCCGCTCCTATTACACCAGCCTATGTGGGAATTCTAGGGCCTAAAAAAAGATTTGAAAAGCTCCAAAACCATTTCAAGCAGGATTTAGTTACGCTATTACCTATTTCGACACCGATTGGTCTGGATATAGGTGCAGAAGGACCAGAAGAGATTGCGATCTCCATTATGGCCGAAATTTTAACCCTAAAAAATAACAGAAACGGTCAGCGATTGCATCTTCGAGATCGTGCCATTCACGAATAGTATGAGTACACAAATCAACCGCCTAAAAGAACAAATTTCCCCTTTACGTGATGCCTTAGTGCATCATCCAATCAATTCCTTTATTCAAAGTACCGCAGAACTTGAGGTGTTTATGAAACACCACGTTTTTGCGGTATGGGACTTTATGTCCCTAGTAAAGAAGTTGCAACAGGAATTTACCTCTGTTGATGTGCCTTGGAATCCCAAAGGCCCAGCTGAGGTCCGTTATTTAATTAATGAGATCGTCTTAGGGGAAGAGTCCGATGTGGATCAAAATGGTGTTTACATCAGCCATTTTGAACTTTACTTAAGAGCGATGGAGGAATTGTCGTTTATGCCCTCTCCTTTCTTACAGGAGTTAAGATCTTTTGCGAATTTGGATGAATTATTACTGGCTATCCCTAAAGCCAATATCCCTGAATCCGTTAAGGCTTTCTTAACATTTACTTTTTCATCTATTCAGAATAGAAGTATAGAAGAGATTGCGGCCATATTTACTTTTGGTAGAGAGGACATTATTCCGGAGATGTTTCAAGTCATTGTTGATCAATTAAAAAGAGATTCACCGGATAAAGTAGAAACTTTAGTGTATTACTTAGAGCGTCATATCGAAGTAGATGGTGGTCACCACAGTGAGTTAGCCTATAAGATGATGGAACATTTGTGTGGTAACGATGAGTCTAAGTGGAAGAAAGCGACTCAGGCTGCGGTGGAGTCATTGCAGGTGAGGCTGAAGTTGTGGGACGGGATAGTAGAGCATAAAGCATAAAGCACAAAGAATAAAAACGCAAAAAGCCCGATCCATCACAGATCGGGCTTTTCTACTTTACCGCTTAGGCTTATTTTACTTCTTCAAAAGAAACGTCTTCCGCTCCTCCGTCAGATCCATTTGAATCTGCTGATTGAGTTGCTTGACCGCCTTCTGCTTCAGCTCCTGCCGCATACATCTCTTGAGATGCCGCTGTCCAAGCCGTGTTTAATTTTTCTAATCCAGCATCGATACCAGCTAAATCTTGAGAAGCGTGAGCCACTTTTAATTCTGCCAAAGCACCTTCGATCGCCGTTTTATTTCCTTCCGATAATTTTTCACCGTATTCTTTCAATTGCTTGTCCGATTGGAAAATCAACGCATCTGCTTGATTGATTTTTTCTACTTTTTCTTTTTCTAATTTATCCGATGCTTCGTTTGCTTTCGCCTCGTTACGCATTTTTTCGATATCCGCGTCCGTTAAGCCACTAGATGCTTCGATACGGATTTTTTGTTCTTTACCTGTTCCTTTGTCTTTGGCAGAAACGTTCAAGATACCATTCGCATCAATATCGAATGTTACTTCAATTTGAGGTACACCGCGTTGTGCAGGTGGCAAACCATCTAAGTGGAAACGACCTAATGAACGGTTATCTTTCGCCATTGGACGCTCTCCTTGAAGTACGTTTAATTCTACGGATGGTTGGTTATCCGCTGCCGTAGAGAATGTTTCAGACTTCTTCGTAGGAATCGTCGTATTAGCTTCGATCAATTTCGTGAATACACCACCCATGGTTTCGATACCTAATGAAAGTGGCGTAACGTCTAATAATAACACGTCTTTCACCTCTCCTGTTAATACTCCACCTTGAATAGCAGCTCCGATCGCAACCACCTCATCTGGATTAACTCCTTTAGAAGGTTTTTTGCCAAAGAATTTCTCCACTTCCTCCTGAATACGTGGAATACGCGTCGAACCACCTACTAAGATGACCTCATCGATATCCGAGTTCGTGTAACCGGCGTTTTTCATCGCACGCTTACAAGGCTCTAAGGTACGCTGGATTAAGCTATCGGCTAATTGCTCGAATTTCGCTTTTGATAAAGAGCGTACTAAGTGTTTCGGGATACCATCTACCGGCATAATGTACGGTAAGTTGATCTCTGTAGAAGCACTTGAACTTAATTCAATTTTCGCTTTTTCAGCCGCTTCTTTTAAGCGCTGTAAAGCCATTGGATCTTTACGCAAGTCGATATTCTCGTCAGCGATGAATTCTTCCGCTAACCAGTTGATGATTACTTGGTCAAAGTCATCTCCACCTAAGTGTGTATCGCCATCTGTTGATTTTACTTCGAATACGCCATCGCCTAATTCAAGTACCGATACGTCAAACGTACCACCACCTAAGTCGAATACCGCAATCTTCATATCCTTACCACCTTTGTCTACGCCATAAGCAAGAGCAGCAGCCGTAGGTTCGTTGATGATACGTTTTACTTCTAAACCTGCGATTTGTCCTGCTTCTTTCGTCGCTTGACGCTCTGCATCATTAAAGTAAGCAGGAACAGTGATAACTGCTTCCGTTACAGTTTGGCCTAAATAATCCTCTGCTGTTTGCTTCATTTTTGTCAAAATCTGCGCAGAAATTTCTTGTGGCGTATATAAACGATCACCGATGCGAACACGTGGTGTATCATTATTTCCTTGCTCTACCGAGTAAGAAATCGTTTTTAGTTCAGAGCTAACCTCTGAATATTTTTTACCCATGAATCGCTTCACAGATGAAATCGTATTCTGTGGATTTGTAATCGCTTGTCTTTTCGCAGGATCACCTACTTTACGTTCGCCGTTCTCTAAAAATGCAACGATCGATGGAGTCGTACGTCTACCTTCTGAGTTTGCAATAACGACTGCCTCGTTCCCTTCCATTACCGCCACACATGAGTTGGTGGTTCCTAAGTCAATTCCAATAATTTTTCCCATGATTATTTTTAAATATTTTGACAGCATTTATACAAGGAATGTGCCATTTGAGATGGCCAAAGGCTTTTGTGACATATTGTCACCTTTTGATTTAAAATCAGTGAGCTAACGGAAAAAATGGCGATATGTGGTATATTTGCATACTAAATAGTAGACAATTATGTCCGAATCAAAAGATTTTAATTGGGTAGAAGGCCCAGAACCGCATAGAGCGCGTACACGTGCCATTGTGAGAGCACATCCTGAGGTGAAGAATTTAATCGGAAAGAATCCGATGACCTTTGTTTGGATTTTAGCCTGTGTAGGTATGCAGATTGCCATGGCCTATTTCATTAAAGATTATCCATGGTGGGCGATTGTAGGTGTTGCTTGGGTTTTTGGGGCGTTTCCTACGCATACGTTGTTTGTGTGTATTCATGAATCAGCACACAATTTGATTTTCAAAAAGAATTCTTGGAATGTGTTAGCGGGAATCATCGCTAACTTCCCTTCCCTATTTCCTACAGCCATTTCTTTCAAGAATTTTCATTTAAAGCACCATGCTTTTCAGGGAGTTCATGAATTAGATGCCGATTTACCGGATTATTGGGAGGCTAAATTGATCGATAATTATTTCATCGGAAAAATGATCTGGTTATTATTGTTCCCTTTCTTTCAAGGTATTCGTACGATGCGCTGTATCGAACTAGCGGTGTTTGATCGTCCAGTGATCATGAATATTATCGCTCAAATAGCTTTTGATGCGGTCATTGTTTATTTCTGGGGTTGGTCAGCACTAGCCTATATGGGATTAAGCTTCCTATTTTCTGTGGGAATACACCCTTTAGGAGCACGTTGGATCCAAGAACATTTCTTAGTGTTAGACAAGAACCAGGAGACGTATTCCTATTATGGAAACTTGAATGGCATTAATATGAATGTGGGTTACCATAATGAACACCATGATATGCCCTCTGTTCCTTGGAATAATTTGCCAAAGTTAAAGGCAGCCGCTCCTGAGTTTTATGACAACTTGAAATACCATACGTCCTTTGTGAAGCTATTCTTCACCTTCCTATTCTCACAAGAAGTAGGCTTGTATTCTCGTATTGCGCGTAAAGAGCGTGACGGAGTTCCGTTGACGGATCAATCGATGCCGGATATAGAGCTAACTAAGTAATGGTAAATGGTCAGTGGTGAATGGTAAATTAAAAATCATTCACCATTCACCATTCATCATTTACCATTCAGTTTGCGAGCCTCCCCATGCACAAACACCGTCAACTCCGGTCCAGCCAAGTTAGTGATATCCACTCCTGACTTTTTCACGGCAATGTTTAATTGATTCGCGCGGAAGTTGATTTTGAAGGAGAATTCGTTCCATTGTTTTGGCAAGAATGGATTGAAATGCAAGGTGTGATCCTTTAAGCGCATTCCACCAAAACCTTTGATGATTGACATCCAGGTTCCTGCCATACTGGTGATGTGGCAACCATCTTCGGTATCATTATTATAATCATCTAAGTCTAAACGTGCGGCACGCGTGTAGAATTCGTACGATTTGTCTTCTTTGCCTAGTTTAGCGGCTAAAATGCTATGAACGCAAGGACTTAACGAGGATTCGTGTACCGTGATCGGCTCATAGAAATTATAATTGCGTTCTAATTCCTCAAGGCTAAAATCGTCTTCAAAGAAATAAATCCCTTGTAATACGTCCGCTTGCTTGATGTAGCATGAACGAAGGATGCGATCCCAAGACCATTTTTGGTTGATTGGTCTTTCTGCCGTAATGGTATTTACGGGTGCGATTACCTTGTCCAAGAAACCATCTTGCTGCAAATAGATCCCTTGCTTTTCATCGCGTGGGAAATACATGTTTTCGATGATGTGCTGGAATTGCGCTACTTCCTCTTTTGTGAAAGCTGTTGAAGTAATTTTAGCCGCAGCTTCTGCAGGGTAATTCTGTTGAATCTCTGCGTAAACTTCAAGCGTGTATTTTAAACACCATGTGGCGATGTAGTTCGTATACCAGTTATTGTTAACGTTGTTTTCGTATTCGTTCGGGCCTGTTACGCCTAACATGACGTATTTCTGCTTGTCTTCCGACCAGTTTACGCGTTGAGCCCAGAAACGTGCGATTCCGACCAACACTTCCCAGCCGTACTCTACTAAGTGTTTACGATCGTCTGTGTAATTCACGTAGTCCATAATTGCGTAGGCGATGGCTCCGTTACGGTGGATTTCTTCAAAGGTGATTTCCCACTCGTTGTGGCACTCTTCTCCGTTCATCGTCACCATTGGATAAAGGGCTGCGCCTTTGTTGAAGCCTAGCTTACCTGCGTTTTCAATGGCGCGGTCTAATTGCTTCCAACGGTAGATTAATAGGTTTTTAGAAACTTTAGCAGGAGCGGTTCCTAAATAGAACGGAATACAATAGGCTTCTGTATCCCAATAGGTCGATCCGCCGTATTTCTCACCAGTAAAGCCTTTAGGACCAATATTTAAACGATCGTCCTCCCCTGTGTAGGTTTGGTTCATTTGGAATATATTGAAACGAATGCCTTGTTGAGCGGATGCGTCACCCGAGATGATGATGTCGTTAATCGCCCATTTGGTAGCCCAGGCTGCCGCTTGTTCTTGCAACATTTTGTCAAATCCTTTCGCTGAAATACGGGCTAAGTAGTCTGAGGCGATCTTTTCAAAGGACGCCGTTGGGTGATTCTCAGAGCTGATGTTAACCGCATACTTGATAAGGGTCAATTTTTCGCCTTGTTTTGCGGATAGCGTGTAAGCCAGTTCGCTGTACTTTTCGCGGGTTGTTGAGGTAGCTTTTGCGTCTACTTTTTGACCATTAGCTTTAATCTCGATTTGTTGAGCTGTAATGACTTCGAAGCCTGTTTTCTTGGTTTTGGACCAAACAAAATTCGAACCCACTTTTACCTCATCCCAGAATTTTTCATCGTAATTCGAGTCCTTATTCTTGATGTCTCCATCGATAAAGGCTTTTACTTGAATGTCTTCAGTGAAGTTTAATGGTGTAATAGAATAGGAAATAACACCTGATTCATCATCTGCCATGCTATTTAGGCGAACGGATTCGATGGCTAAACGCTTTCCATTTTCTAGGGTGATTTCGCAGGTACGAAGGATATAACCCTCCTTCATGTTCAATTCACGGTAAAATGAATGGATTTCACTTGTGTGTAAATCGACCTCTACTCCGCCGATCTGGATAGATAGACCATTCCAGTTAGCGGCATTTAATACTTTGGCAAAATATTCTGGATACCCATTTTTCCACCAACCTACACGAGTTTTATCTGGATAATAGACGCCCGCTACATAATTTCCTTGAAGGGTTTTACCTGTATAAGTTTCTTCAAATGAACCTCTTTGTCCCATTCGTCCGTTGCCGAGAGAAAAGATGGATTCGGTGATTTCGTTGTAGGCAGGATGGAATTGGTCTTCAATGACTTTCCATTCATCTATTTTAAGATATTGCTTCATTCAGTTTATTAGGTAATTAGGATAATGTCACAAAAATAGAAAATTGTAAATTTTGGACATTTCTGTGCTAGGCTGTTTCTTTAAAAAAGAAGCAAATCAGCCGATTTTATTCCGATAAAGTTCGGAATTACCTTGTTAGCATCGCTCAATACCGACGCTTCTCCTATTCCAATCACTTTCATTCCTCCATTTATGGCAGCTTCTACCCCGGCTTGAGCATCTTCGAATACGATACATTCTGCTGGCGAAAAACCTAGTCCTTCGGCACCTTTTAAGAATACCTCTGGGTCTGGTTTGCTCTTGCTTACTTTATTTCCATCGATGATTAGATCAAACCAAGGCATTAATCCTGTCTTTTCTAGAATGATCTCCGCATTTTTACTGGCGGAACCTAAGGCGATTTTATAGCCCTCTGCTTTAATTTGGCCTAAGAAATCCACCACACCTGGAAGGATTTCGGATGGATTCATATTCGAAATTAAGTGCAGGTAATTGTCGTTTTTCTCTTTCAACCAAGCTTCCTTTTGTTCCTCTGTAGCGGAATATGAAGCCCAATCTAGAATGCGATTCAATGATTCTACTCTGGATACGCCTTTTAATTGTTCGTTTTGCTCTTCGGTTAATTGGTAGTTGAAATTCTCTCCTAGCATTTTCCAAGCTTGAAAGTGATAAATTGCTGTATCAACTAATACTCCGTCGAGATCAAAAAGGCAGGCTTTGTAAGACATATTTAGGTAGGGATTGTTTTAAAGATTAGCAAAATTATTACATTTACATCTGCCAAAAAACCTTTTTCTGCTGTGCTAGACAGTTTATTTTAAATTATATGCGTAAATTTTATCTTGTTCTATTGTCCGCCTTCTTAATGTATCCTCTTATGGCTCAGAAATCCGTAAAAACTGATAAACATGTTGTGTACCAAATGATGTTCCATCTTTGGGGAAATCAAAATACCAACGTGAAAAGAAACGGTTCTGCTGCTGAGAATGGGGTAACTAAGTTCAAAGATATATCTACTAAGGGTTTACAGGCATTGAAGAAGAAAGGTTATTCTCATTTATATACGACGGGAATTCTAGAGCACGCGACGATGGAGGATTTTTCTGCTTTCGGATCGCCTTTAGATCATCCTCAGGTAGTCAAAGGTCGCGCTGGTTCGCCATTTGCGATTAAGGATTATTATGATGTGAATCCTTTTTTAGCCGATAAACCGGCTGAACGGATGCAAGAGTTTTCTGCTATGTTAGATCGTGTCCATCAAGCAGATTTAAAATTAGTCTTAGATTTTGTACCAAATCACTTAGCCAGAGTATATCATTCGGATCAGAAACCGGCGGGAGTGGTTGATTTTGGCCAAAACGATAACAAAGACCTCTCCTTCTCTCCTTCCAATAATTTCTACTATTTACCAGGTACTCAGTTTACCATTCCTACGGGTGTGAATCCGCCAGTCCCTGTGACAGTTCCTTATATTGAAATTCCTGCGAAAGTGAGTGGTAACAACGTATTCTCCGCTCAACCTTCGATTCATGATTGGTTTGAAACGGTAAAGTTAAACTACGGTGTTGATCTTCAACATGGAAATCAGACGCATTTTGATCCGATTCCGGATACTTGGTTGAAAATGACAGATGTGTTAGTGTATTGGACCAAAAAAGGAGTGGATGGTTTCCGTTGTGATATGGCGGAGATGGTACCTGTCGAGTTTTGGGCTTATGCTATTCCTAAGGTAAAAGCACTCAATCCAGAGGTAGTTTTTATCGCTGAGATTTATAACCCACAAGAATACCGGAATTATATTTTCAAAGGAGGATTTGACTATTTGTATGATAAAGTGGGTCTTTATGACGGAATTCGTCATATTATGGAAAATAAACCTGGCGCAACTACGGCTGATATTACCCGTGTTTGGCAACAGGAATCTGGTGATTTTGCGAACCATATGTTACGTTTCCTAGAAAATCACGATGAGACGCGTTTGAATTCACGTGGCTTTGCGGCTTCTAATTTTTGGTCGACTATTCCGGGTATGGTATTGACCGCGAGTATGCACGATGGACCTTTGATGATCTATTTTGGTCAAGAGTTTGGGGAGAAAGCGCAGGAAATCGAAGGATTTAATGAGGCAGACGATCGTACGACGATGTTTGATTTTTATCGCGTTGATACACACCAGCGCTGGTTAAATGGTGGAAAATTTGATGGAGGTAAATTAACGGCGGCTGAAAAAGAAATTGATTCTTTCTACAGCGAATTGTTAGTGTTGATTAATTCGAGCGAAGTCATTCAAAAAGGCAAGTTCTTTGATCTTCAATACGCTCAAAATGCGGCCTATCCAAAAGATAAAGTATATGCCTATTTACGCTATACAGATAAAGGTCGCAACTTAATCATTTGTAATTTTGATTCTGTGAGTCACGATTTCAATATCGAAATCCCTACGTTAGCCTTGGATATGATGGGAATAAAATCCTACAGCCTAAAAACGTTCAAATCATTTGCACCTCCTGCAGCTCAAGCGAGTAAAGTTGAAGGAAATCGTATTCAAATACCCTCTAATTCCGCAATCGTTATTTCACTATAAAAACCTATGAAAACATTTACTAAGCCGCGTTTAAGTATTGGCCAAATCTTTAATATGAGTGTCGGATTTTTAGGCATTCAATTTGGTTTTGCACTACAGAATGGTAATGCCTCCCGCGTACTTCAAAACTTCGGTGCAGATGTCGAGCAATTATCTTGGTTTTGGTTAGCTGCGCCTTTAACAGGGATGATCATTCAACCGATTATTGGTTTTTATTCAGATCGTACTTGGAATGGATTGGGTCGTAGAAAACCTTTCTTCCTAACAGGAGCGATTTTAGCTGCGACAGCCTTGTTCTTTTTCCCTCATGCGGGAGCCTTAGCTAATTTTATCCCTCCGATGATCGTGGGTGCGGGTATTTTAATGATGATGGATGCTTCGTTTAACGTGGCGATGGAGCCGTTTAGGGCTTTAGTGGCGGATAATTTACCAGAAGAACAAAATACGCTGGGCTTTTCGATTCAGACCTTCTTGATAGGAATTGGAGCGGTAGTGGGTTCTTGGCTACCCTATATGTTTGGTAATTGGTTCGGTATTTCAAAGGATGCTGTGGAAGGCCAAATCCCAGACAACGTATTATATAGTTTTTACGTAGGGGCAGCCGTGTTTATTACAGCGATTGTTTGGACGATTGCGACGACTAAGGAATATTCTCCAGCAGAGCGTGAGGCGATGGGTTTTGAGGAAGAAGGTAAACAGGATTCGATTTGGTCCGTATTCCGTTATATTAAGGAAATGCCTTTCACGATGCGCCAATTAGGTGTGGTGCAATTCTTTTCTTGGTTTGCCTTATTCTCGATGTGGGTATTCTCCACTCCTGCCATTGCGCACCACGTTTACGGATTACCGATGGACGATCATAGTTCTCCTGAATTCCAAAATGCGGCCAACTGGGTGGGTATTATTTTTGGCGTTTACAGTGCGGTTTCTGCCGTTTATGCCATCTTTTTGCCACGCATTGCCAAAGCAATTGGAAATAAAGCGACGCACGCGGTTTCTTTGATAGCCGGTGGTTTGGGATTAATTTCTATCTATTTCATTTCAGATCCTCAGATGCTGATCCTCAGTATGGTGGGTGTGGGAATGGCTTGGGCTTCTATTTTAGCGATGCCTTATGCCATTTTAGCTGGTTCCATTCCAATGTCTAAAATGGGTGTTTACATGGGTATCTTCAATTTCTTCATCACCTTACCTCAAATCGTGAGTGGTATTATTGGAGGATCCTTGGTGAAACACGTGTACGGTGGTAATGCCATTTTCGCTATCGTGGTAGCGGGTTTCTTCTTTATCGCTGGTTCGATTAGCGTATTGTGGATTAAGGAAAAGGCCTAGCATGAAAGTCTGGGTATTTTTGCTTTTCCCTTTCATCGCTTTTTCTCAGGTAATTCCTTCAGCAGTTTTGCTTCGGATTCAAGCAGCGCGAGAAAAGCGTAATCCCTTGTTGATTGCGGAGCAATTTTATGGCCTTCCCTATACCTCTCATGCTTTATCGAAAGAAAACCCGGAGAAGTTTGTGGTGGATTTTTCTGGTTTAGATTGCGTGACCTTTGTGGAGAATGTGTGGAGTTTATACCGGTCCAAAGGAGTTGATTCTACATTCCTTCGTGAATTAGAGCGGATTCGTTATGCCAGAAAGCCTATCTCCTATGAAAATAGGAATCATTATTTGAGCGCCACATTTCTTCAAATGGAGGACAAAGGCTTGTTTAAACAGGTTATTCCTTCTTATTTTCGCGTTTTAGCGGTTAAAAAAGTGGAATTTTTGTCGCAATTTTTGGCTCCTAAAAAATGGATGATTGTGCTCCCTGACATTCAGAAAATGGAAAAAGATTTAGGGCCAATGACTTATGTTCCTAGCGCATCCTTTTCTAAGGTGTCATCTTTTCTTCAATCGGGTGACGTTATAGCCTTCGTTTCAAAGCGGAAAGACCTTGATTACCAACATGTAGGCTTTATTCGCCAACAAAAGGGTCAATATTATTTAGTCCACGCTTCTCAAGATCGCCGAAAAGTGTGTCAATCAGTTGAATCAATTTCCGTATATTTAAAGAATCATCCTTCAATGATAGGATTTAATGTCTTTAGACCGGAATATGCCCATTAAACAATACAATTTCGACCAAATTATTGATCGCCGTCAAACCCATTCGTTCAAATGGGATAATGTGACTTACCCTGCTCATCTAGATATGTTACCCATGCCAGTGGCAGATATGGATTTTCCGGTGGCAGATGAAATTTTGCAGGCGTTGGATCGTATCACGGCTCATGGTATATTAGGTTACTCTATTGTTCCTGAAACGTTGAAAATAGCGGCTCAGCATAAAATTGAACTCGATTATGCTTGGACTACATCGTTTGATTCACAAGTTTGGATTCCTGGTATTGTTCCCGGCATTACTGCTGCCTGTGCGGCCTTAACCAATGAGAAGGAAGGAATTATTACCGCAGTTCCTGTATATCATCCCTTTCATTTAGTAGCTGGATGGGTTAATTGCCCACTGATTACGTTTGAAATGATTAAGGAAGGCGATCGCTGGACCTATGATTTTGAAGATTTCGAACGTGGTCTTCAAAAAGGGCCGAAAGTTTTTCTTTTGTGTAATCCGCATAATCCTGGTGGGACTGTTTTTAATGAAACAGAAATCTTGCGCATGGTGGAACTTTGTGCGAAATACAACGTAACCATCGTTTCTGACGAGATTCACGCTGATTTGCGCTTGTATCCTCAGTCGGAGCATATTTCGATTGGTCGATTTGAGAAACAGCCTATCATTAGTTTCTTCGCCACCTCTAAGGCGTTTAATACAGCAGGATTAGGTGGTGCTGTTGCCGTTATACCTGATCCTATACTAAGAGATAAATTCACCAAAGCTTCCGCTGGCTTCTTCTCCATGCTATCCAGACATAGTATTGAAGTGATGTTAGCGACTTATGCTCATGGGGAAGAGTGGTTAGCGCAGCTTCTACCTTATTTACGTGCGAATCATGATTTACTTTTGGATTTTGTTCGTTCTACTCCTGGTTTAGCTATGCAGCCTCTGGAAGGGACCTATTTAGCCTGGATTGAATATGATGAAGCTCTATGGGGTGATTTCCAAAAGAAATGTTGGGATGCCGGTGTTCACGTGTTACGTGGGGAGCAATTCAAGGGTCGGAATTTTATTCGGCTGAATTTTGCTTGTCCACGAGCAGTTCTAGAAAAAGCAATTGAACGCATGAAATCGATTACCAATGGCTAAGTTGTTGAAGTTTTTCTTGTTCGTGCTATTGTTAGGTTTTTTGGCCTATATTTTCGTTTATATAGGAGAATTAGATGACAAGCCAGAGGAAACAGAGATAACAGATGTGGATGTGGTGAAGGCATATGGTGATTCATTGGCCCAGATAGCGGTGGATGACACCGTGTCGAAAACTAGGGCCTCTGAGTTGACATCTGCCTTCGAAGACTTTACGGTTACTGTAGATGCTGGAATAATTCGATTGGAGAAAAGCCACGCGGTTCTGTTAGAAAAAAATGTAGCTAATTTCAAAGCATCTTCAGTCTTGGCCACTGATTTGAATGGAAATGAGAAGCCAGAATTTTGGGTAGCTGGTTGGCAGGGTAAAAACTACCGAATTTTTGCTTTTGAATATGAAAGTGGGAAAATTCGGGCCATTCGATTTCCTTCGGTTATGGGCCGGCAGCGTTTAGGCTATGCGGGGGCAGATAGTTTGTATTTAGAAAAAGCGGCCATCGTGCATTCTTTTGGCTATGAAAATGATCCTTATGCGGAGATCTCTTCGGGGATTCGCGCTTGTTATTATAAATATGGAGCGGACGGAAGTTTTGTTCTCTCTAAAACCTTAGACCTAGAAAAAGAAAATGAGTAAAGTTGAATTGCGTTCGCAGCAGTGGTTTGGAAAGACCGGTAAAGATGGATTTATCTACCGGGCATGGATGAAAAATCAAGGTATCCCAGATGATTATTTCCAAGGGAAACCGGTTATTGGTATTTGCAATACCTGGTCAGAATTAACACCTTGTAATGCTCATTTCAGGGAATTAGCGGAATTTGTGAAGAAAGGAATTATTGAGGCGGGTGGATTTCCAGTAGAGTTTCCGGTGATGTCTTTGGGCGAAACCTTAATCAAACCTACCGCGATGTTGTACCGCAATTTAGCGAGTATGGACGTGGAAGAATCCATTCGCGCGAACCCTATTGACGGTGTGGTGCTCATGTGTGGGTGCGACAAAACGACTCCTTCTCTTGTGATGGGTGCTTGTAGTGTCGATTTGCCTACCTTGGTTATCTCGGGTGGACCCATGATGAAAGGGAAATTTAAGGGGAAGGAAATTGGAACATCTGATGTTTGGCGTTTCGCTGAAGCCTATAAACTAGGAGAGTTAACGCAGAAAGAATTTATTGAAGCCGAAGCCTGTATGGCTAGAACGCCAGGTCATTGTGCGGTGATGGGTACGGCGTCTACGATGGCGACGATGGTGGAAGCCTTAGGTTTAAGTTTACCACAAAATGCGGCCATTCCAGCGGCAGATGTCCGTAGAAAAGTGCTTGCACAGCATTCTGGACGTCGTATTGTGGAGATGGTGAATGAGGATTTGAAGATGTCCAAAGTATTAACGCGTCCAGCCTTCGAAAATGCCATTCGCGTCAATGCAGCAACAGGTGGCTCGACCAATTTTGTGATTCACTTAACGGCTATTGCGGGTCGATTAGGCGTAGATTTGAAACTGGATGATTTCGATGAATTCTCGCGTAACATTCCGCTTTTGGCTAATATTCAACCTTCTGGGGAGCATTTTATGGAAGACTTGTATTATGCAGGTGGACTTCCTGCTTTGATGAATCAAATGAAGGAACATTTACATACGTCTATCGTCACGGTAAATGGAAAAACAGTGGGCGAGAACATTGAAAATACACCTATTTACGAGCCTTCCATCATTTCTACTTTTGATGCTCCGTTTAAACCGGATTCAGGAATAGCGGTGGTTCGTGGAAACCTAGCACCCAATGGTGCTGTCTTGAAACCATCTGCAGCCTCTAAAGCATTATTTAAGCACCGAGGAAAAGCCGTTGTTTTTGAAAATATTGAAGATTACCACGCGCGAATTGACTCACCTGAATTAGAAGTCGATGAAAATTCGGTGATGGTCTTGAAAAATGTGGGGCCTAAAGGGTATCCAGGGATGGCAGAGGTAGGTAATATGGGAATTCCGAAGAAGCTATTGGAAAAAGGAGTCAAAGATATGGTTCGTATTTCTGATGGTAGAATGAGTGGTACGGGTTTTGGTACGGTTATTCTTCATGTTTCTCCTGAATCCGCCGCTGGTGGACCATTAAATTGGGTGCAGAATGGGGATTACATTGCCTTAGATGTCGAAAATAGAACGATAAATTGGGAAGTTTCAGAGGAAGAATTAGCAGCTCGTAAAGTAGCACAACCTTTTGAAAAGCCTAAAACGATTCGTGGTTATGTAGGTCTTTTCATTGATCATGTCGAACAGGCAGATCAAGGGGCTGATTTCGATTTCTTGAAAGGTGGATCAGGTTCGATTGTAACTCGCGATTCACATTAGTATGAAAGTGTATATTGTCACCGGAGCTGGCCAAGGGATCGGGCATCAAATTGTATTGCAATTGATGGCGGAGGGGCATTTAGTGGTCATGAATGACATTGATCCCACTCTTTTATCTGGACCCTACGCGAAGGCCGGTGACGTTAGTTCTTACGAGTTTATCCAAGAGTTAGTGGCTTATGCGCAAACATTACCAGGTGATTTAGCTGGTTGTGTTTGTAATGCGGGGGTTACTACCTTTGGGAGTTTTTGGGATTATAGTCCAGCTTCTATGAAGTCTTTATTGGATTTGAATATTCAAGGGACTTTTTTCTTGATTCAAGAAGTAGCAAAAGCCATTCGCAAAGCGGGTAATCCTGGTTCTATTGTGGTCACTTCTTCTGTTACGGGGCATCAAGCGCATCCAGATTTAGCGGCGTATGGGATGACAAAAGCGGCGTTAAATCAATTAGTCCAAAACTTAGTCATCGACCTCTCCCCTGTCCAAATTCGCATCAATGCGGTTTCACCTGGTGCTACCATGACAGAACGTACGGAGAAAGACGAAAACTATTTACTGGAATGGAGTAGATTGACACCTTTAGGGAAGCCTGCAGATGTTCAAGATATTTCAGAAGCGGTTTGTTTCTTTTTGAGTGACAAAGCAAAGCATATCACAGGTCAAACATTAATTGTGGATGGTGGCTGGACAAGCATAAGTCCTCCGCCAAAGGCCTAAGACCAGGTCTTTTCTAAGAAATCAAGCCAGTTTTGGTGACAAAATTTGACGATATCATTATCCGAAAATCCTCTTTTCAATAGCAATTCAGGTAGTTTTTGTAAATCAGCAATCGTTTCAATATCGGCAGGACATTGCTCTCTACCGAACCCTCCATCTAAATCGGTGCCCAATCCCACATGATTCGTGTTTCCTGCTAGGTCGCAAACGTGCACTAAATGATCAATTAGCGTGTTTAGGGTTACATTTTTGTTTAGTGGTGTGGATTCCCCTCTCACCCAACCTGGAACCATCATCCACGCATCCATCGGCATGCCAATCACTGCTCCTCGCGAAATAATCTCTTTCAATTGTTCATCACTGAATTGACGATTATGATCCACTAAGGCACGGCAATTTTGATGACTAGCCCAAACGGGACCTTGGTGGTATTCCATCGCCTCCCAAAAACTATCATCACATAAATGCGTCGCATCCAAAATGATCTGTAGATCCGTCATTTTGTGCAATAAATCACGTCCCCTCGCTCCCATTCCGCCCTTGGCATTCGTACCTTGTGCATAACGTCCCGGACCATAATGAGCTGGACCTAAGGCACGTAAACCAAATTCATAGGCTATTTCTAAATACTCTAGTGAAATTATAGAATCAGCTCCCTCTAAACTTAAAATATAGCCGATGGTATGCCCATCAGCTTCCCATTGCGTTAAATGATCGTCTAATTCGGATCTATTTCGAATAGGACGAAGATCTCCTGTTCTCTCTAATGCTTTGTAATAGGCTAATTGGCCTTGCGTTTGTGCCCAGGCTTGATCGGGACTATTCCAACCGGGTAATGTGGAATCAGGTGCCACATAGCGAGCGATTTGAGTGGCCACGACGATGCCTATATTCCCTTTTCGTAATTCGTCTAAACTTACGGTCGCATTGCCACGATCAGGTTTATCTGTTAAATGCTTCTCTCGATCATTGATTTCTTGAATGTTAGCGCGCAGGTCTCGATTCCACTCGAGCGCGTTCATACTTAAATCTAAATGGGCGTCGATTAATAGCATAGTCTGCGATTTCTAGCTTTCACTTCCCATAAACCACCATCAATGACTTGAAGATGGGAATGTAGATTAACTGTAGGGCAAATATGATAAGGAATCATTCGGACGATTTCACCAATAGTGTAAGCTGAGTTATCACCTACTTCCACGATGCCATGTTCTTCGCTTTGGGACTTTAATACCCAATTTGGATGATCCAGGAAGCGAACGCGATTATCTATCGGATTTTCAGCCGCCACCGATTTATGACCTAAATCAAGACAAATAGTGGTATCGGTAGGTTTTGAAATGATTCTAGCGATAATCTCTACTCCAAATTCAAAGGTGTTTTCTGGAAATAAGGCCGCATAACCTGCATCGAAAAAGATAAAGGTTCCTGGACTACACGTAAATTGGGGATTTTTGTGGTGCACCAGGAAACTAGGGGTTCCGGATACGACTAATTCTAGATCAGAACGGTTTAAGCGCTCTAGAAGTTTGTAGAATGAGGTGAAATCAGTTTCCACGTGTTTCACCCGATCCTCATATACTTTGTCCCGAATATGACCATCATAGGCATGTAAACCCCGCAAAGTGACATTAGGCAAAGTTTCTATATGTTGAATTAAAGCCAAAGCTTTAGCAGGTAAAATACCCGTGCGATTCATCCCCATATTGAGGTCCACAAAAACTCCTGCTGAAAGGTCTGTAAAAATGCGATTCAGCTCGGATGAGGCAAATGCATCATCTACGATAGAGGAGAATTTTGTTTTAGGATAATGGGTTACTAATTCCTTAAAACGGTCCAAATTAGGTCCGATCAATTGCATGGAAATAAGCACATCTGGCGCTTCTGAAAGCGCTAATAGTTCCGCTTCGGCGATAGTAGCACATTTGAATTTGGTGATTCCCGCTGCTAATAATAAGTCGTTTCCTTCTTTTGTTTTATGTGTTTTGATGTGCGGACGCAAGCGTGCAGGATTACCATCCACCATTTCGATGACTTTGGCAATATTACGTTTTACCCGATCAGGATATACGATTAATCCCGGGCTTTCAAAGATTTCCAAATTTCTCATGAAATCGCTCGATCTAGGTGAACATAGCCCCCATCTACATGGATGATTTGTCCGGTGGTATGACTTGATTTAGGAGACATCAAAAATGTGACCATATCGCCTATTTCTTCTTTTGTGGTCATTCGTTGACCTAAAGGTATTTTGCTGGTAATGCTGGCTAATTTTTCCTTCGGGTTTTCTAACGTCTCAATCCATTTCTCATACATAGGCGTAAAACATTCTGCCACGATGACCGAATTCACTCGAATGTTATAATCACGCAATTCTAGCGCCCATTCTCTCGTTAAGGCGTTGCGTCCTCCATTCGAAGCTGCATATCCAGAGGTGTTTCCCTGTCCTGTTTCTGCTGTTTTCGATCCGATATTAACGATAGCCCCTTTGCTTTTTTTCAAATAAGGTAATACTGCTTGAGCCATTAAATAGTAATGGGTCAAATTTGCGTTAATGGATTGAATGAATTTCTCGTAATTACCTGTTTCTAGGCCTACTCCGTCATTTAAACCTGCATTATTAACTAATCCATCAATTTTCCCGAACATCGTAGCCACTTTTTCAACTACTTGATGGCATTCGGAGGGATTGCTTAAATCAGCCACGAAGGAAAACGCTTGTCCACCAGTCGCTTGAATTTTTTCAATGCAACGCAGATTATCTGCCTCGTTTCTTCCTACAATGGCTACCATGGCAGATTCTAAGGCCAAAGACTCGGAAATTCCTTCTCCTATACCTTTGGCTCCACCAGTCACAATAATCACTTTCTCTCTTAATCCTAAATTCATAGTGTCTCTAATTGATAAAATTCGATGGCGTTTTGATGGTAGATCAGTTCTTTTTCAGACGCGTTCAACCCTTTAAGCGCTTCTTGAAATGAGGTAACCCAGCGTTCTAACGTTGAATTGACTAAAACAACTGGATAATCACTTCCGATCAGTAGTCTCTGTGGACCAAAAACGTCTAAAGCCACCTCCACAATCTCATTTACTTGTTCCTGTGTCCAAGATTGATCTGCTGCCTCCGTCACAATCCCCGATATTTTAGCGGAAACGTGCGATAAGTCAGCAAACGCTTGAATATCTTTCTTCCATTCTTGGATATTCCCTGATTTAAGTGGGGCTTTGGCCAAATGATCTAATACGATTTTTTGTTCATCGCAGGATTCACAAAAAGTAATAGCCGATTTAATTTGATACGGATAAATCAATAAATCATAGCTTAAATCGAAGCTGGCGAGTGTTTTGACGCCTCGGATAAATGCTGAACTAGCCAGAATATTCGGATCTTTTTCCCCTTGAACGATATGTCTAAAACCTTTGATGGCCTCAAATTGGGAGAAATAAGCCAGTCGATCTTCAATATTGGGACTTTGTAAATCCACCCAACCTACAACTCCTTGAATGAAATCATTTTGTTCCGCTAATGCTAATAGGAATAAGGTCTCCTCTTCAGAAGAATCCGCTTGGACAGCCACGCAGCCTGTAAAACCTTGGTCTTTAAATAGACGTTCGCTGTAGTTTGGGTAAAAATCAGCCCGAAGAACGGACATCTCTGGTGTTATCCAGGTATCTCGCTCTTCGTTGTAATTCCAAAAATGTTGATGTGCATCAATCATCCCTGATAAGCTTTTGCCAATTGTTTTTGTTCCCCTAATCCATCCATGCCTAAGGTAACTACATCTCCTGGCTTTAAATAAATAGGAGGATTAAAGCCTAATCCCACGCCGTGAGGTGTACCCGTGCTGATGACATCGCCAGGCAATAAAGTCATAAATTGAGAGATATAGGAAACGACTTGAGGAACATTAAATATCAGTTGATTGGTATTACTTGTTTGAAAGCGTTTCCCATTGACATCTAGCCACATATTTAAGGCATGTACGTCTTTTATCTCTTCTTTTGTCGCTAAATAGGGTCCCAAAGGCGCAAATGAATCACATCCCTTCCCTTTGGACCAGTTTCCACCACGTTCTAATTGGTATTCACGTTCAGATAGATCATTGTGCAAGCAATAACCTGCTACATAATCGTAGGCATCGGCTTCAGAAACATAGGAGGCCTTTTTACCGATCACAATGGCTAATTCTACTTCCCAATCTGTCTTCGTCGAGTTCTTGGGGATAATGATATCGTCATTCGGCCCAGAAAGGGCTGTCGTGCTCTTGAAGAATAAAATGGGTTCCTTAGGAATCTCTGCTCCTGTTTCTTTGGCATGATCCGCGTAATTTAAGCCTACACATACGATTTTACTCGGTCTTGCTACACAAGAACCTAATCGTCCGGATATGACTGGGAAATCACTTGGGTGTAGTTGAGCTAATTCTGCTACGCCATTCTGTTGAAAAAAGGATTCGTTAAAATCTATAAAACGGGATGACACATCATAATAGGTACCATCTTGGTAAATACAGGGCTTTTCAGCCCCCTCTTCTCCGATTCTAGCTAATTTCATCTTATAATTTTTTAATAACGTCCCACATCGTATCAGCTAAGAACTGATTACCTGTTTCATTTAAGTGAACGCGGTCCGATGTCAGGATACCTGATGCCTTGTTTTCGATGTTGTTTTTAGCCTCGTAATCCATAAAGGCTTTGCGCAAATCGATCAATTGAACACTATTGTCTTTAGCGATTTTCTTGATGATGGCCGAATAAGCATTTAAGTCTCCATCGTTCTCGTTTGAGTTATCAAACTTCTCTCCGATCACTGTAGGTGTGCAGATAACTACTTGAGCATTAGCTTTTTGAATCTTCTTGATTAAAGCAGTATAGAATCTTTCAAACTTATCCGCATCCGTACCCGTACGTGAACTTGTTTTATGCCAAACATCATTAATACCGATGTAAATAATGACTAAATTAGGATTCTTAGCGACCACATCCTCTTCGTGGCGTAAGTATAAATCGTAAATTTTATTTCCTCCGATGCCGGCTCCGATTAACTCATACTGATTCGAAAGGCCTTGTGCGGCAATCATTTCGGTCATTTTGGTAATATACCCGGTCTTTCCTACTCCCGCTTGAGTGATGGAATCTCCAAAGAAAATAATACGCTTAGGACCGTCTTTCTTGAATGAACTCAGTGAGGTTCCCAAAATCAATAACAGGCAAATCAGTTGTTTTTTCATAGGTTTAGTTGTTTAAATAAATGAATCCACCGTCGATTGGATAATCACACCCTGTGATAAAAGCGGCTTCATCGGAACATAAATATAAAGCTAAATGCGCAATTTCTTGTGGTTTCGCCATTCGACCTATCGGTTGAGTAGCAGAAAGTTTCTCAAACATTTCTTTTTGTTGGTCTGGGTAGTTTTTGGCAATAAACCCATCCACAAACGGCGTATGGACTCTTCCTGGTGATATACAATTACAACGAATACCCTGTTTTACGTAATCTTTCGCCACCGATTGAGTCATCGATTTGATGGCTCCTTTTGTCATCGAATACCCAAAACGATCTGGAATTCCCACCGAGGCTGCCACCGAGGCCATATTCAATATTACCCCTGATTTCTGTTCCATCATAGCTGGAATAAAAGCATACATACAATGATAAGCCCCTTTTACATTGACATCAAAGATGCGTTGGAAGTCTGATGGACTCGTTTTCTCCAAATTACCAATCTGCGGAATCCCTGCATTATTCACTAGGATATCTATCGATTTCAATTCTGCAGCAATGGCTTCTACCGCCTCCAGTGAAGTAATATCAGCCTGATGAAAGGTGATTTCATCCGGCATAGGTTCTGCAGATGGCTTTAAATCCAAAACATGCACCTCCGCTCCTTGTGCTAAGAAAGTTAGCGCAATGGATTGTCCGATGCCGGAGCATCCGCCGGTGATGAGGACTTTTTTGTTAGTTAGTTTGAACATATTTTTTAGTCGGTAGTAACTAGTCGATAGTCGCTAGTCGCTAGTCGATAGTCGCTAGTCGCTAGTCGCTAGTCACTAGTCGAAAGTCGCTAGTCATTATTTTTACTCTATACTCTCTACTCTATAATCTATCATTCACCATTCACCATTCACCATTCACCATTTAAAGCGATACCCCTCTCCTCCAGAACATAAAGTCATCTTGGCCAAGATCCATCGCTTTCGTATTAATCTCTCCAGAGGCTAATTGAATGATGTATTCTAAAACTTCCTCACCCATTTGCTCTACCGTCTTTTCACCGGAAATGATTGGACCACAATCGATGTCGATAATTTCAGGCAGTTTCACAGCTAGTTTAGTGTTGGTTGATAATTTCACCATGGGGCTGATTGGATTACCTGTGGGTGTTCCTAGGCCTGTAGTGAATAATTGAATGGTAGCACCAGCACCGGCCATACCCGTTGTTGCTAAAACATCATTTCCAGGAGTACATACCAGGTTTAAGCCTTTCTTAGTTACGTATTGGCCATAGCCTAACACATCTTCGATAGGTGATGAACCGGCTTTTTTAGCGGCTCCCGCAGATTTGATCGCATCTGTGATGAGACCATCTTTGATGTTACCTGGAGATGGGTTCATATCAAAACCTGCGCCTACCAAGGCAGCGCGTCTTGCATATTCGCGCATTAAGAAACCGAAATTGTCAGCGATTTCTTTAGTCACTGATCTATTTTGAAGTTCTTGTTCGACACCACATAATTCAGGGAATTCAGCGATCATCACCGTTCCACCTAGTCCTACGACTAAGTCTGCGGTATGCCCAATAGCTGGATTCGCAGAGATTCCCGAGAATCCATCTGATCCACCACATTTAACACCTACGCGTAATGCGGATAAAGGAGCCGGTTTACGCGTTTGTTTATTGATTTCCACTAGACCCTTAAATGTTTGTAGAATCACTTCATTCAACATATTCTCTACCCCGCTGCCATTATCTTGTTGTTGCTCAAAGATGTATAATGGCTTAGAGAAATTCGGATCTTTTTCTTTCAACTTCTCTTTAAAAACCTCAATTTGAGAATGTTGGCATCCTAAACTTAAAACAGTTATTCCGCCAACGTTCGGATTTAGGCAATAACCCGCTAATAAGGCGCATAGATTTAAGGAATCGTCTTTATTCTCGCCGCATCCACTTTCATGCGTTAAGAATTTGATACCGTCTACGTTCGGGAATTGGGATGATTTATGAACTAAAACGGAGGCAGAAGAAGCCGTGTCTATTTCTAGTGCTTTTCCTTCAGCTAGTTGCTTACCTAATTGTTGCACCTTTTGAGTGAATGGGTCCATTTTTTGGAAGCCCAAACCATTTAAGAACGCATTCTTTAATAATTCGATATTTCTGTTCTCGCAGAAAACCAGGGGAATGACTAACCAATAGTTTTGAGTACCTACTTGACCATCTGCGCGGTGGTAGCCATTAAATGTTCTGTTTTGGAATTTTGATACATCAGGCGCAGTCCAATTATACTCCTGTTGTTTTCCCACAAAATCAGTGGCAGCGTGATGTAAATTGAAGGTGTGAATGAGCCCTCCTTTGGGAATATCTTGACTCGCAAGTCCTACTAAAACGCCATACATCGTTGCTTTTCCCTCTTTAGCGATGGCTTCCGTGGTGAATTTATGCTTAGCTGCTATATCATCTTGAAGCGTAATTTCATTGCCGTTGTGCTGAATAACAGTTCCTTTAGGAAGATCTTGTAAGGCAACAAGTAAATTGTCAGTAGGGTTAATTTGTAGGAATGTTTGGCTCATTTTGTTAGGCTAAATATGGTATTGGCAAGTACCCATTTGGCTCCTGCTGGAGTTCCAGGGATTGTTTTTTGGTAATTCGACATCAAGGTTTCCCAGGCTTGTACGGCTGGGTTAAGGGAATCCATCTCCCCTTTTTTGGCAAAACTAAATTCATCATTTGAAATAATTTCCATACAAAGTCTATTCTCAAAACGAAAGATTTGCATGGATTCTATTCCTGAAGAAAGTATACTATCTTCAATTTCTGTAGGAATGGACTCGTGGTATTTCTCATACTCCCTGATTAATTCAGGGTCATCCTTCAAGTCTAGAAATAAGATAAATCGTTGCATTAGTCTTTGATTTCAAATCCTTTGTAAGCGAAATAGATAATATAAGTAAAACACAATAAAGGTACGCTCAATGCTGCTACCGTACCTATTTTGAATAAAGATGCGGTTAACGGAGGAACAAGTGCCCCACCTACAATGGACATAATGATTAAAGAGGATGCTAATTTAGATCCGTCACCTAAGCCTTTGCAAGACAAGGCGAAAATGGTCGGGAACATAATGGATTGGAAGAAATAGACAGCTATCAAAGCCAATAAAGCAGCTAGTCCTCCTCCGAACATCGCCACGGCTACAGAGATCACTGCTCCTATGGCATATATGCCTAACACTTTGTTTGAGGCAATTCTTCCCATCAAATAAGTTCCTATGAATCGACCTAGTAAAAACAAGATAAAAGCAAAGGAAGCATGGAAACTAGCAATCTGCGTAGGACTCATCGTATCTGATATTTGGTAGATTTTATCTACAATCCACAAATTGTCGTTTTTGGCCAAATCCAATTTCAAATCCACAAAATTCCCCCAAAGTGAAACCTGTGCCCCTACATTTAAAAACTGCGCTAATATCCCTAATACCAAATGTTTACGCTTTAATAAACTCGCTATAGTTACTTTGCCGTTTGATTCTTCTGCTGATTGTAATTCTGGCATTTTGGTGAATACAAACAATATGGCAACTAATGCTACGACAAGTCCGATGATTAGATAGGGCATTTGTACAGAAGCGGCTTGGCTTATCCGAATGGCTTCTGCTTCTGCAACAGGAAGCGCCTGAATCATTTCTCGTGTATATTCTTTCTCAGAGAAGATGAATAATCCACCGATGATAGGTCCTAAAATAATACTCATACCATTAAAGGATTGAGCTAGGTTTAATCTAAAATCTCCCTTTTTAGGATCTCCTAATACCGTCACATAAAGGTTTGCAGCAGTCTCTAAAAAGGCAATTCCAGAAGCCATTAAGAACAAGGCTGCTAAGAAAAAGCCATAAATACGTACTTCTGCTGCAGGGTAAAATAGAAAAGATCCAGCGGCATAAAGTACTAAGCCCATTAGGATTCCTGCTTTATAGCCCATCTTTTTCATGACATATCCGGCTGGGAGTGCCATCGCGAAATACCCAAAATAAAAGGCCGTCTCCACGATATTGGCTTGCCAGCGCTGCAAATCTAGGGCAGTTTGGAATTGTTTGACTAAGGAACCATTTAAGCTATTAGCAAGTCCCCACAAGAAGAATAAACTAGTGACTAGGATTAAGGGAATCGTATAAGAAGTGGATTCTGAATTCTTTAGGGTTGTTTTTTTATAGTTTAGAGGTAATGCCATGTTGAATTAATTTATTTATAAAGTCAAAACACTGCTTAATTTACCGCCTTTTATTTAATTTTAATGCAAACCAAATTGACATAATGAAAAATTACTTTGCTATTCTCCTATTACTAGGTAGCATAAGCCTTTCAGCTCAGATTAAGTCGCCTGAAGAATTCTTAGGCTACCCTATCGGTACAAAATTTACTTACCACCATCAGATTGTAGCCTATAGTCGTTATTTGGCATCACAAAGTAATGGACTAGCACAATGGCAAGTATATGGTCAAACCAGTGAGGGGCGCGAGCAAGGCCAAATGCTTATTGCGAATCTTCCATCTGGAGTGAGCCTAGAGCAAGTGCAGCAAAATCACCAGAAACGTATCCAAGGCGAAAAAACGGATACTTCACTCCCCGTGATCATCAATCTTTCTTTTAATGTGCACGGAAATGAAGCAGCCGGAAGCGAGGCGGCTTTGAACACATTATATGCTTTGATTTCAAAACCCAATCAATCCGTTCCTTATGTTATTTTGATTGATCCTTGCATCAATCCAGATGGTCGCGATGCGTATGTGACCCAATACAATCGCCGTAATTATATCGCAGGTGGAAATCCAGATCCGAACGATCAAGAGCATTATGAGGGAATTACATCAGGTCGTTATAACCATTTCTCGTTTGACTTAAACCGCGATTGGGTTTGGCAGACACAGAAAGAGACACAACAGCGTTTGAAGTTCTACCGTTCTTGGATGCCCATGATGCACGCGGATTTTCACGAGCAAAGTTTCCAACACTCGTATTATTTCCCCCCGGCAGCAAAGCCTTATTTGAATTTCATTGCGCAGTCGACAAAGGATTTACAGGAAAGTGTAGGTCGATCTTTTTCGAAGTTATTTGATGAAAAGAAATGGCCTTATTTCACTTCTGAAGTGTATGATTTATTGTACCCAGGCTACGGAGACACCTACCCTGTTTTGAATGGTGCCTTAGGAATGACCTTAGAGCAAGGGGGAATTAGAGGGGGATTGATTTCTGCCAAAAGTGACGGCGATACCATTTCCCTTGTGGATCGAGTGAAGCACCACTCGGCTTTGGCACTAAATTTAGTCGAATGGTCTTTAGCAAATGCAGAAAGCTTGAAAGCTTCGTTTTATGGTGTGCATGATAAGTCGAGAACGAATCCGTCGAATAAGTTTGCGTATTATTTTGTGCCGGAGGAGGAATTAGAAAAAGGTCAAGAATTTATTCAATTATTAGAGAAAAATAATATCACCTATATGAAAGATATGGGTGTTTCAAAATCAACTAGGGTGTATGATTATTCATCAATGAAGGTGGTTTCATTATTGGATAATTTTACTGGATTATTAATTCCTGCTAAACAGTCATCTGCGCCATTGATTCAAGCTTTATTGGATCCAACTATCGCCATAGAAGATTCAATGACATATGATATCACAGCTTGGAATTTGTTTCAATTGAATGGAATAAAGGCGTTTGGTGTTAATGAAAATGTGTTTAATGTAGTTAAAGATCATGAAGGAGAAAGGTTGTTAGATCTTGATACAGCAATGCATGTCGCCTATATTGCAACGCCTAAAGTTCCATCCTTAAATCAAAAATTAATTCATTCTGCAATTCAAATAGGCGCTTTAGTTACTTTTTCAGATGTGCAAAATGGAGAAATTATTATTTCGTTTACTAAGGTTAAAAACGCAGATCGTGTTAAATTTTTACAAAAAATGGAAAAGCTTAACATATTTCTAGAATCTCTTGACTCCTACCGCTCAAAATCAAGCTACGACCTTGGTTCACCCCATTTTAAACCCATCTTTATTCCTAAAATTGCCGTAGTAGTCGATCCAGTTAATGACGTAAATCAACAAGGAGAACTAGCCTATTTCTTAACTCAGAAATACGGATTTAAGCCCTCGTTCATCCCGTCGACGCAATTATTTAAGTCGAATTTGTTCAATTACACGCACATCATTTATCCTGATGGCAAACATGCCGCCCTATCGAATACGAATTCAATTCTATTAACTGATTGGGTGAAAAAAGGCGGGAAACTAATTTTAATGGAAGGTGCTCGTAAGATTTTGGAGGATAAGGATTTAGTGGTGAAAGAGGATACCGCTAAACACACTTCGACTTATGCAATGCGTGAGAGAGCTGAATTGTCTAATACCACTTCAGGGAATATGTTGCAAGTGGAGTTAGAAAAGACCCATCCTTTGGCCTTCAGAATTAATGTTACATCGATCTATATTCTAAATCAAGTGAGTGATTTCGTTAAGCTTCCGAAGGATTTTACACCTGTGTTAAAAACTTCTTCAAAGCCGAATATTATGGGTTTTGTAGGGGCTAATAAGAAAGCTCAACTAGCCAATTCTTTAATGTTAGGCGTTAAAGAGGTGGATAAAGGTAAAATTATTTGGTTTGGTTTTAACCCTTTATTCCGTGCGATTCCTAACCAAGGTCAAACCATTTTCGAAAATTGCTTCCTGTATACTGAATTCTAATGAAAAGATTCACTCTATTCTTTGCTCTATTAAGCTATTCGCTATTTTCTCAAAAGGTAGCTCCCGTCTATCCTATTCCTTCTGCTAAGCAATTAGCTTGGTCGGAATTAGAGTATTATGGTTTCATTCATTTTAACATGAACACGTTTACGAATGTGGAATGGGGCGAGGGAAAAGAAAGTCCCTCTTCTTTTAATCCGACTGCATTAGATTGCAATCAGTGGGCTAGAATTGCAAAGAAAGCAGGAATGAAAGGATTGATTTTGACAGCGAAGCATCACGATGGTTTTGCGCTTTATTCATCTAAATATACTTCACATTCTGTGGCTAAGTCTCCTTGGAAGAATGGCAAGGGAGATGTGGTGAAGGAATTATCGGAAGCATGTAAAAAATACGATTTGAAGCTGGGTATCTATTTATCCCCTTGGGATCGTTTTCATCCTGCTTATGGAACGGATGATTATAATCAGGTGTATGCCAAAATGCAGGAGGAATTATTGACGAACTACGGACCTATATTCGAGTTTTGGTACGATGGCGCGAATGGTGAGGGTCCCAATGGTAAGAAGCAGGTGTATGATTGGAATTTGTTCCACTCCATGGTTAATAAATACCAACCTACTGCGGTGCAATTCTCTGATGCAGGACCGGACATTCGTTGGGTAGGAAATGAACGTGGTTACGCCTATGATACGATGTGGAGCCCAATTTTACGCGATAAGATCTATCCAGGCTGCCCTGATTTTGACAATTACAGAAATGGTCAAGAAAATGGGACGCATTGGGTTTCTCCAGAAGTGGATGTTTCTATTCGTCCGGGATGGTATTATCATCCCGATCAGGACAATAAGGTCAAGACACCTGATTCTTTATTAAAGATTTACGCAGCCTCGGTAGGGCGCAATGCCAATCTTTTATTGAATATTCCGGTGGATACGCGAGGATTAATTCATGAGAATGATTCAGCTTCCTTAATGGGCTTTGCGGCGATTCGCACAAAATCACTTGTTAATCTATTAAAGAAAAATACGAATGATCCACTACTCGATGGAAAGAACTCGACCTTTTGGATGGCATCTCCTAAAAAGAAGGATATTCGCGTTGAATTGAAAAACCCTTTAAGCATAAACACCCTCATGCTCCAAGAGCCTATTGCCTTAGGGCAGCGCGTGAGTAGTTTCGAAGTGGAATTGGTCGATGAATTGGGTAATAAGGAAGTAATTAAAGCGGGAACTATCGGTCACAAGCGAATGATCACCTTCAAAGAGCGGAAACTAAAAAGCTTCCAAATTAGATTCACAGGATCTAGAGGTCCTGTTTTAATTTCTAATTTAGAAGCTTATCGGTTTATTTCAACACGTAACGAACCGCTTTTCCAGTAAAGGTAAAGCCGTTTGCTGTTTGGGTGCTATAAACGGAATATTTAACGTCTATTAGGGCAGTTGCACCTAATTCTTTGGCCTTATCGACCATTTGACGTAAAATTTCTTGCTTTTTATCTTGGTGGTTACCTCGGTAAAGCATTTTTCCATTCTGGAGCTGCTTATCCTCTAGAGGCACTTCCCCAGACATTTTAATGGTCTCGATATCCTCGTAGTTCTGTTTAGGTTTTTCGTTAAAATACACGACATCAATATCGTATTTTACGGGCACCTCAAATCCTAGTCCATCGTGGCGTTCTACACCCCCATTTTTAAAATCGTTCGAGTAATAGGTAGAAGGTTTCACATATTTAGAACAACCCACCACGCTAAACACGAGAAGAAGCTTACATGCTTTCTGAATCATAGATCAAGACTTTGTCCCAAAGGTGGGCACAGTTTTTAATAAATTCTAAATGGATGGGAGCCGTTTGGTAATAATCGTGTCCTTTCTCCTCTTCAAATGTTGTTAATAAGCAATAATCGTATGAACGATCGATTACTGGACGATCTGTTTTAGCCGGTTTTCCTACGCTAAATACATCCACCGTTTCTACGTCAGCTAATGACTGGACGCCTGCTTCAAACAGCGCAATGTCTTCTGCGCTTAACCCTTTTTTTAACCAAAAATTAACAATGTGTACAAACATATTTTATTATTTATTTAATCCTTCTTGTGCGCTAATTTGCGCTAATTTTTTTCCTAATTCTGCAGATGCGCTAGCGAGTGGCATACGGACCTGAGCACCAAACAAACCTTGATTCTCTAATAATTTCTTCACTCCTACTGGATTCCCTTCTTCGTATAAATACGGGTCGATGGTCAGGAATTTGCCTAATTCTTTTTGGGCTGACCGATAATCCCCTGCTAATGCGTGGTGAATCATCGTCGTAAATTGTTGCGGAAACGCATTCGCAATCACGGACATAACACCCACACCACCAATGGATATAATAGGCACAGCCTGAACGTCATCTCCAGAGATTAATAAAAAGTCGTCTGATTTGTGGTAGACAATCTCCATACATTGCTCAATGATGCAAGACGCCTCCTTGATTCCAATGATATTCTGGTGTTCAGAAAGCTTTAAAACCGTTTCCGCTGACATGTTAATGCCTGTTCTTCCAGGTATATTGTACATAATCACTGGAACAGGACAAGCATCAGCCACTGCTTCGTAATGTGCGATCACGCCTCTTGCACTCGGCTTATTATAGTAGGGACAAACGGATAAAATGGCATCAATGCCCTCAAATGACGTTTGTTTGATTTGGTTTATTAATGAATCCGTATTGTTTCCACCTAATCCATAGACGATGGGTAAGTTCTTTGTATTTGCCTCTTGAATGGTAGAAACAATTTGTTTCTTCTCATCCGATGTGGTAGTAGCAGATTCACCTGTAGTTCCTTGAACGACTAAATAATCCACCCCACCGTTGCTCACGTGTTGAATTAATTTCGTTAAGCCAACCCAGTTAATGGAACGATCTTCGTTCATGGGAGTAACTAGAGCTGGCGCAACGCCGTGAAATTTAGGTAATGATTGCATAATTAAGAAAGGAGGGCAATAAACTCGTCCTCCGAGATAATTGGTATGGATAATGAATTTGCTTTTTCTAGTTTAGCAGGCCCCATATTTTCACCGGCGACTAGGTAATCTAATTTGGCAGAAATACTGGAAACGACTTTTCCGCCGTTTGCGATGATTTTTGCCTTTAATCCATCTCGATCGAAATGGCTAAATACTCCCGAAATTACGAAAGTTTTGCCGTCCAAAGCCGTTGTTTCTAAAACTATTTCGCTTATTTCTTCTGAAAATTGAACTCCTGCCCTCTTAAGACGCTCGATGATGTCCTTATTTTCGGAAGCCGCAAAGTATTCCAGTACACTGAGCGCAATCCGATCCCCTATCTCAGGAACCGCGATTAAATCTTCTAGGCTAGCCTGCATCAAATTCTCTAGGGAATGAAAATGCAAAACTAGTTTCTCCGCGATGGTGGCTCCTACATGCCGAATCCCTAATCCAAATAATACTTGGCGGAACGGGATTTGCTTTGATTTTTCTATACTAGAAAGTATGTTTTGTATCGATTTAGACTGAAATCCCTCTAAACCGATGAATTTCTCTGCATTTAAATCATACAGGTCAGCCACATTTTGAACGATCCCTTTTTCGAATAATAAGTCGACCGTTTCAGTTCCGAGGTTTTCAATGTTCAGGGCTTTACGAGCAATAAAATGCTCGATTTTCCCTTTGATTTGCGGCGGACAGCCGGTATCGTTTGGACAATAGTGATTGGCTTCGCCTTCTAAGCGAACAAGTTCTGTTGAACAAGATGGGCATGCATGCGGAAACATAAAAGCATTTCCCTCTTTTCTGGCTGAAGTATCCACTCCAGTGATTTTAGGAATGATCTCTCCCCCTTTTTCGATGAATACGGTATCTCCCTCGCGTAAATCGAGGCGATCCATTTCATTCGCATTATGAATGGAGGCTCGTTTAATAACGGTACCAGCCAGGTAAACAGGTTCTAAATTGGCTACAGGTGTCACATTACCTGTTCTGCCTACTTGGTATGAAACTGAATTGATACGTGTTCGGGCAATTTCTGAGGGGTATTTGAAGGCGATGGCCCAACGAGGTGATTTGGCCGTAAAACCTAAACGTTCCTGTTGTCCAAAATCATTGACCTTGATCACAATTCCATCTGTATTCAAGGGTAAATCATTTCTTTTCTCTGCCCAATCCTCGATATACGTTAACACCTCATCAATGGATGCGCAAACACGGTACGTAGGGGAAATACTAAAACCGACCGATTTCAAGTGTTCTAATGCCTCGGAATGGCTATTAAATGGGTTCTCATTGCCTAAATAGGAATAGATAAAACATTCCATTTCTCTTCTAGCTACCTCTGCTGAATCCTGCATTTTAAAGGTGCCAGATGCAGCATTTCGTGGATTAGCTAGGGGTTGATCTCCTTTTGCAATTTTCTCCGCATTGATACGATCAAACGAAGTGATAGGCATATACCCCTCTCCTCGAATCTCATAGGTAGTGGGTAGAATGGTGGAACTGACACGGATGGGCAGACTCTTGATGGTCTTTACATTCGCCGTAATATCATCCCCTCGCGTTCCATCTCCTCTTGTTACCCCTTTTTGTAATACTCCATTGGTATACCAAAACGATAAGGCCACTCCGTCAAACTTTAACTCACACACATATTCGAAGTCCTCTCCTTCTAACCCTTTTTTTACCCGTTCATCAAAATCCCTCAAGTCGGTTTCATTGTAAGTATTTCCTAAGGATAACATCGGAAATTGGTGAGTGACGGATTTGAATTCTTTCGTGATGGTGCCGCCTACTTTTTGAGTGGGGCTATCAGAACGTGCAAAAAGAGGATTTTCTTGCTCTAATTTGATTAATTCAGCGAGTAATAGATCGAATGCTTGATCCGAAATAATGCTTTCATTCTGTTGATAATAGGCCTCATTGTAGAGATTGATCTTCTCAATGAGTTCATTCATCCGCTGATTTATATCCATAATCGAAATTAAAACTTAATTCAATTGGAATCAAGCGGGAAACAAGGTTTAGGAATATTTTATACCTTTGCCTTATGAGAAATTTGATCATTGCCCCCTCGGTTTTAGCCTGTGATTTTTTAAACATTGGTTCAGAAGTACACATGTTGAATGAATCTGCTGCAGATTGGATTCATATTGATGTCATGGATGGGGTTTTTGTGCCTAACATCTCTTTTGGTTTTCCGGTATTGGAAGCTATTCATAAAGTCGCTACAAAGGTGCTTGACGTTCATTTAATGATCGAAAAGCCAGAGCAATATATTTCGACTTTTGCCAAAGCAGGAGCCAAAGTCATCACCGTACACTACGAAGCATGTCCTCATATTCATCGTACGATCCAGCAAATCAAAGATGCCGGTTGCTTAGCGGGTGTGGCCATTAATCCGGGTACACCAGTAGAAGTTTATGAAGACATTATTGCGGATTTAGATTTAGCCTTGATTATGTCAGTCAATCCAGGATTTGGAGGTCAAAAGTTCATTCCGAATGCGATCAATAAAACGAAGCGTTTAGCCGATATGGCCGCAAAAGCAGGTAATACGGCCCTAAAGATTGAAATTGATGGTGGTGTTACGATGGCAAATGCCGCAGATTTATATCAAGCAGGTGCAGATGTGTTAGTGGCAGGAAGCTTCGTTTTTGCGTCTAAAGATCCCAAAGCTACCATTGCTGAACTTTTGTCTGTAGCGAATTAATTTGATGGGTGTCAGAATCTGCATCTTGTTGATTTTTGTTTCCACCCTTACTTTGGCCCAAAAAGTAAAATGGGCTTCTCAGGTTATTTCCGTTTCTAGTGAATACAAAGATCCCCTTTTAGGTAGGGAATACAGAGCTTTACATGCGTTAGGTCGTCCTAGTAAATACCCCAAAATGGCTGCCACTCCTAGTGCTTGGCAATCGATGACCGCTGATAGTCCAGAAGGAGAATACCTGTTAGTAGGATTTGATACGACGATGGCGGTGAAACAAATCGCTATTTTTGAAAACTTTGGAGCTGGTAGCATCACTTCGGTAGATGGTTTAGATCAGAATAATAGGATCTATCCTTTGCGGTTCTTCGCCCCTGGTTATGCTACCGCAGGATCTCAAGTTACCACCATTCGACTCCCGACTAAAACGAGTTTCAAATTAAAGGGCATCAAGATTTCCTTTAATTCATTACGGGTGAAAGGATACTCCCAAATTGATGCTATTGGTATCTCTGATAGCGATGAACCTATCGAGTCTTCTTTGAAATTAACCACTGATGCGAATGCCTTTCAGGCACGTGAAAACCTAGGAAATGCTATTAATTCGAAGTTTAATGAGATTTGTCCCGTTGTTAGCCCTGATGGCCAAAAGCTTTATTTCACTCGCTGGAAGCATCCTGATAATTTAGGAGCTAACAAGAACCAGGATATTTGGGTATCTAATTGGCAGCCTGATCGTACTTGGTCAAAAGCTACGTTGTTTCCTGCTCCCATCAATAATGACGAAAACAATGCAGTTTGCGGCATTACCCCTAACGGAAAGACGTTGTTATTAAACAATGTCTACGGAAAAGACGGTACGATGGAAAAAGGCGTTTCCTTTTCTTTCTTATTACGAACAGGTGAGTGGAGTTTTCCTAAAGCGTTGAAAATTGTCAACTTTAAGAATAAATCAGAATTCTCTGAATATACGTTGGCGCCTAATGGTAAAGTCCTCTTGATGACCACGGAAACCAAAGATTCATATGGTGGAAAGGATATCTATGTTTCGTTTTTGAATGCAGATGATTCCTGGTCAGAACCGAAAAACATAGGCCCAGTTGTTAATACGGGTGAAGCGGAATCAACCCCTTTTATTGCTCCCGATGGAGTGACGATGTACTTCTCCTCCAGTGGTCACGTAGGTTATGGCAATAATGATATCTTTTTATCTCGTCGATTAGATGATACGTGGCAAAATTGGTCTGCACCAGAAAACCTTGGGCCTATTGTGAATACGCCTCAGTGGGATGGTTATTTCTCCGTTTCGGCCAAAGGTGATTTTGCGTATTTTAGTTCCACAGAGAATTCCATGGGCGCTGAAGATATTTTTCGTATCAAGATTCCAGAAAAAGCGAAGCCTTTGACCTTAATTCAGCTAACGGGTCAAGTCATAAATCAGAAAACCAAAGAACCAATGGCGGCACACATCGTCATTAAAGCAAAAGGGAATCCATCAGACACTCTTTCACTTGATTACGATCCTTATGGTGGCGATTATAGCTTTATGTGGCCAGCCAAAAAGGCATTTACCGTTCAAATTAAGAAGCCGGGATTCTTCTCCAAGGTGGAGAATTTTGATTTCACTTCTTCTACTAGTTTTCAGTTAATAAACCGCAATTTCTTCCTTCAAACGGTGGAGAAAAACAAAGCCTTTGCTTTTTCTAATGTTAGTTTTGATCAAGGGAAGTCAGAATTAAAGCCCGGTTTTGAAGCTGAATTAGAGAAGATTATTTCCATTTTATCCGAGAATACGCAATATGCCTTGCTATTAGAGGGGCACACGGATAACCAAGGTGACTGGAATGATAATTTAAAGTTATCTATCGAACGAGTGGAGAACGTAAAGGCCTATTTGGTTTCTAAGGGAGTAGACGCGAATCGTATTCAAACGAAGGGATGGGGCGGTTCGAAGCCTTTGGCAAACAACCTATTAGAAGATACGCGTAAAAGTAATCGCCGGGTGGAGTTTACGCTCATTCCCATAGAATAAAAAAAGAGGGGATTGCTCCCCCCTATTTCACTCAACCTAAAACTCGTATTATAAAAGTACGATCAAACTCTTAATGATCGCCGTTAGACGGATGGCATCTAAAATACGCGCTTCAGTAGCTCCGTGGTTCTTCACAGATTGCTCATGAGAAGTTACACACATTTCACAGCCGTTAATCGCAGAAACCGTTAAGCTAGCTAATTCAAAGAATTCTTTACCTAAAACAGGGTTCATCATAATCGACATACGAATACCCGCTGGTGCCGTATTGTAGTACTCTTTATCTACCATGTGCTTGAAACGGTAGAAAATGTTGTTAGCATTCAGTAATGATACTAAAGCGTGCATTTCTGTAATCTCTGCATCGGTAGCTCCTTTGCTAAGCGCTAGTTCTGTTAGTGAATCAATTGTTCTAGTGTGCTTTTGATTCACAGAAACCGCTAAGGCTAATAGAATAGCTTCTTTTTCTGTCAACGTTTGAGCGCGTAAGGCATTCGAAACATTGATTTTAAGATCTTTAATGTAGCGGTGATCTGCTGCATCAAGGGTATCTAAAAGGGCAAACGATTCTGTGGCAGGGATATTGATCTCCGCCAATAAGTTGTCTTTTGTCTCACTCATGGTTGTTGATTTTAATAGCCCCAGGGAATCCTGGGGCTAAAGAACTGATTATAATGTAGCGTCTCCAGCTTTCCAGTTACATGGGCAAAGCTCGTCTGTTTGTAACGCATCTAATACACGTAAAACCTCGTCTACGTTACGACCTACTGAAAGATCATTGGCAGATACCCAACGGATAACGCCATCTTGGTCAGCGATGTAGGTTACACGGTAAGCTACTTTCTCTCCTTCAGTTAAGATACCTAATTCTTCTGCTAAGCTCTTAGAAGTATCCGCTAACATAGGGAATTTTAATCCACGTAAATCGTCGTGATCTCTTCTCCAAGCTGCGTGAACGAATTCAGAATCAGTAGAAGCTCCGATTAAAGAAGCATCGCGATCTGCGAAATCTCCTGCACGGCGGTTGAATTCAGCGATTTCTGTAGGGCAAACAAAAGTAAAATCTTTTGGCCACCAGAACATCACTAACCACTTACCGTCCTTCTTGTGATCTTCTGAAGTGATTGTTGAAAATTCTTTTCCTTGCTCTAAAGAAACGACTGCTGTTTTTGAAAATGTAGGGAATTGACTTCCTAATCCTAACATGTGATTTGCCATCTGTATTGGTTGTTTTATTGTTCTTGTTAAATTGTGATGCAAAGATCTTGCTTAAAGTGTTATTAGTCAAATCTATATTTTCTATATTTGTATAGTTTTAAATTATACTATGACTATAACGCAATTAGAGTACATTGTCGCCCTAGCTGATTTGCAAAGTTTTTCCAAAGCAGCGGATTATTGCTGTGTTTCTCAGCCCAGCCTGAGTATGCAGGTGCAAAAGTTAGAGGATGAATTAAACCTTACCCTTTTTAATCGCAAGGCGAAACCTCTCGTTCCTACCCTAGCAGCAAGAGAAGTTATCGCAAAAGCACGGGCGATTCTGAATGAAAGTAATTCGATTCTTTCTCTTTCCAAAGGTTGGTCGAATCAAGTTAATGGTTCTGTTTCCATCGGTGTGATTCCTACGATTGCGCCTTATTTAATGCCCAAGTTTCTAGCGGATTTTCAGTTGAAGTACCCTGATTTGACTATTCGCATTGCGGAAACGACCACTGCTAATATCAAAAAAGGCATTCAGGAAGGAAAAATTGATATCGGAATTTTGGTTACCCCATTAAATGATTCGTTAGTAGAGATTCCACTCTATTATGAAGAATTGTTCTTGTACTCTAATGTATGGGAAGAGGATGGTTCGAAACTGAAATCGACGTTAGATCCCTCTAAGTTATGGCTATTAGAGGAAGGTCATTGTTTAAGTAGCCAAGTGAATTCCATCTGTAACTTACCTTCAGGCCCATTAGTGGGCACTAAGATGACATATCAAACGGGAAGTATGGAAACGATTGTGCGTCTGGCTGATCAAGGATTTGGCCAAACCATTATACCCCAAATGTTCGTGGATTATTTAGATCCTAAACTAAAAGAAAAAGTGTACACTTTGCCTGAACCTAAGCCTGTACGTGAGGTGGCATTAGTGCATGCCATTTCTTATTCAAGAAAAGCGATTGTTAAAGCGTTAGAATTAGAGATTTTGGCACACATACCTGATTCGTGGAAACAAGCGCAGGAACGGAACATTATCCCCATATAGTTTTTGCCTTAGCGCTTCTTAATAAAGGTCTAAGGAACAATAAACTAGCCCCAAAAACAAAGGTTAGTACCAAAATGCTGATCCGCATATTGCCCGTTAATTGAATAACAAGGCCAAACATAAACGTGCCTAAAACTGTTGACATTCGGTCACAAACGTCAAAGAAGCTAAAATAGGACGCGGTATCCTTCTCCCCTTTTGGACATAATTTAGCGTAAGTAGCGCGGCTATTGGATTGAATTCCGCCCATCACAAAACCGATGGCAGTCGCTAGTAAATAAAAATTAAATTGAGACGTGACCGTATACGCATAAGCGCAAATGAATATCCAAACTAGCACAATTAAACCTAATGCTTTGATATTACCTATCCAGCCTGATAATCGGGCACAGAAATAGGCGCCAGGAATAGCTACGAGTTGAATCAGTAAAATAGTGATAATTAATGCATCTTCCGGTAAATGCAATTCTTGGCTTCCAAATAAGGCGCCTAAATACATCACCGTTTGGGCTCCCATATTAAATAAGAAGAAACTGACTAAAAAGAATTTGACCTCTTTAATCACGATTACTTCCTTAAATACTTTGCGAAGTTCTTTAAAACCTCCCAGCCACCAGTGCCTCGTATCTTTCTCTTTTGCAATTGAATCAGGAAGGTAGTGTAAGGGGATTTGTGCAAATAATAACCACCACAAACCAACGGTTAAAAATGAAACGCGAGCAGCCATCTCGCCCCCTATTTCGCCATACCATTCGGGTTTTAGAAGCATCGTTAGGTTTTGGACTAATAATAAAACAGAGCCTATGTAACCTAAGGTAAACCCTTTTGCACTTAAACGATCAAATCGATCGGGGGTGGCTATTTCAGGCAGAAAACTATTGTAGAATACCATACTTCCACCCCATCCAATGATAGAAAATAGGAATCCGAGCGTACCTATATAGTAATGGCCCTTACTGAAAAAAAATAAGGCTATGCAGCTGAAAGACCCTAGATAACAGAAAAAACGCATAAAACTTTTCTTCGCGCCTGTATAATCCGCAATTCCAGAGAGGAAGGGCATCAATATAGTTAGGGCTAAGAAGGCAACGGAAATAGAATAAGAAAAAACAACCGTATTGCTTAGTTCGAAACCTAAAATGGAAATCATTCCAGGCGTAGTGCTTCCTAGGGTAATCGCTGCTGAAGGAAAATAAATGGGAAAAATGGCTGAAGTAATCGTTAAAGAATGCACAGAATTAGCCCAATCATAAAAGGCCCATGCATTTAACGTTTTCGGATTATTCAGCTTTTGTTCCATTAAAATAAGCCTAATTGTTCCCCTTTAGGTGGGTTTTTTATTTCAAAAGGAATATCCTCTTTCTCTTCCGGTTGTTCTTTTTCTTCGGGGAAATTGACTACGAATTCAGGCTCCTCTGAAGTGGTTTCTGCTGGTGTTTCTGTGGACACTGAAACGGTTTCTGCTACCTCTTCCACTTCCTCCGCTTCCTCCATCTCTACAGGTTCAGGTACATCTGGTGACTTTTCAACGACTGGAGCTTCCTCCTTCGTTGCAAGGAAAACAACTTCGACTAGTTTCGGATAATTTAACTTACTTCCTAAAGCCTTCCACCCTCTTACTTCGGCTAACTCATCGATTGGAATGATTTCTAACTCATTCGTCTTACCATCTGGTTTATGCTTTATCTGTACGTTAGGGGCATAATTATCTGTTACAGCAATTAGTTTACTTGCTTTATGATCCGATATGAATAAGAATTTCTTATCTAATGATGTTGTTTCTAAATGGAATCGTTTGATTAAGTGCGTCTTGTTAGATCCATCGAAGTAAGCTGCAGAAATAATAGCTTGAGGCTCGAATTTCTTTAAGTACATGATTTCCTCAGCCGGGTAACGATTTGTTAACTCAAAGTTAGTTAACTCATAATTACCTGATCCATAAATAGCAAGTATGCTATCATTTGGTTCAAAATTGCCGATATGGTCTCCGTGTCCATCGCGGTTTAAGCGACCAATCGTAGGATCGTACCAGATATCCACCCCACCTAAAGTAGATACTCCCGCTGATTTCATTGTGATTTTACGAACGGGGTATTTGGTGAGCATATTTCCTAAAGACTCTCGGCCTTTAATCGCTAGTTTCGCGAAGTCATAGTCAAATTGCTTGATTTTTGCCGTACAATTTGCGGTTAGACTAATTTGGATTACCTCAGCCTCGCCGTTTTCATTGGCAGAGAAATAGGTAAGCTTAGACTTCGCATTATCGCTACTCACTTTGTATTCGCGATCACGCGTAACCGAAGTTACTTTGAAACGTTTTACATAGGAAGTGCCAGACTTGCCATCTAAGTAAACGACGTTATAGACTTTTCTATCGTCGTTTTTCTTAAATACGGAGCAATAAATAATATCGCGACCCACGAATACCTTTTCTTGTACTTTAGTCACGACACAGGTACCGTTTGAGCGAAATACGATGATATCATCGATATCTGAGCAATCCATTACGTATTCGTCTTTCTTCAAGCCATAACCGATGAAACCATCTTCGCGGTTGACATATAACTTCTGGTTAGCAGCAGCAACGACAGTTGCAGAAATGGTATTAAAGTTCTTGATCTCCGTGCGACGCTCTCTCCCTTTTCCGTATTTAGCTAATAGATTCTTGAAGTAATCTATTGCAAAACGGATCAAGTTCGCCAAATGATCTTCTACTTCGGCTAATTCGTCTAATAAACGCTTCATTAATTCGTCTGCTTTGAAGCTATCGAATTTTGAAATACGCTTGATTCTGATTTCTAAAAGGCGAAGAATATCCTCCTCGGTGATTTCGCGGTAGAAGTCTTTTTTGTAAGGCTCTAAGCCTTTATCTACTGTTTGAATAACTAATTCAAAGGTTTCACATTCTTCGATATCACGGTAGATGCGGTTTTCGATGAAGATTTTTTCCAAAGAGCTGAAAAGCACTTTTTCCATCAACTCCCCTTTGCGAATCTCTAATTCTTGACGAAGTAAATCAACTGTTTGGTTAGTAGAAACGCGTAGTATTTCGCCTACACCCATAAAGTGTGGCTTATCTTCGATGATCACGCAGGCATTAGGTGAAATAGATACCTCGCAATCGGTAAAGGCATACAAGGCGTCTATCGTCACGTCCGGTGAAATACCCGGTGCTAATTGAATTTGAATCTCTACGTCTTTGGCCGTATTATCAATTACCTTCTTGATCTTGATTTTACCCGTATCATTTGCCTTGATAATGGAGTCGATTAATGAAGTGGTTGTGGTCGTGTACGGAATCTCCGTTATGACAAGCGTTTTCTTGTCTAATTCATCGATTTTAGCGCGAATACGGATTTTTCCACCGCGAAGTCCATCGTTATAATTAGAGGCATCCATCATTCCACCTAATAGGAAGTCTGGATACAGTTCTACTTTCTTGTTATTTAAGATGTCGATGGATGCCTGGATAATCTCACAGAAATTATGAGGCATAATCTTCGTAGCTAAACCTACGGCAATACCTTCAACTCCTTGAGCTAGTAAGAGTGGGAATTTAATCGGTAAGGTAATGGGTTCACGCTTACGTCCATCATAGGACATTTGCCATTCGGTGGTTTGGTTGTTAAAAACAACATCGCTCGCGAATTTGGATAAACGAACCTCAATATAACGAGCCGCTGCAGCACTGTCGCCGGTGCGGTTATCTCCCCAGTTACCTTGGCAATCAAATAAGAGCTCTTTTTGGCCTAAATTAACAATCGCATCATTGATAGAAGCATCCCCGTGCGGGTGGTATTGCATCGTTTGACCAATGACATTCGCAACCTTATTGAAACGGCCATCGTCCATTTCCTTCAATGCGTGCAAAATACGACGCTGAACGGGCTTCAATCCATCTTCTACGGCCGGAACTGCACGCTCTAAAATAACGTAAGAAGCATATTCTAAGAACCAATTCTCATACATCCCTGCTACCGCAATCTGATTCTGTAGTGCGCCGTCCGCTGTTTCACTCATAGTAATTATAGCTAATTATCTTCCGCATGGAAGAGTTGGTACATGATTAATGCTGTAGCCCCCCAAATCAAATTCCCCTCATACACAAAGGATGGACTCAGGATCTTATTTCCATCGTAGCTAACTTCAAAAGGTTGTAGATTAGCTGAATCTTGAAAGAAGGATACAGGTATTTCAAAAATACGATTAATTTCTCTTTTATTTAAATCGTAAGACAGCTTTTTATTTATCCGAATCGAAAATGCCGTCATCCAATAATTAGAGACATGAATCCAATGCTCTGTAATGTATTTCAAAGAAGTCGAATCGATCTCCACTCCTATTTCTTCCAGCACTTCTCTGGCTGCTGTCTCCCGTAAATCTTGATCAGTTGGATCCATTTTTCCGCCTGGCAGTGCCATTTGGCCACTGTGGTGACCATCGTACTGATTGCGCTCGATGAGAATAAGGTGAGGTTCTTGTTCTTCTATTTCGATCCACAGGACGGCGACTGCTGCCTGTTTCGCATTTTCTTTAATCTCCGGTTTTTGAAGAATTTGTTTGTAAATCTGCTTGAAAGGTTCGAATTCCTTCATCCCTACATTGTTTTAGCGATAGCCTCTGCACATCGTATTCCGTCCAAAGCAGCAGACATGATACCTCCCGCATATCCACCACCTTCACCACATGGATACAAACCTTTTATCTCGGGATGTTCCAACGTTTCTTTATCACGGGGTATTTTCACAGGAGAGGATGTTCTACTCTCTAAGCCAATGATTTGGCCTAAATTAGAAGAAAATCCAGGTATCTTCTTATTGAAATCTTGGAATCCCTGAGCTAATGGTTCTGAAATGTAATCTGGTAAAAATTCCCGCATCTCGCCTGGTTCTAATCCTGGTACATAACTGGTAGGATGCGAACTCTTGCTTGCTTTTCCTTGGATAAAATCGAGAGTATATTGGGAGACCGCTTTTTGGGACCCTCCTACTAAACTCCCTGCCTTCTGCTCTAATTCTTCTTGCAATTGCATCCCTGCCAAAGCTCCAAATTCCTTGTACCTCGCTAAATCTTCCGCTACAATACTAACGACAATGCCAGAGTTGGCATATTTAGAATCCCGTCTGGAGGGGGACATGCCATTCACCACCACTTGATTAGGGGATGTGGCAGAGGGAACAATGAAACCTCCTGGGCACATACAGAAAGAGAAAACGCCGCGTTGTACTCCTTGGAAATTACTTTGCGTTACCAAACTAAAACTAGCTGGTGGTAAGTACTCGGGCCGTTGTTTTACCTTGTATTGAGCTTGATCTATGAAAGTTTGCTGATGTTCAATTCGTACGCCGATAGCGAAAGGTTTAGCTTCGATAGCTACGCCTCTGTTTTGTAATAATTGGAATATATCTCTGGCAGAATGGCCCGTGGCTAATAAAAGTCGATCGGCTTGAAATTCTGCGTTATTCGAGCATACCACCCCTTTGATGTATTTATTTTCAATTAAAAAGTCCACTACTCGGTGATGAAAATGTACTTCTCCTCCCGCTGCAATGACTGCATCCCGCATGGATGCGATAATACCTGGTAACTTATTTGTTCCTATGTGTGGGTGAGCCTCAAATAAGATATCACTATGAGCACCGTGAGCTACAAACGTCTCTAGAACGCCTTTAATATCGCCGCGTTTCGTACTTCTCGTATATAATTTACCGTCAGAATAGGTACCTGCGCCTCCTTCTCCAAAACAGTAATTGGAATCTGGATCCACTAAATTAAAGCGGTTAATAGCGGCTAAATCCCTTCTACGGTCACGCACATCTTTACCGCGTTCTAAAACGATGGGTTTGATTCCTTTTTTGACAAAATCGATCGCCGCAAATAATCCCGCTGGACCAGATCCAATGATGATGACTTTTTTAGCGTTCTTTGATAAAGTGGGTAATTGAGCAGAAAGGCTGAAATCGTGCCCCTTCTCATAAAAGCCAATCCGAAGATTTACTTTAATTTGTCTACTTCTAGCGTCGATTGACCTTTTTTCAATGCGATAGGTACAAGCCGCTAGATACGCCTCTCCCATTTCAGCTGTTAAAAATTGAGCTAATTTTTCAGGTGAATGGGCAATATCTGGGCTAAGAACAAAGTCTCTTTGGTCAATCATACGAGTATTTTGTGCAAATTTACGAATCAATTTTGACTATTTCAGATGAATAAGCTTGGCGCAGAAGTTTCCCCCTATTTATTGCAACATAAAAACAACCCGGTTCATTGGGAGCCATGGGGTCCTGAGGCATTAGAACGAGCAAAAATGGAAGACAAACCCATTTTAGTCAGTATTGGTTATGCTGCCTGCCATTGGTGCCATGTGATGGAGCACGAATCATTTGAGAATGAGGAAGTAGCAGCCATCATGAATGAATACTTTGTAAATATTAAAGTAGACAGGGAAGAACGACCGGATGTGGATATGGTGTATATGGAGGCATTACATCAAATGGGATTGAATGGTGGCTGGCCACTGAATGTGTTTTTATTACCAGACCAAAAACCTTTTTACGGCGGGACTTATTTTAAAAAAGCTAATTGGATACAGCTGCTTCACTCTATTCACATTGCTTTCGTGAACAATCGGGAAGATTTAGCCAAATCAGCAGATGGTTTCGCCGAAAGTCTTTCTGAAAAGGCCTCGTTCTTTGCTCATTCGGATTTAGCTGAAACGGCTGCTGTTATTCCTGCTGCTTTGACTAAAATTAAATCGGCTTTAGATCCTGTTTTTGGTGGTATTAATAAAGCGCCTAAATTTCCTCTACCCTCTTTAATTCAGTTTTTGTATTCGGTTCCCAGTTCTCTATCTGTTGAATTAGGTTTACCTATTCTTCAAAAAACGTGGATGGAGAAAATGGCTCAAGGGGGAATCTATGATGCTGTAGGTGGTGGATTTTCGCGCTATTCGGTGGATTCGGAATGGTTTTGTCCGCATTTTGAAAAGATGCTCTATGATAATGCGCAATTATTGTCTGCCTACACGAAAGCCTATAAGCGAGAGCGTAATCCGCTGTACCAAGAGGTTATTTTTGATACGATTTCCTTTTTAAAGAGAGAGTTACTTTCTCCTCGGGGATTGTATTATTCCTCCTTAGATGCGGATTCAGAGGGTGAAGAGGGATTATTCTACACCTGGTCTCATGCGGAATTGGCTGCCTTGAATAATGAAGAATTCTTAAAGACTTATTCCATCTCAAAGAATGGGAATTGGGAAGACGGACGCAATATTTTATTCAAATCATCTCCTGTTTTAAATGCGCATTTTGAGAAAGAGATGGTGGTTTTACGAGCTGCAAGGCTTACGAGAATAAGACCTGGGACAGATATAAAGGAAGTCTTGGTTTGGAATGCTCAATTAGTGGCAGCATTTGTTGAGGTTTATCAAGTTTTTGGCCGAAAAGAGGATTTACAAAGTGCTTTGGATTTACTGCAGGCCATTGAAACGCATTTGAACAAAGATAATCTTTGGTTACATCAAGCTCAGTATTCTCGTGAGCCTATTGGTGCTTTTTTGGATGATATGTCGGCTTTGGTTTTGGCCTATATTCATGTTTATTTATTGACTTCAGATATATCCTATAAAGAGAAAGCTGACAAACTTCTGCAGATAATATGCGATGATTTTGCTCATCCTGAATTAGCGTTATATCAATACCGGTCTAAAAAGGCAGACTATTTAATTGCTGAAAAGGTGGAAGTAATGGATTCGGTGATGCCTTCGTCTAACTCAATGTTATGTGAAGCTTTTTTATGGATGGGAATATTGAAAAATAAAGCCGATTATACACTTCAAGGACGTGCGATGTTATCGCAGATACTCGAGAGAGCCATGGCTCATCCAGCCTATTTTGCGAATTGGTTGCGTATTTATTCCGAGTGGATGGAGCATCCCAAGGCGATGTTGAAATATGCTGGAAATGGCGAAGAGTTAGCCGGTTTTGACTGGTGTATCGATAAGGATCAACTTGTTTATGTTCCTTCGGATGAAATAGAGGCCTATTTGTTGTGTGTGGGAGATTATTGCTTTGCCCCTGTTTTGACCTTGCAAGAGGTAGATAAACAGCTTTCGGAACTTATTTAATTCGTTCCGGATTCTCAGTGACGAATGCACCCCAGCCTTTCTTCGTGCCTTTGAGCGTGGAACTGATGTTTTTATTGTGGAAATGATGGCAAATGGCGATTCCGAGGGCATCCGTAGCATCGTGCATTTTGGCATCTAACTTAATGTTCCCTATAATCTCCACCATTTTTGCGACTTGTTCTTTCGACGCATTCCCATTCCCTGTCACGGATTGCTTGATCTTTTTAGGCTCGTATTCCGCTATGGGAATTGATTTCGAAAAGGCCAAAGACATCACCATTCCCTGCACGCGCCCTAATTTCAACATCGACTGAACGTTTTTTCCAAAGAAGGGAGATTCAATTGCGATCTCATCTGGTAAAAACTCTTCTAAAATCCCTAAAACGCGTTCGTGAATCTTTAAGAATTTAGCTCCCTGCGTCGTGTATTTAGTTAAGTTTAACACTCCATACTGTAACACCGTAACCTTGTCATTCGTGATACGCAATAATCCATAACCAAGGAAACGCGTTCCTGGGTCAATGCCTAAGATTATTTTTTCTGAAGAGGAAGTGCTAATTTGCGCCATTAATGCTGTGTATGTTTATTCATCAAATTCCGTCGTTCGTTCCTGCCCTTTTACCGCGTTTTACGTGGTCAAAACCAGCTGATCGTCAGATTTACTTAACCTTTGATGATGGACCAACTCCTGAAATTACGGATTTTGTCCTAGAATGCTTGAACGAATACAAGGCAAAGGCTACATTTTTTTGCATTGGCAAGAATGTGGTAGAAAATTCGAGTATTATTCAACGCATTCAGGCTGGTGGTCATAGTATCGGAAATCATACCATGAACCATAGTAATGCCTGGAAAATGGATTATGCTTCCTTTTTAGCTGATGTTGAGAAATGTGAGGATGTATTTGCGCAGCAACACATCACATCTGTCGGTTTTCGTCCTCCCTACGGGCGGATTACGCGCAAGATGTACCTTGAAATGGAAAATGTTTTTCTATGGAGTGTATTAACGGGAGATTACAATGCATCATTAACTTCTTCCGCTATCCTAAAATCGGTTCTTCCTTTATTAAAACCTGGTGCTGTTGTGGTGATGCACGATAGTGTCAAAGCTTTCCCCCACTTACAGGTTATTTTACCTGTCATTCTTCGTTATTGTCAAGAACAAAATTTTGATTTATCCGCCCTATGATAGATACGCACGCACACCTGTATGATGTTCATTTTCAAGAAGATATTATATTTCACTTAAAGGAGATTCAGAACGCCGGCGTAACTGAAGTTTGGTTGCCTAATTGTGATTCGGAATCTTGGGTGGATCTGAAGAAGTTAAGTGAAAATCACCCTGATTTTGTTCTTCCTATGATTGGATTGCATCCTACCTATGTGAAAGAAAATTACTTAGAAGAGTTAGCTGTGCTAAAAAAGGAGTTAGACAATAAAAAGGTGCTAGCCATAGGCGAAATTGGACTCGATTATTATTGGGATACGACCTTTGCAGACCAACAAATGGACGCCTTTAAGCAACAATGCCATTGGGCATTAGATCTTGGTCTGTGGGTAGATATACATTGTCGAAAAGCCTATGCAGATTTAATTAAAACGCTTAAGTTACCTGAATTCTCTCCTTTAGGAGGTATTATTCATTGTTTTGCAGGTGACGCTAGAGAAGCAAAGGTTTTGACTGATTTAGGCTATTATTTGGGTATTGGCGGTGTAATTACTTATAAAAACACGACGCTATTTGAGGATATCAAGGATATTCCTTTGTCTCGAATTGTATTAGAAACAGACGCACCCTATTTAAGCCCTGTACCCTTTAGAGGAAAGCCTAATTCACCTAAGAACATTCCGATTATCGCTCAAAAATTGGCTGATTTATACGAGGTATCCCTGGAACATTTGGTGGAGCAAACAAATCAGAATGCACAGCAATTAAAAACTATCTCAGGTTATTAATTAGGCCTTTCATTTGATTATCCCAGTCAAGTATGGCTTTTTTTAGTCTTAAGACCACGGAATTTGATGATTCCTTAAACTTTGTCCAAGAGCCTTGAAATACTAATTTCCCATTCTCCATAATTCCTACGGAATGGCTCAATTGTAGTATATCGGTCAAATCATGACTAATCAAAATACAAGGAATAGCCCGCTCATTAACGACTGAAGCTATTATTTGAGAGAATTCTAATTTTTGTTCCGTATCTAATTGACTAAAAGGCTCATCTAATACCAAATAAGAAATAGGTTGGCTGATGGCTTCCAGTAAGGCTAATTTTTGTCTTTCACCTCCAGATAAATCCGCTACTTTTGTGTCGCGCTGTTTCGATAAGTAAAATTGCTTCAGGTATTTAGTTATTACCGCATCTTGTTGGGCATTAGGGAGGTATTGGAATAATACTTGTGCATAATTATATACGGTGTGATGAGGCTTTAAATGGAGGGTTTGAGGGACGTAGCCCGCTTTTTTGAATTTCGGAATTAATCGATCCAAACCATCATTTAATTCCTTTGAATCTATGCTAATGGAATAGTCTGGATCGTATTTCAAACCCACTAATAGGTTCGCAATCGTACTTTTTCCCGAACCACTTTTTCCAATTAATGCGTAGATTTCACCTGATTTTACCTTTATTTGAATATTGGATAAAGCAAAATGACTAGTAACCTGGTGTTTCTTTATGCCGATTTTTAACATTAAACCTATTTAAAATGATTCTGTGCGGAATTGATGTGGGAACTTCTTCCATTAAAGTTAGTATTGTTGATGCAGCAAACCAACAATTAGTTTATTCTACTTCTTATCCAGAGGTTGAAAATGAGATTTCTTCCCCTCAACCAGGTTTTGCTGAACAGGACCCAGAACATTGGTGGTATTGTGTTAAACAAGCTATTTTAAAAGCGAATTCTACAGGTTTGTATGACCCTAAAAACATCGGAGCCATTGGTATATCGTATCAAATGCATGGTTTGGTCGTCGTAGATAAAGAAGCTCAGGTGTTACGCCCATCTATTATTTGGTGTGATTCCCGTGCCACTCCTTTTGGAGAAAAAGCTTATAAAGACTTAGGAGAGTCATTTTGCCAAAGTCATTACCTGAATTCTCCTGGTAATTTCACCGCCGCTAAATTAGCCTGGGTAAAGGAGAATCAACCTGCCGTTTTTGAACAAATCGCACAGGTATTATTGCCAGGTGATTTCATTGCAGGTCGTTTTACATCCAATTTTACCACAACAGCTTCAGCCCTCTCAGAAGGTATATTGTGGGATTTTAAAGAATCGCACACTGCTAAAGACTTAATGGCTTATTATGGCTTCCCTGAATCCATTTTTCCGCCAGTTCATCCTTTGTTTTCGGATCACGGCACGATAACTGCTAATGTAGCTGCTGAATTAGGTTTAGGATCTCACGTGAAGGTAACCTATAAAGCTGGTGACCAGCCTAATAATGCCTATTCCTTAGGTGTTTTACATCCGGGTGACATCGCCACTACGGCTGGTACCTCAGGGGTAGTTTATGGAATTTCAGCTGACTTAAAGTTTGATACAGAAAATCGGGTTAATTCGTTTGCCCACGTAAATCATACAGCTACTAAAACAAGTGTAGGAGTGTTAATGTGCATCAATGGTACGGGTATTTTAAACCGTTGGGTGAAGCAGAATTTCTTTCCTTCTTTAACTTATTCCCAAATGAATGAGTTAGGTGCAAAAGCGACAATTGGTACGAATGGTTTAGTTTGTATGCCCTTTGGGAATGGTGCAGAGCGGATTTTCCAGAATCAAACCTTAGGTGGCAGTTTTCAGCATTTAGATTTCAATCGCCATCAATCAGCTGATATTATTCGTGCCGCTCAAGAAGGTATTGCCTTCTCCATGGTCTATGGCATAGAATTGCTTGGTAACGTGGGCGTTAAGCCTAAGAAATTAAAGGCAGGTTTAGCTAATATGTATTTGAGTGAGCTATTTACACAAGCCATTGTGAATGCCTCAGGTGCTTCAGTAGAATTATTGGAATCAGATGGAGCTTTTGGTGCGGCTTTAGGTGCGGGTGCGGGTGTAGGATATTATGCTAATGAAGATGAAGCGGTGAGTCATATCAAAGTCTTGAAAACGATTCATCCTGATGGAAGTTTAAAGAATGCCTATGCGGATGCTTACGGTGTTTGGAAGAATAACCTACTCGCTTAAAAAAGGTAAAGCCTCTCAATCGCTTGAGAGGCTTGTACCCAGAGCCGGAGTCGAACCGGCACGGGCTTGCACCCACGGGTGTTTGAGACCAGCGCGTCTACCAATTCCGCCATCTGGGCAATTCAAAATTGCAATGCAAAACTAGGCTAAATGATTTGCTTTCGCAAATGTGTTTAACACAAATTCTGTTTTATTCGTAACGTAAAGCTTCCACTGGATCCATCTTAGAGGCTTTAAAAGCTGGATAAATTCCTGAAAATAAGCCAACTAAAATGCAAATTATAATCCCGGTCGTCATCCATAACCAAGGGATAATAAAACTAGCTGAACCAGAGCTAATAGCTTGTGCAATTAGGTTTCCAATTGGAATGGCGAACATAATCCCTCCTATTCCTCCTAGTAAACATATAACAATCGCCTCAATCAAAAACTGTTGTAGAATACGACCTGGCGTTGCTCCTAGCGATTTACGGATACCAATTTCACGCGTTCTTTCGCTGACAGAAACCATCATAATATTCATTAAGGCAATAGCAGCACCTAAAAGTGTAATAAACCCTATCACAAATCCACCAATGCGTAAAGAACCTGTTATGCTTTCGAAACTTTTCGCCATAGAATCTGAACGGTCAATACTAAATGAATCCTCCATGCCTATCGGATCCATTCGTACCTTCCGCATAGCCCCACGGGCTTCTTCCATGAAATCATCGAGGTTATTAATTTTTGCAGACGATGTGGTGATATCAAATGTCAAATTGCGACCCACAGCCATTTTACGACCCGTTTCTAAAGGAACAACGACCACTCGATCATCTCCTCCACCCATCATATTGCCCTTTTTCTCTAATACTCCTATCACTTTTAGCTTTATCCCAGAAACGATAATTTCAGATCCAATAGGACTTTCTTTTTCATATAATTGATCAATGACGTCAACACCTAAAATACAAACGTTAATGGCATTCAGTTGTTCATTGGGCGAAAAATTACGCCCTGCACCCACTTTATAACCTTTTAACTCCATGAAGTTTTCGTCAATTCCGAGCACACGGGTGTTAGGATTTGTTTTCTTGGACGCAAATTTCGCAATGGCATTAAAATTGACATTGGTTTTTAGAGATACTTTTCCTTTTGTAGAAAATAAAGATTTGTAATGGATAGCCTGACGATAATCGATATTTTTAAATCGTTTTTCTTTTTGACCTTCTCGCCTTACTTGCATAGCTGGACGATTACGAATGTCAAACGAATTAGCCCCTAAACCAGAAAAGGAATTATCTACAGAACTTTGAATTCCATCAATAGCCGTTAAAATTCCCACAAGGGAGGTAATCCCTAAGGATATGATGAGTGCAGTCAACACCGTTCTCAACAGGTTACCCTTGATGGAACGCAGACCCTCTAATACATTTTCTTTTACATTCATATGCTCTATTTGACTAAGCCGGATTCTTCCGGCGACTTTTTGACTAAGCCGAAGGCGACTAAGTCACGCTGTGACGACTGTTGCAAAGCTACCGCAAGTTATCCCCTTTTTCACAGCATTAAAAACCAATGAAACAGGCTTTTAATCCGTTAGTCCTTTTTTTGACCTAATTAATTCAATCCTCCCTCTTTCTTAATCGCGAACTATTTGATAATTTAGTGTAAAATTATGTCAGTGGAAGAAAATCAACAAAGCGCACCCATTTATAACGACGATAGTATTCGTTCCCTAGATTGGAAAGAGCACATTCGGCTTCGTCCGGGTATGTATATCGGTAAATTAGGCGATGGTTCATCGGTGGATGATGGTATCTATGTTCTTGTGAAAGAGATCATGGATAACTCGATTGATGAGCACATGATGGGAAATGGGAAGTCCATTGACGTTAAAATCTCTGATCATAAGGTGGAAGTGCGTGATTACGGTCGGGGTATTCCTTTGGGAAAAGTGATCGATTGCGTTTCCAAAATTAATACGGGCGGTAAGTATGATTCAGGTGCTTTCCAAAAGTCCGTAGGTCTGAATGGTGTAGGTACAAAAGCTACGAATGCCCTATCTAATTATTTTAAGGTACAATCTTACCGAGATGGCCAAACAAAGTGGGCTGAGTTTTGTAAGGGTGAATTAACCGCTGAATCTCCTGGCATCGAAGCATCGAATGGGAAAAGTGGAACGCACGTTCAGTTTGAACCAGATAATACGATCTTTAAAAACTATCATTTTATTCCGCAGTATTTAGATTCCTTATTTTGGAATTATGCCTATTTAAATGCGGGATTGACCATTAATTTTAATGGAGAGAAGTATTTCTCCCAAAACGGACTCTTCGACTTACTTTCTAAAAAGACGAATGCAGAAGAAAACCGGTATCCTATTATTCATTTAAAGGGTAATGATATCGAATTAGCGATAACCCATAATAACCAATACGGAGAAGAATATTACTCTTTCGTAAACGGACAAAATACGACTCAAGGAGGAACTCACCTGGCGGCCTTTAGAGAGGCGATTGTTAGAACGGTGCGTGAGTTTTTTAAGAAAGACTTTGATCCATCGGATGTACGTGCGAGCATCGTGGGTGCCATTGCGATTCGGGTTCAAGAACCCGTTTTTGAATCTCAAACGAAGACTAAATTAGGTAGTACGACTATTTCACCTGATTCAAACTCTACCTCGATTCGTACGTTTGTAGGAGATTTTGTAAAGACGGAATTAGATAATTATTTGCACCAAAATCCAGCTTCTGCCGATGCTTTACTAAAGCGTATTTTACAATCAGAACGCGAGCGTAAGGATATTGCTGGTATCAAGAAATTAGCTAATGAGCGTGCGAAGAAAGCGAACTTACATAATAAGAAATTAAGGGATTGTCGTGTACACTTGTCGGACGAGAAATCAGAGACACGTCACGATACTACTTTGTTTATTACGGAGGGTGATTCAGCTTCTGGGAGTATCACCAAATCACGTGATGTGCAATTGCAGGCTGTATTTAGTTTACGAGGTAAGCCATTGAATAGCTTTGGCCTAACAAAAAAGATTGTCTACGAAAATGAGGAGTTTAATCTATTGCAACATGCGTTAGATATTGAAGATTCCTTAGATAATTTGCGTTATAATAAGATTGTCATTGCGACGGATGCCGATGTAGATGGCATGCACATTCGGTTGTTGATTTTAACCTTCTTTTTGCAATTCTTTCCTGATTTAGTGCGTAATGGTCACTTGTATATTTTGGAGACTCCCCTATTTAGAGTTCGAAATAAGAAAGAAACGCGTTATTGCTACTCTGATGAAGAACGTCGCAATGCGATCGAGGCCTTAGGTCCTAAGCCTGAGATTACACGATTTAAGGGTTTGGGTGAAATTTCGCCTGAGGAATTCGGAAACTTTATTGGTGAAGATATTAAGTTAGAGCCAGTGATTCTAGAAAAAGATTTTACCATTCCGCAGCTTCTGACCTATTACATGGGTAAGAATACACCGGAACGTCAAAAATTCATCATTGACAACCTCGTTGTTGAAAAAGATTTGGAAGAGGTTTTATTAGGGTAATTAGAAATTCAATTCAAGGAGTTGCTTAAGTTCTTTCAAGGCTTTAGTAGCTCCTTTTTTTTCTGCTTCCTTTATCCCTAATTGTATTATTTCTTCTGCTCTATCTTCCTTGATTTCAGTTAGAAGTGCGTTCGCATAGGTGTAGTACGTCGCTACATAGTCTGGGAAATCTGTAATGATTCGTTCAAATCGCTCAAAAGACGCTTCAATAGCCTTTTCTTTATACAATTCTATCGCTAATAGATAGTGGTTAAACGGATCCATTGGATCTTGATTAATCTCATTTTTAATAAATTCTTTGCGATCCATTTTGCTAAATTAAAAACAAATTAGTATGCTTGCATAACAATTTAATCTGCCATGAAAATACTAGTCTGTATCTCCTGTGTCCCAGACACTACCTCAAAAATAACAATAGATCCATCAACCTCCCAAATTAGTAGCCAAGGATTAACATTTATCGTAGGTCCTTACGATGATTATGCCCTTTCAAGAGCTATTGAATTAAAGGAAAGTACTGGTGCTGAAGTAATTGTTTTGCATGTAGGTGGTTCTGAATCTGAAGCACTTATTCGTAAATGTTTAGCGCTGGGTGCAGATTCAGCTGTACGCGTGGATGGAAATCCTACTACTTCAGCTCAGATTGCGAATGCCATTGTATCCTACGTTAATCAAAACCCTATGGATCTCATTTTAATGGGTAAAGAATCCATTGATTATAATTCAGGTATTGTCCATGGTTTAGTGGCGGGAGCTTTAGGGTATACCCATTTTAACCCGGTGATGCATTTAGATATTGCTGGTTATGGTTTAAAATTAGAAGTGGAGATGGATGGTGGTAAAATGGAGGTTTCTTGTCCCCTACCCGCTGTTTTGGGTTGTCAAGAACCCATTGCCGAGTGGAAGATTCCATCCATGCGCGGTATCATGACGGCTCGTACAAAAGAAATAGTGGTATTGCCTTTGGAATCCATCGGTCAAATTCAGATTGTTAAAGCGGATATTGCCGAAACAGCTCGCAAGAACAAGATGATTAAAGCCGAAGATGCTGAACAGTTAATTGATTTATTAAGAACGGAGACAAACGTATTATAAGATGAAAAAGGTCGCTATTATTGCTCAGACAAAAGAAGGTCAGCTTTCTGATACTTCTATTCAATTAATTTCATTTTTATCTTCCTTCACGCCGGAATCCATTTTACTGGTGGCTATAGGCGAAGTGAAGTTTGCTTCGTTACCTGCTTCAAAATCAGTTGATGTTATCACTTTATCTGAGGGATTGTGGGCAGATTCGTCTTCCATTGAACCATTATTGAAAATAGTAGACGGTTTCACCGTATTTGGTATAAAATCTATTCAAGTCGATAATTTGTTAAGCCTATTAGCTGCAAGTTCATCTCAAGAAATGATTTCAGGCGTTCAGCAATTGACTTATTCGGCAGGAAAATTCACTATTAGTAAATCGATCTTTTCTGGTAAGGCTTCGTTAACAGTGACATCGGAATCTGCGTCTTATTTCAGCTTGAATCGCAATTTTGATTTTAGTGGTAATGCAGCGTATGGAGATCAATCGATTAGTTCTGTTACCACTTTAACGAATGCATCAGGTAGCAAAGCTTCTATTCTTGCCTTAAAACCGATTACTGGCGCTATACCTTTGCCAGATGCCGCATTAGTGGTGGGTGCTGGTCGTGGTTTAAAAGATCCAGGTAATTGGACAATTGTAGAGGATTTGGCCAAAGCCTTAGGCGCTGCAACCGCTTGTTCTAAGCCCGTATCTGATCTAAATTGGCGCCCTCACCATGAGCACGTAGGACAAACCGGCGTTAAGATTTCACCTAATTTGTATATCGCTTGTGGTATTTCTGGTGCCATTCAGCACTTAGCTGGAGTAAATGGTTCGCGTATCGTAGTAGTGATTAATAATGACCCAGAAGCACCGTTTTTTAAACACGCAGACTATGGAATCGTGGGTGATGTGAATGATATACTTCCCAGGTTAACAAAAAAGCTTCAATCTCATTAAAATTAGCGGTCTAATTGGTACATTTGTGTTTTAATATAGGCCTTTGAAAGAGTTTGTTCCTTTGCGTATTCTATCGGTTAACCCTAGTTCTGTAGGTGCTAGCTCCTACATTCTTTTACTAGAGTCTGATAATGCGCAGTCCTTGCGTTTTCCGATTGTGATTGGAAGTCAAGAGGCGCAATCTATTTCCGTTTATTTAGAAAAAATACAGACCAGTCGTCCCTTAACGCATGATTTGTGTGTTAATCTCCTTTCCTATTCGAATGTATCTATTCAAAAAGTCTTAATTACCGACTTTAAAGATGGTATTTTCTATGCGAATCTGGAGGTATACAAAGATGGAGAGACCTTTCAAGTTGATGCGAGGCCGTCAGATTCCATTGCTTTGGCCATCCGTTTAGATATTCCCATTCTAATATCTGAAAAGTTGTTACATGAGATTTGCATTCCGGAGGAAGAGTTTTTGGATGAATTAGAGGATGATCTTGATGTGTTAGCGAAGGCACCAGTTGTTCGATCTAAGGCCGAATTAGATGGATTGTTACAGAAAGCCCTGCAAGACGAAAACTATGAAGAGGCTGCCAAATTACGAGATGAAATTGAAAAATTATAAATATGAAATATTCTAAAAGCCGTCCACAATCTACCCAGTTAACCTTGGTGATTTCAATGGCGAGTTTGGCCTTTATTCTTGCATTATTCTTTCAATTGTTTGTTAGCGTAAAGTCGTGGGGAGATGAAATTAAGTCTCAGATGAAGGTATATGTCTATTTAAGCGATTCATTATCCACTTCTGATTTAGCTGCTACGATTACTTATTTCAAAACTCGCCCCTATTTAGGACAAAAGGAGTTGAAGCCTGAATTAGAGTTTAAGTCCAAAGCCCAGATTGCTTCTGAATTCCTTAAATCTTCACAAGAAGATTACCAAACCCTTCTAGGGGAAGAAAATCCATTTAAAAACTGTTTGATTTTAGGTATTAAGGATGAATTTAAAAACGAAGCTGCCTTTAAAAAGATTGTAACAGAAATTCAAACAAGACCCGAAGTGTACGAAGTAACTTACCCGAATACATTCATCGGTTCTTTATTAGGTAAAATTAAGGCAGTGGGTTATGTAGGATTGATTTTAATAGTCATTTTAGTATTGTTTGTTTATGTACAATTAGCAAACAATATTCGACTTCATATTCATGGAAACCGTGTTTTGATAAAGACGATGCAATTGCTAGGTAGCACGAATGGATTTATTCAAAAGCCCTATTTATTGAATGCTTTATTAGTTGGTTTCTTAGGTGGACTAATAGGTTTCGTGCTAGCGGATGGAGCATTCTATTATTTTTCTACATCAATTCCTGAGATTTCCTCGCTATTTTTTGAAATAAACAATCAAGTTCAATTGGTTCTGGTCTGTGTAGGTTTTTGTACCCTATTCAGTTTAATTGCTTCCTTCTTTTCTATTTCAAAGTATTTAAAAATTCAACATACAAACCTATTTTAATATGAGTCAATCCAATATGCCATTAGGGGCTAAAGACATCAAAATTCTCTTACTAGGTATAGGAATTATGTTGGTTGGTTTTTTTGTGATGACCTTAGATAAAGAGGAATTTGGCTTTGGCTTTTTGGGCCTAACCCTTGGTCCTATTCTGGTTTTAGTCGGGATCATTATTCCGGTGTTCTCCCTTTTTAAGTGGAAACGCTAATGACAGAGATTCTTAAAACGATCATCTTAGGTTTAGTAGAAGGTTTAACGGAGTTCTTACCTGTGTCATCTACGGCTCATTTAATTGTGTCTGAAAATTTGTTAGGAATTGAAAATTCTAAGTTTCTTAATTTCTTTACTGTTTTCGTTCAATTAGGTGCTATTGCTGCTGTCCCGTTCCTCTACTTCAAACGATTATTTGCCTCTGGATTATCCATTTATTATACGATTATTGCTTCTTTTATTCCAGCGGTGATCTTAGGTGTTTTGTTGGATGATTTCTTAGAAGCGCTTTTCCAAGGCTATTGGTTTATAGCTGGGTCTTGGATCGTAGGAGGATTCATTCTTATCCGAATAGATGCTTGGTTGCCTTCAAAAGTAGACTCAACAGAAATTAACACCATCTCCTATTTAAATGCCTTCAAAATAGGCTTATTTCAATGTATAGCGATGATTCCTGGTGTTTCCCGTTCGGGTGCAACTATCGTAGGTGGCCGCGTTTTAGGTCTAAGTCATTCTGCAGCTGTCGAATATTCCTTTCTATTAGGTATACCTACTATTTTAGGAGCGTGTGCTAAGAAATTATTGGATTATCGCCACGACTTTGATGTGTTGTTTACGAAAGAACATTTTCAATTTTTGGGAATTGGCACAGTGATTAGTTTTATCGTGGCACTCCTAACGATTCATTGGATGGTCGGATTTGTAAAAAAACATGGTTTTAAATTATTTGGATACTATCGCATTATTGTTGGTCTTTTATTAAGTGTGTACCTGTGGATGAGTTAATAGAAGTTCAAGATAAGTTTTATGTGATTAACAAGCCTAGAGAATGGTCTTCTTTCGATGTGGTAAAGAAGATTCGGAATATGGGTCGATTTAAAAAGATAGGTCATGCAGGAACGCTAGACCCATTAGCGACAGGTATTCTAATCATGTGTGTGGGTAAATACACAAAGAAGATTGATTATTTCCAATCTCTTCCGAAGACTTATACAGGCAAACTAGTTTTGGGTAAAACCACTCCTTCCATTGATTTAGAAACCGAGTTTGACGGTGAATATCCAATTGATCATATTGATTCCAGTTTACTAGAGGATGTCCGTCAAACGTTTTTAGGTACTATTCAGCAAGTCCCTCCTATTTATTCTGCGATTAAACTCAATGGGCAGCGTTTATTTACGCATGCGCGAAATGGCGTAAGCGCAGATGAATTAGAGATTAAGATAAGGGAAGTGGAAGTGTATCGAATGGAAATTGATGCAACTCATTTTCCTGAGATTAGCTTTGAGATTGAATGTAGTAAGGGAACTTATATTAGGAGTATTGTACGAGATTTTGGCATAAAATGTCAATCAGGTGCTTATATGAGTGAATTGGTTCGAACAAAAATAGGTGATTGGGGTTTAGATAAAGCCCAGGAGGTAGCCACTTTTAACAGCGAATTACATGAAGTGCTTTTATAGTTTTGATACGGTTTCGATTGATTCGCCAACAGCTGTGACTATCGGTATGTTTGATGGTTTGCATTTGGGTCACCTGAAGGTGATACAGGGCTGTTTAACTGCAGCTAAGGAGGCAAATCTTAAGACCTGTGTCATTACGTTCTCAAATCACCCCGCGGATCATTTTACAGGCAAGCGTAATGAATTATTGATGCCCATGCAGGAGAAAATTGCAGCATTGGAGGGATTGGGAATTGATTATGTGATTATCATTCCATTTGATGCCTATATCGTCGAATTACCTGCAAAAATGTTTATTCAAGAACATTTAGTGCATCGTCTAAAAGCACAAAAAGTGATTTTAGGCTATGACAATCATTTTGGAAAAAACAGAGAAGGTTCCATTTCTTATATCAAGGAGCATTTTTGTGCTGAATTAGAGGCCATCTCCATTGATGTGGCAAAAGTGGATGAAGTAATAGTTAGTTCCTCACAAATTAAAAAGTACCTTTCAGAAGGAGAAGTAATTAAGGCCAAAGCAATGTTAGGGCACTACTTTGCTATTTCTGGCCTTGTGGTTCATGGGAATCAGAATGGCCGTAAAATAGGTTTCCCTACCGCAAATATGTCGCTAAACGCAGATAATAAATTCATTCCACAATTAGGAGTTTATTTATGCGAAGTGTATCTAAAAGAAGGTAGCTTCTACGGCTTGACTAATATGGGATATCGTCCTACGTTAAATAAAGATGAAGGAATTCACATCGAAACACATATTTTAGGTTACGATGGAGACCTGTATGGACAAGGAATCGAGATTCGATTTATGGAAAAAATTAGGTCTGAGAAGCGATTTGACTCCTTTGAAGAATTAAAGAATCAAATCGCCGCTGATTTAGCTTGGGCTAAATTGTATTTAGCATAAATTCATATAACTACCCAAGAAGACTATTTCATCCCCTCTTTTCGTTAATAATTCTTGTATTTTTTGATCTAATTTATTGCCTTCAATGTCAATAAAGAACCAGAATTTAAATTCATTCGTGTCCTTCTGAGGTCTCGATTCTATTTTCAATAAGTTGATACCTCTCGTCTCAAAATCTTGTAAAAGAGAAAGTAAAGCACCTGGTTTATCATCATTCTTTAGCATAACAGCCAAACTGGTCTTATCCTTATCTGTTTTCTTCAAATTTTCGACTTTGGAAATAATGAAAAAACGCGTTTGATTCGCATCGTTATCTTGAATGTTATCAAACAAAATAGGTAAAGAATAGATCTTAGCAGCGATGTGCGAACACAAAGCAGCTCCATCCTCTTCTTCTACGGCTAATTTAGCCGCGCGTGAGGTAGAATCAACTTGAACAAAGAAATCTTCCTCCTGGCCAGAGAAATAGTCGTTTAAGAAGCCTTTACATTGTTGGAAGGCAATGTCTTTCGAATAAATTCTTTTAATGCCCTGAATTCCATTATGCTTAGAGGCTAAACAGAAGTTAACTGGAATAATAATTTCTGATATGACGAATAAATTCTTCTCATTCAAAAGATCCATCGTTTCCTTTACCATCCCCTCTTGATTATTCTCAATGGGAACTACACCGTATTTGGCACGACCTGTTTCTACCGATTCAAAAACAGATTTTATGGAAGGCAACGAGATGTAATCAGCTACCGCACCGAAACGGTTTTCTGCTGCCTGATGCGTAAAACTACCTTCAGGCCCTAAATAACAAATAATTTCAGGTAATTCTAAATTACGTGATACCCCAAAAATTTCTAGAAAAATTGCCTCGATAGCCTCTTTCTTCAATTTACCCGTGTATTGATTAGCTAAACGATCAATGATTTCTTTTTCTCTATCTGGATGGTAGATAACTGAATTAGATTCTCGTTTTAATTTACCTATCTCCTCTACAAATTCCATTCTTTGCACCAATAGGGAAAGAATCGAATCATCAATGTGATCTATTTTGTTTCTTAATTCAGGTATGTTCATGCGTAAAATTGTGCTAATTAGCTCAATTTACGAATTTTAGCAGATTTTAGGAAGGGAAATAAAAAAAAGGATTTGAATAAATCCTTTTCGTTAATGCTAGATGTACTGTGTGATTCCGTTTGGATTCGAACCAAAGACCTACTGCTTAGAAGGCAGTTGCTCTATCCAACTGAGCTACGGAACCTTAATCAAAATAAAAAGTCAATTTATAATTGGTGTAAAACACGTCCTCATAAATTGACTTTTGTCGGGGTGGCAGGATTCGAACCTACGACCTCTTGGTCCCAAACCAAGCGCGATACCGGGCTACGCTACACCCCGAAAATTGACTGCGGAGAGAGAGGGATTCGAACCCTCGGTACCGTTACCAGTACGCATGTTTAGCAAACATGTCCTTTCGGCCTCTCAGGCATCTCTCCTAGCATTTAAGAGAGCACAAATGTACTAAATATATTTAATAAATGAAATATATGGCGAAAAAATTATTTTGCCATTACGTCAAAACTCGAGATAGATTTACCTTCTAAACTCGTTTTACCCATTAAAAACAGATCGATATTTCTAGCTGCTTCACGTCCTTCAGAGATTGCCCAAACTACTAATGATTGACCACGACGCGCATCACCAGCAATGAAAACTTTCTCATTATCAGATTGATAAGATGCATTCGCGGCCAGGTTACCACGCTCATCTGCATTCACTCCCATAGCGGTTAATTGATCGAATAAACCCGTGTGATCCGTGTGTAAAAAACCAGCCGCAATTAAAGCTAAATCACATGGAATTTTTCTGATATTTATTACCTCTTGCTCCATCTTTCCATCCTTCATATTATAAACGATGTCTCCAATGAGTAAAGCTTCTAGCTCACCTTTATCATTTTTGATAAATTCTTGTAACGAAATAGACCATAAACGCTCCGCTCCCTCATCGTGAGAAGTTGAAGTACGCAACATATTAGGCCAATTAGGCCAAGGTGTGTTTTCTGCTCTAGCCACTGGAGGCTTAGGCATTACTTCAATTTGTGTAATGGAAGCAGCTTTGTGGCGATTAGAAGTCCCTACACAATCAGAACCAGTGTCTCCACCGCCTATTACGACTACATGCTTTCCTTTGGCATGAATATCTGTATTCGCATATTTCTCTCCTTTGTGGTTTACTTCTAACGCAATAGACGCATTTCGCTTATTCTGCTGAGATAAAAACTCCATCGCAGGATAAATACCAATGGCATCATTTCCCTTTGCTGTGATAAAACGGGGAGTCGTACTTCCTGTAGCTACTAAAACGGCATCAAAATCATTCGTTAAGTTAGCTAACTTCTCCGTAGTTCCGATATTAGCATTGGTAATGAAGGTAATACCTTCTTGCTTCATTACTTCTACACGACGAGTAACTACCGATTTATCTAATTTAAAATCAGGAATACCATAGCGTAATAATCCTCCAATTTGATCTGCACGCTCATAAACCGTAACTAAGTGACCAGCTTTATTTAATTGCGCTGCAGCAGCTAAACCCGCTGGACCTGAACCGATAACAGCTATTTTTTTACCCGTACGCGTTTTAGGAATAAATGGAACAACCCACCCTTCTGAATAAGCCTTTTCAATGATTGATTTCTCAATCAATTCAATAGCCACTGCTGGTTTGTTAATACCTAATACACAAGCTGATTCACAAGGAGCTGGACAAATACGTCCCGTAAATTCAGGGAAGTTATTGGTCGTACTCAAAATATCATAGGCATACTTCCAATTTTGCTCATAAACCGCATCGTTGAATTCAGGAATGATATTCCCTAGAGGACATCCATTGTGACAAAAAGGTGTACCACAATCCATACAACGACTCGCCTGCGCTTCTGTTTCAGCTATAGAGTTTAATTGCTCAATTTCTTTGTAATCATTCACGCGCTCAGAAACAGCCCTTTTAGGAGCTAATTTGCGTTCAATTTCCAAAAATCCGGTTGGCTTACCCATTCTATCTTATTTTAAATCTACTTTAATATCTTGATACACTTTGTTTTTGTCTGCTAACACATCAGAGATGCTTAGTTTTCTAGAACTTAAGGCATTCTTGTAATCTACAGGCAATACTTTCTTGAATTGGCTTGCTAAGGCATTGAAATTATCATACACTAGCTTTCCTTTCATTGAACCCGTAAGAGCAACGTGTTTTTTCAAATACATCAATATGATGTTTTTATCTTCTGGCGTCAATTCGGTAATTTCTACCATTTCGCGATTCACTTTCGCATCAAACGTATTTTGTTCATCCAAGATGTAGGCTACACCACCAGACATACCTGCCCCGAAATTACGGCCTGTATTTCCTAAAATGATCACCAAACCTCCTGTCATATATTCACAACCATGATCACCAATACCTTCTACGACAACTTTAGCACCTGAATTTCTGACACAAAAACGTTCACCTGCCATACCCGCTAAATAAGCCTCACCAGAAGTAGCTCCGTAGAATGACACGTTGCCCACTATCGAATTCTCAGAGGCTTTGAAAGAAGCTAAAGGCGAAGGATAGGCTACGAGAGTCGCGCCACAAAGTCCTTTACCAATGTAGTCATTTGCATCTCCTTCTATTTCGAATTTGATACCTTTCACAGAAAATGCTCCAAATGATTGTCCAGCCGTTCCTTTGAACTTGATATTTATGGTATCAACAGGCAAACCTTTTTCACCATACTTCTTCGTTATTTCATTCGATAAAATGGTTCCTACTGAACGATTAACATTGATGATATCTAATTCACCACTTACTTTTTCACCTTTATCTATCGCAGGTTGAGCTATTTTCAATAATTCCCAGTCTAATTGATCTGCTAATCCATGATCTTGTTCCTCTGATTTGAATACAGCAACGCCTTCTTCTAATGCTGCTGGGGCCAAAATTGGGCTCAAATCAACATTTTTAAACTTCCAGTGTCCCGATAAATCTTTCATTTCTAATAGATCCACTCGACCCACCATCTCCTCTAGTTTACGGAAGCCTAATTCAGCCATAATTTCGCGCAATTCCTGCGCTAAAAAGTGGAATAAATTCACTACATGATCTGCTTGACCCGTGTATAAAGCCCTTAATTCTGGATTTTGGGTTGCCACTCCCACTGGACAGGTATTTAAGTGACACTTACGCATCATAATACAACCCGCAGTGACTAAGGCAGCCGTTGCTACTCCGAATTCTTCTGCTCCCAATAAGGCTGCTACGGCAATATCCTTTCCGGTTTTAATTTGACCATCTGCCTGAATCGTAACACGACCACGCAATTTGTTTTTCACTAAAGTTTGGTGCGTTTCCGCTAAACCAAGTTCCCACGGTAAACCAGCATGACGGATCGAAGACAAAGGAGATGCTCCAGTACCTCCATCATAACCTGCGATCAAAATGTGATCAGCATGTGCTTTCGCTACACCGGCAGCAATAGTTCCTACACCCGCTTCAGAAACTAATTTTACAGAGATTCTAGCGGCTCTATTCGCATTCTTTAAGTCAAAGATTAATTGTGCTAAATCTTCAATTGAATAGATATCGTGGTGCGGAGGAGGTGAAATTAAACCTACTCCTGGCGTACTATGACGAGTTTTACCAATCCAGTCATCTACTTTGTGTCCTGGTAATTGACCTCCTTCTCCTGGCTTTGCACCCTGCGCCATCTTGATTTGAAGTTCCTTCGCATTGGTTAAATAATGCGCCGTTACACCAAATCGACCAGAGGCCACTTGCTTAATAGCTGAATTCATTGAATCTCCATTCGCCATTTTTTCAAAACGAATTGGATCCTCTCCACCCTCACCGGTATTTGATTTACCACCAATACGGTTCATCGCGATAGCTAATGTGGTATGGGCTTCATACGAAATGGATCCAAAAGACATAGCTCCTGTAGCAAAACGGGCTAAAATATTTTCAACCGGCTCTACTTCATCAATCGAAATCGCTTTACTTGATTTGAATTTCAATAAACCACGTAAGGTGATGGACTTTTTGCTTTGGTCATCAATTAATTGCGCATACTTCTTGTACACAGAATAATCATTCTGCTTCGTGGCTTGCTGCAATAAGTGAATCGTTGCTGGATTGAATAAGTGCTCCTCTCCTCTTTGTTTCCATTGGTAAATACCACCTACTTCTAATTTAGGCGACTCTTGCTTGCGCAATTGATAACCAGAAGTATGCTTAATAAGGGCTTCTTTGGCAATCGTATCTAAGCTAATTCCGCCTATACGAGAGATGGAACCACTGAAATACGTATCTACTACGTCTTTACCTAAACCTAGAATTTCAAAAATTTGAGCCCCTTGGTAAGATTGCAAAGTAGAGATCCCCATTTTAGAGAAGATCTTCAGTAATTCCCCATTAACGGCTTTGATGTAATTGTACTCTAGTTTATCGTAGCTCAAGTCTTTGTTCACAAATCCTTGATCTTTCATCGCTTTGATCGTCTCAAAGGCCATATACGGATTTACCGCACTAGCACCATAACCGATCAACGTCGCATAATGGTGTGTTTCCCACACATCCCCTGCTTCGATAATAATACCCACTTTTGCTCTTTTCTTCGTACGAATCAAGTGATTGTGAACAGAAGCCAAGGCTAATAAAGACGGAATAGGCGCATGTGAACTATCAATACCACGATCTGTCAATAAAATGATTGAATAACCATCATCCACCGCATCTTCTGCGTATTGATTAATACGGTCCAAAGCCTTTTTCAACACTCCTTCCTCCTCAGAAGCGCGGAAAGTCATGTGAATGGATTTTGTTTGGAAATTTTCATGGTCAATCCAACGGATCTTCTCCACCTCTTTGTTACGTAGAACAGGTTGTTGGATCTCGATTTGACGACAATGGGTAGGACTTTCCTCTAATAAGTTCGATAGACCTCCGATATCTGACAAAAGAGACATAACCATTCTCTCCCGGATGGGGTCAATCGGTGGATTCGTCACCTGGGCAAATAATTGCTTGAAGTAAGAAGATAAGTGTTGAGCCTTCTCAGATAAAACCGCTAATGGCGTATCAATACCCATAGAACCTAATGCTTCCTTCCCAGTTTCAGCCATTTGGGCTAAAACGATGCGGATATCTTCGGTTGTAAACCCAAAAATTTGTTGTCTAGAAACTAGCTCGATCGCCTTCGGTTGTCTGTACTCAGATCCGGCTTCTGGAAGATCTTCCACACGAATCTTATTGTTAACCAGCCACTCTCCATACGGTTGTTGTTGGCAAATCTTTTCTTTTAATTCTTCGTCTGGAATGATACGTCCTTGCTCCATGTCCACTACGAACATTTTACCTGGTTGTAAGCGTCCTTTCGATACAATCGCGGCTGGATCTAAATCTAAGACACCTGCTTCTGAAGCCATGATAACATGGTCATCTGACGTTACCCAATAACGAGATGGACGCAATCCATTTCTATCCAATGTAGCGCCAATCATTTTTCCATCCGTAAACGAGATACTGGCTGGACCATCCCAAGGCTCCATCATCGCCGCATGGTACTCGTAGAAATCCTTTTTGTATTTCTCCATACTCTCATTACCATCCCATGCTTCCGGGATTAACATCATCATGACATGTGGTAAAGAGCGACCTGTTAAATACAATAATTCAATAGCATTATCTAAAATCGCAGAATCGGACTGTCCTAAACTACATACCGGAAGAATCATGTCTAATTCTTCTTGAGTAAAGTATTTGCTTGAGAATAAAGCGGATTGCGCTTGCATCCAAGATGAGTTACCTTTTACCGTATTGATCTCTCCGTTGTGCGCGATAAAGCGGAATGGTTGAGCTAATTTCCACTCTGGGAAGGTATTGGTAGAGAAACGGGAGTGTACGATGGCCAAAGCCGAAGTAAAGTTCTCCTGGAATAAATCCAAGAAGTAACCCGGAACCTGCATGGTCGTTAACATACCCTTATAAATGATGGTACGGCAAGACAAAGAGGCAAAATAAAACTTATTGTTTAGGCCCGCAATTGTTTCATTTAACAACTTAGACACATATTGTCTGAAAACATAAAGCTTTCTTTCAAAATCAATTTCAGTCGCGCAATCTGCTGGTCTTTCAATAAACAATTGTTGAATAGACGGCTCTGCGTTTCCTGAATCTGCTCCTGTGATTTCCGAATTATCTACAGGAACTATTCTATAACCTAAAATACGTAATCCTAATTTCTTAGACTTACGCTCAATGACTTCTTTGCATTCTTTAATAAGCGTTTCGTCTTTAGGGAAAAAGACCATCCCTACTCCATAGTTTCCTAATGAAGGTAAAGCAAAACCTAAAGAACTAGTTTCTTCTAAGAAGAATTCGTGAGGGAGTTGCACTAAGACACCTGCGCCGTCTCCTGAATTAGGGTCACAACCACAAGCCCCTCTGTGATCCATACGAATCAACATTTTGATGGAATCTTGAACAATGCGATGCGATTTGATACCTTTTAAACTGGCAACAAATCCAATACCACATGCATCGTGTTCAAATTCTTTTCTGTACAAACCTACTTCATTCGGATTTCTCATAGGAAACTATAAATATTCTAATATAAACAATAATGAATCGAAAACAACTGAACCTGACTACTGGGTCATTTCAGATAGATAATATACCTAATTTCAAATTTAATTAAAAATAAATTTGGCAAAACGATCTATAGACAAAATATTCTTCTGAATTTGAATTATCAGAAATGCAACACAAAAAATCTTGCTATAGTGCAATTTTAATCATAATCCTCTCCATAAGACTCTCCAAATTCGCTCTCTCCCTCTGTATCGTCCTCGTCTTGGAACTCATTTTCTAAGTCATTCAAATAGATAGCATCGACTCCTTCCTGCACGGTATTCAACAAGGTAAGGTTTTCAATTTTAGCTGCATCTAATCGTTCAGCAATTGGATCGCTTTTAGTAACCACAACAAAAAGTCCACCTTCATTAGTACAAATTTTAGTCCCTTTGCGGATAGCGGAAACCCCAAATCCATCTAAATCTTCAATTTTACCTATATTTAAGATCATGTTAGCGTAGTCTTTTTTAAACAAAAGACGGATAGCATTTTCTAATTCCTCAGCGTTAGCTGATCCTAATTGTTCTGCCTTCCAATCAATAACGGCATAACTTTCGTTTTGTTCGAGTTGAAATGAATTCATATTAGACATGTTGCAAATACTGGATTGTGTTGTTATAAATACGGTTATAAATATCTTCTTGAGGTTCTTTGTGAAATGGTAAGCCTGTGATTTCCTCGTATAACAAAATGTAACGTTCAGAAATTTGCTGAACGAATTCATCTGTAATGGTGGGTATATTCTGACCTTCTTTTCCTTGGAAACCATTAGCTATTAGCCACTCACGAACGAATTCTTTCGATAATTGTTTCTGAGCCTCTCCTTTCGCGAATAATTCAGCATACGGTTCCTTATAAAAATAACGAGACGAATCAGGTGTGTGAATTTCATCCATTAACATGATCTTCCCTTCATAAAGACCAAATTCGTATTTCGTATCGACTAAAATCAAGTTTTTTTCAGCTGCCATTTCCTGCCCTCTTAGGAACAATTGATGTGTGATGGCACATAGTTCATCCATGTGGCCTCTTGAAACAATGCCTTGTTCAATAATCGCCGCTACAGAAATATCTTCGTCGTGTCCTTCACTTGCCTTTGTGGTGGGCGTAATAATAGGAGTAGGCAGTTGTTGATTCTCTACTAAACCATCCGGTAAGGTGACACCACAAACGCTTCGTTTTCCAGCTTTGTATTCACGCCAAAGATGTCCTACTAAATAACCCCGAATAACCATTTCGATGGCAAATGGCTCGCATTTTAAACCATAAGCCGCATTAGGATCTGGTGTAGCCACTAACCAATTAGGCACGATATCAGCCGTCTTCTGTAGAAAATAGCTGGCAATTTGATTTAAGACCTGACCTTTAAAGGGAATTAACTTAGGAAGAACGACATCAAATGCTGAAATACGATCTGAAGTAATCATCAGTAAATGGTCTCCTATTCCATAGACATCACGTACCTTTCCTCTATAGAAAGACGTCTGATTAGGGAATTGATAAGGGGCTGGAATCATGGTTTGGCTAATTAATAGATAAGATTTTTTTGCTTCTTCTTCATTAAGTCAAGTAAAGATAAAGCTTCTTGTGTATTTATTTTTTGAGTTTGGCTGATCATTTGAGCTGAACTGGCTTGTTTCTTTAATTTGTTCTGAGGAAAATTGATTGCGTACAATTCAAATGCTTTAACGAGTGTATCTACATTTCCATTTTGAATGATAGAACGATGTAAATCAGTATATCCCTCCCGAGTATGACCATTTAAAGCCATAAAATAACTATATAAAATGTCATTAGAGATACTTTGATCTTTAATCAATAGGTGTTCTCCCTGAATCGAATTCTTATGTGTTTTTAATTCCAGAATGGCGATAAGGTGCTCGACTTCCGGGTTTGTATAGAGCGTAAAATGTTGAAGAGTTTGTGCATTACGTAACGCTGCCTCATATTGATGCGAAGCAATTTGCTTGTTAAGTAGTGTAATTTGGGCATTGTATTCTTCTGATGATTTAGCGAATATACCATCATAGAATAAAATAAAAAGATAGAATAAGGTAGAAAACATCTAAATTTTAATGGCTTTGGCTGTAAAAACACTATCAATAAATACTAAAATAACGATTAAAACTACTAAATACACTCTAACATAGGAGCCTCCAATCCAGCCATTCAGGGTATTAGTTGAAAAGATTGAAGATTTATTGCTTTCAATCGAAGTAGCTTGCCATCGGTCATTAGTTAAACCAAACAACTCAAACTGATCCTCAGAGGGGTGCTTAGGTGGTGTGGGTGTTAATACGTGTTTATGGTGAGATAATTTAGATCCATTAGCCTGTTCTAGCAAATTTAAAAATGACTCTTTGTTCGTTCGTGGGATCACTAGAAAGAATTCATCGCGCTTCCCTTCGTAGATACCTAGGCTGTAATTTCCTTTTTCAGGTAGTTCATTCAATTTATCTCGGAGCGCGTTCCATGTTAAACTGGAGCTATTATTAGCGATGACAAATAAGGTCGAACCTGCTTTTTGGCCTATGGAATCACTATTTTGCTTTCCATTTATGGTGTATAGACAGAGAGCCATAAAGGTTACTAAAAGCATAAAACGGAGAATATATTTAAAAACGACTATTCTCGAGATTTGAAATACCTTTCCTTTGGCTATATAATACTTATAAGCAATCAATAGGCAGGAACCCATAAATAATCCAACCAATAAAATACCAATTTCCTTTAAATTCATAAAAGGGGGTAAATTCAATTAAAATTAAATTGCTATTTTTACAATTCTATCAAAAATAGCATGGATATATTAAAAAGTAAGCGTCTCGATCACCTAAAATATGAAATTCGAGGACCTGTGTATGATAAAGCGTTAGCTCTTCAAAATCAGGGTTACAAGATCACTTCCTTGAATATAGGTAATCCCGCCGCCTTTGGCTTTGAAACGCCAGACGAGATTGTCCATGATATTATTGTAAATATACGAAATGCTCAGGGATATGTTGATTCCCGAGGTCTATTTGCTGCGCGCAAAGCGGTCATGCAGTATTACCAAAACTTAGGTGTTAAGAATATTTTAATAGAAGACATCTATATAGGAAATGGGGTTAGTGAGCTTATTTCCTTAGTGATGACTGCCCTATTGAATACAGATGATGAAGTATTAATCCCTTCGCCAGATTATCCGCTGTGGACGACTGTGGCAGGTTTAGCAGGCGGAAAAGCGGTGCATTACATTTGCGCAGAAGAGAAAGATTGGGCTCCCGATTTAGCCGATATTGAAGCTAAAATAACCGCTAAAACGCGGGCTATTGTTTTAATTAATCCTAATAATCCTACAGGAGCAGTTTACTCGGAAGAAACAGTGAAGCAAGTGGTGGCCTTAGCGGCTAAGCATCAGCTTGTTCTCTTCGCAGATGAAATATATGATAAAATTTTGTTTGATGGAACAGCTCACCATACGGCAGCCGGTCTTTCTGATGATATTTTGATTATCACGATGGGAGGATTGTCTAAAAATTACCGGGCGGCAGGGTTTAGAGGTGGTTGGATGATTTTGACAGGTGCAAAACACAAAGCTAAATCTTATATTGAGGGGTTGAATTTCTTATTCAGCACGCGACTGTGTGCGAATGTGATCACACAATATGGAATTCAAACGGCATTGGGCGGATATCAGTCTATTAATGATTTAGTGGCTAAAGAAGGCCGCTTAAACCGTCAAATGAACCTTGCGTATGAACGTATTAATGCCATAGATGGAGTTAGCGCAGTTAAGCCTAAAGGTGCTTTGTATTTATTCCCTAAAATAGATTTAACTAAATTCAATTTTGAAGACGATAACCATTTTGTGATGTCTTTACTAGAAGAACAAAAAATTCTAGTGGTAGGTGGTCAAGGGTTTAACTTCAAAGGAAAGGATCACTTTAGAATCGTCTTTCTCCCGCATGTAGAACAATTAGGTGTGGCTCTAGATAAAATTGCCTTACATTTTGAAAATTACCGTAAATGATTTTTAACGAATTCTCTCGGAAGCAAAAGCTGTTTATATTCCTTTTTGGAGTATTCTTAACGAATGCAATCGTGGCGGAGATAATTGGTGTTAAGATTGTTAGTATTGAGCGGACGCTTGGATTTTCGCCTTTACATTGGGCAACACCATGGGGGGATTTTTGGGATTTAAATCAAACGGCTGGAGCCTTAAACTGGCCTTTGGTATTTATTACTTCCGATATTATTAACGATTATTTTGGAAAAAAAGGGGTTCGATTCATCTCTTTCACAACTGCCCTATTTATCGCATTTTCCTTCCTAATTATTTATACAGCGACTTTATTAGTACCAGCGGATTTTTGGGTGGAGGTAAACAAGGGGTCCGAAAATTTTAATATCAATTCAGCATTTGCGAGAATATTTCGTCAAGGATTGGGAATTATTCTGGGATCGTTATCCGCGTTTTTAGTTAGCCAAATCATTGATGCGTTGGTTTTTGAAAAGATTAAATCCAGAACGGGTTCTAAGCACATTTGGTTGAGAGCTACTGGTTCCACCTTGATTTCACAATTAATAGATAGCGTGTTAGTAATTGGTATTGCTTTCTATGCATTTGGAAATTGGACTTTTGCACAATGGATGAATGTTTCCTTCAATAATTACTTCTACAAATTTATAGTAGCTATTCTATTTACGCCTATACTTTACCTAGCTCATTGGTTAATTGAAAAGTATCTAGCTAAGGATAAAGCGCTTTAAATTATCCGCAATCACGGCAGTTGAAATACCTACGTTTAAAGATTCTGCTTCACCAAAAGCAGGAATGGTAATTTGTTCATCTAAGCTTTCCATTATTTCCTCCCGTATTCCATTGGATTCATTACCTAAAATAATAAAACCCTTATCTGGAAACTGATAGTGATGGATATTTTCGCCATTCAGAACGGCTCCAATCTTTTTATATTCCGGGTGTTCTTTGAAAAAAGTAGGTAAATCAACGTAGGTAAATTCGATGCGCGAGAACGAACCCATGGTAGAAATAATTACTTTGGGATTATAAAACTCGGTGCAATCCTCCGAAAGTACTAGTTGCTTGAAACCATACCAGTCGCAAATACGAATAATAGTTCCCAAATTACCTGGATCCCGAATACCATCAAGTACGATTGTATACCGATCTTGAATGATAAATGGAGGAAATTTCTTTTGTTGAACGACAGCTAGTCCAATCTGATTGTTAACTAAGGTGCTTAATTTTTGAATACTCTCTGCATCCAAAAAATAGATAGGAGCTTTTGATTGTTGACTAATTTGATCGGCGAGAGAAACATGAACTTCGTTCAACAGGAAAAAATCTACTGTAAAGTCAGACTTTAACAATTCAAGTAGCGACTTCTCCCCTTCCACTAAAAATAAATCATTCTCTTTTCTTCCTTTTTTAGAATGTAGGGAATTAATTAACTTTATTTGTTTATTAGTTAGCATCTCTTGAAGAATCAATCAATTATCGGTTTTATTATCCTCAGTATAGGGCTCATTTCTTGTGGTCAATACCACTCCTTTGAGATCCCGAGTCCGGTTATAAATCAAATTAACTTAACGGGTAATCGCCAAATTTCTAAAGCTGAATTACGCACCAATGTAATGGGCGTTAAGAATTCATATCGCCGATTACTGCCTGCAAAATTATACACTTATCTGGGCATTAAAAGGAAAAGAAAAGATTCTCTTGAAATTAAACCTAGTTTCATTCAATTCTTTAAGTCCCCTAACCCTAGTTATAATTTAGCATGGTTAACGACAAACAAGGTACAAATCGAACGCTATTATCGAGAAAATGGCTTCTTAAAAGCCAAGATAAAGTCGAATGTAGATTCTATAGCTAATTTAGTTAATGTAACTTTTGAGATTGAAGAAGGAGAACCTAGTTATTTCACAAAAGAGGACTCGCTTTCGGTTGATAATCCCATTTTAGCAGAGCACGTTAATTCTTACATAAAAGAAAATAGTCTAATTCGTCCCATGGGTCGGTTAAAATTAGAGGTATTAAAAAAGGAAAAAGAGCAATTAAGTCATCATTTGCGAAACGAAGGTTATTATTATTTTTCGCCGGATGCTGTAGGTATCCGGATTAATGATGTGAAAGATTCGACATTGCGACGCATTTCGCTTTATTATAAAATACCGGAGTTTAAGAATCATACACTTATTGCTAATTATGATCGCCTTTATCGCATAGGTGTTCCGGAATTTAGTATCTCAGATCCTTTTGGAAATCCAGCAGAACATCCGCCTTTAAAGAGTCTAAGTAAGTTAATCAACCTTCAGGAGGATGACTTGTATTCAGTCGATTTATTTAATCAGAGTTTAAAGAATATCTACCTAACAGATCAGTTTAAAACGGTATCTATTCGATTCGACACGACGAGAACTAGGTTGTTTCCTAAGATTGAGTTATTCCAAAATGAAAAATACAATTTTAGCTCTGAATTAGGAGGTAGCATATTTAGAGGAATACCAGGGCCTTTTCTAACGAATTCATTTAAAGTCAGACGGCTTTTTTCGAGTTTAGATTATTTTGATTTTTCTACACGAATCGGATATGAAGCTCAATCTGGATTTATTAATACGACAGATACGCGTAATAATTTAGAATTGAACGTTTCTGCCTCCATCAACTTCCCTAGTCTGTACTTGCCTAAGGCATTGATAGGAAAATTAGGTTCCTATTACGGAGCAAAGACTTCCGTGGGTGTTGGTTTTGATTTCATTAATCGTCCGGAATACCAACGTACTAATTTGAATTTGTTTCAACGATATACTTGGCAAAAAAGTGAATATAGCTTCTTTACATTTTCTTTGATTAACCTCAATTTATTAAATACCATTTATCCGGAGACTGCCACATCAGATTCATTTAAAGCCTATTTAGATGAATTAAAAGGTAAAGGGAATAATTTATACCGAAGTTTCAATCCCAGTTTTGTGAGTAGTTTGTCATTTCAATACATTTACCGGGACTTACTACCCAGCAATGAGTTGAAGAATGGAAAAATTTTTCAAATTGGGCTCGAATCTGGAGGTTCGACCTTAAATTTTGTTCCGAGTCATAAATTTAGTTACGTAACTGACCTGTTGAATAGTGGACAAGATATCCAGTTTTACCGCTTTTTACGGTTGAATTTTGATTACCGCAAGTATAAAATGCTAGGTCGAAATCAGAAATCTCAATTTGCATTTAAACTCATAGGAGGAGTAGCCTATGCCTATGGTGATGAAAATGACTATCAATTACCTTATGAAAAAAACTTTTTCATCGGTGGGCCTTCTAGCGTCAGAGCATGGAAACCGCGTCGTTTGGGACCAGGCTCTTATGTTTCCTCGTCAAGTCTAGTAGAGCAGCCGGGTAGTATTTTAATAGAATCATCGATTGAATATCGATTTAGATTATTCCCTTTATTTGGCCAAATGAATGGAGCCTTCTTCGTGGATGCAGGTAATGTTTGGAATATGACACAAGGAAATACGGATCCTAGTACCCAATTTCATTTGAGTGACTTCTATAATCAGATTGCGGTAGGCACAGGCTTTGGCCTTCGTTGGGATTTTGACTTCTTTCTATTGCGCCTTGATTTGGCGACGAAGGTCATTAATCCGGCTAACCCTGTAAATCAAAAATGGGTTCTGTCACAAACTTCTTTCGAAGGAGGACAAAACCCAATTGAATTTAATATTGGTATTGGCTATCCTTTTTAAGGGGATTATTTGCGTGCCATTACCTTGATTGCTTTGGCTACGATAGCTTCTGCATTTAAACCATATTTCTCCATTAATTCGGCTGGCTTTCCTGATTCACCAAATGAATCATTCACCCCTACGAATTCCATTGGCGTAGGATGATTCATGGCTAAATATTGTGCCACTGAATCCCCTAATCCACCATTGTACTGATGCTCCTCAGCCGTCACAACACAACCTGTCTTTTTAACTGAAGTTAAAATAGCTTGCACATCTAATGGTTTAATCGTGTGGATGTTAATTACTTCTGCTTTAATACCCTTATCTAATAAAGCTTCAGCAGCTTGAATAGCTTCCCAAACTAGGTGACCAGTAGCTAAAATTGTTACATCCGTACCCTCTACTAAATGCAAAGCTTTACCGATTTCAAATTTCTGATCCTCTGGTGTGAATACCGGAACCACTGGGCGTCCAAAACGTAAATATACTGGACCTTCGTAATCGGCAATGGCGATGGTAGCTGCCTTAGTTTGGTTGTAATCACATGGGTTAATAACCACCATACCAGGCAACATCTTCATTAAGCCGATATCTTCCAAGATTTGGTGTGTTGCTCCATCCTCTCCTAGCGTTAAACCTGCGTGTGAACAACAGATCTTGACGTTCTTTCCAGAATAAGCAACTGATTGACGGATTTGGTCATAAACACGACCCGTTCCAAAGTTAGCAAAGGTCGTAGCGAAAGGAATAAAACCACCTAACGTTAAACCTGCTGAAATACCAATCATGTTCGCTTCTGCGATACCTGTTTGGAAAAAACGCTCAGAGCTATTCTTGATAAATCCTTCTAATTTCATTGAACCAATTAAATCAGCGCACAATGCGACCACTTTAGGGTTATGCTGACTTAAATACTCCATACCTGCTCCAAAACCTGAGCGTGTATCCTTTTTTGTTTCGTAGGTAAATAATGCCATTTCTATCTGATTAATAATCGCCTAAAGTTTCTTCTAATTGCGCTAATGCGTCTTGTAATTGTTGGTCATTAGGTGCCACACCATGCCACTTATGAGAATACATCATGAAGTCTACACCAGCACCCATTTCCGTTTTCATGATGATCATGATTGGAGATCCTTTTCCTAACTCCGCTTTGGCCTTATTTAATGTATTTTGAATATCCTCCGCATTATTACCGTCCATGCGCATCACATTCCATCCGAATGCTTTGTATTTCGCTTCTAAATCACGGTTGCTCATTACTTTCTCTGTAGGGCCATCAATTTGCTGTCCATTTTCATCAATGAAAGCGATCAAATTGTCCACCTTGTGATGAGGAGCATACATCGCAGCTTCCCATACTTGGCCTTCATTTTGCTCGCCATCACCCATTAAACAGAAAACGGTAGACTTGTCACCATTTAATTTCTTTGCTTGTGCAGCTCCAATAGCCACACTAAGACCTTGTCCTAAAGATCCTGACGCAATACGAATACCTTCTAAATGTTCGTGTGGCGTAGGGTGGCCTTGAAGACGTGTGTCAATTTTTCTAAATGTAGCTAATTCAGCCGTAGGGAAATAACCCCGACGAGCTAACACACTGTAGATTAAAGGAGAGATGTGTCCATTGGACAAGAAGAATAAATCCTCATTTGTTCCATCCATATCAAACACTACTTTTCCGGTAGCATCTGTTTTCAGATTCATCGTGCTGAAATACAGATCTACTAAAAGATCTGTACAACCTAATGATCCACCTGGGTGACCGGACTGGCACCCGTGAACCATTCTTAAAATGTCTCTACGAACCTGAGAGCTAATTTTTTGTATTTCTTGTGTTTGCATGGTAGGTGATTAGTGAATTTGAGAACTGTGGTTCTTTGTATCCACCTTTTCGATAATGTCAATAATAATTCCGTTTTCGTCGATGATAAACGTAGTTCTTGCTACGCCCATATATTGCTTCCCGTACATCGATTTCTCTACCCATACTCCAAAAGCTTCCGCTAATTGATGTTCAGGATCAGATAAAAGAGGGAAAGCTAAATTGTATTTTGCTTTAAACTTCGTGTGAGAGGCATTGGTATCAATACTTACTCCTACTACTTGAAAACCTTTGGCTTGAAGTGCATCTAGATTTTCATTCAGATTGCAGGCCTGAGCAGTACAACCGGGTGTATTATCCTTGGGATAAAAATACAAGACTGTTTTCTTTCCACTAGGGATAGCAAAATTGTTTCCGTCAGAGTCCACCATGGATATGGTAGGAGCTGCATTACCTATTTGTAGTTTCATATTATGAGATAGCTAATTCAAATAAGGGAGAATCCTCTAATGCCCCAGTCAATACATCTCCGATGGCAACAGGACCCACACCCGCAGGTGTACCGGTAAAAATATAATCCCCCGTTTTTAACGTAAAATACTTAGAGACTTCTTCTATCAGTTCTGCTACATTCCAAATCATCAACTCAGAATTTCCATCTTGAACTAATGCTCCGTTCTTATGCAACGTAAAATGAATAGGGTTTTCTAAAATAGCAGGTACAAAAGGCTGCATTGCACTAACAAAGGCAGAACCATTAAAAGCTTTCGCTTTTTCCCAAGGAAGTCCTTTTTCCTTTAATTTACTCTGTACATCTCTAGCTGTAAAGTCAATACCTAAGCCGTAAGAATCGATGTACTTGTGTGCAAATTTTGCTTCAATATTTTTGCCCACTTTGCCTATCCTAAATACTAGCTCAAGTTCGTAATGAACATCAGAGGAGAATTTAGGATAGTAAAAGTGACTATTTGCATCTATTAAAGCCGTATCTGGCTTTAAAAAGACCACCGGTTCAGTAGGCCTTTCATTCGATAATTCAGTAATATGATCTACGTAATTACGACCGATGCAAATAATTTTCATGGCTTATTTCAATACTTCTGATACTAAACGAGCGGCATCTTTTAATAAAACAGCTGAGAATACTTTCAAGCCAGAGTTATTAATGATCGCAGCACCTTCTTCTGCATTTGTTCCTTGAAGACGAACAATGATAGGGATATTAATCTCACCAATGTTTTTGTACGCTTCTACAACTCCATTTGCAACGCGATCACAACGAACGATACCACCAAAGATATTGATCAAGATTGCTTTTACATTGGGATCTTGTAGGATAATACGGAAACCAGCTTCAACTGTTTTCGCGTTTGCTCCACCCCCTACATCAAGGAAGTTAGCGGGATCGCCACCAGATAATTTAATAATATCCATAGTAGCCATCGCCAAACCAGCTCCGTTTACCATGCAACCTACGTTACCATCTAATTTAACGTAGTTAAGATCATTTTCAGATGCTTCTACTTCTAATGGATCTTCTTCTTCGATATCACGTAAAACCGCTAAGTCTTTGTGACGGAATAAAGCGTTATCATCTAAGTTCACTTTAGCATCTACCGCTAAGATTTTATCATCAGATGTCTTCAACACAGGGTTGATTTCGAACATAGATGAATCAGTCTCTACATAGGCACGGTACAATGATTGGATGAATTTAACCATCTCTTTCAAAGCAACACCACTTAAACCTAAAGCAAAGGCTACCTTACGTGCTTGGAAGTCTTGTAGACCTACACGTGGATCGATCCATTCTTTAATGATTTTTTCTGGACTATGCTCCGCTACCTCTTCGATGTCCATTCCACCTTCCGTACTTGCCATGATGACATTGCAAGCCTTTGCGCGGTCTAATAAGATCGATAAATAGTATTCCTTCGGCTCAGAATCGCCAGGATAATACACATCCTCAGAAATTAAAACTTTGTTAACTTTCTTTCCTTCAGGACCAGTTTGATGCGTAATTAATTGCATTCCCAATATTTGAGAAACGCGCTCTTTTACTTCATCTAAACTTTTAGCTAGTTTAACACCGCCCCCTTTTCCACGGCCACCCGCATGAATTTGAGCTTTAACAACAAACCATCCCGTGCCAGTCTGAGCTTTTAATTGCTCAGCCGCTGAAATAGCGTTGTCAACAGAGTCAATCACAATTCCTTCTTGAATGCGCACTCCGTAACCTTTTAAGATTTCTTTCGCTTGATATTCGTGAATATTCATTTAGTAAAATTTTAATTTCGTGAAATTACTATTTATTTGCGTAAATATTAAATAACCAGTCATTCATTCGTATTTTCTAAAAAAAAGACAAAAAAATGTTAGAATTAAAAAATATTTCCAAAAGTTATGGAACTCAATTAATTCTAGACAATATCTCTTTACAAGTAAAGGAGTCTGAAATGGTGAGTATTTTAGGCCCATCAGGATCTGGTAAAAGTACGCTGCTTCAGATTATGGGCTTATTAATGAAAGCAGATGCTGGTCAGATATACTTAGATGGGATTGATTATGCTGCGCTGGTAGAAAAAGATCAAGCTACATTCCGAAATCAGAAACTAGGTTTCGTCTTTCAGTTTCATCATTTATTAGGCGAGTTTACTTGTGAAGAAAACATCAAGTTCCCTCTCTTTATTAAAGGTGGTAAACTGGGTGAAGCTGATTTAGAACTATTTGATAAAATAGTCCAAACCTTAGGCATTCAACCCATTCTGCATAAATTACCTTCACAAATATCAGGTGGAGAGCAACAGCGAGTAGCGGTTGCCCGCGCTTTGATTAATCGCCCTACCCTCTTGTTAGCGGATGAGCCCACAGGTAATTTGGATAATAAGAATGCAGAAACATTGTATGCTCTGTTTGTTGAATTAAAAGCGGTTTGGCAACAACGGATAATCATGGTTACGCACAATGAGAAATTAACCTCCCATTCTGATCAGGTTATTTATCTAAATTCCGGTAGAATCGAATAGAATTACTGCCAAAATGTCATAAATTTGCAATCTAAATTTCATTGATTGTAAAATGCAAGATTTAAAAGTACTGACGAAGGAAGAGAAAGAGGGTTTGGATGTTCCGAGAATTTCGGAGGATCAGGTGGCAGAGAACTCTTTTGGAAGAAAGGTTTATATCGAAAGTTATGGCTGTCAAATGAATTTTGCAGACTCCGAAGTCGTGACCGCCATCCTACAAGAAAACGGTTATTTTACAACGTCAAACGTTAAAGAAGCGCATACTATCTTATTAAATACGTGTGCTATTCGCGAGAATGCGGAACACAAAATTCGCCATCGTCTTCAGGTATTCACTCATTTAAAGGCAAAGAATCCTGCATTAACTGTAGGGATTTTAGGTTGTATGGCGGAACGCTTGAAGACTAAATTAATCGATGATGAAAAGATTGTCGATTTAGTAGCCGGTCCAGATGCGTATCGTGATCTTCCTGCGCTATTAGACGAAGTTTCGAATGGCCAAAAAGCCATCAACGTTTTCCTCTCTCGCGAGGAAACTTACGGCAACATCGAACCTGTTCGACTAAATTCAAACGGTGTTACGGCAATGGTCAGTATCATGCGTGGTTGCGACAATATGTGTACTTTCTGCGTTGTTCCTTATACGAGAGGACGCGAAAGATCACGTGATTTACCATCAATTATCGCAGAATGCGAGAAATTATTCCAGCAAGGTTATCGGGAAGTAACTTTACTTGGTCAAAACGTAGACTCCTACAAATGGACCTCTGAAGAGGGTCAATTGGTCAATTTTGCCCATTTACTGGAGGCCGTTGCCTTAGTCAGTCCTTTGTTACGCGTTCGATTCTCTACTTCGCATCCAAAAGATATCACAGACGAAGTATTGTATACGATGAAGAAATACGATAACATCTGTAAGAATATACATTTACCTGCACAGAGCGGGAGTAATCGAATTTTGGAATTAATGAAGCGTTCGTATACTCGAGAATGGTACCTAGACCGAATTAAGTCCATCCGAAACATTTTAGGTGAAGAATGCGGCGTTTCTCAAGATATGATTGCTGGGTTCTGCACTGAGACTGAAGAAGATCACCAGGACACTTTATCCTTGTTAGCGGAAGTAGAATATGATTTTGGATATATGTTCGCTTATTCTGAGCGACCAGGAACACCAGCGGAAAAGAAATTAACGGATGATGTGCCAGAAGAAGTAAAGATGCGTCGTCTACAGGAAATCATTGATTTACAACGCATTCATTCAGCTAAACGCAATGAAATGTGGGTAGGCAGAAAGGTTCAAGTATTAATAGAGGGAGATTCAAAGAAATCGAAACTACATCACTTTGGAAAAATAGATTCAAATAAAGTGGTCGTATTCCCTAAAGGAAGCGAAGTTAAAGGAGATTATGTGTATGTCAATGTAACTCATTGTACATCAGGAACTTTATTAGGTGAATTATGTTAGATAATAGTCATCTTGCCAGTATAAAAGCACGATTTGGGATCATTGGCAATGCCCCTGCCCTTTTGCGTGCCATTTCTGTAGCGGAACAAGTAGCAGCGACGGATATGACCGTATTGATTACAGGGGAAAGTGGTTCAGGTAAAGAATCCTTTTCTAAAATTATTCATTCCCTTTCTAAACGCAAACATGGTGCCTTTATCGCTGTAAACTGTGGTGCAATACCGGAAGGAACGATTGATTCTGAATTGTTTGGGCATGAGAAAGGATCTTTTACAGGTGCTATTGAAGCGCGTAAAGGATATTTTGAAGTAACGGATGGTGGAACCATCTTTCTAGATGAAATAGCCGAAATGCCTCTAGGTACTCAAGCACGGTTGTTGCGTGTGTTAGAGAATGGGGAATTTTACCGTGTTGGATCCTCTAAAGTACAAAAGACCAATGCGCGCGTTGTGGCTGCCACGAATCTCAACTTACAGCAGGCCATTGAAAAAGGAAAATTCAGAGAGGATCTGTATTATCGATTAAGTACAGTTCCTATTTACGTTCCACCTTTGCGTGAACGCGGAGATGACATTGAATTACTTTTTAGGAAGTTTACGACTGATTTTTCGGAATCACATCGAGTAAAACCGATTATGCTGACGAAAGAAGCAAAAGATTTGCTTCAAAAACAGCGTTTTCCAGGTAATATACGTCAATTAAAAAATTTGGCAGAACAAATTTCAGTTTTGGAATTAGGCGATCGAATAATAGATGAATTGCAGTTACAGTATTATTTGGACTTCAATGAGCCCAAATTAGGCAATTCGGTTGTCAAATCAGATGCTTTTTCCGGTCCTGAGGGAATGAATGAGCGGGAGATCTTGTATAAAATCTTGTTTGATTTAAAGCGAGATGTAACAGAATTGAAAAAGATATTATTGAAAGTAGTGGAATCAGATCAGTCCAAAGCGTACGAGATTCTACACGATAATATGGCTATCTTTGAGGATGTTAGAAATCATCCTGAAGTGAGTAATACCCCTTCTGGATTATCTTTACCTGTACACGAGCAAGAGGAGATGAAATATGAAGATGAACCCATTGATTCGAATTATGAAGAGGTCATCTTACCTGCTAACGATGTGACGTTATCCTTAGAGAAACAAGAAAAAGAAATCATTATCCGAGCCTTAAAGAAGAATAAGAACAAACGTAAGTACGCGGCAAAAGATTTAGGGATCTCGGAGCGTACTTTGTACCGTAAAATCAAGCAATATGATTTGGAAGAAATGGATTAATGTATTCGTTTTAGGAGCAGTAATAGTGGGTTTATCCTCCTGTTATAGCTTTAAAGGAGCTAGTTTAGATCCTAACCTTAAAACAATACAAGTCAGCAATATCCGCATGGAAACAGCTGGTGGTCCCGCTAACCTTAGTTTGGAATTAAATGAAAAGTTAAAAGAGTACTTTCAGCGCAATACCTCATTAAAGATTAATAATAAGAACCCTGATTTATTAATTGAGGGAAGTATTGTAGGTTATGAATTAACGCCTCAAGCACCTACTGGAGATGATAAAGCCGGATTAAATCGCATTACATTGCGTGTTCAATTTCGGTTGATAAATCGCTTAGATGAGGACAAGAATTTTGAACAAGAATTTTCATTCTATCAAGATTTTCCACAAAGCCAGACATTGACACAAGTGGAAAAAGCTTTGATTCCTAAATTAGTAGATCAGATTATTTTAGATTTGTTTAATAAAATTGCGGGAGACTGGTAATATGGAAACTTCGAAAGCACAAAAGCTTTGGTTCTTATTGAACAAAATTGATCGGTCGGATCAAATGGACCTAAATCAGGATAAAGCTATTTATCCCTATTTCTATTTACTTCATTGGAATGAGCGTTTTTCTATTTTAAAGCAGCAAAAGATTGCGCTTCAGTCTTCTCAACGCAGACAATACTTTGAGTCTATTTATGATATTTCTAGTGAAATGGAAGAAATACCAGAAATTATTCCTGCAGAAGAAATCAAAGCCCTACAAGATTCCCTTATTGATCAGTTTATTTTAAATCAGCCTACTTTAGCTAAACCCAAAAGAAGTGATTTAGATGATACCCCTCAAGAAGATTTAGCAGCCACAACGTTTGCCCTACCCGTATCTGAAACGGTGGCTATTCTATTAACAAAGCAAGGTAAATATTTACAAGCGATTGAATTATATGAGAAGTTAAGTTTGATTAAACCTGAAAAAAGACTTTACTTTGCAACTCGAATTTTAGAAATACAAAATTTACTAACAGAATAAATATGTTTACTTTATTAATTTCATTGATTGTTATCTTTTCAGCCTTGTTAGTTGTGCTTATTTTAGTACAAAACCCGAAAGGTGGTGGTATTAGCGGAGAATTTTCTTCTTCTGGGGCTACACAGATGTTTGGCGTTCAGAAAACGGGGGATCTTGTGGAACAATTAACTTGGGGTTTCTCCATTGCTATTTTGGTTTTAGTTTTAGTTACTAATTTCACTTTATCTGATGCTAAAGAAACAAGTACTTCTGTAAACGTAGAAAAAGCAGCTACTAAAACGGTACCTGTTGCTCCTGCTCCAGTAGCGCCTAAGCAATAGTTTTTACTTATATAGCCTTTTTAATACTGCCAAAATTTCAGCAATGAGTTTTGGCATTATTATTGTATGAGCCTTTGTACCATGTTCGCATGGATGTATAATCTCTAATTTAAAATTAAATTTATAACACATGTCAAATTTAAGTATTAAGCCCTTAGCGGATCGGGTTGTTGTAGAACCAGCTCAAGCTGAAGAAAAAACAGCATTTGGTATCATTATTCCTGACACAGCGAAAGAGAAACCACAAAAAGGAACAATCGTAGCGGTGGGAAATGGAAAGAAAGACGAGCCTATCACTGTAAAAGTAGGTGATTCGGTTTTGTACGGTAAATACTCTGGTACAGAAATCATTATTGATGGTAAAGATTACCTAATCATGCGTGAGTCTGACATTTTTGCAGTTTTATAATTTTAACAATTCATTAATTACAAAATCATATGGCAAAGGAACTATTTTTCGACAGCGAAGCGCGCGAAAAGATGAAAAGAGGGGTTGATACCCTTGCAAATGCAGTTAAAGTAACTTTAGGACCTAAAGGTCGCAATGTTATTATTGATAAGAAATTCGGTTCACCATCGATTACAAAAGATGGTGTATCGGTAGCAAAAGAAATTGAATTAGAGGACGCTGTGGAAAACATGGGTGCTCAATTAGTAAAAGAGGTTGCTTCTAAAACCGCTGATCAGGCTGGTGACGGTACAACTACTGCCACTGTATTAGCTCAATCTATCTACACCATTGGTTCTAAAAACGTAGCTGCGGGTGCCAATCCAATGGATTTGAAACGCGGTATAGAGAAGGCGGTTGACGCAATCGTAGCTGATTTGAAAAAACAATCTCGTGCGATCACCACTTCTAAAGAAATTGCTCAGGTAGCAACGATTTCTGCAAACAATGATTCTGAAATCGGAACGATGATTTCTTCAGCTATGGAGAAAGTCGGTCGTGAAGGTGTTATTACCGTAGAAGAAGCTCGTGGTACTGAAACTGAAGTAAAAACAGTAGAAGGTATGCAGTTCGATCGTGGTTATTTATCTGCTTACTTCGTAACAAATACAGACAAAATGGAGGTTGAATTAGAAAAACCATTCATTTTGATCTCTGAGAAGAAAGTTTCTTCAATGAAGGAATTGCTTCCTGTATTAGAGGCAGTAGCACAAACTGGTCGTCCCCTATTGATCATCTCTGAAGATGTGGATGGAGAGGCTTTAGCTACTCTAGTTGTTAACAAAATGCGCGGAGCATTGAAAGTGGCTGCTGTGAAGGCTCCAGGTTTCGGTGATCGTCGTAAAGCGATGCTAGAAGATATCGCGATCTTAACGGGCGGTACTGTTATCGCAGAAGAAAGAGGTTTCAAATTAGAAAATGCAACGATCGAATATTTAGGTCAAGCTGAGAAAGTGATCATTGACAAAGACAATACGACTATTGTAAATGGCGCTGGATCAAAAGACAATATTGAAAATCGTGTGAATCAGATCAAAGCTCAAATCGAGAATACAACATCTGATTACGATCGTGAGAAATTACAAGAGCGTTTAGCTAAGTTATCCGGTGGTGTAGCTATTCTTTACATCGGTGCTGCTACGGAAGTAGAGATGAAAGAGAAGAAAGACCGCGTTGATGATGCATTACACGCTACTCGTGCCGCTGTTGAAGAAGGTATCGTAGCTGGTGGTGGTGTCGCACTTATTCGCGCTATCCAATCTTTAGATAAATTAAAAGGCGAGAATGAAGATCAATTAACAGGTATCAACATCATCCGTCAAGCAGTTGAATCACCATTACGTACTATCGTTGCGAATGCGGGTGGTGAAGGTTCTGTAGTAATCAATGCTGTAAAAGCTGGGAAAGATGATTTCGGTTATAATGCACGCGAAGATAAATATGAAAATATGATCGCTGCGGGTATTATTGACCCTACTAAGGTTACACGTTTAGCATTGGAAAATGCAGCGTCTATCGCAGGCTTGTTGTTAACAACAGAGTGTGTGATTGCTGACAAACCGGCAAACGAACCAGCTCACGGACATGGCCCAGGTGGCGGTGGAATGGGTGGAATGATGTAATTTTAATTAGATTAATCCTTGAAAACTCCCCATATTTGGGGAGTTTTTTTTTGAATAAGACCGTATGAAAAGAATTGCCATTGATATGGATGACGTTTTGGCGAAAACCACGCACGTTATCATTGATCGAATTAATCAATTAGTTGAAAAAAAATATAGTTACGAAGAACTAATGTCAGGGAATACATCCGTGAAAGAAGAGTTTTACGGCCACTATTTAGCTAATAACTCGTTTTTGTGGGAACCTGGGTTCTTTGAACATATTCCCGTCAATGAAGATGCCGTAGAGGTAGTTAAAAAATTAACGGAACGCTATGAAGTTTTCATCGTTTCTGCAGCTACCGAATTTCCTAATTCACTAAAAGAGAAAATAGGATGGATGGAGCAGTATTTTCCTTTTATCACGTGGAAACATATCGTTTTCTGTGGGCATAAACACATGATTCAAGCAGATTACTTGATTGATGATCATGAAAAGAATTTACACACATTTACGGGCACTCCCCTCCTATTTACTGCACCGCACAATTTGCATATCCATGATTTCCAGCGGGTCAATAATTGGAAGGAAGTTGAAAAATTACTGTTAGATTAATGAAAAAGGTGCGTTTTAGTATTGGTATTTTATTTTTTATTTGTGGTTTAAATTTCGCCACTTGGGCTACGCGTATTCCCGATTTCAAATCGTTTTTAAGCCTTTCTGATGCACAATTAGGAACAGTTCTGATGGGGCTACCGATTGGTTCATTAGTCTCTTTGCCTATTGCAGGTTGGTTATTGACTAAGTACGCCTCTCGTTGGATTTGCATTATGGCTATTGCCATGTACGTAATTGTGATTCCAGGTTTAAGTCTGATGAGCTCACCTATTACCTTATTTGTGGGTCTTTTCTTTTTTGGAATGGCAGGGGATATTATGAATATAGCCATGAATACACAGGTGGTTAGTTTAGAGGCTAAAATGAATAAGATCATTATGTCGTCCTTTCATGCGGTGTTTTCCATAGGTTTAATGGCAGGTGCCTTTTTAGGTGGAATTTTAGAGAAGGAACATTTTACAACTACCGAACATTTTAGTTTAGTGGCCTTATCTAATATTTTATTAATTCTATTCAGTTTTCCGAATCTGTTAACGGATAAGCCAGTACAAGATGAGTCCAAACCAAAATCCTCTATCTTGAATTTAGGTCCATATCTGATTATTCTTTCCTTTATTGCTTTTTGTGGCATGTTATGTGAAGGGGCTATGGCGGATTGGATCTCTTTGTATTTCAAAGAATACAGCCCAGACTCCCCTTTCCCAATTACGATTGGTTTTTCTTTCTTTGCTGCGGCGATGGTGATAGGACGTTTTGTAGGAGATAAAATTTCACTGAAATATGGTGTGTCTAACATATTAATTGTAAATGGCATTTTAATAGGCTTAGGGATGTTGCTTACGCTTTTATTTCCCTCCATTTACCTTAAAATAGGCGGTTGTTTTTTAACTGGAATTGGAATATCCACTATTGTCCCGTTAATCTATTCACAAGCGGGAAATCAGAAAGAAATTATGCCTTCCATTGCCATAGCTGGAGTGTCTACGATTGCCTATATAGGTTTTTTATTAGGTCCCGTATTAATTGGCTACTTATCTGATTTCGTGGGATTAGATAAAGCATTATTTCTGATTGTTGTTTTAGGATTCTTAGCGGCTTTTATTTCCAAAACTTGGGCAAGTAAAAAATGATCATCGAATACCGGAAACCTTCTGCGGCCTTAGCGCCATTTGTTGACCATTTGTGGGAAAAACAGGTGGACGTAACTGGTATTATACCCTATGATATAGAGACAATTTTTCCTGAGGATCAAACAGTGCTCACCTATTCATTGGGTATAGAGTATTTTCGGTCACATGCTAACACAGATCACTTTCAGCCGATTAATGGAATACAATTAGAAGGTTTGCATCAAGCTCCTAACTTTTATAAACACCAACCTGGTATTCATATTTTTGGAGTAAAATTTCGGGTTGGTGGTTTATTTGCCTTCTTGCCCTCTCCTATTTCTGCAACGAATAATGAGAGTTCTGCAGCAGACACGCTCTTGCCAGATCTCCCATCATTACGTCTTACAAACAATTTTGATGAACGTTGCGAAACAATAGAAGCCTACTTATTAGCCCATTTGATTGAAAAGCAGGCTAAAAAGTATTTGAAATTATTATTGATGTTGCAGGAACTCGAAGGTGATTCAACATCGATGCCTAGTTCCTATAAAACACTATCCAGACTATTTCAGGAAGTAATAGGTATCAGCCCAAAGGAATACGTTCAAATCAAACGAATTAATCAATCTTTGGCCTTATTCGCTTCGACTAAAGACATTAAAAGTCAGGATTTAGCGGATCAATTAGGATATTATGATTCCGCTCATTTTATCAATGAGTTCAAGAAGTATACCGGTAAAACACCTAAGAGCCTTAAGAATAGTCTTTTTGACATGAAGGATTCTGAATTCATTGATGAGTTTAAGCAATACATTTCTCCTGAGCATTTGCTTCATTACACCTCGATTTTTCACAAGAATTCATAATTGTCCTTTTTTTACAATTTATATCCCATAAAAATTTCTAAATTTTGTGTGGAACAAATATCACTATGAATAAACACGTTATTTTTTGGTCTATTACTGTTGGATTAGGCGGACTCTTATTTGGTATGGACGTTGCTGTCATTTCTGGTGCAGAACTAGCTATTCAACAACTCTGGCAATTAGACTCATTTACGCACGGATTAGCCATAGCTGCGGCTTTATATGGTACAGTAATAGGTGCTGCACTAGGTGGAATTCCGGCTGATCTATTCGGACGTAAGAAGACTTTATTTTGGATAGGTCTAAGCTTTTTTATCTCCTCTATAGGGGCAGCCATCGCATCTGACGTAAATTTATTTATGTTATTCCGATTCTTAGGTGGCTTAGGAATTGGAGCTTCATCCGTGGTAGCTCCAATTTATATCTCAGAAATTGCCCCAGCTAAGCATAGAGGTAAATTAGTCATCTCCTTTCAACTGAATATTGTTCTTGGTATTTTGATCGCTTATGTCTCTAATTACTTTATTCAAGGGATGGAAAACGATTGGCGCATTATGTTAGGTGTTGTGTCTCTTCCTTCACTATTATTCTCTGTATTGATTTTATTAACGCCTGAAACCCCTCAGTTTTTATTATTAAAACGCAATGATCTAGCAGGAGCACGTAAGGTTTTAGAATTAGCAGATCCTAATCCAGAAGAGACGATCGAACGTATTCAAAATAATGCCAAACAAAGCACGGAGAAAGAACGCTTGTTTTCAGGGAAATTTGTTTGGCCTTTGACCTTAGCCTTTCTGTTTGCTTTTTTCAACCAAATGTCAGGCATCAATGCCATTATCTATTATGCTCCGCGAATCTATGAATTAACAGGTTTAGGAAAAGAAAGTGCCTTGTTGTCCACAGCCGGTATTGGTATTGCTAATTTATTATTTACCTTACTAGGCTGGTATTTAATTGATCGTGTAGGCCGCCGAATATTGATGTATATCGGTTCAATTGGCTATATTGTTACGCTAAGTTTAATTGCTTATGCCTTCTATACGGAAAGCTACACTTTTGTCCCTGTTTATATTTTTGCATTCATTGCATCACATGCCATTGGGCAAGGATCTGTTATTTGGGTATTTATTTCAGAGATCTTCCCTAATTCTGTGCGCGCATCAGGTATGGCTTGGGGATCATTAACACACTGGGTGTTTGCCGCGTTAGTGGCTAATTTCTTTCCTTTGTTCACTGAAAGTTATGGCGGTATACTCATCTTTGGCTTTTTTGCGGTGATGATGGTAGCTCAATTAGCCTATGTGGCTTTTATGATGCCAGAGACGAAAGGAGCGAATTTGGAAGACATTGAAAAACAAGTAATCATGCATTAATGGTATTACTATGATATATTTCGATCCTAACAGTAGCAAACCGAAGTACCAACAATTAATTGATGGTATCATTGATGGAATTAATTCCGGCTTATTAGAGCATGGAAAACAATTACCCTCCATTAACAAAGTGGCGAGTGAGTTCAATATGGCTCGAATGACCGTTACAAAGGCCTATGATGATTTGCGCGAAAAGGGTTTAATTAGTTCCCATCACGGTAAGGGATTCTATGTATCTAGTACAAATACCAAGAATGCGCTACGCGTTTTTATTCTAATGGATGCTTTAACACCCTACAAAGAGATTTTGTACGAAAGTATTATCCAAAACTTAGGAGAAGACGTAAGCCACAATTTGTTCTTCCACTACCATGATATGGAATTGTTTGAGGAGTTAATTACGAACAATTTGGGAAAATACAATCACTACATCATCCTACCCCACTTTAATATAAGTGTAGCTAGAATCGTATCGAAAATACCGAAGGATAAATTATTAGTGCTGGATATTAATATCAAAGAATTTAGTGATGACTATTCGATTCTTTTCCAAAACTTTGAATCTAATATTTACCAAGGTCTAAGTACCTCTTTAGAGAAAGTTAAGAAATACCAGCAGATCAACTTGGTTTTAAGTTCGAAAAGTTTCCAATATACACCGGATGGAATCATTCAAGGATTTACGAAATTCTGCACTGTCAATGACTTAGAATTCGATATCATTCCTGATTTAGATGACGATTATGAACTACAAGTGAATCAGGCCTATATCGTCTTTAGGGAATACGATCTGATCAAAATGATTAATTGGACTACAAAGAACAAATTAAAGGTCGGAAAAGACGTAGGAATCATTTCCTATGATGATACACCGTTAAAGGAAATCATCGCCGAAGGCATATCTGTCATTTCAAATGATTTTAAGAAAATGGGACAACGCGCTGCTCAAATGATCATTAATCGGGAGAAAGGGCGTGAGTCAAACGAATTCTATTTTATTGATAGAGGATCCTTATAGATCTAAATGCACATTGAGCCAGCCTGCATCCATTTTTACTCCTAGCGTGTTATAGAAGTCTATAGCCGGTTGATTCCAATCCAACACTTGCCACATCATACCTGTACATTTTGTGCGCTTGGCTTCATCGATGGCTTCCATAATCAAGCGCTTACCTAATCCTTTGCCTCTGAAACTTTCTTTGATGTACAAATCCTCTAAATAAAATCGTCTACCCTTCCAAGTCGAGAAGCGGTAATACCAAAGAGAAAATCCGCCTAATTCTCCATTCATATAAATAAGATTCGCGGAAAATAAGGGATTATCAGAAAATCCGCCAGCCACATAATCATTGATTGTGGAACTAACTTCTTCGGGAGCCTTTTCAAAAATGGCTAATTCCATCACTAAATCACGGACCAAGCTAATATCTTCTTTAGTCGCTCTACGTATTTCTATCTTATCCATTAATAGCTCTTAGTTTAGTTAATAAGGTTAAAAAGTCTTCTGGAAATTCTTGTTCAAACTGCATAAATTCGTTCGTTGTCGGATGTACAAAACCTAACGAATAGGCGTGCAAAGCTTGCCTTGGACATATTTTAAAGGCATTTTCGATAAAGGATTTATAGCCTGCCATCGAAGACATATAGCGAATTTTATCACCACCATAAGTAGCATCCGAGAACAAAGGGTGACCAATTGATTGAAAATGGGCCCTGATTTGATGGGTTCTGCCTGTTTCTAGTTTAAATCGAACGAACGATGCGAAACCAAAGGATTCTACCACTTCATAATGCGTGATGGCTATTTTACCTAATTCATGATCATCTGGGAAAATGGTCATTACTTTTCTATCCTTCGGGCTGCGGCCGATTTTACCTTTTAAAGTACCTTTTGATTCTTTAGGAACACCCCAACAAATCGCGTAATAGGTTCTTTCAATACTATGCTCAAAAAATTGTTGGCCTAAAAAATTGAGGGCAAATTCTGTTTTACCGATGACCAAAATACCTGATGTGTCTTTATCAATCCGATGTACTAAGCCGGGACGTATGTCTTTTTGACCTGGGAGATTTTGGCAATGAAATAACAAACCATTCACCAGTGTTCCAGACCAATTACCCTGTGCAGGATGCACCACCATTCCGGGAGACTTGTTGACCAAAATTAATTGTTCGTCTTCGTAAATAATATCGATGGGAATATCTTCTGGATATACTTCTTTATCACGTGGAGGAGTTGCGAATGATACGGAAATCGCATCGAGAGGCTTAACACGGTAATTTGACTTAATCAACTCTCCCTTTACCTTCACAGATCCAGCATCGATGCCCACTTGAATCTTATTGCGACTTGTGCCCGCAATTTTAATCATCAAATATTTGTCGATTCTGAGTAATTGCTGACCTTTGTCAACGGTGAAATTAAAATGCTCAAATAAATCATCTTCCTCTTCGGAATCAGGAGCATTCATTTCTGGATCGATGGACATAGCAAATTTCGAATTTAACGCGTTACACTTACCTTCTCCGATAGAAGAGATTTTTGATGAATGCTGGAATTCAAAAGGAATTCAGGTGTTTGTCAAAAGAGACGACCTCATCCATCCCATCATTTCGGGAAATAAGTGGCGCAAATTAAAAAAATATCTCCAAACCTTTTCATTTAGTACCCATTCCGGGCTATTAAGTTTTGGTGGAGCCTATTCTAATCACCTCTATGCCCTCGCCTTCACTGGTCATTCGCTGGGAATTCCGACAGTTGGAATCATCCGCGGTGAAGAGTTAACTGCAGGAAGTAATACCTATTTGAGCCAAATGAATTCTTGGGGAATGCAATTGCATTTTATCTCGAGAACGGACTATCGTTCTAAACCCATTCCATCTACTTATGAAAATTACGCTGTCATTGCGGAGGGTGGATTTGGCGAATTAGCGATTCAAGGGCTGGAGAATCTAGTGAGTGAGTTACCTGTTTTTGATTTGATATATACCGCTGTTGGAACAGGTGCCACAGCTATAGGAATTGCAAAGCATACCAAGAAACCGGTGATAGGTGTATTGACATTAAATAACCGTACAGAAATAGAGGCGCATTCACTGCCTACCAATTTGAACATAGAAGATGCCTATGTTTTTGGTAAATATGCTAAACAGAATAATGAATTAGACCATTTTTGCCGAGATTTTAGCAACCGTCACGGTATTTCCATAGAACCTATCTACACAGGTCGTATGTTTTATGCCTTATTGGAACACATAAAAAATGGCCACATAGCTCCGAATACGAAACTAGTGGCCATCCATACCGGAGGAGTTAAATAAAACTATCCTACCGAACCTTCTAATGAAATAGCTAACAGCTTTTGCGCTTCGACTGCAAATTCCATCGGTAACTGATTCAATACTTCTTTAGCATATCCATTAACAATTAAAGCAATCGCCGTTTCGGTGCTTAAACCACGCTGATTGCAATAAAAGATTTGATCCTCCCCAATTTTGGAAGTAGTCGCCTCGTGTTCAACAGATGCTGTATTATTCTTTACCTCAAGATAGGGGAATGTATGTGCACCGCACTTATCTCCTAGCAATAATGAATCGCATTGTGAGAAATTCTTAGATCCATCCGCTTTTCTAGCCACTTGAACTAAACCACGATACGAATTCTGAGAGAATCCTGCCGAAATACCTTTCGATACAATACGGGACTTAGAATGCTTCCCTAAGTGAATCATTTTAGTGCCGGTATCAGCTTGTTGGTAATTATTAGTTACCGCAACAGAGTAGAATTCACCAATCGAATAATCCCCTTTTAAGATAACTGATGGGTATTTCCAAGTCACCGCAGAACCAGTTTCTACCTGAGTCCAAGACAACTTTGAATGCGCACCATCACAAATACCCCGTTTTGTTACGAAATTATAAATACCACCTTTTCCTTCTTTATCGCCAGGGTACCAGTTTTGTACCGTTGAATACTTCACTTCAGCACCCGCATGTACATAAATTTCTACCACCGCAGCGTGTAATTGATTTTCATCGCGCATCGGGGCTGTACAACCTTCTAAGTACGAAACATAGGATTCATCTTCCGCCACGATCAGGGTACGCTCAAATTGACCAGTGCCTGATGCATTGATACGGAAATAAGTAGATAATTCCATTGGGCAACGAACGCCTTTGGGAATATAACAAAACGATCCATCTGAAAATACGGCACTATTTAACGCAGCGAAGTAATTATCCTTCACCGGAACAACGGAGCCTAAATATTTCTTGATTAATTCTGGATGCTCTCTAACAGCCTCAGAAATAGAACAAAAGATCACTCCTTTTTCTGCCAAAGTCTCCTTAAACGTTGTCGCTACTGATACAGAATCGATAACAGCATCCACCGCCACATTCGAAAGACGCTTTTGTTCGTCTAATGAGATACCTAATTTCTCGAAGGTTCTACGTAATTCAGGATCAATCTCATCCAATGAATTCAATTGCTTCTTTTGAACCGGAGCTGAATAATACTTTAACTCATCGTATTTTGTGGGAGTATACAATAAATTAGCCCAATCTGGTTCAGCTAATGTTCTCCAGTATCGGTAAGCGGATAATCGCCATTCCAACATCCAATCCGGTTCATTCTTTTTCTCTGAAATAAAATGAATGATTGATTCACTTAAACCTATAGGAGCTTCGTCTGTCTCGAAATGAGATTCAAAACCGTATTTATAATCGGTTGAAGTTACTTCTTGTAAAATATCGTCTACTTTCTCTGCCATCATTTTGCATTTAGACTACAAAATTACAAAAGGATTTTGGAGAAAAATAGACTTAGTTTAGAATAAATCTAAACAACTAAAATAAAGGCGTGTTTCTGATTAAACTTTCTTCCAAAGAGATAAAGGTTTCTGTCCGTTGAATACCTGTAACGCGCTGAATCTTATCATGTAATACTTCGCGAAGATGTTGGGTGTCACGGCATATAATTTTAGCAAAGATGGAATAAATACCGGTCGTATAATGGATATTGACCACTTCAGGGATTTGTTCCAACTGTTTGGCCACATCTTCATATAAACTACTTTTATCCAAATAGATGCCTAAGAAAGCGGTTATATCCCACCCTATTTTCGAATAATCAATGAGCAATTGAGCCCCTTTTACAATTCCCAAAGATTCCATCTTTTTCATCCGTACGTGAACCGTACCACCTGAAACATCTAAGCGAGAACCAATTTCCGTGTAAGGCAAATTCGCATCTTTTACTAAAATTTCCAGTATTTTATAATCTAGAGGATCAAGCTCAAACTTCTTTTCCATTGAATTTTCGTAATTATTTCAGGTTCGAATTAAAAATTATGCAAAAAAAGACATTTATTTTTGAAAATTTTTGAAAAATTAAAAATCTCCTTTTATATTTGTCCTACTAATTATTGCAAAGGTAATAATTTTCACTGTAGGGTGATGAAATTGGCAGACGTGCCCTCCTGTCTCGGGGGTGGTGAGTTCAGGATAAACGCTTCATAATGGGTTGACCACTAAATCAGTTCTGTGTCGCGGCTAACTGCACCTTGGAGGTTCGAATCCTTCTCCTACAGCATTTTAATTAATTTGGTTTTTAGTTTGTTGATGAAGTGTAATGTTAAAAGCAATCTTATTTTAGGATTGCTTTTTTTATTGACCTGTAATCTATATATTTGATAGACAAACTAGTTTTAAATAACCTTAACCCCTAAATTATGTCATTAAGATTAGGAGACATTGCACCAGACTTCAGTGCAGACACCACATTAGGCCATATTAATTTTCATGAATTCATCGGTGATTCTTGGGTATTATTATTCAGCCATCCAGCCGATTTCACTCCTGTATGTACCACAGAATTAGGTAAAACAGCTCTTTTAAATGGTGAATTCCAAAAACGTCACGTGAAGCCTATCGCTATTTCAGTAGATAGCTTAGAATCCCACAATAAATGGGTACCAGATATTGAGGAAGTAAATTCAGTTAAAATGAATTTCCCTATTATCGCTGATCCTGAGAAAAAGGTGGCTTTATTATATGATATGATTCATCCGAATGCTTCAGAGAAAGCAACCGTTCGTTCGGTTTTTGTCATTGGACCAGATAAGAAAATCAAATTGACACTTACGTACCCTGCTTCAACAGGGCGTAACTTTACTGAAATTTTGCGTGTGATTGATTCCTTACAATTAACAGCGAATTACCAAGTGGCAACACCGGCTGATTGGGTCAATGGTGACGATGTGATTATCGTGCCAGCGGTATCGAATGAAGATGCGGTAGCTAAATTCCCTAAAGGCTTCACTTCTGTAAAACCTTATTTACGCAAAACACCTCAACCGAATTTATAGTAGGTAGAAACTCATCTTAAATGCCAAAATTCATTACTGGTGGATTTTGGCATTTTTTATTTTAAAACCGTATTTTTGTAGCTCATTAATATAATCCGCATGTTATCAACGATTAATTTTACTTCTACTGCTGCCTATAAAGCACTCTTATCAGATCAAACTCGTTTAGCTTCTACGACGATTCCTGAATTATTTAAAGGGGATGCTTCAAGACAAGCTTCTTATAGCCAAACATTTAATGGTATCTTTTTTGACTATTCAAAAAATCTAATCGATGCAAAGGCTTTTCAATCGTTACTTCAATTAGCTAAAGAATGTGGTTTAGAAGAGGCCATCAAAGCTCAATTTTCAGGGGATAAGATTAATCAGACAGAGGGTCGTTCCGTTTTACATACAGCCTTAAGGGCTAAATCATCCGCTTCAATCAAAGTAGATGGAGAAGATATTATTCCTAAGATTCAAGCGGTTAAAGCTCAAATGAAGGAATTTTCAGAGAAAGTAATCTCTGGCTCGTGGAAAGGTTTTTCTGGAAAAGAAATCACAGATGTCGTAAACATCGGTATTGGAGGATCTGATTTAGGTCCCGTGATGGTTACTGAAGCATTGAAACCCTACAAAACACGATTAAACGTACACTTTGTAAGTAATGTGGACGGAACCCACATTGCAGAGACATTAAAAAAAGTCAATCCAGAGACAACCCTTTTCTTGATTGCTTCTAAAACATTCACCACTCAAGAGACGATGGCGAATGCCTTCTCTGCTAGAAATTGGTTCTTAGAAGCGGCTAAAGATAACGCGGCTGTTGCTAAGCATTTTGTGGCATTATCTACGAATACAAAAGCGGTGGCTGAATTTGGCATTGATACAGCAAATATGTTTGTGTTTTGGGATTGGGTAGGCGGTCGTTATTCCTTATGGTCTGCGATTGGTTTATCTATCTGTTTATCCGTTGGATACACACACTTCGAGGCTCTTTTAGCGGGTGCTGAAGCCATGGATAGTCATTTTGCTTCAGCTTCCTTTGAAAATAACATTCCCGTTATTTTAGGATTGCTAGGAATTTGGTATGTTAATTTCTTCAACGCGCCTACACACGCCATTTTGCCTTATGACCAATATATGCATCGTTTTGCTGCCTACTTCCAACAAGGAGATATGGAATCAAATGGAAAGACGATTGATCGTACGGGCAAGCGTGTTAACTATGCAACAGGTCCAGTTATTTGGGGAGAACCAGGAACAAACGGTCAACACGCCTTCTACCAATTGATTCACCAGGGAACGCAATTAATCCCAGCTGATTTTATTGCCCCAGCAGTAACGCACAATAAAATAGGTAATCACCATACTTTATTGATGTCTAATTTCTTTGCGCAAACAGAGGCATTAATGAATGGAAAGTCGAAAGAAGTGGTTGTTGCTGAATTACAGAAAGCTGGGTTGAGCGAGACTGAGATTGAGAAATTAGCACCATTTAAGGTGTTTGAAGGAAATAAACCTACTAACTCATTCCTGGTAAAACAAATTGATCCAGCTACCTTGGGTTCTTTAATTGCGATGTACGAACACAAAATTTTTGTTCAGGGAGTTATTTGGAATATCTTTAGCTACGACCAATGGGGTGTGGAATTAGGAAAGCAATTAGCTAATTCAATCCTTCCAGAATTAGAGAATGATGAGAAAATTAATTCCCACGATTCTTCCACGAACGGATTGATCAATCAATTCAAGGCTTGGAGATAATTAGGCTTTTAACAAAGCAGTCATTTCAGAGATGGAGAGCAGGTTCTGTTCTCCATTTTTCATATTCTTTACATTCGCTTTACCTTCTTTCAATTCCGACTCTCCTATCACAGCTACATAGGCGATTTTTTTCTTGTCTGCGAATTCGAACGACTTTTTGATTTTGGCAATATCCGGATAAACTTCCGCTGGAATTCCTGCTTTGCGTAATTCATTGGCCATACCTAAACTAGCTTTGCGTCCCTCTTCATCGAAGTAGGTAAACAGAATGGCACTAGCACTAGTGGCAATTTCTGGGAATAAATTTAATTCTTCCATTACATCGAGAATACGCTCAATGCCAAAAGAGATTCCAACTCCTGACATATTAGGTAAACCAAAAGAACTCGTTAAATCATCGTAACGACCTCCGCCCACAATAGATCCAAAAGGAAGATCAACCGCTTTACCTTCATAGATCAAACCGGTATAATAGCTCAAGCCCCGAGCTAATTTATAATCAAAAACAAGATTCTCGGCAGTGAAACCATTCGTTTCAGATAAAGATAAAACCTCTTTAATTTCTGATAAACCTTGTAAACCTGTGGCATTCGTGTCAAAAAACGTAGTTAGTTTGGCGATTTTCTCTTCATTCGATCCATCGAACAAAACTAAATCTTTAATAGCCTCCGTTTTTTCTTCGGTAAATCCATTCTGAATCAATTCCTTCGCTACATTCTCCCAACCAATCTTATCCAGTTTATCTAAGGCAACGGCAAATGACACAAAACGGGCACTTTCCCCAAGGCTATCTACAATACCCGCTAATATTTTACGGGAGTTTATGAATAAGTTTACCCGAAGCTTCAATGAATGGAATATGGATTGAAATAAGGCAATAAGTTCTGCCTCATTTACTAAAGAATCCGATCCAATAATATCGGCATCACATTGATAGAACTCACGGTATCGACCACGCTGTGGACGATCCGCTCTCCATACTGGCTGAATTTGATAACGTCGGAAAGGAAAAGCTAAGTCATTGCGATTCATGGCTACAAAGCGGGCAAAGGGTACCGTCAAATCATAGCGAAGACCTTTTTCAGAAATTTTAGAAGTGAATGATTTAGAACCAGCCTCGATATCTGAAGCTGAAACTTTGGACAAATAATCACCACTATTTACTATTTTAAATAATAATTGATCACCCTCTTCTCCATACTTACCCGTCAAGGTAGACAAGTTCTCTATGGCTGGCGTTTCAATCGTTTGAAAGCCAAATCCTTGAAAATGAGTCTTTATGATGTCAAATACGTAATTACGTTTTGCCATTTCTGTAGGACCAAAATCCCTTGTACCTCGTGCGTTTGCTGGTTTCTGCATATTTCTAAAAAAACAAATTTAATTAATTATGCTATAATATTTTTGATAATAGTCGATTTTAGCTATTTTTGCAAACCAAATTATCAAAGACATGGCAGTAACTAGACTAAAACGTAAAGACAGAAGAAATAAAGCAGTAGCTAACAACAAGGTTGCAGCTATCAAAATTTTAAAAGCAAGACCTATCATCAAGTTAGTTGATGTAGAAGCTATTAAAGCTAGCTTTGCTAAATAAGAATTATATTCTTTATATTTAAACCGGTTTATGCCGGTTTTTTTATGCTCAATCCAATCCTATTCAACTATGAAAAAGACATTATTTGCCATCTCAGCCCTACTTTTAGGTTCAGCAACGTTAACACTTGCGCAAGATCATCGTCACGTAAAAGTAAATCCAACAAACTCGAATGACACGGAATATTGGGAGCCAAGCATTACTGTGGTAACTCCTGGTGCCATTCCATCCGATGCGATTGTTCTATTTGATGGAAAAAATTTAGACAACTGGGAATCAGCAAAAGATGGCTCTCCTGCAGCTTGGAAAGTAGCTGATGGAAAAATGACCGTCGTAGGTGGCAAGGGAAATATATCTACAAAAGAGAAATTCTCTAACTATCAATTGCATATCGAATGGCAATCCCCTATCGAACCAGAGACATTAAAAAGTCAAGGAAAAGGGAATAGTGGGGTATTTATGCAAGGAATGTATGAAGTTCAAGTGATGAACTCCTATCAAAATCCGACTTACCGCAACGGTCAAGCAGGCGCAATATACAAGCAAACACCTCCATTAGTAAACGCTACTTCTAAAATGGGGGAATGGAATACCTACGATATCATTTATACTGCTCCCGTATTTACTACGAATGGTGGAATTGAAACACCAGCGTATGTAACAGTGATTCACAATGGCATTGTAGTGCAAAACCACACCAAGATTCAAGGAACGACTGAATATATTGGACAGCCTTTAAATCCAGTTCACGGACCCGGACCCATTAGTTTACAAGACCACGGAAATGCAGTAAGCTTCCGTAATATTTGGTTAAGAAAAATGTAATTAATTTCTTAATTTTGAAGGGAAGGTTTTCAACATAAAAGCCTTCCCTTTTTTTGTTTCTATGAAATACATCATTAGCTGGGTTTTACGATTTATCCCGAGAAAATTCATTCAATTATTTGCCCACAGACTCATCAAAATATACAGTATTTTCTTAACCGGAAATAAGGTTTATTGCCCTGTTTGTGACCATTCCTTTCGTCATTTTCTACCCTACGGTCGATTGACACCTCGCGAAAATGCCCTTTGTCCCTCCTGCTTAAGTTTAGAGCGTCATCGTTTGATGTATTTGTATCTGAAAAATGAGTCCTCCTTTTTTACAGAAAAGCCTAAATTATTGCATATCGCTCCGGAATATTGTTTTATCGAACGTTTTGAAAAGCATTTAGGTGATCAATATATTACAGCTGATATCGAAAGCCCTTTGGCTAAAGTGAAAATGGATTTACATGATATTCCATTCGAAGACAACACATTCGATGCGGTGTTCTGTAATCACGTATTAGAACACGTGAAGGACGATGTGCGTTGTATGCAGGAAATCAGACGGGTATTGAAACCTACAGGTTTTGCTTTATGCCAAAGTCCACAACGCTACGATCTGGCAACGACCTATGAAGATGCCAGCATCACAGATCCACGGGAACGCGAAATTCATTTCCTACAAGATGATCATTTGCGCATCTATGGACGTGATTATGGTACACAATTAGAAATGTCCGGATTTACGGTAGAACCTGTCAATCTAATTGAGAAATTAGGTTTGACAGAAAGCCAAAGAATGGCATTGCCACTAGAAGAGATTATTTACGTTTGTCGCAAATAAGATGAGATATACTCCATTTTCAGCTGAATTATTTAAAAAGAATCGGGCCAAATTGTACGCACAATTACCCCCTAAATCCATCGTGGTTGTTAGTTCAAACGACATCATGCCCACAAATGCCGATGGGACGATGGGATTCAGACAAAACAGTGATTTGTTTTACTTATCCGGTTTAGATCAAGAAGAGACCTTTTTGATCTTGTATCCAGATGCTCCAGAAGCACAGTGGCGAGAAATTGCTTTTGTTCGGGAGACATCTGAGTTAATTGAAATTTGGGAAGGGCATAAATATACCAAAGAAGAGGCGACGCAGACTTCCGGGATTAAGAATATCCAATGGTCGTCTAATTTTGAATCACTTCTAAAAACCTTAGTTTACTCTGCAAATCATATCTATTTAACTGATAATGAGCATTTACGTAATGCTTCAGTCGTTCAGACGCAGAATGCTCGCTTAGGCAATACCATCCGAAAGACGTATCCTAATCACGCCATTGGTCGCCTCGCTCCTATTTTGAGTGATTTACGCATGCTGAAGGAACCTGAAGAATTGCAAGCCTTGCAAGTCGCTTGCGATATAACAGATAAAGGATTTAGACGCGTATTAAATTTCACTAAACCAGGTGTAACAGAATACGAGATAGAAGCGGAATTCATTCACGAATTCACACGCAATCGGTCACAAGGTTTTGCTTACACCCCAATTATTGCTTCCGGTGCAAACGCATGCGTGTTACATTACATCGACAATGCACTTCCTTGCAGGGACGGAGATATACTTTTATTAGATGTGGGAGCTTCATATGCTAATTACAATGCGGATATGACGCGTACGATTCCAGTAAATGGTCGATTTAATCCTCGTCAAAAGCAAGTATATCAAGCAGTCCATGCTGTATTAAATTATGCTACCGAAATCATGCAGCCGGGTGTGTTTTGGGTAGATTACCAAAAAGAGGTCGAGCGCTTCATGGAAGGCCAATTAATTGATCTTGGTTTATTTTCTCGTGCTGACGTAGAAAAACAAAATCTGTCTAATCCACTGTTTAAGAAATACTTTATGCACGGAGTGGCGCATCATTTAGGTTTAGATGTGCATGATGTTTGGGATAAATACAAACCTTTTCAAGAAGGAATGGTTCTTACCTGTGAACCCGGAATTTATATCCAAGAAGAGGGATTAGGAATACGATTAGAGAACAACTTAGTCATTCAATCAGGTACTAATATCAATCTAATGAAAAATATTCCGTTGGATTGGGAGGAAATTGAAGATTTAATGAATCAATAAAACGGGTTAAATGCCTTGTTTTGGCTATATTTGTAGCTTAGTTTATGGGGAAGCCCTAAGGAGAAATAATTCTATATGAAACACCTGCGTAATTTTTGCATCATTGCCCATATTGATCACGGTAAAAGTACTTTGGCCGATCGATTAATTGAATTCACCAATACCGTTCAAAAGCGCGACATGATGAATCAATTGCTCGATGATATGGATTTAGAGCGCGAGCGCGGCATTACGATTAAATCTCACGCCATTCAAATGCAATACCCTAAAGATGGGGAATTGTATACATTTAACTTGATTGATACTCCTGGTCACGTCGATTTCTCCTATGAGGTATCCCGTTCTATTGCTGCTTGTGAAGGCGCCTTATTAATCGTGGATGCATCACAAGGTATTGAGGCGCAAACTATTTCCAATTTATACTTGGCTATCAGCCACGATCTAGAAATTATCCCTGTCTTAAATAAAATCGATTTACCAGGTGCTATGCCGGAGGAGGTTTCGGACCAAATCATTGATTTAATCGGATGCAAAAAAGAAGATATTATTCACGCCTCCGGTAAGGAAGGAATTGGTATACAGGATATTTTAGATGCGGTTGTAGCTAGAATCCCTGCTCCTAAAGGAGAACCTGAAGCGCCCTTACAAGCCTTGATCTTTGACTCAACGTTCAACTCTTACCGCGGTATTGAGGTTATTTTCCGAGTGTATAATGGAGAAATCAGAAAAGGTGATAAAGTAAAATTCATTAATACAGGTAAAGAATACTACGCGGATGAAATTGGTACGCTGGGATTAGAACAAGAACCCAAACAAATCATTAAAACCGGTGACGTAGGCTACCTGATTTCAGGTATTAAAGAGGCGAAGGAAGTAAAAGTGGGTGATACGATCACACACGTGGCAAACCCTACCCTTTCTGCGATCCAAGGTTTTGAAGAAGTAAAACCGATGGTTTTCGCCGGTATTTATCCAGTAGAAACATCGGAATTTGAGGATTTGCGCGATGCGATGGAGAAGCTTCAGTTAAATGATGCTTCTTTAGTGTGGGAGCCTGAGACTTCAGCTGCCTTAGGATTTGGATTCCGTTGTGGTTTCTTAGGCATGTTACACATGGAAATTGTGCAAGAACGTCTAGAACGTGAGTTTGATATGACGGTGATCACGACGGTTCCCTCTGTAAAATTCAAAGTCATTACCACGGCTGATGAAGTATTATGGGTTTCTGCTCCTGCTGATTTACCGGAACCGAATTTGATTAACATCATCGAGGAACCCTATATTAAGGCACAAATTATTACCAAATCTGAGTATACGGGGGTCATCATGAGCCTTTGTATGGATAAGCGGGGTATTTTAGTGAATCAAATCTACTTGACGACGGATCGTGTTGAATTAACGTTTGATATGCCCTTATCTGAGGTCGTATTTGACTTCTTTGATCGCTTAAAGACAATTTCGAGAGGATACGCTTCCCTAGATTACGAATACAAAGATTACGAGCCAGGTGAAATGGTGAAGCTTGATATCATGTTAAATGGAGACAAAGTGGATGCTTTATCAGCTATCGTACACCGGGACAAGGCCTATGATTGGGGTAAACGCTTGTGTGAGAAATTACGTGAATTGATCCCGAGACAGCAATTTGAAATTGCGATTCAAGCGGCTATTGGGCAGAAAATTATTGCTCGTGAGACGGTGAAGGCGTTGCGTAAAGATGTTTTGGCCAAATGTTATGGTGGTGACATCTCTCGTAAACGTAAATTATTAGAGAAGCAGAAGAAAGGAAAGAAACGGATGCGCCAAGTGGGTAACGTAGAAATTCCACAAGAAGCATTTATGGCCGTTCTTAAACTAGATTAATACGGAATAATTATCACATAAAATTTTTAAAAACAGGGTTTAAAGCGTAATTTTAAACTTTCAAACAAAATAAGATGGCTGAAATTATTAGAATGCCCAAGATGAGCGACACGATGTTAGAAGGTGTGATCGCTAATTGGCTAAAAAAAGAAGGTGACGTTATTAAATCAGGTGACATCATTGCAGAGGTCGAGACAGACAAAGCAACGATGGAACTAGAAAATTACGAAGACGGTACTTTATTATATATTGGTGTAAAAGTAGGCGAAGCAGTTCCTGTAGATGGAATTATTGCGATCGTAGGTACACCAGGTGAAGATTATTCAGCACTATTAGCCGCACCGGCTGCAGCCACATCTCCTGCTCCCGTAGCATCTGAACCTGTTGCCGCAGCGGCTGCTCCAGTAGCGCAAGCGCCAGCTGCAACTCCTGCCATTGATTTAAGTGGTGTGAAAGCAGTGGCAGTTCGTATGCCTAAGATGAGTGATACCATGATCGAGGGTGTCATCGCTAAATGGTTAAAAGCGGTGGGTGATGTCATTAAGAATGGCGATATCATTGCGGAAGTAGAAACAGACAAAGCAACGATGGAATTAGAGAACTATGAAGATGGTACTCTATTATATATTGGTGCAAAAGAAGGACAAGGTGTCATTGTAGATGGTATTATTGCCATTGTAGGTGAGCCGGGTGCTAATTTCCAGTTAATCTTGGATGCAGAAGCGGCTCCTAAAGCAAGTATTCCTGCACCAGCGCCAGCAGCTCCTGTAGCTGCTCCTGTAGCAAGTGCACCAGCGCCTATCGTTACTAAAGCGCCAGTGGTGGAAGAAAAAACAGCTTCTAAACCAGGTGCAGAATTGAAGGCTAGTCCTTTAGCTCGTGCTTTGGCAAAAGAAAAAGGATATAACTTAAACTGGATCACGGGAACGGGTGAAGGTGGACGTATCACGAAAGCTGACGTAGAAGAATACAATCCTAATTCAGGTGGCGCAAATGCGAACTTCACTGGAGGAGTAGAAAGCTTCGAAGATATTCCGAACAGTCAGATGCGTAAAACTATCGCACGACGTTTATCTGAATCTAAATTCAGCGCTCCAGAATTCTATCTAACGATGGAAATCAACATGGATAAAGCGATGGAAGCACGTGTGAGCATGAATGAAACATTCCCCGTGAAGATTTCATTCAACGACATGGTGATCAAGGCTACTGCCCTATCCCTTGCGAAACACCCGAAAGTAAATTCTTACTGGATGGAGGATCGTATCCGTGTCAACAAACATGTACATATCGGTATGGCTGTTGCAGTGGAAGACGGTTTGTTAGTTCCTGTAATCCGCTTTGCATCGGAAAAATCAATCGCACAAATCTCTGCAGAAGCTAAAGATTTAGGCGCTAAGGCTAAAGGTAAATTATTACAACCGAAAGATTGGGAAGGTAACACATTTACGGTTTCTAATTTAGGTATGTTCGGTATTGATCAATTTACTTCCATCATCAACTCACCGGAGTCTTGTATTCTTGCCGTAGGTGGAATTAAAGAAACGGTAGGTGTGAAGAATGGCCAATTCTATGCCACCAACATTATGAAATTAACATTGACTTGTGATCATCGCGTGGTAGATGGTGCTACAGGAGCTGCGTTCCTGTTAACCCTGAAACAATACCTAGAGGACCCAATCAAAATGTTTTTATAAAATTGATTCTGCAAGCCTCGAATAACCTCGAGGCTTGCTTTTTTTAGATTAAATACGATGAGCACAAACAATATCAGAATTGCGGTACAGAAGTCAGGACGCCTTAGCGATGACTCTTTGAAATTATTCAAGGAGTGTGGCATTAAATTTGAGTCAGGCGGATCTAAGCTTCGTTCTATTTCGAGCAACTTCCCTATTGAATTTCTTTTCTTACGTGACGACGATATTCCGGGTTATGTGGAAGATGGTGTGGCTGATTTAGGTGTTGTTGGTTTAAATGTGTTAATGGAACATACGCGAAAAGTGGATGTGGTTAAAGAATTAGGCTTTTCTAAATGTCGCCTTTCATTAGCTATCCCTCGTGGTGAGAACTATACGGATTTAAAACAGTTCGAAGGAAAAAGCATTGCGACTTCGTATCCGAACCTAACAAGCCAATTCCTACTCAAGAACGGTGTTAAGGCAGAAATGCACGAGATCTCAGGTTCTGTAGAGATAGCCCCTTCTATCGGACTCGCAGAAGGCATATGTGATATAGTTTCTACAGGTGGTACGCTACTAAGCAATGGCCTTAAAGAAGTGGCGACGGTTTTCCAAAGCCAAGCCGTGATGATCGCAAACGCGACCTTATCATCCGAGAAGCAGGCCATTTTAGATAAATTATTATTTAGAATAGACTCGGTTCAAAGAGGCCAAAATGCGAAATACGTAGTTTTAAACGTACAAGAACAAAACATTGATAAAGTGACCGCTTTTTTACCGGGCATGAAATCTCCTTCGGTCTTGCCATTAGCTACGAAAGGCTGGTTCTCATTGCATTCGGTGATTGAGGAAAATGACTTTTGGAATATCATTGAAAACCTACGTGATGCGGGTGCTGAAGGTATTTTAGTTTTACCAATTGAAAAAATGATTCTCTAATCATGTTTACACAAATCAATTATCCTTCTCGTATAGATTATGCAGCTATATGTCAGCGTCCGGCTTTAGAGCAGGGACAATTAGATGCCTTAATTTCTGACGTTTTTAGCCAAGTTAGATCGAAAGGCGATCAAGCCTTACGGGAATTAACGGCAACCTACGAAAAGAGAGAGATTACAGATATTCTGTATACGGCCGCAGAAATGGAGGATTTAGCCTCAAAAACAGATATAGCATTACAAAAGGCAATCGATCATGCCTACGCTAATATTTATGCCTTTCACGAAGCACAAAAGTTAGAAACCAATAAAATTGAAGTTAATCCGGGTGTTGTTTGTTGGCAAAAATCAACAGGCATCGATAAAGTAGGAATCTACATTCCTGGAGGAACCGCTCCCCTATTCTCTACCGTATTGATGTTGGCCATTCCGGCTCGCATCGCTGAATGTCAGGAAGTGGTTCTTTGTACACCTGCTACTCACCCTGCTATTTTCTACGCTGCAAAATTATGTGGCGTAACGAAGATGGCTAAAGTGGGCGGTTCACAAGCTATTGCCGCATTGAGCCTAGGAACGGAGAGTGTTCCTTCTGTTTATAAAATCTTTGGCCCAGGAAATCAATATGTTACGGCGGCTAAAATGTATGCTAACCGATTAGGCACAGCGATTGATATGCCGGCTGGACCATCTGAAGTAGCTGTCTATGCTGATCACACGGCTAATCCAGCTTATATCGCTTCCGATTTGTTATCACAAGCAGAACATGGTGCGGATTCACAAGTCATATTAGTGAGCACGTCATCTTCTATAGTTGAAGAAACGATGGAAGCGATCCATATTCAATTAGCTGAGTTACCTAGAAGAGACTTAGCTGAAAAAGCCCTAGCTAACTCTAAATTTGTCTTAGTAAATACTTCATCTGAGGCGGTAGACTTATTAAACGAGTATGCCGCAGAACACTTGATTTTGGCTTGTGACAATGCGGAAGAATTCTCAGGGCACATTAGAAATGCTGGATCGATCTTCTTAGGACATTATACTCCCGAATCTGCAGGTGATTATGCTTCAGGAACTAATCATACGTTACCTACTAATGGATTTGCAAGAGCTTATTCAGGAGTTAATTTGGATTCGTTTACGAAGAAAATCACTTTGCAGTCGATCACTAAACAAGGTCTAGAGCAATTAGGTAAGACCATTATTGATATGGCTGAGGCAGAATCATTGCAAGCTCACGCGAATGCCGTTAAAATTAGATTAAGCTAAGTATGAATTTCGAAAACTTCATATTACCCCATATTTGGAACTTAAAGCCTTATTCATCAGCACGAGATGAGTTTAAAGGGAAGGAAGGCATATTTTTAGATGCGAATGAAAATCCGTTAGGTTCAGGCGTTTCTGAGAACTGGAATCGCTATCCTGATCCGTTACAATTAGCCATTAAAGATCAGTTAGCCGCCATCAAATCGTGTTCTACGAATCAAATCTTCCTGGGAAATGGATCTGACGAGGCTATCGATTTACTCATGCGTATGACATGTCAATCAGGTGTCCACAACATTATATTGTGCCCTCCTACTTATGGCATGTATGAGGTGAGTGCATCCATCAATCATATTGAGCAGCGTAAAGTTAGCCTAAGCAAGAATTATCAATTAGATGTGGAGGGAATTTTACAGACGGTTGATCAAAATACTCGTTTGCTTTTTCTTTGTTCGCCTAATAATCCGACCGGAAACAAATTGAAACGTTCGGATATCTATACGCTAATTGAATCCTTTAAAACAGGTTTTGTCGTCATTGACGAAGCATATATCGATTTTTCGGATGAACCTAGTTTCATTTTAGAATTAGCGAAATACCCTCAGGTCATTGTGATGCAGACGCTTTCCAAAGCCTATGGATTAGCTTCCTTGCGATTAGGAATGGCCTTTGCACATCCCACCCTTATTCAATTATTAAATAAAATAAAACCTCCCTATAATATTGGAGGAGCAACACAGGAGATTGTTTTTAAAGCCTTAAAAAACCCTTCATTTAAGAATGATTCTGTTCGATTAATTTTGGCAGAGCGAACTCGGCTTGTAGACTCGTTACAAAACATTCCTGATATCATTCAGATCTACCCATCAGATGCCAACTTCATTTTAGTTCATTTCAAGCGTGCTACTGAGTTATTTAATTACTTAATTGAGTCCCAATTAATCACTAGAAACAGAAGTTCTGTCGCCTTATGTGAAGATTCTATTCGAATTACGATTGGGTTATCAGAAGAAAACGATAAATTAGTTCAACTAATTAAACAATTCTATTCTGCATAACATGTTAAAACGCTTTATTCTATTCCTATTCTTCTTTTGTAGCCTGACTTCGGTTAAGGCACAGATGAAAGATTGGGCAGCTGGTTTTAGAGTGGGAGAACCAGGTGGATTTATGATTAAGCGCTACCTACCTAATGGGAAAAATGCGGTTGAAGTTAATTTTGGGACGTATGGAGGTCTTTGGGGAACTAATCGCTCATACCAAAATGGGTCATTTCAGAATATTGGTTTTTCCATTAGTGCCCAGTATTTATGGCACCGTCCTACCCTAGTCAATTCCGATTTACATTATTATTATGGGGCTGGTCCGCAATTTGTATCCAGAAATCTTTTCTCCGATAATTCAGTTTTTCCTGAAACAAAACGGGGATTAGGTGCGGCAGGCATCGCTGGCTTAGAATATTTTCCGATTGATGCGCCCAATCTATCTTTTTTTGCGGAGTTAGGGATGTATTCAGAAATACTACCTAACCCATTTTTCCTGCACATCCAAGGTGGTGTGGGAGTTAAGGTCAATTTTTAATGGGGATGTAGCTCAGTTGGCTAGAGCGCTTGCATGGCATGCAAGAGGTCGTCGGTTCGAGACCGATCTTCTCCACATTTACAGTCGATCTTTAAAAGATTCGTAACTGAATGATTTCAGCAGATAGAAATCCCCTTTAAAATCTATCTTACCTATACTAGGTAAATTTACTCCGTTAAAAGTTGTCGTTTTTACCATCGTATAATGAATCATATCTTCTAAGATAATTTCATCACCGATTTGCAATTCCTTCTCAAACGAATAATCTCCATAAAAGTCACCCGCAAGGCAGGTCATTCCACCAAAACGATACGTAGGCTTTCCTGCTTCAGGCTCTGAATTCGCTCCTCTTATCCGTGGTTTATAGGGCATCTCTAAGGTGTCAGGCATATGGGCTGCAAAAGAGACATCTAAAATAGCCACCATAATACCGGCAGACTCAACTATATCTAAAACAGTTGATTTTAAAAAACCTGTTTGCCAACCTACGGCAGAACCCGGTTCTAGAATAATCTGCAGATTGGGGTATTTTTCTCGAAAACCTTTTAATAATCCAATTAAATGTGTGACATCGTAATCTGCTCGAGTAATCAAGTGTCCACCACCTAAATTCAACCATTTTAAGCTGGGTAACAAATCCCCAAATTTCGCTTCGATAACCGCAAGCGTACGTTCCAATACAAAGGAATCATTTTCACATAGCGTATGCGAATGTAAACCCTCAATTCCATCCGGTAAATCGCCTAAATCAGAACGACGAATACCTAAACGCGAGCCTGCCACACAAGGATTGTACATATCTGTTTCCACTTCTGCATACTCCGGATTAATACGTAAACCACATGAAATTCCTGCAGCGTGTGCACGATCCTTAAAGTGATGGTATTGATTCAGGGAGTTAAAGGTAATGTGACCAGCATACGAAGCTAATTCAACCCAATCTGCTTCTAAATAAGCAGGAGAATACACGTGAGGTCTAACACCCATTTCCTCAAAAGCTAAACGCGCTTCATGTAGGGAACTGGCTGTAGCACCTGCTAAATACTGCTTTACGAGTGGAAATTCATGGTAAAAAGAAAATCCTTTTAATGCACAAATAATCTCTATACCTGCTTCTTCTTGAACTCGCTTCAAAAGTGCAAGATTTGCAACCAATAAATTTTCCTCCAATACATAACAAGGAGATGGAATCGAAGGATAATAGGTCATTTTAGTATTCGTGAGGTAAAGTGATGTTATGTTGTTCCTCCCAAGGTAAACCATGGATGTTCAATAATTCCATGAAAGGATCTGGGTTAAATTCTTCCACGTTAAATACGCCTGGAGCAAACCAAGAACCATCAATCATTAAAGAGGCCCCAATCATCGCAGGAACACCCGTCGTATAACTAACTCCCTGTGCTTGAACTTCCTTATAGCAATCTGCGTGGTGGCAGTTATTCCAAACGTAATAAGTTGCTTCTTTCCCCTCTTTGATCCCCTTGATTTGGCAACCAATCGAAGTTTGGCCAGAATAATTCTCTCCTAAGGTTCCTGGCTCTGGAAGAACCGCCTTGAGGAATTCCAAAGGAACAATATCCATACCATTAAACTTAATAGGTGCAATAGAAGTCATTCCTACATTTTGTAGAACTTCTAAGTGCGTTAAATAGGCTTGACCAAAGGTCATCCAAAAACGTGCACGCTTTAGCGTAGGGAAATTCTTTGTCAATGACTCTAATTCTTCGTGGTAAAGTACATAAGACTCTTTAGGGCCAATGTTTGGGTAATCAATGGGCTTGTGAATCGACATCGGTTCGATCTCAATCCATTCGCCATTCTCCCAGTATTTACCTTTCTGCGTAATCTCGCGGATATTAATTTCCGGGTTAAAATTAGTAGCGAATGCTTTTCCGTGATCTCCTGCGTTACAATCGATGATATCTAGGTAATGCATCTCATCGAAATAATGCTTGTTTGCATAAGCCGTATAAACACCTGTCACACCTGGATCAAACCCACAGCCTAACAAAGCCATTAATCCGGCTTTCTTAAACTTCTCTTGGTAGGCCCACTGCCATGAATATTCAAACTTAGCTACGTCTTTAGGTTCGTAATTCGCGGTATCTAAATAGTGAACACCTGCCTCAAGACAAGCATCCATAATGGTCAAATCTTGGTAAGGTAAAGCCACATTGATAACTAAGAATGGCTTTTCCTCATTGAAAAGAGCCACTAATTCCGGTACATTATCTGCATCCACCTGACGTGTTTTCACGGCAGTAGGCAAACCTATCGCAGCACACTCAGCGGCAATGGCATCACATTTTGATAAAGTACGAGAAGCTAAAACGATCTCAGAAAAGGAAGCAGGATTCATCGCGCATTTCTTTACGACTACATTACCCACGCCACCAGCACCAATAATTACAATTTTTTTAGACATAGCATTTTAAAAAGAAATGCAAAAATAGAACATCAATGCCTAAAAACCATATTAATTTTTAAATGGACGAATAATTTTGACGATACGATCGAGCCAAAACTTTTGGTACAACAAATCCTCTCGAACGCCGTACGTGGTACTCGCATGAATAAAGCTAATAGCGGGTTGGTCTTTGGTCACTAAACCGACGTGATTAATGAGCCCCACTTTCCCCGTTGCAAAAAACACCCAATCCCCCAACTGAATGTCTTTCAACCTAATTTCATCCCCAAATTTCGCTTGATCCGAAGAAACACGAGGGATAGAGAAATCATTAACGGCATAGGATGTGAATAATAATCCAGAACAGTCCATCCCCTTTTTATCCATGCCGCCCGTTTTGTAGGGAACTCCTTTAAATTTTTTCGCCTCTTTCACGATAGCTTTAATTTCAGAGCTACTATAATACGAAGAACCTGATCGGTGAAAAATTCTCTTTACAAATGAGCAAGAATCTAAAATCAACACTAAAAAGGCGAGGTAAAGTAAACGCTTATACATAGACTAATTCTTTCGTTTCAATATAAATTAAAACTCCTTGTGTCACCTGGTATCCCATTTCCACTAAAGTTTGTTTATAGCGTTGTATTTGCTCCTGGTGTTCCGGCTTTTGTTTCCCCGTTTTAAAATCAATCACTTGTAAAGCCTCTCCAATTTTATTAACCCGGTCTGGGCGAATAATTTTTCCGTCCGGGCATAATAAATCAACTTCCTTAAAGGCTAAAATATCTTTTACGAAGAAGGCACGCACTTGCTGAGATTCAAAAAGGGCATCTAAAGAAGATACATCCACCTTTGATTTCGCTCTCACCTGTGACCATGCCTCCATATCAGGCAATTGAGCTAATAAATCATGCAATTGATTTCCTATTTCCCGTTTTTTAGAAGCGGAGGTATACAAATCCGATTTAGCTGAATTCACCCGAAGTGAAACAGGGGCATTGACACCCCCTAAACGTATTTGAACCTTTTTCTCTAGGTCAAATGTTACATCATGCGTTAATGACGGAATGACTGATTCGTTTGAAAATGTAAAATAGGCAGTTTTCCAATCTTTTTCTGTCTTTAAATAAAGAGGCAATTCGGTTGATTCAGATAGCGTTTGCGCATAATCATAGACTAATCTGCCCACGGAATTAGCATAAGTGGAAATAGTCTTGGTGTGCATATCAGGCTCTGGGACAGTAAGTAGCAGATGCAAGGATTGTTTAGGTCGTGTGGTTGCGACGTACAACATATTTAACGCATCTAGAAAAATGGCTTCTTTTTCCTTTTTTGTTTGTAGTGCCAAAGTAGGAAAAGCCAAAACCTCCGAGGAGGTCACTCTCCCATATATATGTTTTAAGCGTGCTATTTCACCCATACCTAAATCTTCCGATTCCTCCTCTCCCATTTCATACCAAATCTTCTCTGAATCAGCTTGGAACGTCCAATTGACGAATGGCAGAATGACCACGGGATATTCTAAACCTTTGGACTTATGAATACTTGAAATAGTAACGGCATCCGCTTGGTTAGAACTAGTAATACAATACGAATTCCGATTTAGATTAAAATGCAGCAGGAATCCAGCCACCAATTTGTCCTTCAAAAGAACATATTCATTTAAAATATCTAAAAACTTCCAAACATACTCCTGACCTGTGCTATCAATCAAAAGATCAAAAGCTGCAACCACATCATACACCCAACGTAAAAGATCGGAAAATGCAGGAACCTCCATTCCCTTACTTAAAAAATACTGTTCAGCTTTTTCAAAAGCGTCACCTGCTAATTCTTCCACATAGGTTAAATCCAAAGCCGAAACCTCCTGTCCCTTCATTTCAGCATATTGATAGATCACTTCATACAAATAAAGCGATTCTTTAGGATGCTCTTTCAGAGCTAAAAAAGAAAGGATAAATCCTACAACAGGTGAATAATGGACTAAAAGAGAGTCTGATGAAATAACAGGAACTCCCTCTTCTTTTAAACGCAAGGCTAAATACCTAGCATGTTTATTCTTTCGCGCCAAAATAGCTATGTCTGCATATCTAAATCCAATGTGTCGATTATGTCTGATCAAATTCATCACCTGCTCAAACATAAACTCATTTTCTGGTTCTGTAAACCCAAAATTCTCTTGAGATTTATGGTATACGATTAAATCAACCTTACCGTTAAAATCAGATGAAGCCACTTTCGGATTTTGCTTTAAATTAGCTCCATAAAGGGGTTCTATTAAAGGACATAAGGCTAAAACTGATTCATTCTCCACTAAAGAATGGTAAAAACGATTATTAAATTCAACTATCTCGGTGGCACTTCGGTAATTATCATTTAAGGCTTTAGGGCCTATTTGGTTTAATAAATAATCAAATCGTTGTTCATCAAGCGAGTCCGTTGCAAAATGATCAGAAACTAAAGATACATCCTGAGTGGCTAAAGAAGCAATCAAACTAACTTCCCCTCCCCTAAACTTATAAATCGATTGCTTCGCATCCCCTACTAATAAACTACGTTTCCCCACAGATGTCGCATTCTCCACTAAAGGCATAAAGTTCTTCCATTGCAAAATGGAGGTATCCTGGAACTCATCAATAAATATATGGAAATAGCGATCGCCTAATTTCTCATAAATAAAAGGGATGGGATCCTGTGAAATCACTTCGTACACCCGTTTAGAAAATTCAGAAATGGGAATTGCTGAGTTTTCTTGTTGATAAACCCGCATTTCGCGTTGAATCAGATTTAACAAGGCAAGCTTCTTTAAATCCTTCAAAACCCAATGCAAAAAACGATACCGTTTTACATACAACGACTGCAAGTCAATGAATTGCCTTCCTAATTCACCTAATTCAGCTGCATGCTGCTCAATTATAGCTTTATCTGCACCAGTTGCTTTAGCTGAAGTCCACATATTTGCCTCAATCGCTTTCTTAAAATTAGCATAAGCTTTATCGGCTATCTCAGGATTACGCAAAAAGGATCGCATATTTCCCACTGGACCGGTCCCTCCATAATAATAGAAGGCATCCGGTAAACCAAGCGAATCTATAATCCTTATAAAGGATTCAGCCGCCCCTTTCACTTCTTGCAACATCTGTTGAAGTAAGCCGCGTAATTGATCTTCTAAACGAAGAAAATCACTGACTTGAAAAAGTGATAGATTCGGCTCAATCGCTAAAAACTTCTCTTCTAACGAAATCTTTAGAAAACCATGCAAACTATCCCGCATTCGATTCCAATTCCGTCCTTCCGCTATTTCTTGATTCGCAAACGATAAAATTAATTCGCTCAGTTCGGCATCTCCCGTACTATTTACCTGATCTAACAGCCGATTAATTAATTCATGAATCAATCCATTGGAATCTAATACTACCTCATATTGACTAGGGAGATTTAATTCATCAATGAAGGAGGCACTGAGTCTTTGGACAAAAGAATCAATCGTCATCACGGAGAACAATCCATAATCTTGAAGGATTTGTTGCAAAGTGGTACCCGCCCTCTCCGCTAATTGTTCTTTTGTTAAATGAATACCGTCTTCTGCTAATTCGGATTGCACCTTATCTAGAATCGCTAAAACTTTTGATTGTTCAGCAGAGGATGTATAAGTGAAAGTGGGATAATCTGCCATTCCTGCTAAAAATTGCAAAATTCTTTGACGCATTTCTTCCGCCGCTTTGATCGTAAAGGTGACGGCCAAAATCCGACGGAAATATCCCTTCGATTCCACCTCTGAGAGCGCCATCTTGATATACTCAATCGTCAAGGTATAGGTTTTACCTGATCCGGCTGAGGCAGAAAAGAGGGTGATTTGTTGAGGTTTCATCGAAATTCTATTAAGAATGCAAGATAAAATAAAAATAGGATTAATTCGGTATGCTTTTATTTACCTATCTTTGTTTCCCGTAACCAATTCAACAATTCTTTCAATGTCTGGTAAAGGGAATCCCAAGAAATCCAAGTTCATTTTTGTTACGGGTGGTGTAACAAGCTCGTTAGGAAAAGGCATCATTGCCTCGTCTTTAGCGAAGCTACTTCAAGCGCGAGGTCTAACCTGTACAATCCAAAAGTTTGACCCTTATATCAACATCGATCCAGGCACACTGAATCCATACGAACATGGCGAATGCTATGTAACAAATGATGGGGCAGAAACAGATCTTGACCTAGGCCATTACGAGCGTTTTTTAAACACGCCTACTAGTCAGGCAAATAACATCACCACTGGTCGTATATACCATAATGTCATTACCAAAGAACGTCGTGGCGATTATCTAGGCAAAACCGTACAGGTGGTACCTCACATTACTGATGAAATCAAACGCAATATAATGCTCTTAGGCGAATCAGGTAAATTTGATATCGTCATTACAGAGATTGGTGGTTGTGTAGGTGATATCGAATCCTTGCCTTTCATCGAGGCTGCGCGTCAATTAAAATGGGATTTAGGAGAGAAGAACACTTTATTTATTCACTTGACCCTAATTCCTTATTTAGCGTCTGCCGGTGAATTAAAAACTAAGCCTACCCAACATAGCGTTAAACAATTATCTGAGTCAGGTATTCAACCAGATATCTTAGTTTGCCGTACAGAACACCCACTTCCTCAGGAAATGAAGAAGAAAATTGGTTTATTCTGTAACGTATCGGAAGCCGACGTAATCGAAGCGCGTGACGCGTCTACGATCTATGAGGTTCCTTTATTAATGAAAGAAGAGCGTTTAGATAGCCGTGTTTTATACAAACTAGATATCTATAACGATAAAGAATCGAATTTAAAGAATTGGACATCCTTCCTTTCTAAACTTCAAAATCCCAAGTTTGAAATCAACATTGGTTTAATTGGAAAGTATGTAGAATTAAAAGATTCTTATAAATCCATTGCGGAGGCCTTTATTCACGCTGGAGCCGCTAATGACATTAAAGTAAACCTTCAATGGTTGTCTTCAGAAACGATGGACTCGGAAGATTTATCTGAAACTTTGGCGGGATTAGATGGCATTTTAGTGGCACCAGGTTTTGGTGAAAGAGGTATTCAAGGAAAAATTAACGCAGTGAAATATGCCCGTGAGAACAAAATTCCATTCCTTGGAATTTGTTTAGGTATGCAATGTGCAGTCATTGAGTTTGCTAGAAATGTTATGGGCCTAACAGAGGCGCATTCATTTGAAATGAACCCGGAAAGTCCTGATCCCGTTATTAATTTAATGCTAGAACAAAAAGACATTTCTGAAAAAGGGGGAACCATGCGTTTAGGCTCCTATCCTTGTAAGATTGAAAAAGGAACTTTGGCCTACAAAATTTACGGAAAAACTTCCATTCAGGAACGTCACAGACATCGCTATGAATTCAACAACGATTACTTAGACCAATTCCATAAAGCAGGATTAATTACTTCAGGTATTAATCCTGATTCCAATTTAGTGGAGATTGTAGAAATTGAAAATCATCCTTTCTTTGTAGGTGTTCAATTTCACCCAGAATATAAATCGACGGTTGAAAGTCCGTCTCCCCTATTTGTACAATTTGTTAAGGCAGCGCATCAACACGCTGTTCCATTCATCAAAAATTCAAAATAAGTAATCATGGATAGAAATTCCATCACGGGTATTGTATTAATTATGGGTATGCTGTTAGGCTACCAATATTTCTTTGCCCCTAAAGAGGTTCCTGCGGTAAAAGCAAAAGTGGTAACTCAAAAAACCATTATCCCTAAGGATACTGCCAAAATAGTACCGATTGATTCTAGCATTAAGCAAGAACAAATCTTTACCTTAGAGAACAAGGATATCATCGTTAAGGTATCTTCTAAAGGTGCTAAGCTAGTAACTGTTCAATTAAAGAACTACAAAACCTATGCTAACTTTAATGTCGGAAAATCAGACGGCTTGTATTTGTACAACACTGCATCAGATGAATTTAGCATTGAATTACCCACTGCTGCAGGAAAGGTTAAAGTGGCAAATCTCGACTTCAAAGGGGTTCAAACAGGTAATAAAGTAACTTTCTCTGGGGCTTTAGCTAATGGGCAAATCATTTCATCTAGCTATACTTTACCTGAATCAGGTTTCCTGGTAGACTACCAATTAGATGCTAAATCAGTGACCTTAACGGGCGGCGACTATTTCATTCATTGGAAAGAGCAAGTTCATCAATCAGAGAAAGATATTACCGAAGAGCGTAAAGCTACTATTAATTATTTATTGACCGAAGATGAGGAATTTGATTACCTATCAGAAAACCCTAGCTCCGTAACGAATGAGAATTTAGATCAAAGCACTAAGTGGATTAGTTTTAAAAAGAAGTATTTTTTAACGGGATTAATTCCACAGGGGTTCAATTTCAAGTCTGCAGCTTTAACAGCAACGCCTAATTTGACAGATTCTGTCAATATTAAAACCTTAGATGCGCAGATTATTGCTTCAGCACAAGATTTAGGAGCTGGAAAATCAAACTTCACTTTCTACTTTGGACCTAATGACTATTCGATTGTTAATAAGGTTGAGGCACCTAATTTTGGTAAGAACGTCAAACTAAGTTATGATTTCTTATTGCCGATTACGAAATACATTTTCGTTCCATTATTCGGATTCCTAGAAAGTTTGTTTTCGAATTACGGTTTGTTAATTGTTGTTTTAGTCTTAATCATCAAGACCGCATTATTGCCCTTAACGTATAAATCTTACGTCTCTATGGCTAAGACGCGTATTTTAGCTCCTGAAATCGCGGCGATTAAAGAAAAGATCGGGGATGATGCAGCGCGCGTTCAGCAAGAAACCATGAAATTATACGGCGAGGTGGGTGTGAATCCATTAAGCGGATGTATTCCCGTATTAGCGACGATGCCTGTTTTAATGGCGGTATTCATGTTATTCCCTAATTTGATTAACCTACGCCAAGAATCATTCTTATGGGCCAACGATTTATCTACGTATGATTCATTCTTAAATCTACCATTCAACATTCCGTTCTATGGTTCACATGTTAGTTTATTCTGTTTGTTAATGACAGTTTCACAGCTAGCTTACGGTTATTATAACAACCAAATTACACCAGATCAACCGGGTCAACCGATCAACATGAAAATGATGGCCTATGTTACGCCAGTTATCTTCATGTTCGTAATGAACTCCTTCCCTGCTGGGCTAAGTTTCTACTATTTCGTATCGAACTTAGTAACGATCGGTCAACAACTAGCGATCCGTAAATTTGTGAACGAAGATAAGATCAAAGCTTTATTAGACGAAAATCGCAAGAAAATCGCCGCTGGAGGAGGTCCTAAGAAATCTAAGTTCTCTCAATACCTTCAAACACAATTGAAGACTATGGAAGAGCAACAAAAAACTACCGCTAAAAATCCGAAGAAGAAATAAGATGACTACCCTAAGCGCAGCCTATTTTGAGAAAGCCAAAGAATTAATTCCAGGTGGAGTTAACTCTCCTGTTCGTGCCTTCAAATCAGTAGGAGGAAATCCTGTGTTTATCAAATCAGCTAAAGGAGCTTATTTACATGATGTTGATGGTAATTCCTATATTGATCTAATTGGTTCTTGGGGACCTATGCTCTTCGGACAAGCACATCCGGGAATTGAAGAGGCTGTTCGTGGAGCCTTAAGTAATGGATTTTCTTTTGGTGCTCCTACCTATAACGAGGTATTGATCGCAGAGAAAATCATCTCCATGATTCCTTCCGTTGAAAAGGTTCGTTTAGTGAATTCTGGAACGGAAGCAACGATGGCGGCCATTCGCTTAGCTAGAGCTTACACAAAACGGGATAAGATCATTAAAATGGAAGGCTGTTACCATGGTCATGGGGATTCTTTCCTAATTGCGGCTGGTTCTGGCGTTGCCACCTTAGGAACCCCAGATAGTCCAGGAGTGACCGTTTCAACCGCTAGAGATACCTTAACGGCTGTATATAACGATTTAGAAAGCTTAGAGAACCTTTTCAAAGCTAATCCAACTGAAGTAGCCGCAATCATCGTTGAGCCTGTTGTGGGTAATATGGGATTAGTTATACCCCAAGAAGGTTATTTAGAAGCTGTTCAGAAAATGTGCCAACAATACGGGGCCTTACTTATATTCGACGAAGTGATGACGGGATTCCGTCTATCAGCAGCCGGATACCAAGGACTGGCTGGAATTCAACCTGATTTAACCACCTTAGGAAAAATTATCGGTGGAGGACTTCCGGTAGGTGCCTATGGCGGCAAAGCTGAGATCATGGATATGATAGCTCCTGCTGGTCCTGTTTACCAAGCGGGAACGCTTTCAGGAAATCCATTAGCAACGACGGCAGGTTTAGCCATGCTAAACCTAATAACCGAAAATCCGGGAGTATATGCCGCTCTAGAGCAGCGGGGTTCAGCCTTAAAAGAAGCTTTAAGTGCAGATTTGAAGACATTAGGTCTTAATTATACCATTAACCAAATCGGCTCCATGTTTACTTTGTTTTTTACTGACAAAGCCGTAAACAATTTTAGTGATGCTAAAACATCAGATACGGCCCTATTTGGTAAGTATTTTAAAGGTATGCTGGACAAAGGTATCTATTTACCTCCCTCTCAATACGAATCGTGGTTCTTATCAGCTGCCTTAGGGGATTCTGAATACGATCAAATCATTTCAGCTAGCAAAGAAACACTTCGTTCCTTATAAGATGAAAGCGCCAGCCTACAGCCTGATTATTCCTGTTTATAACCGTCCACAAGAGTTGGATGAGCTATTAGGCTGTATTCAATCACAGGAATTCAAAGATTTTGAAGTGGTCGTTATTGAAGATGGATCAACAGAAGATGCTTCCGCCGTTATTGAAAAATATAAAGAGGCATTCTCCTTAGCTTATTATGTCAAAGAAAATGGAGGACAAGGTTTTGCGAGAAATTATGCATTTGAGCGTGCCAAAGGAGATTACTTCATCATTCTCGATTCAGACGCACTTTTAGAGCCCAGCTATTTAACGGAAGTAGACAAAGCGGTGAAAGCAGAAGGATTAGACTTATTTGGAGGACCAGATCAGGATCATCCTAGCTTCACTCCCATCCAAAAAGCCATCAGCTATTCCATGACCTCTTTCTTTACCACTGGAGGTATTCGAGGAAAAGAAAAAAACATCGGAGGCCAATTCCATCCCCGCAGTTTCAATATGGGTATTTCCCGAAAAGTATATGAAGCGACAGGAGGATTTAAAATCACCCGAATGGGCGAAGACATTGAATTCAGTATTCGGTGCATTTCACTCGGATTTAAATCAGGCCTAATCTCTAAAGCCTTCATCTACCATAAACGCAGAACGGACTTTAGGCAATTCTATAAACAATTGCATTTCTTCGGACGAGCGCGAATCAACATTAGTCGATTCTTTCCAAAAGAGCTAAAAGCGGTACATTTCTTCCCATTCTTATTCTTTAGTTATTACGTACTAACCGGAATTGCGCTTTTAGCTATTCCCGTATATGGATTGATCTTATTATCGGGAATAATTACGTATGGTCTTTTGATCTTTATAGCCGCCTTAATTAGCACGAGAAGTATCAAAATCGCTATACTTTCCATCTTTGCCGCGAATATTCAACTATTTGCCTACGGCAAAGGATTCGCCGAAGAAGGCTTGAAAAAAATACTTAATAATAGAGCTACTTAGCTAAGTAGTTTTGGACATAATCCTTCACCCCTTCTTCTAGGCTCGTGAATTCTTTCGTAAAACCTATAGCACGCAATTTAGCCATATTGGCTTCTGTGAAATACTGGTATTTGTCTCGTATATCAGCAGGAGTATCGATGTAATGGATGCTTGGTACTAATCCCAAAGCTGCGAAAGTAGCTTTCCCCAAATCATTAAATGATCTAGCTTTCCCTGTACCTAAATTATAGATTCCTGAATTCTTACGATGTTCCATTAAGAAAACACACACGTCGATTAAATCTTTCACATAAATGAAATCCCGCATCTGTTCCCCATCTTTAAAATCATCCCGGTGAGATTTGAATAATTTAAGTGCCCCGTTTGCTTGAATTTGACGATAGGCATGCCAAATAACCGACGCCATCCGCCCTTTGTGGTATTCATTAGGTCCATAGACGTTAAAAAACTTCAAACCAGCAAAGAAGAATGGCTTCTTCTCTTGCTGTAAAGCCCAGATATCGAAGTCATTCTTTGAATCTCCATAGGGATTCAAGGGTTTCAAGGCAGGAATTACCGATTCGTTATCGTCATAGCCTAATTCGCCTAAACCATAGGTGGCCGCTGAACTAGCATAGACTAAGGGAATTTGGTAAGCCACGCAGGCATTCCAAACCTTCTTAGAATAATCTAAATTGAGTTCATCAAAAATTTTGGTATCAAACTCTGTGGTATCAGTCCTGGCCCCAATGTGAAATAAGAATTCCACTTCTCGGTTATTTTTCTCTAACCAAGAAAATAGATCCTTGCGATCAACCCGCTCCATGATAGACTTTCCCTCTAAATTTCGATTCTTATCCGCATTCGAAAAATCATCCACCGCAATAATGTAACGAAACTTTAATTCATTTAACTTCTGAATTAAACAACTTCCAATAAAGCCTGCGGCGCCAGTAACAATGATCATATGGGTAGTATTTAAATACAAATTTACACAGATTCCCGGAAGGTTTATTAACTTTGTACAATAATTGGAACTCTGCTATTGTTTTCCCAGGGTCCCTCCATCAAAACTGAAAACAATGGTACACGTCATCCGTAAGGAACATTTTAACGCAGCGCATCGCTTATTCAATCCAGCCTGGACAGAAGAAAAGAATTTCGAAGTATTTGGCCCTTGTGCTAATAACAACTGGCATGGTCACAATTTTGAATTGATCGTAACAGTCAAAGGCATACCTGATCCTGACACCGGATTTGTATATGATCTCAAGCAATTAGGAGATTTAATTAAAGCTGAAATTATCGATAAGGTCGACCATAAAAATCTAAATTTAGATGTGGATTTCATGCTAGGTAAATTAGCGAGTTGTGAGATTCTTGTGATGGAATTTTGGAAGATTCTAGCGCCTAAAATAAAGGAGACATCTACTTCAGCCACTCTACATAAAATTCACTTAATCGAAACGAATAAAAATTCGGTCGAATACTTCGGAGAATAAGTATGAAATACTTCATCCTAGCAGGAGAAAAATCAGGGGATCTACACGGATCAAATCTAATTCAGGAAATCAAAAAACTGGATAATGAAGCCCTGATCCAAGCCTGGGGTGGGGATTCAATGGAAAACCAAGGTGCGCAAATACTGATACACCATAATCAACTTGCGATTATGGGCATTTTAGGTGTTATACAGAATATTCAACGATTAAAAGGACTTTTCAAGACCTTTGGTGAACAAATAGAAGCCTTTCAACCAGATGCCATTATCTTTATTGATTACGGTGGATTCAATTTAAAGGCGGCTAAAATAGCTAAGAAAAAAGGGTTTCAAACCCACTTCTACATTGCGCCTAAAGTTTGGGCTTGGAATAAAGGTCGCGTAGAAGAACTTAAAAAATGGATAGATCACCTCTATGTCATCTTCCCTTTCGAGCTCAAGCTATTTAGTGACGCTGGAATCCCTACTACTTATGTAGGTAACCCGCTTCAAGATGCGATCCAGGCATTTGTTCCTAACGAGCTGTTCAGCCTAAAAGGTCAAAAATACATTGCCTTATTAGCAGGAAGCAGAAAACAAGAAATCAAGACAGCCTTACCCCTATTCGAACAATTAGCGAAAGCTAACCCTGATTTGTCGTTTGTTATCGCAGGAATTTCAGATTGGAAAGAGTTATACCAAACAAAAATCCCAGTTCTATTTGATCAAACCTATGATGTGGTACAACAAGCCGAACTGGCAATTGTCACTTCGGGGACCGCTACATTAGAAACAGCACTATTAAATACACCACAGATTGTGGTGTATAAGACGGATTGGGTATTTTATTCTTTGGCAAAAATCGTGATTCAGATCAAGTACATCTCTCTAGTCAACATCATATTAGATAAACTAGCGGTTCCTGAATTAATTCAAGCCAAATTCTCTGTAGACCACATGACAGCCTGGATGAGAGACTTGTTAACTAAAGGGGCCACTTACTCACAACAAAAGGAAGATTATAAAAAACTCCAATTCTTAGTAGGAAACGCAGGTGCCTCTAAAAAAACAGCGGAATTAATCTATTCAGCAGCTTCAGCTAAATAATTCTTAATCCACGATTTTTGAACACCCGGAATCGATTGATAATAACGCGCGATATCCAATTTGTCTTTTTGGAAATCACCCGTCGTATAATACGGCTCTCTTATTTTAATTTCCTTATTCACAAAGTCAAAACCAATCATGATTAAAGGAACTTTAGCGCCATCTGCGATATAATAAAACCCCGTTTTTAATTCTTGAACATCTTTACGCGTTCCTTCCGGCGCTAATACGGCATAAAAGGAATCCTTGGAATTATAAATATCTACTATCGCATCGACTAAGTTAGATTTCGTTCCCCGATTTACTGGATAACCGCCTAACCACGAAAATATCCCTCCAAAAGGTCCTTCAAAAAGCTCCTTCTTCCCCCAGAATAAAATAGGAATTTTAAGAAGAGAGCGAGCACCTAACCCTATGGGAAAATCCTTCCATGTAGCATGAGGGCAAACAATGACCAAAGCTTTCTTTAGATCACGCGGTACCTCCCCCACTAATTTCCAACCAGCTAACTTGAATAATAAATCAAAAATGGGACTACTAACTAACATAGGTATCTAAAATTTCTTGAATTTGACTGTAGGTACGGCTAGGATCAATTAAAAAGGAATCTATCCCCATTGATTTGGCAGCTTTAATATTAGCGACATTATCATCAAAAAACAATACCTCTTCAGGAGAAAATCCTTGTTCGTCCAAAACCTGTTGATAAATGGTGACATCTGGTTTCACTACACCCATTTCAAAAGAATAATAAACATGGTGAAATAGACTGAACAAGTTTTGGCCTTCGGGTCCTAAGGAAATTTTAGTAAATCGTGCTGCATGAATAGCACTCGTATTACTCAGTAAAATCAGGTGGAATTGTGAACGCAAAGACGCAATCCATTCATATACACCGGCATGGAAATCTAATAACAATGCAGAAAAAGCTTCATCAAACTCCTCATCAGAAATACGTAACTGAAGGCTTTCTCTTAAAAAATTCCTGAATTCCTGATCAGATTGCTTCCCAGACTCATAGGGAACCCATAACTGATGATCGGCTATGGCAGACGCTATTTCTGATGAACTAAAAGAAGAATACGCCGAAAATGCCTCGTAAGTCAAGGACAAATCGATGGGTAATAAGACATTACCTAAATCAAAAATGATCGCTTTAGGAGCAGCCATCTTATTCAATCACTTCTCCCATCGCTCCAAACTTATCAATACGCTGTGAAATACGCGTAGCAGGGTCAATGGCAGATAAAATAGCTAATTCCTTCTTAAGCACTTCTTTCAAAGTAGCAGCAGCTTCTTCCGGATGAAGATGTGCCCCACCTAAAGGCTCAGGAATGATACCATCAATTAATTTGTTTGCTAACATATCGTTAGCCGTTAATTTCAAGGCTTCAGCCGCTTGTTCTTTGTAATTCCAGCTTCTCCACAAAATAGAAGAACAAGACTCAGGGGAAATAACAGAATACCAAGTATTTTCCATCATTAAGACGCGATCACCCACAGCAATTCCTAAAGCACCACCAGAAGCTCCTTCGCCAATAATGACACAAATAACAGGTACTTTCAACATAAACATATCCCGAATATTGCGTGCAATCGCTTCGCCTTGACCTCTCTCTTCAGCCTCTAAACCAGGAAAAGCACCCGGCGTATCAATTAAGCAAACAATAGGCTTGTTAAATTTCTCAGCCATCTTCATCAAACGAAGCGCTTTTCTGTATCCTTCTGGATTAGGCATTCCAAAATTACGGTATTGACGTTCCTTCGTATTACGCCCTTTTTGCTGACCGATAAACATGACAGACATCTCCCCATCAATCGTTCCAAATCCACCTACCATCGCTTTATCATCTCCCACATTTCTATCTCCATGAATTTCGATAAATTCCTCACATAAATGCTCAATATAGTCAAATGTATAAGGACGATCCGGATGACGGGATAATTGTACTCGCTGCCAGCGGGTTAAATTAGAGAAGGTATCCTTTTTCAATTCTAAAATCTTTTCAGTCAATGATGCCACAGCAGCTGTCACATCGACATTATTTTCTAAAGCAAGCTTGCGCATCTCAATCAGTTTATCTTCAAGCTCTGCAATCGGCTTTTCAAATTCCAATAATGTTTTCATAAGGCGTAAATTTTAATACAAAAATAAAATTAAAGCTCGAAAGTGTCTTCCTTTTGAGGCAAAATAACGTCATTAAATCCTAATCCATTTAAGATAGACGCGAATTCAAGCATACTTTCTTCCTCGCCATGTGAGAGAAAAACCTTTTTAAGTTTAGACGGCTTCTGTTGCTTCACAAAATCTAAAAGACCCGTCTGATCCGCATGACCTGAAAACACATCAATTTTACGAATCTGAGCATTGACTTTATATTCGCGATCCTTCACTACGATCACGTCTGTACCTGCCAAAAGCTGTCTACCTAAGGTACCTTCCGCCGTGTAACCAATCAATAAAATGGTAGCGTAGGTATTAGAAATATTATCTGCAATATGTTGTTCCACGCGTCCACCAGAAATCATTCCTGATGAGGAGATAATAATGCAAGGCTCGCGGTAATTACGTACTGCTCTACTTTCTTTTTCTGTTTGAAGGAAAATCAAATTTTCTACATCAAATAACTCATCATTCTCCTTGTGGAACTCACGCGCCTCAGGATTTAAATAAGAAAGATATTTACTATAAATCTTCGTAGAACTACGGCCCATTGGGCTATCTGTAAAAACTCGAACAGCTGGGAAATTGCGTTCTTCAATTAGCTTATTAAGCGTATACAATACAGCTTGTGTTCTACCTACCGAGAAAGCAGGAATAACCAAACGACCTGGACGATCGATACAGGTTTCTTTAATAACTTTTCCCAAAGCATCCATCGGACTATCCTTATCCTCGTGAATTCGATTACCATAGGTCGTTTCACATACTAAATAATCCACTTCAGGGAAAGGCTGTGGATCGATGTGCAACGGATAATTAGCTCGACCGATATCACCGCTAAATCCAATCGTTTTAGTTTCACCTTTTTCTGTTACAGAAATCAATACGTGCGCTGCTCCTAGTAAGTGACCTGCAGGAACAAACGTAATTTCTAGACCAGGAAAAACGACGAACTTGCGATTGAATTGTAAGGTGACAAAATTGTCCATCGCATTCTCTACATCTTTTTGAAGATAGAGATCTCCTTTTCGAAGTAAGCGATCCATTTGTTTGTGTTTCTTACGACTATCCCCTTGCGCGGCGCGTAAACGCCTTAAATGAAGACTCGCGGAATCCATTAATAATAATTCTGCTAAATCTGCAGTGGGAGGTGTACAAAGAATTTGCCCCTCATATCCTTCCCGATAAAGCATCGGAATATTTCCAGAGTGATCAATGTGGGCGTGAGTAAGAATCACTAAATTAATGAGTGAAGCATCGAAAGGGAAAAAAGACTTTTGCTCCACCGGCTCATCGAAGTCGATTTTACGCTCCATGTCCGTTCCACAATCGATTAATATTTGATAGCCATCTTCCAGTTGTAGCAGGAACATACTTCCTGTTACCTGTCTAGCGGCTCCTAAAAAGGATAATTGCATAGAATAAAGAAAATAGGGGCTACAAGAGCCCCCTTTACCTTACAAAAATAAGAGTATTTTCTTAAAAATTACTTGCTATTAGCGAAATCCGATTGAATTTTATCTAATTCCTCCTTCGTATTTAAGCGATCAGAAATTAACGTGCGGTATCTAAACGTAACTGATTCACCTTTTTTCAAGGTTAAATTACGCTCATCCTTCCCATTACTGAATACCTTTGCACCCAATGGATTAACGGCAAATAAGCCATAACCACGAGAATGCCAATAACTTGGGTAAGAAACATTTGAGGGATGATCAAAAATGGTAACTGAAATGGAATGATTATCCATTTCACCATGCAAATTCATCCATTTAGCACGCGTACTCCAAACGGCCTCCCCTTTTACACCCTCAGAGCTCCAATAGTCACCATTCACACCCGTATTATCCATCACAGGTACTTTGGTCTCTATACCGTGCGCATCGGTAAATACATCCGGTTTATTGGAAGGAATTTCTAACTGACGTGCCACGCGAATGGCAAACATGCCATCTTTCACATCTTTAAATAAAACTTGGTCTGCAACAGCGGTTAATGTGGTAATACGATCTACTGTTCTTGAATCAGCCGTACCCGAAAAAACATAGGTTGTCTTTTCCTGCAAAACCTTTTGGCCTTTACCATCATTGTCTATCCAATCTGCTGATACTACTAAGGTTCCTGACTTAGTATCTTGCTTTACAATAGAAGAATGAACAATGGTTCCCATCTTATGATTCTGTAAAGAAGCAATGATATTAGTCGAATTGTTCCAATAGTCAAAACCATTCACATCTTCATAATTCAACCACATTCCGACATGATGCGGATGATCTACCCGTTCTCCAGCTCGTGGAGCCATCGGATATCCACGCGTAATTGTTGTTCCTTGAGCAGAGATCAAAGGGAACAAAACAGCCTTCTTTAAAATATCCTGACCAGGAAAAAAATAGGAAGTAAAGGGTTTTCCTCCAATCAAAACATCGACAGATGATTGACCATTTTTAAAAGTAACTGGAAGATTTTGGGCTATAGATGTGAAGCCTAAAAGACCTAAAAACAAAGTGAATAACTTTTTCATAGTGCTTATTAAATAAAATTCCGAAGGCCAAACGACCTTCGGAATCTAAATTAAGAAATCAAATTAATCTTAGTATCCTGAATTTTGAGGGAAACCTCCGTTTTCAGATAAATCAACTTGCTTTTGTGGAATTGGACGAACGTAGTGTCTGTCAGAAACCCCTACGGCTCCATCTGTGTTATAAAGTTTAACACGCTCCACTAAGTTGTTCCAACGCTTTAAGTCCATCCAGCGAGTTTGCTCTCCAGCTAGCTCACGAGCACGCTCTTCCATGATTAAGTTCATGTCTACTGAAGTAACTTTCATCGCATCTGCCTTACCAGCAGCTGCAGCACGAACACGTACCATATTGATGGCAGCTACTGCTTCCGCCTGCTTACCTAATTTGAATTGAGCTTCCGCTAACATCAAATACGTATCTGCTAAACGATGTACAAAATAGTCACGAGAACCATTTTCATACGTCATATCAGGACGAAGTGGATCGAAGAATTTCTTCAGGGTTGGGAACAAAGCAAAGTTGTATAAACTTGGAACTAATACTTGGTATTTCTTTGCAGCACGTTCTGCTAAAGACATCTCATACCCAGGAATGAAGATTGTCGTATCACCCGCTTTGTATGTTACTGTAGCCTTAGATCCGTCAAACGTGGTATTATAGGTACCAGGTTTATTCGATAACCACGTATCCTTGAACGTTTTATTGTAACGCGTATCATTTACTCGTTCAGCAAAAACTGTATTCAATAGATAAGGCGTAGGCTTCAAACGCTTGAATGGACGACCATTCACTACGTCACGCTGCATTCCAGGTTGAACATCATATTGCATACCAAAGTATAAGTGAAGCTTATTTCCTTGATTGTCAACAAAACCATTCGTTAATGGATCAGACGTATACTGTACAGAGAAAATGACTTCATCATTCACTTGGTTAGCTTGATCGAATACAGAAGCAAAATCAGGTAATAATTTAAACCCATAATTAGCAATTACTCCATTACACAAAGTAGCTGCATTTGCATAATCAGTCGCCTCTGCAAATTTAGAAGAAGCACGTGTTAAATACACTTTAGCTAACAAATTCTCAGCCGCTGGCTTAGTCGCGCGACCAAAATCTCCAGCCGCCTTTACTGCCGGTAAAGCTGGAATAGCCGCTAATAAATCAGCCTCTATTTGCTTGTAAACTGCTTGCTCTGTTGCTCTTGTAGCTGCCTTTGTAGGACCCGTCGTCTCCTTTAAACGAAGATCCAAAGGGCCGAACTGCTGCACTAGGATAAAATAATAGTGAGCGCGCAAATACTTCATTTCTGCTACACGAGTTGCTTTTACTGCATCAGTAACACCTGTAACAGCGGGAGCTCGATCAATAACCGCATTGATGGTATTAATTCCTTTGTACGTCTCATCCCACAATTGAGCTAAGATATCAACAGAAGAAGTTAATTGCGAATCATAAAAGTGAAATCCCTTATATGATCCATCGGCACCAGCACTATAAATATCCGTACCATACTCTGACATGGTTAATCCTCGCTCTGTTGCATAAAATGAACGGAGTGGAGTATAGGCAGCATTCGTAGCAGCTACGAATCCTGGAGTCGTAGCGATGTAATCGTTACTGATAGAAGAAACTACTGTTTCTTTCAGCAAGTCACTACATGAGGCTGTACCCAACATAATCGCTGAAGCAAAACCTACTATTTTTAATGAATTTTTGATATATAAACTTTTCATTATTTCAGGGATTAAAATTTAATATTTAAACCAAACGTAGAAACAGAAGTAGCCGGAGTTACATTGTTATCGACGTTACCATTTGATGTTTCTGGATCCACCCCATTCTCCTTCGAACGGTAGTTCGAGAAAATAAACGGTTGTTGAATACTTGCGAACAAACGTAGAGAAGAAAGACCTAATTTCTGAGCTGTTTTAGCTGGGAAACTATAACCTACGTTGATATTACGAACTTTGATGAAAGAACCATCATAGTACATAATCGCTGTATTGTACGCTGGGAACTCTTGGTTAAAGTTCGGACGAGGGTATCTTGCACCAGGGTTATTAGGTGTCCAGTAATCCACTTTAATTTGGTTGTAACGACCTTGTAGGTAGTTAGAGTTTTGGTGGAATCTGGAAACAATCATTTGTCCTTGACGTGTAAAGATGAAGAATGACAAGTCGAATCCTTTATAAGAGAAACGGTTTGTAATACCACCTGTCCAATTAGGAACATCAGAACCTAATAGAACACGATCATCTGCTGCAATCTTACCATCGTTATTTGTGTCTTTAACTTTAATTTGACCTACTGTAAAGCCCATTGCTTTCGCTTTATCAGCTTCAGCCGTTTGCCAGATACCAGCATATTCGTAATCAAAATAAGAGTTCAAAGGCTTACCAATAAACCAACGGTTACCTACGTCATCTTTTGCTCCATTGTATAGGGAAACAATTTCCTCCGTATTTTTATAAAATACGAAATCGGTGCTCCATTTAAATCCATTAGCCGCATCGATGTTATTCGTCGTTAATGAAAGTTCAATACCCCGGTTCATTGTCTCTCCTACGTTACGCGTAACGGCTGCGAAACCTGTTGAAGTAGGCAATTGATCAGATAATAATAAATCAGTTGTATTCGTCTGGTAGTATTCAGCAGAACCAGATACACGACCTCTCCATACAGAAAAATCAACACCAATGTTTTGAGAAGTTGAAGTTTCCCACTTCAAATCCGCATTACCAATGGTATTAGGACGGTATCCATAGGCAGCCGTGTTGTTCCAAGCATAAGAAGTACGACCTTCTAAACCTACCGTTTGGTACGGAGAAAGACCTTGGTTACCTACTTGCGCATAAGAAGCACGAACCTTTAATTCATCTAACCAAGTCAAATCCTTCATAAAGTTCTCTTGATGAACATTCCAACCTAGAGCCACCCCTGGGAAGTTACCCCACTTAGAGTTTTCACCAAAACGAGATGAACCATCACGACGAGCAGTCACTGTCAATAAATACTTGCCTTTGTAATCGTAGTTAATACGAGCCATATAAGAAGCAATCGTCCATTGAATTAGGTTAGAACCTACTCCTTGAATAGAAGAAGCATTACCTACGTTGTAGAATTGCTGCGTTTCTACTGGAACACCTAACACACTTTGCGTATACTGCTCAAAATTATCACGTTGCATAGATTGTAATAAAGTTACTCCTAAGTTGTGATCCTTGAATTGCTTGTTATACGTTAAGATATTTTCAATCGTATAGTTAAATCCAAAACGATTATCTGTCGTAGCCGTAGGGTTACCACCTTTAATATTATTTGTTAAAGCACCATAGAAACGACCATTACGAGAAATAGTAAAGTCTGGGCCAAAATTTACACGGTATTTCAAGCCTTTCGCTAATTCTAATTCAGCGTAAATACTATTGAACATTCGGTATTTCTTCGTCTCATCAACAACAGCACCTGGAACAATTTCATTCAAAGGGTTAGTTAATAAGGCATCATCTGTTTGTTGGAAGATCAAGTTACCGCTATCATCATACGCTTTCGCTAATGGATTTTGAGACATTAAGAAACCATATGGATTAATATTTGCACCATTCGTTTCAGCATACATTAAATATGATGACGCTCCTACTTTCAAACGCTTGTTCACTTGGTGATCCACGCTAGCACGGAAAGAATAACGCGTAAAATCTAATCCCTGAATGATACCCTTATCTTGGAAATAACCCGCATTAATAGAGAATTGCGTTTTATCATTACCACCTTGAACACCAATAGCATGGTTTTGCTGAACACCTTTTCTAACCATCATATCTTGGTAATCAAGTGAACGGCCTTTAGCAATACCATCTAATTCTACAGCTGTAAATAACTTAGAATCAGCAAAAGCATCCACAACACCAGTAGGAACAAGGTTCCCATTTGCATCTTTGTATGTACCAATCGTACGACGAGACTCACGCTTCATTTCAGCATATTCAGCACCCGTAAATAATTTGATTTTATCTAAGGATTGAGTAACCCCCACATAGGAGTCATAAGAAATAACCGTTTTACCATCCTTAGAACCACGTTTTGTCGTAATCAAGACAACTCCATTGGCACCACGCGCACCATAGATAGCTGTAGCTGTTGCATCTTTCAAGATTTCCATTGATGCTACATCATTCGGGTTCATATCTTCATAACCACCTGAAAGAGGAATACCATCCACTACATATAAAGGATCGTTACCCGCATTGAATGAACGACGACCACGAATTAAAACACGTGGAACCGTACCAGGCTTTGAACCCGATTGCGCTACGTCTACCCCCGCCACGCGACCTTGCATCGCTTGACCTAAGTTCGTGATAGGCATCTCGGTAATTTGTTTAGCAGTAACGGATGAAATAGCTCCCGTTAATTGGCTTTTCTTTTGCGTACCATAACCTACTACCACTACTTCTTGTAATGATTTCGTATCAGCACTTAATGCCACATTGATTTGTGTTTTAGAGCCTACTGAAACTTCTTGTGTGTTTGTTCCCACAGCTGAAAAAACTAAAACAGCGGAGTTACCTACTGTTATCTTGTAATTTCCATCCATGTCTGTAGAGGTCCCTTTAGAAGTACCCTTAACCGCAACACTTGCTCCTGGAATACCAGAACCATCATCAGATGATGTTACTTTACCTGAGACCGTCCGATCTTGGGCAAAAATTTGAATACTCAATAACAGCATTATACCGCTAAGGAGCACCTTGGAAAGTAATTTTTTTCTCATAGGTTAATTAAATTAAGTTGTTTGCAAAGTCATTTGTATCCTTTCCCACAAGGCTTTGCATTCTTGGTGAGATAGTTTTAAGGGTTTAATTGGGTACTTATTTACTATTTTTAATCTCTTGATCCAGCTCATTCTTTTCGATAACATTTCAATCTTATTAAGATTACATACCCCGAAAAGCAAAGAAACTATACGATTTACTCAAATTAATCTTACAATTATTCAATATTAACAAGCATAAGCCCGTACGCTCATTTGATCTTTCATTACACGTAGAGCACCAAAGATTAAATTGTAAACAGATTGAGGGTTAATATTCATTCTTTCCGAAATTTGATCTGTGTCCATATTCTCAAAATACTTCAAGGTAATGGCCTCTCTTTGGCGCTTACTTAATCTATTTAGACTCTGATACATAGAGGTATGTGACATTCGTTCCTCTTCAATCATGACTAATTGTCTTTCCGCAGAGGGCATATCTTCCATAAATTGGTATTTATAGGCCTCATGATGCGTTTGATTTTTCAATTGCGTCTCTAATTGGCGAACAATTTTACGCTTTATAGATGCCATTAAATAAAATTTGACGCTTGTGGTAGGACCTAAACTGGCATGATTTTTCCAAATCTCTACGAATAAATCGTGTAGGCAATCCTTTATAAGGTCCTTATCACTCGTAATCCCCATACAATAGGTATATAAAGGTTGAACAAAGTGCGAATACAATACGGCAAAGGCATTTTGATCTCCGGCCCTAAACTGATCCCAAACCTCTACTTCATTAATGGACTTCTTCATAAAAATGATCTAAAATTGTACAATAGCGATAAACATTATCATTTGTTATATACTACTCAGGGAATATAGACGATAATTGTATAAAAAATCAAAGAAAATATTTAATTTTTTTCCGTAAACGTTTACGGAAACGTTTACAATTAAAAAAAGTTCAAAAGACATCTGTCAAATCAGAGATTTTAATCGTTTCTTTGAATTTCTGATTAAAATCAGGAATTGCATTAAATCAATAAACACCTCTATGAATAAAAAATTAAATACCTTAGATGCCTCCATGTTAGTGATGGGATCGATGATAGGGTCAGGTATCTTCTTAGTTAGTTCAGAAGTAGCGAGATCAGTAGGCTCCCCTATTTATTGGATTGGAACGTGGCTTTTGACTGCTTTTTTAACCATTACTGGAGCTTATGCCTATGGAAAATTAAGCTCCGTTTTCCCTAAAACCGGAGGGCAGTACATCTATTTAAAGGAATCCTATAATTCATTAATTGGCTTTCTTTTCGGCTGGACCACCTTCTTAGTGATACAAACGGGTACTATTGCTGCAGTGGCTGTTGCTTTTGCTCGCTATGCCGGATTTATTTTTCCTGGTCTTTTGAACGATACGCCATTAGTAGGAGATTATATTACAACACAACAAATTTTAGCGGCAACGCTCATTGCACTACTTACTTATATCAATAGTAGAGGAGTTCAATTTGCCTCTTTAGTTCAAAACATCTTTACGATTACCAAAATTGGTGCCATCATCATCCTCATCATTATTGGTTTATATGTGGGCGTACAAAATGATTGGGTTCACTTTGAAGGATTCTTTGCTGAGCCATTCACTGTTGACACAACGAATAACACAATACATTCCATTGGGGGTTGGGAATTAGCCTCTCTATTCGGAGTGGCCATGATTGGGCCCTTGTTCTCTTCGTCCGCATGGAATAACGTAACATTTGCAAGTGCTGATTTTGAAGATCCTAAAAAAACGATTGCTAAAGGATTAGTGTATGGTTCGGCACTGGTGTGCCTATTGTATTTATTAACAAACATGGCTTACCTAAGCATTTTACCATTACAAGGAGAACTAGATGGCATCAATAGTTATGCGCGTGGAATTATGTTTGCGACGCAGGATCGCTTAGGAGCGGCCGCATTAGAGACCGTATTAGGCGGGATCGGCGCCTTAGTGATGGCGGTATTTATTATGATCTCTACTTTTGGATGTAACAACGGGATCATTTTAGCTGGGGGACGTTTATTCCAAGCGATGGCGAATGACCGTTTATTTTTTAAGAAAGCAGCTGAAACGAATGACAAGGATGTGCCAGTCTACTCATTAGGCATCCAAGGAATTTGGGCCATCCTATTGTGTTTCTCTGGATCTTATGGGGCGCTTTTAGACTTTACGGTATTTGCGATCTTAATCTTCTACTTCTTAACGGTAGCGTCCGTTTTCAAAACAAGAATCATGCAAAATGAATTACCCCTTTTACAAAAGGTGCTATTTAGTGGCTATTTAGTGTTATTGGTAGGAATCGCAGGAAACCTATTATGGGTAAAAACACTCTCCTCTTCCATTGGTTTAGGAATCGTACTTTTAGGCATTCCCTTCTATTTTGTGATGAAGAAAACTCAGAGCAATTGATTTGCTTTCATCCAGGTATTTAAACGATCGAACCACAAGTCCCCACTTGTGGTTTTATTGTTTAGTCCAAAACCGTGACCACCTTTTGCGTAAACGTGCAAATCAACAGGTACTTTATTCGCCGTTAATTTCTCTGCATAAAGTAGTGAGTTTTTCAAAGGGACTGCATTATCATCCGCCGCATGCACTATAAAAGCTTTAGGCGTTTGTACAGTTACTTGTTCTTCGTTTGAGAAAAGAGCTAAATCCGCTTCGCTAGGATTCTTTCCTAAGAGATTTTGGGAAGATCCACCATGTCCAAAAGAACGGACAGAGATTACAGGATATAATAAGATCGAAAAATCCGGTCTAAGGTTAGCACCAGCAAGTAAACCCGTATAATCTTTACTAAAGTGGGTAGATGCAGTCGCGGCTAAGTGCCCTCCGGCTGAGAAACCCATGATACCTACTTTGGCAGGATCCACATTCCATTTTGCAGCATTTGCACGAACTAATGCGATCGCAGATTGTGCATCTTGCAACGGTGCATACTTTTTCTCTACTTGTGCGGAATCAGAAGGTAAACGATAATACAACACTAGCGCAGAAACACCGATTTCATTGAATTTAGCGGCAATGTCATATCCTTCATGAGAGGAAGCTAAAATGCGGTATCCTCCGCCAGGACAAATCACCACGCAACTCGTCGGTTTAGTGAAACCTGGCGCTGGAAAGAATCGATAGGTAGGTATAGTCACCTCTGAAATGCGCTCAATACCATCTGCGCCTTTAGAGGCTTTTTGCTTATTCACTACGGGTTTTGAATTGGGAATACCAGCAGGATACAGAGGGAGGAAATCTTGTGCCATAATCGGTGAGGCAAAAAGAAGAAAGAGGACTAATTTTTTCATTTGGTTGAGGTCTTTTCCGTCGTAATTAACAAGACAGCGGATAATATCAAACTACTTGCGAACAACAATATACTACTTAAAGACTCACCTAGAATAATATTACCCAAAAACAACGCAATAATCGGATTCACATACGTGTAAGTGGAAACCAATGTGGCATCTAGGGCTTTGGACAAATAACCAAATAATCCAAAACCAACCATCGAACCAATAAGCGCTAAATAGATAAATACATATATAGCTTTCAATGGCAATTCAGAAATAACAACGGATTGTGCGTCACCCCGAAATAAAGCTATACCAAGCAGTATAAGTCCACCGGTTGTCATCTGAATCCCGCAAACCTGCGTAAAGTGATACGTATTCGCCTTCATAAACTGGATATAAAATACACCTAAATTCCAGGCAACTACTGCAATTAACAGAAAACCCATACCCCGGTAAAAGTCTATTTCCTTTCCCGGAATCGCTAAGTTTTTTTGAGAGGCTAATAAGATAATTCCCACAAAGCCAATCAAGGTTCCTAACAGCTTACGATTAGTGGGTTTTCGACCTGAAATCCAAAAGAAAATAATCAATAAAAGTGGTCCAACTGCCATAAAAACAGAGGATAATCCTGAGGGGATCGTTTGCCCAGCTAGGGCCATAAAACCATTACCTAACGTAATTAATAATACACCGGCTAAAAGATGTACTCCCCAGTGCTTAATAGGCAATTTCTTCCAATGTCCGCCTAGGAAAGACCACACTAAAAAGAGCAAACCAGCAACTAAATTTCGGGAAAAAGAGATAACTAAAGGGGGTAAAAATTCCAATAGGATTCGAACACTCAGAAAGGTGCTCCCCCAAATAAGGTATAGGCCTCCAAGCGCTAACATCGTCACCAGCGATATGGATTCCTTTTTATTCATCTTAATCTAATAAATCAGGTCTTCTAGTCTGCGTACGCAAAACGGCCTGCTCATGACGCCACTCTTCAATTTTCTTTTCGTGACCTGATAATAATACCTCAGGTACGTCCATCCCATCAAAACTAGCGGGACGAGTATACACAGGAGGCGCTAATAAACCATCTTGGAACGAATCCGTCAATGCTGAACTCTCATCCCCTATCGCGCCTGGAATCAAACGAATGATCGCATCAGCCGTCACAGCGGCTGCTAATTCCCCACCAGACAACACATAATCTCCTATCGAAATCTCCTTCGTTACATACTTCTCCCGTATGCGTTCGTCGATTCCTTTATAGTGACCACAAATAAATAATAGGTTTTCACCTAAGCTTAATTGATTCACTAAGCCTTGTTTTAAAACGATACCATCCGGACTAAAATAGATGATCTCATTATATTCGCGTTCAGACTTTAAGAATTCTATGCATTTTGACAAAGGCTCCACGGCCATCACCATGCCTGCCCCACCTCCAAACGGATAATCATCCACTTGTTTGTGCTTCTTCTCAGAAAAATCATGCAAATCATGAAATACCACTTCAACAAGCCCCGCCTTTGCAGCGCGCGCGCAGATAGAATGCTCAAAAAAGCTATTCATTAAAGCAGGAACTACAGAAATGATATCAATCCGCATCTTCTTGAGTATAAACTTCTAATAAACCATCCGGCAATATACTGTGAACGATTTGGTTCTTTTTATCCACTTTCGGGATAATGGCATCGATTAAGGGAATGAGTACTTCGTGGCTTTGGTAAATCATCACCACTACATCCTGTGCACCGGTACTATAAATCTCCTTCACGGTACCTAAGTCTCCTAAGTTTTTATCTACTACCTGATAACCAATTACCTCATGGTAATAAAACTGATCATCTTTTAATTTAGGCAAAGCAGAAAGAGGTAAAAATACCTTTAAGCCTACTAAATCCTTCGTAGCGTCTAACGAGTTAATCCCCTCCAAGGTGATCAAATTCAAATTATCTCGAATCTGAATATCCTCCACAAAATAGGGGACCATCTCGTTTCCTTGTTGTAAGAAAATAGCATCTAGATCCTCGTACTCATACGGATCATCTACATCTAAATAAAGGTGAAAGGCGCCTTTTAAACCATGCGGTTTAGAAAGGGTTCCTAATTCGAAATATTCAGTCTTTGCCATAGGTACAAAAAAAAATCATACAAACTTGAGAACAAATTTGTATGATTCTACATGAAATCAAAAATTATTCAGCTGCTGGAGCCTCTTCTGCTGCTTCTTCAGCTGCTGGAGCTTCTTCTACTGCAGGAGCTTCTTCAGCTACTACTTCTTCCACTACTGGTGCTTCTTCAACTGCTGCAGGAGCCTCAGCTACTACTTCGTCCACTTCTACACCTGTAGCTTCTTCTTCCGCTTCGTTGATAGCTTCTACTACGCTAGCTACTAAAGCTTCTTCAGCTACTTTGTTTTTTGCAGCAATATTTTCAGCACGAGCGCTAGATACTTTAGCCTCAGCTTCTAAACGAGCCGCCTTAGACTTCGCTTTAGACTGTTGTAAAGTAGTCGCTTTCGTTTGAATAGATACTTCTTTCTCTGCTTTCCAAGCCTCGAACTTCGCGTCTGCTTGTTCTTGCGTGATCGCACCTTTGTTCACACCTACTTGTAAGTGTTTTGCATACATAATTCCTTTGTTAGAAAGGATTGCACGAACTGTGTCAGTAGGTTGAGCACCGTTCAATACCCATTGTATTGCTTGTTTCTCGTTTAAAACGACAGTTGCTGGGTTGGTGTTAGGATTGTATGTTCCGATTTTTTCTACAAAACGTCCGTCACGTGGTGCACGAGCATCCGCAACTACAACATCGAACATTGCTAACTTTTTGCGTCCGCGACGCGCTAATCTGATTTTAACAGCCATTAGATATGGGTTTGTGAGGGATCTCGTCCCCCTGGTTTATAAATAGTCTGCAAAATTAAGTCTTTTTGCATTCATTTCAAACAAAGAAATAGAGAAAATAAACCGATAAGCCGAATTCTGTCAATGGTTGCCCACCGTCCTATCATTTATCTTCGATAAACATCACTGTTTACCTGTAGCAATCTACCCACTAGCATCGGACGAGCCACCCTTTTGCCTTGCGGCAGCTAGCCTATTTGATCTTGCAACGCGTGAGGTTTACCTAAGCCTGTTTTGTCACCAAAACAGCGGTGGGCTCTTACCCCACCTTTTCACCCTTACCCGAAGGCGGTAATTTTCTGTGGCACTTGCTGTTGAATCCGAAGATCCCCCTTCCAGTTAGGAAGCACGCTGCTCTTTGTTGTTCGGACTTTCCTCTTTAAAAAGCGATAGGATAGTCTATTTTCTCTAATGCAAAGGTAGGATTTTATTTGGCCAAAGACCAATTCCCCTCAAAAGCCCCCTCAAATAACACCGAGCTGCTATCGAAATAGATCTTTTGAAAACGAACGCGTCCATTTTTTGCCAGGGTAATCGAACTAGGAAGACGATTAAGAATTTGCTTCGACTGAAAACGGAAAGCTGCCGCCTGTGACTGCAATTTCTTTTGAATGCGTCCCTTAAATAAGGAAGCAAGAAAAGAAAGACCTTGAAGTCGTGTTTCCTTTAGCTGGATTCCCACGGAATTATCGGGATAAATCACAAAATCAAAATCGATAGCTAATTGAGATGATTTGCCTTTAAATTGAGCTAATTGAAAGCCTAAACCCTCTTTTTGGAACACAAATGCCCCATTTCCCTTCCAAGAAGGATTGCTCTCCTTAATGGCAGCGATTAATTCAGGGCCAGATAGTTGAAATTGAAAAGGAAGCATCGGCTTTCCAGCGCCCGGTAAATCCTTCACAGGAATGAACAAGGTCGAAGAATTGTTTTGACCCGAAACCACCTTAAAACCACCCATATACCTCAATTGACCTTTGATGCTAGTTTGCTCAAAACTCAAATCACGCAAATCCAAAGCAGAACTAGTCGCAGGTTCTATCCGGTATCCGGATGGCGAATCCGTAAAAAAGGATTCGAAGGCAAAAGGTTTCGTCGCTATTTTCTTGATCGAAGCATTTAATTGCTCTTGCATTTGAACTAAAATCAATGCTTTCTTTTGATTCAAGAGTTGATCCACAACTCCGGAAACATTGACCGGAAAGCCCATCACTTTCACCGAAGGTTTTTGGATCCATTGGTAGTCATAGGCCACTTCTTTGACTTGTAAGGAGTTAATGCTCGCCAGATTCCATTTCAATTGCACTTTCATCGCTAAATCACCCGAAACAGTACCAGCAGATATTCCGGCAAGTTCCGGTTTCGCCACCATCCTAACTGGCAAAGATAGACTTATGTAATCCTTTTGAATGGCTTGCAATTGAATAGGTGCTAATAATCGCACATCTAAAGGGAAATCAATCGTGGAAGAACCTGCTATATTTTGATAAAGTACAGAACCTGGCTTCAATTGACTTAAAGAAAATAAACTATCATAGGAAAGGGAAAAATCAATCGTAGTTAATCCAGACTTGATAGCAGGAAAGCGATCCACGTAAACAGACTTTTCGGCAATCTGCACGGGAACAATGGTCTTAGCACAAGAGGAGATAAAAACTAGAAGAAATAAAAGATAAATTCTCATAAAAAAAGAAGCCTCAATCTTAAACGAAAAGACTGAGGCCTAATTATGTTTACATACTAAACTAGGTTAATAAACCACCGTTTACTGAAATTACTTGACCCGTTACGTAAGACGACATATCTGAACCTAAGAACAAACAAACATCCGCTACTTCCGTAGCTTGTCCTCCCCTTTTCATTGGGATGGATTTTGTCCATTCTTCAATAGCGGCCTCGTTTAATTCCTCCGTCATCTCGGTTTCAATAAATCCAGGAGCAATGGCATTGCAACGAATATTACGAGAACCAAGTTCAAGTGCTACTGATTTTGTAAATCCAATAATACCAGCTTTAGAGGCTGCATAATTAGATTGACCTGCATTTCCTTTAATACCAACAATCGAAGTCATATTAATGATAGAGCCCGATTTAGCCTTCATCATTGGCTTCGTAACCGCCTTCGTTAAATTGAAAATTGATTTCAAATTAACACGAATTACTTCATCCCATTGCTCTTCAGACATACGCATTAACAAACCATCACGCGTAATCCCTGCATTATTGATTAATATATCAATCGTTCCAAAATCAGCTAACACATCTTCTACTAACTTCTCCGATTCCGTGTACGAAGAGGCATCTGAACGATAACCTTTGGCCGTAATACCAAAAGCAGCTAATTCCTGTTCTAATGCTTGACCCTTCTCTACGGAAGATAAATAAGTGAAAGCTACACTGGCGCCAGCTTTGGCAAAAGTTGTCGCAATAGCCCGACCGATACCGCGAGAGGCACCTGTCACTAAAACGACCTTGTTTTGTACTAATGACATATTATTTTTTTTGTTTGGTTAATTCTTTTTTCTTTTTCCTGGCCAAAGTTAATGCATCAGCACCCTCTTCAAAATCTGCCACAATGTATTCGCCTTCCGCTAAAGCCCCTTTCAAAATCTCTTCAGCTAACGCATCCTCTAAGTACTTTTGAATGGCACGATTTAACGGCCTTGCTCCATACTGTGGATCATAGCCCTTATCCGCCATAAAGTCTTTCGCTTTCTCCGTTAATTCCACTTCAAAACCAAGGTTCGCTAAACGCGTTTTTAACTTCGTTAACATCAAATCAATGATTTGGTGGATGGCAGGACGCTCTAGCGAGTTAAATAGGATGATATCATCTAGACGGTTAATGAACTCAGGGGCAAAAGCTTTCTTCAAGGCATTTTGAATGGTTGTCTTCGCGTATTCATCTAAGTTGTCCACCTTAGACTTCGTAGAGAAACCAATTCCTGATCCAAAATCCTTCAAATCACGTGCCCCAATATTCGAAGTCATAATGATAATCGTATTTCTAAAATCAACACGACGACCTAGGCCATCCGTCAAAATACCATCATCTAATACTTGCAATAGCAGGTTAAACACATCTGGGTGTGCCTTTTCTATCTCGTCTAACAAAACGACCGCATAAGGCTTACGGCGAATCTTTTCAGTCAACTGACCACCTTCTTCATAACCCACGTATCCCGGAGGCGCTCCCACTAAGCGAGATACACTGAATTTCTCCATGTACTCACTCATATCGATACGAACTAAAGCATCTTCTTTATCAAACAAATAGGTCGCTAGAACTTTGGCCATCTCCGTCTTTCCTACCCCCGTAGGGCCTAAGAAAATAAATGAACCAATCGGTTTCTTCGGATCTTTTAAGCCTACACGCGTACGCTGAATGGCTTTCACTAATTTCTTAATCGCATCTGGCTGACCAATCACTTGCTTTGAAAGTTGTTCGTCCATCTGCAACAACTTCTCCCCCTCTTTCGCCGCAACGCGGTTAACTGGTATACCCGTCATCTGCGCAATCACCTCCGCAACATTCTCTTCTGTAACCGTGAATTTCTGCTTCTTCGAATCTTCCTCCCAAGCCGCTTTCGACTGCTCTAATTGATCAATTAATTTTTTCTCTCGATCACGTAATTGAGCCGCTTCCTCGTATTTCTGAGACTTCACCACTTGGTTCTTCTCTTTCTTCACGATTTCGATTTGGCCTTCTAACGCAACGATATCTTCTGGAACGTTAATATTCGAAATGTGCACTCGCGCACCTACTTCGTCTAATACATCAATCGCCTTATCTGGCAAGAAACGATCTGAAATATAGCGGTCTGATAATTTAACCGCAGAAATGATGGATTCGTCTGTATAAATTACGTGGTGATGATCCTCGTATTTATCCTTGATATTATGTAAAATTTCGATGGTTTCTTCGACTGTGGTCGCATCTACCATCACGGTTTGGAAACGACGAGCTAAAGCTCCATCCTTTTCAATATACTGACGGTATTCATCAAGCGTAGTTGCTCCGATAACTTGTATATCTCCACGCGCTAAAGCTGGCTTAAACATATTCGAAGCATCTAATGAACCCGAAGCTCCACCAGCACCTACGATGGTATGTAATTCATCTATAAAAAGAATAACATCTGTAGACTTCTCTAATTCATTCATTACCGCTTTCATCCGCTCCTCGAATTGACCACGGTATTTCGTACCAGCTACTAAGGACGCAATATCAAGCGTAACGACACGTTTGCCAAACAGCACACGGGATACTTTCTTCTGCACAATTCGCAAGGCTAAACCTTCCGCAATGGCCGTTTTACCCACACCCGGTTCACCGATTAAAATAGGGTTATTCTTCTTGCGACGTGATAGAATCTGAGCCACGCGTTCAATTTCTTTCTCACGACCTACAATCGGATCAAGCTTACCGTTTTCTGCTACTTTAGTCAAATCACGACCAAAATTATCTAACACAGGAGTTTTACTTTTTTCTCCTGGTTTCGAACCTGTTGTATTACCTGCACTTGCTCCCCCAGTAGAACCAGACCCTGCGCTATATAAACGCGAATCGTCGTCATTGTCATCTGTATCAGAACTTGCTTTCGGATTTGCACCCTGACCATTTCCGGATTGGAACTCTACCATTTCCTTGATTAAATCGTAGTAAACTTGGTATTTCTCCAAAATCTGAGTCGCCACATTATCTTCATCACGTAAAACCGCCATCAAAAGATGATCTGTTTCAACGACATTCGTTTTAAAATATTTTGCTTCTAAATACGTCAAGCGCAACACCTTTTCCGCTTGCTTGGTTAACGGAATATTTAACATATTCTCGCGATCGAAAGAAGAACGTGTGGTAGAGGCGGTGGAGTGTTCAATGCTTTGGCGTAAAGAATCCAAAGAAACCCCAGAACGCAATAATAAATCAATCCCTGGACCTTGTCCATCTCGAATCATCCCTAACATTAAGTGTTCTGTCCCGATGTAATCGTGACCTAAACGTAATGCCTCTTCCCGCGCAAGCGAGATAACTTCCTTCACTTTATTCGAAAATTTAGCCTCCATATCGTTCTATTAATTTCGTACAACTTACCTGCATCAACCATGTATGCCCCTAAATTGTTCCCTTTTATTTTAAAAAAGTCAAAGACTCCTTCCCGTGATTCATTAGTAAATCTAAAATCGACAAATTCGGAACAAATTCTGCTCCAAAACATTGACGATAGGATTTATTTTGATAGAATGAACGCGTTGTCCAGTCTTTTTTCGCACTTATTTGATCATATTCACTATCACCATCATAAACTCCGAATTCTTGCGTCTTCTCACATACGAGAGGCACATCTAAAATACGGTAAACAAAGCTCAAGAGATCAATATTTAAATCTACTAAAAAAAACCTTTTTTTTGCAAAGATTTGGCGTAAATATGGCTCAAAATATTCATAGTAAGGTGCATTTCCATAGGCCGCTTGAATAGCTCCTTGATGTTGCTTCATCCAATTTTGAGTATAATCAATCCTCGTATCTTTCGTTTTAGTTTTCTCTCCAGATGTATGAATCACCGGAACAGTTAATCGCTCCACCCCATTGGCCCCTAAAATCAAACAACGATTCCGATAAGTTTGCTTCGGAAAATTTTCTTCCACCTCGAATAGCAAAGACGGTTGCTGTAGCAAAACAGTCATGTATTCTAAACTAGGCAAATAATGAGTCTCAATGTGCATTCCCAAAAATAAATCGGATATTTGTAAAACGAAAGAACAAAGATAATAAGAATGAAAGCGTCTCCCCTGTTTCTGTACAAACTTATTGGAAGATTACCTTTGCCCATATTGTATGGATTCGCAACCTTCTGTACCATCCTGTTCTACTACTTTATTCCCTATCGAAAAAAAGTGATCCAGGGGAATATGAAAAAGTCTTTCCCTACGCTTTCAGACAAAGAATTAGGCAAACTTACGTACCGCTTTTATGGTTATTTAACTGATCAATTAGTTGAGTTCTTTAAAGGGGTTTCTATCTCAAAAGAAGAAATGCTTGATCGTTTCGAGATTAAAAATGAGGACATCGTAACTGATTTTATTAAAAAAGGAATACCCGTCATTTTAGTAGCTGGTCATCAAGGTAACTGGGAATGGGCCATTCACCGTTTAGCGCTGAGTAAGAATCCGCACGATGTGATTTACCAAAAACTAAACAATCCCACCTTCAATGAATTTACCAAGCAGGTGCGTGCGCGATTTGGGCATGTCGTTTTATTAGAAAAAAGAGAGTCTGTTTTGTTAACGAGGGAAAGAAAGGATATTCCGCGCGTCATTTGTTTAGCTGCTGACCAAGCTCCTCAGAAACCTGAAAGCGCTTATTGGACCACCTTTCTACACCAAGATACCGCCTTCTTCACCGGTATGGAGCGCTTTGCGAGAGACTACCAATACCCAGTGGTATTTGCAGAATTAATTCGCACAAAGAGAGGGAAATACACGATGACCTACGAATTATTAGCGAATGTCCCTTTTGATGAATTAGCTCCAGGGGAAATCATTGAGCGCTTTGCACGACGTTTGGAGAAGTCCATCAACGCTTACCCAGAACAATATTTGTGGTCGCATAGACGCTGGAAGCACACAAAACCTGACAAATTAAGCCTGAAGTGGTCTTAACTAAATTCAGAACAATCTCCCGCTCCTTCCCGAATAATTTCAAAAGCATCCTTTGAAATTTCCACCACACTGGAAGGAACAAAACCTCCGAATCCCCCATCAAGTACCAAGTCAACAGCATGACCCCATCGTTCCATAATCAAACTTGGATCCGTATACTCTTCTACTTCTAAATCATCATGAGGTAAAGACGTGGTTAAAAGAGGTGAACCTAAATGGGAAACAATAGATAAAACAGGTTCATAATCTGGTATTCTAATACCTACTGTTTTCTTTCCCTGAACTAGTACAGAAGGAACCTTTGAACTAGCTGGTAAAACGAATGTAAAAGCGCCAGGCAAGAACCGTTTCAGGGTTTTGAAGGCAAAATCAGATACTTTGGCATAATTCGCAATCGAACTTAAATCCGAACAAATAAAGGAAAAGCGATTCTTCGAGGCTTGAATACCTTTAATTTCACAAATACGGTTAACCGCTTTTGTCGATCCGATGTGACAGCCTAAGGCATACATCGTATCCGTTTTATAGATTATAACAGCATCCTTTTCCAATGCTTTCACAATCAGGTCTAAAGTAGCTTGACTATTGTTCTTGTCATAAAGACGAATGAGCTCTGCCATATTATTCGAAAAAATAATCCGTTTCAGACTCCTCTTGCTCTTCTTTAACTTGATCAATACTTGCATTGATTTCGAATCCTACCAGTAAAATCAACGCAATAAAATACAACCAAACCATCAAGGCTATCAAAGAACCAATAGAGCCATATACCTTGTTATAACTCGCAAAGTTGACTAAATAATAGGAGAATAAATTAGTGACTAAAATAGTTAGCACCGAAGCAGTAATAGAACCCGCATTAAAGAATTTCCAGCGTTTAGTGATCGCTGGAGCATAATAATAGATAATCGAAATAGTTAAAAAGAAGATAGCGAAAATCAGGAAATAAGTCAAAATATTCAACATGTAGAAATTGAAATCATAATCTATTAGCCCCTTCCCTTTAAGATACCCAATCACCAGCTTGCCTACAATGAAGACCGAAAATGCCGTTATCAAAACAAACGTCAAAAGGAAATTCAAGGAGACAGCGATCACTCTTTCTTTTATTAATCCCCTATTTTCTTTCGTTCTATACGTTAAATTAAAGGAACGAATTAAGGCTTGAATACCACTAGTAGAGGCATATAAGGCAAATAAAAATCCGAAAGACAAAACTCCACCCGATTTTTTTCGAATCAAATCTAAGAGTAATTCAGTGAAATCTTTTTGGAGGTTTTTCGGGATAGAGGACTTCAAAAAATTCACCATCTTGATATCGAAATTATCCACCGGAATATAAGCTAATAAGGAGAATAAAAAGATAATCGTAGGGAAAACAGCCAAGGTAAAATTATACGCAACGGCCGCCGCACGCACATCAATATCAAAATGAAAAATCTTTTGGTATAAAATCGTCAGAATTCGGGCCAGGATATAATGTTCCTCGCAATCTTTCCAAAACACCTGAATTTCTCTCCAAACCCGTCTAAGCATCACTTCTTTTATCTAAAATCGCCGAAATCAACCATTCCGGCGCTTTCACCACCTTCTTAGTGGCTAATTCCATAAAGACCAAAGTCGTCTTCCCTTCGTGTAATAAGGCCTCACTTTGGTTAAAAATCTTGTACTCAAATTCGATTCGAACTGAAGGCATTTTGATTAACGTACATTCTATTCGCAATAAATCATCATACAAAGCTGGAGCGTGGTACTTAGAGTAATTTTCATACACGGGCAAACCGATTCCAGCATCCTCTAACACCTTGTAACTAACTCCAATGCTTCGTAAAGTTTCCACCCGCGCTATCTCATAAAAACGAGCATAATTACCATAATACACATAGCCCATTTGGTCTGTATCAGCGTAGCAAACACGGTAAGAAACCTGGTGAGAGAGCATATTAATGTATTTTGTTTTGGTCTAGTGCTTTCTGATAATCAGCCGCATTCTTCCTATGTTCCTCATAAGTAACTGCAAAAGCATGGTTCTCTGAAAAATCAGCTTTGGCACAGAAATAAATATACTGATGGTGCTCTAAATTCAAAACCTTATCTATCACATCACTCGGCACAATCGAAATCGGACCCGGTGGCAATCCGGCATTCCTGTACGTATTATATGGAGAATTAAGTGCTGTATATTTACTCGTCACTCGTTTAATCGTAAAATCTTTCCAAGCAAAAACGACAGTAGGATCAGCCTGTAGAGGCATATTAGCTTGCAAACGATTCCAATAAACTCCCGCCACACGTGCTTGCTCTTTTGGGTTTTTAGATTCCCCGTACACTATGCTGGCTAGAATCGAGACCTGAACTGGCGTCAACCCTAGTTTCTGTGCTTCTGCCTTACGTTTTGATGTCCAAAACTTCACATAAGCTTTGTTCATTTTGTCCAAAAACTCAGGAAATGTAGTTGTCCAATTCACCTCATAGGTATTAGGGACAAAGATGGCAGGACTAGTTTCAGAAGTAAAACCCCACTTTCCCATCAACTGAGTTGAATCAAGAAAAGCATATATAGCAGCCGAATCATAGTCCGTTTGTTGCGCAATTCGACCGGCTATATCTTCTTTTAAGCGAAAATTATTAATCACCACTTTATAGGCATCCTGACGGCCATTTCTTAGCTTACGTAACAACTCCCAGTTACCCATTTCACTATGAATAACATAACGTCCCGGACGCACTTTCTCTGGATAATTTAACACCTTAGCTAAGAAACGGAAACTTAATTGATCTCGCACTACATCGTGCTTTTTTAACGTATCTAGTACCGATTCGTAGGTCGAATTCTTAGGAATGAATAATTCAAAAGGTTGATTTGCCTCTACTCGGAAATTAGGTGTTTTGAATACCTGCCAAACGTAGTAGGAAAACATGGCCGAAACCAAACTAAAAACCAGAATGAAAATCTTGATACGCTTATTCGAAACCATATTAATCTAATTTAAAATCTAACTGAAAACGAGAGGCTAGAGATTGTAAATCTTCTACGACCGGTTTTAATAACGGAATGCCTTCTACACGACGAATAGCTTCTAATTCCCGCTCTGGATCACCTGGAATAAGCACTTGCTTTCCTTCCACGGCTTTGGCAGATCTAAAACGACGAATCCATTTATCCATATCCTTCGTAAAATCCTCCGCTGGCCTGAACGCATCGACACGCATCGCGCCTAAAAAATGACCCGTTCCATTTCCGACCGTTTCTCCCGCTTGCATAAATCCAGCAGTCGCAAACGGAGGTACCCAAGGACCAAAATTCGCCCCCGACAAAACACCAGATAAGATATCTACAATAGCACCTAAACCATATCCTTTGTGTGAACCGTGTTCGCGATCACCACCTAGCGGCAATAATGCCCCACCATTTTTAATCGCAAAAGAATCATTGGAAGGATCCCCATTAGCATCCTGAACCCAGCCGTCTGGTGTATCTAGTCCTTTTCGTTGAAGTATTTCTAATTTACCATAAGCCACAGCTGTGGAAGCAAAATCCGCCACAAAAGCAGGCTCTTCATTTGCTGGAATAGCCACCGCAATCGGATTCGTTCCTAATAATTTTTCTTTCGAAAAAGTAGGCGTCACTAAAGGAGCAGCGTGGGTCATCGCCCATCCGATCATTTGGGATGGCAAAGCTTTCATGGCATGATAACCTGCTATACCGAAGTGATTAGAATTCTGGACTGCCACCCAACCAGTACCAGCCATTGCTGCTTTTTCACACGCAATTTCCATTGCCTTAGGAGCTACAATTAGGCCTAAACCCCGATCACCATCTAATGTAGCTGTAGAGGGTGTTTCGTGTAAAACTTTTACCTGAGGTTTTGTGTTTAATCTTCCGTTATCGTAAAGGCGAACATAACCCGCCAAACGCGCGACTCCGTGCGAATCAATTCCACGAGCGTCTGCAGAAACTAAAACATCCGAGGCTAAAGCCGCCTCTTCATCACTACAGCCAATGGCTGTAAAAACAGAGGCAACGTATTTTTTTAATAAATGATAGTCTGCTTGCATAGTATAAACTAAACCACAAAGATAATTAGAACTATTGGTAATAATATTGCCAAAATGCACCTAAATTTGAACCATTAATCATCAACCCATATGAACTTATTATCATCCGCCTGGTTTTGGATCACACTCATTGCTATCCTTGTCATCATTCGTGACATTTTTATCCAAAAAAGCCATACCATCACACATAATTTCCCTATTGTAGGTCATTTCAGATACTGGCTTGAGCGCATTGGACCTGAATTAAGGCAATACATTGTTGCCAATAACCGTGAAGAATTACCATTCAATCGCCAAGAGCGCTCCTGGATCTATGCTTCTTCGAAGAATGAAAATAATTTACAAGGTTTTGGAACGGATCAAGATTTCAGTTCACCTGGCTACATTTTCATTAAGAATGCGATGATGGGATTTAATCCTTCAAAGAATCATTTATATCATCAAAATCCAGGAGTACTGCCAGCGGCTAAAGTAATTGGTTTATATCACAAGAGAGCGAAGCCATTCCGCCCCTATTCGATCATTAATATCTCCGGGATGTCTTACGGTTCACTTTCTGCAAAAGCAGTAGAATCACTAAACAAAGGAGCACTTTTAGCTGGATGCTATCACAACACGGGCGAAGGCTCCTTGTCTCCCTACCACCAAAACGGTGCTGATGTGATGTTAAACATTGGAACCGCGTATTTTGGCGTTAGAGAATTAGATGGACACTTTTCGATGGAAAAATTAAAGCAAAAGGTTAAGGAAAATCCATGCATCAAAGCCATCGAATTAAAGCTTTCGCAAGGAGCTAAACCAGGAAAAGGAGGAATGCTTCCTAAATCTAAAATCAATAAAGAAATTGCGGAAATACGCCATATTCCGATGGATAAAGATGCTATGTCACCCGCTTTTCACTCTGAATTCTCCTCGGTCCCAGAGATGGTCGATTTCATTGAGTCGATGGCTGCTGAAACGGGATTACCTGTAGGAGTAAAATCTGCTATTGGTAAATTAGAACAATGGGAAGAATTAGCTGCCTATATGGAAAAACACGGCAAAGGACCTGATTTTATCACTATCGACGGTGGCGAGGGTGGAACGGGTGCTGCTCCACACGCGTTTGCTGACCACGTTTCGATGCCTTTTACTTTTGCTTTTGCGAAAGTTTACCAGATATTCCAACGTCATAATTTAACCGATAAGATCTTCTTCATTGCTTCAGGAAAACTGGGATTCCCGGAAAAAGCCTTAATGGCCTTTGCGATGGGAGCAGATAGCATTCACATTGCTCGCGAAGCCATGATGTCGATTGGCTGTATTCAAGCCCAAAAATGCCACACAAACCACTGCCCTACCGGTATCGCCACTTCGAATAAATGGTTACAGGCCGGTATTGATGTGACTCTAAAAAGTGAGCGCTATTACCGTTACCATTATACCTTAGTGAAAGAAATCGCGGAAATTACGCACGCCTGTGGATATGAGCACCCTGCTCAAATGACGATGGATGATATCGAATGGTCGATGGGTGACAATAACCGAACCATGGCACTATCTAAGGCTTTGGGCTATACAAAAACGGAAACAGCCTACGTTGGATTAGAAGAATTAGTCAAATGTCCGCATTTAGGTGGTCTAAATGCAAGAAAACGGCTATCTTTGTAATATGTTATCAATATCGAATTTAAACTTCTATTTCGGAAGTCGCGCCTTGTACGAAGGAGCTAGTTTACACATCAAGCCTAAGACTAAAATCGGTTTAATCGGTGCGAACGGTACCGGCAAATCTACTTTATTACGCCTTATTTCTGGTGAATATACACCAGATGGTGGCACGATTTCTAAGTCTGGAGATTGTACCATTGGTTTCTTAAACCAAGATCTTTTGTCCTATCAAACGGATGACAGTATTTTGAATGTGGCGATGCAGGCTTTTGAAAAGCAGTTAGAGCTTCAAAAAGATATTGATAAAGTACTTCATAAGATGGAAACAAATTATGAAGATAAAGACATTGATGTATTAGCAAAACTGCAGGAAGATTTCGAGCGTTTGGACGGTTATACGATCCAATCTCGAACTGAGGAAATATTAGAAGGTTTAGGATTTAGCACGAGCGATTTAGATCGCCCCCTGAAATTATTTTCTGGAGGGTGGCGTATGCGGGTCATGTTAGCCAAGTTATTATTACAAAAGCCTGCCTTACTCCTGCTTGATGAGCCTACTAACCACTTGGACTTACCGTCCATTGAATGGGTTGAAAAATACATACACGATTATGAAGGTTCCATTGTGGTCGTATCTCACGATCGCTATTTCTTAGATCGCACCATTGATAATATTGCCGAAGTTTCTGGCGCTAAAATCACCTTATATCCGGGTAATTATTCTTTCTATATGGAAGAAAAAGCACTCCGGAATGAGATTCAAAAAGGGGCATTTGAGAACCAACAATCTCAGATTCGCCAGACAGAACGATTCATCGAGCGTTTTAAGGCCAAAGCTTCTAAAGCTAGACAAGTACAATCGCGCGTAAAAGCATTGGATAAAATCGATATCATTGATGATGTGATAGATGAAAAAGCGAAGGTGAATTTCAAATTTAACTTTGGAACTGAACCGGGTCGTTTCATCTTATTCTTAGAACACATTTCAAAGGCATTTGGAGAAAAGGTTATTTTAAAGAATACTTCTGCAACCATTAATAGAGGTGATAAAATTGCCTTGATCGGTGCAAACGGAAAAGGTAAGTCGACTTTATTGCGTATCATTTCAGGCACTGAACAAATCGAAGGTGAAAGAAGAACTGGTCACAACGTGATCGAATCCTTCTTCGCACAGCACCAATTAGAGAGTTTAACGGTAGAAAACACCTTAATAGATGAATTAAAAGGCACAGGGACGACAAAAACCGATATGGAATTACGATCGGTATTAGGTTGTTTCTTGTTTTCTGGAGAAGAAGTATTCAAAAAGATCAAGGTACTTTCAGGGGGAGAGAAATCCCGTGTGGCTTTGGCCAAAGTATTAATCTCAGAAGCGAACTTCCTTTTACTCGATGAGCCTACCAATCACTTGGATATGCAATCGGTGAATATCTTGATTCAAGCCTTACAACAATACGAAGGAACCTATGTAGTCGTTTCCCACGACCGCTATTTCGTAAGTAATATCGCTAACAAGATTTGGTACATTGAGGATCACGAAATAAAAGAATATCCGGGCTCATTCGATGAATATGAAACATGGATGGCTACTCGCGAAACATCAAAACCTGTTTCCATAAAGGCAGCTCTTAAAGCAAAGCCCGAGTTAGCTCCAGTAGAAGCTAAAACGCCTAATCAAGCTAAGCAAATAGAAAAGCTAGAGGCTGAAATTATGGAAATTGAAAATCGAATTTCAGCCATCGAAGCTCAAATGGTGGATTTAGCTAACCAAGCGGATTATGCAGGTTTGAAACAACTCGAAGTATCATTAGCAACAGAAAAATCTAATTTATCCGCTACTACAACGGCTTGGGAAGCATTAATCTAATAAAATGAAGACCTATATCTCGCTTTTGCTTTTTCTAGGTCTTCCTTTTTCTATTTTCTCCCAAATTGATACTAGAACACATCATTCAAATATTCAAACGGCCTTTATTCAAACAGCCGACAGATTCCTTCATCCGAATGTTGTACTGAATTTAGGTTCTTCACCCAATGCAACATTACAATTCGATGATTTAGCACTTTCCTATTCATCCTATTATTTCCGAGTAATCCATTGCCAAGCAGATTGGAAACCTTCCACTCTTTCAGACATTGAATATTTGGATGATTTCAACGATTTTCCGATACGGAATCCTGAATCTTCGGTAGGCACCAAGGTCCCCTATTTACACTATGCCGTTCCTATTCCAAGCCTAAAAGTCAGTGGGAATTACATAGCGATGGTGTATAATAAACGGAATAAACGCGATACGGTTCTATGTGTTCGATTCTCCGTGGCAGAACAAATCGTGAAAGTGCAGACGTCTTTTTCGTATGCCAAAACCAATACCTTACGTACCAGCCATCAAACCATCGATTTCAAACTTCACATTCCTCCTAGCTTAAATTTCGCAGGTGATGAACAGCTAAGTATCCAGGTTCGCCAAAACCACCAATCAGAGAACTTGCTAAAAAGATTACCTGAAGGCCAATTTAATCTTCAAGAAAACAGCTTAACATTCCCCTTCTTTGGCCAAGAAAATGCATTTCCTGGATCCAATGAATTTAGACTCATCGACCTACGAAGCTCCCAGCAAAAACTTTCCTTTGTGGATCATATCGTAACAGGTGAAACAATAAACTCCGTCAGCACCCAAATAGAACAAGCCCAAGGACTATATCCATACGTACAAAGAAATGACATAAATGGCGCTTATGTAGTCGAATCATATGAAAACCAAGAGAATCCATTGCAAGCGGACTATGTAGAATGTACTTTTCGATTAAAGCCTACAGATTCGCTCAACGATGTCTTTGTGGCGGGAGGATTCAATAATTTCACGTTTAATGCTCCATTGCGTTTAAACCCCGCAACCGGTTTCTTAGAAAATACCCAAATGCTAAAACAAGGCATTTATAACTACCAGTTTAAAAGCAAAAATCCCCCTAATGTGACATTAGAGGGAAATCATGCTCAAACCGAAAACCTATATGAGGTACTCGTTTATTATCAAAAACCAGGAACAAGATATGATTCACTGGTGGGGTATACGACAGTGGTCACTAGTCGATAGTCGATAGTCGCTAGTCGCTAGTCACTAGTCGATAGTCGCTAGTCACTAGTCGATAGTCCTTAGACGTTAAAACGGAAGTGCATAATGTCACCATCTTGCACTACATACTCCTTGCCTTCCACACTTAATTTACCGGCGTCTTTACATCCTGCTTCGGTTTTGTAAGCGACATAATCAGCTAATTTAATTACCTCAGCACGAATAAAACCTCGTTCAAAGTCTGTGTGAATTACACCAGCTGCAGCGGGTGCTTTCCACCCCTTTTGTATCGTCCAAGCGCGCACTTCTTGAACACCCGCTGTGAAGTAGGTAATCAAATTCAATAAATGATACGAACTACGGATTAACTTATCTAAGCCAGATTCTGTCAAACCATATTCTTCCAAAAACATCGCACGATCGTCCAAATCCTCCATTTCTGCAATCTGAGCTTCTAAAGCAGCACAAACGACTACAACCTCTGCATTTTCAGGCGCTACATTCGCTTTCAGCTCGTCCACATACTGATTGCCACCTGCGGCAATGGAAGCTTCATCCACATTCGCCACATAAATCACAGGCTTATCAGTCAATAAATATAAATCACCTATTGCCGCTTGTCGAAGTTCATCATCCATTACAACCGTACGCGCTGATTTACCTTCCTCTAAAGTTGACTTAAACTGTTGCAAGGCAGCTAGTTCTGCTTTTGCTTTGGCATCCCCTGCTTTCGCAGCACGTTCTGTTTTAGAAATCTTCTTATCTACAGAGTCTAAATCCTTTATCTGTAATTCTAAATCAATAATTTCTTTATCACTTACTGGGTTCACACGTCCTTCCACGTGAACAATATTTTCATCTTCAAAACAACGAACTACGTGAATAATAGCATCTACCTCTCGGATATAAGCTAAGAATTTATTCCCTAAACCTGCTCCAGTCGAAGCACCTTTTACTAAACCAGCAATGTCTGTAAACTCAATAACAGTAGGTAAAATGCGATTCGGATTCACTAATTCAGCTAACACGTTCAACCGATTATCTGGTACAGTGACGATACCCACATTAGGCTCGATAGTACAAAACGGGTAATTCGCCGCTTCTGCTTTATTAGAAGAAATAGCACTAAACAAAGTTGATTTACCCACATTAGGCAATCCGACAATTCCACAAGTTAATCCCATAGTAATTTTAGAAATGAAAGCACAAAAGTACGGTTAAAAATCAAAAAGCCCCTGATTTCTCAGAGGCTTTTTTGAATATTTTAAAGATAATTACTCCCATTTCAATTCACTGTTCCCAAACTCGTCCTCATCACGATTAAACGAGGAGAAATCAACGTCTGGCATCAATTCAGTCTTAACGTGATTAACGGCCTCATTCAAACCTTCGATAAATTTATCAAAATCTTCTTTGTACAAAAACATTTTATGTTTCTCGTATACGAAGCCATCTTCTTTCTGGTGACGACGACTTTCTGTGATCGTAATGTAATAATCTTGAGAACGGGTTGACTTCACATCAAAAAAATAGGTTCTCTTTCCTGCCCGAATACGTTTAGAAAATAATTCTTCTCTATCTCTTTCTTCCACTGGTATTAAAATTATAGTTTCACAATGTGTAAATCTACTATTTATTCTCATTCACTCAAAAAAAATATCCAGAATTAAGCAGAGACCTAAAAACTTGTCATTTTTAATTCCCAACTAAATCCTCCATCTTTACAATCATCATCCATCCTATTTAATGATAAAAATACCTTCAATAGTACTATTTTTAGCACTATTTTTATCCTTTTCTTCTATAGCACAAGAATTAGGATACGAAAAAGTAGGTATCGCTTCTTTTTACGCTAATTCATTCTATGGCAAAAAAACGGCCAGCGGAGAAAAATTAAAGAAGACCTTATTAACGGCTGCCCACAAGCGTTTTCCCTTTAATACATTAGTTGAAGTAACAAACCTAGCCAATCGCAAAAGTGTCATTGTTCGGATTAATGATCGTGGTCCTTACAAAAAAGGAAGAGTCATTGATTTATCAGAAGCGGCAGCAAAGAGACTAAACCTCAAGAAAATAGGTCTCGTAAGAGTGAAAATAAAAATAGTAGGATTTGAAAATGAATTGATGCTCATCCCTTATCAAAAACTTTCATTAGAGAGTAACCCCAAATTTAGTCGCAATTTCTACCAAAAATCACGTCTAAAATACAAGACGCAGTACAAAATGAAGAAGAACGTCCAAAACAAAAAATATATCAAACGTTAGTCTTTTTTACGTCTTGTTTCCCAATATTGAATAAAATCCTTCAAATTTTCTACTGGTATCCGCTTACCCACAATCCTTTTTTGCTCGTCTAACACATAAACTACGGGTGTAGAGTAGACATCAAACGTCTTTCTAAAATCAGTATAAAATTCTTCTTTTCCTGTTTTAGAATTTACGTGAATATCGATTCCGTTTACCCAAGAGCCTACATTAAACTCCGTTATAAATTTCTTCCAAGCGACTTTATCTCGAACGATAGAACTAGCCACAACTCCCACATTTTTGGCTTTAAAATAATCTTCCAATGCCAGTAGTTTAGGCGTTTCAATCCTGCAATGACTGCATTCTGGATCATAGATAAACACAACTGTATATTTAAAGGGCAAAGAGCTCATATTAATTTCTTTACCACCCACATCAGTCAAATACATCTTAGGAAAGGGCTTGCCTACAAGTAAAGGTTTAATGATTGCTATACGTTCTTTCATTCGCCTTACCGTACTTGTATCCCATAAGGCCGGCTCTCCAATGTAATACTTCTCCGCTAAGTGAACAAATGCCCCTTCTGTACCTAAAATAGGATTGTTCTCATAGGTACTCGCAATTTTATAGATGATGTAACGACGCACTTCGGGGTTTTTAACTTTTGATAGAATCATATCGGATTCGTGCGAAATCGAATCCGGATCTTGAACGACTAAATCTTTAAAAAATCGTTCTAATTTACGCTGTAAAAAAGGCGTACGCACCATGCGCTCATCCCCCAGATCCATCCCATCAAAATAATGTTTCTTGTAGTATTGGTACTGATAGACTTGCATTTTAGTCGTATCCGCCTTCGACTTTAAACTACCTGAATAGACTGGAATTTCTGGATCAAAGGAAGATTCAATGAGTTTAGAAACGAATAAAGAAGCATTAGCTTTTTTCCATTGCTGTTGAAATTGCTGCACTTCTAATTGTAAATTCTTTCGGCTAGTGAGAGAAAGAGTAGGTTGATTTATCTGGGCATACAAGTTATTCATTCTCCTTTGGAAGACATAAAAAGCTGTATTTTCCGCGGAATTTACAAAGTTGATCGATTTTAAAATATCAGTCGTGTCTAAGGAAAAAGAAAAATGAGGATCCTCAATTACCACATCAATGTATTTAGATTTAAGAAAGGATATCAAGTATAGTCCTTTAGGTAAAACCTCAGAACCTTTAAATTCAAACTCCCCCACCTCATTCGCTACCACTGTATCTTTTATAACTTGTTGGTTATAGCCAAAATAATGCGCTAAATACACCTCGGATTTAGAGAGACCTTTTATTTTACCCTTAATTTCATATTGGGCATCAGAATTAAAAGCAAAGAGGAAAATAAAAAGAAGAGTACTGACTACTTTCATAAGATTAGAATAAATTTGTGTCACTAACCTCCAAATTTACAATGTTTTTCATCCTATCTAAAATAATCGACTTTTTCCTTCAACCACTTTGTTGGATATTTATCCTGCTGGGAGTCGCCTATTTTAGTAAATACACAAAACGCCTCATTTTAGTCACTTTAGGTGCTCTTATTCTCTGTAGTAACGGTTGGTTTGTCAACCAGTGTTATTTGGCCTATGAAAGTCCTCAAGTAAAATTGACCCAAAACTACCAGTGGTGCATCATCTTAGGTGGTGGAATGATGCGCGCAGGAGAAGGCTATCGAACAGGTGAAACAGCAGATCGATTTATTCAACCATTACTACTTTACAAAAAAGGCATCGTAAAAAAACTCCTTATAACAGGTGGAAACGTCAATATTAAAGGTCTAAAGATCGACGAAACGCAAGAAAGCAAGAAAGTGAAGGAAGTACTCATTGCTATGGGTGTAAAACCGGAAGATATTGTTTTAGAAGAAAGTGCTCGAAATACACATGAAAATGCGGTCTATACCAAAAAAATGCTCAAACCGTATTTAAAAGAACGAATGGTATTAGTTACTTCTGCCATGCATATGCCAAGAGCTAAAGCATGTTATACAAAGGAAGGATTTATCGTGGATGACTTCCCAGCAGACATAAAGAAAAAGGATACCCCTTCAGGTATCCTCGATCTAGTTATTCCACAAGAACGTAACCTCAGTAAATTCGCTGAATTAATCAGGGAAATGGCGGGGTACGTCATTTATAAAATTGTTGGTTTTGCCTAGGTAGACAAAATCTCAACCATGCGGATTAAATCTTCCGAAACAGGCTTCTTCTTAGTAATCGTATCGTGGAATGGCGTATAAATCAATTGGTTATTCACCACACCCGCCATTACATTTTTCTCTCCACGTAATAAGCCTTCTAAAGCACCTAAACCTAAACGACTAGCTAGAATACGGTCATAGGCAGTAGGAATTCCACCTCGCTGAATGTGACCTAAAGTAGTAACGCGAATATCTAAATTCTCGCCCATTTTGTCTTTAATTTTCTTAGCCACAATCTGTGCGTTCCCTTCTTCATCACCCTCAGCAACAATCACAATAGAGGATGACTTCTTCTTATCAAAACCTTTCTGAAGTATAGAAGAAATCTCATCTACTGAAGTTAAATTCTCAGGAATCATCACAGACTCTGCTCCACCTGCTATCGCACATTGAATGGCGATATAACCAGAATCACGACCCATTACTTCAATAAAGAATACGCGATCATGTGAATCGGCCGTATCCCGAATTTTATCTACTGCATCTAGCGCAGTGTTTACGGCTGTATCAAAACCAATCGTATAATCTGTACCAAATAAATCATTATCGATAGTACCCGGGGCACCTACCGTGGGTATCTTAAATTCATTATAAAAAATCTCAGCTCCAGTGAAGGTTCCATTACCTCCAATCGCCACTAAACCTTCAATCCCTAGTTCTTGCAACTTATCATAGGCTTTCTTACGACCTTCTGCTGTCATAAATTCCTTAGAACGAGCTGATTTTAAAATCGTCCCTCCACGCTGAATAATATTACTAACAGATTGTGAATTCAAAGGAATAATATCCCCTTTAATCATTCCATTATATCCTCTTACAATCCCAAATACTTCCACACCGTGGTACGCAGCACCTCGAACAATTGCTCTAATACAAGCATTCATTCCTGGGGCATCACCACCCGACGTAAATACAGCTATTTTCTTCATCTCTTCTGTCGTATAATTTCTTAGACTCTTTATTCTTTCAAAAATACAATCTTTCTCTCTTTTTACCTCGAATTTTGGTATTAAAAATGCAATAAAAACGTAAATTTGAGACCTAGTCACATTAAATAAAAGCACATATGAACGCAAACGAATTTTTGTACTCCTATTTAAATAACGCCTCTCCTACCGGATTTGAGGCGAGTGGACAAAAAATTTGGTTAGATTATATTCAACCTTTCATCGACGAAAAAATCATCGATACCTACGGAACTGCTGTGGGCGTCATTAATCCAGGGCAACCTTACAAGGTGGTCATTGAAGCGCATGCAGATGAGATCTCTTGGTTTGTGAACTATATCGATGATAATGGATATCTGTTTTTACGTCGCAACGGCGGATCAGATGCCTTGATTGCGCCCTCCATGCGGGCGAATATTCACACGAAAGATAAAGTGGTGAAAGGGATTTTTGGGTGGCCAGCTATTCACGTGAGAGATATTGCCAAAGACAAAGCACCAGCCATCGCTGACATCTTCATCGACTGTGGTGCTGCGAATAAAAAGGAGGTAGAAGAAATGGGGATTCACGTGGGAACAGTCGTTACTTTCGAAGATGGTTTAATGGAATTAAACGGAAAATACCTAGTAGGACGTGCCTTAGACAACCGTATAGGTGGTTATATGATTGCAGAGGTCGCTAGAAGACTGAAAGAAAATAACATCACCCTACCCTATACGCTTTACGTCGTTAATTCAGTACAGGAAGAAATTGGATTACGTGGAGCAGAAATGATTGTTCGCCGATTGAAGCCAGATTTAGCATTCATTACTGATGTGACACACGACACTCAGTCACCTATGTATAACAAAAAAACGCAAGGCGACATGGCCTGCGGAAAAGGACCAGTCATTTGTTATGGACCAGCCGTACAGAATAATGTGCGCGATTTTATTATCGATGTGGCAGATGAAAACAAGATAGCCTTCCAAAGACAGGCCGTATCTCGCTCTACAGGAACAGACACGGATTCATTTGCTTATGCCACAGAAGGCGTCGCATCCGCTCTTATCAGTTTGCCATTGAAATATATGCATACCACCGTAGAGACCATTGCGAAAGATGATATGAATGCAGTGATCGAATTGATCTATCAGTGTTTGTTGAAGGTGAAGGGTGGAGAGGATTGGAGGTATTTTAATTAGTCGATAGTCACTAGTCGATAGTCGAGAGTCGATAGTCGATAGTCACTAGTCGAGAGTCGATAGTCGATAGTCGATAGTCACTAGTCGGGAGTCACAAGTCGGGAGTCGATAGTCGAGAGTCGATAGTCGATAGTCATTGGTCGGTAGCATATTATTAGCAATCACTTATTAAATGTACTTGATAGTATATGGTGTTATTCACTAAGATCACAAACAACTCTCGATTATCGACTATAGACTAGTGACTCCCGACTTGTGACTCCCGACTAGTGACTATCGACTCTCGACTTGTGACTACTTACTGTATTTTCAAATACCTCGAAAAGAACTCATACGTCCTCAACATTTGATCAATACGCTGGCGGTTATTACCTGAACGGGTTAATTCATGTGTACCGCCCGGATGACGGACATATTCCACCTCACGACCTAATACTTTTAGGCTTTTGTACAGCATTTCGCTTTGGATAACACCAGTCCGCAAATCATTTTCACCGTGGAAAATTAACAGAGGGGTTTTGATGTTTTGCACGTAGGTATAAGGCGATTCTCTATCTAAAATAGACTTCGTTGCTTTTTCCCAAGGATATCCACCGAAGTAATTTGGCACTAAACGCCACGCATTTCCTTCGCCCATAAAGGTTGAAAGCTCATAGACACCACGTTGTGCACACGCTACCTTGAAGCGATTCGTGTGACCCACGATCCAAGACACAAGGTAACCTGCGTAGGAGCCACCTGTAACAGCGAGTTGAGTAGTATCTGCCCAACCTTCGGCAATAGTTAAATCCAAGGCTTTCATCACGTCAGCTGTAGGTCCTGCACCCCAATCCTTCACGTTAGCCGCTAAGAAATCAGAACCGTAGCCACCTGAACCGCGCGGATTCGCATACACTACACCCATTCCTTTAGCTGCATAATACTGAAATTCGTGCCACATACTTGCTTCTCCTGTTCCCCACATAGCAGAGGGACCACCGTGAATTTCTAAAACGACTGGGTATTTCTTACCCACTTCAAAACATGTCGGCTTCATCACCCAATAATCCACTTTTTGGCCTTTCGCATTTGTAAAGGTATGCTTCGTAGGACGAACAATGTTTTTAGAAGCTAACCAACCCGTATTCAATGAAGTAAATGTGCGAACAGAATCTGCAGATTGCTGGTAGATTTCAGACGGGTTTTCAATTCCTGTTTTAGCATACACAAAACCAGCCTTAGTCAGATCAAATCCTAAAATACCTGTATTATTGTCAGTCATTTGTTTTACCAATTTCGTCGCTACATCATACACATAAAGTGGGGCGCCACCCTGATTTTGTGCGGTAAAATAAAGCTTAGTTTCATCTGAAGACCATTTAACTTGCGTAATCACGCGATCGATGGGAACCTTATAGATTTGAGAAGGATTAGCCACGGAGATAATTTGAAGCACCGCATTTTGAACTCCAGTAGATTTAGCTTCTTGAAAGGCTAACCATTTTTCTGAAGGAGATAAGGTCAAATTGGACATCCGGTATCCTACTTTTTGGTAGATAACCTTTGACCCAAAACCAATATAAGAATCCAATACTTTATCGGGATGAGCTAATGAATCGGCTGGAATGACCGCATAGATACCATTGGAAGCTATTTCTACATCTGACCAACGTGAGAATGGATTATTCAATAAAACAGCTTTTCCTGTCAAATTTGTCTTAAAGTAAGCTGGAATGCTTATATCAGAGGTGGTTGTACTTTCCTCTTGGAAATTCAGGCGATTGATCACTTTAGCCTTTTTATCAGCTTCGTTCTGAGCTAGGTAGGCTCTCACCTCGTCTAGGTTTCCATTTGGATTTGCTTTTAATTTCTTAGCTACGCCTGAAAGCATGGGTTTTTCCAAAGTCCAAGACGGAACTAAACCTTTCTTATTATAGACCGAATCCACAAGGAATTCCTTCAAAGTAAATGAAGATTGGAAATAAATTTCCTGACCAGAAGCAGACCAAACTGGATTGGAAACCGCGAATGGTAGGTTGGTCATCGCCTGAGGCTCCCCTCCTGCTAAATCCAAGACATACACCTGAGATTTAGCACCCATATCGCGAGTGAAAGCTATTTTGCTACCATCGGGACTCCAGGCTGGCGATGAGATAGAATTCTTGCCAGAGGTTAAGGCTCTCGATTCACCTGTCTGCAGACTACCAAGATATAAATGCGTCTGGTATACAAATTCATTCTTCTTATCGGGATCATCCACAATGGAAGTAACCGTGTAGAGGAATTGATCACCTTTCGGGGAGACAATAGGTTTGCCTGCTGTCTTGATTTTCAGTAAATCAGTAACTTGAATTTTCTCTTTAGGGCTTTGGGCTAAAACACTAAAAGTGAAAAGTAAAAAAAATAAATGTTTCATAGATGAAATGGCTAAATATAAAAAATGCTCAGCATCGCAGGACACTGAGCATAAAAATACGAGTTAATTAGATTAAATCAATTTCAAGATTTCTTCACCTATCGCATCGGTTCCTAAAATCATCGATTTATCTGTTGTCGCATCAGCGATATCACCAGTGCGGAATCCTTTCTTCAATACCTGGTCCACTGCGTTAATAACCACCTCTGACTCCGCTTTCATTCCGAAAGAAATGTCTAATAAAAGAGCGGCAGATAAAACGGACGCCATTGGATTTGCTAAGCCTTTACCCGTGATATCGTGTGCGGAACCGTGAATAGGCTCGTAAACACCCGTACCATCACCGATAGAAGCAGAAGCTAGCATACCCATCGAACCAGCAATTTGAGATGCTTCATCTGTTAAGATATCTCCAAATAAATTCGCAGTAACCACTACATCAAAACGTTTAGGATCTTTGATCAACAACATCGCTGTCGCATCTACGAATTGGTATTCCACCGTTACATCAGGGTATTCCAACGCTAATTTTTGGATCTCTTCACGCCATAAACGAGATGACTCTAATACGTTCGCTTTGTCGACAGAAACTAAATGCTTCTTACGCGTACGAGCTGCTTCAAAAGCCTTGCGACCAATGCGCTCTACTTCGTAACGGCTGTATTCCGCAACGTCATACGCTGTATCGCCATTATTTTTACGACCTTTTTCACCAAAATAAATATCTCCTGTTAATTCACGGAAGAACAAAATGTCTGCTCCTTTTAAAATCTCCGGCTTAATGCTAGACGCACTCAATAATTCATCAAATAACTTAATCGGACGAAGATTCGCGTATAGACCTAATTCCTTACGCATTTTTAACAATCCTTGCTCTGGACGAACCTTGGCTGATGGATCATTATCGTATTTCGGGTGACCTACCGCACCAAAAAGAACCGCATCAGATGCTTTCATCTTCTCCAACGTTTCTGCTGGCAATGGATCCCCTGTCGCCTCAATCGCCACGTGACCAATTAATGCTTCGTCATAAGTAAAATCATGACCAAACTTAGCCGCAATTTTCTCTAATACTTTCTTTCCTACTTCAGTCACTTCTTGACCAATTCCATCACCTGGAACAATTAAAATATGCTTCTTCGCCATTATTATTTTTATTAAATCAAATTCAACATTTTTTGAGTGGCCTTGATGGCTGAAACCGTTTGGTCAGAATCTAAACCTCTCGTAATTAACTCTTTACCTCCATCAGACCACGTAATAATTGTCTCACAAAGTGCATCTGAATCCCCTCCAGGTGGAATGCGTACCGCATAATCCTTCAGCACTGGAAGAATCTTACCATGCTTTTCAAAGATGATTCCTAGCGCCTTCATAAAGGCATCGTATTGACCATCTCCTTGTGCATGCTCTTCAAATACGTCACCATCGATCGAAATCTTTAAGGTAACCGACGGTCGCAAATCTTTCGAATGTGTCAAGACATAGTTCAACACCTGAACTCGCTCTTCTATCGTATTACTATCTAACACATCAGATATGATGTAAGGAAGATCATTTTGAGTGACAACCTCTTTACGATCGCCTAATTCAATGATACGCTGCGTAACAATCTTTAAATCTTGATCAGACAACTGGATGCCAAGGGCAGCTAAATTATTCTCAATATTCGCTTTACCAGACGTCTTTCCTAAAGCGTATTTACGCTCACGGCCAAAACGCTCAGGCATCAAATCATTATGGTATAAATTATTCTTTTTATCACCATCCGCGTGAATACCCGCCGTTTGCGTGAAGACATTCTCTCCCACCACCGGCTTATTCACAGGAATACGGAAACCTGAAAAAGTTTCCACTAATTTACTAACACGGTATAATGACTTTTCGCAAACAGAGGTTTTTACATCCGTTTGGTAATCATTCAAAACCGCAATAACACTCGCTAATGGTGCATTTCCAGCACGTTCACCCATTCCATTCACCGTTAAATGCAAACCGTGAACGCCGCAACGAACCGCTTCTAAGGCGTTTGCCGTTCCAAGGTCATAATCGTTGTGTGCGTGAAAATCAAAATGCGTGTTCGGATACTTTGCGATTAACTGCTTAATAAAATCCGATACTTCATAAGGAGTTAGAATGCCCAAGGTATCTGGGAGTAAAACGCGATCGACTGGTTGTGTAGCCAGAAAATCTAAGTATTGAAACACATAGTTTGCACTATTGCGCATCCCATTACTCCAATCTTCTAAATAGACGTTCACCGATAAACCATTCGACTTGGCTAAAGAAATGGTCTCTGCAATTTCCTTAAAATGTTGTTCCGGCGTCTTTTTTAATTGATGTTTTAAATGATTAAGAGATCCTTTAGTCAATAAATTCATCACTTTAGCACCTGCATCTAGCATCCATTGAACAGAGGTTCCTCCATCAACAAAGGTTAACACCTCCACTTTATCCAAAAAACCATTCGCAGCGGCCCAAGACGTAATCTTCTTCACCGCCTGAAATTCGCCTTCAGATACACGCGCAGAGGCAATCTCAATACGATCAACCTTCAATTCGGTCAATAGCAATTGAGCAATGGTTAACTTCTCTGAGGCTGAAAACGATACTCCGCTGGTTTGTTCTCCGTCGCGAAGCGTCGTATCCATTATTTCTATGTGGCGTTTCAAATGACTAGCGGTTTTCAGCAAACGTACTAATTTCCGACTTCATCGCTTGTAAATAATCGATGTCATCGAATCCATTCAATAAATTATTTTTCTTGTATCCATTAATAGCGAACTTTTCAGACGCACCAGTCGCTACAATCGTGATAGTTTGCTCCGGTAAACTAACCTCTAATTCTGCTTTCGGATCAGCCTCAATCGCCGTGAAAATCTGATGTAAAAACTCAGGACTCACTTGTACGGGTAAAACACCTACGTTAATTGCATTTCCACGGAAGATGTCCGCAAAGAAAGAAGAAACCACACAACGGAAGCCATAATCGTAAATCGCCCAAGCAGCGTGTTCACGCGAAGAACCCGAACCAAAGTTCTTTCCTCCTACTAAAATCTTACCTGAGTATGTGGGATTATTTAAAACGAAATCTGCCTTAGGAGCATCGTTTTTATCATAACGCCAATCTCTAAATAAATTATCTCCAAAACCCTTACGCTCTGTTGCCTTTAAGAAACGAGCTGGGATGATTTGGTCTGTATCCACGTTCTCAATCGGAAGAGGTACTGCAGAACTTTTTAATACATTAAAACTATCGTAAGCCATCTTGCTTTTATTTATTCGATCTTATAAAAATTCTCTAGGGTCAGTTACAACACCTGTGATTGCAGCCGCCGCAGCGACTAAAGGACTCGCTAATAAAGTGCGAGAACCTGGTCCTTGACGACCTTCAAAGTTACGATTAGACGTACTCACCGCATATTTACCTGCCGGAATCTTGTCATCGTTCATCGCTAAACAAGCAGAGCATCCTGGCTGACGAAGGGCAAATCCTGCTTCCGTCAAAATATCGTAAATACCTTCTTCTCTAATTTGTGCTTCCACAATATGAGAACCTGGTACTACCCAAGCCGTCACGTGATCCGCTTTCTTACGACCTTTTACAATCGATGCAAAAGCACGAAAATCTTCAATACGACCATTGGTACAAGAACCAATGAATACGTAATCTACTTTCTTACCGATCATGGAATCATTTTGAGCAAAGCCCATATATTCCAAAGACTTCTCATAAGTCGCTACTCCTCCTTCTACCTCATCCGCATTCGGAATTTGCTTAGAAATACCCATACCCATTCCTGGATTGGTACCATAAGTGATCATCGGTTCAATATCTGAAGCCAAGAAAGTGATTTCTTCATCAAACGTAGCGCCTGCATCCGTTTTCAACGTTTTCCAATAAGCCAATTGTTTATCCCAATCTGCTCCCTTAGGGGCTAATTCGCGTCCTTCGATATAGTCAAATGTTGTTTGGTCGGGAGCAATCATGCCACCACGAGCACCCATCTCAATAGACAAATTACAAACCGTCATACGGCCTTCCATTGACATTTTCTCAAACACATCCCCCGCATACTCTACGAAATAACCCGTAGCTCCTGAAGTCGTTAATTTAGAAATAATGTATAAAGCAACGTCCTTTGGCGTAACTCCTTTACCTAATTCCCCATTTACGTTAATTCGCATTTTCTTAGGCTTAGGCTGCATAATGCACTGAGATGATAGCACCATCTCCACCTCTGAAGTTCCGATACCAAATGCAATGGCTCCAAAAGCACCGTGCGTAGACGTATGAGAATCACCACAAACGATAGTCATACCTGGTAAGGTGATACCATTTTCTGGCCCCACTACGTGTACAATACCATTCTTTGGATTACCTAAACCCCAATGAGAAATACCGTATTTCGCTGTATTCTTCTCTAATTGCAATAATTGATTCGCAGATAGAGGATCCTCAACGGGTAAGTGTTGGTTAATCGTAGGCGTATTGTGATCCGCAGTCGCAAAGGTACGCTCTGGGAATAATACACCAATACCACGTGTTTCAAGACCTAAAAAGGCTACAGGAGATGTCACTTCGTGAATAAAATGACGGTCAATGAAAAACACATCTGGACCATCAGCAATCTTACGAACGACATGTGAGTCCCATACTTTATCAAATAAGGTTGTTGGGGAATTGCTCATTATATCAATTAATTTAAAAGGCGCTTTAATTATAATTAAGCTACAAAAATGGCGTTTTTTTTGCAAAAATGCAAAGCAAATCGGCTGTTAAATTGGAATTTTGCCAAATAAAATGAAAGTCAAAGTGAGGCGCGGGAGATAAATACAAACGGATTTGGCCATTTATTCCGCTCATTCGAAAGCACTAATTCAGCTGCTTTACGACCTAACATTTCAAAATCCGTCGAAATCGTAGCAATACCTTCAAATAACAACCGCTTAATGGGGGTCTCGTTATAAGAAATTATCCCGATCTCTTTTCCTAATTGTAATGACTCGTTTCGAATTCGTTCTAATAAAAGCAGTAAATCATCCTCCATCACTGTGATATACACTTGACCTGCACACAAAATAACCTCATTTATAGATTCCACTACGTCATACTCAAACGCATAATCTCGGCAAAAATTAATAAATCCTTGAACGATTTCTTTTGGATAATAACTCTGCGCCGGAAAAACGAGCCGAATCTGCTGGTAGGTGGCTACTGATTCTTTGGCTTGTTGTAGGCTTTGGTAAATATCATGTTCAAAATCTTCATACACCGCCCCAAACTTCCCTTGAATCCCGGGCAATAACTTATCCAATAAAACCAACTTCTCTTTAGGCAATGAATTAATCAAATCAACCGCCATCTCCTCTCCTTCCATAAAGTGAGGAATCAAAACCATATGCGTATAATCTCGATCGCGACTATCTACAATCTTTTTGAAGAGATTAAAATCGTTATTGTAAATGTAAAAATCAATAGACCCTTGGTCTCCAATCGCCTTAACAAAGGCATCATAGATGATTTTTTTGTGAACACTTAATTTATTAAAAAGAAGAAATATGCGGAGGTTTCGAGGAACTTCCTCCACTTTAATATAGAATCCCTTTCCGCGAATTGAATCGATGATACCTTGTTGCTTGAGGTAATTATAACCCTTCTCCACCGTTATTCGAGCCATATAATGCTCAAAACTCACTTCGTTAATCGAAGGCAATAATTCTCCCTTCTTTATTTTCCCTTGCTGTATACCTTCAATAATAGCATTCGCTAATTGTCGGTATTTAGGCGTGGAGGAAAATTCATCGATTTGTATCAGCTGCAACATTAGTGAATAGAATTACCGATTCCCACAATAATAACTGAAATAAGAATCACCACAATTCCACCAATAACTGTGCGCATTGTCGTAGACGAAACGCCTTTCCATTCTTTAAAATACAATCCCCAGAAATTAGAAGTCATGATGATGGTAGCCATATGCAAAATCCAGGAACTTGCACCATTTCCTAATTTACTCTCCCCCATTCCGTAAAAGAAGAATTGCAAAAACCAGGTGGTACCAGCCACTGCGGCAAAAAGGTAGTTCATGCGAAGAGGCGCTGAGGTATTTACATAATCACCAAAAGTCTTATTTGAGAAGTTTAAATACATACAGTAAATAAAATTAGTCAAGAATCCACCCCACAACACCACGATAAAAATGACATTGTTTTGGAACAAGGGATCACAGCCTTTCGCCACCGCAGCATCTGCCATATCCTTACCTGCTTCAATACCAAAATTAAAGCAAGCGGAACAAAGTCCTGAAATCGTGGCAACGATCAAACCTTTGGTCAAACTAAACTCTTTAATTGTTTCTTGCTTCTGTTCTTGAGATAGCTCATTCTCTTTCATCATTCCTGCTTTACCGCAAAGAAAAATACCAAAAACACAAACCAAAATCCCCAATAAAACCACTTGGCCACCCGTACTTCCCACAATGTGAGAAATCGTATCACCTTCCACTCCTGCTAATTCTCGGTAAATGGGTGGAACTAAAGCACCGAAGATACTACACAAACTTAGGGCGATAGACATCCCTAAAGACATCCCTAAATAACGCATAGCTAAACCAAAAGTTAATCCACCAATTCCCCATAATAACCCAAAAACAAAAGTCCAGAAAAAGGTATCAGAATCAATCGATTGAATAATTCCCATAAAATCTGGAATGGTTAGCCAAGCCGCTACAATCGGGACGATCAACCACGAGAATACTCCGCCTACTAACCAAGCACTTTCCCAAGACCAGACTTGAATTTTACGGTAAGGAATGTAAAAAGAACCCGACGCGAAACCACCAAGGGAATGAAAGAAAAGACCTAGTATAGAACCCATATTTAGTTAGTTTATAAATTTCAAAGTCAAAAGGTTTCTAATATTACCTAAAATAATGATAGATTTGGAATATCAGCTTCCGAATTTAGTTTAATTATCATCCTGAACTATGCTTAGTCACCCTAGGAAAGTACTTTATTTCATTGAATTAATCATTCTAATCATCATACTAGCCCTTAAACCTGCTGATTTAACTGATTGGGCGGCGTATTTAGGTGGTTCTGATCGCAACCACTATTCTACATTGACGCAAATAAAAGCCGATAACGTCGATCAGCTGAAAGTAGCTTGGGAATATAATCTTCCGGATTCAGGCCAAATGCAGGTAAATCCACTGATTATCCAAGGAGTCCTCTATGGAGTAAGCTCCACTGTTCAAGCTTTTGCCTTGGACGCCTCGACAGGTAAAGAAATTTGGCGATTTGGCGATCCTTTAAAAAACTGGGCCAGTACTTCGCGCGGAGTTAGCTTTTGGACAAATGGGATTGAGAAACGCATTTTATATACAGCAGGTCCTAATCTTTGGGCACTAGATGCTCAGACAGGAAAACCTATTCTTAGTTTTGGTGAACAAGGAAAAATCGACTTACACCTAGGCTTACCAGCCATTGCCTCTTCTAAATTTATTATTTCTAATACACCAGGCACCATTTACCATAACCTCATCATTATGCCAGTTCGCCTATCTGAAGGAGCTGATGCAGCCCCTGGAGATATTCGTGCCTTTGATATATTAACTGGAAAATTAGTTTGGACCTTCCATACGATTCCCTACCCAGGAGAAAAAGGGTATACTACCTGGCCAAAAGATGCCTATTTAAACACCCATACTGGGGCTGCCAATAACTGGGCAGGGATGGCAGTCGATAACGAAAGAGGTATCCTATTTGTACCTACCGGTTCAGCAGGATACGATTTTTATGGCGGAAACAGAAAGGGGGCTAACTTATTTGCCAATTGCCTCATTGCCCTCGATGCTAAAACAGGTAAACGGCTCTGGCATTTCCAAACAACCCACCACGATCTTTGGGATCGCGATTTACCAGCCCCACCTAATTTGATCACAGTAACACACCGGGGTAAAAAAATTCCTGCAGTCGCCCAAATAACCAAACAAGGATTCGTCTTTCTTTTTGATCGGGTTAGTGGAAAACCCCTCTTCCCTATCGTTGAAAAAAAAGTAATGGGATCTACATTAAAAGGGGAAAAAGCCTGGCTAACACAGCCCTACCCCACTTTACCAAAGCCTTACGCTAGATTATCTTCAGAAATACAGCATAACGACATTAACCCCTATTCAGAGAATAAAGAGGAATTAATCAACACCTTAGCTTCTTTAAACAAAAGCTGGCACGCAGCCCCAAGTGAAAAAGGAAATCTTATTTTACCTGGATTTGATGGAGGTGGAGAATGGGGAGGTGCAGCGGCTGACCCTAACGGTATTCTTTATGTGAATAGTAATGAAATGGCTTGGATTCAAAAGATGGTACCCACAAAAAAAAGCAGTTTAAATCCAGGTGAAAAAATTTATCAAACGAATTGTCAATCATGCCATGGCGCGGATAAAAAAGGAAACCCCTTCAGTGGTTATCCTACCTTAGTAGGCATTTCCTCAAAAAAATCAAAAACGTATATCCAGCAGATAATCAACAATGGGAAAGGGATGATGCCTGGATTCAACCATCTATCTAAAGAGGAAAAGGATCATATTCTATCATTTATCAACGACGAATTGCCTAAAGAAGTAGCTTCTAAAGCTTCTAATAGCTATGTATCACCTTACCAAATGACAGGATATATCAAATTCTTAGACGCAAAAGGACTACCTGCACTCAGTCCGCCGTGGGGAACCCTAAATGCTATCGATTTAAATACAGGTAAGTACGTTTGGAAAATACCTTTTGGCGATGAACCAGCGTTAGCTAAACAAGGGATCACTGGTACGGGTGCTGAAAATTATGGTGGCCCAATCGTGACGGCAAGCGGATTACTCATTATTGGTGCTGCCAAAGATGGAAAATTGCGCATCTATGCTAGTAAAACAGGAAAACTGCTACGAATAATTACCTTGCCTGCAGCAGCGTTCGCGACACCATCCACCTATGCAGTGAATGGGAAACAATTTATTGTCATCGCCTGTGGAGGAACGAAATTAGGAACTCCTAAAGGGAATAAATACATTGCCTTTAGCCTCTAATTATTCTTTTACAATCGTAGTCGCGAAAGGTTTTCCAGCTGAAATCACGTGCAAAACATATTTGCCCACCCGAATACCAGAAAAGTCTGTAAATACAATCTCCTTAATGGGAGCCTCGTAGGTGTGTTGGTAAATAACTGAACCTAATTGATCATAAATGGCTACAAAGGTTGGTTTGGTGCTAGGTGAAGAGAAACCAATCGTTAATTTATCGATAAAAGGATTGGGAAATGTGGTATAAGTAATGGGATTCTCTTCTTGCACATTTAACTTTATACCTGAAGCGGCTATGCTCCTCTCTAAAAGAGAAGGTTGCTTAAATCCTTGGCGTACGACTACTCCACCATTCGTAGATGTGCCTGTTACGGCACTTTGCTGACCAATAATTTGAGAATAATATTTACCATCTACCACAGTGGTAGCGCCTCCAGCTCCAATGACAGAACTAATTACTTTTTGGGAATAAATCACTTGAGCAGATAAAATAAAGATAAAGGTAATTAGTGCACTTCTCATAAGATTATTATTTTAATGTTAGAATAAACTCTTTCACTGTTAAGCCTTCAAATTCAGAAAAATAATGCTCCAAATCCTCCGCACGAGCAAAACCTGAATCCTTATACAAATTATTCAAACAAGCTTTCTGCTGGCATCCTTGTTTAATCAGGTTCTTCGCAAACTGAACGCGTAAGCGGTTCATTTCATCTGTAAAACTAGTGAAAAGATAAAGTTCGAAAAAATCTCGTATTTCTCTTGTATCCTTTTGGACTAATTCCCCGAATTGATCCAAAGATAAAAACGGATCGAGAAAGGGCTTATCAAAAATATAGGTCGCATTCAAAGCTTGATCCATTTTCCACCAATACGCTTCCTGAGGATTCAAAATCCGCTTAAATCGATCAGCATTTAAATATATTACTTGAGGGAAAAAATACAGCGTACAGACCATAATCATATACGATACTAATGACAAATATTTAATTTCACTAGGATGATTCAACAGTGAAATACCAAACGTATTATCTAACCAAACCCCAAAAAACACGGAACTCATTCCCACAAATACCATCCACTGAAAAAACAAAAACAACATAATCCATCTTCCTAAATTCGTTGCTTTGTAAAAATAAACTTGATTTCGCTTCAAATAATACATTCCCCAAAAAGTATAAAAACTAAGCAAAAGAGGTCTCAACACATATAAATGTGCCGCATTAAACACAAAGCCCAATTGAATACGAAACATAGAAGTCCAGTCACTAAATACCTGCCTTACCACTTCTATTTTATAGGCATAAGGAGAAACATAGTAGGGAATAGTATCAATAAAAACGAGAATAAACGGAATGAAATGCCAAAAGTCTTTACCATGTAAATGCGTAGACCCCGTTCGCAAACTTCGGAGGTAAAAATATAAAAATGGCCCAATGAGGAAATAGATGGAAGAAAAATTGCCGTATAATAGCACCGTAAATAATAAACTATGCCCTAAGGACATCGAATAAATGGTCAGGCAATATATACCAGCGATAAAAAATAATACGGCTAAATATATATTTGGATTCGCAAATAGAGAACCTCGCGATTTCAGAAAGATGATCGAGGGCGTCATAAAACTCGTAAAAAGCGTCATGACAAAAATCGATTGAAATAGAAAAAGCATTATTAAGTGGTTAGTTTTATATGTAATGTACTAAAATAAACTGAATCAAAATCAAAAAACGTAAATTACCAGTGTCTTAAAAAAATATGAAATTAAATACAAGATTTGCGCGGTTTTGGAAATTACTAGGCCCAGGATTAGTGACAGGTGCAAGTGATGACGACCCTTCTGGAATAGCTACCTACTCTCAAGCAGGTGCAGGATTTGGCTTATCAACACTTTGGACAGCCTTAATAGCTTTCCCTTTAATGGCGGCTATTCAACAAATGTGTGCCAGAATAGGCTTAGTGACTAAACAGGGGTTAACTGGTACACTGAAAAAACATTATCCACGACCCGTCTTATACCTGATGTTAGTATTTAGCTTCCCAGCTATCGTCATGAATATAGGCGCAGACATTGCCGGTATGGGAGCTGTCGGAAATTTATTATTTCCTACCATTGACCAGAGCTATTTCAGTGTACTATTCACTTTGGTACTTTTAGGTCTAATTATCTATTTGCCCTATGCGAAAATAGCAGCGATCTTAAAATATTTATGTATCGTTATGCTCGTCTATTTTATAGTACCATTCCTATATAAACAAGATGTAGGAGAAATAATAACAGCGACATTCATCCCAAAAATTGAATTCACAAAAGAATACATCGCCATTTTAGTGGGTATTTTAGGCACAACCATTTCGCCCTATTTATTCTTTTGGCAAGCATCTGTGGAAGTGGAAGAAATGAATGTTCATAAAAAATTAATGGTCAATAAACGGATCATTCAGGAGATGGAACAAGACGTTGATTTCGGAATGGGATTCTCTGGATTTGTGATGTATTTCATCATTTTGACGACAGGTACGGTATTGTATAAAAGTGGAATTCATCAAATAGATACGGTAGAGCAAGCCGCGTTAGCTTTAAAACCTTTAGCAGGCGATATGGCTTATTTACTATTTGCCGTAGGAATTATTGGAACTGGTCTCATAGCTATTCCTGTTTTAAGTGGCTCTCTATCGTATATTTTCACTGAAACTTTCGGATGGGAACAAGGATTAAATAAGAAGTTTCACGAGGCCAAAGGTTTTTACTCCATCATCGCTTTCTCTTTATTACTAGGTCTTTCTTTGAACTATATAGGAATAACGCCCATTGATGCCTTAATCTATACTGCCATATTATATGGAATGACAGCACCCGTATTAATTGCAATCATACTCCATATATCCAATAATAAAGAAATAATGGGTGATAACACCAATTCAAAATTGTCAAATGTACTAGGCTTCACTGCTTTAATCATTATGACATTAGCAGCAGCTGCCCTACTCTATTTCGAATTTATGGCATAAAAAAAACCATACTCCCTTATCAAGAGTATGGTAAAAAAAAGAGTGGACCAGCATGGGCTCGAACCATGGACCCCCTGATTATGAGTCAGATGCTCTAACCAACTGAGCTACAAGTCCGCATTGTACATCCATTTCTGGAATTCAATGTGTGACAAAATTAAGGAATACTAACCTTTTTAGCTAAATTTCGGAAAAGAATCTCCCATGTACCCGACTAAAATTATTAATGATCCGATTTATGGTTTTATAAAAATCAATAATCCATTAATTCTTGAACTAATTGACCACCCTTATTTTCAGCGACTTAAACGCATTAAGCAATTAGGTTTAGCAGAATTTGTTTATCCAGGAGCACATCATACCCGTTTTCATCATGCTTTAGGTGCCATGCACTTAATGGATCAGGTCCTAGATAACTTAAAAGCTAAGGGGTATTCCATATCCACGCAAGAGCGAGAAGCTGCAGAAATCGCCATTTTATTACATGATATTGGACATGGTCCATTTTCACATGTGTTAGAATACACGTTGCTAAATGAGGTTAAACATGAAGATGTCTCCACTTTATTGATGGCTAAATTAAACCAGCATTTTAGTGACAAACTAAGTCTTGCTATTGAGATTTTCGAAAATAAATATCCACGTAAATTCTTTCATCAATTAGTCTCCTCTCAATTAGATGTGGATCGCCTTGATTATTTAAGCAGAGATTCCTTTTATACGGGTGTTCGTGAAGGATTTATTGGATCCGAGCGTCTATTAAGCATGATGGACTTGAATAATGAACAATTAGTCATTGAAGAAAAAGGAATCTATTCGACAGAAAATTTCTTGATGGCTCGGCGATTAATGTACTGGCAGGTGTATTTGCACAAAACAGCCATCGCCGCAGAAACCATGTTAATTCAAATTTTACGCCGAGCTAAATTCTTAATTTCTGAGGGTCAGAAATTACCCTGTTCTAGCCCATTGAAAACATTTCTAAAAAGCACTTACACCTGGGAAGAGTTTTCCACTAAAGATAGTTTATTAATTGCCTTCACTGAATTAGATGACCACGATGTTTGGGCAGCTATTAAAGAATGGAAAAACGCGAGTGATAAAATTCTAAAGCATTTATGCACCCACTTTTTGGCCAGAAAATTATTTACCTGCAAATTAGGCTCCCAACCTCTTCCTAAAGCTAAAAGAGTGGAAATTGAAGAGAATATCAAACGCGAATATGGGATTACAGATGATGAATTATCCTACTTTGTGGTAGAGGGTTCCACTTCAAATGCAGCTTATGTTCAGGGAGATAATACGATTAAGATGGTCGACAAACAAGGTCAAGTAGTCGAGTTACTTGAGGCATCAGATTTACCGACCATACAAGCTTTAAGTAAGATTGTAAAAAAATACTACTTTTGTTGTCCAAAGAGCGTATATTTGCAAGGAGAATTGAGCTAAAGGAATTCTAATAGCCATAATTTAACATCGTTTGACCGAATGAAATTTACTGTTGATCAAATAGCCCAATTAATACAAGGAACAGTAGATGGCGATGGTTCAGCAAGTATAACGACGTTTCATAAAATAGAAGAAGGACAATCAGGTAGCATTTCTTTTTTAGCAAATCCTAAATACGAATCGTATTTATACCAATCAAAAGCTACTGCGATCATCATTGCAGCTGATTTAGTATTAAAAGAAAAGCCTTTAGCAACCTTAATTAGAGTAAAAGACCCTTACTCAGCTTTCACAATTCTTTTACAAAAATACCAAGAGTTTAGCAGTGTTAAGGAGACAGGTATTCAACAACCTAGCTATATAGCCGAAGATGTAAAAACAGGTTCAAATCTCTACTTTGGAACCTTTTCAAGCATTGGAAAGGGCTCTAGCATAGGTAAAGACACCTATATTGCAGCACATGTCACGATTGGGAATAAAGTGACCATCGGTGATAATTGTATGATTTATCCAGGTGTTGTGATCTATAATGATACGGTCATCGGAAACAATTGTACTATCCATGCGAATGCAGTGATTGGTTCGGATGGATTTGGTTTTGCACCACAAGCAGATGGGACTTTCTCTACCATTCCTCAATTAGGAAATGTCGTTTTAGAGGATGGGGTTAGTGTAGGAGCAAATTCGACAATCGATCGTGCCACCATGGGGTCAACATTGATTAAAAAAGGCGTTAAAATTGACAATTTGGTACAAATTGCACATAATGTGGAAATTGGCGCAAATACGGCTATTGCAGCTCAAACAGGTGTATCTGGTTCGACTAAAATTGGCCAAAACTGTTTGATCGGCGGTCAAGTAGGAGTAGCTGGCCATATCAATATTGCAAACAAAACCATCGTAACCGCCCAATCTGGAGTAACTAAAACAATTCGTAAAGAAGGTCAAGTATTAGGAGGAACGCCGGCCTCCCCTAACAGTGAATATTTGAAGCGTAATGCCTTATTACGTCAATTACCAGACTTATTAAAACGATTAGAATCTTAAAAACGCGTATGAACAATAAGCAACATACTATTACCAAAGCTGTAACCCTATCTGGTGTAGGTTTGCATACTGGCGTAGTTGCCAACCTGACTTTTTTACCTGCTCCTGCAAACCACGGGATCAAATTCCAACGTGTTGATTTACCAGGTCAACCTATCGCAGATGCAGATGTAGATTACGTCGTAGATACATCACGCGGAACAACCATTGAGCACAATGGAGCTAGAATCAATACGGTAGAACACGTATTAGCAGCTCTTGTTGGTTTAGAAGTAGACAATATTTTAATCCAATTAGATGGACCAGAGCCTCCGATTATGGATGGTAGTTCTATCAAATTTGTAGAGGCGTTAAAAGACGCAGTTCTTGTAGAGCAAGATGCACACCGTAAATTCTTCGAACTGACAGAAGAAGTACGTTACAAGGATTTAGAAAATGGAATTGAATTAGCCGCATTACCATTAAACGACTACCGTATGGCGGTAATGGTGGATTATAATTCAAAATTCCTTTCTAGTCAACACGCTAACCTAAGCCACGTTTCTCAGTTTGAGAAAGACTTCTCCATGTGCAGAACATTCTGTTTTGTTCACGAATTAGAAGTTTTATACAAAGCTGGTTTAATTAAAGGTGGCGATTTAAATAATGCGATTGTCATTGCAGATAAAGACTATTCAGAGTCTGAATTAGCCCACTTATCAGAAGTATTAGGTAAACCTAAGATTTCCGTTTCTAAAGAAGCGGGTATCTTGAACAATACTAACTTGCATTTTAATAACGAAATGGCGCGCCATAAGTTATTAGATTTAATGGGAGATTTAGCCTTAGTAGGTCGCCCTATAAAGGCTCAAATTTTGGCATCACGCCCAGGACATGCCTCTAACGTAGAATTAGCTCGCAAGATCAAGAAATTGATGTTAGACGCGGAGAAAAACAAAGTTCCTACCTACGATCCCAAGCAGCCACCTATTTTCACGCATGAACGCGTGTATGAACTTTTACCTCACCGGTATCCATTCCAAATGATTGATAAAATCATTTATTTAGATGACAACAGCGTAGTAGGTGTAAAGAATGTGACGATGAATGAAAATTATTTCATGGGTCACTTCCCAAACAATCCAGTTATGCCAGGAGTTATGCAGGTGGAGGCTATGGCGCAAACAGGTGGTATCCTTGTATTGAGCTCAGTAGAAGACCCAGAGAATTATTGGCCCTATTTAGTAGGAATTGAAAACTGTCGTTTTAGAAAAAGTGTTATCCCGGGTGATACCATTATCTTTAAATGTGAACTCCAAGCACCTATTCGCCGAGGTATCGCTAAAATGATTGGTAAGGCTTATGTAGCTGGCCAAGTAGTTTGTGAAGCAGAAATGACTGCTAGTTTAGTACGTAAATCGTAAGATTTTATATATGATTCATCCATTAACTCATATTGATTCCAAAGCTAAAATCGGAGCTAATGTTAGCATCGATGCATTCACTTCTATACATCAAGATGTTGAAATAGGTGAAGGCACATGGATTGGTTCAAACGTAACCATTTATCCGGGTGCGCGCATTGGTAAAAATGTCCGCATTTTCCCTGGTGCCGTTATTTCCGCCATTCCTCAAGATTTGAAATTTGGAGGAGAAACAACGACTGCTGAAATTGGTGACAATTCTACCATTCGGGAATGTGTGACCATCAACCGCGGAACTACAGATAAGATGAAAACGGTCATTGGCAAAAATTGTCTTATAATGGCCTATGTTCACGTAGCTCACGATTGCTTTATCGGAGACAATTGTATTCTAGCGAATGCCGTGCAAATGGCTGGACACGTTACAGTAGGAGATTATGCCATTATCGGAGGATCGACGGCCATTCACCAGTTCGCTACCATCGGACAACATGTGATGATTTCAGGTGGTTCATTAGTAAGAAAAGATGTACCGCCTTTCACAAAATCAGGTCGAGAACCACTATCTTACGCTGGTATTAATTCAGTAGGATTGCGTCGTCGTAATTACACAGATGAGCAAATAAGTATCATCCAAGAAGCATATCGATTCTTATACCTTAAAGGGCTAAATACGAATGCAGCCCTAGCTGAAATTGAAGCACAATTACCTAATACTACGGAAAGAAATGAAATTGTAGATTTTGTTAAAAATTCCGAACGAGGGATTATGAAAGGTTAAAACCGATGGAAATTCTTGTTCAAAATCTTTCTAAAAAATTCAGACAGGAATTTGTCATCCGTCAATTTAACTATACTTTCCAATCCAGAAATTCCTACGCTATTACGGGCCCGAATGGATCAGGTAAGTCCACCTTGCTTCAACTACTGGCCCAATTCACACTTCCTAATACAGGGACGGTAGAAATGTCTGGGGTGGATCCAGACTTAGTCTACTCACACATTACCTATGCAGCTCCCTACGTCGAGTTGATTGAAGAATATACTTTAGCAGAACACCTCGAGATTCTCTCGAAAAACAATTACCTACCCTCCTCTATTACATTAGAAACGTTAGAACGTTTCATCGATCTACAACCTGGTCGATACAAATTAATCAAGAATTATTCTTCTGGTATGCGTCAAAAAATAAAATTAGGCTTTGCTCTTTTGTCGGAAAGACCTGTTTTATTATTAGATGAACCTACGACTAATTTTGATGAACAAGCGAAGAATTGGTTCTTTGAGCGTTTAGAACAACAGCGGAACAAATTGATCATTATAGCCTCTAATGAGGCTAGAGAAATCAATTTTTGTCAAGAAAAAATTTCGATTCAAGAATTTAAGTAAGGAAGCGTAGTCTAACACGCGTAAGCCCCAAGACAAGCGATAAAAATCCTCCCAAATAGAGTAAATCGCTAAAACTAAGTACTCCCATACTCATGCGATGATAATGGGTGGACAAATCCAAAGGGGATAAACCTAATTCCAGAGACCCTTGCCAAAAGAAAAAATTCAATACCAATCCCAAGATAAAAGCTACTGGCTGCTTATTACTTAGGCTAGATGCCAATAATCCAATGGCTATAAAACACAGATTCAATAGAAGAAGTGCAACATATCCACCAATAATAAGAGAAGAATCATAATTGAAGGTAGGGAAACCCAAGAGGGCAATCGTTTGAATAAATATAACACTTGGAAAGAGAGTACTAAGGACGATAATTACCAAAGCACCATATTTAGCCATTAAAATCTGAGTAGTCGTTATTGGTAAAGAACGAAGTAACTGAAAAGTTCCTCGGTCAATCTCTTCAGAAAAAGTATTCATAGAGAGCGCAGGAACAAAAAACAGAAAAAACCAGGGACTTAAATCAAAAAAAACAGTTAATTCAGCAAATCCATAATCCAGCACATTCCCATCGATCACCCAAACATAAACACCCATTAATATAAAAAAAGACGAGATGGTTCCCCAGCCCATCCAAGAGCTAAAAAAAGCCAACACGTCTTTCTTTAAAAGAGTCAACATCTTATTCAAAGACAGGTTTTTCGCGTTTCACGACAGCTGAAACAATCAAACCTAATAAGAAATTGAAAATTACGCTCATAATAACCACGATAACAAACTGCATTCCTGGGTTCATAAACATAGCTGTCATCTCCTCTGCACTTTGAATCTGACTTGCACTCATTCCCTGATCTTCCATTCGCTCTCTGGCGATATCCATCTGGCGTTGAATAACCGTATTATCAATAAACTGAATGTAAATGTAATTAAATCCGCCGGCTACTAATCCGCTAATGGCACCTAATAAAGTCGCTAATCCAAGACCTTTACCATAACTTATAAAACCAGCATTCTGCTCTCTGTATTCCCGTAAACATAAATACAATACGGTAACTGAAAGAACTAGGGACCATACTCCAGAAATCCAACCCATGGACTCTTGAAACTGCTCAGCCCAACCCATGACATTAGCAAGTGTAGAAAAAAGAAAACTTAGTAGGCCATTTATAAAGCCATATTTTAAGGCTATAATCGAAGATGAGGCCGTTGACTCAGACGTATTTTCCATGTTATTTTTTGTAATAAAGTGAAATTAATAAATTGGGTAAGAAACCTAGCGCAATCTTTTGGGCAAAATCATCTTTTGCAATGCTATACGCATCAATCGATTTAACTCCAGCGTGTAACCTATTGTAATACTCTCCACCTTCTTGAGTGACGATTACCTCTTTGAAAGAATTCAATTCTAACAAACTTTGTTGAATGTAGGCATCCAGCATCTGTATACCTGTAGGAGATTGAAAAAAGTAATACAAAAAGAAGGCAGTGAATAAAGCAGTAATGACAATTAAAATATATTGCAGCGTAAAATATACTAAAAAATGCTTCTTTTCTCCTCCGTTACGCCTCGGAAAACGAGTCACATACCACCATTGAAAAAACAATAGAAATACATAGGTGGGCGCTTTTTTCCCTCCAATAGGAATAATTCCCAATTGCTGAAAAATGAGGCCATAGACAATTAATAAAAGAACAAAAAGTGCTGCTAGTAGTAAAAAACGACCTATTTCTGCAAACCAATTATTGACCATATGAATAAGTTAATCCGTTAAATACTCCTACCATTTTATGTTCCATGGTATGCCCAATAAAAATTGAATTTTTAGATTTAGAAACGATATCAGCGCTATGATAGGTATGGCTATTCGTTTCAAGTAGCATTCCTTTTAGCATCTCGCCTTCTTTCAATACTGGAAGTTGAATACCCAAGAATGCTGCTCCTGCATGAGATAAGTGTGTATCAATAGTTGTCAATCCCTGTTTCTTAGCTTCCGATATAAAGGCTAAAGCCACTGTTTCTAATCCAATGGTACCAAAGGCAGCTTGATCAAATTCCAACTCTTTATATTCCACCTCAACCGGATGGTGATCTGAAACTACAGCCATAATCGTTCCGTCTTTTAAACCTTGCCATAAGGCTAAACGATCCGCCTCTGTCCTAAGGGGTGGATTTACCTTCTTCAACGTATCAAAATCAGATACCGCGTCTTCTGTGAAAATCAGCGAATAGATGGCTACATCAGCTGTCACAGGTAATCCTGCCTTCTGGGCCTCGCTAATCAATCTAACCGACTCTGCTGTAGAAATACAAGAAAAATGTAAGGAAAAATTCGGATCAGCTAATCCAAAAGAATGCTCCATTACGTAGGCCAATAAATCCAGATCGCGTTTCACATGCATCGTCTCAGCGAGCACAGGAATCCCCTTCAAACCTAACAAAGTACTTTGAAGTCCTTCGTGAATTTGGCCAAATAAAGACAAACCTTTTACATCAGGACGGGATATTACTCTTGCCGCAAGTGGCTGTAAGTATTGTAAACACTTCAGCATCAAATCTGTATCCTGCAAAGATCCTGCGCCATGACTAAACCAATGGGCTCCAGACTGGTGCAAATCCATCAAATCACTAAAATTCTCCGCCTTATTCCCTAAGGTAAGCGGCGCTGACGGATAAGCTAATACACCCGAACCCGCTAATTTCCCAGCGATGAATTGAATCGCCTCTGGTTGCTGAGGAACCGGATCTCCCGTAGGTAACAATAAAAAATCAAGGACGCCACCTTTCCAGGCAGCAGCCTGTAAACTTGTCCAATCCTCTTTATGTTCACCCCCTGGTAAGGTATTGTGCACACGAAGATCAACAACAGAGGGAAACCATTGTAGTGCTGAACCTGCAATAACTTGGTCAGCCTCTGCTTCTATCGAAGGGGCAATTTCATGCCATCGACCATCTACAGCAAGTAAATCTACTTTCTTTCCGTAAAAGGAAGAACGGCTATCTTGAATTAAAATCTGTTTGAATAAGATCCGCATTTGTTTTTGGCTTATAAAAAAACCCTGATTAACAGGGTTTTAAAATCAATGTCCGATAAAGGATTTGTATGTTTCTACATCCATCAATTGGGATAAATCACCAGCGTCAGCCGCTTTGATTTTTACGACCCAACCATCACCATAAGGATCAGAGTTAATTAATTCAGGACTGTTATTTAAGGCTGTGTTGAATTCTACAATTTCTCCAGCCACTGGTAAGAACAAATCTGAAACCGTCTTAACTGCTTCTACTGTTCCAAAAACACCATCTTTTGAAATCGTTTGACCTACGGTCTCTACTTCTACGAAAACGATATCTCCTAACTCACTTTGAGCGAAGTCTGTGATACCTACGACAGCTACATCGCCATCTACCTTAATCCACTCGTGTTCTTGAGTATATTTTAATTCGCTTGGAAAATTCATATGATTATTATTTGCTTACAAAGGTCACTAAAATCTCGATTTTTTGCAAACGATTTTAGATTATTCACTTAAACTATAGCGTATTTGAAAACCTCCTGCCACAGTAGACCGATAGAAGGAATTAGAAACCAATGGATTATTCATCATCTTGTCGAAATAAGCCGTTACAGTTAACTTATTATTCACATTATAACTCAGTTGAGGGCGGAACTGAAAATTCACAAAACCTTGTGTAACGATTGTCTCCGCATCTAATTTACGTTGTAAAGTACGCGTATCTCTAATCGTTAAATTCATATTAAAACGTAAGTCGTTAGGCAAGCGAACGGACCGTCCATTGACTTTGAACGGAATCAACAAATTGGATTTAGTAAAGCCCACCGCAACCGTAAAATCCTTGTTAGCTAATTCAGCTACTTGGGAGTTTGCTAAATTTAAACCTACGTTCCGATCTTGGTTATATTCTAAACGTAAAGAAATTTTACTCTTCGTCACGGCATTTACCCCAATCAAGGGAGAGAAACGTTCCACAAATGAAATCGTACTCATCACATAGACTGGAATCAAGGTATTAGTTACAAGATCAAAACGCGAAGAGAGGGGATACAATAAACTGTTAAGTGTTAAATTCATATAATCCGTCGCAAATTGTCCATACTCTAAAGATGACACAAAGTTCCCTACATTATAGGTACTTGAATACATATGGGAAATCGTAAACGAAGCAAACTTGTTCTTAATACCAGGCAATAAATTCAAACCATTATAATCCACTTTCCAGTTAGGTAAAGGGATATCATAAAAAGGTGAATACTTGACCGTATTAGCGGAAACACCAGAATAAGCCGCAAAGAACGCAGGAATCAATACATCTTGAGAATTCTGATTGTAGGTACCTATCTCGGTTGATTTAGTGCGATTAAGACGCGACAACAGGATAGAACGATTTGACCTAAACTCTTCGAAAACCGTTTCAGGATTTGAGAAAGCAGTCATAAAGGACAAGAATGACATCGAATAATTTCCAGAACGAATTGGACTTTGCGACTTAAAAGGCCCGTTAGAAACCTCAGGACGGAAAAATTCTTGGTAATTATCTCCTTTGTTATAATTTCCATCCACCTGAATACGTAAATCTTTTGTCGGTTCTAATTGAGTGGAGTAGGTTAATTTTTGCGTCCGGAGTTGAGTGAACGGAGTGTTTTGAACGGCACTTCTCGTTAACCAACCATTTTGCGCTGCCTTAAATCGAATTCCATCATCCTGTCCCCCTGCGATAAAATCAAAACCAGGAGCCTGATTAAGCGCATTCATACCTAGTATACCTGGATTGGGCATAAAACCAGGAAGCGTAGTAGACTCATTTATCGCATAATTAACTTGTATGCCACGAAGCGTTAATAATAACCGTGTAATCGATTTAAGGGCCCCTTTAGCCGGAATGACTATATCCTCCTCATCACCTGGATTGCGCGCAATATTTTTCCCAAAAGAGCGCGGACTATTTGCCCAACGTAAAGCCTTTACCCGATTATAAAGAGCCACAAAGTCAATTTTTCCATTAATAGCCTGCTCTCTATTATTCTTAATAATATTGCCAAATGGCAAGCCCAAAGAATCCCGGATATCAAACGAATTTGCGTAATAGTTATACCCAATTCGATGCGTGTAATCTGCGTTCATCCAATCGGTTAAGACCGAATTCTGTAGAGGCAATCGCCAAACCATACCGGCTTGTTGATCAAAGCTTTTGGCCCTACCTAAAGCCCGCAAACTAATCATCACCGAATCTCGTTTTTCCTGCGTATCTAAATCACCAATTGGCTCATCAATAATCGAATTCACCTGCGCAGTATAATTCAGCACCATACTCTTTGTTAAATTCCAATTCAGCGCATATTGACGATTAAAGAACCAATACTTCTCAAATTGAGGGGCCACACCTAACGTCGTAAATTCCGCATTCCGCATTTGGGTCTTAATGAAACTGCGATCCATATCTAATCGAACCATCAATGAAGAAGGAACCAGATTTAAATTGAAATCTTTGATTAAATCAAAATTGGCTTTCTTGAAAGGTTCTAAGAAACGAGATGAACTTGTATAGGCATAAAGAACACTTCCTTTGTGACTTAGTTGATTATATTCCGCTATTAATGGACTTGTTCGGACCATCTCTGAGTACGCATAGCTAAAAGTAAAATTAGAGAAATCCCAAGGATTACTAAACTTAGATTGAGGATTTCTATTCTTCTTCACGTTAGAAAAGTTGAATCCTTTTCGTTCCGTATTATCCTCAACTAAAGTTAAATAAGACCGTTTTTTTGTTTCAGAATTAAATTTCTGTATCGAGTTTCGCAAGAAGATATCTGGGTCAAAAGGATCAAATTCAGGTGAAATAGTACGGCGGTCGTACGTGATAAAGAATGGTATTTTGAAGCCCCACTTTCTAGGTAAGAGTTTGTCTAAATTCAAATTTGCTGTAATACCATATTCTAGATTATTCTCGCGACTGCGTTCCGATATTTTGGTCTGAACACCACCGAAGCCATAATTCTTGAAACTACCATTCATTTGGATTGTACCCAAATCGGCTAACTTGATTCCCAATTTACCAATAGCAGCTTCACCTGAAGTCTGGTCAAATCCAGACGCTCGCAATTCATTTACCCAAATACAGAATGATTTATTCGTATTACTCGTGTTTCGCACACCAATCATCGTCACCATCGTAGCACTCTGATCAGGGCGTCCCATCACCGTAATTTTATAGGTCTTTCCGGTAGAACTCGTAATGACCATTGTAAAACGCTCATTAAGACTTTTACCTTGCTTATCCCGCTCCGTCTTCACTTGCTTCACTAAATCAAACTCGATGTCAAACTCATTCTCCATCGGCCAAATTTCCGTATCTAAGCTTTGCCCCTTCTGCGTCTGAGTCAGCCCCGTATTCTCAATTTCATAATAATTATCCGTCAAATCCGTCCCTATTCGTAAGAAAGCGCTCACCTGTCCACTAATCGCATCTGGGCTCTGCATCGATACAAACATCTTCAAGCGTTTGTAGTTGATGAAATCAAATAAGGTATTTTTAAATACGGCTCTTGCGTCATTAGGCCTCAAATTATCGACACATAAACTCATCGATTGCTCGTTCAGACGCGCATTGTTAATCGTCGTAATATCCTGATCTCGTACAAATCCTGGTGGAACCACATAAGGAATAGCGCTCTCCCCTTTATTAGCAGGACCATTCTCTTCTATATTCACACTTGAAACACGAAATTTAGCATCGTATGGTTCCGGCAAATCCTGACCACTTCGTTTATCTAACTCCCCCACAAACTTGCGGTAACTATAGCCAGAAAGCTGTAATTGGGCAAAGCGCAACACGACAGGCTCCTGGAATTCCTTCAAAACCATCCGCATAAAACGAATCGATTTAAACGAGTTAATCTCCCCAGCCGGTGTTTTATAATTCCGTTTATCCTTAATCGGTATTCGGAAGAGGTACCAATTCACACCACCTTCTGTGATTTTGTCCACGACAAATCCGCTACCAATTTGTAAACTACTAGGCTTCAAATCCACCTCATACTCGAAATAAGCCTCATTTTCATTGACCGTATTATCATTATTCAAATCCTCTCGGTCCGGAAGCATGCTATTGGCCTCGGTGAAATTCGTATTAGATGGATTAGCCGTCGTTGGGCTATTATTTTCCATCCCTAAGTAATTTTTGTAGCGCTGAATCAACGATTCCGTACCATTGAATTTTTGATTCAAGTAATAATCGAAATCATCTGCGGCTGGGTCATTTTGGATTTTAGCCAAAGCCAAGACATCCGTCACTCTCCCCTTAACTTGATCCAGATACGCTTTAAAATGTGTCGTCTCCGTTACAGCAGTTGCATCATCAGATGTATTAGGCAAACCATCTAAACCAATATCTTGCTTTTCTCTTCCTGCAGAATTATCAAATGCATTTATCACAAACTGACGAGAAGGTGCTAATCCCCAATCGGTCGTCTCCACATTCTTTCCTGTACCGTTCGTAATTTTATCCCCTGCTGGTATACCATTCTCAAAATTGGAATATCCATCCGGAATAAAATCCTCTGACACATCCCCTAAGTGGAAAACTAATTTACCTCCCGTCTCATTGTTTTTATTAAATACTCCATCTCGAACTTTCCCAGACTCACCTCCTATAAATGGATCCATTAACCAAAACTCAATTTGCTCTACATTCGCATTATCAAAGTCGGTATCTGAACTAATCGCACGCGTAATCGCTCCAAAATTAGAGACAGGTGTTGGCAGTAAACCAGTCGAAGTTAAGTTTGGATTAAAATTGTATAAACCGCGCTCTGAAGGGAAATAAGCGACATCTAAAACTCCAATAGGTAAATTGGTAATGTTGTTTGCGAAATCTTTATTCGGAAATAGCCCTTTAGGTGTTACAACCCGCTCATAGGCATAAGCATTCACTTTCGAAGGATCCAATCCGGGTACATCCAAGGCAAAACCACCCTGTCCATAAATACTCGCATCTACTGTATAGGCAGCAATTTTAGCCCGATTGAAACCGGCAGCTAATTTATTTCCTGTTAACACATAGGACTTAGGGGTTGCCGCAGACTTCCACAGGTTTGCCTGAGAACTTAAATTGTAAATAACCCGAGCAGCTTCGAAGTCGTCAATAAAGGCATTCCCTTGCACACGATCATTCACATTCGGAATGAGCTTCGCAAACTCTCCTTGGAAATCAATCACCGAAGTTTCTTTCGTAGAAATCAAAGGTAGCTTGTCTAAGAAACGCGTAATACCTTGTGAATTCTGAAGTATGGTAGCATCGAAGCCTAACAACGTATTGTTCACCGGTTCATTCCCCATGGCGACACGACGGAAAAAAGCGGGCGGACTTTCGGACATATTTTGGATAGTAGCCCCTAAATGGACATTCTTACCCAAATTATAATCCAATCGGGTACCTAAAAGTGTCCGAATTTGATTCGAAAAAAGATCAGGCTTCTCATAACACACTTTAATCTCCCTACCAGAAGAAAATACCCCTTCATTAATTATTTTAACGCGCCCTGATTGCGGCTCTACAAGGTAATCCGTTCCTGCGGCAAGGGATTGTCCACCCGCCGTAACGGTCACAGACTTAGCTTCCACCCCAAAAGGCAAAGCAATATCACCCCCAGCACCAGATTGAAAGGTTCCTTTAATGAAAAACTTATTCTTCGTGGATATCTGCGCTGCATCTGTCTGCGTTCCAGTGTATAACTTATCGTATACGTATTTATCCACTAAATTAGATTCTGCAGAGGTAAACTTCGCGCGTAAATTAACCCCAAAAGGTTCCAGAACAGGGAAAATAATCTTACCGGCTTTAGAGTCCACAGTAATATCCTCGATGTAATCAAAATTCCCATCCGGCTGAGGATCGCCTGCAAAATTCAATTTATCTAGGCCTAAGACCTTAACGAGTGGAACATCTTTAAAATTGGTCCCCTCAATTAGGTTACTATTATCGATCCCAGTCGCATCATCCTTGTACACAATACGTAGTTGAAAATTCTGCTTTGTGAGGGCTGATGTATTCAAAGAATAGATATTCTTCATCATCAAGTCCCACATTGGATGAGGTTTACCGGTACTATTCGAATTCAAATTATTCCGTATCGTGCTAGATTTCAACATTTTGAGAATCAAAACCTCATCATCTTGACGTGCCTGGTAATCCTCCGTTAACTCCCCTACCTTGTATTTACGTCCATTTAAAGTATATTCGTAAGAAACAGCTAAGACCTCATCGTTACGTAAAGGAGCCACCAAGGAGATATAACCCAGTTGTGAATTGAACTTAAATTCGCGTTCTGTTAAACGTTTTGCGCCTTTCAGCACATCAAAATCAGTTCCCCGCTTTAGATTATAGGTAGTCTCTAATCGCTCGGTTGCCTCATTTGATTTCCGTAGATTAGGATCTGCCAAAAGCTTCGCATACATCCCATTCGCCTTATTATCCACTGGACTTGTGGAATTGATCGGCTGGAATACCGGATTTGTGTTATTGTATGGACTTGCTTCACCAAGATCATATAGTGAAACTAAATTTCGGAGCGTTTCCGTACTCTGTGTTCGATTCGTGACATATACTTCTACCCTCGTCACTGTAATTCCACTCGAAATTACGGGTAGGTTTTTCAAGGCCCTTTCGTAATTATTTCTAAAATAAGAAGACAAGAAAAAATGTCTATTCTCATCGTATTGATCCACACGGACCTCGAAATTCTTTCCTTGAGAACCTCCTTTTAAGGTGATACAATCTTGTTTTGAGCGTTGCTGAGCCGCCACTACGGTCATATCCAAGGCTCCAAAACGCAATAAGGTTTTCACCCCAAACAAATTCTGAATGCCCGGAATTAATTGTGAATTCAAAGTCCAGGAAGTGTTTCCTACTTCGATATTTTGGAGAATATCCTCCTCCTGCGTCTTCCAATTTAACTTCAATTGATTCTGAAAATTAAAACTCGCCTTCGTGTCAAAGTTGACATTCAAGTTTAACTTATCGCCTATTTTTCCCTGAAAATTAATCTGGGCTTGTTCGTTAAAATAGAGATTACCCACATAACGCAATTGAACCGGAATTGCAGGATTATCTACAAATTGACCCATATAACCCACATCCAGCAAAAGAGAACCATTCGGCTTAAAGGATACCTCCGTTCCACCAAAAATTCGATCAATAGCAGGCGGCAACTCAATTTTAGGGAAAAGTCCCCGGGATTTCAGATTACTCGAACCATCTAAACTTTTAGAGTAGGATCTCCAAAAACTCCGATTGACCTCTTGATTTTGAATTTGATTAAACGTCTTGAAATCGCTGATTTGCGTAGTACCCGTCGCATCCTTTTGAATGACTAATTTAGGATCAGACTCAAATGTGTAGGATGAATTAGGCTTTTTAAAATAGATGGAGAAAGGAGACTTCCCTGAGCTTTTAATCGGTTTCTTTAACGTTAAACGGGGTTTCTTACCCGATTTAGCCAGCGAATCGATTTGGGCAAAATTCGAAAAAGACAAAACTATTCCAAGCCCAAGAAAAAGGGGCAACCAAGTGGAATATCTATGTTTTTCGAACGAATACACTTATCGCAAGGCTAATTTGATTAAATTTTCAACGCTTGCATCTGGATTTGATTTCAAGATACTATCCAAACTCTTCTCAGCCGCAGTCCGAGGTATACCTAAGGTAACCAAGGCCGCTAAGGCCTCTTGCTTATGACCAAAATTTGCATCATGAGAAGCCATTCCTGCTTCCACAAATAAGGTATCTTTTTTACATTTATCTTTTAATTCCAAAATCACTCGCTGAGCAGATTTAGATCCAATTCCTTTAATCGATTGAATTAAGGCTATATTTTCGTTCATAATTGCCGAACGAATTTCATTGGAAGAGAATGACGATAACATCACCAAAGCCGTACTTAACCCAATTCCCGAAACCGAAATTAAATCCAAAAACAAGAGCTTTTCATCCATGGAATGAAAACCTACCAAGGTATGCGAGTCTTCCTTCACCTGTAAGTGCGTATAAAGCTTACATGACTCTTCCCCATCTGCTAAAGCCGCATAAGTTTGCAAGGAGATTTTAACCTCATAGCCTACCCCATTCACATCAATAATTACGTGTGCACGATCTTTGTGTGCTAATTTACCTTTTAAATAAGCTATCATAATTACCTGCGTTTACGGCGTTTTTTAGATGTAGTCTTTTTCTTTTTACGAGAAGTATATTTGCGCTTCTTGAACGTTTTTTGCTTGCTCCACTTCGTAGAGGCTTTGGCTAATTTAAAATAGACAAGCGTTTGTCCTTTCTGCAATTTAGTCCCTCTGATACGATTCACCCGTTTTAATTCGGACACACTCATCCCTAATTTGCGAGCTACACGAGATAAGGTCTCCCCTCTTTTTACACGGTACGTATGACGCTGGGCAACCGGCATAGGTTCTTCTCGCTCACTCGTATCAATCTCGGCTGAATCAGGCGCTTTTAAATCCACCCGCGCAGAATCCAAAATACGCGTTCTATTCTGTTCAAAGTACACAAAACGACTCTTGGGAATGTGAACTTTAACTTTACTCGAATTCTTAGGCAAAAAATGCGCTATAATATGCGGATTTAATTGCTTGAGCGTATCTAAAGAAAACCCTGTTAACTGAGTCAGGGTGTTTAAATTCAAATAACCACTCACTAAAATACTATCCTTCGGAATATCAATCACCCAATTTTCTGGTTGAATGGAATGATCCCAATGGTAATTCATCATATAGGTCATCGCAATAAATTGAGGAACATAAGCCCGAGTTTGAGCGGGTAAACAAGCATAAATGCCCCAAAAATCATTTGACCCACCGCAACGACGCATGGCTCTTTTCACATTAGATGGACCCGTATTATAGGCTGCAAGCGCTAAATGCCAATCCCCAAAAGTCTTATGCAGTCGTTTCAAATACTGACAAGCGGCCTCCGTTGCTCTTTCCGCATCAAATCGCTCATCGATGTATTGATCCACTCGCATGCCAAAATCACCTCGTGCCGTGTAAGGCATAAATTGCCAAAGTCCTCCGGCTCCTTTATTTGAAATAGCTTTATTCTCTAAACCAGATTCAATTAAAGACAAGTATTTTAATTCATCCGGCAAACCATATTTCTGTAAGTACTTCTCATACAATGGGAAGTAAATATCCTTGCGCTCTAACATCCGTTGCGTGAAACTCGCCTTCCTAAACGCAAAAATCTCTACAAACTGATGCGTAAGGATATTATAATGCAGCGGAATCTGATTCTCTAACTTTTTCAAGCGATCTTGAATCAAACCTGGGTCGATACTAAAGGCAGGAGGTCCACCTTGCTCAACTTTGGCTAAAGAATCGATCTGCTTTAAATCATAGGCAGGTTGATAGGACCCCGTGACTTGACCAAAGCTTAGAACGGAAGTGAATAAACAGGAAAGAAATACAAATTTATTCCACATCATGGCTTAATATTTCACCTACATCTAACATTTTAGCCTCTTGGAAAGGACTTGTCATTAATTGGAAGCCCATCGGTAAGCCAGCAGAATCTGTTCCCATCGGAATGGACAGTCCCGGAATACCTGCCACATTGGCCTGTACTGTAAATAAATCACCTAAATACATCTGAATAGGATCAAGTGTTTTTTCTCCTAGTCGGTAAGCCGTAGAGGAAGTTGTAGGAGAGATGATAAAATCGTATTCCGCTAAAATGGCAAGGGTCCTATCTTGAATTAAACGACGTACTTTTTGGGCTTTAGTATAATAAGCATCATAATAATCTGCGCTTAAAACGAAAGTGCCAAGCATAATACGACGTTGCACTTCCGCTCCAAAACCCTCTTGACGCGTTCGCTTGTATAACTGCATCAAATCCAACGGACTAGATGTTCTATGTCCAAACTTCACCCCATCAAATCGAGATAAATTCGAACTCGATTCAGCCGTCGTCAACACATAATACGTAGGCAATAACTGATCGATATAAGAAAAATCTACCCCTTCTACTACATATCCTAACTTTTTTAACTTATCCACTTGTAGAACAAATGCCTCTTTAATTTCCGGCTGAAGACTGGGATGCTCTACCACTTCTTTGATATAAGCGATACGTTTATTGTCAGACTTAGCAGCAGGAATGGTAGAACTTAAGGTACTATCTTGACCATCCTGTCCCTTAATCGTATCTAAAACCAATCGCGCATCTGAAACATAGTTTGCAATAGGCCCAATCGTGTCAAATGAAGAGGCATAAGCGATTAAACCCCAGCGAGAAACTAAACCATAGGTAGGTTTCAAGCCTATTACGCCACAAAAAGCTGCCGGCATTCGAATCGATCCACCAGTATCCGTTCCTAAAGAAACTTGACACATACCTGCCTGAACAGCTACTGCAGAGCCGCCAGAACTACCACCTGCAACGTGTGCTTGATTAACGAAATTTACTACAGGACCAAAAGCTGAATTTTCATTCGTACTTCCCATCCCAAACTCATCGCAATTTTGGCGTCCAATGATAATCGCATCTTCGTCGATCAATCGCTGAACAGCCGTTGCAGAAAAGGTGGATTTAAAAGAATCCAAAATCTTACTACCTGCGTAGGAATGATGCCCTTCGTAACAAAGTAAGTCTTTAATACCCACCACTAATCCGGCTAATTTGCCGGCGGTTCCAGCTTTTATTTTAGCGTCAATTAGCGCAGCTTTTTCAATTGCTTCCTCTTCATATACCTCCAAAAAAGCATTTAAAGCCTTGTTGTGCGTATGAATTTGATTTAAATGACCTGCGACGATAGAAGAAACAGAAAGCTCACCCGCTAACAATTTCTCCCTAATTTTCGCATAGGGTTGATTGGAATTACTCATTAAAAAAGGGAATCTATAGAAACACAAAAGCATAGTTGAATTTCTTCAACTATGCAGATAGTAAGTACTGGAGAGACTTATTCTTTCGTATCGTCTAACTCTTTATTGATCTGATCTTTTACATCATTTTTCGCATTTTGAAACTCGCGAATACCTTTTCCAAGGCCTTTCATTAATTCTGGAAGTTTTTTTCCTCCAAAAAACAATAAAATCAATAAACCAATCAATAGCATTTCGCCACCGCCTAGGCTATTTAAAAATAATAATATGCTTGCAGTCATCATATCTAGTTTTGTCTAAATTTTCGTAAATATATTTAAAAAAGGTTAATTATTCGTGTATTTAAAGATGTTTTTCAAACGCATCCAGCTCCTCTTTAATCGCTTTACCTACCCAAACGACAATCGCTAAATCATCTGCAAATCCGACTAACGGAAGGAAGTCTGGAATAACATCAATAGGCATCACAAAGTAAAGCAACGCAGCCGTGATTTTAACTAACGTCATTGCAGGCAACTTAGTATAAGAACCTTGCACGTAGGCCTTCATTAATTCACTAAATAAAATGATATAGCGATTTAACAATTTAACAACAGTCAAATTATTGCTTGCTGCCGTTTCTTGTACCTTTTTCAATGCGCCCTTCAATAAAGTCAGTAAACCAATTTTATTTTGAGAAAAAAGGAGCTCACTCTTTTCCATTGCTTCCTTAAAAAAACGGGAGTCCACAATGCGCTTTACCCAAGTCCCTGATTGTGACATAATAATTTCGATTAATGCTTAAATATAATGAAATCATTTAAGGATTTGTCGTATTTTTGTATCGTTTTTTGAATCATTCTTACCAAAAATTATAACAATGAAAATCACAGTAGTAGGAGCAGGTGCTGTAGGAGCAACTTGTGCTGACAACATTGCCAGAAAAGAATTGGCAGATGAATTAGTTTTATTAGATATCAAAGAAGGTATCGCAGAAGGTAAAACATTAGATATGTATCAAACAGCTAGCTTGTTAGGCTTTGATACAACGTTAATCGGTTCTACTAACGATTACACAAAGACAGCTAATTCCGATGTTGTGGTGATTACATCTGGTCTTCCACGTAAACCAGGTATGACTCGTGAAGAGTTAATCGGAGTGAATGCAGGAATCGTGAAAAGTGTCGTTGAAAACATCTTAAAATACTCGAAAAACCCAATTATCGTGATCATCTCTAACCCGATGGATACGATGACCTATTTAGCTAAATCTGTAGCTGGATTAGATAAGCACCGCATCATCGGTATGGGTGGTACCTTAGACTCAGCTCGTTTCAAATGCTATTTAGCAAAAGCAATGGATGTATCAATCAACGATATCTCTGGTACTGTTATCGGTGGTCACGGAGATACAACGATGATTCCATTAAAGCGTTTAGCAACTTATAACGGTGTTCCAGTTTCTCAATTCTTAGATGACACCACTTTAGATAAAGTAGTGGCTGATACGATGGTAGGTGGAGCTACATTAACAGGCTTATTAGGAACTTCTGCTTGGTATGCACCAGGTGCTGCTGGAGCGGCTTTAGTAGAAGCAATCGTTCGTGATGAGAAGAAAATCATGGCATGTTGCGTATCTCTTGATGGAGAATATGGCCAAAAAGATATCTGCTTAGGCGTACCTGTCGTTTTAGGCAAGAATGGTTGGGAGAAAATCGTAGACTACAAATTAACTGAAGACGAGCAAACTGCTTTCAATAAATCAGCTGATGCCGTTCGCAATATGAACTCGGTGTTAGATACCTTGTCACTATAATTATCCAGTAATTTAAAAGCCTCTCCTATTTGTTTAGGGGAGGCTTTTCTGTGGGTGACAGTAACCAGTGGACAGTAGTCAGTAATCTATTTAGATCGAATCGCAATCACTGGGTCCATCTTAGCCGCTACCCAAGCCGGGATAATTCCCGATAGTATTCCGATAAAGCTGGAGATAAATAATCCCGTCACGATATTCTTCATGGATAATACCAGAGGTAAAGCATCTTGCGGTATCAAGGTGAGTAAGACGACTAGTCCTATTCCGACTAATCCCCCAATCAAACTCAAGAATACGGCCTCAAACAAGAATTGGAATAGTATGAAATAATTTTTCGCGCCCAGCGATTTTTGAATACCTATAATATTGGTGCGTTCTTTTACAGAAACGAACATAATATTAGCAATACCGAAACCACCTACTAGTAAGGAGAATCCAGCAATTAACGCACCTGCCACATTTAATGCCGCGAAGATTCCATCAAAGAATTGATTCAAACCGTCTAGTCGATTCACGGCAAAATTGCTCTCTTGTTTAGGCTTAATAGATCGTAAAGAACGCATTAAGCCAGTGACCTCCCCTTCTAAATTTTCCTGACCTAAATCGTCATCCATCGCCTTAATCGCGATGTCAGGTGCAGGTTTATCTTTCTGAAAAACAGCAGAAAATGTAGAATAAGGAATAAATACTTTTTCATCAGGCGTTCCACCAAAACTCAACAAATCAGTCCCTTTCTTTTCAATAATTCCAATGATTTGAAATTTAATTCCATTTAGCTTGATTTGATCTCCTACCGTAGCTTGCAAGTTTTCTGAAACTTTAGCCCCAATAATCACCACATTCAATGCATTCTCTGACTCAATAGGTAAAAAATAACGACCATATTGTACGGGCACACTCGTTATTTGATTGTAATCATAACTCGCCCCCGTCATATTCACATCCATACTTGAGCTACCTCGAGTAGCGGATGCCGAACGTCCGTTATCAATAATCGCGATGGCTTTAGCTGACTTCAAATTATCTTTCAGAAATTGAAACTCTGAGTATTTCATCTCTGGGCGATTCAAATATTTCCACCAAGGATAGTTATTCTGCATTATCCATGGCCATTTACCCACGTACAAAACGCCAGAACCTGCAAAGGAATCAATTTCAGACCTAATATTCTTATTGAGGGAATCCACCGCAGTAAAGACCGCTACAATGGCAAAAATTCCAACGCTTACACCTAATAGCGAAAGAGTTGTTCTTAAAATATTGGATCTCAAAGCCTGGTAGGCAAAGATCAAACTTTCGTAAACTTGGATTAAAAACTTCATAGAATGTTGCTAGAATTCAAATTTAGAAAATTAATCACTAGAAATACGCTTCCTTTTTATGAACAGAGCGTATAAACTTTGAATGGCAATATGAAGGTAAGATTGGATTTTGTAATTTCACTTTTCCTTTTGGAATTATGAGCTGGAGCAATTACGAAGTACGTTTGTTGAAAGACCATTTTGAGGGTCGATTGTTTTTTGACGAGAGCCAAACCTCGCAAATAGCCAAACGTATCTATGCGACAGATGCCTCCGTTTACCAAGTAAAACCAGCGGCAGTGGCCATTCCATCCACTGTCAAAGACATCAAACGCCTGATTCAATTTGCTAGTCAAGCCAAGACCGGCTTAATCCCGAGAGGTGCCGGGACTTCATTAGCAGGCCAGGTGGTGGGGAATGGCATTGTTATGGAAATCTCTTCGGCTTTAGGTAAAGTCATATCACTAAACCGAAAAGAGAAAACGGTTTGGATAGAACCGGGAATAGTCAGAGATGATTTAAACAAACATTTGGCGACAGCTGATTTGTTTTTTGGTCCAGAAACATCGACAGCAAATCGCGCGCTCCTAGGTGGGATGCTCGGAAATAATAGTTGTGGATTGCATAGTATTGTTTGGGGGTCAGTACGTGATCATATTTTGGAAACACGTGCCTTTTTATCCGATGGTACAGAAATTCACACGCATCCCTTAACGAGAGAGGAATTCTACCACAAGACTACCCTACAAAATTTAGAAGGCAAGATTTATCGCGAGATTCATCGGATGCTTAATAACCCAGAGATTCAAACGTTAATTCAAGAGAGGTTTCCTAAAAAGTCCATCAAACGTAGAAATACAGGCTATGCTTTAGATGCCTTATTGGAAATGCAACCCTTTAATTCGGATGGTGAACCATTCAATCTCTCCAAATTGATTGCGGGATCAGAAGGCACATTAGCTGTCGTTCACGCGATGAAATTGAATTTATTGGATCTTCCTGAACCAGAAGTGGCGCTGGTTTGTATCCATTGCCAAAGCTTGCAAGAATCTCTGCAAGTCAATATTGAGGCCCTAAAGCATCCGATACTTGCCTCAGAATTAGTGGATGATTACATCCTTTCGTTCACGGAAGGCCATCCGAATTTCGAAAAAGACCGCGATTTTATTAATGGAAAGCCTGCCGCCATTTTGATGGTGGAATTCCGTTCAACAGATCGAGCTACCTTAGAAGATCAGGTTTCAGCGTTCATTAAGCAATTGAAGTCGCAAAATTTAGGTTATGCTTATCCCACTTTATTTGGTCAGGAGATTGCCAAAGGTTGGGACATCCGAAAAGCTGGCCTAGGATTAATCCGAAATCTTGAGGGAGATACACAACCCGTTAATCTAATTGAAGACTGCGCAGTTGATCCATTGGATTTACCTGCTTATGTAGCAGAAATACAAGCATTACTCTCGAAGTACGATACGAATGCGGCCTATTATGCGCACGCAGGAGCAGGAGAATTGCATATTGAGCCCTTTATCAACTTAAAGAGTCCAGAAGGTGTCGCCATTTTCCGAAATTTATTAACAGAAACGGTTGAAATACTGAAGAAATACAACGGGTCTTTGAGCGGAGAACACGGGGATGGTCGTTTGCGCGGCGAATTCATTCCCGCCTTAATGGGCAAAGAAGTATATAGTCTTTTCAAAGAGATCAAGCATGTATTTGATCCTCAAAATATCTTCAATCCAGGTAAAATAACGGCTAGTCCTCCTATGGATACCGCCTTCCGTTTTACGGATAAAAAAGCAGCTGAACCGACTTATTTCTTTGATTATGGAGTTTGGAAAAACCCCTTAGGTCTCGCTGAAAAATGCTCTGGTTCTGGAGATTGCAAGAAAACAGCCTTAAGTGGCGGCACGATGTGCCCTAGTTATATGGCCAGTTTGCAAGAAAAAGATTCCACCCGGGCAAGGGCGAATATGCTCAGACAATTATTGAGTTCACCTAAGGAGGAAACATTTAGCAACCCGGCTTTGCACGAGATTTTGGACTTATGTTTATCTTGTAAAGGCTGCCAGACCGAATGCCCTTCCGGCGTCGACATGGGGAAATTGAAGGCTGAGACCTTGCAACAATCGTATTTGAAAAATGGAGTGCCCTTACGCACGAAATTAATCGGACACTTCCCTACCCTGCAACGCTATGCTAGTTATGTAGCTCCCTTATATAATTTTATGGTTGAATTCCCATTGACGTCTAGCTTAGTAAAACTAGCGATGGGATTCTCCATCGAACGAAGTCTACCAACGGTACAATTTGCCAGCTTGGAAAAATGGTTTGAGCGTTATGCGCAGAAAAACCCACAAGATGCCTATGAAAATGGATTTGTCTACCTATTAGCAGATGAATTCACTAATCACAATGAGGTTCCTTTAGGTCAAAAGACCGTTAAATTATTAAATCAATTAGGTTACGGGGTTCAAATTCCGAAAGGAATTGTCACCGGTAGAAGTTTTATTTCCAAAGGAATGTTAATTGAGGCCAAAGCGCTTGCTAATTCAAATGTGGATCAATTAGGTAGTCTAATTTCCTACGAACATCCTCTTTTAGGTATTGAACCAAGTGCCATATTAACATTTAGAGACGAAATTCCTTCTCTAGTGGATGCTGAAAAACGCGAACAAGCGGAACAATTAAAACCGAATTGTTTGTTACTTGATGAATTCATTGCACGCGAATTTAAGGCAGGAAAAATAACTTCTGATTCCTTCCACGGGAAACAGCAAAAAATCCTCCTACACGGCCATTGCCACCAAAAATCAATAGCCGGATTGACATCTACCCGAATCGCATTAACCATTCCATCTCAATACGAAGTAGAATTACTACCGACGGGATGCTGCGGAATGGCAGGATCTTTTGGCTATGAGAAAAAACACTATAAAATTTCTCAACAAATCGCGAATCTGGTTTTATTTCCGCGTCTCTTAAATAAACCCATCAAAAGTATTATTGCTAGCAACGGAACTTCTTGTAGACACCAAATCAAAGATGGTATCGAACAAACTGGACTCCACACGGCAGAAATCCTGTATAACGCCCTAAAAGACTAACGCAATCATGATTCAATACAACATATCACTCTTCATTGAGCCAAGCATCACAGAAACGGCATTAAGAGCCTTAAAAACCATAATAATGCCAGAAATCGAGAAGCAAGCCTTCATCGATCAAATTCATTTATTTGAAATCAGTTCACATCAAGAGCCTGATTCAAACGGTTACTCCTTGCAATGCTGGTTACCCGAATTCGAAGAAGGACACAAGGAATTCATCGAAGGAGTCGTCTCAGGATTTTTCCAAAAAGAATTCGCGAATCAGTATGTGTACTTTCCGAGTCAACTGAAGAGAGTCGATAGTCACTAGTCGATAGTCGATAGTCATCGCTACGCGATTTAGTCGCCTACGGCTTAGTTAAATAAATAATTCCTAAACTCATCGCCGAAGGCGATTCCAACTTTGTGCTTTTTTCTTTGATCTTTGTGCTTTCATTGCACGAAACCATCGCCGAAGGCGATTCCAACTTTGTGCTTTTTGCTTTGATCTTTGTGCTTTATAAAGCCCAATCAATCACCTCTTGGCCACTCCCCACCAGGTACTCATTAATCTTAGAAAAAGGCTTCGTCTTAAAAAATCCACCTCGATTAGCCGATAAAGGCGATGGATGAGCCGCTTGAATGATGAAGTGGCGCTGTGAATCAATGTATTTGCCTAGTTTTTGGGCGTATGCACCCCATAAAACAAAAACAACGTTTTCTTTCTCTTCATTTAAAATCTGGATGACTTGTTGAGTGAATTCCTCCCAGCCTCGTTTAGCGTGTGAATTAGGTTCTCCAGAACGAACCGTTAAAACCGCATTCAGTAGTAAAACACCTTGATCCGCCCAGCTTCTCAAATCCCCGTCATTTCGAATAATTCTCAAATCATCATATAGTTCCTTGTAGATGTTACGAAGCGAAGGTGGCAAAGGGAAGGAAGAAGGAACAGAAAAGGATAAACCTTGCGCTTGACCCGCACCATGGTATGGATCTTGGCCAATAATGACGACTTTGGTTTGCTCAAAACTACAGCGATGAAAAGCTGCCAAAATTTGATCTATGGGAGGATATACAACGTAAGAATTCACATCCTTGTCTAAAAATAAAGCTAAGTCTTGAAAATAAGCCTCAGACATGGTAGAATTCAACACCATTTTCCAATCATTATTCAAAGTTTCGGCTAATTTTACACCTACATTAATCATTATTCTAATTCAAAGGATGACAGAAGCATATTCAAACGGATTCTTAATTACGGTAGATACGACACATCTACCTGAATTTGAACTTAATCCGCCCTACAAGCATTTTTTCTCCTACCAAATTACAATCAAAAATCTAAGTAATCAACCAGGACAATTGGTGAGTCGGTTTTGGGAAATTATTGATGGCGTTGGTTCTAAAGAAACGGTGAATGGATTAGGCGTCGTAGGGCAACAACCCGTTATAGAATCGGGCAATTCATTTACTTATACCTCTGGTTGCCCATTAGTTTCCTCTATTGGTAAGATGAGTGGTCATTATGTATTCCTGAATTTAGAGGATCAGTCTACTTTTAAAGTGGAAATACCCGCGTTTGAGCTCATCCCTGCCTACCATTTGAATTAATGAATCGGCTACAATTCTATTTTAAGGCGCAAACGGCGCACGGATTACATTCACCATCGATCTATTCTCTGTATTGTGAAGTGCTAAATCCCTATTTGAAAGGGCAATTAAGCAATTCTCAATTAAAAGAAGCCTTAGCAAATCGTTATTCAGATTGTACGATTATGGAGATTCAATCCTATGAAGATCTTGCCAAAATTCCTCAAAATACCATCCTTCTATTTGAGAAACCACACAGCCAAGAGAAAATCTGGAATGCATTACATTCAAATGAATCAGTGATTCAGACCGTTGATCTATTTGACCTAGGTCTTTTATTCTTTAAGCCCATTTGCCCTAAACAACATTTCTATTTACGCAAAATGACCTAAAAAAAGGGGCTCGATTTGAGCCCCTTTTGATTATTTGTCTGCTTTCGCTATATCGACGTTCACTCGCTTACCCTTGATTTGGGCGCCGCTCATCTTGTCTAATACGACATTCGCATATTCTTTCGGTACATCCACAAACGTGTGTTTGTTCTCGATTTGAATTTGACCTAATACGTTTCCTGGAATACCAGATTCTCCGGCAAAAGCTCCCACGATATTCGATGGAGAGATTTTTTCGTTAAATCCAATGTTCACCACTAGACGTACCATATTCTCATCTGATTTGTAAGGCTTACCATCGCGATCTACACGAGGGCCACGAGGTGCTGAGTTACGATCACCGCCTCTTTCGAAACGACCACCGCGGTCTCCACCACGATCTCCACCTCTTTCGAAACGGCCAGCACCGCGACGATCACCGCCACGATCTCCACCGCCCCAACGGTCACCGCCACCGCCTCTTTCGAAACGACCGCCGCCACCGCCGCGTTCATCGCGACCATACTTACGTGAGCTACGTTCCATATCGCCTTCGAGATTTTCATCACCGAACTCGTTCTTCACGACACCCATGTTCATCTTCACTAACGCAGCCACTACTTGCTCCACAGTGAAACCAGCATGTTGGAAATTAGGTAAAGCATCATCGAATAACTCTAAACCGCCTTCAGCGATCGTAGCACCTACCCGATCAATAAACATACCCTTTTTCACACCTACTACGTCAGAGAAAGTAGGAATCACTCCTTTATCAATCTTTACTTTCGTATAATTCATGATATCACGCAAACGATTGCGCTCAGCTCCTACGACTAACGTAAATGCCTTACCAGACTTACCGGCACGACCGGTACGACCGATACGGTGTACGTAATATTCTTCATCTAATGGAATATCGTAATTGATTACGGCATCCACGTTATCTACGTCCAAACCACGTGCCGCCACATCCGTCGCCACTAAGAAACTTACATTTCCACCACGGAAACGATTCATTACTTGGGTACGTTGTGATTGACGCAAGTCACCGTGAAGACCTTCAGCCGCGTATCCACGCAACATCAATTCTTCCACTACTTCGTCCACACGCTTCTTTTGGTTACAGAAAATCAAGACTAATTTCAACGAATAGAAGTCGATCAAACGAGTCGTCACTTCCATCTTAGCACGTCCTTTCACATCGTAGTATAATTGCTCGATGTTCACGTTCGTGATTTCGTTCTTCACTACCTTCACTAACTTAGGGTTAGTTAAATAACGGTTTGTCAAGGCCATAATCGGCTTAGACATAGTCGCTGAGAACAAGACTGTTTGACGCTCATTGGGAATTTCTTCCAAAATACTTTCGATATCCTCACGGAAACCCATATCTAACATCTCATCCGCCTCATCTAAAACGATCATCGATGTTTGATTTAATTTCAACGCACGACGCTCGATTAAGTCGATAACACGACCTGGTGTTCCCACCACGATGTTAGCCCCTGCTTTCAAGGACTTAATTTGACGATCGATGGAATCTCCACCATATACCGTCGTCACCCAAACACCCTTGGTAAACTTAGACAACTTCTTCATTTCCTCGGAAACTTGAACCGCTAATTCACGCGTAGGACATAAGATGATTGCTTGAACATACTTCTCAAAAGGAACAATATGTTCAATCATCGGAATACCGAACGCGGCTGTTTTACCAGTACCTGTCTGCGCTTGACCGATGACATCACGACCTTCCATAACGAAAGGAATTGCTTCTGATTGGATGGGAGAAGCAAACTCAAAGCCCATTTCTTTTACTGCTTCTTGGATTCCTTCCGACAATGGAAGCGAATCGAAGCGAATTTTTTCACTCATTTGATATATTTAATTACGATGCCCGAACACATCCGTAATTTAACTCCTGCCGATAGCCTTTGAATAAAGGAAAAAAGAGAGTTCCTGCGGATGTATTTAATAAACAAAGTACAAAAGTACTGTTTAATAAATTAGCATCCAATAAAATTGTACTATTTTAATGAAGAACGCTTCTTAAAGCTGAAAATGATTTGATTATTCGAGGAATTAGGCAAAGTAGCGACTGTAATTCGCTTCTGATTTAGACCCTCACCTACTAAGCGATTCTTTACCACATAAGCGTGTTCTTTGGCAACAATCGCCCCCTTTTCAGAAGCTACTTGTACCTGCAAGTCTACCTCTTTAAATTTATTCATACCAGAGGCAATTTGTTTAAACAAATAGGTTGTTGGGGAAGATAAAAGCTCCGTCTTATCACTAAAATCAAGCTCCGTACAAGTTAATTCCAAAGGAGAAACCACTGTAGAATCAGTCACATAGGCATGAAACGCAACCACTAGAGATTCTCTAGGCACCTGAAAAGGTTTTCCTTCTGGCCAAGTTAATGTAACCAGAGAATCAGTAGTAACCTTCGCAGAATCTACCACCGCCTTCGTTAGACTATCATTTAATTTGTTCAAGCTATCTATTGGAATAATTTGATCTGCATCCTCTTTTTCAACCACCTCAACTGTCCCTCCGCTTCTGAAGGCAAAAAACAAACCGATAGCCAGTAACACGATTCCAGCAATCACAGCGGCAATTAATTTGTAATTACGGGCAGGGCGATCATCAGCTGCAACAAACGGCTCATCAAATACAAATGAATCCCCTTTTAACACGTCATTTAAAACTAAGATATCTACTAGTGCCACTTGAATTTTAGCGGGCGTTAAGGCATAGAAATCAGAGGTATATGGCTGATAAAACTCGCCAAAAGATTTGTAATCACGCAATGCATCATAATCAAACTCCTTCAACCGGTAACCGTATAAAGCATAACTTAAGGTTAAACCTTTGATGATGGTCGAACTTTTGGCCCCTAATTGACCTCCTAATAAAGTAGCAATCGCACTTTTCTTATCCGGCAACAAAACCCCCATCATTCCTTCTCCAAAGCGATACAATGCTTCATAATCCGGCATCCCCTTCCCTGAACTTAATAACTTAGCCACTTCTTCTTGAGGAGCCGATTTCGCTAACATAAAATTATAGAGCGCATTGAAGCGAATCCGATTTCGAAATAACTTTAATACACTCCCTAAAACAACCGCTTCGAAGGCAGGAATCAATTCTAGCACCTTTTCCTGCTTCTCTGTACAAAGATCTGCAAGACGCTTTGCAAAAAATGCTTTTTCTTCGGGTGTGATTAATGTAAAAACCTGGCTCATATGGATTATTTCTAACACAAAATTACCTTATTTTTTTTATTTGCTTACCTTTGTAAGATGAAAAAGGTGTTATTTATTGATAGAGATGGGACTTTAATTGAAGAACCGATAATTGACCAACAAGTGGATAGTTTCGAAAAGCTAGCCTTCTTGCCAGAGGTTATCTCTAATCTGAAGAAAATAGACACGATTGCTGACTATGAATTAGTGATGGTGACCAATCAGGATGGTTTAGGAACGGATTCTTTTCCGGAAGAAACCTTTTGGCCAGCACACCAAAAGATGTTAGACATCTTCGCATCGGAAGGTATCATCTTCCAACAGATTCACATTGATCGCAGTTTTCCACACGAAAATAAACCGACGCGTAAACCTGGTATTGGTTTATTGGGCGAATATTTCACAAATGAGTATGATTTAGCCAATTCATTTGTCATTGGAGACCGTTTAACAGATCTTGAACTTGCGAAGAATTTAGGGGCCAAAGGGATTTTCATTGGCGACCTCGAAATCCCTGCTGAATTGCTGCCTTTTACAGCATTACAGTGCGCCAATTGGAATGAAATACACGAATTCTTCTTATTGCCTGCTAGACGAGTGTTTCATGAACGCAATACGCACGAAACTAAAATTGCCATTGACCTAAATTTAGATGGAAAAGGAGTTGCTAAGAACGAAACTGGCTTAGGCTTTTTCGATCATATGTTAGACCAAATAGCGAAACACGGTAATCTCGATTTAGCGGTTAAAGTGAATGGAGACCTTCATATAGACGAGCACCACACGATCGAGGATACAGGTATAGCCTTAGGCGAGGCTTTTGCCTTAGCTTTAGGGAACAAGAAAGGGATAGAACGCTACGGTTTTTTATTACCCATGGATGACTGTTTAGCTCAAGTAGCCATTGATTTCTCCGGCCGCAATTGGTTGGTTTGGGAGGCTAGTTTTAAACGCGAAATGATCGGTGAAATGCCTACTGAGATGTTTCATCATTTCTTCAAATCCTTTTCAGATGGAGCAAGATGTAACCTAAACATTCAAGCTACTGGAGATAACGAGCACCATAAAATCGAAGCAATCTTTAAAGGCTTTGCTAAGGCCATCAAAATTGCCGTAAACCGCGATCGAAAAAATTTAGATTCTTTGCCAAGTACCAAAGGACTTCTTTAAAATAATTTGTAAATTTGCATCATTAAACAACAATACAATGGGATATTCAGGAGCAGCGTTTTTTATCATCTTATTCGCAATTTCAATTGTAGTAGGTGCTAAACTTCAAAAGATCTATAAAGAGAGAGGAAAATAATCCTCTCTCTTTTAGTTTAATTTCCCATCGTCTGCAAAGCTATAAAAAGTAGACGACCCTATGATGAGGTGATCCACCACATCAATATCAAATATCTTACCTGCAGCCACGACTTGCTTCGTTAAATCCACATCTGACTTGCTAGGTCGCATTTGATCACTGGGATGATTATGTGCTAAAATGATGGATGAAGTCAATCGCTCTAAAGCTGACTTGTACAATAACCTAAGATCCACGGTAGTCCCGGACACACCACCCATACTTAATTTCTCCGCTAACACCACCGTTGAGGCACGATTTAGGTGAAATACCCAAAACTCTTCTCGTATCAAATCAGCTAGATAAGGCTTAATCAAGCTATACGCGTCCACCGAATTCCGAATCACTAGCTTGGAACTAGATTCATAGATTTGACGTCTTCTCCCTAATTCTAAAGCCGCCACAAGTAAAGCTGCCTTCGCAGGACCAATTCCCTTTAGTTTTTTAAAATCAAACGAATTGTAACGGGCTAATAAACACAAATCGCCATCGATGGCATTAAGCAAAAGTTGTGCTAAATCAGCAGCTGAATGTTCTGCGAACCCAGAACCAATCAGAATGGTCAAGATCTCAACCAACGACATATCACTTGCTCCTACGCGAGCTAATTTTTCTCGAGGCATATCCTCTTTCTGGGTGATTTTCATTCAAGAAAGGTAACCCATATAAACGAATAAACCCCTCTTGCGGAGGGGTTTATCACTATCTCGATAATCTACTATTAAGCAGCTACTTTGTTCACTAACTTAGCTAATTTAGATTTTTGATTTGCAGCTTTATTCTTGTGGATGATGTTTTTCTTAGCCAATTTATCCAAAGAAGAAGAAACTTGTTTGAAAAGCTCGATCACCACAGATTTTTCAGTCGTCAATCTCAATTTCTTGATTAATGTACGAGTTGATTTGTGTTGGTAACGATTACGTAAACGCTTTGCTTCGTTAGAACGGATACGCTTTAGTGCTGATTTATGATTTGCCATCTGTTAAATAAAATTCTCTTTTTACAAAATTGAAATGCAAAAGTAACCAATATGAAATTAAATAACAAGCGCTACCTTAAAATTTATATGTTTATTCTGTGTTCTATAGCGGTACACGCAGAAACTTATAGCACCTGGGGATTCTTTGGCCATCGAAAAATCAATTTACTGGCAACCTATACCCTACCTTTCCCCTTACATTCTTTTTACCGAAGACATCAAAAAGAGTTACAAGAGCTTGCTGTCTTACCCGACTCGCGACGTTATATCCTAGATATTGAAGCTTCACGGCATTATATCGATTTAGATCAATACGATCTGAATCAAGTTAGTTTTAGCACTTGGGAACAAATGCTACGCAAAAAATCAGAAGATTCAGTGAGAAAGCACGGCATCGTACCCTGGCATATTCCCATTGTATATTCCCGTTTAGTTCAAGCCTTTATACAAAAAGATACCTTACAAATCGTCAAGTTATCTGCAGAGTTAGGTCACTATGTAGCTGACGCACACGTCCCTTTGCATACGAGTTCGAATTATGATGGTCAAAAAACGGGCCAAGGTGGACTGCATAGTTTTTGGGAATCTCGAATACCCGAAATCTTAGGGAATCAATTAGATCAATTTAGCGGCCCAGCCACCTTCGTGCCTGATGTGCAACATAGTGCTTGGACTTGGGTTTTGGCTTCGCATAAACAACTACCTCTCCTATTCTCTATGGCTACCCAAGTGAGCGCCGATTTAAAAGAAGGAGAAAAATATAGTTTTGAACAAAAGGGACAAGCTTTAGTCAAAATACAGAGTCTAAAATATAGCCTAGCGTACCACAAAGCACTAAATCGACAAATTGAATCTCGGTTCCAAGCAGCCGTAAAACACGTGGGAGATCTTTGGTATTCTGCTTGGCTTTCTGCTGGCCAACCATCTTTCGAATAAATTTTGCAATTTTGTGAAATGAAATCCACACTTTTTATTCAATTGAAGCCGGGGAAAGACGCTCCGGTTAAACGTTTTCACCCCTGGGTATTTTCCGGCGCCATTGCAAAGCAAAGCCCCAATCTTCAAGATGGAGACTGGGTAAATGTAGTTAGTTCTAGAGACGAATTCCTAGGAACAGGTCACTACCACAATGGAAGTATTGCCGTTAAAATCATCTCTTTTCAAGAAATCGAATCGAAGAGTGATTTTTGGAAAAAACGCATTCTTAATGCGTGGGATTTACGCGCACTTTTGCCATTGGAAAAGACCAATGCCTTTCGCCTCATTCATGGTGAAGGAGACGGCTGCCCAGGCTTGATTATGGATTTATACAAAGATGTACTGGTATTCCAAGCGCACACCATCGGTATGCACCGTGATCGCGATGAGATCGTGGAAGCAATAAAAGAAGTATTAGGGAAGAAGATCAAAGCCATTTACGATAAAAGTCGGGAGACATTGCCAACAGAGTATGCACAAAATTGCACGAATGGATACGTTTATGGAGATGTAGCAGTTCCTTATACAGTTAAAGAAAATGGAATCTCCTTCTCTATCAATTGGATCACCGGACAAAAAACAGGCTTCTTCATCGACCAGCGCGAAAACAGAGCCCTTTTAGCGAAATATGCGAAAGGCAAATCGGTACTTAATACATTCTGTTATTCTGGCGGGTTCTCATTGTATGCCCTAGAGACTGGAGCTGCCTCTGTCATCTCTTTAGATGCCTCAGCTAAGGCCATCGATTTAGTGAAAGCTAATATCGAATTGAATAAGATGAAAAGCTTGCAGCACGAAGCTATTGTAGGCGAAACCCTACCCTATTTAAAGGCCAATGAAGACGAATTTGACATCATCGTTTTAGATCCACCTGCCTTTGCTAAATCAATGAATGCGAAACACAAAGCACTTCAGGGCTATCAAAAGATCAATGAATTAGCGTTAAAGAAAATCAAGAAAAACGGTTTACTATTCACCTATTCTTGCTCTCAAGTCATTACACGCGATTTGTTTTACAATATGCTGGTAGCTGCAGGGATCGCAGTAGGTCGTGAAATTCAAGTGATTCATCAAATGACACAATCACCCGATCACCCGATCAACCTATTTCATCCAGAGAGTAATTACTTGAAGGGATTCGTTCTAAAGGTATTATAATCAAAAAAGGCAGCTCGAGAGCTGCCTTTTTTGTTAGTTTACGAATCTAAATAGTCGATTCCAGCGTATAATCTCCCAAAACTTCCAAGAGAATAAAGGCTTGTTCGCGTCAATCGACATCCAAACAAAGAACGCTTTTCCTACAATATGATCTGAAGGTACAAAACCCCAGAAGCGTGAATCAGCCGAGTTATGGCGATTATCACCCATCATAAAATAGTAATCCTGCTTGAAGGTATACGAAGTAATGGCCTTACCATCAATCGAAATTTGATATCCGCTAACCACTACATTCTTATTTCCTTCGTATTTCTGAATCGCTTCGCTATACAAAGCCACGTTTCCTGGTGTCAAAGGGACCGTTAATCCCTTTGCAGGAACCTTCAAAGGACCATAAAAATCACGGTTCCATTTGTATAAAGTGGTATCGTGCGGGAAAATATCCACAAAGGTTACACCTTTAGGATCTTTGAATAGATTCGTATCAAATGTTTTGTTGAAAGGCAAGGCTTGTATCTCCTCCATCATTGCCTTAGACGTATTCAACTTATAACCCCAAAGCACATTTTGTGAATCTGGCTCAGCTAAAGGCAACCAATCCGCAGAGTCATAGCTTGCATCTGGTGCATTGCGAATACCATAAGTCTCGAAGAATTTCTCTTCTAAATTCTCTTTTGTCTTCATAAAGATCGGATGTTGCATCCGAACGGGATTTTCCATCGCTTTACCATTCACAAGTACTTGTTGGTCGCGAACTTCCAAAAAATCACCCGGAGTCGCCACACAGCGCTTCACATAAAACGTACGTAAATCAACAGGCGAATCACCATCCTCCTCAAAATTAGGCACATTAAAGACAACCGCGTCGCCTTGCTTCACTGAAGAAAACCCAGGAAGACGGTAAATAGGTAAATCTAACCAACGTAAATAAGAAGGAATATTCGTGAACCAAATTTTCTGATGCGTCAAAGGCAATTGTAAAGGTGTCTTAGGTGTCCGTACACCGTAATGCAATTTGCTTACGAACAGGAAGTCTCCTACCATCAAAGAACCCTCCATCGAAGGAGTCGGAATAGTATAAGCTTCGAAGACAAAAAATCGAATTAAAGTGGCTGCCACTACAGCGAATGCGACTGAATCTAGCCATTCTCTGAAGGCCGATTTTTGTTTTTTAGGTGTTTCTTTCGTTTCCTTCATCTTATTTTAACATATCGTCCATACCTAGGACTCCTTTTTTATCTTGTATCCACTCCGCTGCAATGACAGCACCCAAGGCAAATCCTTCACGGCTAAATGCCTCGTGAGTGATTTCAATTTGATCCACTTTGGAAATATACTTTACCGTATGAGTCCCTGGAATAATTGACTCACGTTGCGACCATATAGCCACCTCATTCGCTGCTGGAATCTCATTATTCACCCACTTATCTTTCGTTGCATAGGCTTCCATGATACCTTCTGCGATAGTTATCGCCGTTCCACTGGGTGAATCTTTCTTCTCTAAATGATGGATCTCATTCGTATAAATATCGTATTCCTTGTGTGGTGCCATCAATTGAGCCAGCCTCTTATTCAAACGAAAGAACAAGTTCACCCCGATCGAATAGTTCGAAGCATAAAAGAAAGTCGAGTTCATTTCTTGGGTCAAAGTCTCTACTTCAGCCTTCTTCTCTAACCAACCCGTTGTACCGCAAACCACTGGAATTTGCTTATGAATACACGTCAAGATATTCGCATAAGCAGAAGCTGGGTTAGAAAATTCAATGGCAACATCCACTTCAGCGGCAGATAAATTCAGCAAATCAGCCTGATTATCTACATCTATTTTAGCTACGATAGAATGGCCACGACCTAACGCTAAACGCTCGATCTCCTTACCCATTTTACCATACCCGATTAAAACTATCTTCATCTTTATTTAAAATTAAATGACAAGGTAATGCCCGAGACCAAACTTTGGGAAAAAGGCTGGTAATCTACCGTAGGCTTTACCTTTAAACTGATATCATCCGAAACATCAAATGTTTTCAAATGAGCACTTACATTCGCATCCACCACATTCAAGGTCCACGCTAATACCATTCCAATATAGGTATAATCTCTATTTCTTCTATACCCATCCGTTAAACGCTTTAACTGATTCACATCTAAATCACGAATCGTACCATCTTCATAGGGTACAGCGACCGTGGTTGGAGGTTTGTAGGTAGGGTCATCTACATGAGTGGACACCTGGTAATAATACGCTCTATACTTTGCATATCGTACATCATTCCAATTTGCAATCATTCCTAACGACACAAAAGCGCCAGCCACTAACGGTAATTTCCAATACTGTCGATTATACAATTGCCCCCAGCCTGGGATCATTAAGGACTTAAGCGTGGCTTGTCGCGGAATGATTTTATACGGTTTTACCACCGGTTTTAATTGGACAGAATCCTTTAAATCCATAGAGGCTACACTAAAAGGCAGTAACAAAACTAGAAGAAAGTTCTTCAGGTACATTATTGAACTCTGTTAAGAATGGTTAAAAGTTCTTCTTTCGATTTGAAACTTAACTTGATCTCCCCTTCCCCTTTTTCATTCATTTTCAAAGCAACAGGTGCATTGAAGAAGGATTTAAGCGTGGATTGCCATGCTTGTAGTTCCTGAGTAGATACTTTAACCGTAGCCGATCCAGTGGCTGGAGTATCCATATTTCCCGATTGGCGAACCGCATCTTCTAAACGACGAACGGACCAGTCTTCAGCCATGGCCTTTTGGAACAAGGTATTTTGCAAAACTTTATCTTCCAATGAAACTAAACAGCGAGCGTGTCCCATCGATAATTTAGCATCTCTGATCGCCACTTGAATATGCGGTGGTAATTTCAACAATCGCATATAATTCGTTACCGTAGAACGATTCTTCCCTACACGAGCTCCTAAATCCTCTTGCTTTAGATCGCATTCCTCCATCAATCGCTTGTAGGAAAGTGCGATCTCGATGGCATTCAGATTCTCCCGTTGAATGTTCTCAATCAAGGCCATTTCGATCATTTGTTGATCGTCAGCCGTCCGAACATAAGCCGGAATTGTCTTTAAACCAGCCAGTTTAGAAGCTTGAAAACGACGTTCCCCAGAAATTAATTGGTATTTTTTAGCAGAAACTTTCCGAACCGTAATGGGTTGAATAATTCCTTGAACACGTATCGATTCCGCTAATTCTTGTAATGCCTCGGGTGCAAAATATTCACGGGGCTGAAATGGATTCGTTTCAATTAATTCCAAAGAAATCTCATCCATTAAATTCACTCCTTCTAGACTTCCTGCAAAATCAGAGGGATGACGTGCTTGCAAGCCGCCCCCATCAGAATCTTCTAACAAGGCCCCTAAACCTCGACCTAAACCCGTTCTCTTCTTTGTATTTTCTTGCTTTGCACTCATATTGCTGTACCTAGATGGTCACTAATAAACCATTCTTACGAATAATCTCTTTGGCTAAATTCAAATAACTAATCGCCCCCTTACTGTCCGCATCGTGTAAAATAGCCGGAACCCCAAAACTAGGTGACTCAGACAAACGAATATTACGCGGAATAATTGTCTCAAAAACCATATTCTTAAAGTGAGAATTCACTTCATTAACCACCTGATTAGATAAGCGCAAACGCAAATCGTACATCGTTAATAAAATCCCCTCGATCACTAAAGCGGTATTCAAACGTGACTGTATAATCTTAATCGTATTCAGTAATTTACCCAAACCCTCTAGCGCATAATATTCACATTGCACAGGAATAATCACCGAATCTGCAGCTGTAAGGCTATTAATCGTAATTAAACCTAGTGAAGGCGAACAATCCATTATGATGAAATCATATTGATCTTTCACCGCTTCTAAAGCTTCTTTCATCTTCCGTTCCCGGTTATTTAGATTAATCATTTCAATCTCCGCACCCACTAGATCAATGTGAGAAGGAATAATATCTAAAAAAGGAACTTCGGTGGGTAAAATACTATCTTGAACGGTAGAAAGTCCTACCATACATTCGTAAATACTATTTTTTACTTCTTTCGGATTAAATCCTAATCCAGAAGTAGAATTAGCCTGTGGATCCGCATCTATCAACAAGGTTTTAAATTCAAAAGCAGCTAAACTGGCAGCTAAATTAATAGCAGTCGTTGTTTTCCCTACTCCCCCTTTTTGATTTGCAATCGCGATTGTTTTGCCCATAGGATGTTTACCGAAATGAATTGACAATATTACAAAAAAGGTTTCACATCTATCTCGAATTTCTTGTATCTTGTCATCAAAAATTCAGTAACTCTATATGTCAGCAAACAGTACCTCTCATCCTAAAGGACTTTATTTTCTTTACTCCACCGAAATGTGGGAGCGCTTCAATTTTTATGGAATGCGCGCCATTTTATCTCTCTTTTTAGTAAGTGCACTTTCCTTTAAACAAGACGAGGCCGCCATTTTATATGGTGGATTTTTAGGGCTTAGTTATCTAACTCCTATGCTGGGCGGTTATATCTCAGACCGTTACATTGGTAATCGCAACAGTATTATAGGCGGGGGATTTGCGATGGCGATAGGCCAGATCTTGTTATTTAGTTCTGCCAGTACTTTCAAGCTAGACGTCCCTTTTGCCACGAATTTAATGTGGGGTGGTTTAGTCTTTTTAATCTTAGGCAATGGCTTCTTTAAACCGAATATCTCTTCCATGGTGGGCCAACTATATAAAAAAGGAGATAGTCGTTTAGATGCTGCTTTCACTATCTTTTATATGGGGATAAACACTGGAGCCATGCTGGGCATGCTTATTTGTCCTTGGTTAGGGGATGTTAAAGTGGATGGTGTTCGTGTTATTGAAGCTTTTAAATGGGGCTTTTTAGCAGCTGGAGCTGCGATGTTAATTGGAACCATCTTATTCATCCTTTTAAAGGGGGTATTTTTAAAGGCTCCAGATGGAAGTGAAATAGGTTTAGCCCCTACCTTTAGCGCCATTAAATCAGCAGATGAGGAGACAGAAAAAGCAGAGTTCTCGACTCAATCCATCGTTATTTCCAGCGCCTTATTTATTGGTCTAATCATCGGATTTCATTATTTATTCGTCACTGAAGTGGCTAATCCGATCAAAGACTGGATTTATCCTGTTATCTATTCAGCGGGAATCAGCTTAGCATTCTTGATAATGAGGGACAAAACCTTAACCAAAATTGAAAGAGATCGAATTTGGGTGATGTACTTTGTAGCCTTCTTTGTGATTTTCTTTTGGGCAGCCTATGAGCAAGCTGGATCATCACTGACCTTTATTGCAGATCAACAAACGGATTTGAACTTCTTTGGCATCCAATTACCTCCTAGTTCTGTCCAAAACGCTAATTCCTTTTTCATCATCATCTTAGCTTTCCCTTTCTCTTGGCTTTGGATGCGTCTTGCAAAAAAAGGAATTGAACCCAATTCACCAGGTAAACAAGCCATCGGATTACTGTTATTAGCCATTGGTTACTTGATCATCGCGATAAAAGTGAAAAACTTAGGTACAGACAAACTAGGGGTTATTTGGTTATTCATTATGTATTTATTCCATACCATGGGTGAATTGAGTCTCTCACCCATCGGATTGTCCTTAGTTTCTAAGTTAGCGCCTAAGCGATTCTCCTCTTTATTGATGGGTGTTTGGTTCTTAGCTAATGCGGCTGGTTATGCTTTATCTGGAACGCTAGGCGCTTTATTACCTCCTGCCACTGCGGTAGTAGGCCAAACCGTCTTCCCAAGTTTCCTTGGTTTTGAGATCAAAAACCTCTACGATTTTTTCATTGTATTTGTCATCATGGCAGGAATTGCCTCCATTCTACTGTTTGGACTTGCTAATGGACCACTTAAAAAAATGATGCACGGCATCCGATAAAATATGGATTCACACGATCACCACTTATACGAGAAACACCTGAAAAGTTCTGATTTTATCACTGACGTTGTGATAGGGATGTCAGATGGATTGACTGTGCCATTTGCTCTTGCCGCGGGCCTTTCTGGTGCTGTTGATTCAGCTAGCATCGTGACCACGGCTGGTGTTGCTGAAATTGTTGCCGGATCTATTGCGATGGGTTTAGGCGGTTATTTAGCTGGCCAAACAGAACAAGAGCACTACGAGTCAGAATTGAAACGCGAATACGATGAAGTTGAACGCGTGCCAGAGAGAGAAAAACAAGAGATTAGAGATGTATTTGAAGATTATGGTTTGAGCCCTGAGGCACAAGAAATTGTCGTAGAATGTATTTCCAAAGACAAGGATAAGTGGGTCGACTTCATGATGCGCTTCGAATTAGGTCTGGAACGACCTAACCCAAATCGTGCTAGAAATTCGGCCTTAACTATTGGTATCTCCTATATCATAGGAGGTTTCATTCCCCTTATTCCGTATTTCTATGTGGAAAAACCACAGGATGGTTTAATCTACTCTGCCGAAGTAACCATTTTAGCCTTGTTGGTATTTGGCTACTTTAAGAGCAAAGTAACCGGCCAAAACCCCATCATCGGATCATTAAAAGTAACCTCTATAGGTGCGGCAGCCGCCGCTGCCGCCTATTTCGTCGCTACCTTATTTCAATAAGCAGACACGGTATCATCCCCACGGGAATCTGCACCACCTTGCAGGTTCCCATTCGGTAACACTAAAATTCCTTCTACTAAACCAATAGCCGAAACAGGCGCAAAAGTATACCCTTTTGATTGAAGGCGAACTTGTTGTTCTGCTGAAAAACGATTCGGTTCTGACGTAATTTTATCTGGCAACCATTGGTGATGAAAACGAGGATATTCTACCGCTTGTTGCATATTCATCCCCATTTCCAAGGTATTCAAAACCACTTGAAAAACACTCGTAATAATTGTTGAGCCTCCTGGAGTCCCCACCACCATTTTTAATTTACCGTTTTCCTCCACAATCGTAGGAGTCATACTAGAAAGCATACGCTTGTTAGGTTGAATCTCATTCGCCTTTGAACCGATTAAACCATAGAGATTAGGTGCACCTGCTTTGGCAGAAAAATCATCCATCTCATCATTCAAAAGGAAACCTGATCCACCCACAAATACTTTAGAACCATAAGAATTATTCAACGTAGTGGTGATAGACACCGCATTTCCTTCTCCGTCCACAATGCTATAATGCGTCGTTTCGGGACTCTCGTAACCCGGAAAAACTCCAGCCTGAATGTCAGAACTCTTAGTGGCCTGATTAAAATTCATCGAAGACATACGAGAAGTAGCATAAGTCGAATCGATTAATTCAGCTACAGGTACTTTGACAAAATCCGGATCCCCTAACCACTTCGCGCGATCCGCATACACACGCCGCTCTGCTTCGACCATCACCTGAATCGTCGAATCAGAGGTAGGACCCCAATTTTTAAGCGAGTAAGGGGCTACCATTTGTAATAATTGCGCTAAGGCTACTCCTCCACTGCTGGGTGGCGGCATTCCAATGATCTGGTAATTCTTGTATTGACTCTTGATAGGGGTACGCCAAACAGCCTGATAATGACGTAAATCCTTCTTCGAAATGATGCCGTTTTTTGATTTCATTTCTCTCACGATATTTCGAGCGGTTGGGCCTTTATAGAAACCTTTGGCCTTCTTTCTAAGGATTAACTCTAACGTATTCGCTAAATCCTCCTGCACTAACAAATCACCTGCCTTCCACTCTTTCCCCTCAGCCGATAGTAAATAATTCTTTCCTGGATTCTCTTTTATAAACTCTGTTCTCTGGCGATTTAAACCTCTAGCTTCTTTTTCAGTCAGCACTAAACCATTTCTAGCTAAAGCTACTGCCGGCTTTAAAAGCGCTTCCCATGGCAAGCGACCTAATTTTGCATGCATTTCTTGCATCCCTGCCACTGTACCTGGAACTCCTACTGAAAATATTCCAGTCATACTTTTACCTGGAATAATATTACCCTCAGGATCTAAATACATATCTCTACTCGCCGCTAAAGGAGCTTTTTCCCGATAATCTAATGCCTTAACGGCACCAGATTTATCCCGGTAAACGAGAAATCCTCCCCCACCAATATTCCCTGCAGATGGATGAGCCACAGCTAAAGCAAAATTCACAGCCACAGCTGCATCTACCGCATTTCCTCCATTTTTCAAGATCGCTAAACCAATTTCAGAGGCCGCAGGATGGGTAGAAACCACCATACCATTCTTTCCTTCCAGGAGAGGTTTCTGAGTGATTTGAGCCAAAAGAGAAAAATGTAACGTGAGAAGGAGAAAATACTTAGTCATTTTAAGTTTGTTTTGAAATGAATCGACAAATTAATAGAATCCGATGATTTACTAACATTGCGATAATAAAAATATAATTTAACTTTGTGATTATTTAAAGAATTTTTCAATAAAACGTAGACTAACAGTGGATATTTTCGAGAAGGTAGTTAATAACATGGGACCCATCGGTGCACATGCCCATTATTCCCATCATTATTTTTCATTCCCAAAATTAACAGGAGAATTAGGCCCTAGAATGACTTTCATGGGCAAAGAAATGTTAAACTGGTCTTTAAATAACTATTTAGGACTTGCGAATCATCCAGAAGTAAGAAAAGCCGATGCTGAAGCTACCGCTAAATACGGTTTAGCCTACCCTATGGGAGCTCGAATGATGTCAGGTAATACAGATGAGCATGAAGAATTTGAGCGTCAATTGGCTGAATTCGTCGGAAAAGAGGATGCATTCTTACTAAACTACGGATACCAAGGCGTTATGTCAGTAATCGAATGCATGGTCGATCACAAAGATGTGATCGTATATGACGCAGAGTCTCATGCCTGTTTAATTGATGGAATACGTCTTCACAAGGCGAAAATGGGTCAATACTATAAGTTCAACCACAATGACATGGATTCATTGCGCAAGAACTTAGAACGTGCGACTAAAATCACCAACGAAACGGGAGGTGGTATTTTAGTGATTACGGAAGGGGTTTTTGGGATGTCAGGAAAAGTAGGGTCCCTAGACAAGATTGTGGAAATGAAAAAAGACTTCAATTTCCGTATGTTAGTAGATGATGCTCACGGTTTTGGAACCATGGGTGACAATGGAAAAGGAGTAGGTGAATATTTAAACTGTACAGAAGGTATCGATTTATACTTCTCCACATTTGCTAAATCTATGGCTGCTATTGGAGCCTTCGTTGCGGCACCTAAGGAGATTATCATGTATTTAAAATACAATATGCGTTCTCAAACCTATGCAAAAGCATTACCTATGCCTTTTGTCATCGGTGGCATGAAACGTTTAGAGTTGATCAAAAAACATCCAGAATTAAGAGAAACCTTATGGGCTAATGTACGTGCCTTACAAAAGGGGTTAAAAGAGAAAGGATTTGATATCGGAGAAACTCAGTCTCCTGTAACACCCGTATTCTTACATGGTGAATATGATATTGCTGCGGTAACCAAACTAGTACGTGACTTACGCGAAAACATGGGTATATTCTGTAGTATTGTCGTTTATCCAGTAGTTCCTAAAGGCCAAATCATGTTAAGAATCATTCCTACCTCTTCTCACAGCTTAGCGGATATAGAATATACCTGCAATTGCTTTGCTGAAGTGCAAGAAAGATTGAAATCTGGCTACTATGCCCAATAATTGATTGATTTAACGGTTGAATAAGAAAAAATTGTACTTTTTTCAATTTTTTTTCTGTTTTTTCTTGATTTTAATTTGCACACAACAAGTTTTTTACTAAATTTCGCTTATTAAAGCTCATTTAAGGGCATAAAGACAATCTAATATTATTTACACAACCTAAAAAACAAATTATCATGAGTAGATTTGCACAAGTAAAGGACTTAATTTTATCTTTAGAAGGAGATTTCGAAAAATTCTACGATAAAGGAAATCAAGCAGCTGGTACTCGCGTAAGAGGTGGTTTACAACAATTGAAGACTTTAGCACAAGAAATTCGTACTGAAGTTCAAGACAAGAAAAACTCAGGAAAATAATTTTTCCCCTCTTGATAAAGAAAGCCCGATTTTCATCGGGCTTTTTTTTGTTTAAAAGAGTTCAGTATGCAGAGCAGATGCGAAACCATCCACCATCAGTTTACCACGTTCAAGTTCAAAAACTTGGGTTGCTATTTCAGCGGTATGTTTAGCTGGATTAGTACTCACAATTTCAAATCTAGCCTTGTAGGTAGTGCCTACAAATAAGGGACGCTTAAATTCTGAAACTTGCTTTAAATAAACACTGCCCTCACCAGGAAACTCCATTCCCATCACGCGAGAGAAAACACTCGCAATGAGAGCTCCATGAATAATGGGCTTTTTAAAGGGTGTAGTAGCGGCATAAGCTTCATCCCAATGCAAAGGATTAAAGTCGCCCGATATTTTACAGAAATCATTTACTTGTTCCTGAGTGAACGAGAATTCGATCTCATAAGAGTTTCCAACTTCTAACATAGATTGATCATTTTTTGTAAAATTAAACCAAAATTTGATTCTATTTTTGTACAAAATTAAATTAAACGCATGATTCACTTTATTCTTAACCCAAACGCAGGAACTAATTCTCCGCAAAAGAGGGCTAGAATAATCAACCTGTTGCAGGCTATCCCTAATTCCAAGATTTGGCAGACGGAACGAGTAAACCATGCTTCTGAATTAACAAAACAAGCTATTACAGAAGGAGCCTCTAAAATTGTGGCGGTGGGCGGGGATGGAACCATCAATGAAGTCGCTTCCTCCTTATTGTATAGCCACATTCCATTAGGAATTATACCTATGGGATCAGGGAATGGTTTAGCAAGACATTTAGGAATTCCCTTTCCTTTCGAAAAAGCGCTAAATAAGGCTTTATATGGCACCATAATAGGAATTGATGCTGGTAAATGGAATGATCGACCCTTCTTTTGTACCGCCGGAATCGGATTTGATGCTTATGTGGCAGCCCATTTTGCAAAGAGAGGTAAACGAGGTTTCTTTAATTATGTCTATTCCAGCTTTGTCTCTTTACGCTCTTATCGGCCCATCGAAATCAAAGGCAAAGGTCCCACATTCTCTTTCACAGTAGCTAATGCCAATCAATTTGGAAATAATGCCTACATATCTCCTGAATCTGACTTGCAAGATGGTCAATTAGAATCAATTTACATAAAGCCAGGATCATTCTGGTCCGTTGTTAATCTTGGAATAAGTCTATTTCGTAAAAACCTGCCTTACAATCCTTTAGTCACGATCTCTTCCATCAAATCACTACACGTTGATGCACCTGAAGGAATTCCCTATCACCTTGATGGCGAAAGTCTCCTACTCCATTCGGGGACCATTGAGATAACGATACTGCCTTCCGCTCTTCTTGTTATAAAATAATTTTCTTATACTTTTTCAAGTTAAAGAATGATTAAACCACACTTAATTTGAACAATTTTTAGAAGCAAATTTTAGCGTCTTTTTTTTCGAAAAAAAACTGGATTTATTTTCGATTTCAAATTTGGAACGACATCTTATTTTACTATTTTTGTCTCCCCGCTTAAGAAAAAAGGTAGTCGTTTTCTTAATTAAGAACCATAATAAACATATATAATGTAAGCTAAGGTGAATTCCTTTAAAATTCGCCCTGAGAACTGTTTGACTCATAAAATTAATGCAAATCGAAGTTAGAGAATTGTGGAATAACTGTCTGAATATCATCAAAAATGATATATCAGAGCAAAGTTTCGCAACTTGGTTTGCCCCTATCGTTCCGCTTAAATTCCAAAACAACACTTTGTTGATTCAAGTGCCCTCTCAGTTCTTCTACGAATGGCTCGAAGAGAAGCACGTTTCTGATTTAAGAAAGGCCATAGATCTAACTATCGGGCGTCATGGAATGTTAGAATATTCCATCGTAGTAGATAATGGGGATCGTAAGAACCCGCCTATTACTTTTAACCTTCCGCCTACTAACCAAACTCAAAATCAACAAGCGAAGGCTCCTAATTTTCCTAATCCCGCAAAGAGCCCTTTTGAGCTAAAAAATTTAGATTCATTAGAATTAGATTCTTATTTAATTCCTAAATATACTTTTGACAAATTCATCGAAGGAGATTGCAATCGCCTAGGTCGCGCAGCTGGAATGGCTGTAGCTAATAAGCCAGGCTTAACCGCATTCAATCCTCTCATGATTTATGGCGGTGTGGGTTTAGGCAAGACCCACTTAATACAAGCCATAGGGAATCAGATTAAAGATTCCTTTCCAGATAAGTTTGTTCTTTACGTATCTACGGAGAAGTTTACGAACCAATTTGTGAATGCGATACGAAATAATTCTATCGAAGCCTTCACAAACTTCTATTTACAAGTAGATGTGTTAATTATTGATGACGTTCAATTCTTATCAGGTAAAGAAAAAACCCAAGAGACCTTCTTTAATATATTTAATCACCTACATCAATCAGGTAAACAAATTATCCTTTCTTCTGACCGTGCTCCTAGAGACTTAGCTGGAATGGAAGACCGCTTACTTTCACGATTTAAGTGGGGCTTGACGGCTGATTTGCAGCAACCTGATTTTGAGACCCGTATTGCTATCATTCAAAAGAAGCTGCAAGAAGATGGGATCCAAATTGATTTCGATGTATTAGAATACTTAGCTCATTCCATTCAAACCAACGTTCGTGAATTAGAAGGCGTGATCATTTCACTGATGGCACAGGCTTCCCTTACCCGTAAGGAAATTGATTTAGAATTAGCGAAGTCCACACTCAAGAGTATTGTGAACGAACAAGAAAAGGAATTGAGTGTAGAAAGTATCCTAGACGTAGTTACCAATCATTTTGATGTCGATCTCGATACCTTACGTGGCAAATGTCGCAAGAAAGAGAATGTTTTCCCTCGTCAAATTGCGATGTACATGCTTAAAGAATTAACTAATTTACCATTAAAGTCAATTGGCTATCATTTCGGAGGTAGAGATCATAGTACAGTTATTCACGCTGTTCAAGCCATCTCTGAGGCGATGGAAACAGACCAAAGTGTCGAAAAAACCATTCGAAACCTCTTTACCCGATTTAATCTCAAAGGAGTTCAATCCTAAAAAAAGCGACTAATCTACATTAGCCGCTTTTTTATTACCTATAAATTCAAGCTTATTCAGCTACCGCGTCTTTATCAAGAAGCGCGCTATCATCCACTTTGACCTTATCTTTAATCTTCGCTTCTAGCTCTTCCATTAGTTCTGGATTGTCCTTAATCAAGTCTTTTACTGCATCACGACCTTGACCTAAACGATTTCCATTATAAGAGAACCAAGAACCCGATTTATCGATGACATTTAAATCCACCCCTAAATCAAGTATTTCTCCCGCTTTCGAAATACCTTCGCCATACATAATATCGAACTCAACTACTTTAAACGGAGGTGCTAATTTGTTCTTCACCACTTTCACACGAGTTCTATTTCCGGTGATCGAATCTGCGCTTTCTTTAATTTGACCTGCACGACGAATATCTAAACGTACTGAAGCATAGAATTTCAAGGCATTTCCACCCGTAGTCGTTTCTGGAGAACCAAACATGACCCCAATCTTATCACGTAACTGATTAATGAAAACACAGCAACAGCCCGTCTTATTAATCGTACCGGTTAATTTACGTAAGGCTTGAGACATCAAACGAGCCTGTAAACCCATTTTAGAATCCCCCATCTCCCCTTCGATTTCTGCTTTAGGTACTAAAGCCGCCACAGAGTCAATCACGATGATATCAATAGCACCAGAAGAAATTAAATGTTCTGCAATTTCTAAAGCCTGCTCTCCATTGTCTGGCTGAGAGATAAGCAAATTTTCACAATCAATACCTAATTTCTCTGCATAAGAACGATCAAAAGCATGCTCTGCATCTACGAAAGCGGCTAAACCACCTGCTTTCTGAGCTTCAGCAATCATATGAAGCGTCAAGGTTGTTTTACCAGAAGATTCAGGACCATAAATCTCTACTACACGTCCTCTAGGTACACCGCCAATGCCTAAGGCTAAGTCTAATCCTAAGGAGCCTGTTGAAATAACAGGAACATCCATCACTTTACTATCTGATAAGCGCATAACGGTACCTTTACCGTATGCTTTATCTAATTTCTCTAACGTAGTTTGTAAAGCTTTTAACTTTTCAGCCGCTAGGCCTTGCGCATCACTAGCTTGTTTCGCCATTTTCGTTTTTTATCTAAAATTTATAAGGCAAACGACTATATTTGTTTTATCGTTTGACCTATACAAAAATAGAAAATTGCCTCTAATTTTTTATACAAACAATTGATAATAAATTGTGCTTTGGCATGAAAAATCAGACTCTTGTTATTTTTCTATTCTTATGTACTTTCTGGAGCCTTTCCGCTCAAGAAAATAAGGCATTGATCGCAGGAGAAAATCTACAATACCGCATTCATCTAGGGTTCATTAATGCCGCTGAAGCAACGATTAAAAGTAGCCCTGAAATAAGTACAATTGGGCATCAAACGGTTCGAAAAGTAGAAATTGAAGGCAAAACAACGGGGGTACTTGAATTATTTAGTCCTTTGCGCGATTATTGGTCAGCTCAACTAGACACCGAGAGTCTATTTCCCCTAAAGACTGAAATGCGTAAACGAGAAGGAAGATACCGAAAGCAAGAAACCGTCCTATATCAAATGGACAAAGGTTTTGCTAAAATCACCTCTCCACAAAATAAACCGGTGACCAGTACGATATCCGGACCTAAAGATCTATTAGACCTTATTTCGGCTTATTATTTCTTACGAAGTAAACCCGTGTCTGACAAAAAACCAGGTTCTAGATGGTCAGCACAGGTATTAGTGGACAGTAAAATCTATGAATTAGTTTTAGTGGTAAGAGCTAAAGAGACCATTGAGACGGAATCAGGAAAGAGAGCTAGCATCAAAACGAATATCTTATTACCTAAAAACAACCTTTTCAAGGAGGAAGATGCTATTCGACTTTGGATTAGTGATGACGCATATCAAGTACCTTTAAAAGTACAGGTAAATTTAAAAATTGGATTTTTAACCATCGACTTAATCGATTACACCATTCTAGGAAAGAAAATCTATTTCCCTAAAGCCTCTTTGTAGGCGGCTAATACTCTGGCTCTTGCCAATTCGTGATTAACAATAGGCGCCGGATAGCTCAACTCTTGCAATTCAGGTACCCATTTTTTAATGTAGGCCAAAGATTGATCGAATTTCTGTGTCTGTAAGGTAGGATTGAAAACGCGAAAATAAGGTGCGGCATCACAACCGGAACCTGAGGCCCATTGCCACCCCCCATTATTGGCCGCAAAATCGAAGTCTAACAACTTCTCTGCAAAGTAAGCCTCGCCCCAACGCCAATCAATCAACAAGTGCTTCACTAAAAAGCTAGCTACAATCATTCTCACTCGATTATGCATAAAACCGGTAGCATTCAATTCACGCATCCCAGCGTCTACAATTGGATAACCCGTTTTCCCTTCACACCAAGCTTTAAACTCCTCCTCGTTATTGCGCCAATTCATGCGATTATATTCCTTACGAAACGAATGTTTTTCTGAAATATGAGGAAAATGGTGTAGAATGTTAAAGTAAAAATCACGCCAAATCAATTCATTTAACCACACTTCTGACTTCCCTATCGCTTGACGAACTAAAGAACGAATCGAAAGTGTTCCAAAACGCAGATGCACCGAGAGTCTAGATGTACCTGGTTTGGCAGGAAAATCACGGTCCTGAGCATAGGCTCTAATCAACTCATCCGCCACACTAGCCTGAGGGAAAAGTAGACCGGAAGACTGAAAACCAATGTCAGCTAAAGAAGGTAGAGTAAACGTATCGCTGACATAATTTGTACTTTCCGAGGAAGGAAAGTTAGGCAGTGAAGTCTCAGCTAATAAAGCTTTCCATTTACGCGAATAAGGCGTAAAAACAGTGTAGGGAGTACCCGCACCTGATAAAACTTCATCCTTCTCAAATACAACTTGATCTTTGAACGACCGAAACTCTATGCCTTTTTCCTGGGCTAGTTCACTAATTGACACATCCCGATCAAGGCCATAGCGTTCATAATCATGGTTTGTGTAAATACGAACAATATCCCACTTAGTCATCAAATCTTTAAAAATAGCCAGAGGATTACCGTGTTTCACACAAAGATGACCACCTATAGCTTCATTCAATAGGGTGATCGCTTGGTGAATAAACTCCACTCGCCCATCCTTTTTAGAGGGAAGACGATCCAAGATGTTCGTATCAAAAATAAAGAGAGGAAGTACCGGTTCTGAAGTAGACAAGGCTTGGAATAATCCATGATTGTCCTCTATTCTTAAATCGCGTCTAAACCAAAATATGGAAACTTTTTTCATCCTCTATGTATCTTAAAGGGCTAAACTACGCAGATTCTAGATTGTTTCAAAAATTTACCTTGACAAGCCCCCCTTCAATATGGTATATTTGTAGATTATAAAAATTCAAACCCGCTGAGAATGAAATTATCTGAATTCAGATTTGATTTACCCCAAAACTTAATAGCCCTTAACCCTACCGAAAATCGCGAAGATGCGCGCATGATGGTGGTTAATCGCAAGAATAAGACGATTGAACATAAGAAATTCACGGATATCATTGACTATTTTGGCGAAGGTGATGTCTTAGTCACGAATAATACAAAAGTTTTCCCTGCTCGTTTATACGGTAACAAGGAGAAAACAGGAGCTCAAATCGAGGTCTTTTTATTAAGAGAATTAAACAGAGAACACCGTCTTTGGGACGTGTTAGTAGATCCAGCACGTAAAATTCGTGTCGGAAATAAATTGTATTTCGGTGATTCTGACCTAGTGGCTGAGGTTATTGATAATACAACTTCTCGTGGACGTACGATTCGTTTCTTATATGATGGTGATCACGATGCGTTAATGCAAGCGATCCACGAATTAGGTGAGACTCCACTTCCAGATGAAATTCGTTTCAAAAGAGCCGCGACAGAGGATGATCGCGATCGTTTTCAAACCATTTATGCCGAGCACGTAGGTGCAGTGGCAGCTCCTACCGCAGGTTTACACTTTTCCAAGATTGTGATGAAGCGTATGGAATTAAATGGTGCTCAGTTCACTCCTATTACTTTGCACGTAGGATTAGGTACTTTCCGTCAAGTGGATGTAGAGGATTTGACCAAACACAAAACGGATTCAGAACACTTTATGATCGACGATTCGACTTGCAAATTTGTAAATGAAGCAATCGACAATAAAAAACAAGTATTAGCGGTAGGAACAACGGTAATGAAGGCATTAGAGTCTTCTGTTTCGGCGAGTGGCCATTTAAAGCCTATCAATAGCTGGACAGATAAATTCATCTTCCCTCCCTACGAATTCAAAATCCCAACTGCCCTATTAACTAATTTCCACTTACCGGAATCCATCTTATTAATGATGGCTTCGGCCTTTGGTGGACATGAATTAATCACAGAAGCTTACAAGCAAGCCATCAAAGAGAAATACCGTTTCTTCTCGTATGGTGACGTCATGTTAATCATCTAATTGAATTAATCGGGTTTGCTTTGAAAAAATATGCCATAATTGTCGCAGGGGGTTCCGGTCAGCGTATGCAAAGCGCGGTCCCTAAACAATTTTTGCTTTTGCAAGGCAAACCCGTTTTATATCATACCCTTGCGGCTTTTTACAAGGCCGATGCTTCTACAGAAATAATTCTGGTATTACCAGTTGATCAGTTTACTTATTGGGAAACGCTAATAGCTGAATTACCTTCTATTCCACATCGTTTAGTCGCTGGTGGTAATTCCCGCTTCCAAAGTAGCCAACAGGCGATTCAGACCTTATCAGAGGACGGAATGGTGGCCATTCACGATGGAGTGAGACCCTTAATTGATCCTGAGTTAATTCAGGCAAGTTTTCAAATGGCAGCAGAAAAAGGAAATGCTGTGTTAGCCGTGGCTTCGAAAGATTCTGTTCGGTCCTATTCCGATGAAAAAGGATGTTTCGAACACTTGAATCGCGAATCAATTCGTTTAATTCAGACACCCCAAATCTTCTCCGTCAAAGACCTCAAAGAGGCCTTTAAACAAGATTACTCAGCAGATTTCACGGATGATGCACGTGTAGTAGAAGCTTTAGGAATACCCATTAACCTAGTAGAAGGATCTTATAAAAATATCAAAATCACCACGCCGGAGGATTTGGTCATAGCGGAGGTCTTACTGAAATAATTTATGAAAAACGCTTGGAATTGGATTGGTAAAAGCATCCTACACTATAAATTTCCCTTATTAGGATTCATCTTGCTACTAACCATTGGGTTAGGATTTAAGGCAAGTCAAATTCAACTTAGCTACGAATTAGCGAAAATCCTTCCTGCTTCAGATGAGCGTTTTCAACTCTACGAAGGTTTTAAAAAGAAATACGGTGAGGATGGTGCGGTGATGGTCATTGCCGTCGAAAATCCTTCCATTTTTAGCCCCGCAGAATTTCAGGCTTGGCGAGATTTAAGTAATGCGGTCAAAAAGCAAGCGGGTATTAAGAATGTACTTTCCCTAGCGACTTTACCTGAATTATACATTGACTCAGTAGAGAAGAAATTCAAAACGCGCCCCTTGTTAGATAGTACTTTGGTGCTTAATGAAAGCAATTTAGCAGCCTTTAAATCCAAATTAGACCAATTACCTATCTACAAAAACTTCCTTTACACAGAAGATTTGAAGACGCATTTATTGTTGATCACTCTAGACCAAAAGGTCATCAATGACAAAGGACGTATTGTATTAGTTAAAAATATAAAAGCATTAGGGGAACAATACCAAGCGAAAATGAAGCATTCGGTGCATATGACAGGTATGCCATTCATACGCACCGAATATACGTCGCAGGTAACAAAGGAATTAAGCCTGTTCTTGGGTTTAGCTATCTTGGTGACTTCATTAATCTTATTGTTCTTCTTCCGCTCATTCCAAGTGGTTTTCTTTGCGAATATCGTGGTCCTTGTGGGCATTGTGGCTTCTTTAGCCACCATTGTCTTCTTCGGATTTAAGATCACCCTATTATCTGGTTTAATTCCTCCACTTATTGTGGTAATCGGAATTCCGAATGTGATTTTCCTATTGAATAAGTACCACGAGACCTATTTATCAGGTAAAAGCAAGGAAGAATCCTTAATCGAAAGTGCGTCGAAAGTAGGAAGAACGTTGTTCTTAGCTAATTTGACCACATCTATCGGATTTGGGGTTTTTGCCTTTACGGGTTCCGCTTTGTTAGTCGAGTTTGGGATTGTGGCCGCGTTAAATGTGATGATCACTTTCTTTGTTTCGCTAGTATTGATTCCTATTTTCTTTAGTTTTTTAGCTCCTCCAAAGCAGAAAGATTTAGCGCATTTTGAGTCAGTGAGAGTGAATAAATTCTTGAATCGAGTGGATGTTTGGGTACTTCATCATCGCCAATTCATCTATGGCTTCATTTCGATTATATTGATTATTTCTTTCTATGGTTTAAGCAAGATTCAAGCCGTGGGTTACATCGTGGATGATTTGCCTCGAGATAATGCCATCTATACCGATCTAAAGTTTGTAGAAGATCGCTTTAAGGGCGTGATGCCATTTGAGGTGAATATCGATGCGTTTGAAAAAGGGAGAGCATTGACGCCGGAACTTTTGGCCAAAATCAAACGAACCGAAAAATTGCTAGCAAAGTACCCCGAGTTCACGCAGGGTCTTTCTATTTTAACCGCTACGAAATACCTTTACCAAGTATATCGAGGCGGCGATCCGAAATACTTTACCTTACCGGGAATCGATGAATTAGCGAAGCTAAAGGACTTTCAATCGAGCCTAGATGGTAAAAACAACAACCTTTTTGCCGGGTTCATTGATAAAGACAAACGCTTCACACGTATTAGTTTTCAAATGCAGGATGCTGGAACGGTTCGAACGCAGCAATTATTTGATGAAATTCAACCTAAAATCGACAGTATCTTTAGAACGGATATCGAAACAGGCGAACTACTACCTGCAGGGGATAAACGGGGTTATCAAGCAAATGTGACAGGTAATTCGGTCATCTATGCGTTCCAAACAGCGTACCTGCAAGTGAACCTAATCGAAAGTACGATTACAGCGATCATTTTGATTTGTATCTTGATGGCACTCTTGTTCCGCTCTTGGAAAATGGTGTTAATCTCTACGCTACCTAGTTTAATTCCACTGATTATTACGGCCGGTCTGATGGGGTATTTTGGCATTGCCTTAAAGCCTAGCACCATATTAATCTTCTCTATTGCCTTCGGAATATCGAGTGATGGCACGATTTATTTCTTAACGCGCTACAAAGAAGAATGGGCTAAAAACAATCAAAATGTACAAAAAGCAGTACAAACCACCATCCTAAAAACCGGGGTTTCGATGTTTTATACGGCGATGATTTTATTCTTTGGCTTCTTCATTTTTACTGCCTCTACCTTTAAAGGGACACAAGCCTTGGGGATTTTAGTTTCGGTAACGCTTCTGATGGCGATGATTTGCAACTTGATTCTATTGCCAGCCTTCCTGTTAGGTCTGAATAAGAAAGAAATAGCCACCATTTTAGAAGAAGACCTGTAAATGGTAGCCGCAAAACCGTCTTTATATACCTTACCGTTTTTTTTGCTTTGCCTGAGTAACTTTTTGTTTTCAGCTAGCTTTTCGATGATTATTCCAGAATTACCCGATTATTTAGCGAGTTTAGGAGGCAAAGAGTATATTGGTTATACCATCGCATTATTCACACTCGCAGCGGGTTTTTCGCGTCCCTTCTCTGGAAAATTAACGGATCACATTGGCCGCATTCCCATCATGGCCTTCGGATCTCTCGTTTGCTTTATTTGTGGAGGACTTTATCCAATGCTTCATACGGTTCAGGGCTTTTTATTTCTACGCTTCATTCATGGAATGTCTACAGGGACGAAACCTACGGCCACAGCCGCCTACGTGGCAGATGTTATTCCTGAGGATCGAAGAGGAGAAGCACAAGGCAGTCTCGGTATCTTCACCGCTACAGGCATGTCTATTGGACCGGCGATAGGCAGTTTTTTAGCTGCTCATTACGGTTTGGACCAAATGTTTTACATCTCCTCTATTTTCGCTTTAGCTTCTATCGTTATTTTAAGTCGAATGAAGGAGACTCTGCCTAAAGCGATGAAATCACGTTTTAGCTTTTCTCTTTTCCGCATTGGCTGGAAAGACGTTTTTGAACCCAAAGTAGTTCCCGTTTTTTGGGTTATGTTATTCGTTTCGTTTTCAGCGGGTGCTATGATTACCTTAATCCCGGACACCTCCAAGCTAGTGGGCTGGACAAATAAGGGCTTGTATTTTACCATTTACACGATTTCCTCGATTCTCATTCGCTTCTTTTTTTCCAAAGCTTCTGATCAGTACGGACGTATTCCCGTGTTGATTTTTGGCTGCTTCATGTTGAGCCTTTCGATGTGTTTACTCGTATTTTCAGCTAATTCCTACTTATTAATAGTCTCAGCCATCATCTATGGAATGGCTTGGGGAGTTAACACTCCTACGTTAGCTGCTTGGACCAATGACCTAGGCGATAAAAACCACATGGGACGTGCCATGGCAACTATGTACATCGCATTAGAGGCAGGAATAGGCATAGGTGCCTATGTTTCAGGTGAAATTTACCAAGGGGTAGCGAGCCAAATTCCCATACCTTTTTTACTTGCCGCTTTATTATCTTTACTGGCGTTTATCTTATTGTGGACTAAAAAACGAAATTGGACGTATGGGATTTAGCGAATACCTAACTCAAAAAAATATCTGCTCCAGCACTTTTTTAGCGGCAGAGCCAGTGCTTTTTTCTAGCTGGTCTACGGCCTTCGCGTTACTGCATCCTGCTAGCTTCACCGAACAAAACAAGTTCATTATCAATAAAATCCGAAGAAAATATCCTGTAAAAAAGGAGTAATATTGAACGTTCGCCGTCTTTATAATAGTAAATAACCGGAAAAACATGGTACTTTTTAAATAATTGATTCAGTCAATTAATTGAAATGTCCTAATTCCGGAAATTTGTAAAAATTAATAACAAGGACGATGCCCGAAAACAATTTACAAAGTCTCTTCCCCTCCGCGGAAGAAATCCCTGCAGCATACGATTTAACACAACCCATTGAACAAAAAGAGTATTTAGTCAATGGAGAAATGCGGCAATGGAAAGGCAAAACGCAAGACGTTTGGTCACCCATCTACGTTAAAACAGACAAAGGTTTTGAGCAAAAACGAATCGGCTCCTATCCTATCACGGATGCAGCAGATGCGATGGAAGTGTTGTACGCTGGCGTAAAAGCTTATTCCAATGGACGTGGCGAATGGCCATCCATGACAGTAGCGCAACGCATCGAATGTGTGGAGAAGTTCACTCAGAAGATGATTCAAAAGCGCGACGAGGTCGTTAAATTATTAATGTGGGAAATCGGTAAATCACTAGGTGACTCTCAAAAAGAATTTGACCGTACCGTTCAATATATTTACGATACCATCGGGGCATTGAAAGATATCGATCGTACTTCATCTACTTTCTTAATAGAAGAAGGTATTATCGGTCAAGTAAGACGTTCACCATTAGGCGTGGTACTTTGTATGGGACCATTTAACTATCCGTTGAATGAAACCTTTACAACGCTTATCCCAGCTTTGATCATGGGAAATATCGTCTTATTCAAACCACCGAAACACGGTACTTTATTACACTACCCTTTATTAGAGGCGTTCAAAGATTCTTTCCCTGCAGGCGTGATTAACACGTTATACGGACGTGGGAATTCGATCATTCCTCAATTAATGGAATCAGGCAAAATCGATGTATTAACTTTAATTGGTTCATCAAAAGTAGCGGATAAATTAAAGAAAATGCACCCGAAAGTAAACCGTTTACGTGCCATTTTAGGCTTAGATGCTAAGAATGCAGCTATCGTAACGGAAAGTGCTGACTTAGATTCGGCTATTAATGAGTGCCTTTTAGGATCTCTTTCTTTCAACGGACAACGTTGTACGGCGGTAAAAATTATCTTCGTACACAAATCACTTGCGGATAAATTCAACGAGGGCTTAGCAAAGAAAATTGAAACGCTTAAATTAGGCATGATGTGGGAACCAGGCGTTCAAATTACCCCACTTCCTGAACCGAACAAGCCAGCTTATTTAACTGAATTGATTGAAGATGCGAAGCTACACGGTGCTAAAGTATTGAACGAACATGGAGGAGAGAACTTCAAATCCATCTTCTTCCCTGCGTTGTTGTATCCAGTAAACAGTAAGATGAAGGTTTGGCATGAAGAGCAATTTGGACCAGTGGTACCCGTAGTTCCATTCGAAAGCTTAGATGAGCCAATCGATTATATCCATGAGTCGTCTCACGGACAGCAAGTGGCGATTTTCGGGACAGACGTCAACCAAATTTCGGAATTAATCGATGCGACAGTGAACCAAGTTTCACGTGTGAACATTAACGCTCAATGTCAACGCGGACCAGACTCCTTCCCTTTCACAGGCCGTAAGGATTCTGCAGAAGGTACATTGTCGGTAACAGCTGCCTTGCGTTCATTCTCCATTCGTACAGTTGTCGCTACTAAAGCAACTCAATCGAACAAAGATATCGTGAATGCGATTGTAGAGAACCAACAATCGAACTTCTTATCGACTAGATTTATTTTGTGATAAAATCAGTTTTATAAAAAAAGGCCAGCGCTTTCGTGCTGGCCTTTTTTATTATTTAAGTGCGGCTCTTTGAGCTTTCACCGTGGGATCGGTGATGAACTCATCGTAGGTCATTAATTTATCTAAATGACCTTTCGAGCCGATTTCTATCACGCGATTCGCCACCGTATCAGTCAATTGATGATCATGGCAAGTAAACAACATCGTTCCAGGGAATTCAATCATACCATTATTCAATGCGGTAATGGATTCTAAGTCCAAGTGATTCGTAGGCTCATCAAATAAAAGCACGTTCGCACCTGATAACATCATACGGGAGAACATACAACGTTGTTTTTCCCCTCCTGAGATGACGGTACATTTTTTCAATGCCTCATCTCCTGAGAATAACATACGACCTAAGAAACCACGAATGAAACTTTCGTCTTTCTCTACGGAATATTGACGTAACCAATCGACTAGATTCATGGAATCATCTTGGAAATATTTCGCATTATCATTCGGTAAATAAGTCTGGGTAGTAGTGACGCCCCATTTGTACTCACCCGTAAATTTCGTGTTTTCACCTGCCAGAATATCTAACAAGGCTGTAATCGCTAAAGAATCTTTCGCTAACAAGGCCACTTTATCTCCTTTATTGATCGTAAAAGATAAATTCGTGAATAAAGGAGTTCCATCTTCTGTCGTAGCCGACAAATTCTCAACGCTTAACAACTGATCTCCCGCCTCTCTTTCAGGTTTAAAATTAATGAAAGGGTATTTACGAGACGAAGGCTTGATGTCTTCCACTTGTAATTTATCTAACATTTTTTGACGAGAAGTCGCTTGTTTTGATTTCGCTACGTTAGCAGAGAAACGACGAATAAACTCTTCTAATTCCTTCCGTTTTTCGTCGGTCTTTTTATTCTGATCCGTACGTTGACGAGCCGCTAATTGAGAGGACTCGTACCAGAAGGTATAGGTACCACCATATAGTTGAATTTTGCCAAAATCTAAGTCAGCAATGTGCGTACACACATTATCTAAGAAATGACGATCGTGAGAAACCACAATCACCGTGTTTTTAAAGTTCATCAAATAACCTTCTAACCATAAGATGGAGTCGATGTCCAAGTTATTCGTAGGTTCATCTAAAAGAAGAATATCAGGATTTCCAAATAAGGCTTGAGCCAAAAGGACTTTCACTTTATCTGATCCATTCAAGTCCTTCAATAAAGTGTAATGCAAATCTGCTGCGATCCCTAAACCACTCAGTAAAGAACCCGCTTCTGATTCTGCTTCCCACCCGTTTAATTCCGCAAATTCTGCTTCTAAATCCGCTGCTTTATTGCCATCTGCCTCTGTAAAGTCTTCTTTTAAGTAAATGGCATCCTTCTCTAACATGATGTCATACAGGCGTTTATTACCCATAATCACCGTTTGCAATACCTCTACCTCCTCGTATTCGAAGTGATTTTGCTTCAAAATCGACATACGTTCACCAGGATTCATCGAAATGGAACCGGTTTGCGATTCAATTTCGCCTGATAAAATTTTCAAAAAGGTGGACTTTCCTGCGCCATTAGCACCGATTAATCCGTAACAGTTACCTTCGGTAAATTTGATATTAACTTCTTCAAAAAGGACTCTTTTCCCAAAACGAAGGGACACATTAGATACTTGCAACATAGGAGCTGGATTAAATAGGGTGCAAAATTACTAATTTTGGCACCGATTATCATATTTTTTTTGCAATTTCGAAACGAATTAGAGACTATGGAACCCACAAATTTGGCAGAAACCCTACATCTCCGACTAAACGCGGAGAATTTCCGGGAGCAATTACTCGCTCACCCGAAAAAGGATAGCCGCATCACATCGGTCCATATTGAAATCGCGAATGAATATTTCCTGTTAATTCCGAATACATTTGACTCCCCCACTTTTCGGTTAGGATTCTTAGAAAAGGCCTTGGGAGAAAATGCGTTAGTAGGCAAAGAGATACAGCAACAAGCTATTGCTTCGGAAGACGCTACATTAATTTTCCTTGTTCCTAGTGATTGGAAAGACCATATATCTGCTCATTTTGCCTATGCAAAAATAAGCTATACTCATAGTTTAGCATCATGTTTGCTAAACAACGATCAGCAGTTAAACCTATTGATTCAGGGCAAATTAGCTTTCGCCAGTTTATACCAAGGAAACAAATTGCAATTAGCGAATGTATTCCGCTTTGAATCGGCCATCGAATTAGCCTTTTATTTGCAATCCATTAGGGACGCATTTTCCTTAAATTGGACCTTATATCCTCCTCTATTAGTCGCAGAATCAGAAGAAATTGCAGACGCATCACTTTATCAAATACCTTATGTCCAATCCTAAAAAAGCATTTTTCCCTGGTTCATTTGATCCTTTTACGAAAGGACACGAGGATATTGTGTTAAGAGCATTGGCTTTATTTGACGAAGTAATTATAGGTATAGGCCAAAACTCTTCCAAAACGCGCTATTTTCCGCTAGAGAAAATGGAAGATTACATTCGCAAGACCTTTGAAGGAAAACCTGTTTCAGTTGTTACGTATCAAAACTTGACTGCGAATGTAGCACACGAATATGGCGCCAAGTTTATCATCAGAGGATTGCGCAATACGACAGATTTCGAATACGAAAACTCCATTTCTCAGGTGAATAGACATATTCACAATGAATTAGAGACTGTTTTCCTTATTACATCCCCTCATTTAGCACCGATTAGTTCCACTATCATCCGCGATTTACATCGCTATGGCAGTCCAGTAGACCAATACTTGCCATATACCTTAGATTAATTTCTTGAATTTCTCGATGACGTGCCGAATGGATGAATACGTATTCGTCAAGGCTTGAATTTGTTTCTTTTCATTCAACCACTCTACTTTTTCAATTCCTTCCTCTGTTTGCGGGATGAGTATACCTGTAAAGTTTGTTTTCATCGCATACCAGCGTGTTTTTTTCAACACTAGCTTATTCTTGTGCGTGTAGGTATGGTAGGTCGTACAAATTTTAAGGCCTAATGCTGCCTTCACATTACATTCTTCTTCTACTTCACGAACGGCGGCCGTTTCGAATTTCTCGTTCTTTTCTAATTTACCTTTTGGCAAATCCCATTTACCCAAACGATACATCCATAAAACATCTTGATTTTGATTAATAACCACTCCTCCAGCGGCTTCTACCAGCTGATACATTTTGACAATCTTCTGCTTAAACAGCTTTCGGTCATCCACAATCAGGTATAGAGCATGAAAATGGATACCCGACTTAGCATGCAAATTCAGTAGAATTTTCTCCACTTGATCTGCACTTGCATTGATTATACACGTATGGCCGCTGAAATTCTCCACTTTCAAAGGGGATAATCTGGCGTCAAGGACTAAATCAAAATCCTCTTTAGATGGCATTTCTCCCAACTCCTTCTTCTTCACAATTCTGATCGGTCGATCATCAATAAAAATTACCATCTTTTCAATTTTGTGTGGCAAAAATAGAATTAAATAGTGAAAGATAAACTGAATAAATTATTTTTGTAAATATAAATTCAGAAACGACCCTTATGCAAAATTTGACAATTCCTCAAGAAGTTGCCCAACACCTATTAAAGATCCAAGCTATTCAATTACGTCCGGATCAACCTTTTACTTGGGCTTCTGGCTGGAATTCTCCTATTTATTGTGATAACCGCGTTTCTTTATCTTTTCCAGAGGTTCGTACCTATATCAAAAATTGCTTATCTGCTGCCGTAAAAGCCTATTTCCCGGAAGCAACTATTATCGCTGGTGTAGCAACAGCCGGTATTGCACAAGGAGCTTTAGTAGCCGATTATTTAGATTTACCCTTCTGTTATGTGCGTCCTGAACCTAAGAAACATGGAATGGGAAATCAAATCGAGGGAAAAATCGAAAAAGGTCAAAAAGTTGTTCTCATCGAAGACCTCATTTCCACAGGTGGAAGTTCTCTTAAAGCGGCAGATGCCTTGAAAGAGGCGGGTGTAGAAGTGTTAGGCATGGTAGCTATCTTCACCTATGGTTTCGAAATAGCGGCCGATAATTTCAAAAACCACCAAATTCCATTGTATACCCTAAGCGATTACAATGCCTTAATTGAGGAGGCTGTCAAATTAAATTATGTGACTGAGACCCAATTAATGACTTTGCAAGACTGGAGAGTCTCTCCTAGCACTTGGAAGAAATAATCAGGTCAGCATAAAGGCGTCCCCATCAGTCGACCGCAACATCCCTTTTAACTCTAGATTTAATAGAATAAGAGAAAGATCGTCTTGGCTAATTTCTGAACGATACAAAAGCTCATTAAAGGATAACTGGCCTTCTCTATGCAACAGGGAAATGACTGTGGTTTCATGTAAGGTGAAAAGTTTTTGATGAAGATCAGGGTGCAGAACTAATCGATCTTTTGCTTGCTCCCAATTCAATTCCATCATAAAGTCATCCCAAGAAGTATAAATCGTTGCTTTATTATTTCTGATCAATAAATTACAGCCTTTTGAGAAAGGTCTATTTAAGCTACCAGGAACCGCAAAAACAGTCCGATCGTAATTAAGTGCATAATCGGCGGTAATTAAGGCACCTCCTTTTTCTGCTGCTTCTACAATCACGGTAGCATCAGCAAGTCCAGCAATTATGCGATTTCGAACAGGAAAATAAAAGGCAGCAGGCGGTACATGAGGAGCATATTCAGACAGCAAAGCACCGGTAGCTAAAATCTGCTCCACATACACCGCATTCTCCTGTGGATAGAGATGACGAAATCCGCCAGCAAGAACAGCAATGGTAGGAACATTATATTTAAGACAGGCTTTGTGCAAGGCTATATCAATTCCTCTTGCAAAACCACTGACTAAAATAACTTCATCTTTGATGGCAGATTGAACTAGTTCTTCTGTCACCTTCTTCCCCACGTCACTCGCATGTCGTGTACCCACTACAGCTACAATTCGATGGGCATTCAAGTCAGCCTTCCCTTTTTTAAACAGTATTAAAGGGGCATCGTAAAGATCTTTAATCCGTTGGGGATATTCTAGATCTTGGAAATACAGAATTTGAATTTGATCTTCTGCGCAAATTTGGACCGTCTTTTCCGCTTCACGTAAAGCATCAGCAGCAAAAGGTAGATACGTTGCTAATCGAAAAATATCAGCTAATTGAGGATAGAGAGAAACGAGTTCTTTTCCTTTAACAGGACCCACTTTAGGCAAATAGGTTAAGGCAATTTGATAGACGGCTAGCGAATAAGTGGTTTTCATCGGAGTAATTTTCCGAAACCTACGCTTATTCCATGTCTAAATCAGCCTTCATCCCTTGTAAAAAATCACGAATATCAGTTAGTTGATTAATGATGTTTTGATTCGGATTTTTTTCTTTGCCTTTGAAATTCAAAGCTTGCTTGGCTCCTTCAATAGTCAAGCCTCTTTCATCGATTAAACTAACCAAAACCTTGATTTTTTCAATATCTGCAGGGGTATATTTACGGATACCAGAACCTGCACGCTTGGGAGATAAATGAGGAAATTGAGTCTCCCAATAGCGAATCTTAGAGGTGTTCACCTTAAAAATGGCCGCTACCTCCGAAATTGAATAATATTGCTTGCTTAATTCCATCAATAATTTTAAACCCAAAATGGGCTTCTTCAAAAAATAGACTTAATTTTGTGATTCCATTTATCAGGACTCCTTTAGTAAAAATACAAAGGTTCCCTTCATTTTACAATAAAACGCATGACCTCTTCTCAGATACGTCAACAATTTTTGGATTTCTTTCAATCTAAAGGCCATTTAATTGTTCCTTCTGCTCCTTTAGTGGCAAAAAATGACCCTACCCTTTTGTTCAACAACTCGGGTATGGCGCAATTCAAAGATTTCTTTTTAGGCAACGGAACTCCGCCCTCAAAAAGAATCGCGGATACACAAAAATGCCTTCGTGTGTCAGGGAAGCACAATGACTTAGAGGATGTGGGTTTTGATACCTACCACCACACGATGTTTGAGATGTTAGGTAATTGGTCTTTTGGCGATTACTTTAAACAAGAGGCACTTACCTGGTCATGGGAATTATTAACAGAGGTATTTAAATTACCGAAAGACCGCATCTATGTATCGGTTTTCGAAGGAGATAAAAAAGATGGTGTTCCGTTTGATCAAGAGGCATTCGATATTTGGAAGGCCATTGTGGGCGAGGATCGCATTATTTATGGTAATAAAAAAGATAATTTCTGGGAAATGGGTGAAACAGGACCTTGCGGACCTTGTTCAGAAATCCACATTGACCTTAGAAATCAAGACGAAGTAGATACGATTCCGGGCAAAAGCCTAGTGAATGCAGATCACCCGCAAGTAGTTGAGATTTGGAATAACGTATTTATGCAGTTTGAACGTATGGCAGATGGGTCTTTAGTACCGCTTCCGAACAAACACGTAGATACAGGAATGGGCTTTGAGCGTCTTTGTATGGCGATTCAAGGAAAGCAATCGAATTACGATACGGATGTTTTTCAAGGCACAATTCAATATATCGCTGCGAAAAGTGGCAAGAAATACGGAGACGAAAAATGGGCTGACATCGCGATGCGCGTTATTGCTGACCATATTCGTGCCATCGCCTTTACGATTGCTGATGGACAATTGCCTTCTAACAATAAAGCAGGCTATGTCATCCGTCGTATTTTACGTCGTGCGGTGCGTTATGGCTATACCTATTTGGACTTCAAAGAGCCTTTCTTGCACTTATTAATCCCTGGATTAGCTCAACAATTCAAAGGCGTATTTGATGAATTAATCTCACAAGAAGCTTTCGTAGCTAAAGTGATATACGAAGAGGAAGTATCCTTTCTACGTACTTTGTCTTCCGGATTAGTTCGTTTAGATAAATTAATGGAAGATTGCTCAGGTAAAATCTTATCCGGAGATGAGGTGTTTGAATTAAATGACACCTACGGTTTCCCGGTCGACTTAACGGCTTTAATTGCTCGCGAGAAAGGTTTGGATATCGATGAACCTGGATTTAACGCTGCATTAAAAGCTCAAAAAGAGCGTTCACGCAAAGATGCAGGCGCTAGTGCAGAGGATTGGGTCATCGTAAACGAGGGTGATGAAGTTAGCTTCATCGGATACGATTCAAACGAGACGGATACCCAAGTTTTAAAATACCAAAAGATTCAAAATAAGGCGGGTGTTCAATACAAAGTGGTTTTAGAAACGACGCCTTTTTATGCTGAATCGGGTGGACAAGTGGGCGATACCGGAGTTTTAGTTTTCGTTACATCAGGTGTTTCTCTTCCTGTCATCGACACGAAAAAAGAGAACGATTTAATCGTTCATATCCTATCTGATGTGCGTATTGAGACAGTAGCGGGGGAGCCAGTGAAGGCGAGCATTTCGACCTTGCGTCGTCGTGCGATTACGCATCACCACAGTTCTACACACTTGATGCAAGCGGCTTTACAAGAAGTATTAGGTAAGCACGTGGCACAAAAAGGTAGCTTAGTAAACGAGGATTTATTACGATTTGACTTCTCTCACTTCCAAAAAGTAACGGATGAAGAGATTAAGCAAATCGAGCGGATTGTGAATACCAAAATCGCAGAGAACATTCCTTTGTTAGAAGAACGAAACGTTCCAATTGCAGAAGCGAAAGACAAAGGGGCTATGGCCTTATTTGGCGAGAAATATGGTGATTTTGTGCGTGTGATTACTTTTGACAAGAACTTCTCGGTTGAGCTTTGTGGAGGAACACACGTTCCGTCTACAAGTGAAATCGGCTTATTTAAAATTACTTCTGAGAGTTCTGTTGCTACAGGTGTACGCAGAATAGAAGCCATTACTTCTCAAAAGGCCTATGAATTATTAAGCGAACAAGAAGTCGTATTAAGTGAAATCAATGACTTATTGAAAGCGCCGAAAGATTTGGTTAAGGCGGTGGCTACCTTAATTGAGAGCAACTCAGCCCTACAAAAAACGGTTGCAGCCTACCAACAGAAAGAAATCTCTGGATTAAAGAATAGTCTAGTAAAAGAAATCGTGGCTGGACCTGTTAACTCGATTATTAAACAAGTCTCTGCTCCTACGGCAGATGCCTTAAAGAATCTTGCATTCGATTTACAAGAGAATCAAGAGAACTTATTCGTGCTTTTAGCCGCTGAAATAGAAGGGAAAGCTAGTTTAGCCATCTCCATTTCGAAAGGCTTAGTAGATAGCAAAGGATTAGATGCCGGCAAAATCATTCGTGAATTAGCGAAAGAAGTACAAGGCGGTGGAGGTGGACAACCCTTCTTAGCTACGGCAGGTGGTCAAAATCCAGCAGGTATTGCGAAATTATTGAGTTTAGCGCCATCCTATATAGCCTAAATTCTATGAAAATCCCCTTTTTGCCCTTTGCACAGGTAGCCAAACAATTGGACCTTTGGGGTAAAAAGGGGATTCCTTTTGTCTTTTTAGTTGATTATACGCTAGAAAATGCTTGGGCAGGATCTGAAGAAGAGGCGAAAGACTTAGGAATATTATTTGAATTTGATGCCACGGGATTAACATCTGAAACAGTTGCTTTTACTAAAAGTCCACTTTCCTTCGAATCCTATTCGGCCAAATTTAATCAGGTTCAGGCTGGTTTGAAAAGAGGTGATTCGTTTCTCTTGAATTTAACAGCAGAGACACCCATTACCACCTCCTTAAGCCTCTCTGAAATCTTTCAAAGAGCTGAGGCACCCTATAAAATTTTAGTACGAGATCAATTTACCTCCTTTTCACCCGAAACCTTTGTCCGAATTCAGGAGAACACAATCTCCTCATATCCCATGAAAGGAACTTTAGAGGTAACCGAAAATACATCCGCAAGTCAACTCCAGATGGATCCCAAAGAAAAGGCTGAACACGCCACCGTCGTAGATTTAATCCGGAATGACTTAAGTAAAGTGGCTTTTCCTATTCGAGTAGAAAAATACCAATACATTGATCGGGTGAAAACGAATAATGGTGAACTTTGGCAGATGTCATCAAAAATAAGTGGGGAATTAGTACCTGAACTACAAGGCAAATACGGTTCAATTTTGTTAGAATTACTGCCTGCAGGATCGATTACGGGTGCACCCAAAAAGGCTACCATGCACATCATTCAGGAGGCCGAACAGTATGAACGCGGTTTTTATACTGGAATTATGGGTAAATTTGATGGTCAATCGTTCAATTCCGGCGTGATGATTCGATTTATCGAAAATCAATCCGATGGTCTCGTTTTCAAAAGTGGCGGCGGCATCACCGTATTTTCAGATGTCAAAAAAGAGTACGACGAATTAATCCAAAAAGTATATCTCCCCTTCTAATATGTTCTCCTTCCTAGAAACCATTTGTATACAAGACGGAAAAGCGCAACACCTTGATTTCCACCAAATGCGGGTAAATGAGACTTTCGAACAATTTTTTCCGGAATGGGAACCGTTCGATGTGGAGGAGCTTGTCGCAGAACAGATTTTACCCGTAGAAGGAACCCATCGATTGCGAATTACGTATCAAGAAGATCCGGAAACGATTGAAATCTTGCCCTACACGAAAAAGGAAATCAAACGCTTTGCCTTAGTGGACACAGGAGAAATTGATTACGGCTTTAAATGGAGTGAGAGAGGTTTTTTCCAAACCTTTTTAGAGGCTCATCCTGAAGCGGATGAAGTAATTTTCGTCAAGGACGGAAAGGTGCAAGATTGCAGTATGGCCAATTTAGCCTTTTTGAAAGAGGGAATTTGGTATACACCAGAAGATCCTTTGCATTGGGGAACAACCAGGGCTCGTTTAATTATCGAAGAAGAGATAGAAGAAACTGATATTTTAGTGGAAGAATTAGCCACTTATGAAAGAATTTGCCTAATTAACGTATTTCGACCATTAACGATGGAAAATTCCCTTTCGGTAGCCGATTCTATTTTGTAAATTGAAGTATGTCCACGGATAAAAGTCCCAGTTTTTTATTGCACCAAAAGTTCCCTTTTGAACCTACGCCCTCACAGGCGTCCCTGTTTCAAAAATTAAGTGCTTTTGTACTTAACAAAGATGAGTGGGCTCCGCTTACTTTTATTATCAAAGGGTATGCCGGTACGGGAAAGACAACCGTTATTTCGACCTTAATCAAGATCTTGCCTGCCTTTGGCTATAAAACTCAATTAATGGCCCCTACGGGTCGTGCTGCTAAGGTAATGGCTAATTATGCCAAGAAAAAAGCGAGCACCATTCACAAAAAGATCTATCGCCAAGTAAGCAATCCTCATTCCGGGGCACTGAGTTTTCAGCGAATGAATAATTATGCCACTAACACAGTCTTTATTGTGGATGAGGCGTCAATGATCACAGATGAATCGGATTTTGGAACAAATAGCTTACTAACCGATTTAATCGAATACGTATTTACGAATCCAGAAAATGGACATACGGGCAATAAATTAATCTTCGTAGGAGATACAGCACAGTTGCCACCCGTAGGAAAGAGCCTATCTCCTGCCCTTTCGCGAGATTACATCTCCTCCGAGTTCCACATGGAGGTACTTGACCACGAATTAATCGATGTCATGCGCCAAGATATTGATTCGGGTATATTATACAATGCAACTGCCTTAAGGCAATTACTTTTAGCGAATTCAACAACCATCCAATTTAATACGAAGTCATTCAAAGACATCTTCCGAATGACTGGAGAAAAGATGGAAGATGGGATGCATTATGCCTATAAGAAGTTTGGGAAAGAAGAAACAATTTTACTTACCCGATCAAACAAGAGCGCCGTTCAGCTGAATGAATTCGTCCGAAGAACGATATTATATCAAGAAGATGAAATTTCGAGTGGGGATTTATTAATGATCGTTCGTAATAATTACCATTGGTTAGAAGAGGATTCTCCAGCTGGATTTTTAGCAAACGGAGATTTTGTGGAGATTATGAAAATCAAACGGGAGGAAGAAATGCATGGTCAGCGTTTCCTTGATGTTTCCTTGCGACTTTGCGATTACGAAGACCATCCGCCCATTGAGGCTAAAATCTTGTTAGAAACCTTGCATTCCACGGAATCTGCCTTAGGTAGAGAGGCTAATAAAAAGCTGTATGATTCGGTATGTGAAGATTATGCTCATATTCCCAAGAAAAAGGAACGGACGGAGGCTATTCGAAAAGACCCTTATTTGAATGCCTTGCAGGTGAAATTTGCCTACGCTTTGACCGTTCACAAATCACAAGGGGGTCAATGGTCGGCCGTATTTGTAGATCAAGGTTACTTAAAAGAAGAACAAATCGACCCAGAATACCTGCGTTGGCTCTATACGGCTATCACCAGAGCCACACACGAGATATTCTTGGTCAATTTTCACGAACGGTTCTTTCCTTTATAAATTAAAGGTGGCAGCTACCCCAGCATGAAACAGCTTACCATCATAGATTGTCAATCCTTTATTTAAAGCTTCGTTTTGAATACAAGCTTCAGTCCAGCCCAAATTTGCAATCAGGTGTACATAAGGCAAGGTCGCTTGCGTTAAGGCTAAGGTAGATGTCATAGGTACAGCTCCTGGCATATTAGCCACGCAATAATGAACAATTCCGTCTATTTCATAAATCGGATTCTCGTGTGTGGTAGGCTTACAGGTTTCAATACATCCACCTTGATCCACCGCAACATCTACAAGGACCGTACCTGGAGTCATTTTCTTTAAGTCATCGCGCTTGATTAGATGAGGGGCTTTGGCACCATGCAATAACACCGCACCTACTACTAAATCAACTGTTGGCAAGGCTTCTTGAATCGCATAAGAAGTAGAAAATTGTGTTGCCACATTAGCGGGCATCACTTCATCCAAATAACGAAGACGCGCTAAATTTGTATCCATAATCGTCACATTAGCACCCAATCCAGCGGCCATTTTCGCTGCTTGCGTTCCTACTACACCTCCACCCAGCACTAACACATTCGCTGGCTTTACACCTGGAACACCTCCTAGTAATTTTCCTTTACCCCCTTGAGGCTTGCCTAAATAGAAAGCTCCTACTTGAATCGCCATTCGGCCGGCCACCTCAGACATGGGAGTCAAGAGAGGCAAGCTATGATCAGCTAATTCCACCGTCTCATACGCTATACAAACCGCCCCGGAAGCAATCATTGCTTCGGTTAATTCGCGTGACGCAGCAAAATGGAAATAGGTAAATAAAATTTGATTCTTCTTAATCAAGGGAAATTCTGCTGCTAAAGGTTCTTTTACCTTCACAATCATGTCCGCTATAGCATACACTTCAGCGGCTGTAGCTAACACTTTTGCCCCTGCAGCGATGTATTGCGCATCAGAAAGACCGGAACCCTCTCCTGCTGCAGTCTGCACATATACCGAGTGTCCAGCGGCCGTTAAACCTTGAACTCCAGCTGGAGTTAAGCCTACCCGAAACTCTTGAATTTTAATTTCTTTAGGAACGCCAATGATCATAATCTGTTGATTTAAAAAAGAAAGGCCACCGAAAAAAATCCGCTGGCCTTTACCTTTGATGAAGTATAATACACTACAAATATAAGTAAGGCAATAAAATATCTTGCATTATACCATATAATAAGTAATATTTACTTTGATTATACTATTTCTCAGAAAAAATTCAGAAAACAAGACTCCATTAGATAGAAAAACCGAAAACTTTATGGCAAAAAACACTAATCTGGATGAATTGGATCATAAGATTTTACAAATCATTCAAACCGATAGTCAAAAAACACTCAAAGAAATATCAGAGCAGGTCAACTTATCCCTAAGCCCTACCCACGATCGAATCAAACGAATGGAATCGGATGGTTATATTCAGGGCTATGTGGCCCTTCTAAATCGAAAAAAACTTAACCTAGGCCTATTAGTCCACTGTCAGGTTACATTAGAGAAGCAAAACAGAAAGAACTTTCGGGAATTCGAGTCTGCTATTTTAAACTTCCCAGAAGTAACATCATGCCATTTAGTTTCAGGGAACTTTGACTACTATTTAAATGTTGTGAGTGCGGATGTAGAAAGTTACAATCAATTTTACCAAGAAAAACTAGCGGTTTTGCCGTCTGTCGCACACATTAGCACCTTGTTTGTGATGGATGAAATCAAGCAGACGACTGCATTGCCCGTGTAATTTTGTATCTTTGTATTTCTATTTGGGATCGACCGGTTTTGACAGCTTATGTAGTCCGGTTGTAAGCACGTCGGGAGTTGTAGGCATTTCCTGTTAAAAAAACCTTCGAATTATAGCTGGCAATACTTCGTATGCCATGGCTGCTTAGTCTGATAGACTAACCAATTGCCATCGTTCAGCCCTGTCCAAACTCTGCCGATGGGGGATTCTGAGCGTCGACATGCAGAGTCGCTGATTTTGATTTCTCTAATGAATCAGTAGTATCCAGAGGATAAGTGTTAGGTAAGGTCTGATTTGAACCTATCTAACATCGAAAATGAATCAAATCTAAACGTGTAGAAAGCAGCAGTTCTCTAGGTTTGGACGAGGGTTCGAGTCCCTCCGATTCCACCAGATACTAAAAAAGCCCCTAGTTTTAGGGGCTTTTTTTAATTTATCTACGATAGACTAAAACATACTCTTCTGAGCAGCCATCTTTTCGATTTCAGCTACGGTACGAGGAGAACCTTCCGAAAGGTTTACATTTCCTTTTTCAGTGATTAAGATATCATCTTCGATACGAATACCAATATTCCACCATTTCTTATCGCACTTACTTCCAGCTGGAATGTAGATACCTGGTTCCACCGTTACCACCACACCTGCTGCTAAAACGCGAGGTCCTAAATCATGTACATCCAAACCTAAATGGTGAGAAGTTCCGTGGGGGAAATAGGTACGTGCTTCTTTCTCATTTGCAGCTATCCCTAATTTAATTAAACCTGCATTCACCACAGCACGAGAAGCAGCGTCGATATCACTAAAAGGAGCTCCCGCTTTACATGCTGCAATTCCAGCATCTTGTGCCGCTAAAACAATTTCATATAGCGCTTTTTGAACCTCTGTAAACTTTCCATTCGCAGGAACCGTTCTGGTTACGTCTGCAGAATAACCGTGGTATTCTGCGGCGCAATCACTTAATAGTAATTCACCCTCCTTAATTGTCTTCAAATTAGTGATGTAATGTAACACACATGCATTTTCAGCCGCCCCATTAATACTATTATAACCCGGGTATTCAGAACCCTCCTTTTTGAAATGGTATTCCATGATTGCTTGAGCTTGGTATTCCTTCATCCCCGGCTTTACCGCACGCATGACGTCATTATGACCTAAAACACTGATAGAGGCTGCTTTTTGAATTAAAGCGATTTCTTCAGGCAACTTAATGCCACGTAAAGTTCTTAACGTATTTAAAGTAGATCTAGAGGCCAAAGGCTTAGCGTTCGAAATCACTAAACTATCCACTAGCGATGCCATTCGAGATAAAGGATCTTCTTTTGACTTGTATTTAGCGAAGATACCCTCCGTACGGTACAAAGTATAAACCGAATCAACAGCTGCCAAAGAGATCGATGAACTAGTAAATTGATCATTAATGAACACATTTTCCATTTTACTTTTCGCCTTGAAACCATCCACACCTAAAATTTTGCCCGTCCATAATTCTTTGAAAGGGTCTCGGTTTTGGACAAAAATAAATTCAGTTCCTGTCTTTCCTAACAAGGTCACAGGTTGCTTGAACAATAATAAAACAGCATTAGGCTCTTCTAATCCGGTCAAATAATAAAAATTCTTGTTTTGTGCATATTGAAACTCCGTGTCATTACTACGCTGACGTGTTTGAGATGCGAAAAAGATACCCACGCCTTTGTCAGACATTTTCTCTTTAAAGGCAGCACGGCGACCCGCGTGAAATTCTGGACTTAAATAATCCGTTGGATAATCTTGAGCGATGGCTGATGACAAAGACAATGTCGATAGCAATCCGATGATGAGGTGTTTGATTTTCATTGAATAATAGAAATTTGAATTAGCAAGATAAGAAAAAAGGCTCCAGATGGATCCTTGGAATTAATTTTTTTGGCCAAAATAACGACTCAGCCAAAAACCACAAAGTCCCCAAGCGACTACCGCATCAATCAATTGAGCGCGTAAATCATATACCGGGTACCAAATGTGCTCCGTGTAAGAAGTATTACAAAAGGCCATCAAACCGATCGCAATCGACACTCCCACGATCGTAGAACGACGCGGAATCTTCAATTTTGAAATAATCCAAACCAGTAAAAAAACAATCAAAATATCCACGGCAAAACCGCGAATCATATTCATGGTCATATCCGTTTTGTACGATGGATAATAAATAACACGGGCCCAAGGTTTTCCAGCAATTGATTTAGTAAAACCTTCTAATTCCTCCATCGATTGATTATGACTCATGCGAGGCAAAATATACCCTCCGGGTGCTAATTCCTGTTTATTCAAGAAATGTAGAATCGTATCTTGTTTTGCGGTATACTGCTGAACAGGCTCATGTAAATTCAAGGCTACATGAGACATTGTCTGCCAAATAAAGATGATCAGACCGCCCACTAAGGAACCAATAATGACTTTTTTCATTTTATTCTATTGATTGAACGGCTAAATTAAGAATAAAATGAAAAAACCTATCAAAAATATACTATTTGCTTTTTAAAATTTCTGAACCAGCTAATAAATAACAGCCTGCCCCAAAATCCTCAAAGTTAGGAACGGATGCCTTCGTCACAGGTTGACCATCTTTAGGTTCTTTTCCGGTTCCCTGCACATAGGCTAAAAAACCATTCGGCTGAACACAGGAATCAATGGCTTTCCAACCCTTATCAACTGATTTCTGGTATTTTGATGCGGGCAATAATCCTGAGCGAATTCCCCAGGCCATCCCATAGACAAACAAGGACGTCCCTGTTAATTCAGGACCACCAAAATTGGATTCATCCGTCAAACTCACATTGTAAAAGCCATCTTTACGTTGAAATGGCAATAAAGCAGCAGCTAAGTCTTGAAAATCTTTCACGTATTCTGCTCTGTGAGGTGCATTGGCAGGCATTAAATCCAACGTTCTCGCTAAGGCCGCAAAAACCCACCCATTACCTCTAGACCAATAGCAATTCGTGCCATTGGGCTCTTTATAAGGCGGAATAAAGTCTTTGTCTCTCCACCACAAATGCTCCTGCTGATTATACAGCTTAGCTTTCGTGTCAGCATACAAATCGTGCATTTTAGTAAAATACTTGTCCTCTTTAAAACGAACGCCTAAACGGGTGTACACTGGCATACTCATTTGAAGGCAATCAATCCAGGACCAATCATTGGCCTTTTCTGTGGCGACCATGTTGTCAATATTTTCCTTAATAGGTTTAATGCGAGCTGAATCAGCTTTCAAGTCGAATAAGTCCAAATACACCTGCCCGCAGGCTTGATCATCCGCATTTCTCGTCTTCAAGCCATTGCGCAAAGACCAGCGATGAAATTCGCCCCAGTCTTCCATATACTTCAAATCAGAGGCTTTAGGATCCAATTTGTACAATTCCATCAAGCCCTCATAAAAAACGGCACGCGTCCAAATATTAGAGGGGCGCGTCCTATCAGGACTTACAATTACTTTCGTAACATCTGGCCATACACTTTGGAAATAAGATTTAGCTAGATGCATCTGTTGCAAGACCTGAGTACGATCTGGCTTTGCGGCGAATACACTGAATGGTAATAAGAGAAAAAGTATTTTTTTCATCAGGCGAAATAAAAGACAGGTGTTAAATCAATGGAAACGGGTGAATGATCTGAATTTGTCTCCATAATATCAGCCATATAAGCCCACCATTTTTTCATTACTTCCTGCGCAGGAAGAGAATGAAGTGTCGACAAATCTGGGGCTTCTAAATAACCAAAAAGCATTCGAGTACTTTCATCCAAGAAGATGGAATAGTTTTGAATACCCACCTGATGTAATAAATCGCCTAAATCAGGCCATATTTCATCATGTCTTTTTTTGTATTCCGCCGAATGACCCGGCAACAAATACATTTTAAACGCCTTTCGCTGCATAAGAATAAATTTCTTATTGAAGGCTTAATCACGCTAATTTTACTCAGAAATACGTTCTGTAAATGCCTGCAGCGCCGCGTCATCAAAACCTAAATGCGTCACAAAGCGCACATAAGTGGGACCGAATGGTGAACAATAAATCCCTTTCTCCTTTAATTCAGCCACTTTATCAACAGAAGACATCCCAACAGGTAATTCTACAATAACAATATTCGTAGCTACAGGGAGGATGGATTTTACCCAAGGAAGTTTCTCACAAACAGAAGCAATAACTCTTGCGCGTGCATGATCTTCTTTCAAACGTTCTACTTGATGATCTAAAGCGTAAATTCCAGCGGCAGCTAACAATCCCGCTTGTCTCCATCCGCCACCAAGACGTTTTCTCACCCGTCTCGCCTTCTTGATAAAGTCTGTAGAACCGACAAGAATGGAACCGATGGGAGCTCCTAAACCTTTAGACAAACAGATGGAGATCGTATCAAACCAGTTGCCAAATTGGGCAGGAGTTTGACCCGTTTCGACGATGGCATTGAAAATGCGTGCTCCATCCAAGTGCAAAGGAACATCAATAGAGCGACAAAAATCAGAGATTTCCTGTAAGGCTTCAGAGGTATAAATACTCCCTCCGCCTTTATTAACCGTATTTTCTAAACTGACTAAACGACTTTCACAGGCATGAATATCATCCGGGGAGATGGCTGCTCTAATTTGACCTACATTCAAACGGCCTAGATCACCTTTCAATAATTTAACAGAGGCACCCGCATTCGCCATAATTCCTCCACCCTCGTACAAGTAAATATGAGAAAGTTCGTCGCAAATGACTTCTTGGCCTTTGGAAACATGAACTGAAATGGCAATCTGGTTTGATTGAGTTCCGGAAACACAGAAAAGCGCGGCTTCCTTTTGGAATATTTTCGCCACCTTTTCCTCCAAGGCATTGACCGTGGGATCCTCTCCAAAAACATCATCCCCTAAAGGTGCGGAAAACATCGCCTCGCGCATTCCAGCGGTGGGCAAAGTAAAGGTGTCGCTGCGTAATTCAATTTTCATGTTAAAACTGCTTAAGAAAGGACAATTTAGCTAAAAAACTCTGTTGCTTCTGTTGGGTAGCATCCACACCTTGGTAATTCAAGGTATTAAACACGAGATATACATAGGATAAAGGCTGGTATTCCCAGGCCAAACGCATATTCACCGAATTCAAATTATCGGTCGTATTTTTTTGATAGAAGCCAATTAATTGCAATCGCGGATTGATGGCCATGCGTGTCTCCAAAATCAACAAGTTGACTTCTTTCGTCTCACGAGCCACACCTACGTCTTCAAATTTGCTCCAGTTCCAAGACAAACCTACATTTAAATGTGGGATAGGGGCTACCCGAAATTTAGCATCTACGTTTTGCAGGGATCCATCAAAAAATCCACCCCAACCATATTCTGTAGAGGCCGAAAATTTCGCGCTAGGATCACTTGCCAGTAAAAAGCCTTTTCTGAAATAACGATACGAACCCGGTTTAATGCGAATGCCCACTGGATTAAAATCCTCTTCCAAGTTTTGAACGCTCGCATCAATATAGCCCCCAAGGATACCCCCATTCTGCAGATTAAACCAGAGAGGACCAGAAACTAATTTTTGTTCCACGATATTCCCTGTCTTTAGGCTGTGGTATACTTCGGTGTAAACCCCTGGTTGCCAAAATCGAATAAATGTAGGCAGCCATTTACCCCGCACATTAAAATCGACACCCTGGGAATTCGATAAAACATTTTTCCTGGAAACAAATCCCATTTCAGGATTGTAATCATCTGAAACGACTGTATGCGTCCAATATAAGGTCACTAAATTGTCTTTGTACAGAAATTGGCCATATTCCGCAAATCCCTGTTGACTATTCCGCGAATCCTGCGTCAAAGTACCCATTCCACTGAACGAGAATTTATCATTGAAGCGAATAAAGGCATCTACTGCCCCGGTTGTAGCGACGTTTGAGGGGGAAGATTTTGTGGTAACAATCGCTCCTACCCTATTTTGCTTGCCAAAATTCTCGGAATAACGTGCCACCAAAAAATTAGTAAATGGATCACCATCGCCCTCACCTTGGCGCATATAAATTCCACCCAAATTGCGTTTTTCAGAACGGTAAACAAAGCGAGTTCCAGCCGTGATGGCAATGGGATTCACGTTTTGATCTAATCCAATTGTCCGACTAAAGAAGGGTTGTATGTACATCGAACCACCTACCACCTCATTAACAGGGGCTAACCCAGCTGAAAATAGCGAGGCATTCTCTAAGAAAAATTGACGACGCTCCGGGAAGAAGACTGAAAAACGAGAGATGTTATTTACTTGCCTATCCACATCCGCTTGAGCAAAATCTGTATTAAAGGTAAAATCCATGACGGAAGTAGGACTGATTGCCCACTTAATTTCGCCACCCATTTTAAAGTCTGAGGTAGTAGAATTCCCTATTTCGGTGCCTTCCGAATTCTTCGATACCTGCAAAAGGTAGGGAATAAAACGAATGTTCGTAGCCGTGGGTGGTGGAGGAATAATCCCAGTTAACTTGCCCGCGTAATCCATACGCAATGGACTCATCGACCGGGGATGTGGCGACCAAACCGATAATTCATTACTTGATCGTCGTACCCGGAAAAAATTTATACCCCAATCCTGAGGCTTATTCCCATCCGTTTTAGGATAACGCAAGGTTTGCCAAGGAATGGCAAATTCTGCTACCCAAGAAGAATCCGAACGATGCGTTCTTACTCTGTATAAACCATCCCAATCAATATCAAAAGCTCGATCATCAAAGGATAATAAATCACGCTGCGCACCATAGGCGTTTGATTGCAATACGAGCGCATTACGCTTGTCATTAAATCCATCAATGGCAATTCCGAAAAGATCATTTTCTTCAAAAGCATAATCGCGCTTCAAATTAGGGGCTCGGTAGCTATTCTTCCCTATACTATCTTGTAATATAGCCGCCACATACAAAAATTGCCGATTATATAGTAGTTTAACAGTCGAACCGAAAGAGGCCTTACGTCCTTGAAAAGGCTCTACCTGAAAGTCTACATTCACCGCAGGAGCCTTTACCCATTCTGCCTCATCTAAATGTCCATCCGCTTTCAAGACGTGTTCAATCTTCAACGGCTGAATTTCTTTCCGTTGTTCTAAAGGCTTGAACACCTCCTGGGAATAGCCACAAAAGGAGATGAGGAGTAAAAGATAATAACGCATTTATTTTTTGAGGAAGGATAAATAGCACACACGTATAAAAATAGGCAATCCAACTAAGACCATGGGCGCAAATTGTATTCCTGACCAAATAAGCCCAATCACACACAAAACACCGATGATTTGCAGGTATTTTTTCCATTTCAACGGATCTTTTGCAAACCAAATCACTAGAGGGAAATTCAATGGAAACAACATCAACGATGCCGGATTCCATGCCATCACCTCATGATTAGTGGCCGTTCCTAAAAAGAAAATGAACCAAGCTAACAAACCGACAATGCTAAATAAAGCCACGTCCGCAGCGTATGAAAATCGTTTTTTATAGGTCGCTAACCCCACTAATACGATTAACACACTTAAAATCACATAGGGTCCAGTGAAATCAAAACCTGCTTCCTCTGACACTTCAGCATCAAATAACGTTACCGGGTTAGCTGAAAGTCCTTTAGCCAGATTAGTAGCTGAAGCCAAATTATCCGGCAAATAACACGCCTGTGAGGCTGTCGCCTTTACATTAGATGGAATCCCCAAAGCTAAATTCATTCCCAAGGTCACCCAGGAATTAGGCGCAAGGTATTTATTCATCCAATCCCGATATGATTTACCTTCTAAAGATGGATTCTGAATCCAACGGTATTTTCCAGGTGCATTCCGCTCGATTACATCTCGAATCCGCGTAGAGCAATTATCATAGAAAAATTTGTAGGCATACTCCCTATTTTCAGGCAATAAATTGGTTTCCAATGCTTGAAAAATGGCGTTTTTCTGAAGAGAATCTAACTGAAGCTTTTGGGCAATCATTCCACGCTTTTCATATTGCGCGTTGTAATTAAATTCATCCTGCATCGAATGAACAGAAATGGTATAGGGCAGGGTGCCCATCAAGAATTTCAAATAAAAATTCTCTGTTTTAAAATCGAATGTCCCGAAACTATAGGCCCGATCAATACCATTCAACGGATCATTTACCCACAGAATTGTATGGCCAAATGCCGAATGTAATTCCTTTCCTGGTGCGACGGTTACTAAAACCACTTCTGCCTTAGAACTCAACTGAGCCTTTACAGTCAAAGAAATCAACAAAAATAAAAGGATCTTTTTCATCTATTTTCCAGCAATAACAATCACAATTTCACCTCGCACTTTATCTGGATGCGCCGTGAAATAGGCTAATACTTCTGTAGCCGTTCCTCGCACCATTTGTTCGTGAAGCTTACTTATCTCACGCCCTACCATCACTAATCGATCAGCCGAGATAAATTCGATTATTTGTTCTAAGGCTTTCACTAAACGATGCGGCGATTCATATAGAACAATCGTTCTTTCTTCTTCGGCTAATGCCTTCCAGCGCGTTTGGCGCCCTTTTTTATGAGGTAAAAAGCCTTCGTAAACGAAACGATCCGTAGGGAAACCCGAATTCACTAAGGCCGGAACAAAGGCCGTTGCACCGGGTAATGATTCCACTTCGATTCCATTATCAACACATGCTTTCACTAGGAGATAACCTGGATCAGAGATACCCGGCGTTCCTGCATCCGAAATTAAGGCAAGCGATTTTCCCTCTTTCAGCATCTTGATTACCCCAGGAACACCGGTGTGTTCGTTGTGGGCGTGGTGGGAATACAAAGGTTTGGAGATATTTAAATGCTTCAGTAATTGACCTGAATTGCGCGTATCCTCCGCTAAAATCCCGTCTACCTCTCCTAGCACCCGAATGGCACGCAGCGTGATATCTTCTAAATTCCCAATGGGAGTAGGTACGAGGTATAATTTCATTCCGAAATTTAATTAAATGACCTGAAACAAAAAAAGCGAAACTTTCGTTTCGCTTTTCGCTCTGGTAGAGAGTGAGGGATTCGAACCCCCGGACCTGTAACAGTCAACAGTTTTCAAGACTGCCGCAATCGACCACTCTGCCAACTCTCTGTCTCCTTAAGAGATTGCAAAAGTAAGGCGTTTTTCCAGATTTTGCAATACTCTTCTTCAAAATTTTAGATAAAATTCAAGATATAATCTCTTTTCCCCTGAAAATCAAGGGCATCCGGAATCCAATTAATTTCAATTCCGGCCCGTTCCATTTTCCTAAAATACGTCATTTGGCGTTTAGCAAACTGGTGAATCGCCGTTTCCAAGCCTTTTTCAAATTCCTCTTTGGTAATTATTCCCTCCACATAATTCACGATCCATTTATATTCCAAGCCCATCCAACGCAATTCTTCTGGATGGACCCCATCAAATAAAAGCTGCTGTACTTCCTCTAACATTCCCTCTTTCAGTCTAGCCTGAAAACGAGTGCTTATTTTCTCTCTTCTCGTTTCAGTGGATGGGTTTAGGCCAAAAACGGTATACTTAAATTGAATATCCAAAGGTTCTGACAAGAAATGAGGCACATGAGAAAATTGGTAATTCGCTAGTAAGGATTCTATATACAACCCCGTTCCGCCACAAAGTATGGGTTGTTTTCCTCTCGCAAAAACGTCGTTGATTGCATCAAAAGCGGCCTTTTGGAAATGGGCAACGGAGAAAGACTCTCCTATTTCATGGCTATCGATTAGATGATATGGGATGAAACCATATTCCTTTAAGTCTTTTCCTGTACCAATATCGAGGCGACGGTAAATTTGGCGAGAGTCTGCTGAAATGATTTCGCCATCTAAGGCGCACGCAAGTTCTACGGCCAAAGCCGTTTTACCGCTAGCAGTAGGCCCCAACAAAACGATAAGCTTCTGATCAGTAGACATAACGTAATTTTAAATTCCCTTTATTCATTCGGTTACCCAACTGAATGGGGGCCGTCTCTCCTATTTTGGCAAAGCCTACAGCCAAAAAACCTTTGCCCTTATTCCATTCCTTGTCCACATAAGTCATCACATTATGCGTTTCCGGATGCAAATCTTTGTAGGCCTGTAAGAATTTCGTCAAACCTCCTACGAGACGAATGCTAGAAAGTGTAGCAATTTCCACTAATTCTCCCGAATGACATCCCTCAAGTCCAGCTTCTTTCATCTTTATTGATTTCCCAAAAACCGCCACCGCCAGCAGTGGATGACCCTCGTAAGTATACGAACTTTCAATCCCCCGAAAAACCCGGTGAGGCGGAACGATACAACCTAGGTAGCTGGATCCTTTTAAAAATCCTTTGACGTGTTCTTTGTCTAAAAATTCCCGTGCCGTCTCCGCATCAATCGGAACGATACGCGTATCGCGGGCAAAAACGGAACGTAAAGACTTCACTCGAGCAATTAAATGTTTTTCAATAGAGGAGCGCCGCATGAGCCATTGATCTTCCCCAATACAAATATCACCCTCCTGGCTTTCTCCTGGCATCGCTTTTACGCGTACCTTTGACTCCTCTTGTTGCCACAAGTCATCACCCATCGATTGGAAACCGATCGAAAGGAGGAAATGAGCGAGGGTATGTGGGAACTCTTTTGGCATAAAACGTGTAAATATACAGTAGAATTAGGCGCAAAAGCGCTTTGAAAACAAAAAAACATATTAGAATGGACTATAGATTTGAGGCGAGCCGAAAAGAGGTTTCCACCTTTACGAACCAAGAAATCAGAGATAATTTCTTAATTGAGAAAATCTTTCACGCGGATCAGATACAATTAACCTATACTATTTATGATCGCATGATCATCGGTGGAGCCATGCCTGTATTGAACACCTTGCACCTGCCTAATCCCGAAAAATTACGGGCTAATTTCTTCCTTGAAAGACGCGAATTAGGGATTATAAACGTAGGCGGCAAAGGAACAGTGACAGCGGATGGCGAGTCATTTACCATCGATAAATTAGGAGCTGTTTATGTGGGTCGTGGCGTAAAAGAGGTAAGCTTTAGCTCGGAATCTTCGGATAATCCGGCGCAATTCTACCTATTGTCTTCCCCAGCGCACGCCAATTACCCGAATGCCAAATTAGATCGCGAGCAAGTGAGCACTGTGGTTTTAGGTAGTTTAGAAACATCGAATCACCGTACCATTTATAAATACATTCACAACGAGGGGATTCAATCTTGTCAATTAGTGATGGGCTTGACGATTTTAGAACCGGGTTCAGTTTGGAATACGATGCCGGCACACGTACACGACCGAAGAATGGAAGCCTATTTATACTTTGATGTAACACCAGGTCACGCTGTATTGCATTTGATGGGTGAAACGACTGAAACCAAGCACATTTGGGTGCATAACCACCAAGCGATTATTTCGCCGCCCTGGTCGATTCACAGTGGAGCGGGTACAAAAAATTATTCCTTTATTTGGGGAATGGCGGGTGAGAATAAGGATTATACCGATATGGATTTTGCAGAAATTTCTGAATTACGTTAACATGAAAAAACTGATCGTTCTTTTGTTAGGGTTAAGCACCGCGGTTTCAGCCCAAAATTACTCCGAGCTGATGGCTAAGTCCATTATGCATACCCACACCGATTCCATTACTGTGAAAGTGGGAAAACCGGCGGGCTGGGATTATGAGCAAGGTTTGGTATTGAAAGCTTTAGAGCATGTGTACCAAAGAACGGGTGACGCCACCTACTTTAACTACATTAAAAAGAACATCGACAGTTTCGTAGATGCCACTGGTAACATTCGCACCTACCATTTCGACGAGTATAACTCTGATAACATTACGACGGGCAGAATGCTCCTGTATCTGTACCAAGAATTAGGCGACGAGCGCTACAAAAAGGCCGCTGATTTATTGAGAAATCAGATTTCTCAGCAACCGAGAGATGCGGATGGCGGGTTTTGGCATAAGAAAAGATACCCAAACCAAATGTGGTTAGACGGACTCTATATGTTAGAGCCATTCTATGCAGAATATGGTCAAATCACACAACAAGACAATTGGGCTGACATCGTCAAGCAGTTTCAGTTAATGTACAAAGGCGCGATTGATTCGAAAACAGGGCTTTTATTCCACGCCTACGATCAAGCTAAAGCACAGCCTTGGGCGGACAAATCGAACGGACATTCGCCTAATTTTTGGGGTCGTTCGATGGGATGGTATGTAATGGCCTTAGTCGATGTCCTGGATTATATGCCTAAGAATCACCTATCTAGGGGAATCTTAATCCAACAATTAAATCAATTATCAGCTGCGATCGCAAAGATTCAAGATCCTACTTCGGGTGTTTGGTATCAATTACCGGGTTATCCAGGCAAAAAAGGCAACTATTTCGAGGCATCTTGTTCGAACATGTTCGTTTATGCCTTCGCTAAAGGTGTTAGAAAAGGCTATTTACCTGCTTCATTCCGCAAAAACGCGGAGAAAGGATACGCTGGAATCTTGAAAGAATTCATCACCAAAGACGCGGAGGGTTACATCCATTTAGAGAAAACGGTCACTGTGGGTGGCTTAGGAGGTGTGCCATACCGGGATGGATCGTACGACTATTATTTGAGCGAACCCTTACGCAAAGATGATTTGAAAGGTGTAGGTCCATTTATTCTGGCATCTTTAGAGATGGAGATTGCCAAAGAATTACCCATCGGTGCCGGCAAAAAAGTAGTATTAGACTATTTCTTTAACCACGAGACTAAAAACGGCAATCGCTTCCACTATACTTGGGAGGATCGCAAGGACTCTGGGTTTAACCAATGGGGCATTCAATTTGAACAATTAGGCGCTACGTTAGATACCTTGGGAGCCTCTCCTACGCGGGAGAACTTGAAAGGAGCTTCTGTTTACATCATTGTGGATCCAGATAGCTACAAAGAATCGGCGAAGCCTAATTTCATGACGACTAAGGCTGCAGATGAAATCGAGGCTTGGGTAAAAGCTGGTGGGAATTTGATCTTGTTAGCAAACGACACGACAAACTGTGAGATTCCTCAGTTTAATATCTTAGCTAAACGTTTTGGCATCGAATTCGTCGCTCCTAACTTGAATTTCGTTCAAGGTCGCAACTGGGAGCAAGGTGCTGTAATGATACCGACAGGCAACGAAGTTTTTGATTCAATTAAAAAAGTCTACATTAAAGAAATAACGACATTAAAACTAAGCGGCAATGCGAAGCCACTAGTGAATCACCTAGGTCATGTGGTAATGGCTACAGCGAAAGTGGGTAAAGGAAAAGTATTTGCGCTGGGTGATCCTTGGTTGTATACCGAGTATACAAACAACCGTAGAACACCTCTAGAATTCGAGAATTTCTTAGCGGCTAAGAAACTGGCTATGTATATGCTACGATAATTTCCTCGGAAAGCGAAAACCTGTCATTTTCTCTAGGGTTTCCAAAGGAACCGCATAGGTCTGCCAGTTTTTGTTCAAAACTCGTTCATTTGGAAAAAGTATACACCAGATTTTATCTGGTGTATACACTACTTTCCAGCAATAGGCTGGAACGATGACTCCAGAAAATAATCGATCCTTTGCTCCTATTCCACCGGAATAGATTAATAGATGCTGCCCTTTTTTAATCACAAGCTTTCTGCAATATTCCTCCAGCATCTTAAATGGCCCCGCATTTAATTCATGCGTTTGCGGAACCATATTGGACATCAGAAAGGTCTCATCATTTAAATATTGTGTAGAAGTCCGATCTTGAGAATTACATAAATGCCCACGATCATAGCCTGAATGTTTATAATCCTTTTCATCCACGATCTTAAATCCGCGGGGAAAAGATTCATCTTGGATAAATCTATCGGAACGATGTATCGCCCCTATATCACTAGCCTTCAATGTCCATCCCACCCAATTAGCTCTACCCTCTACCCCATTATAGGACATTACATAGCCTTTCTTCACTGAAAGGTAATTAGTCGTAGAAGCAGAAGAGGCGCCCGAAATATTGGGCACCCCTACTGATAATAATAGACTAAAAATAAAGTTTAAAAGCATTATTTAGCTCTTTTTTCTAAGTCCGCACGTGAAATGTTCATCGTACGACCTACCATTTTATTTCCACGATACGATACGACGCGCAGTAGTTCTGCATCCTTAGGAACAGCCACTAAGCCATTGGCTGTGGGATAATGTTGATCTGGATACGAATTATCAAAGCTATAGTGAATCTGTAAACCCGAGATTTCATTCTTTAATTCTACGAATAATTCACCTTTTGCATTCTTGCTCACATTCACAATGGCCTCGTACATAGAAGGAGCATATTTCTTATCTGCTACGTCAAAACGCGCCATGTGATCTTCCACACGCCCAATGAAATTATCCCAATTCTTGTTTTCATTTGGGGACCAAAGAGATTCAGAAATGGCTAGCGCCCGAGGCCACATCATGTACTGCAAATGGCGGTAATTGAACAATTGTTCCGACCACATATTCGCTTGACCACCTTTCACTAATTTTGCATCCACACCCGCCGGAACTGGATTGAAGGCATACGAATCGGCTAATCTAACTGTTTTATAGACAGGCGGCTCGATGGCTTTATCACCTTGCATTAGATCCACATAGACATTATTATTAGGTGTCATCACCACTTCGTGACCTAATTTAGCCGCTTCTACACCGCCGGCGATGCCACGCCAAGACATAACAGCCGTTCCCTTTGGCAATCCTCCGCCCTCTAAAATCTCATCCCAGCCTAACATGCGCTTACCCTTAGAGGTTATAATCTTCTCTAATCGACGCACAAAATAGGCTTGCACCTCTTGCGAATTTTTCAATCCCTCGCGTGCTCTCAAAGCCAAAATCTCCGGATTTTTATCCCAATAATTCTTAGGGCACTCATCTCCTCCCATATGAATGTATTCATAGGGAAATAGGCTGGCCACTTCGCCCATCACTTTGTCTAAAAATGTATAGACCTTCTCATTCGCCGGACAAAGCGTGTTATCCTGCAAAGCCTCTGGATGTCCATGTGACCAATCAATGAAAGGCTCTCCTGAAATCACTTCATATTTATCTGCACCTGGGGTACAGGAAAGTTCTGGATAAGACGCAACGGCCGCCATCGAATGACCAGGCACATCAATTTCTGGCACGATATTGACGAAACGATCTTGACCATATTTGACCAATTCCTTGATATCTTCTTGCGTGTAGAAACCACCATAATTACGTGGCTCATTAGGCTCAGGCTTAGAGAAAGTCGTGAAACGACCTACTTTCTTCACATTATAGGCGCCTTTCTTCGTCAAATTAGGGTAGGATTTAATCTCGATTCTCCAGCCCTCATCATCCGTCAAGTGGAAATGCAAAATATTGTATTTGTATTCTACCATATCGTCGATGAATTGCTTCACTTCTTGTTTAGTGAAGAAGTGACGAGCCACATCGAACATTTGGCCACGCCAAGCGAAACGAGGCGTATCGGTAATTTGTGCGTAGGGAATCGACCAGTTTACTCCTTTAACGACTGTTTTTGATTCAATTTCTTTAGGCAGTAATTGTAAAAGCGTTTGAATTCCGTAGAATAAACCAGCAGACTTATTCGCCTTGATGGCAACTCCTTTCGCATTCACTTGCATTTCATATCCCTCCGCTCCTAGTTTAGCGTTGTTCACGATTTGCAGTTGAATAGTCGCAGAACCATTATTTTTCAAGGAAACCTGGCGACCTGTCGCCTTGTTTAATTTGGACAATAAGGTCGCATATCCCACTTTCAATTGAGCATCAGAGGGACCTGAAATTGAAATAGCAGCAGGTAAAACGAATTTCCCGGAAGGATATACCGCCTGTGATGGAATGGGGATAATCGATGGGATTTGTGCGGATGAAACGAAGCTTAAGCCTAGGCAAAAGAGTGCAATGATTTTTTTCATAAATAGGTTTTTGTATAGGGTTAAAGTTCCATCAAAATGCAGAATATTCCAAATCGTTTTCTATTTTTGCAAACGAAGCATTATATACAAAACACAAAACCATGAATGAAACTGTCACGCTTGCTGCTCAGCAAGTGGAACTCACACACGCTATTGATACGGTTTGGGTAGCCCTTTGCGCTGCTCTTATTTTCCAAATGGAAGGAGGATTTGCCCTTTTAGAGGCTGGATTCGTCCGTTCAAAGAATGCCATTAGTATTATTGCCAAAGTAATGATCGACATCATGTTCGGTGGTGTTGCCTTCTATTTAGTCGGATTCGGAATTGCCTATGGCAAATCCAATGGCTATTGGGCTTTTGACACTGGAATTATGGAAGGAGACCTAGGCTTAGGTTTGACCATTTCTAATTCCCTATTTTGGTTTATACAAATGGGCTTTGCCGTGGCAGCTATCTCCATCGTTTCTGGCGGTGTAGCTGAACGGATGAAAATGTGGTCATATGCTATTTATGTAGCCATTTTCAGTGCGGTATTGTATCCATTAGCGGCAAACTGGGTTTGGAATCCAAACGGCTGGTTAGCCTTACGTGGTTTTAACGACTTCGCGGGATCCGCAGCCATTCATGCGATGGGTGGATTTGCCGCTTTAGCGGGTGCGATCGTTTTAGGACCTCGTCTTGGAAAATACAACGAAGACGGAACAGCCAATGCGATTCCGGGACATAATTTAACCTTATCGGCGGTAGGAGCCTTTATCCTTTGGTTCGGATGGTTCGGGTTTAATCCAGGTTCTACCTTAGGGGCTGTAGGCAAATGGGATTTAATCGGTTCTGTAGCGACGAACACCTTCCTTGCCTCTGCAGCGGGTGGTATCGCCACCATGTTATACACGTTTATCCGCTATAAGAAAGTGGATATTACGATGGTGATTAATGGTGTTTTGGCGGGTTTAGTGGCCATCACAGCGGGCTGTAATGTGGTTTCACCTGATTCAGCCTTGATTATTGGTTTTATCGCAGGTACGATCGTCGATATCGCGGTAGTGGTGGTGGACAAAATGAAAGTGGATGATCCCGTGGGTGCGGTTGCGGTACACGGTGTAAACGGATTCTTTGGCACGATTGCGGTAGGTTTATTCTCCCAAAAGAATGGTTTATTCATCACCGGCGAAAGTGCACAATTCATCACGCAATTAATCGGCGTTTCCGTGATCAGCGTATTCTCTTTTGCTACAACCTATGCTATTTTCATGGCCTTGAAAAAGACGATGGGCATTCGATTGAGCCATAAAGCAGAATCTGCGGGCATTGATGCCGTTGAATTTGGAGTAGAAGCATACACAACTTTTGAATAATAGCTAAATAAAAACGATATGAAAAAGGTAGAAGCCATTGTAAAACCATCGAAATTAAAAGCTATTCAAAAAGGCTTGATCGATGCCGATATCCCTTGTATGACCGTCGTTCCCGTTCGCGGAGCAGGTTTACAACAAGGTTATTCAGAAATATACCGCGGTACAGAAAAGTCGATGATCTTATTGCCAAAGGTCATGATCATCTGCGTCGTTAGCGACGAGAACCTCGAAAAATGCTTAGATGTCATCCTTGACAATGCCTCAGAGGGCAATGTGGGAGATGGCAAAATCTTCGTTTATGATGTTCAGGATGCGATCAGAATCCGGACGAGGACGAGGGGGATTGAGGCAATTCGATAATAAAAAAAGGGCTTAGGCCCTTTTTTTATTATCGAATGCAAAGACCAAAGTTCAAAGACCAAAGTTCAAAGATCGTTCACCTTCGGCGAAGTCAAAGATCAAAGCACAAAGAACAAAGTAAAAAGTAGGATTCGCCTGCGGCGATGAATTCGTGAAGTATTAACTATACTTATTAGTCAATATTTATTCTTTGTGCTTTATGCTTTAAGAAAAAGAAAAGTGATCTCGAGTTTAGGGTTATTTTAGTCTTGTGATGCACAAAATATGACGCAGGCCATTTTAGCATCACAAGACTAAAATAACCCTAAAGCGAGTAAACATCTCCTCCGAATACCACCCAATCTTCCTCGTCTTTTTAATCATAGGCGCGTGTTCCTTACTTTTATAGGCAAAGGAATCTAGGCTTTCCGAAGATTCCCAAAGACTCAACGTCGCTTGTTCGATGAGGGGGAATTCGCCTACGCCTTTGGCAAACAATAAACCCGCCCGATTTTCTAAATATTTACTCGCGTGTGAGACGTAGAACCAGAAAATGGGGGATTTATACCACACAATACTGGCGCGCGTCATCACTAAAAGGGGACCATTCCCGGGGTCCTCCACAATGGAAAAAGGATTCGATCCATTCCACGTGCCGTGGCCTTTAATAGCGACGGCGTCCCAACCTTTCGTTTCTGATGAATGCGACGACAGTGTTAACCAACGTGTATTAGTTTTGAAAAAATGATCTGATGCTGCTTGATTATCAAACACACCGAGGAAAGCATAGGAAGAAAAGTCAGGCCAAATAGAGAAGCCATTGCCCGCGCCTACACCTAGATGTTTGGCGAATGAAAGGCCGTTTGATTCCCATTTTAGGACAAATGAGCGACCCATTTCAGCAAAGGCAAAGCGCTTATTAGCGAAGCCTTGGAAAGATAAAAATCGAAAAGAAATTATTTGGTCACTCATTTTATCAAATTTAGCTGTTTATTTGAACAATTAAAGCGCTATTAGGGTTTAAAAGACATGAATAAAAAGGGTTTTTATTTCAAGGAGTTTGAGGAGAAGAGCATCTCCCCTTTTGATAAGCTTTTCGGGATTTTCAAGGAATTAATCACACATACTTCGGGGGATTTTGATGAGGCAATCGAGTGGTTGCGCGAATTAGACAAAGAATACGAGCTGACGGATGAGACTTATACCATTGAGGATTTCATTGAGGATTTAAAGGCCAAAGGCTATATCCGCGAGGAAATCGATGAAAATGGAGGTTCTGGGATGGGCATTACGGCCAAAACAGAGCGGGCGATTCGCCAAACAGCACTGGAAAACATCTTCGGTAACTTAAATAAAAGTGGAGCTGGGAATCACAAGACCAAGGCTTCTGGCCAGGGAGATGAAATGACGGGGGAATTTAGATCCTACCATTTTGGCGATAGTTTAGAGAAAATCTCCCTCACGGAGAGTCTAAAAAATGCCCAAATAAATCACGGAATAGGCGAATTCGAGTTAACCGAGGAGGATCTAGTCGTGGAGGACACGCAATTTAAATCGCAGATGAGCACGGTGTTGATGATTGATATCAGCCACTCCATGATTCTGTATGGCGAGGATCGGATTACGCCGGCGAAGAAGGTAGCGATGGCTTTGGCAGAACTGATTACAACCCGCTATCCAAAAGATACGATCGACATCCTGGTCTTCGGAAACGATGCCTGGAGCATTTCCATCAAGGATATTCCCTATTTAAAAGTGGGACCCTATCACACGAATACGGTGGCTGGACTGCAATTAGCGATGGATATTCTGCGCAGAAAAAGGAATACCAACAAACAAATATTTATGATTACCGACGGAAAACCGAGCTGTGTTCGGGAAAAAGACGGTACCTATTATATGAATAGCAATGGTCTAGATCCCTATGTAACGGAGAAATGTTACACTCAGGCGGCGCAGGCACGTAAATTACACATTCCGATTACCACTTTTATGATTGCCCGGGATTCCTATCTGCAGCAATTTGTGGACAAATTCACCGAAGCAAACCAAGGAAAAGCCTTTTACACAGGCTTGAAGGGCTTAGGGGAAATGATTTTCCAAGATTACGAAACGAATAGAAAGAAAAGACTCAAATAAGATGATCCACAATTTAGGCGAATTAAAGGCCTCAGGCTATATCAGCAAATCGATTAAAGACGAATTAAGAGACAACTTGATTAAACACATGGAGGCAGGAACGACCGTTTTCGAGGGCGTTCATGGTTTTGAAAACTCCGTTATTCCAGAATTAGAGCGCGCGATTTTGTCTCGTCATAATATCAACTTATTGGGTTTACGCGGTCAGGCGAAAACACGTTTGGCTCGTTTAATGATTAATCTGTTAGACGAATACATCCCCTACGTGGCTGGTTCAGAGATTAATGATGATCCGTTAGCGCCTATTTCCAGATTCGCGATTGATTTAATTGCATCACAAGGAGATGCGACACCGATTGCGTGGTTACACCGTTCGGACAGATTTGCGGAGAAATTAGCTACTCCAGATGTGACGGTAGCCGATTTAATTGGTGATGTGGATCCGATCAAGGCGGCGAATTTGAAATTATCCTATGCGGATGACCGGGTGATTCACTTTGGAATGATTCCTAGAGCGAATCGCTGCATCTTCGTCATTAACGAGATTCCCGATTTACAAGCGCGCATTCAGGTAGCCTTATTCAACATTTTACAAGAGGGAGATATCCAAATCCGTGGTTTCAAATTGCGTTTGCCTTTAGATCTTCAATTCATTTTCACGGCGAACCCGGAAGATTATACAAATAGAGGAAGTATTGTGACGCCTTTGAAAGACCGTATTGGATCTCAAATTTTGACACATTATCCAGAAACGATTGCGATTGCACGCAAGATTTCATCTCAAGAGGCCCGTATTAACGAAGCTCAATCGGATCGCGTTTATGTCCCTAATTTAGCCTACGATTTATTAGAGCAAATAATATTCGAGGCGAGAGAGAGTGAATATATTGATTCCAAAAGTGGTGTCAGCGCTCGTATGAGTATCTCCATGCTGGAGAGTTTAGTGAGCACAGCCGAAAGACGTGCTCTGTTAAACCGCGAGAAATCAACGACCGTACGTTTGTCAGACTTCATGGGAATCATCCCAGCCATTACTGGTAAAGTAGAATTAGTCTATGAAGGCGAGCAAGAAGGCGCGGCATTTGTAGCTGAGCAATTGATCGGTTCTGCCATCAAATCGTTCTTCCCTGGTTTATTCCCTAAGATCGAAAAGCTTTCTAAGAAAATTGAAGAGAGTCCATATGCTACATTAATGGAAGCGGTGTATGCCGAGGGGGGCGTTGTATTGTATGATGAATGTAATGCGGCTGATTATGCTTCGACGTTGAATGAGATTAAGCCTTTAGAGGATTTGATTGTTCGTTATCAACCGGATGTTGAGGCGGCGGATAAGTTGTTCTTAAAGGAATTTGTACTGTGGGCGCTAGCGGAGTATCAGAAGTTGGGGAAAGAGAGGTTGAAGGATGGATTTCAGTTTAAGGATTTGTTTTAGAAATAGTTTGGAGTCCCATTAGAAAATGGCTGATTCCTTCTTACCATTCTTAAAAATGGCCTTCGTCATATTTTTTACGAATGGTAAGAAGGAATCTTGACTCTAAAACAAGTCATCAAACTAAATCTATACTCTTTACTCTTTACTCTCTTATCTCTTCTCTAAAAAACATCGCCGCAGGCGATACCATCTTTGATCTTTGAACTTTGTGCTTTGATCTTTAGTAAATAATTTCTGCTCCGCAGAAATTATTTACCAATACAAAACTTCCCAAAGATATTCTTCAACAGATCGTCATTCGAAATCTGACCAGTTATCTCACCTAAGTGATGAAGGGCATAGCGAAGGTCTTGTGCGATAAGATCGCCTGTTAGACCCGTTTTTAACGCATTTAAAACACCTTCTAGGGTTTCTTGGGTCTGCAATAATTGTTGGTAATGACGAAGATTCGTCACTAATGTGCCGTTCGTGCTCACTTGATCTAAACCGACTACGTTTAACAAGGCAGTTTCGAGGTCTTTGAGTCCTGCTCGGTTTTTGGCAGAAATAGCAATCAAATCAGGAATGGCCGATACAAATGCAGAAGGGTCAGCAATTTGATCTACCTTATTCAACAACTTTATCACAGGGATTTCCAACGCCCCTAAAGCTTCCACGCCTGCCGCGAGTCCTTCTGGTGTTTCAGATGTCGCATCGGCCATATAAATGACCACTTGCGCTTTCTTCACCCACGCCTGGGTTCGCTCCACTCCTAGCGCTTCAATCACATCAGAAGTTTCACGAAGACCCGCCGTATCAACTAAACGAAATTTAATTCCACCTAGGGTCCATTCGTCCTCGAGGGAATCGCGGGTTGTTCCTGCGATATCAGACACAATGGCTCTATCTTCGTTCAATAAGGCATTTAAAAGCGTCGATTTACCAGCATTGGGTTTTCCCACAATCACCGTTGCCACCCCATTCTTCACCGCATTACCAGCTCTAAAGCTGGAAACGAGTGGACGGATATTCGTTAATAATTGATTAACCAGAGCTTCCAAATCTTTGCGATCCGCGAATTCCACATCCTCTTCACCGAAGTCTAATTCAAGCTCGATTAGGGAAGCAAAATGGATTAATTCCTCGCGCAATGCGGCTAATTCTTTCGAAAAACCGCCGCGTAATTGATGCAAAGCGGCGTTTTGGGCAGCGGCAGAATCGGCGGCAATGACGTCAGCTACGGCTTCTGCTTGGGCTAGGTCGAATGCTCCGTTTAGGAAAGCGCGCTGGGTAAATTCGCCGGGGCGAGCGAAGCGAGCCCCTTGTTCTACAAACAATTGAAGGATACTCTCTTGGATGAAAGGGGATCCGTGGCAAGATATTTCAACCACATTTTCCTTTGTGTAGGAACGCGGTGCGATGTATAAACTGGCGACCACTTCGTCATAGACACGCCCTTTGGACTCAATACGGCCGTAATGGATGGTATGAGTGGGTTGGGTGGATAGATCTTTGGGCTTAAAAACGGCGTTCACGATCTCGATGGCTCGATCTCCCGAAAGACGAATTACGCCAATCGCTCCTACCCCTGCGGGCGTCGCTAAGGCAACAATGGTATCCGTAAAGTTCATCGATTACAATAAATTCGTCAACTTCATTGCGACAGACATATCGCCAGAGATTTTCACTTTACCAGTCATAACGGCCATCATGGAGTTTAATTCACCGTTTAAGATGGAAGTGAATGTTTCCTCTGTGGTAGAGATCGTGCAATCTGAATCCAAATTTTCATTGGATACAGCTCCATCCGCACCTACGACGATGATTCCACCTGGGAAAGCGAATTTGAATGAGACACCTTGGCCGCCTTTTTGGGCAGCTAAGGCAATAATACGTTCGTTGATTTCTTGAAATGTCATTTTATATCAATTTATGGGTCAAAATTACGTCATTTTACTGAAACTACACGTTTCGATGGCAAATAGCGGTAAAATCACAATAAGTGCATTGGTCTATATTCACTGTTTTCTCGAAGGCTTGATCCGTGGAAACGAGCGACTTTACCCAATACTGTACTAGCTTCTCAGATTCTTGGATAAAATCAGCGACTGACTCTCCCTCGGTAAATTCGAGTGGCGAAGACAGGACCTTTTCATCAAAATTCCGGAATGAAATAATACCGGGTTCAATGCTGATTCGATCTACTTCCAAACCTTGTAAAAACTCTTTTCTTTCCGACGGCGCTTTTTGCAACTCCTTCGTCACTAAAAACTTATACATCCACAACTGAAAAAGTTTGGCTTTTAGTTCCTCGTCTCTAAGCGTTTCGGCTAAACTATCCCCAGCGTCCACATCTTTCTTCACCACTTTTCCCGTCTTATAGTCAACAATGCGCAAAACAGATCCTCCTTTTAGATCCAATCGATCTATCCGGCCTTTCATTTTAATTGGCCACATTTCTGTACCCACTGGGATCGAAAGTACCGTATTCACTTCCTCCTCTACAGCAAGTAATTGGATTCTTTCCTCATACCAAGCAGAGGATTGATCAAAATAAGTTCCTAGCAACGTTTTAGCGACTTCTTGCAACACATAATTAAAGCCTTTCTCTACTTCGAAATTTCCTTCGCGCTCCTTGATCTCTTCCATCGCCTTTGCTAACAAAGGTTCGATTAAGGCCTTCTTTTGTGCCACATTAAGACCATCCTCATAACCGCCAGAAGCGATCATTTGTTTATCCAATAATTCCAACACCTTGTGTACCCAGGTCCCAAATACATCCGCCCCCATTTCATCATCGCGCTGTTTTTCCTGTTGCAGGTTGACTATTTGGGAGAAATAATACTTTAGCGAACAGCTGGCAAACATAGCAACAGAAGAAGGAGATAACCCTCTTCGAGCTAGCACATCTTTTATTTCAGCAATCAGTTCCGGCGTTTTCTCAATGCGCAAGGTTATTTCCGGATTAGAGACCTCATCTGAACTGAATTTAACGGCGGGTTCCCGAAGGTTCAAATGTGGATTCTTTTTGGCCCAATCATACCGAATCTGACGAATAAAACGGCTTACTTCTGCTGATGATGAATCATTCTGCACATAGACCAGCATCACCTCCTTAGGACGCTGCAATAATCGATAGAAGTGATAACTCGTCACCGCATCCGCTTGTGTAAACGTAGGTAGCGAAAAGGCCGCCATATTCGCAATATCAACAGGAATCAAACTTTCGCGCTTCCGCGTTCCAGGTAAACTTCCTTCATTTAGCGATAAAACAATCACCCGGTCAAAATCCAAGGTCCTCGTTTCTAACAACCCCATCACGTGCAAGGAACGTTTCTCCGCGCCTTCAAAAGTCATTTTTTGCTGCTGCACCATTTGCTTGCAAAGTGCTTGGCCACTTTTAACTGATATAAAGGGATTCGCCTGAGCGATCTCTTCTAACTTATCTAACACGGTCAAAGCCTGCAAAATGGCCTGCGATTCCGAATCCCAATCATCCTTATCTGTTTTGTACAGAATATCCGTTAATAAGCGAATCAAAGCTTTCAGGCAATCTTCGAAAGTGGATGAAGACGATATAAAAATAGTACCCCCGCTCGGAACTTGTGAGAGATATAAATCTGTCTCTTTCCAGGCAGGTAGCTTGACGGAATTCATCAATGGATGCTCTTTCAACGCTTTTACTAGTGAAACTGGGTATTTTTCCAAAGGCACCATGGACCACCACATCTCCATCAACGAAAACACTTGGGACTTCTTCAACGAATAGCCCATCGTAATATTCAGACGGTCTTCAAATTCCCCTAAATAGGGCAATAAAGAATCTAAAAGGCTCTCATCCCCTAAAACGAGGGCCACCTGTTCCAAATCCCCGTGTTCACTTTGCCATGCACGAATTTGCTCCAAAGCCACAAAAATCTGGGCCGATGGATTCGCTAAACCCACAATCTCCACTTCTTTTGGCTTTTCTAACAAATCCCGTCCCATCCAATGAAATGGACCGCGCGATAAATAGGCTGGATCCGCCGGATTCGCATAGGTTTTCAGCCAATTACCTGCCCTGTGATGCTTGCTTTTGGCATAATATTCATCTGCATCCCAAAGCGTCTGCGCCACATTCTCCCGCAATAGCAAACGAATGATGGTCTCCTCGGATTTAGAAAGCGCATTAAAACCAACAAAATAAATCTGCTTAAAACCGAGTGATTTACCCGCCTCTAACAGCTCCACTAGTTTGCGATAAGCGAGTCCACGATAGGTAGTTCCCTTCGATTCTAACCTACTTTTCAGCCGAATATAGACCTCTAAAAGCGAATCATATAATTTGAAATAAGCCTGTGTATTAGCCGTAATCCACTCATCTGCGTGATCTTGACCATATTCTTGTCCCCAGCGCTCAATCGATTTAGCTTCAGAAAGAAAGGAAAACAAGGCCGATGGATCCACTAAATACAGATCCAGGGTATCGAAATCCTTCAACATCATCTGCCCCCAAGTCACAAAACGATCAAAATCAACTTTCGAATCAACCTCCTTGAAACAGGCATAGGCCTCCATCAACAAGTCAATCGGATCCTCTAGCACCGAATCCGTCATCTGCAAAGCAAATTCCTCAATCGTAAAAAAAGAAGGGGACAGAAAAGGTCTATCCCCTCTAATTGCTAATTCCTTCTTTAGGTAAAGGATACCCCGTTGCGAGGGCATCACCACGGCAATATCTTTCAATTCCTCCATACCATACGTATGGAAGAGGTGATCTGCCGTTTTACCTAAAAATGTCTGCATTATAAATTTCCTTTTTTCATTTCTTTCACCGCAAAATCTACCGCACGAGCAGTAAAGGCCATGTACGTTAGCGATGGGTTTTGGGTAGAGGTAGAGGTCATACAAGCTCCGTCCGTCACAAACACGTTCTTGACGTGGTGCATTTGATTCCACTTATTTAAAAGAGACGTCTTCGGATCTGATCCCATTCTCACTCCTCCCATTTCGTGGATATCTAATCCAGCGGGAGCATGTGAATCGCGGGTTTTGATGTTCTTGAAGCCAGCCTTCTCGTACATTTCGGTGAATTGATCGATAAAATCTTTGACCATCAGATCATCATTATTATCGTAGCTCACGTCCATATGAAGCAATGGCATTCCCCAGGCATCTTTTTTAGTAGCGTCCAAAGCCACTTTGTTACTTTCCTTCGGAATCGTTTCCCCCATCATGTGCGATCCAGCATACCAGTTCGACCACTTCGGGTTCAATAAGGAATTCTTCAAGCTCTCGCCCACCGAACTTTGATCTGCGTGCGTTCCTCTTCCACCACTCATTCCAGCCGCATAACCGCGTAAGAAGTTTGTTTCTTGCTTGTATAGATTTCTAAAACGAGGAATATACCCTGAATTAGGACGTCCTCCGGAAGTTTTATAGTCTAATAACCCCTCGTATTCCGCAGACAAGGAAGCACGGTAATTGTGGAAAGCTACGTGCGTTCCTAATAGACCGCTGTCGTTTCCTAAACCGTTCGGGAAGCGAGAAGACTTCGAATTCAATAAAATTAAGTTTGTATTGATGGCAGCAGCTGTCACAAAAATGACTTTAGCATAATATTCCACCATCTCTTTCGTGTGCGCATCTACGACACGAACTCCTACCGCTTTTTGTTTCTTTTCATCATAAATGATCGAATGAACTACGGAATCCGTTCTTAACGTCATATTACCCGTCTTTGCAGCCCAAGGCAACGTAGACGAATTGGCGCTGAAATAACCACCGTATGGGCAACCTCTTTGGCATAAATTACGACCCAAACATGTCCCACGTCCCTGTTGAATATGAATATCACGCGGTTCCGTTAAATGAGCACAGCGACCAATGATGACGTGACGATCTGCATACAAACGTTTCATCTCTTTTTGGAAATGTTTCTCCACACAGGTTAATTCCATCGGGGGTAAAAAGTCGCCATCCGGTAAGGAATCCAATCCATCCTTATTACCCGAAATACCAGCGAAATGCTCCACATAGGAATACCAAGGGTCTATTTCCTTGTAAGTGATCGGCCACGGCACCGCGAATCCATCACGCGCTGGACCATCAAAATCTAATTGAGACCAACGTTGTGTTTGACGCGCCCATAGAAGTGATTTTCCTCCGGTTTGGTAGCCACGGATCCAATCAAATGGTTTATCTTGAATGTATGGATGCTCTGCATCTTTTACGAAAAAGTGCTTCGCATCTTCTCTGAAGGCATAACACTTCGAAATGATCGGATTTTCATCGATCTCCTGTTTCGTTAATTGCCCTCTATGTTCCATTTCCCAAGGACTCAACAAAGTCGTCGGATAATCTTCATTATGGGTCACTTTACGGCCTCTTTCGAGCACCAAAGTCTTGATTCCTTTATCACAAAATTCCTTAGCAGCCCATCCGCCCGCCATACCAGAACCTATCACAATCGCACCATAAGTACGTTTTTCAGCATTAGTTAAAATATTCATCGCTCGGTTTATTTTTTAAGAGGTTCACAGCCATTGAAAAATCCAGGTGCCATCACATAATTCTGGTGATTCACCATCACGTATTCCGTGGTCATATAACCGCGAATCGTCAGGCCCTTCAACGTGGCCATGGCTTTCTGCGCATCAGCACCCTGTTTGCCTTGTTCGATTTGGAAAAACAATTGCTCCTTTTCGGACTCAGAAACCTTCTCAATAGACGGTAAAGCCGCTAAAACCTTCATCAATGTGGTAGAGGTAGCAGGCTCATAGCAATCGCGAAGCATCACCTTCACATAAGCTGGAACGCCTAAGGAAACGGCCCCAGGAATACTGGATTCAGGAATGATCACTCCCATCCAAGCTTGTAATAATTGGTCTTGATCAGCGCTCCATTGAATGCTGGGCGCATTGGCTGCTTTGAGATCTGTAAAAACAACGCTGCCTAAGGTAGCGAGCGCCATTCCTTTCACCCAATTTCTGCGAGAAATCGATTTCATAATTTATCTAGGTTTACTGTTTTTTAATCAAATAATAGCCAACGAACACCATAACCGAAGGAACGAGCCATCGCAGGATGTAAGTAAGCGGTATAGTAATTCGAATTTAACAATCCTTGTGTTACATTCTGCATTTTGAAGAAAAGTCGAACTCGGTTAATACGTAAAGTCACATAGGCATCTGCCTGAACAAAAGCAGGGATTTCGTAGCGATCTTGCAGATGAAATTGCTGCATCGTGGGCATATACGCATCTGCAAAATAGGCCGATTGATGCTGTACATCCACACCAAACTGCATATACAACAATTTCTTATACTGTACATTCAGGGCAAGATTCGCATTAGCAACCAAGTTTGGCATCCTAATCACATCAGGTCCCGTCTTTGTATTGGCTAAAACCAAGGCAGACCATTCAAAACGCTTGAACGTCCCTCCTGCTGAAAATCCTGTTCTAAATACACCTATCGCATCACCTGCTTGCTTAGCGGTAGATAAGGTATCAAAATAGGCATAATTCGCGATGCGTTGAATCGTCGCGGTTGGACGGAAATAGACGTTTTTCGTATGAAGATCTAAGGTTCCTGTTAACTCATCAAATAGGACATTATCAAACGATTGATTCCATCGAAAAGCAGCATTATAAGTCCAATTCTGAGCGATCGAAGGACTCACAGAAATGCGACTCGCCTTAACTTGAAAAAACGGAGAAATAAAGCTAGCCTGCAGGCGGTAATCGGATCCTACTAAATATTCTCCATCTGCGGTAAAGTCGATCTTGTCATTGAATTTTTGCTGCAAAAACAGACCCACGTAGTTTTCTAAACGATTCTTTTGCAAACTTGCCATCGGGTTATTCACATCCCAATAGCGTTGTTTGAAATAAGTTCTATAGGTAAATCCTCGAAAAATTCCTTTTATACCCGTCTGATGCGCGTAGGATTGCCATTGATTCTCATTGTACAAGGAATCCGTTTGCGTGCCGTAATTCTTCGGGTAAAACGATTTAGTCAGATTCGTAGCAAAATCAAGGTCCTTAAACTTCGCAGTCCGATTTTCTACATCTACTCGCTGAAAGAATTGCAATCCTTTAAACCCGATGAACTCGTGGTAAAAATGGAATTTGATAAAAGAATCATTGGACTGAACTCCTGAAGTGGCAAATAATGCTCCGTTATCCGTGTAATTCAAAGCCGTAGTCGGATCTAAGCCATTCAACAATTGCAATCCACCTTGGTCTTGAATTCCTTGATCAAAATAGTTTAAATAGGATAAAAGTCGATACCGGTTGTTACGGGTTCTGAAATTAGTCTGGAATAATACACCCCATTGTTCAGTCAAAGTTTGATTCCCTGATTTATATTTCGAATCGGTCAAAAACTTATCCGAAACCTGCCTCTGAATCTCAAAACCCATATTCCAAAGCGAATCCACATTTCGCGCGAATGTAAAATTCAGACGCGTTTGGCCACCCGCTCCTAAATAATATTCAATGTCAGAATAGGGAGATTTGGATTGGTAATACTTGACCTCATCCGTTGCAAAAGCATAGGGCATATAGGCATTATAGCCTAATTGTGTCCCTATTTGATCTGGTTTATTGACAAAAATATTCCGAACCGCCGTACCTTCATTCCCTAAATGAGCCGTCAAAAAGCCCGATCTCTCCTGAAATAAATAGCGGTGAAACAAGTGTAGACTCGTATCAACTGATTTTTTTGCTCCTCGCCCATTCAACACATCTTCTTCGTTAAAATAAGACATGGTTTGAGGTCCATAGAGCATTTTAGTGGAGTCATCCAAAGCCGCACGCCCAGACTTCCCATTTGAAACGGGCTTAGGTGCGTTGGGATCCTTAGGCGCCATAGGATCAGGGAAAGAATTCCGATCCCCTCCTGCGGACTGCAAAGTCTGTGCAAAAGCGGGCGAAATACCCCATAAAACAAGAAGAAATATCAGTCTATACTTCACGCTACAAATTTAGTTTTTTCCTAACCAGTCCCAAAACTGTTCTTCCTGATCAATGAAATACATTTCCATTGGCAAATAATATAAATGGTTCGCTAGATTAGGCAATTGCGCTAATTCAGCCTTTAAACGCACATAATCCTTGTGAGTAGTCAAAAATCCCTCGTCCCCTGCCATCATTTTGGCCTGTTGCTCTAACTCTAACAATTCAATCTCCGTAAACCGGTGGTGATCAGCATAAATCACCTCCTCTTGAATTTGACCTAAGGAAGCGGCATAGGCGAAAAAGGGCTTGGGATCTGCAATTCCGGCAAATAAAGACCATTTACTCGGTAAATATTCCCTTGAACCTTGCGGCTTGCCATATCGGACACTCGTATAAAAGATCGGTTTCTCCTCCTTGGTATTCCGCAAAACGCCTTGGGCAAAATTCGATTTTTGTTCTTTCGTTAAAATACCCGGACAACGGGTCACGATCACCGCATCTGCTCGTTTAATTCCTTTAGCAGACTCCCGTAAACGTCCCTGAGGCAGCATAGAATCGGTATAAAAAGGCTGTGAGAAGGTAGAACAAACCAAATTGACAGACCCTTTTATCGAGCGATGTTGAAAAGCATCGTCTAATAAAAGTACATCCACTTCCGGCATTTGCTGAACTCCTTTCACCCTATTTTCACAAACGACCACTGGCAGTTCAGGAAATACCGTTTTATAGGCCAAAGGTTCATCGCCCACCTCCTCCGCCGTCGAATCTACTTGCACGTTTAGATAGCCCTTCGTTTTACGGCCATACCCACGGCTTAAAATCCCTAATCGATCGTCTCCGCGCCAGTTTTGGACCAAATAAGTAACTAAAGGACTCTTCCCCGTTCCACCTACCGACAAATTGCCCACCACAATGATGCGCGGTTTATCAAAGGAGGTAGACGGCAAAATTCCCCAGTCATAGAGTTTATTCCGGACGTAGGTAATCAGGCCAAAAAGCAAGGACGGAAGAATGGTAATTAGCTGCTTCATATAATAACCTTAAAGCTAAAAATAATACGGGAGGGCACAAAATCGAATAGAAAATAATAAATTGCATCATGTCAAAAATCAGCCTCCGATTTCATCCGCACGAACTCCTATTTCATTTCGAAGCAGGAACTTCCCGGGGTGTTCTAACGAAGAAGAAATCCTATTTTGTCGAGCTTTCGGATGGTGTTCGATGCGGCATTGGAGAAGCTGGACCATTATATGGTTTAAGCCCTGAGTATTCGGAGGATTGCGCTGCTGCCTTTGAAAAAGCTTTGCGGCCTTTTCAAGGGTTATCCTTACCGACAGACATAAAAGAATGGATTGCTGAAATCCCTTTCGAACAACCTTCTTTTCGATTCGCCTTAGAAACGGCCTACCACGATTTCGCCGCGCCATTTACCAATAGATTTGCTCAGGGAGAAAAATCTCTACCCATCAATGGGCTCATCTGGATGGGTAGTGCCGACTTTATGCGCGAGCAAATCGAACAAAAATTAGCACAAGGTTTTTCTTGCCTTAAATTAAAGATCGGTGCGATTGATTTTGAAACCGAGCTTTCGCTTTTGAAAAGCATTCGCTCTCGCTTTTCCGCAGAACAATTAATTTTACGTGTCGATGCAAATGGCGCCTTTTCACCTGCTGAGGCACCCTATAAACTAGAGAAATTAGCCGCTTACGACCTGCATTCCATCGAACAGCCCATTAAAGCTGGTCAAGTAGAAGAAATGCGAAAGCTCATTGCTCTACAAATACTCCCCATCGCCTTAGATGAAGAATTGATAGGGATGCAAGACAAATCTATCGCCTCATTCATCGACCCCGATTACATCATCTTAAAGCCAAGCTTTTTAGGTGGAATCCAAGCGACCCGCGATTGGATAAATTGGGCTACAGAAAAGGGAAAAGATTGGTGGATTACCTCTGCTTTAGAATCCAACATCGGATTACAAGCCATCGCTCAATTGACTGGGGATTATGACGTAAAAATTCCACAAGGCTTAGGAACTGGGCAACTCTACACGAATAATTTTGCCTCGGGATTATCGATCGAAAAAGGAAATATTCTTTTTGACCCCACATTTCCAAGGGAATCTCCGTTTCAGCCCCTATCTTTGTAAAAACAAATCCGTTTAGAATGAATACGATTGATGAGGCGATGATCGCCATCTTAGAAAAGCGATTAGAATTGAGCAAATTGAACTACTCAGATGATACTTACGATGATGTAGAGGAAATGCTACACGATTTGGAAGATGATTTCAATGAGAAATACGGAGATCAATTAGAAGACATTTTGGAGAAAGTGCATTTAAAGCACTGCCCAGAATCGGATGTTTTATTACCTACGGCCTATTTAGCAAAGAAATTCGTGGAAACGGCTGATGGCGAAATCGAAATTGGTATGAAAGAAGGCGTTGAAGTAGAATGGATCGAAGATCCAGTTGCAAACGCTCGCTTAGTCTTGTTACCCGCTCCTACCCGCGTTTTATTGATGACACCTAAGGGCATCGATATTGTCTGGGAAGCAGAATAAACTATATTGTCTGGGAAGCAGAATAAATAGAAAGGGGCTCGATGAGCCCCTTTTTTTATATCCAGTTTATTCCTTTTTTCAATAGATCAAAGGTCTTCTGACCATCCGGAAACACCTTCGGATCGTACATATATTCCCAAGCCGCCATCGGGGGCAAACTCATCAAGATCGATTCCGTTCTTCCATTCGTCTCTAAGCCAAACTTCGTTCCTCTGTCATGTACTAGATTAAATTCTACGTAACGTCCGCGGCGAATGTATTGAAACTCTTTTTCCGCTTGCGTAAACTCCCGCGATGCATTCAATCGCATTAAATGACTATAAATAGGCTCGAAGGATTCTCCTACGGCTTTGACAAACTCAAATACCGCTTCTCTATCTCCTTTGATATAATCGAAGAAAATACCTCCAACTCCACGAGTCTCTTCCCGGTGTGGGCTGTAGAAATAATCATCCGCCCAGGTTTTGTATTTCGGATAAAAGCTCGAATCAAATCGATCACAAACGGCTTTCAATTGCTCGTGAAACCACTTTGCTTGTTCCGGAATGATAATATGAGGCGTCAAATCAATTCCACCACCAAACCAAAATTCCCCATTACTCAACTCAAAATACCGCACATTCATGTGAATGATGGGTACCCAGGGATTCTCTGGATGCATCACGATGGAAACACCAGTCGCAAAGAACTCGACTTCTTCCGTGACATTCAGGCTAGTGACCATCTTCGGATGCAAAGGCCCTTCGACAGCTGAGAAATTAACTCCACCCTTCTCTAAAATAGCTCCATTGGCAATGACTCGAGTTCTTCCGCCACCACCATCTGCTCGAGTCCACTTGTCCTCTTTAAAAGAAGCCACTCCATCTGTCGCAGCTATTCCCGCACAAATCTTATCCTGTAAGCCTTGAAAATAGGCTGCAATATCGTGTTTATTCATTTTATTGAGGAGAACCCGTCGAGTCTGACGCGGTCGCATTATCATCTAACAAGGCATTCATCGAATCCAATTCAGCATCAGAAACTTGAAGGGAATCTGGCAAAGCATAAGAACCGTTTGAGCAATCAAAATCCTTCTTCACCACACGGCGATCTAATTTCTCAAAAGGCTCCGGGCGGTATTGCGCTAACAGAGGATCTTTGACCACTTTAATCATGAAGCGCTTAAAGATCGGCAGTGCCGTTTTCGATCCCTCCCCTAAAGCACCCGTTCTAAAGTGAATCGAACGATCATCTCCTCCTACCCAAACCCCAGAAATCAAATTATGCGACATCCCGATGAACCAGCCATCGGAATGATTCGAAGTCGTTCCTGTTTTACCCGCAAAAACACGCGCATAGCGATTGTCTTTAGGCAATAAAATATCTCCTTCTCCATATAATAAAGAGCTACCTGTTCCACTTTCGTGAATAACACCCTCCAGCATATAGCGGACTAATTGTGCTGATTCCTTTCGAATCACTTGCTCCATGGTAGGATCAAATCGTTGCAATACCTTTCCATTTTGATCTTGAATCTCTTGAACGAGCATCGGCTCCACGTGCATCCCCTCATTGACAAAGGCAGAATAAGCTCCTATCATCTCGAAGAGATTGACATCAAAAGAGCCTAAACCGATCGAAGCAACCGCTTTTAATGGACTCTTAATCCCCATCTTCTTGGCATAATACATCACAGTATCCGCCCCTACTTCATTCGTAAGTCGAGCGGTAACGGAGTTAATACTTTGGGCTAAAGCACGCTTAATCGGCATTTCTCTACCTGAAAAACTACCATTTGCATTACCAGGACGCCACATTTCTTTCTCTCCTTTTGCATTCTCTACTTCGATTTCAAACGGCTCATCACGCATCAGGTAACAAGGCGAAAGATCCTTAGGACCATCAATCGCTGAAGTATACACGAAAGGTTTAAACGTCGAGCCCGGTTGACGACGACCTTGTTTAACGTGATCGTATTTGAAATATTTAAAGTCCAAACCGCCCACCCAGGCCTTAATGTGACCCGTGAATGGATCCATCGTCATCATACCCGCTTGTAAGAATTTCTTGTAATATTGGATCGAATCATAGGCACTCATCGTGCGCTTTTCTTCCCCCATCGAGTTACGCGAATAGACCCACATATCACGCTTCACATCCTTCATGTAGTGCTTGACGGAATCAGGGTTCTTAGGAAAACGAGCCGATAAATACTTATAATATTCTGTTCGTTTCGCTACCGTATCGATGAAGCCAGGTATTTCTTGACCGTTTTCGCCTACCCACGGATTCTGGTTTGCCCAGTGATTATCAAAGTTCTTTTGGGTGGCACGCATCCCTTCTTCCACGGATTCCTCTGCATAAATCTGCATTTTCGAATCGATCGTCGTCACAATTTTTAAACCGTCACGGTATAAATCTAATTCGATATCATTCTTCTCTGCCCATTCGTTCAAGTATTTTGCCACAGCGACTTTGAAATAATTTCCTGTGCCATCATAAGGAGATTCCTCGTTTTCATGCAACTCGATAGGCATAACGGCTAGTGAATCATAATCTACTTTGCGCAAGTATCCTGCTTTCACCATTTGGGCTAGAACCACATTACGGCGCTTCCAGGCTTTGTTTTCTGCCAAAGGCTTCCCTTTGTACCGCTTCGGGTTATAGGTCGTCGTCGCTTTCTGCAAACCTACTAAAATTGCAGCCTCTTGGATATTTAAACTATCCGGAGAAGTATTGAAATAGGTTTTCGAAGCCACCTTGATTCCGTAGGCATTATTGCCATAATCTACGGTGTTCAGATACCATAAAATGATCTCGTCTTTGGTATAAAAACGCTCTAATTTGATGGCAGTGACCCATTCTTTGGACTTATAAATCAACTTATTTAATCCGGGGATATAGCCCAAAAGACCCGTCTTCACAAAGCCTTTCTTCGTTCTCGTTTTAAATAAATTCTTCGCTAATTGTTGAGAAATCGTACTTCCACCACCACGATCTCCTCCTTTAGCGATACCCACTAACACACCCGCCCACGCTTGAAAATCGATTCCTGTATGCTCGTAAAAACGCGCATCTTCGGTCGCCACTAAGGCCTTCACTAAATAGGGTGAAATCTGATTAAAATCGCGTATTGGCGTTCTATTCTCCGCAAAAAACTTGCCTAATAGCACTCCATCTGCCGAATAAATCTCGGATGCTTGGGATAATTTAGGGTTCTGCAAATCATCGACGCTTGGCATCTCTCCAGTTAAAAAGAAGAAATTCGTCTCAATGACTAGTAAATAAACCAATACAAATAAGGCTGTCTTCGCAAAGAACTTATACCCTTTTACGATGGGTTGATAATAAGGAGTGGTTTTATCCACTTTGGAATCGTAATAAGCCTGCACTTTGCGACCTTGCGTTTGCACAAATACTTGCCCTAAAACTACATAGCCTATACAAATGCTATAAATACGCTCCCCTACTACTTTTTTGAAACCCGCTAACAATAACAAGCCTAAAGCGGACACTTTCGCTGAAACGAACGCCTTCACCTGAGCATATTTCACTTTGATATTTGCTAGCATATTAGTCGATTTCTAATTTTTCCAAGATACTCATTAAATCAGAAAAATCGCGAAAACCCGGACGGTCTTCTTTTCCTGCGGTTAAACCGATTCCTTGGATTGATGTTTGTTCCACCCACTCGGCTAAATCTTCCTCTGGAACGTCTAAACCTAAAATAATCGGATATTGAGCCGCCCAAATTTCAATCGAGGATTCCATTCCCTTCAAAGATTCTGGACCCTCGCCCACTAATAAAAAGTAACTCACATAGGGCGCAGCTGAAGCAAATAGAGCAGGTAAATTACCCGTATCTATGTTTACGCGCAGAATTTTAGGTAAATCAATGTCTTGAATCAACACCAAATTCACTTTCGAATCAATCTCGATTGCATCTGGTTGATGCGAAGCCACTAAAGCCTTTATTTCCTCCGGTTTCAATCCTGCACACTCACCTACGATCTGAACGCCAGCTAACCAGTTTCTGATTTCCACTAATTTCTCTAAAGGCATCGCCAAAGGGAAACCCAACCACTCCACTCCCATTCCTGCGCAGTAGCGCGCATCGGAGAGATTTTCAATCGAACTGACTTTGACTTTCGTTTTTAACATAGACGGTATTTGAATAATGAGCAAAAATACGCTTTGTACACGTATTTACAAAGATTAGCCGTAACTTGCAGCATAATTTCGTCAGGCATTGAACCTGAGCAGCAAATATGGAGAAAAAAGGACGCGTTTTAGTCGCTATGAGCGGCGGAATTGACAGCTCGGTCGCAGCTGTTTTACTACACGAACAAGGGTATGAGGTCATCGGAATGACGATGAAAACCTGGGATTACGCCAGCTCTGGTGGCGATAAAAAGGAAACAGGCTGCTGTTCTTTGGATTCCATTAATGATGCGCGTCATATCGCCGTTTCCCTCGGTTTCCCCCACTACATATTAGATATCAGAGAGGAATTTGGTGATTCTGTCATCGATTACTTTACGAATGAATACATCGAAGGCCGCACGCCTAATCCTTGTGTAATGTGCAATACGCATATTAAATGGGATGCTTTATTGCGTCGTGCGGATCAATTAGGTTGCGAATTTATTGCGACGGGCCACTATGCGCAGATTAGAGAAGAGAATGGCCGTCATATTATTTCCAAAGGCGTAGACGTTTTGAAGGACCAGAGTTATGTGCTTTGGGGCGTTTCACAAGAAAGTCTTGCCCGCACAATTTTACCTTTAGGTCATTTGACGAAAGCACGCATTCGTGAGATGGCCACAGAGCGTGGTTTTGTGGATTTAGTCAATAAGTCCGAGAGTTATGAAATCTGTTTCGTGCCGGATAACGATTACCGTGGGTTCTTAAAAAGACGCGTTCCTGAACTAGAGGAGCAAGTGAAAGGCGGAAATTTCATCGATACGGAAGGAAAAATCATCGGTAAACACGAGGGCTATCCTTTTTATACAGTGGGCCAAAGAAAGGGATTAGGAAAGGCTTTCGGCTATCCCGCCTTTGTGATCGAAATTCGCAAAGAGACGAACGAAGTGGTGATTGGTAAAGTTGAGGATTTAAACCGCACGGGGATGTGGGTAGGTCAATTAAACCTACAAAAATACGATTCTATTCCTGTAGAAGGAATTGAAACCATCACCAAAGTGCGCTATAAAGATGCGGGAACCGCTGGACACATTGAGCAAGTGGGAGATCGCATTAAAGTAGATTTTGCCTTCGATGTTTCAGGTATTGCGCCTGGACAAGCGGCCGTATTTTATGAGGGCGATGATGTCGTGGGTGGTGGCTGGATTTTAAAGTCCTACCAGAAAGGCAGCGTCTTTGAAAATATCCAATCCTTTCAGACTACTTAATTTTCGTGTGAATGCGGGGCATTTGAATCAGCTCCATATCAAAAATCCGCTTACCTTCAATCTTGAATTGTAGTGCCGTTTGCTCGGAATGAAATCCGTGTTGACCCGCAGCACCCGGGTTCAAAAAGAGCATCTGATTGCGATTTTGATCTCTTTTTACTTGTAAAATGTGGGAATGACCACAGACAAAGATCATAGGTAATCCCATCGAAAAAGTCTCTAAAGCATCAGGCTTATAGGAAGAGGGCGCACCCGCGATATGCGTCATGGCGACCGTCACTTGCTCGCAGGTGAAGCGGGCGATTTTAGGAAACATGTTCCGAATGGTTCGGTCATCGATATTTCCATACACGCCATACACAGGCTTCCCAAAACCCATCAACGTATCAGCCACCGCCACCGAACCCCAATCACCCCCGTGCCAAATCTGATCGCAGGCTTCCACGTGCGGGATCAAACGTGTATCCAAATAAGAATGGGTATCAGAAAGAACTAAGATTTTCTGCATTTATTTCTTGTGCAAAGAGAGTAGTTGTCCTGTCGAAATCAACGTATTAGACTTCCAAAGTGCTTTTTCTGACTCAAAGGCAGCCTTCTTTTCTGCACTGATTTCCTTCGTTACCCAAGCAGGAGAACCCGCATCTTTCCAAGCAGAATACCAAAAAGAAGCGACCCTGTGAGAAGATTGAATCATGCGCCCCTGAATGGAAGAGCCTAATTTTGCTGCATAGGCTTGAATAAATTCATCCGTATAATAACGCTGCATTTTTCCGTAGCGCTCGACCATTTTAAAGGATTTCTCCTCTCCTAAAGCCTGGCGAACTTCCGTTTCTACCTTAAACATTTCCGGCAACATCGCGTGAGACTCTAGTAACACTTGGAAGATAAAATCCTGAGGTTTGGCAATATAAGATGCCGCATGAGGCTGATATAAGGCGTAATTCTTTAATTGCGCTTCAGGAACAAGGGATTCCCAAAGCACGTGCATCCCTTTTTGGTTTGTTAATTGTCCATCGTGATTCCTTGTGGTATGCAAGGGTACGTGCACATCTGATACATAATGGCCTAAATCGGCCGCGTAAAATAACACAGAATCACGCATCTCCTGTTTAAATGCATTCACTAGACGACCATATACCCGATTCACTTCCCAAGGTACTAAACCTTCTTTGCGTAAACTGTCGAAGGAATATTTCATGACAGCTTGTTTGAAATCATGCGGAATGTCCGTTCGGTAATTAGGGCCAAAGACAGGGGAATCCATATCCAAATAGTGCTTAGAATCCTCCGTCTTGTCATCTTTCCGTCGCACATCTGGGCGAATGGATTGTTGTACGATGTAGTCCTGATTAGCATAGAAAAACAGACCTAAATCTGCAGGCAGTGGATAAATAGCAATCTGCTGCAGGGTTTTATGAGCTAAAAAGCCCCAAGAAACCAAAAATCCACAAACAAAAAGGAGGGAAAGTTTACGCATATTATTTTTTTGAAATGAATGTTTTAGGAGAGTGTCCGTATTGTTTTTTAAAGGCGCGTGTAAAATAGGCCGGATCATTGAAGCCTACTTGGTAAGCCACCTCTGAGACATTCAATGAACCCTTTTCTAATAATAGTCTAGCTTGTTGCAAACGAATAGAGCGAATAAATTCGTTTCCAGCTAGCGAAGTTAACATTTTCAACTTACGATACAGCTGCATCTTGCTCATATCCATCGCTTGCTCTAAATGTTCTACATCGAAATCGGCTTCCTCTAGATGCTCGATGACCACTTGCGTAGCTTTCGAAAGAAATTCATCTTCGAACACGAATGCCTGCTGTAAATCTTGATTTAGAACCGAATCTTGCCAGCTTTTGCGCAAGCGTTCTTTCGCTTCCAATAATTTAGCCACTCTTAATTCCAAAATATCCGCATGGAAAGGCTTGGAGATGAAATCATCTGCGCCGGACTGCATTCCTTCGATTTGGCTTTCCTGTGAGCTTTTCGAAGTTAATATAACGACCGGTATATGACTTGTCTTCGCGTTCTTGCGAATCTGCTTGCACAAATTCACTCCTGACATACCTGGCATCATCCAATCCGTAATCACCACATCGGGCAAATAAGTCAAGGCCATTTCTAAGCCAGTCTCTCCTCTATCCGCCTCTATCACCTGAAAGGTACCTTCAAAAATCTCCCGTATAAAAGCCCGCATTTCGGCGTGATCTTCGACGATTAATAAAATCTGTTTCTCTTGCTGAATAACCTGGGCTGAGTCGACTAGTTGACTCTGTAACTCTTTGACTTCTTTCGACCCCGACTTCACCCAAGCCGGATCAAATGCCTCCAGCGTAACAGGGAACTGGATTTTAAAATCAGAACCCGCTCCCAGATCACTTTGAACTTCAATGGAACCCCGATGTACCTCTATCAATTCTTTACACAAAGAAAGTCCTACTCCCGTTCCTACCCGATCTACTTTCTCCGGAATTTGATAGAAACGATCAAATATATGCTGTCTATGTTCCGCACTAATTCCTTTCCCCGTATCAGAAACATGAATCGAAACTCGATTGATGGATTCCGATGCCCCTTTATATACCTTATGTAATTCTAAACGTATACCTATGATTCCATCCTCTGGGGTGAATTTAAAGGCATTCGAAAGGAGATTTGTGACACATTTTTCAATGATATCAGCATCGTAGTAAACAAACAAGGATTCAACGGGCGCATCCCATTTTAACTTAATCTGCTTTTGCTGAGCATAAGCATCAAAGCTTTGTTTGATGGAATGCAATTGACGGACCAAATCGTGCTTCTCCACGACGGGTTGTACGTTTCCGGATTCGATTTTGGACAAATCAAGTAGCTGATTGATCAGTCTCAAAAGTTTTTGTGCGTTTTGGTAAATCGAATTAATCTTTGTCTTCTGGTCTTTATTCAGGCTCGCATTCGAGAGGAAATACTTCTCTAATGGACTGGTTATAAGGGTCAAAGGAGTCCGTAATTCGTGTGAAATATTCGTAAAGAAATGTGTTTTTACCTGCTCTAGTTCTTGAATACGTTCCTTCTCAATCTCTTTCAAGCGCAAATCCGTTCGGAAAGCTTCTCTCACCTGCACCTCGCGAATAAACGCATAAATGACTGCCGCTAACAAGACTACATAAAGTACATAAGCCCACCAGGTGCGGTACCAAGGCGGGAGCACCGTTATCTTTAACTCATAGGGTTTTTCTGCCCAAATTCCATCTGAATTACTCGCTTTGACTTTAAAAATATAATCTCCGGGACTTAAATTAGTATAGGTCACCGTCCGCTGCGTTCCTACTACATTCCATTCGTTTTCAAAGCCTTCTAAATAATAGGCATAGCGGTTATTTTTAGGCCTTTGGTATTCTAAAGCGACAAAGTCCAAACTAAACACGGATTGATTCGGCCGCAAAACGAGGTGTTTGGTAGACAGGATATCAACACGAAGAGGCGAGTTATCTTCACCTGCTTCAACCTCTTTATTAAAAATTTTGAGTTTGGTGAAATAGACTGGCGGCACATCTAATCGCATGCGCAAACTGTCTGATTTCATGTAATTTAAGCCATTTACGCCACCAAAAAACAACCAATTTTGGCTATTCTTCGCCACCGCGTTCGTCATAAATTCTTTCCCCTGCAATCCATCTGCCTCTTCGAAATTGACAAATTTCAAGGTCTTTCCATCCATCTTCGAAATTCCCCCATTCGTACTGAACCACATATCCCCTTTCGCATCCTCCACCATTCCACGCAAAGAATTACTTCCTAATCCATTATTGACGGTGAACACTTTAAATCCTTTGCCAGCCCCCAGGTATTGATTTAATCCTCCACCCTGCGTCATTACCCAAATCCGCTTCTGACGATCTTGGTAAATTTTATTCACATGATTATAACTCAAGGCCCCAATTTCAGCTGATTTCACATAATGACGTAATTTTCTATTGCTAACGTCGAAAACATATAATCCAAAACCGACCGTACCCACCCAAATCTCCTTTCCATTCAAAACCCGGATGGCCGCAATCGATTTATTCAAGAAATTCTTTTTACCTAGTTCGGCAAAAGGAACACGGTATTGTTTCGTCATCGGATTGAATGCGACTACTCCCATCCCTTGCGTTCCAAGAAGAAACTCCGAATTAAAATTTTCTAGGGTATTAAAATTCGCTTCTCTGACACCGGGTTTGAAAGGGTAATCCTTCAGCTGACGCTCTTTTGTGAACAGATTTATCCCTTTTCCCCAAAGTCCTACCCACACTCCTCCATCTCCAGACGGATGTATAAAATTGACATCATAGGTCTCCGTAGAATTTAATTTATTACTCGATGCACTCTGCAAGTAATGCGTAACTTGGCCCGATTTATGGTTAAAATAGGATAAACCCACATTACTTCCTACCCAAACGCCTTGATCACCATCTGCCAGCAACGTACTTACCTTATTACTGAGTAAACCTTGCAGGGTATTGGGTTTGTAGCGGAGGACGGCGAAGCGAGGCTTTTGGAAAAAAGAAATGTTCAAACCAGCCTCCCATGTTCCCACCCAGGTGTTTTGATTCGCATCCGTAAAAAGACTCATGACGGAGTTAGAAGAAAGACCTAATTCTGGATCTGGATTAGAGGGGATATTCGTGTAGGATTTAAAATCCTCTCCATTTAACTTATAAACGCCATTATCTGTTCCTATCCAAAGATTTTGTAGCGCGTCTTTAGCGATTGAAGTCACAATATTCTGACGGGATAAAGGATCGGATGCTTGGTAGAAAACAACCTTAAATTGCTGGGTCTTGGGCGTGAATCGATAAATACCACGACCATCCGTTCCCACCAAAATATCCCCATTCTTTGTCTCAAATAAGGCACGAACCCGATTATTATTCGCACCAAATTGGTAAGGAATAAAACTATGTGCATTTAATTGAGACACTAAAAAACCAGTCCTAGTACCCATCCAAACAGTGCCCGACGAGTGTTTGAACAGCCGAACCACTTCTTTTACAATAGTGTTTTTCCATTCTGATTCAGCGCTTATTAGTTGATTCGTACGAATATCGTAGACCAAATAACCCAGCCCTAAAACAGCCACACCCATTCTGCCTTTACCTATATTGAGAATACTTGGAATATTAGAGTTGGATAAATCTTGCCCGGTAGGCCCTTTCGAAAATCGTGTAATTTTACCCGTCGCTAATTCAATCTTATTCAAACCAGAATTACGCGTACCTACCCATAAGTTACCCTCATCATCTTGCGCCACCGTAAAAATCTCACTTCCACTAAGGGTGGTAGGATCACTCGGATCATTCCGGTAAATCTTAAAATTATGCCCATCGTAACGATTCAAACCATCACCTGTCGCAAACCAAAGAAAACCTTGCTTATCTTGAATGATCTTGTAAACGGAACTTTGGGACAAACCAGATGCCGTACTTAAGCGTTCATAGCGCGTCTGCTTTTGAGCTTGAAGACTCAAAACAGCACACATCGCCAAGAAGAAAAATAGCCTTTTCATTCGAATCTTAAAATTAGGGAATAATACCAGGAAATTGGACGGATTTGTCCTGAAATAAGCAAATGCAAGAATTGTCCACGTATTTGAAAGATTCGTCCTATGCTACACCATGCCATCACTGTAATTTTGGGACAAGAATTTTTCTTCGATATGAATAAAGCATTTGTTTCATTTAACGTAAAGAATTCAGGAAACAAAATCCCTAAATACCAGCAATTAGTGAATTCACTTTTGCAGGATATTGAGATGGGGGAGCTAAAACCTGGCGAGCGATTGCCGTCCATTAATGAGGCTTCGGAAGAATGCTACCTTTCTCGCGACACTGTGGAAAGAGCCTATACCGAGTTACATAAAATGGGTGCGATCACGTCCATTTTCCGCAAAGGTTATTTCATTTCAGAGTCCAGTTTAAAAGTAAAGACAAAAGTACTTTTCTTGATTGGCCGGATGACAGAAACGAATCAAACCTTGTACAATGCCTTTCTGGATCATTTTGGCAAAAATGTGATGGTGGATATTTACACCTACCAATACAAACCCAAGGAGTTCAAGGAAATCATTGGACAACAATTAGGCAATTACCATTATTACCTGATTCAACCGCATTTAATCGATGAGGATGAAGAAACGGTGAAGATATTACAGAAAATAGCGGGGGATCGCTTGATTTTATTGGACCAAAACTTCGGAACCATCCGTCATTCCAGTCTTATCTGCCCTCCTAACCCCTCGCTAAAGAAGATTTTTAATACCCAACTAAACCTGTTTAATAAGTACCGCAGCCTTAATTTAGTGTTGAGCGAAGACGAATACTTCGATCCTGAATTAATCAATGCGTGCAGTGAATTCTGCGAAGCGAATTCATTGAAATTCCAAGTATTGGATGGCCTAGAAGAGGACGACTTTCAACAAAAGGAAATTTATTTCACTTTGTCGGATACCGATCTTTTCCAGGCTATCAAATACGCGGAGAAAAAGAACTGGAGTTTAGGTACAGATATTGGCATCATCTCCTTGAACGATCATCCCTTTAAGGAAATTATTGCCGGGGGCATCACCGTGGTGAGCACACATCCGGAGAAGTTAGGCCAAAAAGCGGCCGAAATGATCCTTAACAATCAAAAGACAGCAGAGGTCATCGAACCGAGCTTACTTATACGACAATCACTTTAGGGTTTTATTTTGCTTGAAAAGGGCCGTGGTTTCACGGCCTCTTTTTTTTCACGTAATCGATGTTTCGTTGAATGCCCTTCAGCTTGGTACGCTTGATCGCAGAATAGTGAAATAAGGTCTGAAAAACTTCTTCAGACAATCCTTCCCAATCCACATCTTGCAGATTCGTTTCGAATCTTGGTTCTCGGTGCGGCTTCGAAAATCGATTCCAAGGACACACGTCTTGGCAAATATCACAGCCAAAAATCCAGTTTTGAAAATCTCCCTGCAAGCTGGCCGGCATTTGATCCTTTAATTCAATTGTAAAATAGGAAATACATTTACTCCCATCCACCACATAGGGCGTAATGGCATCCGTAGGACAAGCGTCAATACATCGCGTACAGGTACCACAAAAGTCTTTGATAGGCCCATCTGGTGTGGCAGGTAAATCAATCAGCAGCTCTGCTAGGAAATAAAAACTCCCCTTTTTCGGAATAATCAAATTCGCATTCTTCCCTATCCAACCCAAACCAGACTTCTTCGCCCACGCTTTTTCTAGCACAGGTGCAGAATCTACAAACATCCTCCCCGAAAATTCCCCTAGATCCGTTTGTAAGGCATCCCATAAACCTTGCATCTTGTCTTTGATGACCCGGTGGTAATCTTCACCATAAGCATATTTTGAAATCTTGAAATCATTTACCGCGATTTCTTCCGCGGGAAAATAATTGTAGACCAGGGAAACGACGGTTTGGCAACCGTCTACCAGCTTTCGAGGATCCAGACGTTTATCGAAATGGTTCGCCATATAGGCCATTTCACCGTGTTGATTCGAATTTAACCAGGCTTCTAAACGCGGCGCCTCTTCCTCTAAGAATCCTGCTTCAGAAATACCACAAAAGGCAAAACCGAAAGACTGAGCTTTGGCCTTAATTAGACGGGAAATTTCTGCTGGACTTTTTGACATTTGTTTAAAATTACAAAGGTCATTTCAATTATGCCAAAGTGTCAGAAAATTGTTTTTGGTATTGAATTTGTATGAAGGATTTCGCAATCGTAATTTTGTATCATGAAAAAGAAAGAAAACGAACAAACGCCTGAGGAAGAAATTATCAATCAAGAAGTAGAAAACACGCAAGAAGCTGAAGAAACGGCACCTGTAGATGAATTAGCAGAGATGAAGGAGAAATACCTTCGCCTGTATTCAGACTTCGAAAATTTCCGTAAACGTACGGCTAAAGAGAAAATAGAACTCATCCAAACTGCTTCGGAACGTTTAATCGTCGACTTATTACCTGTCATCGATGACTACGAACGTGCATTAGCGAATGCACCTGAGGGAGAAATCTCTGAAGGAACGCAATTAATCTTCTCTAAAATTGGTAACATTCTGCAATCCAAAGGATTAAAGGAATTACCCGCGAAAGGCGAAGTATTCGACGCCGAGTTACACGATTGCATCACGCAATTCCCTGCCCCTTCTGAAGAAGAAAAAGGCAAAGTGGTCGAAGTAGTTGAAAAAGGATATACACTGAATGAAAAAGTCATCCGCTTTGCGAAAGTGGTGGTTGGAAATTAATAGAAAATGGCGCAAAAAAGAGATTATTACGAGATTTTAGGAGTTTCTAAATCCGCATCGGAAGACGAGATTAAGAAGGCTTACCGCAAAATGGCGGTGAAATACCATCCGGACAAGAATCCAGATAACAAGGAGGCTGAGGAGAAATTTAAGGAAGCAGCAGAAGCCTATGAGGTGTTAAGCAATTCCCAAAAGAAGGCACAATACGACCGTTTCGGTCACGCTGGAATGGGTGGCGCTGCTGGCGGTGGTTTTGGCGGTGGCGGAATGAACATGGAGGATATCTTCTCTCAGTTTGGGGATATTTTCGGAGGTGGGGACGAGAGTCCATTCGGTAGCTTCTTCAACCAAGGCCGTGGCGGCGGTGGTCGTCGTCAACGCAGAGGAACGGATCTTCGCATCAAATTGAAGCTAAATCTGGAAGAAATCGCGAATGGCGTAGAAAAGAAAATCAAGGTAAAACGCCACGTAGCCTGTAAATCTTGCTCAGGTAACGGTTCTAAAAACGGAACTGACTTGAAAACCTGCGGCACTTGCCAAGGTTCTGGTCAAGTTCGTCAAGTACAACAAACCATGTTAGGCCAAATGGTCACTTCCTCTACCTGTCCTCATTGTAGCGGAGAGGGTAAGACCGTAGGTGCAAAATGTGGCGACTGCTTCGGAGAAGGCCGTGTACTAGAAGAAGAAATCATCCCGATCAAAATCCCTGCTGGCGTCTCAAACGACATGCAGCTTTCGATGTCTGGAAAAGGAAACGTTCCCCCTCGTGGTGGCGTAGCCGGTGATTTACTCATTGTTATTGAAGAAGAAGCACACGATTTATTACACCGCGACGGAAACAACGTGATCTATGATCTATATGTAAACTTTGTGGATGCTGCCTTAGGCACGTCAGTAGAGGTGCCTACTATCGGTGGAAAAGCAAAGATTACCTTGGATGCCGGAACGCAGAGTGGAAAAATCTTACGCTTAAAAGGCAAAGGAATAAAAGAACTAAACGGTTACTCGATTGGAGATCAATTAGTACACGTAAATATCTGGACACCTAAACAGGTTAGTAAAGAAGAAACGGAATTATTAGAAAAACTCCGTGCCTCCCCTAACTTCGCTCCTCAACCAGGGAAAGCGGAGAAAGGATTCTTTCATAAGGTGAGGGATATGTTTTCGTAGAAAAGCGAAGCTTTTCAAAGAGCAAAGTCCAAAGTTCAAAGAGCAAACATTAGTAAATCATAAAAAAAGCGGCAAATGCCGCTTTTTTTATTCCAAATTTGAGCATTGAACTTTGCTCTTTGGTATTTGATTTACTGAAGCCTACCCATCTGCTTCGTAAACTTCGCCTCCAATGCCTGGTATTTCGCAGGATTCACCTTCGAAGCCTTTAAAGCTGATACGACTAAGTTCATTTCGTAGATGGCTATTTGAACATCTCGTTCGTGGTACGCATAGCGACCATCTAAGTAGTAATCTAATAATTGATCATCGCGATCTACCATGCGTTTTGCAATTCTAAGCGCAGAGGTAGCATCACCCACAGCAATATACAATTCCACCATCGAAGCAGAGAATTGATCGTAAGGAATCACTTTATCAGGCATTTTTTGGTCCAAATAATCCAAGACCTTTTTCGCCTGAGCTAAACTTCCTTCGCGGACTAATTGGTCAGCTAAGCGGTACACGCTTAAACGAGCCGTCACAGATGGGATTCCTAAATAGAAATCACCATGGTAATAGATCTTATCATTATCCAGACCTTTCCAATACATCTTTTTCAAGATGTTATCAGACATGATTTGGGTATTTACGTAGCCATCATTCGCGCCAGGAATCTTGAATGGCATTAAACGATACGCATAGCCTTCTAATTGCATCGACTCCTTTAATCCTAAATATTGGTCATTAGGTAAAGTAGATGCAAAATAGATCGGACGTTTCCAGCCTGAGACTGCGTTGTTTGAGATGATCTCTAATTGAATCAATTCCCCTTTGTAGATATTGTGCGAAGGTAATTTCCAACCTAGCGCTGGTGACATGTAGGGAACGAATTGCTTAGGGAACCAATTCGTTTTAGCCACCGCAGCGATATCTACTGGAATGACCACCGAATCCGTAGGTAAGGTATTGATCGTTTCGCCTAATTGCGTTTGCTCTTGAATCGATGGACTGTCTTTATGCAATAAGTCCAAATAGTCCGGCAAAGACATCGCAGTCAAACCTTCTTTGGGATTAAATAAAATCTGGTCATTTACCCCTTCCATTAGTTGATCCTTCGTTAATTGGATAGGTAATGGCTGAGATTCATAGGTCTTGCGCTTCATTTGATCGATGTACCAGTCCGTCCCTAAAAGAGACAAGTTACAAACCCGAACGTCTGTTCTGAATCCTTCTACTTCTTGTACATACCAAAGCGGGAATGTATCATTATCCCCACCCGTAAATAGAATCGCGTTAGGTGCGCAAGAATTCAATAGGTTTTTTGCAAAATCAATTTGGTGCACACGACCGCTTCTATCGTGGTCATCCCAGTTTTGTTGGGCCAAAATCGCCGGAGCCGTTAACCCTAATAAAGCAACAATCGCCCATTTGGCCTTATCTGCTTTCACAAACTTCTGAATAAACTCTAGTATCTGCATCACCGCAAATCCTGCCCAAATCGACATGAAGTAGAAAGAACCCACGAAGATATAATCACGCTCACGCGGCTCTGTAGGTGGCGAATTCAGGTAAACGGTTAAGGCAACTCCGGTTAATACGAACATTAATATCGTCACCAATAGGTCCTTATCGTTCTTGCGCAACATGTAGAAAAACCCTAGTAATACGAAGATGATTGGTAAGAAGAAGTAATTATTACGCGCCTTATTGTTGCGTAAGATATCCGGTAATTTCGACGTATCCTCAAAGGTATTGATGGCCCAAGCATCTTGGAAATCACTTTCGCGCCCCACGAAGTTCCACAGTAAATAGCGCATGTACATATGCCCTAATTGATGCGTAAATAGGAATTCTAGGTTCTTGCCAAAACTAGGCTTCTCTCCTGCTGGGATCCCAAGCATCTCTTGGTACAGCTTCACGTGATTCGCCTGATTAGAATAAACGCGAGGTAATAACATCATTTGGGTCTTATCGTATTCATACACCGGTTTCTTTGTGTATTCTACGTATTTCCCCTCCTTCATTTTGTAGATAGGTGTTTCCGCTCCTTCTTTGTATCCAGTTACCTCTGCCGTGTAAACAGGGCCGTAAATCAACGAACGCTCGCCATATTGCTCGCGTTTTAGGTACTTTAAGAAGTTTAAGATATTACTCGGATCATTCTCATTAATAGGCGTATTATAACCTGAACGCACTAATGCTACCGTATAGGTAGAATAACCAATCAATAAGAAAACGAATGAGAATAGGGCTACGTTGAGTACTTCCTTTCCTTTGGCATACGAATAACGTATCCCAAAAACCACCGCTGCAATCAATAATATCAAGAAAACAATCGCTCCTGAACCATACGAGAATCCCAATGTATTCACGAAAGTCAACTCAAATTGGAAGGCCAAACTAGGTAAACCCGGAATGATTCCAGCATTAATGATACCTAAAATGAAGAGCGCAACTAAAATCGAAATCACCCCACCCGTTAACGTAGGTTTCTCGTAGCGTTTGAAATAATACAATAATCCCAAAGCCGGAAGCGTCACTAAGTTCAACAAGTGGACCCCAATCGACAATCCCACTAAATAGGCAATGAACAAAATCCAACGATTTGATTCTGCCCGATCCTCCACTAACTCCCACTTGAACGCTGCCCAAACCACAATCGCCGTAAAGAAAGACGACATCGCATATACCTCTGCTTCGACTGCTGAGAACCAAAACGTATCAGAGAACGTGTAAATCAAAGATCCTACCACACCGGAAGCCAATAAACCAAAACGCTCATTCGCATTCAAGTCTTCAAACGACTTCTTGATCATCTTGCGACCGATCATCACAATCGTCCAATGCAAGAATAAAATAGTCAGCGCACTACTCAACACCGATAACATATTGACCCAATAAGCCACTTTCGTTACATCACCCAGCGCAAGTAAAGAGAACATTCGTCCTAATAATAAGAACAAAGGAGCCCCGGGAGGGTGAGGTACTTGTAATTTATAAGCACAGGCAATGAACTCTCCACAGTCCCAAAAAGAGGCCGTAGGCTCCACTGTCATCGTATAGGTAATGAGCGCAATCAGGAAAACTCCCCAACCCGTCCAATTATTCAACTTTTTAAAACTCCACATAGGTCAGATTAATTAAACTGTTTTAAGAATCGCACGTCATTCTCCGTGAATAGACGTAAGTCTTTGATCTGGTATTTTAACATCGTAATACGCTCGATACCCATTCCAAAAGCAAAGCCATTATATTTCTTCGAGTCAATTCCCACATTTTCTAATACATTCGGATCCACCATTCCAGCACCGGCAATCTCTACCCAACCAGCTCCTTTGCACACATTGCAACCATCGCCTTTGCACAATAGACACGTGATGTCCATTTCAGCGCTAGGCTCTGTGAAAGGGAAATAAGACGGACGGAAACGCACTTTTGTGTCTTTCCCAAACATCTCTTTGGCAAAATGATATAAGGTATCCTTCAGATCTTTAAAACTTACTTGCTCGTCCACATAGAGCCCTTCCACTTGGTGGAAAAGGCAATGGGCGCGCGCTGAGATAGCCTCATTTCGATAGACACGACCCGGCATCACCGAGCGAATCGGTGGCTTTTGGTGTTGCATTAAACGAATCTGCACGTTAGAGGTGTGCGTACGCAATAAAACGTCATCTTGTATCTCTCCTGCCCCTTTTTCAATAAAGAAGGTATCTTGCATCTCTCTTGCCGGGTGATTCGCTGGGAAGTTTAAGGCTGTAAAATTATAGAAATCCGTTTCGATCTCCGGTCCATCAGAAACCGAGAAACCCATCCGGTTAAATATCTCCAAAATACGCGCTCTCACCTTCGTCAACGGATGAAGGCTTCCTTGCGAAATCGGGTTATAGACGGTTAAATCAGAGGGAACCTCAAAGTCAGCTGTATTACCTGCAAAAGCTTCTTGAGCCTCTTCGAACTTTGTCTCCGCGGAATTTTTCAACCCATTCAAGGCTTGACCTACCTCCCGGCGATTCTCTGCTGGCACATTTTTCAACTCATCAAAAAGAGATGCTAAGCGGCTCTTTCGTCCGACAAATTGATTACGAAAAGAGTCTAATTCGCCTTCATTCGAAATAACAAAAGCGTCAATTTCGGCCTGAAGAGCCTTTATTTGTTCATTCATTTGTGTAATTATAAAATGCGGAAACCAATAGTCGCCTGGTAATAACTCGGTTTTTGAGAATAGTTAAATCCGTTAGGAACGGCTATCGTATTATTCAATTCTGACATCGCTCCTTCGTAACGTAAGTCTAGAGATAAATTCAAAATATCAAAACCTACGCCTGCTTGATATGAAAAGCTAGAGCGATTGATAATCTCTTGAGTAGTCCCAGAGAAATAGGATTTAACTGCCGCGTCAGGATTGGTGGAAGCAGAAATGGCGTATGTTGCCACCGGTCCGGCCATCACACGTAAGGGTCCTAATTTGACTCCTAGAAGCAATGGTACGTCCAATGATTTTTGAGAAAATCCTACTACACCCTGATTCGTTGTTAGGGAATTGAGGACATCTACATTCACTTCTTTAGCTGCAAAATACACTTCCGGTTGAAAGAAAACAGTACGGCCAATGCGCGCAAATGCACCTAATTGATAACCCGTCTTATTTTCTAAATTAGCGCTTAGGCTAGCCACTTTGACGGAGGAAAGATTTACCCCTCCCTTTATTCCAATTCGGAAATAATCCGCACGAGAGTGCTTTTGAGCTGTGGCTACAGATAGGATACCCACTAAAAGGGTCATCGTCATCAATGATTTTAGAGCTTTCATGGCTGTTGTGTTTTATTAACTTGTAAAATTATCCTTTTTCATCCGAAAAAAAAGAAAAAACGAAATCAAAGCGTAAATTTGAGCATAAATATTCCTCCCCCAAATGGCCAAAGCTAAAACGTCTTTTTTCTGTCAATCGTGTGGTCACTCCGCGCCGAAGTGGTTAGGTAAGTGTCCCTCTTGTGGAGAATGGAATACGTTTGTGGAAGAATTAGTGGAAGCAACGAATCATCCGGCAGAAGTTTGGAAGACCAAAGGAAGTCCGAAATCAGCCGCGAAGCCTAAGTTATTGAACGAAGTCAGCTTCGAAAACTTACCTAAATTGACTTGCTCTGACCCCGAATTCAATCGGGTTTTAGGGGGCGGCATCGTTCCTGGCTCCTTAGTGTTAATCGGTGGAGAACCGGGCATCGGTAAATCAACCCTTTTATTGCAAGTAGCCCTTTCCTTAACCCAAACGCGTGTTTTATACGTCACAGGGGAAGAATCGGAACAACAAATTAAACTAAGAGCGGATCGCTTAGCGGCGAAATCTGAGTCATTATACATACTTACAGAGACCAATACACAATCGATCTTTAGGCACCTAGTTGACCTTGAGCCTGAATTAATCATTGTTGATTCGATACAAACTTTGTTTTCAGACCAAATAGAGTCAGGTCCTGGCTCTGTTTCTCAAATACGAGAATGTGCTTTGGAATTAATGCGTTTTGCGAAAGAAAGTGGGACGCCCATTTTCTTAGTAGGCCATATTACCAAAGAAGGTTCCATCGCCGGCCCTAAAGCCCTAGAACATCTAGTAGATACCGTCTTACAATTCGAAGGAGATCGCCATATGATCTACCGCATCTTACGCACGACGAAAAATCGTTTTGGTTCTACTTCCGAATTAGGTATCTACGAAATGCTCGGAAGCGGATTACGACCTGTCACTAACCCATCTGAAATCCTCTTGTCTCAGCGCGACGAACCTTCGTCAGGAATCGCCATTGGTACCCTAATGGAGGGAAATCGTCCACTTTTAGTGGAAATTCAATCTTTAGTAAGTTCCTCCTCTTATGGTAATGCCCAAAGAACAGCCAACGGTTATGATGGCAAGCGTTTAAGCATGTTGATCGCCGTTTTAGAGAAAAGAGGCGGCTATAAATTAGCGACCCAAGATGTTTTCTTGAATATCACGGGCGGTATTCGGGTAGATGACCCAGCGTTGGATCTAGCCACTTGCCTGTCCTTAGTTTCTTCTTATGAAGACAAAATCATCGACTCTTCCATCTGTTTTGCGGCAGAGGTGGGATTAGGAGGAGAATTACGTTCCGTTACTCGAATAGATCAGCGAATCGCTGAGGCAGAGAAATTAGGCTTTAAGGAAATCTGGATTAGCAAGTACAACTTAAAAGGCTTGAATTATAAGCCGAATAAAATCAAGGTACAATCAGCTGCCACTTTATTAGATGTTATCCTGCACATTTGGCGTCAAAAATAGTCGCTGGATATTCCACTTCTAAGAGATGTAATCCGTGAGCTGGAACGGCACGACCGGCTTTGCAGCGGTCTTTAGAATCTAAAATTTCTTGCAATTGCGTTTTATTCAAGCGCCCCTGCCCTACCTCAAGCAGCGTACCTACCACCGCTCTTACCATTCCACGCAAGAATCGATTGCCTTGAATCGTAAATACCAGTTCTTCTCCTCTCCAAGCCCAAGAAGCCTGCATAATAGTACATTCAAAGGTTGCTACTTCTGTTTTAACTTTGGAAAAACATTGGTAATCTGTGTGCTGAAAAAACAGAGAAGCTGCCTCATTCATCGCGTCTACATCTAATTCAACGCCGAAACGATAGGCATATTTCGCATTAAAAGGACTCTTCGCGGGACTAATACGGTATTCATAGGTCCTCGAAAGGGCTGCAAAACGCGCATGAAAATCATCCGCTACCTGGTAAATTCCCTGAACCGCTAAAGAGTCAGGCAACATTCGGTTTAACCGAAATACCCAGTTTTCTTTCACTGTTTTCCCAGAAGGCAAATCGAAGTGAGCAAACTGCTGATGAGCATGCACGCCCGTATCTGTACGAGAACTTCCTACAATTTCAAGCGGTGAACCGAGTAATAAACTTAATTTGTCTTGCAAAACCGACTGAACCGTCGTTGCGTTAGGCTGAATTTGGTAGCCATGAAAAGAGCCGCCATCGTACGAAAAAGCGAGTAGATAGCGGCTCATTTACTTATTTCATTAGAGCAGTTTCTAGTGCTGTATCAAAGGATTGATACGCTGCAGCGACTGTTGATAATTTTGCACCATCAGCTACCATATCTGTTCCTTGAACAGTTCCTAAAGCTGAGAATTGAACTCCTTGAGCTTGTAAAGCCGCTTCAAAAGCCGCTTTCTTAGAAGCATCCACTGAAACCACCACACGTGATTGCGCTTCTCCAAACCAGAATGCATCTTGGCGAATCGCCGCATCTGAAGTCACATTAAATCCTAAACCACGAGGGAAAGAAGATTCCGCTAATGTCACTAACAAGCCACCATCAGACACATCGTGAGCTGATTCAATTAATTTATTGGTGATTAAAGCTGAAATCGCCTTTTGTACCTTTTGTTCAGTTGCTAAATCAAAATGCGGTGCTGGAGTTGCTTTGATACCCTTGTAAGAATACACATATTCAGATGACGCTATATCATTCACAGATTCACCTACTAAATAGATCGCATCACCTTCTTTTTTGAAGTCTAACGTCATCTTATTCGCTGGATCCTCTAATATACCCAACATACCAATGGTAGGCGTAGGGAATACAGGACCTTCGTCAGAAGATTGATTGTAGAAGGAAACGTTACCACCTGTAACCGGTGTTTCGAACGCCTCACACGATTTTTTCATCCCTTTGATCGCACCCACAAATTGCCAGTATACTTCTGGAACGTATGGATTACCAAAGTTCAAGCAGTTCGTAATCGCCACCGGCACACCACCTGAACAGACGATGTTACGAGCCGCTTCCGCTACTGCCATCGCACATCCCTCTTCTGGATCGGCGTTCACATAACGTGAATTACAATCTACCGTAATTACAATCGATTTTTGAGAACCATGTACTTTCACCACCGCTGCGTCCGAAGGTGCATTGGTATTACGATTCGCACGGCCAATCGATGAATCGTATTGTTGAGCCACCCACTTCTTAGAAGCGATATTCGGGTGATTCATCATGTAGTTCAATGCTTTAGGCAATTCTTCCTTAGGTAAATCAACTACAGAATCTATCTTAAATTTCTTGAATTCTTGGAAGTATGCAGGCTCTTTGTACTCACGGTGGTAAACTGGAGCACCTCCACCTAATACTAAATCATCTGCAGGAACATCCGCCACCAAAACGCCATCTTGATAGAATTCAAGACGTTTTGTATCCGTCACGGTACCAATTTGCTCACAATTTAGATCCCACTTGTCAAAAATACGTTTCGCTTCGTGCTCACGACCCTTTTCTACTACGATTAACATACGCTCCTGAGACTCGGATAACAAGATCTCGAATGGCTGCATGTTAGGTTGACGTGTAGGAACTTTGGAAAGGTCAATAATCATTCCATGTTCTCCTTTCGCAGACATTTCAGAAGTCGAGCAAATAATACCCGCCGCACCCATATCTTGAATACCAATCACGCAACCTGCTTCGATGATTTCCAAAGAAGCTTCTAACAATAATTTCTCCTGGAATGGATCCCCTACTTGAACCGCAGGTAATTTCTCCGACGACTTCGCCGTAATATCTTCGGAGGCAAAACTAGCCCCACCGATTCCATCTTTACCTGTCGCAGAACCCACGATAAACACTGGGTTACCCACACCATAGGAAATAGCAGACGCCTGCGTACCTACTTTTAATATACCCGCTGAAAACGCATTTACGAGCGGATTCACATTATAACAATCATCAAATTGAACCTCACCACCCACGGTAGGAATTCCAAAGGCATTACCGTAATCACCAATCCCCTTCACCACACCTTTCACTAACCACTTCGTTTTCGCTAAATCTATATTACCAAAACGTAAAGAATTCAATTGCGCAATCGGACGCGCACCCATCGTGAAAATATCACGGTTGATACCACCCACCCCTGTCGCCGCCCCTTGGTAAGGCTCTAATGCAGACGGGTGATTGTGTGATTCAATCTTAAAAGCGCAACCTAAACCATCTCCTAAATCAACCAAACCGGCATTTTCCTCTCCCGCTTTCGCTAGCATACGTGGTGAGTCTTTAGGCAAAGTCTTCAACCAAACGATTGAATTCTTATAGCTACAGTGCTCAGACCACATGACAGAGAAAATCGATAATTCGGTAAAATTAGGCTTGCGACCTAAAATCTCCTGAATGCGATCATACTCTTCGGGCAATAATCCTAATTTTTTGGCTGTTTCGACGGTGGGAAGGGTTCCGATTGATTCCACTTAATTGAGTTTAAAATTGAAATGCAAAGATAGGAAATCTTGCTAAATGGTAAGTGGTAAATGGTAAATGATAAATGATTTTTATTGAAAATCGACGCATTCTCCATTCAACATCCACCATTTACCATCCCATCTCCCATTTACCACTCACCATTTACCATCCCATTCACCATTTACCACTAACCATTTACCACTTAAAGAAAGTCTGCGACTTTCTTTAAATCCCCCAATACTCCCGATCCTCCGGAACATCGACATCACGGAATTTATCGGAGAAGTGAATGATTTCGCAGAGCATGGGATTTTGGCGCCAAAATTTTCCTAATCCTTGATCACCACTCCAACGGTTAAATAAAGGGCGTAACGCGGATGGAATGAGTACAGGTGGCGAATTAACTCCTTGAAAAGAAGCAACGATGGCTCTTTCAGGATTAGCTAAAGAGGTGAGATTTTTTAAATGAGTCGAAGTTAAGAAAGGTAAATCACACAGTAGGACTAAAACATCTTTAGAGATATCAATTGTCCGTAAACCCACGGCCAGCGATTCCCCCATTCCTTTGTCCCAGTGTTCCACTTGCACAAAAGTCAAGGCAGGAAACTCTATTTGCATCTGCTCGATAATGGCAATCGACTGATCCACCTCCGCCCCTAAACAAACTTGAACATCCTGACAAACACTAAATGCCAGGCGAATCGAACGCTCTAACAGGCTTTGCCCTTGGTACACTAATAATTGTTTGGCTTCTCCTAAACGAGACGAAGCGCCTGCCGCTAAAATTAATCCAGTCATCTGCTCTTTTGAATTTCACTAATTTAAATAAAAATAATTAAAGCATAGGTGCTAATTTTAGGGAATGCTTCAAGAAAACGAAATCCAATTTATTCATAAAAACCTCCACAGGGATCCCGTTACGGTTGCCCTAGAAGCATCAAAATACCCAGGTCTAGACGTTCCTACTTTAGTGGGCCAAATAAAAGCCAGGCAAAAACTTAAAGACAAAATGCCTCATTGGGTGGCGAATGAAAGGGTATTTTTCCCTCCTTTTTTGGCACTAGAACAATCCTCTTCTGAAGAAACTGCTCACTTTAAAGCCTCCCTCTTACACGGAAAAGTCGCGGATCTAACTGGAGGAATGGGCTTAGATAGTTATGCATTCGCGCAAGCAGGCTGCGATGTGGAATATATCGAGAGACAGGAAGAACTTGCTAAAATCACCGCTTATAACCATTCAGTTCTAAAAGCAGGAAAAATCCAGCATCACACAGGTGACAGCTTAAACCGGCTTTCAGAGAGTGCGGAATTATTCGACTTCCTTTATGTAGATCCCGCCAGAAGAGATGGCGCTGGAAACAAAGTCGTTCTATTAAAAGATTGCGAACCTAATGCTTTGGAATTAATTCCCTTCATCAACGAAAAAACCAGTTTGTTGATAAAAACGAGTCCCCTATTGGATTTAAATCGGGCTACGAAGGAATTACAAGGGGTAGAAAAAATCTATATTGTCTGCGTTAAAAATGAGGTAAAAGAGTTGCTCTTTTTAAAGACATCGCAATCTTCGGAAGATCCTACCATCGAAGTAATCGAATTATCTCAAGCTGATTCACTACTATTTAAAGGTAAAAAATCCATTGAATCTGCAAGCATATGCGACTTCTGCCCTGTATCAAACTACCTATATGAACCTCACGCGGGTGTGCTGAAAGCTGGATTCTTCAAATCAGTAGGAAAAGGGTTACAAAAAATAGCCCCTAATACCCATTTGTATACTTCAATGGAGCTGCATACTAATTTTGCGGGGAGAACGTTTAGGGTGTTAGCGGAGGGACCTTTGGAAAAAAAATGGATTAAAATGGTATTGCCTGCGGGAAAAGCGAATATTTCCACTCGGAATTTCCCCATCAAGGCCGATGAAATACGGAAGAAATTCCAATTGAAAGATGGAGGAGAATTGACTCTTTTCGCTTTCAGAGATCAAGCAAACAAAAACAAGGTTGTCCTAGCTAAAAAAATCTCCTAACTTTAATAAAAATTTCACCTTATGAAGAAGATCGCTATCCTACTTTTCCTATCAGCTTTTGCATTCAATGCGTCAGCTCAAGTTTTTTCAGGAATGTCCGAAATCGATAAGTCTAAGAAAGAGGGAGTGTACACCTTCCTTTCTACACAAGAAAAATTTGCTAGAGCTAGCTGGAAGGCCTATTTAAGTAAATTCGGCAAAGTGATAGAAGGTAAAAATGGCTCCTTTTCAAGTTCCGATATCATGATCACGAGTATTTCAGACAAGCCATTAATCGTTGTTTCTAAAGTATCAGAAGAGAATAAGAAAGTGAAATTATTCGTCTCCATTGCCACAGGAACGGACGAATACATCCAAACTGGACACGCAAAATTGAGTGAGACAAGTACTTGGATAGAGGACTTTATCAAAATCGTGGAATTAGAAGAAGCGGTAAGAGTTGAGGAAAATAAATTAGCGGAATTAATCTCTGCGCAGGCTAAAAATAGCAAACAGGCGGAACGTTTAATCCGTGAATTGGACTCTAATGCGCGCCAAATCAACAACTTAGAAGAGCGATTAAAAGAAGCTAAAATCGAAAAAGAAAAGATATTAACCAATCAAGTGCAAAATAAAGTGGATCAAAAAACGAAGGAAGAGGAAATTGCAGCACAAAAAACGGCGGTAGAAACGGCAAAACAAAAAATCAAATGAAGAAACTGATCATCGCCCTTTTCACGATATCACTATTTTGCAACTTTGGAAGAGTGGAATATTCTGCACTTAATCCGAAGGCAAAAACGATTCAAACTGACTCAACAGCCAAGATGGCAGCTGAGAATCCCTCAAAAGTTGTTCCGAGCGAATTACCAGCAGAGCAAGATTCGCTGGAAGCTTCAGAGGAAAGTACAGGTTGGGCTAACTATGTGGCTTTAGGTATAAAAACCTTTTTTGCGACTTTGTTAAAAATCTTGGTAGCCTAATATGCTATCCTACTCCATTTCCACTCCTGTTCAAGCTCCGCTCAGCCATGTAAAAGAACTTTTTACCGCTGAACTCCTAGTTAAATTATCCCCTCCCTTCCCTACAGTCGCTTTGCAGCGCTTTGACGGTTGCAAAAAAGGTGATAATGTCATTCTTGTTATTAACCTAGTTTTCATGAAAGTCACTTGGAGTTCCCTCATCACAGAGGACCAAGAAACGGACAATGAATGGTATTTTATTGACCAAGGAGTCAAAATGCCTTTTGGGTTACAGTACTGGCAACACAAGCATCGAGTAAAGAAAACCTCTGAAGGTGCCTGCGAGATTATCGATGAAATTTCATTCGATACACGTAATGCATTTTTGAATTACCTTCTTTTCCCCTTTCTTTGGGGAATGATTTTCTACAGAAAACCATTTTATAAAAAGTATTTATCCCTCGTCAACGCACTATGAAATTAACTTTAACGAATAAAATTATTATTGGCTTTATCTTAGGCTTAGTGCTGGGAGAGTTCTTTTTCCTTTATTTTGCGCCAGAAGTTAGCCACGATTTAGGGGCTAAAGTTCAAATTGTTTCCAAGATCTTCCTTCGCCTCATTAAGATGATCGTAGGTCCATTAGTCTTCTGTACTTTGGTCGTAGGAATCGCGAAATTAGGCGATTTCAAGGCGGTAGGCCGTATTGGAATTAAAACTATTGGGTATTTCTACTTTGCCACGATTCTTTCCTTAGTAACGGGATTGGTAGTCGTAAACATAACTCAACCAGGTAGCTTGCAAAGCTGGCCTAAACCGGCCGCTGGAACAGAAACGGGTATCGATTCGTCTAAAGCCAAAACAATGGAAGACTTCATCTTACATATCTTCCCAGACAGCTTTTTTAAGGCTTTGGCAGAAAATGAAATCCTTCAAATTGTCATCTTCTCCCTATTCTTTGGTGTCGCACTAGGCTCTATTGGTGAAGTAGGAAAACGATTAATTCACGTCATCGAAAATTTAGCCGAGGTCATCTTTAAAATGGTTAATTATGTGATGGAAGTAGCTCCATATGCCGTATTCGCAGCCATGACAACGGTGGTAGCGAACAAAGGATTAAGCATTTTAATCAGCTATGGCTATTTGATGCTTTGCTTTATGGGTGGTCTTTTATTCTTCACTGTCGTGATTTTATGGATCATTTGTTTAGTCAATGGCATTCCATATTGGAAATTACTAAAGGAATTAAAGGAGGCTTTATTAATCTCCTTTTCAACGGCAAGCTCGGAGGCGTCCTTTCCTCAAACAATCGCTGCCTTGGAGAAATTCGGTTGTAGTAGACGTATTGTGGGTTTTGTTTTACCTTTAGGATACAGTTTTAACCTAGATGGTTCGATGTTGTATATGACCTTTGCAACCGGATTCATTGCCCAGGCTTATGGCGTTCATTTAAGTTTAGAGCAACAAATCACGATGTTATTAACCTTAATGATAACGTCCAAAGGTATCGCCGGCGTACCTCGCGCCTCACTCGTGATTATCGCAGGAACCCTTACGATGTTTAATCTTCCAGCAGAAGGTATTGCACTGTTATTAGGAGTTGACCCGTTCTTAGATATGGGCAGAACGGTTACTTCAGTAGCTGGAAATGGCGTTGCTACGTGTGTGGTTTCGAAATGGGAAGGAGAATTTAATCCGCCTTTAGCTGATTAAAGGTCATTTGAACGGCTTTGCGTGCCGGAATAATAGAGGCTAAAAAGGTGATAACCATCACCACTAAAGCAGTCATTAAAAAGTCAAACCATTCCATCTGAATGGGATAGGCATCAATTAAAGCGTTCGGGATTCCTAAAGGGATAATTCCGAACGTTTGTTGTATCCAGCCCAGGGCAAAACCCAAACCCATTCCTACAACCGCCCCGGAGAAACTTATAAATAGTCCAACGGAAAGAAAAATTTGCATCATTTGCTTGGGTGTCATTCCCATAGCTAATAAAGTACGAAGGTCTTTTCGCTTTTCAATTACTAATAAGGAAAGGGCATAAAAAAGCGTAAAAGAGGCAATTCCCATGATGAAGACCATCAAAATAAAAACAAATAACTTCTCAATCTTAATGGCTCTTAAAAGAATGGCGTGCTGTTGATCGCGTGTTTGCACTTGGAATGGTACACCTACTATTTTTTGGATCGCTGATTGTACCTCCGTTTCTTGAACCCCCTCAGCTAACATGATTTCGAAACGAGAAACCGTAGCTGAATCCGCTACAGTCAGTTCACGCATCCAGTTCAACGGAACTAAAATCATCTGATTATCAAAAGTCTGCTCTACTTGTAAAACACCTGAAGGGAAAAAACCTTTCTGGTTAGCCGCATCCACATTCACTTGGAATTTAGCCAAAGCTTTTTGATTCGGATACCAGGCCTCAATTGGGTGATAAATATCTTCAAAATTCATTCCCATTGCCATAAATACACCTGCACCCACCATCCCGAAAGGATGTCCATCGTATTCCAACAGGTAATCACCTTCCACCACCTGGTTTTTCAAGCGTTGAGAGGCAATAAAAGAGGAGTCTACCCCTTTTAAGGTGACCACTAATTGCTTGCCGTTATAGCGAATGAGCGCTTGATCTTCTAGGAGGGGTTGAACAGAGCGTACACCTGAAATCGAAGCGATCTGTTGTAGTTGTGAAGGACTTAATGTGAAGCGCGTTTCTGAGACTGAAACAATACTTAAATCAGGATCAAAGGTTTTAAATAGGCCTTTTTGGAAATCTTCTAAGCCATTGAATACAGATAAGATAAGCACCAAAGCCATCACCTCAACGCCTACCCCAATCATCGAGATTCGGGAGATTAAGGTGATAAAACTCGCCTTAAATGGAGAAAAAAAATACCTTTTCGCAACAAATAAGGAAACTCCCATCTGAATCAGAATTAATCAATTTCGTCTGCCACCCGATTAGGAACATCTCCCTCCTCTGCAGGTGGAATGACTAATCCTTCGAATAAGGCTTCAATTTTAGCCGCATAAGCAGCGGTGTCGTCTAAGAAAAAGACAAGGTTGGGAATAATGCGCACCTGCTTGCGAATGCGATTCGATAAGGCATTTCGAATAGCCTTATTTTGAAGTTCAATTTGGTCCATCACTGCCTCGCGATCATCGATAAGCAAAAAGCTTAAATAACAACGGGCTACGGAAAGATCAGGACTAATTTTCACTTCCGTTACGGTCACCATGCCGTTTCCAAAAAGCATTTTAAATTCTTTTTGAAATATATCACTTAAATCTTTCTGTATTTGACGGCCAAATTTTTGCTGACGCTTCGTTTCCATGCTTGCTCTCTATTTTTCTAGGTCTTTTTATCTCAAAAAACACCTGCAAATTTCATAATAATAATTGGAATCACCGTAATTTAGGGCTTCGTTTAGCTAAATATGTTACAATTTATTAAATCCAATAGTCTTCTATCTCTCCTACTCTTTGTGGTTTTAGGTGGGCTTTTTGCTTTTCTGCATACTCAGCAGGGATTTAGCTATTTCCCTTGGGAGATTAAAAACTATTTAATTGGCCAAAAACTAAATCAAGGATTCCGCCTTTACAAAGACATTCGTGACAATACGGGACCTTTTGCAACTGGATTTTATCAATTACTTGATTTTTTATCCATTCCGCTTTCGTATAATCCGTATGTGGCCTTCCTATTCATCTCCACACAGGCCTACCTCTTTCACACTACAATCGCAGAATTTGATTTAATGCCTAAATTAGGAGGGCTTGCCTTCGGTGTATACCTCTTGTTATTCCATTTAAGCGCGGAATTCCATGTACCTGATCCTGCCTTAATGGGCCTAACCTTTATCCTATTAGCATGGAAAGAAATTATTCAACAGCAGAAAACGCTATTAGTGAATGATCGGGTATTTTTAGTGGGGATCTATTTAGCTACCGCCACCCTCTTTTTCCCTGCTTACTTCTGGTTATTCCCTTGGGCAATCCTCAGTTTATTATTTTATTCAGGTGTTTCGATTAGACAAATCATTTTAGTGTTAATCGGCTATCTATTTATACTCACTATCGCCAGTTTAGTTTTTTCCTTTCGGGGAAACCTCCCTTATCTGTGGCAAGTATATCGTAATTCGGCCTTTACCTTTCATTTGATCTCTTGGCAGGAAAGCAAATTAGTACTCTTCAGTTTTGCTCCCGCCATCGTGATGGGTATAGCGGGTTTGTACCAGGTCGTAGGGAATCCTAAAATTAGAGCACATGCACAGAAGGCACAACAGACTACGATTATCTGGTTCTTCTTTAGCTTTATATCGATGGCGAATTTCCCCTCTTACCATCGGATTAATTTTGTATTATTATTACCTCCTTTGGCTTATTTCGGACTTAATTTATTTTACCTTATCAAGAAAAATTGGCAAAAGGAACTCACCTTCGTTCTGCTACTCTCCGCGGTATTTTTCACCGCAAAACAAGATCAGTCCAGCTTAGCAATAGCCGCTAAAACACCCGACAAGATTCCGGTAAATGGTCAAAAGTTACTCATATTAGGGCCAGAAATCCAGGAATACCTGCACAATCAAATGGCTGGACCTTTTGTTAATTGGGATTTAGCAAAACCCCTCTTAAGCCAGCTAGATTCGTATAAGAACGTCATTATTGTACAGGACTATTTTGTGAAAGATCAACCTACCTACATTTATGATTCGGAAGGGTATTTTGCCAAAATAGGGCAACACCTTCCCCACATCACGCAACAATATGTGTTAGTAAGTCCTAAATTGTACAAAAAGAAATAAGCTTAGCAGCAAGAAATTTTGTTCACTCGACCTTGGTGACGACCTCCTTCGAAAGGAGTATCTAAAAACACCTGTAAACAAGCTTTCGCTTCCTCTAAAGAGATAAAACGTACCGGAAGACATAATACATTCGCATCATTGTGCTGACGAACTAAAGCAGCTACTTCAGTATTCCAAGCTAAGCCAGCGCGAATACCTTGGTGTTTATTAGCGGTAATCGCCACACCATTAGCGCTACCACATAATAATAAACCAAAATTCACCTCCCCTTTCTCTACCGCATCAGCTACTGGATGTGCAAAATCGGGATAGTCCACAGAATCAGCAGAATAGGTACCGCAATCTTTTACCGAGATGCCTTTGGCCTCTAAAAAAGCGATTAAATCATTCTTGTAATCAAAACCGGCGTGATCACCGCCTACTGCGAAACTGAAAGGAGCATTCATGAAATTGTGATTTATTTTTTGCAAAGGTAAAAGGAATAGTCCTACATTTAGGAAACAATTTTTAAAAATATGACGAAGAATAACTGGAAAGAGGAAGAAGAGAAAATTAAACAAGCTTTTGGCGACAAAACCTGGGCTCAGATTAAATCAGAGGAGTCTTGGCGTATTTTCAAAATTATGAGTGAATTCGTAGAGGGAATCGATAAATTATCTAAAATCGGCCCTTGTGTTTCCATCTTCGGATCTGCTCGAACCAGCCCAGATAGTCCTTACTATAAAATAGCGGAAGAAATAGCTGCCAAATTAGTACGCCACGGATATGGTGTCATCACCGGTGGAGGGCCTGGAATCATGGAGGCTGGTAACAAAGGAGCAGCCAGTGAACGAGGCCGCAGCGTGGGCTTGAACATTGAATTACCCTTTGAGCAAACTCCAAATCCTTACATCGATTCAGATAAAAATATGAATTTCGACTTCTTCTTTGTGCGCAAAGTGATGTTCGTGAAATATTCACAAGGGTTTATCATTATGCCGGGTGGTTTCGGAACGTTGGATGAGATGTTTGAATCTTTGACCCTGATCCAAACTCACAAAATAGGTCGATTCCCGGTAGTTTTAGTGGGAAAAGACTATTGGAATGGCTTAATCGACTGGATGAAAAAGACGATGGTCGCTGCAGGAAATATCCACGAAGAAGATTTGGAACTATTTGCTTTAGTAGACACTCCCACGGAGGCCGTGCGCGTAATCGACGACTTCTATGCGAAGTATTTACTGAAACCGAATTTCTAGTTTTTAGCGAAAAAGTGTTTGATATCTGCCAAAGGCAAAGCGTTCAAAGTCAATTCTTTTAACAAACCTCCTTTACGCCCCACTCTGACACCCCATTCCATATCCCGTAAACCGGCAATGGCATGAGCATCCGGGTTGATGGACACAAACACCCCTTTATCCATCGCTTCATAGAGGTGACGCCAGTCTAGGTCTAATCGATACGGACTGGCATTTAATTCAATACTAACTCCATTCGCTTTACAAGCATCTAAAATCTTGGACATCTGTAAAGGAAATCCTGGTCTAGCTAACAACAAACGACCTGTTGGATGGCCAAGAATAGACGTATATGGATTTTCAATTGCCTTCAGCACACGTGGCATTGCTTTCTCTAAATCCATGGTTAAACCAGCATGCACGGAGGCCACCACGTAGTCGAAAGAGGCTAAAATGGAAGGATCATAATCCAAGCTACCATCGGGCAAGATGTCCGATTCAATTCCTTTTAAGATCTGAAAATCGGACCACTGCGTATTCAAATGATCTATTTCTTCGTGCTGACGTTGCACATCCTCCTCTTTCAAACCTCCCGCATAGGCTGCATATTTCGAGTGATCTGCAATCCCGAAATAACTTAGTCCTAAGTCGCGGCAAGCTTCTGCCATTTCAGTTAAGGTATTTTTTCCATCGGAATAGGTCGAGTGGTTATGCAAGCAGCCGCGCAAATCACGGTATTCCACTAGAGACTTATCCCCTTTTTTAGTGAACCAATCAAATTCCTGTAAACCTTCGCGCATCTCAGGTACGATAAAAGGCAAGTGTTGGGAGGTGTAGATTTCTGATTCTTCTTTCAACTCTTTTCCCTCAAAACGCTCGTAAAAGTGAACTTGAGCTAAGTGATCTGGCGAAGCTGATAGGGCAAATAATTTTGTCACCCATTCTCCAGTAGAAGCAAAGTGAATTTCGATGGGAATCAAATGACCCTTTGCGAAACCTCTCCAAGTAAAAGGAGATGATTCCTTCAGATCCTCTTCTAACCTATCCACTGATTGCAGCAGCCCAGAAGCTCCAAATAAATCATCCGTTTCCACTAAAAATACCAACGAGTTAATCACTTCACAATTTCGGCGCAATTCCCCTGCAATGGATACTTGAGAGAAAAAAGCCTTGAGTTCTTGTGCGATTTCATCCGCTAAATCTTGCGCTTTATTGATACGCAATTTGCTAGAATTTGATTTAATGAAATGGATATTCAGCGTGACACTTTCCACCACTGCGCCACCAAATCCTTTTAGCATAGCTAATCGCCCATCTTCGCAAGCGGCTAACAAATCATCAATTTCAGTTATTTGTAATTCCTGCCAAATGGTTCGCACCTTTTTAGGACCTAAGCCCTTTATCTTCAATAAGGTCAGTAAACCAGGAGGAGTCTGTTCAATGATCTGTTCTAAATCAGGACACGTTCCTGTCGCTGCGACATCTTGTACAATTTGCACCACTACTTTACCTACCCCCGGAATAGCTAGTAATTCGGATTCTGGTAAAGAAGAAATTAGACCAGGGAATTTATCCAGGCCACGCGCTGCGAAAGCTAGATTCTTACTTTTGAACTCGTTTACACCATGTAAATCCCAAAGCTTAACAAGTAGCTCGAGCGCGTCGACGATTTGATCATTATCCATAGACAAATATAAACTAAAATAAAGTGGCACCCTCCTTTGCAAGCAACCATTCCTTCCGCCATAATCCTCCACTATAGCCTACGAGTTTACCGGTAGATCCTATGACACGGTGGCAAGGATGGAAGAGTAAAATCGGGTTTTGGCCATTCGCATTCCCTACCGCCTGAGCGCCTTTAGGCATTTCTAATCGCTTGGCAATTTCAGCATAAGTAGCCGTAGTACCGGTAGGGATTTCTCGTAATGCCGCCCAGACTTTTTGTTGAAAAAGTGTTCCTACCGAAGGGTCTATCTGGTATTCCTGTAGGATACCCGTTTTAAAATAAGTTTCCAAAATTTCTTTAATCAGCTGAATTTCAACAGAATGAAAATTCTTTTCTGATTCTTCTACCTCCACAAAAGAACAAGATCGCAAACCGGCATCCGCTAATTCCACACGTAAAATTCCGATCGGACTTGAGAAATAAAATTCTGAATTTGGCATAAGGACTCAATTTCAGACAAAAAATGGTAAATTTCCAACATTTAAGAGGCTAATATTGGAAATATTGAAAATTATCACTGCTTTGGAAAATCAAAACAAAAATAAAATTCTAAATTATATTCATATCAAGCATTTTAATATACCCTATCATGAATTTCTCCTTTAAAAACTACGACCCGGAAGGGTTTTTTGATGAAATGTTCGAAGCGGACGGGAGTGTCCGTTTAGGATACGAACACTTTAAAGAACGCGTAGAGCAATTATCCCAAGAAGAATTTTTAAGCCGTCAACAATCCGCAGAAAGAGCCTTAATGGCCATGGGAATCACTTTTAATGTCTATGCAGAAAACGAAGGAACCGAGCGCATTATGCCAGTGGACATCATTCCACGTATCGTAGAGGCAAAGGAATGGGAAAAAATAGAGAAGGGATTAATTCAGCGCATCACCGCACTAAATTTATTCTTAAATGATATTTATTCAGACCAAAAAATCATCAAAGACGGAATCATTCCTGCCGAAGTCATCCACTCATCGAAAGACTTTTTAAAGCCTTGTATCGGTATAAAACCTGCCAAAAACATCTACATCCACATCACCGGAACAGATTTGATTCGAGGTAGCGATGGAGAGTACATGATTTTGGAAGATAACCTACGATGCCCATCCGGCGTATCGTACATGATGGAAAACCGGGAACTATTAAAGCAAACCTTCCCGGAAGTCGTCGCAAAGACACAAATCAGGCCCATTTCTGACTACCCAAATAAGTTATTAGAAATGCTGCGCTTCATCAGTGATCGCCCAGATCCTACCGTCGTAGTTTTAACACCAGGAATCTATAATTCTGCCTATTTCGAACATTCCTACCTTGCCCAACAAATGGGGGTGGAATTAGTAGACGCCCGTGATTTAGTGGTTCACGAGGGCTATGTCAAAATGCGAACCACCAAAGGCTTTCAAATCGTAGATGTCATCTATCGCCGAATTGATGACACTTTTTTAGATCCTACCGTCTTTAATCCAGACTCCATGATCGGAATTCCAGGCATTTTTGATGTGTATAAAAATGGAAAAGTAGCCATAGCGAATGCCCCAGGAACGGGTGTAGCGGACGATAAAGTGATTTATGCCTACGTACCTCGCATTATTAAATACTATTTAAACGAGGAACCGATCATTCAAAACGTCAAAACCTACATTTGCTCGGAAGAAGAGGATCGCAACTATGTACTGGCTAACATCGAAAAGTTAGTGGTCAAAGAGGCAAATGAAGCAGGTGGTTATGGCATGTTAATTGGGCCAAAATCCACCAAGGAAGAACAAGAAAAGTTCAAAGCCCTCATCCTGAGCAACCCTAGAAATTATATCGCCCAACCGACTATTTCCTTATCTCGTGTTCCTTGCCTAATCGAGGATCACGCGGAAGGTCGCCACGTGGATCTCAGGCCCTATATTTTGTATGGAGATGGGGTAAATGTGATGCCAGGCGGGTTAACTCGAGTGGCCTTACGGAAAGGTTCATTGGTGGTTAATTCTTCGCAGGGGGGTGGGTCGAAGGATACGTGGGTTATGTATTAGGTCTTCGGGTTCTGAATCGTCGACAGGTCAAATGATTCAGAACCCGAAAACCTACTACATATCTGGAAAAATTAAGAATCAAATAATTTTGCCACTGAATAATTAATACATATCAGGAGGAATGGAGAGTATTTGAGAGTAGACACGGAATACTGACCACAAAAAACTAGCTATTAATTACTACTTGAATAAACTCATAATGCCGGCTGTGTCATAGGCTAACCACTCCTCCACAATTTTCCCATTTTTTAGCTGGTCCACCGCACTTATAACCACTTTTATAGATTTGTCACCCTTCGTTAATACAGCATATTGGTAGGATATCACGTAATTGTTTGCTTCATTCATATTTTTGTTCTTGTGCACGTATTCCCAAATAGGAGCTACTTTTTCAAATTTTACAGAAATTCCATTCGCTTTTAAAACCTTGAGAAAAGCCACATTCTGAGTTAAATTCTTTTCCTCGAGATTATCGTGAAATTTCACCTCAGGTGCATAAAAAGATTTGTAAGTAACGGTATCCAACGCTTCTAAGGCTTTAATAGAATTTAAAACCCATTTTGTGTTTGGCGATTTCTCCAAGTTATACCCTGAATTAAAACCGGTTTCGGCATTACCCTCATTTGAAACGGATTGACCAGATGCAAATGCTGAAATGGTCAAAAATACAAAGACTAATTTTTTCATTTGAATAAAGATTTTATGTTTAACAATGACGCAATTTGGAAAGAGGAAAGAAAAGGAAGGTTCGAAAATGATTCATTTATGTTCCACTTTGCGAGGATGGAACAAAATGAATTACTAATTTTTTATTTATCTTGGAAATGATTAGACAAAAACGCTTTCATTATGGGTATTATTTTTCCCTTATTTGGCATATTTACCTCTTTTTTGCTAATCTATTACTTAAGTTCATTAAATAGATCTAATGCTTTTTTAGCTCTATTTTTCTTGTGCTGTAATTTGGTGGTTCTTGTATATTATGGGTTACATTATACCCAAAATCTATTTTGGGAAGGTATTTGTTTTGTCCATTTCTTACCTCTCTCCTATTTATTAGGTCCATTTTTATTTTTTTACGTAAAAACGCTTGTAACAGATCAGCGGAAACTAGAAAAATTTGATTTTATTCACCTAATTCCTGCTGCATTTATTGCTATTAATTGCCTGCCTTTTACCACTTTACCTTTTGAGCAAAAAGCTAAAATCGCCCACGAAATCATTAATATAACGGAGAGATATACCCTTGATTTCCAATTTGTTTCCTTTGAATTTATTCTGGTATCTAGATCATTACATTTACTTGCCTATTGCCTTTTCTCCCTAATCTATTTTACAGTTCATTCCCAACGAACAAAGACTAAATTTGGTCAGTTGTCAACAAATCACGGGATTTTAAAAAGATGGATCTATTTACTATGTGCTATTCAATTCGTCATATCAAGCAATAGTGTCTTGCATATGTTAACAGTAGTGGGTATTTATTTTGATTTTCAAAGCGATGCCTACACACAAATTTTCACTTCGAAACAACACTATTTTGCTGTGGCCGGAGGAGGCTTTTTTCTTCAAAATTTATTCTTGTTTTTATTTCCAAAAATTCTCTACGGCAACATATCATTTATTCCAGACAAAGTCAGAGGTAACTTAATACGTGACCTTAAATATAGTCTTCCGAAAAAAAGAAATTTTGTAGAAACCAATCTTGAATTCAAGGAGGAAATAGCCATCTATTTGCTTTCGCTCCCTTTTACAAAAAAGGAATTTTCTATAGCACAAATGTCCTTTGATTTAAAAATTCCTGAAAGAACACTATCGCTTTATTTTAACACGTCACTTGGTTTATCATTTAGTGAATGGAGAAAAAAAATACGCATTGACTATGCGATTGTCATGATCGATTCAGGAGATTCTAAAAAAATCACCATTGAAGCTATTTCTTCTAATGCCGGTTTTGCCTCTAGGTCAAAATTCATTGATGCCTTTAAGGAACAGATGGGTATAACTCCATCTGCCTACATTAAATCGTTGGAAAAATAGTACGGACTTTAGCGGTTTAGTAGCTCCCAGGTATTGGCTACTCTTGATTACGTAGTATATCTTCTAAAGTCTCTCTTCTCCGAATCACCCGCGCCTTGCCCCCATCCACTAACACCTCGGCAGGTAAAAAACGCGAGTTATAATGCGAGGCCATCGTGAATCCATAAGCACCAGCATTCGCTAAGGCAATGATATCGCCTTCCTTTACTTTATTTAATAAACGTTCGTTTTGTTTGCCGTTAAAGTCAAATGAAAACGTATCCGTTTCACAGATATATCCTGTCACTCTATAGTCTTCTTGCTTCGAGGAATCTTGATTCGAAGCATTGAAAATATAATGATAAGAACCGTACATCATGGGACGAATCAAATGATTCAAACCTGAGTTAATTCCTACAAAGGTTTTTACTGGATCGCGTTTAACGACATTGGTTTCGGCTAAAAAAGTACCTGATTCGCTTACTAAAAACTTGCCTGGCTCCACCCAAAGACGTAATTCGCGACCGTATTTTTGACAGAAGGCGCGAAAGGCGTTGCTCATGATTTGGCCTACTTCCTGCATATTCACACCTGGATCTTCTGGAGAATAAGGTACCTTGAATCCTCCTCCCAAATCTATAATTTGTAAATCCTTAAAATCATACGCAAAATCAAAAAGGGCTGAAGCAGCTTGTTCGAACGTCTTTCCGTCCTTAATATCAGAACCGGTGTGCTGGTGCAGACCGATGACATTGATATTATATTGTTCAACTATTGATAATATTTCAGCTTTTTGATGGATCGAAATTCCAAATTTTGATTCTGGATGTGCCGTCATAATCTTCTCATTTCCCCCACCAAAAACGTGCGGCTTGATGCGAATCAAACATGGTTGTGAGGAACCGTAGGTTTGGCCAAACTTTTCTAGAACGGATAAATTATCGAGGTTGACGATGGCACCTTTGGAAACCGCATATTCAATCTCCGAAAAATGAACTCCAGATGGTGTAAACGTAATATTTGAACCCTCATATCCCGCAATCAAACCGATCTCTAATTCTTGTGGCGACACCACATCCATATCGACCCCATTCTCGCGCATCAGGCGCAAGATGGACAAATTCGTATTTGCCTTCGCGGCATATTTAATGGTCAAATCAATTCCCTCAAAAGCGGCTCTTAAAACCGAGATTTTTTCCCTAATTTTGTCGGCATCGTAGACATAAAGTGGAGTACCAAATTCTTTGGCCAAATCTGTTAAAGGAATGTTCTGAATTGAATAATATGCCATAGCGAAATTTGTAAGCCACAAAGATACTAATCTAACGAATATGAAAAGAATATTAATCGCCTTATTCCTTACTGTACCGCTTTTAGCGAGTGCTCAAATCAAGAGTGGACCGATGCTAGGCTATTCTGAAATGAAGGAAGTTTTAGTCTGGGTTCAGACCGAAAAACCAGCGGATGTTAGCATTCAATACTGGGAGAAGGGTGATAAAACAATTCATAAGACGGATCCCGTACATACCGAGAAAACAACTGCTTTCATTGCACGAATCATCGCTGATGAGGTAACAATGGGTAAAAAATACGCATACGAGGTACTGGTGAATGGCAAAAAAATGGCTTTTGATTATCCATTAGAGTTCCAAACTCAGGAACTTTGGCAATACCGTAAAGATCCACCTGCCTTCTCTTTCCTTTTTGGAACGTGTAACTATGTAAACGAGGAAGCAACCGATCGCCCAGGTAGACCTTACGGTGGCGCAGATGAAGTTTATGCAGCCATGTATGCCAAGAAACCTGATTTCATGCTCTGGGGTGGAGATAACTTTTACTACCGTGAACCAGATTATACGAGAACCGGGATGATTCACCGAAATAACCACGCGCGTGCCGTTAAATCCATGCAACCCTTATTAGGAAGTGTACATCAATACGCGATTTGGGATGACCACGATTACGGTCCAAATGATGCAGATCGCTCATTCCCTTTGAAATACACTTCATTAGAGATGTTCAAAATGTATTGGGGTAATCCGAATTTTGCCTTTCCAAACGAAGGTATTACCGGTAAATTCCAATGGGCAGATGTAGAATTCTTCTTACTGGATGACCGTTGGAATAAGGCACCTAATGAATTAAATGACCCGAACAAAGACTACTGGGGTGCGAAGCAAATGACTTGGTTATTAGACCAGTTGTCCACTTCTAGAGCTAGTTTTAAAATAATCGTCAACGGAGGTCAGGTCGTTAGCCCTGCCAAAGTATTCGAAAACATGGCGAATTATGAGGCGGAGAGAACCTATTTATTGAAAGAATTAAAGAACCGTAAGATTCCAGGTGTTCTCTTTTTCACTGGAGATCGACACATCTCTGATTTAAACAAATTAGAGCGTGAAGGAACTTATCCTTTGTATGATTTGACAGTTTCACCCATGACCGCTGGAAAGGCCGATGCGGTAAAGCAAGATTATAACGAGACCTTGGTTCCTGGGACTTTGGTACAGGAAAGAGCCTTCTCTAAAATTGAAGTGACGGGTCACTTAAAAGATCGTACCTTGACCATTACCCTTTTTAATGTAAAAGGAGACGTGTTATGGACGAAAGAACTTAAATCCAATTTATTAAAATAAGCCATGGAAGTAGTATTAAACCGTATAGATCAAGATTTTCATTTCGAGGCCAAAGGCTCCTCTCCCATTCCCGTGCACATCGATGCGGCGGAAGGCATTGGTGGTCACAATGCTGGTGCACGTCCCATGGAGCTACTTTTAATGGGCTTAGGTGGTTGCACGGCCATTGATGTTATCCTTATTTTAAAGAAGCAACGTCAAGTCGTAGAGGACTTCCAAATCCGTGTTTCAGGCGATCGTGAAAAGATCGAGGGAACGGAGAAAACTCCCTTCCGTCAAATCAATATTCAATTTGAATTAAAAGGCGAAATTGACGGATCTAAAGCCCTAAAAGCGATTCAGATGTCCATGGATAAATACTGTTCTGCCACCGCTCAATTAGAGCCTAGTGCCACTATCACCCATTCCCTACTATTAAACGGAGAAAAATTCAACGCATAAGATGCAAGCATACCTAGATTTATTAACCCACATTAAGGAAAACGGCACCTTCAAATCCGATCGTACAGGTACAGGGACCACGAGTGTTTTTGGCTATCAAATGCGCTTTAACCTAGCAGAAGGCTTCCCCTTAGTTACCACTAAGAAAACACACTTAAAATCGATCATTCACGAACTATTGTGGTTCTTAAAGGGCGAAACGAATATTGGCTATTTAACGGATAACAGCGTACGTATCTGGGATGAATGGGCGGATTCAAACGGAGACCTAGGTCCTGTATACGGAAAGCAATGGAGAAGCTGGGAAGGCGCTAATGGCGTAGTCATCGACCAAATCAAAGAGGCCGTTCACACCCTCAAAACAAACCCAGATTCCCGACGTATCATTGTGAGCGCTTGGAACGTAGCAGACCTGCCTAAAATGGCTTTAATGCCTTGCCATGCTTTCTTTCAGTTCTATGTGGCAAACGGAAAACTTTCTTGCCAATTATACCAACGCTCCGCAGATGTATTCTTAGGTGTACCTTTCAACATCGCTTCTTATGCCTTGTTGACGATGATGATCGCCCAAGTCTGTGATCTAGGTCTAGGTGATTTTGTTTGGACGGGTGGTGACACCCACTTATATAGTAATCACATGGAACAAGTGGAACTGCAATTATCTCGTACTCCGAAAGCATTACCTACGATGAAGATTAATCCAGAGGTGAAAGATATTTTGGATTTCAAATACGAAGACTTTACGCTGGAAGGATATGATCCATATCCGGGGATTAAGGCGCCTGTAGCGGTTTAACAAAGAGCAAAGTTCAAAGATCAAAGTTCAGATTTTGTATCGCCGGAGGCGATAAGTATTTAATGAAAAAAAGCGGCTAGTGCCGCTTTTTTAAATTTATAGTTTCATTTGAACTTTGATCTTTGAACTTTGCTCTTTGAAAATTACTCTCGCTGCTGCACATCCGCCAAAATCCGGCAATCCTTATACTCCTCATCAATAAAGATAAACACATCATCTTTCGCCTTCATAAACCACTTCTCGATCGCATTGTTCTTTTTACGAGATAACGTGATTTGAGCTAGTTTTTGATAATCATCCTTGAGGTTAGCAAAATGAGGTGGGTGTTTCGCTTTGAAAAACAAAATACGAACAGCCGAACGACCATCATCAGTACGGAAAGGAATAGGCGCAGAAATCGTTCCCACTTTCATCGAATCTAGGGCAAAAAACAAAGCCGGATCCATCGTTCCATCGTAAGCTAAGCGATTACCTCCGTTCGCAGCATCCATGATGACACCACCCGCATCTTGGGTCGCTTTGTCTTCTGAGAATTCTTTTGCTGCCTTTTCAAACGTCGTTGAATCACGTTGAACTAGCACTCGAATACTATCTAAAAACTTGGTAGGTTCTGTTAAATCTAGTTTTTGGTAATCAGGACGTAACAAGATGTGACGTGCGTGGTATTCTTGACCTCTGATTTCCAATAATTGAATTAAGTGAAATCCGAATTCTGACTCTACCACCTCCGACATTTGATTCGGCTTTAAGCGCAAGGCGGCCGCTTCGAAAGGGGCAACCATGGCACCCCGTTTTGCAAAACCTAAGTCTCCACCCCGTTTTCCTGAACCTAAATCTTCGGAATGTACTTTGGCCAAATCTTCAAAACTCTCGCCCTTCTCTACCCGACGACGAAAATCCAATAACTTCGCATACAATTCTTCCTTCTGATTCTTGTTCGGCTTTGCGACGCGAATGATGTGGCTAATTTCGACTTCTGCTGGCAAATAAGGCAATGAATCCCGGGGTATTTCATTGAAAAAGGCCGCCACCTCTTTCGGTGTAATTTTCACCTCGTCCGTAATTTTATCCTGCATTTTACGACCCGTCAATTGTTCTTTTAAAGAAGCGCGCAAATCCTCTTTTAAGGTTGGAATGGACTTTCCATATGCTTCAACAATATTTTTAGCTGAACCATATTGGCCTTCCATTTGCTCCATACGACTCGTTAGTTCAGCCTCAATCCGCTTATCATCTACGATAACAGAGTCAATTTCGGCTTTTGCTAACATCAATTTGTTCACGACTAATCCTTCTAAAATTTGGCAGCGATCAGGGGTATTTGCTTGTCCACTTGTCAAATATTGCTGGTATTGATTCTCCACTTCAGATTTCAAAATGAAGTAATTATCTACCTTCACAATGATGCGATCTAGCACATTCTTGTTCGCTTCCTCTTGCGCAAACGCAGATAAACTCCCTAACACTAAACACCAACCTAAAACCCAACGAGTCAATTTCATATTTTTATAATTTCAGTATTTTTTCTAATTCAACCTGGTTAATCACTACCGGATATTGTTGTTTTAATTTCGCTACCCACTCCTTTTCTAAGCGCTCTTGCAAGGCACGAATCACTAGACCTCTTGCCTCTTCAAATGAACGAGAACGCTCAGATTCTACTTTCTTTATTTCCACAAAGGCAAATTTACCCGCGGCTTCGTAGTTTTTAGCACCTACAGTCCATTCGACAGCGTCAATCACTGGCGATAGGCCTTTTTTAAAGTAACCTTCATTTGCTTCTAAACTACCCGGCTTTAGCGCATTAAAACGCTTGACGACATCGTCCATACTAGCCGAAAAGAACCGGAAGGAGACACGCGCATTCTTTGCTTTCACCGTTTTAGATGCCGCTTTTAAGTTCGCTTCATCTTTCTGGATAATACGCTGAGAAGAAATTCCTTTGGCATTTAAATAAGAAACGACCTTATTAATACGCGCTTCAGATAAGCTATCCGCCTCGGAGGCATCGCGGTGGCCAGAAATTTCTACGACGTAGTCGACGTTCTTCGCCATTGTCACAAATAATTCGGCTAATAATTTATTCGAAGGCTCCTCTAATTTTGATTCCTTTAAACCAAAGGAAAGATCGGCTAACTTCTTATTCATTGGATAGGGTGACTTTTTCAATAAGTCTAAAGCCTCTTTTAACGTCTTCTGAGAATCTGCTACTACTAATTTCGCTTCTACACGAGCAGGCATGACAAACGCTGACTTATTTGCTAGATAGAATTTCGACTGTGTTAAAGAATCCAAAGACTTCTCAAAAATCTCCTGATCCGTCATTTTACTAAATAAACTCCCCTCCAAAAAATCAGCCATTTGCTCTTTAAACGCAGGGTATTTACTTTCTAAATTGGCCTCTTCCGCATTCAACGTTTCCTTCTCAATCAGCTCATCTAAATACGATTGTTCAGAAACGACAGGTAAATAACCGAGCGATTTAATACGTCTCTTTTGCTGAGCCTGAACGTGTGTATAAAAATCACCTACCGTATATGTTTTGTCTAAGACCGAAAAAATAGGCTCTTGCAAGAAAGGCTCAGATCCCGTTCTTTCCACGTTCATACGCTCAAAAGCGGCCTTCTTTGTGGCTTCTTGCACGATTACCTTATTCTCCACGCGAACGCGCTTCATAAAAGCTTGTTTGATTAAACTTTGACGATCCGAATCGGTCAGTACTTTTTGTTTAATGAACTCTGACATATCTTCAAATGTCAAGAGTGGTTTTTTATCTATCAACTTAAATAGTTGCCAACCTAAATTTGTCCGGATGGGCTTGGAAAGATCTCCTAGACGCTCTAATCCGAATAATGCGTCTTGCAATTCCTCACTTAAATCAGATGAAAAATACCAACGTCTAATTTCTCCCCCTCGACCTCTTGAATAAGGATCCTCCGAGTAATTTTTACAAACCAATTCAAAACTTTCTCCCGCCTTTAAATAGGCTTCTACCTGTTCAATTTTCTTTTTAGCCTCTACTTGCAAGGCCGTAGGTGCATCTACGGCAGCAGAAACAATGATATGGGCTAAACGAATCTTCCCTGAATTAGGTCGTTGATTCAAAATCTTGACGATATGGTATCCGCTCGCCGTACGGAAAGGCTTAGAATATTCACCTATTCCGATGGAATAAATCGCATTTTCAAAATCATAAGCGGTTTGAAGCGAGGTAATATACCCTAAAACTCCCCCTTTAACAGCAGACATTTCATCCTCTGAAAAGCGCGTAGCGAGAGTAGCAAAATCTTCACCCGCTTTTAACTTCTGGTAGATATGCTCGATTTTCTGAAAAGCGACTAAAGTATCCGCTGGGCTCGCGTTTTCGCCTAATTTCACTAAGATTTGGCTCACCTTTTTCTCCTCTTTCATTCGCTGATACGCCTGCTTAACGAGCATATCTAACGTAGGCATATCCACCAAATAAGGCGTAGCTAATTCCTTTCTAAAACTTGCATACTCTTCCTTAAAGTCTGGTTGATCAGCTAATTTCTCCTGTTCTGCCGCTACAATTTTCAATTGATAATCGATGTAATCAGATAAAAAAGCCGCTTGATTATCCTTGGTAATGCTATCTGACTCGACTAAAGGCTTGTAGACTTGCAGAAAACTCTCTGCCGATATCTTCTTAGGGCCAATCTGTATAGGTGATGCGCTCTGCGCGAAACTCGCGAAAGGCAAACATAAGACAAATCCAACTAGTAATTTTAAATCTTTCATTCTTAAAAATAAGCTAACAAAATTACGAATAATCCCCGACATAAACGGTTAATCTACGTTAATTTGAATCTGGTACCGGTATTCATAGGCATCGATGAATTTTCGACCACCTACCCACTTGCCGGTGCGAATAGTGGAAGCACCTGAATCGAAGTCCCATTGGGTCTCTGAGACACCTAAAAGGTCTTTCATATCTAATTCACTTACCCAATCCAGCCCTAAAGACCCGGCTTTCATTCCCCATAAAAACCAGGCTACTGGATTTTCGGCGGAAGTTAAGGCCAAAGGCAAAGCCAATACCCCACTCACCGAATTAAACCGATTCACCCATTTCTTCGTGGGCTGGTAGTCTTCGATTTCGAAGAGGGAAAGTTGGAAGCTGGCTTTTTGGCCCGAATGTAAACGTATTTCCAACGCTTTAATTGTATCTAAACGAATGACTTGTCCCTTCTTTACTTTCCCTAAATACGATGAGAATACCTTAACTGGCCTTACTTTATCATTCTCTATGATACCTACGGCACCTACTAATAAAAGCTCATCTCCTAACATCTCCTGCGTCTTAAGTACAGATAAAGTCTTCAATGATACCCGCGTATTTTTATCCTCCGGAGCTGAAACCGGTTGAACAAAAGGTTTTCGAGCACAAGAAAACAAGGTAATCAAGAAAAGAAAAGGAATTATACGCACGGTGCTGGTTCTTGCTGGGTCAAACAATGAAAACTGCCTTGTCCCCAAATAATCTCCCGAGCAGAAAGTCCTATCACGGGACGATCATTGAATAATTGACGCAATATTCCTAAGGCAATTTCGTCTTGTGGACAATCGAAAATAGGGACCAAAACTCCTGCATTGCAGATATAAAAATTCGCATACGAACCTGGGGCCCTAAAACCATCAATCACCACGGCATCCGGCATGGGAATCTCGACTATCCTTAAAGGCGAGCCGTCTAATAGCCTCATTTGCTTTAATTCTGCCAAATTAGCCGCCAAAACCGCATGATTTTCATCCTCCACATTCGGTTCCACCATCGTGATCACCGTATTTGTATTCACAAATCGCACCGTATCGTCGATATGTCCATCCGTATCATCTCCTACAATCCCATCAGATACCCAAAGCACCTGTGAAACGCCGTAATAATTTTTCAAATAGTCTTCGATCTGTTCTTGACTTAGGTGAGAATTTCGATTCGGATTCAATAAACAAGAACGACTCGTTAAAACCGTACCTGCTCCATTAAAGTCTACCGATCCTCCCTCCATAATAATACCAGGAGTAGCGGATGGCAATGATAAACGTTTCGCAATGGTCGACGGCAACGCATTATCATCCGAAAATGGCGGATATTTACCACCCCAGGCATTGTATTCCCAATTCACGACTAAACGTTCGGCACTTCCTTCTTTGACTAAAAAAGCTGGCCCGTGATCGCGGCACCAGGCATCATTTGTGGGTTGAACATTGAATTCGATTTTGGATGGATCAATACCATAAACAGGCAATTGACTTTCCACAAAAGCCTGTAAAGCAGCGGAATTCACGTTAATTCGCACCAGTTCTCCTTCAGAAATCGCCTTGATTAAGGCAAAATATTCTGGGTACATCTGCCCTAATTTCTCCTCCTGCCACGAGTGATCGTTATGCGGAAAAGTAATCCAGGTAGCTACGTGTGGATGCCATTCGGCAGGAAAAAAGTATCCTTGTTCTTTCGGAAACATCTTCTTAGGCTTTTAAACGTTCAGCAATCAGGCGCAAACCTTCTAACGTAATTAATTTATTTACCTCATCGAAATACGAGGCTAAAGGTGTCAAAATCGAGGACAATCCGCCCGTCGCAACCACCTTCAAATCTCCCTTTTTATCTTCTTTTACTCGACTGATCATCTCCTTCACCATTCCTACATAACCCCATAGGATCCCCGCTTGAATCGCCGAAACGGTATCGGTTCCCAAGTTAAATTCGGGCATTTCCAATGGAACTTCGGGCAATTGGGCAGTTTGAGAGAACAAGGACTTCACAGCGGTTTTTAAACCAGGAGCAATCGAAACGCCCTCCATTTTACCTTCCGCATTGACTAAAGTGAAAGTTAAGGCAGTTCCAAAATCCACAATCAGTACATTCGATTTATAGTTTTCGTGCGCATAAACGGCATTAGCCACTAGATCAGAGCCTATTTCCTCTGGAACAATGACTTGGATGGCTAAGGTTTCATATAATTTAGGACGCATGAGCGTGGGCGAATAACCTAACCACAAGGCTAATCCACGTTGGATTTGAGGCGAAATCGAAGGAACTACAGAGGATATTAAGGCCAAAGAAGGTAAGGTATCTCCTAAATCTTTGGACGCCCACTCCTTCTTAATCCAATTCACCACCCCATTCGCGCTCCATGGTTGGTGTGTAGGCGTTCTCAAAACTGCTTTCCAGGTTTGATCTTCATAAAAACCAAACACGATATCCGTGTTCCCCACATCCACAACTAATAACATCTCCTTGTTCGTGTTTTGTTTATATATCTTTTTCCAATCCCGCTGACAAAATCGGGAAGCGTAACCAACTCTTCGGATCTAAACTATAATCATCCACATGGAATCCAGGCGCATAGCGCTCTCTTTTCCACTGATTTCGAGCCCAAAGACGGAAGAATCGGCGAACGAATTCTTCGAGCTTTTCTTTGGCAAAAACAGCCCCATAGCGCTTATTCACCTCTTCTAAACACTCATGCGGCGACACTAAATCATAAAAAACTAATCGCTCAATCGTATTTAAAATCGGATAAGGCATCAAATCCTCCTCATCCACCTGCTTTTCAGACAATGGACGCAATTCCGCACTCGGTTCTAGACTATTCACTAAATGCAGTCCCTTAAAGCCCTGAGCCTCTAACCAAAGCAGCCAAGTTCTCACGAAACTCTTATCAATTCCAGAAATAGGGGAAATCGATCCGGAAGTATCGCCGTCCATCGTCGCATAACCCACACTCGCCTCCGAGCGATTCGAAGTAGCGAGTAATAAAGCATTTTTGATATTAGCGAGCATCCAGGCGCTAGGGGCACGGACGCGGGCTTGTACGTTTTGGAGGGTAATATCGTCCTGTTCCCAAGTTAATGGACGACCAATCGCATTTTCTACCAATTCGCGGTAACCTTCAACAATCGAATCTATTTCAATCACATAATGTTGCGTCCCGATCCATTCTGCCAATTCACGAGCAGAATCACGTGTATTTTGGGAGGAATTAACGGTTCCTTGATAAATGGTCGTTAATAATTCAGACATCGCTTTAACTGAAGTAGTCAAGGGAATGTAATTTAGCTTTTGCTTCAAACCCTCCCAGCCTAATTCTTCTTTTGCATACTGAATACTCAACGCACAAAGTGAAGCAATGGCAGACGAATCAGCTCCACCAGAAAGAGATAAAACCCATCCCTGTGAGCGAGATTTACGTAAATAATCAAATAAACCTAAGGCTACGGCATGTGAGAACTCTTCCTCTTTTTTTGTTTCTGAACTTTCCCAAGCCGGGACTTCGGACGTTTTTATGGAATGCGTTTCTGGAAGATGAATTTCAAACGAAACCACATCCTCTCCTGAATCCTTTCGTTTTTCCAACGTCAATTCGTGGGAAACTAACGTATAATCTTGGTAAGAAAAACGCGGTGTTTGGGCTACAATAGAACCCTGGTGAGCGATGTAAGCATCTCCGTCAAAGATGATGCGACCTGCTTCGTTACCCAATAAGTTAGCAAACAGATAGGCGCCATTAATAATTTTAGCCCCTTCAAGGGTTAATTTCTTTCTAATTTCTGCTTTACCAAACGCGAAGTGAGAGGCCGTCGGATTACAAATCACTGAAACGCCTCGACGAGCTAAATCATACGCCGGTCGTTTCACCCCTTCCCAAGCATCTTGGCAAATCTCCATACCTAAGGTGATTCCATTAAAATGGATGCGGTAATCTCCTAATGGGATTCCCTTGTACATTTTCCGCTGCCCTCGAGGCCAAGGTTTAAACCAACGCGGTTCATAATGTACGCCATCATCCGCCAAAAATTGTTTGGGGATCAAGGCTTGTATTTTACCCTGCGCTAAAATAGCAGAGACATTGTATAAATCTCCTTCAAAAGGCAAAGCTAAACCTACCACCGCAACTATTTCAGCAACCTCAGAAGCGATTAACTCCAGAGACTCCCACGATTTAGCCGCTGTAAATGGCGCTAAAAACTGATCCTCACAACCGTAACCTGAAATACATAATTCAGGCAAACACAAAAGAGACGAACCTTCAGCAGAGGCCTGAGAGATAGCCGCCAAAATACGTTGGCGATTTCCCTCCCAATCTAAAGGCAATTGATTCAGCGATCCCACGGAAAAAACGACGTTCTGCTTCATCTAGATTTCTTTTTAGATTGATCGGCGCGAATATGCTTGTAACGGGGTGTCCACATCCAAGAAAAGGCCACATTCGGACGAAAATAACCTACTCCGTGGCGGTGTTCCACCTTAACACGGCAGGTTTGATAGGGACAACGAGCTGACCAACAAGCGGATAACAAGCACAACGTGCCCACTAGCCCTACAGCAAGAAAAAGTCGATTTTTTGCGTTTGTTGGATTCATCGATTAGTTAAATTACAATTCTAGACTTAATTTTGTGATTCAATGTAAGTCCAAATGCAATCCAACCCCAAAGATATAAAAACCGCCGTAAAAAGAGCCGAATTTACCTATCCAGTAATGGAATCTTTTTACACCCTACAAGGGGAAGGTAAATACCAGGGACACGCTGCCTATTTCATTCGCTTAGGCGGTTGCGACGTGGGTTGCCATTGGTGCGATGTAAAAGAATCATGGCCGGTAGATACACATCCAATCAAAACCGTAGCCACTTTAGTCGCTGAAGCACTCGAGAATCCAGGCCGATTAGTGGTTATTACGGGTGGAGAACCGTTGATGCACGATTTAGGCCCTTTGACAGAAGCTCTACAAGAGGCAGGATTCAGAACCCATATCGAAACTTCCGGTGTCGCAACGGCCATTACTGGAACTTGGGATTGGATTTGCTTCTCCCCTAAGAAGTTCAAAGCACCTAATGAAGGTATTTTAGCCCTTACGAACGAACTCAAAGTCGTGGTAAACCACCCTTCTGATATCCCTTGGGCTCAAGAATGGGCAGAAAAACTTCCTAAATCAGCGGAATTATACTTGCAACCCGAGTGGTCCAAGCAAGAACAAATGAATCCCCTTATTGTGGATTTCGTGAAAGCGAATCCGACGTGGCGGATTTCGGTTCAAACTCATAAATTTCTGCAGATTCCATAGCATTCAAGGAATCAATACGCGACTTCTCGGTCACCGGTTTAATGTGTACCATTGAAAAACCGTAAGGAATTAATCCCAAATCTTTAGCCGCAGCCCTCGATACATCAATAATTCGCTTACGGCTATGAGGACCACGATCGATAATACGAACGAAGGTGGTCTTCTTTGTTTTGGGCATATACACCTCCACCCACGTATTAAATGGCAACTTTCTATGTGCTGCCGTGAATTTAGCTGGATTATACTTCTCACCACTACTCGTCCGATGTCCTTTCAATCGATTGGAGTAGAAAGACGCCTGCCCTTTTTGCACCTGAGCACAAACAGAAAAACTGAAAAATAGAAAAAATAGTATCCGCATAAGGATACAAAGCTAGGCCGAATCTCTCCGTAAAACAAAAAAGCCCCCGAAATCGGAGGCTTTTTCAATCTATTGAAACAGAGATTAACGATTCGCCATATCGACAAATGCACGCGCAGGAGAACCTACGTAGATTTGACGAGGACGACCGATAGGCTCCTTGTTTGTCATCATTTCTTGGTGTTGAGAAATCCAACCTGGAAGACGCCCAATCGCAAATAAGATTGTAAACATATCCGTAGGGATACCCAAAGCGCGGTAAATGATCCCTGAGTAGAAATCTACGTTCGGGTATAATTTACGAGCCACGAAATACTCATCACTTAAAGCCGCAGCTTCTAATTCTTGAGCAATCGTTAAAACAGGATCCTGAACGCCCAAAGCCGTTAACACATCATCCGCTGCTACCTTAATAATACGAGCACGTGGATCGAAGTTCTTGTAAACACGGTGTCCAAAGCCCATCAAACGGAAGCCAGACGTCTTATCTTTGGCCATCGCCACAAACTTAGACGTATCACCACCCGCTTGCTTGATCTCTTCTAACATCTCAATCACCGCTTGGTTTGCACCACCATGTAATGGACCAAACAAGGCTTGGATACCACCTGAAATACTAGAGAATAAACTAGCGTGTGAAGAACCAATCAAACGAACCGTAGACGTAGAACAGTTTTGTTCGTGATCTGCGTGTAAGATTAATAATTTGTTCAATGCCTTAGAAACGATTGGATCTACTTTGTAATCTTCGCCTGGTTTAGCGAACATCATTTTCAAGAAGTTAGAGCAATAGTCTAATGATTGATCCAGAGCCACTAATGCTTCTCCGATTGATTTCTTGTAATTCCAAGCCGCGAAAATAGGCAAGGCAGCGATCAAACGTAAGATGTTTTCCTTCGTTTCAGCTGGATTATATTGACCTTCCATTAAACCTACTAGAGCTGATAATTCGCTCATTGGGTGCGTTGAGGACGGAATAACTTGTTCAATTTTCAATAAAACGTCATTCGTTACTGTGTATTTCTTAACATCAGCTTCGAACGCATCTAATTGAACTTGTGTAGGCAATTCGCCATTTAATAATAAATAAGCCACTTCTAAGAAGCTAGCTTTATCGGCTAACTCTTCGATGCTATAACCACAATGTCTTAGAATTCCTTCTTCGCCATCTAAAAAAGTAATCGCACTTTTTGTTGCACCCGTGTTCTTGTAACCTGGATCATACGTTACGTATCCAGATAAATCGCGAAGTTTCGCAATGTCGATTGCCTTTTCATTTTCGGTTCCTACTAAAGTAGGTAATTCGAACGTTTGGCCATCGAGGTTAATCACAGCATTTTGAGACATAGTTGTAAGCTTATAAAATTCAAGGCACTAAGATAATACGTAATTCTGAAAGGTGTATTACCTTTATAATTCCACGAGAAATAAATTTAATAAAGACAATTTTTTCTTCTAATATTTCAATATAAATCCATTTTTATGCCGCAGCTCTCGGAATTGATTCAAAAATACGCCTTCACATCGAAAGATCGTTTTCTTGACTATGTCCAAATAGACACCCAATCCGACCCCCACTCGAGCAGCAGCCCCACGACAGAAAAACAAAAAAATCTAGGAAAGGTTTTGATTCAGGAGCTTCATTCCCTCGGAATTTCCAATGCCCACCTAGATGAATTTGGTTATGTCTATGCGCACATCGCCTCCAATGTAGCTCACGAAGTTCCCGGCCTTTGTTTTTGTGCCCATATGGATACCTCTCCGGATTGTTCTGGTGAAAATGTTAAACCCAAAGTTCACCCCTATTACCACGGACAAGATTTGGTTTTACCAGACGACCCAACCGTTATTATCCGGCTAAGTGAACATCCTGATTTAGCGGAACAAATCGGCAATGATATCATTACGGCCAGCGGAACGACGCTTTTAGGGGCAGATAATAAAGCCGGAGTCGCTGAGATTATGGACGTCGTGGCCTTTTATGCTACACATCCTGAAGTTCCTCATGGACCCATCACGATTCTTTTCACGCCGGACGAAGAGGTCGGCCGCGGTACCGATCACGTGGATATGGAGAAGATTAATGCCCAATACGGCTACACCTTAGATGGCGAAAAGCGCGGCCATTTAGAGAATGAGACTTTCTCCGCGGATGGATTTGTCGTCAAAATTCAAGGTATTTCCCAGCATCCGGGTTTTGCCAAAGGCCGAATGGAAAGTGCCCTTAAAATAGCTGCAGAAATCGTCAATACCCTACCCAAAGATCGCCTAAGCCCTGAAACCACCGAAGGAAAAGAAGGCTTCATCCACCCCACTGACATCTACGGAAGTGTAGAAGAAGCGACGATTGAATTCATCATCCGTGATTTTGACACCGAAAAACTGCGCGAATACGGCTTCATCATTCAACAGATATCAGAAATGGTCTTGCGCAAATACCCTAATTCCACTGCGACCTACAGCCAAACAGAGCAATACCGCAACATGAACGAGATCCTCGTAGATCACCCAGAATGTATTGATCTAGCCATGGAAGCGATGCGCCTAGCTGGTCTAAAAGCCGAAACGACAAGCATTCGCGGCGGAACCGACGGCTCCCGATTAACCTTTATGGGCTTACCATGTCCTAATATCTTCGCTGGCGAACACGCCTTCCACAGCAAACAAGAATGGGTTTCAGTGCAGGATATGCAGAAAGCGACGGAGACGGTTCTTTATCTCGTTAGTTTGTTCGTGGAGCGTTCGAAATGAGATTATAGAGTAGAGATTATAGAGTAGAGATATGGAATCGCCTTCGGCGATGATTTCAGAAATGATTTTAATTACACGCACAAAAAAAGGATCTACTTAGATCCTTTTTTTGTATTTATCTCTTCTCTTTACTCTATAATCTATACTCTAAAGATATTGCGCAGCACATTTTCGAACCGTTTTTAGAAATAAATATAGATTTCAATTCAAAAAATCATTGTTCAGCACAATCTCTTCATAGAAATAAATTATTGTGTGATGTGAAGAAAATATTGCGCAGCACATTTTCGAACCGTTTTTAGAAATAAATTTAGATTTCAATTCAAAAAATCATTGCGCAGCACGATTTTAGAATTGAAAACTAAATTTATTCCCACTCAATCGTAGCCGGCGGCTTACTCGAAATATCATACACCACGCGATTCACGCCTTTCACCTTATTGATAATCTCATTCGAAATACGACCTAAGAATTCGTAAGGTAAGTGGCACCAGTCAGCGGTCATTCCATCCACACTGGAAACGGCACGCAAAGCCACCACTTGCTCATACGTACGCTCATCCCCCATGACACCCACGGATTGGATAGGTAAAAGAATCGCGCCTGCTTGCCAAACTTGGTCATACAAACCATCCTCCTTCAAACCATTGATGAAAATGGCATCCACTTTTTGCAAAATATCCACTTTTTCTGGTGTGATATCGCCTAGAATACGGATACCTAAACCTGGTCCAGGGAAAGGGTGGCGGCCTAAAATGTCTTTAGGAACACCTAAGGTTTTACCCACTAAACGTACCTCATCTTTAAACAAGGCATCTAATGGCTCTACCACTTTTAACTTCATGAAATCAGGTAAGCCACCCACGTTGTGGTGCGATTTGATGGTTGCGCTTGGTCCTTTAAGGGAAACGGATTCGATTTTATCTGGGTAAATCGTGCCTTGGCCTAACCAAGAAACGCCCTCGATTAAATGGGCCTCCTCGTCGAATACCTCGATAAAGGTCTTCCCGATGGCTTTGCGCTTGTCCTCTGGATCTGTTAAGCCTTTTAGGGCGTCGTAGAAGCGTTGTTTGGAGTTTACTCCTTTCACGTTTAGGCCTAGTGTTTCGTAAGATGCCAAAACTTGTTCGAATTCATCCTTGCGCAACAAACCATTGTCTACGAAGATGCAATACAGGTTTTTACCGATCGCGCGGTGTAATAATACCGCAGCCACTGAGCTATCTACCCCGCCAGAAAGACCTAGAACGACTTTGTCATTCCCTAATTTGGCCTGTAACTCTGAAACCGTTCTATCTACGAAAGAATCTGATGTCCACGTCTGAGCGCAGCCACAAATTCCTACGATAAAGTTCTTGATTAAAATACTTCCTTCCGTCGAGTGCGTCACTTCTGGGTGGAATTGAATACCGAAAATAGGCTTCGAAACGTGTGCAAATGCCGCTACACGTACTGTCTCCGTTGAACCAATTAATTCATATTCAGACGGCAATTCCATAATCGTATCGCCATGTGACATCCACACCTGACCTGTAGCCGATAAGCCTTTCAATAATGGACTCTCTTTTACACTCGTCATGTGCGCACGACCATATTCGCGGTGACCTGATGCTTGAACGGAGCCTCCGCCCTGATGCGCTAACAATTGCGCTCCATAGCAAATTCCTAAAATGGGCAAAGAACCAAACAGACTTAAATCTACGCGAGGAGAATCTTCATCTCTCACCGAACAAGGGCTACCTGAAAGGATAATCCCTTTCACCGATTCGTCGATTTCTGGAATGTGATTAAAAGGATGTATTTCGCAATAGACTTGCGCTTCTCTGATGCGACGCGCAATTAATTGGGTCACCTGAGAACCGAAATCAAGTATAAGGATCTTTTCCGCCATGTTTGTTTTTGCTTAAAAATAAACGGCAAATGTCGGAATTTTTTGCCTAATTCTAACGATAAAGCAGGTAATTTTGGCGCATTTTTTGGTATTGCACTAATCCTGGCTCCCAAGAATCCCGAATATCCTTCTCCGATTTACCTGCAATGATGGCTAAACGCAATTGATCTGTGCCCGCTAGCTTATCAAAGAAAGAAGGCGATGTAAAGAATTTCTCCCCTAAACCTGATTTACTGTAGAAATACAGGAGGTATTTTAAACTAAAGCCTAGGTTACGAGCTGGCAAGGTAGATAGATTATATCCGTAACAGGTTTGATCTTTCAAGGGAGGATCCATCGCGCCTGGCTTTGGTACCGGCGTAAAAGTATAATCCCCCAGGCCGGCGATATTTGTTCCGACTACCTGAAACTGCAAATCGGTTCCTCGTCCGATGCTCACATTCGTACCTTCGAACAAACAAAGCGATGGATACAAGGCGATGGATTGATCATTCGGCAAATTAGGCGAGGGAGCAATGGCCACATGAACTGGAGATGCGTGAGTATAATTCTTGACAGGAATGACATTCAGGGAGGCTTTGGCACTATTTGCTAACCAACCTTCCCCATTAATCATGCGCGCTAATTCTCCTAAAGTACATCCGTGCACGACCGGAATCGGATTCAAACCTACGAAAGACGCCTGCGCCTTTTCCAATACGGGTCCATCGACATAATGCCCATTCGGGTTCGGGCGATCTAAAACCATCAAAGGCACCTTATTCTCCGCACAAGCCTCTAAGACATAATGCAAAGTGGACGAATAAGTATAGAAACGCGCACCTACGTCTTGAATATCAAACAAAACAACATCAATCCCTTGCAAATCCTCCGCAGTAGGTTTCTTATGTTTACCATACAAAGAAATAAGAGCAAGACCCGTTTTGCGATCCACCTCATTATCGATGTGCGCCCCAGCATCTGCCGTTCCTCTAAATCCGTGTTCTGGAGCAAAAATCTTTTTCACTGATACGCCTAGTGACAATAAAGTATCGGCTAAATGCGTCTTCCCTACCACGGAGGTATGATTAACGACTAAGGCAATTTGTTTGCCTTTTAGGGCTGGCAAGTAAGCGGAGAATTGTGCGGCACCTGGAATGAGCGTTTTTTGACCCAATCCGGTAAATGCCAAAAGGCAGAACATTAAAACAATACTATTTGATTTACGCCCCATTCGTGTTTTCTTTGCGGTTCAGAATTGAAAATCAAATCTAATGAATTTCCCTCTTTTTGTCGCTAGGCGTATTCGGAAAACTCAAGACACCTCCTTTTCTAAGACGGTGACCTATGTGGGTATCGGTACAGTGGCGGCAGGAACGGCGATTATCTTGGTGGCGTTTGCGATTCTTTTTGGCTTTAAGACGACTATTCAGGACAAATTGACCAGCTTTTCTGGAGATGCGCGCGTTTCACAGATTTCGGGGAATCGGTCTTTAGCGGAAAGTCCTCTGACCCGTAACCGAGCATGGGAAGCTAAAACGCTCCTACGTCCAGAAGTAGATCATATTCAAGCCCACGTGCAGAGACCGGGGATTTTAGTAGGAAAAGAAGGATTAGCGGGGATTGTCGTAAAGGGTATAGGAAAAGATCTTCCGACGAAGCAATTACAGAAGAATATCATTAGCGGCTCTAATAGCCTGAATGGTCCACAGGAGGTGATTGTAAGTGAGGCTTTGGCCAAACAATTAAAGGTCAAAACCAACGGTTCGCTGATTCTCTATTTCCTCAGCGCTCCCGAGAGACCGCGTAAAGTGAAAGTCGCCGGCATCTATGAGACGGGACTGGAGGAATTGGATAAAATATTTGTCCTAGCTGATCGGGATTGGGTTCAAAAGATGAATGGTTGGACAGCTGACTCACTAGGCACTTATGAGGTCTTCTTTAAAAGCAAAGAGAATCTAGAAGCAAAAACAAATGCGCTGGCTAAAACCATGCCGCCTGAATGGCGCATACAACCAGTGACAGAGATCTACCCTGCACTTTTTGACTGGATGACGATGCTCGACCGTAATATTGTTATCTTCATTAGCCTCCTCTTCGTAGTGGCCTGCTTTAATCTGATCGCTACGCTTTGGGTTTTAATCATGGAACGTGTTCCCATGGTAGGACTCTTAAAATCTATGGGCGCCTCCGCAGCTCAGATCCGTCGTATTTTCTGGTGGAATGGTCTATTTATTTTGGTACGCGGCTTGCTCATCGGAAATGGTATTGCCTTTTCGTTCTGCTATTTGCAGTCGAGCTACCACCTGATCCCCTTGGATCCGGAAAGTTATTATATGAGCAGTGTGCCCATTGAATGGGACCTAGCCACTTGGGGAATCGTCAATGCGCTGACGATTGTGTTAGTAAGTTTCATGATGTCCATCCCTACCCTGTTGATTACTAAAATACAGCCCACCGAGGCACTGAACTTCAAGAATTAATGTTTAAAAAACTCCTGTTCCTCTTGTGTTTTGTTTATGGAGTCAATGCACAAGACAGCCTCCGCTATTCGATTGACCTGAATCGCTTGGAAAATGATCGCTTACGGGTAGAGGTGAAATTGCCACAAGGCGTTAAGGAGTTTTGTTTCCCCAAAATGGTTCCAGGCACCTACGCGATTTATCATTTTGGACGCTATGTAAGTAATCTACAAGCCTTCGATGCCTCAGGAAAAGTAATTTCAGTCGTTCGCAAAGACACGAATACCTTCTCCTTTAAAAATGCCTCCTCACTTAGCTACGAAGTGGATGACACCTGGGATAGCCCAGAGATCAAGGGGACCTATATTTTTGAACCTGCAGGCACGAATTTCCAGGCAGATACCCTGTTTGCTTTAAATACCCATGCTTTATTAGGCTATGCAAAAGGGTACGAGCAATTGCCTGTCTCCTTACAGTTGAAAACTCCGCCCCGTTTAATCCCCTCTTCCTCTTTAATCGCAAAAGACGGCAAATACGTTGCCTCTTCTTATCAAAAATTAACGGATGCTCCCATCTTAGTAGCAGCCGCCGATACCGTGCACCTTCACCTCGCTAATACAGACATTCTCATTGCTGTCTACTCTCCTTCTCACAAAATCAAAGCCTCCGAAATCGCTACGCAATTAAAGCCCTTACTGAGGGCTCAATTAAATTACTTGGGTGGACGTTTTCCAGTTAATAACTATGCCTTTTTACTGGTGATGTCAGCCCATCTAAAGAATGGAAGTTATGGAGCGCTAGAACATGCACAGTCTTCTTTTTATTATTTACCGGAAGATTCCATTTCCGTCATGGGTCCTATCATTCGCGATGTAAGTGCGCATGAGTTCTTCCACATACAGACTCCCTTGAACTTACATTCAGATGAAATTGGTCATTTTGATTTCCAAAACCCCCAGATGTCGAAGCATCTTTGGCTATATGAAGGATTGACGGAATACGCTGCGCAACATATGCAGTTGCAAGGCGGATTGATTAGTCTACCGGCGTTTTTAGAGCGAATGACGGAAAAATACCGAACGAGTAACTTTAGCTATGACAACACTATTCCTTTCACCAAAATGAGCAAAGGGGTCTTGTCTCATTACAAAGAAGAATATGGGAATGTGTACCAAAAAGGGGCCTTGATTGGCCTTTGCCTTGATTTATACCTTCGGAGTGAAACAGAAGGACGCTATGGAACTCAACAGCTTATCCGTGATTTGTCTGCCCGCTTTGGCCCAGAAAAATCCTTCGCTGATCAAGCATTATTCGACTTGATACTCGAAACGACTCAGGTAAAAGGGGTGGAGAAATTCTTACGCAAGTATGTTAGTGGAAATGAAGAATTGCCCCTAGCCAGCTTATTATCTAAAGTCGGATGTGAATTACGCAGTACGGATGACAAAAAAGACAAAATCGCCTTTTTAGCGGCAATGAAAAACGAATTAAAGGAAATGAAAAAACCAAGCCCAGCCCAATTACAGTTGAGACAGGCTTGGATCCACCATTAAATACTTTGCGCTTCCACCACCGCAATCGCCACCATATTCACGATTTCGCGAACGGAGGCGCCTAATTGCAATACGTGTACCGGTTTGCGAAGACCTAACAAGATAGGCCCGATATATTCGATATCAGCTGCTTCTTTTAACAAGTTATAGGCAATATTAGCGGACGACAGACTTGGGAAAATTAACGTATTGGCCGTATCGTTGCCTAGCGTAGCAAAGGGATAGTTCTGCTGTCTCAGTTCCTTGTCAAAGGCTAAGTGTGCCTGCATCTCCCCTTCGATTACCCAATCAGGATGCTTCTCTTTTAGGATAGCCGTGGCTGCGCGCATTTTTAGGGCATCGTCCCCATCAGCTGAACCAAAGTTCGAGTAAGATAGCATCGCCATCTTTGGCTTTAAATTAAAACGTTCTACTGCCTCTGAAGTCAATTCCGTAATCTCGACGATATCTGCAATGGATGGCTGGAAATTGATCGTGGTATCTGAGAAAAATAAAGGCCCCTGCTTACTTAACAACAAGTACATACCGGCCACTTTATTCACCCCGGGCTTCTTACCGATGATCTGCAACGCAGGACGAATAGCGTCTGGGTAGTTTTTGGTCAAACCAGAAATAACCCCATCAGCTCGATTCGTTTCTAACATCATCGCCGCAAAGTAATTACTCTTGCGCACCTGCTTTTCTGCCTCCCACTTCGTGAAACCACGGCGCTTCCGCTTCTCATAGAATAATTCCGCAAATTCGGCTAACAGCGCTGCATTATCCGGATGTTTAAAATCGAAGATCTCAATATCCCCCAAGTCGATGTGGTGCTCTTCACAAATCGCATCGATATTCGCTTTGCGCCCTAATAGAATTGGCTTAGCGATTCCTTCGTCTAATACCTCACGAACGGCCTTCAATACTTTCAAGTTCTCCGCCTCAGCGAAAACAATCCGTTTCGGATTCGACTTCGCTCGCTTCAAGATGAACTTCATTACCTGGTTATCTAAGCCTAATCGTTTCGCTAGTTGATTCTCATAGACATCCCAGTTTTTGATCGGCTTTGTAGCAACGCCGGATTCCATGGCCGCTTTTGCCACAGCCATCGAGATCGTCGTGATTAAACGCGGATCGACTGGTTTAGGAATTATGTATTCTGGGCCAAAGCTTAACGATTTCTCATTATAGGCCAAATTCACAATATCAGGCACTGGTTTCTTCGCTAAGCAGGCCAAAGCCTTTGCCGCCGCCAGTTTCATCTCATCATTAATTTCTGAAGCACGCACATCCAAGGCTCCTCTAAAGATGAAAGGAAAGCCTAAGACGTTATTCACTTGGTTAGGGAAGTCAGAACGTCCCGTCGCCATAATCAAATCCTCTCTTACCGCCTTCGCCTCTTCATAACCAATCTCCGGCGTAGGATTCGCCATCGCAAACACAATGGGATTTGCAGCCATGGTCGCCACCATCTCAGGTTTTAAGATGCCTCCTACTGATAGGCCTAAGAAAACATCTGCACCTTTCATCGCTTCTGCTAAAGAGGTATTTCTACCTGCCTTACCCGCTAATGGGGCTAGATAACGATTCAAATCCGGACGATCTTCGGATACTAATCCGTCCTTATCGAAGATATAGAAGTTCTCGATGCGCGCACCGAGCTTTAAATATAATTTCACGCAGGAAATAGCCGCAGCCCCCGCACCTGAAATTACAAACCTTGTCTCCTCGATTTTTTTATCTACGATCTCCAATGCATTTAACAGCGCCGCAGACGAAATAATCGCTGTCCCATGCTGATCGTCGTGCATGATGGGAATCTTCAAACGCGCTTTTAACTTCTCTTCGATCTCGAAGCATTCCGGGGATTTGATATCCTCGAGATTAATCCCGCCAAAAGTCGGTTCTAAACGAGCCACCGTATCCACAAATTCATCTGGATCCGTCACGGCTAATTCAATGTCAAATACATCTATATCAGAGAAAACTTTGAAAAGAACACCTTTCCCCTCCATCACGGGCTTACTTGCCTCTGGGCCTATATTACCTAAACCTAAAACGGCAGTACCGTTTGAGATAACACCTACTAGGTTCCCTTTGGCCGTATAATCGTAGACTTTCTCTACATTTTCTGCAATTTCTAAACAAGGCTCAGCCACACCCGGCGAATACGCTAAGGACAAATCGCGCTGAGTCGCCGTCGATTTCGTCGGTTTTACTTCAATTTTTCCAGGTTTCCCTCCTGCGTGATACTCAAGCGCATCTTGTCTTAAAATGGATGAAATAGACATATATGATTAATTTGTTGATTGTTCTTTTTCAAATTCTCCCTCGTGCTTCGCTATCCAAACCGTCGCCACTCCATTCCCAATAAAATTTGTGATCGCTCTCGCCTCTGACATAAAGCGATCCACTCCTAATAATAAAGCAAGACCTTCCACTGGGATCACTTGCAGGGCACTTAAGGTGGATGCCAAAACGACAAAGCCACTGCCTGTCACGCCGGCGGCTCCTTTAGAGGTCACCATCAAAATGCCCACAATCGTCAGCATCTGTTCCCAAGACAAATGTACGCCATAAACTTGGGCTAAAAACAAGGTGGCCATCGATAAATAAATACTTGTCCCATCGAGATTAAACGAATAACCCGCCGGAACTACCAGGCCTACCACGGACTTCGAACAGCCCATTTTCTCCAATTTATGCATCAAAGAAGGTAAGGCAGCCTCAGAAGACGAAGTGCCTAATACCACCAACAATTCATGTTTGATATAGCCCAAAAACGCCCAAATCCGCTCTCCACAGTTACGCATGATCAAACCTAAGACCACAAAAACAAAAATCGCCATCGTCACATAGACCGTCAGCATAAGTTTTGCTAAAGGAATTAAAGAATGAATTCCAAACTTCCCTATCGTAAAGGCCATCCCACCTAACGCTCCCAATGGCGCTAAATACATCACAATCTTCAATCCTTTAAACACCCAATGCGAAGCCTGCTGCATCCCGGCAATCATCTTCGCCTTTCCTTTGACATAATTCAAAAAGATCCCAAAGAAGATCGAGAAACCTAAAACCTGAACGGTAAAGTTTTCCTTTAAAAAGCCGATCCAAGAGAATCCGGCTGCTTTTTGTGTATACTTAGAAATATCTCCACCGGCTATATCGTCTCTGATGACACCGATACCGGGTTCAATGAAGGTAGAAACAGCTAATCCGATGAATAAGGCAATCGTAGTCACCACCTCGAAATACAGTAAGGCCTTGCCGCCCACACGACCTACCTTTTTCAGGTTTCCCATATTCACGATCCCTAAAGAAATCGTCAAAAAGATGATAGGGTTGATAAAAAGCTTCACTAAACTGATAAAGACGCCACTGAAAACTTCGCTCAGCGTAGGTCCAAAACTCAAATCAGCTCCCAATAAATTATAACTAAACTTCGATTCGATCACCTTGAACAAGGCTAAATCAGGTGTAAAGTGTCCCACGAAAACCCCTAAAAGAATGGACAATAAAACCCAAAAAGTCAGGTTCTGGAAAATATTTAGTTGCTTCATTCGTTTAGCTTCGGTTGACAAACAAATGTAAGAATTATTAAGAAAAATCACCGCTTGTGTTTCTGCCTATATTTCCCGAATTTTGTAGGCTCATTCCCTTTCGATAAAAATACAGATGTCAGAAAAAATCAAATGCCTAATTATCGGTTCTGGCCCAGCCGGATATACCGCTGCTATTTATGCCTCACGTGCTGGTTTACATCCAGTGATGTACCAAGGTGGACAACCCGGAGGACAATTAACGACTACCACAGAAGTTGATAATTTCCCTGGCTACCCGAATGGTATTGATGGCCCGGCAATGATGATCGATTTAGAGAATCAGGCGAAGCGTTTTGGTACAGATGTCCGTTACGGAATGGCGACTAAGGTGGATTTCACCTCCTCTCCCAAGAAGGTTTGGATTGATGAATCGACAGAAATCGAAGCGGATGCTGTCATTATCGCGACTGGTGCTAGTGCGAAATGGTTAGGATTAGAAGGAGAAACGAAATTTAATGGCTTGGGTGTCTCTGCTTGTGCCGTATGTGATGGTTTCTTCTACCGTAACCAAACAGTAGCCGTTGTAGGCGCAGGAGATACTGCTGCTGAAGAAGCGAGTTATTTAGCGAATTTGTGTACCAAAGTCCACTTAATCGTTCGCCGTGGCGAAATGCGTGCTTCCTTGATTATGCAGGAGCGCGTGAAGAATAATCCTAAGATTGAAATTCACTGGAACTCAGAAACAGAAGAAATTTTAGGCGATGCAAACGGGGTAACCGGCATTCGCATCGTGAATAATGTGACTAAAGCGACTGAAGAAATTGCCTTAACTGGTTTCTTCGTTGCGATTGGACACCAGCCTAATACGTCTATTTTCAAAGGACAATTAGAGATGGATGCTCAAGAGTATTTACTCACAGAAAAAGGGAGTGCTCGTACGAATATCGAAGGCGTTTTCGCTTGCGGTGACGTACAAGACACGATTTATCGCCAAGCGATTACGGCTGCAGGTAGCGGTTGTATGGCGGCATTGGACGCGGAACGTTGGTTAGCCGCGAACAACTTACATTAATTTAGACTTATGAGGTTAATTACCTATGTTTTTGGATGTATTCTGCTGCTATCGGGCTTTGGTCTGAAGGCACAAGAGCGGAATTTATTCAAGAAAAAAACAGAAATCGAAATCAAATCCAATTCCCAGCTTTTCCAAGAAAAGAACAAGAAGAAGGATGAACTAGATGAACTTCCCCCTTTGCAATTCAGAAATGAGACGGAATCCGTAGGGGTTACCGCAGGCTCTGAATTACAGGAACGCAAGTTCGAGCCCATTAAAATGGTCAATGCGAGTATCAGTAATTTTGATACCACGTCCATCGACGAAGGCGAGAATCTGATCGTAGAGATCGAAGAAGAGGCTGCACCAGAAGGTACAGAGGATTTTGTGTCAGTGGCGTCTTATTTCGCGATTTGGGATACTAAAATTATTGATCCCTATGATATAGATGCTAAAGAATTTGACGAGCCTGTCGACATCGAATTATACAACACGGCGGCTGGACGTAATTGGGCAGCACCCTTAGAAGTTGTTAAGCAAACCAGTCCATTTGGACCACGCTGGGGACGTTTACACGCTGGTGTGGATTTAGACTTAGAGACGGGTTATCCCGTCTTCTCCGTATTTGATGGCATTGTCCGCGTCAGTCATTACGACCGTTCAGGTTATGGAAATTATGTATTAGTCCGACATTATAATGGATTCGAGACATTGTACGCTCACCTAGCCTCTCCTGGTGCAGAACCAGGAACGCTTGTAAAAGCAGGGGATCAGATAGGCGTAGGAGGTAGTACCGGACGAAGCACTGGTTCACACTTGCACTTTGAGACGCGTTATGAGGGCAATCCGATGAACCCGAAGAACGTTTATAACTTCAGTCCATTCGAACCCGTTTCTGATCACATTATTTTAACGGCTCGCTCTTTTGACATTCGCTCCCTATCGTTGAAAAACGAATACGGTGCTGTAGGAGATAAAGTACGTTCGAGAACAAAGGCCTGGACCAAAGTTCGTCAAGGTGACACCCTAGGTGCCATCGCTAGACGTACCGGTGTATCGATCGCTAAATTGAAGAAGTTAAATGGAATGAAGAGCTCATCGGTTATCCGAGCTGGGCGCCGAATTCGCATCCATTAATCGCCATGAAATTAGATATCCTCGTGATGGCCGCACATCCAGATGACGCTGAATTAAGCTGCGCTGGAACCATCATTTCGCACATTGCTGCCGGCAAAAAAGTAGGAATCGTGGATTTCACCCGCGGTGAATTAGGTACGCGAGGAACACCCGAAATACGTTTGCAAGAATCCGCAGATGCTACTCAAATCTTAGGTATTCATGCCCGAGAAAATCTAGGTATCCGAGATGGCTTCTTTAGAAACGACGAAGAAACCCAGTTAAAACTTATCGAAATCATCCGTAAATACCAACCAGAAGTGGTACTTGCAAATGCCTTAGAGGATCGTCATCCAGACCACGGAAAAGGGGCACAATTAGCGATTGATGTCTGTTTCTTATCTGGACTTCGCCAAATCAAAACCGGCGACCTTCCTGCCTGGAGACCCAAACAAGTCTACCACTATATTCAAGATCGCTATTTAGAACCTGATTTCGTGATTGATATTACGGCTCATTGGGATCAAAAAGAAGCCGCTATTCGCGCTTTCAAGAGTCAATTCTTTGACCCTAATTCTGCTGAACCGGCTTCCTACATCTCTAGCCCAGACTTTTTAAATTTCATCCAAGCGCGCGCGATGGAAATGGGTCACAAGATTGGGGTGAAGTATGGGGAAGGGTTTCAGAGTCAGAAGACGTTGGAGAAGAAGCTTTTATAAATTTCAAAGTTCAAAGAGCAAAGTTCAAAGTTGGAATCAAAAAAGCGGCGAAAGCCGCTTTTTTGATATACTCGAGAAATATTTAATTCTTTAACCATCGCCGAAGGCGATACCATCTTTGATATTTGAACTTTGCTCTTTGCTCTTTGAAAAAGCGCCAGCGCTTTTAAGGAGCTACCCGATAACACTCCCACTCCCCTTTCTCCCGGGCATCATACACCACACGGTCATGCAAACGAGAGGGTCTGCCCTGCCAAAATTCAAAATAATCTGGCACTAGACGATAACCGCCCCAATGATCTGGTTTAGGAATCGTTTTGCCTTCGTATTCAGCCGCTAATTCAGCATAGCGTTTTTCTAAAACTTCACGGGAATCTACGCGGGCACTTTGCTCCGATACCCAAGCGCCTAATTGAGATTCGCGCGGACGAGAATGGAAATACGCGGTGGATAATTCAACAGAGAGTTTTTCGACGTGGCCTTCGATGCGAATTTGTCGTTCTAATTCAACCCAGAAAAAGGTAATGGAAGCTTGGGAAGCAAAAGCTAAGTCTTGGCCTTTGCGGGATTCGTAATTCGTAAAAAAGCTGAATCCATGGTCCACCGTTTTTAATAAAACAATACGACCTGATGGACGACCGGATGCACTTACCGTACTTAAGAACATGGCGTTAGGCTCCGTAATCTGCGCAGATTGGGCTTCTTTAAACCAAACAGCAAATTGAGCAAAAGGATCTGGATGTACGTGTTGTTCGTGCAATTCTCCTTTTTGGTAGTTTAGGCGCAGGTCAGCTAAGTTCATAAGTCGTTGATATTTGTTATCTTTACAAAGGCAATCTCTATCCCCAAATATAGCTGAATTACATGAAAAAATTATTCCTTTTTGACGCGATGGCTTTGATTTATCGCGCGCATTTTGCTTTTGCTAAAACACCTCGCATTTCTTCGAAGGGAATTAATACTTCTGCCGTTTTTGGCTTTGCAAATACGATCCTAGAGGTCATTAACAAGGAAAAACCAGACTACTTAGGGGTTGCTTTTGACACACCTAAACCTACCTTTCGTCATATCGAATACACTCCCTACAAGGCGCAGCGCCAGGAACAGCCGGAGGATATTACGATTGCCATTCCCTATGTGAAGAGATTAGTAGAAGCAATGGATATTCCAATGCTTATTTTAGATGGTTACGAGGCGGATGACGTGATTGGGACCATTGCGAAGAAAGCGGTACGAGCGAATCCGGATATTGAGGTCTACATGATGACCCCCGATAAGGATTATGGTCAATTAGTGGAAGAGCGCATTAAGATGTACAAACCGGCCTTTATGGGCAAGGGTGTAGAGGTTTTAGGGCCAAAGGAGGTCTGCCAAAGGTGGAACATCGCTAATGTCGACCAAGTGATCGATATGCTGGGTTTGATGGGTGATGCGGTGGATAATATTCCAGGCATTCCAGGGGTGGGTGAAAAGACGGCCCAAAAGCTCATCGAGCAGTTTGGCTCTTTAGAGAACTTACTAGATAATACCGATCAACTGAAAGGCAAATTGCAAGAAAACTTGATCAATTTTCGCGAGCAAGGGATTTTATCAAAGCATTTGGCCCGCATTATGCTCGAAGTACCTATCGAATACGAAGAGGAAAAATTAAAAGCAACGCCGCCAAACCGCGCGCTGTTAGAGCCTTTGTTAGAAGAATTAGAATTCAGAACGTTGCGTAAGCGAATTTTGGGTGAAGACGAACCAGTTGTGGCGAAGGTGAAAGCCTCGCCTAAAGTGGATGCGAACCAGATGGACATGTTTGGATCACCAGCTCCTTCCTCCATTACAACTCCTAATACCGAGGAAGAAGAGGTAATCACAACCAGCTATTCCAATCTCAGTAATACTGCGCACCAATATCATTTAGTGCAAGGCGAGAACGCGATTAAGTCCTTGATTAGCTTTTTGGATCGCCAGGATTCCTTCTGTTTTGATACGGAGACGACGAGTTTGGTGGCCATCGAAGCGGCCTTAGTGGGGATGTCCTTCTCCTACCGCAAGGGCGAGGCCTTTTATGTGCCATTCCCAGAAGATCCGGAGGCTTGCCAGGCGCAGGCAGATTTATTCAAGGATATTTTTGCCAAAGAATCTACCATCAAAATCGCCCAAAATATCAAATACGACATGAGCGTCTTGCGTAATTATGGCATCGAAATCAAAGGTGCCACGTACGACACGATGCTTGCGCATTACTTAATCGAACCGGAGAAACGCCACGGGATGGACGCTTTGGCACTTGCCTATTTAAGCTACGAGCCCATGTCCATCGAAAACTTGATTGGCAAAAAAGGCGCCAAACAAGGCAATATGCGCGAGGTGGAGCTCAACTTGATCAAGGAATATGCGGCAGAAGATGCGGACATTACCTTGCAATTAAAGCCATTCCTGGACAAACAATTAACGACGAATCCGAAAGCCGTTCAGTTACTTCACGAGGTGGAAATGCCGTTAGCGCGCGTTTTGTCCACTATCGAGTGTGAAGGTGTGAATTTAGACGTGCCTTTCTTACAGGAAATGTCGAAGACGTTGGAAGCAGATTCCAAAGCTGTACAAGAGAAAATATTCGCCACGGCTGGCCAAGAATTCAACATCGCCTCCCCTAAGCAATTAGGCGAGATTTTGTTTGAGAAGCTGAAGCTCGACCCTAAGGCGAAGAAGACCAAAACCGGTCAATACATGACGGGCGAAGAGGTTTTATCTAAATTAGAAGCAGAACACGAAATCGCCTCTTTAATTCTCGACTTCCGTGAATTACAGAAATTGAAATCAACCTACGTGGACGCCCTACCGGCTCTTATTTCACCGAAAACAGGCCGCATCCACACGTCTTTCATGCAAGCAGTCACGGCAACAGGTCGTCTGTCTTCGAAGGATCCAAACTTACAAAACATCCCAATCCGTACCGTACGTGGGCGTGAGATCCGTAAGGCCTTCATCCCACGCGATGAAAACCACTTGATTTTATCCGCCGATTATTCCCAAATCGAATTGCGCATCATGGCAGCCTTCTCCAAGGATGAATCCATGCTCGATGCGTTCAACAACGGCCTTGACGTACACAAAGCAACCGCTGCGAAAGTGTTCCACGTACCTTTAGAAGAAGTTACTTCGGACATGCGTCGCAAGGCGAAGACGGTGAACTTTGGGATTATTTACGGCGTTTCGGCCTTTGGACTAGCGGCACAATTAGCCATTTCCCGCACAGAAGCAAAGGAAATTATCGATCAATACTTCGTTGAATTCCCTAAGGTGAAGACCTTTATGGACCAAAGCATCGCCGACGCCCGTGAAAATGGTTACGTTGAAACGGTTTTGGGTCGCCGTCGCTACTTGCGCGATATCTTATCAGCTAATATGAATGAACGTGGCTTTGCAGAACGCAATGCCATCAACGCCCCTATCCAGGGTTCAGCAGCCGATATGATCAAAGTGGCGATGATTCAAATCCAGGATTTCCTAGAAAGAGAAAACTTGAAATCGAAAATGATCTTAACCGTGCATGATGAACTCGTGTTCGACGCACACAAAGACGAAGTCGACTACCTAAAAACCCAAATCAATAAGATCATGTGCGAAGCGATGGATTTAGGCGTCGCGATGGAAACGGGAATTGGTGTGGGTGAGAACTGGCTGGAAGCGCATTAAAAAATGGTGAATGGTAAATGATGAATGGTAAATGTTTTTTCATTTACCACTTACCATTCACCATTTACCATTACTTCAATCAATAAACCGCTCCGTAATCCCACCATACGAATCAATCCTGCGATCTCTAAAGAATGGCCAGGTTCTGCGGTAGTATTCGCTTGAATCGACGTCTACCTCTACTAATGCAATTTCCTCTTGATCGTGAGAGGCTTGGAAGATTACACGACCAAAGGCGTTAGACACAAAGCTTCCTCCCCAAAATTGTTGGCCATTTTCGGTTCCAACGCGATTCACGGAAACGACTGGAACGCCGTTAGCAACAGAATGAGAACGTTGGATGGTTTGCCAAGCTTGGTATTGTTCGCGGTTAATTTCGCCGTCTTTCTCTTCTAAATCCCAACCGATGGCCGTTGGATAGACTAACACTTCTGCTCCTTGCAAAGCCGTTAAGCGAGCTGCCTCAGGATACCATTGATCCCAGCAGATGAGCACCCCTATTTTGGCAAACTTCGTCTCAAAAACCTGATATCCTAGATCGCCTGGCGTGAAATAATACTTCTCATAGTAGCCTGGATCATCTGGAATATGCATTTTACGGTACTTACCCAGGTATTTCCCGTCTGCATCAATGACCGCAGTGGTGTTATGGTAAAGACCTGCCGCCCGTTTTTCGAAAAGAGAGGCGACGATTACCACGTTTAATTCGGCTGCCAAAGCACCTAATTCATCTGTCGATGGACCGGGAATCGCCTCAGCCAAAGCAAAGAAATCCTGCTTTTCTTCGTAACAGAAATAGACCGACTTGAACAATTCTTGCAAGCAAATCACTTGGGCACCCTTAGAGGCGGCGTCGCGAATCGAGCTAATCGTTTTTTGCCAGTTTTCTGAAACAGTTGTGCTGCAGGATAGCTGAATTAAGGCGAAGGAAACGTTTTTCATCAATATCTTGGTTTTTACCTTGTTAATCGAAGCAAAATTAAGAAAAAACACGTTGCAAGCCTCATTCTTTGATTCTTTTCGGTAAATTGCAATCTAATACGATTGAAAAAAATTGATTTAATGGAAAATAAAAAACAGGATACCGCCTCGGCATTGAAGGATATTATTTCACACGCGAAAGAATATGGTTTCGTATTTCCTTCTTCGGAGATTTACGATGGTTTGCAAGCGGTATATGATTACGGCCAAAACGGTGTCGAGTTAAAGAATAACTTAAAAACGGTTTGGTATAAGGCGATGACGATGTTGAATGACAACGTGGTCGGTCTTGACGCTTCTATTTTTATGCACCCATTGACTTGGAAGGCTTCTGGTCACGTGGATTCGTTTAACGATCCCATGATTGATAACAAGGATTCTAAAAAACGTTACCGTGCTGATACTTTATTAGAAGAAAGAGCGGCGGCTTTAGAGGACGAGGGAAAAGAGGCAGAAGCGAAGGCTTTATTACAAAAGATGGCGAAATGCTTGGATGCAGGGGATTTAGAGGGAGTTCGCCAGATCATTATCGATGAAAATATCAAGTGTCCGGTTTCGAACACGGCTAATTGGACCGAGGTTCGTCAATTCAATTTGATGTTCTCGACTCAAGTAGGTGCGGTTTCAGAGGATGCCAGTTTAATTTATTTACGTCCAGAGACGGCTCAAGGAATCTTTGTAAACTTCTTGAACGTACAGAAGACGGGCCGTATGAAGGTTCCTTTTGGCATTGCCCAAATCGGAAAAGCCTTCCGTAACGAAATCGTTGCACGTAATTTCATCTTCCGCATGCGGGAATTCGAACAAATGGAGATGCAATTCTTCGTTCGCCCTGGCACAGAAATGGAATGGTATTCGAAGTGGAAAGAAACACGTATGAAGTTCCACTTAGCGTTAGGAATTCCGGCTACTTCTTTGAAATTCCACGATCACGATAAATTAGCGCACTACGCGAATGCGGCGGTGGATATTGAGTATAAATTCCCGTTTGGCTTTAAAGAAATGGAAGGAATCCACTCGAGAACGGATTTCGACTTGAAAGCGCACCAAGATTTATCGAGAAAAAAACAACAATATTTTGATCCTGAAATAAACGAAAATTACATACCTTATGTCGTTGAAACGTCTGTAGGGGCTGATCGTTTATTCTTAGCGATTCTTTGCAATGCGTATACAGAAGAGACAGTGGGCGAAGGTGAACAAGAAAAACAACGTGTTTTCTTGAATTTCCATCCGGCTTTAGCTCCTGTAAAAGTAGCCGTTCTTCCCTTAGTGAAGAAGGATGGTTTAGCAGAGAAAGCACAAGAGATCGTTAACAGCATTAAATTTGCCTTTAATACCACGTACGACGATGGTGGCGCCATAGGCAAGCGTTATACCCGTCAAGATTTAATTGGAACACCGTATTGTGTGGTGGTTGATTACCAAACTATGGAAGACAACACCGTGACCGTTCGCGATCGCAACACGATGACCCAAGAGCGCATTTCTATAGCAGACCTAAAAGAGAAAATTGGTTATGCTGTATCGATGGAGCGTATTTTTGAAAAACTTTTAAGTTAACACGCAAACAACGACGATTATGATCACCGAAGAGAGCAATCCAGCAGAAGAAGTAGTTTTCCCTGTAGTGGAAGAAAAGGCCGTAGAATTTCCGGTTTTAGACCTTTCAAAAGCAACAAAAGAAAGCATTCTTGCCTTCTATGAGCAATTGAAAGCCATTCTTCAAGCAAGCGCCTCATCGGCGAACTTCAAAAAAGTAGACGAATTAACCAAGGAAGTGAGAACGGCTTGGGAAGCTATTAAGCAAGGCGAACGCGCTGAGGCTTTAGCTGCATTTAAGTCTACTAACGAAGATTCTGAAGAAGGATTCTCGTTCAAAGGGGATGAAATCTCGCAACAAATCGACGCTATCGCTGCCTTTATCCGTACGGAAAGAGGGGCATTCTTCTCTAATTTGGAGAAATTAAGAGAGAAGGCACTCGAAGGAAAAACGCGTTTAATTAATGAATTAAGAACATTAGTGGATTCGGATGATAATTCAGATCCGGCGCACGTGAATGCGAGCTTTAAAGCCTTCAAGAAAATTCAAGAAGAGTGGAAAGGTTTAGGCAGTGTGCAGGGGCCGATGAATCAGACGCTTTGGCAGAGTTATCATGCCTTAGTGGACCGTTTCTACAGCAATAGAAGTATTTTCTTCGAACTATTAGAATTAGATCGCAAGAAGAATTTACAGGCCAAAGAAGGTATTGCCACTAAACTAGAAGCTTTAGCAGCAGAAATTTCTAAAGGCGGAGCTTTACAGAAATTATTAAAAGAGGCGGAAGAGCTGTTTGAAGAATACAAACACATCGGACCAGCGAACAGAGATGACAATGAGTCACTTTGGACGCGTGTGAAGAAATCATTGGATGTACTTTTCGAACAAAAAAGAGCTATCAACGATGCCCAAAAGCAAGTTTTCGAAGAAAATCTCAAAGTGAAACGCGAGATCGGCGACTTAATGAAGCATTATGCTAGTTTCACTGCCGCGAACATCAGCGAATGGAACCAAGCTTCGAAAGCGGTATTAGCACTTCAAGAGCAATGGAATAACTTGAAAGGTGGATTACCCCGTGATGGAGGAAAAGAAGTGAGTCACAACTTTTGGTCTGACTTAAAAACGTTCTTCAAACACAAGAGCGAATTCTTCTCGAAGATCGACGCAGAGCGCAAGGCTAACTTAGCTGCGAAGCAATTGTTGATCGACCAGGTAAATGGAATCGTGGAAACTGGCACCATCACTCCAGAAGTGACCCAAATGGTCATCGAAACACAGAAAAAGTGGAAAGAGATTGGTCACGTACCGGAAAAGCAGAAGGATTCTATCTATGCGAAATTCAAGGCTGCGTGTGACGCCTACTTCAATTTAACACGCGAAAAGGGCAAGAACGCGAAAGACGTAGAGTTCGAAAGCAATTTAGAAGCTAAGCAAGCGATTTTGAAGGAGATGGAGGCTATGCTTAAGGATCCTAGCCTATTAGCTACCTTAGGCGAAAAGAAAGCAGCTTGGGATGCCATCGGTTTCGTACCTCGTAACAATGTGAAAGCCATTCAAGAAAGTTTCCGCACAACGTGGAATGCTTTAATCGATTTAGCCCGCACACAACCGAAAGAGCAGCTGGCCGCTTGGGGTTTTGAATTAAAATCTTTGGCATCTGAAGCAAATACAGGTGGAGAAGAGAAAAAATCAGCTTCCCCTGATGCGCGCAAGAAAATCCAAGCCTTGGAAAATGATATTGCCGTGTTAACCAATAACTTAGAATTCTTTGCGAAGTCTAAAAACAGCGATAAGCTGCGTGCGGAGGTAGAAAAGAAAATTGAAGCCGCTGAAAAAGAATTAGAAAAACTGAAAAAAAGTTAATTTTTTTCACACTCGGTTTTGCGATTTAGGAGAATAACACTACTTTTGTAAACCGAAATGCGCCTCCTTAGCTCAGCTGGTAGAGCAACTGATTTGTAATCAGTAGGTCATTGGTTCGATCCCGATAGGAGGCTCAAGAAGCTCGACAGCAATGTCGGGCTTTTTTGTTTTAAACAGCTTATACAGTGATTCAGGACACCTTTGCCTGTTGAACAATATAACTGACCAAAGTTAATCAAAGTCCTCTCTAATCCAAGATATGGGGCTAATATCGGAGTTGCTGACCCACTTACTGACTCACTAAGAGTTTGTGTTAAGACTCCACTAAAGCACCAATTAGGCATTTATTTAGTACTTATTCCAGCCTGCAAAACTTTCTGGTGACTCATTCATCTTAGAAAGTGCTTTGTGCGTTTGAAACAAGAGGTGCATTCCACTACCCTATATTCTATCCCTTTGTCAGCTGTTAACTATTTACTCCCAGTAAATACATATATAGCTTTAATAGAGGCTCTTTATCGATAATTTGGTTGTTTGAATTCAATAAAATTTTCAAATTCAACCATTTTCTTGTGTATCCACCCATAACGTCTATTCCAGACTGCAACCCCTCGGGGGTCTTGGGCAGGCGGGTGTCTGCCCCTGGGTCAATTCAGCCCTATCATTTTTCACATTCTTAATTATTAACGTTATGGTAATTGTATCAGATTACATGGAAAAGGTCAACGCAACAAGTGGCCAAACATTTGTTCTTCTTGAGCTTTCAGGAGGATTAGAGTTAGTTCAATCTCAGAACACGGGGAAGTTCTATGCCACTAGTCGTAAGTGCAGGATTCCTTCCACCTTTACAGCTGATGTAGCTAAACTGATGGTAGGTCAGCAGATTGAGGGAGACATTGTGCGGGTTGAATCAGATCCTTACGAGTACACCAACAAAACAACTGGAGAAATCATCACATTAGCTCATTCCTATGCTTACAGACCAAAAGGAAGCATGGAGCTACTTGGTGAAAGTCGCTTAGAAGTGGTTGATGAGAAAATTAACCAAAAAAGTTATAAGCTAGCTGTCTAATCAAGTTAGTTATTTCTTCGTACCAAGGGGCGTAGCAGGTTGCTATGCCCCTTTTTTCATTTATACATAAACAATATATGTTATGGAATTTCAAATCGCCCAACGTAAGCGGGCTAAAATCAAGATGGCTATTCAAGGTCATAGTGGTAGTGGTAAGACATATTCTGCCTTGCTTGTTGCTCACGGATTATCTCAATCTTGGGAAAAGGTGGCTGTCATAGATACTGAGAACGAATCATCACATCTATACGCTCATTTAGGAGGATACAAGGTACTTGGCATCTCAGCACCGTTCGAACCAGAGAAGTACATAGAAGCTATTGATTTATGTGTGGCATCAGGTATAGAAGTTGTGGTTATAGACTCTATAACTCACGAGTGGGAATGCCTACTTGATTACCACGGTTCTCTGTCAGGTAACTCCTTTACCAATTGGAACAAGGTAACACCGCGGCACAATGCTTTTGTGCAAAAGATCCTACAAGCTCCTGTACACATCATTGCTACCGTGAGAACCAAACAGGACTATGTGCTAACAGAGAAGAACGGTAAAACCATTCCAGAAAAGGTCGGGCTGAAATCTGTAAAGCGTGATGGATTAGATTACGAGTTCACGCTCGTGTTTGATCTAGACAACAAGAACCTTGCACACGCTAGTAAAGATCGCACAGGATTGTTCTTTGGCAAGCCTGAACATCGGTTAACCGCTACGACAGGAAACATCATCTCTAAATGGTGCATGGAGGAATTAGAACCCCAAATAGAGTATGTAAAGGATCGCATCAACAACGCATCTACCATCATCGAATTACTGGGATTGTACAACCAATTTGCTCAGTTTAATGACCTGCTATTGCCTTATTATGAGAAGAGAAAGCAAGAGCTAAGACAAGCTAAAAATCGTGCCTTAGAAGGCAACTTAAACCCCATTACCAATGAACAACCAACTAACAGTTAACCCATCTATAGAGGTGGAAGAATACGCTTCTTATATCGAAATAGAGGAGCAAGTTATCGAATCTAGTAGCTCAGCATTTATCGGAGCAAATACTATAGAAGTTAATCTACAGGAGATTCAAGGACAGCACATCATTCCCGTGTTTAGCAAGGATAATGAACCATTGATTAGTCACGGGGATTTCATTCAGACCACCTACGATGTGATTAACCATTGCTTCAAAGGAGAGGATATTCTTTCTCCCAGCATCCGTGTCTCGCATCCTATTAAAGGAAGAACACCAGAAGCACGCTACAAACCAGCTAACCAGCTAGAAGATCACGAAAGAACCATCTATTACGAGAGGGCCATGTTTGTTTTCGAAATACCCAGCATACAACGAAACATTGATGGGCAGACGCTTAGTCTTACCATAGGTGGAGTAAAGTGCTACGGGGATGACAAGCTAAACAACAAGAAAGGATCTTCTGAGCACTTCAAGATCTTCATTGGTTTCTCAGTCAAGGTATGCAGTAACCTTTGTGTTTGGTCAGACGGTGCGCAGGTTAAGCTCGTGGTCAGAAGTCAAGGAGAGCTAATGGATGCAATAATGAATATGATAAGTGTATACAACCCTGAGCAACACCTAAAAGCTATGCAACGGTTGACAGAGCATAACTTAACAGAGGCTCAGTTTGCTCAGGTGCTAGGACGTGCACGCTTGTATAATTACCTGCCTAATGAGGTAAAGAAAGAAATACCTCCACTCTTGTTTACGGATACACAGCTAGGTTCTGTTGCTAAGGATTACTTCCAAGACAACAGCTTCTGCCGTAATGATAACGGGGATATTAACCTTTGGAGGATGTACAATCTGTTTACGAGTGCAAACAAGTCAAGTTACGTGGATAGCTTCTTAGAACGAAACATTAACGCATTTGATTTCACGCATCAATTGCAAACAGGTCTCGCAGGAGGTGGTACAAACTGGTACTTGAACTGAGGATATGAAGAAACAGAAAGTCGAGTTTCTCCATCCCAATGTACTGCTGGTTATCACTACCAAGGGAACTATCCTTGAATTGTACACTCCGATTAGAGCTGAAGTGATTCGCGAGATTGGTAATCTACCTAAGGGTACAAAAGTGTATATTGATGCAATAATGCAAAGTGATGAATACAAAATACTCTATTGTATATCAGGGAAATGGTACCCTTATAATTATTTAACGGTTAATTAA
>NZ_SEWZ01000005.1 GCF_004307425.1 Aquirufa antheringensis
ATGTTTGACTGCTCTTATTTTAATAAGAAAATTGTCATTATCCTTGTCTTGAATGCTACTATTTCGACACTGTGATTTAAACACAGTATCTCTTCTTTATTTCTATCAACACGTCAAAGAACTCTTGTACCTCGATATAAACCAAACAAAGCAACCCGCTCTGTCGTGAACTTAATCACCTGATCTACTCTCAGTCTAGATCTAGAAACCTTTTGTTCCTAGCGATTGGGAGTGCAAAGATGTAGGATTATTTTATATTCTACAAACCTGCACTCTAATTTTTTTATTTTTTTTTGTGTAGGGTATGAAACCTAGACTATTTGAAGGATAAAATATAATTTTTCTGCTTTCCATTTCCAATTAAAAGGAAAGAGCCTTTGATTTTGTCGAAATGAAGGGGCGAAGTAGGGTCTGTAATTTTTACTTTATTGACGCTGATGGCATTTCCTTGGATGGCTTTTCTAGCTTCACCTTTGGAAGAACAAATGAGATTTTCTGTTCCTACGCTGATGAGGTCGGTGAGGTTTTGGCATTCAGCTAATAAAGTGGCTGAAACTTCATAGACTGGTAATTGTGCAATTAAGGCATCTGAGGCATTGCTTAGTAATTCGACCGCGTCTTTAGAGAAGAGTAGGGCAGAAGCTTCAATGACAAGCGCACATATGTCTGCACCATGAACTCGCGTAGTTACTTCTTCTGCAACGGCCTTTTGCAAAATACGCAAGTGGGGTGCTTCTGCGTGGGCACGCTCCATTTCTTCGATTTGGTCCTTCGTATATAAAGTGAATACGCGGATCAGGCGTGGGACGTCTGCATCAGCGGCATTTAACCAAAACTGATAGAAAGCGAATGGAGATGTTTTAGTAGCATCTAGCCAAACATTACCCGATTCGGACTTGCCAAACTTAGTTCCATCTGCTTTTGTTACTAAAGGAGTCGTTAATGCGAAAGCAGCACGCTCCGTCGCATCTTCATCATGTCCTTCTTTACGACGAATGATTTCTGTACCTGTGGTAATATTACCCCACTGATCAGAACCACCCATTTGAAGGCGTACATTTTTGTGCTTATATAAATGGTAAAAATCGTAACCTTGTAATAATTGATAAGAGAACTCTGTGAAAGAAATACCGGTTTCAAGGCGCTTCTTTACCGAATCTTTGGACATCATATAATTAACGGTTAAGAATTTGCCAGCCTCACGCAGGAAACCTAGGAAGCTGAATTCTTTAAACCAATCGTAATTATTAACCACCTCAGCAGAATTAGCTCCAGAATGGAATTCCAAGAATTTCTCCAGCTGGGCTTGAATACCTACTTGATTTTCGCGTAACGTATCTTCTGAAAGAAAATCGCGTTCGGCGGATTTCCCTGAAGGATCACCAATCATTCCGGTGGCTCCACCTACTAAGGCTATAGGCTTATGACCTGACAATTGAAAATGCTTTAAGAGCATAATCGCCGCTAAATTTCCAATGTGAAGACTCGGTGCAGTAGGGTCGAAACCGATATAGGCTACCGTCATTTCTTTGGCAAGCTGATCCTCTAAACCTGGAATCATATCGTGTAACATCCCTCTCCAACGTAATTCTTCTATGAAATTTGTCATAATGTATTCTTTTTTGCAAAAGTACTAAATATCCTTCTTTTTAAATAATAGAGACGAATCGCCATAACTAAGGAAGCGGTAATCGTTTGCCAAAGCCGTGTCGTAGACCCGCCTCCAATCATCCCCAATCAAGGCGGCGATTAACACTAATAGCGTAGATTTAGGCTGGTGGAAATTCGTCACGATGCCATCACAGAAATGCAAGGTGTAGCCTGGCATAATCAGAATCTCCGTTTCTGCGACCCATTGATGTATATTGTTAGCCTCCAAATAACGAATAATGGCCTCTAAGGAGTCCTTTATACGAATGGTCGAACGCAATTCGTAAGCAAATTCTTTAGGGATAACGAGAACTCCGTTCTCTAGAGGCCTTTTTTCAAGAAGCCAAACCCCACTCCAGTACAAGCTTTCTAAGGCGCGCAATGCCGTTGTTCCAACTGGAATAAACGGTCCCTGATGAGCCAAAAGTGTTTTTATTAATTCTGGTGTAAAAACCAACTGCTCCCGATGCATGGGGTGTTTACTAACATCATCATCCTTGACCGGTAAGAAAGTGCCAGCACCCACGTGCAAGGTGAGGTAAGTTTTAGGGATATGACGTCGATCTAAATCGGCTAAAACCTCCTCAGAGAAATGCAAGCTAGCAGTAGGAGCCGCCACTGCTCCTAATTTATCCGAGAATAAGGTCTGGTAGCGATCACTATCACTTAGTTCCGTATCCCGTTCCATATAAGGAGGAAGCGGGATTTTGCCTATTTCTTCTAAAATTTCGGCAAAGGGCTGATCAGTAGTCCAACAAATACGAATGTGATTTTCTTCCCTATTCACCCACGAAAAGGACAATGCCCCTCTTGTTAAGACATCCTGCTCTTTCCAGCGCTTTTTGTTCCCCACTAGGCATTCCCACACGATTTCTCCCTTGCTTTCCATCAATTGCTCGGTAGGAGCCGAATTCGAAATAGGGTGTAATAGAAATAGTTCAATCGCCACGCCGTTTTCCTTGAATAAAGGAATGCGGGCTGGAATGACTTTGGTATTATTAAAAATTAATAAAGCATTCTCCGGTAGATAATCGGCAAGATTTCGAAAGGAATGGTGTTGGATTTGTCCTTCCTCGTAAATCAAAAGCTTTGAATCGTGGCGATTAGCTAGAGGAAATTGAGCGATTTTCGATTCAGGTAAGGGGTAATCAAAGGCCTGAATGGGAATATTCGGCATTTGAATACTCATAGTTCCTCTTCGAATTTAGGGCTAGCAAAAAGTCGGACAGGTAAATAGATTAACCATACTAATAAGAAAACGATTCCTAGCATAGGAATGTAGCTATAATCGGTTTGGTAGGTTCTTTCATCGTTCAGCATTAAAAGCGCCCTCATTACTAAAATGAGATACGTATTAATGAGCGCTGGAAAGAAATGAAGCCAGTTAATGAACGTGTTTTTAACGGTAGCGTTTCCTTTTTCAGCAAAAACAGGTAGGATTAGTCCCCATTTTTCAGTTGGAATTTTATCGATTGCCTTGATCAACAATAGGGTTAGAACGTTCAACAAGGTAATGATTCCGGCCACTAAATAGAAAACCTCCTCTTTAGGTAGAAATCCATCGCCACGTCCCGTTTCTCCAAAATGCACCGCCGTAGGGTCAGGAAGCCCTCGGTATATAAATAATAGAGAGATTCCGAATGCCACCATGGACAAAATTCGCCAAACTCGAGATGCAAAATGGTCTATCGACATAGTTGAATAAAATGTCTGCAAAATTAGTTTTGAAAATCATACCGACCTAATCTTTATTTCTATTATTTTTGTAGATAACCCCAATAGAATGGCAATTTATACGAAGAACGGTGATGGAGGATTTACCCGCTTAGCGGATGGAAAAGGATTGTCTAAATCAGATGTTCGAATGGACGCGATTGGGGATATCGATGAATTAAATTGCCATATTGGTGCGTTGGTTTGTCAGATAGAAGCTCCGCTGGCTGAAAAATTACAATCTATCCAGTCTAGTTTATTCGTGTTAGGCGCTCACGTCGCGAGTGATTCGAAAGAATACCTAGGCAACATGAAGTTGATTTCCTTGCATGACATTGTAGCAATCGAGGAAATGATTGATGAAATAGATGGTAAAATAGCGCCGATGCGTTTCTTTATTTTACCAGGAGGACATCCCACCATCGCTGCGGCTCAAATTACCCGTACTGTTTGTAGGCGTGCTGAACGTAGTTTAATTCGTTGGGTGCAAGTAGAAGAAAAAGAAGATTATGCGACTGCGATCGCTTATTTGAATAGATTATCCGATTACTTATTTATGATGTGCCGTTATTTGCACCATTCGTTGGGTATCCCTGAGATACCTTGGAATTCCGGCAAGTAGAAACAAAAACTTATGCAAATTACCATTCAAAAAACGCCTACATCTCGCTTGAGCGAGGTTGATTTTGACAATTTGGCTTTTGGCCGCAGTTTCGCTGATCACATGCTCGTCGCTGAATATGCGGATGGAGCCTGGAAATCCGTCCAAATCCAGCCTTATGGACCCTTATCCTATCAACCTGCGATGATGTCGATCCACTATGGTCAGGCCATTTTTGAAGGAATGAAGGCCTATCGCTCTAAGAAAGGAGAAGTTTTAGTATTTCGTCCTGAGGAGAATATGAAGCGTTTCAATAAATCTGCGCTTCGTATGTGTATGCCGGAGGTGCCTGAAGAGATTTTCTTGGGAGGTTTGAAGCAATTGATACAATTAGACAATGCTTGGGTGCCAGAAAAAGAGGGTTGCTCTTTGTATATCCGTCCGTTTATGTTTGCGACAGACGAATACGTGGGTGTTTCTCCTTCGACAACTTATAAATTTATCATTTTCCTTTGTCCTGTGGGATCGTATTATTCAAAGCCTTTACGCGTTCGTGTGGAGACGGAATATATCCGTGCTGCGAAAGGTGGGGTAGGTTTTGCAAAGAATGCAGGTAACTATGGTGGTTCCTTATATCCTACCATAGAAGCGAATAAAGCAGGTTACGATCAGATTATTTGGACGGATGCGGCGACTCACCAATATGTGGAGGAAGCGGGTACAATGAACTTGATGTTTATTATTAACGGAGCCTTAGTGACTGCGCCTACGGGGGACACGATCTTAGATGGTGTAACACGTAAGTCGGTGATTCAGATTGCCAAAGATTGGGGTGTGGAAGTACAAGAGCGACTTTTATCCGTGAAGGAATTAGTGGAAGGGATCAGTTCGGGAGCGGTAACGGAAGCTTTCGGAGCAGGTACGGCAGCCGTAATTGCGCCCATTCAAACGATTGGTTTCGAAGGAAAGGATTACGAATTACCTCCTCGTAAAGAATCTGACTTCTCTGCCAAAGTATTTACGGAGATCAGCCAAATTCGTTTAGGCGAAATCGCTGATACGCGAGGATGGATATATAAAATTTAATGAACGGCTTTAAAGCTAAGTTTAATACCCGGATCCTTCAGAGTACTTACATTCTCTAATTCGATTCGGGTATTTTTGTTTTTAGTCCAAAGGATTTGCTTTCCCTTTACTTCAGATGGACCAAATTTAGCATCTAAATAGCCTTTCCATTGTTCAATTAGAGGTTGTACATCTGCGCTTGATTCGACAAAAATATCAAAGTCGATTTCTTGTAATTCATTCTGATCGTTAGGAATGTAGGTAATATCACTAAAATTCAAATCAGTGTCATCGAAATACAAGGTGTAGGATTGGCCTTTTTCTGGTTGTGATTCCGCAAGGGCTAACGTATCTTTCAGACTAGACATTGCTTGTCCCCAAGTAGCATTTCGAATAATTTGTTGGGGACTTAAGCTCAGTTTTTGTACCCATTCTCCGCTATCATTCCAGGCAGCAGTGACAGATTCCTGCTGGGCACTTTCCTTATTCTCGTTCTTCTTCTCTTGATTACAAGAGGTGACAAAAATAAATAAGGCGAATAAAGGAACGATTAGTTTATTTAACGGGTTTTCCATAGTAGTGAAAATCGAGCAAAGGTTTTTTATTTGCCAAAAATAAATGAATTTCGCCATTGATAATAAAAAATGTTATTTTTGGAAAAATTATGATGTAAAAGACTTCGAGTCTTCCCAGATATACAAGATTATTAGTGGTTAGGTATTTTTAAAATGAGCCGGTCTTTGATCGGCTTTTTTTTTGGCTAAAATTCTCTGCCAATACTGACCACTAAGCCTGATTTACCACTATTCACGACGGGGACACCTAATTTGCAGACAAAATTATAGTAGGTGACGATGTCAAACCCAAGGCCCATACCGTAAATCCAGCGATTCGAGAAGCGACTTGATGTTAACTCCGGGTTTGCTTGGTATACATAGGCAAAATCGAAAAATACGGTAGGATAGATGGAGAGAGGAACCTGGTTAAATTGTTTGTAGGGGATGATTCGAAGCGGTATGATTTTGTTGAATAATTGGTATTTGAACGTGTTTTTTGATAATAGATAATTAGTCCCATCAATCACGTTTAACTCATAGCCTCTTACATTGTCATTTCCATAACCAAGGGCTAGAATGTTTGCATAAGGGATATTTTTATTCTCCTGAGTTACTTTAGCTTTCCACTGAGAAGTGATAAAAAAGTTAGAGCCTAAGTCGAAAAAATAGGCAACAGAGGCTCTCAGATCCCAATAATTCAAGGCGTCTTGGGCTAAAATTCCATAAAAATTATAGGCAAAATCGATCTTTTTGCCTCTCAATGGGTAGGGAGCGTAATCTCTGAAATCGTAAGAATAGGCGTACGTTAACTGTAAAAAGTTTTGTTCGTTGGATCCTTTGTAATAATAATTAGGGTTTAATTGTCTTATCGTATCTGCGACTACTGAATGGCTGTAACGAATTTCAGCGAAATGAAAATCATAGAACTTGAGTCTTTTTCGAAGGCTCAAAGCCCCGCTCCAACGTTCACGTAAGATTTTATTACTACTCAACGTATTGAGCGTATCATTAACCGTTCGAAAGGCTAAATTTTTGTTCGTGATATAGGTGAGAGAGGCGCCTAAACCCAGTGTTTTTTTAGGGTCAATATAGGGGTTCGAGTAGCCTAATTCGAGACGTTGTGTAAATCCTGTCTCTGCTTTGAGACTAAGTTTTTCATTTCGCCCCATAAAGTTGTTATGAATCAAATGGGCGCCATAGATCGTGCGCTCCATGGAATGCCCTCGGGACCACCAGTCGTTTAAGTTTCGGTCCGCTAATTGGAAAACGGGGTAGCCTAATAAATACCACTGTTCTAGGAATTCATAGGTAATGATAATGTGTTGTGGTTTGTTTTGGTGATAATCGCCCTTAACCCAAATGAATAAATTCGTATTCGTTAATTTACGGCGGTTGAACTCAAGCCTTGAGTCGATTTCTGCTACTTGAAGCGTATCTCCTGAGTTTAAGTCTAACTCCCTGCGAAGTATATTGTCTCTGGTTTTTTCATTTCCTTTGAAAATGACACTATCTACGATGACATACTGTGCCTGAGCTGCTTCTTGTATAAAAAAGCAGGCAAAAAGTACGAGGTATAGGCGGAAATAGTTCACCTCGCAAGGTAAAAATTTTAATCCATTAGTTCATAAACAATTGTCTCAGGATGAGCGTACCAAGCCTCGAAATGAGCTTGGTATTTTTTCTCTATCGAGGGACGTTTTATCTTCATTGTAGGCGTAAGGCATTCATTTTCGATATTCCAATCCTCTTTCACTACGACGATTTTTTTCAAATGTTCATAATTTTTTAATAGTGGATTTACTTCTTGACGTAATTCGGTAAATGCCTTGTGCAATTCTCCTTGATCTTTTGACTTTCCTAGAGCACTTAACACGACTAAACCAATCGGTTGAGGCAAATTAACTCCTACCACACACACTTGTTCGATGAATTCGTGTGTATTTAGCTTGTTCTCAATAGGCGCAGGAGCCACATAATGACCTTTGGCCGTTTTGAAATTATCCTTCACACGGCCTATGATAGAAATAAAGCCTTCCGGATCTAATTTGCCTTGGTCTCCCGTTTTCAGCCAGCCATCCTCCGTAAATAATTCTTGCGTTAATACGGGCTCTTTAAAATAACCAGTAGAATTGTAGGGGGCACGCATTTGGATTTCTTGCGTAGTTGGATCGATGCGAGTTTCGCAATCCGGGTGAATTCTGCCTACATAGCCTAGTTTTATTTGGTCACGAGGCATGACAGCGTTAAGGCCCATATTTTCAGTCATGCCATAGGCTTCCTGAATATATATCCCCAGTTTTTGAAACCAAATCAGTAGTTCAGTCGTAATGGGAGCTGCGCCACTTACGGCTAATTTCGTTTGATCTAATCCGAGACCTTTTTGAATCTTTTTCTGTATCAACCTGTTGATTAAGGGTATACCTAGGAGTAGATTTAGTTTCTTTTGGCCGCCTATTTTTTGTAAAATGCCCTCCTGAAATTTTGCCCAAATTCGTGGTACCGCCAAGAAATGGGTCGGTCGAGCGCCGGCAAGGTTTTTTGAAAAGGTTTCTAGGTTTTCAACAAAATAGATCGTGCCGCCTGCAGCAGTTGCCGCAAATTCGACAAAATTTCGTTCGGCAATATGGCAAAGGGGAAGGTAGGATATAAAGCGAGTCTCCGGCATATCCAATAAGGCAATTCCACGCGCCATATTGATTCCCGCTTCGATACCGCCGTAGGTGATCATAACACCCTTAGGCATACCTGTGGTGCCTGAGGTATACACGATGGTGGCGATGTCCTCCGGTTTTGGCTGCGGAAGTGTTTGAATTTCTTTCGTCAGGTGTAAAAGTTCCGACCACTGAATTCCCGTTTTTTCCGAACTTTCAGGCGTGTGTAGAAGTAAAATATGGTCCGGTATCCCGTCTTTGATTTGGTTCCAATGATCTAATTTGCCCACGATCAAAATTTGGCATTCGGAATGCACTAACACTTGATGTAACTGATCCTTCGTTAAGGTGGCATAAAAGGGTACTGAAATTCCTCCTGCAGCGGCAATAGCTAGGTCTGCCATCATCCAATGAGCAGAATTCTTCGAGAGAATACCCACATTTTTTAGGCCATCCTTAAGGTTATTTTGAATGAACTGAGCAATTCGTTTTACCTCAGATGCTGCAGCGGAATAGCTGTAGTCAATGTATTGGTCGCCAATTGGTTGGCGTAAATAGATTCGGTTAGGTTGTTGCTTAGCCCAATGAAGAAAGTTCTCCAAATTGCTTTGGTAATGGGAGATCATACAAGGTGTTTAGAGGTCAATTAGGCAGTGAAAATAAAACTAATTTCCTTTAAATCATAGGACTCTACCGTGAATTCTTTTTCAATTTCTAATAATCCTTGCTCGTTTACGCCAATAATTTTACCTTCAAATTGTCCGTTTGATGTCTCATAAAGGGCCCATTGTGATCGTCTAAACAAACGTTCGTGGTAGATTTCGTCAAGGGTAGGAAATGCTTCACGCGTAAATAAGTCGTACGATTCTTCAATACCTTGCGAAATGTATGAATAGATTTCAGTCAGGGGGATTTCCTGTTCTAGTTGTAGATAGGAGCGAAGGGAAGTACCCCGGATATTTTCAAATTGTCTTTGATTGATATTAAGGCCAATTCCAATGATGGAAAAGCTCCATTGACCGGCTTGAAAATTATTCTCAATTAATATGCCGCCCATTTTGACTCCATCCAAGTAAATGTCGTTCGGCCATTTGATTTCGAAGTTAAAACTTTCACCTTGTGTGGCTCGGGACCAAGCCTCTAATCCAGCTAAAATTCCATTCGCTACTGCTTTGCTCAAGTAAAATTGTTTGTCCAATAAGCGGTGTGGTGGACGTAATAAAATGGAAAGAGTTAGATTTTGATGAGGTTGGGCATTCCAAGTGTTCCCTCTTTGGCCTCTCCCTGCCGTTTGATGTCCTGCAATCCAGGCAAATCCCTCCGGTAAATCTCCCTGTAAGGCCTCTGAGAAAGCCAAAGAATTAGTCGATGGACAAATGTCTAGATATTTACTGTTTTTGCCAACGAAGCGGGTAGGGGCGTGGTAATTGTTCAATTATTATTTGTAATTTTAGGGTTACAAGAACAAATTTAGATTTTTATTCGTTATTGGTTTCTTGTTACACAAATTAATACAGAAAAAACATTTATGAGTAAAACTCTTAAGAAAGCCGCAAAGCAAGTCGATGCGTCTGAGGAAATAGTGAGCTGGGTGGTAAAAGGCATGCAGGATAAAAAAGCACAAGAAATTACGGTGCTAGATTTACGTAAAGTAGATAACGCTTTTACGGACTTTTTTGTGATTTGTTCAGGTACTTCAGATACCCAAATCGATGCAATTGCTGATTCAGTGGATAAGGAAGTGTGGGAATCAGGAAAAATTCATGTACATGCAGTTGAAGGTAAAGCAAATCGGGAATGGATTTTGATGGATTATTACGATGTCATCGTACACGTATTTTTGAAAGAAAAACGTTCCTTCTTTAAACTAGAGGAGCTGTGGGGAGACGCTAAATTTACGGTCATCCCAGATTAATATTATTTTAGATTTATAGAACCTTTGCACCTAACAAGGTGTTTAATGCCCAACAATAAAAATCAAAATGGCGAAACAAGGGAACAATTTTAAAAATGCAAAGCGCTCTGGCTTACAACCAAGAATGCCTAAAAAGCCAGTAGGAGGATTCCAAAGCTGGATGGTCGTAGGTCTAGTCATTGCCGTGATCAGTCTATTTTTCTTTTCAAAGGAAACGACGTTGCAACCCATTACCATCAAGCAATTTGAATCTATGTTGATTCAAAAAGAGGTAGAAAAAGTGGTCATTGTGAACGATAAAATTGTCGAGGTTAGTCTAAAACCGACTTTTATCCCAAAGTATTTCAAGAAAAATACGACGCAGAAATTAGTTCCTGCGGCTCAGGTGCCTCACTTTGAATTTGAGATTAATTCGAAGGAAAGCTTTGAGCGATTCTTAGAAGATCGCCAAAAAGCCTTCCCTCGGAATGAGCAAATCATGGCCTCTCCAGAGACTAGAACGGGTCCTTTGGACTGGTTAGGAACCTGGGGTTTCTTTATTTTAATGGGTCTTAGTTTCTATTTCTTATTCTTTAGAATGGGTGGAGGAGCTGGCGGCGGTGGCCAAATTTTCAACATCGGTCGCTCCCGGGCTACGTTAATTGAAGGAGAATCTAAAGTGAAGATTACGTTCAATGACGTTGCTGGTTTAGATGAAGCAAAAGAAGAGATTCAAGAGATTGTTGAGTTCTTAAAATTCCCTAAAAAGTTCACTGATTTAGGGGGTAAAATTCCGAAGGGAGCCTTATTAGTAGGCCCTCCAGGTACGGGTAAAACCTTGCTAGCGAAAGCAGTGGCAGGGGAAGCTGGCGTTCCATTCTTCTCTCTATCTGGTTCTGATTTTGTAGAGATGTTTGTGGGTGTAGGGGCAGCTCGTGTGCGTGATTTGTTTAAGCAAGCAAAGGAAAAAGCGCCTTGCATCATCTTCATTGATGAGATTGATGCGGTAGGTCGCTCCCGTGGTCGTGGCTCTATGCCCGGTGGCAATGATGAGCGCGAAAATACCTTGAACTCTCTTTTAGTCGAGATGGATGGATTTGCAACAGATTCAGGAATCATCATTATGGCGGCTACAAACCGTCCAGATGTATTGGATCCAGCCTTATTGCGTCCAGGTCGTTTTGATCGTCAAATCTCGATCGACAAGCCCGATATCATCGGTCGTGAGGCAATTTTTAAGGTACACTTGAAGCCGTTGAAATTAGCGGCTGATACAGACCCTAAAGAATTAGCGGCCCAGACTCCCGGTTTTGCAGGTGCTGAGATTGCCAATGTGTGTAACGAGGCGGCTTTAATTGCGGCTCGTCGTTCAAAGACAGCGGTGGATATGAATGACTTCCAAGAGGCGATGGATCGCGTGATTGGTGGTTTAGAGAAGAAAAACAAGTTAATCTCTCCAGAAGAGAAGAAAATAGTTGCGTTCCACGAAGCAGGTCATGCGATTGCAGGTTGGTTCTTAGAACACGCAAACCCACTAGTGAAAGTTTCCATCGTACCACGTGGTGTTGCTGCGTTAGGTTACGCACAATACTTGCCTAAGGAGCAGTTTTTGTACCGTACAGAGCAATTGATGGATGAGATGTGTGTGACTTTAGGCGGGCGTGCAGCAGAGGAAATTGTCTTTGGCAAGATTTCTACGGGTGCACAAAATGACTTAGAGCGTATTACGAAATTAGCCTATTCGATGGTGACCATTTATGGCATGAACGAAAAATTAGGCAATATCTCTTATTACGATTCGAAAGGATCGGAGTATCAATTTAACAAGCCTTATTCAGAGACCACTGCGCGTGAAATTGATGAAGAGGTTCGTAAAATCATTAAAGAGGCTTACGACCGCACGAAGAAATTGTTAAAATCGAAGCAAGATAAATTGACCATTTTAGCTGAGCAATTATTGCAGAAAGAGGTTTTATTCCAAAGTGATTTAGAAGCCCTAGTAGGTCCTCGTCCATTCGAACAATTGACTTCCTACCAAGAGTTTATTAAAGGTGAGACCGAGAAAAAACGCAAGGTGGCGAAAGATGAGCGTGATTTAGCAGAGGAGAAAAAAAATGCTCCGAAGAAAGCTCCTGCTACGAAAAAAGCGGTGGCAGAGGTAAAGGTGCCCGCTAAAAAGGCACCAGCTAAAAAGCCAGCAGCTGCTAAAGACGTGGCCGCAAAGCCGAGAGCAAGAAAACCTAAATCAACAGGTACTAATAGTTAATTAATTGGGGCGCCTAACAATCGCCCCATTTTTTTGATATGATTCACATTAATCTGACATCCGGGAAAAAAGTATATTTCGCCTCTGATTTTCATTTAGGTTTTCCGGATGAAAAGACATCTAGAGAGCGGGAGAAAGCCTTGGTTTCTTGGTTAGATCAGGTGCAGTCAGATGCCCAGGATTTATTTCTGTTGGGTGATTTATTTGATTTTTGGTTTGAATATAAAACAGCAGTTCCGCGTGGTTTTGTTCGCTTTCTAGGTAAGCTCTCAGCTATAGCTGACCAAGGAATTACCCTTCATATTTTTGTGGGTAACCATGATTTGTGGATGTGGGATTATCTGGAGAAGGAATTAGGGGCTAAGATCTACCGAGAACCTCGTGATGTAAAGATCAGCTCTTCGAAAGCTTCTTTTCAGTTGCATGTTGGTCACGGAGATGGCTTAGGCCCAGGAGACACGGGATACAAGATTTTGAAGAACGTATTCACAAATCGAATAGCGCAATGGCTTTTTGGATTCTTGCATCCAAATGTTGGGATTAGTCTGGCTAATTTTTGGTCATCTACTCGTAAGGAAAGTACGATGACGAAAGGCGAGCAAGCTTTTGATCCAAACACGGATTACATTTTATCCTATGTGCGCGAGACGGCTGCATCGAATACATCGATAGAGGCCTTTGTTTTTGGTCATAGACATCATCCCATTGCTCTTCCGCTGCCTTCGGGGGCGACTTATTACAATCTAGGGGATTGGTTTAATCCTCAATTTAAAAATGCTTATTATCTCCAAATTGATGAAAATAAAATCAACTTTATTCATTTTAACGCTTCTAGCGTTTAATACGTTAGCACAACAATCGACTGAACAATGGCGTCCTGCCATTCATTTTAGCCCTAAGAAAAATTGGACCAATGACCCGAATGGGTTGATCTGTATCAACGGGAATTACCACCTGTTTTTCCAGCATAACCCACAAGGTAACGAATGGGGAAACATGAGTTGGGGACATGCAAAAAGTAAGGATTTATTGCACTGGGAGGAATTGCCGTTAGCCATTCCACATGGCAAAGAATATATCTTCTCCGGCTGTGTGGTCTATGATAAAGACCATGTTTCGGGTTTAGGTGATCCGTCAAAACCTTTATTGATTGCCATTTATACGGCAGATTATCCGAATACGTTGCAAGAACAGCATTTGGCCTTTTCGAACGATGAAGGTTTAACTTGGACGAAATATGCCCAAAACCCTGTGTTAAGCATCAATCTAAAGGATTTTAGAGACCCGAATATCATCTACCATGCGCCATCAAAGCAGTTTGTGATGACGGTAGTTAAACCTTGGGAATATACAGCTCAGTTTTACGGATCGAAAGATTTGATTCACTGGAGTTTGTTGAGCGAATTCGGTCCGCAAGGTGATGTGGACATGATCTGGGAATGCCCTTCTTTGCTAGAATTACCGGTGGAAAATTCGAAAGAGAAAAAGTGGGTCTTAGCTTTATCTAGCCAAGGTCCCTACAAGAAAGCGGTGGGCATGCAGTATTTTGTAGGGGATTTTGATGGTAAAACTTTTACAAACGATGCACCTAAAGAGCAGGTAAACTATGTGGATTATGGTCGAGATTTTTATGCGGCGATTCCATTTTATAATACGGCGAATACAGAAACGTTTTGGTTAGGTTGGATGTTAAGTTGGTCCTATGCTAAAGAACAGCCGACCTTCCCTTGGAAAGGACAAATGTCCTTAGCTAGAACACTTTCATTAGTGCGTACATCACAAGGATTGAAATTAAAGCAGGTGTTGAAGCCTGATTTGACGAAGATGAAACCTAGTTTTGAAGCGAAAAATTTGGTCCTTAAAGGCAGTAAGACCTTATCAGGAATGAAATTTCTTCAAAGTAAGACCTATGTCATAGAGCTAAAAGTAGATGCTGCCAATGCGAAACAATGGGGCATAGAACTAGGGGACGAGGCAAAGCAGAATCCAGAATTGACCCGTATAGGTTTCGATGAGAAGAGTCAAGATTGGTTCATCGATCGACGATTGAGCGGCGAAATTCCAGCCCCAGGTTTTGATGTAATACAATCAGCTCCCTTCCTGGCTGGGGAGGATAAAGTAATGCAACTCGTAGTGGATCGTTCTACCATCGAATTGTTAGCTCAAGACGGGTTAGTGGCTATCAGCTCTTTGCGTTTTCCTAAGAAAAAAGAAACAGTTCGTTTAGTGTCTTTGGGAGGTGAACTCCGGATAAAGGAATTACGTATTTGGGAGGTTAAATAGGGATTTTTTACTATCTTCGAATGCTAAAATTTTAACCAAGAAACGAATGTCGCAATTTCACACACGCTTAGAGGTCATGACTGAATTGGCCAAAAACATGGACTCCTATGTGAAGGACTATTTAGTCCCGATCGAGACCAATTGGCAGCCAGCAGACATGTTGCCAGATTCCACGAAGGATTCTTTCTTTTCGGATGTGAAAGCTCTGCAAGAAGCAGCGAATGAATTGCCTTATGATTATTGGGCTGTTTTAGTAGGTGATACCATTACGGAAGAAGCTTTGCCTACCTATGAATCTTGGTTGTTAGCGATGGATACTGTTAATCAGGTAGACCAAAACGATGGCTGGACGCGGTGGATTCGCAACTGGACCGCTGAAGAAAACCGTCATGGAAATTTATTAGGCACGTATCTTTATTTATCTGGAAAGGTGGATATGAAAGCGGTAGCCGTTTCCACTCAATACTTAATTGCAGATGGATTTGATATCGGAACTTCCGCGGATCCGTATCGCAATTTTGTGTATACTTCGTTTCAAGAATTAGCAACCAACATTTCTCACCGTCGCACAGCTTCTTTAGCCAAGCAACACGGCAACTCTCTTTTATCTCGTATGTGTGCGCAAATCGCCGCAGATGAGTTACGTCACCACAAGGCATACCGTGCTTTCGTTTCGGAAATCTTTACACTAGATCCGAATGAAATGATGCTTGCCTTTGCGGATATGATGAAAAAGAAGATTGTGATGCCCGCTCATTTCTTGCGGGAGATCAATGGTGCGAAGAGCTCTTTATTCGAACATTTCTCAGATGCGGCTCAGCGTTTAGGCGTGTATACGACGAACGATTATGTGACCATCATGAGGGGTTTAATCAGTGACTGGAATATTGAAAATATGACCGGTCTGAATGAATCAGCTGAGAAGGCGCGTGATTACGTAGCCAATTTGCCAGCCCGTTTAGAAAAATTAGCAGATCGAGTTAAGGTGCCAGAATTAGCGTATCCTTTCTCTTGGATTGCCTAAACTAGTATGTCTAAGAAATTGTCAATGGATGAGCTGAATAGGCTCGACGTATCCACTTATAAAAGCACGGAAAAGTTCCCTTATGTGATCGTTTTAGATGACATAAGGAGTATGAATAACATTGGCTCTGCCTTTCGGACAGGAGATGCCTTTAAGTGTGCTGCCATTCATTTGTGCGGAATCACAGCACAACCCCCACATCGGGAGATTTCAAAAACAGCCTTGGGAGCAGATGAATCAGTGGACTGGGTCTATTTTGAGAATGGTGCTTCTAGTCGCCAGGCTTTGCGCGCAGCGGGATACCAAATCGTTTGTGTAGAACAGGTGCAGGGTTCTGTTTCGTTAGAAAAATTCGAGCCAGCAAAAGATCAAAAATATGCTTTTGTGTTCGGAAACGAGGTTTTTGGGGTAAATGATGAATGGATTCAAGAGGCTGACTTTAGCTTAGAAATCCCTCAGTTTGGTACGAAACATTCCTTAAATGTATCGGTGAGTATGGGGGTCGTTATTTGGGATTTTGTATCCAAAATCATCGCTTAATTTCACTTATCCTGTTTATTTTGCGTTCATCCTTTTGCCGGGATTTGAACGCTTTTTTTGTTTAAATTCGTCTAGTTAATTTTACTCTATGATCTTATCAATTCAACAGGTGGTGAAACGCTATGCGGATCACACAGCCCTAGCCGGTGTCAGTTTGGAAATTCCAAAGGGCCAAATATTTGGTCTTTTAGGGCCCAATGGAGCCGGCAAAACCTCACTCATACGCATCATTAATCAGATTACTGCACCAGACGAGGGACACGTATTGTTTGATGGCGAACTTTTGCAGCCTAAACATGTGGAGCAAATCGGTTATCTGCCCGAAGAGCGCGGTTTATATAAGAAAATGAAGGTAGGTGATCAGCTGATGTATTTAGCGCAATTAAAAGGTCTTTCTAAGGCTGAGGCGCAGAGTAGATTGAAGGATTGGTTCATTCGGTTGGATATAAAGGATTGGTGGTACAAGCCTGTGGATAATTTGTCCAAAGGTATGCAGCAAAAGACCCAGTTCATTGCGACGGTCGTGCACGAGCCGAAATTGTTGATTCTAGACGAACCCTTTTCGGGTTTTGATCCCATTAATGCGAATATGCTGAAAGATGAGATTTTGGCCTTAAAGGAACGTGGTACAACTATTTTGTTCTCGACGCATCGCATGGAATCTGTGGAGGAATTATGTGATAGTATTGCGCTGATTAATCATTCTCAAGTCGTTTTAACGGGCGAAAAAGAGGAGGTCAGGAACCGCTTTAAGCAGCACGCATTCGAGGTGAGTTATTCAGGAGAATTAGAGGAATCAAAGGCTTTTGATATTATATCCATTACACCTGAAAAGAATAAGGCCGTTATTAAGTTAACGGAGCCTAATCAAACAAATAAAGCTATTGCAGCTTTGATCAAGCAGGTCGATTTGTTTGAATTCAAAGAGGTGATTCCCTCGTTTAATGACATTTTTATTCAAGTAGTAGCCGAAACGAAATAAGCGATGAACAAGATATTATTAGTGATTCAGCGGGAGTATTTGACCCGCATTCAAAAGAAATCCTTCTGGGTTGCCTCTTTGTTAGGGCCCATTTTAATTACGGCAATTTATGCAGTTCCCATTTGGTTAGCGACGCAAGATAAAGAGGTGAAGCGAATCGAAATTTTAGACGAGAGTGGTTTGTTTCAAATGAGTGACTTAGTAGACAAGGAAGTCGAATTCAAGCTCGTGAAAAAGCCTGTTTCTGATTTGAAGAGTTCTTTTACCAAAGAGGGGTATGCCGCTTTTGTTCATTTACCTAAGGATCTTTTGACCCATTCAAAAGATATTAAGATTTATTCAGAGAAGAATTTAAGTCTACCGTTGAAGTCTTCGATCGAGCGTGTTATTGAGAAAAAGGTACGCGCCATTTTAATGAAGGACGCTGGTATAGCGTCTGAGGTGTATGAAAAGACCCAAATAGAAGTAAGTAGCGAGACTATTACTGTTTCAGAGAAAGGGGATGAAACAAGCTCTTCCTCTGGAGGTGCGATGATTTTAGCGGGAGTGATGGGTATGTTGCTTTACGTGACCTTATTATTATACGGATCTCAGGTGATGAATGGGGTGATTGAGGAGAAAAGTAGTCGGATAATTGAGGTAATCATATCCTCCATAAAGCCTTATCAGCTAATGTTAGGGAAGATTTTAGGTGTAGGGATGGTAGGTTTGACACAGTTTTTATTGTGGATTGTATTAACTATTGGTTTATCCCAAGTGGCCTCGAAATTCTATAGTGCTAACCCAATGCAACAGAAGGTGGAACAAATCAAAAAAGGAGACCCTGAAGTGGCGAAGAAAATAGAGGATGCTTCGCCGATGGCCGAGGTAACGAAGGTGATCGAAAGCACCAATATTCCACTCATGGTAGGCGGATTTTTGTTCTATTTCTTGTTCGGTTATTTACTTTACAGTTCGTTATTTGCGGCCATTGGAAGCGCGGTTGAAAGTGCTGCAGAGGCCCAGCAATTCACTTTTATTGTCATGCTTCCCATAATTCTTGCTTTCATTATGGCGCAGTTTACCTTGCAAGATCCAGATAGCCCGATGGCATTTTGGGCCTCTATGATTCCCTTTACATCACCTATTAATATGATGGTGCGCTTACCTTATGGTGTTCCGATGTGGGAATTAGCCACCTCTATGATCTTGTTAGTGGTAGGTTTCTTAGGTTGCAGCTGGATTTCAGCCCGTATTTACCGGGTGGGAATCTTAATGTACGGGAAGAAAATCACCGTAAAAGAGATGGCCAAATGGCTCTTTTATAAAGGATAATTAAGTAGTTAGCCAAGTATCTAATTCTTCGGGTTTGAACCCAGCAAAACATCTGTCATTCAAGACGAAAATCGGTCGCTTGATGGCAGATGTTTTTTCTTGTAAAAAGGTAAATACATTCAGATTTGTCTTTTCTGCGTCACTTAATTGACGATAGGTGCTTCCCTGCTTGTTTAACACTGTTTCTTCGCCTAATTGCTCGATGAAATAGCGCAATTGGGAAGCTTCGATGCCACTTTTCTTGTAATTGTGGAAGGCAAAGGGAATCCCTTTTTCGTTTAAATAGTCAAACGCTTTTTTCATCGTATTGCAGGCAGGAATTCCGTAAATTATAAGCATCTTATTGATTTTGGTGGTATTTTTGTGGACTAAGACAAATTTAATACAAAACATCGTATGGAGTATAGAATTGAAAAAGATACTATGGGTAAGGTGCAAGTGCCTGCTCACGTTTATTGGGGTGCTCAAACGCAACGTTCGATTGAGAATTTCCCGATTGCTCAGGATATTAATAAAATGCCAAAGGAGATCATTAGAGCCTTTGCATACCTAAAGAAAGCGGCGGCCATCACGAACTTCGAGGCTGGCGTCTTAGACGAGGCTAAGAAGAACTTAATTGGTCAAGTTTGTGACGAAATCCTAGGTGGACAATGGGCAGACCAGTTCCCTTTAGTGGTTTGGCAAACAGGTTCAGGTACTCAATCCAATATGAATTGCAATGAGGTGATCGCTTACCGCGCTCACGTTTTACAAGGTGGAAATTTGCTTGATGAGCAAAAATTTGTACACCCGAATGACGATGTTAATAAGTCTCAATCGTCGAATGATACGTTCCCTACGGCGATGCACATCGCTGCCTATCAATCTCTAGTGGAGGTAACGATTCCAGGTATTACGAAGTTGAGAGATACCTTGGCTGCCAAAGCAAAGGCCTTTAAAAACGTGGTTAAAATTGGTCGTACGCACTTTATGGATGCGACTCCTTTAACTTTAGGTCAAGAGTTTTCTGGTTATGTATCCCAGTTAGATCACGGTTTACGTGCCATCAACAATAGCCTTGCACACCTTTCTGAGCTTGCCTTGGGGGGTACAGCGGTAGGAACGGGTATTAATACGCCTAAAGGCTATTCAGAAAACGTAGCGAAGCACATTGCTACATTGACAGGATTGCCTTTTGTCACAGCGGAGAACAAGTTTGAGGCCTTAGCCGCACACGATGCAATTGTAGAGGCTCACGGAGCTTTAAAGACGGTTGCAGTGAGTTTAATGAAGATTGGTAACGATGTTCGTATGCTTTCATCTGGTCCTCGTTCGGGTATTGGTGAGATTTATATTCCTGATAACGAGCCTGGTTCTTCTATTATGCCTGGTAAGGTGAATCCAACGCAATGCGAGGCGATGACGATGGTTGCGGCGCAGGTGATGGGTAATGACGTAGCCATTGGAATTGGTGGTTCAAATGGCCATTTCGAGCTGAACGTTTTTAAACCAGTGATGATTTATAATTTCTTACATTCAGCTCGTTTAATTGGCGATGTGTGTGTCGCATTTAATGATAAATGTGCGGTAGGTATCGAACCGCTACACGATAACATTAAGAAGCACGTGAATAACTCTTTGATGTTAGTAACTGCCCTAAATACGAAGATCGGATACTATAAAGCAGCGGAGATTGCGCAAACTGCTCATAAAAATGGCTCTACACTTAAGGAAACAGCGATTTCATTAGGTTATTTAACTGCCGAAGAGTTTGATGCTTGGGTAAAGCCTGAGAATATGGTAGGCGAGATCAATCTATAAGGAGAGAAAAAATACGCGATTCTCGTCGCGAATGCATAAAAAAGGCCTATACATTACGTATGGGCCTTTTTTGTTGAATAGGATAGGGGTTTAAGCCATTTCTCTCAATTCGAGACTATAAAACTCGTTAGGGAAGGGGAAACTCGCTGCGATTTCTTCGGCCACTTCTAAGCCTGGCAAAATCAGCGTGACGATCTGAGAAATTTCTCCTCCATCAATTTGTTGGATCAGTCGGCTGTCTAATTTTCCGCTCTGATTTAGCGCCTGTAATTCACCTGAAAATTTTTGGAAAAGCATGTCCGAATAAGTCGATTTTAAGCCCTTTAACCAGGTGCGAATTTGGTCTAATTCTGCCTCCGATGCTAAGCTAGATTCGCTGGAAATTCCGGCTACTGGACCTCGAATGATGAACACAAATCGCTTCATTATAAATTGTATTATTTTTATATTTTAGAATTCAGACTGAAATTTATCGAAAGGGTTTTCTTTCGGAATTTTAGGTACTTGATTCGATTTTTCTTTCGGTGCGGCCTTTGCTTTCGGTAGGAAAGGGGAGAGCCATTCGTCTAATTGACGCAGCGCATCCTTCTCTAAAGAGTAGTAAATAAAGACTCCATTTCTGCGTGTACTGACTAAGCCTGCATCTTTTAAAACAGATAAATGCCTGGAGATAGTAGGGGCGGCGTACTCAAATTGATCAAATATAGCGGTAGCAGGAAGTTCTCCTTCCTTTAATAGTTCGATGATTTTCCTTCTGGACTCATCCCCTAAAGCTTTTGCTATGTTCTCTACAGCCATGCTATTATTTGATATTTAGCTAAGTTAATATATAGAATGGATATCTCCAAATCAGGTTATTGATAAGCTATTTAGCAGCCGCACTAAATAGTTAGCCGAATAAACAATTAGTAATTAGCGATATTGTAAAGTAGTAATAGTGTGCATAGCAATATAGCTAATTAATAAGATTAGAGATTATAGAGTAGAGATAAGAGATGGTGAATGGAGGATGGTAGATGATGGATGGTGGATGGTGAATGGGCGCACTCCTTCGGACTCTTTCCCTCCGGACTGTCTACTGGATACTGATTACTGTCTACTGCCTACTGTGTCACATAAACCCTCTTCACACGTTCACTGATATTTGTCATCAGTTCGTAAGGGATAGTTTCTGCTTGTTTCGCTAATTCGTATAATTGTATTTTCCCTCCAAAGGCTATGGCGGTATCTTCGACTGAAATGTCGGGGAATTGGCTAATATCGACCATGCACATGTCCATGCAAATGGAGCCAACGGTGGGGCATAAATGACCCTTTATTTCGAAGCTTCCTTTGCCCATTCCCAGGGCTCTAGAATAGCCATCCGCATAGCCAATGGCCAGGGTAGCAATGCGTCCAGAACCGGCTAATTTACCACGTCTTCCGTAGCCAATTGTCTCTTCTGGGGCGATGTTTTTGATCTGAGAAATAGACGTTTTTAAGGTTAATACGTTCTCGATCTTGTTTTTTACGTTTGGATTACCCGTAATTCCATACAAACTGATGCCCAAGCGGACCATATCTAGTCGTGCTGAGGGGTAACTTTGGATGGCAGCGGAGTTTGCAATATGTTTGATTGTTTGATAACCGAGGCTTGATTCGATTTTGGATGCTGCCGAATTGAATCTTTTTATTTGTTCTTCTGTAAAATCTGTGTGTTGTGGGCTATCTGCTGCCGCTAAATGGCTTAAGATGCTGGCCACCCATAAATGGGGCATTTGAGCTAAATTTTGGCTTAATTCAGCGATTTCAGATGCTTCAAAGCCAAGGCGTTTCATCCCTGTATCTAATTTGATATGGATTTTGATGTTTTTGCCTTGTTGCATTCCATATTCGTCGATGGCTTTGAGTAGGTCTAAGCTATAGATTTCGGGTTCTAATCCATTATCGGTTAGCTTATCGAATTCTTCTATTTGCGGATTCATCACCATAATAGGTACGAAAATGCCGTGTTTACGTAAGTAAACGCCTTCGTCTGTGTAAGCTACGGTGAGGTAATCTACGCCGCTGTTTTGGAGTAAGGTGGCAATTTCGATGGCGCCGGTGCCGTAGGCAAAGGCTTTGACCATCACCATTAATTTAGTTTTTGGTCCGATGTCCTTTTTAAAATAAGCTAGATTATGCTGTAAGGCATCCAGGTTCACCTCTAATTGCGTTCGATGGGTCTTATTTTCTAAGTTATGAACGAGTTTTTCGAAGTTGTATTTACGCGCGCCTTTTAGTAAAATTTGGCTCGTGTTGATGGTATTAAGTAGTCCAGAAGCAATAAGGTCTTCTGTACTGTGAAATACATCTATTTGATCAAAATTGGTTTTATTGCGGATTATTTGGTCACCTATTCCGATCATTCGATCAATTTTTTGGTGACGAACTAAGGCCGCAATGGTGGTATATAATTCCTTTTCAGGGATGCCTGTTTCGAGGAAATCACTGAGGATTAAGACACTTTTCTTGTGTTTGTTTTTCTTTAAGAGAGGTAAAGCGAGGCGAAGTCCATCCAGGTCATTGTTATAGGAATCATCAATTAAGGTATTTCCACGCAAGCCTTCTTTCATTTCTAAGCGCATTGATACGGGTTTTAATACCCGTGCTTTTAGGCTTAATGTATCGCGATTGAGGCCTAAAATAGAGGCCATAATGAGGCAATGGGTGCTGTTTTCGAGTGATGCTTCATCGTTAAAGTCGATGGAACTATCGATGAAGGTTTCGCTTTGAGCGGCTTTGATCACTTTGATTTGGGCTGTTTTACCTTTTGTTTGCCAAAAAGTGAACAAACCTTTATCTGGGCTAATCGTATTCCATCCAATCAATTCACACGAAGGATTAATTTCCTGCATTATTTGCTTGATGGGATCATCTTGCAGATTGGTGACACGATAGACGAGTTTTTTCGCTCTTTTAAAGAGTTGCAGTTTTTCTCTTAGCTTCTCTTCATCTGAGCTGAAATTAGAGCCGTGTGCCTCACCAAAATGCGTAAAAATACCATAGTCCGGCTTCAGCATCGCTTCGATTTTGTCCATTTCCCCTTTTTGAGAAATACCCGCTTCGAAAATGCCCAAGTTGTGCTTCTCCTGCATCGCCCAGAGGGAGAGGGGAACACCAATTTGGGAATTAAAACTCTTAGGACTTTTAACTACAGTAAACGCATGATTGCAAAGTGTCGCCAGCCATTCTTTGCAAATGGTTTTACCATTTGAACCCGTTATGCCGATGACAGGATATTGAAATTGGGCCCGGTGTTGCTGGGCTATTTCTTGCAAGGTAGCGATGCTGTTTTCAACGACATAAATGTTCGTTTGCTCCCAGTTAGCAGCCTTTTCTGCGATTGGGCCGTGCCATGCAGATTCTTCGACAATAAATTCCCGAACGCCTTTAGCATACAGCGATTCTACATATTGATGCCCATCGTGGTGTAGCCCGTTTACTGCAAAAAAGGCAGTTTTAGAAGGCTCATAAATCTGGCGACTATCTAAACTCAAGAAGCTGGCACGCAGATGGGCAGGGTTTTTATGCTGAATCATGAAAAGGCAAGGGTCAAAGTACTAAAATACAAAAAGGCGAGGAATGTTTCCTCGCCTTCTGCAATTTTATCTGAAATTCCGGTGTTTTCTAAGCTTCTAAAGCAGCCACACCTGGTAAAGTTTTACCTTCCATGTATTCTAATAAAGCGCCACCACCCGTAGAAACGTAGCTAACGCGATCTCCATAACCTGCGTTATTAACTGCAGAAGCTGAATCGCCACCTCCGATAAGAGAGAATGCTCCATTTTCTTCCGTTGCTTTCACGACAGCATCCGCAATTGCGTTAGTTCCGATAGCGAAGTTTGAGAACTCAAATACGCCCATTGGACCGTTCCAAAGAATTGTTTTTGATTTCGCGATCGTTTCTTGGAATAAAGCGATCGACTTAGGGCCGATATCTAAACCTTCCCAACCATCAGGAATCTCACCGCGTTCTACTGTTTGACGATTTGCGTTGTTATTGAAATCATCTGCACAAACGTTGTCTAAAGGCATGATTAAATTCACACCTTTAGCCTTCGCTTTTTCGATTAATTGTTTCGCCAATTCCACTTTATCAGGCTCACAGATCGATTTACCAATCTTTCCGCCTTCTGCTAAAGAGAAAGTGTAAGTCATACCACCGCCGATAATCAAGTTGTCTACTTTGTCCAACAGACGTTCGATAATCAAGATTTTATCAGAGATTTTCGATCCACCCATAATCGCCGTAAACGGACGCTCAGAGTATTCAAGGATCTTTTGTGCGTTATCTAATTCCGCTTGCATCACGTATCCACTCACTTTATCTGAGAAGAATTGACCAATTACCGCAGTAGAAGCGTGCGCACGGTGCGCCGTTCCAAATGCGTCATTAACCCAAACGTTGCCCAAACGAGCTAGTTTTTGCGCAAAATCAACATCTCCTTTTTCTTCTTCTTTGTAGAAACGAAGGTTTTCTAGAAGCAAGATTTCGCCTGCTTGTAAACCGTTCGCTAATTCAACAGCCTCATCTGAGATGCAATCAGTGGCAAATTTTACTTTCACGCCAAAAACCAATGACAAAGGTGTCACCAAGTGTTTCAACGAATATTTTTCAGTAGGACCATCTTTCGGACGACCTAGGTGAGACATTAACACAACCGATCCGCCGTCTTTCAAAATCTTTTGGATCGTAGGAATCGTCGCCTTGATTCGGGTATCATCTGTAATTTCGAAACGCTCATTCAATGGAACGTTGAAATCAACACGTACTAGCGCTTTTTTACCAGCAAAATTGAAATTAGCAACAGTTTGCATATTTTTGTTTTGATTTATGAATAAAAGGATAATCCCCTAAAAAGGTAGACAAAGATAAACAATAATGACGAATGATCGAAAAAATGAGGTAGAATTGTCTGCAACCTATTATTGGGATCATTTTAGCTACATTCTGCGTTATATCGATCGGCATTATCTGCCCCTTTTACAGGAAAAGGAAATAGCATTTTTAAAAGATTTTTCTGAACTGACTTTCGCCGCGCAGTGCCTGTATTTGCGTTTAGCGTCGCGTCGGTCGGCCTGTTTTCGGATAGAGAAATTGAAATATCCAGAAATAGGAGATTTAGCGACTCCGCTGCGTGTTTTGCGCAGGTCCGGTTTGCTAACCGATGTTTCCGAAGGAATAGAATCGATTTTTACGAAGCAGGAATGTGTTACTTTGGCCAAAAAACAAGACATCAAAATTCCTAGTTCTGCCTCTAAAGAAGAGGCTGCGGCACTCGTTTCATCCTCTGACTTAATCACTGCATTTTCTTCTGGTGTGGTTGCACCCGCGAGAGTGGAGGTGTTTGCGTTCATTCAGTTCTTGTTTTTTGGGACGCGATCTCGGGATTTAACAGACTTCGTGGTGCGTGATTTAGGGCACCGTGCCTTTGTGGAAGTACAGGAAGAAGACTTAAAACCCTATTTTCAAACCAGAGAAGAAGCGGAACAAAAATGGGCCATTTCGATGTGGAGGGAATGGTTTTATACGACCATCGTAAGTGCAGATGAGGTGCTGGCTTCCTGGCGAGTGCATATGTTGCCCTTAGCTTCTTCCTTGTTAGAGCCATCGGTTCGTGCATTTGAAAAGACCTGTTACGCTTTAGGTCGTTTGTTAGAGCGCGAAAAGGCTTATTTAGAGGCTTTGGAAGTATATGAGGTTTCCTTAACGGGTGCTTCTTTAGAGCGGCGTGTGCGTGTTTTGCAGAAAATGGGGGAGTTAGAGGAAGCCATTGCTTGGGCTCGTGTGGGATTAGAGCTGTGCGTGTCGCCCACGGAGATTCATTTTTTCGAAGATTTTTTGGCCAAACAAGCCTCTAAAAAATCCATCAAACAGGTAACTGCCTCGCTCAAGCAGGCTGAATTGATTGAAATATCGCCGGAATACATTGGTCAAGTGGAAGCAGGAGTGGTTGCCCATTTTCAGGCAGAGGGCTATTATGCGGCTTTTACAGAGAATCAGATTTGGCGTAATTTCCTCGGTCTTTTCGCTTGGGATTTGATTTTTGCCGACCGAAAAGAGGGCTTTCACCACCCTTTTCAATGGGCTCCGAGTCATTATGGAAAAGAAAGTTTTGCGGGTGAATTGCCGTTGCATTTATTAGGGGATCGGGTCAGTTTATTAGCTCTTTTACGCTCCCGTGCTGAGGCAAATCATGGGGCTATGAATCCCTTAGTAGATTGGTATTCCCTCGATTTCGATCTGATGGAGCGGTTTTTGCAAGTGATGCCTCCGGATGGGTTGGCCGCAATAGCTCAATACTTATGGGAACATTTAGGCACACACGTCAAGGGCTTCCCTGATTTATTTATCCAAAAAGGAGAGGAATTTGCCTTCGTCGAAGTGAAGTCTCCGAATGACCATTTATCGGCTATTCAGCATTTTTGGCACGATTTTATGAGAAGGAATGGGGTGGGGGTGAGGTTGGTGAGGTTGAAGTATCTAGAGTAGAGATGGGTGAGTAAAGATGGTGAATGGTAAGTGGTGAATGGTAAATGGTGGAATCGCCTCTGGCAAATTTCAAAGAGCAAAGTTCAAAGTTCAAATGTGGAATCGCCTGTGGCGATGGTATAGTGGTTTAGAGTAGAGAGAATAGAGTATAGAGTAGAGATGGTGAATGGTAAGTGGTGAATGGTAAATGGTGGTATCGCCTGCGGCGATGGTATAGTGGTGCGGCCTCCGGCCTCATTTACTAACTACTGACTAGTGTCTACTGATTACTGTCTACTGATTACGCCCACTGCCCACTACCCACTGACTAAGCGACACAGTCGCGACTAGGCCGCAGGCGACTAGGCAGCGAAGCTGCGACTTTTTAACAGAATTTATTTGAGCCTCGCTCAAATAAATTCTGTTAAAAACTTGACATCACCTGAAAAATACAATACGTTTATAACGAATCTAAAACGTTCTTTTTTCTGTCAGCTTTGCTAAGATTCCCAAAGCGTGTTTCACCATTAAATTTTAAGCTTATGAAAGTGCAAGTTCACGCGATCCACTTTACTGCGGACCGCAAATTGGTAGAAAGCATTCAAGAAAAGTTAAACAAGTTAGATACCTTTTATGACCGAATAACCGGGGGTGAGGTGTTCCTGAAAGTGGCGAAAAGTCTAGGAAAGGTAAAGGAGAAAATGTTAGAAATTAAGATCACAGTTCCCGGGGCGGTGTTATTTGTGAAAGAAACAGCGAAATCATTCGAAGAGGCATTAGACCTGGCGTTGAATGCCATCGCAGAGCAGATTAAGCGATTTAAATCGAAAAACAATTCCGTAAAGGCGCTTCGAGCAGAAGATTTGGAGAGCGAGGAATTTTAAAAAAAATAAAGCTCTAAACTAAAAAAGGCGACCGAAGGTCGCCTTTTTTCATATCAAGGTAATCAAGATTAGATTCCGAATGCAGACTTAACCGCATCTACGTAGTCTAATTTTTCCCAAGTGAATAATTCCACTTCTTTGCTTACTTTTTGGCCGTTAGGACCAGTGAATTCTTTTGTAACGATTTCATTCTTACGTCCCATGTGTCCGTAAGCTGCCGTCTCAGAATAGATCGGGTTACGTAATTTCAAGCGTTGCTCGATGAAGTAAGGACGCATATCGAAGATAGCTTCTACTTTACGTGCGATTTCGCCGTCTGTCATTTCAACTTTCGCTGTTCCGTAAGTATCGATGAATAAACCGCAAGGTTTAGCTACACCAATCGCATAAGAAACTTGTACTAATACTTGGTCACATAAACCAGCAGCGACTAAGTTTTTCGCGATATGACGTGTTGCATAGGCAGCTGAACGGTCTACTTTGGACGGATCCTTTCCAGAGAAGGCACCACCACCGTGAGCACCTTTTCCACCATAGGTATCTACGATGATCTTGCGGCCTGTTAAACCCGTATCTCCGTGTGGACCACCGATCACGAATTTACCTGTTGGGTTAATATGATACGTAATCGCATCGTTGAATAAAGCTTGCAATTCAGGCTTCAATTTAGCCTTCACGCGAGGGATAACGATTTCAACGATGTCCTTGTTGATTTTCGCTAACATTTCTGCTTCTGACGCGAAATCATCGTGCTGAGTGGAAACAACGATCGTGTCGATGCGTTGAGGCACGTGATTATCACTGTATTCGATTGTTACCTGAGATTTTGCATCAGGACGAAGGTATCCAATTAACGATGGCTCGTTATTGCGGATAGCTGAAAGTTCTTGTAAGATTTTGTGGGCTAAGTCTAGGGCCAAAGGCATATAGTTGTCAGTCTCTTTCGTAGCGAAACCGAACATCATTCCTTGGTCACCCGCACCTTGCTCTTCTGGGTTCTTGCGATCAACACCTTGGTTGATATCGGCTGATTGCTCGTGAATCGCTGATAAAATACCGCAAGAGTTTGCCTCAAACATATATTCTGACTTCGTATAACCAATCTTGCGAATGACTTCACGAGTGATGGCTTGCACGTCTAAATACGTCGTTGTGTTCACCTCTCCAGCTAACACGACTTGACCTGTGGTTACCAGGGTTTCGCAAGCTACTTTAGAAGTGGGGTCAAAGGCCATGAAATGGTCAATTAACGCATCAGAGATTTGATCAGCTACTTTATCTGGGTGTCCTTCAGAAACCGATTCAGAGGTGAATAGATAAGCCATGGGCGAATATTATTTGTTTTGAGATTAAAATCAGGGCAAAAATACGATTATTCCAAGGAACCCGCAAGTTCCATTCATTTAATTTTTGACCGGTAAATAGTTTTCAGTGCGGCTCTTACAAAAGGTAAAGTAGGTACAGACCACATCAAGCGAAGGTCTTCCTTCCAGGAGGTTTCTTCTTGTAAAAACTTCAACAGGAGCCCAGGTTTATTATTGTAAAAAAGGCTTTCAAAGACTTTAGAGCCGGCTATTTTTTGGTCGATGAGAACTTGCAGAAAGACTTCATCTAGCCAAATCTTCCAAGGACTAACGCGAATAACAAGTGTGGCAGATGGACCTTTTTCAAGCGCTGCTACGAGGTCTTTGCAGAATTTTTGGGTTCGGTAAAAGCTATAGCCGGTTGTGGATTTTACGAAGCCACCGCTTGTACCAATTTTAAGGTGTTTTTCATATAAATTGGCCGGTTTATTCGGATTATTTCGCATGGGGATCACGCCACTTTCTTCTTCCTTTAACAAATAATCATCGGCTGTCAGTCCGTAATAAGCGAAAAGATAGGATTTGATTTTGTCACGGTAATAATCAGGCTCTCGTAAGGTGCCAGAGAAAAAAGTGTATTCAAATAAGGCTTTGCGAGGGCTGGTAGGAAGTACATACATAAACTCACATTCCTTACCAAAAGCCACACGGAAGTCAAATAAGTGCGCCGCATCCGTTTCGAAGTTATTAAAATTGCATTCGACCACCCAGCCTAAAAAATGTTGCTTGAGGTGTTTGGGATTAGCGTTATCGCAAGGGAATGGGCTAAAGCTATCGATGATTTTCTCGGAAGCATAAAAGACGCCCTCTGAGGTGCTAACACAAGATCCAACTCCTTGGTAGCTGATCGATTCAATTTCAGCCTGCAAGTAGTGGATGTTAGGGTGTTTTGCGAGTTCCTCTTCTATGTGCGAAAACCACGCATGACCGTTAATCTTGTGATAAGTATACGGCTCGATCGAAATCTTCAATGACGATGGTCTGGCGCTATGGAAATAGAGAGAATCCCAGGATTTTTCGGCTAGAAAATCGAAATCGGTTGAATCTGAGCTCCAATAACAAAAGGTTTGTTCGTTTCGAACGCCCCGATCAATGATCAAGATTTGCTTGTTGCTGAGACTACTTTGGACCAAATAATAAGCAAAAGATAGACCGGCCATTCCCCCTCCCGCCAGGATGTAATCGTATTCTCGATAGGCTGGGCCGGGTAATTGCATAAACTAGATGTGCTTTTCCGCGTGGTAACTCGAACGAACTAGGGCTCCTGATTCTACGTAAGCAAGCCCACGTTTCAAACCTTCCTCTTTGTACATCGCAAAAGTGTCTGGGTGGATCCACTCGATGACCTCGTGGTGCATTTTCGTGGGTTGTAAATATTGTCCCAAAGTCAAGACATCCAGCCCGTTCTCTACTAAATCATCCATTGCTTTTAATACCTCGTCTTGGGTTTCGCCTAGACCTAGCATGATACCAGATTTATTGCGTTTGCCGAACTCTTTGGTCCGCTTGATTTGCTCTAAACTACGCACATATTTAGCTTGTGGGCGAACGTAACGGTATAAACGTTCCACCGTCTCCATATTATGAGAAACGACTTCTTGTCCGCCTTCGATCATGCGAATCAAGGCATCCCAGTTCGCTTTCACGTCTGGAATCAAGGTTTCGATGGTCGTCGCTGGAGTGGTTTCTTTCACCGCTCTAACGGTTTGGTACCAAATTTCTGCTCCTTTATCTTTCAATTCGTCGCGGTTCACTGAGGTGATTACGGCGTGCTTTACCTGCATTAATTTTATGGCATCGGCTACGCGGCGCGGTTCGTCCTCATCGTATTCGTTTGGACGGCCAGTGGCTACGGCGCAAAAGGTGCAGGAACGCGTGCACACATTTCCTAAAATCATGAATGTGGCTGTTCCCTCGCCCCAGCATTCTCCCATATTAGGGCAATTGCCGGATTGGCAAATCGTGTGCAATTTGTATTCATCTACAATCTTGCGAACGTTCGTATATTTTTCACCAATAGGCAATTTAACACGTAACCAATCTGGTTTACGAGAATTTGCAGCAGGACTTACTTGAGGTAATTCAATCATCTTTTTTCTATTTACTTTTTCCAAAGAAAAAGGTCACATAACCCGTCGTATAAACAGAGCGAGGGGTCGTTTGGTTTAAAATTTCAACCGGTTGACTAAAATAGTCCACTATAAAGCCGGTTTCTAAGGACAGGTAATTTTGTTTTAAGGTTTCAAATTTAAACTCTAAAGCTGTTTTTAGGTGCCAGCCTGGAATAAATTTGGCCTCAGATAAGCCAGAAAAGAAACTGCCTTCGCCACTGATAATGGACTTATTATAGCTGTTATCTAGGGCTTTTGCCATAGGTACAGATGTACTCAAAGTTTTACCTCCTGCGTCCGTGTAAACTATATCAACAAAATAGGGTTTTTGAATGCCAATGGTAGGCCCTGTGGCGATTCGACCATTTAAACTCGTTCCTCCATCAGACGATTGTTTTAATAATCCCCATTGGCGGCCGTATTCAGGCCTGAAATTAAGTAGGTAATTTAATTTTCCTTCTACATAGGTCTTGCCATTATACGAATAAGGGGAATCGAATTCGCGGTAATCCTTCGTATTGGTTAAGTCAAAATTCACGAAAGAGCGATTTTTGAATGTTTTTAAAAAACTAAATCCACCTAAAATACCTGAGTTGGTATTGGTATTAACGCCAAATCCCCAGGACGAAGATTGCGCTTGCGATTCTTTTTTCTGGGGTGTTGCTGATTTTCTTTGGCCCATCATGAATAATGGTACCCCTAAAATCACCCACAAGAAAAAAAATCTAGGCATTCAAGTATGGTTTAATTTCGTCCACCGAAATGTCCCAATGCGTAGCAGAATAAGGGCAAGCGCCTTTATCAATCACTAACACTTGAGGAGATTGGTGTTCAACAGTGAATTGTTCCGCAATTTGACCTGAAATAGGTCTGTAGGCGATTAAATCCAAATAATAGGCGGGTGTATTTTCAGAATCCCAGGCTCTTTCAAAGCGATTTAACGCAGTTGAAGAGATCGAGCAACGCGTACTGTGTTTGAAAATAACGACCGGTTTCTCCTGTGATGTTTCTACAATTTCCGCCAGTTGTTTCTCGTCAGTCAAGGGTATCCAATTCATATTCACCTGCCTTTTTCGTAATTTTAAAGATTCAACATCAAATTTAGTAAAAAATGAGGGTTTGCCTCTATTCTTTTGTCTTGTTTTTATATCGGGGACTGATTCGATTCGCCGCTTTTTTTCAAACCAAAGCTGCGTTGATGAATGAGGGCCAAAATCAGGTTTGGGCAGGTCTCGAGCCACATTTCAAAATGAATGAAAAGCCCGTGGCTTGGTTTCACACTGCTTCGATGGGTGAATTTGAGCAGGGAAGACCTATCATTGAAGCCTATAAAAAGGAGAATCCTGACCATTTTATTTTAGTGACCTTCTTCTCGCCCTCTGGTTATGAAGTGCGAAAAAACTATGTTGGAGCGGATTATGTGAGTTATTTGCCTTTGGATGGCTACTTCAATAGTGCGCGTTTCTTGGATTTAGTGAAGCCTTCGTTGGCGGTGTTTGTGAAGTATGAGTTTTGGCATTATTACCTGACGGGTTTAAAGAAGCGGGGAGTTCCTACGATCCTAGTATCGGCGATTTTTAGAGCTAATCAGGTGTTTTTTACGTGGTATGGCGGTTTTTACCGTCGCTTATTGGATTGTTTTACGCACCTTTTCGTTCAAGATCAAGCATCAGCTGATTTGCTGCAACGAGAGAATGTTACTGTGGCGGGTGATACGCGATTTGACAGGGTGCTGGATACGCTTCGGAATCCCGTATCCTGGGATTTATTGACATCTTTTTTAGACAATCAAGAGTTTATGGTGGTGGGTTCTGCGTGGCAGGCCGATATGGAGGTGTTGATTCCCCTCATCAATTCAAAGAAGTACCCTTTTAAATGGGTCATTGCGCCGCACGAAATTCATTCGGAGGAATTGAAATCTTGGGAAGAACAGATTGAATTGCCGGTAGCTTATTCCCAAGGTCCTGCGCGCGAAAAGGCCGATGTTCTTTTTGTGAACGAGGTGGGTCGCTTAGCAAATCTATACCGAGGGGCTTCTTTTGCTTACATTGGAGGTGCTTTTGGGGATGGTTTGCACAATACCTTGGAGGCGGCGGTTTTTGGACCGACGGTCTTCTTTGGTAATAAAAATTATTCCAAATTCAAGGAAGCCAGAGACCTGATCGAATTAGGACTAGCTTTTCCGATTGCCAGTACTGAGGAATTAGATCAGGCGATGCGTGTGATATACGATGTGGACGATGTTTTTGTCAATAAACAAGTGCAATCTCGAGCTTTCGTTCAATTACAAGCAGGGGCAACGGAAAGAATCAATCAATTTGTGCGTAATTTAGCAATCGATGGAAGGAAGTAAAGGCTTAATTATGCGTTCAACCGGTTCTTGGTACGAAATTCGTTCCGAGTCAGGTAAGGTATTTAAAGGACGTTTAAAAGGTAAATTTAAGCTAAAAGGACCTAAAACCTCAAATCCTGTTACGGTGGGAGATCGCGTCATTTATGCGGTGGAAGACGAGGCAAACGAGACAGTAGTCATCGAAGAAATCATCCCTCGCACGAATTATATCATCCGGAAATCCGTTCATAAAACAGGTCAGGGCCAATTAATGGCCGCGAATGTGGATCAAGCCATCTTCGTGATGACCTTGAAATCCCCTAAGACTTCTTTGGGGTTTTTAGATCGTTTTTTAGTCACTGCTGAAGCTTTTCGAATCCCTGTCACCATCGTGTTCAACAAGATGGATTTATTGAATGAACAGGAAGAAGACCAAATCTTTGAATACGCCGCCCTCTACCAGGAATTAGGCTATGGCATTCTGTTTACGTCTATTCCGCGCAGCCAAGGCGTCGATGAATTCAAGGCGATGTTTGCCGGAAAGGTGTCGCTTTTAGCAGGCCATTCAGGCGTTGGAAAATCTAGTTTATTGAACTTGGTATCTCCCCATTTGAACATTAAAGTGAAGGAGATTTCTGATTTTGCCCAAAAAGGCGTCCACACCACCACCTATTCCACGATGTGGGAATTGGGGCCAGAGACCTATTTAATCGATAGCCCAGGCATCAATGAATTAGGCGTGATGGAGATCGAGAAAGAAGAATTATCGCATTATTTCCCCGAAATGCGTGCGCTAATAGGCGAATGCAAATTCAACAATTGCCTGCATATTTCGGAACCGTCTTGTGCCGTTTTAAAGGCTTTTGAGGCGGGAGATATTGCGCACAGTCGCTATTTGAGTTATTTGAGTATTTTTGAGAACAACGACAACCGTCGCTAAACCTATGGAAAATTCCTATGTATGGGGCATCGATTTAGGGGGAACCAAAATCGAATGTGCCGTATTGTCTGCCGCTGATTTAACGCAAGTCATTGCCCGCGAACGCATCGATACCGAAGCAGCAAAAGGCTACGAACACATCATTTCCCAAGTAGCCCGTTTAGTTTCCTGCGTCTCCGAACAGCTGGGTGTTTCGCCTACCCGAATCGGTTTTGCCACTCCTGGCGTCTTGAATCCCGCTACCCAAACCATGAAAAACTGCAACACGACCTCTATGAACGGTCGTCCGATGGCAGCTGATTTAACCAAAGCCTTAGGCGTTGAAGTACGTCTCGCAAATGATGCGAATTGCTTTGCGTTAGCAGAAACCCATTTGGGTGCGGTGCAAGACGTGAATCCTAAAGCGGAAGTCGTTTTTGGGATCATTATGGGAACTGGTGTAGGCGGCGGATTAGTCGTACACGGTCAAGTGATTAATGGCTTACACGGCATTGGTGGCGAATGGGGACACAGCATTTTGGAGGAAGGCGGCAAGGCGTGCTATTGCGGTAAGTCGGGTTGCGTGGAACACGTTATCTCTGGACCAGCTTTAGAGGAGTTTTATTTTTCTATTTCAGGCCAAAAACTCCGCATGCCACAAATCCTTCAAGCTCATCTAGCTGGAACTGATATGCATGCCTCTGCTACGATTGAGCGAATGTTAGAGAATTTCGGCCGTGCCGTTTCGACTTTAATTAACGTATTAGATCCCCAAGTCATCGTCATCGGTGGCGGTGTAGGAAATATCGATTTGCTATATACAGAGGGAATCGAACGAATCAAAAAATACATTTTCAATTCAGGAGAGGTCTTGACACCTATTGTGAAGCCTAAGTTGGGTGATTCGGCAGGGGTTTTTGGTGCGGCGCTCCTTTTTCATTCTGAGGCTATTTAGTTGAGGGATTTTCAAATTGGTCTACGCCATAATTTCTAAAATCCCTCAACTAAACTACCCTCAGCTAAAAATCCGCTTGCGAAAAGGAGTCGTCCTGCGGACTTGGTCATCGCTTCGCGATTTAGTCGTCCTGCGGACTTGGTCATCGCTTCGCGATTTAGTCGTCCTGCGGACTTGGTCATCGCTTCGCGATTTAGTCGTCCTGCGGACTTGGTCATCGCTTCGCGATTTAGTCGTCCTGCGGACTTGGTCATCGCTTCGCGATTTAGTCGTCCTGCGGACTTAGTCATCGCTTCGCGATTTAGTCGTCCTGCGGACTTGGTCATTCTTTTTGACTCTTTGACTAAAACGAAGTTGACTAAGCTGCGAAGCAGCGACTAAGGCGCAAGGCGCCGACTAAAACGAAGTTGACTAAGCTGCGAAGCAGCGACTAAGCCACGAAGTGGCGACCCAGCGACTAAGGCGCAAGGCGCCGACTCGAAAAGCTATACTTTCAAGAATATTTTCTTCTTCCAAAACACCCAACAAATACTCCAGCAAACCAGCACAAAAGCAATTGCATAGGCCAGCGACCCATTGTATTTGCCAAAAATAGGTTCAAATAGATGCCAATACAGCCATTCGCTAGCGGACATATCTTGGATCTGGTAGTTGCCTAATTGAATGGCAATGACTTCTGAAATGCCGTACGCAAGGATAGAATTAGTGCCAAAAACGAGGAAGAAGGTGTTGCCGAAGTGACGTTCTTTAGTCTCCATCCACCAATTTAATAATCCAATCAAGATGAAGTCAATGCCAGCACAAAGTAAAACGAAAGAGCTGGTCCATAACTTTTTATTGATGGGAAAAACTTGGTCCCAGATCAACGCCACTACAATTAAAACGGCGCCCCAGCCCAGCAAACTGAGTAAGGCGGACTTATTTTCTTTGGCCTGATTCTCTAAAAATAAACTGACTTGATAGCCGAAAAGACAAGTAGAAATAGCGGGAAGCGTACTCAAAAGTCCCTCTGGGTCGAAGGCAATAGCGATGCCATTGACCACATTTCCATGGTATAAATGGGATTCTCCGAATAAAAATAAGTCTAGTTTTCTCACTGCATTCGAACTGATATCCATCCAAAGTCCAGCATCTCCAAAGAAATATAAAATAGCCCAAAATGAGAATAAAATACCAGCATTTATCCAGGTTAGCCATTTAGACGGCACTTGTAACGTTAAAAAGGAAACGGCGCAAAAGGACAGGGCAATGCGCGGTAATACATTCAAAAAACGCAACGTTTCAAAAGAGAAATGGGTGAATGGAAAATAGAAAATGAAGTAATTGATCAGAAATAAATACAATGTCCGCTTTAAAATCTTGTTGCGAACGGCTGGCGTTAATTCGTAGTTGAATGCCTTGAAAGAGAAGCGCATGGCGACGCCCACCATGAATAAAAAACTAGGAAATACAAGGTCAGTGGGTGTAAAGCCATTCCATTCTGCGTGTAAAAGTGGCGCATAGGTGAATTGCCAGTTGCCAGCGTTATTCACTAGAATCATGCCAGCGAGCGTAATTCCTCGGAGAATGTCGAGCGAAAGAAAGCGTGTTTTCATCGTAATAGTACAGGTTTAACAATAGAGGTTGATTCTGTGGTAAATCTAAAATAATATTTGCCAGAAACGAAAGGGCCAAGGTAAATACTTGACTCGGCCTGTGTTAGCTGAAAGGATTGGACAATTATTCCGGCATTATTCAGTATTTCTACTTGAGCAGAAGGGAATAGGATGGAAAGGTGTACCGCTTCGCCGGGGTTTACAGGGTTAGGGTAGATGCGTAAAGTTTGTTCCTCGGAATTGCCTAAAATCAGTTCGATGGCTTCGCTTGCTTTGGCAAAATCAGGGATGCCAAATCCAAGCAGCATATCTGTTCTAGTAAATTGTGAGCCTGATTTTAGGATGGCCTTTCTGATTTGTTGAGCCGTGTGGGTAGGGAAAGATTGCATTAATCCTGCGGCAAGTCCCGCGATTAGCGGAGCTGAAAAAGAGGTGCCATTAGAGATTCCAATGGTACCATCGGTATTTCCCACCACCGTGTTTGATCCCATACTAACAACATCAGGCTTAATGCGACCGTCAAAACTAGGTCCTGTAGAGCTAAAAGACGATAAACCGCCCAATGCATTGACTGATCCCACGGTTAAAATCGAATCGGCATCTGCTGGTGCGGTGATGTATTTCCATTCATTTGCCCCTTCATTTCCTGCGCTAATGGTGCAAAGAATCCCTTTGCTTGCTGCCCAGGCCGCGGCTTTAGAAACGAGTGTCGATTTGCCATTCATATCTGCGTAGGTGTGGTTATGCAGGGGATTGTCAAAAGTCGAGTAACCTAAAGAAGAGGAAAGGATGTCTGTGCCTAAGCTATCGGCCCATTCTGCGCCTCTTAGCCAATTCGCTTCCTCCACGATTAATTCGTGGCGACTTTCTTCGGTTTGTGCCAAAGCAAAGGAGGCTTTGTAGGCCGTTCCAATTAATTTACCGGGTACATTTCCGGCGATGGTAGAAAGGACGTTTGTGCCGTGGCCACCGCCAGCATATACGGAGGTCAAAGATGGATCAGTGGTAAGCGTAGCGAGGATGCGTTTTTCACTGACAAGATTTTTAAGATAGGGTACGGTATTCGCATTTTTAAATCCGTCATCAAGTAGGGTAATTAGAATCCCATCGCCTAAGATGTTTTTAGCGTGCATTTGATCAATGCCTAATTGCCCATTTTGGGAGAGGGAGTTGCCATAATCTGGGCTAATTGAACTCGATTGCGTTCCGGATTGAATTTGATTAGTTGAGCTGGAGTCCGCTGGAAAATCCCAATAAAGTCCTTTAACGCAGCTTAGAGCAAGTGTTTTCTTTAATTCACTCGGTTTTTGTAGAATCAATGCACCGTTTAGCCATTTTAAGGGAAACAAAATGCGCGCACCTGAAGCTTTTACTTGAGCTAGGTAATCGGGACTTATAGGTAGGTCTTGAAGCGTGATAGCGACGCGGTTTTTGCGACGACGTTCGAGGCTTTTGGAACTTAAAAATGCGCTTGGATTGTTAATGGAATAGGTATTCGAGCCCTTGTCTTTAAAAAGAATCAGGTAGCGGTAAGTCTGAGCTTGCAAGGGAATGCAGGCGCAGCATAGAATGAAAAAGATAAACCGCTGAAACATATAGCAAATTAGTGAATTGTCCTTAATTTTGTCTAATGAAATTCTTTGCCAAAAGCTTCATGTCCTTCTTTCTCGCTGCCTGGATTCTTTTCGGCAGCTTGGGAATTTCATGGACAGAGGCTACTTGCATCTACACAGGGGCGAAGAAAACAACCATTACAAAAGCAGAATCCTGCTGTAAAAAAACAACAGAAGCTCATATTTCAAGGGCAAAATGCTGTTTGTTAGGGAAATACCAGGTAAAGTTTAATTTTGATTTGACGAAAGGGAATACGGCGATGATTTTTGCCTTTACACCCATTTCTGTCTCTTCGTTTTATCAAAATCTTGATTTAAATCATCAGGGTCCTGGTTATGTTTCTTATCATTCTAACGCTCCGCCGCTCGCGCAGCAGATTCGCTTAGCTCAATTGCAAACGTATTTGATTTGATTCAGGTTATAGTTTTTTAACTATTTCATTCATCTAAATCAAAATACCATGTACAAAATACTTATATTTTTGAGTTTTGCGACGCTAGCGCAGGCTCAACAACGGGTCATGCAAAAAGATAGCATTGAACGTGAAACGGAATTGAAGGAATTTCGAGTTGTGGCAAATCCTGGCCAAAAAGACGATAACGCCGTCCTCGCCACCGAAATCATGACGATTAAAACCTTGGGGAAAGCGGCTTGCTGCAATCTTTCCGAAAGTTTTGAAACGAATGCCTCCGTTTCCGTTAATTACTCGGATGCAGTGACGGGGTCTAAACAAATTCAGATGCTGGGTTTAGCCGGAACCTATGTGCAAACGAATGTGGAGAATGTTCCCTCTATCCGTGGACTGAAATCCACTTACGGCTTGAATTATTTGCCAGGAACTTGGATAAGGTCGATTGATTTAGCGAAAGGTACCATCTCCGTTGTGAATGGATATGAATCCATGACGGGAGCCATCAATGTGGAACTCGCAAAGCCTGACACCTCTGAAGTATATTATTTAAATACTTACACGAACTCACAGGGTCGATTCGAGGTCAATCAACAAGGAGCACATCGCTTCAATTCTCGTTTATCTACGGGCGTATTTACACACTATTCTCAGCAGGCGGCTCGCTTGGATGGAAATGGGGATGGCTTTTTGGATTTGCCTTTATTTAATTTGATCAATGTCCTCAATCGCTGGAAATATGCGACGGATCGTTGGATGATCCAGTGGGGAGCAAATTACTTGAATGAGGATCGTTTAGGGGGTCAAAAGTCGTTCACGTCTGAAGCGGATCGTTCCCAAATATATGGTTTTGGAAGTAAGACAGAGCGTTTCGAGACCTTCGCAAAAATAGCTCGATTATTTCCTAACAAGCCTTACCAGGGTTTGGCCCTAATTGTAAGCACAGCTAACCATGCAAATGATTCCTATTTCTCCACTAAGAATTATACAGGACGAGAACAAAGTGTTTATGGTAATTTGATTTTTCAATCCATCATTGGCAACACCAACCATACCTGGAAGACCGGTGCCAGTTTTTTACTAGATTCCTATCAGGAGTCCTATATAGACTCTGCTTATGCTAGAACCGAAATAGTACCAGGAATTTATGGGGAATATACGTGGACGATTCCTACTAAATTAACAGTGGTTTTAGGCCAAAGAGTCGACTTCCATAACCAGTTAGGTACACAATGGGTGCCTCGTTTGCATGTAAAATGGGATGTAGCCCCGGATTGGATCCTTCGTTTATCTGCCGGAAAGGGGTGGAGACGGGTGAATCCTTTGGCAGAAAACACGGGATTCCTCATCAATAACCGCGCCTTAAAATTAGTCGGAAATCTAAATCCTCTGGAGGCGTCATGGAATTATGGGATTACGTTGACTAAGAACATGAACATTGGTTCTCGGAAGGCGAATCTAGTTTTGGATGCATTTAGGACTGATTTCACCCACCAATGGATGGTCGATATGGAGGCGGGCTCGACTTTGCGCATGTATGCGATGCCCGGGGAATCATTTGCAACCAGTATTCAGGCAGAATTTAATTATAGTCCATTTAAGCGCTTTGAGATGAAAGTGGCCTACCGTTTCCAGGATGTGCAAGCAGATTATTTGCGAATGGATGGAGGATTAATTCGTTTATCAAAGCCTTATCTTAACAAGGATCGCGTATTAGTGAATCTAGCCTATTCGACGCCGTACGACATTTGGAAATACGATATAACCTGGCAATGGAATGGATCAAGGCGGATTCCAGACCATAAATTAGCCCATTTACATACAGGTTCCATTCAAGAAGTGAGCGCACCGCCATTCTCTACCGTTTATGCGCAAGTAACGCGTCAATTTAAAAAGTGGGAATTGTACCTTGGAGTGGAAAATCTTTTTAATTTTACCCAAAAGAATCCCATTTACGTAGCGAAAGATCCATTTGCATTGGGTTTTGATGCTTCGATGGTTTGGGGGCCGATAACCGGCACGATGGTTTATACAGGAATCCGTTTTAAAATCAATTAATATGAAAAAGTACATCTTAGTTTCGACCCTAGTAATGGGTATGTTTGGGGCCTTTGCGTCCACATCTCAAGCCACTCAAAAGGCTACCAAAGAGAGTAAAAAAGAAGAATATGCGTGTCCAATGAAGTGTGAAGGCAAAAAGACCTATTCGAAGAAAGGGAAGTGCCCTGCTTGCACGATGGATTTGAAAGTAGTTAAAAAATAAAACGATGAAAAAGATTCTATTTTTGTTGATTTTGCCGTTTTTGGCAATGGCTGGTCCTAAGGAGACAGTCAAGATTAAAACTTCAGCTATTTGCGAAATGTGCAAAGAGCGTATTGAGAAGAATTTAGCCTTGACGAAAGGCGTGGCTAAGTCTGATTTGAATCTAGACGACAAGGTGATCACCGTGGAATACGATGCGGCGAAAATCGATGCCGCTGGCATTAGAAAAGTGATCTCGGAAACGGGATACGATGCTGATGAGGTAAAGGCGATAGCAAAAGACTATGCTAAGTTGCCGAATTGCTGTAAGAAAAAAGATTAAAAGAAGGGGGAGCGAAAGCTTCCCTTTTTTAGTAGAATAACCTAACCCTAAATAATCTCAAAATGAAAAAGCTATTTACTTCTCTATTTTTATTTATTAGTTTAATCAGTTTCGCTCAGGAAATCACGTATTACAATGAAGACGGAGAGAAGGTGGGCAAAGAAGAGCCCTATTACCGTTCTGAGATCACCGTTCCTGATTCTTCGAGTAAAAAACAGGTAATTGTAAAACGCTTTCGACCTGATGGTAGTTTGGCCACTTGGGATACCTACAAGAATAAAAATAAAAAGGTGCGAAATGGACTCTCCTTTCAATTCGATTCTTTAGGGAAGAAAGAATATGAAGCGACTCATTTGGAAGGGAAATTAGATGGCTATCTGAAGACTTTTTGGCCTAATGGGGTGTTAAAACGCTGGGATCGCTATGATTTTGACGCATTTCAAGGTGGGTCTTGTTTTGATATTGAAGGTAAAGAGGTTGCCTATTATAAGTTTTTACAACCTGCTCACTTTATGGGTGGTCCCAAGGCATATACCCTTTATTTGATGTCAAGTTTAGTTTATCCAGAATCTTTATTGAAGCAACAAAGGATTGTCACTGGACAAGTTTTTGTTTCCTTTGTTGTGGAGAAAGATGGTACGATTACAAATGCCAAAATAGTCAAAGGATTTCATCCTGATTGCGATTTAGAGGCAATACGCGTCGTGATTAATATGCCTCGATGGGTTCCGACTATATTAGAGGGAAAAGCAGTAAGAAGTAGATTTACTCAACCAATTACCTTTAAGTAGTGTAGATTAGAGAGAGGAGAGTATAGAGCATAGATGAACATTTTATCTCTTCTCTATACTCTATACTCTATAATCTCTACTCTATTTCTTCATACTCAACGCAATCCTCTTCCTTACCTCATCCACCTCCGTCACTCGGACTTGCACTTTTTGGGCCACTTTAACCACTTCGTTCGGGTCTTTCACAAACTTGTCCGCTAGCTGGCTGACGTGCACTAATCCGTCTTGGTGAACGCCGATATCGACAAAGGCGCCAAAATTCGTAATATTCGTCACGATTCCCGGAAGCATCATACCTACCCGAAGATCTTTAATCGAATTTACGCCCTCCGTGAATTCGAAGGCTTCGAATTGCTCGCGAGGATCGCGTCCTGGCTTTGCTAATTCCTCCATGATATCGGTTAACGTAGGCATACCTACTTCCGTATTCACGTATTGACTCAAGCGAATTTGTTTGCGTAAGGATTCGTTCGCCAATAGATCAGAAACCTTGCAGTTCAAATCTTTCGCCATCTTCTCCACGATTTCGTAGCGTTCTGGATGCACTGCGCTGGCGTCCAACGGGTTTTTCGCGTTGCGAATACGCAAGAAAGCGGCGGCTTGTTCGAAAGCTTTTTCGCCTAAACGCGTGACCTTTTTCAAGTCAGAGCGTTTTAAGAATGGGCCGTTTTTGGTGCGGTAATCGATGATGTTTTGGGCTAATTGAGGTCCTAGGCCAGAAACGTAGGATAGAATCTGTTTAGAGGCCGTGTTTAATTCCACGCCTACCGAGTTCACGCACGAGATTACGGTATCGTCGAGGGAGGCTTGTAATTTCTTTTGGTCTACATCGTGCTGGTATTGTCCCACACCGATGGATTTAGGATCGATCTTTACCAGTTCTGCCAAAGGATCCATCAAACGTCTACCGATCGAAACGGCTCCGCGAACCGTTACATCCTTGTCTGGGAATTCGTCACGCGCCGCTTCAGATGCAGAATAGATGGACGCTCCACTTTCGTTTACCATGATGATGGTAATCCCTTCAAGCTTAAGTCCACGTACAAAGGATTCGGTCTCACGACCAGCTGTCCCGTTCCCGATGGCAATCGCTTGCACTTTGTATTGTTTCACCCAGGCTTGGATGGTGTGGGCAGCTTCAGCGGCCTGTCCAGGTCCGGTGTGCGGATAAACCGCGGTATTGTCTAAAAGCGTTCCTTGTTCATCCAGGCAAACGACTTTGCAGCCTGTTCTGAAGCCGGGATCGAGGGCTAAGACACGTTTTTGGCCTAATGGTGCCGCTAATAACAGTTGTCTGATATTTTCTGCGAATACGCGGATAGCTTCCTCGTCTGCGCGTTTCTTCGCCTCAGCTCGCATTTCGGTTTCCATCGCTGGCATTAGCAAGCGCTTATAGCCATCTTGGATAGCTAATCCCACTTGTTTCGCGCAGGCATTGTTTCCGGTTAAGAACCGGCGCTCTAATCTATTTAATACGTCCTCGTCTGGACCTGTTAAGTTCAGATTTAGAATCCCCTCGTTTTCGCCTCTGAATAAGGCCAAAACCCGGTGAGACGGCGCTTGAGCCAAGGATTCAGACCAGTCGAAATAATCTTTGTATTTAATGCCCTCCTCTTTTTTGCCTTTCGCAACCGTGGATTTAACAGTCGTCTTGCGGGTAAACAGATTTCTCGCTTCTTCTCTCGCTTCTGCCGTTTCCATCATCTCTTCCGCTAAAATATCCCGAGCGCCTGCAAGTGCTTCCTCTACGTTGTCTAAGTATTCAGCCGCTAAGACCTCTGGGTCTTTTAGGCCTTGTAAGCGGATTTGGTTTGCGAGCTCTTGTAAGCCTTTTTCTCGGGCCGCCATCGCGCGTGTTTTGCGCTTGGGTTTGTAGGGAAGGTAGATGTCTTCTAATTTGGCCAAAGTCTCAGCCCCTCTAACTGCCTTCTCCAGTTCTGGCGTCAATTTATCTAGTTCCTGTAGCGACTTCAAGATGGCTTCTCGTCGCTTTTCTAATTCTACGTATTGGTCCCGTAAATCACGAATTGCCGCTACCTGTACTTCGTCTAAACTTCCGGTGGCCTCCTTGCGGTAACGGGAAATAAAGGGAATCGTGGCGCCCTCGTCTAATAGGGCGATGGTTTTACGAACTTGGTTTTCGGAAATGGAAAGGGAGGTGGCAATTTTAAGGATCATCTGTAGAGATGGTAAATGGTGAGTGGTAAATGGTAAATGGGGTTCTGTGTAAATTTTCATTTACCATTCACCATCTACCATTCATCATTTTTTTAGTTTTCCGGAAATTCATTATAAAAATACCCCGCGAACTTCCAGATTTCCTGGATTTCAGAGCCCAAAATCGGGTAAGGGTCGTAGGTCTTGTTCGTGGAGTTCAGGATCAAGACTTTGCGTTCTGCGAGGTGGTTGATGACCTGCTTTAACACGACGCCGTCCTCGCGGGTCACGACGATGCAGATGGTGCCGTCCTTGATTTGGGTCCAGTCTTCTACGTATTCAGCGAAGACTAAAGAGCCCGGTTGTAGGGGCAACATCGATTCGCCTTTGATGGGGAAAACGCGGTATTTCTTGTCTTTAGGTAGGAAAGGCACTTGGAACGTAGGGAGATCGCGCACGAAGTCGAGGTCGTCGTAGGAGGCGGTGTATCCTGCCAAAGCTTTGACCGGTACCATCTCGATATTCTCTTCATTGTTCGCATCGACCGTCGTAGCTAAAATTCGTAGCTTAGGTTTGTTCGACAGGCCGGGGATTCTTTTGGACAAATCCTCCTTCAATAATTCATCCACTTCAACCTTAAAAAACTCCGCTAGAGAGATCAAATCCGCATATTTAGGCTCCGCTCTTCCGGACTCATACGAGCCCAAAGTCGGCTTCTTAATATTCAGTAATTCCGCCAGTTTTTCCTGCGAAGTTTTCTCCGACATCTTGCTGCGTAAAAAACGTAAATTCTGACTAAAAAAAGTGCTCATGCGATTTGCTTATTAAAGGAAAATGAATAAAATTCGTATCTAAAATTTCTTCGTATACTTTTCGAAGTTACGAAAGGTATTCAAAATACCCAAATATCTACCAATTTTATGCAGGAGCGCGCGATTGTGCACATGGATTTAGACAGTTTCTTTGTCTCGGTAGAGCGACTCCGAGATACCCGACTCGTGGGCCAGCCGGTCATTGTGGGCGGCGGTTCGGATCGAGGCGTGGTGGCGGCGTGTAGTTATGAGACGCGGGCTTTTGGGGTGCGTTCTGCGATGCCCATGAAGATGGCGCTGAAATTGTGTCCGGATGCGATTGTGTTAAGGGGTGATTACGAGGCGTATGTGCAGCATTCGGAGATGGTGACCTCGCTGATTATGGAGCGGGCGCCTTTGGTGGAGAAAGCCTCGATTGATGAGTTTTATTTAGATATGACGGGGATGGAGCGCTTTTTTGGCTCCTATGCTTTTGCCCAGGATTTGCGGGATCGGATTAAAAAGCAGATTGGATTACAGATGTCGTTTGGTTTATCGGTGAATAAGACGGTGTCCAAAGTCGCGACGAATCACGTCAAGCCCGCCGGGGAGTTTCACGTGCCAGCAGGGCAGGAGAAAGCCTTTTTAGCGCCGATGACGGTGAACAAGATCCCGATGATCGGTGCCGTCACGGCCCAAACCCTGCGTAATATGGGCATCGTCCACGTAGGAACGCTTAGTCAAATGCCACAGCGGGTATTAGAGCGAACCTTTGGGAAGTCGGGGACGATGCTTTGGGAAAGAGCTAATGGCATTGATTTACGTCCCGTGGTGCCTTATTCCGAGCAGAAGTCCTTGTCTAAAGAGATAACGTTTGAGCAGGATAGCACGGATGTAATTTTATTACGGCGGATTCTGGGTTCGCTGACCGAGCAGCTGAGCTATGATTTGCGCAAGCTGGGGCAATGTACGTCCTGTATTACGGTGAAGGTGCGTTACTCGAATTTTGACACCCATACCCGTCAAATCAGTATCCCCGCTTCCGCTAGCGACCACCGCCTGATTCCGGCGGTCTACGAATTGTTCGAGAAGCTGTATGACCGCAGGCTGTTGATTCGGCTGATCGGGGTGCGATTCTCCAAACTGTTACAAGGGCAGGAGCAACTGAACCTGTTTGATGACGGGGCGAAGCTAGTGCCGCTGTACCAGGCGATGGATTCCCTGAAGAACCGCTACGGCGAGTTTTCCATCTTGCGTGCGAGCGGATTGATGGGGAGTGCCGAACGGAGGAATCGACTGCCTGCTGCTGTAGTATCTGCTGGTGCGACACTCGCTGGGGCGTCACACGCAAAAAACGACGAATAGATGTATTTGAACTGCCATTCTTACTACAGCTTGCGCTATGGTACGCTTTCGCCTGAGCAATTGGTTCAGGAGGCGAAGGCGCGCGGCATTACGTCGTTAGCCTTAACGGATATACATCGGAGTTCTGGTGTCTTTGATTTCGTGCAGGCGTGTCAGCAGGAGGGGATTAAGCCCGTGGTGGGGATGGAATTCGAGGCGGGTTATGTGTGTTTAGCGCGGAATGAGCGTGGTTTTTTGCAGATCAATGATTTTGCGACGAAGTATTTAGTGTCCAAAGAGCCCTGGCCAGAGCGACCTCCCGTTTCAGACGATGTGTGGACGATTTATCCGCTAGCCATGCGGAAAAAGATCAAGACGCTGGCTGGACCGCGGGAGCGCTGGGGCGTGCGGGCGAGTGACCGGAATTTGCTTTGGAAAGAAAAAGACCTGCGTGATTTTGTCTGGTGTCAGCCGTTTACCTTTCTGGATCAGCGTGGATTTTCGATGCACCGATTGCTGCGCGCGATCGATTTGAATACCTTATTGAGTAAACTTTCGCCTAAGGACCAGGCGCAGGCAGACGAACGTTTCTATACTCCTGCTGAAATAGCGGCTTCTTGTGCGGATTATCCGCAGCTATTAGCGGAGGCGGATCAGATTCTAGCCGATTGTAGTTTTAGCTTTGATTTTAAAAAGCCGAAGAATCGTTCGCTGTTTAGTTCTTCCAAAGAAGACGATTTAGCCCTCCTCACCAAGCTAGCTTACGAGGGTTTGCGGTATCGTTATCCGCGCGGGGATCGCGAGGCGAAGGCGCGGGTGGAGAAGGAATTGAAGATTATTCACGAGCTGGATTTTAATGCCTATTTCCTGATTACCTGGGATATCATTCGCTATGCGCGTTCTAGGGGCTATTTTCACGTGGGGCGTGGCTCTGGGGCGAATTCCATTGTGGCCTATTGTATCGGGATTACAGACGTGGATCCGGTCGAATTAGACCTCTATTTCGAGCGTTTCATCAACAAACACCGGACGAGTCCGCCGGATTTTGATATTGATTTCTCCTGGGATGAGCGCGATGACATTATCGATTATATCTTTAAGCGCTATGGGGCGAAGCACGTGTGTCTTCTGGCCACCTATGTGACGTTTCGGGATAAGTCGATTTACCGGGAATTGGCGAAGGTTTTTGGTCTTCCCAAAGCCGAAATAGACGCCTGGCTCGATCCCGCCACCGCCATGCGGGAGGTGACATCTGAAATACAGGCGCTGATCGTCAAATACGGCCAACTCTTGCTCGACTTCCCTAATTACCTCAGCATCCACGCGGGCGGCATCCTGATTTCGGATGCGCCTTTATCCGCTTACACGGCCTTGGAGGGAATGCCCAAAGGTTTCCCCATCTGCCAGTTCGATATGTACGTGGCGGAGGAGATCGGATTTGCGAAGTTTGATATTTTGTCCCAAAGAGGCCTCGGCCACATCAAAGAGTCCGTCGACATCATCCGAGCAAACCGGGGAGTTGATGTCGACGTGCACCGCGTCCAGGACTTTATGAAAGACGAAGGCGTACGAAAACAGCTGATGCGCCACGAGACGATGGGCTGCTTCTACATCGAATCGCCCGCGATGCGTTCGCTTTTAAAGAAGCTACGTTGCCAAGATTACATTACCCTAGTCGCCGCATCCTCCATCATTCGCCCCGGCGTTTCCTCATCCGGGATGATGAAGGCCTACATCGAGCGTTTCCACGCCCCGAATTCCTACGAGCCCGTGCACCCGCTGATGGGGGAGCTGATGAAGGAAACCTATGGCGTGATGGTGTACCAAGAAGATGTGATCAAGGTGGCTCACTATTTTGCCGGTTTGACTTTAGCGGAGGCCGATGTACTGCGCCGCGGGATGTCGGGTAAATACCGTTCTAGAGCTGAATTTGACCGCATTAGGCAGGCTTTTTTCGAGAATTGTGCCGCCAAAGGCTATCCAGAAGCCGTTTCACGCGAGGTGTGGAGGCAGATGGAAAGCTTTTCGGGCTATTCCTTTTCGAAAGCGCACTCGGCTTCTTTTGCCGTAGAAAGCTACCAAAGTCTCTATCTGAAGACCTATTACCCGCTCGAATTTATGGTGGCGGTGATCAACAATTTTGGTGGATTCTACCGCACCGAATTTTACGTGCATGAGGCAAGACGCTGTGGAGCAGAGGTGGAGGCACCGGAAATTAATGAGAGCGACTACCTAACCCGAATCGAAGGCAAGCGGATTTATTTGGGCTGGGTACATATCAAAGGCCTGGAGAAGCGGGTCATCCAAGAAATACTCGAGGCGCGGAGGCAGTCTGGGCCTTTCCGTTCTTGGGAGGATTTTGTGCACCGCGTGTCCATCGGGCTAGAGCAATCGATTTTGTTGATTCGCATAGGTGCCTTTCGCAACCTAGGTCAGGCCAAAAAGCCCCTATTATGGGAGGCGCACGCGCGTTTTCAAGGCAAAGTCTCTACGGTGGTCTCGATGGAGATGTTCGAGGAGCTTTCCCCTGACATCGGGGTTTTGCCGCCGCTTATCCACGAACCCGAGGAGGATGCTTTCGACCAATGGGAAATTCTCGGTTTTCCTCTCTGTTCGCCCTTTTTGTTGCTTGAGGAATTACCAGAGACCTTGTTGAATGCGGATTTGGTATTGCCTAAAGGCGATATCATCGGCTACCTCGTCACCTTAAAGTCCACCCGAACGAAACAGGGCGAACGAATGTATTTTGGCTACTTTGTGGACCTCCAAGGCGAGTTCTTTGATACGGTCCATTTCCCCTCCGACCTAAAGAACTATTCTTTCCGGGGCAGTGGAATTTATTGGATGCAGGGCGTGTCGATGGACGATTTTGGCCATAGAACCCTGCGCGTGCAACAATTGCGGAAGTTAGCGTGGCGGGTGGATCCGCGGTACGTCTAAAGCATAGAGCATAAAGCACAAAGAATAAAGAAGATTAGAGATAAGAGAGTATAGAGAGGAGAGGATGGTAAATGGTAAGTGGTGAATGGTAAATGTTTACTCCGGACTATCGACTAGTGACTCCCGACTAGCGACTATCGACTAAGTCCGTAGGACGACTAAACGACGCAGTCGTGACTAAATCGCGCAGCGATGACTGCCGCTTGCGGCGCGTAAACCTTTTTCCCTTATCTTGCGTTATGCTATAAATAATAATCACATGAAAAAGATGCTAGGATTAGTACTTTTGTTCGTAAGCCTGCAAGCTTGTGGACAAGAGCCCAAACAAACGCCTAAACAAACGATAGCAACTACAGCAACAAAGACGATGGAAAATTTGCCTAAGACGGAAGCCGAATGGAAGGCTAAATTGACAGAAGACGAGTATTATATTTTACGCCAAAAAGGTACCGAACGTCCCTATACTGGCAAATTCTTGATGCACACCGAGAAGGGAATGTATACTTGCAGAGGCTGCGGAGCCCCTCTTTTTAGCTCTGATTCTAAATTCGATTCACATTGCGGCTGGCCTAGTTTTGACAAGGAAGTGAAAGCAGGTGTGATCAAAGAAACCGTAGACAATACCTTAGGCATGCGCCGCACAGAAATTACCTGTGCAAAATGTGGAGGCCATTTAGGCCACGTTTTTGACGATGGCCCTACGGATACAGGATTACGCTATTGCGTTAATTCGGTGTCGATAGGGTTTGAAGCGGAAAAGAAATAAATTTCAAAGAGCAAAGTTCAAAGTTCAGAGTTGGAATCGCCTTTGGCGATACTATTTGAAATACTTAATTTAAATTCTTTGAACTTTGCTCTTTGAACTTTGATTACCGATACTATGTCCCCCATCATCCCCTATTTCCAGTCTATTTACCCTCTGAGCGCAGCTTCTCAAGAGGCATTGGCAGGTATTTGCCGGGAGATTCGTATTGCTAAAAACCAGGATTTGCAATCCATCGGCCAAACCTGCAAGACCCTTTATTTTTTGAAAAAGGGAATGGCTCGTATTTATTATATCAAAGACGGAACGGATGTGACAGAGGGCTTTTATGGCGAATTCAACTTGATTGCGCGGGCTGAAAGCCTTTTTGCGGGTAAGCCTAGTCAAAAAGGCATACAGGTTTTGGAGGATTCGGAGCTTTGGTCCATTGATACGTCCGCTTTAACTTCGCTGTACGAGGAGCACCGTGATATAGAACGCTTGTTCTCGAAATTGTTTGAAAAGGCCTATGTGGAGACTATACAACGGATAGAAAATTTGCAGTTTCATGCGGCAGAGGAACGCTACCATTTATTAGAGAAAGAGCAGCCTGAGGTATTAAAGAGGGCTCCATTGAAATTTATTGCTTCTTATCTGGGAATCACGCAGGTAAGTTTGAGTCGCATTCGCGCGAAGAAATCCTAATTTAACATTTGTTAAGTGCTTTTGGCGTTCATCTGAGCACCTTTGTGTCTAAATTTTACGCAAATGGAAGTTCGGTTCGGATTGAAAGAGAATTGGCAGCAGTTCAGTTTGTTGGTTTTAGTGAATGCCTTTGTGGGCGGGATGGTCGGACTTGAACGTTCCATTTTGCCTCAATTAGCGGCTCAGGAATTTCATATTGCCTCTCATTCAGCCATCTTTTCCTTTATCGTCGTTTTTGGTATTGTCAAAGCCTTAACAAATTACTTCGCTGGTCATTTTGCGAATACATTGGGCCGTAGACGTTTGTTGATTTACGGTTGGCTTTTTGCGATTCCCATTCCGTTCTTGTTGATGTGGGCGCCTACTTGGAATTGGATTGTGGCTGCTAATGTACTTTTGGGAATTAATCAGGGCCTCGCTTGGTCTAGTACCGTGACTATGAAAATCGATCTAGTGGGGGATAAGCAGCGGGGTTTAGCTATGGGAATTAATGAATTCGCGGGTTATTTATCTGTCGGTTTAGTGGCGCTTTTAACGGCCTGGATAGCGAATACATACGGAATTAGGCCTTATCCCTTTTATATCGGGATAGTATTTGTGTTTTTGGGCTTGTTGATTTCTTGGATTTGGGTGAAAGATACTCGGTCATTTGTCCAAAAAGCGGCCCAAGAAAGTTCCCTCCCTTTACTTAAAAATCCGTTTTGGGATACTTCTTTATTGCATCGAAATTTAGGAGCTATCTCTCAAGCAGGTCTTGTCAATAATCTGAACGATGGGATGATATGGGGGCTATTTCCCCTGTTATTAGCTACTAAAGGTTTTGATTTAGGCCAAATAGGGATGATTACGGCCATCTATCCCCTGGTTTGGGGCCTAGCGCAATTAGGGACAGGACGTTTATCTGATTTTATTTGCCAAAAAGATTTATTATTTATCGGCATGCTTCTCCAAGCCTTTGCCATATTAGGTCTTATTTGGGCTCAAACATTCGCCGCTTTTGCCATCCTATCCTTTGTGATAGGCGTAGGAACAGCGGTTGTCTATCCGACTTTTTTAGCATCCATTGCAGAAAACACACACCCAGCTGATCGAGCCGCTAGTTTAGGCACTTTTCGCCTGTGGCGCGATTTAGGCTATGCTTTTGGTGCTATTTTAACAGGTGTTTTAGCGGACTATTTCGAACTAGAAGTGAGTGTAATCGTCATTGGATTATTGACGTTGGGTTCCGCGGGGGTGATTAAGTGGAGAATGATGTGTTAATGATGATTCTTTTTTAAAATTGTGCTGCGCAATAATTTTCAAAAAAGAATCATCATTAACACCTGAATAGGGAGGGAAGATGGTAAGTTGTGAATGGTAAATGGTAAATGTTTTCTCCATGCTCTCTACTCTTTACTCCGGACTTAGTCTCGCAGCGACGACTTAGCCGAAGGCGACTAAATCGCGACGCGATGACTTAGTCGCGAAGCGACGTAAATGACTTAGTCGCGAAGCGACTTATCTAACTCCTCTTTCCCAATCAATCCCACGCTAGACCACGTCTTAACGCCATTCTTGTACATTTCTAGGTAGGGGATAGCTTCGATTTTCTTGGATTTTGCAAGCTCTTGGTTTTCGTCTACATCTATTTCAATCAGTTCGACTTTACCGTTTTGAGCTTTAACCCATTCTTTTAAGATAGGGCTTAATTGCTTGCAAGGGCCGCACCAAGTGGCATTGTAATCGATGATGACCATCGGTTTGCCTTTGATTTTTTCGGCAAAAGTAGCTTCTGTTAAACCGGCAGAACCTGCTTGTTTCGCTTCGCCAGTAGCGATGGGAAGATTAGCTGATTGCCAAGCTAACATACCTCCTGTTAAATTGACGATAGATTTGAATCCCATTTCTTGTAGCATTCCTGCGGCTGAAGCAGATCTTGCACCTGAAAGGCAGTAGACGAAAACAGTTTTGTCTTTATCTAAGCCTGAGGCAATTTGTTGGAAAGTCGCTGAGCTAACATCTGCGTTAAGTGCACCTTCGATGTGGCCTCCTTGGAATTCACCGGCCGTTCTGACATCTAAAATCTGAGCCTTTGATTCAGCTGTTAATGCTGTTTGGAATTCAGTCGCACCTAGGTCTTGTTGTCCCTCTTTTGGCCCACAAGAAAATAATAATCCAAGGATTAGTAATGAATATAATACGTTTCTCATTTTGAATGTTGTTTAATGATACCTTCCAAAGTACTCGCAGGAATTACCCCTGATTGACGCCAAACCGACTTACCATCCTTAAATAGGATCATCGTAGGTACGGAACGGATTTGGAATTTATCTGCTAAGGTACGATTCTTGTCGACATCGATTTTAATGATTTTGGCAGAATTACCAATTTTAGCCTTTAATTGTTCTAAAATAGGTTTTAATTGCTTGCATGGGCCGCACCATTCAGCTGAAAAATCAACTAAAACGGGTTCTGGCGATTTCAATAGGTCTGCGAATTTGCTCATAATTTGTTAGTTTCTAGTAATCAGTAGTCAGTCGCTGCGCGAGTCATCGCTGCGCGATTTAGTCGATAGTCGCTAGTCAATAGTCCGAGGGAAACATTTATCATTAACCATTTACCATTCATCATTTACCATTCCTTCTTTTTTTATGCTTTAAGTGAAGTCCACGGTCCTCCATTGTACACCTGCGTATAACCGGCAGCTTGCAACTGGCGGCGAGCCATTCCACTACGGCTTCCTGAGCGGCAACAAGTAATGATAACCTGATCTTTCTTTAATTTGTTCATATTAGAACCTAAAGTTTGCAAAGGTAAATTGATGGCGCCTTTGATGTGCCCATCTTTAAATTCTGCGGGAGTGCGAACATCGACTAATGTCGCACCATCCGCTAAAAGTGACTTGAAGTCAACCTTTGGACCAAAGCCAAATAAATTTTTAATTAAACCAATCATTATTTTTTCTGTTTAGTAATACAAATTTACGGTGAACCCTAGGCCTAATTCGTGATATTGGTCACCACCTAAAATAGTTTGAGTCTTGGGACTTAAGTCACGATTTAATTGAAGTTATCAGGGTAATTTTGCATATTGAATTTGGTAAACATTGGTCAAATTCTACATTTGAGTATCATACAAAAGTATTATTTTGGTTTAGAGGACATAGGAATAGAAAGGGCTTTTAGTTCTTTCTATTTTCTTTTATAAATGTAGAGTGGTCCAGGACCAAGAAAATTTGACTTCAATCACACCTTATTAAATCTATACTGATGAACAAAGACTTAATATTAAGAGAAAATTTAGCCATTCAGCGTACGATTATGGCTAATCAAACCACATTTTTATCTTTTATTCGAACCTCCATGTATTTTCTGGTAGCTGGCTTAAGTGTTCAAAATATTGTTCAATTTAACACGATTGGATGGGCGATTTACCTATTTTATGGGATGTCAATTTTAGGGCTTATTATAGGGGTGTTAAATTATTTTAGTCAAAAAAAACGAATAAAGGAAGCTAAGAAGATGGTGGGAAATGCGGCCAAAGCCTATGTTTTATAGTTTTTGACCCACCAATTGTACAACCTCTGCTAAACCCTGGTGAAGTGGACCTTCGTTTAATGTCCGTTGCTTCTCTTCGTTTACTAGAATTTGTAATCCAGGGAATTCGGCAGCAATAGTTGCAGTAGAAAATAACCATTCTGCGTTTTTAGGTCCTCCTGAACTTAAACCGAGTTGGCGCTGGTTAAATCCTTCTAAAATAAGTAAGCCGCCAGGTTTAAGCCACGAAACGCATTGCTTGTAAAAGTGTAATCGAGTCTCCAAGGGCAGATGGAAATAGGTTAAGGCAATGACGTCAAAAGATTCCAAAGGGAATTTTACCAGCGCGGCATCTGCCACTTTATAGTGGATCCGTATTTTTTCGGCTGAGGCTAATTTTTCCGCTTTTGCTTTCCCTTGTTCACTTAGGTCAAAGGCGTGGACTTCCCATCCTTTTTTGGCAGCAAAAACGGCATCTCGTCCCTCTCCAGCACCTGGAAATAAAATGCGGCTCGCGGGTAGGGGTGTGATTTGCTCTTTCATAAAATCATTTGGATTTATTCCATATTGGTATTCGTCCGCTTGATAACGCTCGTTCCACATTGCTTTCATTTGTAAAATTTGTAGTTTAGTAAAAAAAAATAATCATGAAAAAAACCTTACTGTTAACCTTATTTGTTGCTTTCATTTTTTTTGCAGCTAATGCTCAAACACACAAAGTGGTTGTGCAATTAAATACCTCGGATACCTTAGTTTGGCACGGAGCATTGAAAAATATTTCAAATCTTCAAACAGCACTAGGGCCTACTACGCAAATTGAATTAGTCGCTCATGGTTCTGGTATTGGTATCTTAATCGATGGCAAAACAACTCAAAAATCCAAAGTTGCAGAATTAGCTGCGTCAGGCGTTTTGTTCAAAGCCTGTGAAAATACCATTCGCGAACGTAAAATTGATCGCTCTACTATTTTAACACAAGCGGGCACTGTTCCCTCTGGTGTAGCTGAAGTAGTCCTTAAGCAGGAGGCCGGCTGGGCCTATCTCAAATATTAAATGGAAAGGCCGCCCTAACAGCGGCCTTTTTTCTTACATCTTTCCGGGTAGGATTTGATTCCAATACAAATAGGGGAGTAGGTATTTCTTCATTTGGTACATAGACCAGCGCTCTTTTGATTGATCCATCGGGAATGTTTCCATTGGGGTATTGTTATAATCGAATTCGGCCAAAACTAATTTATCATATCCTGTAATAATAGGACAAGAGGAATAACCATCATAGGAGGCTGACATCGATTTGCCCTTCATTACAGCCAGTAAATTGCTCACTAAAACGGGCGCTTGCTTACGAATAGCTGCTCCAGTTCTAGAAACGGGTAATGCAGCAGCATCTCCGCAAGCGAAAATATTTTTGAATGTAGCGTGTTGTAGGGTGTGTTTTTCTACATCGATCCAGCCGGCAGCATTTGCTAAAGGACTCTTTTTAATGAAGTCCGGTGCCGATTGTGGTGGGGTTACGTGAATCATATCGTATTCAACCCAGTATTCTTGGCCCTTATTCGCTTCGCCTATTCCCACAAATTTCGCTTTTTTATTAGGTCCATCAATCTCGTCTAACTTAACAAAGAATTGTGTATGTATACCGTATCGAGCAATAACGTTTTTTAAGGTGTTTTCATATTTTTCTACGCCAAAAACGCGCGTACCTCCACTCCAAAATTCCACCTGGCTATCAATGCCCTGTTTTTTGAAATAATCAGCAGCTAAGTACATAATCTTTTGAGGAGCACCACCGCACTTAATGGGGGTGTGTGGATTGGTGAAAATTGCCTTGCCGCCTCTAGTCTTCTGAATACATTCCCAGGTGTAAGGGGCTGTTTCGAAACTATAATTAGAGCAAACCCCATTTTTGCCTAGATTTTCTTTTAAGCCTTTTATCTCCCCCCAATTCAATTGGATCCCAGGAGCTGCCACTAAATAATCATAACCTACATCGGTTCCATCAGCTAGGGTAACCTTGTTCTCTTCTGGTTTAAAGCCCGAAACCATCTGTTGAATCCACGTGGTTCCGGCAGGGATGACCGATGCTTCATCGCGTTCTGTGTCTTGAATATTGAATTCTCCACCACCTACTAAGGTCCAAGCGGGTTGGTAATAATGTTTCTTTGCGCCATCGATGATGGCGATGTCTAAAGATGAATCTTTACGTAATAGTTGCGAGGCGATTGAAATACCGGCATTTCCTCCGCCAACGATGACAATATGGTGATGTGTTTTCATGGTTAACAGTCTAAGTTTATTCAAAAATAGCTCCTATTTTCTTGCTAAAAAGTGATAAAAGTCACATGTCTGTTTTCGTGAGTAATATCACGCTTAGGCAGTAAGAGGCACCCTACCTTTGAGAAAAATATAAATAATCTCATATGAAAAAGGTCCTATCGTTCGTTGCTGTTCTTGTCTTTTTAAGTAGTTGTGAAAAAGGAGGTCCTCTAGGGGATGATCAAGGCAATTCGTCTCAAAGTTTGTCCGCCATTCAAGCTACAGTCTCTAGTTTGCCTGTAGAACCATTAGACTCGGCTGAAAAGCAGCGTGTTTTGTTTATTCGAGAGGAGGAAAAGTTAGCCTACGATGTCTATCAAGCGATGTTTGATAAATATGGGGTTAAGATTTTTCAAAACATCCCCAATAGCGAATTGAGCCACATGGAGGCGATGTTAACGATTATAACTAAATACCAATTAGTCGATCCTATGGATAAAAATCCACGCGGCGTTTTTGCTAATGCAGATCTTCAATCACTGTATAATGCGCTAGTAAGCCAAGGAAATGGGAGCATATTAGCGGCCTATCAAGTGGGGGCAAAAATTGAGGAATTGGATATTTTTGATTTGAATAAATCCATTGCAGTAACTAATAATCAAGATGTTAAATTAGTGTATGATTTTTTAAACAAAGGTAGCCGCAACCACTTACGTTCTTTTTTCAAGAATTTGACAAATGCGGGAGGCACTTACACCCCTGTTTTTATTACCAAAGCCGAATTTGACGCAATCGTGACAACGCCTACTGAAAAAATGTAATCATTTATCGTAATAGTGACAAAAGTCACAGCGTTTATGCTGATTTATCTAGTCTTTTGTACGTTAATAGCTTTAAATATAGTACCTCTATGTCTAATACAAGTTCAAATTCAACTCAGCCAGGCTTATTACAAGTATTCCTTTATGCCTTATTAATTGCCCTGTTTGGTCTTTTGGGGTATTTAGGGTTCTCCCATGTTAGTACAGCTAGTGATGCCACTGATTCTACTCAAGTTTATGTGGAGCCAGATTCTAACTTTACTCATCTTTGGACGGCACCATCGGATTGGCGAATGATGTATCTAAAGCCAGAGGAGAAAGCACTAGTGGAATATGGTAAAGAGTTAATTGGCCACACATCTGATTATTTAGGGCCAAAGGGTTCTGTTAAGGCTATTTCCAATGGCATGAATTGCCAAAACTGCCACTTGAATGCAGGTACGCAACCTTGGGGAAATAATTATTTCGCGGTACAATCTACCTATCCTAAATTCAGAGCTCGTTCAGGGGCCATTGAAGATCAGGTTAAGCGGGTCAATGATTGTTTTGAACGTAGCTTAAATGGCCAGGCATTAGCGGCTGAAAGTAAGGAGATGCGGGCTATTTTGGCCTATATTAAATGGCTAGGCACGGATGTGAAGAAAGACAAGTCACCTAAAGGATCAGGGATTTTCAAATTAAAAGGCTTAAAACGCGCGATTGATCCCGCTAAAGGTGCGGAAGTTTACGCAGCTAAATGCCAGTCCTGTCATCAGGCAGATGGCGGTGGCGTGCTGGCTGAAAATGGGAAGTCGTATACTTATCCACCACTTTGGGGACCTCATAGTTATAATCATGGCGCTGGGCTTTACCGGATGTCGAATTTTGCTGGGTATGTGAAATACAACATGCCATTAGGAGCGAATTACGAGAAACCGCAGTTGACAGATGAGGAAGCTTGGGATTTAGCGGCTTATGTCAATTCCATGCCACGACCGGCTAAAGACTTAAGCAAGGACTGGCCAGATGTCGCGGGCAAGCCTTTTGACCATCCTTTTGGCCCTTATGCTGATCCTTTTACGGAAGAACAACATAAATATGGCCCATATAAGCCGATTAAAGAATGGATTGCGAAACACAAGAAGTCTAAAAAATAAACCGAATGAACTCTAGAAGAAAATTTTTACAAGGCGGAATACTGACGAGTGTGGCAGCGTTAACGCCTGTAGGCTTACAAGCTAAAAATGCAGAGAATACTACTTTATCAACAAAATCAATCGCTGGATCTGGTCAAATAACAATTCTCCAAACCACGGATGTGCACTGTCAATTGCATGCGCATGATGAATTGTTTTGGGAAAATAATGAGTTGACCTTTCGCAAGGCTGGAGGATACCCCCATATGGCCACCGCTTTACAGAAATTAAAGGAGAAAAATCCTCAGAATACCATCACGCTCGACACGGGAGACATGTTCCAAGGAAGTATGCTCTCTGTGAAAACAACGGGGCAGGCATTCGTTCCTTTGTTAAATGCGATGGATTATGATCTGTATTTACCAGGAAACTGGGAGGTTGTTTATTATAAAAAGAATATGCAGAAATTATTGGGTGGTTTATTAGCTCCCAAAATTTGCGCGAACATGTACCACGATTTAGGTGATGGAAAGAAAGGTGAACTGATCTTTCAACCCTACCAAATCATGCACCGCATGGGAATAAAGATCGGCTTCTTGGGCTATACAGACCCTTTAGTTCCTTTACGTCAATCCCCTTTGTATTCAAAAGGAATTATTTATACCAAACCAGAGGATAATCTGAAAGAATACGTGACGCTTTTGCGCGAGCAAGAGCAATGTGACTTTGTGATTATCTTATCTCACTTGGGTTTATCTCAGCAAATTGCCTTGGGCAATCATCCCGATTGCCAGGGAGTAGACTATATTTTTGGGGCAGATACGCATGAAAGGGTTCGTAAACCGATTCAAGCGGAATACACGAAGATTGTGGAGCCAGGAGCCTTTGGTTCGTTTATTGGCAAACTCGATATTCAAGTTAAGGATGGTAAAGTCCTAGGTTCTACCTATGAATTAGTGGAAGTCGATCCCATCAAATACCCCGCCGATCCAGCGATCAAAGCTTTAGTTCAAGACTTAGAGAAGCCGTACAAGGAAGAAATTAATAAAGTATTGGGCTATAGCACGGTCCCTCTTTACCGCAACTTTGTGGTAGAGAATACCATCGATACGATGATTGTAGATGCTTTAAAATGGAAAGTAAATGCGGATGTTGTTCTATCCAATGGATTCCGTTTTTGCCCTCCACGCGTCCCAGGAAAAGATGGGAAAGTAGCGATTACGGAGGGCTATTTATACGATATGTTACCGGTGGATAGTACTATCCGTACAGCGAAAGCATCTGGGCAACAGATTTTAGATTGGTTAGAAAAAGAGATGCAGAATGTGTTTGCCCAGGATGCTTCCAAACGTTTTGGTGGCTGGCTTATCCGTTTTAAAGGAATGCAAGTCGAATTCAAAGCTTTTGAGCGAGTAGGACATCGTGTACAAAAAGTGACCATTGCGGGCGCTGAATTAGATAAAAACCGGCTGTATACCTTGTGCGCTTGTGAGCGTGATGGCGATCCAGAAGATATGCTGTGCCGTATGAAAGGAGTAAAAGAGGCAACTAATACGGCCTATACTTTACACTCGATGATGAAGGAGTACTTAGCAAAATTCTCTCCCGTTACACCCATCTTACGCCACGATGCGAAGATATTAGACGGGCCACAAGATTTGTTGAGTCAAGTGACTGGGGTGGATTATACGTTTAGATAGGAGAGTAGAGAATATAGAGTAGAGAGTATAGATTATAGAGTAGAGATAGGGTGTTGATTAGGTTCGGCATCCTATTTTTGTGTTTAAGGGACATAAAAAAAGCTAGCATGCAGTTTGTGCTGATGCTAGCTTTTGAATTTGAGTGAAGTATCTCTACTCTATAATCTATACTCTCGTATCTCCTAATGCGGCAATTGATCTCTGAACTTACCATATACCCAAGTTCCCGCCGTTGCACTAAGAATAACGACTAGAATGACGATGGCACCTGAACCTACTTGTGCGAAAAGAGGACCTGGGCAAGCTCCAGTTAAAGCCCATCCTAGACCAAAAGTTAAGCCACCTATGATTTGGCCCTTATTAAACTTCTTGTCCGTAAAAGTAATTTCCTCTCCGTGTATGGTTTTAACCTTGAATTTCTTGATTAAAAATACAGAGATAGCTCCTACCACTACAGCCGTTCCGATCACCCCGTACATGTGGAAGCTTTGAAGGCGGAACATTTCTTGAATTCTGAACCAAGAGATGATTTCTGCTTTAATGAATACAATGCCAAAAATAACGCCAACTAGGCTATATTTTAGGTTATAGTACCAAGGGTGCTTTAATTCCGATTCATTTACACACATGGTGTCTAATGAACGTACTTCAAAATCAGCTGGATTTGTGTGTTGATTTGTCTTATTTTCCATGGGTATTATAAGTGTAAGATGAAGGGTAAAATGAAATTAGCCATAATAAAACCACCTATCATAAAGCAGATGGTAGCCACTAATGAGGGCCACTGTAAGTCAGATAGACCCATAATCGCATGTCCAGAAGTACATCCGCCTGCGTAACGCGCACCGAATCCAACTAGAAATCCGCCGCCTACCATCATAACTAGGCCACGAACAGTAAATAAGGATTCAAAAGAAAATAATTGGGCAGGTACCATGCCTGAGAAGTCCGTAATGCCATAACTCGCTAATTCCTGAGCTAAATCTGGATGTACAATAACGGCATCTCCTGATCCTAAATAAAGTGTTGAGATAATACCACCCACTAGAATACCTCCTACGAAGAAGAAATTCCAGGTTTCTTTTCTCCAATCATACTTGAAGAATGGGATATTGCTGGGTAAGCAGACAGCGCAGGCGTGACGTAAATTCGCTGAAATGCCAAAGTGCTTGTTGCCTAAAATCAATAAGGCCGGAACGATAAGTCCGATAATAATTCCTGCCGTGTACCAAGGCCAGGGTTGGGTAATTGTTTCCATTGTAAGGGTATTTAATTGTTAGTAATCAGTATTCAGTGAGCAGTGGGCAGTAGTCAGTGGCCAGTAGTCAGTCCGGAGGGAAATAGTCCGGAGGAAAAATTCAGCATTTACCATTTACCACTTACCATTCACCATCTCTATTCTTTGTGCTTTATTCTTTGTGCTCTAAATCCTGCCATCGTCCCCGTTACAAAATAAGCTAAAACGGCGAAATAAATAATGCTATTCAGGGGCTTACTGGTAATGGGGCAGGTGCCCGTAACACAACCAATTTCTTTCCAGTAGAAATATCCGGCAATTCCGCCCAAAAGTCCACCCAAGATCTGCCAACTCTTATTTTGAAAGAACTTCTTCATAATCAACGTCATCTGAATGAGTGGTTTTAGTGCGAGAGGTAGGTACACCACAACCTTGTGCGCCACAGCCTAGATTGAATAAGGCCATGCCTACAAGTACGGTGCCCATGATGCCAATCAGTACATCTGATGCACGAATAGCTTCAACAAGCGCATATCCACCTATGACTAGGCGGATAATGCGCATGAAACCCCAATTTTGTGTTAGGCTAGCTAGCATATTAGTTTTGGTAAATTAACATATCCTGTAATCCTCCGCCATTATACACCTCAGAGAGACCTGCTTGCTTTAACAAGTTCATCGCCATACCTGAACGATTACCGCTTCTGCAGTAAACGACAATGGGGCCGTTCATTGCTTTGAATTCATCTAATCGTAAGGGAATAATACCCAGAGGAATATTGATCGCGCCTTTATAGTGGCCACCAGCAAATTCACCTGTTTCTCTGACATCAACAACCGTAGTTGCTGGATTTGATAATAAATCTTCCATGATTATAAAAGGGTTGAAGGACATACATAATCAGACACTTGGAACTTACCTGACTCCTTGATCGCCTTGAAGCCACCATTAATATCAATTAAGTTATCGTATCCACGAGCTCTTAGGGTAGAGTTGAAAATCATCGAACGGTAACCACCTGCGCAGTGCACAAAGTAAGTCTTGTTTTTGTCGATTTTCAACATGCTATCATTGATGAAATCCAAAGGAGCATTTTCTACATCAATCACGTGCTCAGATAAATATTCTGAATTCTTACGAACGTCGATGATTTCACCTTCGCCTGCTTGTACGCGTTTGAATGCTTCAGCTGGTTCGATAGATTCGATTTGGTCAAACTCCTTACCTGCAGCTTTCCAAGACGCAAATCCACCTTTTAGATAGCCAATCGTGAAGTCATAACCCACACGCGCTAAACGTGTAATTACTTCTTCCTCGCGTCCCTCATCAGTGACTAACAAGATTTCTTGTTTGATGTCTGGAATCATAGCACCTACCCATGGAGCAAAAGATCCATCGATACCGATGTTAATCGAGTTAGGTACGAATCCAGCTGCGAAAGTTTGAGGATCACGTGTATCTAAGATTAACGCGCTCGTTTCGTTAGCTGCTGCTTCAAATCCTTCTGGACTTAAGGCATGTTGGCCGCGCTCTAATACTTTGTCAATTGAATCATATCCTTGAATATTCATCAAAACGTTCAAAGGGAAATAAGCTGGAGGTGCAACTAATCCTGTTAAAACCTCTTTTTTGAATGCTTCTCTTGTTAAAGCTGGATTCAATGCATAGTTGGTCTTCTTTTGGTTGCCCAATGTATCCGTTGTCTCTTTGCTCATGTTTTTACCGCATGCAGAACCCGCACCGTGCGCAGGATAGACGATGATATCATCTGCTAAAGGCATGATTTTGTTACGTAATGAATCGAATAAATGACCCGCTAAGATATCTTCTGTTAAGTCAGCCTTCACTTTTTGTGCCAAATCTGGACGACCTACATCACCGATGAATAAGGTGTCACCAGAGAACAAACTAGTCTCCTTGCCATTTTCATCGATCAAAAGGAAACAAGTGGATTCCATCGTGTGACCAGGTGTGTGAATCACACGGATGGTCGCATTTCCTAATGGGAATTCTTGGCCATCTGTCGCCGTGATACATTCGAATTGACAAGCAGCGTTTGGACCGTAAACGATAGGAGCGCCTGTTTTGGCAGATAAGTCAATGTGACCAGAAACGAAGTCAGCATGGAAGTGAGTTTCGAATACATACTTGATTTTAGCTCCGTTACGCTCTGCTTTCTCGATATAAGGTTGTACTTCACGAAGTGGATCGATAATCGCTGCTTCTCCGTTGTTCTCGATGTAATAAGCACCTTGTGCTAAACATCCAGTGTAAATTTGTTCTACTTTCATTTTCGTAATTATTATGCTGTGAATGTGTTTATTTATTTTAATGGGAAGGCTAATTGCTGGATCAGGATATAGATACCCATCACTAAAACAAACCATCCAAAACCTACTTTTAATTTATTTCCGTCTACTTTTTTACTAATGATATCGCCTAAGAAAATACCTACAATAGCAAGACCTGTAACGATTAACAATAAGTTCCAATCGATGACTTGGTGACCTAAATCTCCTGTAAATCCGATTAATGATTTAGCGGCGATGATCAATAGGGAAGTCCCTACTGCTTGTTTCATAGATAATTTAGAAAGCATGACTAAGGCTGGTATGATTAAGAATCCTCCGCCAGCACCTACTAAGCCGGTTAATGTACCTACTACAGCTCCTTCTAATAGGATCATTGGGTAGTTGAACACTTGCTCTTCTTCTACGTAAGTACCTAATTTTTCCTTTTCACACTGTTCGCATTTACCGCGAATCATGGAGATGGAAGCCGCTACCATTAGGATGGCAAATAAAACCATCATTAAAATGGATTTAGTTACCACGAAGTCTCCTAGTGTGAATACCTCTGAGGGGATCAGAGGAACAATGAATTTTCTAGTGGCATAAACGGCTGCGATGGATGGGATACCGAAAATGACAGCCGTTTTTACGTTGATTAAACCTTGCTTGTACTTAGGGAATGCGCCTACTAATGAACTAGCACCTACCACGAAAAGGGAATAAGCGGTTGCTAAAATGGGGTCAACTCCGAAAAGGTAAACTAATACGGGTACTGTTAAAATGGAACCACCACCGCCGATTAAGCCCAGTGAAATTCCGATAAGTAGGGAGGCGAAATAACCTATAATTTCCATGCGTTTATTATTGTTTTTTGTTGATACAAATTTGGAGCCATTTTTAGAGCTAATTCGTGATTTTTATCACAAGCCTAAAAAAAGTTTTCATCAAAAGTGAAAGTTTAAAATCAGGTTATAATTGCTCATATTGACCTTATTGATGATGTATTTTTCATTCTGGTAGGTTTCTCCTTGGTTTGCTTTGTGAACATATAAAGCCTGGATGTCTACACCTTCTAAGAAATCAGTAAACTCATAGGTAAGATCTAGATTCAATTGCGTGTAGCTAGGCAAGCCATATTTGTTCAACATATAGTTCTTTACATCTGGTAGTTGAAAATAGCCATAGCTGAGGCTAGCCTTTAGAGGAGCTTTGGCAAAAGCATAATTGACTTTCCCTACGTAGGCATTCACATCCCCAAAACCTTCATTTCGTTCCCGAGGCATAAAAGTATAAAAAGGATCACGTCCCCATTCACGCGGCATTAAATAACGGCCTTCAGCGGTGATGCGTGTATAATTAAGGGAAGTTTTCCAATTTCCGGTCTCATAACCTACCTTCGTACTAATCACACGTGAATGTTGATCAGGTGAAAAATAGGTTTTAGTAGGGTCTTCGTTTCCACCCTCGTTAACCGCGTGTTGTTGTGTGTATTGGACTCCAGCTACCCAAGCACCCCGTTTCAAATCCCATTGCAACATAGTCGTGTTGAATACATTATCCACATACACATTCCAAAGCTTAAGCGAGTTGCCTTGAGGCAATTGGTGTGTGTATCCTAGAAGATAGACCCCATTGGATTCAATATTCCCTTTGTAATTCCCTTTTGTCCCATTTACATTCGTGCCATTTGGGTAAATTCCAATAGACTCCCCTATACCATACCAATCCACCGTTCCGCGTGGAGAAATTTCATACAAGTATCCTCCCTCTAGTTTATTCTTTTTCCCTGGGAAAATCTCGCCAAACAATCCGCCTACCTCCGTAGGGCGCATTCTTCCATCTTGTAAATTGATGAATGGCGTATTAATGAGCTGTTTTCCTAAAGCAATGTGAGATTTTTTAAAGTTGTATTTCAGGTATAATTCTTCTAATCGATCTAAGTCGTGCTTGTTGGCTAAATTTTCCAGGTCGAATAGGGATGTTTCATAACGACTGACCGTTTGAGTGTAAGGGTCAATGTGGGTCATGTCGGATGAACCTACATTGTAGATAAAATAACCACCTACTCCGAATTGAAATCCTCTAAAGGAAGCTGTTTCATAAAAAAGTCCACCACCCATTGCATTTGCATGGGCGTCGGTTAAATGATCTTGATTCTCTGTGGCCATGAAAAAGTAGCGTAGATTACCGTGTACTTTTCCATGTTTAAAAGCGAATAATAAGGAAGTAGAATCCTCCGCGACACTTTTTTTACCTTTCCAAAGATGCGGAGGCGTATGAATTTCTTGGTGCTGAGCTACCAATGTAGCTGAAAATAAGAATAAGAATAGGATGAATAAGGCGTTTTTTTGCATGCTTTTGTATTTAGGCCTGCAAATTGCCGCTAAAATGGGACTTAGTCCGTGATGAAAATCACAGTCCCCTTAAATCCACAATCTCAATCTGGTTTTTATTGATTTTAATGTAGCCTTTCTCGGCTAACTTCTTCATCAAGCGAGAAATGACTTCGCGTGAAGAGTTTAATTCTTGGGCAATATCGGTGAAGGAAGCCTTTAAAATGTTTGTTTTTAAGCTTTTTTGATGCTGCTTTAGGTACCAAAGCAAGCGCTCATCCAGATTTCTAAACGCGATTTGATCTAAGGTGTCCAATAATTCTTCAAAGCGAGAACGGTAGGTCTCTAACACAAATTGGTACCAAGACTTGTATTTAGCGGCCCATTCGTCCATTAATTCTACTGGAATGGCGATGACTTCAGTGTCTACAAGGGCTTTGGCCATAATCTGAGAGGATAATTGTCTCGCCGCGCAAGTCATGGAAATGGCACAAGCCTCACCCGGATGCAGGTTGTACATAAAAACTTCGTTACCTTCCTCGTCTTCGCGGAATACTTTGATAATTCCTTTCGTTACCAAGACAGCTGAACGAATGGATTGTCCTGTTTTCATCAAGTAATCATCCGTTTTGAATTTACGAACGACACCGGCTTGTTGAATCTTTTTACTTAATTCAGGCTCAAATTGATTGAATAATTCCATTTTAATACGAGATAACTGCTTGTTTTTCTAGACTTTCATAGGCGGCATCGATGACACGCATACTGGCGATTCCATCTTCTCCAGGTACTGCTGGTACCGCTCCGTAACGCAAAGATTGGAAAACATTTTCATAGAATGCCATATACTCGCCTTTTTCAGAAGCAACGCGCTCTGGACTGCTTCCATCCACGTGTAAAAATCCGTATTCACTTGGAGCATCCACACCCCAATTTTCACCTATCGGAACGTGGCCTTTGTCTAAATCAACTTCTTGGCGATCGGAACGGGTTTTGATGAAACTGCCTTTCGTTCCGTGCAATTGGAAGGCAGGAATGGGTTCTTTGAAGTAATAACCACTTTTTAAGCGAACGCGTAAGGCTGGATAATACAACAGAATCTCGAACAAGTCGATGACCTCCGTACCTGGTCTTGTTTTGCGTAAATCGGCGAAAACGTGTGTAGGTTTTCCAAATAAGTGCAAAGCTTGATCGATTAAATGAGGCCCTAAATCGGTCACAATTCCAGCGCCGGGACCTGCCTCTTCTTTATGTCGTTTAGGAGACATCAATGGATTGTAGCGATCAAAGTGAAACTCAGCTTCGACGATATCGCCTAATACACCTGATTCGTGTACCTTTTTCAGCGTTAGGAAATCGGAATCCCAACGGCGGTTTTGGTAAACAAAAATCTTTTTATTCACTTCTTTCCCTAACGATACGAGCTTTTCTGCCTCAGCCGCGTTGCAAGTAAAGGCTTTCTCTACCACGATGTGCTTTCCGGCTTTCAAGGCGGCGGTAGCATATTCGAAATGCGAATAGATGGGGGTATTAACAATGACTAACTCGATCGAAGGGTCTGCTAATACGGCTTCCATTGAATCAAAAGAGGTGGAATCAGGATAGGCATTCTCAATCGTTTTCTTGGAGCGCTCCCAAGATCCTTGTAAATTAAATCCAGGATGTAACTGGATGAATGGGGCGTGAAAAACGCGGCCAGACATTCCAAAAGACAGTAAAGCGGTTTCGATCGGTTTCATAGAAGTAAAAATAAACAATTCAGACCTTTTAACATAAACCAATGAACATGAAAAAAATACTCGCTTTAAGCCTATTAAGTTTAACTGCGCTGGGGCAATCGAAACCATTGGTTTCGCATATGTTCACTGCAGATCCTTCGGCCCACCTATTTCAGGGCCAAATTTACATTTACCCTTCACATGACATCGATGCCGGAGTAAAGGAAGATGATTTAGGAAGTCACTTTGCGATGAACGATTACCACGTTTTATCACAAAAAACTCCCGAAAGTCCGGTGGTTGATCATGGGGTGGCTTTAAAGCTGGAAGATGTGGCTTGGGCCTCCAAGATGCTTTGGGCTCCAGATGCAGCAGAATCGAAAGGAACCTACTATTTGTATTTCCCAGCAAAGGACAAGGAGGGTGTTTTCCGCATTGGAGTTGCCTCCTCCTCTAAGCCAGAGGGCCCATTCAAAGCAGAGAAAGAGTTTATGAAAGGTTCGTTCAGTATCGATCCTTGTGTGTTTAAGGACAAAGATGGAACGTATTATCTGTATTTCGGAGGAATCTGGGGCGGTCAATTACAACGCTGGAAGTCTGGAAACTATGGCTCGACAGATGAGACGCAACCGGCCAATGGTCAGCCTGCCTTGATGGCCAAAGTAGCTCGTTTAGATGCAAACATGAAGCAAATGGCAGAGGCGCCACGCAATGTGCAGATTTTGGATGCAGCGGGTAAGGTTTTATTATCAGAGGATCACGATCGCCGTTTCTTCGAGGCTGCTTTCGTACATCAATACCAGGGGAAATACTATTTCTCATATTCCACGGGTGATACCCATAACATCGCTTATGCCACAGGAACTAGTCCTTATGGACCATTTACCTACCAAGGGGTTATCTTGAAGCCGGTGAAAGGATGGACGAACCACCATTCGATCGTAGAACAAAGTGGCAAATGGTATTTATATTACCACGATGTGGAAATCTCAGGCAAGACCCACCTTAGAAATATCAAAGTGACTGAGTTGAAATACCGACCGGATGGCAGTATTGAGACGATAGATGCGTATAAATAAAAAAAGGGGCGCTTCACATGGTGAGGCGCCCCTTTTACAAGCATATATATTAAGCTAGGATATTCTTAGCATACGCCACGCATTTCTTCACTTCTTCTACTGCCGTTGATCCTGCCGGAACTTCGTATTCTAGTTCAACTGTCGCAGGGAATTTATACTTATTTTTCTTCATTAACGTCAACAACTCTTTCAAAGGAGTGTCGCCATTGCCCCAAGCTAGGTTTCCAGCGCCATGTTCTTTCGATGTACGGTCTTTAATGTGCATGCTGGAGATGCGGTCGTGTTTCGCTTCAATAAACGCAATCAAAGAAGCGGTCGTGTGAGGAGCTCCCACGGCGATGTAGTGACCTGCATCTAGGTTGATGGAATTGTATTTGTTTTGGGCCAAAGCCTCATCATACACCGTATCTTTCACTTGTGTATGGGTATGGTAGCCAAAGTAAATCTTATGTTTTTCTCCTAAAGCCCCCAAACGTTGTGTCTGCGCAGCAGAGGGTAATTCTAAAGTAACCGATTTGGCCCCTAACACTTTAGCAGCGCGTAAAGCTGACTCCACCTCGGCATCTGAGTTTTTCTCGCCAAAGGCATTCGGCTTGTAGGCATGCACAGAGATACCCGCGTCATCAAGCATCTTGCGCACTTCCTTGAATTTATCCATGGAAACAGATTCGCGCCAAGCAGCCACCTCTTTTTGGTATTGTGCTAGTGCTGCCTTTTGTTCATCGGTTAAAGTAGGGCGGGGTTGACCAGGTGTCCAACGCATCGGTACCGGATTTGCCGGACGTCCTGCGTAATCTTCCACGGCATCTCCCATTAATTCAATGGCTGAAACGCCTGATTCTACGCAGTATTGGATGATTTGTTTGATGTCTCCCGGCATGCCGCGGAAAGAATACGTTATTGCACCTATTTGAACGCCTCCAAAAACAGAGTTTGGTTTCGCGAAACTAAAAGAGGAATTTGATGCCCACAAAAGGCCTAAAGTGGCGAGTGAGCCGGCCGCCAAAAACTGACGACGCGATGTGTTGTTGTTATTTTTCATAGGTAAGAATAGGTTTCTAAGTTCATTTTACGAATATATCCCGAAATTTATATCCTGCGGGTCAAATTTTGCGACGAAATCCCACCTATTTCCGTTGTGGGATCTTGATTTCGTTTTGGGGTTCAAATGAATTGACCACGGATACTTGATCGCCTTTCAGCATAATCGTCCAGTGGTGTGGACTTTCGAAATACAATAAGGTGATCTCCAGCGTCTCCGCATCAATCCATCGATACGATCCAGCGTAATCAAATGGGGCTTTTTTGGCTAAGTCAACTCTGGCAGCTCTCAACATGTAAGGGCCCACTAGGTTTGACTTTCCTGTAGCCCAAGAACCTTGAGCCAGTTTAAATTCGTGCTGTGTGGAATCTTTAGTTGTGATGGTTAACGTTCCTTTTGAATCGACCTTGAATTGGCGGAAATCCAGTGGGTTAGTTCCTAATAAATAGCTTTTCGTAGGCAAAGCCGCTTGTAGGCTAGAAACCGGTGCTTTAATTTGTCTGCTAGCATTAAATGCGGCTAGCGCTTTTAACCCGGAAGGATTAGAAGGAAGGGCTTTCGCTTGAAACGCTGGCAATAAGTTTTTCCAAACCTGGTTCAAATCATCAGGCAAATCCTGGGATTCTGACGTGATAATAAGCACAGCATCTTGCGCTGGCATCATCAAAATATACTGACCATAGGCTCCGTCGCCTCTAAATGCCCCGTTTCTAGAACGCCAAAATTGGTAGCCATAGCCCTGCAACCAATCCGCATATTGTCCATTAGCCTTTTTATCTTCGCTCGCATCCGGTTCTTGGTCGATGTGTTTGCTTGTGGCTTCTTCCACCCAGGCTGCTGGCAAAACCTGCTTGCCTTCGAATTTACCTTTGTTTAGATACAATAAACCGAGTTTGGCCATATCTTCTGTCTTCACACGAATGCCCCAGCCGCCCACATTGATGCCTTTTTGGTCTGATTCCCAGTCGATGCCGCTGATGTGCAATGGGTCTAATAATCGTGGTTTTAAATAGTCCAAAGTCGTCATGCCCGTCACTTTTTGGATAATCGCAGACAACATATAGGTGGCTAACGTATTGTATAAAAACTTAGTACCGGGTTTGTGCGCGATAGGGTAGTCCAAAAATCCGCGAACCCAGTCTGGTGAAAAGACGATCACACTGCGTAGAGGCTCTTTTTCGTGACCAGCAGACATGGTTAAGAGGTCTTGTACGCGTAGGTCGGCTAGAAAGGGTTTGTCTTTCAAATCAGCATGTTCTGGAAAAAAAGAAAGGACTTTATCTTGTACCGTCAGACGCTTTTCAGCCACGGCGAAGCCGATGGCGGTGGAGGTCCAGCTTTTGGAAACACTATACATCGTATGTTTTTTATCGGCTGCATAGGGCTTCCACCATGCCTCAGAAATCACTTTTCCGTGGCGAATCAGCATATAGGAGTGTAATTCGTGTTTGTCCGAGGAATAGCCCTCGATGAATTTGATGATAGCTTCGGAAGACACGCCTTCTGCTTCTGGCGTACTGTGTGGTAGAGATTGGGCAAGGATAGTAAAACTACACAGGAACAAGAGTCCGGAGAGGAATGAGGCTTTTTTCATCGAATAGGTTTATTTTTGTTAAAAATAGGAAATATTCTTGGATAATTGCCTCGCTAAAATTTCGGACGTTTCGGTCTCCCTTGGAGCTAAACCCGTCGTCTCATCGATCTCTTTTCAGATTTTATCTGGCCAAAAAACGGCCATCGTAGGACCGATGGGATCAGGGAAGACCTCTTTGGCAAAAGCCTTAGCCGGACGATTGTTTAGAACGGGCGAGGTCTTTTTTTCTTCTCGAAATCCGGAAAAAAGAGCCTATGTCATGCTCGTAGAGCAACAGCATCAATTTAAGAATCGCAGTAACCTCTCTGAATTTTATTTACAACAGCGTTTTAATTCTTCGGATTGCGAGGATGCCTATACGGTGGAGGAGGAATTAGCTGGATTGGCATTAGGGGATTGGGTCTCGGTTTTTGAATTAGAAAGCCTATTGAAGCGCCCCTTAATTCAATTGTCCAATGGCGAGAACAAACGCCTGCAAATTGTTAAATCATTAGCTTACCAGCCAGATTGGTTGATTTTGGACAATCCCTATGTGGGTCTGGATGTAAATGGCCGGGAAATTCTCACCAAAGGATTAGTATCGCTTGACTCGAAAGGCATCCAATTCATCCTCGTTTCTTCGCCTGGCGATGTGCCTGATTTCATTAATCAGGTGATTGAATTGCCATTGTCACAAGAATCTGCCATGAAACCAGAGCCTTTGCTGCGACCATTAGATTCATTCGAAACAGCCGTTAAGATGGAAAAGGTGCAGATAAAATACGGAACGAAGACGATCTTACGTGATTTCAGCTGGAAAGTAAATAGGGGAGAGCGTTGGGCCATCAAAGGTCCGAACGGGGCTGGGAAGTCTACGTTGATTAGTTTAATTACGGCAGATAATCCGCAGGCTTATTCACAGAATATCATCTTGTTTGACCGAAAGCGTGGATCAGGAGAAAGTATTTGGGATATTAAACGCAAAATTGGGTATTTGAGTCCGGAGTTGCATTTGTATTTTAAGGAGGGCGGTTCTTGCTTTTCGGTGGTGGCCTCCGGTTTGTTTGATACACTTGGGTTGTTTAAGCGCTTAACCGAGGAGCAATCGGATCAAGTAAATCATTGGATGCAAGTAATGGGCATCGCTCATTTGAAAGAGAGATCATTCTTGCAGATTTCGGGTGGGGAACAGCGTATGGTATTGATTACGCGTGCTTTGGTTAAGAATCCAGAACTCTTGATACTCGACGAGCCAAGTCAAGGACTAGACCGTGTTCAAACAGAGCACCTAAAGTCGGTGCTTGATTATTTAGCAGAAAAATCAGACATGACCTTATTATACGTCAGTCATTATGAGCGTGATATTCCGTCTTGTGTGAATCAGGTGTTGGAATTAAAACGGCTCTGAGATCGATTTGCTTGGATTTGAAAACCATTTAGGGCCATCTGCCGTCATATAGGCACAATCCTCTAAACGTACGCCAAATTCCCCGGGAATCGCAATCGTCGGTTCAATACTAAAGCACATGCCTATTTCTAGTGGCGCCTTGTTTCCTTTGACCATATTACCCCATTCGTGTCCACTCATTCCGATCCCGTGACCGGTACGATGCGGAAGACCCGGTAATTTATAATCTGGGCCAAAGCCTGCGTCAATCAATACTTTCCGCGCGGCAAAATCTACGTTTTCCGCCGGCGCTCCTAATTTAGCGGCCTCAAAACCCGCTTGTTGCGCCTTTTTCTCTAGATCCCAGATCTGTTTTTGCTTCACGCTAGGCTCCCCAAAAACAACGGTTCTTGTTATATCCGACTCATATCCTCCCACGCTGCAACCGCAATCTAACATCACCACATCGCCTGATTTCAAAATCTGTTTTCTCGAACTTCCGTGAGGAAACGAAGTAGCCACCCCAAAAGTCACCGACGCAAAACCGTGCATCGCACCTTGCTCTGCGTGAGCTTGGGCAATCTTCTGTGAGATTTGACGAGGTGTACACCCGATCGATAAAGCTGCAATTCCGGCCTGAATCGCCTTAACCGTCGCATCATTCGCTTTTTGCATCAAGGAAATCTCAGCGGAAGATTTGATTATTCTACAAGGAATGGTGATGGGATCTGCGCTCACGAATTGAAAGCTAGCGTCTGATTTACGCAATCCATCGAAGATGAAGAAACGACAGAATTCGTCGATACCTATTTGGCCCTTTTCAATTCCAATACCCTTTAAGACACAAGTGGTCAAAGCAAAAGGATTCTCATCTTCCTCCCAGATCGAAACCTTAGTTCCAGCTGGAGCCATCTCTAGAAACCGATCTTCCTCAAAAGCCGGGCAAATAAAATTAATTTCACCTTTCACTGGAATGACCGCTAACATCGACCGCTCCGACGGATGCCAACTGATGCCCGTGAAATAATTCATGTTAATCCCTGCATCTAAAATAATGGCCTGAATCTGCTTCTCCGCCATCAATTTCTGAGCCTTTGCCACGCGCATCTTACGTTCTTCCGCATTGATGGGTGTAAATTCGATAGGCGTTAAAGCCGGAATGGAGGATTTTAAAGATAGGGTAGAAGCCAAGAGGCCCCCTTTAATGAAGTTTCTACGTTGCATAGCTAAATTTAAAATAAAACATTTAGAATAGAAATTCTCCCGGGATGAATTAACTTTAAATTCAGAATTTACCTATGCGGCTACTTTTTATTCGTTTCTCGGCCATTGGCGACATCGTTTTAGCTTCTCCGGCCTTGCGTTGTGCGAAGCAGCAGATTCCCGGTGTGGAGATTCATTTCTTGACGAAGAAGTCGATGAAAGCCGTCTCTGAAGCGAATCCTTACGTGGACCAGTTTCATTATTTTGACAAAGATCTTTCTGCCACCATCCAGGAATTAAAGGCCTACAAATTCGATTACATCATCGATCTACACAAGAATCTGCGCAGTTTGCGGATTCGCCTGGCTTTAGGGGTTCCCTATTTATCGTACAATAAGTTAAGTATAGAGAAGTTTTTGTTAACCAAATTCCACGTGAATAAAATGGCCGATCGCCACATTTCCTTGCGCAGTGTGGATGCTCTAGCGCCATTAAGGGTTGTCTACGATGGAAAAGGTTTGGACTATTTTGTGCCATCTGAAGTAAAAGAGCCCACTTTTTTCCCAGAAGGTTATGTGGCTTTAGTCATTGGTGCTTCGTATGCTACCAAGAAATTGCCTTTGGATTCATTACAGGCGTTGTGTGCACAGATTCCGCATCCGATTGTATTAATAGGAGGTAAGGAGGAAAAGGAAGAGGGCGATGCATTGGCATTAGTGGACCCATCGCGAATTGTAAATACCTGTGGCATTTATTCTTTGCATGAATCTGCTTTGATGGTTGCCAAAGCCCGTGTCGTCATCTCACACGATACCGGATTGTTATACATTGCTTGTGCCTTTGAAAAGAATGTAATCGCGATCTGGGGAGCTACTTCCCCCGCTTTGCAAGTGGAGCCTTTGATGCCGGTTGATTCAAAAGCGCAGGTTTTTCAATCCATCGTCCCAGATTTAAGTTGTCAGCCTTGTTCGAATTTTGGTACGAAGACTTGTCCTAAAGGACATTTTGCGTGTATGAAAAAACAGGATTTGCCGGAGATTGTAAGGCAAGTGGAGAAAATGTGGAGGGATTAAGACAGGAAACATTTGTCGGTTTCTTGGCATTCTTGACGTAGATCTTGTATTAATTGATCCTTAACTGCACTTTTTAATAAATCTCTTTTTTCTAAGGAAAGTTTTCGGATGATTTTTCCTTTGCAATAACGGCGTAATTGATTGTCTGTTTCCAGTCGTAGCCCAGGTACGGCCGTGAGATTTCCTTCTGAATCTTTCGCTGCCATTGTAAAATAACAGGAGTTAGTGTGGCGAACAATACCCTCGGTGGGCTTAAAGGATTCAACTCGCATTCCCACAATCATGGTAGTTTTACCTACAAAAATAACAGAGGCTTTGATTGTTACTAGTTCGCCCACTTCGACTGCCTGCTTAAATTCTACTCCTTCAACAGCTACTGTCACGCAGTATTGTCCACTGTGCTTCGAGGCGCAAATAAAGGCGACTTTATCCATTAAGGACAGCAGAATGCCGCCATGGATTTTACCGCCAAAATTAGCGTAACTAGGAATCATTAATTCCGTATACTCTGTTTCGGAATCAAGTGCACTTTTTTGTAAGGTTTGCATTATTTAAGTGGTTATGTATTGATTTTCAATAAGTTGTTTGATTTTTTCTGGGTGAAGAGCAACCACTTCACCAATTAAAATAATAGCAGGATTGCTTATTGTAGCGGCTTCGCATCGGAAGACAATATCTTTAACTGTCCCAAATACCTTTTTTTCATCAGGTCTAGTTCCATTTTGAATAATGGCTACGGGCGTATCTTGTTTCCCGTTTTGGCAGAATAAATCCATAATGGTTTCTAGCTTACTCATTGCCATCAAAATAACGACTGTCGCGGATGATCGAGCAGCCCATTGGATGTCCTCTGAAATTTCTCCGTTTGCTTTTGTTCCAGTTGTAACCCAAAAGCTTTCATTAATACCTCTGCAGGTCAATGGGATGCGATTAGTTGCTGCAACAGCTAAGGCACTCGAGATACCTGGTATAATCTCGATGTTCATTCCAACAGATTCCGCCGCTTCAATTTCTTCTTGCGCTCTTCCAAATACAAAAGGATCTCCTCCTTTTAATCGAACAACCCGTTTGTGTAAGTATCCAAGCTCAACAATTCGATCATTGATTTCCTGTTGCGATAAATAGTGGCACCCAAATCGTTTGCCTACAAATTCTAAGTGGCATCCTGGTTTAGCATAATTTAATAGATCTACATTCGCTAGCGCATCATACAAAATAGCGTCTGCTTGCTCAAGTGCGCGGATTGCTTTTAGTGTGATCATTTCTGGATCTCCTGGTCCTGCTCCCACGAGGTATAAGCATGATTTTTTCATGTGGGTCCGATTAGGTTTTCTTAGTATTATTCAATTTTTAATCAGCCTATTTTTGGCTAGCTTCTGTAAATCTATACATCTAGGTTTAGATTTTATAGTAAATTCTGATTTTTTTTGAAAAACTAATTTTTTTAGGTTGAAAAATTACAAAGAATTAGATTAAAATTTGAAAATTTCGCAAAAATAGGTTTGAAATTTAACCAAATAAATTTGTTTTTAAAATTTTAGAATTTAATATTTGTTCCATAATCAAGCAATAGAATGCATTTTTAAAAGTAAAATAAGATTTCATCTGTTCGAATTGGAACTGTATTTAGCTTAATTTTATTTTTCTGATTTTAATTTATATTGGAAAAATGCAATTTTTTTAACATAATCAAGCAATATGAAAATTATCATCGTAGGTAATGGTATGGTGGGCTACAAGTTTTGTGAAAAATTAGTGGCCAAATCAGAGGTACATTTAGATCTTACTGTTTTTGGTGAAGAAATTCGACCTGCTTATGACAGAGTTCATCTAAGTGAGTTTTTTAGCGGCAAATCGGCTGAAGATCTTCAACTCGCACCTACTTCTTGGTACACAGAACAGGGTATCGTATTAATTGTGGGAGATCCTATTTTAGCCATTAACCGAAAGGAAAAAACGGTAAGTTCACACAGTGGTCTTACCATGGCCTACGATTACCTTGTATTAGCTACGGGTTCTTCTGCCTTTGTTCCTCCCATTCCGGGTGTCGAAAAAGAGGGTGTTTTTATTTATCGTACGATTGAGGACCTTGAAATGATGCAAGCGTGGGCACCTAAGGCGAAAACAGGTGCTGTCATTGGTGGTGGTTTGCTAGGATTAGAAGCAGCGAAAGCGATGATTGACCTAGGCGTGACAAATACACATGTGATTGAATTTGCGCCACGACTCATGCCTCGGCAAATTGATGATGCAGGTTCATCTGTTTTAAAATCAAAGTTAGAAACACTTGGGCTTTCCATTCATACTTCTAAAAATACAACTGAAATCGTAGGTGAATCAGCGATTTCGGGTATGCGCTTTCAAGATGAAAGTACATTGAACGTGGATATGTTAGTTATTTCGGCTGGAATTAAACCTCGAGATGAATTAGCAATTGCGGCTCAACTTAACGTAGGACCTAGGGGAGGAATTGTCGTAAATCAACAAATGTTTACTTCCGATCCGGCCATTTTAGCTATCGGTGAGTGTGCCTTATTTGAAGGAATGATTTTTGGCTTAGTAGCACCAGGATATGAAATGGCCGAAGTTGCTGTTGCTTCGATTTTAGGTACCGAAAAAGTGTTTTTAGGCTTTGATATGAGTACTAAATTGAAGCTAATTGGCGTAGATGTGGCAAGTTTTGGTGATCCATTTATTGCGGGATCAGAGGCGCGCTCTATTGTTTTTGAAGATAAAAATAAGGGTATCTACAAACGAATTAATATCAGTAAGGATGGCAAGGAGTTGTTAGGAGGTATTTTGATTGGAGATGCTGAACAATATAATTTGTTGTTACAAACCTGTAAAAATAAAGTAGTGTTGCCGCCTAATCCAGAGGATGTGATTTTAGGATCTCGCGGAGGAGAATCTGATGGAGGAGCTGGTGTGACAAGTTTGCCAGATGAAGCTGTTATATGCAGCTGTGAAGCCGTAACAAAAGGAGAAATTTGTGGTCATGTGATTGATGGAGCCGTTTCTATTGAAGAGATTAAGAAATGTACTAAGGCGGGGACGGGTTGTGGAGGTTGTGTTCCTATGGTCAAAGATTTAGTCAATTATACCCTCAAATCGCAGGGGATTTATGTGCGTAATGTCATTTGTGAACACTTTGCGTACAGCAGACAAGAATTATTAGATTTAGTGCGTTTGCAGGATCTCCGTTCCTATGATGCGGTGTTGACCGCGCACGGAAATGGGGATGGATGTGAAACTTGTAAGCCATTGGTCTCTTCCATTTTAGCGAGTCTTTGGAATGAATTAATTTTAGACAAAGGGAATGACACTGCACAGGATAGTAATGATAGGTTCTTAGCGAACATCCAAAAAGGGGGGACTTATTCTGTAGTCCCTCGTATTCCCGGCGGAGAAATTACGCCTGATAAATTGATTGTTATCGGTCAGGTCGCCAAAGAATTTAATTTATACACTAAAATCACGGGTGGTCAACGAATTGATTTGTTCGGAGCGCATTTATCTGATTTGCCAATAATCTGGGAGCAGTTAATTGCTGCAGGTTTTGAAAGTGGTCATGCCTATGGAAAAGCGTTAAGGACTGTAAAAAGTTGTGTTGGAAGTACCTGGTGCCGCTTTGGACTACATGATTCAGTTTCTTTTGCAATACAAATAGAAGAACGCTACCGCGGAATTCGAGCACCCCATAAAATTAAAGGGGGTGTTTCTGGCTGTATACGCGAATGTGCTGAGGCTCAGAGCAAAGACTTTGGTATTATTGCAACTGAGAAAGGCTGGAACCTTCATGTTTGTGGTAATGGGGGGTCTAAACCACAACATGCATTATTATTAGCGAGTGACCTTGATAGCGAAACGTGCATTCGGTTCATTGATCGCTTTTTGATGTTTTACATCAAAACGGCGGATCCACTTACGCGAACTGCCACTTGGTTAAATAAATTGGATGGCGGCATGGATTATCTCCGGAACGTGGTGGTGAACGATAGTCTCGGAATCGGGTCAGAGCTTGAGTCAGAGATGCAAAGTCTCGTAGATAATTATGTCTGTGAATGGAAGGCAGCCGTAGAAAATCCGGAGTTTAGAAAGCGCTTTAGCCATTTTGTTAATGCGCCGGAAGAAAAAGACCCCACTGTACAATTTGATGAATTACGTTATCAAAAAAAGGCGCAAGCCTGGAAATAATAAGCCATGGTAGAAACAACAAAACAACATTGGATACTCGCGTGTCCCACACATGATGTACCTGAGAATGGTGGCGTATGTGTAAAAGTAGGAGACCAACAAATTGCTATCTTTAATTTTACCCGTAGAGGCGAGTGGTACGCCACCCAAAATGAATGTCCCCACCGTCATCAAATGGCCTTAAGTAGAGGGATGATCGGATCAGCAGGAGAAGAGCCCAAAGTGGCCTGTCCCTTTCACAAGAAAACTTTTTCCCTCAAATCAGGGGAATGCCTCAGCGGAGACGAATGCTCCATTGCGACTTATCCTGTCGAAGTTCGGGAAGGTAATGTATTTCTCTTAATTGATTCTCATGAACTATAAATACCTATCACTTATTTTATTGTTCGCAAGCCAGGCTTTCGGACAATTAACGTGGTCAGGCCAAATACGCACTCGCTCGGAATACCGAGACGGAGCCGGAATTCTTCGTCTCAATACGTATGACCCAGCCCTTTTTATTTCGCAACGAACTCGTTTGACGAGTGCCTATAAAAGTAGTCGAGTGCAATTTCAAACTTCCATACAAGATGTACGCGTTTGGGGTCAGGATGCATCAACTATTTCAGCGGCGGATGGTGTTCGTTTAGGTGTTCATGAAGCCTGGACTGAAATCAGTTTAGTAAATAAAAAGGATACAATTTTGCCAGGTTTTGTGGAGTACTTAGGTATTAAGTTAGGAAGGCAAGAATTGATGTATGATGATTCACGTATTTTGGGGAATCTGGATTGGTTGCAGCAAGGCCGTCGACATGATGCACTGGTTTTGAAACTGATTAATAAAGGCTGGAGAGTGGATTTGGGAATGGCATATAATCAAAATACGGATGCTTTTCAAACAGACGGAAGCTATTATGTGCCTGGTAATGTTCTTCCGTATGTGAAAGATAGCAAGGGGAATTTAGTAGCCGTTCCCGCAGGAATTATTCCTTTGGTAGGAGTTACTGGTTTATCAGCGAAGAACGGTGTCGCTAGTCTGGTAAATCCTCCGTCGACGAATGCTTTGGGCCAAAATTACAAATCGATGCAATTTTTGTACCTCTCAAAAAACGTAGGTAAAGCGAAATGGTCTGGAGTCATTTTGAGTGATCAATTTGGAGCTTATAGTCTAGATTCCACTCGGAATATAGCGGGTAAAGATACGGCTTATGTATTTGGACGTCGCTACCATTCTACGGTGTTGAATGCGCGTTGGACAATAGGATCGAACTTCTCTGCACCTTTGGCAAAAGCTTGGAATTTTAATGGAGCCATTTATTACCAAACAGGCAAGGATAAAGACGGCCTTCTTTTAGATGCCTTTACTTCTTCGTTAGCCATTACCTATCAACCTAGGAATATAGCCTATACGTTTGGTTGGGATGTTGTTTCTGGAAATGATGCCTTTTCGAGTTCGAAAACCAACCATCGATTTGATCCCTTGTATGGGACGCCACATAAGTTTTGGGGATTGATGGATTACTTCTATGCAGGAACGGGTTCCCCGGCAGGAGGGTTGTCTGATTTGTATCTAAAATCAAAGTATGTTGCTAAAAATAAACGATTCAGTTCAGGGATGGATCTGCATTATTTTGCGTTGGAGGCGGATCAAAAGGCCCAAGATGGTCAAAAAATTAACCCCTTCTTAGGTATCGAACTAGACTGGGTTAGCACCTATGTGCTGAACAAGTTTAGTATGCTTGAAATGGGTTTTTCTGTGATGCAAGCAAGCGATTCGATGGAATCGGCTAAGGGATTTAGTCCCGGCACCACTCAAAAACAAGCTTCATGGGCTTACCTACAACTCAATATTCTATTATAATCCACTTAAATAAAATCTAATGAAGAACAATCTGCCGCTCGAAAAATTAAACATTTTCTCCTTCCGTGGGGTACAAATGCGTACGTTTCATATTACTTGGATGACCTTTTTTGTTTGTTTCTTTGGTTGGTTTGGACTAGCGCCATTGATGCCTACAATTAAAGAAACTTTGCATTTGACTAAACCACAAATTGGGAATATTATTATTGCTTCCGTTTCAGGAACCATTATTGCTCGGTTATTGATTGGTCGCTTGTGCGATACTTGGGGACCTCGGAAGACCTATACGGCTTTACTAATAGTGGGGGCGATTCCTGTAATGTGCGTTGGACTCGCTGAAAGTTACAGTAGTTTCCTTTTGTTTCGCCTAGCAATCAGTATCGTGGGAGCTTCTTTTGTGATCACTCAATTTCATACGTCAATGATGTTCTCGCCTGCCATCAAAGGTACAGCGAATGCTGTTGCCGGTGGATGGGGTAATTTAGGTGGAGGAATCACGAATATGTTAATGCCCGTTGTATTTACGGCAATTGTTGGTTTTGGTTATGTCAAAGCTGACGCTTGGCGTTATGCGATGATTCTTCCCGGCGTGATGATGCTACTAATGGCCTTTGTATATTTCAAATTTACGAAAGATACACCTGCTGGCAATTATGATGAAATTGATCGTGATGTACAATTGAAGTCAAAAACGGATTTTACGGTATTGAAAGATTGGCGTGTTTGGGCCTTGGCTTTGGCATATGCTGTTTGTTTTGGTATGGAAATTACGTTTGATAATGTGGCAGCCTTACATTTTGTGCAAGAATACAACTTAACCCAAAGCAGCGCTGGCTTTTGGGCTGGAGCATTTGGTTTTATGAACATCTTTGCGCGTGCCTTGGGAGGTATTTTTGCCGATCGAGTAGGTCGCTCCTATGGTATGCGTGGCAAGGGTTTGCTATTAGCTTCGGTTTTATTGTTAGAGGGTGTCGGCCTATTACTTTTTGCCAATGCAGGTAATTTACCTTTAGCAATCCTATCGATGATCACTTTTGCATTATTTTTAAAAATGGCAAACGGGGCAACTTATGCCATTACTCCGTTTGTCAATACGAAAAATGTTGGTTTTGTGAGCGGAGTGGTAGGTGCAGGTGGAAATGTGGGTGGTATGTTATTTGGATTCTTATTTAAGAGCGAAAGTATTACCTATATGCAAGCCTTCGGTTATATTGGTATGATAGTAATTGCCGTATCCGCCATCATTTTTGTTACTCGATTTAGCGAAGCAAAAAAAGCGCTTGAATTAACGGTTGCCTAATATTCAACATGGAAAAATCCCTCAAACCTGGTTGTACTGAACACAAAAGTACCTGTTGTTACTGCGGGGTCGGCTGTGGTGTATCTGTTAAAAAGGATGCGCTTGGTCGCCTGCTTGTTGAGGGGGAAATGGGGCATCCTGTAAATGACGGCCAATTGTGTAGTAAAGGTATGAATTTGCACTATACGGTAAATGATGTATCAGACCGTTTACATTATCCATTGATGCGCTATGCTAAAAATCAGCCGCGCATTCGGGTAAGCTGGGAATCGGCTATGCAGCGAACAGCGGCTGTCTTTAAGTCCTTAATTGCTCAATATGGACCAGATTCTGTCGCATTTTATGCCTCTGGTCAATGTTTAACTGAGGAATACTATGTAATCAATAAGTTGATCAAAGGATTTATCGGCAGTAACAACATTGACACAAATTCCCGTTTGTGTATGAGTTCTGCCGTGGTGGGTTATAAAATGAGTTTAGGAGAGGATTCGGTGCCCGTTTCCTATGCTGATATTGAATTAGCGGATGTTATTTTTGTAGCAGGTGCAAATCCTGCTTGGTGTCATCCCATACTTTGGCGAAGGGTGGAGGCTGCCAAAGCCCGCAATCCAGATTTGAAAATTATTGTGAGTGATCCCCGCAAGACGCAGACCTGTGCTATAGCGGATATTCACTTGCAGGTCAATCCTGGAACTGATGTTGTTTTGCATCATGTTATTGGGCGCCTGTTAATTGAAATGGACGCGGTAGATCATACCTTTATTCGTGACCATGCAGAGGGGTATGAGGCGTACCGAACATCTGTTTTTTTAAAGTCGGTGGAGGAATCAGCGTTGATTTGTGGCGTTTCGTTAGCGAAAATTACGCAAGCAGCTAGCTACATTGCAGGTGCGAAAAGCTACATGAGTATGTGGACTATGGGCTTGAATCAAAGTGCGGTGGGTGTAAATAAAAATCTCTCGCTGATTAATTTGAATCTCATTACAGGCCAAATAGGTCGCCCAGGTGCCGGCCCACTTTCTTTAACGGGTCAGCCTAATGCCATGGGCGGCCGGGAAGTAGGAGGACTCTCTAATCTACTGCCAGCCCACCGTGATTTATTAAATCCAGCACATCGGGCTGAAGTGGAGCAATTCTGGGGTGTTCCTGCTGGAAGTATCGCTGCCAAGCCTGGTTTAAGTGCTACAGAAATGTTCCAAGCACTAGATGACGGTACCTTAAAGGCGGTGTGGATAATTTGTACGAATCCATTGACTAGTATGCCGAATGTTCGTCAGGTGGAGGCGGGTTTGAAAAAGGCCAAATTTGTTGTAGTTCAAGAAATTTCCAACCAGGCAGAAACTTTAGAGTATGCTGATGTTGTTTTTCCTGCTGCGGCTTGGGCCGAAAAAGAAGGGACAATGACAAACGCTGAACGGCGCATTTCTCACTTACCTAAAATTGTCGATGCTCCAGGAGAGGCGTTGCCAGATGCGGAAATTATCTGTCGATTCGCCCAGGAAATGGGTTACCAAGGTTTTGATTTTGAAAATGCCTCAGCCATTTATTCGGAACATGCACAATTAACAGCAGGTACGCACATAGATGTTAGTGGACTAAATTATGCGACTTTAACGAAAAATCGGACAGTTCAATGGCCTTACCCCGCCGGATCAACGGGTGTTGGTACCTCGCGTCTATTTACAAATCGTGTATTTTATACTCCCTCTGGGAAAGCCCAAATTCAGTCGGTATCAGATGAAAATACTTCGGAAAAATGCAGTGAAGAATTTCCCTTTATTTTGAATACTGGTCGTATTCGAGATCAATGGCACACTATGTCCAAGACCGGGAAAGTCAATAAATTAAAGCAGCACATGGGTGAATCCTTTGTAGAGGTTCACCCAGATGACGCGGCTTTCTTACGCATTCAGGAAGGTTCGCTCGTCGAGGTCAAGAATCAACGTGGATGCGTTCGCGTAAAGGCGAAGTTAAGTGATGATCTGAAACGTGGTTGCGTTTTTATGCCGATGCATTGGGGGAAAATCGCAGGTCGTGATGATAATCGAGTAAATAACCTTACTTCGAGTCTCGTAGATCCGAAAAGTAAGGAACCCGATTTCAAATTTGCTGCCGTTTCTGTTCAGGCCTTTGTTAAGCAGAAACAAAAAATAGTTGTTGTAGGTGCTGGAGCTGGTGCTTGTGGCTTTGTTAAATCGTACCGACAAAACAATTCCGTAGATGAAATTGTAGTATTTAGTAAAGAAGATTTACCTTTTTACAATCGTGTTTTGTTGCCAGATTATATTAGTGGGGCTTTGCCTTGGGTGAATTTGGTAAAAATGTCGGAGGCAGAAGAGGAAGAACATTCCATCTCGTTGTACCGTGGACTCGGCATTGATTCGATTGATCGCGGAGCAAAGACAGTGACCGACTCGAAAGGACAAGTGCATTCCTACGATGTGTTAATTTTAGCAACAGGTAGTAGACCAGCTATGTTGCGTGATTTGCCACCTTTGGAGGGGATATTTACGATGCGAAGTCGGCCTGATGCAGATCGCTTCAAGGCTCATGTGGATCCTGCCAATGGTCCCGTGGTCATTGTAGGTGGCGGGTTGCTCGGAATTGAGCTTGCCGCATCCTTAGAGGAAATGCAGATTCCCGTTTCTTTGGTTCATCGCAACTCCCGCTTCATGGATCGCCAATTGGATCCATTAGGCAGTCAGCTTTTGCATGAAGAATTAGTGGATAGGGGGATCTCTATACATTATAATGATGAAATAGAGCGCTTGTTAGGCGATTATGCGGTAGAAGGTGTCCGATTGAAAAGTGGACTTACTTTACCTTGTCAAGCTATTGTCATTGCCATTGGTACAATCCCAAACATCGAATTAGCTAAACAAGCTGATTTACTCACGCAGCGCGGTGTGGTAGTAGACGCCTACTTACAAACAAGTGATCCTTCCATTTTCGCGATAGGAGAAATAGCGGAATGCAATGGGGTTTTGTATGGCATTACTGCAGCGGCTGAACAGCAAGCTGAGGTCTTAGCTCGCTACCTCAATGGCGATATCTCCCGTCAATATAGTGGATCTTTGTTGATGAATATATTAAAGATGCCCGGTACGGATCTCTGTTCTATGGGAGTAGTGGAATGTCCTAAAGATCCAGCCTTTGAGGAGGTGATTTTTATGGACAAAGCCAAACGATTTTATAAAAAATGCATTATTCACAATGACCGCCTAATAGGCGCCATTTTGATTGGAGATAAGCGGGAATTTTTAGAATTCCGAAATTTGATTGAGCAAAAATTAGAGCTAAGTGAGAAACGATTGCTTTTATTACGATCAGGCAAAGCGCCTGAGCCGATACTTGGGAAGGTGGTCTGTTCTTGTAATGGGGTAGGGGAAGGAAATGTAATTCAAAAAATCGAAGCAGGCTGTAGCGATCACTTACAATTATGCCAATTATCTGGTGCGGGTATGGGCTGCGGCAGCTGCCGGCCAGAAGTGAAAGCTTTGTTAGATAGAACGTTGAAACAAAAAATAATTTCATGAAAATATTAGCCCCTTCGATCTTTTTAGGTCACGCAAATATTGAGTATTTTGTCTTCGAGGAAGATTTTATGGAAGCGAACATGCGTTGTATTCCGATGGCTGTTCGATTTAAATTAGACGCGGTACAGATAAAATTGAGCTTAGCCGCTTGGGCGAAATTCGGTTCAGATGAGAAGTTAGCCTTGGCAATGAATTCGTGTGAATCAGTTACAGAAAAGGCTATGTACTCTCAATTTTTGGCCCAATTAATTGAAAATTATACCGGTCAACCCCCAGCACAATTGTCTGAATCAAAAATTTTAGTGGGATGGCAAGCTGGAAAAAATGTGCCCCAAAGTATTTGTTCTAAGGCTTTGGAATTTGGTTGGGAGGTTACACTCAATAGCTGGAATGCATTAAGTGATTTGCAGCGATACAGCCTTCTTAAATTGACGAATCCTAGTCATGAAAACAAGAATTTTCCTATTGCTATGCGTGAATTTGGACTAGTATGAGTTACATAAAAATTAATTTTCTGGGAGGTATTATTTCTCCAGGTGATTTACTTGAGATTCTGAATGTTCTAGATACGCTGAAGTTACGGCAGGTGCGTTTTGGGTTGCGTCAACAATTATTGATTCCGTTGGAAGCTACTTCTCTAGAGGATTTAGTCCATTCACTGGATGAAGCAGGTATCGTCTTCGAGGTGGATCAAGAAATTTACCCGAATATTGTTAGCTCCTATCCCGCGGAGGAGGTGTTTATACAAGGTACATGGCTGAATGAAGGAGTTTACCGAGATATTTTAGATGGAATTAATTACCAACCTACTTTAAAAATAAATATATCCGATAGTAATCAAAGTTTTACTCCTTTATTGACGGGGAATATCAATTGGGTTGCATCCGCTACAGAGCCACATTTTTGGCATTTATTTGTCCGTTTTCCGAAAACTAATGTGATTTATGAGTGGACAGAATTAGTGTATACTCAAGATGTGGCAGCTTTTTCAAAACAGCTAGAAAGCTTAATTTTATCCGATAAGCAATCATTTTATGGGCAGGAAGCGGCGAGTGGAGAGCTTTTACTTTCTCGTTTGGAGGTTAAAAGTTATATAATTCGTAAGGCTCAGTCGACAGCTGAATTACCACCATTCAATTTGCCTTATTACGAAGGCTTGAATCGGTATAACAACCGGTATTGGTTAGGTATTTATCGGCGTAAAGAATTATTTAGCTGTGATTTTTTACGCGAAGTATGCTTGTTGTGTTTAGATACCAAAGTGGGTCAAATTGGTTCTACTCCTTGGAAATCATTAATGATAAAGGGAATCGAGGAAAAGGACAAGTGCGCTTGGAATTTGCTGTTAGAAAAGCATCAAATAAATATGCGTCATGCCGCGAACGAATTGAATTTTCAATTAGAAGATCATAGTCCGAAAGGTTTAGCCTTAAAGCAATTTTTGGTCCGGCATTTAAATAGAGAAGATACCCGTTCGTTTGGATTAAGTATTGGGATTAAAACAAGGCCGAAAAGTGAAGTTTTTGGTGGAATCGTGGTACGCTCGCGATCTGTTTTGTGGGGTTTATTTTACGTATATGATATTTTATGCGCGCATGATTTTAATCCTAATCAGCGGACAGGCTATCTATTTTGTTCAAGTGTACCTAAATTTGTGTTGGGTGAGCAATTGCGTCGAGCCATTTTGTCATTTTATAAATATAGGGCCACCCAGGTGCGCCAAACCATTCGATCAGAAGTCCGCACTGAGGAAAGCTTGGAAGAAAATCGTTATTTCTGTGTTGCGTGTTTAACACGTTATGACCCAGCCTACGGTGACCTCTCTCAAGGTATTGAACCCGGAACGCCGTTTATGAATCTGGAAGATGATTATTGCTGTGAATTGTGCAATGCGCCTAAAGTGACTTTCCGTATATTGGGAAATTGACATTCTCGAAATTATCCATTTCTTCCGGAAGGATTGGTAAATAGGCTGTTGGGAATTGATCCAAAAGTGCCGTTAGGCTGAATTTTTGTGGAGGTGCGGATAAGATTTGAGCTAAAATCCGCGCTGAATAAATCGCACAAAGTGGTTCTGGCCCTTTATGACTTCTGTATACCCAAATCCCCCGTTTAGGATTTTGTTCCCGAAATACGAGTAGTCGCTCGATCTGAGCAAATGACAAATAAGGAAGATCTGTTGCCAAAGCAAAAAGATCCTCTTTGGGAAATTGCTGATGCACACTTAATATACCAAGTAAAGGGCCTTTTACTGGGATTTTAGAATTGTCAATCACTAACGATTTAATTGAAAAATGGGCTTGGTACGTATCTAATTGACTAGAATTGAGGCTGACGAAACAGGATAAATTCCCTTTTTCAAGTAATTCAAATGTTTTTTTGGCCCATAATTTTCCAGCCTTATCTAGCAACAAACCTTTATCGGTTCCCATCCGAGTGCTAGCCCCACCTGCCATGAGTAGACCGATCATTTGTCGCTGTGTCCTAATATTTTTTCAGGACAGATTTCGTCTCGAACGAGTTGCTTAATCACCTTTATTTCCTCAAATCCTCCGTTTAACTTTCTGTCAAACAAAGGTTTATCATCTATAGAAATGGAGAATTCTCCTGCAATTTGGCTAGGCTTTAACATGACACCCCCAGCTTCTAGTTCGAATGTACTGAGGAGTTCTTGGGCCACATAGGCTGCTCGCAGTAACCAGTTGCATTTCGGGCAGTATCTGATGAGAAGAATCGGTTTAGACATAATATTGCAATTTACTAGATTTTCAGTCGTTTCAACCGTCCCTGGTAACTTTGATAATAGTTTTTCTGAGCACTTTCTTCTAGAAAGGAGCGTCGAATCAACATTTCAATCTCCGTCGAATTCGCCTGCATTTGTTCGAGAATTCGTTCTACCATTTTTTCAGGGATATTTGCCATTTTTCCCAAGTGTATAAACTGATGGATTAATTTTCCCTGGTATTGCGCCTTCGGATATAAGCCACCTAGTAAGGCAAAATCGCTATCTGCGATATGTAATTGAGAATTCAATAAATCATAGGCCGGGCTCAGAATGTAATCGCCATCCACTGTTTCTAGTAAGGAGAAATTCTTTAAATGGGCATCTCCATTCGAAAACAGGTAATTAAACAAGATGATTTTAAATAGTTTAGGGGCCTCGGTGGCATAGGCAGGCACATATTGCTGCATGATTTGGAACAATTCGAGGTAATTTCCTTCGTATTTGTAATTCGCCCCGTGTGTTTGTGGTGTTCTGTTTGCCAAAACTGCAAAGTCCTCTTTCCCTCGTTTCAGTCCAGCTTCATCTCGGTCAAATCGTTTCGTCAAATAGGCCATTTCCCCATTTTGGAAAAAAACAATCCCATTCTCTGCCGTATCTATTTGAAAAACCTGTTTAGCTATCTGCATCGTCAAATGCTCGTTTGCAGGCATCAGATGCTTGTTCTTGCCCAGAGTAGGAATTGGCTTTAGTAAATAATGACCACTTTCCCCCGGCTGTGCTAATCGAAGCTTATTCTTCTTTAGTAGGAGGGAAAACTTTTCCTGTACTCCAGAAATAGACATAATCGTTCTATTCTCAAAGAAAATACCAGAAACCTCGTCTGAACTCGTCGGTGAATCATAGGGCAACACGTGATGCACCTTGTGATTCGAGAATAGTCGCTGAATCGCAGATCGGCAGTAACTGGAATGACCTTCAGCTAGTGTACTTGGGCAGTAGGAAAGCAGTGGTATATTCACTTATCAGTCTATTTGTTCAATCGTTATCGCACCTATCGTATCGAATTGAGCGGTATGTAATAGTATGCCAAAATGATCCGACGGATCAATCTTCTTGAACTTGCAAACCGCTTGCTTATTTGCTCCCTCTGGTAACAAGTGAAAGAAAACTGGAAATAGTTGAGGGGACTTAAATTCCTTTTTTGACTTAGGCATGGTTAAGCTGATGGCCGGTTTCTTTTTATCTTCTATCCATGTCTCCAAATAGTGAAAATGAAAACTGCCATTATTCAGTTGACTCAAAATTCCTGCAGGTTCAGTCTTATACAGTATCGTCGCTGTCCTCATTTTCTGTTGCTATTTTTTTAATGGCTAATTGCATTTCAAGTCCTAGTACATCGGCTAGTTTTTGAATCGTCTCCAAGGTAGGATTTCCTTTTCCGCTTTCAAATTGTTTGACCGTTCGTAGACCTACACCTGACAGCATAGCAAGGGTCTCTTGGTTCACTTGGAGCGTAATACGTCGCTTTTTTAGTGTTTCTATGATGTCTTGTTGGTGCATTATAATGCTCTTTTGTTTGTAATTAATGATTACTGTAGGCTGATTTAGGCAGATTTGTGCAATATAGTGCACTTTCAGTTGTAATTGTGGATTTGTAAGAAAATAATCAGTTTTTAGAGGAAATTATCAGGGGGCAGGGCAACAAAAAAGCCCGACATTGCTGTCGAGCTTCTCAGAACCCCCTATGAGGATTGAATGAAGTCAAGCATCAATAAGTATAAAATCCCTTGCCCACTTACTTTCCCCATTCTCCTTTGTTGAACTTCTCCACGATAGTTGGAGATGGTTTATCATCTTCATTTCCTGATGCTTGGTATTTTTCCATTCCAACATGATAAGCTAAGTCGATGCCTGTTAAGTCGAGCAACTGAAATGGGCCCATCGGATAGCCGAGACCTTTTATAACAGCCTGGTCAATATCTTCCACGGAGGCAATTCCCAAATCTAATAAATTCAGGGCTTCTTTACGGGTTGCTTGCAGCATACGGTTTACAACGAATCCGAAAGAGTTCAATGAAATCGTATTGAGTTATTTTTCAAGTAAATAAAAAAAGAGGCTATTAATTAAGCCCCTTTTTTATTTAATTCTTCGTTACTTTCAAGTCTTTAAAGTAGCCAATTGTCCCTACTTCTACCCACAAACCAATGCTTCCTCGCGTTGATTTGCCCAACATTTTGTTGACAATAAAATTTGGTGACTTTTGGTTGTTAATAAACAAAGTGACCTTCTCTCCTTGATATTCTAATCGGACATCAATCCATTCGTTTAATCCGATATCCGCATAGGTTTCATATAAGCCATTAGCTTCTTTTCGCAAGCGGCTGAAAGTATAACCAGGATAGGCAAAATACTGAACAGTATGGTTTCTGCGCAGTTGGTCATCAGCTCGACCATTACTTGGTCGCAAATAAATATTCTCAAATTGGGTATTCGCCTCATCGATGCGATAGGCCAAACCGATGAATCCTCTTGCTTGTGGGAACGGTGAATCTACTTGAATCTTACTTAACATCTTCACTTCGATGATACCATTTTCGATGTCAGTATTTGCCAACTTAACAAAGGTCGGTCCATCCACAGAGTTCTCAATATTATTAATATCAAAGGGAGATTTGACTAAGTCTCTAGTAACTTCTAAAACTTTTGCTCCGTCTAATTCAACTACTTTAGCAATTGAATTAATGGCGGAAAATGTTTGCTTTTCCCAAGTGAATTGCTGACCATACATGGGTGCGGCCAACAATATCATTACGGCTATAAAACCCTTATTTCTCATTTGATAATTTATAAAATAACCCCGCCCCATAAGAAGTTCCTAAAGTTCCAGGTTTTATTTGTAAATAATAACGACTTGTTTGGTCTTCCTCGATAGATAAACCGCCTGTTTTTTGAAGAACAAAATCAGAACCATACATCAATTTCTTTGGATTGGCTGGTGTACCAAAATCTTGTGGGCCTCCACCTTGATTCACTAATTGATTATAGCCAATAACCATAGAATTCTGAATCTGGTAAGCATTTTTTGCTTCTTTCTCCAATACCCACAAGACGTTGATTCCACTCATGACATTGTTATAAAATTTGAAGTCAGGTGTTGTTGACCAAGTCCAAACAGCTGCACCGTAACTATTCAAAATCAAATTATGATGCATACTAGATTGTTCAGCAGGTGCATTCCACATCACTACAGCATCTTTTACCCCATAAAAGACACAATGATCGACTTCTAATTGCTTTCCATTGGATAATATGCCCAAGTGGTTAGGTAATGCGAATTGATTCCCTAGAAACAGGCATTGTGTAACGCGCAAATCACTCAAGTTTTTACCTTCCCATACGATTGGATAATTTCGAACGAGTACACCCGCTTTGGGTTTTTCATGCACAGGTTCACCTAATATACGAAGTCCTTGAATGGTAGCATGACTGCTTTCGATTAAAATACCATAATTTGAACCGCCCGTGATTACTTTCTTATCATCACGTTCAAGTTTAAATGGCATTGTCGAAACAATTATGGGCATTTTATTAGGTTCCCAAGCTGAACTATCTGGTAAAATCTCCGCGCGAATTTCGAGGCGATCTTGTTTTGAAAATACCCATTGTGTGGGATTGAATGTAGCGGTTTCTGCAAGTCCATACGTACCTTCTGACAAGAAAACTTGTATACTTCCTTTGCCAGCTAATTTATTCACACGCTTAGCAGCCTCAAACAACGATTTTAATGGCGTCATTTGAGAACCAGCTGCGTCATCATTACCTGAATTTGCATTCACATAAATCATTTCCTTTTGCTGTGCGAGAACATGATAAGATGCCATCAAATAGCATAGTCCTAAAATCAATACTTTTTTCATATATAATTATTTTTTTCAAAACTACGGAATATTGGTATACATTTGTAACCAGAAATCAATTAGTAGTAACCTCTAAGTAACCGGTATATGCGTTTTATCGATAATCCATTCCAATGTCCCGTAACCCGAACTATGTCAATTATTGGTGGTAAATGGAAACCTATTATTTTGAATTGTATTGGGGATAAGACGATCCGTTTTGGCAAATTAAATCAATTGATGCCAGCCATTTCAAACAAGGTCCTTTCTAAAGAGTTGAAAGATTTAGAGTTACTAGGGTTAATTAATCGATTAGAATCAGATGAACTGCCTCAAAGAGTTGAATATAATTTAACCGACTCAGGGATTAGTCTTATGCCAGTTTTGATAGAAGTTGCAAACTGGGGTAATTCCCATTTTGCAAAGCAGATAGAGTCGAAATTATAGAAAAAAATCCAAAAATATTTCTCTGCCGTAATTGAGGCCCTTGATTTGTGCAAGAATATTACCGGTAATAAAATCGGATACGGTGGAGTGGAGAATGGAGGAAGGAGAGATAAGTTTTTGGTACAAATCTGGTACAAATGAAAAAGCAGCTATAACTTTCGTTATAACTGCCTTATTTTCAGAGCCTCCTATCGGGATCGAACCAATGACCTACTGATTACAAATCAGTTGCTCTACCAGCTGAGCTAAGGAGGAAACAGTCTTTTTGAGTGGTTTTGGATTGCCTGAGTCACAAACTGGGTCAGTAAATGCAAATCACACCTAAAATCTTCTTCAGTGAGGACCTTTCCAAACGGTCCTATGTTTACTTCTTTATCAACCAAAAGCGGGTTCGCATCTACCAAGGTGCACAATTCGGCAAATCATGTTCTCCAAACCTTAAAAAGACAGCCAAATCGCGGCTCAGAGAACTGATTTTACTAGAAGACATAGTTATTGCTGAACTAAAGAAAGGATGGCTCCCTGGTCTTAAGAGGTGGTTAATTGAAGAGGTGCTAACAACAATGCTTAAAGAGCTGAATACTTCATCTTATTCTAAGAAGTATATTCGTGATACCACCATAGTTACCCAAGAGTTCTTAGATTATGCACGTAGTTTGGAGATTCTTGACAAAGAGGTGGATGCTATTACCTCTGCTACCGTAGAAAGCTTTCTTTCGAGGTTTAATTCCTCTAGTGCTTACTATGCTATCAAACGCAGAACCTTATCTGCAGTGTTCAATAAGATCCTACAACGTGGTATAATGAAGATTAATCCAGTCAAAGGTACTTCCTGCAGGAGAGTAGAAGCTGTCCATAACCAAGCATTTACAGAGAAACAGCTGGAGGTATGTTTAGAAGCGGTACGAACTAGAAGTGATAACCTCTTTTTGTGTGCATTGTTTGTTTATTGTATGCTATTGCGTCCTCACAGAGAGGTCAGATTACTTACTAGAGGTAACTTCAACGAAGATTTAACGATCTTAACCCTCTCAGGAGATGAGAATAAGTCAAAGCGTATACGCTCTATTCCAGTTCCTGAAAACATTAGGACAATTCTGATAGCAAATGGGGTACTAGCACTTCCCGATCAGTTTAACATCTTTACTAATGAGCTGAAACCACTAAATGAATGGTATTTCTCCACTTGTTGGGCAAGGGTAAAGACTAAGCTTGTTCGCAGTGGAGTAATTACCCCTAACCACACTCTATATTCCTTTAGGCATTCAGCAGTGTGTTCAGTGTTCAAAAGGGATAAAGACCTGCATCTTGTTCAGAGGCTTTGTTCACACCAATCAATGATGACCAGCTTGAAGTACCTGCGTAGTTTGGGGATGGAACAGGTGGGTACTTTGGATGAGTTACCGAAGCTTAGTTACTAGCCAATTAAAATTGGTATAACTGAATTAGTTACAAAAATATTCCCTGATTGAGTGGAATCGAACATTTAACAAGCTTGGTTAGCGGGGTTTTCTAGGAACTAAGGCTTCCTATTGCCTACAATAAAGGTTGTTTGTAAATTTGATCAGAAAATAATCAGGCAAATATTATCCTGAAAATTCTAGGGTGGCAGCAAGTCAATTGTTCCTAGACTGGCGTTCAAGCGGTAGCAATTATCTTAATAGATAATGGATGACGGCGAGTGGGGTGATTATGGCTCACCCCGTGGAACCTAAACTCAACAATTTCTGAGTTTGGGGCGATGTAGCAAAATTTAACCATCGTATTAACCCACTTAAACAAAACCCTACCATGTGATTTGGATGATTGCATTTTCCAGCATGGGAGTGAACCTATAGCGATCGGGATCAAATAGATTTACTTTAATAAATGCTCCCCTATTTTCTCCACACAAACGTGTTGGGGGGGTAGGGGGGGCATTTACTAGAGCTCCTCTAAAAGCTCCTGTGATCAAACAGAGTTATTGTCTAATAATACAAAGACCCCACTAAAAGTGAGGCCTGTAATCAAATCTCTGTTCTTAATACCTAAAAATATCTCATTGGTCTAACAGCAAATTTCAACCCTTGATTTACTTCTTTGATTAAAGGGGTTTCTTTAAATGCGAATGCAACTGCTTTGTTTGGATTATATGAGGTGGATGTCCAATAAACATTTTTTTTGCTCAGATTAAGTTCTGCTGTTTGATGGAACCACATAATTTTCATTTCGTTCAAACTTGGCAGAAACCAATCGTCATATGAGTTCAATTTAAGTGTAGAGCACATTTCCGCTGCGGCAGGATAGGTGGCCTTTACAGGGATATTAATGCTTAATTCTTGTATTCTATTACGTAAATCACTTGTAATAGTTCGTGTATTAGTAGCTCCATTACCAAGTCCTTCCTCTAATTGTCTCGTAAGAGAAATAGGCGACTTCTTCATATTAACTTCAATTGCTGTATTCCAAGCATGTGTACCAGGTAGGTCTGATTCGGCAGCAATAATTCCGTGAATCTCTCCTTTTACATACAATTTGTCTCTGGGCTCAAATATATAGGCAATGATCCCGCCGAAAGCCCTCTGCCCAATTTCATATTGTTGCTGCTCCAAGCTAATTGTTTCTTCATTTCCATATAGAACTGTGCTGCCGACAATTGAGTATGCTCTAACATAGTACGTTTTACCTTTCTTAAATTGATTCTGAGCAACAATAGTACTAATCGAATTTGTCTCCTTGCTTTGTGTACAAATGATTTTGCCATCCATTATGGTAGGCGAGGAATGATCGGCATAACAGAAGCCCACTTCTTTGGCTTTAAGGGAGGAACTAATTTCTGCCTTTAATAGGGTAATTAAATTGCTAAGCCTAGCGGGTTTGCTGGTTGTAATTCCCTTATCATTCAACTGAGCTAATAAATCAGTGGTTATACAAGCAAAGAACAATGAGACGTAGACCAAACGAAAATAGGAGAGTTTAGCTTTTACGTTCATCTAAGATTATTTTCTTTTTAAAAAATGGCAATTGATATTCATACCAAACTTCTCTCTCTATCATTAGGAATTTCCCTCCCTTAGTGAATCGAACTATGTATAGGGTCTGCTCATCCTCCCATTGAATTCTTTTAAATTTATCGTCTTCAATAACTTTAGTCTGACTAGGATTTAGTTTTGAGATATATTCTTCGAAGCTAACTTGGCCAAGTTTAGAAATGTCCGACCACTTATAGTTGTTAAATAACCTTTGAATTGCATTTATTAATAAACTTTTAGCCATATTAATCAATGATTAAAAATAAAGATGTCGTGCATTTTAACATCCAAAGTATGTGATAGATTATAGATTTGGTAGACACTGGTATTAATCTGACCGAGTTCGATTCTGCGCAACTGTTTGCTCTCAATTTCAGCCTCTAAGGCGAGCTTCTCGATAGTAAGACCTTTTTCCTTTCGTATCTCCCGTATCTTACTACCAACTCGAGAAACAAGTTCTTCCTTCTTTAATTTCATGTTCAAATTTGCTTAAAGGACATATCTGACACAAGGTCGGATCTGACCTCAATGAGGTGATAAAATAAAAATGCCACTAGAGCGAATCTTAGTGGCATGATGGTTCATGAATTAATGTACTAACCCCCTAATAGACTGGACTAAATTTTAAAAAGAGTTTAGAACCAATTAAATTAGGGAACTATGAAAAGAGAAAGAAGAATTTTCACACCAGAAGATCGTTTAGCGATACTTCAAGAAGGTCAAAGAGAGGGCACTACAGTAACGTGCCGGAAGTATAATTTAGCACCTAGTCTATATGCTAAGTGGAAGAATAAATACCTTTCCAAAGGAGTTGAAGGATTAAAGTCTGCCTATAAGCGAATAGATCCAGAGCTTAGGGCTTTGGAAGAAGAAAACGAACGATTGAAAAGAATTATCGCTCGACAAGCCTTGGAAATAGAATTTAAATCAGAGCTTTTAAAAAAAAGCCCTGTGCTAACCAAGACAAGAAGATGATCGTTTCTCAATACTTTCAGCAGGCTCCTACACGTATGCTTTTATCTTGGTCTAACCTTCCTTCCAGTGTTTACTATTATAAGTCTACAGGTGGAAAACCGGGCGTTAAAGCCAGTTCTCATACGTGGAAACAAGATGGAGAGAAGGTCGAAAATCAAATCGTTATCGAGCAAATTAAAGACATCCTCTCGCAAGAGTTTTGCTGCTACGGGTATGAAAATGTAACAGGGGAATTACGCAAGCTTGATTATTACATTAACAAGAAAAAAGTTTACCGATTAATGGACGAACACAACCTACTTTTGGGTAAAGTGATACGAACCAGCGGCAAACGCAAGTTTGTCCAACACCGTAAGATTCAGGCTTCCTATCCAATGGAATACCTATGCCTAGACATTAAATACGTCTATGTACACGGCGAAAAAAGAAACTTTTACTTGCTAACTATCATCGATGTCTTTTCTCGTAAAATCGTGGGTCAGATATTTCAAAAAAGCATCAAACAAATTGATGTCATCAATGCATTTAGACGAATAAACAACGAATACGGAATCAAAGGAGTAACCATTCGAAATGACAATGGATCTCAATTTATTGCCAACAACGTAAAGCAATACCTTCGCACAGCGGAAGCCAATCAAGAGTTCACACACATCGCAACACCGGAAGAAAATTCCTACATCGAAGCATTCCACTCCATCATTCAGCGGGAAGTAATCGAACGTTACGAATTCACGGGGTTTTATGATGCAAAACAAACAATATTCGCACACACCATCTGGTATAACACCCGAAGATTCCACAAAGCAATCAAAATGACAC
>NZ_SEWZ01000006.1 GCF_004307425.1 Aquirufa antheringensis
AAATATCTTCATCCCGAAGGATTCAAATTCTAATTTGCTCTTACTCTTTACTTTATTCTCACAATATGTCAAAGAACCTTGTGTGAAATTCAATAAACTTGCGCTCATCTCATTCACATCGTTCCCATTCCGTTACTCACATTTGAGTAGGGGAGGGTGGTGTTTTTAGTCGCTAGTCACTAGTCGATAGTCGACAGTCATTAGTTAACTCTTTCAATCTGTTGATCAAGCTCGTTTGCTTAATCTTTACTCTGGTGGAGAATAACGGATTCGAACCGTTGACCCCCTGCGTGCAAGGCAGGTGCTCTAGCCAGCTGAGCTAATCCCCCAGGTTAATGGGTTCTCTTTGTTAATCTCTTTATTAGACTCGTTTGCCTAATGCTTACTCTCTACTCTATACTCTCTAATCTTTACTCTTATCTCTTGTCCCACATGCCTTCATTTCTTGTGGGCCTGCGTGGACTCGAACCACGGACCTCTACATTATCAGTGTAGCGCTCTAACCACCTGAGCTACAAGCCCGCTTTTATTCTTGTATAATCTTTTTGAAAGCTGCTCTCTTTCGAGCAGGTTTCCTTTAAGCGTGTGATAAAAACAAAGAAGATGAATAATCACTCACGTGATCACCCGAAAATAATAGCTTCTCCAGAAAGGAGGTGTTCCAGCCACACCTTCCGGTACGGCTACCTTGTTACGACTTAGCCCCAATTACCTGTTCTACCCTAACTGGCGGTTTAACGGCCAG
>NZ_SEWZ01000007.1 GCF_004307425.1 Aquirufa antheringensis
CCTGAAGCTGGCCGTTAAACCGCCAGTTAGGGTAGAACAGGTAATTGGGGCTAAGTCGTAACAAGGTAGCCGTACCGGAAGGTGTGGCTGGAACACCTCCTTTCTGGAGAAGCTATTATTTTCGGGTAATCACGCAAGTGATTATTCATCTTCTTTGTTTTTATCACACGCTTAAAGGAAATCTGTTCGAAAGAGAGCAGCTTTCAAAAAGATTTAAGTAAGGATTAAGCGGGCTTGTAGCTCAGGTGGTTAGAGCGCTACACTGATAATGTAGAGGTCCGTGGTTCGAGTCCACGCAGGCCCACAAGAAAAAGGCTTGCAAGCCGAAAGCAAAGTGAGACAAGGCCAAAGCAATTAAGCAACAATCCCTGGGGGATTAGCTCAGCTGGCTAGAGCACCTGCCTTGCACGCAGGGGGTCAACGGTTCGAATCCGTTATTCTCCACCAGAGTAAAGATTAGGCAAATGAGCTTGATCAACAGATTGAAAGAGTTAACTAATGACTGTCGACTATCGACTAGTGACTAAAAACACCACCCTCCCCTACTCAAATGTGAGTAACGGATTTGGGAACGATGTGAATGAGATGAGCGCAAGTTTATTGAATTTCACACAAGGTTCTTTGACATATTGTGAGAATAAAGTAAAGAGTAAGAGCAAATTAGAATTTGAATCCTTCGGGATGAAGATATTTTAAAAGAGTAAGTGAATTAAGGGCGTATGGGGGATGCCTAGGC
>NZ_SEWZ01000008.1 GCF_004307425.1 Aquirufa antheringensis
TGCCTTGCACGCAGGGGGTCAACGGTTCGAATCCGTTATTCTCCACCAGAGTAAAGATTAGGCAAATGAGCTTGATCAACAGATTGAAAGAGTTAACTAATGACTGTCGACTATCGACTAGTGACTAGCGACTAAAAACACCACCCTCCCCTACTCAAATGTGAGTAACGGATTTGGGAACGATGTAAATGCGATGGATTTATCTATCAAAGTTTACACAAGGTTCTTTGACATATTGTGAGAATAAAGTAAAGAGTAAGAGCAAATTAGAATTTGAATCCTTCGGGATGAAGATATTTTAAAAGAGTAAGTGAATTAAGGGCGTATGGGGGATGCCTAGGC
>NZ_SEWZ01000009.1 GCF_004307425.1 Aquirufa antheringensis
TTTTTCTTGTGGGCCTGCGTGGACTCGAACCACGGACCTCTACATTATCAGTGTAGCGCTCTAACCACCTGAGCTACAAGCCCGCTTAATCCTTACTTAAATCTTTTTGAAAGCTGCTCTCTTTCGAGCAGGTTTCCTTTAAGCGTGTGATAAAAACAAAGAAGATGAATAAACACTTGCGTGATCACCCGAAAATAATAGCTTCTCCAGAAAGGAGGTGTTCCAGCCACACCTTCCGGTACGGCTACCTTGTTACGACTTAGCCCCAATTACCTGTTCTACCCTAACTGGCGGTTTAACGGCCAG
>NZ_SEWZ01000010.1 GCF_004307425.1 Aquirufa antheringensis
TTTGAGCGATGGCTGTTCCATACTAAACCACCGGATCACTATATCCTACTTTCGTACCTGATCGACTTGTCGGTCTCACAGTCAAGCTCCCTTTTGCTATTGCACTCTACGCACGGTTACCAAGCGTGCTGAGGGAACCTTTGAAAGCCTCCGTTACTCTTTTGGAGGCGACCACCCCAGTCAAACTACCCACCAAGCAATGTCTCCCCTTTGGGGATTAGAATTCCAGTACAAGAAGGGTGGTATTTCAACGTT
>NZ_SEWZ01000011.1 GCF_004307425.1 Aquirufa antheringensis
TTTGAGCGATGGCTGTTCCATACTAAACCACCGGATCACTATATCCTACTTTCGTACCTGATCGACTTGTCGGTCTCACAGTCAAGCTCCCTTTTGCTATTGCACTCTACGCACGGTTACCAAGCGTACTGAGGGAACCTTTGAAAGCCTCCGTTACTCTTTTGGAGGCGACCACCCCAGTCAAACTACCCACCAAGCAATGTCTCCCCTTTGGGGATTAGAATTCCAGTACAAGAAGGGTGGTATTTCAACGTT